>NZ_CP029191.1:2682718-5365436 GCF_008642335.1 Streptomyces venezuelae | reverse complement strand
GACTGACCTCCCCGCGTCTCGGCGGCTCGGCGGCTCGTCGGGTTTGCGCCGCGGACGGCAAAGGTAAATGCATAATCGCACCAAGCCGGATTCAAGCCAGACGAAGCGGCCTCGGGACACGGACGAGTACGGGAGGCAAGGACATGGCGTGGCTGCTGGTCATCGTCGCGGGGATCCTCGAGACCGGCTTCGCGGTCTGTCTCAAGCTGTCGCACGGCTTCACCCGGCTCTGGCCCACGATCGCGTTCGCCTGCTTCGCCCTGGGCAGTTTCGGTCTGCTGACGCTCGCGCTGCGGAAGCTGGACGTGGGTCCGGCGTACGCGGTCTGGACGGGCATCGGCGCCGCGGGCACGGCCATCTACGGGATGATCTTCCTCGGCGACCTGGTCTCCACGCTGAAGATCGTCTCGATCTCCTTCGTCATCATCGGCGTGATCGGCCTGCAGCTGTCGGGCTCGGCGCACTGAGCGCGTACGCCTCGCGCCTACTTGGCCGCCACCCAGCGCCCGATGGCCCCGCGGACCACTTCCGCGGGGTCGTCGTCGTTTCCGGCGGGCGCGACGACGTAGGACAGGGCGAGGCGGACGGCGCTCTCACAGGCGCGGGCGAGGTCGGGGTCCCTGACGCGGCCGCGGCCGCCGAGCGCGAGGACCGTGCGGTCCCGTACGAGGGCGAGCAGCTCTCCGGACGAGGGCACTCCGGCGTCCGCGCGGCGCTGCGCGGGCACGGACGAGGTCGATCCGGCGGCGCGGCTCGGCGCGGGAAGGCGCTCGCTCCAGCAGCCGGTGAGGGCGGCGCGGACGAGCACGTTGGTGCGGGCGGCGCCCACGGTCCACGCGGCGACGGCGGCGAGGCGGTCGGCGGGTTCGCGCTCCTCGGCGAGTGCGCGTTCGACGCCGTGCAGATAGCCGTCCGTCTCGCGCCGCAACAGGGCACGGGCGAGGCCGTCCTTGCTGCCGAACTCGTTGTAGAGGGTCTGCCGGGACACCCCGGCGGCGGCCGCCACATCGACCATGCGGACACCGGGCCACGGCCGTCGCGCGAGCGCTGTGTACGCCGCGTCCAGTAAGGATTCCCGTGCTGCAGGCATCGTCGCCTCCGGGTCAGAGCGGCTCCCGTGCCAGAGTTGACGCGCTCGGCGGCACTGTCAATAGTCCCGGCAACAGCTCGGCAGCGGGTGCACGGCGTCCGCGACACGGCCCTGTGGATCGTGCCGATCGAGATCGATACTGTTCACCCATGCCCGACTACCACGATGACCTGCGTCTCGCCCACGTCCTCGCGGACGCCGCCGACGCCGCGACCATGGACCGGTTCAAGGCCCTCGACCTGAAGGTCGAGACCAAGCCGGACATGACGCCGGTGAGCGAGGCCGACAAGGCCGCCGAGGAGCTGATCCGTGGCCATCTCCAGCGGGCCAGGCCGCGCGACGCGATCCTCGGCGAGGAGTACGGCGTCGAGGGCACCGGGCCGCGCCGCTGGGTGGTCGACCCGATCGACGGCACCAAGAACTACGTGCGCGGCGTCCCGGTGTGGGCCACCCTGATCGCCCTGACGGAAGCCGGCGAGGGCGGCTACCAGCCGGTGGTCGGGGTCGTCTCGGCGCCCGCGCTCGGCCGCCGCTGGTGGGCCGCGAAGGGCGGCGGCGCCTACACGGGCCGGTCCCTCACCTCGGCGACGCGGCTGCAGGTCTCCAAGGTCGCGCAGCTCGGGGATGCCTCGCTGGCGTACTCCTCGCTGTCCGGCTGGGAGGAGCAGGGCCGCCTCGACGGCTTCCTGGACCTCACGAGGTCGGTGTGGCGCACGCGCGGATACGGCGACTTCTGGCCGTACATGATGGTCGCCGAGGGCTCGGTCGACCTCTGCGCGGAGCCGGAGCTCTCGCTCTGGGACATGGCGGCGACCGCGATCGTGGTGACGGAGGCGGGCGGCACCTTCACCGGTCTCGACGGCAGGCCGGGCCCCCACAGCGGCAACGCGGCGGCGTCGAACGGCCTGCTCCACGACGAGCTGCTCGGCTATCTCAACCAGCGGTACTGAACCGCCCCGCGACCGGCTCCGCCAACTCACCCCGTCCGGCCCCTTGCTGCCCTCCCACCGGGCTGCGACTCTATGAGTCCCCCCACTTGTGAACTTGTGAAACCGTTCTCCAGCAGGTAGCGGAGGCAATCCTTCGCCCACCAGGAGGCCTCGGTTCCACCAAGGAGGTGGCTCACGCCCATGCTCGTCCGCGACGCCATGAGCACGGTGGTCCTGACCATCGGCCCCACCCACACCCTGCGCCAGGCGGCCAGGCTGATGTCAGCGCGCCACGTCGGAGCGGCTGTCGTCCTGGACCCCGACACCTACGGACTCGGCATCCTGACCGAGCGCGACGTCCTCAACTCGCTCGCCCTCGGCCAGAGCCCGGACAGCGAGATCGCCGGCACCCACACCACGACCGAAGTCGTCTTCGCCACCCCGGCGTGGACCCTGGAGGAAGCGGCGGACGCGATGGCGCACGGCGGCTTCCGGCATCTCATCGTCATGGACGGGAACGAGCCCACGGGCATCGTCTCGGTGCGCGACATCATCCGCTGCTGGGCGCCCGACCGGCGCGCGTCGGCGCAGTTGACGGGCTGATAACACGGCGGCGGGCCGGCCCCCGAAGGGAACCGGCCCGCCGTCTTTCCACGACAAGTGGTACTGGTCAGCCGCGCAGGGCCTGGACCGCGGCCTCCAGCCGCTTGCCGAAGTCTCCGTCGGCCTGACGGAAGTTGTTGACCGCGCGGTCGACGATGTCCTCGCGCGAGACCTTGGCCAGGAAGCCCGACAGGTTGTCGATCAGGCGGCCCTTCTCGTCCTCGGACATCAGGCGGTAGAGATTGCCCGCCTGCACGAAGTCGTTGTCCTCGGCGTGCCGCGGCGTCTCGTGGTTGCCGGTGGCGCCGGTGACGGGCACGGGCTGCCACAGCGCGCGGTCCGTCTGGAACGGGCCGCCGAAGCTGTTCGGCTCGTAGTTCTTCGCGCCCTTGTGGCGGCCGTCGTACAGGAAGCCGTCACGGGAGTGGGTGCGCGCCTCGGTGGCGTGCGGACGGTTCACCGGCAGGTGGTCGGCGTTGATGCCGACGCGGTAGCGGTGGGCGTCGCCGTACGCGAAGAGACGGCCCTGGAGCATCTTGTCCGGGGACGGACCGATGCCCGGCACGAAGTGGGCGGGGCTGAAGATGGACTGCTCGACCTCGGCGAAGACGTTCTCCGGGTTGCGGTTGAGCTCCAGCTTGCCGATCTCGATCGGCGGGTAGTCCGCGTGCGGCCACACCTTGGTGAGGTCGAACGGGTTGAAGCGGTAGGTGGCCGCCTCCGCCGCCGGCATGATCTGCACCTGCACGGACCAGGTCGGGAACTCGCCGCGCTCGATGGCCTCGCGCAGGTCGCGCTGGTGGGAGTCGGGGTCCTCACCTGCGAGCTTGTTGGCCTCGTCCTGGGTGAGGTTCTTGATGCCCTGGTCGGTCTTGAAGTGGTACTTGACCCAGAAGACCTCGCCGGCCTCGTTGTTCCACTGGAACGTGTGCGAGCCGAAGCCGTCCATGTGGCGGTACGAGGCGGGGATGCCGCGGTCGCCGAAGAGCCAGGTCACCTGGTGGGTGCTCTCCGGGCTGAGGCCCCAGAAGTCCCAGACGTTGTCCGCCTCCTGCGAGCCCGTGTAGGGGTCGCGCTTCTGGGTGTGGATGAAGTCGGGGAACTTGATGGCGTCCCGGATGAAGAAGACCGGGGTGTTGTTGCCGACGAGGTCGTAGTTGCCCTCTTCCGTGTAGAACTTCAGCGCCCAGCCACGCGGGTCACGCACCGCGTCGGCCGCGCCGAGGTTGCCGGCCACGGTGGAGAAGCGCAGGAACGTCTCGGTCTGCTTGCCGACCTCGGAGAGGAACTTGGCGCGCGTCCACTGCGAGACGTCACGGGTGAGCGTGAAGGTGCCGTACGCACCGGCGCCGCGGGCGTGCACCACACGCTCCGGGATCCGCTCGCGGTTGAAGTGCGCGAGCTTCTCGAGCAGCAGCTGGTCCTGCACGAGGACCGGGCCGCCGAGACCCGCGGTCTCACTGTTCTGGTTGTCGGCGACCGGCGCGCCGGCCTCCGTGGTGAGCGGTCCCTGCGTCACGTGCGCCTCCTGCGTCATACCTGCAAGTCCTGTCCTTGGCGTGCTGCCCATGGCGTGCCGTCGGCCTCGCCGTACTCGATCCTACGATAGACTTTGTCTAAGTCAAGCGAGAATCCAAAGTCACACCCGTTCGGGATTTAGGTCCCCTGCCTGTTAGGCTGGCTTCATGAGTGACCTGTTGGAACGACTGCGCGGACGCGGTTGGCGCATGACGGCGCAGCGGCGCGTCGTGGCCGAGGTCCTCGACGGGGACCACGTCCACCTCACGGCGGACGAAGTGCATGCCCGCGCCGCGGACAAGCTGCCCGAGATCTCCCGGGCGACCGTCTACAACACGCTGGGCGAGCTGGTGACCCTCGGCGAGATCCTCGAGGTCTCGACGGACCGCCGCGCGAAGCGGTACGACCCGAACGCGCACCGCCCCCACCAGCACCTGGTCTGCGCCCGCTGCGGCGCGATCCGTGACGTGCACCCGACGGGCAACCCCCTGACCAGCCTCCCCGACTCGGAGCGCTTCGGCTTCACGATCGAGGACGTCGAGGTCACGTACCGCGGGGTCTGCCCCAACTGCTCGGGCGCGTAACCCGTTTTCCGTACGCCTGTAAGGGCCCGGCACCGTCCTCGGCGCCGGGCCCTTCGGCGTACCCCTTCCAAGATCTGACGGCCCGTCATATTCTCTGCGGCGCCCGACATCCGCCTGCCCTCCGCAAGGAGAAGCCGTGGAAGATCCGCACCCGTCACCTCCCTCACCACCCAAACTGCGCGCCCGCGCGGTGACCAGAACCTTCGGCCGGGCCGCCCGAGCGGTGCACGCGCTCGGCCCCGTCGACCTGGACATCGCCCCCGGCGAGTTCACCTGTGTCGTCGGCCCCTCGGGGTGCGGCAAGTCGACCCTGCTGCGCATCGCCGCGGGGCTGCTGCGGCCCAGCTCCGGCGAGCTGAGCATCCGCACGTCCGCCCGGCGGCCGGTCGCCATGATCTTCCAGGACTACGGCATCTACGACTGGAAGACGGTGCGGGCCAACGTACGTTTCGGCCTCGACATCCAGAAGGTCCCGCGCCGCGAGGCGAACGCCCGCGCCACCCGGTGGCTGACCCGCATGGGCCTCGCCGACTTCGCCGACGCCTACCCCGCCGCCCTCTCCGGCGGCATGCGCCAGCGCGTCGCCATCGCCCGCGCCCTGGCGGTGGAGCCCGAGATCCTCCTCATGGATGAGCCCTTCGCGGCCCTCGACGCCCAGCTCCGCACCATCCTTCAGGATGAGCTGCTGGCCCTCACGCAGACCACGGAAACCACCACTCTTTTCATCACCCACAGCCTCGAAGAGGCGATCGTTCTCGGCGACCGTGTCCTGGTGATGTCGGCCAGGCCGGGACGCGTCATCGCCGAGCGACGCCCTCCCTTCGCCCGCCCCCGCACGGGCGCGGTGCGCTCCGCGCCGGAGTTCACCGCGCTCAAGAGCGAGCTGTGGGAGCTGTTGCGGGGCGAGGTCGGCGTCAGGGCGGCCGCATGAGCGCCGTCACGGAGAAGGCGCCCGGGGACGAAAGCCTCCTGGTGCGGCGTCCCGGCCCCCAGGAGCTGCACCCAGTCCGCACCCATCGCCGCCGCCGCGCCCTGGAGCTGTCCCTCGCCGTGGGCGTGCCCGCCGCCCTGATCCTGCTGTGGCAGCTGGCCGCCGTCCGCGGCTGGATCGACGACCGCGTCTACCCCGCGCCGCAGACGATCCTGGAGGACGGCTGGCACCGCGCCGCCGACGGTGAGCTGTGGCCGGACGTCTGGGCCACGCTCAAGCGCGTCCTCGCGGGGTACGCGATCGGGACGGCCGCCGGGTACGCGCTCGGCCTCCTGATGGGCTCCCTGTCCGTCGTACGGGCCGCTCTGGAACCCACGCTCGACGCGCTGTACGTCGTGCCCAAGCTGGCTCTGCTGCCCGTCTTCCTCAACATGTTCGGCCTCGGCGAGGGCCCGCAGATCGCGCTCGTCGCCGCGACCGTCTTCTTCTTCGTCTGGATCTCGACGATGGCGGCGGTCCTGGCCGTCCCGTCCGGGCACCGCGACGCCGGGCAGGTCTTCGGCGCCTCGCCCTGGCAGATGTTCCGCCATGTCCTGCTGCCCGCGTCCCTGCCCGCGGTGCTGGTCGGCGCGCGGATCGCCGCAGGGGTCGCGGTCCTCGTGATCGTCGCCTCGGAGCAGATCGCGGCGGCCGACGGCCTCGGGCACCTCATCTTCGACTCGCGGGCGCTCTTCCAGAACGACGTGATGTTCGTCGGCATCGTCTGTGTCGCCGCCCTCGGCGTCGTCTTCTCCGAGCTGGTGCGGATCGCGGGCCGGCTGCTCACACCGTGGGCCCCGCGCGACCGGGGCCGGAGCCAGTCGTGACCAAGCTGCCCCCGGGAGGCTCCATGCGTACCCGTACGTGTACCAGCGCCCCTACCCGTACCACCGCCCTCGCGCTCCTCGTGGCGGGCTCGCTGCTCGCGGCGGCGGCCTGCGCGAAGGAGGACGACGCGCCACCGCCCGCCGGGCCCGCGAAGCCCCGCGCCGTCGGCCCGGTGGCGGGCTGCGGCAAGGGCAGCTGGACCGACCCCGCCGATCTCGCCCCTGACCGCAGACCGGCCCGCTGCGCCTCCGGCGCCCCCGCCCCGAAACCGCTCCCCAAGAAGCGGGACATCACGATCGCCACCGGCACCCTGAGCGCCGAGTACGTGGCACCCCTCCAGATGGCCGTCGAAAAGGGGGAGTTCAAGAAGGAGGGCCTCAACGTCGCCCTGAAGGTCCTGCCCACCCCCGACGCGCTCCCCCTCCTCGCGAAGGGCGACATCGACGCCCAGTGGGCCGCCCCGGAAGCGGCCGTCATGAACGGCATCACCAGCGGGTTCGACATCAAGTGGACGGCCGGCAACTTCTCCCCCGACCCCCGCTCCAAGAGCGGCCTCTGGGTACGCCTGAAGGAGGACGAGACCGCGGATCACGTCCCCATGGCGGGCCGCACCCTCGGCACGATGATCGGCAAGGGGTCCGTCATCGCGTATCCCATGGGCAAGGCGCTCGACAAGCACGGCGGCGGGCTCGACGAGATCAAGTTCCAGCAGCTCGGCTCGGCGGACGTCCTCACCGCGCTCCAGAACGGCGGCACCGACGCCGCCTGGCTCCTCGACCCCGTATGGCGCAAGGTCGACGGCGACGAACGGTTCGCGTTCCTGGGCGGCCAGCCGCAGGCCGAACCGCTCGGCGGCCTCCTCTTCGGACCCAACCTCCTGAAGAAGGACCCGGACGCGGGGGTGGCGCTGCTGCGCGCGTACATCCGGACGGTGAACACGTACTTCGCGGGCGACTACAAGGCCGACAAGGCCTTCGCCACGGAGCTCGCCAAGCTGCTCAGCACGGACAAGGAGGTCCTGCTCGCCACGCCGTCGCTCCGCATGGACTGGGAGATCCGCGCGGGGACGACGGACCGTCTGCAGGACGCGTACCGCGCGGCGGGCGTCTCGAAGGGCGACAAGGTGCCGGAGAGGAAGGCGGTGGACCGCGAGCTGTACGAGGAGGCGGTGGGCCATAAATGAATCGAGGGCCGGAAACCCAATGGATTTCCGGCCCTCGATCTTCAGTAGCGGGGACAGGATTTGAACCTGCGACCTCTGGGTTATGAGCCCAGCGAGCTACCGAGCTGCTCCACCCCGCGCCGTTGAATGCAACTCTACGTCAGGGCTACGACCAGCGCAAATCCGTTCCCCACGGGCGCCGGGACCTATGGGCGCCGGGACCCCACGGGCGCCGCGGCCTACGCGGTGAGCTCCTGTCGCAGCGCCTCGCGCAGGCGTCCCGCTCGCTCGGCGACCTCGGCGGGACCGAGATCGACCGCGCGCGAGGCCCACCGCTGTCCCTGCGCCAGCTGCCCGCGCCGGGCGTAGAGCAGGGCGAGGCGGAGCGCCGCCCGCCCGTGCCCCGCGTCGGCGGCCCTGGTCCACCACAGCGCGGCCTCCGGCTCGCTGCCCTCGCGGGCGAGGAGCAACCCGAGGTTGAACGCGCCGTTGCTGCTGCCTGCCTCGGCGGCCTTGCGGTACCACCGCGCGGCCTCGACGACGTCGCCGCGGGCCGACGCGAGCATGCCGACCCGGACCTGGGCGCGGCGGTGGCCCATCTCGGCCGCCCGCTCGTACCACTCCTCGCACTCGGTCTTCGCCGCCGCGGGCTCGCCGAGGACCGGCGCCTCGGCAGGGGGGCGCCGTGCGTCGAGCAGCGTCCCGAGGCGGTACGCCGCTTCGGCGCTGCCGCCGCCCGCCGCGCACCGCAGATGCCGCTCGGCCTCCTGTTCGTCGCCCTCGCGCAGCCGCGCGGTGCCGACCTGGAGGGCGGCGTCGGTGTGCCCGGCGGCCGCCGCACGCTCGTACCACCGCAGGGCCGCGGCCTCGTCGCCACGGCTCGCGTGGAGGATCCCCAGGTTGAAGGCGGCGTCGACACTGCCCGCCTCCGCGGCCTTGGAGAACCACGGCTCGGCGCCTGCCGCGTCGCCGCCCTGGAGCAGCAGCACGGCGAGCGCGTTGGCCGCCTCGCGGTGTCCCGCGTACGCGGCGCGGCGGTACCACTGGTCGGCGTGCGCGGTGCGGCCCTGCTCGGCGCAGAGCAGCCCGAGGTTGTACGCGCCGTTCACGTCGCCCGCGTCCATGGCGGCGCGGTACCAGCGCTCGGCGGTCTGCGTCTCGCCGCGCTCGGCGTGCAGGGCGCCCAGCGCGTTGGCGGCGTTGCCGTCGCCGTCCTGGGCGGCCTTGAGCCACCACACGGCGGCGCTCTCCTCGTCGCCCGCGTCCCGCAGGAGGAACCCGAGGGCGCAGGCCGCGCGGGCCTCGCCGTCCTTGGCGGAGTTGAGGTACCAGCGTCCCGCCTCCTTCAGCTCGCCGCGCCGCTCCAGGATCGCGCCGAGGTGCAGCGCGGCCCTGCGGTGGCCGCGGGCGGCCGCCTGGCGGTACCACTGCTCGGCCTCGTCGGCGGGCGTGCGCACCGCCGCGTCGTCGGCACGGGCGGCCCGGTCACCGCGGTCGGCTCGGTCCGTGCGGCGTCGGGGCGCGGCCGTGGGGCGCTCGGCGCGGTCCAGGCGCTCCGAGCGCTCGGGGCGCTCCTTGGCGGCACGCCGGTCGAGCGCGCGGGCGAGGCGGTAGGCGGCCTCGCGGTGGCCGCGCTCGGCGGCGGCGCGCAGCCAGCGCTCGGCGCCGACGTCGCCGCGGTGCTCCAGGAGGTCGGCAAGCGCGTACGCCCCGAGGGTGTGGCCCTGCTCGGCGGACTGGCGCAGCCAGTACTCGGCGGCGGGTTCGTCGCCGCGCTCGCGGTGGTGCCGGCCGAGCGCGTGGGCGGCCGCGGCGGATCCGGCGACGGCGGCGACCCGCCACCAGCCTGCGGCCTCGTCGGCGTACCCGCGCTGGTGCAGGAGGACTCCGAGGTTGTTGGCGGCGGCGCGGTCGCCCTCGGCGGTCGCCGCGCGCAGCAGAGATTCGGCGCCGTCGAGATCACCGCGACGCAGCAGAAGGCTTCCGAGAACGCTCATGGCATCCACGTCGCCGGCCTCGGCGGCCAGCCGGTGGCGCATCTCCTCGGCGGCCGCCCCGGGATCCTCCCGGTCGGCCGGCTGCACAAACCGCCCTGTCTCCAACAGAGTTGCCTTGTCCCCCATAACGTCCATCGTCGCACCACCTGCAACCTGGGTACATCTGGTATACCGCAGCCAGTGAGGTCACTTCAGCGTTTTGTCGACATGCCCACAGAGAGATAAGTCAAACACAGATCCCCCAACTCTCCCCCGACCGAGCACCGTTCACATTTCTTGGCATAGGACATCCGCACACGCACAGGACGCCCACGCACGACGGGCACCGGTACACACGACGAAGGCCCGGATCCGTAAGGATCCGGGCCTTCACCTTGCAGTAGCGGGGACAGGATTTGAACCTGCGACCTCTGGGTTATGAGCCCAGCGAGCTACCGAGCTGCTCCACCCCGCGCCGTTGTGTTCAAACCGTACCACGGCACGAGGTGGCTGCTTCACCGCTCGCTAGCCGGTGCGGTCCCCCTTCTGACCTGCGTCCTTGTCCGCGCCTTTGTCCGCATCCTTCTTGTCGGCGGCCTTCTGCGAGGCCTCCTCGGCCCTCTCCAGGGCCTCCTGAAGGCGGTCCTGCGCCTCGCCGTACTTCTTCCAGTCGCCTTCCTTCATGGCCTTCTCGCCGTCCTCGAACGCCGTCTGCGCGTCGTCGAGGGCCGCCTGCACCGTCGGATCGTTCGTCTTCGGTGGCTTGGTCGGCTCGTCGCCGTCCTGGTCGGCCGGTGGCTTGGTGGCCCCCTCCGTACTGAAGACCTGGTTCAGGCCCTCACCGAGGGTGTCCGCGAAGGCGGTCTCCGTGCCGTACGACACGGCGACCTTCTTCAGAAGGGGATACGCCGACTTGCGTCCCTGTACGTAGACGGGTTCGACGTACAGGAAGCCGTCGTCCAGTGGCACGGTCAGCAGATTGCCGTAGAGGACGTCGGAGTCGGCGCCCTTCATGTCACGGACGAAGTTGCCGACCTCCGTCATGGAGTTCAGCTTGTTCTGCACCTGTTCCGGGCCGTCGACGTCGCCCTGGACTCTGAGCAGCTGCATCTTGCCGTAGTTCTTGCTTCTGGCGTCGGCGTCGACCGTCATGAACGCCCGTAGGTTGGGCCGCTCGCTCGGCGTGAACGTCGTCGTCAGGGAGAACTGCTGCTGCGTCTGGCCCGGCGACTTCATGGACAGGTAGTACGGCGGGACCGCGCTGTCGTCCTTCTTCGTCGGGTCGTTCGGCACCTGCCAGGCGTCACTCGCGTTGTAGAACTGGCCGGGGTCCGTGACGTGGTACTTCGTCAGCAGTTCGCGCTGCACCTTGAACATGTCCTGCGGGTAGCGCAGGTGGTCCATGAGCTTCGGCGGGATCTCGCTCTTGTCCTTGACGGTCCCCGGGAACGCCTTCTTCCAGGTCTTCAGGACCGGGTCCTTCTCGTCCCAGGTGTAGAGCTTGACGTCACCGGTGTACGCGTCGACGGTCGCCTTCACCGAGTTCCGGATGTAGTTGACCTGGTTCTGCTGGGCGATCACCGTGCGCTGGCTGTCGGCCTGCGACAGGGAGTCCGCCGTGGTGTCGCCGAGCGTCGTCCGCGAGGCGTACGGATAGCCGTTGCTCGTGGTGTAGGCGTCGACCACCCACTGGATGCGGCCGTCGACCACCGTCGGGTAGACGTCGCCGTCGATGGTCAGCCACGGGGCGACCGCCTCGACGCGCTCCTTGGGCGTGCGGTTGTACAGGATCCGCGAACCGTCGCCGATGGCTCCGGAGTAGAGGATCTGCGGCTCTCCGAACGACACCGCGTACGCCGCGCGGTTGATCGGGTTGGAGAGGTTGACGCCGCTGTCGCCCTTGTAGCTGTACGTTTTCTGACCGCCGCCGTTCTCCTCGTAGTCGAGCTCCTTCTGGGGCCCGCCCACGATCGAGTACTGCGTGGTCTTCTCGCCGTAGTAGATCCGCTGCTCGTACTCACCGAGCTCGCCGTTGGTCGGCAGACCGGACTCGGTGAACGCCGGGGCGCCCTTGGAGCCCTTCTTCGTCTCCGTGCCCTTGGCGGCGACCATTCCGTAGCCGTGCGTGTAGGCGAAGTGGTCGTTGATCCAGTTGCGCTTGTCGAGCTTGTTCACGTCGATCTCGCGCAGGCCGACGATGGTGTCCTGGCCGTTGTAGCGGTCCACGTCCAGCGTCTTCGGGAACTGGTAGTAGCTGCGCTCCTGCTCCAGCTGCTGGAAGGTCGGCGAGACGATGTTCGGGTCGTTCAGGCGGTAGTTGGCCGCCGTGTCCGCGTTCTCGCGCTTCTTCTTCGGGTCCTCGTCGACCTTGCCCGCGCCCTTGTACTCCTCGGGCTTCACACCGTTGATGCCGTAGGCGTCGCGGGTGGCCTCGATGTTCTTCTCGATGTACGGGGCTTCCTTGGCCTGCTCGTTCGGCTGGACCTGGAACTTCTGGACGATCGCGGGGTAGAGCCCGCCGATGAGGATCGCCGAGAGCACCATGAGGCCGAAGCCGATCACGGGCAGCTGCCAGGTGCGCCGCCAGAGCGTCGCGAAGAAGAGGATCGCGCAGATGACGGCGATGCAGAACAGGATCGTCTTCGCCGGCAGGTACGCGTTCGCGTCGACGTACCGCAGGCCCGTCCAGTTACCGGTCGCCTTGAAGTCGCTGGACTTCACCGCGAGGCCGTACCGGTCGAGCCAGTACGCGATGGCCTTCAGCGACACGAAGACGCCGAGCAGCACCGACAGGTGACCGGTGGCCGCCGCGGTCGCGCGCGCGCCGGGGCTGGTGATCCGCAGCCCGCCGTACAGGTAGTGCGTCAGGGCGGCGGCGACCAGGGAGAGCACCGTCGCCGCGAAGCCGAAGCCGAGCAGGAAGCGGTACCAGGGCAGGTCGAACGCGAAGAACGACACGTCCATGTGGAACTGCGGGTCCTTCTGGCCGAAGGACACGCCATTGACCCACAGGAGCCACGTGCGCCACTGTCCGGCGGCGGACGCGCCCGCGATCAGCCCCACCAGAGCGGTGACCCCGATGAGGAGCCACTTCTTGTAGGGGGCGATTCCCATGCGGTACCGGTCGAGGCTCTGCTGCTCCATCGACATGGCGCTCAGCGGCGGGCGCAGCCGGTGCGCCAGCCAGATGTTCACGCCGACTGCGGCCGCCATGAGCAGGCCGAAGACGAAGAACAGGCCGATCTTGGTCCACAGGGTCGTCGTGAAGACCGACGAATAGTTGACCGATCGATACCACAGCCAGTCCGTCCAGAACCCGGAGAACATGACGAAGGCCATGGCCAGAACGGCAAGGACCCCCAGTGTCATGAGCAGGGTCCGGACGCGCCGGGAGGGTCGGCCCACTCTGATCCGTGGCCCCGTCGGGCCTCCGCCGCGGTCCGGCATCTGGAAAGCCAAGGTGCGCACCTCGAAGTTCGCTGTTGATTCGCTGTTGGTCCGTCAGGCCCCCGAGATCGCGGACCCACACCTATGCAACTTACCTACGCTTTACTCGGTTCCCGTTTCTCGGGACTAACGAGGCAGGATTGTGACCATGTCCAACACTCCCATGGCAGCGAGCCCCCTCACTCGGGCGGTCCTCGAGATCGACGAGTACGTATCCGGCCTCGGCTGGGACCGGCCCGCCCGCCTCTTCGCGCTGGTCGACACGGCGCGACTGCGCACCCAGGAACCCGGCCTCGCCTCCCAGCTCGGCCTCGACGACGGCGTGGAGCACGCCGGCTACACCCCCATCGAGCAGGAGGAGATTCCCGCGGACAAGCCGCTGGACGAATTCCTCGGCACCATCGCCTGGCCGGACGCGGTGGCGGGCTGCGCCCTCACGGTGGAGCGCATGATGCTGCCGCCGTCCGCGGAGGCGTCGGTCCCCGACGGTCTCGGCGATGCCCAGCTCGCGAAGTGGGTGGCCGAGCACCCCGACCGTCAGGAGGTCCGCATGACGGTCGCGGTGCTCCGTGACGGTGCGCGCGAGTCCGCGCTGCGGCTGCGCGAGAAGGACTCGCCGACCGAGGTCCTCACCGGCTCGGACCTGGTGCCCGGCCTGGCCGAGGCGCTTTCGGCGACGTTCGCCTAGCCGTACCGGCCGGCTGCCGGGGTGCGCCTCAGCTCGTGGTGCACTTCGGCAGGTCGGCCGTGTCGCCCTTGCGGATCTTCTCCAGGGACTTCACGGCGTCGGCGATGGTGTCCACCTTGACGAGCTTCAGGCCGTCGGGGACGTCGCTCGCCGCGGCCGCGCAGTTGCCCTTGGGCGTGAGGAAGTACTCGGCGCCCTTCTCGCGCGCGCCGACGGTCTTCATCTCGATGCCTCCGATGGGGCCGACCTTGCCGTCGACCTCGATGGTGCCGGTGCCGGCCACGAAGTTGCCGCCGGTGAGGTCCTCGGGGGTGAGCTTGTCGACGATGCCGAGGGCGAACATCAGGCCGGCGCTGGGGCCGCCCACGTCGGCCAGCTTGATGTCGATCGTGAACGGGTACGTGTGGTCGGTGCCCGCCTTGATGCCGACGACGGCGTGGTCGGGGTCGCCCTCCGCGGCCTTCGTCGTGATCTTGATCTCCTCGGTCTGGGTCGGCTCCTTGCCGGCCTTCTCGGCGGCTGCCGCGACCTTGACCGGCACGACGGTGAACGTGACGGGCTCGCCGGGCTTGTGCTCCGTGACGAGTTTCGCGACGTCCGTCATCTCCTTGACGGGCTTGCCGTCCACCTTCTTGATGACGTCGCCGGCGTGCAGCTTGCCCTCCGCCGGGTCGCCCTTGAAGACGGTGGAGACGATGACCTGGGACTTCACCGGGATCTTCAGCTGCCGCAGGGCCGCGACCTTGGCGCTCTCCTGGGACTCGCTGAATTCCTCGGCGTTCTCCTGGGAGGACTGCTGTTCGGTCTTGCCGTTCGGGTACAGCGTGTCGTGCGGCACCACGATGTTGTCGTGCGCCAGCCAGCCGTAGACGGCCTCCGCGAGGTTCATGTTGTAGTCGGCGCTGGTGACCCTGACCGTCGTCATGTTGAGGTGACCGGTCGTCGGGTAGGTCTTGCGTCCGGAGATCTGCAGCACCGGCTCGCCGTCGTGGTCGCCGAGGGTGTTCACCGTGGGGCCGGGGGACATCTCCGAATACGGCACTTTGATGAGCACTCCGGCGCAGAGCAGCGCGATCAGCATCAAGGTGGAGGCGAGCATCGTCGCGGTGCGGCGTGGCATGGAACGACAGTACGGGACCTGCCTGTGAGAGCACTCCCGGGGCCGGGCCGTACGGGGAGGTCACATCCCTGTGCGGGACACGGTCACGTCCCTGTGTGGGACTTCTCCATCGCCTCACGGAACGCGGCGTAGCCGTTGAGTTCGGTGACGTCGCCCGTCCGGCCGGACTTGCGGTTGCGCGCCGCCCAGCTCGCCCACAGACCCGCACCGACGGCTGCCAGGAGCGGAATCAGCAACCACGCGAGTGATGCCATGTCGACCTCCCGACCCCATGAGCCATCTCAACTGACTGATCAGCAGATTAACCATCCGCATGGTCAACGCTCACGGCAGGGGTCGGGTTACGCAACCGGAGCCGCACGGGCCCATCGCGCCCCAGGGCGCGGGCCTCGCCTCAACAGGCCCCGACCCACTCCTCCTTGCCGTCGGAGAAGCGCTGGTGCTTCCAGATCGGCACCTCGTGCTTGAGGTCGTCGATCAGCTTGCGGCAGGCGTCGAAGGCCTCCGCGCGGTGCGGGCAGGAGACGGCGACGACCACCGCGAGGTCCCCGACGGCGAGGTCCCCGACGCGGTGCACGGCGGCCAGGGCGCGCACGGGGTACTCGGCGACGACCTTCTCGGCCACCCGGCGCATCTCGGCCTCGGCGGTGGGGTGGGTCGAGTACCCCAGCTCGTCGACGTCGGCGCCGCCGTCGTGGTTGCGCACGGTCCCCACGAAGAGCGCCGTGCCGCCCGCCGCGTCGTCGCCGACGGCCCGGAAGACCTCGTCCAGGGAGAGCGGGGTGTCGCGGATCGCGAGGAGGCGGATCGGGTCCTGCGCGCCCTGCTCGCCGGGGTGGTCCATCGTGGTGCGTGCCATGCGGCCATGGTGCCGCACGGCACGCGCATCACGGAATAGACCTTTCGCCCGGCACGCGCGTGTCCCGCCTTGGAGCTCCCTACAGGGGGCCGCAGGCCCGCCCCCCGCGATCGCCTCTCAGATCCTCCTGCGGGCCTTCCGTGCCCTGCGCACGACCGCCGCCGCGCCCAGCAGGGCGACCGTCGCGCCCGCCGCACCCGCGGCCGTGGCGTCCTTGCGACCGAGCCGCCGGCCGGCCACGGTGCGCCGCCCGGAGACCTCGTCGAGAAGTTCCGTGAGGACTTCCTCGTTGGTCCACTGGGGGCGCCACCCGGCGTCGTGCAGCCTGCTGACGCTGACCACCCAGGGGTACATCGTGTACGCGAGGTCACCGGCCGGGGACGGGGTGAGGCCGATGCGGTGCAGCCGGGCGGCGGCGCCGAGCGCGACCGCCGAGGGCAGCTCCATGCGCCGGATCCCGCTGAGCTCCTCGACCTCCTCCTGCTCCAGCCAGCCCTCGCAGCCGACGGCGAGCTCGCCGTCGACCTTCTCCAGGACGGCGTACTCCAGAGCGCTGCACAGGTCCTCGACGTGGCAGAACTGCCAGGCCGGCCGCGAACCGGCGACGACCAGGAGGCGGGGCGACTCGAAGTAGCGCGTGAGGGCCGTGTCCGTGCCGCCGACCAGCGTCGCGGGACGTACGACGGTGACGTTGAGGCCGGGGTGCGCGCGGGGCGCCCGGCGGGCGAGCCGCTCGACCTCCAGGAGGTCGCCGACACCGGTGGCCTCGGCGGTGGCCCGCAGTTCGGCGTCTTCGGAGAGGGGCAGTTCGTTGTCGGGCAGCGCTCCATAGACCATCGCCGAGGTGCACAGGACGACACGGTGGACGCCCGCGGCGGCCGCGGCGGTCAGGACGGTCTGGGTGCCCCGCACGTTGTACGCGGTGCGGGCCGCGGCGTCGGTCTCCAGGTCGAGATCGAGCGCCAGGTGCACGACGACGTCCGAGCCGCGCAGCTTCTCCGCGATGGCCGGATCGCGCACGTCCAGGATGTGCCACTGGGCCTGCGTGCAGTCGCCCCTGCGCTCGTCGATCGCGATGACCTGCTTGATCGCCTCCGACGTGGCGAGGCGCTCGGTCAGCAGCGCTCCCACACCGGAGGCGGCGCCGGTGACGGCGACTACGGGCCCCCGGACGGGCGCCGGGGTTGACGGGTTTCGCGCTGCGCGAACCTGTGGATCTGGGGAACTCACCGGGCGTCTCCAGCGGTTGTCTTCAGTACGTACGCGAATGACGCGTACGTACCAGGTGGCATCCATCCTGCCGCAGGCCATGAGTCGGCGAAGCACCGAGGCCCGATCCCGTCACGGTGTCTACGCTGGGTGGTGTTGTAGGGCAGCCGCCGCCGGAACGAAACCGGCGGCCTGACGAGCCGAGGAATCCCGTGAGTGACACCCCATTCGGATTCGGCCTTCCGCCGGAGGAGCCGGAAGACGGCGACGAGGGCAAGAAGAAGGAATCCCCTGGAGAGGGACAGCGCGGGGGCCAGGGCGCAGGTGGACCCGCAAACCCGTTCGGTTTCGGGGGCTTCCCCGGAGCCGGCGGCCCCGGAGGCGGTGACAACCCGTTCGCCGCGATGTTCGGTTCGATGAACCCGAACGATCTGGGTGCCGCGTTCCAGCAGCTCGGCCAGATGCTCTCGTACGAGGGCGGCCCGGTGAACTGGGACATGGCCAAGGACATCGCCCGCCAGACCGTGTCCCAGGGCACGGCGGACGGCGTCAAGGACGCCAGCGTCGGCCCGGCCGAGCGCTCCGCCGTCGAGGAGGCCGTGCGCCTGGCCGACCTGTGGCTGGACGACGCGACGTCACTGCCGTCCGGGTCCGGCACGGCCGTGGCCTGGAGCAGGGCCGAGTGGGTCGAGGCGACCCTGCCGGTCTGGAAGGAGCTCGTCGACCCGGTCGCCGAGCGCGTCGGCCTGGCCATGGGCGATGTGCTGCCCGAGGAGATGCAGGCCATGGCGGGCCCGCTGATCGGCATGATGCGCTCCATGGGCGGCGCCATGTTCGGCCAGCAGATCGGCCAGGCCGTGGGCGTCCTCGCGGGCGAGGTCGTCGGCTCCACCGACATCGGCCTGCCGCTCGGCCCCTCGGGCAAGGCGGCGCTGCTGCCGGTCAACATCGAGACCTTCGGCAAGGACCTCGGTATCGACAAGAACGAGGTCAGGCTGTACCTGGCGCTGCGCGAGGCCGCCCACCAGCGGCTCTTCGCCCACGTCCCGTGGCTCCGCTCGCACCTGTTCGGCGCGGTCGAGGGGTACGCGCGCGGGATCAAGGTCGACACGGCCAAGCTGGAGGACGTCGTCGGCCAGCTCGACCCGCAGAACCCCGAGCAGCTGCAGGAGGCGCTCCAGCAGGGCATGTTCCAGCCGGAGGACACGCCGGCCCAGAAGGCCGCTCTGGCCCGCCTGGAGACCGCTCTGGCGCTCGTGGAGGGATGGGTGGACGCGGTGGTCCACGCCGCCGCGAAGCCGCGTCTGGCGTCCGCCGACGCCCTTCGGGAGACGCTGCGCCGCCGCCGTGCGACGGGCGGCCCCGCGGAGCAGACCTTTGCGACGCTGATCGGCCTCGAGCTGCGCCCGCGCCGCCTGCGGGACGCCTCGCGCCTGTGGGCCTCGCTCACGGACGCGCGCGGTGTCGACGGCCGCGACGGCCTGTGGGAGCACCCGGACATGCTGCCGACCGCCTCCGACTTGGACGACCCGGACGGTTTCGTGCACCACGAGCAGCTGGACTTCTCCGAGCTGGACAAGATGCTCGGCGAGGCGGCGGGCGGCGGCGCTTCGAAGCCGGACCTGAAGAAGGACTCCGGGGACGACACCGAGGGCGACGGCAAGGACGACGGGGACAAGTGAGTCTGTACGACGACACGGTCCTCGTGCTCAAGGCGTACGAGGACCAGCCCGAGCTGCGCCAGGCCTATCTGGACCACCTGGCCGCGCACGGCGACGCGGGCATGTGGAAGTCCTGCACGGACGGCCATGTGACGGCGAGCGCCCTGGTGGTCGACCCGTCCCGCGGGCGCGTCCTGCTGACCCTGCACAAGAAGCTGCGGATGTGGCTTCAGATGGGCGGCCACTGCGAGCCGGGCGATCCGACGCTCGCCGCGGCGGCGCTGCGCGAGGCCGCGGAGGAGTCCGGCGTGCCCGGCCTGACGCTGCTCGCGGGCGGCCCCGTCCGCCTGGACCGGCACCCGATCCCGGGGCCGTGCACGCAGCACCTGGACGTGCAGTACGCCGCGCTGGCCCCGCCCGACGCGGTCGAGGCGATCAGCGACGAGTCACTGGACCTGCGCTGGTTCGCGTACGACGAGGTGGCGGACGTCGCCGACGAGTCGGTGGTACGCCTGGTCGAGGCGACGAGGACACGCCTGTAGCGGGGCGCCCCGTAAGGGGCGCGGGGAACTGCGCGACCAGCCACATACGGCCCGCAGAAAACCCCGCGCCCTCGGTCACTCCTGCCCGGACAGGGCCTAGCTCCAGACGTTGCCTTGGTTCTGCCCCCGGGCCCCTTGCTGGCCCATCCCGAACTGCGCCTGGGCGCCCCGCCCGATGACCGCGTTCTGGGGCGGCAGCAGCTCGCTCGGCTGGACGAGCGCGTAGCCCTGGCCCATGAAGCTGAGCTCCCAGCCCTCACCCGTGTTGCCGCGGCGCCGCCAGACGCCCGAGGAATGGGTCTGGGCCTGCATCTGGACGCGGAGGCCGTTGGACCACGCGACGATCGCGTCGGCGTCCGCGTTGACGTACCGCTCCGGCGTGACCTGGAGCATCAGCGGCTGGCCCGACGTCATCAGGGCGACCTTGCCGCGGCCGGTGATGTTGAGCTGGTACTTGCCGGAGCCGGAGATGCCGTACTGGCTGTCGACGGCGATGACCTGGTGGGTCAGCGACGAGTCCATCGCGAGGACGTAGCTGCTGTCCACGGTCAGCCCGTCCTGGTCGACATCCACTACGTGGATGTACTGGGCGAGGTTGGCGAAGTAGACCGTGCCCTGGCCGTGGCAGCGCATCAGGTCGAGGCCCTCGCCGGTGTGCGCGCGGGCCCGCTGGTTGCCCTGGCTCTGGTACTCCGCGTCGAACTCGATCATCCCCTGGTAGGCGACCATCGCGCCCTTGCGGGCCAGGACGTCGTCGTGCCCCTCCAGGGCGACCCGCAGCAGCTGCGGGTTCTGGACGGAGTAGCGCTCCTGGGTCTGCTGTTCGGCGTGCGCGAAAAGTGGGCTCTGCATGGTGTGTTGCTCCCCCTCAGCCCCGTGCTCGGAGGCGGTCGGTGCTGTCCTCGCTGGGCTGTACGACGACGATGCCCTCTCCGGAGAAGCCCATCTGGTAGGCCTCGCCGCTGCCGCGCCCGATGAGGGAGCCGGCCTTGAAGCTGCGCTTGCCCTTCACCTTGAGGTTCGGGGACCAGGCGATCAGGGCGTCCGGGTCGACGTACGTCTCGTCCTCGCCGCGGCCGCAGTCGACGACGATCGGCGTGCCGCGGGAGGTCAGCGCGACCCAGCCCTGGCCGGAGATCTTGATGTTCCACAGGCCCTGTCCGGCGAACTTGGCCATGCCCTTGACCCGCTCGACGCCCCACTGGAGGGACGCGTCGAAGGCGAGCAGGTTGGTGCCGTTCACCGAGAGGGAGTCACCCGCCAGGTTGATGAGGACGACATCCGCTCCGTAGTCGGCGAGGTAGAGCAGGCCGTCTCCGGAGCACTTCATCAGGGGCGCGCCCTCGCCGGTCATCCACTCGCGCGCGACCTGACGGACGGCGGGCGGATTCGGCTCGTACTGCACGAACCCTTCGTAGGCGACCATCGAGCCCACGCGCGCGAAGAGGTCGTTGCCGGTCTGCATGGCCACCTTGACCATGTGGTGCCCGTGGTTCTCCATGCGGGCGGCGACGGGTGCGGGAGCGAAGCCCGCGAGTTGCTGATTCATGACGGGCTCCCTCAGACCTCGTACGGCTGGACGACGATGAAATTGCCGGGCGCGCCACGGAACTGGAGGTTCACGCTCTCCCCCGTGGAGCCCGCGTAGGCGTTGCTGCGCAGCCTGACCTGGCTGGAGACGATCGCCTGGGCGGCGGCCGACCAGGCGACGACGGCGTGGCAGTCCGCGAACGTCGTCGGCGTGACGGGCAGCACGACGGGTACGCCGTGGGTCTTCACGACGACCGTGCCGGTGCCCTGGAACTGCATGACGAACAGTGCGCCGCCGGGAATCCCGTGGCCCTCGATCCTGCGCACCTCGTGCTGGAGGGTCTCGTCGAAGGCGAGGACGTTCTCCGCGGAGACGCAGATCGCGTCACCCTGGAGTTCGATGGGGTGCAGGTGGGTGGCCTCCTCGGCGAGGAAGACCTGACCGCGGCCCGAGCAGCGCATCAGCTGCATCTCCTGACCGGTGGCGTTGCCCACGATGCGGCCGGCGAAGCCCGCGCCCTTGTAGCTGAACTCGACCTTGCCCTGGTAGAGCACCATGCTGCCCTGGCGGGCCAGGATCGGCTGGTCGGCGACGCCGAGATCGACGCGGATCAGCTTCTCGTTCTGCTGCGTCCAGCGCTGGCCGGTGGGGGCCTCGCGGTACTTCTGGAGAGCCGCGGACACACCGGCGCCCTGAGGTGCCGCGCCCTGCGGGGCGGGGGGCTGGCCGGGGAACTGACCGACCGGGGGCTGCTGGCCGTAGCCGGGCGGCGGCGGGGCGGTGGGCTGCTGGCCGTACCCCGGGGGCGGCGGCGGAGTCTGCTGCTGGCCGGGGACCTGGCCGAACTGCGGCTGCTGCGGGGGCTGCCCCGGCTGGCCGTACGGCGAGGGGGCCGGCGGGGGCGGCACGGCCCCTCCCGGCGGCTGGTTCAGCGGTGCCACGACGGTCTGCGCCGCGTGCACCGACGGGTCCATGGGGGCGGGCGCCGGGGGCGGCGTGGCGCCCTGCGGCGGTGCGAAGTGCTGCGCGGGGGCCGGGGCGGGTGCGGGGGCCGGGGCGGGCGCCTGCGGGGGCGCGGCGGCGGCCGGGGCGGCGAACGCGGGCGGCGCCGCGGCCTGGGCGGGCGGCGCGAAGGAGGGCGCGGCGGCCTGCTGCTGCGGGGCGGCGGGCTCCTCCTCGGCGACCTCGCCGCCGAAGTTCCGCAGGAGCGCGTCGAGACCGCCGTCGAAGCCCTGCCCGATGGCGGCGAAGCGCCAGACGTCCTTCAAGTAGAAGTCGCCCAGCATGACGGCGCGCTCGGTGGAGAACTCCGCGCCGGTGAAGGCGTAGCGCACCACTTCCTCGCCGCCCGCGACGATGCGGATGTACCCGGAGGCGACCTGCGACATCTGCCCGGCGCCGTCGATCGTCGCCGTGAACGAGAGGCGCTGGATCTGCTGCGGAATGCGGTCGAGGGTGACCCGGAAGGACTCGGAGTCGCCGGCCTGGGCACCCAGGAGCTGGATCGACTCCTCGGGCGACTTCGGCTGGTTGAAGAAGATGAAGTAACGGTCGTCCGAGAGCCGCTCGCTCGCGTCCAGGCCGAAGCAACTGATGTCGAACGTCAGTCCCGGCGCCGAGATCTGTACGCCGACGTACAGATCCGTTCCGGCGGTGAGGTCACTGACCTTGGCCTTGTGGCCGCGTTGGAATTCCCTGGCCATACGTAACGACCGTCCCCCATCCCGAATGTGAATACGTCGCGTCAGGCTAACCGCAAAGTCCGACGGCGGGCCAAGCCGGTACAGACCCGCTACACAACCGCGGGATCCGGCGGACTTTCACTCCTCGCGGGCTGCGGGCAGATGAGGCAGACGCCCGGCCGCGACCACCCCTTCGAGGTATCCCCTGGCGCGCTCCGTGCGGGGATAGGCCTCCAGGAGACGCCAGAAGCGGGGGCCGTGGCCCGGGACGAGGAGGTGGGCGAGCTCGTGGACGAGGACGTAGTCCACGACGTACTCGGGCATGCCCTGCAGCCGGTGCGAAAGGCGGATGCTGCCCTCGGCCGGGGTGCAGGAACCCCACCGGGTGTTCTGGTTCGTGACCCAGCGGACCGACTCGGGCCTGGCTCGGCCCGCGAAGTACTGGTCGGAGAGCTGTCCCGCGCGCTCGGCGAGCTCCGCGTCGCCGAGGAGCCGCTTGCTCTCCTGGGCGGCGAGCTTGTCCAGCATCACGTTGACCCAGCGCTGCTCCTCCGCCTCGGACATGCGGGCGGGGATGAGGACGACGGTGCGGTCCCCCTCCCGGTACGCGGAGACCGTTCTGCGGCGACGCGCGCTCCGTCTGACCTCGACCGCGCTGGCCCCCGCGCCGGACGGCGACGGGCTGGTCGTGCTGCGCTGCGGAGCTCCGGCGCGACGCGCTGAGGTCTCCCCAGCGACGCGAGGGGACGGGTCGGCGGGCACGCCCCGACGTTACCCGGTGGGCATGGGGGAAGTCCCGCCTCCGGGACGGTTCGGCGCTGTTCCGCTCCCCGTCCGTTTGATTAGTACGACGAATACCCACCGCCTGTGGACAACGCGACGCGGGGGTTCGGTGAGGCGGGCATTCTGGCATTCGATCGAGCGCGGCGGACGAGTCCGCGCCGACCGGCCGACGGGGGACGACCATGCATCCGATCGTGAAGCCCGCGCTGCGGCGCGGCTGGCGGGACCTGAGCACCGTGCAGTTCGGGGTGGCGCCCGCGCACGCCTTGGTGCTCGGGCCGATGGACACGGCGACGGGCAGCTTTCTGACCTTGCTGGACGGCACCCGTGGGGTGCCTCTGCTGCGGGAGGAGGGCCGACGGATGGGACTGCCGGACGGGCACGTGGACCGGCTGCTGGGAGAGCTGTCGCGGGCCGGTCTGCTCGACGACTCCACCGGGGGCGGCCCGGCGGCCGACGCGCTGCGCGGGCACGGGGAGACCTTGGATCGGCTGCGGGGCGACGTGGCCTCGCTGTCGCTCCTGTCGCCGGGGCCGGGCGATGCGATTGCGAAGGTGGCGGCGCGCCGGGCCGTGCGGGTGCGGGTCCAGGGCGCAGGCCGCGTGGGCGCCGTGGTGGCCTCGTTGCTGGCGGGCGCGGGGGTCGGACGTGTCGAAGTGCGGGACGGCGGACAGGTGCGACCGTGGGATGTCGCGCCGGGCGGGCTGCCCGCCGAGTCCGTCGGTGAGCGCAGGGACACGGCCGCGCGCCGCGTGGTGCGTCAGGCCGCCCCGGGTCGGCTTCCCCGGCAGTCCCGGCGATCGTCCGCGGAGGCGGAGGGGGACGGAGCGGACCTGTCCCTCGTGATCATCGCCCCGCGGGACGGCCTGGATGCCTATGCGCCGTCCCCGGTGGCGGCCGAGGAACTGCTCGCCTCGGGCACGCCTCATCTCTACGCGGGCGTGATCGAGGGGACGGGGGTGGTCGGCCCCTTGGTCCTGCCGGGGACGACCGCGTGCGCGGAGTGTCTGTTCCGGCAGCGCGCGGACCGTGATCCCACCTGGCCGCGGATGCTGGCGCAGTGGCGCTCGGGTCAGTCGCGTCACGTGCCCGCGTGCGACCTGGCGCTGTCGACCTCGGTCGCAGGTCTCGCGGCGGGGCATGCCCTGACCTTCCTGGACGGCGGTCCCTCGGCCTGCGCGGGCGTCCGCCACACGGCCTCCGTGCCCGGATTCGAGTGGCACTCGAGCCCGATTTGGCCGCATCCATCATGCTCTTGTGGGGCGGGCGTGTCCGTTAAGGGGGATCGGCTCACCGCTGCCGAGAAGCCGCACGCAACAATGGCCGGGTAACCGCCTGACAAGGCGCGGCTGTCTGGGACTTGGAGGGGCGCATGTCTGATCTTCCCCGGAAGGCGGTCACCCGAACCGCCAAACTGGCCGCGCTGCCACTCGGCTTCGCGGGGCGCGCGACCTGGGGTCTGGGCAAGCGGATCGGGGGCAAGTCGGCGGAGATCGTCGGGCGCGAGCTGCAGCAGCGCACGGCCGAGCAGCTGTTCAAGGTCCTCGGCGAGCTGAAGGGCGGCGCCATGAAGTTCGGGCAGGCACTGTCCGTCTTCGAGTCCGCGCTGCCCGAGGAGATCGCGGGACCGTACCGTGCGGCGCTGACGAAGCTGCAGGAAGCGGCGCCACCGATGCCCACCCGGACCGTGCACTCCGTGCTGCAGGAGCGGCTGGGCGAGGACTGGCGCGAGCTGTTCCTGGAGTTCGAGGACAAGCCCGCCGCCGCCGCGTCGATCGGGCAGGTGCACCGAGCCGTGTGGACGGACGGCCGCGAGGTCGCGGTCAAGGTGCAGTACCCGGGAGCTGGCGAGGCACTGCTGTCCGATCTCAATCAGCTCAGCCGGTTCGCCCGTCTGCTGGGACCGCTGATCCCGGGGATGGACATCAAGCCGCTCATCGCCGAGCTGCGGGACCGTGTGTCGGAGGAGCTGGACTACGGCTTGGAGGCCCAGGCCCAGCAGGCGCACGCCGACGAGTTCGCGGACGACCCCGACGTGGTGGTGCCGCAGGTGGTGCACCAGAGCGATCAGGTCCTGGTGACCGAGTGGATGGAGGGGACACCTCTCTCCGAGGTGATCGCGGAGGGCACGGAGGAACAGCGCGACCGGGCGGGTCAGCTCCTGGCCCGCTTCCTCTTCTCCGGTCCCGCGCGCACGGGTCTGCTGCACGCCGACCCGCACCCCGGCAACTTCCGGCTGCTGTTCGACGAGAAGGCGGGGTATCGCCTGGGGGTCCTGGACTTCGGCACGGTCGACCGGCTGCCCGACGGACTGCCCCCGACGATCGGGACGTCCCTGCGGATGACGCTGGAGGGCGAGGCCGACGCGGTCTACGACATGCTGTGCGCGGAGGGCTTCGTCAAGGAGTCCGTCGATCTGGAACCGCAGGCGGTGCTCGACTATCTGCTGCCGATCATCGAGCCCATGGCGGTCGAGGAGTACACGTTCACCCGGGCGTGGATGCGCAAGCACGCGGCCCGGCTGGCCGATGTCCGCTCGCCCGCCTACCAGTTGGGCCGGTATCTGAACCTGCCGCCCGCCTATCTGCTGATACACCGCGTGACGGTCAGCACGATCGGGGTGCTGTGCCAGCTGGGTGCGACGGTGCGGATGCGGGACGAGCTGGAGGAGTGGTTGCCCGGCTTCGTGGAGGAGCCGGAGGAGGCAGACGAGACCGAGGAGACCGAAGCCGCCGAGGCGATCGACGCGGTCGAGGACGGCAGCGCGGCGGTGGAGGCCTGACGGCGGGGCGGTCGGCGCACGGGCGGCTCACCACCAGTCGGAGTCGAGGCGCCCTTCGATGGCTCTGATGTTGGCGCGGGCGCAGGCGTCGCAGAAGTAGTGGCGGGCGCCGTTCTCGACGGAGCAGGTCCAGGTCGGCGGCGTGCCCTCGGCGACCGTGCCGCAGCGTGAGCACACGAGCTGCTCCGGCTCAGGCTCCGGGGATTCGGGGCTCTGCTGTTCCTGCTGGTCCTGCTGTTCCTGCTCTGCCACCGGGCGACCATATCGCCGCGGGGGAAAGATCGGTGAGCACAACGCACTGCGGGGGACGGTCCGTTCGGACCGTCCCCCGCGGTTGTATGTCGTCGTGCCGAGCGCCTGTGCGGCTGTTACTGCATGACCGCTATGGCGAGCGCGCGCCGGGCACGCAGCGAGGCGCGCTCCGCGCGGCGCTGCATGCGGCGGGCCGCCATCAGGCGCTCGGCCGGGCGTTGAGCCTCGGCTTCGCGCAGGCGTTCGTGCATATGCGCACGAGCCATGGCTTCGGGGCTGAGTTGCATCTCTCGGATCCTGTTCTGGCACGGAACGTACGCGCCGGTGGTGGTGAAGTCTGGGGTGGCGGTGCCTGCCGACTCGCTGGTGGCTGCCTTCATCGGGGCCTGCTTCTTGGGGTCGTGCGTGAGGGGACGGTCGATGGTTCCGGCGGTGTTCATGCGACGACCGGGTTCTTGCGCGGGCGACCACGGGGCCGCTTGCGGGCAACGACGACGCCCTGGACGAACAGCTCGCCGCCCCAGACGCCCCACGGCTCACGCCGCTCCTTGGCACCCGCGAGACAGGCCTCCATCAGCGGGCAGGTACGGCAGAGGGACTTGGCGTACTCGACGTCGGCCGGCGACTCCGCGAAGAAGACCTCCGGGTCGTAGGCACGGCAGGGGACGGGTACACCGAGGTTCTCGATGGCGTCGTCGAGCGCGGTGAGCGCGGTGAGGGGAGTCAAGGTCGGGTCCTCCGTGGGTGCGGGCGGGGGGAGCGTCTGTGAAGGCGGTACGGACGGGGCGTGCGCTTCGAGTTGCACGGTGGTGTTTTCCTCGTCTGGTCGTGCCGGCCTGGGTCGGCCGGTTGGCGGCTGGTACCGGGTCTTGCTGTCGGCCCCTTCGCTCTGTTCTCCCTGTTCTGGGGAAAACAGAAGGGCCGCGGATCCCGGGTGGGGTTCCGCGGCCCTGAAGGCGCCGGTCTGATCGTCGATCAGACTGGATCACTCCAGGGTTCGAGCCCACGGAAGGCCCACATCGTGTGGTGCTGCGTCGTCTGCTTCCGGAATCCGGCACCGGCTGCCGCAAAGGCATAGGCCTGGGCCTGCGCCTCCGCTACTGCTGCTTCCGGTGCCTTGGTCGGTCGCTCATTGCCCTCATTGGCCTCGCGGACGGGAAGACCGGCGAGAGGCAGGGAGGGAGACATCGGACGGACGGCGGGGATGCCGCCGGACAGACCGGTGCCCTGGTTCGAGAAGCCGAGCAGGCAGGAAGCGACGACCGAGCGATCGGTCATTTTCGCGGTGCTGATGAAGCTCTCGTTGATGCTGATCACTGGAATTCGCCTCCTCTCGGCGTCTAGGGGATCGGCCGGAACCGATCCTGCGGACTATCAAGTACAGCACGGAACCTCGGCTTCGGAGAAGCCGCCGTTTCCGTGTTAAGAACCTATGGGTCTTCCTTGCGCATGCGCAAACTATTTTTTCGACGAGTTTGAATCACTCGCCGTCGGCGCCCCTTACACGGTCCTGACCTGCACAGATGGCGAGCACCTCGGCGCCGAAACGGTGGAACTTGCGGACGCCGACGCCGGGGATGCGTGCCAGCTCGCCCTCGTCCTCGGGCACCGCCTCCGCGATGGCGATCAAGGTTTTGTCCGTGAAGACGCAGTACGCGGGTTGTCCCAGCTGCCTCGCCTGGCCGGATCGCCACTCCCGCAACCGTTCGTAGAGCCCTTCGTCCATGTCGGACGGGCAGTCCTCGCACCGCATGAGCTTCATCTCGCCCGCCTCGGTCAGCGTCCGTCCGCAGACCCGGCAGCGGGCGGGCGTACGGCTCTTGCGCTGCCGTCGGCCCTCCGTCGGGCCCGCGGCCCCGCCGCTGCCCCGCTCGATGCCGCCGGGGCCGCCGCTCGCGGCCCGTGCCGCCGCGCCCGCTCCGGAGCCCGGCCGCAGTCCGTCGAGGAAGCGGGTGGGGCGTCGGGTGGGACGGCCGCCCGGAGAGCGGGAGAGGGCCCACGAGAGGGAGAGGTGGGCGCGGGCGCGGGTCACTCCCACGTAGAGGAGACGGCGCTCCTCCTCGATCTGCTCGTCCGTCTTGGCGTAGGTGATCGGCATCATGCCCTCGGCGAGGCCCACCAGGAACACGGCGTCCCACTCCAGGCCCTTGGCCGCGTGCAGCGAGGCCAGCGTGACGCCCTCGACGGTCGGCGCGTGCTGGGCGTTCGCCCGCTCGTCGAGCTCCGCCACGAGGTCGGCGAGGGTCGCCTCCGGCCGGGCCCGCGCGAAGTCCTCGGCGAGCCGCACCAGCGCCGCCAGGGACTCCCAGCGGTCGCGCACCGCTCCCGACCCCGCGGGGGGCTCGGTCGTCCACCCCTTGGTGGAGAGCACGGCCCGCACCTGGGAGGGGAGGTCGACCACGTCGTCGAGGAGCGCGTCGTTGCCCCCGAAGCGGGCGGCGCCGCGCAGGGCCGCCCCCGCCTCGCGCACCTCCGTGCGCTCGAAGAACCGCTCGGCGCCCCGCAGCTGGTAGGGGACGTTCGCGTCGGCGAGGGCCTGTTCGTAGATCTCCGACTGCGAGTTCGTACGGAACAGGACCGCGATCTCGCTGGCGGGGACGCCGTCGGCGAGGAGGGCGCGGATGCGGCGGGCGGCGCCTTCCGCCTCGGCCGGCTCGTCCACGTACTCCGTATAGACCGGTTCGGGTCCGGCGTCTCTCTGCGAGACGAGCTCCAGACGGTGGTCGGCGGCGCGGCCGCGGGCCTGGGAGAGGAGGCCGTTGGCGAGGTGGACGACCTGGGGGGTGGAGCGGTAGTCCCGGACCAGTTTGACGACCGTGGCCCCCGGGTGGCGGGTGCGGAAGTTCAGCAGGTGGTCGGGGGTCGCGCCGGTGAACGAGTAGATCGTCTGGCTGGCGTCGCCGACGACGCAGAGGCTGTCCCGGTCGCCGAGCCAGAGCTCCAGGAGGCGCTGCTGCAGGGGGCTCACGTCCTGGTATTCGTCCACCACGAAGTGCTGGTACTGGGCGCGGATCTGCTCGGCGATGTCGTGCCGGTCCTGGAGGATGCCGACGGCGAGCAGCAGCACGTCCTCGAAGTCGATGACGGCGCGGTCGCGCTTCAGGTCTTCGTACGCCGCGTAGAGCTGGGCGATCTCGGCGGGGTCGCGGGGGACGTCGCGGCCGGCCTTCGCGGCGGCGGCCGCGTAGTCGGCGGGGACGGTCTGGGTGACCTTGGACCACTCGATCTCGCTGGTCAGGTCGCGCAGCTCGTTCCGGTCCAGACGGATGCGGCAGGCCGCGGCCGCGTCGGCGACGAGTTTGATCTTGCGGTCGACGATCCGGGGCAGCGGACCACCGACTGCTTTCGGCCAGAAGAACTGGAGCTGGCGCAGGGCCGCGGAGTGGAAGGTGCGGGCCTGGACGCCGGAGGCGCCGAGCTGACGGAGGCGGCCGCGCATCTCTCCGGCGGCGCGGTTGGTGAAGGTGACGGCCAGCACGCTGGCGGGCTGCAGCATCCCGGCCCGGACCCCATAGGCGATCCGGTGGGTGATCGCCCGGGTCTTGCCGGTGCCGGCACCGGCCAGGACGCACACCGGCCCGTGCAGGGCGGTGGCGACCTCGCGCTGCTCCGGGTCGAGCCCGTCGAGCACCGCGTCGGGGGAGTCCGGGACCTGCGGGAAGAGGGTGGAGTGCGTTGCTGATGTCACCCAGCCAGCTTGCCAGGTCTCAGGAGGCGGGTGAGCCCGTTGTCCACAGGGAGGCGGAGCCGGTCGTACTAATACGGGAATGGTGGCCGGGTCGCGTACGTTCGACCCAATGCGATGACGCACCCCGAGCAACTAAGGAGCACGAGAGACATGCCGGGCACTGTGACGATGTACAGCACCACGTGGTGCGGCTACTGCCGCCGCCTCAAGGGTCAGATGGACCGTGAGGGCATCGCCTACACCGAGATCAACATCGAGCAGGACCCGGACTCGGCGGCCTTCGTCGAGAAGGCGAACGGCGGAAACCAGACGGTCCCCACCGTTCTCTTCCCGGACGGCTCGACCCTCACGAACCCCTCGCTGGCCCAGGTCAAGCAGAAGCTGGCCTGAGGCACGGCGCACCCGGTGCGGGCGGGGCCGGGAGCCAGATTCTCAGCCCACGGTCCCCGGCTTCGGCAGGGGCTTCCCGTACCAGAGCTCGATCAGTCGGGCCGCAATCGAGATGCCGTACGGAGGCAGGACCTCCCCGGACTCGAATGCGGCCCGCAGGTCTTCCCGGGAGAACCAGCGGGCCTCGTGGATCTCCTCGCCGTCCACGTTGATCTCCGAGGAGGTCGCGTCGGCCATGAAGCCCAGCATGAGGCTCGAGGGGAACGGCCAGGGCTGGCTGGCGACGTACTCGACGTCGCCGACCGTGACGCCCGCCTCCTCGAAGACCTCGCGCCGCACCGACTGCTCGATGGACTCCCCCGGCTCGACGAAGCCCGCGAGCGTCGAGAAGCGGCCCTCGGGCCAGTGCACCTGGCGGCCGAGCAGGATGCGGTCCTCGCTGTCCCTGACTGCCATGATCACGGCGGGGTCCGTGCGGGGGTAGTGCTCGGCGCCGCAGGCCTGGCAGCGGCGGATGTGGCCGGCCGCCGCGATGACGGTGCGCTCGCCGCAGCGCGAGCAGAAGCGGTGCAGGCGCTGCCAGTTCTCCAGGGCGACGGCGTGCACCATCAGGCCCGCGTCGCGGGCCGACAGCAGCAGTCCGGCTTCCCGCAGTCCCGCGGGGCGTGCCGACTGGTCCATGCGGCCCGGCAGGGTGTCCTTCTGCAGCGCGAAGTAGCTGACGCCGTCGTCGTCCGTGCCGAGGAAGTAGCGGTGCTCCTCGGTGAGCGGCGCCTCGAAGGACGGCGTCATCACCAGTTCGGTGTGCCCCTCGGGCGTCTCGTCGATGAGCACCTGACCGCCGGAGACCACGAAGACCCGGGTGGTGGGGTGGCTCCAGGCGGCGGCGAGCCACGCCTCGTCCATGCGGTGGTGCGCGGCGCGGTCGATGCCGCTCGGCGCGGTCAGCGAGACGGGCCGGTCTGCGGTGCGGTCGGTCCAGGTGGTCACAGGTGCTTCCAACTCCCCCGATGGAATGGGTGGTTCAGCAGGGCATGGGGCGGGGCGTGCTCGGCGGCCCGGTGGATCTCAGCGTGCGTCGCGCCAGTTCTCCGCGAGGTCGCCCCAGAGGTGCGCGGTCGTCTCGACGCCCTTGAGCAGCAGATCGATCTCGACCTTCTCGTTCGGCGCGTGCCAGCCGTCGGAGGGGACCGAGATGCCCAGGAAGAGCACGGGCGCCCCGAGGACGTCCTGGAGGTCGGCGGCGGGCCCGGAGCCGCCCTCGCGCGTGAAGCGGATTTTCTGCTCGAAGGCACGGCCCATCGCGCGGACGACGGACTGCAGGGCCGGGTGGTCGAGCGGGGTCAGGCACGGGCGCGTGGCTCCCCCGAAGGTGACCGTGTGGCGGATTCCGGCGGGTATGCGGTCGGCGGCCCAGGTGCGGACCGTCTGCTCGACGTGGGCCGGGTCCTGTCCCGCGACCAGCCGGAAGGAGAGCTTCACCAGCGCGGACGACGGGATGATCGTCTTGCTGCCCACGCCCTGGTAGCCGCCGCCGATGCCGTTGACCTCGGCGGTGGGGCGGGCCCATATCCGCTCCAGGGTGGTGTGTCCGGCCTCGCCGTGGGTCGCGTGCGACTTGGCCGTGTGCAGCCAGCGGCCCTCGTCGAAGGGCAGCTCGGCGAAGAGGGCGCGCTCGCGGTCGGTGAGTTCCGTGATGCCTTCGTAGAACCCGGGGATCGCCACGCGCCCGTGCTCGTCGTGGAGGGCGGCGACGAGGCGGGCGACCTCGGTGGCGGGGTTCGGCACGGCGCCGCCGAAGGAGCCCGAGTGGATGTCCTGGTCAGGGCCGTGCAGCACGATCTCGCACTCGGCGAGGCCCCGCATGCCCGTGCAGACGGTCGGGGTGTCCTCCGACCACATGCCGGTGTCGGAGACGATCACCGCGTCGGCGGCGATGCGGTCCTTATGAGCCTCGATGAGCGCGCGGAAGTTCGGTGAGCCGGACTCCTCCTCACCCTCGACGAGCAGCTTGAGGTGGACCGCGGGCGCCGTGCGGCCGGTGGCGGCGAGGTGGGCGCGGACGCCGAGGGTATGGAAGAACACCTGGCCCTTGTCGTCGGCCGCGCCACGCGCGTGGAGGCGGTTTCCGCGGACGACGGGCTCGAAGGGGTCGGTGTCCCAGCCGTCCTCGCGGGCGGCGGGCTGCACGTCGTGGTGCCCGTAGACGAGGACGGTGGGGGCGTCCGGGTCGTCGGAGGGCCACTCGGCGAAGACGGCGGGTGCTCCGGCGGTCTCCCAGACCTCCGTGACCGGGAAGCCGGTCTCCTTGAGTGCCGCGGCGAGCCAGTCAGCGCTGCGGCGCACGTCCCCGGCGTGGTCGGGCTGAGCCGACACGGACGGGATGCGCAGCCACTCGGAGAGGTGGTCGAGGAAGGCGGCGCGGTGCTTCTCGATGTACGTGCGGACGGCGCTGTCCGGTGTCTCGCTCATGGTCACGAGCCTATCCGCCATCCGGGGCGGGCTCGTCCCGCGGCTCGTCGGCCGGCGCCCCGGCCGGTTCCTCCAGAAGGAGGCGTTCGAGCTCGGCGCGGCCCGGCAGGTTCCTGGGGCGTGCCGTCTCGCCGCTGCGTACGTAGAGGAAGGCGGCCTTGACCGACTCCAGGGGGACGCCCTGCTGCTCGGCCCAGGCGAGCCGGTAGACGGCGAGCTGGAGGGGGTCGGCGGTGCGGGTGCGGCTCGTCTTCCAGTCGACGATCTCGTACGTCGCGTCGGCGCCGTCACCGTCCTTGTAGACGGCGTCGATGCGGCCCCTGATGACGCGGCCGGCGATCACGAACTGGAAGGGCACTTCGACGCGGTGGGGCGCGCGGTGGGCGTACTCGGTGCGTTCGAAGGCCTCCTTGAGGGCTTCGAGGTCGCGTTCGTCGGCGATCTCGGCCTCGTCGGGGGCGCCGCCCGGCAGGTCCTCCGGGGAGAGCATCGGCAGCGGGAGCTCTTCGAAGCGCGACTCGATCCAGGCGTGGAAGCGGGTACCGCGGCGGGCCGCGGGCTGCGGCGGACGCGGCATGGGCCGGGCGAGGTCCCGCGCGAAGCCGTCCGGGTCGGCGGCCAGCCGCATCAGCTCGGACGCGGTGAGCGAGGGCGGCACGGGGACGTCCCTGACGGCCTCGCGGGCGCGCAGGAGCTCCCCGGTCAGGGCGTCCAGGTCGCGGTCCCAGGAGGCGAGGGTGCGGGCTTCCTCCGGGGTGAGCGAGGTGCCGGGGGCCTGCCGGGGTTCCTCCGCGACGGGGTGGGGGCGGGCGTCGGGGCGGGGCGCGGGGAGTCTCACGTGCGCGGGCGCGGGGTCCGGGCCCTCCGTGGGGTGCGGAACCGCGGGGCGCTCCGTCGCCAGGGAGTCCCAGGCCTCTTCCTGGAGACCCTCTTCGTAGAGACCCTCTTCGTCCTCCGGAGGGGGTGGCCATTCGGGGTCGTCGGCCGGGGGCACGTCGTCGTGTGCCGACGGATGGGCCTCTTCGTGGGAGCGGGCGGGCTCCGTCGTGCCCTCGCCCGTCAGGCGGTCCAGGTGGGCGAGGACCGTCTGTGCGGCGCTCCTGCGGCGGGCCAGGGAGGCGTCGTCCAGCGGGAGGGGCCACGCCTGGTCGGCGGTCGCTTCCTGAAGGGCGGGGTTCTCCTCGTCCTCGGCGGGTGCGTCGGCCCAGGCCTCGATCTCGCCGTGGCCGGCCGCGCAGTGGTCGTACAGGGCCTGGAGGAAGTCGGAGGGGCCGCGCGGCTTCTTCTGGGTGGGGCCCCACCAGTGGCCGGAGCCGAGAAGCAGGGAGCGGGGCCGGGTGAACGTCACGTACCCGAGGCGGAGCTCCTCGGTGCGCTGGTGGTCCTTCATCGCTTCGTGGAAGGCCTTCATGCCCTTGGCGTCCCACGTGTCGACGTCGGGGAGCGTGGCCCTGTCGCCGCGCAGCCCGTGCGGGACGACCTTGGCCTGTGCGGTCCACTTCTCGCGCCCCTGCGCGCTGGGGAAGGTGCCGTTGACGAGGCCGGGGACGGCGACGACGTCCCACTCCAGGCCCTTGGACCGGTGGGCGGTGAGCACCTTGACGGTGTTCTCTCCGCCCGGCAGGGCGTTGTCGAGGCCCTTCTCGTACTGGGCCGCGGTGCGCAGGAAGCCGAGGAAGGCGAGGAGTGTCGCGCCGCTGTCGTTCGCGGCGAAGGAGGCGGCGACGTCCAGGAAGTTGGAGAGCGTCTCGCGGCGGCGGGCCGCGAGGGCGCCCGGGGACGCGGAGAGCTCGACCTCCAGGCCGGTGACGGCGATCACCCGGTGCAGCACGTCCATGAGCGGATCGGCCAGGGACCGGCGCAGTTCGCGCAGCTCGGCGGTGAGTCGGGCGAAGCGCACCCTGGCGTCCGCCGAGAAGGGCAGTCCGTCGTCCCCTCCTGAGGCGTCGTCCGGGTCCAGCGGTGACTCCAGGAAGGTGTCCAGGGCGTCCGCGAGCGATATCACCTCGGCCGGGTCGACCCCTTCGACGGCTTCGGCGAGGCGGCGGTCCGGGTCGTCGGGCGCGGCGTGCCCCGGGCGTACGAGGAGGCGGGCGCGGCGGCCCAGGAGGGCGAGGTCGCGGGGGCCGATCCGCCAGCGGGGGCCGGTGAGGAGCCGCACCAGGGAGGCGTTGGCACCGGGGTCCTGGAGGACCTCGCAGACGGCGACGAGGTCGGCGACCTCCGGGAGGTGCAGCAGTCCGGAGAGGCCGACGACCTCCACGGGGATGTCGCGGGCGACGAGGGCGGCCTGGATCTCGGCGAAGTCCGTGGCCGTGCGGCACAGGACCGCGATCTCGCCGGGTGCCTTGCCGGTGCGGACGAGGTGGGCGATCGAGTCGCCGAGCCAGTCGATCTCCTCGGCGTGCGTGCGCAGCAGGGCGCAGCGCACGACGCCGTCCCGCTCGGCGCCGGGGGCGGGCCGGAGGGCCTCCACGCCCGCGTGCATGGCGCGCAGGGGCTCCGCGAGGCCGTTGGCGAGGTCCAGGAGGCGGCCGCCGCTGCGGCGGTTCTCGCTGAGCGCGTGGCGGGCGGCGGGGCGGCCGTCGGCGTGCGCGAAGTGGTCGGGGAAGTCGTCGAGGTTCGCGACCGAGGCGCCGCGCCAGCCGTAGATGGCCTGGCAGGGGTCGCCGACCGCGGTCACCGGGTGTCCCGTGCCGCCGCCGAAGAGTCCGGAGAGGAGGATGCGCTGGGCGACCGACGTGTCCTGGTACTCGTCGAGGAGGACGACGCGGAACTCCTCGCGGAGGATCTGGCCGACCTCCGCGCGGGTGTCGGCGAGCGTCGCGGAGAGGGCGATCTGGTCGCCGAAGTCGAGGAGGTCGCGGGAGCGCTTCGCCGCGCGGTAGCGCCCGACGAGCTCGGCCAGTTCGAGCCGGGCCGCCGCCGCTTCGGGGACCTTGCGCAGGTCGGCGTTGGAGAGCTTCACGCCGTCGAGGGCGCGCAGGAGCTCGGTGTCGTACGCGCGGAGTCGCTCGGGCCGCACCAGGTGCTCGGCGAGCTCGCTGTCGAGGGCGAGGAGGTCGCTGACGAGGTCGGGGAAGGAGCGGGTCAGCGCGGGGTAGGGCCCGGGGGCCTCGCGGAGCACGCGTGCGGCGAGCTGGAAGCGGGTGGCGTCGGCGAGGAGGCGGGAGGTGGGCTCCAGGCCGATGCGCAGGCCGTGGTCGGTCAGGAGGCGGCCCGCGAAGGCGTGGTACGTGGAGATGACGGGCTCGCCCGGCGGGTTGTCGGGGTCGGCCGCGTCGGGATCGGTGACGCCCGCCTTGACGAGCGCCTGGCGCACGCGCTCGGCGAGCTCGCCCGCCGCCTTGTTCGTGAACGTCAGGCCGAGGACCTGCTCGGGGGCGACCTGGCCGGTGCCGACGAGCCACACCACGCGTGCGGCCATGACCGTCGTCTTGCCCGAGCCGGCTCCGGCCACGATCACCTGCGGGGCGGGCGGCGCGATGATGCACGCCGTCTGCTCCGGGGTGAACGGGATCCCGACGAGCTCCTTGAGCTGCTCGGGATCGGTGATGCGAGGTGACACGTGAGAGAGGCTAGCGGTGGCCACTGACATCCGGGGCGGATCCGGACGCGGGCGGCCACCGCCCGCTCATGGGACGCGTGGGGTCAGGAACCGGCGGCGATCTTCGCCGGGTCGACGACCTCGCCGGCCGGCGGAGCCTTGACGTCGACGGTCTTGCCGTAGTCGCTGAAGGTCACCGAGCCGGGCTCGTCGCTGCCCTTGTTGACGACCTTCAGGAAGTAGGGCTTGCCCTCCATCGCCACGTAGAACGTGGTGGTCTCGGAGCCCTTCTTCTTGGTGAGGACGGCGGCCTTCTGGCCGTCGACATCGGCGTCGTCCTCGCGCTTCAGGTCCTTGAGCTTGTCGGACTTGAACATGTCGTCCTGGTTGCAGACGCTGTCCTGCTTGGCGGACTTCACCCAGCGGCCCTTGACGAGCTCGGCCGCGGCGGCACCGCCGCTGCCCTCCCAGAACTTGTCGTCACCCTTGACGTACGAGGTCTTGCCGACGGAGCGGAACTCGGCGGTCCCCTTCTTCGGCGAGCCCATCGTGCCCTTGCAGTCGCCGGACTCGGCGACGGAGAACTCGATGTTGCTCGCCTCGCCCTTCTGCTCCATCTTGCCCTTCATCGTGAAGGAACCGGCGTCCTTGGAAGCCTTGGAGGCCTTGTCGGCGATCTTGTCGGCGCTCATGCCGTCGAAGGGGTCCTTGTCCCCGTCGCTGCTGCAGCCCGTCACGCCGATGACGGCGGCGGCACAGGCGACGGCCACTGCCAGGAGCTTCCGGTTGGCTGCCATATACGCGCATCTCCTCGAAAAGGTGCACTTTCAGCCAGTGCACAGGGTGTCTTTACGGAGACTTTAGATTGCTCCGGGGGGTGCTGTGTCCCCGGGTGGTGCGACGTGACAATCGCCACGGGTGAGGCGTCCCCGCGGGGCCTCACCCATCACTCGACCGTCACTCCACCACATGCCGTCCCTCAGGTCGCGCACTGCACGAGGCGCGGAAGGCGCAGTGGGTGCAGTGCTGTCCCGCGGTGGGGGCGAAGCGTTCGTCGAGGACCTTGCCCGCCGCCGTGGCGAGCAGGTCGCCGATCCACTCCCCGGAGAGGGCCTCCTGGGCCTGCACCTTGGGGAGTGCTTCTCCGCCGTTTTTCTTGGCGGCACCCTGGCGCAGCTGCACCAGTTCGGCGCCGCCCGGCTCGGGGCGTACGCCTTCGAAGAGGTCGTCCGCGGCGCCCTCGCGGACCGCCAGCTGGTAGACCGCGAGCTGCGGATGGCGGGCGACCTCGGCGGCGCTCGGGGACTGCTTGCCGGTCTTGAAGTCGACTACGTAGGCACGGCCTTCGGCGTCCTGTTCGACGCGGTCCATGGAGCCGCGTACGCGTACTTCGTAGGGACCCGCTTCCAGCGTCACGTCGAAGCCGTGCTCGCTGGCGACGGGGGTGCGGCTCGTGCGGTCCATCACATGCCACTGGAGGAAGCGTTCCAGTGCCACGCGCGCGTGCTCCTTCTCCTGTGCCGACTTCCAGGGCGCGTCGAACGCGAGCGCGTCCCATACGGAGTCGAGGCGCTCCATGAGGACGGCGAGGTCGGCGGGGGTACGCCCCGAGGCCACCTCGTCGGCCAGGACGTGCACGACGTTCCCGAAGCCCTGGGCCGCGGTCGCGGGCGCGTCCGCCTTCACCTCGCGGCCCAGGAACCACTGCAGGGCGCACGTGTTGGCGAGCTGGTCGAGTGCGCTTCCGGAGAGCACGACGGGCTTGTCGCGGTCCCGCAGCGGCACCTCGCTCGCCGTCGGCTCGTACATCCCCCACCAGCGGTAGGGGTGCGCGGCCGGCACGAGGGGGCGGCCCTCGCTGTCGGCGAGCGCGGCGAGGCGGGCCAGGCGCTGGGCCGCCGCCTCGCGCAGGGTCTCCGAGACCCGCGGGTCGACGGTGGTGGCGCGCAGCTCGGCGACGAGCGCGGCGACGGACAGGGGACGGCGCGGGCGGCCCGTTATGTCCTTGGGCTCGACGCCGAGTTCCGTCAGGAACCGGGACGGCTGGTCGCCGTCCTCCGCGGGCGCCTTCACCGCGGTCACGACGAGGCGTTCCCGCGCGCGCGTGGCGGCGACGTAGAACAAGCGGCGCTCTTCGGAGAGGAGCGCTCCGGGGGTGAGGGGTTCGGCGAGGCCGTCGCGTCCGATGCGGTCGGCCTCCAGGAGGGAACCGCGGCGGCGCAGGTCGGGCCAGAGTCCCTCCTGCACGCCCGCGACCACGACGAGCCGCCACTCGAGCCCCTTGGCTCGGTGCGCCGTCATCAGGCGTACGGCGTCGGAACGGGCCGCCCGGCGCGTGAGGGTGTCCGCGGCGATGTCCTGCGCCTCGGTCTCCTCCAGGAAGTTGAGGGCGCCGCGGCCGCCCGTGCGCTCCTCCGCGCGGGCCGCGGCCGCGAACAGGGCGCACACGGCGTCGAGGTCACGGTCGGCGTTGCGGCCGGCCGCGCCGCCGCGCCGCGCGGTGCGTTCCAGGCGCCTGGGCCAGGGCGTGCCGTCCCACAGCTCCCACAGCGCCTCCTCGGCCGTTCCGCCGCCCGCGAGGCGCTCACGGGCCTTGCGGAGCAGCGCGCCGAGCCGCTGGGCGCCGCGGGCGTACGTCGGGTCGTGCGCGACGAGCCGCTCCGGCTCGGCGAGGGCGCGGGCGAGGAGTTCGTCGGAGGGCGGCGGCACGTGGTTGCCCGCGGCGCGCTCCTCCTCGCGCAGGGCGCGGCCCAGGCGGCGCAGGTCGGCGGCGTCCATGCCGGCGAGGGGGGACGTCAGGAGGGCGAGGGCGGTCTCGGTGTCGAGCCAGGAGGGGGCGGTGGCTTCGCGCTGTGCTCCGGGCTCCTCGGCGCCGAGCTCGGACTCGGGCTCGGGCTGCGGTTCGAACTCGGGCTCGGGCTGCGGCTTGGAGTCCGACTCAATCTCCGGCTCCGGCTCCAGCTCCGGCCCCGGCTCCGAAGGTTCTGAATCCACCGCCATGGCCACCACCCGCAACGCCGTCAGCAACGGCGTCACCGCCGGTTCGTGGCGCAGGGCGATGTCGTCGCCGTCGATCTCCAGGGGGACGCCCGCCGCGCTGAGGCTGCGGCGGACCGCGGGGATCGTGCGGGCGCCCGCGCGGACGAGGACCGCCATCTCGCCCCAGGGGACGCCATCCTCCAGGTGGGCGCGGCGCAGGATGTCCGCGACGTTGTCGAGCTCCGTGCCGGCCGTCGGATACGTGTACACCTCGACGCGCCCGCCGTCCCTGACCGGCGTCGGCTCCCGGTGGACCCGCACCTTCTCGGCGGGGAGCCGGGTGAGCGGCATGCGCCGGGTGAGGAGCCGCGTGGCGGCGAGGAGCCGCGCGCCCGAGCGGCGGGAGGTCGTGAGGACCTCGACCGGCGCCGGGGACCCGTCCACGCGCGTGAAGGCGTCCGGGAACTCCAGGATGCCGTTCACGTCGGCACCGCGGAAGGTGTAGATCGACTGGTCGGGGTCGCCGAACGCGACCAAGGTCCGGCCGCCCCCGGCGAGCGCGTGCAGCAGCCGCACCTGCGCCGGGTCGGTGTCCTGGTACTCGTCCACGAAGACCGCGTCGTACTGCGCGCCGAGCGCCCGCGCCACCTCGGGGCGGCGCGCGAGCAGCACCGCGCGGTGGACCAGTTCCGCGTAGTCGAGCACTCCCTGGAGGTCGAGCACGTCCAGGTACTCGGCGAGGAACGCCGCCGCCGCGCCCCAGTCGGGCCGGCCGCTGCGGCGCGCGAACGCGTCCAGGGCGTCCGGGCCGAGGCCGAGCTCACGGCTGCGGGCGAGCACCGCGCGGACCTCGTCCGCGAAGCCCCGGGTGGTGAGGCAGGCGCGGAGCTCGTCCGGCCAGCGGATGTGCCCGCGCCCCTCCTGGGCGAGGTCGATCTGTCCCGCGAGCAGTTCACGTACCGCCACGTCCTGCTCGGGCCCTGACAGGAGCCGCAGCGGCTCCACGAACAGTTCGGTGTCCTGGTGGGCGCGGACCAGGGCGTAGCAGAAGGAGTGGAACGTCGTGGCCTGCGGGGCGCGCGCCGCGCCCACGCGCAGCGCCATGCGGTCCCGCAGCTCGACCGCCGCCTTGCGGCTGAAGGTGAGCACCAGGATCCGCGCGGGGTCCACGCCCCGGGCCACGCGCGCGGCGACGCTCTCCACGAGCGTGGTGGTCTTGCCCGTGCCCGGCCCCGCGAGGACCAGGAGCGGTCCCTCCTTGTGGTCAACCACACGGCGCTGACCTGCGTCCATGCGAGGGGGATCCGTCTGGGCCGGCGGCGTACGCACCAGTCGGTAGCCATCCCGGGTCCCCTGTCGTACCTGCTGGTGCGACGGGTGCCGGATGTGCCGAGTGGAAGAAGGGGAACTCACGTGGGTCGCCGGTCCTGGTGGGTGTGCTGGTCTGTGAGCGGCCGCACGGTGGCCGCGGGGTGAGGGGGATGCGTGCTGTCGACGCTACGCCAGTGGGCGCGGAGAACGCGTGCCTTCCCCCGTACGGGCCACCGGTCCCCCGTCGGGCGGCCGGATGCCGGAAGCTGTCAGGTGTGATCCTCTGGAGCCGCGCCGACCGGAGCCGGGCCCTCGTCGGCCGGGCCCTCCGGAGGCACGCTTCCCGGAGCCGCGCCGTCCCACCGCGCCCGTCGCATGTCGAGCTTCGGGACGTGTCCCTGGGCGGTGCGCGAGGCCTGTCGCAGTGGGGTCCCCTCCTCCCGGTACCTCTCCAGGGCCCGCAGTTCGTGGCCGGGAAGGAGCACGCCGTCGGAGCGGACGACACGCCACCACGGAACGCCCCCTCCGTAGAGGGCCATCACGCGTCCGACCTGCCGCGGACCGCCCTCCTCAAGCCACTCGGCAACATCCCCGTAGGTCATCACCCGACCCGGAGGGATCAGTTCCGCGACCTCCAGGACCCGCTCCGCGTACTCCGGCAACTCGCTCATCCGGACCATCCTGCCGTACCCCACCGACACGGTGACAGGCCCGCCACACAGCGTGCCGCGACCCCTCCGACAAGGCGCAAAGTGTCGTTTCGTGACCACTTCGCAGCCTTGCGTTGCCCCCTGCTGCCCCCCTTCGCGGGCCGGACATGCCACCATCGTGCGGGCGGTGACTGGTGATACGAGATCAAGAAGAGACCACGGAGCGGCAGGGCGTGCATCCCGATGAGAAGGCGGGCACCTCTGCGTCCGAGTCACACCTGGACACCGGTGAGCGCGCCCTGAAGAGCGAGAAGACCGAGAACGGCAACGGACCGACCAACGGCGACGGGGCCCCCGAAACCGGCCTCGTCGACGACTCCGGATGCGCCGACGACGGAGCCCACGCCGAGCGTGTCGAGCGCGACGAACCGCTGCTAGCCGCCCGCGTGCACCGCCCGTCCGACCTCATGCGGCTCCTCGTCGGTGTCCTCGCCATCGCCGTGCTGCTCTCCATCGCCGCGTTCGCGCACGGCACGACGTCCGGGCTCGAACAGGACATCGACAAGGGCACGGACCAGGCTCCCGATCTGTTGATCAAGGTCGCGGGTCTCGTCGCCAGCATCGGCGTGCTGCTCGTCCCCGTCGCGTTCGCGATCGAGCGGCTCATCAAGCGGGACGGGCTGCGCATCGCCGACGGCGTCCTGGCGGCCGTCCTGGCGCACGGCGTGACGCTCGCCACCGACCTCTGGGTCGCGAAGGCCGCTCCCGACTCCATCCAGGACGCGCTCACCAAGCCGTCCCCCGCCGACCTCCACGCGTTCACCGATCCGGTGCACGGCTATCTCGCGCCCGTCATCGCGTACATGACGGCCGTCGGCATGTCCCGCAGACCGCGCTGGCGCCTGGTGCTGTTCGTGGTGCTGCTGCTCGACGCGTTCACGATGCTGGTCACCGGCTACACGACGCCCTTCTCGATCATCCTGACGGTGCTCATCGGCTGGGCCGTGGCCTACGGAACGCTGTACGCGGTCGGCTCGCCGAACGTGCGGCCCACCGGGCAGACGCTGCTCGCGGGCCTGCGGCACGTCGGGTTCCACCCCGTGAGCGCCTCCCGCGAGGAGTCCCCCGACAGCGAGCACGGCGACCGCGGCCGCCGCTACTTCGTCACCCTGGAGGACGGCCCGCCGCTCGATGTGACGGTCATCGACCGCGAACAGCAGGCGCAGGGCTTCTTCTACCGCGTCTGGCGCAGGCTCACCCTGCGCGGCATCACCCAGCGGCGCAGCCTGCAGTCCCTGCGGCAGGCACTGGAGCAGGAGGCCCTCCTCGCGTACGCGGCCATCGCGGCCGGGGCGAACGCGCCCAAGCTGATCGCCACCTCCGAACTCGGCCCCGACGCCGTGATGCTCGTCTACGAGCACACGGGCGGCCACTCCCTCGACTCCCTGCCCGACGAGGCCATCACCGACGAACTGCTGTGCGACACGTGGCGGCAGGTGCAGGCCCTGCAGTCCCGGCGGATCGCGCACCGCAGGCTCGCGGGCGACGCGATTCTGGTGGATCGTTCCGGCACGGTGATCCTCACCGATCTGCGCGGCGGCGAGATCGCCGCGGGCGACCTGGTCCTGCGCATCGACATCGCCCAGCTCCTGGCCGCACTCGGCCTGCGGGTGGGTGCGGAACGCGCGGTCGCCGCGGCCGTCGAGGTCCTCGGCCCCGACGCGGTGGCCGACTGTCTGCCGCTGCTGCAGCCCATCGCCCTCACCCGCTCCACCCGCGCCACGCTGGGCAAGCTGGCCCGTGAGCGGTCCCAGCGCGAGCGTGAGGCCGTCCTGGAGGCCTCCCGCAAGTCCCGGCAGAGCCTGCGCGCGGACGTCTCCGAGGACGGGCAGCCGGACAAGCCGTCCTCGAAGCAGGAGAAGCAGGCGGCCAAGCAGGAGCGGCAGGCCGAGAAGCAGGCCATAGACGACGCGTTGGAGCAGGCGCGCGAGGAGGATCTCCTCACGCAGATCCGCCACCAGGTGCTGCTCATCCGCCCGACGGCGCCGGTCGAGCCGGCGCAGCTGGAGCGGATCAGGCCGCGCACGCTGATCAGCTTCATCGCGGGTGCCATCGGCGCCTACTTCCTGCTCTCGCAGCTGACGCACGTCGAATTCGGCACCCTCTTCCAGGAGGCGGAGTGGGGCTGGGTGGCCGCCGCGGTCGGCTTCTCCGCGCTGAGCTACTTCGCGGCCGCGATGAGCCTGCTGGGCTTCGTGCCGGAGCGGGTGCCGTTCCTGCGGGCCGTGGCGGCGCAGGTCGCCGGGTCGTTCGTGAAGATCGTGGCGCCCGCCGCGGTCGGCGGTGTCGCGCTGAACACGCGGTTCCTGCAGCGGTCCGGGGTGCGCTCGGGGCTCGCGGTGGCGAGCGTCGGCGCCTCGCAGCTCTTCGGGCTCGGTTCGCACATCCTGCTGCTGCTGATCTTCGGCTATCTGACGGGGACGGAGAAGACGCCGTCGTTCACACCGTCCCGGACCGTCATCGCCGGTCTGCTGTCGGTCGCGGTGCTGGTCCTCGTGGTGACCGCCATCCCGTTCCTGCGCAAATTCGTCGTCACGCGCGTGCGGTCGCTTTTCGCGGGTGTCGTGCCGCGCATGCTGGACGTGCTGCAGCGGCCGCAGAAGCTGCTCACCGGCATCGGCGGGATGCTGCTCCTCACCCTGATGTTCGTGCTCTGTCTGGACGCTTCGGTGCGGGCCTTCGGCAACGAAGAGATGACGTCACTGAGTCTCGCGAGCGTCGCGGTCGTCTTCCTCGCGGGCAACGCCCTGGGATCGGCGGCGCCGACGCCCGGCGGTGTCGGCGCGGTCGAGGCGACGCTGACCCTGGGTCTGATCGCGGTGGGCGTGCCCAAGGACGTGGCGGCGCCCGCGGTGCTGCTCTACCGACTGCTCACGCTGTGGCTTCCGGTGCTCCCCGGGTGGCTGTTCTTCAACCACCTCACAAGGAAGGGGCTGCTCTGACGGTGTGGTGACCGCCCTCAGAACAGCACCAGGAGCGCGGCGAGCAGCAGCAGCGCGCCCATGACCTCCACGGCCCCGACCACCGGCACCCTGAGGCCCTTCCCCGGCAGCACCGCCGCGCGCACCAGATAGGCCGCGAACAGGATCGTGAGCCAGGGGTTCAGCGCGTACGCGACGGGCACTGCGAGGGCGTGGTACGCCACCGACGCCCGGTAGTACGCGCGTGAGCCGCGCTCGCGGATCATCGTCTTCACGTACGGCACCGTGCCCGCGAAGAACAGCAGACAGGCGAGGGCGGGACGCCAGCCTTCGGAGAGGTCGCCGCCGCCCAGCCGCAGCGTGACGAGGAGCATGCCGCAGGCGGGGACCACGGCGGCGAGGCCGTTCAGCAGGGCCCGCTCCTCGTTGCGCCACGCGTACCACGTGTTGACGGCCACGAAGGGCGCGGCGCAGGCGGCCGCGAGCAGCAGCCAGGGGTAGGCGAACAGGAGCGGCACCCCGCACACCGCGGAGACCGCCGCCGCGCCGATGGCGGGCCGCACGTGGCGCCGCGGGGCCCTCGGGTTGCGGGAGAGGCGGCGGAGCCGGAGCCACTGCTGGACGTGGAAGGCGGTGACGTACCCCGCCAACCAGGCGCCGAACAGCGGCAGATGGGCCCACCGGGGGCCTTCGCCCGGCCCGTCGCCGAGGAACGCGCCCACCATGAACGGCACGGCGAGCATCGCCCACGCACCGTGCTGGTTCGGCAGCCACGAACGGAGCGCGCCCCGCTTCTTCCTACCCATGCGTCCCAGCATCGCAGCACAGGGCCCGAACAATTCCGGAAAGAGGTCACCCCTTCACGGGACCTAAGTCCCCGGGTTCCCAACATCCCCCAGGCTTAGGGTCGTTGCAGGCGGCACGTGCCGTGCGGCCTTTTCTTCGGGACGGCCAGGAGATGTGACGTTGCAGCAGAGGAAAGACATCGCTGAGTCGCTCGTGAAGGCCGGGAGTTTCTTCACCCGGACCGCTGAGACCTCCGAGGATCTGCACCGGGTGCAGCACACCGGGGGCCGGGACGGGGAAGCCTTCTACCGTGACCGCTGGAGCCACGACAAAGTCGTGTATTCCACGCACGGCGTGAACTGCACGGGCTCGTGCCGGTGGAAGGTGTACGTCAAGGACGGCATCATCACCTGGGAGACTCAGGCCACGGACTATCCCTCCGTCGGCCCCGACCGTCCCGAATACGAACCCCGCGGCTGTCCACGCGGAGCTTCCTTCTCCTGGTACACGTATTCGCCCACGCGCGTCCGTTATCCCCATGTGCGCGGAACCCTTCTCGAGATGTACCGAGAGGCCAAGGCGCGGCTGAAGGACCCCGTGCTCGCCTGGGCCGACATCCAGAGTGACCCCGAGCGCCGCAGGCGCTACCAGCGGGCCCGAGGCAAGGGCGGTCTGGTGCGGGCGAGTTGGGACGAGGCCGTCGAGATCGTGGCGGCGGCGCACGTGCACACCATCAAGGAGCACGGCCCGGACCGCGTCGCGGGATTCTCCCCCATTCCCGCGATGTCGATGGCGTCGCACGCCGCCGGTGCCCGTTTCCACTCCCTCATCGGCGCCCCGATGCTGTCCTTCTACGACTGGTACGCGGATCTGCCCGTCGCCTCTCCGCAGGTGTTCGGCGACCAGACCGACGTACCGGAGTCGGGCGACTGGTGGGACGCCGCGTATTTGATGATGTGGGGCTCCAATGTGCCGGTGACGCGGACTCCGGACGCGCACTGGATGGCGGAGGCTCGCTACCGCGGGCAGAAAGTCGTCACCGTGTCACCGGATTTCGCGGACAACACGAAGTTCGCCGACGAATGGATGCACCCGCACCCCGGAACGGACGGCGCGCTCGCCCTCGCGATGGGGCACGTGATCCTCAAGGAATTCTTCGTCGAACGGCAGACGCCGTTCTTCCAGGATTACGTGCGCCGCTACACGGATCTGCCTTTCCTGGTCACGCTCGACGAGACCGACAAGGGTCTCGTGCCGCACAAGTTCCTCACCGCGGCGGACCTCGGCGGGGCGGCTGCGGAGACCGAGAACGCACAGTGGAAAACCGTCCTGATCGACGACGCGACGGGCGAGCCGACCGTCCCGAACGGCACGCTCGGCCACCGCTGGGGCGCCTCCGCGACCCCCGACTGGAACCTCGACCTCGGCGACACCGTGCCCCGGCTCACCCTGTACGGCGAGGGCGCCGCGGAGATCGTGCTGCCCCGCTTCGAAGAGGGCGACCACGGCGACGGCGGTGTCGTACGCCGGGGGGTTCCCGTGCGCCGTGTCGGCGACCGGCTCGTCACCACCGTCCACGACCTGATGCTCGCCCAGTACGGGGTCCCGCGCGCGGGGCTGCCCGGCGAGTGGCCCGCCTCCTACGAAGACGCCTCCCAGCCCGGCACGCCTGCCTGGCAGGAGACCCTCACGTCGGTGCCGGCCGCACAGGCCACGCGCGTGGCGCGCGAATTCGCCGGGACGGCGGAGGCGTCACAAGGGCGCTGCATGATCCTCATGGGCGCGGGGACCAACCACTGGTTCCACGCGGAGACCACCTACCGCGCGTTCCTTGCCCTGCTCACCCTCACCGGCTGCCAGGGGCGCAACGGCGGCGGATGGGGGCACTACGTAGGACAGGAGAAGTGCCGCCCGGTGACCGGCTGGGCGACGCTCGCGAGCGCGTCCGACTGGGCGCGGCCGCCCCGGCACATGATCGGCGCGGGCTGGTTCTACCTGCACACCGACCAGTGGCGCTACGACACCCTTCCCGCCGAGTCCCTCGCCTCCCCTCTGGGAGAGGGCCGTTTCGAGGGGATGACGGGTGCCGACTGTCTCGCCGCGTCCGCGCGCATGGGCTGGATGCCGTCCTACCCGACCTTCGACCGCAACCCGCTGGACCTGGGAGCCGCCGAGGACCCCGTGGTCGACACCGTGCGGGAGCTGAGGGAGGGCACCCTGGGCTTCGCGGGCGAGGACCCCGACGCGCCCGGCAACTGGCCGCGCGTGCTCAACGTATGGCGGGCGAACCTCCTCGGCTCGTCCTCCAAGGGCAACGAGTACTTCCTGAAGCACCTGCTCGGCACCCACTCCAACCTCCCCGACGACGGGCCGCGCTGCGCGCCACGCGACGTGAAGTGGCACTCTGAGGACGTCGAGGGGAAGCTCGACCTGCTGCTCTGCCTCGACTTCCGGATGACGTCCACGACGCTGCTTTCCGACGTCGTCCTGCCCGCCGCCACCTGGTACGAGAAGCACGACCTGTCCTCCACGGACATGCACCCCTTCCTGCACGCCTTCACACCGGCCGTGGACCCGCCCTGGCAGGCGCGCACCGACTACGACGCGTTCCTCGCCGTCGCCCGCCGGTTCGGCGATCTTGCGGGCGAGCACCTGGGCGTGCGCCGCGACCTCGTCGCCACGGCGCTGCAGCACGACACCCCGGGCGGCGAGATGGCGCAGCCCGGCGGGGTGGCGCTCGACTGGGCGAAGGGCGAGTGCGAGCCCGTCCCCGGACGCACGATGTACAACCTGGCCGTCGTGGAGCGCGACTACGGAGCGGTCGGCGAGAAGTTCGCCGCGCTCGGCCCGCTCGTCGACCAGCTGGGCGTCACCACGAAGGCGGTCACGTTCGACGTCGCCGAGGAAGTCGCGTACCTGAAGGAGAAGAACGGCACCGTGCGCGGTGGCACCGCGGACGGCAGGCCCCGCCTGGACACCGCCCAGCGGGCCTGTGAGGCCATCCTGTCGCTCTCCGGGACCTCCAACGGCCGCCTGGCCACCCAGGGCTTCGAGACGCTGGAGAAGCGCGTCGGCACGGAGCTGGCGCACCTGGCCACGGAGGCGGAGGGCAAGCGGATCACCTTCGCGGACACCCAGGCCCGCCCGGTGCCGGTCATCACGTCGCCCGAGTGGTCGGGCAGCGAGTCCGGAGGGCGCCGCTACACCGCGTTCACCGTCAACACCGAGCACCTGAAGCCGTGGCACACCCTGACCGGGCGCCAGCACTTCTTCCTCGACCACGACTGGATCCACGAGGTCGGCGAGGCACTGCCCGTCTACAAGCCGCCGCTGAACATGCACCGCCTCTACGGAGAGCCCGAGTTGGGTTCCCGGACGGACGGCAAGGACGGCAAGGGCGGCCGCGAGGTCGCCGTGCGGTTCCTGACCCCGCACAACAAGTGGGCGATCCACTCCCAGTACCAGGACAACCTCTACATGATGACGCTCGGCCGCGGCGGACAGACGGTGTGGATGTCCCCGCAGGACGCGGACGCCATCGGCGTGAAGGACAACGAGTGGATCGAGGCCGTGAACCGCAACGGCGTCGTCACGGCACGCGCGATCGTGTCCCACAAGATGCCGCCCGGGACGGTCTACATGAACCACGCCCAGGAGCGGACCGTCGGCGTCCCGAAGACGGAGAAGACGGGCCGCCGCGGCGGCATCCACAACTCCCTCACCCGGATCATGCTCAAGCCCACCCATCTGGTGGGCGGCTACGCCCAGTTGACGTGGGCGTTCAACTACCTGGGCCCGACGGGCAACCAGCGTGACGAGGTGACGGTCATCCGCCGCCGCGACCAGGAGGTCTCCTACTGATGCGCGTGATGAGCCAAGTCGCCATGGTCATGAACCTCGACAAGTGCATCGGCTGCCACACGTGTTCGGTCACCTGCAAGCAGGCGTGGACGAACCGCAAGGGCACCGAGTACGTCTGGTTCAACAACGTCGAGACGCTCCCCGGACAGGGCTATCCGCGCCGCTGGGAGGACCAGGAGCGGTGGAAGGGCGGCTGGGAGCGGACCAGGTCCGGCCGGCTGCGGCTGAGGGCCGGAGGGCGCCTCAGGCGGCTCGGCCAGATCTTCGCCAACCCCGAGCTGCCGGAGCTCTCGGACTACTACCAGCCGTGGACGTACGAGTACAAGAACCTCACCGACGCCCCTGCCGGTGACGACATGCCCGTCGCGAAGCCCGTCTCGCAGGTGACGGGCGAGCCCATCGGCACCATCGAGTGGGGCCCGAACTGGGACGACAACCTCGGCGGCGCCCCGGAGCACGGCCCCAGGGACCCGCTGGTCGAGAAGGTCCGCGACGAGGTGGGCGAGAAGATCCGCTTTGAATTCGAGCAGAGCTTCATGTTCTACCTGCCGCGGATCTGCGAACACTGTCTCAACCCCGCGTGCGTCTCGTCGTGCCCCTCCGGAGCGATGTACAAGCGTGTGGAGGACGGCATCGTCCTCGTCGACCAGGACCAGTGCCGCGGCTGGCGCATGTGCGTGACCGGCTGCCCCTACAAGAAGGTCTACTTCAACCACTCCACCGGCAAGGCGGAGAAGTGCACCTTCTGCTTCCCGCGCGTGGAGGCCGGCATGCCGACCATCTGCTCGGAGACCTGCGTCGGCCGCATGCGCTACCTGGGCGTCATGCTGTACGACGCCGACAAGGTCGCCGAGGCCGCCGCCGTGGAGGACGAACAGGACCTCTACCCGGCACAGCTGGAGTGCCTCCTCGATCCGGACGACCCGGCGGTCGTGGCCGCCGCGCGCGCCTCGGGCATCACCGACGAGTGGCTCGACGCGGCCCGCCGCTCCCCCGTGTACGACCTGATCAGGACGTACCAGGTCGCGCTGCCGCTGCACCCGGAGTACCGCACCATGCCGATGGTCTGGTACGTGCCTCCGCTGTCCCCCGTGGTCGAGGCGGTGGCCGCCGCGGGCCGCGACGGGGAGGACGCGGGCAACCTCTTCGGAGCGATCGACGCGCTGCGCATCCCGGTGGAGTACCTCGCCGCACTGCTCACCGCAGGCGACACGTACGCCGTGGAGGCGGTGCTGCGCCGGATGGCCGCCATGCGCGCGTACATGCGCCACATCAACCTCGGGGAGGAGCGCGACGAGTCCATCGCCACGGCGGTCGGCCTCACCGGACAGGAGATGGAGGACATGTTCCGGCTCCTGGCGATCGCCAAGTACGAGGACCGGTACGTCGTCCCGACCGCCGCCCGCTCCGACGCCGACGCCCTCGCGGACACGCACCCGCTCGACGACGGCTGCCCGGTCGCCGACAGCCCGATCGCCGCCTCCAAGGAGCGCGTCATGCTCAACCTCGGCCCCACCCGGAGGACCGTATGACCCCCGACGCCGTGGTCCGGCTCGTCGCCGGGCGGCTCCTGCGGTACCCGGACGAGCGGCTGTACGCGGAGCTGGACCGCCTCCACGAAGCGACCGGCCAACCGCTGCTGCGGGAATTCATCGCCCACGCGCGTGCACGACGCCCCCTGGACCTCGCGGCGCACTACACGGACGTCTTCGACACCCGTAACCGCCGCTGCCTGTACCTCACCTGGTGGTCGGACGGCGACACCCGCAACCGCGGCCTCTCCCTGGTGCGCGTCAAGCAGGTGTACCGCCGGCACGGTCTGGAGTTCGCCTCCGAGGAGCTGCCGGACTTCCTCCCGGTGATGCTGGAGTTCGCCGCCCGCGAGGAGGAGGCGGGCACCGCTCTCCTGGAGGAGCACCGGGCCGGACTCGAACTGCTGCGGCTCGCCGTCGCCGACGCGGACACCCCCTACGCGCGCGTGCTCGAAGCGGTCTGCGGGACGCTCCCCGGTCCCTCTCCGAAGACGCGCGCCGAGGCGAAGGCGCTGGCCCGCGGCGGGCCGCCCCGCGAGACCGTCGGACTCGAACCCTTCGGCCCCGGCGTGGACCTCCCCTGGCCCGCCGTTCCCGGCTCCCGGGAAACCGCCGCCCGGCAATCCGCCGCCCAGGAAAGGACCCCGGCGTGATGGACCTCCTCCTGTGGGGCGTCATGCCCTACGTCGCCGTCACCCTCCTGATCACGGGCCTCGTCTGGCGGGCCCGCTACGACCGGTTCGGCCTGACCACGCACTCCTCGCAGCTGCAGGAGTCGCGGCTGCTGCGCGTCGGCTCGCCGCTCTTCCACTTCGGGATGGTGTTCGTGGTGCTCGGGCACGTCGTGGGCCTCGTCGTCCCGGACAGCTGGACCGACGCGGTCGGCGTCAGCGACCACACGTACCACCTGATGGCGGTCTCCACCGGCGCGGTCGCGGGCGTCGCGGCGGCCGTCGGCATCGGCATCCTCGTGTACCGGCGCTTCACGGTGCCCGCCGTCCGCAAAGCCACCCTCCGTAGCGACCACCTGATGTACACGGTGCTGCTCGGGGCGATGCTGCTCGGCATCCTCGCGACCGTCCTCAACTCCGCCGGAGCGGTCGACTACAACTACCGTGAAGGCATCTCCGTCTGGTTCCGCAGCCTGTTCACGCTCCAGCCCGACTACAAGCTGATGGGCGCCGCGCCGCTCGCCTTCAAGCTGCACATCGTCTTCGGCTTCGCGCTGTTCGCGCTGATCCCGTTCTCGCGGCTCGCCCACGTCGTCAGCGCGCCCTTCAAGTACGTCTTCAGGCCGTACGTCGTCTACCGCGCCCGGGACCCGCGGGAGCTCGCGAACCGGCGTCCGAAGCGCGGCTGGGAGCGTGCCTCGTGAACCGCGTCGTGCGGCGTCCCCGGCACGATGTCGCCGAGCGCCCCTTCATCGTCATCTGGGAGGCCACGCGCGCGTGCCCACTGGCCTGTCTGCACTGCAGGGCAGAGGCGCAGCCCGCACGGGACCCGCACGAACTGGACGGCGCGGACGCCCGCCGCCTCATGGACCAGATCGCCGCCTTCGGGAAGCCGAGCCCGCTCTTCGTGATCACCGGCGGCGACCCGTTCCAACGGCCCGACCTCACCGACCTCGTCGCGTACGGAACAGCGCTCGGGCTGCGCGTCGCCGTCTCCCCCTCGGGCACACCGACGCTGGACCGGGCGAACCTGGCCGCCGTGCGCGACGCTGGCGCCGTCGCTCTCTCCCTGAGCGTCGACGGGTCCACCGCCGAGCGCCACGACGCGTTCCGCGGGGTGGACGGCGTCTTCGAATGGACCCTCGACGGCTGGCGCACCGCCCGCGAACTCGGCCTCAAGGTGCAGGTCAACACCACCGTCACCCGCGACAGCCTGGAGGACCTCGCCGACATCGCGGCCCTGGTGCGCAGGGAGGGCGCGATGCTCTGGAGCGGCTTCGTCCTCGTGCCGACGGGACGCGGCGAACAGCTCGCCTCGCTCACCCCAACCGAGGTCGAGGACGTCCTGCACTTCCTGTACGACACGGGCGCGGCGCTGGCCACCAAGACCACTGAGGGCCACCACTTCCGCCGCGTGGCCCTCCAGCGCACCCTTCTGGAACGGCACGGCGAAGAGCCCGAATTGGGGCCCCTGTACGCCCGCCTGTCGGCACGCGCGCGTGCCCTCGGCCTGCACGACGGCGAGCGGCGGGCGGTGCGCAGGCCACCCATGGACGTCGGCTCGGGGCGCGGCTTCGTCTTCGTGTCGCACACCGGAGAGGTCCATCCCAGCGGCTTCCTGCCGCTGTCGGCGGGCAATGTGAAGCACCATCCGCTGGTCGACATCTACCGCGGCTCCGCGCTGTTCACGACGTTGCGCGAACCCTCACTGCTCGGCGGCGCGTGCGGGCGCTGCGAGTTCAACACCGTGTGCGGGGGCTCCCGTTCGCGCGCCTACGGGGCCACAGGGCGCGTGCTCGCCGCCGACCCCTGGTGCGCGTACGAACCGGGGAGCTTCCCCTACCAGGACGAGTTGCGAGAGCTGCTCGCGGAAGGACGTACGGCATGACGCGTTCAGTGATCGTCGTCGGCGGCGGCATCAGCGGACTGACGGCCGCCTGGAGGCTGCGCGCGGACGCGGAAGTGACCGTCCTGGAGGGTGCGGCTCGCGTCGGCGGCAAGCTGCGCACCGGCACCCTCGCGGGCGTCCCCGTCGACGAGGGCGCCGAGTCCCTGATGGCACTGCGGCCCGAGGCCGTGCGCCTTGCGCAGGAGGTCGGCCTCGGCGACGCGCTGTGCGACCCGGCCCCGGCGCCCACCACCCTGTGGTCGAACGGCGCGCTGCGCCCGCTGCCGCCCGGCCACGTCATGGGCATCCCCACCGACCCGGACCTGATGGCGGGCACGGGGCTGCTCTCCGACGAGGGCGTGGCCAGGCTGCGCCACGAGGAGGCGCTGCCGGCGAAACCGCTGACCGAGGACGCGTCGGTGGCCGAGTACCTCATCGGCCGGCTCGGCCAGGAGACCGTGGACCGGCTCGTGGAACCGCTGCTGGGCGGGGTCTACGCGGGCCGTCCCGACCGTCTTTCGCTGCGGGCCGTGCTGCCGCGCGTGGCGGCGGTCGCGGAGCGCGGGGAGCCGCTGCTCGAGGCTCTGCGCCGGATGCGTACGCCCGGCGGCGGAGCCTTCCCGCGCGCGGACGCACCCCGCACCGTCCCCGTCCAGGGGCTGCGCGGCGGCACCGGGCGCCTGCCCGTCGCCGTGGCGGCGGCGAGCGGCGCCCGGGTGCTCACCGGCACGCGCGCGCGTGAGCTGCAACGCACCCCCGGAGGACGGTGGCGCGTCCTCGCCGTCACAGGCGACGGCCCCCTCCTCCTGGAGGCGGACGCGGTGATCCTCGCCGTGCCCGCGTACGAGGCCGCGGAGCTGCTGCGGCCGCACGCGCCGCTCGCCGACGCCGATCTGGGCGCGATCCAGCACGCCAGCACCGCGGTGGTGACCTTGGCGTTCCCGCGCGCGCGAGCCCTCACCCGCGCACCCGGCAGCGGGCCGGGCCACGCCCCCGGGGAGGTGTTTCCCGAGGGCAACGGCTTCCTGGTGCCCGCCGTCGACGGACGCGCCCTCAAGGCCGCCACGTTCCTCAGCAACAAGTGGCGGTGGCAGCGCGAGGAGGCGCCCGACGTCTTCCTGCTGCGCACCTCCATCGGGCGCGTCGCCGAGGAGCACCGGCTCGCCGTCCCCGACCGGCATCTGGTCCGCAGCTCCGTCATCGAGCTGCACCAGGCCCTGGGCTCCATCGGCGAGCCCGTCGCGGCCCGCGTCACCCGCTGGGAGCGCGGTCTGCCGCAGTACGGCGTCGGGCACATCGAGCGCGTCGCCCGCGTCCGTGCGGCCGTCGGCAGGCTGCCGGGGCTGGCCCTGTGCGGCGCCGCGTACGACGGCGTGGGCGTCGCCGCGTGCGTGGCGACGGGGACGGGGGCGGCCCGCCAGATCACGGAGGGCTGACAAGAGTCGGGCGGCTCCGACCCACCCGCACGAAGTGGCCGATTCCTCACCCACACGGCCCGCGCCCCGAGCGCCCCGTCAGGACCCGCCGCAGGATGGGCACATGCCCACACAGTCCACGCCGCGCGCCACCGCACTGGCCGCCGCCACCCTGCTCCTGTCCGCCGCCCTCGCGGGGTGCGGCGGCAGTGACGACTCCAAGGACGAGGATCTGTCGGCTCAGAAGCTGAGCTGGAAGGACTGCCCCGCGCCCGACGCGGCGGAGGGCGGCGGCGAGGCCCCGTCCCCGCTGCCCGGCGGCGCCGAGTGGCAGTGCGCCACCATGCAGGCCCCCCTCGACTGGTCGAAGCCCAAGGGCGACACGGTCGACATCGCCCTGATCAAGGCGGCCACGAGCGGCGACAAGGGCGACCGCATCGGCTCGCTCGTCTTCAACTTCGGCGGCCCCGGCGGCTCGGGCATCACCACGCTGCCCGCCTTCGGAGAGGACTACGCCAAGCTGCGCACCCGCTACGACCTGGTCAGTTTCGACCCGCGCGGTGTCGGCCGCAGCGCCGGCATCAGGTGCGAGGACGACTCCGCCCTGGACACGTACTTCCAGCAGGACGCCACGCCCGACGACGAGGCCGAGCGCAAGAAGCACGTCGACAACGTCCGCGAGTTCAACAACGGGTGCGAGAAGAACGCGGGGAAGACCCTCCCGCACGTCCGCACCACCGACGCCGCCCGCGACATGGACCTGATGCGCCAGGTCCTCGGCGACGACAAGCTGCACTACTTCGGCATCTCGTACGGCACCGAACTCGGCGGCGTCTACGCACACTTGTTCCCCAAGAAGGTGGGGCGAGCCGTCTTCGACGCGGTCGTCGACCCCACCCAGACCGCCGAACAGGGCTCACTCGGCCAGGCCGAAGGATTCCAGCTCGCGCTCGACAACTTCGCGAAGGACTGCACGTCACAGGAGGCGGACTGTCCCGTCGGCGACTCCGAGCAGGACGTCAAGGACCGGATCGCGAAGCTCCTGAAGGACCTGGACGGCAAGCCGATCGCCGGCATCGCGCCGCGCGAGCTGACGCAGACCGCCGCCACCAACGGCATCGCGCAGTCCCTGTACTCCAAGGACTTCTGGCCGTATCTGACCCAGGGCCTCGAAGAGGCCTACGAAGGCGACGGCAAGATCCTCATGGCGCTCTCCGACTCGATGAACGGGCGCAACGAGGACGGCGAGTACAGCAACATCCAGTCCGCCAACATCTCGATCAACTGCGCCGACGACAAGGCGCGTTACGACGCGGCGTACGTCGAGAAGAAACTCCCCGAGTTCCGCGAGGCGTCGCCCCTGTTCGGCGACTATCTCGCGTGGGGCATGGTCGGCTGCACCGACTGGGCGGTCGACGGCCAGGCCGACCACCCCGACGTGAGCGCGGCGGGCGCGCCGCCCATCGTCGTCATCGGCAACACCGGCGACCCGGCCACGCCGTACGAAGGGGCCCGCAAGATGGCTCAGGCGCTCGGCAAGGGTGTCGGCGTCGAGCTGACGTACAAGGGCCAGGGGCACGGCGCGTACGACAGCAAGAACAAGTGCGTGCGGGACGCCGTGAACGGCTATCTGCTGGACGGAAAGGTCCCGAAGGAGGGCACGGTCTGCTCCTGACGCCGCGTCCCCGGGTCCGCCGCCCCCGCCCCGGCCCTGTCAGTGGCCCCGCCTACGATGGCCTGAACTGTCTTCCGAGGGGGGAAGCGCCTTCATGCAGCGTTTCGTACGGTCCGCGGCCCTGGCCGCAGCAGGCGTGCTCGTGGCGGGACTGGCCGCCGGGTGCGGCTCGTCCGACGACGGGGGCGGGAGCGACGGGAAGCACCCCTCGGCGACCGGTCCCGAGCCGGAGCCGAAGCCGGACCCCTCCTCCACCCTGCCCGCCTCGCTGACCACCCAGAGGCTGGACTGGAGCCGCTGCAAGGCACCCGAGGGCGGCAGCGCGCCCGGCGCCGCATGGCAGTGCTCGACGCTGAAGGTCCCGCTGGACTACGACAAGCCGGACGGCGAAACCATAGGCATCGCCCTGATCCGTACCAAGAGCACCGGCAAGGGCGACCGCATCGGCTCCCTCCTCTTCAACTTCGGCGGCCCCGGCGGCTCGGGCGTCTCCGGCCTCCCCTCCTTCGCCGACTCGTACGACTCGCTGCGCGAGCGGTACGACCTGGTGAGCTTCGACCCGCGCGGGGTCGCGGCGAGCGAAGGCGTGCGCTGCCGGGACGACGCGGAGACCCAGGCCGCGGAGAAGAACGTCGACCTCACACCGGACACCGCGGCCGAGGAGAAGGCGTACTTCAAGGACGCGAAGGACTTCGGCGCTGGCTGCGCCAAGAACTCCGCGAAGATCGTCGGACATGTCTCGACGGACGACGCGGCCCGCGACATGGACGTCCTGCGCCAGGTCCTCGGCGACGACAAACTGCACTACTTCGGCGTCTCGTACGGCACGGAACTCGGCGGGACGTACGCCCACATGTTCCCCCGGCGCGTCGGCCGCCTCGTGTTCGACGCGGTCGTCGACCCGAGCGCCGACTCGATCGGCCACGCGGAGAACCAGGCCCGCGGCTTCCAGCGCGCCCTGGACAACTACTTCACGTCCCGCGGACAGGACCCCAAGGCGGGCTCCGCGAAGATACAGAAGCTGTTCAAGCGCCTGGACGCGGAGCCGATGCGCACCTCCGGCGACCGGAAGCTGACCGAGTCCCTCGCCCACACCGGCGTCCTGGTCACCCTCTACAGCAAGCAGACCTGGCCCGCGCTGACCCGCGCCCTCGAGAACGCCGAGAAGGGCGACGGTTCGGCGCTGCTCCAGCTCGCCGACGCCTACAACGAACGCGACGCCTCGGGTCGCTACAGCACGCAGAGCCACTCCCAGCGCGCGATCGCCTGCCTGGACACCAAGGCGCGGACCACTCCGGCGGAGGCGAAGAAGCGCCTGGACCGGTTCCGCGGGATATCGCCGGTGTTCGGCGAGTTCCTCGGCTGGGACACGGCCGGCTGGTGCCACGAGTGGCCGGTGGCCGGTCTGCACGACTCCCCCGAGGTCAGCGCGCCCGGCGCCGACCCGATCCTCGTCGTCGGCAACACCGGCGACCCGGCCACCCCGTACGAGGGCGCCCGCAAGATGGCGGACGAGCTCGGCAAGGACGTCGGCGTCCACCTGACGTGGAAGGGCGAGGGCCACGGGGCGTACGGCAACGGCAGCGACTGCGTGGACGACGCGATCGACACGTACCTCCTGGAGGGCACCCCGCCGAAGGACAACAAGGTCTGCTCATGAGAGAAGCCCCGCTCACCTCCGGTGAGCGGGGCTTCTCAACAGATCAGTAGACCGGCTTGTCGGGCTCGATCTGGTTGACCCAGCCGATCACGCCGCCGCCCACGTGCACCGCGTCCGCGAAGCCCGCGGACTTCAGCACCGCGAGGACTTCCGCACTGCGGACACCCGTCTTGCAATGCAAGACGATCTTCTTGTCCTGCGGGAGGTCCTGGAGGGCGTTGCCCATGAGGAACTCGTTCTTCGGGATCAGCTTGGCGCCGGGGATCGAGACGATCTCGTACTCGTTGATCTCGCGGACATCGATGATCTCGATGCTCTCGCCGTCGTCGATCCACTCCTTGAGCTGCTTGGGAGTGATCGTCGAACCGGCCGCCGCCTCCTGGGCCTCCTCGGACACGACGCCGCAGAAGGCTTCGTAGTCGATGAGCTCGGTGACGGTGGGGTTCTCGCCGCAGACCGCGCAGTCGGGGTCCTTGCGGACCTTGACCTGGCGGTACTGCATCTCCAGGGCGTCGTAGATCATCAGGCGGCCGACCAGCGGGTCGCCCGTGCCCGTGAGGACCTTGATCGCCTCGGTGACCTGGATGGAGCCGATCGACGCGCACAGCACGCCGAGCACGCCGCCCTCGGCGCAGGAGGGGACCATGCCGGGCGGCGGGGGCTCCGGGTACAGGCAGCGGTAGCAGGGGCCGTGCTCGCTCCAGAAGACGGACGCCTGGCCGTCGAAGCGGTAGATGGAACCCCAGACGTACGGCTTGTTGAGCAGCACACACGCGTCGTTGACCAGGTAACGGGTCGCGAAGTTGTCGGTGCCGTCGACGATCAGGTCGTACTGGCTGAAGATGTCCATCACGTTGTCGGCCTCGAGCCGCTCCTTGTGAAGGATCACGTTCACGTACGGGTTGATGCCGAGGACCGAGTCCTTCGCCGAATCCGCCTTGGAACGGCCGATGTCCGCCTGGCTGTGGATGATCTGCCGCTGCAGGTTGGACTCGTCGACCTCGTCGAACTCGACGATGCCGAGCGTGCCGACACCCGCCGCGGCCAGGTACATCAGCGCCGGCGACCCGAGGCCGCCGGCGCCGACACACAGCACCTTGGCGTTCTTCAGCCGCTTCTGCCCGTCCATCCCGACGTCGGGGATGATCAGGTGGCGGGAGTACCTGCGAACCTCATCGACGGTGAGCTCGGATGCGGGCTCGACCAGGGGTGGCAGCGACACGGGGACTCCGTTGGTCGGTAATGCGGAACGGTTGTTCTGCAAGTAACACTGCCACGCCCTTCTTCATTCCGAGACACCCGTTCCGATACGCGAGACGATTTCGTCCCAGTAACCGGGCATGGACTCCCAGGGGTCGCCCGAGCCACCCCCGTCCGCGCCGCTTCCGTCCACGCGGTCCGTGAAGTAGATCGTCGACGCGCCCTGCCAGCGGGCGATCCGCAGCGCCTCCTCCAGGTGACCGCGCGGCATGCCGTGCACGAAGTGGCAGAACCGTTCGGGCGGGTAGTCCGCGGTCCACTCGGCAACCTGCGACCAGCGGTAATCGCTCCACGGGCCCGCGAAGGTCACCAGCTGGTCGCCCGTCTCGGCATACCCGGGATACGGGTGCGTCCCGTGCCCGAGGACGATGTGCGCGTCCCCGACCAGCGCCCGCAGGGTCGCCACCGTCCTGCGCACCTCGGGGAGCGCGGTCCGCTCGGTGGGACAGCGGTCCAGCGAGAAGCCGTCCACCTGGTACCAGTCCAGGTAGCGGTGCGCGTCGGAGATCAGCTCCCCGAAGGCGCGCGCGCCGTACGTCGTGTCCAGGTGGCCGAGCACGCGGACGCCCGCGTTCCGCAGCCGGCCCGCCGCCTCCAGGCAGTGCGGGTCCGGCCGCTCCCCCGGACCGTTGGCGACATTCAGGACGACCCACTTCAAAGGGGTGCCCGGCCGGGCGAGTTCGGACCATTCGGCGGGGGCGACCAGGGGGTGGGCGAAGCCCGGGATGCCGAAGCCGATACGTACCTCGGTGCTCGCGGTACCCCTCGTGGTCCTGGTCAGATGCGGCATGCGGCCTCCATCCAGATGTCGGCGAGTGACTCTTCGAGGTTGATGCGGGGCCGCCAGCCGAGCCGGTCCCGCGCGGTGCGGACGTCCGCCTGCTGCCAGCTCCCGCAGCCGTCCGGGTAGGGGTACGCGGCCGCGGCCGGGCCCCCGTGCTCGGATTCGCCGCGGGGGTGGCCGATGGATGTCCGCACCGGCACCTGGTCGAGTTCGTGCAGCGCGCCGCCGTACCCCGCGACGCGGGCCAGGACGGCGGCCGCGTCACGCAGTCGTACGGCCCGCCCCGCGCCGATGTTCACGATTCCCTGCGCGGCGGAGAGCGAGGCGGCGTGCACGGCGCGCGCCACGTCGCGTACGTCGACGAAGTCGCGCTGGACGCCCAGCCCGCCGAGCTTCAGCTCGCCGTCCCCGGCCTGCATGGCGCGCCGCATGGCCTCCGCGAGCCGCCCGAGCGGTGATCCGGCGGGCGTGCCGGGCCCCGCGGGCGAGAAGACGCGCAGGACGACGGCGTCGAGTCCGGAGCCGAGCACCAGTTCCGTGGCGGCCAGTTTGCTGACGCCGTACGGTCCGCCGGGCCGCGGCACCGCGTCCTCGGCCGTGGAGGAGCCCGGCTGACTCGGCCCGTACTCCGCGCCGCAGCCGAGCTGCACGAGGCGCGCCCCGCAGCCGCTGCGCCGCAACGCCTCGCAGATGGTGGCGACGGCGACGGTGTTGTGCCGGGTCAGGTCGCGGGCACCGCCCCGGGTGGCACCGGCGCAGTTGATGACGACGCCCGGGTGGACGGCGTCCAGGAAGCGGGTGAGCGCGCCGGGGCTCCCGCTGGCGAGGTCGAACCGTACGTCCGAGTCGTCGCCGCGGCCGAGTGCGGTGAGCTGCACGGCCGGGTCGGCGAGCAGCCGGTCGGCGACGAACCGGCCGAGGTATCCGTTGGCTCCGATCAGCAGCACCCTCATCGGGCGCCTCCCGGGGTGGCCGCTCGGCGGCGGAGACGGCTGCGGGTGGTCATCTGTGTTTCTCCTTCGGGAAGTTGCCGTGGTGCACGGGGTGGGCCCGCGGTGTCGGCCCCGCGGGAGAGTGGTCGGAAGAACGGCCCGCGCCGGTACCGGTACCGGCGTGGGCCGAGGCCAGGGTCAGGGTCCTGGCCGCGTGGACCAGGAGGACGAGGGCGGCGCCGCCGCAGGCCGCGGCCGGTACGACGCCGGGGCCCCACGTGTCGACGGCGGCCGTGACGGGGGCGGCGAGCGCGTCCGGGCCGGGCAGCCGGCCGGCGAACGCCAGGACCAGGACGGCCGCTTCGCAGGAGGCCGCGGCGCCGAGGAGCAGGACGGGGGCGCGGGTGAAGCCGTGGACGCCGAGGAGCCGGGCGAGCAGGAGCAGGGCGCCGAGCGTGAACGCGCCGAGCGGGGCGGGGGTGGCGTGCCCTGGGCCTGTGCCCGCGTCGCCGATGAGTGCGTACACCCCCGCGAGCAACGCCCCGAGCGCGCCGAGGAACAGCGCGACGACGCCGAGGAGCAACGGCCGTACGGCGGACGCGAACTCGTCGAGCCCTCGGCTGGCGGCGAGCCGCGCCCCGGCCCGTACCGCGAAGAGGCGGGCGCACCAGATCGCGGGCGCGACGGCGAGCGCGAGGCCGAGGAGCGCGGCGGCCGCCGGGTCCCAGAGGTCGGCGAAGCCGTCCGGGCCGTTCGTGAGGGCGCCGTTCAGGAGGCCGTCGCCGAGCAGGGCGTACGCGAGGAGCCAGCACACCCACGCGCGCGTGGCGCGTACCGGGTGGGCGACGGCGCGCAAGGGGCCGTTCCGCAGGGCGACGCGCAGGGCGAGGGCGACGGCGAGCGCGCCGACGACCGCGACCACGAGCCGCACGCGTCCCTCACTGCACGCGGCCCCCGCGACGGCGGCCGCGCACACGGCGCCGGGCAGCAGGGCGAACAGGGCCCACCCGGCGGGGAGTTCCGCACGCGCGGACTGCACCGGGTGTGCCTCCGTCGTCGCCGTCGGTGGCGTGCGGCCTTCCGGGAGCGTCGGCACGCGCGCGTACATCTCCTCGGCGAGCGCGAACACGTCCCGGTGCCGGAAGCGTGCGGCCGCCCGGTCGGTGACGCCGTGCGCCTCCAGGCCCGCCGCGATCTCCAGCGGGTCGACGGCGCGCTCGCACAGCTCGCGGTGCCGGTGCATGAGGGCTTTCACGGGGTCGGCGGCGCCGCGCCGGGGCGGCTTGGCGCGGGCGGTGGCGCGCGCCGACGACGACCGGCTCGCGCCGCCCCCGACACCGCCCACGCCCCTACGCGCCCCCGCGCCCCCGCGCCGCCCCTTGCCGCGCGCGTCCCAGCCGCTGTCACCGTCGTCGACGCCGCTGTCCTCGCGCCCCTCGCCGAAGGCGGGAACGGAGACGGAGGCGGGAATCGACGTTCCGTCGCCGGGCAGATCCGCACCGGCGTCCAGCAGTTCCGCCGACCGGGAGTCCCAGCCGCTCGCGCCCTCAGGGGCGCGCGGCGCGTCCACGGCGCCGCTCGTACCGGCGCCTTCTTGTCCCGTCATACGGCGGCCCCCTTCAGCCCGTCCCCCACCGGAACCTCCTCCGTCACGGCCCAACTCGGCACCAACACCGGCACCTCCTCCGCCGCTCCCGCCCCGCCCGCGGTCGCCCCCGTCGCCACCGCCCAGCGCCCCGGGACGTACGCCTCCGCCGGATGCGCGAACGGCAACGGCTCGCCCGCCTCGTCCAGCGCGTCCCTGCGGACGGGACAGTGCGAGACGATCTCGAGGTAGATGCTCCGAAATGCCGCGATGTTCTGCTCGACGGTGAAGAGTTCGAGAGCCCGCGCCCGCGCCGCCGCGCCGAGGCGTGCGCACCGCTCGGGGTCACGCAGGAGCGCCACGCATGCCTCCGCGAGCGCCCGCGGGTTGCGCGGCGGTACGACGAGTCCCGTGCCGCCGATGACCTCGACCACCGCGCCGACATCCGTCGAGACGGTCGCGCGTCCGCAGAACATCGCCTCGACCAGACTGATCGGGAAGCCCTCGACGACGCTGGAGAGGACGACGACGCCCGCGGAGGCGTACGCGTCGGCGAGTCCCGGCACCTCGGGTCCGCCGATCTCCTCGAAGGAGACGGGGTTGTCGCCGATGGCGTGCGCGCCCGGCGCCTCGTCCGGGAAGAGCTGCGCGGCGAGGGCGCGGCAGTGCGTGAGGTAGGCCCGCGCATCGGGTCCTTCCGCGGGCGCCCCGACGATCCGCAGGCGTGCCCCCGGCACCCGCGCGCGGATCTCCCCGAAGGCGTGGAGCAGGGAGATCAGGTCCTTGGCGGGCTCGACGCGGCCGACCCACAGGAGGGTGTCGGGAGCGGCGGCGAAGTCGTCGTAGCCCCGTTCGCCGATCTCCGTGAAGCGGTCCGCCTCCATCCCGGGGTGGACCGTGCGCAGCTTGGCGCGGTCGGCGCCGCAGCGTTCCTGCCAGCGCCGGGCGTGGGTGTTGCCCGGGGTCACGACCGTGGCCGCGCGGTAGACCTCCGCGGCGAGGAGGCCGTGGAAGGAGGCGAGCAGGGCCCGGGTCGGCGCGCTCAGGTCCGTGTCGCCGGCCGCGAGGTAGTGCGCGCGCAGCTGCACGCCGTACTCGGTGACGAGCAGCGGCACCCCCGCGAAGTGCTTGGCGAGGAGTCCCGGGAGCGCGGCGGGTCCGCCGGAGGTGGCGTGGCAGAGGTCGACGGCGCCGAGCGCGTCGGGCCCGTACCAGTCGAGGGAGAGCGGCCGCAGTGCGCGCTCCATCAGACCGGCGGCGGCGAGCAGGTCGGCGACGCGTGCGGTGTGGGCGGTCCGCAGCGCGCCGGGCGCGTGGCAGGCGCGTTCCAGGGCGCGGACGGCGGACTCCGAGCGCAGCGCGCCGACCAGACCGCCTTCGTCGCGGGCGAGTTCGGCGAGTCCGTACAGAGCGTTGCCGAAACGGTCCGCCACCGCGTCGCGATCGCCCCGGCAGACGGTGTCGGCGAGCTCCCCGAAGTGTTCCTCGAAGCGCCGCCGCGCCCGCCGTCCGCGTCCGCCGCGGGGTCCGGCGGCGCTGAGCGCCTCGTCGTCGACGGTCCACAGCGGCGCCGTGCGCACGCTGCCGACCTGCGGCGGCAGCTCGACCCAGCCCTGGGCCTCCTGCCGCTCGCTGCGGCTGAGCGCGTAGATGTCGAACTCGTGCTGTCCGAGTCCCCGTACGAGCCGGTCGCACCAGAGCCTCGCCTCACCGCTCACATACGGATAGCCACCCTCCGTAAGCAGTCCGACGCGCACGAGCGCACCCCCGATCTCCCGTTCGGTGAGCCGCCGTTGGCCGGCGGCTCGCAGCGGGACGAACGTAAGCGGTCATGCAGGTGGCGCGACGGACGGTTGTCCATCGCGCCACCAGAAGGGGTGAACGGCAGTAACTTTCCGGCGCCGGTGGCGTTCTGTCGCGCTATAGCACTTCAGAAGCCACTTTTCGTCACCGTCGGTCAGGCTGCGGCCAGCTCCTCGCGGGCCGCACGCCGCCGCGCCGCGGCCTCGGGGTCGAGCGCGGGCACGGCCGCGAGCAGCCGTTTCGTGTACGGGTCACGGGGCGCGCCGTACACCTCCGCGACGGGGCCCTGTTCCACGATCTGCCCCTGCCGCATCACGGCGACCCGGTCGCTGACCTGGCGGACCACGGCGAGGTCGTGTGCGACGAAGACCAGGGCGAGGCCCAGTTCGCGCTGCAGCTCGGCGAGGAGATCCATGACCTGCGCCTGGGTCGTCACGTCGAGCGCCGACACCGGCTCGTCGCACACGATGAGGCGCGGCTCGCCGGCGAGCGCCCGCGCGATGCCCACGCGCTGGCGCTGTCCGCCGCTGAACTCGTGCGGGTAGCGGTCGTAGTGCGCCGGTTCGAGGCCGACGCGCTCCAGGAGTTCCCGTGCGCGCCCCCGTACGTAGGAGTCGCTCTCGCCCCGTGCGCGCAGCGGGTCGGCGATCGACTCGCCGACGGAGCGCCGCGGGTTCAGGGAGGAGACCGGGTCCTGGAACACCATCTGCACGCCGGGCACCACCTGCCCGCCGGGCTTCTCCGCACCCCCGTGGAGGAGCTGCCCGGCGGTGGGTGCCAGGAGGCCGACCAGCATGCGCCCGAGCGTGGTCTTGCCGCTGCCGCTCTCGCCGACCACGCCGAGGGTCTCTCCGCGGCGGACGGTCAGCGAGACGTCGTCGACGGCGGTGACCGCGCGCTTCCCGCGCCCGAACTCCTTCCGCAGCCCGACCGCTTCGAGCACGACCTCGCCCGGCTCCCCGGCGGCCGGCACGAGCGGCGCGTCCACCCGGGGCACGGCCTTGAGGAGTTCCTGCGTGTACGCCTCACGGGGCGCGCCGAGGATGTCCCGCACCTCGCCGCGCTCCACCGCGCGCCCGTTGCGCATGACCAGGACCTCGTCGGCGCTCTCCGCCGCGACGCCCACGTCGTGGGTGACGAGGAGCAGGCCCATGCCGGTCTCGGTCCGCAGCGTGTGCAGCAGGTCGAGGATCTGGGCCTGGACGGTGACGTCGAGCGCGGTGGTCGGCTCGTCGGCGACGAGCAGCGCGGGCTCGCACGCCAACGCCATGGCGATCAGGGTGCGCTGGCGCATGCCGCCGCTGAACTCGTGCGGCCGTGAGCGGGAGCGGCGGGCCGCGTCGGGAATGCCGACCCGGTCGAGCACGTCGACGGCACGCGCGCGTGCCGCCCGTCGGGACGCTCCCGTGTGCACGCGGTACACCTCGGCGATCTGGTCGCCGACCGCGTAGTACGGGTCGAGCGAGGAGAGCGGGTCCTGGAAGACCATCGCGGCCTTTCCGCCGCGCAGCCCGCGCAGTTCCGCCTCGGACGCCGCCTGTACGTCGACGCCGTCGACCAGCACCGTCCCGTCGACGTGCGCGCCCGTGCCCCGGTGGAGGCCGAGGAGCGCGGACGCCACGGTGGACTTGCCGGATCCCGACTCGCCGACGAGGGCGAGGGCGGCGCCCTTCTCCAGCGTGAAGGAGAGCCCGTCCACGGCACGTACGCCGGACGCGAACTCGACGGACAGATCGGTGACGTGGACGAGACTCATGACAGCACCACCCGTCGGTCGGCCACCGCGTACAGCACGTCCGCGACGGCATTGGCGAGCACCACGAAGAAGCCGGTGACGAGGACCATCCCGACGACCACCGGCAGGTCGACGACCTTGACGGCGTGCACGAGTTCACGCCCGAGTCCGGGCAGGCCGAACAGCGTCTCGCTGAGCACCGCGCCGCCGAACATCGATCCGAAGTCGTTGGCGGTCAGCGCGATGACGGGCGCGACGGCGCCGCGCAGCGCGTGCTTCCCGATGATCGACCGCTCCCCCACGCCGTACGCGCGGAAGGTCCGCACGTGGTCGTCGGCGAGGGTCTCCAGCATCGAGGAGCGGGTCAGGCGCGCGTACTTGGCGGCCTCGATGAGGGCCAGCGAGAGCCAGGGCAGGAGCAGGTTCCACGCCCACTGCGTCGGGTCGTCCGCGAAGGGCACGTACTGCGGGAAGGGCAGCCACTGCAGCTGACCGCAGACCACGATCATCAGGAGCAGGCCGATCACGAAGACGGGCGTGGCGGTGCCCGCGAGGGTGACGGCGGTCAGCACGCGCTCGCTGAGCCTGCCGCGCCGCCAGGCGGAGAGCACGCCCGCGCCCACCCCGAGGATCAGCCACAGCACCATCGCGCCCAGCGCGAGCGACCCGGTGACCGGCAGCTTCGCCGTGATCAGCGCGGTGACCTGCTGGTCGCTCTGGTAGGAGATCCCGAGGCAGGGCGCACCGCAGTGTTCGGTGCCGGTGCCGGTCGAGTAGTCCTGGCCGACGACGATGCCGTGCAGGAAGTCCCAGTAGCGGACGTACAGCGGGTCGTCGAGCCGCAGCTGCTCGGCGACCTGCTGGACCTGGGCGGGTGAGCAGCGCGGGCCGCAGGTGATCTGGGCGACGTCGCCCGGGGCGGTGTAGAAGACCGCGTAGATGATGACGGAGAGGGCGAGGAGCGTGACGGCGGCGCCGACGACGCGCCGCAGCAGGAACCCGGGGAAGCCGGTCATGCGCGGGCCTCCTGCTTCCGCCCCGCGCCGATCCGCAGCCGCGACGTGGCCCGCGGGTCGAGCGCCGTACGCACGCCGTCACCGAACACGGTGAGGGCGAACACGGTCACGAACAGCGCGCTCGCCGGGTACAGCAGGTACTGCGGCGCCGCCTGGTACCAGACGTCGGCGGACGTGAGCATCTGTCCCCACGACGCGGTGGGCGGCTTCACGCCCACGCCGAGGAAGGAGAGCGCGGCCTCGACGGTGATGTTGGTGGGGACGAGGAGCGCGGCGTAGGTGATGACGGGCGCGGCGAGCGCGGGCAGCAGTTCACGGCGGGCGATCCGCACGGAGCCCCAGCCGCTGAGCCGCGCGGCGGCCACGTGGTCGAGCTCCTTGAGCGTGATGGTCTGGGCGCGGACGATCTTGGCGACGCCGCCCCAGGCGACGAGCCCGATGACGAGGGCGACGAGCACGGGCCGCGGGAATCCGCTGGGCACGACCGCCATCAGCGCGAGCGCGAAGACCATGAGCGGCAGGGCCACGATGACGTCGGTGGCCCTGCTGAGCACCTGGTCGACCCAGCGGTTGCCGAACCCTGCGGCCAATCCGACCGCCACGCCGACGACGACCTGTACGACGGTCGCGGCGAGCGCGACGCCGAGCGAGACCCGCGCCCCGTACACGAGGCGGGCGAAGAGGTCGCGCCCGGTCTGCGGTTCGACGCCGAGCCAGTGCTCGCCGCTGATCCCGCCGAGCGGGCCGACCGGCACACCGCCGCGCGCCGAGTCGATGAGATGCGGGTGGTACGAGGTGGGGTCCTGCCCCTCCAGGGCGGTGAGCAGCGGCGCAGCGAGCGCCACGACCACGAGCAGCGCGACGACGCCCGCCGCCACGAGGGCGGCGCGCTGTGCGCGCAGCCGCCCCCAGAAGACGGAGCGTTCGGTCACGACGACTCCACCGCGACCTGCGAGACGTCGAGGACGCCGGTCCAGTCGCTGATGACGACGTTCTTGACGTCCTTGCCGTACAGGCGCTTGTAGACCGGGTGGAAGAGCGGCACGGTCAGCGCCTTCTCGCCGATCTTCTTGTCGAGTGCGCCCCACCGCTCGGCGGCGGCCTTCAGGTCGGTCAGCTTGTTGATCTCGTCGATCTCGTCGTTGACGGACTTGTCGTCGAGGAAGCCGGAGTTGAAGTTGGCGCCGTCCTTCACGATCTGCCGGCCGTCGAAGATCGGGGCGAGGAAGGGGCCGCCGGAGGGCCAGTCAGCACCCCAGTGGGCGAGGAAGAGGCCGGGTTCGTCCTTGGCGCTGTGGACCTTGTCCTTGTAGTCGTTGTCCTCAAGGCCCTGGAGCTTGACGGTGATCCCGGCCTTCTTGAGCGCGTCCTGGATCGCGGTCGCGATCTCGGGGCTGGTCTCGAAGTCCTTGGCGTTGGAGTGTGTGAGCGTGATGGTGAGCCCGTCCTTGTGACCGGCCTCCTTCAGGAGCTCCTTGGCCTTCTTCGGGTTGCCGGAGGGGCCCGCGGGGAAGTGGTCGTACTTCGTGTATCCGAATGACTTCTGGTTCGGCAGGTACGTGGTGGCGGGCTCGGCGAGCGAGGAGCCGCCCGCCGCGTTGACGACCGAGGAGCGGTCCACGGCGTACGAGATGGCCTGGCGGACCTTCGGGTCGTCGAACGGCTTCACCTTCGGGTTGAAGGCGAGGTAGTTCGTGTAGCCGAAGTGGCCGGTGCCGACGTGCGAGGAGAGCTCCTTGTCACCGGCGACCTTGGCGAGCTCGGCCGGGCCGAGGTTGGTGTCGGTGGTGACGGCTGCGTCGTCGGCGCCCTGGCCCGCGGAGAGCCGCTGGTTGATGACGGACTGGTCGAGCCCGGACCGTACGTCGATGACGTCCGGGTAGGCCTTGCGCTCGGCGTCGTTCTTCGCGGACCAGTGCGGGTTGCGCTCCAGACGGAGCCGCTCGCCGTCGTTCTCGTTCTTGACGACCTTGTAGGGCCCGGACGAGACCGGGTGCTCCTCGTACTTCGTGCCCTTGTCCTTGGCCTTCGGCACGGGTGCGAACGACGTCTGCGTGGCCACGTAGTCGAAGTCGCCCACGGGCTTGTTCAGATGGAAGACGATCGTCCGCTCGTCCGGCGTCTCGACCGACTTCAGGCCGCCCTTGTTCTTGTACGGCCCTTCGTAGTCGGCGCCCCCGATCAGCCAGTCCCGCAGGAAGGGTGCGCCGCCGGAGAGTTCGGCCGCGAAGGAACGCTCGATGCCGTACTTGATGTCGGCGGCCGTGATCGCCGAACCGTCCTCGTACTTGAGGCCCTTCTTCAGGGTGTACGTCCACACGGTGGCGTTCTTGCTCGGCTTGCCGAGGTCCGTCGCGAGGTCGGGGACGACCTCCGCGCCCTTGGCGCCGTCCTCGCGGTTGCGGGTGGTCAGGGTGCGGAAGACGAGGCTCGGCACGTTGCCGCCGCCGGAGGTGTACAGCCGCGCGGGGTCGAAGTCGGTCTGCGGATCGCGGTTGAGGACGGTGAGCGTGCCGCCCTCGGCGGGCTTGCCGCCGCCGCTCCCGGCGCCGCCGTCCTTGGGGCCCGCGCAGGCGACGGCGCCCGAGGCCAGGACCAGGCTGACGGATGCCGCTGCCACGCGGCGGGCTATGACGGACGTTTGACGCATCGGAAAGAGACCTCTCGGGATGAGTGAGAAAAGGGAGCGACAGAGCTCACCCCGGGAAAGGCGCGGGAGAAAACGGCACACGGGCGCGGAAAAAGCCAGGAGCCGGAGAAAAGCGACGCACTCGCCGGGGCGGGCGTCAGCAACAGTGGATGTCGGCCACGCAGAGCGCGGTCACGCCGAGGAGCGCCAGCTCAATGGCGGCGCTCGAAGGGGCGTGAAGGTTCGACATGCGGAGAAATATGAACGAAATTCCGACAGATGTCAAAGCGGCTGCTCAACTCTTGGGAAAGGCCCATGGGTTGGCCTTGCACTTGATTCCGTCGTGCTCCAGGAACTTCGTCTGCTGCTGCATGACGGGCGCGAGGTCCCCGCTCTTCGTGCAGTCCGTGTGGTTGAAGCCGAGCCGGTGGCCGACCTCGTGATTGATCAGCATCTGCCGGTACGGGTGGATGGCGTTGCCGAACTTCTTCTTGACCTCGTCGCCGTAGGTGGGCGCGCCCTGGGCCCACCGATAAGCGTTGATCATCACGCGGTCCGTCGCCGCGGAATCGCACGACACGTTGTCCTGGGTGGTGTCGAGACCGGATTTCGCACACCAGACGCCGGTCGTTCCCGGGCTCGCGAGCGTAATGACGAAGTCGGGCCTGCCCGACGATATGCGCTCGAAGGTGCGGGCGCCCTTGTGGGCCCAGCTGCGGTCGTCGTTCAGGGTCTTCTGCACGGCCTGCGCGAAGAGTTTCCCGTCCAGACCGAGCCCCTTCTCCACGTCGACGCGGTAGCGGAACTTCTGCCCCTTGCCGGGCGCCTTGTCGAAGCCGGCCATCGCCTCGAAGTCGCCGGACGCCTTGAGCTTCGCGTCCAGCGGATACGTCTCCTTCATCTTGTCGTCGTACGTCGCCGGGGCCTCCTTGCGCACCTCGGCGGGGGTGGGCCTGCGGTCGGAGCGGGACGCGGGGTCCTCGGTGTCGCGATCGCCGCCCGGGGCCGCGCGGGTCTGCGGCTCCGGGCTCTTGCCCCCGCCGATCATCTGGCCCGCGACGACCACGGCGACCACGGTGGTCACGGCGGCGGTCACGACGACGGTCATGGTGCGGTTGCGGCCGCGTTTCCTGCCGCCGCCGTCCTCGCCGTCCGCGAGATCGCCGTCTCCGTTGCCGCCGTCGCCTCCGTCGGCCTCCGTGTCCCACTGGGTGACGGAGGCGTACGGGTCGCGGGGCTCCGGCGGCTGCGTGCCCTGCCTGCGGCCCTCGGGAAAGGCGGCGACGTAGTCCTGGCGGGGCCCGGGGACGACGCCGGGGCCGGTCACGATGCGGGGGCCGGGGCCCGTACCGGTGCTTGAGCTTGTGCTTGAGCCCGGGGTGTCGCCCCAGGCGCCGCCGGGCTCCCGCTGCTCGGGGTGGCCGCCGCGGACGTGCGGGACACCGTGGGGCGGGGTGGCGCGGGGCACACCATGAGCGGGCGTGCCGTCCACCGGAGTGCCGTCCGCCGCGCGGCCCCGCCTGCGCCGTCCCGTGCCGGGCCCCGCCTGCGGGCCCACCATCGGCGACACCGGTGTGCCCGAGGTGCTGGTGTTGTCCGTCGCGTCTGCCGGAGCCCGGCGGCTGTGACGTCCCACGCGCCGCCTCAGCTCCCCGAGCCCACGCGCGCGCCACCCCGGCCCACGGCAGTCAACTCGCCGATGTCGACGAGCAGTTCACGGAAGCCGGTCGCCACGGTCTCGGGGTACTCCATCATCGCGACGTGCCCCGCGTCGGGCAGCGTGAGCAGCCGCGAGTCGCGGAACGCGGCGGCCGCCCTGCGGGCCATGCGGAAGGAGACGAGCAGATCGCGCCCGCCGTAGACGAGGAGCGTCGGCGCGAGCACCCGCTCGGCCTGCCGCCACAGCCCGTGCTGGCCGCCCAGCGTGTACGCGTTCACTATGCCGCGCGCCGAGCGGGCCATCGCGTCCCAGAAGTAGGGGAGCTGCAGCCTGCGCTCCATCTCGTGGACCGCCGCGGTGAAACCTTCCGGCGTCACCTTGCCCGGGTCGCCGTAACAGAGCCCCATGACGCCACGCACCCGCTGCTCGGCCGTCCACTCCCGGGTGAGCCGCGTGAAGAGGGCGGCGACGCCCGGCACCGCGAGGAGCCCGGTCGGCACCGCCGTGCGCTGCACGCGCAGCTCGGGCAGGGCGGGCGAGACCAAGGTCAGCGTCCGGACCAGGTCGGGGCGGACCGCGGCGACGCGCGTCGTGATGGCGCCGCCCAGCGAGTTGCCGAAGAGGTGGACGGGTCCGCGGTCGGCCGCGTCGAGATGGCGGATGACCGCGCGGGCGTGCCCCGTGACGGAGTAGTCCCCGTCGTCCGGTGGCGGGGAGTCCCCGAACCCGGGCAGGTCGATCGCCTCGCAGTCGACGACGTCCTCGAGCCGCGGCATCAGGGCCGACCAGTTCTGGGAGGAGCCGCCGAGCCCGTGCACGAACAGCGCCGGCGGCAGTCCGGGCCCTGTCGAGGGCCGCGAACGCACGGTCAGCGAAAGGCCGGGAAGCGCCACGGAGTCGAGCCGCTCGCCGTCCGCGACCGCCACGACACCCGGTTTGGGGGCGACGGCGGAGGCCAGCAGGGCGGGCAGCTCGGTCGAAGACATGCGGCAATGTTACGAGACGATCACGCGCTAGTTCACGTGTTCGCTGTCACAGGTTGTACACAGATCGCGTGGCGCCCCTTGCGTGCCTCTTCTACGCTCGAAACAGCTTGTGAAGACTTGCGGAGAGAGACACGAAGAGCGATGAATTGAGTGGATACGGGGCACTCGCATCCGCAGACCACCGAGTACCGCGAGGGAAGCGAGCCACACATGAGTGTCGACCCGACCGATCCCGACACCTTCGACGACTCCGACGACTTCGAGAACTACGAGACGGAGAACACCGCGGCCGAGGCCGACGTCGAGGCCCCGGAGGCGGACACGGCGGAACAGCACACGGACCTCACCCCCAGCCGGGACGACTCCCTCCTGGAGGCCGACCCGGCGGCGGCGAGCGAGGCCGACCTGGCCGAGCAGGCCCGCGTCGTCAGCCTCGACGAGGACGACTACCGATGAGGCCCGCACCCGTGGCCTGACCGTGTTTGCCCTGCTACGCACCGTTGAACAGCCCTTCAACGATGGTCCAGTCCATGAAATTCTGCGCTCGTACCGCGCACATCGCTGTTACCGAAAAGTACGATGGCGGCGCGGCGCTCACCGCACATCGGACGATTTGGGAGGCGGCGTGACAGCCATCGAGCAGACAGAGGCGGCACGCCCGCGGGGCACACGCCTGCCGCGCCGTGCCCGACGCAACCAGCTCCTCGGGGCTGCCCAGGAAGTTTTCGTCGCGCAGGGGTACCACGCGGCGGCGATGGACGACATCGCCGAGCGCGCCGGCGTCAGCAAGCCCGTGCTCTACCAGCACTTCCCGGGCAAGCTCGACCTCTACCTCGCCCTGCTCGACCAGCACTGCGAGTCACTGCTGCAGTCGGTGCGCACGGCACTTGCGTCCACCACGGACAACAAGCTCCGCGTCGCCGCGACGATGGACGCCTACTTCGCGTACGTGGAGGACGAGGGCGGCGCGTTCCGCCTGGTCTTCGAGTCGGACCTGACCAACGAGGCGGCCGTGCGGGAGCGCGTGGACCGCGTCACCCTGCAGTGCGCCGAGGCGATCTGCGAGGTCATCGCCGAGGACACGGGGCTGCCCCGCGACGAGGCGATGCTCCTCGCCGTCGGCCTCGGCGGGTACTCGCAGGTCGTCGCGCGCTACTGGCTGGCGAGCTCCAGCACGGTGCCGCGCGAGAAGGCGGTCCAGCTGATCACGTCGCTCGCCTGGCGCGGCATCGCGGGCTTCCCGCTGCACGGTTCAGAGGGCCACTGACCCCTCGCGGTTTTGTTCCCGTCCCGTGTTCGCTGACGGCGTGCACGGCCGCGGCCGTCCCCGTCCCCTCACCGGGCTAATGTGTGCTGGGTACGGCGCGGACGGCCGCGCACAGACTGACCGTCGGAGGGACAAAGCCGTGGAGGTCAAGATCGGCGTGCAGTACGCGCCCCGCGAGATCGTGCTGGAGAGCGGCCAGAGCGCCGAGGAAGTCGAGCACGCGGTGTCCGAGGCGCTGACCGGCAAGTCGCCGCTGCTGAGCCTCGTGGACGACCACGGCCGCAAGGTCCTGGTTCCGGCCGACCGCCTCGCGTACGTGGAGCTCGGTGAGCCCACCGCCCGCAAGGTGGGCTTCAGCGCCCTGTAGGACGCTCTTGGTGGATCGTGACGGAACGGCCCGGTGGTTCTCAACCACCGGGCCGTTCCCGTGCGTTGTACGAGGCGCGTTGTACGAGGTCGCGTCGGTGTCATCCGATCTTGAGGGTTGCATTCCGGCCGCCGGGGGTAGACCGGCTACGACCGATTTGCACCGGCCGCAAGGGAGGGCACACACCGTGATTCTGGAAGCACTCGGCTCCATGCTGCTCGGCCTGGCCCTGGCCTGGGCCGCCGCGCGTCGCTACGGGCACCGGCTGCCCGCGCGCACCCTGGTCCTGTCGACGGGCCCCGCAGGCGCACTCATCGGCGCCTTCATCACCCACATGGCGCTCGGCCCCGACCACGCGCCCGCGACGCTCGTAGGAGCGGCGGCCGTCTCCGTGGCCCTGCTGTCCCTGCTGCTCCGCCCGACCCGCACCAGAATGCGCCGCTCGGCGACGGCTTAGCTCCCGCAAGGGGTGCCGGTGTTCACCTGCGGGTGCGTGGGGGCTTGTCGCGCAGTTCCCCGCGCCCCTCAAAACGCCCCCGCTGAGGGGGCGCCGGGGTGGTGCCGGGGGGCTTGGGGGCGCGGGGAACTGCGCGATCAGCCCCCACGCACCCGCGGATGACAGACGACCTACGCCGCCAAGCCCAGCGCAGCCATCCGCTTGGTGTGCGCCTCGGTGATCCGGGAGAACATCCGCCCGACCTCCGCGAGGTCGAACCCGTCGGCGACACCCCCGACCAGCATGGTCGACAACGCGTCCCGGTCGGCGACCACCCGCTGCGACTGCGAGAGCGCCTCACCCATCAGCCGCCGCGCCCACAGCGCGAGCCGCCCCCCGACCCGGGGATCCGCCTCGATCGCGGCGCGCACCTTCTCCACGGCGAAGCTCGCGTGCCCCGTGTCGTCGAGGACACCGAGCACCAGCGCACGCGTGTCGCCGTCGAGACGCGCCGCGACCTCGCGGTAGAAGTCGCTGGCGATCGAGTCGCCGACGTACGCCTTGACGAGACCCTCCAGCCAGTCGGAGGGAGCGGTCTGCCGGTGGAAGCCGTCGAGCGCGGCGACGAACGGCTCCATCGCCTCCGTCGGCTCCACACCGATCGCCGAGAGCCGGTCCCTGAGCTGCTCGAAGTGGTGAAACTCGGCCGACGCCATCTTCGCGAGCTCCGCCTTGTCGCCGAGCGTCGGCGCGAGCTTCGCGTCCTCCGCGAGCCGCTCGAACGCGGCGAGCTCCCCGTAGGCGAGCGCGCCGAGGAGGTCCACGACAGCGGCGCGGTACTGCGGCTCGGTGGCGGCTTTCGCCCAGTCCTGGGCGGCGATTCCGGTGGGCTCGGGGGCGGATTCTGCAGGGGTGTCGGGGGTCTCCATGAAGCGCACAATAGCCCGCTTGCCGGACGGCGTAAGGCCCTGGTCAGTGACTGTGACGACGACCATGTGACGAATTCGCCGGACACACATGCGAGATTACGCGGTACAGTGGTAAAGCGCCTGCCGAATATTCGACGGGCCGTACGAATGAGGATGCCCGGTCGGTGGCCCGATCGGCTCCGACCCGACAGCCCTCCGGGCGGCACGCACAGGTGCGTGCGGCACGAGGAGGGAACCTCAGCGGTAAGAGCGCTCGAGCGCCGGCAGTGGTCCCGCGCCCCCGGCCCGCCCCCCAAGCGGCCGGCGGTAGTGGCACGGTCACGACCCCCAGCGTTCGCCTCACGCCGCGTCTCACAGAAGAGGCATAGCCCTGACTACGACTTTCCGAGAGCTCGGGATTCTTCCCGAGACGGCCGAGGCCCTTGAAGCCGTCGGCATCATCAATCCCTTTCCCATCCAGGAGCTGACGCTCCCCGTCGCCCTCTCCGGCACGGACGTCATCGGCCAGGCCAAGACCGGCACGGGCAAGACGCTCGGCTTCGGCCTCCCGATCCTGGAGCGCGTGACCGTCCCCGCCGACGTCGAGGCGGGCCGCGCCAAGCCCGAGCAGCTGACCGAGGCCCCGCAGGCCCTCGTGGTGGTCCCCACCCGCGAGCTGTGCCAGCAGGTCACGAACGACCTCCTGACCGCCGGCAAGGCGCGCAACGTCCGCGTCCTCGCCATATACGGCGGCCGGGCCTACGAACCGCAGGTCGAGGCCCTCAAGAAGGGCGTCGACGTGATCGTCGGCACGCCGGGCCGCCTGCTCGACCTCGCGGGCCAGCGCAAGCTCGACCTCAAGCACGTCAAGTGCCTGGTCCTCGACGAGGCCGACGAGATGCTCGACCTGGGCTTCCTGCCCGACGTCGAGAAGATCATCAACATGCTTCCCGCGAAGCGTCAGACGATGCTGTTCTCGGCGACCATGCCGGGCGCGGTCATCGGACTGGCCCGTCGGTACATGTCGCAGCCCACGCACATCCGCGCCACCGCGCCGGACGACGAGGGCCAGACCGTCGCGAACACGAAGCAGTTCGTGTACCGCGCGCACAACATGGACAAGCCCGAGATGGTCTCGCGCATCCTCCAGGCCGACGGCCGCGGACTCGCGATGATCTTCTGCCGCACGAAGCGGACGGCCGCCGACATCGCCGAGCAGCTGGAGCGCCGGGGCTTCGCCTCGGGCGCCGTGCACGGTGACCTCGGGCAGGGCGCGCGCGAGCAAGCCCTGCGCGCGTTCCGCAACGGCAAGGTGGACGTGCTCGTCTGCACGGACGTCGCCGCGCGCGGCATCGACGTCGGTGGCGTCACGCACGTCATCAACTACCAGTCCCCCGAGGACGAGAAGACGTACCTGCACCGCATCGGCCGTACGGGCCGCGCGGGCGCCAAGGGCATCGCGATCACGCTGGTCGACTGGGACGACATCCCGCGCTGGCAGCTGATCAACAAGGCGCTCGACCTGGGCTTCAACGACCCGGTAGAGACGTACTCCAGCTCCCCTCACCTCTACGAGGACCTGGACATCCCGGCGGGCACCAAGGGTGTGCTGCCCCGCTCCGAGCGGACCCGTGCGGGTCTGGGCGCGGAGGAGGTCGAGGACCTCGGCGAGACCGGTGGCCGCGGCCGCGGTGGCCGCTCCGGCGGTCGTACGCAGGACCGCGACCGTGACCGTGACCGCGGTCGGGACCGTGGACGCGACCGCGACCGGGACCGTGACAGGGACCGTTCGGGCCCGGCGGCCGCAGAGGGCGAGCGCCCCGCGCGCACGCCGCGTCGTCGTCGCCGTACGCGTGGCGGCAGCCCGCTTGAGGCCACCGCGTCGGCTCCGGCCGCTGCGACGGTCGAGGCGAGCGCCCCGGCCGCCGAGGTGAGCGCCCCGGTGGCCGAGACGACCGAGCCGCGTACGCCGCGTCGTCGTCGGCGCACGCGTTCCGGCGCGTCGTCCGAGGCCGCCGTGGCCACGGCCGGGACCGCGACCGTCGTCGAGACGGAGGCACCCGCGCCGGCCGCCCAGGCGGAGACCCCGGCCACGAAGCCGCGCCGCCGCACCCGCAAGACCGCGGAGAAGCCCGCCGAGGCGACCGCACCCGAGGCCACCGTCGCGGAAGCCCCGGCAGAGGACCAGCCGAAGCGCCGCGCTCGCAAGACCGCGGAAAAGGCCCCCGAGGCCACCGCCACCGAGGCAGCCGTCACGGAAGCCGCGGCCGAGGACAAGCCGAAGCGCCGCACCCGCAAGGCCGCGGAGAAGCCCGCCGAAGCCACCGCGCCCGAGGCCACCACCGAGGCCCCGGCCGAGGACAAGCCCAAGCGACGCACCCGCAAGGCCGCCGCCAAGGCACCCGAGGCTGCCGCGACCGAGGTCACCGCGACCGACGCCGAAGCCGAAAAGCCCAAGCGCCGCACGCGTAAGACCACGGAGAAGGCCGTCGAGGCGTCCGCGCCCGAGGCCGACACCGAGGCCCCGGCCGAGGACAAGCCGAAGCGCCGCACCCGCAAGACCGCGGACAAGCCCGCCGAAGCCACCGCGCCCGAGGCCACGACCGAGGCCCCGGCCGAGGACAAGCCCAAGCGACGCACCCGCAAGGCCGCCGCCAAGGCACCCGAGGTCACCGCAGCCGAGGTCACCACGACCGACGCCGAGGCCGAAAAGCCCAAGCGCCGCACCCGCAAGGCCACGGCCAAGGCACCCGAGGCTGCTGCCCCCGAGGCAGCCGTCGCGGAAGCCCCGGCCGAGGACAAGCCCAAGCGCCGCACCCGCAAGACCGGGGACAAGCCCGCCGAAGCCACCGCGCCCGAGGCCACCACCGAGGCCCCGGCCGAGGACAAGCCCAAGCGACGCACCCGCAAAACCACCACCAAGGCACCCGAGGCTGACGCCACCGAGGTCACCGCGACCGACGCCGAAGCCGAGAAGCCGAAGCGCCGCACGCGCAAGACCACGGCCAAGGACACGGAGGCCGCCGCCACCGAGGCCGGGATCCCGGCTCAGGCGACGGAGGAGCCCACGCCCCGACGTCGTACGCGCAAGGCCGCTGCCGCCCCGGCGGAGACGGCCGAGGCCGAGGCGACCGCCCCGGCGCCGCGCCGCCGCACGCGCAAGAAGGCGGCAGCCGTGGAGACGCCGGAGGGCTGACCCTCCGGTCCACCCACACGGTTCGGTCCTCGACCGGCCGCCCGCCACGCAGAAGGCCCGCCCCATCCCGGGGCGGGCCTTCTCGCGCAGTGCGCCCGGCACGGTCGTCCACGGCACCGGTTAGCCTCGGCCCATGAGCAGGCCGCCGACCTTCGTCCCACCCCCCTGCGCGAGCGCGCGGACCCTCCGCACCACGCGGGGCGACTTCGCCGTTCTCGACGCCGTTCCGGCGGACGGCGTCCGGCGCCGGGGGACCGTACTTCTGCTTCCCGGGTTCACCGGCAGCAAGGAGGACTTCATCGCCCTCCTGGAGCCGCTGACCGCCGCGGGCTACCGCGCGGTGACCGTGGACGGGCGCGGACAGTACGAGACGCCGGGCCCGGACGACGTGGCGGCGTACGCCCAGGAAGAGCTGGCCCGCGACGTATTGGCGCAGGCCGCCGCCCTGTCGGAGGACGAGCCCTCCGAGGAGCGATTCGCCGCCCGGCTCCACCTCCTCGGCCACTCCCTCGGCGGCCAGATCGCCCGCGCCGCCGTCCTGCTCGACTCCCGCCCCTTCGTCACCCTCACCCTGATGTCCTCGGGTCCCGCCGCGATCGTCCCCGTGCAGCAGGCCCGGGCGAAGATGCTCGCGGACGCCCTCGCGACGCTGTCCATGGACGAGGTGTGGCAGGCGATGCGGGCCATGGAGCCGCCGCCCCCGCAGGAGGCGGAGACGGGCGCCGAGGACGGCGGGGACACGGATGACAGCGAGGCGTTGCGCGCCCGCTGGCTGATGCACAGCCCGGCCCAGCTCATCGCCACCGGCAGGCAGCTCTCCGCGGAGCCGGACCGCGTGGCCGAGCTCGCCGCGCTGCCGCTGCCCAAGCACGTGATCTCGGGCGAGCGCGACGACACCTGGCCCGTGCCGCTCCTGGACGACATGGCCCGCCGTCTGGACGCCCACCGCACGGTGATCCGCGGCGCCGAGCACTCCCCCAACACGGACCGCCCCGCGGAGACGGCGGCGGCCCTGGTCGGTTTCTGGCACCTGACCGGGTGAGATCTCGGTGATCTCAGTACTGCGCCTGCAGGTGCTCCCAGAACCCGTCCCGCAGCGCCCTGCGCAGATCGGACTGGCCGCGCAGCGAGTACTGGAGCAGCCGCTCCGCCTCGACCAGGAGGTCCTGGTCCACGGATCCGGGCAGGTAGGGGTGGCCGGGCAGCAGCCCGACCAGCGCCTCGCGGCCGCGCGCCCCGAGCCACTTCGCGGCGATCTGCGCGCCGACGAAGCGGACGTCGTCGCGGGAGGGGCGGTGCGCGGCCGTGGCCGTCTCGTACGTCGCGACGGTGCGCCGCGCCACGTACGGCTTGAAGAAGTCCAGGTCGAACGTGCGCTGGCTGTCGACCTCCCAGAGCAGCGCCTCCGCCTGGTTGCGCCCGTCGGGGGCCTCGATGCCCCACAGGTGGACCCGCGCGCCGTACCCCTGCGCCGCCTCGACGGCCGAGACGAGGTCCTCGTCGCCGCCGATGAGGGCCGCGTCACTGATGGCGCGGTGCCTGGCGAGTGACTCCAGGTCGCTGCGGATCAGGGAGTCGACGCCCTTCTGCTGGTTGTTGGCGTTGAGGTTGCCGAGCCTGACCTTGACGTCGGGGAGCTCGGCGATCGACTGCTGCTCGGTGGTGTGGATGCGGCGCCTGGCACCGTCGTACCAGTAGACGCGCAGCAGTCGGCTGTCCGCGAAGATCGTGCGCGCCTTGTCGATGAGCGCCTCGATGAGGCCCTCCGCGTCGAGGTCGAAGGTCCGCCGGTCCTCGGTGCCGGCGGCGAGGCGGCCCGCCGCAGCGTACAGGTACCCGGCGTCGACGAAGATCGCGTGCGTGGAGGGCGTCCGCGCCACCTCGGCGAGAACACGCTCGAGCAGGTTGTTGGCGCGCTCCAACTGAGCGCTGATGTCGACTGCGCGGAAGTCGTCGACTGCACTGGGGTCGGCGTCGTTCATATCGATCCCAGTCTCCCGCCGGTCACGCAGCGAACACAACCGCTCCCGCTACTCGCAGGTAATTAGGTTACCGAAAAATTTCTTTAGCGTAGGGAATGTTTGCAGGGGGCAACTCGTTGACACCATCAGAGACAACAGCAACACCCCAGCAGTTCTCCTTGCAGGAGGATGACCAGACGAAGGGAGAAGCCCTATGCGCTTCGAAATCATGCGACTCGACGACGTCGACGGCTCGGCCGTGGACAGCACCGTCGTGGACGCCGCCTCCGTCAATCGGATCGTGCAGCAGGCCGCAGCGATCGGCCAGCGCATCTACATCCGCCCGGCCGACACCACGGCCTCGTAACGCAGACGTCGAAGGGCCCCGGTACGGAATCCGTACCGGGGCCCTTCGTGTGTACACAGACGTACGCAGTCGTATACAGACGTACGCGGACAGTCGGGCTCGGAGCCCGTCAGGCCCCCTCGATCACCTGCAGCACACCGTTGATGATCTGCTGCACGGCGATGGCGGACAGCATCATGCCCGCGAGCCGCGTCACAAGCACCACGCCGCCGTCCTTGATGACGCGGATGATCAGCAGCGAGTACCGCATCACCAGCCACAGCACGACGTGCATGGCCACGATCGCCGCCCAGACGGAGATCTGCGTGCCGACGCTGTCGGCGTCCTGCACGGCCAGGATGACGGACACGATCGCACCGGGGCCCGCGAGCAGCGGCATGCCGAGCGGGACCAGCGCGACGTTGACGTCCTTGGTCTGCTTGGGCTCGTCGGTCTTGCCGGTGAGCAGGTCGAGCGCGATCAGGAGCAGCAGCAGACCGCCCGCGATCATCAGCGCGGGGACGGAGACATGCAGGTAGTCGAGGATCTGGTGGCCCACGAGGCCGAAGACCGAGATGACGCCGAAGGCGACGCACACGGCCTGGAAGGCCATCCGCTGCTGGACCTTGGCGGGGCGGCCCGCGGTGAGACCGAGGAAGATCGGGGTGATCCCAGGGGGGTCCATGATCACGAAAAGCGTGAGAAAGAGAGATCCGAAAACGGCGACGTCGAACACAGTGATGGCCTTGCGGAGAGTCGTACGAAGGTGCCGCGGCGGCATGGCGCCGAGCGCGGGGCAGGGCAGCCGCCGCCACGGAACCGTGGAGTGCGGTGAAGGGTGGGAGTGAAGGGGGCGGGCGGTCCTGCGAGCGGGCCGGCCGTCAGGCGGCGGGGCGTCCGCCCGCTCCGGGCACCGGGAACGCTCCCGTGGCCCGGCGCGTGATCTCGCCGTAGATCTCGGGGTCCGTGGTGAACTCGCCGAGCACGCAGGTCTTGCGGCTGCCGTGGTAGTCGCTGGACCCGGTGACCAGGAGGCCGAGGTCACCCGCGAGCGCGCGCAGCCGGGCGCGGGTCTCGGGCGTGTGGTCCATGTGGTCGACCTCGATGCCGTCGAGGCCGGCCGCCGCGAGGTCGGCTATCACGCTCTCCGAGACGACCTTGCCGCGCTTGATGGCGCCCGGGTGGGCGAAGACGGTGACGCCGCCGGCCGCCTTGACCAGGCGGATCGCGTCGAAGGGGTCGAGTTCGTGCTTGTCGGCGAACGCGCGTCCGCCGTCGGCGAGCCATTCGGCCGTGAACGCGTCGGAGACGGTGGGCACGACGCCCAGCTCGACGAGCGCCTCGGCGATGTGCGGGCGGCCCACCGAGCCGTCGCCCGCGATCCGCGCGACCTGCTCCCAGGTCACCGGCACGCCGAGCCCCTGCAGCTTCTCGATCATCGCCTTGGCGCGCGGCACGCGGTCGTCGCGGACCAGCTCGCACTCGCGGGCGAGCTCCGGCTCCTCGGGGTCGAAGAGGTAGGCCAGCATGTGCAGGCCCATGCCGTCGAGGTTGAAGGAGAGTTCGGCGCCGGTCACCAGGGTCAGGCCGGTCGACAGCTCACTCAGTGCCTTCTTCGCCTCGGCGTGGCCCCGGGTGGTGTCGTGGTCGGTCAGCGCGACGACGTCGAGCCCGGCGGCCGCCGCGTTGCGGACCAGCTCGGCGGGGGTGTCCGTGCCGTCGGACGCGGTGGAGTGGGTGTGCAGATCGATGCGCACGACGCTGACTCCAGGGCTTTGGCGGGACGGACGACAAGATGAGAGCGGACGCTCAAGGATAACGGGGTTCGGGCCCCGCACGGCCCGCCCCGGAAGAGGCATCGCTCACCCCGCGCACCGTCCGCCCCGGGACGCGCCACCCGGCAGCCGCTCGCCTACGGCATGAGCAGGCGCGGGGACAGCGCCCCGCACGGCAGCAGGTCCACTTCCGCGCCCGCGTCCCGCAGGTCCGTGAGGACCAGCTCGTCGTACATGAGCAGGCCCGACTGCTCCGGCCACGCGATGGCCCACAGCCACAGGCCGCGCGCCTCTCCGGCGAAGACGGCGCGGTCGTCGGGCGTCCCGGAGACGTGCCACAAGGGTGTCGGCCGTCCGGCGGCGAGGACCTTGGTCTGCGGCGGCTTCTCGACGCTCATGTGGGGGCCCGGGTCGGGGCCGTCGATGCCCGCGTACCGCGCGCCGAGTCCGACCCCGAGCTCCTCGGCGACGAGCACCAGCTCACCGACCCCGCCCAGCGGCGCGGGGCCCGAGCAGGCCACGGCCGTCGCACGGCCGCCGCTCCTGTCGTCGCCCGCGCAGGCCACGCCCGTGAACAGCCAGCCGACCGGCAGCGGCCACGGCATCCACACCGGGACCTGCGTGCGGTGCACCACGACCTGGAGGGCCTCGACGCTGGGCGGGATCACGGGCTGCAGCGGGTGCACCGTGCCGTGCACATCGCACTGCCAGGAGTCGGCAAAGAGACCGGGAGCCCTGACCCGGCCACCACACTTCGGGCAACTGGGTTCGCCCCTCATAGCGCCCAACGGTCCTCCCCGGTCGCCGCCCCGTCAAGGACGATCACCCGTCCGGTGGCGCTGTCACCCGCCAAAATTAGGTGTAACTTGCATTCATTAGCCTTGCTAACTTAATATGTGCATACGTCAACGACTTCCGCGGAGGCAGCGGAGGCAGTGAAGGAGCGGCTGTATGAACAGCAGCACAGGGGGTCCCGCCGAAGGGGACCCGTTCGACGCCGGGGCGGGCAGCCTGCTGCGGCAGCCGAAGGCCGTCTGGGCGACGGCCGGCGCGTCCGTCGTGGCCTTCATGGGCATCGGACTCGTCGACCCGATCCTGCCCTCCATCGCCAAGGGCCTGGACGCGAGCGCGAGCCAGGTGTCCCTCCTCTTCACCTCGTACTTCCTGATCACCGCCGTCGCGATGCTGGTCACCGGCTTCGTCTCCAGCCGCATCGGCGGCAAGAAGACCCTGCTGCTGGGTCTCGCGCTCGTCGTGGTCTTCGCGGCCCTCTCCGGCACATCGGGATCGGTCGGCGAGCTCGTCGGCTTCCGGGCGGGCTGGGGGCTCGGCAACGCGCTCTTCGTCTCGACCGCCCTCGCCGTCATCGTCGGCGCCGCGGCCGGCGGCAGCGCGGCCGCGATCCTGCTGTACGAGTCGGCGCTCGGCCTCGGCATGGCCTGCGGCCCGCTGGTCGGCGCGCTGCTCGGCGACGCCAGCTGGCGCTACCCGTTCTTCGGCACCGCGGCCCTGATGGCGATCGGCTTCCTCTGCATCACCGCGTTCCTCAAGGAACAGCCGAAGCCCGCGCGGAAGACGTCCCTGCTCGACCCGGTCAAGGCGCTCGGCCACGGCGGACTCGCCTCCGCCGCCGCGTCCGCCTTCTTCTACAACTACACGTTCTTCACCGTGCTGGCCTTCACGCCGTTCGTCCTGAACATGTCGCCGTACAAGTCGGGCGCGGTCTTCTTCGCCTGGGGCGTGCTCCTCGCGGTGTTCTCCGTCCTGGTGGCGCCCCGGCTGCAGGCGCGGTTCGGCTCGCTGAAGGTGCTCGGCAGCTCCCTGGTGCTGCTCGCCGCCGACGTCCTGGTCCTCGGCTACGGCAACCACACGGTCGCCGTCGTCTGCACCATCCTGTCCGGCGCGTTCATCGGCGTGAACAACACCGTGTACACCGAGCTCGCCCTCGGGGTCTCCGACGCGCCGCGCCCGGTGGCCAGCGCCGGCTACAACTTCGTCCGGTGGTTCGCGGCCGCCGCCGCGCCGTTCTTCGCGCCGAAGATCGAGGAGTGGAGCAACATCCACATCCCGTTCGTGGTCGCGGCCGTCACGGCGGTGCTCGGCGCGGTCGTGGTGTGGGTGCGCAGGAACGCCCTCACGCACGAAGCGGAGGAGCTCGAACCGAAGCACGCCACGGAGGACAGCGTGACGGTCTTCGCCAACTGAGCCGTCGGCGGCCGGAGTTCAGCCCGGCGGCCGGAGTTCAGTCCAGGGACACGGACGTGCGCAGCGGATCGCGCAGGTCCGTTCCGCTGTTCAGCCAGCGCTCCTGAAGGGCCGCCGCGCCGTGCACCCGCTTCCACGCCGCCTCGTTCGGCGTCATGGGCAGCAGCGGCAGGAACCGTACGGGATCCATGGGCTCGTCCAGCGCGAGGTCCTCGACCAGACCGCCGGACTCCGCCACGAGCACCGAGGTGAACGGCGCGCCCGGCCACAGCGGTTCGCCCACGTCCAGCGACGCGCCCGGCGCCACGATCAGCCCCTCGACCACCGGCGAGGCGGCGAGGACGGCGAGCGGCCGCAGCACCTTGTCCGTGTCGGCGAGTCCCCCGCGTACCGAGAGCACCAGCTCGGCGCGCGGGCCCTTGACCGGGTCGGCCAGCGCGGCGGTGGGGTCGGCCATCGGCTGGGCCGACATCCCGAGCGTGGCATAGCGCACCACGTCGCCGTCCGTGAACCGCAGCACTTCCACGCGGTCGGTCCCGAGGAAGGTCACCGCGGCGCGCGCGTCGGGTTCCCCCAGGCCAGTAAGGAGACGGGCCTCGACCAGCGCAAGAACATCAGCCATGACGCGAGCATAGAACTCGTCAGGCAATCGCAAAGCGGGGGCTTGACACTTCTGTCGGCTGATAGTGTTGGCCGCTGGCTCAGGGCAGCACGCAGAAGCGTCGCTTTCAAGCCCTGCAGACAGACACTGACTTCGCGCCACGGGCGTGAGGGGCGCATGGGACTTCCCTTACGGGGGACCGGCCGGAGGAGGTGGGGCTGCAATGGACCGAAGTCGACCGTGCAGTACCACCCGCTCTTCCGCCCGGTGATTCCCGCAGCCCTGTAGCTGCTGCGCGAGCACACGCACGCACCGCGAGCACCGTTCGTGCCGTGTGCGTCGGAAGAGCACTTCGTTCCCACCTGATCTGTCTGAGTTCCCTGATCTGTGTCAGTAGCGAAGCTGCCACCGCGACGGTGCGGTGCTTCCCGCTTTGCGGACGTGCCAAACACTTCTCCGTAGGACGTCCCCATTCCGGGCAGTTCCAACCGTCGCCGGCGGCCTCCTTCGAAGGAGCCTGCCCATGTCGATGATCCGCGACCTTCGTGCCGCCGTCCGCCCCTCGCTGCGCAAGGACGGCACCGCCTACCCCTCCTCCCCCGCGTCGTACGACACCTACGACGCCACCCGTGACGCCGCGTCGGCCGTCGTCGACTGCGCCGTCTACCGCGACGGGCGCCGCCTGGAGTGCGCCGACACCCTCAGCCCGCACGAGGCGATGCTCGAAGTGCGCCGCCGGGGCGGCTTCGCCTGGATCGGCCTGCACGAGCCGACCGAGGCCGAGTTCGCCGGTATCGCGGCCGAGTTCGGGCTGCACCCGCTCGCCGTCGAGGACGCCGTCCACGCCCACCAGCGGCCCAAGCTGGAGCGGTACGACGACACGCTGTTCACCGTCTTCAAGACCATCCACTACGTCGAGCACACCGAACTCACCGCCACCAGCGAGGTCGTGGAGACCGGCGAGGTGATGTGCTTCACCGGCCGGGACTTCTTCATCACCGTCCGGCACGGCGGCCACGGCTCGCTGCGCGCCCTGCGCCGCCGCCTCCAGGAGGACCCCGAGCTGCTGGCCAAGGGTCCATCGGCGGTCCTGCACACCATCGCCGACCACGTCGTCGACGGGTACATCGCGGTCGCCGACGCCATGCAGGACGACATCGACGACGTGGAGAGCGAGGTGTTCTCCGCGCCGAGCAAGGGCAAGGGGACCTCTCGCGGCGTCGACGCCGGACGGATCTACCAGCTCAAACGCGAGGTCCTGGAGTTCAAGCGCGCCGTGTCGCCGCTGCTCCGGCCGATGCTGCTGCTCAGTGAGCGGCCGATGCGGCTCGTCGACCCCGACATCCAGAAGTACTTCCGTGACGTCGCCGACCATCTCACGCGCGTCCAGGAACAGGTCATCGGCTTCGACGAGCTCCTCAACTCGATCCTCCAGGCCAACCTCGCGCAGGCCGCCGTCGCGCAGAACGAGGACATGCGCAAGATCACCTCGTGGGCGGCGATCATCGCCGTCCCGACCGCCGTCTGCGGGATCTACGGCATGAACTTCGACCACATGCCCGAACTGCGGTGGCGGTACGGCTACCCGATGGTGCTCGCCCTCATCGGCGGCGTCTGCTTCGCGATCCACCGGACCCTGAAGCGCAACGGCTGGCTCTGACCGCCACTCGGTAGGCTGCCGCCATGACTGCTGACCCCGCCACGGCCGCCGACCCGCTGCTCGACCGCGCCCTCGTCGAGGAGGCCACGAAGAAGTCCGGCCTCATCTGGGTCCAGGGCGAGGGTTCGCCCGCTCGGGCGCTCTGGCACGTCTGGTACGAGGGGGCCGTGCATCTCGTCGGGGACGGGCCCGGCGAGCAGCCGCTGCCGGGGCTCGTCGACGGGGGCACGGCCGAGGTGACCGTGCGCAGCAAGGACAAGGGCGGGCGGGTCGTCGCCTGGACCGCGGACGTGCGGGAGCTTTCGGCCGGGTCCGAGGAGTGGGAGGCGGCGGCCTCGGAACTCAAGGGGAAGCGGTTGAACGCGCCGGACGCGGAGCGGGTCACGGTGCGGTGGGCCGAGCAGTGCCGGGTCGTCCGGCTCAAGCCGCGTGATGTGACGACGGAGCTTCCGTCGGGGTCTCTCGCGGCTGCGCCGCTGCCTACCGGGGTCACTACGCGTGAGGCGTTGCCCGGTGGGCTTCCTCGGTTGCTCTTCAAGCGCAAGCGGCGTTGAGGGGTTCGCTGCTTTGCTCTGCGGGTGCGTCGGGGTTGTTCGCGCAGTTCCCCGCGCCCCTGAAGCTCACCCCTTCGGGGCTTGCTATCCCCTCAGGATGTCGGCAGCTGCTTCCCGTAGTCGACCATCTCGTCCTTTCCCGGCTCCTCCAGCGGGAAGTCCTTGTTCCAGTCCGTGAGTTTCAGGGTGCCCGCGTGGCCGCCTCGGTCCAGGCGGAGGGGGTAGGGCTTGCCGTCCAGGGAGACGGAGAGCGTGCCGCCCGCGCCCTCGTCGCCGGTGATCTTGATGCTGCGCAGGGTGCCCGTCTTGCCGCGGTCGCCCACGGTGAGCTTGCCGTGCAGCGTGAGCATGCCGCCCAGGAGCTTGTCCTTGTCCGTGAAGCCGCTCAGTTGCTGGTAGGCCGGGTCGCCCTGCGGGACCTTCACGTACTTGCCGTCCAGCTTCGCCGCGGCCGTCGCGTCGGACTTGCCGGACTTCCCGTCGGCCTCGCCGTCGCCGCCCGTCCAGAACTCCGTGTCGGCCTTCAGGTACAGCTGCTCGCCGATCCGGAGCAGCTGGAACGTCCTGCCCTTCGAGGTGACCGAGCCGGTGCCGCCCTCGCCCTTGAGGCGCATGTCGAGGCTGTACGTGTGGCTCTTGCTGACCACCGTGCCGGAGAGCCGGACCGCCGACGCCGACTCGGCCGCCTTGTCCGCCTTGCCCTGGATCTTCGACGCGGAGAGCTTCCCGACGCCGTTGGTGCCCGCGTCCGGGTCCTCGCCGCTGCTGCAGCCCGTCAGACTCGTCGCCGCCGCGACCAGGCCCGCGCACACGGCGCTCACGAAAGCTGCCCTGCGGGCGCGGCTGGCCAGGGGAAGAGCGGTCACAGGTGGCGCTGCCTCTCGTACGGACGACCTCTACGGCTTCGGCAGTACGGCAGCGTACCCGGGTCGGCCGAGTCGACCGGCGGCAGTCCTTCCGGACCCTCCGCCGGGGCGTACCCGACCGGGACGGGCTAGCCTGAAGCCCGTATTGACGGACCAACCGGCATGAAACCCCCGGCCTGAAGGAGGCGCACGTATGGCGGCAGGTGCCCCCAGGGTCTTCGTCTCACACCTCTCCGGCACCCCCGTCTTCGACCCGAACGGCGACCAGGTGGGCCGGGTGCGCGATCTGGTGGCGATGCTGCGGGTGAGCAGACGGCCGCCCCGGCTCCTCGGGCTCGTCGTCGAACTCGCGACCAGGCGCCGCATCTTCCTGCCGATGACCCGCGTCACCGGCATCGAGTCGGGCCAGGTCATCACCACCGGCGTGCTGAACGTGCGGCGCTTCGAGCAGCGGCCCACGGAGCGGCTCGTGCTCGGCGAGATGCTCGACCGGCGCGTGCGGCTCGTGGAGACGGGCGACGAGGTCACCGTCCTCGACGTATCGATTCAGCAGCTGCCCGCACGCCGCGACTGGGAGATCGACCGGGTCTTCGTACGGAAGGGCAAGGCCGGCACGTTCCGGCGCAAGGGCGAGACGCTGACCGTCGACTGGTCCGCCGTGGACGGCTTCTCCCTGGAGGAGCACGGACAGGGCGCGGAGAGCCTCCTGGCCACCTTCGAGCAGCTGCGCCCCGCCGACCTCGCCAACGTCCTGCACCACCTCTCCCCGAAGCGGCGGACGGAGGTGGCCGCCGCCCTCGACGACGACCGGCTCGCGGATGTCCTGGAGGAGCTCCCCGAGGACGACCAGATCGAGATCCTCGGCAAGCTCAAGGAGGAGCGCGCCGCCGACGTCCTGGAGGCCATGGACCCGGACGACGCGGCCGACCTCCTGGCCGAGCTGCCCGAGGAGGACAAGGAACGGCTGCTCACCCTGATGCAGCCCGCCGACGCGGCGGACGTGCGGCGCCTGATGGCGTACGAGGAGCGGACCGCCGGCGGCATGATGACCACCGAGCCGATCGTGCTGCGGCCCGACGCGACGGTCGCCGACGCGCTCGCCCGGGTGCGGCAGCAGGACCTCTCCCCGGCGCTCGCCGCGCAGGTGTACGTGTGCCGCCCGCCGGACGAGACGCCGACCGGCAAGTACCTGGGCACCGTGCACTTCCAGCGGCTGCTGCGCGATCCCCCGTACACGCTGGTCGGCTCGATCCTGGACGACGATCTGCTGCCGCTCGCGCCCGCCACGACGCTGCCGGCCGTCGCCGGGTACTTCGCGACGTATGACATGGTGGCCGCCCCCGTCGTCGACGAGAGCGGCTCGCTGCTCGGCGCGATCACCGTCGACGACGTGCTGGACCACATGCTGCCGGTCGACTGGCGCGAGACGGAGTTCCACCTGGAGGAGGAAGGGGCGGGCCATGGCGGCTGACCGCGACCGCGAGAACCGTCCCGAGCAGCGGAATCCGCGCTTCCGTCTGGACCAGCCCAGGCCCCCGCGCAACAAGATCCTGCCCGACTACGACCCGGAGGCCTTCGGGCGCCTCTCGGAACGCATCGCGCGGTTCCTCGGCACCGGCAGGTTCATCGTCTGGATGACGGTCGTCATCATCATGTGGGTGGTGTGGAACATCGCCGCCCCCGACCACCTGCGCTTCGACCAGTATCCGTTCATCTTCCTGACCCTGATGCTCTCCCTCCAGGCGTCCTACGCCGCCCCGCTGATCCTCCTCGCGCAGAACCGGCAGGACGACCGCGACCGCGTCAACCTCGAACAGGACCGCAAGCAGAACGAGCGGTCCATCGCGGACACCGAGTACCTCACCCGCGAGATCGCCTCGCTGCGCATGGGCCTCGGCGAGGTCGCCACCCGCGACTGGATCCGCTCCGAGCTCCAGGACCTGGTCAAGGAGCTGGAGGAGCAGCGCGCCGTATTCCCGTCGGAGCGCTCGCGCGGGAGTGATGTAGGCGACCGCTGACATACCTTCCCGGGGCGGGGTTACCGCGCCGTACTATCGGTGCCATGGCTACGGAAGACGCGGTGCGTGAAGCACTGGCGACGGTGAACGACCCCGAGATCCAGCGACCCATCACCGAACTGGGGATGGTCAAATCGGTGGACATCTCCGCCGAGGGGGCAGTGGCGGTCACCGTGTACCTGACGGTCTCCGGCTGCCCGATGCGCGAGACCATCACCAAGAACGTGACCGACGCGGTGGCGGCGGTCGAGGGCGTCACGGATGTCACCGTGACCCTGGACGTGATGGGCGACGAGCAGCGCAAGGAGCTGGCGGCGGCGCTGCGCGGCGGCACCGCCGAGCGCGAGGTCCCCTTCGCCAAGCCCGGCTCACTGACCCGGGTCTACGCGGTCGCGTCCGGCAAGGGCGGCGTCGGCAAGTCCTCGGTGACGGTGAACCTCGCCGCCGCGCTGGCCGCCGACGGCCTGAAGGTCGGCGTCGTCGACGCGGACATCTACGGCCACTCGGTGCCCCGCATGCTGGGCGCCGACGGCAAGCCCACCCAGGTCGAGAACATGATCATGCCGCCGTCCGCGAACGGCGTGAAGGTCATCTCCATCGGCATGTTCACGCCGGGCAACGCGCCGGTCGTGTGGCGCGGCCCGATGCTGCACCGCGCGCTCCAGCAGTTCCTCGCGGACGTCTTCTGGGGCGACCTGGACGTCCTGCTCCTCGACCTGCCGCCGGGCACGGGCGACATCGCGATCTCGGTCGCGCAGCTCGTCCCGAACGCGGAGATCCTGGTGGTCACCACCCCGCAGCAGGCTGCCGCCGAGGTCGCCGAGCGGGCCGGCTCCATCGCCGTCCAGACCCACCAGAAGATCGTCGGCGTCGTCGAGAACATGTCGGGCCTGCCGTGCCCGCACTGCGGCGAGATGGTCGACGTGTTCGGCACGGGCGGCGGCCAGAAGGTCGCCGAGGGCCTCACGAAGACGACGGGCGCGACGGTGCCGGTCCTCGGCTCCATCCCGATCGACGTGCGGCTGCGCGAGGGCGGCGACGAGGGCAAGCCCGTCGTCCTGTCCGACCCGGACTCCCCCGCGGGCTCCGCGCTCCGCGCCATCGCGGGCAAGCTGGGCGGCCGCCAGCGCGGCCTGTCGGGCATGTCCCTGGGCATCACCCCACGCAACAAGTTCTAGAGACCCCGGGAGCGCCCCGTAAGGGGCGCGGGGAACTGCGCGCCCAGCCACAGCGGACCCGCAGCCGAAACACGAGCAGGTTGTACGGGAACCGGGGGGCGCCGTCACAGTGACGGCGCCCCCCGTTCCCGCTCCGCCCGCCGCCCTAGGCGTACGCGCTGATGTCCTCGATCACCGAGAACCCCAACCCATACGCACTCATGCCGCGCCCGTACGCGCCCAGGTGCACGCCCTCCTTCGTGGAGCCCGCGAGGATCCAGCCGTACTCGGACTCGCGGTAGTGGAACGGCGTCGGCACCCCGTCGACCGGCAGTGACAGCGACGACCAGTCGGAGCCCTCCAGGTCGTCGGCGAGGACCCACGCGGTCTCCGTCTGCTGGTCGAGCCAGTCGTCGCGCAGGGTGTGGTCCATCTGGCCGGGCCAGGTGAAGTTCAGCAGGCCGACCCCGGCGAGCCAGGCCGCCGAGGAGACCGACGTGGCCTCCAGGACGCCCGTGCCGTCCGCGGTGCGCCGCACCGGGTTGGCGGCGACGGTCACCACGACCGCGAAGCGCTCCTTGTCGCTGTTGCCGAGGGTGCCCTCGGCCAGGACCGACGGCTCGTCACCGTGTCCGATGGAACCGTGCTCCACGGCACCGTCCGATGTCGCGCCGACCTGCATCAGCCAGCGCTGCCCCGTGAAGGCCTCGTCGAGGCCGTACCAGGGGAAGGGCGCCAGCAGGTAGCCGTCGACCGTGCGCCGGGCGGTCGACACCGCTGGTGCGGTGCCCTCCGCGGTCGGCGCCTGCGCGCCCACCCGACTTGTCGTCTCCATGTACCCGGCCGCCTCCTCGCTCTCGTCGGTCCGGAGCGGCCCGCCCCCCTCGGGCGTCCTCACGCCGGACAACAAGGCAGGATAGCCACACCTGTTGGCGTGAGCAGTCCAGGCGAGGGCTCAGGTGGCGTCCGCGTCGAAGGGCGGACGGTCGTCGGCGACCGGCTTCCGGGGCTCCTCGGACTTCTTCCGCATGTCGACGCGGGCTCCGCCGGACGAGGCGGCGGAGGCCGCGGACCCGGTGTCGGAGGAGTCGCTGTCGCGGCCGTGCACGGCGTCCGCGACCTCGTTCATCTCCTTCTTCAGGTCGAAGCCGTTGCGGATCTCCTTGAGCCCGAGATCGTCGTTGTCGAGCTGCTTGCGGATGAACTTCTTGGGGTTCAGGTCCTCGAACTCGAAGTCCTTGAACTCGGGGCCCAGCTCCTCGCGAATGTCCGCTTTCGCACTGTCGGAGAACTCGCGGATCTTGCGGATCGTGCGGGAGATGTCCTGGATGACCTTCGGCAGCTTGTCCGGACCGAAGATGAGCACGGCGAGGACGACCAGCGTCACTATCTCGAGTGCGCCAATGTCATTGAACACCTAGAGCTCCTTGCGCGATGTCCGCGATGTCCTCAGCCCGCAGCAGGTCGTCGGCAACAGGTCGTCGTCCGGGTCGGACCGTGACCACGGTACCCGCCGCTGATGTCTGTCCGGTAGCCGCTGCACGACAACCCGGATCAGACGTGGCCAGTCCTTTACTCAGCCACCACCGGCACTCAGCCGCTGCCGGCCGTTCCAAGCACCAGGGTCACCTCGCGGTCGTCGCCGTCGCGCTCGACGGTCAGCCGCAGGCTGTCCTTCGGACGGTGGGCGCGGACCTTGATGATCAGTTCGTCGCTGGAGTGCACGGCGCGGCCGTCGACCTCGGTGATGACGTCGCCCGGCTTCAGGCCCGCCTTGTCGCCGGGGCCGTTCTTGTTGACCGACGAGCCGCCGTTCCTGCCCTTGTCCGCTATGCGCGCGCCGTCGCCGTTGAACTCCGTGTCGAGCGTGACACCGATCACGGGGTGCGTCGCCTTGCCGAAGTTGATCAGCTCTTCGGCGACGCGCTTGCCCTGGTTGATCGGGATGGCGAAGCCGAGGCCTATGGATCCTGCCTGGCCGCCGCCCGGCTCGGAGCCGTCGTCCGCGGAGCGGATGGCGCTGTTGATGCCGATGACGCGGGCCTTGGAGTCGACGAGGGGGCCGCCGGAGTTGCCCGGGTTGATCGGGGCGTCGGTCTGCAGGGCGTCGACGTACGAGATGTCGCTGCCGTCGCCCTTCTCGCCGCCCGCGGTGATCGGCCGCTCCTTGGCGCTGATGATCCCGGAGGTGACCGTGTTCTCCAGGTCGAAAGGGGCGCCGATGGCGACGACGGCGTCGCCGACCTGGACGTTCTCGGAGTTGCCGAGGGGCAGGGGCTTGAGGCCGCGGACGCCGCTGACCTTGACGACCGCGAGGTCGTAGCCGGAGTCGCGGCCGATGACCTCCGCCTTGGCGGTCTCGCCGCCGCTGAAGGTCACGGAGACCTCGCCGCCGGTGCCCGCGGGCTCCACGACGTGGTTGTTGGTGAGGATGTGGCCCTTGCCGTCGAGGACGAAGCCGGTGCCGGTGCCCTGGGCGGAGTCGCCGCTGACGTGCAGCGTCACGACGCCGGGCAGGGTGGCCGACGCGATGCCGGCGACGCTGCCCTTGGGCCGGTCGGCGGACTCGGCATCGGCCTGCCGCAACTCGATGTCCCCGGTCCCGTTCCGCTCCAGATACGCGCCGGTGGCCCCACCGATGAGCCCCGAGAGCAGCGCGATGACGGCAACCCCGATGAACAACACCCGCCGCCCCCGCTTGTCCCGCTTCTCCCGGGTCTCGGGCGGCAGAGAGCCGACCTGCTGAAAGGGCGCGTCCCAGGGATCGTACGGCTGCCGAGGCACGCCTTGACCGGCCCCGGCCTGCGCGGAGGGAGTCACGCCGTGGGAAGGCTGGGCCTGCTGCTGAGGCACCTGGGGGCCGGGATGGGGAGCGGAACCAGAGGTGCCGTGCGGGGGCGTGCCGCCGTGAGGGGCGGGCCCGGGTGTGCCGTGGGGCGGCGTGCCGCCCTGAAGGACGGGACCGGGTGTGCCGTGCGGGGGCGTGCCGCCGTGAGGCGCGGGACCCGGTGTGCCGTGCGGGGCCGGGCCAGACGTGCCGTGCGGCGGCGTGCCCCCGTAGGGAGTCGGGCCGGGTGTGCCGTGCGAGGGTGTGCCGCCGTGTGGCGGCGGGAGCTGGGTGCCGTGCGGCGGCGAGAGCTGGGTGCCGTGCGCCGGCGTCGCCGCGGGGTGCTGCACGGGCGGCGCGGGTGCCCAGGGCCCCGGCTCACCGTAGGGCGGAGTGCTGTACGGATCCGGGTCGTGCAGGGGCCTGGGCCGGTCCACGGGGCCGGTCTGGCTCGCGGTGGGCTCGGCGGGCGCGATCGGGTACTCCCCGGAGTGCGCCGGGCTCGGCGACTGGGGCTGAGCACCGGACCCGGTCCACGTCGCGTCCGGCCGGCCCGGGACCTCGGCAGGGCGATCCGGCACCGCCGGAGCGTCCGGCACCTGCGCCTGAGCGGGCGGAAGGTCGGTGGGCTGCGACGGCTCGGCCCACGTGCCACCCGACCGGGCCGGGACCTCGGGGGCCTGGCCCGACGAGAACTCGGCGGAGCCGTCCTGTGCCGTGGACGGGGCGTCGGTGGGGTGCGGGGGCCGCGTCGAGGGGTCGTCCGACGCACCCCGCGCGTCCGGCCGTGGGCGGCTCCACCAGTTCGCCTTCGTGGGCTTCCCCTCGTCCATGTTCTCCCCACAACTGGCCCGCGGCGGACGCCGTTCGCATGTTCAACCCCGTGACCGCCGAATCCCCGGCGGGCACGGCCCACCGAGGATTCAACCAGGTTCCCGCGCGGAAGCGCAGGGCGCCGTCGCGTCAGCGGACCTGCGACGTGCCCTCCAGCGGTCCGACGCCCGGAGCCGCCGCGCCGGCGCGCACCGGATCCGCGTCCCCCGGCACCACGGCGTCCGTCGCCTGCGGCAGCTTGATGCCGGGCAGGGCGGCGGTGTGCCGACCGGGCGGCTCGGGACGTATGAGGGGCGAGATGGCCGCGGCGCCCGCGAGCATCGGGGCCGTCAGTTCGTATACGGGAGCGCGGGACCGGAAGGGCTGCGTGGGCGCGCCCGGCAGCAGCGGTCCCGTGACCTCCGTCGGCGCGACCGGCGCCGACAGCGCGCCGGGACGCTGCCCCTGCACCGACAGCGGATTGCCGGCGCCGCGACGGCGCACGGAGTCGGGGGTGGCGGCGGTGCCGGAACCCTGACTGCGCTGCGGGGTCACATTGCTCCCGGAACCGCCCGCACGGGTGTCGCCGCCGGTGTCCGTGGGGACGCCGACCGTGACTCCGCCGAGCGCGATCGCGGCCATCGACACCGCACCGGCCGCCGCGAAGGCGAACCGGCGCCCGCGCCAGGAAGAACGCTCCGCCTCGGAGCGCCGGGCGACCTCGTGGATGCGGAAGCCGCGCTGCTCGCTGGGCAGCACCGCGGCATGGGCGCCCGCCGGCACGTACTCCACGAAGGGCTCCGTGCTCACGCCGAAGATCCCGTTCCGCGGGAGCCCGGCGGAGTCGGTCGCTCCCGTGGCGAAGCCGTCCTCGGCGTCAGGTCCTCCGGACGGCCCGGAACCGCCTCCCGGGAGGCCTGGAAGGCCTTGGAGGCGGGCGAGGAAACTCTCGGTGGGCGGCGGCGGGGCCGCCTGCGCGAAAACGCTCTTCAGGCGACGCTGCGCGTCCGCCTCCGTCTTGCACATCGGACAGGTCGCCAGATGTGCGAGGACGCGCTCGCGCGCGTCATGTCCCAACTCACCGTCCACAAGGGCGGCGAGCCGGTCCCCCAGATGCTGCTCGGCCTCGGCTACGTGCCGTTCGGCAGGATTCGACCGTGATCCACTCACGCGGTCGCGCCCCCTCCTCCCAGCGCCACGGCACCCGTGACCGCGAGCGAACGGCGCTCGGCGCGGGCCTCGGGAGACCGGTGCTGGAGGGCCTTGCGCAGCTGCGAGCGGCCCCGGTGGATACGGCTGCGGACCGTACCGAGCTTGACGCCGAGGGTCGCGGCGATCTCCTCGTACGACAGGCCTTCGATGTCGCAGAGGACGACGGCCGCACGGAACTCGGGCGCGAGGGTGTCCAGCGCCTGCTGGACGTCCGCGTCGAAGTGCGTGTCGTTGAACACCTGCTGGGGCGACGGCTCACGGCTGGGCAGTCGCTCCGCGGCGTCGTCCCCGAGAGCGTCGAACCGGATGCGCTGCTTGCGGCGCACCATGTCCAGGAAGAGGTTCGTGGTGATGCGGTGCAGCCAGCCCTCGAACGTGCCGGGGGTGTAGGTCGAGAGGGACCGGAAGACACGGACGAAGACCTCTTGCGTGAGGTCCTCGGCGTCGTGCTGATTGCCGGTCAGGCGGTACGCCAGGCGGTATACGCGGCCGCTGTGCGTGCTGACGATCTCCTCCCAGGTGGGCGGAGTCCACGCCTGCGATTCCGCGTCAGCGGCAAAGGTCGCGGTCTGAGCGGAGTCGTTGGCACGGATGCGGTCAGCGGTGTCGGTCACGGATTTCGGCTCACCCGCCAATCCGAGAAAGCGCCGGAGCACTCCTCCCCGATCCGCGGACGCAGCCGCACCTCCCCTGTCGGCTCTGGTGGTGTCCAGTGGAGCCCCTACCATAACCACCTCGCCCGTTAGCTCCGGATAAGCGTTTTTACGTGAATTTGGTACGGGCTTCGTCGCAGGTGTCCTGCCCCTGCGAGCCGCCCGCTTCAAGTCTTGATCCATCCGTTACCCCCGCTGTGCTCCCACCCCCTATAAACGCGCGGTCCCATCTGCGGGTTCCCGCGCCCAACGGATACAGTCACGGCCAGGCAACCACGGGGACAGGAGAGGGCCATTACCGGCAACCGGCAGACGGGATGGGCGTTCGCCGACGCCTTTGTCGCCGAGGACGAGGCGCTGCGCTGGGCCCGGGACCGGGCCCGGGAGGCAGGCCTGCCCTCGGTGTCCCCCGGCACCGGCGCCGCGCTGCGCATGCTCGCCGCCACGGCTGACGCGAAAGCGGTGGCCGAGATCGGTACGGGCACGGGAGTGTCGGGCATCCACCTGCTGCACGGCATGCGGCCCGACGGCGTGCTGACCACCGTCGACCCCGAACCCGACCGCCAGCAGTTCGCCCGTCAGGCCTTCCGGGCGGCCGGCTTCGCGGGCAACCGCGCGCGCTTCATCCCGGGCCGCGCCCTCGACGTACTGCCGCGCCTCGCGGACGGCGGGTACGACCTCGTCTTCTGCGACGGCGACCGCCTGGAGTCCCTCGAATACCTCGCTGAATCGTTGCGCCTGCTGCGGCCCGGCGGGCTCGTCTGCTTCGAGGGCGTCCTCGCGGACGGCAGGACCGTCGACTCGGGGCCCCAGCCGGTGGAGGTCCTGCACCTGCGCGATCTGCTGCGGACCGTGCGCGAGAGCCCCGATCTGGTGCCGTCGCTGCTGCCCGTCGGCGACGGGCTCCTCTGCGCCGTCAAGCGCTAGCGCGGGGCCCCCTCACAGGGGTCCCGCAGATCCCGGACCCGGAAAACAGAACTGCCCCGGCATCGTCGTACGATGCCGGGGCAGTGGAAAAGTATGGAGCGCGCTTCCGCGTCAGCCGACGACCTTCTTCAGGGCGTCGCCGAGCGCGTCGGCCTCGTCCGGAGTCAGTTCGACGACAAGTCGTCCGCCGCCTTCGAGCGGAACGCGCATGACGATGCCCCGCCCCTCCTTGGTCACCTCGAGCGGGCCGTCGCCCGTCCGCGGCTTCATGGCCGCCATGCTCGTTCCCCTTCCTGAAACCAGCTCATCGCAGCCGACAACCCAGGTGTCACCGGCATCGAACACATTGCTTCCAGGCCATTATCCCGCATGGCAGGACCCGATGACCAACATCGGTCGGCATCGCTTGGGCAACGCGCGCCCGCAAAACCACTCAATTCGGCGATGTGGCTGCGATACTTCGCCGCCCCATACGCCCCAGGGGCCCGGATTTCTTTGACGCAGGTCACATGGATGGCCTCATGCCGGACCCCGATGATCTCCGTCATGCTGAGCTCCTACGTACTGGACCAGCGGAGGGGGCCACCATGGCCGACAGCGTGCTCTACGAGGTGCACGACGGACTCGCGACGATCACCATCAACCGTCCCGAGGCGATGAACGCCATGAACACGGAGGCCAAGGTCGCCCTGCGGGAGGCCGCCCTCGCGGCCGCCGCCGACGAGGCCGTGCGCGCGGTCCTGCTCACCGCGGCGGGCCGTGCCTTCTGTGTGGGCCAGGACCTCAAGGAGCACATCGGCAACCTGGCCGCGGACCGCGAGGCGGGCACCGGGCAGACGATGAGCACGGTCCGTGAGCACTACAACCCGATCGTCCGGGCGCTGACCGGCATGCCGAAGCCGGTCGTGGCGGGCGTCAACGGCGTCGCCGCGGGGGCGGGCCTCGGCTTCGCGCTCGCCGCCGACTACCGCGTGGTCGCCGACACCGCCAAGTTCAACACCTCCTTCGCGGGTGTCGCGCTGACCGCCGACTCGGGCGTCTCCTGGACGCTGCCGCGCGTGATCGGCCCCGGCCGCGCCGCCGACCTGCTGCTGTTCCCGCGCAACATCGACGCACGGGAGGCGTACGACCTGGGGATCGCCAACAAGATCGTCCCCGCGGCCGACCTGGCCACCGAGGCGGCGCAGGTGGCCCGCGCCCTGGCGGACGGCCCGACGCTGGCCTACGCGGCGCTCAAGGAGTCCCTCGCCTACGCGGCGGGCCACTCCCTGGACGAGGCGCTGGACAAGGAGGACGAGCTGCAGGGCAAGGCAGGCGCGTCCGAGGACCACGCGATCGCCGTCCAGGCCTTCATCGCCAAGGAGAAGCCCAAGTACCTGGGGCGCTGAGGGCCTGCGTCATAGCCCCGGTTCCGTCACGACGCCTTGCGGGCCACGCAGTCCGCGAGGTGGTCGTCGACCAGGCCGCAGGCCTGCATCAGCGCGTACGCCGTGGTGGGACCCACGAACCGTATGCCGCGCTTCTTGAGCTCCTTCGACAGGGCCGTGGACTCGTCGGTGATCGCGGGCACGTCGGCGAGGGTCCGCGGGATCTCGCGGGTCGCGGGGTCCGGCGCGAAGGACCAGATCAGGGAGTCCAGTTCGCCCTCGGACCAGTCGGCGAGCACGCGCGCGTTGGCGAGCGTCGCGTCGATCTTCGCGCGGTTGCGGATGATCCCCGGGTCGGCGAGGAGCCGCTCGCGGTCCTTGTCGGTGAACTCCGCCACCGAGGCGATCCTGAAGTCGGCGAAGGCGGCGCGGAACCCCTCGCGGCGGCGCAGGATGGTGATCCAGGAGAGGCCGGACTGGAACGCCTCCAGGCAGAGCCGCTCGTACAGCGCGTCGTCGCCGCGGACCGGGCGGCCCCACTCCTCGTCGTGGTACGTCACGTAGTCCTCGGTGGACAGGCCCCAGGGGCAGCGGAGCCCGCCGTCCGGACCCGCGACCGCGCCGCTCTCGTCGCTCACTGTTCGTCGCCCTTCTCGTCCCGCACCTTGTCCCCCGCGGCGCCCTGGACGGACGTGTCCTCCACGGGTCTGTCCTCGGCCACCCTCGGTTCGTACCCCTCGAAGAGGGCCGGGCCCGCGACCGCCCTGGCCTGCGCGCCGGCCAGGGCGGCCTCCAGCTCGGCGATGCGGGCGTCCCGCTCGGCGAGCTCGGCACCCAGACGGCCGAGCACGTCGTCCACCTCTCCCATGTGGTAGCCGCGCAGGGTCATCGGGAAGCGCACCAGGTCGACGTCGGCACGGCGCAGCGGGCGGTCCGGGGGCAGCGGGTCGGTGAACCGCTCGGGCGCGGCGTCGGGCAGCGCGCCGCTCTCCCCGCCGCCGATCACCGCGAGGGTCACCGCGCCGACCACCACGAGGAGGGCGATGACCAGGAACAAGAACAAGACCATCTCTTCAGGCCCTCACGCTCGACTGCCCGTGCTCAAACTGTCAGGGTCCGATCGTGCCACGTGGTTCTGACAGTTAAGGTCACAGGCGGCCGAACCGCGACTAGGACCCAGGAGGGCCACAGGGGATGCTCAGGCTTGGCAGGCGCGAGTTCGACGCGCACGAGCCGGTGATCATGGCGATCGTGAACCGGACCCCGGACTCCTTCTACGACCAGGGGGCCACGTTCCGCGACGAACCGGCGCTCGCGCGCGTGGAGCAGGCCGTGGCCGAGGGTGCCGCGATCATCGACATCGGCGGGGTCAAGGCCGGCCCGGGCGACGAGGTGAGCGCCGAGGAGGAGGCGCGCCGGACGGTCGGCTTCGTCGCCGAGGTGCGCAGGCGGTACCCCGATGTGGTGATCAGCGTCGACACCTGGCGGCACGACGTGGGCGAGGCGGTCTGCGAGGCGGGCGCCGATGTGCTCAACGACGCGTGGGGCGGCGTCGACCCGAGGCTCGCGGAGGTCGCCGCGCGGTACGGGGCGGGCCTGGTCTGCACGCACGCGGGCGGTGCCGAGCCGCGGACGAGGCCGCACCGCGTCACGTACGACGACGTGATGGCGGACATCCTGCGGGTGACGGTCGGCCTGGCCGAGCGCGCGGTGGAGCTGGGTGTGCCGCGCGAGTCCGTGATGATCGACCCGGGGCACGACTTCGGCAAGAACACCCGGCACAGCCTGGAGGCGACCCGCCGCCTGGGCGAGATGACGGACACGGGCTGGCCCGTCCTGGTCTCCCTCTCCAACAAGGACTTCGTCGGCGAGACCCTCGACAAGCCGGTCAAGGAGCGCGTCCTCGGCACCCTCGCGACGACGGCGGTCTCGGCCTGGCTGGGCGCACAGGTGTACCGCGTCCACGAGGTGGCGGAGACGAAGCAGGTGCTCGACATGGTGGCGACGATCGCGGGGCATCGGCCCCCGGCGGTCGCCCGCCGGGGACTCGCGTAACGCTCCTCCGGAGAGGGCTACTTCCCGACTTCCTTCGTCACCAGGGTGATCGCCTCTTCCACGTCGTCCGTGACGTGGAAGAGGAGCAGGTCGGCCTCCGAGGCCTTGCCCTGGGCGATGACCGTGTTCTTGAGCCAGTCGACCAGGCCGCCCCAGTACTGCGAGCCGAAGAGGACGATCGGGAACCGCGTGACCTTGCGGGTCTGGACGAGGGTGAGCGCTTCGAAGAGCTCGTCCAGCGTGCCGAGGCCGCCGGGCAGGACCACGAAGCCCTGCGCGTACTTCACGAACATCGTCTTGCGGACGAAGAAGTAGCGGAAGTTCACGCCGATGTCGACGTACGGGTTGAGGCCCTGCTCGAAGGGCAGCTCGATGCCGAGACCGACCGACGTGCCCTTCGCCTCCACGGCCCCCTGGTTCGCGGCCTGCATCGCGCCGGGCCCGCCGCCCGTGATCACCGCGAAGCCCGCCTCCACGAGCGCCTTGCCGATCTCGACGCCCGCCGCGTACTCGGGCGTCCCCTCCCCCGTGCGCGCCGAGCCGAACACGCTGATCGCGGGCGGGAGTTCGGCGAGGGTGCCGAAGCCCTCGATGAACTCCGACTGGATGCGCAGGACTCTCCAGGGGTCCGTATGGACCCATTCGGAGGGTCCGTCGGAGTCGAGGAGACGCTGATCGGTCGTGCCGGCCTGCACCTTGTCCCGCCGGCGCAGCACGGGACCGAGCCGCTGCTCCTCGGGGCGCATCCTGGCACCGGTGTCGCGGGCAGCGCTTTCGACGCTGTCGTCGGGATGGCTCATCGTCTGCTCCCTCCATGCGTACGTGACTGCGTACGTGACACACAGCGTAGATCGACGGGGGTTGCCTCCGAGGGACCTCCACGTATCGCTAAGACGTCAGCCAGGACCGCAGCTTCTCCTCCGCGACCGGGATCAGCGACGCCTGCACGCGTTCGTCGATCTTGTGCGCGAGCAGCGGGTTGCCGGGGCTGTAGTTCACCGCGGGCACGCCGAGCGCGCTGAAGCGGGAGACGTCCGTCCAGCCGAACTTGGGGCGTGCCTCGCCGCCGACGGCCGCCATGAACGCCGCGGCGGCCGGGTGGGTGAGGCCGGGGCGGGCCGCGCCCGTGTGGTCGTCGACGATGAACTCGTCGACGCCGCAGTCCGCGAAGTAGTCGCGGACAAAGGCGAGGGCCTCTTCCTCGCTGCGGTCGGGGGCGTACCGGAAGTTGACGGTGACGGTGCACTCGTCGGGGATGACGTTCGTGGCGACGCCGCCCTCGATGCGGACGGCGTTGAGGCCCTCGTGGAACTCCAGGCCCTCCACGACCGGCTTGCGGGGCTCGTACGCGGCGAGCTTCTGGAGGATGGGCGTGGCGGCGTGGATCGCGTTGGAGCCCATCCACGCGCGTGCGGAGTGCGCCCGTACGCCCTTGGTCTTGAGGAGGACCCGCAGGGTGCCCTGGCAGCCGCCCTCGACCTGTCCGTCGGTGGGTTCGAGGAGGACGGCGAAGTCACCGGCCAGCCAGTCGGGGTGGGCCTCGGCGACGTGTCCGAGGCCGTTGAGGTGGGCGGCGACCTCTTCGTTGTCGTAGAAGACGAAGGTGAGGTCGCGGTTGGGCTCGGTCACCGTCTGCGCGATGCGCAGCTGGACGGCGACGCCCGACTTCATGTCGCAGGTGCCGCAGCCCCACAGGACGCCGTCCTCGTCAAGGCGCGAGGGGACGTTGTCCGCGATCGGCACGGTGTCGATGTGCCCGGCGAGGATGACCCGTTCCGCGCGGCCGAGGTTCGTGCGGGCCACCACGTTGTTGCCGTGCCGGTCGACCGTGAGGTGCGGCAGGGCGCGCAGGGCCGTCTCGATGGCGTCGGCGAGCGCCTTCTCCTCGCCGCTCGGGGACGGGAAATCGACCAGTCGCGCGGTGAGCTCCGCGGCGTCGAGCGTGAGGTCAAGCGGTGTGTGAGGCATGCCGACGACCCTAAGCCAGCGGGCGGGCGGGGCTGTCGGTGGACTCCAGTACCTTGGACGCGTGCCTGAGCCCCCCACCCTCGTCCGGCGCGGCCGTCTCCTCCGTACCGGGGCCGCTGTCGTCGTGCTGCTCGCCGTCGTCGGCTATGTGGCGCTGCAGTACGTGTACGGGGGCAAGCCCGAGCCGCGGTGCACGGTGGTGTCGGGGAAGGGCGACGGCGCTTCGTACACGTTCACGGCCGAGCAGGCGGAGAACGCCGCGACGGTCGCCGCGGCCGGCACCTCGCGCGGGATGCCGGAGCGCGCGGTGACCATCGCGCTCGCCACCGCGCTGCAGGAGTCCGGGCTGCGCAACCTCGCGCACGGGGACCGGGACTCGCTCGGGCTCTTCCAGCAGCGCCCCTCGCAGGGCTGGGGCGACGAGCGGCAGATCATGGACCCGGCGTACGCGGCGGGGCGTTTCTACGAGCACCTGGCGGAGGTCCCCGGCTATTCGCGGCTGCCCCTCACGGTCGCCGCGCAGCGGGTGCAGCGCAGCGGCTATCCGCAGGCCTACGCCAAGCACGAGCCGGACGCGGCGCTGCTCGCCGCCGCGCTCACGGGCCGCGCGCCCGCCGCGTTCAGCTGCGAGGGGCGGCCGGACACGGACCCCGGCGGTCCGGCGCAGGTGCGGGCCGCCCTGGTCCGCGACTTCGGCCGCGAGGTGCGCCCCGGCGCCGCCCGGGGGCGCACGGTGACGGTCCCCGTGCCCGCCGCCGTGGCCACGGACCGGGCGCCGCAGCGCGGCTGGGAGCTGGCGCACTGGGCCGTGGCGCACTCCTCGGCGCTGCACATCGAGCGGGTGTCGTACGGCGGGCGGGAGTGGCGCGCCGGGGGCTCCGGGACGTGGCGCGCGGTGGGCCGTGCGGCGGAGGACGGTGGGGCCGCGGGGCCGGAGGCCGCGGGCGAGGTACGGATCGTGACCGGGCAGTAGTGCGACGGGTCCCTCGATGGGGGCATGCCGAGTGCTACGGACCGACACCCTGTCCGACTTTCCCGCACGCGCCGCGCCGAAACCCCAAATCCCTTGAGATCACTAGGCATGAAGGATTCTGCAGCGAAAGGGCCCCTATGCTCTTTGCCCGTTTTTATCCGCAGCCGATAATGCGACGCATTGCCAACTCTTTGCATTGGGGCAGCGAAACCTTCGCGGACTTCGAGCGGTAGTCACTGCGTCCGAACGCCGGAAGCCGTCCGGCGGGAAGCCGGACCCGAACCGGCCGGACACCCCAACGTTCTCTCCCGTCTGAAGGAGCATCATGTCCCTCCCCCTGACCCGCCGGATCGCCCGTGCCGCGCTGCTCAGCGCCGCGGGTGCAGCTTCCGTGGTCGGTGCGGCCGGCTCCGCGAGCGCCGTTGACCTTCCGGCCTCCCCCGACCTGGGCGGCGTGTCCGCACTGGACGGCGACGGCCTCGGCAACACCGTCGACGATGCGGCTCAGAACGTCAGCAACCTCGCCGGTGACACCGGCAGCAAGGCCGTGAAGAAGTCGGTCCCGGCCGCGGGCAAGGCCGTGGGGCACATGGGCAAGACGGCCACCCCCGTCGCCCAGCAGGCCGCCGGTGAGGTCGCGGGCGGCGCGGGCGAGGCACTCGGCGAGACCGCCGACGCGGCCACCGGCGACAGCCTGCCCACCGAATCGCTCACCAAGAGCGGTCTCCCCACCGACCAGCTGCCGGTCAAGAGCCTCCCCCTCGGCTGATCACCCGGCACGCACACAGGAGGGCCCGGAGCCACTGGCTCCGGGCCCTCCGCCGTGCTGTGCCCAGGACGGCGCGGTCACGCCGAGAGGCGCTCCACCGCGGCCGCGACGCGCTCGTCCGTCGCCGTCAGGGCGACGCGCACGAAGCGGTCGCCCGCCGGGCCGTAGAAGTCGCCGGGCGCCACCAGGATGCCGAGGTCCGCGAGGTGGCCGACGGTGTCCCAGCAGGACTCGTCGCGGGTGGCCCACAGGTACAGGCTCGCCTCGCTGTGCTCGATGCGGAAGCCGTGCCGCTCCAGTGCGTCGCGCAGCGCGGTGCGCCGGGCGACGTACCGCTCGCGCTGCACGCGCACGTGCTCGTCGTCGCCGAGCGCCGCCACGACGGCCGCCTGGGTCGGCGCGGAGGTCATCATGCCGCCGTGCTTGCGGATCTGCAGCAGGTCCCCGAGGACGGCCGCGTCACCCGCGATGAACGCCGCGCGGTAGCCCGCCAGGTTGGACCGCTTGGAGAGCGAGTGGACGGCGACGATGCCCTCGTACGAACCGCCGCACACGTCCGGGTGCAGCACCGACACCGGGTCGGCCTCCCAGCCGAGCTCCAGGTAGCACTCGTCGCTGACGAGGAGCACGCCGTGCTCGCGCGCCCATGCGACGGTCCGGGTGAGCTCGTCCTTCGACAGGACACGGCCGGTCGGGTTGGACGGCGAGTTGAGCCAGAGCAGCCTGAGGTTCGCCGGGTCGAGTGATGTCGGGTCGTCGTAGGCGACGTACTCCGCGCGGGCCAGGCGCGCGCCCACCTCGTACGTCGGGTAGGCGAGCCGCGGGTAGGCCACCACGTCGCCCGGGCCGAGGCCCAGCTGGGTCGGGAGCCAGGCCACCAGTTCCTTGGAGCCGACGACCGGCAGGACGTTGCGGTGCGTGAAGCCGCGGGCGCCGAGCCGCCGCTCGCACCAGCCGGTGAGCGCGTCGCGCAGCTCCGGCGTGCCCCAGACCGTCGGATAGCCCGGCGAGTCCGCGGCCGCGATCAGCGCTTTCTGGATCAGCTCGGGGACCGGGTCCACGGGGGTGCCCACCGACAGGTCGACGATGCCGCCGGGGTGGGCGGCCGCCGTGGCCTTGTACGGCTCGAGCTTGTCCCAGGGGAAGGTGGGAAGCCGGTCGGAGACTGCGGACACGTGGTGACTCCCGTGCTGGTACTGGTCGTTGCAAACGCCTCGGTCCCGTGCGGCGGAGATGCCGTACGGGACCGGGGCGACGCTCGGGCTGCCGCTGTTACTGGTTCTGCCTACTGGTTCTGCGGCGGCAGGGCGGCGATGAAGGGGTGGTCGCGCTCGATCAGGCCGAGCTTGCTCGCGCCACCGGGCGAACCGAGCTCGTCGAAGAACTCGACGTTCGCCTTGTAGTAGTCCTTCCACTCCTCAGGAGTGTCGTCCTCGTAGAAGATCGCCTCGACCGGGCAGACCGGTTCGCAGGCTCCACAGTCGACGCATTCGTCCGGGTGGATGTACAAGGACCGGGAGCCCTCGTAAATGCAGTCGACCGGGCACTCCTCGATGCACGCCTTGTCCTTGACGTCGACACAAGGCTGCGCGATGACGTAGGTCACGCTGTCGTTCCTCCTCGATACGGGCGTTGGCGGGCCGTCCTCAGGCTCCGCTCGCCTGGCGCGCGGGAGCGCGGCGTCGTCGATGCCCACCCCTAGTATCTCCGTTCCCGGGCATGATCCGAACAGGAGGGGCTGACAGAGCTGTGGAATTCGCTGCCGGTGGACGACTCGAGGTCCGCATCACCCCTGCTGACGTGGGCAAACGCGTCTCGGTACGGCGCTTGAGCGACGCTTTGATCTCGGGCGAGAAGTTCACCGACACGGTGGGCGTTCTCGCATCGTGGAACGACGGTGTGGTGCTCATCACACGCCGGGACGGCGAAACCGTCCGCATCCCGGAAGGATCCCTGGTCGCGGGCAAGGTCGTGCCGGCCGCGCCGGCGCGCAGAAGGGGACCCGCCGCCTCGTACGAGGAGCTGGCGCGCGTGTCCGCCCGCGCCTGGCGGCCGGTGGAGAGCGAGCGCCTCGGCGACTGGGAGCTGCGGGCGGCGGCGGGGTTCACCCGGCGCGCCAACTCCGTCCTGCCGCTTGGCGATCCCGGCCGGCCGCTGGACGAGGCGCTCGCGTACGTCCGTGAGTGGTACGCGGCCCGCGGCCTGCCGCCCTACGTGCAGACCGCGACCGGCGCCGAGGGCACGCAGGAGCTGCTGTGCGCCGCCCTGGAGGAGCACGGCTGGAAGCGCGAGGTCACCGCGCGGCTGCACATCGGCGGGCTCGCCCCGGTCGCCGACCTCGACGCGGACACGGACCGCGTGACGCTGTCCCGGACCTTCGACGAGCCGTGGCTGCGGCGGTACAAGCGGTTCGGGGTTCCCGGTCCGCATGTGCTCGAGGTGCTGGCGGGCGGGCCCTCGGTATGGTTCGCTTCCGTGCCCGGGAGCGGTGACGCCCCGGCCGCCATCGGGCGGTGCGTCGTGGACGGGCGCTGGGCGGGCTTCATGGCCGTCGAGGTGGCTCCGGAGCACCGGCGCGAGGGGCTCGCCACCGCGGTGATGACCGCGCTGTCCCGGCAGGCCCTGTCCGAGGGCGCGTCGGCGGCCTGGCTGCAGGTCGAGGACGACAACGACGGCGCGCGGGCGCTGTACGACGGGATGGGTTTCGCCGCACACCACGCCTATCACCACTACCGGTACGGCCCCGCCTGAGCGGGCGGCACAACGGCATAGCACGGCACGGCACGGAGACAGCGCCCGGCGAGGGCAGACACGAGGCACGTATGCACGCGGAGTCCGGCGAATGGCGGCGGCGGTTCACCGAGGAGGCACGGTCGGAACGGCCCGGTCTCGCGCCGCTGTGCCTGCTGATCGGTGCCGAGGCGGACCCTTCCCTCGACGAGGCGGGCATCGACGCCGCGGAGATCGAGCTCGACCGTCTCGCGGGCCTGCTGCCGTTCCGTCCCGGCGGGCCCCGCGCGTGGGCCGTCGCGATGGCGGAACTCCTCGGTGAGCAGTGCGGTTTCGAGGGCACGCCGGGCGACTACCAGCGGCTCGACTCCTCCCTCCTGCACCAGGTCCTGAAGCGCCGCAGGGGGCTGCCGATCCTGCTCTCCGTGGTGTGGATGGAGGTGGCGCGGCGTGCGGGCGCCCCGGTGTACGGGGTGGCGCTGCCGGGGCACTTCGTCGTCGGCTTCGGGCCCAAGGACGAGCAGATACTCGCCGACCCGTTCGACGGCGGGCGGCTGCTCACCGGCGCCGACGCGGAGCTCCTGGTGGCGGGGACGGCGGGCACGGGCATCCAGCCGTCGATGCTGACGCCCGCCGATCCGCTGAACATCGTGCAGCGCATCCTCAACAACATCCGCGCCTGGGCGGCCGCCAGGCCCGAGCGGTCCGACGTCGCGCTGTGGGCCCTGGAGCTGTCGCTGCTGCTGCCCGCCCATCCGGCGCGGCTGCGCTATGAGAGGGCGCAACTCCTCGTGCAGCGGGGTGACTTCCTCGGGGGCGCGGCGGAGCTCGACGCCTACGCGGATGTGGTGACGACGGTCGAGCCGACGACGGCGGAGCGGGTCCGCCAGCAGGCGCGGGCCGCGCGGGCGATGCTCAACTGACCGGCGGGCGGCGCCGCGCGGTCCCGCTCGCCGGTACGTATCGATCGAGGCGACCGGGCACGAGGGACGTATGCACCCCCGATCCCCCGGAACCACCGAGTGGCGGCGGCTGTTCGCGGCCGAGGCCGGGTCGCCGCGGCCCGACCTGTCGCTGCTGTGCCTGCTGATCGGCGCCGAGGCGGACCCCTCCCTCGACGCGGCGGACATCGACGCCGCGCGGCGCATGCTCGACCGGCTCGCGGAACAGGCCGCGCCCGGCCACCCCGCCGGCCGGGCCCCCGGCCCGCTGGCCTGGGCCGTGACCCTCTCCGAACTCCTCGGCCAGGGCTTCGGGTTCAAGGGAAGACCCGGCGACTACCAGCGGCTCGACTCCTCCCTCCTGCACCAGGTCCTGCGGCGCCGCAGAGGGCTGCCGATCCTGCTCTCCGTCGTGTGGATGGAGGTGGCGCGGCGCGCCGGAGCCCCGGTCCACGGCGTGGCGCTGCCGGGGCACTTCGTCGTCGGCTTCGGCTCTCAGGAGGAGCGGGTGCTCGTCGATCCGTTCGGCGGCGGGCGGCTGCTGACCGGCATGGACGTGGAGCTCCTCGTCTCGGCCGCCACAGGAACACCGCTCGCGCCGTCGATGCTGAGCGCCGCGGAGCCGCTGGACATCGTGGCGCGCATCCTGAACAACATCCGCGCCTGGGCCGCGTCCCGCCCCGAGCGCTCCGACGTATCGCTCTGGGCGGTCGACCTCTGCCTGCTGCTGCCCTCGCCGTCGCCGCGTCTGCACTACGAACGCGCCCAGCTCCTCGTACAGAAAGGGGAGTACACGGCGGGCGCGCGGGAGCTCGACACCTACGCCGACGAGGTGGCCGCCCTGGACCCGGCGACGGCCGACCGGGTGCGGCGGCAGGCGCAGGGGGCGCGGGCGATGCTGAACTGACGGCCCGGGTCCATGGAACGGGCTGTCAGAGCCAGCCCTTGTCCCTGGCGGTCTTGACCGCCTCCGCGCGGTTGCGGACCGCGAGTTTCTGGATCGCCGTCGAGAGGTAGTTGCGGACCGTGCCCCGGGAGAGGTGCAGGGCGGTGGCGAGTTCGGCGTTGGTGGCGCCGTCGGCCGCCGCGCGCAGCACCTCACGCTCCCGGTCGGTCAGCGGGTTCGCGCCCCCGGCGAGGGCGGCCGCGGCCAGCGTGGGGTCGATGACCCGCTCCCCCGCGAGCACCTTGCGCACCGCCGCGGCGAGCTGCGCCGCGGGCGCGTCCTTGACCAGGAAGGCATCGGCGCCGGCCTCCATGGCGCTGCGCAGATAGCCGGGGCGGCCGAAGGTGGTGAGCACGACCACCTTCAACGCGGGCAGTGCCGCGTTGAGTTCGGCGGCCGCCTCGATGCCCGTGCGGCCGGGCATCTCGATGTCGAGCAGCGCCACGTCCACGGCGTGTTCGCGGGCCGCCGCGAGCACCTCGTCGCCGCGCGCCACCTGCGCGACGACCTCGATGTCCGGTTCGAGGCCGAGCAGCGCCGCGAGGGCCTCACGGACCATGGCCTGGTCCTCGGCGAGGAGGATTCTGATCATGAGGGGGATCCTACGGTGGCCTTCGCCAGGGGTACGCGGACCGCGAGGCGGAAGCCGCGGCGGTCCGCGGGCCCCGTCTCCAGCGCCCCGCCCACCGCCTCCACGCGCTCCGTGAGCCCCGTCAGACCGTTGCCGGCGCCCGCACCGGAGGCGCCCACTCCGTCGTCCTCGACGGTGAGCTCCAGGAGCCGTCCCGCGAGCGTCTGCCGCGCCGTGAACGCCACCGTGCAGCGCCGGGCCCCGCTGTGCCGCACGACGTTCGTGACGGCCTCACGCAGCGCCCAGGCGAGCGCCGCCTCCGCCTCCTCGCCCGGCAGTTCGGCGGGCGGCTCCTCCGGCACCTCGGCGTCGACGCCCGCGGCGGTGAGCGCCGTGCGCGCGCCGACGAGTTCACCGGCGAGGGTGCGCCGCCGGTAGCCGGAGACCGCCTCGCGCACGTCCACCAGCGCCTGGCGGCTGACCTGTTCGATGTCGGCGACCTGCTGGGCGGCCTTGTCGGGGTGGGTCGGGAGCATCCGCCCGGCGAGCTCGCTCTTGAGCGTGATCAGGGAGAGCGAGTGGCCGAGCAGGTCGTGCAGGTCCCTGGCGAGCCGCAGCCGCTCCTCGTTGGCGGCGAGTTGGGCGACGGTCGCGCGGGCCTGGCGGAGCTGCACCGTCGTACGGATCAGCTCGCGTACGCCGGACATCGCGAAGCCCACCAGGAGCGTGATCACTCCGAGGTTGGTGATCAGGTCGCCGAGGCCGTCGTCGCGCAGGCCGACCAGGATCATCAGGAGCGTGACGGCGGGAATGACCCCGAGCGCGTACCGCACCGGCAGGACGGCGCCCGCGGAGACCGAGACGTACACGAAGAGTCCGAGCCAGTGGTCGCCGAGGCTGAACGCGAGGACCACGGCGAGGACCACGAGCAGCGCGAAGCAGGCGATGACGGCGCGCCACCGGATGATCCTGGTGGTGTAGCGGAAGACGAGGGTCAGGTAGATGGCCACGAAGAGCGCGAGGCCGAGCGAGCCGAGGACGGTGGCGAGGGGCGTGTGGTGCCCGTCGGCCAGGTCCTTGACCGGGGAGCTCAGGAACACCAGCCAGACGCCGATCCAGGCGGACTTGGTCAGGAACTGGCGGCGGCCCTGGGGCGGGCGTCCGAACGTGTAGACGGGGTGGAGTTCGCTGCCCTCAGCGTCTGTCGTGTTCACGCCTTCAGTGTGTCCTTCCGGTACAGCCATGCCGCGCCGCCCGCGAAGAGGAGGAAGTAGGCGACCAGAAGCGTGATGTCCTTCGCGTGCGGTGCCTCGCCCAGTTCGATGGCCTGCCCGAGGGCAGCGTACGCGTGGGTGGGCAGCCAGGACGCGGTCTCCCGCAGCCAGTGCGGGAACGTCGTGACGGGCATCCACAGGCCGCCGAGGATGGAGAGCCCGAAGTAGATGATCATCGTGATGGGGCGTACGGCGTCGCCGGTCGCGAGGTAGCCGATGGCCACGCCGAGCGCGGCGAAGCAGAGGCTGCCCGCCCAGATCGCGCCGGTCAGCGCCGCCCACTGCCAGGCGTCGAAGCGGACGTCCTTGAAGATCGCCGCGACGGCGAAGACCACGACGATGGACGGCAGGCTGACCACGGCGGCGCTCGCGGTCTTCGCGAGGACGTAGCCGCGTCCCGGCAGCGAGGTCAGGCGCAGCTGCCGCACCCAGCCGCTCTCGCGCTCCTTGGCGATGCGCTCGCTGTTGCCCATGAGGACGGCGGTCAGGGCGCCGAAGGACGCCATCGAGACCATCATGAACGCGGGGACGGACAGACCGGTCTCGGGAACCTTGTCGGCGCCGTTCCGGCTGCCCGCGATGATCACGAAGAGCACCGACGGGTAGATGACGGAGAAGAAGAGGAACTTGCGGTTGCGCAGGGCGCGGGTGATCTCCAGCTTGATCAGGCTGTTCATGCCACTCATCTGGTTCATGCGGTCCTGGCCTCCTCGGCCTCGGTGATCGCCACGAAGGCCTGCTCCAGGCCGAGCCCGGCGACTTCGAGGTTGCGGGGGTAGACGCCGAGGCCGTACAGCGCGTGGACGGTGGCGTCGGCGTCCGTCGACTGGGCGCGGACGGTGTGGCCCGCGATGTCGAGCGTGGTCAGGAAGGGCAGCGCGCGCAGCCGCCCCGCGAGCGCCGCGTCGATCTCCGCCAGGTCGAAGGAGACCTTGCGGGCACCCGCCTTCGCCTTGATCTCGGCGGCGGTGCCGTCGGCGAGGAGCCGGCCGCGGTGCAGGACGAGGACGCGGTCGGCGATCGCGTCGGCCTCCTCCAGGTAGTGCGTGGCGAAGAGGACGGCACGGCCCTGGTCGGCCTGCTCCCGCATGGTGGCCCAGAACGCCTGGCGTGCGGTGACGTCCATGCCGGTGGTCGGCTCGTCGAGCACGATCAGGTCGTGGGCGCCGGCCGTGGCGAGCGCGAAGCGGACGCGCTGTTCCTGGCCGCCGGAGAGCTTGTGGACCTTGCGGTCCGCGATCTTCGTGATGTCCGCGTGGGCGAGCACGTCGTTCACGCGGTACGGCCTGGGGTGCAGGTCGCAGGCGAGCGTGACGAGTTCGCGCACGGTCACCTCGCCCATCAGGCCGCCGCTCTGCAGCATCGCGCCGACCCGGCCCGCGGTGATCGCCTCGCGCGGCTCGGTGCCGAGGACCCGCACCGTCCCGCTGTCCGGCCTGCGCAGGCCGAGCAACAGGTCGAGGGTGGAGGACTTGCCCGCGCCGTTCGGCCCGAGGAGCGCCACGGTCTCGCCGGGACGGAGGGTGAGGGTCAGTCCGTCGACGGCGCGGACGTCGCCGAAGCTCTTGGTCACCCGCTCGAAGCTCACCACGTCGGCGGTGGGCGGTGCTGTGCTCGTCGTCATGCCGACCATCGTCACAAAAGCGCAGGTCACGGCGGCAGTGTCGAATGCACCGACTCCGGCATGACAGATGTCATGCCGGAGTCGGTGACGCGGGTGACGCGGTCAGGCGGCTACGCGGGCGGGGTCAGCTCGCGTTCGTCTCGATGACCCCGATGCGCTCCGCGGGCGTCTTGCCGGTGAGCGCCTTGCCCATCGCCTGGGCCACGTCGGTCGGCTGGACCGGAGTCTTGTCGCCGTTGCCGCGCTGGATCAGGACGCCGTCGAAGACGTTGCCGTACAGCTTCTTGAGCTCTTCGAGGTTGTAGTGCACCTGGAGGGTGCCGTCCTTGAGCGCCTTGGTCTCCAGGATCTTCGGCAGCGACCTCTCCGGCCCGAAGGGGATCGACTTGGCGCCCGCCTTGATGGTGACGTTGGCGGACATCGCCGGCTTGGCGAACGTGGTCATGAACTTGTCGACCGCGGCCTTGGAGATCGTCGGCTTGCGCGTGGTGACCGGCACCTGGACCGTGCCCGCGCTGCCCGTCTCGACCTGCTTCTCGTACGCCTCGGCGACCGCCTTGGTCGACGCCTGCGGGTCGATGCCCTTGCCGACCTTGCCGTAGACCGGGACGGCCTTGCCGGGCACGAACTTGACCGTGCCCTCCTGCGCCGTGCCGGAGCCGCCCGCGGCGCGCTCCAGGGCGGCCGCCAGCTTCTCCTCGTCGACGGGCATGACCGGCTCGACGACACGCTGGTTGCCGAAGAGCGAGCCGACGACCGAGACGGGGTTGTAGTCGCTGCCCGCGGCCTCGCGAACGGTGGCCTGGCTGTCGAGGGTCAGGCCCGCCTGGTCCGGCTTGAGGCTGACGGTGTCGCCGTCGACCGACAACTTCAGCGGCTTGGTGACGCGCTCGTCGAGCGCCGCGTCGAGCTTCTGGACGGCCTCGTCGCGGGTGCCGCCGCCGATGTCGACGCCGAGCACGGTGGTGCCCTTCGGTACGTCGGCGTGGTTCATCAGCAGGCCCGCGCCGTACGCACCGCAGCCCGCGACCACGACGGCGGCCACGAGGAGGACCAGCTTGTTGCGGCCCTTCTTCTTTTTCGCCTTCCCCTTCGGTGCGGGCGCGGCGGGCGGCACGTCCGAGCGGACCGGCTCGGGCAGCTTCGGCGGGGTGTGCGGCACGGGGCCTTCACCCTGCGCTCCCGGCGCGAACGGCGAGGTGTCCTGCGCGGGCGGTACGACGGGGATGCCGCTGGTGAGGGTCTCACCGGAGACGTTGGAGCCCGGCGCGGGGGCTCCGGGGCCGCCGGGCGCGCCCGGTCCGCCGGGACCGGCGGGACCACCGGGTCCGCGCGGCGGCGAGACCGGTCCTGCCTTCTGCGGTGTGAGGATCGCGGTGTCGTCGCTCATGGCACCGGAACGGGGCGGCCGGGGGCCGGAGTTCGCGGGGGCGCCGGGGCCACCGGGCGCGCCGGGGCCCGCGGGGCGGCCCGGCGACGGGTTCGGGGGCGCCAGCGGGCTGTCACCCGTGACGGGGCCGCCGGTCGGCCCGGACGGGTGCCGGGAGTCCCCGGGGCCGTCGTTGAAGTAGGGCAGGTCGCCGCGGTTCGGGTCGCCCTGCGGTGCGCCCGTGCCGAGGGGGCCCGACGCGACGGCGCCGGACACGTCGAAGGAGCCGGTGCCCGTGCCGGAGCCGGACGTGCCGGAGCCGGACGTGCTCGTGCCGCTTCCGCTCTCGTTCCGCGGCGGCTTGCGCGGCGCGAACCAGTCGCTCGTCTTCTCCTCGGCCGGGGAGGAGGGAGCAGCGCTCTCGCCGGAACCGGAGGCGGCCGGAGCGCCGGCGTCGGCCGTCCCACCCGCGTTCCCCGCACCGGCAGCACCGGGCGCACCCGGCGGACCGGGCTCGGCACCGTCACCACCGCGCCCACCGTCCCCGCGCCCGCCGTCCAGCGGCACGGACTCCCCGCGCGGCCCCTCGTCACCGACGGGCGTGCGCATGACGACCGGCGGGATGGGCCGCGAGCCGGGGATGTTGATCCGGATGCGGGTGGTCAGCGTGGTCTGGGTCTCGGGCTCGCCGGGCCGCTCCTCGGCGGCCTGCCGCCGCGCTCCGTCCCTGCCGCCGTCGTCGGCGGCACCTTGTGCCGGGGAGCCGTACGGCGGCGTCCCCGAGGGGTAGGCGGCTCCACCGCGCCCCTGGGGCCCGGAGGACGAACTGTCAGTTTCACGACTCAAGGCAGGTTCTCCTGGTTGACTCCGCCGCCCGTCTCGACCTCATCCGGGGTCCCCCCGGCCGGAGGTTGGGGGAGGCTCGGCGGCCGCACCACCATACTGGCCGCCGTCGGCACTCATCCCGTGACCGGCGTCAAACCCGTGCGCGACACGGGGCGAAGTGGTACGTCACTTGCCAAGTCGGGCGGCGGGCGCGGCCGGTTGCGGCCCCTGCCCGAGCGTGGCGCACATCACAGCGACGGCCATTCCGCCGAGCAGGTAGCCGTACGAGACGATCCCCGCGCCGAAGAGGAAGTCGCCCTCGGGTCTGGTGGCGGTGAGCAGCATGACCGCGACCAGCCAGCCGGCCGCGGGCGCAACGGCCCCCGCCCTGGTGCCGATCGCCCGCGACCCGCCGTAGAAGAGACCGGCGGCGCCGAGGAGCGCGAGCAGCAACCCCGCGGGGAAGAAGCCGCCTTGGACGAGCGAGCCGGCGACGCCGACGACGGCGCCGAGGACGAAGAGGAGTGCGTAGGCGCCGAGGCGGCCCGCTCTCAGGGGCTGTGCGAGGAAGCTGCCGCCGGCGGCGGCGCCGGACCCCGCGCCGGGAGAGGCGGGGGGCTTTGAAGCCCCGGACCCGGCCCCCGACGACGCTCGCGAACGCGTACTCACAGCGCGGTCACCTCAGCCATGTCCGTCACCCTTTCGAGTCCCGCGAACAGATCCGTCTCGCGGGAGTTTCCCTCTGCCGACGCTTCTCCCCGCACCAGCTCGTAGTACTCCACATCGAAGATGGGCTGCGCGAGTTCGTTGGAGAGGATGAAGAGCGGCCCGCTGACCGTGATCTGTGTGACGTGCGCCGCCATGGCCGCTGCCTTGGCCGTCAGGTAGGGGCGGCCGTCGATCTCGGTGGTGATCCGCTCGTCGTCCGTGACGCCGGGCACATCCGCGACGACGGCGGGCGTGCCGAACGGCGAGTCCCGCAGCGCGCCGGACATCCGGTCGAAGCGCTCCTCGACCACGGACCGCGGGGCGCGGTTCCAGTAGATCTTGTCGATCGTGTGGGGCGCGCCGAGGTCGGCGTGGAAGGCCGGGTCGGCGGCGAGGTCGGCCGCGCGCATGGCGACGCGGTGCGCCTGGATGTGGTCGGGGTGGCCGTATCCCCCGTCGGGGTCGTACGTCACGAGGACCTGGGGGCGCACTTCGCGGATCACCTCGACGAGGTGGGCGGCGGCCTCGTCGAGGTCCGCCGACCAGAAGGCGCCGGGGCGGCTGTTCTGCTCGACGCCCATCATCCCCGAGTCGCGGTAGCGCCCGGGGCCGCCGAGGAAGCGGTGGTCGGTGACGCCCACTTCCTTCATGGCGGCCGCCAGCTCCCCGACGCGGTGGGCACCGAGGGAGTCGTCCCGGTCGGCCGCGAGGTGGGCGAGTCCGGCCGGGATGACCTCGCCCTCCTCGCCCAGGGTGCAGGTCACCAGGGTGACGTGCGCACCCTCGGCCGCGTACTTGGCCATGGTCGCGCCGGTGGTGATCGACTCGTCGTCGGGGTGCGCGTGCACGAGCAGCAGGCGCCGGGCGGGCAGTTCCGTCATGGGACCACCCTACGAGCCCGCGTCAGAACTTGATGTCCCCGATCATGCCCGCCACGTTCGTCGTCAGCTCGTTGATCGTCGGGGCGACGGACGAGCTCGCCAGGTAGAAGCCGAGCAGCGTACAGACGACCGCGTGCCCCGCTTTCAGTCCTGACTTCTTGACCAACAGGAAGACGATGACTGCCAGCAGCACCACCGCCGAAATCGAGAGTGCCACGGCGGTCACCTCCAACTCGTTGTCGTACCCCAGTGCGGACGTCAGCAGGTTCATACCCACCAAGCGCTACGGATCATAACTATCCGTGCGGACGCATGAGTCGGAGCACGGCAGCACAGGGGGGCGCATGAGCCATAGGCTCAGGGGATGACCACCGAGAACCCCGGAATTCCCAGGCCCGACGAGAGCCAGGCACAGCGGCTCTCCTTCCCGCGTCAGCACGCCCGCACCCAGCGCTTCACCCTCGGCGCTCCCCGTGCGTTCACCGTGGCGCCGGATGGTTCACGCGTTGTTTTCCTGCGCTCCTCCGACGGCACCGACCGGGCCAACAGGTTGTGGGTCCTCGACGTGTCGGACGGCAGCGCCGAGCGGGTCGCCGCCGATCCGCACGTGCTGCTCGGCGGCGCCGCCGAGAAGTTGTCCGCGGCGGAGCGCGCACGGCGCGAGCGGAGCCGTGAGGGCGGTGCGGGCATCGTGGGCTACGCGACGGACGCCGCCGTGGAGCTGGCCGCGTTCGCCCTGTCGGGCCGCCTGTTCACCGCTGAGCTGCGCGCGGGCACGGCGCGCGAACTGCCCGTACCGGGGCCGGTGATCGACCCGCGTCCCTCGCCGGACGGGCGTCATGTCGCCTACGTGGCGCGGGGCGCCCTGCGCGTGACGGGCGCCGACGGGGAGGGCGACCGGGCCCTCGCGGAGCCCGAGGCGGGCCAGGAGGCGACGGTCACGTACGGGTTGGCGGAGTTCATCGCGGCGGAGGAGATGGCCCGTTCACGGGGCTTCTGGTGGTCTCCCGACTCGCAGCGGCTGCTCGTCGCGCGGGTCGACGACGCCCCCGTGCAGCGGTGGTGGATCGCGGATCCCGCGCACCCGGACCGGGCGCCGGAGCAGGTCGCGTACCCGGCCGCGGGCACGCCCAACGCGGAGGTCGGCCTGTGGGTCCTGGGCCTCGACGGATCGCGGACCGAGGTGGTCTGGGACCGTGCCCGCTTCCCGTATCTCGCACGTGTGCACTGGTCGGCGGATGGTGCGCCGCTGCTGCTCGTGCAGTCCCGCGATCAGGGGAGCCAGCTGTATCTGGCGGTGGACCCGGACAGCGGGGCCACGCGGATGGTGCACGCGGAAGAAGATCCAGAATGGCTTGAACTTTTCCCTGGTGTGCCGTGCTGGTCGCCCAGCGGGAAGCTCGTGCGGATCGCGGACGAGGGCGGCGCGCGCGTCCTCGCGTGGGGGGAACGTCCCCTGACAGGGCCCCAGTTGCACGTACGTGCGGTTCTTGACGTCACCGAGGAGGACATCCTCCTCTCGGCGTCCGCGGGCGCGGCTGCGGCCGACCCGGAGACCGGTGAGATCCATGTGTACCGCGTCAACGAACTGGGCGTGGAGCGCGTCTCGCAGGAGCCGGGCGTGCACTCGGCCGTCCGTGCGGGCGGCCTCACCGTCCTGGTGTCCGCCACGCTCGACCGCCCCGGCGCGCAGGTGCAGGTGTTGCGCGAGGGCAAGCAGGTGGCGACGATCGCCTCACACGCCCAGCGCCCGGGGCTCACTCCGCGCGTGACGCTCACCGAAGGGGGCACGCGGAACATCCCGTGCGCCGTCCTGCTCCCCACGGATTACAAGGAGACGGACGGCCCCCTTCCGGTACTGCTCGATCCGTACGGCGGCCCGCACGGCCAGCGCGTGCAGCGTGCGCACAACATCTTCCTGACCTCCCAGTGGTTCGCCGACCAGGGGTTCGCGGTGCTCGTCGCGGACGGCCGCGGCACCCCCGGCCGCTCCCCCGGCTGGGAGAAGTCGATCAAGAACGACAAGACCCTCACCCTTGAGGACCAGGTCGACGCCCTGCACGCGCTCGCCGAGCGGTTCCCCTTCGACCTGAGCCGGGTGGCGATCCGCGGCTGGTCCTACGGCGGGTACCTCGCCGGCATGGCCGCGCTGCGCCGCCCCGACGTGTTCCACGCGGCGGTGGTCGGCGCCCCGGTCACGGACCTGCGGCTCTACGACACGCACTACGAGGAGCGGTACCTCGGCGATCCGACCCGGACGCCGGAGACGTACCGGCACAACTCCCTGATCTGGGACGACGGTCTCGTGGAGGCGGCCGAGCCGCACCGCCCGATGCTCATCGTGCACGGCCTCGCCGACGACAACGTGGTGGTCGCGCACTCTTTGCGGCTGTCCTCCGCGCTGCTCGCCGCGGGCCGCCCGCACGAGGTCCTGCCGCTCTCCGGGGTCACGCACATGACCCCGCAGGAGCAGGTCGCGGAGAACCTGTTGCTGCTCCAGGTGGACTTCCTGAAGCGGTCCCTGGGACTCCCGAGGGAGTAGCCGCGAGCCGCCCCGCCCGTTACGGCACGACCTGCTTCTCCTCCGCGAAGTGGCAGGCCGAGTCGTGCGCGGCGGGGCTGTCGTCGAGCCGGAACTCCGCCGGGACGGCGAGCAGCGGCACCTCCAGGGCGCACCGCTCCCTTGCCTTCCAGCAGCGGGTGCGGAAGCGGCAGCCGGAGGGCGGGTTGGCGGGCGAGGGCACGTCCCCGGAGAGGATGATCCGCTCGCGGTGCTCGCGCGCGTCGGGGTCGGGGACGGGCACGGCGGAGAGCAGCGCCTGCGTGTAGGGGTGCGTGGGGTGGTCGTAGATCTCGGCGTCCGAGCCGATCTCGACGATCCGTCCCAGGTACATGACGCCGACCCGGTCGGAGATGTGCCGCACGATCGACAGGTCGTGGGCGATGAAGACGTAACTGAGGTCGAACTCGTTCTGGAGCTTCTCCAGGAGGTTGATGACCTGTGCCTGGACGGAGACGTCGAGGGCGGAGACCGGTTCGTCGGCGACGATCACCTCGGGCCGGAGCGCCAGGCCGCGCGCGATGCCGATGCGCTGGCGCTGGCCGCCGGAGAACTGGTGCGGATAGCGGTTGATGTACTCGGGGTTGAGCCCGACCACGTCGAGCAGCTCCTGCACCTTCTGCCGGCGCGAGCCCTTGCGGGCGACCTCGGGGTGGATCTCGTACGGCTCACCGATGATGTCGCCGACCGTCATGCGGGGGTTGAGGGAGGTGTACGGGTCCTGGAACACCATCTGGATGTTGCGGCGCACCGCCTTGAGTGCGCGGCCCGACAGCCTGGTGATGTCCTCGCCCTTGTAGCGGATCTCGCCCGCGGTCGGCCGCTCCAGGTTGACCAGCATCTTCGCGACCGTCGACTTGCCGCAGCCGGACTCGCCGACGATGCCGAGCGTCTCGCCGTGCCCGAGGTCGAAGTCGACGCCGTCGACGGCCTTGACCGCGCCGACCTGCTTGCGGAAGACGATGCCCTGGGTGAGCGGGTAGTGCTTGACGAGGCCGCGGACCTGGAGGATCGGCTCGCGTCCGGCGGGCGTGCCGACGTCGGCGAGCTCAACGTGACGCATCGAGCGTCTCCTTCCAGAAGTGGCAGGCGCTCCTGCGCTCGGCGGTCAGCCCCTCGTACGTCACGCGGTGGAGCGGCGGCTCGTCGGTGCGGCAGATGTCCTGGGCCATGGGGCAGCGGGGGTGGAAGGCGCAGCCTGGCGGGATGTTCATGAGGTTCGGCGGCAGCCCCTTGATCGCGTAGAGCTCCTGGCCCTTCTGGTCGAGGCGCGGGATGGATTCGAGGAGGCCGCGGGTGTAGGGGTGGGCGGGCGCCCGGTAGATCTCGTGGACGGGGGCGCGTTCGACGATGCGGCCCGCGTACATGACGGCGATGGTGTCGGCGACGTCCGCGACGACGCCGAGGTCGTGGGTGATGAGGATCAGGCCCATGTTCATCTCGCGCTGGAGCTCGGCGAGGAGGTCCATGACCTGGGCCTGGACGGTGACGTCGAGGGCGGTGGTGGGTTCGTCGGCGATGATCAGCGAGGGTTCGAGCGCCATCGCCATGGCGATCATGATGCGCTGGCGCATGCCGCCGCTGAACTGGTGCGGGTACTGACCGACGCGCTCCCTGGCGGCCGGGATGCGGACCCGGTCCATCAGTTCGACGGCCTTGGCCTTGGCGTCCTTCCGGGACATGCCCTTGTGGACGACGTACATCTCGCCGAGCTGTTCGCCGACGCTGAGCACCGGGTTCAGGGACGACAGCGCGTCCTGGAAGATCATCGCCATGCCCGCGCCGCGGACCTTGCGCCGCTCGTCCTCCTTGAGCTTCAGGAGGTCCCGCCCCCGGAAGAGGATCTCCCCGGAGGTGATCCTGCCGGGCGGGGTGTCGAGGATGCCCATGACGGCCTGGGCGGTGACGGACTTGCCGGACCCGGATTCGCCGAGGACGGCGAGGGTTTCGCCCGCGTCGACGCTGTAGTCCACTCCGTTGACGGCTCGGGCGATGCCGTCCCTGGTGCGGAACTCGACGTGCAGGTCGCGCACTTCGAGCAGCCTGGACGCCCCGGGTGTGCCGGACGCGGCTGCCTCGGATGCCACGGTTGCCATGGGCGCCTACCTCAGCTTCGGGTCGAGGGCGTCGCGCACCGCGTCGCCGAGCATGATGAACGCGAGGACGGTGATCGCGAGGGCTCCGGCGGGCCAGAGCAGCATGTGCGGGGCGTTGCGGATGTACTGGGAGGCGGCCGAGATGTCGATGCCCCAGCTGACGGTGGGCGGCTTCAGACCGACGCCGAGGTAGGAGAGCGTGGCCTCCAGGGCGATGTAGGTGCCGAGGGCGATGGTCGCCACGACGATCACGGGGGCGACGGCGTTGGGGGTGATGTGGCGGAGCAGCATCCGGGGGTTGGAGGCGCCGAGGGCGCGCGCCGCCTGCACGTAGTCGTTCTGTTTGGCGGTGATGACGGAGCCGCGGGCGATGCGGGAGATCTGCGGCCAGCCGAGCAGCACCATGAAGCCGATCACCGGCCAGACGGTGGAGCTGGTGACCACCGACAGGAGGACCAGGCCGCCGAGGACGACGGGGATGGCGAAGAAGATGTCGGTGATGCGGGAGAGGACCGCGTCCCAGGCCCCGCCGAAGAACCCGGCGAGCCCGCCGAGCACGCTGCCGATGAGTGCGACGCCGAGGGTGGCGCACACGCCGACGGTGACGGAGACGCGGGTCCCGTAGACGACCCGGGTGTAGACGTCGCAGCCCTGCTCGTTGAAGCCGAAGGGGTGCCCGGGGGCCGAGCCCTTCTGCGCGTTGCCGAGGTCGCAGTCGAGCGGGTTGCCGGTGGCGATGAGGGAGGGCCAGAGGGAGATGACGACGAGGAAGAGGATGACCAGCCCCGAGACGATGAAGACGGGGTTGCGCCGCAGGTCCCGCCAGGCGTCGGACCAGAGGCTGCGCGCGGGCGCCGAGGGCCCGCCCTCGGGTCCGCCCGGTGTCGTCTTTTCCAGGGAGGTCGCCTCGCTGGTGGCGAGGTCCATCGCCCCGCCCATGCCGGTGGCCGCGATGGCGCGCTCCGGCTCCTGAGGTTCAGGCATAGCGGATCCTCGGGTCGAGTACGGCGTACAGGAGGTCGACGATGAGGTTGGCCACCAGGAAGACCAGGACGAGGACGGTCACGAAGCCGACGACGGTCTGGGTGCTCTGGCGGAGGATCCCCTGGTAGAGCTGGAAGCCGACGCCGTGGATGTTGAAGATCCGCTCGGTCACGATCGCGCCGCCCATCAGCGCGCCCACGTCGGTGCCGATGAACGTGACCACGGGGATCAGGGAGTTGCGCAGCAGGTGCCGGGTGATGACGCGGCGGCGCGGGAGGCCCTTGGCGACGGCGGTGCGGACGTAGTCGGCGCGCCGGTTCTCCGCGATGGAGGTGCGGGTCAGGCGGGTGACGTACGCCAGGGAGACCGAGGCGAGCACGAGTCCCGGGATCAGCAGTTCGTTGAAGGGCGCCTCGCTGGACACGGAGGGTTTGATGACGCCCCACTGCACGCCGAGCAGGAGTTGCAGGACGAGCCCGGTGACGAAGGTGGGGATGGAGATGACGACGAGGGTCAGGAGCAGCACCACGGTGTCGACGGGGCGCCCGCGCCGCAGCCCCGTCAGGACGCCCAGCGAGATGCCGATGACGATCTCGAAGACGATCGCCACGACGGTGAGCCGAATGGTGACGGGGAAGGCCGCCGACATCAGCTCGGTGACCTTCTGGCCGTTGAACGCGGTGCCGAAGTCGCCGGTGAAGACATTGCCCATGTACGTCAGGTACTGCTGCCACACCGGCTTATCGAGGCCGAACTCCTTCTTCAGCTGGGTGGCCGTGGCGGGATCGCACTTGCGGTCGCCGCACAGGCCCGCGACGGGGTCGCCCATCACGTTCACCATCAGGAAGATCAGCAGGGTGGCGCCGATGAAGACCGGGATCATCTGCAGCAGGCGCCGGATCACATAACGTCCCATGGGGCGGCTCCCGGCGTCTCAGTTGACCTTGATCTCGTTGTAGACCGGCACGCTGAACTGGTTCAGGGAGACGTCGGAGACCTTGTCCGAGTAGCCGGCGCTGCCGTTCTGGTACCAGAGCGGGATGGCGGGCATGTCCTTGGCGAGGATCTTCTCGGCGTCCTGGAACTTGCCGATGGCCTTGTTGGTGTCCGTCTCGCCGTTGGCCTCGTTGACGAGCTTGTCGAACTCCTTGTCGGAGTACTTGCCGTCGTTGGACGGGGCGTCGGTGAAGTAGACCGGCTCCAGGAAGTTCTGGATCAGCGGGTAGTCCATCTGCCAGCCCGCGCGCCAGGCTCCGTCGAGCTCCTGCTTGGAGGCCTTGCTGCGGAAGTCCGCGAAGGTGCCGACGGGGTTGGCGACGCAGGCCTTGTCCTTGCCGAGCGCCTTGTTGATGGAGTTGCAGACGGCGTCGACCCACTCCTTGTGGGAGCCGGTGTCCGCGTTGTAGGTGACCTTGAGGGTGCCGCCGGGGATGCCGCCACCCTCCTCGACGAGCTTCTTGGCCTTCGCGGCGTCGTAGTCGCAGGCGTCGCCGCAGAGCCCTTCCTTGTAGCCGCCCTTCTCGCCGAGGACCGGTGAGGTCCAGTCGGAGGCGGGCGTGCGCGTCTTCTGGAAGATCGTCTCGGTGATCTGCTCGCGGTTGATCGCCATGGACAGGCCCTGGCGGACCTTCTCCATGCCGTCCTTGTTCCACTTGCTGTCGTAGAACGGGAAGGCGAGGGTCTGGATGATGCCGGCGGGGGTGTTGATGTAGCGGTCGCCGAGGTCGTTCTTGGCGTTCTTGAGCTGCGAGGCGGGAACGTCGTCGACGAGGTCGAGGTTGCCGGCCATCAGGTCGGTGTAGGCGGTGTTGTTGTCGGTGTAGACCTTCATGTCCACACCGCCGTTCCGCGCCTTGTCGTCGCCGGGGTAGCCGTCCCACTTGCGCAGGGACATCTTGGAGCCCTTGGTGTACGAGTCCACCTTGTACGGGCCGTTGCCGACGGGCTTGGAGAGCCAGCCCTGGTGGTCGTCGTAGAACGCCTTGGGCAGCGGCGCGAAGGCGGGGTAGCCGAGGGTGTCGGGCCAGGTGGAGAACTTCTGGCTGAGCTTGACCGTGAAGGTCTTGTCGTCGACGACCTTGAGGCCGGAGAGGGTCTGGGCGCTGGGGTCGCCCTTCTCGGGGTGGACCTTGTCGTAGCCCTCGATGTACCCGAAGAAGTACGCGTTCTTCTGGTTGTTCTTGAGGTTCGCGCCATAGTTCCAGGCGTCCACGAACGACTTGGCGGTGACCTTCTCGCCGTTGCTGAACTTCCAGTTGTCCTTGATCTTGACCGTGAAGTTCTGGGCGTCCTTGGTGTCGATCGACTCGGCGATCATGTCCTTGGCCTCGCCGGTCTTCGGGTCGTACCGCTTCAGGCCCCGGAAGACCATGTCGAGGATCTTGCCGCCCTGCACCTCGTTGGTGTTCGCCGGCTCCAGCGGGTTCTGCGGGTCGCCCCACGAGGAGCTCACGATGCCGGAGCCGTCGCCACCGCCGCCGTCGCTTCCCCCGCCACCGCAGGCCGTCGCAGCGAGAGCGACGGTCACCGCACATGCGGCCCACTTGGCGTGCGTGGCTCCACGCATGGAGTCCTCCTGTCCTCGGCTGTCGCGATTACGTACCGCCAAATATCGCCGCAAGAGGAATGAACCGCACATTTATCCCACCCGTATGAGTCGGAGCCCATCCGGATGTACGCATTCCGAGACGCCTTCGCCCGCATATCGGACTCATATCCGACTCAATGCCGCGCTTGCCCGGCCCTGGCACGCCTTGTCCATCACGCATGATTACGCCGACGCAATGGCATGCCCATGATCAAGTAAAGCCTGCATAAAGGAACTCAAGAGCACCCCAAAGCGGCTCACCATTCATTGACCGCGCCGGAAACGCCTTGCGAAAGTCGCGCCTAGCCCGTGGGTGCTGGTTGTCCTGCGGATTCCTGCCGTCCCCCTCCGGGCCTGGAGCGCCATGACCTCCCCAACTCCCGCCGCTGCCGCCACCCTTGAAGTGACGGAGAAAACAGCCGGCACACCCGAGTCGCCCAAGGACCGGGGCAGCAAGGGCCGTTCGCCGGGACGGCTCGCCTGGACCCGCTTCAAGCGGGACAAGTCCGGCGTGATCGCCGCCGGTGTCGTGATCTTCTTCTTCGTCGTCGCGCTCTGCGCACCCTTGATCGCGAAGGTGTACGGAAAGAATCCGTACGACACCTACGGACTCGACCAGCCGGGCCTGCTCAACGACTTCAATTACCCGATCAAGCCGAACGGCGGCATCGACGGCGACTTCTGGTTCGGCATCGAACCGGTCCTCGGCAGGGACGTCTTCACCTTCCTGCTCTACGGAATCCGCAACTCCCTGCTGATCGCGACCGCGACGACGCTCCTCGTCACCCTGCTCGGCATCACCATCGGGCTCACCGCCGGATACATCGGCGGGAAGACGGACTACTTCATCGGCCGGATCATCGACATCCTGCTCGCCTTCCCCTCGACGCTCTTCTACATCGCGTTCTTCCCGGTGATGATCTCGATCCTGGTCAGCCCCGAGGAGAAGATCCCGCAGTGGCTCACCGTCACCAGCCTCATCACGGTGATGACGGCCTTCGGCTGGGCCCCACTGGCCCGCCTCCTGCGCGGCGAGGTACTCGCCCTGCGCGAACGGGAGTTCGTGGAGGCGGCCAAGGTCACCGGCGCCTCGCCGGCGCGCATCATCTTCAAGGAGCTGCTCCCCAACCTGTGGACGCCGATCCTGATCCAGGCGACGCTCCTGCTCCCCCTCTTCGTCACCGCCGAGGCGGGCCTCGCCTTCCTGGGCGTCGGCCTGGAGGAGCCCACGCCGGACTGGGGCGTGATGATCCAGAACGGCTCGAAGTACTACCAGGACGACATCACCTTCATGGTCTTTCCCGGCCTCGCCATGGTGATCTTCGTAGTGGCCTTCAACCTCCTCGGCGACTCGGTGCGCGACGCGCTCGACCCGAAGACCCGACGCTGACACTCCTCACTCCGCTCTCTCTCCTTCTCACAGGGTTGGTAGCCACATGGCAATCTCACGCAGAAACCTCCTCATCTCGACCTCGGTCGCGGCGGGCGGCTCGCTCGTGCTGTCCGCGTGCAGCAGCGGCGACTCGGGCGGGGGCGACGGCGGATCGCACGGCGGCGCCACGGAGTACACCAACGCGAGCGTGAAGGTCGGCACCGAGAAGGACTCGACCGGGCCCGCGCCCGGCGTCCCCGGCGGCAAGAAGGGCGGCACGATCTACGGCGTCGCCGAGGACGACGTGTCGCACATGGACCCGCAGCGCATCTACTTCGCGTACAACTCCTCCATCGCCAACCTCTACGCGCGCTGTCTCACCGGCTACCAGACCGACATGGAGGGCCACCAGATCCTCGTCGGCGACCTCGCCACGGACACCGGCAAGGCCTCGGACGGCAACAAGACCTGGACCTTCACGCTGAAGGACGGCCTGAAGTGGCAGGACGGCAGCGAGCTCACCGTCGACGACGTCCGGCACGGCTTCGAGCGCGGCTGGGCCCCGTTCGTCACCGAAGGCGCCATCTACGTCCAGCAGGCGCTGACCGGCAAGGGCGGCAAGTGGCGTGACGCGTACGAGGGTCCGTACAAGGGCAAGCACCTGGACTCGATCGTCACCGACAAGGCGAAGAAGACGATCACGTTCCACCTGAAGGAAGCGCGCCCGGAGTTCAACTTCACGCTGGCCATGCACTCGTACGCGGCCGCGCCCGTGAAGCACGACACCAAGGAGAAGTACGACAAGGCGCCCTTCTCCTGCGGCCCGTACATCGTCAAGCACCGCTCCATCGACAAGTCGATGACGCTGACGCGCAACAAGCACTGGGACCCGAAGACCGACCCCATCCGCAACGCCTACCCGGACAGCTTCGAGTTCGAGTTCGGGCCGACCGGACCCGAGTCCTGCGACCGCTTCATCGCGGACCAGGGCAAGGACCAGCAGATGGTCGCCATCTACGAGCCGATCCCCGCCGAGCGCATGCAGAAGGTGCTCACCACCCCCGACATCAAGAAGCGCAGCTTCAACGGCCTGTCGTCGGGCACCTACTACTTCGCCATCAACATGAAGCGCGTCACCGACGTCGAGGTCCGCAAGGCCCTCCTCATCGCCTGGCCGCTTGAGCAGAGCCGCAAGATCTACGGCGGCACCACCGCGGGCGACTACGCGACGACGATCCTCAGCCCCGACATCGTCGGCCGCGAGAAGTTCGACCTGTACGACAAGCTCGACAAGCCGCAGGGCGACGTCAAGCGGGCCCACGAGATCCTGAAGAAGGCCGGCAAGCTCGGCACGAAGATCGTGTACGCCTTCCCGCGGCGCCCCACCTACGACAAGACCAAGATCGTCATCGAGAAGAACCTGAAGGCCGCGGGCTTCGAGCCGGTCATCAAGCCGCTCAACTCGACGGACTTCTACGACCAGGCGCAGCGCCTGGACAACAAGTTCGACGTCATGTGGTTCGGCTGGTCCCCGGACTGGCCGACCGCGTACACCATGATCCAGCCGATGCTCGACGGCACGGCCATCGGTGACGGCCAGAACAACGTCTCACAGTGCGACGTCCCCTGGATCAACGAGGCGATCAAGAAGAACGCGGTGATCTCGGACCCGAAGGAGGCCGGCAAGGCCTGGGCCGCGCTCGACAAGCGGATCATGAAGGAGGTCGTGCCGATCATCCCGGAGACCTACCAGCGCCGCTGGTACCTGCACGGCTCCAAGGTCGGCGGCGCCATCCACGACCCGCAGTTCGCGGCGACGCTGCTCCACAAGACGTACGTCAAGGGCTGACGACCGCCCCCGGGACGGGCCTCTCCGGACGACCGGAGCGGCCCGCCCCGACCCTTCACCTCCCTCACGGCATCCGTCAGGAATCCCAACTGCCATGCTCCGCTTCCTCATTCGCCGCGTGATCGGCGGCGCGGTGATCCTGCTGATCATCAGCGCGATCGTCTTCCTCCTCTTCTACGCCGCCCCGCGCGACCCCGCGCGCCTGGCCTGCGGCAAGGTCTGTCCGCCGGACACGCTGGCACTGGTGAAGCACAACCTGGGGATCGCCGACCCGCTGCCGGTGCAGTTCTGGCACTGGTTCGAGGGCATCTTCGTCGGGCGCGACTACGACACGTACGGCTTCTGCGACGCGCCCTGCCTCGGCTACTCGTTCCGCAACCGTGAGCCGGTCCTCGCCACCATCCTGGACCGCTTCCCCACCACCGTCTCGCTCTCCATGGGCGCCGCGGTCGTGTTCGTCGTCCTCGGTGTGGGCACCGGCATGCTGGCCGCCGTCAAGCAGGGCAAGGCCGTCGACAAGATCGCCTCGTCGGCGTCGCTCGTCGCCTCCTCGATGCAGATCTACGTCGTCGGCGTCTTCGCCGTCTACCTCCTCACCGACCAGCTGCATCTCCTGGACCGGCCCGCGTACACGCCGTTCACCGAGAACCCCGCGGAGTGGTTCTCCGGGCTGCTGATCCCGTGGCTCGTGCTCGCGCTCATCTTCACCGCGAACTACACCCGCATGGCCCGCTCGCAGCTGGTCGAGACGATGAACGAGGACTACGTCCGCACGGCGCGGGCCAAGGGTCTCTCACGCCGCACGGTCTTCTTCCGCTTCGCCTGGCGCGGCGCGATGGGCCCGATCGTCACCATCTTCGGCCTGGACATCGGCGTGCTGCTCGGCGGCGCGATCATCACCGAGAAGACGTTCGCCCTGCACGGCATCGGCGAGCTGTCGGTGAAGGCGGTCGACACGAGCGACCTGCCGCTCCTGCTCGGCGTGGTCCTGGTGGCGGCCACCGCGATCGTCATCTTCAACATCGTCGTCGACGCCCTCTACGCGCTGATCGACCCGCGCGTGCGGCTGTCCTAGGGCTCAGGGAGAGATCTGATGAGCACCACCCCCTTCCTGTCCGTACGCGACCTGCGCGTGCACTTCGCCACCGAGGACGGCACGGTCAAGGCCGTCGACGGACTCGACTTCGAGCTGGAGAAGGGCAAGACGCTCGGCATCGTGGGAGAGTCCGGCTCCGGCAAGTCGGTCACGAACCTCGCCATCCTGGGCCTGCACCACAAGGACAGCACCGCCATCGACGGGGAGATCCTCCTCGACGGCAAGGAGCTGCTCACCGCCACCGAGCGGGAGCTGGAGCAGCTGCGCGGCAACAAGATGGCGATGATCTTCCAGGACGCCCTCGCCTCCCTCTCGCCGTACCACACCATCGGCCGGCAGATCGGTGAGACGTTCCGCAAGCACACGGGGGCCTCCAAGAAGGAGGCGCGGGACCGGTCGATCGAGATGCTGACGAAGGTCGGCATCCCGCAGCCCGACCTGCGTGTGGACGACTATCCGCACCAGTTCTCCGGCGGTATGCGCCAGCGCGCGATGATCGCGATGTCGCTGGTCTGCAACCCGGCGCTGCTGATCGCGGACGAGCCGACGACGGCGCTGGACGTGACGGTCCAGGCCCAGATCATGGACCTCCTCAAGGACCTCCAGCAGGAGTTCGGCACGGCGATCATCTTCATCACGCACGACCTGGGCGTGATCGCCGACATCGCGGACGACGTCCTGGTGATGTACGGCGGGCGGTGTGTGGAGCGGGGCACGAAGAAGGAAGTCCTGCGCGCCCCGCAGCACCCCTACACCTGGGGCCTGCTCGGTTCGATGCCGTCCCTGGAAGGCCCGGTGGACGTCCCGCTCTCCCCCATCCCCGGCACGCCGCCGAGCCTCCTCAACCCGCCCTCCGGGTGCCGCTTCCACCCGCGGTGCGCGTTCACCGAGCAGGTCGGGGACGGCCGCTGCGCGGGCGAGCCGCCGCTCCTCGAACTGTCCGGGGGCCGGGGCGCGGCCTGCCACCTCACGGACGAGCAGCGCGCGGAGTTCTTCGCGGACTTCGCGGGCACGCGCACCGACTGACGTACAAGAGACGGGATTCCACAACGATGAGCAGCACCACGCCCCCCTCTCCTCTCCTGGACGTCAGCGGGCTGACCAAACACTTCCCGGTGATGGGCGGATTCCCGTTCAAGCGGAGGATCGGCGCCGTGCAGGCCGTGGACGGCCTGGACTTCACCGTCGGCGGGGGCGAGAGCCTGGGCCTGGTCGGCGAGTCAGGCTGCGGCAAGTCGACGACGGGCCGCCTGATCACGCGCCTCCTGGAGCCGACCGGCGGCAAGATCTCCTACCGCGGCCAGGACATCACGCACGCCTCCCGCAAGGAGCTCGCGCCGGTCCGCTCCGAGATCCAGATGATCTTCCAGGACCCGTACGCGTCACTGAACCCGCGGCAGACGGTCGGGAAGATCATCTCGGGCCCGATGGAGGTCAACGACATCAACCCGGCGGGCGGCCGGGAGGCCCGCGTCCGCGAGCTCCTGGAGACGGTGGGGCTGAACCCCGAACACTTCAACCGCTTCCCGCACGAGTTCTCGGGCGGCCAGCGCCAGCGCATCGGGGTGGCGCGCGCGTTGGCCCTTGAGCCCAAGCTGATCGTGGCGGACGAACCGGTCTCGGCGCTGGACGTCTCGATCCAGGCGCAGGTGGTGAACCTGCTCCAGAAGCTCCAGCAGGACCTGGGCATCGCGTTCCTCTTCATCGCCCACGACCTGGCGGTGGTACGCCACTTCTCGCAGCGCGTCGCGGTCATGTACCTCGGCCGCATCGTGGAGATCGCGGACCGCGAGAGCCTGTACGGAAACCCGCGCCACCCCTACACGAGGGCGCTCCTGTCGGCGGTCCCGGAGGCGACCCCGGACGACGTCCCCCGCCGCGAACGCATCCTCCTGAAGGGCGACGTCCCCTCCCCCGTGAACCCGCCCTCGGGCTGCCGCTTCCGTACGCGCTGCTGGAAGGCGACGGACAAGTGCGCGTCGGAGGACCCGCCGCTGGTCCGCATCGACGGCAACGAGGACGGCCACCTGACGGCCTGCCACTACCCGGAGACCCCGGCGGACCTGCCCGTCCCAACGGCCCGCAAATCCCTCTGACCCCCACCCCTCCGGAGCCGACCCGCCCTCCCCCTTGACCCGAGCGGGGCACGGCCGGCTCCGGACCACCGTCTCAGGACGACCGGCGGAAGTCGTCCAGTGTCTCCACCAGCGAGAGCCACTTCTCGCCGTGCGTCAGGTAGACGCGCAGATGGCTGCGCGGCCCGGTGCCCGTGCCCGTGTAGTACGCGTCAGGGCCCTCCCCGCGCTTCTCCATGCCACAGTTGTCCAACACGTTGCGCAGGTGCAGGACGACCTTGTCGGTGTCGGCGGACGTATGGAACTCCGCGAGGCGGTGACGGGCGACGGCGTTGCTGTCGCCCCGGTAGACCTGGGCGCGGCCACCGTGACCGGGCGCTCCAGCCGTGCCGAGCGGCGCGCAGCCGACGTCACTGAGGCCGATCCTCATGATGCCGCGGTCCTCGGCACCGTCGGGGCCCTGCTTCCGCCAGTGCCACTTCTCGTGCAGCGGCAGCTCGTTCGCATCCATCAGTCGCACCACGTCGTCCGGCCGCTCCGCGGGACGCACATCCGTGCCGCCGTCCCCGCCCCCCGGCACGACCGCCCAGAGCACCGCCCCCGCCAGGGCCGCGACCGCCGCGGCCGACAGCGCGATCCGGCGCCTCGCCTGCCGTCGCCCGCCCCTGGCCCGCAGCTCGGCGCCGTCGGGCAGACGCAGCTGGACGCCGTCGAGCAGTTCCTCGACTTCGACCTCGACCCTTCCCTCGAGCTCAGCCATGGCTCGCCGCCCCCTCCGTGCGGAACGCCGCCGTGTCGGCGAGGCGTACACCCAATACCTTGCGGGCCCGGCTGAGCCGGGTGCGCACGGCGCCGTTCGTGGCGCCCGTCTCCCGTGCCACCTGCTCCACGGGCAGGTCGAGGAGATGGTGCAGGACCACCGCCTGCCGCTGCTGGGGCGGCAGTTCGCGCAGCGCCTCCACCAACGCCACGCGGTCGGCGGACAGTTCCGGCACATCGGTGCCGGGTCCGTGCCTGAAGTGCGCGCGCACGCGGTTCCGTGTCCGGCGCCACGTGCTGATGGCGAGCCGTGACGCCACGGTCCGGACCCAGGGCAACGGATCCCCCTCGACGACGAGCCGGTCCCACCGCTGCCACGCCCGCACGTACGCCTCCTGCACCGCGTCCTCCGCCTCCGCCAGGTCACCGGTCATCGCATAGACCGTGGCGACCAGACGTTTGGCCGTGGCGGCGTAGAACGCGTCGAAGCCGGCGCAGTGATCCTGATCTGCCTCTTCGGGCCGCTTCGCCATCGTCCCCCCGTCCCTCCCTCACGCGGCGGGCCCGTCCGCCCCCCCGCTTCCGACTGATACACGCCGGGCGGGCGCAGGTTGTTACAGGCGGATTCCCGGAAACCACGCAGGCGCAGAACGCCCGTACCCCGCGAACACGAAGGTCGCGGGGTACGGGCGGTGGTTCTGCGGAGCGGTTACGCCGCGTGCACGACGTCCTTCTCCTCGGCGAAGTGGCACGCCGACTCGTGAGCCGCCGGCGTGTCCTGGCCCTTGAAGCGCTCGGGGATCGCCAGGAGCGGGATCTCCTTCGCGCACTTGTCCTCCGCCTTCCAGCAGCGCGTGCGGAAGCGGCAGCCGGAGGGCGGGTTCGCCGGGGACGGGACGTCGCCGGTGAGGATGATCCGCTCGCGGCCCTCGCGGGCCTCCGGGTCCGGTACGGGGACCGCGGAGAGCAGCGCCTGGGTGTAGGGGTGCGTCGGGTGGTCGTAGATCTGCTCGTCCGAGCCGATCTCCGCCATCTTCCCGAGGTACATCACGCCCACGCGGTCCGAGATGTGCCGGACGATCGACAGGTCGTGCGCGATGAAGAGGTAGGAGAGGTTGAACTCGTCCTGGAGCTTCTCCATCAGGTTGATGACCTGGGCCTGGACGGACACGTCCAGGGCCGAGACCGGCTCGTCGCAGATGATGATCTCGGGGTTGAGGGCCAGACCGCGCGCGATGCCGATGCGCTGGCGCTGGCCGCCCGAGAACTGGTGCGGGTAGCGGTTGATGTACTCGGGGTTGAGGCCCACCACGTCCAGGAGTTCCCGGACCTTCTGGCGGCGCGAACCCTTCGGGGCCACCTCGGGGTGGATCTCGAAGGGCTCCCCGATGATGTCGCCCACCGTCATACGCGGGTTCAGCGACGTGTACGGGTCCTGGAACACCATCTGGATGTTGCGGCGCACCGCCTTCAGCGCGCGCCCGGACAACTTGGTGATGTCCTGGCCCTTGTAGAAGACCTCGCCCGCCGTGGCGCGTTCGAGGGTCATGAGGAGCTTCGCGACCGTGGACTTGCCACAGCCGGACTCGCCCACGATGCCCAGCGTCTCACCCTGGTACAGATCGAAGGAGATCCCGTCGACCGCCTTGACCGCACCGATCTGCTTCTTGATCAGGATTCCCTGCGTGAGCGGGAAGTGCTTGACCAGGTTGCGGACCTGAAGGATCGGCTCACCGCGCTCGACCGGCGCCTCGATCGCCGCGACGGCCTCGTCGGCCGTGGCGGCGTCCACCGTCTCCACGTCGGAGACGTTCGGGGTGGCGTCGGTGGGCCCGTCCGTCTTCGAGAGCTTCGAAGCCTTCGTCGGCTCAGCCATGGATCGTCTCCTTCCAGAAGTGGCACGCGCTGCCGCGGCCCGGCAGCTCCGCGCCGTCCTGCTCGGTGACCGGCACGAGCGCCGGGATCTCCGTGCGGCAGATGTCCTGCGCCTTGGGGCAGCGCGGGTTGAACGCGCAACCGCCGGGGATCTTGAGCAGGTTGGGCGGCAGGCCCTTGATCGCGTAGAGCTCCTGGCCCTTCTGGTCCAGGCGCGGGATCGAGTCGAGCAGGCCACGGGTGTACGGGTGCGCGGGGCGCTTGTACAGCTCGTGGACGGGCGCCGTCTCGACGATCCGGCCCGCGTACATGACCGCGATCTTGTCCGCGACGTCGGCGACGACGCCGAGGTCGTGGGTGATCAGGATCAGACCCATGTTGTACTCGCGCTGCAGCTCGGCCAGCAGGTCCATGACCTGCGCCTGGACCGTCACGTCGAGCGCCGTGGTGGGCTCGTCCGCGATGATCAGGTCCGGCTCCAGGGCGAGCGCCATCGCGATCATGATGCGCTGGCGCATACCGCCGGAGAACTGGTGCGGGTAGTCGTTCACCCGCTCCTTGGCCGCCGGGATCTTGACCTTCTCCATCAGTTCGATGGCCTTGGTCTTGGCTTCCTTGCGGCTCAGGCCCTCGTGCACGCGGAACATCTCGCCGAGCTGGTAGCCCACCGAGAGCACGGGGTTGAGGGAGGACAGCGCGTCCTGGAAGATCATCGCGATCTTGCGGCCGCGGATCTTCCTGCGCTCCTCGTTGGACATCTTGAGCATGTCCTGGCCGCGGAAGAGGATCTCGCCCTGCGGGATCTTTCCGGGCGGCATGTCGAGGATGCCCATGATCGCCTGCGCGGTCACGGACTTGCCGGAGCCCGACTCGCCGAGGACGGCGAGCGTTTCGCCCGCGTCCACGCTGTAGTTCACACCGTTGACGGCCTTGACCACGCCGTCGCGGGTGTGGAACTCGACGTGGAGGTCCTTCACGTCCAGGAGCCGGCCGCTCCGGTCCTCGCCCGAGCGGGGGGCGGGGACGGAGTCCGTCTTGAGATCGATGCTGGTCATGTACGCCTCCCTCAGCGCAGCTTCGGGTCGAGGGCTTCGCGTACAGCGTCGCCGAGCATGATGAACGCCAGCACGGTCAGGCTGAGCATCCCGGCGGGGAAGATCAGAGTGTGCGGGTTGTTCCGGATGTCGCTCAGGGCGTCGGAGATGTCGCCGCCCCAAGAGAGCGCGTCGTCGCCGAAGCCGAGACCCAGGTACGACAGCGTCGACTCGGCGACGATGTACGAGCCGAGCGCGATGGTCGCGATGACGATGACCGGAGCGATGGCGTTCGGCAGGATGTGCCGGAACAGGATCCTCTTGGTGTCGGCGCCGAGCGCGCGTGCCGCCACCACGTAGTCCGAGTGCTTGGTCGTGATGACCGCGCCGCGCATCACGCGGGCGATCTGCGTCCAGCCGAGGAAGGCCAGCGCGCCGGTGATCACCCACACGTTGCGGTTGGTGAAGGCGTTCAGGACGACCATGGCGCCGAGCAGGAACGGGATGCCGAAGAACACGTCGACGATGCGGGAGAGCAGGCTGTCCCAGATGCCGCCGAAGTAGCCCGCCAGCATGCCGATCAGGCCGCCGAACACGGTGACGAGGATGGTCACGCCGAGGCCGACCATGATCGAGTTGCGCGTGCCGTAGACGACGCGGGCGTAGATGCTGCGGCCCTGCCGGTCGTAACCGAACCAGTCGGCCTGGAAGAAGTGACCGAGGTTCGGCTTCTCCAGGAAGTGGTTGGTCAGGTCGCCGTACTTGGGGTCCGCGCCGGTGAACAGGCCGGGGAAGGCGGCCACCAGGAGCAGCACCAGGATCAGCGCCGACGAGATGAGGAAGAGCGGCCTGCGACGCAGGTCACGCCAGGCATCGCCCCAGAGACTGCGCGGCTTGCCGGGTGCCTCGACGCCGTCGGGGACGGCCTGTGCATCGGTCGGCGCGATGCCCGCGGCCGCCTCTGCGGGCGACGTCTTGGTGATGTCAGGCATAACGGATCCTCGGGTCCAGGACCGCGTAAAGCAGGTCGACGAGCAGGCTGGCGAGGAGGTACACGAGCACGAGCACGGTGACGACACCGACGATGACGGTGCCCTCGTGCTGGAACAGGCCGCGGTAGAGCAGGTTGCCGACGCCGGCCACGTTGAAGATGCCCTCGGTGATGACCGCGCCGCCCATCAGGGTGCCGATGTCGGTGCCGAGGTAGGTGACCACGGGGATCAGCGAGTTGCGCAGCAGGTGCCGGGAGATGATGCGCTTGCGCGGCAGCCCCTTGGCGACGGCCGTGCGGATGTAGTCCGCCTGCCGGTTCTCGGCGATGGAGGTACGGGTCAGACGCGCCACGTAGGCGAGGCCGACCAGACCGAGCACGAGCGCGGGCAGGATCAGCTCCACGAAGTTCTCGGAGTCCTGCACCGTCGGCGTGACCCAGCCCAGCTCATTGCCGAAGATCAGCTGGAGGAAGAGGCCGAACACGAAGATCGGGACGGAGATCACGAGGAGCGTGAAGAGCGTCACGGTGTTGTCGAGGACGCGACCGCGCTTCACGCCGGCCAGCACGCCCAGGGTGATCCCGACGACGAGCTCGAACGTCCACGCCATGGCGGCGAGGCGCATCGAGACCGGGAAGGCCTGCGTGATCTCGTCGAGGATCGGCCTGTTGCCCGCGATGGTGTTGCCGAAGTCGCCCTGCAGCAGACCGCCCATGTAGTGGAAGTACTGCTGCCACAGGGGCAGGTCCAGCCCACGGTCGTGCTTGATCTGTGCCACCTGCGCGGGGTCCGGCGGCTTGTCTCCCCACAGTGCCGCGACGGGATCGCCGGGGAGCACGTTGACCATCAGGAAGATCAGAAGGGTTGTCCCGATGAAGACCGGGATCATCTGGAGCAGTCGCCTCGCGACGTAGCGCCCCATGGTGGTGCCTCCGTCCATTGCGGAGCCGCCCGCGAAGCGACGCCCGGGGTTACCGGGCGTCGCTTCGCGGAAGCGGAACTCCGACGACTGCTACTTCTCGAAGACCTCGACGTCCGTGAGGATCGGGTCGCCGGCCTGGTCGAACTCGACCTTCTTCACGTTCTTCGAGTACGCGGAGAGCGTCTTGTTGTACCAGAGCGGGATGCCCGGGAAGGTGTTGACGAGCTCCTTCTCGGCCTGCTGGTACAGCTTCGCGGACTCGTCGATCGTCTTGGCCGCGTCGGCTTCCTTGGTCAGCTTGTCGAACTTCTTGTCCGAGAAGCCGCCCTTGTTGCCGTCGACGCCCGTGCCGTAGAGGTCGGCGAGGAAGTTGCCGTTGAAGGGGTAGTCGAGCACCCAGCCGGAGCGGTACATCGACTTGACCTTCTTCTGGTCACGGATCTCCGTGTCAGCGGCGAAGTCGGTCACCGGGTCGCCGACGCACTTGACGCCGGTCGCGTTGGTGATGGAGTTGCAGACCGCGACGACCCAGTCCTTGTGCGGCTGGTCGGCGTTGTACTGGATCTGGATCTTGTTGCCGGGAACGCCGCCGCCGTCCTTGATGGACTGCTTGGCCTTCTTGGCGTCGAACTTGCAGTACTCGCCACAGGCGTCGTCCTGGTAGCCCTTGACGCCCTTGGCCACCCAGCCGGTGGCGGACTCACGCGTGCCGTGGAACACGGTCTTCGCGATGGTGTCGCGGTCGATCGCCATCGACAGGCCCTGGAGGACCTTGACGTCGATGTCCTTCCACTGCTTGGTGTAGAAGGCGAAGTTGACCGTGTTGAGCGCCGAGAAGTCCATGTCGATCGCGCGGTCGCCGAAGTCCTGCTTGAAGTTGGCGATCTCGCTGTTCGGGACGATCGGCATCGAGTCGACGTTGTCCGACTTCAGGTCGGCGTAGGCCGCCGTGTCCTTGTTGTAGGCCTTGAAGTCGACGCCGCCGTTCTTCGGCTTGTTCGCGCCCTTGTAGCCGTCGAAGGCGCGGACCGAGATGACCTTCTTGTGGTCCCACTTCTCGAACTTGTACGGGCCGTTGCCGACCGGCGCCTCGCCGTACTTCTTCGGGTCCTTCAGCGCGGCCGAGGGCAGCGGGTAGAAGGGCGCGTAGACCAGCTTGTACGCGTAGTACGGGATGCCGCTCTTCAGCGTGATGGTGAAGGTGTTGTCATCGACGACCTTCAGGCCGGACATGGCCTTCTTCTTGGCCTTGCCCTTCTCCGGGTGGACATCGTCGTAACCCTCGATGTCGCGGTACCACGCGCTGTTCTGCTGACCGTTGGCCGGGTCCGCTGCCCAGTTCCAGGCCTCCACGTACGACTTCGCCGTGACGGCCTCGCCGTTGTGGAACTTCCAGCCCGGCTTCAGCTTGACGGTCCACACCTTCGAGTCCTTGTCGGGGGTGACCGACTCGGCGTTCTCGTAGGTGATGTCGCCCTTCTTGTCGTAGTGGACCAGACCCGTGAAGAGCGAGTCGATGACGACGCTGCCGTACGCCTCCATGGTGTTCGACGGCTGCAGAGCGTTCTGCGGCTCGCCGTTGGCGTAGCTGACGATCCCCTTGGGGTCGACCTTGCCGCTGCCATTGTTGTCACTGTCGCCGCCGCCACAAGCGGTGGCCGTCAGCGCCACAACACCGGCTATCGCGACCCACTTGGCGCTCTTGGCACCACGCATGGGGTTCCTCCTCATGAGTCCACTTGTTCACTACAAGAGGGGGTACGAGAAACCGCGCCGACACCCCTGACGGCGACGATCGAGTACCCCAGTGTGCTCGTGAGTCGGCGCTCCCCACAGCGCGTGACCCATTGACCCGAGCTATACGCGGTCAACTATTAGCCATGAGGTACCGGTCGACCACACCCTTTTGGTCTCGGTTCAATCACACCTGGCCCGTACAACTTCCAAAATCCGGACAAACCGATCCGAGATAGATGGTTGCGAAACGGACGTGTTACACATCTAACGGTCAGTGACGTCCGCATACCGGACACTTGGCGGACAAAAACCGGTTGCCGGGAGACCTCCGCGCGGCAGTGGCCACACCGTACCCGCCAGCGAAAACACAAGAGGCCGACTTCCGCCCAACTCCCTCGGGAGCAGCGGAAATCGGCCTCTCAGGCGGCTGTGTGCCGCCTGACGGCTACCTCAGCGGCGTCAGCTGTGCTTGGCGCGCGACGCGGAGCGGCCGCGCTCCTTCTGGTCCAGGACGACCTTGCGGATGCGCACGGCCTCCGGGGTCACCTCGACGCACTCGTCGTCGCGGCAGAACTCCAGGGACTGCTCCAGCGACAGCTTGCGCGGCGGCACGATCGCCTCGAAGGAGTCGGCGGAGGCGGAGCGCATGTTGGTGAGCTTCTTCTCCTTGGTGATGTTGACGTCCATGTCGTCGGCGCGGGAGTTCTCGCCGACGATCATGCCCTCGTACACCTCGGTGCCCGGCTCGGTGAACAGCACGCCGCGCTCCTGGAGGTTCGTCATCGCGAAGGCGGTGACGGCACCGGCGCGGTCGGCGACCAGGGAGCCGTTGTTACGGGTCTTCAGCTCGCCGAACCACGGCTCGTGGCCCTCGTGGATGGAGTGGGCGATGCCCGTGCCGCGCGTCTGCGTCAGGAACTCCGTACGGAAGCCGATGAGGCCGCGGGACGGCACGACGAACTCCAGACGGACCCAGCCGGAGCCGTGGTTCGACATGTTGTCCATGCGGCCCTTGCGGACGCCCATGAGCTGCGTGACGGCGCCCATGTGCTCCTCGGGCACGTCGATCGTCATGCGCTCGACCGGCTCGTGCGTCTTGCCGTCGATCTGCCGGGTGACCACCTGCGGCTTGCCGATGGTCATCTCGAAGCCCTCGCGGCGCATCTGCTCGACGAGGATGGCCAGCGCCAGCTCGCCGCGGCCCTGCACCTCCCAGGCGTCGGGGCGCTCGGTGTCGAGGACGCGCAGCGAGACGTTACCGATCAGCTCACGCTCCAGGCGGTCCTTGACCTGGCGGGCGGTGACCTTGCGGTCCTTGACCGCGGACTTGGCGTCCGCGCCCTTGCCGGTGCCGCCGCGGCCGACCAGCGGCGAGGTGTTCGTACCGATGGTCATCGAGATCGCCGGCTCGTCGACCGTGATCAGCGGCAGCGCGATCGGGTTCTCCGGGTCGGCCAGGGTCTCGCCGATCATGATGTCGGGGATACCGGCGACCGCGCAGATGTCACCCGGGCCCGCCATCTCGGCCGGCTTGCGGGTGAGCGCCTCGGTCATCATCAGCTCGGTGATGCGGACGTTCGAGATGGTGCCGTCGCGCTTGATCCAGGCGACCGTCTGGCCCTTGCGCAGCTCGCCCTGCTCGACGCGGAGCAGCGCGATGCGGCCGAGGAAGTTGTCCGCGTCGAGGTTGGTGACGTGGGCCTGGAGGGGCGCTTCCTCGTCGTACGTCGGGGCCGGGACGTGCTCCAGGATCGTGGAGAAGAACGGCTCCAGGTTGGTGGAGTCCGCCGGGACCGTGCCGTCCTCCGGCTTGGTCAGCGAGGCGATGCCGTCGCGGCCGCAGGCGTAGACGATCGGGAACTCGATCTGGTCCTCGTCGGCGTCCAGGTCGAGGAAGAGGTCGTACGTCTCGTTGACGACCTCGTCGATGCGCGAGTCGGGACGGTCCGTCTTGTTGATGCACAGGATGACCGGGAGGCGCTGCTGGAGCGCCTTGCGCAGCACGAAGCGGGTCTGCGGGAGCGGCCCCTCGGAGGCGTCGACCAGCAGGACGACCGCGTCCACCATCGACAGACCACGCTCGACCTCGCCACCGAAGTCGGCGTGGCCGGGGGTGTCGATGATGTTGATCGTGATCGGTTCCCCGCCGTCCTTGGGGTGATACTTCACCGCCGTGTTCTTGGCGAGGATCGTGATGCCCTTCTCACGCTCCAGGTCGTTCGAGTCCATCATGCGGTCGTCGAGGGACTCGGCGGCGTGCGCGGCGAACGAGCCGGCCTGCTTGAGCATGGCGTCGACGATGGTCGTCTTGCCGTGGTCGACGTGAGCGACGATGGCAACGTTGCGGATGTCGTGGCGCGTGGCCATAGTGCGGCGTACTCCTGGAGTGAGTGGTCGGTCGCGCGTACATCTGAGTTACGCGGACCCTGCCGGGCTGGACACGCCACGGCCTCACCCCAGTCTACGTGTCCCTCGCGGAGGCAGCCTCCGCGGGGGCTTCGCAGGGGTGCGGAAAGCCTCGGGAACTCTGGGGAAACAGCAGGTCAATGGGTAGACACGAGCTTGCCCGCCGGGACGGCCGGCGGGCAAGAGAGTTGAGCGGAATCTGAGGCGGCGGCTTCCGGAGGGCGTTACTTCGCCGACGGCCCGCCCGACGGCTTCGCGCCCGGCTTCAGGAAGCCGATGTCCTCGTAGTGCGGGGCCTGGAAACCGAACGCGCCGGCATTCGCCAGGTTCGGGCGGGCGGCCATCAGCTGGGGGCGCTGGTAGAGGGGGATGGAGCCCGCCTCCGCCCAGATGCGGGCGTCCGCCTTCTTGACCAGGGAGCGTGACGTTTCTTCGTCCAGCTCGCCGACCGCCTGATCGAACAGCTGGTCGATGTGGTCCGTGCCGACACGGGTGTAGTTCTGCTCGACGTTCAGCGAGCCGTCCGCGGCCGGGACCGGCTTGGCGAAGATCGGGCGGGCGTCGGTGGCGGGGAAGGCCGAGGCCGGCCACGAGTAGAGGGCGAGGTCGTACTGGCCGGACGCGATGTGGTCCTTGAAGTAGCTCTCGTCGGCGACCTTCGCCGTCTCTGTACGTACGCCGATCTTCTGCAGCATCCGCGAGATCCGGTCGGCCACCGCGCGCAGCTGCTCCGAGCCGTCCCCGGAGGGCAGCACGAAGCGGAGGGTGAGGGGCTTGCCGTCCTTGGCGAGCGGGCCCGCCGCGGCGGCCCCCTTCGCACCGGATCCCTTGGGGGCGGCGGTGCCCTTCGGGGCGTACGCGCCGGGGGCGCCGCCCTTGGCCTGGTCCCTGGAGTGCTGCTTGGCGTGGTCGGCGGGCTCCTTCTTCTTCTCCTTGTCGGCCTCGCGGGGCAGGCCGAGGACGTCGGCCTGACGGTTCAGGACGGCGCGCTGGTAGGCCGCCGCGGGGGCGGGGGCGAGGACGGTGGTGCCGGTGTCGCCGGGCTTGCCGTCCTCTTCGCCGACGATGTACGTGCCGTCGTCTTCGCCGTCGCCTTCGTCGGTGGAGTCCTTGTCCTTCTTGGAGTCCTCCGACTTCTTCTCGTCCTTCGCGTCGGATTCGCCGCCCGCCGTCTTCTCCTCTTCCTTCTCCTTCCCCCCTTCCTTCTTCTCCTCTTCCTTCTCCCCCTTCAGCAGCGCGCCCGGCGTCCAGCCCGCGTCCGCGAGGAGCGCCCTCGCCTCGGCGGTGTCCTGCTCGCCGAGGGCCCCGCTGTTGTCGGCGTACGCCTGCTGCCCGGCGAGGGCGAGGTGGCTGCCGACCGGCTCGGCGGGGAGGCCGAGCGGCTTGAGCACGGTCTTCGCGAGCTCCCCGCGGTCCAGGGCGCGGGCGACCGCGCGGCGCACCCGGTCGTCGGCGAGCGGTCCCTCGGAGCCGTTGAGGGCGAGCTGCGTGTACGCGGGCTCCAGGGACTTGCGTACGACGTAGCCGCGCAGCCCCTCCTGCTCCGTCGCGTACCTCTTGACCGCCTTGCGGGTCTTGGCGCGCGCCTCGAGCTCCGTGTCGGCGGCCTCCTCGTCGGAGCCGTGGGCGATCGCCCAGGAGCGCAGGGCCCTCGCGGGGGTGATCGCGGCGCCGGGGCCGTGGGCGAGCGGGCCCTCGCTCCCCTTGTCCCTGGCGGCCTGGGAGATCCGCCCGGCCTCCGCCGCGTCGATCGCGGCGAGGTCGACCCGGCCCTTGGCCAGCGCCTCGGCCCGCTCGGCGCGCCCCACCTTGCGCAGCACGATCTTGTTGAGCTTGGCGGGGCTGCCCCACCAGCGCGCGTTGCGCTCCAGCGTCACGTCGCCTGCCTTGCGGTCGGTGCCGCCGAGCGCGAAGGGGCCCGCGGTCACCTTCAGCTTGCGGCGCGCGCCGTCGTTGAAGGAGTCGGGCGTGCCCATGATCTGCTTCGGGTACAGCGGCGAGAAGAGGGAGCGCCAGTCCGCGTACGGCTTGGCGAAGGTGACCCGCACCTCCAGGTTGTTCGCGCCGCGCTCGATCTTCGCGATGCGGTCGTAGCCCGCGTTCCGTGCCGTCCAGTACGCGCTGTCCCGGCCGGAGAGGGCCCGCCACTGCGCGGCGAAGTCGTCGGCGCCGATCTCCCGGCCGTCGCTCCAGACCGCCTGCTGGTTGAGCTTGTACAGGACGACCTGCTGCGGCTCGCGCTCGACGACCTCCGCGGACTCCAGGAAGTCGGCGTTGCGCTGCGCCCTGCCCTGCGCGTCGAGGCGGAACAGGGACGGCAGGACCGCGCCGGCGACCCGCGCGGTGGCTTCGTCGGCGTCCGCCTGGAAGGAGTTGAACGTCTCCGGCAGCTCGTCGACCGCCCAGTTCATGGTTCCGCCGTCGGCGACCATGTCCCGGGCGGCGGGAGCGACGTCCTGGCCAGCGACCGGACGGCCGGCGTCGTCGTTCGAGCTGCATCCGGCGAGGGCGGGCAGGGCCAGCACCCCCGTCGCGAGGAACACGACAGATCTGACTCTGGCGCGGTCGTGGGACATGACAGGTACCTCCGGGGTCCGGGGCTCGCCCGGCCGCCCGCTGCCAGGACCGGGCCGGGTTTGATCACGTTTGGGGGTATATGGAGCTGATCACATCTATCGCCCCACTGAAGGGGACGGGACGCGGGGTGCGGGGGAGGCACGGCGCGGGGGCCCACAGATGCCACTCGTGCGGCCCAATGGAGTGGCGGGCCGGGTGATCGTGCAGCGGTCACCGCCCATCGGGTTCGGCGCGATCGCGAAGCGGTCACCGTCGGTCGAGGTCGGCGCGATCGGCGCGTGATCCGGCGCATTCACCGCCCCTGATCCGGCAATCACTGCAGATCTCTTCACAAGCCGGGATGTGACGCGCGACACTCGCAGGCGCATGAGCGTTGCCACCGCACCCCCTAAGTGAGGGCAAGTAATGGCTCTGCACGATGAGTTGACCGCCGTACAGCGTTGCGTGGACGACCTCGTCCGCACCGTCGGCAGGCTGGAGCAGCAGGCCGGCGACCAACTGGCGGGCGTCGACGTACGCCGCGTACGCACGGACACCGATCACCTGCGCGAGAGCGTGGCGCTGCTGCGCGCGGCGGTCCCGCCGCCGTCCCCCCTCGAACCGCACAAGCCCGAGTTCGTGACCATCCCCGATACGCCGTACGACCGCTCGCTGTGGACGAACACCGGCGATCTCGACGACGAGGGTCTGGGCGGCTGCGACCGCCACGCGCCCTGACGTCCCGATGCCCTGACGTCCCGCGTACTCCCCGTTCGAGAAGAAGGAGTGGAGCCTCGTTGGCCACCGGCACGGAACCTCAACCGAAGAGCGGACCGGCACCGGGCGGCGGCGTGCGCGACGGCACGCGCGCCGCCATCGGCGTTGCCCATCTGCGGACGGACCGCTGGTGGCTGGCGCCGGCGGCGACCACCGCGGGACTGCTCGCCTTCATCGTCTACTCGACGTGGCGCGCCTTCGCGAACGCGGACTACTACGCGGCGCCCTACGTGTCACCGTTCTACTCGCCGTGCCTCGCCGAGAACTGCGAACCCATGAAGGGCGGCCCCAATTGGGAGATCTTCGGCAGCTGGTGGGGCCTGTCCCCCTCCATCCTGATCCTGGTCTTCCCACTCGGCTTCCGCCTCACCTGCTACTACTACCGCAAGGCCTACTACCGGGGCTTCTGGGCCTCGCCACCGGCCTGCGCGGTCGCCGAGCCGCACAAGAAGTACACCGGTGAGACCCGCTTCCCGCTGATCCTGCAGAACATCCACCGGTACTTCTTCTACGCCGCCGTCCCCGTGGCGGGCATCCTCACGTACGACGCCGTCCTCGGCTTCCGTGACGAGAACTACGAGTGGGGCCACATGGGCCTCGGAACGCTCGTGCTGCTCGTCAACGTCGTACTGATCTGGATCTACACCCTCTCCTGCCACTCCTGCCGCCACGTCATCGGCGGCAAGCTCAAGCACTTCTCCAAGCATCCCGTCCGGTACCGCATGTGGCAGTGGACCGGAAAGCTGACCAACCACCACATGCTGCTCGCGTGGACGTCGTTGGCGAGCGTGGCGCTCGCCGACCTGTACGTCTACCTGGTCGCGAGCGGTGCCTTCGACGATCCGCGCTTCTTCTGATGGACGGGGCCTTCTGATGTCTCAAGTGGAACGACAGCAGTGGGACGTCGTCGTGGTGGGGGCCGGGGGCGCGGGTCTGCGGGCGGCGATCGAGGCGCGCGAGCAGGGCGCCCGTACGGCCGTGATCTGCAAGTCGCTGTTCGGCAAGGCTCACACCGTGATGGCCGAGGGCGGCATCGCCGCCTCCATGGGCAATGTGAACTCCGGCGACAACTGGCAGGTCCACTTCCGCGACACCCTGCGCGGCGGCAAGTTCCTCAACCAATGGCGCATGGCCGAGCTGCACGCGCGTGAGGCACCCGATCGCGTATGGGAGCTGGAGACCTGGGGCGCCCTGTTCGACCGTACGCCGGACGGCCGGATCTCCCAGCGCAACTTCGGCGGCCACGAGTACCCGCGGCTGGCGCACGTCGGCGACCGCACCGGCCTGGAGCTGATCCGCACCCTGCAGCAGAAGATCGTCTCGCTGCAGCAGGATGACTACAAGGAGTTCGGCGACTACGAGGCGCGCCTGAAGGTCTTCCAGGAGTGCACGGTCACGCGCGTGCTGAAGGACGAGGCCGCGGATGACGGTGACTCCTCTCGTGACGAGGGCGGCCGCGTGAGCGGGGCCTTCTGCTACGACCGGGAATCGGGTCGCTTCTTCGTGCTCGAAGCGCCCAGTGTCGTCCTGGCGACGGGCGGCATCGGCAAGTCCTTCAAGGTGACGTCGAACTCGTGGGAGTACACGGGCGACGGGCACGCGCTCGCGCTGCTCGCGGGCGCACCCCTCCTGAACATGGAGTTCGTGCAGTTCCACCCGACGGGCATGGTCTGGCCGCCGTCGGTCAAGGGCATCCTCGTCACCGAGTCCGTGCGTGGTGACGGCGGGGTCCTGCGCAACTCCGAGGGCAAGCGCTTCATGTTCGACTACGTGCCCGACGTCTTCAAGGAGAAGTACGCGCAGTCGGAGGAGGAGGGCGACCGCTGGTACGAGGACCCGGACCACAACCGCCGCCCGCCCGAACTGCTCCCCCGCGACGAGGTCGCCCGCGCGATCAACGCCGAGGTGAAGGCGGGCCGCGGCTCCCCGCACGGCGGCGTCTTCCTCGACGTGTCGACGCGTATGCCCGCCGACGTCATCAAACGCCGACTGCCGTCCATGTACCACCAGTTCAAGGAGCTCGCGGACGTCGACATCACGGCGGAGGCGATGGAGGTCGGGCCGACCTGTCACTACGTGATGGGCGGCATCGCGGTCGACTCGGACACCGCGGCCACGCGCCGCGTGGCGGGCCTGTTCGCCGCGGGTGAGGTCGCGGGCGGCATGCACGGCTCCAACCGGCTGGGCGGCAACTCCCTCTCCGACCTGCTGGTCTTCGGCCGCCGCGCGGGCCTGCACGCGGCCCGGTACGCGGCGGGGCTCGACGTCCGTCCCGTGCCGGACGAGGTGCAGGTGGACACGGCGGCCGCGGAGGCGCTGCGGCCGTTCAGCGCCGAGGGCAGGGAGGACGGGGTGACGCCCGAGAACCCCTACACCCTCCACCAGGAACTGCAGCAGACCATGAACGACCTGGTCGGCATCATCCGCCGGGAGGCGGAGATGGAGCAGGCCCTGGAGAAGCTCGCCGAACTCCGGGTACGGGCGCGACGCGCCGGAGTCGAGGGCCACCGGCAGTTCAACCCGGGCTGGCACCTCGCCCTGGACCTGCGGAACATGCTGCTGGTCAGCGAGTGTGTCGCGCGGGCCGCCCTGGAGCGCACGGAGAGCCGCGGCGGCCACACGCGCGAGGACCACCCGGCGATGAACCGCGAGTGGCGGCGGGTCAACCTCCTCTGCCAACTCACCGACCCGACGGGCGGCCTGGCGGCCACCGATCCCGTGCGCGGCCAGATCGACCTCGTCCGCGTGACGACCGAGCCCATCCGCCCGGACCTGCTCGCCCTCTTCGAAAAGGAGGAGCTGGTCAAGTACCTCTCTGAAGAGGAGCTGTACGAATGAGTTCGTACGACGCGCAATTCAAGGTCTGGCGCGGAGACCTGAGCGGCGGTGACCTGGAGGACTTCAAGATCGAGGTCAACGAGGGCGAGGTCGTCCTCGACATCATCCACCGCCTCCAGGCCACTCAGGCGCCCGACCTCGCGGTGCGCTGGAACTGCAAGGCGGGCAAGTGCGGTTCGTGTTCGGCGGAGATCAACGGACGTCCCCGTCTGATGTGCATGACGCGGATGTCGGTCTTCGACCGCGACGAGGTCATCACGGTGACACCGCTGCGCGCGTTCCCCGTGGTGCGCGACCTGGTGACGGACGTCGGCTTCAACTACACGAAGGCGCGCGAGGTCCCGGCGTTCGTACCGCCCGCCGGCCTGGGCCCCGGCGAGTACCGCATGCAGCAGTCGGACGTGGACCGCCCGCAGGAGTTCCGCAAGTGCATCGAGTGCTTCCTGTGCCAGGACACGTGTCACGTGGTGCGCGACCACGAGGAGAACAAGCCCGCCTTCGCGGGCCCGCGCTTCCTGATGCGCGTCGCCGAGCTGGACATGCACCCGCTCGACGCGGCGGCGGACACCGGCCTCGACCGCAAACGCACGGCGCAGGACGAGCACGGGCTCGGCTACTGCAACATCACGAAGTGCTGCACGGAGGTGTGTCCGGAGGGCATCAAGATCACGGACAACGCGCTGATCCCGTTGAAGGAACGGGCGGTCGACCGGAAGTACGATCCGCTGGTGTGGCTGGGGAACAAGATTCGGCGGCGGGGGGAGTAGCGGCCTGCGCGGTGGCTGGGGCAGGTGCGTGTGGGGGGCATCCCCCAGACGGGAAATCCATGATTTCCCCCATGGTGGAGAGGGTCGGGTGAGGATCACGCTGGAGGCATGACTCCACGTGCTCACTCGGATCCTCGCCCGCATGTTTCGCCGACCCGCCGCTCGTTCGTCGGCCTCGCGGCCGCGGGGCTGGTGGCGACCGCGCTGTCGCTGCCGGCGTCCGGGGCGGAGATCGCGTCGACGCGGCCGTACGCCGCCGGGGCCGCGGCCCACCTGCCCGCGCCCACGGGGCCGTACGGCATAGGCACGGTCTCGGCTCGCCTGGTCGACCCGAGCCGGCACGACCCGTGGGTGCCCTCGCAGCGGTACCGGGAGCTGATGATCAGCGTCTGGTACCCGGCGGCGTCGGGCTCCGCCGAGCACCACCCCCGGGCTCGCTACATGGCGCCGGGCGCGGCGGACCGCTGGGACGCCACGTCGCCGCACGGCATCCCGGAGGGCGCCCTCGACTTCGCGGCGACGCGCACGCACGCCCGTGAGGGGGCACCCCCCGACAGGCGGGCCGGACGACTCCCCGTGCTCGTGTACGCGGCGGGCGCGGGTGACCCGCGCACGTGGGGCACCGCGCTGGTCGAGGAGATGGCGAGCCGCGGCTATGTGGTCGTCACGGTCGACCACACCTATGAAAACCCGGGGGTGCAGTTCCCCGACGGCTCGGTCAAGGACGACGGCCCGCTGCGGAAGGAGCTGGCGGAGGCGCAGAAGAACGGCACGATGACGGAGCTGCTCAAGAAGACCCTCGACGTCCGGGTCGCCGACTCCAGGTTCGTGCTGGACAGCCTTGGTTCGCTGCCGCACGGCCTGTCCCGGGTCGTGGACCTCCGTCGCGTGGGCATGGTCGGCCAGTCGGCGGGCGGGATCGCGGCGGCGGAGACGATGTACGAGGACCGCAGGGTCAAGGCGGGCGTCAACATGGACGGCACGCTGGAATACAACCCCGAACCCGACGGCACGAACCTGCTGCCGGTCGCGCGACACGGCTTGGACCGCCCGTTCCTCCTGATGGGCCGCGAGGGCAGTGACCGCACGACCGAGCCGTCATGGCGCTCGTTCTGGTCCCACACGGCGGCCTGGAAACGCAACCTCACCCTGCGGGGCTCCCTGCACCAGACCTACACGGACCTCCCGGCGCTCCTCCCCCAGGCAGGAGTGAGCCGCCGGACACTCGAGGACCACATAGGCACGGTCGACCCGACACGGGCGGTGGCAGCGCAACGGGCCTATGTGGCCTCGTTCTTCGACCGCTGGCTGAAGGGCCACGACGACGGCCTGCTGGGGGCGCCGTCGGGACGGTATCCGGAGGTGGAGTTCGCGGGGTGAGGCACGCCCCGGACAGCACGTCCCGGACAGCGTGGGCTACGCCGGGCTCCCCTCCTGCTCCTCGGGTGTCTGCCACGCCACCCGTTCCGCGCGGGTCAGCCAGTGGTGGTACCACTCGGCGAAGGTGACTCGGGCCGTGCTGCCGAGGAACTCGTACGGAACCACGCCCTCCCCGACCGCGCGGACGTCCTGCCACATCGTGCCGCGCTCGGGGCCGGTCATCGCCAGCAACGTGTAGTAGGCGCAGCCCTGTTCGCTCACGTAGAGGGCGCCTTCGGTCAGCGAGTCGAGGAGCTCGTCGTCGCGCTTGTCCCAGGCGGTGTAGTCGGCGCGGAACCGGGCGGCCTCCTCGTCGGAGTCCCCGTAGGCCGACCGGTAGGGCTCCGCCGCCTGGTGCTCCTCCCACTCCGCCGTGCGTTCGGGGCGGAACTCCGCGGGGGTGGACTCCGCGGCGGTGCCGGGCCGGGGGTCAGTGCCGGGCGGCGCCCCTGGTTCGGGTGGGTCGATCGTGAACAGGCCGTAGTCGGGGCCGGCGCCGCCCGCCCCGACCTCCAGCAGAAAGGTCCGGTACTCCTCGGGAAAACGCACGCCGCCCTGTCGCTCCACCGCGGCGACCTGCTCCTCGGTCAGGACCGGGCGCAGCTCGAACTCGTGGCCGGACTGCTTGAAGTACGCACCGAACACCGCCCGCCGGTTCGGTGCGTCCCGCAGCGCGAGCACGCGCTCCCGAACCCCTGCCCAGACCCCGCCCACCTGCGCTCCTCCCCGTTGCCCCGTTGCCCCGTTGCGGCCGTTCCTCCGAAGGGACCGGCCTCGCTCACGGGCACCGTACGCGCTCACTCTCTCCTTCGGGTCGGGTCCCGGGGCGGGTCCCGGGTCGGGTCAGATCACGCGGAAGAGGTCGGCCGCGGCGTGGACGTCGGTGAAGTCCTCGACGACACGGAGGTTGTCGCACAGGGCGTCCAGGACCGACCCTGCCTCCGCGGCGGGCGGCGCGCCCACGGCGAGGCCGAAGACGCGGAAGCCGAGCCGGTGCTTGGCGTCGTTCCAGTCGCGCATCCACTCCTCCGTGACGTCGCATTCGTCGTCGGTGAGCAGCACGATGTCGCCGCGTGTGCGAGCGGCGTCGTCGTACTCCTCCGCCAGTAGCTCCAGGGCGGCCGACAGCGGCCTCTGGTAGCTGGTGCCGCCGCCCAGGAAGGTCTCCGCGAAGTCCACGACCCGGTCGATGTCGGCGGCCTCGTCGGCGGGGAAGCGGAAGATCCGGAGCTTGTCGGCGGCGGCGAACAGGATGCCCACGAAGTCGCGCCCTCCGTGGCGAGCCTGGTCGAGGAGTGCCAGAGCACACGCCTTGGCCCACGCCTCACGGGTGACCCCGCCGGGCCCCTCCACGTACATGGAGTGCGATGTGTCGACGCATGCGATGACGGCGCCCCGCCCGGTGGTCTGCTCGCCCTCGCTGTCGTAGAGCATCAACTGCCCGGCGGCGTAGCGGGCGGCGAACACCGCGCGCAGTGCGGGCAGTCCGAGGTTGGCGAGTTCCGAGGGGACGACGCGGGAGAGGTCGTCGCCGAGCGTGACGCCGATCAGCTCCCCGGAGGTGTGCTCCACCTTGCGGGCGCGCTCCCCGTCGGCCATCTGCCGGAAGCGGCCGATCAGTTCCGCCCACGCGGCGAGGCGGCTGGTGCGCAGCCGCTCGGCGAGCCGGGCACGACGGTCGAACGGTATCCGCTCCAACTCCCCGGACCCGACGCCCCACGCCCGCATCAGTGCCACCTCCTCGCGCACGGCTTCGGCGGCCCGCGCCCCGGCCAGCCGTGTGGCGGCCCGGATGCCGGGGGTCGCCGCTCCCAAGGCCTGGGCAGCGTCTTGCACGGCGTCCTGCGTCCGGTGGGCCTCCGCCGCCGTGTTCTGCGCCCTGTCCGCCCGCTCGGCCCGTTCCTGGGCGTCCCGGGTGCCGTCGAGCAGGCGGCGGAGTGCGGTGGCCTGCGCGAGGACGGCCATGGCGGCGGCGTAGGGGTCGCCGGCCGTCTCGCGGTGCAGCTCGGCGAAGTCCGGTGACTCCATGAGGGAGGCGATGACCCGGTGGTTGAGCATCCTGGAGAGGGTCATTTCCGTGCGCTCGCGCAACCGTGGGCGAGCTTGGTAGGCCGCCAGGAACGCGTCGGCCAGGAGGTCGGTGGCGCAGTCGTGACGCGCGCCCAGCTCATCGGCCAGTTCGCGCAGGGCGGCCGACTGCTCGTAGGTGTCGCGCCATGTGAGCCGGTCGAACCGGTCCGCGACGACGGCCGCCGTGCACCCCTCGCGGACAGGGGCAGGAGTGTCCGCACGACCCGGTGGCCGGGGCCCTCCCCTGCTCCGCGCCTCACCGTGGCCGCTCGGTGCCTCGTCCATGGTCCTGTCGGCCCTCACTCTCGCTCAGAACTGCGCCTGCACCGCGCTCGCGTCCACGCCGAGCGCCTCGGTGAGGACGCGGGCACGGACGGCGCGCTGGCGGCCGGTGACACGGTCGATGGCCGCGGTGGAGCGTCCCGCGTTCGCCGCCTCCTCGCGCAGCTGCTCCAGTCGCTGTCCCGCCGTCGCGAGCTTGTTGTGGGCCTTCTTGATGACCCAGTCGCTGAGCGCCTCGCGCGACTGCCCGGCCATCGCGTCGAGTTGGGCCTCCAGCTCCTCGATGGTGTCGGCCAGGTCGAGCGCCTCCTTGGCGTCGGGGTTGACCAGGTGCAGCACCTCGCGCTCGACGGTCGGCCGCTCGGCCGGGGAGTTCCACAGCACGTGCGTGAGCACCGACAGGTCCGTCTCGGCTACCGCCGGACGCCCGTCGAGGTACGCGGACGCCTGGAGCAGGCCCACCGCCTGCCGCCAGCGGCGGTCGGAGGCGACGAGCTCCTTGCGGCGCAGGGCGGCCCGCAACGTGCACACCGCGTCCACGATCGCGTCGGGGACCTCCACGGACGGGACGTCGACGGTCACGGCCTCCTGCAGCGCGGCCAGCTCGACGGTGGTCCGTCGGGGTTCCGCCGGGCGGCCGACGGCGGAGCGGACCAGCGAGGCGAAGTTCGAGGGGTCTTCCAGGTAACCGACCTCGATCCGGACGAGGAGCCGGTCGTAGATCGCGGCCGAATCCTCGCCGGTGGGCAGCTCGTTGCTCGCCGTGATGGCCCCGATCAGGGGGCAGTGGATCGGCTCGCCGCCGTTCTCCGGGTGGTAGATGCGCTCGTTGAGGTAGCCCAGCGTCTCGTTCAGGGCCGCCGTGGAGCACTTGAATATCTCGTCGATGAACGCGATGTGCGCGGTCGTGGCGCGGCCTTCGTAGACCTGGCGGTACTCGCCGCGGGACAGCGCGGCGACGTCGATGGGGCCGAACATCCGCGTCGGCGCGGTGAACTTCGACAGGAGGATCTCCCAGTACGACGCCCCGACGATCCTGCCCGTCAGCTCCCTGGCCAGCTCGGACTTCGCGGTGCCGGGCGGGCCCAGCACGAGGGAGTGCTGTCCGGCCAACAGTGTGACCAGCAGTGTCCGCACGACGTCGGCGCGCTCGAAGAAGCGGTCGGAGAGCTCGTCGCGCATCGCCCGCAGCCGCCCTGCGGTATCCCCCGAGCCCCGCCCGCCCGATACCCCCACGCCCACTTCCCCCGCCCCTCCCGACTCAGGAACCCCCGAACCCCCGACCCCGACAAACCGTCAACGGAACGAACCGAAACGCAGTTCCCGACGCCCCCGCCGCCCCCAGGGCCTGCGGGGCCTGCGCTGGCCCACCCCGGAACGCCCTCACCCCCACCCCCCTCCCCAGGTCGCGAAGCCCCACACACCCCCATACGCTCCCAAATGTGACGCCGTCCTCATCGACAGCCGTGCGGGCAGCAGTGGTCGCGGTGGCCGTGCTGCTCGGCTGGTTGCCGCTGCTGAGCGCCTTCCCCGCGGTCGCAGACGACCCGGTCGCGCTCTCCCGCTCCGGGCGGGTCACCGACAAGGTGGACGCGCTCGGCGACCGCGCGGACGTCACCGAGCGCGCCCTCGACCGGCTGTACGACGACCAACGCGTGCAGCTCTTCGTCGTCTACGTACGCGACTTCTCCGGTCGTTCCCCGCAGAGCTGGGCGGACGCGACGGCCGACCGCAACGGCCTCGGGCTCGAAGACGTGCTGCTCGCCGTCGCCACTCACGACCGCCAGTTCGCCTACTCCGTGGACGAGGGTTCGCGGCTCACCGACGCCCAGCTGCAGGACGTGGCGACCACCGCGATCAGGCCCGCCCTGCGCGAGAACGACTGGGCCGGCGCCGCGATCGGCGCGGCGGACGGCTACCGCGCGGTGCTCGCCGACCGCCCCGTGCCCACCCCGGCGATCACACCGGGCACGGCCGACCCCGGCGCCGACGCATCGCGGGCAGGCGACTCCGCGACAGGGGACCTGGTCCTCCCCGTGGCCGCGGCGTGCGCCGCCTGCGTCGCCGCCACCATCGCGTACAAGCGGCGCAGGAAGCGCGCCACCACCCGTACGACCCCCGGCGGCGGCCTGCGGTAGGGCGGCGCCTGCAAGCAGCTCGGTTTCGCCACGGTCCAGTTCGGTGAGGACTCCTGGGCGGCCGCCGAGGCGGTCCCTACGGAGGAGGCGGTTTCGGCAGGGGCGGTGGCGGAAGCGAGAGCCATACGTCAGAAGAGCCCTGCGTCAGAAGAGCCCCGCGTCAGAACAGACTCAGCAACGCCTCCGCCGCGTCCATCGGCTCCGTGTCCCCGTCCGGCAGCGCCAGTTCGAACCACACCGTCTTCCCGCGTGGTGTCCTGCGTGAGCCCCACGCCGCGCTGAGCAGCCCCACCAGCTGGAGTCCGCGGCCGCCCTCGTCGGTGTCCCGCGCGCGGCGGCGGCGCGGCTGTACGTAGCTCGCGTCCCACACCTCGCACACCAGCGTCCGGTCGAGCAGCAGACGCAGCCTGATGTCGCCGTCGCCGTACCGCAGTGCGTTGGTGACGAGCTCGCTGACCAGTAGCTCCGCCGTGTCGCAGAGCCGGTCCAGGTCCCAGGCACGCAGCTGGTCGCAGGCGAGTTCACGGGCGCGGCCGACCGACTTCAGGTCGCGCGGCAGCGTCCAGTCGCCGACGTGTTCGGTGGGCAGTCCTTCGACGCGGGCCATCAGGAGGGCGATGTCGTCCTCTCCGTGGTGGGTGTCCAGCGTGTTCAGGACGTGGTCGCAGGCGTCCTCCAGGGTCGTCGGCGCGTCGTTCAGGGCGCGTACGAACGCGTTCAGGCCCTCGTCGAGCGGGTGGTCGCGGGATTCGACGAGCCCGTCGGTGTAGAGCGCGAGCAGGGCGCCCTCGGGGAGTTCGACCTCGACGTCCTCGAAGGGCTCGCCGCCGACGCCGAGCGGCATGCCCGGCGGCACGTCGAGCATGAGCGCGGACTCGCCCGGCTCGACGAGGACGGGCGGGAGGTGGCCCGCGTTGGCGAACGTGCAGCGCCGCGTGACGGCGTCGTAGACCGCGTACACGCAGGTGGCCAGGTAGACCTCGCTGAGGTCGGCGTCCGCGTCGGCCGCCTTGCGGGCCCCCCTGGTGGCCCGCTGGAGCCCCGCGGGGTTGCCGAGGCCCTGGGCGATCTCGTCGAGGGCGGAGAGCACCTCGGCGGGTTCCAGGTCGAGGAGGGCCAGCGTACGGACAGCGGTGCGCAGCTCCCCCATGGCGACGGCGGCGCGCAGGCCGCGTCCCATGACGTCGCCGACGACGAGGGCGGTGCGGTGGCCGGGCAGTTCGATGACGTCGAACCAGTCGCCGCCGACCTCCGTCGCGGCGTTGCCCGGCAGATAGCGGCAGGCGATGTCGAGCCCGGACGCCTCCGGGTCGCCGGGCGGCAGCAGGGAGCGTTGCAGTATCAACGCACGCTCGTGCTCACGGCGGTAGAGGCGGGCGTTGTCTATGCAGACGGCGGCCCGCGCGGCCAGTTCGACGGCGAGCGCCCGGTCGCGCTCCCCGAAGGGCTCGCTTCCCTTCGTACGGGAGAACTGGGCGAGGCCGACCACCGTGTCGTGGGCGACCATCGGCACGGCGAGCGTCGACTGGACGAGGCCCTTGGTGAGGCGGCTCGCCGATTCGTCGTCGGCGCCCGTGACCAGGCGCGGCCGGGCCGCGCGCAGGGCGTCGGCGCAGGGTGACGTGAAGGCGAACCGATGCACGGCGCCCACGTCTATGGGCGCGCTGCCGTCCGGGAACGGGGCGTCGGCGACGGCGCTCGCGAAGGCCACGCGGCGCAGGTCCGCGCTGCCGTCGGCGAGCCCCGGCGGTGTCTCGTCGCCGTCGAGGAGGCCTTGGTAGAGGTCTACGGAGGCGATGTCGCAGAAGCCGGGGACGGCGACGTCGAGCAGTTCCCGTGCGGTGGTCTCCAGGTCCAGGGAGTTGCCGATGCGGGCCCCGGCCTCGTTCAGCAGGGCGAGGTTGCGCCGGGCGTGGGCGGCCTCTCGCGCGGCGGCGTGCCGCCGGGTCACGTCGGTGCCGAGGCCCGCGACGCCGATGGGGCGGCCCGAACCGCTGTGCACGCGGTAGAGGTTGATCGACCAGTGCCGTCGGTCGGTGCTGCCGGGTGCGGGCCCCACGATCTGCATGTCCGTCACGGAGTCGCCGGTCTCCAGGACGCGCTTCAGGGCGGCGGCCATGCGGTCGGCCTCGTGGCGCGGCAGATAGTCGTGGACGGTCCGGCCCCGCTGGTCCTCGATGCCGCCCCCGAAGACGGCGGCGAACCGCCGGTTGGCGCGCTGCACCTTCAGGTCCGTGCCGAACAGCAGGAAGCCGAACGGAGATTGGCCGAAAATGGCCTGGGACGCGGCGAGGTCGGTCTCGATCTGCCGGAGCACCTGGACGTCGACGACGATGCAGACCGCGGCCCGCTCGCCCTCCTCGGTCACGGTCGGCATCACGTACACCTCGGCGACGCCCTCCAGGCCGCCGACGCCCCGCTCGGCGGCCGCGTCACCGCCCGCGGGCGGGCCGCCCGGCCCGCCGGGCGTCAGGACGTCCTCGGGCAGCCTGAAGGGCACCACGCCCGTCCACTCGCGCCCGTCGAGGATCTCCGCCATCTTGCGGTGGCCGCCCGCGCGCAGCTCGGGCGGCACGAAGGCCTCGATGGGGTCCTTGCCGACGGCGTCCCGCGCGGCCACCCCGAACAGCCGCTCGGCGCGCACGCTCCACTGGTCGACCAGGCCGTCGGCGCCGATCGAGAACGAGGCGACCTTGATGTAGTCGTAGATCGAACCGGGTGGGTTGCTCTGCCACGTCTCGTCGACCGGTGGGTCGACGACCGGCACATCGGCGCTCGGCGCGGCGGCGTTCGGCCGGTCGCCGGCCGTCGCGTCCCCGGCCGTCGCGTCGACCGACGGACCGTCGCTCTCCGTCGCCTTCGCTGGTATCTCGCTCACGCGAACCGTCCCCTCCAGCTCACCGCGTCCGGCACCGGTCACCGCATACGGCTGCCCGCAGTATCCAGCACTACGGTGCCGCGCCACACGGCGTTCACGATCACAGCACGGACTCGACGCTTTTTGGCCCGTGCCGCCCTTGTGCAGGACGCCTTACGCACACTGCCAGTCTTCTAACCCGGCAGCGCCAGCTCGAACCACACCGTCTTCCCCGTCCTGCCCGTACGACCCGGACGTGTGCCCCAACGACGTGACGCACGGGACACCAGTTGGAGGCCGCGGCCGCCCTCGTCGTCGAGGGCCGCGGTGCGCTCAAGGGGCGGGTCGGGGAGCGGATCGGACACCTCTACGAGGAGGGTGCCGTCGGGGTCCGCGGGGCGTACGAGGCGTACGCCGATGGGCCCGGAGGCATGACGCAAGGAGTTGGTCACCAGCTCGCTCACGAGCAACACGGTGATGTCGGCGACGGACGCGAGACCCCAGTCGGCGAGCTGCTTGCGGACAACCGTGCGGGCGGTGCGGACGGCGCCGGGGTCCGCGGGGAAGGCCCACTCGGCGCAGTCGCCTTCGGTGTCGATCACGCCGATCACTTCCAGACCAGTAGCGGAACCTGCCCGGGAACCTGTCCGGTTTCATGGGATTAATGGGCACATACCCGATATCCGGGCCGCTTTACCGCGTGCGGGAGCGCACTGTGGCACGAACGGCGTACGCGGGGTCAGTGCGTGGCGTGCGGCAGGGCGAGCGCCGCTTGGACGGCCGGCACGTCGGCGGCCAGCCAGTCGACGGACCACACCTGGTCGGGGGCGAGCCAGCGCAACGCGTCGTGGTCCTGCAGGGGCCTGGGCTCGCCCGAGACGAGGCGGGCCGTCCACACGCGCAGGACGTATCCGCCCGGCAGCGGCCACTCCCCCGGAACCCGTTCTGCCGGTTCGGCCACGACACCCAGTTCCTCGCGGAGCTCGCGCACCAGCGCGTCCTCGCCCCGCTCCCCGGGCTCGACCTTGCCGCCGGGCAACTCCCAGCCCCCGGCGAGCTCCGGAGGCGCGCTGCGCCGTGCGGCGAGCAGGCGCCCGCCGTCGTACAGGGCGGCGCCCACCACGATGCGTTCGTTCATGCGGCAGAGCCTACGGAGGTCCTCGGACCCAGGTCCGGCGCGGGCCCTAGCGTCCGCTGCCGTTCTGGCTCAGCCTCTCGATCGAGTACAGGTGCTTGTGCCCGCGGTCGTGGAGGCTGTCGGCGATCTTCTGGGCCTCGGCCTTCGTCGCGTACCTGCCCACGCGATAGCGGTTGCCGTTGTCGTCCTGGCGTATCACGAACCAGGGCAGCAGAACTGTTCCGTCATTCATCGCGCCCCTCCGTTCGCCACCCCCGGCGCGCCCCACGCCTCGATCTGTAAGGAAACCGCAATCCGCATATGCCCGAGCCTACGCCCGACCTTTACGCAGCGGATACGACTTTGCACAAAGAGATACGCAAGAGGGCCGCTATCGGCCAAGACCCCGGCTACACACGCAACGGGAGGGGCGCGGGGGCCGGGCGGTGACAGCCGAAACCCGCCCCCGCGCACAAGGAGACGGGGAGCGGGCCGGGACGCGCGAAGGCGCGCGGGCTTGCGCCGGTGGGACGTGCGCAAGCGGCAGACGCGGGCGGGCCCGGGCTACCGCACGGGCAGGTGGTACGCGATGCGGTAGCGGTCGGCCGGCACCACGATGTCGGCCGCTTCCACGGGACGGCCCGATGCGTAGTACGTCCGGTGGACGACGATGACCACATGTCCTGGGACGCCGCCGAGCGCCGTGAGCTCCTCCGCGAGGCCGGGGCGGGCGCCCACCTCCTCCGCGACGTTGTCCACGATCACATCGATGGCCGCCATCCGGTCCACCACTCCGCAGCCGCCCAGCGGCCCCTCCTCGGGGAGCATCACGGGCGTGCGTCCGGTGACGGCCAGGGGCTCCCAGGAGGTGGAGAGCATCATGGCCTCGCCGGCGTCCCGGAAGACGTACTTGGTGCACATCACGCGGTCGCCGACACGGATGCCGAGGCGCTCCGCGATCGCGGCGTTCGCCTCGATCTGCTCGCTGCGGGACTCCCAGGTGCCACGCACGCCGTCGGCCGCCTGCTCCTGACGGAAGGGGGTCGAGCCGCCGTTCACCGCGCGGTACCCGGTGCGGGCGATCTTGCGCGGGACGGGGCGCTCACGCACGTAGGTGCCCGATCCGGAGCGCCCCTCGACCAGGCCCTCGGCCATCAGGACCTTGCGCGCCTCCAGGGCGACCGTGTCCGACACCCCGTACTCCTCGCGGATTCTGGCCTGCGAGGGAAGGCGGGTGTGCGGCGGCAGCGAACCGTCGGCGATCTTCTTGCGGAGATCACCCGCGACCCGCAGATACGCCGGCTGTTCACCGAAAGTCACTGGCCACTCCCATCAGGTTGACAGACAGCAACAGCGTGGCAACCGTGGGTTGTTGCGTGCAACCCAAGGCCAAGGAATCACCCGAAGTGATGATTTCTAGCGGCGCAGGTCTTTACGCAGGACCTTTCCCCGGATATAGCGAACGGCCGACGACCTTGAGGAAACGTTCGGTCGCCGCCCGCGCGATCTGACTGCCCCAGCCTCCCCAGTTCACGTCGAAACAATGGTCGGCCCACGGCAGTTCGACGTACGTCGCCGGGGCACCGGCCTCCTTGAGGCGCCGGGCCAGCTCACGCGCCTGCGCGACCGGCACCGCGCGGTCCGCGCTCCCGTGCAGGAGCAGCGTCGGCGGCACGTCGCCCCGGACGAGCCGGGCGGGCGAACCGAGACGGTAGCGGGCGGGGGCGGTGGCGGCCGAACCGCCCATCAGGCGCGGCATCATGGGGTCGCGGCGCAGTGCCGTGCCCGCGATCAGGCGACGCATGTCGGTGGGCCCGTAGAGGGAGAGGACCCCGGCGACCGAGCTGTCCCGCACCGCGCAGGACGCCGGGACCCTGCCGTCGCCGTCCGTGTAGGCGGCGGCGAGCGCGAGGTTGCCGCCGGCCGAACTGCCCGCGAGGAGCAGGCGGCCGGGGTCGATGCCGTACACGCGCGCGTGCCGCCGCACCCAGCCGACGGCGCACTTCACGTCGCCGATCTGGTCGAGCTGGGTGGCACGGGGCGCGAGGCGGTAGTCGATGTCGAAGACCGACCACCCGCGCGCGTTGAACCAACGGTTCCATTCGGGGGTCTGGTTGCGGTGGCCCTTGTTCCAGCCGCCGCCGTGCACCCATACGACGGCGGGCCTGCGTCCCTCGGCCCGCTTGGGCAGCGCCCACAGGTCGAGCCTCAGCTTCAGCCCCTTGCGGTGCGCCTTGTCACCGCGGCCCACGCGCGCGTAGGTGAGGGTGCGGGCACGATCGGGCACTCTGGCGTAGTTGACGCCGTCGAAGTACCGCGCGGGGGTGAGGCCTTGCCCCTGCTGCCGCGCGGTGTCGTACGCGGCGGCGTACGGCATCACTCCGTAGACGAGGGCCGCGAAGGAGGCGAGCGCGGCGAGCCCGGCGCACCAGGGGTGACGTCGCCCCGCGAGCGCGGCGCCCGCGAGGCCGAGCAGCCCCGGCGGCAGCAGCAGGAGCCCCCAGGAGGTGATCGCACCGGCGACGAGCACCAGGAGCGGGACGCGGGGCAGCGGGGCGGCGACGAGGACGGCGAGCGCCGCGTTCAGCAGACCGGTGGCCAGGAGCAGGACCCGGGCCACGGCGGGCGGCGGCACGACGGACGTCACGCCGAAGAACTATCACAGAAGCATACAAAAGCCTCTTAGGGTGACTGTTCAGGCCCCGCTCACAGTTCAGGCCTCGCTCACACCGCCTCGCTGTCCCCGCCCTCTCCGTGGTCCTCATCGAGGCCGGTCTCCGGGCCGTCCCACGGAGTCGCGTCACGCGGCGATGTCGTCCCCAGGTGCAGGGACCTGCGAGCGGGGACGGCGCTCTTGTCACCCATTTTCTGGAAGCCCGCTACGTAGTGCTTGTTGAAGGTGTCGGCATCGGAGGCCTCGGCCGCCTTCGCCCACTCCTTGCGGCCCTTCTCGATCTCGGCGACGAGCTTGTCGATGTGCTTCTGTGTGCCCGTCGGCCAGTCGTGCGCGCGCAGCTGCCGTGCCTGTTCGGCGAGGGCCTTGTCGACGCGGGCGGCCCACTTCTTGTGGCCTTCGAGGTCATCCTCGAACCGCTCCGTCGCGGGCGCGTCCATATAGACCTCGTCGACGGCGCGGTCCGCCTTCACGTAGGCGAGCTGGTCCGCGTCGAGCGTCGTCGCGTCGCTGCGCATCGACCCTTCGAGCGGCTCCTCCGGGTCCATGGCGCCGAAGATGCACGTGCCGTGGCGGTCGCCGTGGCGCCAGGTGGTCCGGTCGGGCATGAAGTAGTAGATCTGGGCGCCGTCGAAGTCGGCCCAGGTGTCCATGACGTACGCCCACTGCAGGTCGGTGCACTTGGACTCGGCGAGGTCGATCATGGCGTCCTCCCCCGGATACTCCTTGTTGGTCACGCGGAACGACGCGAAGACCTCGCCGTCGTGCTTCCCGGAGCACGGGACCTCGTCCACCTGGCCGGTGTACTTCATGGAGTCGATCTCCCCGTCGGGCGCGTCGAAACAGCCGCCCTTGTCGACCGGGAAGCCGTCACCGCTGTACCGGGACTCGCGGGCCGCGTCCTTGAACCCCTCGGCGAAGTCGCGGGCGGCACCCGTGGCGACGGAGAGCACGAGCAGCACGATGCCCACCACGGAGAGGATGCTGCCGGCGATCGCCAGGCCCTTGCCGCGCTCGCCCTTCTTCTTGATCTGCGCGAGCCCGACGAGACCGAGGACGAGGCCGACGGCGGGCACGAAGCAGAAGATCCCGAACACGAGCGACGCGATCGCGAAGCCGTTCACCGGCGGCCGGGAGTACGGGGAGTACGGGCCGGGCCAGGGCCGATACGGCAGCTGTCCGTGCGGGGGCGGCGGTATGTCCACGGGTAGCGTGCTCCTGGATTCTGGTACGGGTGGTGCCGGGTTCGCACTAGGTGGTGCTGGGGTCGTGCGGAGAGCCTGGCGCATCGTAATCGGGGCGGGGGATAAAAGGTAATGCAGCGGCAAAGCTCAACAACTCGGGCAGCCATGCGGGGAACCGTGCGGGCCGTCAACCGCCTGACCGCGAAGTGGGCCGCCACGGAGTCCGCCGACCGCGGCACGGTCTTCTCCGCGCCCGGCGTCTGGCCCCTTCTCGCGTTCCTCGCCGACGGCGCGACCGGCGCGGCCCGCGCGGAACTCTCCGAGGCGGTGGGCCTGCCCGCGGACGAAGCGGCGGCGGGCGCGCGGGAGTTGCTGGCCGCGCTGGACCGCGTACGCGGCATGGACGCGGCCCTCGGCCTGTGGACCAGGCGCACCCTGACCCTGCGGGAAGCGTGGCGCGACGGGGTGCCGGTGGACGCGCTGGGGGTGCTGACCGGGGATCCGGCGGCGGACGCGGCGGCGCTCGACGCGTGGGCGGCGGAGCGGACGGGCGGGCAGATCCGGCAGCTGCCGGCCCATCCGGACGAGAGCACGGAGTTCGTCCTGGCGAGTGCGCTGGCGCTGCGGACCGAGTGGCTGCGGCCCTTCGACGAGGGCTGGATGATCCCCGAAACGGGACCGTGGCAGGACCGCACCCTGGCCGGGCTCCACCGGTCGACGTCGCTGCTCGACCGCGTCGGCGTCGCACAGGCCGCCGCGGGGGCCGTGACCGGGCTGAAGGTGCTCGGCAGCACCGGGATCGACGTCCACCTGCTGCTCGGCGAGGATCACATGGGGCCTGGGGCGGTGCTCGGCGCGGGCGTGGACGCGCTGGCGCGCAGGATCCCGGTGGTACCCGGAACCCACCTGCCGTACGGCGAGGTCGGCCCCGGCCTGGAGGTCCGCAGAGTGCGCTCCATGTCGCCGCGCCCGCCGACGCTGCACGTCGCCACCGTGGCGTTCACGTCGACGTCGCGGCACGACCTGATGGAACGGCACGAACTCTTCGGCCTGACCACCGCGAAAAACGCGAGTGATACGACGGCCATGGCGGAGGGCCACTTCCCGGGGATCGCGGTCGAGCCCCTGGCACTGCGGAAGGGCGAGCAGACGGCGACCGCGACGTTCGGCGCGCTGGGCTTCCGGGCCGCCGCCGTCACGGTCTTCGCGGCGATCGGCGCGGGCCTGCCCGAGGAGCGCTACATCACCACCGACGTGAACGCCACCTTCGACCGCCCCTTCGGTTTCCTCGCCGTCCACCGCACGTCGCGCCTCGTCCTCGCGGCCGGCTGGGTCACCGACCCGGAGCCGTACCGCGAGGACGAGGATCACTGAGCTGCTGCAGAGGTCGAACCGTCAGGGGTCAGAACTGCAGGCTCCAGGAGTCGATCTTCCCGGTGTCCTGCGCCGCGTTGTCGCTGACCCGCAGCTTCCACGTGCCGTTGGCCGTCTCCGAGGAGGCGTTCACCGTGTACGTGGTGTTGATGTTGTCCGAGCTGCCGCCGGTGCCATAGCCCTTGAGGGTGTAGGCGGTCCCGTCGGGGGCGATCAGCTGGACCTGGAGGTCGCCGATGTACGTGTGCTGGATGGTCACCGGCACGCTCAGCGCGGCGGGCGCGTTGCCCGGGACCTCGGTCACGGTCACGGGGGACTCGGCGGTGGCGTTGTCCTGGATCGGGTAGTCCGTGTCGTTCGTGAACTTCTTGCCCGGCGGGTTGGTCGTGCCGCCGGTGACGTTCAGGAGACGGTTCGGCGAGCCGGAGCCGGGGCTGCCGACGACGCCGGTCGACGCGGCACTGACCAGACCGGCGGAGACCTGTGCCGGGGTCGACGTCGGGTTCTGGCCCAGGTAGATCGCGGCCGCGCCCGCCACGTGCGGGGAGGCCATCGACGTACCGGAGATGGTGTTCGTCGCGCTGTCACCGGAGTTCCACGTCGACGTGATCGAGGAGCCCGGGGCGAAGATGTCGAGGATGCTGCCGTAGTTCGAGTAGCTCGCCCTCGCGTCGGTGTTGGTCGTCGCGCCGACGGTGATGGCCTCCGCCACGCGCGCGGGCGACTTGGTCGACGCGTCGGTCGACTCGTTGCCCGCCGCCACGGCGTACGTGATGCCGGACGCGATGGAGTTGCGTACCGCCGTGTCGAGCGCGCTGTCGGCGCCGCCGCCGAGCGACATGTTGGCCACGGCGGGCTTGACGGCGTTCTTGGTCACCCAGTCGATGCCGGCGACGACCTGCGCGGTGGTGCCCGAGCCCGAGTTGTTCAGGACGCGCACGCCGACGATCTTGGCCTTCTTGGCGACGCCGTGCAGGGTGCCCGCGACGGTACCGGCGACGTGCGTGCCGTGGCCGTGGCCGTCCTGCGCGGTGTTGTCGTTGTCGATGGCGTCGTAGCCGTAGGAGGCGCGGCCGCCGAAGTCCGTGTGGCTGATGCGGACACCGGTGTCGATGACGTACGCGGTGACACCCTCGCCCGCGGAGTCCGGGTAGGTGTACTTCTGGTCCAGCGGCAGGTTCTTCTGGTCGATGCGGTCCAGGCCCCAGGACGGCGGGTTGTTCTGGGTCGCGGTGACGGTGAACGTCCGGTTCTGGACGACCGCGTCGACCGCCGGGTCGGCGGCGAACTTCTTCGCCTCGGCCTCGGAGAGCTCGACCGCGTAACCGTTGAGGGCCTTGTCGTAGGTGCGCTCGATCTTGGCGCCGTACTCCTTGGCGAGGGCCCTGCCCGCGGCGGAGCGGGCCTTGGGGCCGTCCTTGTCGAGGCTCACGATGTAGCTGTTCTTGATCGCGCCGGGCACCCCGGCGTTCTCTATCGCGCCCTCCGCCCGGTCCGGCCGGGCGTTCGCCGGGAGGGCGGAGACGACGCCGAGGGCGAGGGCCGCGACCGCTGTCGCGCTGATCCCGGCCAGTCTTCGACGGTTCGTACGCATCACTGCCATCTGAGGGGTCCTCCTCAATAGGTGGTGCGCTGGTGGGGGAATGGTGCTGTGGTGCCCACACTCACGGGGGAGGCGCGCGGCAGGGTCAAGGCAGGAGCATGACAATTAGGCCCACTCGTCCACGTGTCCACTTGTCCACGCGATTTGCCGAACCTTGCCGATCCCTTGTAGGCCCTTACCTCCGTCCGGACGAAAGATTGGCCGATCCATAGGAATCCCACAAGGGTCAGGACCGGACGTAACACGACCGCCACGCAGCCCTCCTGACGCCCCATCACCACCTCACGCAGGCCTCCCGCCCCCCTCACATCCCACCGTCAACAATCACCCCTCATAGCCTGCGCGCATGACAGACACATCCACGTACGCCGCAGAGACGACCGTCCTCCCCGACTGCTACTGCCCCGCCGACGGAACGCGCGTTCCCACGGGCTCGCTCACGTGGTCGTGCCCGGCCTGCCGCGGCCCCCTCGACCTGGACTTCTCCCCCGCGCCCGCCCCCCTGAAAGCCCTCACGGGACGGGTGAACTCCTTGTGGCGGTACGCGGAATGCCTGCCCCTGCCCGCCCCCGCGATCTCCCTCGGCGAGGGCCGCACGCCCCTCGTGGAGCTGGCGGGGCCGGTTTCGGCCAAGTTGGACTTCCTGATGCCGACGCTGTCCTTCAAGGACCGCGGCGCGGTCATGCTCGCCGCCCTCGCGCGGCGCCTCGGCCCCGAGCGGGTGATCGCCGACAGCAGCGGCAACGCGGGCACGGCCGTCGCCGCGTACTGCGCGCGGGCAGGCCTCGACTGCACCGTGTACGTCCCCTCCGCCACGTCGCCGAAGAAGCTGGAGCAGATCACCGCACACGGCGCCCGCCTCCACATCGTCGACGGCGACCGCGAGTCCACGGCACGGGCCGCACGCGCCGCGGCCGACGAACCCGGCACGTTCTACGCCTCCCACGTCCACAACCCCTACTTCCTGCACGGCACCAAGACGTACGTCCACGAACTCTGGGAAGACCTCGGCGGCCGTCTGCCCGAGGCCCTCGTCGTCCCCGTCGGCAACGGCACGCTGCTGCTCGGCGCGGCGCTCGCGATCCGGGAGCTGCACACGGCGGGGCTCATCGCACGGCGGCCCGCGCTGTACGCCGTGCAGTCCGCGGCGGTCGCCCCGCTCGCCGAGGCGTGGCGGGCCGGCGCCGACGACCTGGTCGGCGAGACCCCGATGGCGGCGACCTTCGCGGAGGGCATCGCGATCCCCCGCCCGCCGCGCGCACGCCAGATCCTGCACGCGGTACGCGCGTCGGGCGGCGGCTTCCTGACGGTGACGGAGGACCAGCTCGTGGCGGCCCAGCGGGACCTGGCCGCGCGCGGACTGTACGTCGAGTCCACGGGCGTCGCCTGCTGGGCGGCCGTACGGGACGGGGCGCTCGGGGAGCGGACGACGGTGGTCCCGCTGTGCGGGGCGGGCGCGAAGACGGGGCTCGCGAACGCGGTGGGGGGCTGACGCCAAGTAGGGGGTGAGACCGCCGACCGGTGGTCGGGGAGGAGGGCCCGTGATACCCGTGACTCCGAACGAACGGGATGGTCCGGGGGCGGACGGCCCTGATACACGTGACAGCGCCACGGACGAGGAACTGCTCGCCCGTGCCGCGCGCGACGCCGCGTCCTTCGAACCGCTCGTACGCCGCCACTCGGCCGCGCTGCACGGCTACTTCGCCCGGCGCGCGCCCCACGCGGCGGACGATCTGCTGGCCGAGGCCTGGCTCCAGGCGTACACGGCCCGACGCGGTTTCGACGCCGACCGGGGTCCCGCGCGGGCCTGGCTTTTCGGCGTCGCGAGGAACGTACTGTCCGCGCACTGGCGGCGTACGGAACGTCAGCGGCCCGGTAGGCGGAGCGAGCGCATCCCCTTCCGCGACGACCCGTGGGAGGCGGTGGACGAGCGCCTCGACGCGGCGGCGGTGGCCCCACGCCTGCGCGAGCTGCTGTCCGAGCTTCCTCCCGAAGAGCGCGAGTTGCTGCTGCTCGTCGCCTGGGAGCAGCTGACGCCCGCCGAGGCCGCCGCGGTGGTCGGCATCCCCGCGGGGACGGCCCGCTCACGACTGCACCGCGCCAGGCACAGGCTGCGCACCGAAGCCCCCCTCAACCCCCTTGACCTGACAGGAGACAAGTCATGACGGAACGCACCCCCACGTCCATGGATCTTCTCGACTTCCCCGGCGCCGCGGAACTGATCGCGGCGGGCGGGGTGGAGCCGCCGTCCGCGGAGGCGGTGGACGGCGCGTGGGCCGCGGTGACGCGAGCCGCCGCGCGGGAGGAGAACCACGCGAAGCCGATCACCACGCCCCTCACCCGGCTCAAGAGCCCCCGCGTCCGCCGCCCCCGCAGGCTGCTGGTCGCCGCGGCGGCCGTGGCCGCGATCGCCACGGGGGCCGTCGCGTACCCCGTGCTCGACATGGGCGGCGAACCGGCGGCGACGGCGTCGGCGAGCGAGTTCTTCGAAGGCATGGCGGAGGTGGCGGAAGACGCTCCGGCGACGACCCCCTCGTACTGGAAGGTGCGCGTGGAGACGGACAACCAGGACGACGGCAGGCGCACGGACACGAACTACTACGACCGCGAGGGCCGCGTCTGGTCGGTCGACGCCGACGGCACGGTCCACGAGCCGCCCGCCGGCGAGGAGGGCAAGGTCAAGAAGTGGCCGGTGGGGAAGGAGTGGCTGACGTGGCCGGACCTCGAAAAACTACCGACGGACGAGAAGACCCTGGCGGCCCTCTTCCCGAAGGACCCGAACACCCGCTTCGACCAGGTCACGATCATGCTGGAGGACTCCCCCGCGAGCCCGGAACTGCGGGCGGCCCTGTTCCGCATCCTCGCGGACACGCCCGGCATGAAGCTGGTGGGTGACGTACGGGACAGCAAGGGCCGGGCGGGGGTCGCGGTGGAGATCACGCAGAAGTCGTGGGTGAGGATGGGCGGGGGCGAGGGCGAGGCCGGGAGCGGAGGCGCCGAGCTGCCCCTCCACACAAAGGACCGCTACATCATCGCCCCCGACACGGGCCTCCTCCTGGAGACGACCCACAAGATCATCGGCCGGGACACGCCGGCGGACCGCTACACCTGGTTGGAGGTGGGGCCGGCGGAGCGGGTGGAGTGAGCCCCGGCAGCCGTGCGGGGAGACGGCCGACGGGAGAATGGGCGCCATGACGGTGAAGCGGGAGTGGACGTACGAAGGAACCGAACTGGCATGGCTCCACGACCGCCTCGGCCGCTCGGTGGACGGGCCTGGGCACGTGGTGTCCGAGCTGGTACCGGAAGGCTACGAGGCGTACGTCCGCATCTTTCACCGCTTCCGGGCCACGGACGGCTCGGGCCGGAGCCGCCGGTGGCAGGCCTGGGCGAAGGACTCCGGCGTGCCCTTCCACCCGGAGATGTCCCACCGATGGCTGCGGTCGGACGAGCCCGCCCCGGGCCCATGGCGGTGGGCGGCGGACGACGGCGTGCTCGACGAGCACAGCCGAGCGGCACTCGCTCGCCTGCTGGCCACCGTGTCCGGGGAGCAGGGCGTGTACTTCGCCTACGACCTCGGCGCCCTGCTCTGGGGCGACCACGACGAACCTCTCGTTCGCCACGGTTCCCTGGCGGACCTGGAGAACGTACGAGAGTCACTGAGAGACGCGCTGGGTGAGAGCGGCCCGGAGTTCTGGTGGCCACAGGACCGCAGCTGGGTGGTGACGACCGACTACGACCTGCTGTCGACCTACGTCGGCTGCTCGGCGCGGACCGCCGAGCGCATCCTGACGGACGAAACCCTCGAAGCCCTTCCGGTCACGCCGCGAAGCCGCGTCGACTGGGACACGGAGCCCCCGCAGGGCGCCGCTACACATTGAATGACCATCAAGGCTGGAGACCGTGACGGCGCAGAACTCGGCGTACGGTGCGGGGGCGACCGGCGCGGCGATAGGGTCCGCCCTGTGAGCGAGTACCAGTACTACGAGTTCCAGGCACTCGACCGCCCGCTCAGCCCCGAGGAACAGGCACAGTTGCGGGCCATCTCCACCCGGGCTCGGATCACCGCCACCCGCTTCACCAACACCTACGAGTGGGGCGACCTCAAAGGTGACCCGCGCCGCATGACCGAGCGCTACTTCGACGCCCACCTCTACGTCACCAACTGGGGCACCCACCGGCTCATGCTCCGCCTGCCCGAGCAGACGCTGAGCCTGCCCACGGCGCTGCCCTACTGCCTCGGCCCTCACCTCGACGCGTGGACCACCCGCACCCACATCCTTCTCGATCTGACCAGCGAGGACGAAGACGGCGACTGGGTCGAGGGCGCCGACGACTCACTCGCCGCCCTCATCGGCGTACGCGACGAACTCGCCACCGGCGACCTACGCCCGCTCTACCTCGCCTGGCTCTCCGCACTCACCGCCCGGGAACGCGAGGACGACGACGAAGACGAATACCGGACCTGCCCGGAGCCACCCGTCCCCGCAGGACTCGGCGACCTGACCGCACCCCAGCGCGCACTCGCGGACTTCCTCCGCGTGGACACCGACCTGCTGGCCATCGCCGCCCAAACCGGCCCCGCCCCGCCCAAGAAGCCGCCCAAACCCGCGGCGGAGTCCGGTCTGCACACCGAACTCCTACACCGCCTGCGCGGTACCACCGCCGCTCCGCACACGGCCCCCGGGCGCCGGACAACGGCCCAGCTGCTGGACGCCGCCCACACCCTGCGCACCGACCGCCGCCGGCACGCCGAAGCCGAACGAGCCACAGCCCGCGCCCGGCACCTGACCGCCCTCGCCGACCAGGCCGAATCCGTCTGGCAGCAGATCGAGACGCACATCGCCACCAGGAAGCCCAGCGCCCACGACCGGGCCGTCACTCTCCTCGCGGACCTGCGCGACGCCTGCGCCGACACCGAACGGCACACCAGCTTCCATCAGCGCCTGACCCGCCTCCGCGAAGCCAACCGACACCGCCCCGGCCTCATCCAGCGCCTCGACCGCCGTGACCTCCGATAGGTCCGCCGACCGGCTCGAACTACCGGCTACGCGAGTACGAAACCGCGCACACCGGACTCCCTCAGCAACGGGGCGCGCGGAAAACAGCGGCGGTCACAGCAACGGGGTCGCTCGAAAACCGAGACCACCCTGGATGAGGTTGAACCAGTTAACGCCGCGCCCCTGACTTAAGCCGAACAGCCTTCTCCCACGCCCGACTCCCTCGCCGCGCTGAACACATCCGGTTGAAGCATCGCCAGTACCAGGAACCATCGGCCCGGCGGCGGAGGTCCACCTCGTCCCCCTTGCATGCATCGCACCGAGGAGGTTCGGCAAAGTCCTCCGCATGCTCGTGAGTCAGGATCTTGCGTGCGAAGTGGCCACCCTTGATGGTCAGCATGACCTCACGTGAGCGGCTCTGCGAGAGGGAGTTGAGGCTGCCCAGCAGAACCGTGTGCTCGTCGATCACGACGATCTTCTGGTGCATTACGTTGACGGGGACGACCGTCTGCACCACTGCCCGAAGTTGCCTGACCAAGTCGGCTTGTTTCTTCTGACCCGTGTCGTAGGGATCACGGACGAAGACCGTCACGCGGACTCCTCGGTGCACGGCCTCGTCCAGCACCGGCAGCAGCCCGATGAGACGTTTCGCGGTCCACGGAGACCAGATCCACAAGGAGTTGCGTGCTTCGGCCAGCCGTGCGGCAAACGTCTCGTAGAACGAGATCTCGTCGTCGACGTCGGAGACTTCGACATGCCGGGAGAGGACGTCGGCGAGACGCGTGCCGAACGGACCGAGAGGGATGTCTGGCCGCCCGCCGGGGGCGATCAGCTGAGTGGCCGGAACCGTGCGGACGCGTCGCTCGCCAATGAGCGCAGCAAGCCTACCCATGGCGGTCTGCCCACCCGCAGCAAGGATGCGCCTTCGGCTTCCGACAACGTAAAGCCTGGTCTGAACGCGGGTGACGGCGACGTTGAAGAGTCGTATCCCATTGCGCTCCCAGACGGACGCTCCAGGAGCCCGGGATGCCCGGGACATCCAGAGGCCGTCACCGTAGTCGTCCTCCACGGTGTCGAAGATGACCACGGGGAACTCACGGCCCTGAAATCGATGAGCCGTTCCGACTTCGGCGAGCCGACTGCCGGCGCCCTCGTTGTCCCGGAGCGCCTCCAAGGTGGCTTCGGCCTGTACCGGATACGGCGTCACGACACCGGCCTCCTCACCGTCCTCTCTGTGCAGGTCGATCAGGGCTCGTGCGAGCAGCGAGCCAGCCGGCCACCATCCTTTGCGACGGCCGGTGCGGTGGACCTGGGCGAGGTTCTGCAGCCCGTCGGTGTCGATGATCACGATCTCGGGGTCGTCCGAGGCGCGTCGCGCTGCACGCTGCTCGATACCTGGGCCGGCTTTCAACACGCCGTCATACGCGAGTGAGTTCGCCAGACTCATCACATCGTGGCCGAAGCGGTGCTGAACATCCAGCACGACGCAGCCTTGGTGATTCACGGCTGCCATCGGGGACTCGATATCGAAGTGCTCGTAGACCTCACGCAGGATCCAGCGGGCAACGTCGGGCCGCTTGCTTCCGTCGAGTTGCGGCAGCACGGGACCGAGCTGCATGAAGTCCCCAAGGAGGACCGCAGTGGTCTTCGCCTTCCCTACGGCCAGGAGGACCTCGGGCAGGGTCGCGGCCCCGGCCTCATCGACCAGGACCACGTCGTATTCACCCTCGAAGACCGCCTTTGTGGTACGAAATCGGGCAAGGGTAGTGGCTACGACCTTGGCACCACGAATGATCTCGCCTTGGGCGTCACGCGCAAGCTTGTCGTACTCCTCCTGGAGTTCGCGATGGCGGCGTTCCAGCGCCGGCCGGTGCTCTTGATCCTGCGCCACCCGAGGTTTCAGGTCCGCCACCTGTGCGTGGCGCCGGGGATGGCCGAGTCGGTCGGCCTCCTCGATACGAGCTTCAGCTGCTTGAGAAAGCCCAAGTTCCCTGGCAAAGACGGCCAGGTGGGCGCCCTCCGCCAGGTGGTGTCGCCGGGCCTTTTCCAGGGCTTTCTCCACCCTCTTCAGGGTCGTCTGCCGGAGCTCGATCTCCTGTTTGCTGTACGGAATCCGGGCCCCGATTTCCGTCAACTGCGTCACGACGACGTTCTCCTGCCGGGCCAAGACCGACCGGGCGTCCACCGCCTTCTGAGCGGCATGGTGCGCGTCGGCGCGCGCCGTCTCCAGTCGAGTGCGCGCGGTTTCCCGTTCCCGCTTCGCCCGGCGCCTCGCAAAGCCCTTCAGCTGTTCAAGGCCGTCCACAAGCTCCTGAGCCGCCGCACACTCCCTGTCGGCGACCAGTGCCTTCGCCTGCAAGTCGGTCACTGCCCGGCGGAGTCGGTCCAGGCTTTCCTGATACTCGTCGTACGTCTTCCAGTCAGTTTGAGCCTGCTTCGTCGCCCTCACCGCTTCGAGCGCGGCCTGGTAGGACCTCTCCAGCCGTACGGCAGTGTCCTCCGCGTCCTTGGCATCCCGGCGTGCCTGATCGAGCGTCTGCTCCAAAGCCGCGGAAGCCCGGGCAGGATCGTCGAGTCGGACACGGTCCGCGGCGTATGCCACAGCGTCGAAGTCCGTGAGGCCCCGTTCCAGCTCCTCCAGCTGCCGGGCCCGCTCCCGAGCCTCGACCAGCTGAGCGGCGACAGCACGGCGGCGCTCATCGGTTTCGGTCAATCGGTGGCGCACCATCAACGTGAGGCAGACACTCCCGTCTTCTGCAATCTCCCTCAAGTGAGGCGGCCCCACGCGGACGAGCTCGCCATCACCATGCCGTCGCTCTTTGACCACACCCCACAGGGCGTTGTCCACGGCGATATTGGTGGCCGAGACCAACAGGACCCGTTTCCCCCGGGCAACGAGATCGCTGATGGCGCGTTTGAGAACTGTGGTCTTGCCAGTACCCGGCGGCCCCCACACCAGCCACAGACCCTCGCCCATGCATGCCCGATAGGCGCGATCCTGAGCAGGCAAGAGCGTGCCGGGCGGCAGTCCGGTGGCAGCAAGCCGCCCCGTCCCCGCCTCACCTCGGGCCATGAGATGGGCCAGCGGAGCATCCGCGAGCGAGGCCATGCCTTCCCGCAGCGCCTTGACGAGGAAACCGGTGGGCTGCGGCTTCATCCACAGACAGGGGTCCGCCGGGTCTGCGAACTCCGGAACACGCACGCGAAGCGCGGTGCCGTCCTTGTACACGTCGAGCACGGAGTGACCTGCGTCGATGTCGCTCTCATCAGGTCCAGCCAGTCGCAGACTGTCCCCCTGGAGCTGGTCCGTCCCGGCTTCGGACCCGCGCACGTCGACTACGTACTCCCCCGGTTTCCGACCCCGCACCGCTCGCCCCAGGGGGCGCCACCGTGGCTCGCGAGCAGCCACGCCTTCGTGTGCCACCCAGGCGTCCAGCGCCGAGACGACTTCTTCCTGCCAGCCCACGTTCCCCCGCTAAAACCGCGCTGCCCGGACCTTGATCAGTGCTACCAGTCCGCATTCGCGTTCACCACTGGCAATCCCGCCAAGGTGCGGCGTCCTCATCCCATTTCGGCGGGCCTCAGCCAGGAAGGCGGCATCCGGGGCAGTCGCAGTTAGATCCCCACCAGCCGAACGCGATCGCCGCAGAGTTTGGCCATGTCATCGATATCAGAGGTCAGCATGATCACCGGCCGATGCTGTCGCAGCGCGGCCTCGGCGACCGCCGCGTCGATCGCGTACTTATGCCCGTGCAAACCAGCATCCATCAACAGCTTTGAGGCCGCCCTCGCCTCCTCGTCGCCCACCGGAACTACGCGCAACCCGGAGAGCGCCCAGTTCAGCCGTGACTTGTTCGTACGGGCATGGACGGCCTCGATGATGGTGAGCGCACTGATCACGACCTCCATACCGCGCGAGCGCGCCTCCGCGATCAGAGCCACCACCTGCTCGTCGTCGGCGAGCAGCTTCGAGAGCCCCTCGCTGTCGAGGACCAGCGTCCCCTCGTGACTCAGCCTGCGGCGGGCCACTCGGCCTCCTCGGCGAACACCTCGTCGAAGACCTGCCGCGCCCGCTGGCGAGCCGGCTCGGAGACCGGCCCCTTGCGGCTCTCATAGTCCGCCAGGTACTCGTCCAGGACCTGCCCGCGCAGCTCACGCTCGACCGCCTCGGCGATGAACGCGGAGAACTCCCGCTTGCCCACCCGAGCCCGGATCGCCTCCGCGGTCCCCTCCGGCAGCGACAGACTCACCCGCGTCGCCGGGCCTTCCCCGATGCTGTACGTCGTCCCAGCCATGCCACCGATTGTGTCAAACGAGTAGGAAAGGCGCTACGCCTGCACCACCTCCCACACTCGGTCGGCACGCCACTCGCACATGTCCCAGCTCGGGAAAAACCAAGGGCCCGACCCAAAAGAGCCGGACCCTATCTGACCCGCATTTTTGCCAGATCAGCGACGTGGTGACGCGTCAGTCGCTACACGTTGAACCGGAACTCCACCACATCCCCGTCCTGCATCACATACTCCTTGCCCTCCATGCGCGCCTTGCCCGCCGCGCGGGCCTCCGCGACCGAGCCCGTTTCGACCAGGTCCTCAAAAGAGATGACCTCGGCCTTGATGAAGCCCTTCTGGAAGTCCGTGTGGATGACGCCGGCCGCCTCGGGGGCCGTGGCTCCCTGGGGGATCGTCCAGGCGCGGGATTCCTTCGGGCCTGCCGTGAGGTAGGTCTGGAGGCCGAGGGTGCGGAAGCCGACGTGGGCGAGGGTGGCGAGGCCGGGCTCCTCCTGGCCCACCGACTGGAGGAGTTCGAGGGCCTCGTCCTCGTCCAGTTCCGCGAGGTCCGACTCCAGCTTCGCGTTGAGGAAGATCGCCTCCGCGGGGGCGACCAGGGCGCTCTGCTCGGCCTTGAAGGCGTCGTCGGTCAGCTCTTCCTCGTCCACGTTGAAGACGTAGAGGAAGGGCTTGGTGGTGAGGAGGTGCAGGTCGTGGAGGAGCTCCTCGCGGCCCGAGCCCTGGACGATGCCCTGGGAGAAGAGCGTGTCGCCCTTCTCCAGGATCGCCTGGGCCTCCTCGACCGCCCTGACCTTGGGCGCCACGTCCTTCTTGATGCGCGACTCCTTCTGGAGGCGCGGCAGGACCTTCTCGATCGTCTGGAGGTCCGCGAGGATCAGCTCCGTGTTGATCGTCTCGATGTCGTCCTTGGGCGAGACCTTGCCGTCCACGTGGACCACGTTCTCGTCCTTGAAGGCGCGGATGACCTGGCAGATCGCGTCCGACTCGCGGATGTTCGCGAGGAACTTGTTGCCGAGGCCCTCGCCCTCGCTCGCACCGCGCACGATGCCCGCGATGTCGACGAAGTCCACCGTCGCCGGGAGGACCTTCTGGGAGGAGAAGATCTCGGCCAGTTTCGTGAGGCGGGGGTCGGGGACACCGACCACGCCCACGTTCGGCTCGATCGTGGCGAACGGGTAGTTGGCCGCCAGCACGTCGTTCTTGGTCAGGGCGTTGAACAGGGTCGACTTGCCGACATTCGGCAGACCGACGATTCCGATCGTGAGCGACACGTTGCGACTTCCCGTACGTGAGGGCTGTGGGTGGACGGCCCGGAGGGCCGGAGCGACCGTGGGGCGATCCCCCAGTCTACGGCGTGCGTCCGCCGCCCCCGCCTGCCCGTCGCCTCCGCATCGAACGGATGGCCAAGGTCGGCCCAAGGGCGTGTCCCGTGCCGGATTCCGCGCCGCGCCCCGCCTAGGTTGGTCCAGTGGAGCAACACAGGACGCGTCCCCCTCAGTCCGGCCCCAGGACCACCTCACCGGCCCGGCCCCGCCGACCTGCCCCGCTGCCCCCACAGGGACGGCCCGCCGCGGCGGGCACGACGTACCGGTCCGCGCCCCGCCCGCGCCGTCCCGTTCCACCGTTCGTACGCGCCCTGCGCAGGGCCCCGCTGTACCGCGCGCTGCGGCGCATGCCCAACCCCAGGCTGACCGGGCTCGGCAGCGGGCTCTTCTGCACGGCGGTGATGTTCCTGCTCGCCTGCCTGCTGCACCTGATCGGCGACGGTTCCGTCGTCGCGTACGGCGTGCTGTTCGTACCCGTCGCCGCGCTGACGGCCCTCTGGGTGCGCCCCGCCGACCTGGTCACCGCCCCCGTGGCCGTGCCGATCGCCTTCGCCGCCGGGGTGCTGCCCGTGGCGGAGGGCACGGCCGGGTTCGGCGGCCGGTTCATGGGGCTCGTGACGACGCTGGCCCTCCAGGCCGGCTGGCTGTACGGCGGGACGCTCGTCGCCGGGCTCATCGTGACCGTACGGAAGATTCGGCTGATGGTGTTGCGGAGGCAGGGGAGGCTGACGGGGCCGCCCGCTCCTGCGGCTCGGAGCGGAAGCGGGGGCGGGGGCGGGGGCAGGGGCGGGGGCGCGGGCGCGGGTTCCGCCGGCAACACCGGGGCTGCCGGGAAGCGCCTGCCCACCGCCTAGCCCAGCGCAGCTTTACGCGTCCCGCCCGGCGTAGCTCTACGCCCCCCGCCCGGTGCAGCTTTACGCGTCCCGCCCAGCGCAGCGCAGCTCCACGCCTCCGCCCAGCCCAGCGCAGCTCCACGCCTCCGCCCAGCCCAGCGCAGCGCTACGCCTCCGCCGCCGCCATCGCCGCCCCCACGATCCCCGCGTTGTTCTGCAGCTGCGCCGGGACGATCTCCGCCGAGATGCCCTCGATGAGCGGCAGGAACTTCTGCGACTTGCGGCTCACGCCGCCGCCGATGATGAACAGCTCGGGCGAGAACAGCATCTCCACGTGCGCGAGGTACTTCTGTACGCGGCGCGCCCAGTGCTCCCAGCTCAGGTCCTCGTCCTCGCGTGCCTTGGAGGACGCCTTCTTCTCCGCGTCGTGGCCGCGCAGCTCCAGGTGGCCGAGCTCCGTGTTCGGGACCAGGCGGCCGCCGGTGAACAGCGCGCTGCCGATGCCCGTGCCGAGGGTGAGCAGGATGACCGTGCCGGTACGGCCGCGGCCCGCGCCGAAGTGCATCTCGGCGACGCCCGCCGCGTCCGCGTCGTTCAGGACGGTCACCTTGGTGCCGTCGAGCCGCTCGGAGACGAGCTTCTGGATGTCCGTGCCGATCCAGCTCTTGTCCACGTTCGCGGCGGTACGTGCCGTGCCGTTCGTGATCACGCCGGGGAAGGTCGCACCCACGGGGCCCGTCCAGCCGAAGTGCCGGACGACCTCGCACACGCCGTCGACCACGGCGTCCGGGGTCGAGGGTTGGGGGGTCAGCACCTTGTGGCGCTCTTCTGTCAGGTCTCCACGATCCAGGTCAACGGGAGCGCCCTTGATCCCGGATCCGCCGATGTCCACACCGAAGATCTGCATGGCTCCCACCGTACGGCGCCCGCGACGTCGATGCGGGACGGCCCGGCCGCCCGGTCAGTGCCCCAGCAGTACGCGGCCGTCCGCGGCAGCAGTACGCGGCCGTCCGCGGCGCCTCAGCCCTGCGACAGCTGCGCCGCCTCGGCGCGCAGGTCCCTGCGGAGCTCCTTGGGCAGCGAGAAGGTGATGGACTCGTCGGCCGTCTTGACGGTCTCCACGTCGCCGTAGCCCCGCTCGGCGAGCCACTCGATGACGCCGTCGACCAGCACGTCCGGCACGGAGGCGCCCGAGGTCAGGCCGACCGTGGTCACGCCCTCCAGCCACGCCTCGTCGATCTCGCCGGCGTTGTCCACCAGGTACGAGGCCGCGGCGCCCGCGTCCAGGGCGACCTCGACCATGCGGATGGAGTTCGACGAGTTCTTGGAGCCGACGACGATGACCAGCTCGGCGTCCTCCGCGAGCTTCTTCACCGCGATCTGGCGGTTCTGCGTGGCGTAGCAGATGTCGTCGCTGGGCGGCGAGAGCAGGTTCGGGAACTTGCCCTTCAGCGCGTCGACGGTCTCCATGGTCTCGTCCACGGAGAGGGTCGTCTGGGAGAGCCAGACCACCTTGTCCGGGTCGCGGACCTCGACGTTCGCGACGTCCTCGGGGCCGTCGACCAGCGTGATGTGGTCGGGCGCCTCGCCCGACGTACCGATGACTTCCTCGTGGCCCTCGTGCCCGATGAGGAGGATGTCGTAATCCTCCTTGGCGAACCTGACCGCTTCCTTGTGGACCTTCGTGACCAGCGGGCACGTCGCGTCGATGGTGGCGAGCTTCCGCTCGGCGGCCTCCGCGTGGACGGTCGGGGCGACGCCGTGCGCGGAGAACATCACGATGGACCCCTCGGGCACCTCCGCCGTCTGGTCGACGAAGATCGCGCCCTTCTTCTCCAGGGTCTGCACCACGTACTTGTTGTGGACGATCTCGTGGCGTACGTAGATCGGGGCCCCGTACTGCTCCAGGGCCTTCTCGACGGCGATCACGGCACGGTCCACGCCCGCGCAGTAGCCACGGGGAGCGGCGAGCAGGACACGGCGGGAGCCAGGCGTAGCAGTCATGCCCCCATCGTAAGGCCGCGTCCAGCGCGTCAAAGATCGCCCGGTTGGGGACACTGGGGTCCTGCGTCGATCTACGCGACGGACCTGCGTTGATCTACGCGGCCTTGACCCACGGAGGCACGGAGGCACGGAGGCACGATGTCCGGACAGTCCGCCAGTACGGGAGCCCACGCCGAGCCCGCGAGGGGCGCCGAGCCGTCACCGGGTGACGGGCTGCGGCGCAGCCTCGGCTTCCGCGACCTCGTGGTCTACGGCCTTCTGTTCATCGCCCCCATGGCGCCGGTCGGCGTCTTCGGGACGCTGGACGCCAAGTCGCACGGCGCCGTCGCCCTCGTCTATCTGGTCGCCACGGTCGCGATGGCGTTCACCGCTTTCAGTTACGCGCAGATGGTGCGGGTCGTCCCCCAGGCGGGGTCCGTGTTCGCCTACGCGCGCGCGGGGCTCGGAAAAGGGCCCGGGTTCATCGCCGGGTGGATGGCGATGCTCGACTACCTCCTCATCCCGGCGGTCGCGTACCTCTTCTCGGGCATCGCCATGAACTCGCTGGTGCCGTCGGTGTCCCGGTGGGTGTGGACGGCGCTCGCGGTGCTCATCACGACCGCGCTGAACCTGTGGGGCGTGCGGACGGCGGCGCGGGTCGGGTTCGCGGTGCTCGCCATGGAGGTCGTGGTCCTGCTCGTCTTCGTCGTGGCTGCGGTGGTCGTGCTCATCAGGGACGGCGCCACGCGCGACTGGTTGTCGCCGCTGGCCGGGGACGGGTCGCAGGGCGCGTTCGCGCTGTCGGCGGTGGTGGGCGCGGTGTCGATCGCGGTCCTGTCGTATCTGGGCTTCGACGCGATCGCCTCCTTCGCGGAGGAGGTGACGGGCGGGTCGGCGAAGGTCGCGCGTGCGGTGCTCGTGTGCCTGGCGCTCGCCGGCTTCCTGTTCATCCTCCAGACGTATCTGGTGGCCCTCCTGGAGCCGATGTCCTCGGCCGAGCTCGCGTCGGATCCGGGGAAGCAGGGCACGGCGTTCTACGACTCCGTGGACTCGGCCGCGGGGTCGTGGCTCCATGACCTGGTGGCCGTCAGCAAGGCGATCGGGGCGGCGTTCGCGGCGCTCGCCGGGCAGGCGGCGGCGGGGCGGCTGCTGTTCGCGATGGCGCGGGACCGGCGGCTGCCGAAGGCCCTCTCCAAGACGGACTCCGGTACGCCGCGGGTCGCGCTGCTGTGTGCGGCGGTCATCACGATGGTGGCGGCGGTGTGGGCGGCGCGGCGGGACGACGGGATGGACCACCTGGTGTCGGTGGTCGACATCGGGGCGCTCACGGCGTTCCTGCTGCTGCACGCGAGCGTGGTGGGCTGGTTCGCGCTGCGCCACCGGGACGCGGGGTTCAGCTGGTGGCGGCATGTGCTGGTGCCTGTGCTCGGGGCGGCGATCGTGATCGCGGTCATCTGGGAGGCGTCCGGCTCCGCGCAGGTGGTGGGGGCGGTCTGGCTGGGGGTGGGGTTGGTTGTTCTGCTGGCGCAGGGTCGGGCGCGGGGTCGGGCGCGGGGGCCTGTGCGGGATTGAGCGGGGGCCTGGGCGGGATTGAGCGGGGGCCTGTGCGGGATTGAGCGGGGGCCTGTGCGGGATTGATCGGGTGCGGGTGCGTTGTGGTTGATCGCGCAGTTCCCCGCGCCCCTGGGGCGTTCCTCGGGTGCGGGTGCGTCGTGGTTGTTCGTGCAGTTCCCCGCGCCCCTTGACGGCGACTGGCGCCCCGCCCCCGTTTCGCTGAGCGGCGATCAGCACCATCCTGACCGCCAAGGGAGGCTTCCGGTGCGTACCGGGGGTTGTCAGTACGGGCCGTTACGCTCGGTGTATGGCTCTCAACACGTCCGCCGACGCGCCGATCCCCGTCGGTGAGGTGTCGCGGCTCATCGGTGGGTGGATCGACCGGCTCGGGGCCGTCTGGGTCGAGGGGCAGATCACGCAGCTGTCCCGCAGGCCCGGCGCCGGCGTCGTCTTCATGACGTTGCGCGACCCGTCGCACGACATCTCCGTGAGCGTCACCTGCTACCGCCAGGTGTTCGACGCGGTCGCGGACGTCGTGTCCGAGGGCGCCCGCGTCGTCGTACGCGCGAAGCCGGAGTGGTACGAGCGGCGGGGGCAGCTGTCGCTGCGGGCCGCCGAGATAAAGCCCGTCGGCGTCGGCGAGCTGCTCGCCCGGATCGAGCAGCTGAAGAAGAGCCTGGGTGCCGAAGGGCTCTTCTCGCCCGAGCGGAAGAAGGCGCTGCCCTTCCTGCCGCAGCTCATCGGGCTCGTCACCGGCCGCGCGTCCGCCGCCGAGCGCGACGTCCTGGAGAACGCCCGGCACCGCTGGCCCGCCGTCCGCTTCGAGGTGCGCAACGTCCCCGTGCAGGGCATCCACGCCGTGCCGCAGGTCGTGCAGGCCGTGAAGGACCTGGACGCCCACGACGAGGTCGACGTGATCATCGTGGCGCGCGGCGGCGGCAGCGTGGAGGACCTGCTCCCGTTCTCGGACGAGCAGCTCGTGCGCGCCGTGGCCTCGTGCCGTACGCCGGTCGTGTCCGCCATCGGCCACGAGCCGGACAACCCGCTCCTGGACCACGTCGCGGACCTGCGCGCCTCCACCCCCACCGACGCCGCCAAGAAGGTCGTGCCGGACGTCGGCGAGGAGTACGAGCGCGTGCAGTGGCTCCGCGACCGTGCCCGCCGCAGCATGGACGGCTTCCTGGAGAGGGAGGCCCGCGGCCTCGCGCACGCCCTGGCCCGGCCCTGCATGGAGCACCCGCACCGCATGGTCGAGGAGCGCGAGGAGCAGGTCGCCGCGCTCGTCGACCGCAGCCGGCGCACGCTCGGGCACCTCCTCGACCGGGCGGGGTCGGAGTTGACGCACACCCACGCGCGCGTGGTGGCCCTCTCCCCCGCCGCGACCCTCCAGAGGGGGTACGCGGTGCTGCAGAAGGCCGACGGCTCGGTCGTCCGCGCCCCCGAGGACGTGGACGCCGGCGACGAGCTGAAGGCGCGCGTCGCCGAGGGCGACTTCACCGTACGAGCCGTGCAAACCACAGCACAGGCAGAAGAAACAGCAGGAACCGCACAAGCCGATGCCAAAAGCGAGAATTAGGGTGAGCGCATGACCAGCACGACCGACCACGTCACCGGCTCCACGGACGCGCTCGGCTACGAGCAGGCGCGGGACGAGCTCATCGAGGTGGTGCGCCGCCTGGAGACCGGCGGCACGACCCTGGAGGAGTCGCTCGCCCTGTGGGAGCGCGGAGAGAAGCTGGCGAAGATCTGCCGGCGCTGGCTCGACGGCGCCCGCGCCCGGCTCGACGCGGCCCTGGCGGGCCCGGAGATGGACGATGAGGCGGACACCGACGAGGACGCCTGAGGCAAAACAGCGCTGACCTGCGGTTTGTGAACCGGATCACGCAGCTCCAGTTTTGATTGAAAGTTGAACAGTGGCGGCGTACTGTCGTAGTCGCGAGCCCGGTGACGGGTTCCGCAGACACCCCGTACGTTCAAGAAGGTTGATCCATGTCTCTCGCACTTGACCCCGCCGCCCAGGACCTGCTCTTCCGCGAGGCCCGCACCGCGAACACCTTCACCGACGAGCCGGTCACCGACGAGCAGGTCCAGGCCATCTACGACCTGGTCAAGTACGGCCCGACCGCCTTCAACCAGTCGCCGCTGCGCGTCACCCTGGTCCGCTCCCCCGAGGCCCGCGAGCGCCTGGTGCAGCACATGGCCGAGGGCAACCGCCCGAAGACGGCCGCCGCGCCGCTCGTCGCGATCCTCTCCGCGGACAACGAGTTCCACAACGAGCTCCCCGCCCTGTTCCCGCACTTCCCGCAGGCCAAGGACGCCTTCTTCTCGGAGCGCCCGGTCCGCGAGCAGGCCGCCCAGCTGAACGCCGCGCTGCAGGCCGCGTACTTCATCGTCGGCGTCCGCGCCGCCGGTCTGGCCGCCGGTCCGATGACGGGTTACGACCCGGCCGGCGTCCAGAAGGAGTTCCTGGACGACGACCACACCCCGCTGATGATCGTCAACATCGGCAAGCCGGGCGAGGACGCCTGGTTCCCGCGCTCCCCGCGCCTGTCCTACGAGGACGTCGTCACCACGGTCTGAGAGCCTGTGGCGCACGACACCACGACACATGGAAGGGCCCCCGGCACGCCGCCGGGGGCCCTTCCGTGTGTCTGCAACGAGGTGGTTCAGGACATCTTCAGCGACTCCGCCATCTTCGCCAGCTGATCGAAGGACGCCGTGCCCGTGACCACCGTCGTGGCACCCTGCCCCTCGATCACGAGGGCGTCGTACTTCGAGCCCTTGTACCGCTGCCAGGTGCGGCCGCCGATCTCGTCGGCGGCGTCGGTCTTCGAGGCGTTCTGCGTGACCCTCTTGATGAACGCGGACGGCTTCTCCGTCGACTGCTCGATCGCCACGTACTCCTCGTCCGGGTCGAGGAAACCCAGGTGCCAGGTGTCGTGGTCGGCGCCGTTGAACCGCACGGACGTCGGCTTCCACGCCTTGGCCAGGCCCTCGGGCGCCGCCACGGGGTAGGCCGCGGCCCGGCGGGCCGTCAGGAGCTCCACGCGGTAGTCGACCCGCTTCACGGAGCTCTTGGACTCGTTGTGCGGGATGAAGATGTAGATCACACCCGCGGCGAGCGCGATCACCACCAACGACCACAGCATGTTCTTGACGGTCTGAGTGCCTTGTCTTCCTGCCACGCCCCCATGGTCTCAGGCGCGGACCGCGCGCCTTCCCCCGGTCTCGCCCTCGGCGCCTCCGCCGCTCATGCGTGGGGCCCTCTGCTCATTTTGTCGGCCTACGGATAGAGTCGTTCACAATCCCTCATCCGGCCGTCGTCGTATCAAGCAGAAAGGTGCGCTCCGATGACCGAGCATCATCTCCCGTCCGAGCTCGAGGTCTCTCCCGAGGCTCCCGACCGCAACCTCGCCCTGGAGCTCGTCCGGGTCACCGAGGCCGCCGCCATGGCCGCGGGCCGCTGGGTCGGCCGCGGCGACAAGAACGGCGCCGACGGCGCGGCGGTCAGGGCCATGCGGACCCTCGTCCACACCGTCTCGATGAACGGTGTCGTCGTCATCGGCGAGGGCGAGAAGGACGAAGCCCCGATGCTCTTCAACGGGGAGCGCATCGGCGACGGCACCGGCGCCGAGGTCGACATCGCCGTCGACCCGATCGACGGCACGACGCTCTGCGCGAAGGGCATGCCGAACGCCATCGCCGTGCTGGCCGCCGCCGACCGCGGCGCCATGTTCGACCCGTCGGCCGTCTTCTACATGGACAAGCTGGTCACAGGCCCCGAAGCCGCGGACTACGTCGACATCAACGCACCCGTCTCGGTCAACATCCGCCGCGTCGCCAAGGCGAAGAACTCCTCGCCCGAGGACGTCACGGTCATGATCCTCGACCGGCCCCGGCACGAGGGCATCGTCAAGGAGATCCGCGAGACCGGAGCGCGCATCAAGTTCATCTCGGACGGCGACGTCGCGGGCTCGGTCATGGCCGTCCGCGAGGGCACGGGCGTCGACCTGCTGATGGGCATCGGCGGCACCCCCGAGGGCATCATCTCGGCCTGCGCCATCAAGTGCCTGGGCGGCACCATCCAGGGCAAGCTGTGGCCCAAGGACGACGAGGAGCGCCAGCGCGCCATCGACGCCGGCCACGACCTGGACCGCACGCTGTCCACGGACGACCTGGTCAAGGGCGACAACGTCTTCTTCGTCGCGACGGGCATCACCGACGGCGAGCTGCTCCAGGGCGTCCGCTACCGCGCGGCGACCGCTTCGACGTCGTCCCTGGTCATGCGCTCCAAGTCGGGCACGATCCGCAAGATCGACTCCGACCACCGGCTGTCGAAGCTGCGCGCGTACAGCGCGGTCGACTTCGACCGCGCGAAGTAGGAGCGGCAGACGGCCGGACCGGCAGCCGTACGTCGATGGGGGCGTCCCGTGCGGGGGACGCCCCCATCGGCGTACGCGAGCTGTACGCGAGCAGATGTGCGCGGTGCGCCGTGCCTATCCGGCCGCGGCTATCCCCGCCGCGTGCGCCGCCTTCTGGAGCTCCAGGTCGCGCCTGCGGCGGCGGGCCAGGACCACGCGGCGCTCGGCGGCGGTGAGGCCGCCCCACACGCCGTACGGCTCGGGCTGCAGGAGGGCGTGCTCGCGGCACTCGACCATGACGGGGCAGCGGGCGCAGACGCGCTTGGCGGCCTCCTCGCGGGAGAGCCGCGCCGCGGTCGGTTCCTTGGACGGGGCGAAGAAGAGTCCGGCCTCGTCACGGCGGCACACGGCCTCCGTGTGCCACGGGGCGTCATCGTCCCGATCTCGCACTGGCTCACGCTGGGCCGGAACAGCGGCGACCTGCAGAGACTGATGCGGCGACGGTTGCAGCACGGTCTACTCCTGACGACGGCTTCGCGAGCGAGAGACGATGCAGCAAGCTCTACCCGCTGTGTGCGCGCCTATGCACTGAGTTCCGATGTCCGGAAGTCCGGACTCCTCGCGCCCCCAGCGCGTCCCCGCGTACGCCCCCTGTCGCCGTCCGGTCTCCGTTCAGTCTCTGTCCGGTCGCCGCCTCAGTGTCCGAGGTGTTTGCGCAGCTGCCGGTGGAGGTCGCGGACGAACTTGCCGCGCTTGGGGCGGGCCTCGATGCTGCCCATCACCGCCACGCCGTCCACGAAGACGACGGGGGCGTCCTGGTCCGGGGAGTCGAGCGTGTCCACCTCGTAGCTGCCGAGGACGCCCGTGCCGCTGCCGCGCAGCGAGACGTTCTCCGGGACGCGGACCTCGACCGAGCCGAAGATCGCGAACGCCTTGATGAGGACCTGGCGGTGTTCGAAGATCGCCTCGCTCAGGTCGATCTCGACGCTGCCGAACACGGCGTACGCATGGGTGCGCCGGCCCACGCGCCAGCGGCCGCGGCGCACCGAGCTGCTCAGCACCGCGACGAGGTTCTCGTCGGCGACCGGCGGGACGACGCCCGGGGACGGGCGGGACGGCGCGGGCTCGGGGGCGGCGCGGCGGGCGGACGGCTGCTCGTGCGCCGCGGGCAGGTCACGCACCAGCGGTTCCAGCTCGGCCATGGTCTTGGCGCGGTAGACCCCGTCGATCCGCTCGGCGTGCTCGTCGGCGGTCAGGCGGCCCTCGGCCAGGGCCTCCCGGAGTATGTCCGCCGTGCGGTCCCGGTCGGCGTCGGAGGCACGGAGCGCTGAGGGCTGCTGCTTTTCGAGGTCCACACCGGCAGCGTACCCAAACGCGATAGATCGCGACTACCCCTGTGGGCAACCCGCTCCGGCCTACTGAGCCTTACCTCACAAACCCGGCCGGGTCGGCGCGCTCTACGCTGGTTGACGCGTCGCCAATGGAGGCCGCGCCGCTGTCTGCCGAGTGAGGAATGGCCGTAATGCCAGAGTTTGAGTACTCCGATCTGCTCCCCCTGGGAGAGGACACCACGCCGTACCGGCTGGTGACCGCCGAGGGTGTCTCCACCTTCGAGGCCGACGGGCGGACGTTCCTCAAGGTCGACCCGGAGGCCCTGCGCAAGCTCGCCGCCGAGGCCATCCACGACATCCAGCACTACCTGCGGCCCGCGCACCTCGCCCAGCTGCGGCGCATCGTCGACGACCCCGAGGCGTCGGGCAACGACAAGTTCGTCGCCCTCGACCTGCTGAAGAACGCCAACATCGCCGCCGCGGGCGTGCTCCCGATGTGCCAGGACACCGGCACCGCCATCGTCATGGGCAAGCGCGGCCAGAACGTCCTCACCGAAGGTGAGGACGAGAAGGCGCTCTCCAAGGGCATCTTCGACGCGTACACGAAACTCAACCTGCGCTACTCGCAGATGGCTCCGCTCACCATGTGGGAGGAGAAGAACACCGGCTCCAACCTGCCGGCCCAGATCGAGCTGTACGCGACCGACGGCGGCGCCTACAAGTTCCTCTTCATGGCCAAGGGCGGCGGCTCGGCCAACAAGTCGTTCCTCTACCAGGAGACGAAGGCCGTCCTGAACGAGGCCTCCATGATGAAGTTCCTGGAGGAGAAGATCCGCTCGCTGGGCACGGCCGCGTGCCCGCCGTACCACCTGGCGATCGTCGTTGGCGGCACGTCCGCCGAGTTCGCCCTGAAGACCGCGAAGTACGCCTCCGCGCACTACCTGGACGAGCTGCCCGCCGAAGGCTCCCCCACCGGTCACGGCTTCCGGGACAAGGAGCTGGAGGAGAAGGTCTTCGAGCTGACGCAGAAGATCGGCATCGGCGCGCAGTTCGGCGGCAAGTACTTCTGCCACGACGTGCGCGTGGTGCGCCTGCCCCGGCACGGCGCCTCGCTGCCCGTCGCCATCGCCGTCTCCTGCTCGGCCGACCGCCAGGCCACCGCGAAGATCACCGCGGAGGGCGTCTTCCTGGAGCAGCTGGAGACGGACCCGGCGCGCTTCCTGCCGGAGACGACGGACGAGCACCTGGGCGAGGAGGAGGACGTCGTCAAGATCGACCTCAACCGGCCCATGGACGACATCCTCGCCGAGCTCACCAAGCACCCGGTGAAGACCCGTCTCTCGCTCACCGGACCGCTGGTCGTGGCCCGCGACATCGCGCACGCCAAGATCAAGGAGCGGCTGGACGCGGGCGAGGAGATGCCGCAGTACCTGAAGGACCACCCCGTGTACTACGCGGGCCCGGCGAAGACCCCCGAGGGTTACGCGTCCGGTTCCTTCGGGCCGACCACGGCCGGTCGCATGGACTCCTACGTGGAGCAGTTCCAGGCCGCGGGCGGCTCCAAGGTCATGTTGGCCAAGGGCAACCGCTCCCAGCAGGTCACCGACGCGTGCGACGCGCACGGCGGCTTCTACCTCGGCTCGATCGGCGGCCCGGCCGCGCGCCTCGCGCAGGACTGCATCAAGAAGGTCGAGGTCGTCGAGTACGAGGAGCTCGGCATGGAGGCGGTCTGGAAGATCGAGGTCGAGGACTTCCCCGCGTTCATCGTCGTCGACGACAAGGGCAACGACTTCTTCCAGAACCCCGCTCCGGAGCCGACGTTCACGCACATTCCGGTGCGCGGCCCCGGCCTGGCGTAGTACGTGACCGCAGGGGCCCTTCACGCGCGCGTGAAGGGCCCCTGCCGCGTTCTCAGGCGAACCGCTGGTTCGCCGCTCCCGTGCACTTCTGCAGCCGCACCGGCTCCTTGGGGCCTGCCAGCGTCAGGCAGAGCCCGTTCGCTGCGGCGGGACGCACGGTCGCCCCGTCCCGGACGAACTTCTGGTTGCCGCCGCCGTGGCAGTTCCAGAGCGTCACCGCGGTGCCCTCCTTGTACGCGCTGTCGGGCACGTCCAGGCAGCGGTCCTGGGTGAGGCCTGTGTGCAACGAGCGCTGCCCGCCGGGTGTGTCGTCGTACCACCAGGTCTGGTTGCGGTTGCCGGTGCAGTCCCAGCCCTGGACCTTGGTGCCGTTGCGGCTCTTGGAGGCGTCGACGTCGAGGCAGGTGCCGGTCGCCGCGTTCTTCAGGGGCCGGTACACGTCGTCCCAGGCGCCCTCGAACAGCTTCGGGCTGCCCGTGCTCGCGGGGTCGGCGCAACTGCCCTCGCGCCGGTCCGAGTGGTAGATCTGGGTGAGGCAGGACGCGAAGGCGGCGTGGCCGCGGGCGTTGGGGTGGAAGGACTGGCGCACCGAATTGGAGTCCGGCGGGAACGGGTTCGACAGGTCCACGTAGAGACCGCGCGCCCAGGTGTCCTCCATGCAGACCTCGTGACCGTGGAAGAGGCGCGAGTTGTCGAGGTAGGTGGCGCCCGCGTTCCGCGCGGCCTTGCGCATGCCGGTCTCGAACGCCGGTACCGCGGTGTTGCGGCCCCACTCGGTGTCGGAGTCGTAGCCGAGTCCGCCGCAGGCCAGCTTGCCGGGGAACTTGGGGTTGTCGCGGAAGTCCGGGCCGATCGGGCTCGGGTAGCCCATCGCGACGAGTTTGTAGTCGCCCTCCTGGTAGCCCGCGTCCTTCATGACGGTCTTGAGGTCGCGGATGGACCGCTCGACCTTGGGCACGAGCCCGTCGACACGCGCCTGCCAGCCGTCGTCGTACTTGCCCGCGCACGCGCCCTGGCTGAGCAGGAAGCGGGTGACGCAGTCCGTCATCACCCCGGAGAAGTCGAGGTCGTCATTGGCGCCGATGACGAGAAGGATCGTCTTGATCCTCGTGTTGCGGGCCTTGATCGCGAGGTTGTCGCTCTGGACCAGCTCGTCGGCATATTGCTTCTGGCCGCCGATCTTGATGTTGACGGTCTGCGCGCCGGAGCAGGCGACGTTGTACGTCACGTCGGCGGGGATGCCGGTGCGGTGGATCGCGGCGTCCGGCGAGCGGTGGCACCAGTTGTCGGGGCCGTCCGTGCCCGGTTCGTACGTGCCGACGCCCTCGCCGGAGATCTCGCTGTCGCCGAGCGAGATCAGGCCGGTCTTGCGGTCGGCCATGGGGCGCTCGGCGGGGCTGCCGTAGAGCTTGGTGGCCTCCGCCGCCCGGATCTTCTCCAGCTCGGGCGGCAGGGACGTCGCGCCGGCACTCTTCGCCGTATCGCCGTCCGCCGCCTGGGCGGGTACGGCCGCTGCCGTGCCGAGCACGGCCGCCATCGCGACGGCCGCCGCGAACGAACATCGCAGCCGCCCCCTGCCACTGCCTGGCCCGCTGCGTCTGATGCGCTTCATTGCGCCTCCCCGGTGTGGTGTTACCCAGGGTTTTTACTGGTCAGTAGCAGGCTTGGGAATACCTGGAACAAGACAAGTGCTCAACTTTCTACGGGGTTTGAGCGGAGAGGTAGGTTCAGCGCATGACCAGCGACGCCAGCGAAGGCCACACCGGCGAGTACCGGACCGAGCACGACTCCATGGGCGAGGTGCGGGTCCCCGCGCACGCCAAATGGCGCGCCCAGACCCAGCGGGCGGTGGAGAACTTCCCCATCTCGGGGCAGGTCCTGGAGCGCGCCCACATCGCCGCGCTCGCCCGGATCAAGGCGGCCGCCGCCAAGGTCAACGCGGAGCTCGGAGTGGTCGACGAGGACGTCGCCGACGCCATCGCGGACGCGGCGGCCGAGGTCGCCGAGGGACGCTGGGACGACCATTTCCCCGTCGATGTCTTCCAGACCGGCTCGGGCACGTCGTCCAACATGAACACCAACGAGGTCATCGCCACCCTCGCGACGGAGCGCCTCGGCCGCGACGTGCACCCGAACGACCACGTCAACGCCTCGCAGTCCTCGAACGACGTCTTCCCGTCCTCGATCCACATCGCGGCGACGGGCGCGGTCAGCAACGATCTGATCCCCGCGCTCGAACACCTCGCCGCGGCCCTGGAGCGCAAGGCCGAGGAGTTCTCGGACGTGGTGAAGTCCGGGCGTACGCACCTCATGGACGCGACGCCGGTGACGCTCGGCCAGGAGTTCGGCGGGTACGCGGCCCAGATGCGGTACGGCGTCGAGCGGCTGCGCGCCTCACTCCCCCGCCTCGCCGAACTGCCGCTGGGCGGCACGGCCGTGGGCACCGGCATCAACACGCCGCCCGGCTTCTCCGCGGCCGTCATCGCCGAGGTCGCACGGACCACGGGGCTGCCGCTGACCGAGGCGCGCGACCACTTCGAGGCGCAGGGCGCGCGGGACGGCATCGTCGAGACCAGCGGGCAGCTGCGCACGATCGGTGTCGGCCTGACGAAGATCGCGAACGACCTGCGGTGGATGGCGTCGGGCCCGCGCACCGGCCTCGCCGAGATCAGCCTGCCGGACCTCCAGCCCGGCTCCTCGATCATGCCCGGCAAGGTCAACCCGGTCATCCCGGAGGCCGCGCTGATGGTCGCCGCGCAGGTCACCGGCAACGACGCGACGGTCGCGGCGGCGGGCGCCGCCGGCAACTTCGAGCTGAACGTCATGCTGCCGGTCATCGCCAAGAACGTCCTGGAGTCCGTCCGGCTCCTCGCCAACGTGGCGCGCCTGCTCGCCGACCGCACCGTCGACGGCATCACCGCGCACCGCGAGCGCGCCAGGGAGTACGCCGAGTCGTCCCCGTCCGTCGTGACGCCCCTGAACAAGTACATCGGGTACGAGGAGGCGGCGAAGGTCGCGAAGAAGTCCCTCGCCGAACGGAAGACGATCCGCGAGGTCGTCCTCGAATCCGGGTACGTCGAACGGGGCGACCTCACCCTGGAACAGCTGGACGAGGCGCTGGACGTCCTCCGGATGACGCATCCGTAGCGACACCGCCTCCCGGCACAGGGCGGCGTCTAGTATCTGTGCATGACAGACCTCGACGGGAAGACGGCGGCCGGTTGCGGGGTGGCGCGGTGGGCGCCCGGGGACCACATCCTGTGGCGGTACCGGGAGAACTCCGGGAACCGGGTCCACATCTGCCGCCCCGTCACCGTCGTGCGGGACACCGACGAGCTGCTCGCCGTGTGGATGGCGCCCGGCACCGAGTGCGTGAAGCCGGTGCTCGCCGACGGCACGTCCGTGCACGACGAGCCGCTGGCCACCCGCTACACCAAGCCCCGTACCGTCCGCCGCGACCACTGGTTCGGCACCGGCGTCCTGAAGCTGGCGCGGCCGGACGAGCCGTGGTCGGTCTGGCTGTTCTGGGAGCCGGGCTGGCAGTTCAGGAGCTGGTACGTGAATCTGGAGGAGCCGCGGACCCGGTGGTCCGGAGGCGTCGACTCCGAGGATCACTTTCTGGACATCTCCGTGAGCCCGGACCGCAGCTGGCGCTGGCACGACGAGGACGAGTTCGCCGAGGCCCGCAGGGCCGGTCTGATGGACGCGGACAAGGCCGCTGACGTACGTGCGGCGGGCCGCGGGGCGCTCGACGTGATCGCTGCGTGGGGGGCGCCGTTTTCGGACGGCTGGCAGCACTGGCGTCCCGATCCGTCCTGGGTCGTACCGTCCCTTCCGGATGACTGGGACCGTACGCCCGCGCATGTGTCGTCATGAGACCCTTGATGCGCCCCCGTGGTTCAAACGTAGGATCGTCCTCCGCAAGGGCGCACAGCAGTAACTCCGAGGGTCTGCGCGGTGCCTGACAGGAAGTCATCGAGGGGCGGCAGAACGTGAGCGAGGACCGCAGGGGTCAGGCCGAGGCCTTTGACGCCATCGGGCAGCACTACGACGACGCCTTCCCGCACAAGGAGGGCCAGCTGGCCGCGGGCGGCCGCCTCGCGACGGCGCTCCCCGCCGGTTCCCGCATCCTCGACGTGGGCTGCGGCACCGGTCTGCCGACCGCCCGGCAGCTGACCGAATCCGGCCACTCGGTGCTCGGCACGGACATCTCGACGGGCATGCTTGAGCTGGCGGGAAAGAACGTGCCGGCCGCCGAGTTCCGGCAGCTCGACATCGCCGACCTGAGGGCCGAAGGTCCCGGCGGAGTCGGCCGGTTCGACGGCATCGCGTGCTTCTTCGCCCTCCTGATGCTGCCGCGCGCCGAGATCCCCGAGGCGCTGCGGCTGCTGCACGGGCTGCTGCGACCGGGAGGCCTGATGGAGCTGTCCATGGTCGAGGCCGACCTGGACGACGCGGCAATTCCGTTCCTGGGGCACACGATCCGGGTATCGGGTTACCTGCGGGACGAACTGCGGCAGGTCGTGCGGGACGCGGGATTCGAGATCACCGGCGAGGACACGTATGCGTACGCCCCCGCAAGCACCGACGCACCACCCGAACACCAGGTCTTTCTGCACTGCCGACGCGGCTGAGCGACGTGCAACGCTGGACGGCGCGCACCGCGCGCAGCCCCGGACGGACGGATTCAAAACGCGTGACGGAGCACCTCACCCCCCACGAGGGTCGCAAGGCACCGGCTGCCCGGCCGACCGCCCCCGCGGATGCCCGCGGGGCGCTGCTGCGTTCCCCGGAGACCTCGGAGGGCGGTGGCAGCGCAGCCGTGCCGTCCTCCGGTGAGCACACCCAGTCCCCGGCCGCCGAGCCCGACCCGCACCGCCCGCGCCCCGTGCCCGAGAGCGGCGTGCCGTCCCAGGCGGGCCCCGCGCCCGTGGGGCCGCCGGACGGCGAGGAGCGGCGCTCCGGCCGGCCGAGGCCGCCCGGCGCGGGCCCGGTGGCGATGCGGCGCGACGGCGACCGGCTCCGCTTCGTGGGCGCCGCGACGCGGCGGATCGCCCGCGGCATAGACCTCGACGAGATCGTGATGGGCCTGTGCCGGGCGACGGTGCCGACGTTCTCCGACGCGATCCTGGTCTACCTGCGCGATCCGCTGCCGGTCGGCGACGAGCGGCCCACGGGCCCGCTGGTGCTGCGGCTGCGCCGCTCCGACCGGCTGCGCTCCATCGAGGAGGGCGGCGAGGAGCCGGACACCGACGGCGGCGGCACGCTGCCCGCGCTGCAGATGGCGCAGCCCGACATCACCGACGTGATGGGCAGCGCCGAACTGTGCGAGGTGCGCCCCGGCGGCGCGCTCGCCGAGGTGCTGCGCGGGGTGCGTCCGGTCTTCGCCGACTCGGCGGCGGCGCGCGCCGCGCTGCCCGAACTGCTCGGCGAGGGGCGCACCCTGCCGGGCGGTCAGCGGGGCATCCTCGCGCCGCTGCGGGGGCGGCGCCGGGTGATCGGCGCGGCCGTGTTCCTGCGCCGTCCCGACCGGCCCGCGTTCGAGGCGGACGACCTCCTCGTCGCCGCCCAGCTCGCCACGCACAGCGCGCTCGGCATCGACAAGGCGGTCCTGTACGGCCGCGAGGCGTACATCGCCGACGAGTTGCAGCGCACCATGCTCCCCGAGACGCTGCCGCGCCCGACCGGCGTGCGCCTCGCCTCGCGCTATCTCCCGGCCGCCGAGACGGCCCGGGTCGGCGGCGACTGGTACGACGCGATCCCGCTGCCCGGCAGCCGTGTCGCCCTGGTCGTCGGCGACGTGATGGGGCACTCCATGACGTCGGCGGCCATCATGGGCCAGCTGCGGACGACCGCGCAGACGCTCGCCGGGCTCGATCTGCCGCCCCAGGAGGTCCTGCACCACCTGGACGAGCAGGCGCAGCGGCTCGGCTCCGACCGCATGGCGACCTGCCTGTACGCGGTCTACGACCCGGTCTCGCACCGCATCACGATCGCCAACGCCGGACATCCGCCGCCCGTCCTGCTGCACCTCGGCGGCCGCGCGGAGGTCCTGCGGGTGCCGCCGGGCGCCCCCATCGGCGTGGGCGGCGTCGACTTCGAGGCCGTGGAGCTGGACGCCCCCGCGGGCGCGACGCTGCTCCTCTACACGGACGGGCTCGTCGAGTCCCGCCTGCGCGACGTGTGGACCGGCATAGAGCAGCTGCGCGAACGGCTCGCCGCGACCGCCCAGTTGACGGGCCCGGACCACCCGCCGCCGCTGGAAGCGCTCTGCGACGAGGTGCTCGACATGCTCGGCCCCGGCGACCGGGACGACGACATCGCGCTGCTCGCCGCCCGCTTCGACGGGATCGCGCCGAGCGACGTGGCGTACTGGTTCCTCGAACCGGAGAACGCGACGCCGTCCCGGGCCCGCAGGCTGGCCCGCAGCGCGCTGGCCCGCTGGGGTCTCGAAGAGCTGACCGATTCGGTGGAGCTGCTCGTCAGCGAGGTCGTGACGAACGCCGTGCGGTACGCGTCGCGGCCGATCACGCTCCGGCTGCTCCGCACCGACGTGCTGCGCTGCGAGGTCGGCGACGACGTGCCGCAGTTGCCCCGGCTGCGGCAGGCGCGCGCCACGGACGAGGGCGGCCGCGGCCTGTACCTGGTCAACAAGATGGCGCGGCGCTGGGGTGCCACACGGCTGAGCACCGGCAAGGTGGTCTGGTTCGAGCTGAACCGGAACTGACAGGACCCGGCGACGTACGGGGAAGTACACGGAAAGGCGCCCCGGACCTCGATGGTCCGGGGCGCCTCTGCTCGTTGCGGAGCCTGTGTCAGTCCCTGCTGGGCCTGCCGTCCTCCGGGTCCGGGGGCCCGTCGGTGTCCGTCGGGTCCGGGTCGGTGGTCGGCGTCGGAGTCGTCTTGGTCGGCGTCGGCGTCGGGGTCGGCGTCGTGGACGACTTCGTCGGGGTCGGCGTCGGCGTCGGCTTCTTGGACGGCTCGTCGTCGTCCTCCGGCGCCGTCGGAGTGCCCGACGGGTCCTTCGGGGCCTTCGACGACGGGTCAGGGACCGGCGCGATGGCGGCGCCCATGTTCGTGTCGAGGTCGAACGAACTCGGCGAGCCCATCGCGTCGAAGGTGTAGGCCGCCCAGATCTGGGCTGGGAAGCTGCCGCCGTCGACGCGCGGACGGCCGCCCGCGCCCTTCATCGAGACCTGGTCGCCCTTGGCGCCCTCGCCGAACAGGCCGACGGCGGTGACGAGCTTCGGCGTGTAGCCGGCGAACCACGCCGACTTGTTGTCGTCGGAGGTACCGGTCTTGCCCGCGACGTCCTGCGCGGGGTTGCGGACCGCGCTGCCGGTGCCGTCGTCGACCACGCCGGTCAGGACCGAGGTGACGGAGTCGGCGGTGCCGCGCTGGACGACCTGGTCGCCGATCGGGTCCGGCAGGTCGACCGTGCGGTCCTTGTGCTCGACGGAGCCGACCAGGGCCGGGGTGACCTTCTTGCCGTGGTTGTCGAGCGTGGCGTAGACACCGGCCATCTCCAGCGGGCTGGCGCCCATGGAGCCGAGGGTCTGGGCGGGCACGGCGGGCAGTCCCTTGACGTCCATGCCGAGCTTGCCCGCCGTCTCCATGACCTTGGGCATGCCCACGTCCACGCCCATCTGCGCGAAGACGGAGTTGACGGACTTGTTCATCGCCTTCTGGACGGTGACGGGTCCGTAGTCGACACCGTCCTCGTTGGGCGGTGCGAAGGCCACGTCGCCGCCCTTGACCGGCCGCCTGCTGGTGCCGTCGTAGACGGTGCTCGCGGTGATCGGCAGGCCTTCCTGCGTCTTGGCGCCGTTCTCCAGGGCCGCGGCGAGGATCAGCGGCTTGAAGGTGGAGGCCGGCTGGTAGTCGCGGCGGGTGGCGTTGTTGGTGAAGTGCTTCACGTAGTCCTCGCCGCCGTACATCGCGAGGACCTTGCCCGTCTTGGGGTCGACGGACGCGGCGCCGGCCTGGACGCGGGCGTCCGCCTTGTTCTTCTTGCGGTCGAGCTTGTCGTTGAGCTTCGCGTCGACGGCCTTCTCGAGCTGCTTCTGCTTCTTGGGGTCGATGTTCAGGGTGACGGTGTAGCCGCCGGCCTCGAACTCGGCCTCGCTGAGGTTGCTGTTGCGCAGCACCTCGCGCTTGGCCTCCTCCACCAGGTAGCCGATCTGGCCCTCGCGGCCGGGCGGGGCCTTGGGGTCCTTCGGCACGGGGAACTTCAGGCCCTCGCGCCTGCCGGAGTCCAGCCAGTCCTCCTCGACCATGTTGTCGAGGACGTAGTTCCAGCGCTGCTGGACGAGCTTCTTGCCGGTCGGCGTCGCGGCCGCCCAGTCGTACTGGCTCGGGGCCTGGAGGAGAGCGGCGAGGTAGGCGCCCTGCTGGACGTTCAGGTCCTTGGCGTCGACGCGGTAGTAGGCCTGGGCGGCGGCCTGGATGCCGTAGGCGCCGCGGCCGTAGTAGCTGGTGTTGATGTAGCCCGCGAGGATGTCGTCCTTGCTCTTCTCGCGGTCCACCTTCAGCGAGATGACGAGTTCCTTCAGCTTGCGGCTGACGGTCTGGTCCTGGCTGAGGTAGTAGTTCTTGACGTACTGCTGGGTGATCGTCGAGCCACCCTGCTTGCCCTTGCCGGTCACCGTGTTCAGGACACCGCGGGCCGTGCCCTTGAAGTCGATGCCCTCGTCCTTGTAGAAGGACTTGTTCTCGGCGGCGACGAAGGTCTTCTGGACGTCCTTCGGGACCTTGTCCAGGTCGACGATCTCGCGGTTCACGTCGCCGGTCCGTGCGATGACGTCACCGTTGCTGTACTTGTAGACGTTGCTCTGTTTCCTCGCCGCGGCGTTGCCCTTGGGGATGTCCACCACGAGGTACAGCACCACGAAGCCGAGCATGCCGAGCAGGCAGAACCCGAGGAACGTCCCGAGGATCTTCTTCCAGGTGAAGAAGCGGCGTATGCCGGTGCGCTTGCCGCCGGACGGGCGCTTGCGCGCTGCCCTGCGGGCCCCGCGCTGCCGCGCTTGTCGTTCTTCGGCTCGGCCCATGACTGAGGTTGCTCCGCTTCGGTCTAGTCAACATGCGTACGTCGAGTCAGCTCATGAAGCTAACACCGCACCCTGGGACAAACGTCTGCCGATCCGGCCTTTTGCGGACGTGACAATGAGCACCTGCCCCTTAGGAACCGACGTTCACAGGGCCCGGATGGTTGCCCGGTCTCGCACAAGTGTGCTCCACGACCGACGTATGCACAGGGCGTATACACCGCACGTATACACACCGTGTAGAGTGCTCCGCATGTCCATTGGCCACACCCTTCTGGGACTCCTGGAGTCCGGCCCCCGGCACGGATACGACCTCAAGCGCGCCTTCGACGAGAAGTTCGGGCACGACAAACCCCTGCACTACGGACAGGTCTACTCGACCATGTCCCGCCTCCTGAAGAACGGCCTCGTCGAGGTCGACGGCATAGAGGCGGGCGGCGGCCCCGAGCGCAAGCGGTACGCGATCACCGAGGCCGGCATCACGGACGTCCAGCGGTGGCTCGCCACCCCGGAGAAGCCGGAGCCCTACCTCCAGTCGACCCTCTACACCAAGGTCGTCCTCGCGCTCCTCACCGAACGCGACGCCGCCGAACTCCTCGATGTCCAGCGCGCCGAACACCTGCGCCTGATGCGCATCCTCACCGACCGCAAGCGCAAGGGCGACCTCGCCGACCAGCTGATCTGCGACCACGCGCTGTTCCACCTCGAAGCCGATCTGCGCTGGCTGGAGCTCACCGCCGCGCGCCTCGGCAAGCTCGCCCTGGAGGTGCGCTCCGCATGACCCCCGCAGGTTCCCTTCTCGTGGCCCAAGGACTCCGCAAGTCGTACGGCCCCACCACCGCGCTCGACGGCGCGGCCTTCTCCATCCACCCCGGTGAGGTCGTCGCCGTCATGGGTCCCTCCGGCTCCGGAAAGTCGACCCTGCTGCACTGTCTCGCCGGGATCGTCCGTCCCGACGAGGGCTCCATCACGTACAACGGCCGCTCCCTGACCGGCCTCTCGGACGCGGAGCTGAGCGCGCTGCGCCGCAGCGAGTTCGGGTTCGTCTTCCAGTTCGGCCAGCTCGTCCCCGAGCTCACCTGCGTCGAGAACGTCGCGCTCCCGCTGCGGCTGAACGGCGCGAAGCGCAAGGAGGCCGAGGCCACCGCCCGCACCTGGATGGAGCGCCTGGAGGTCGACGACGTCGCCGCCAAGCGGCCCGGCGAGGTCTCGGGCGGCCAGGGCCAGCGCGTCGCCGTCGCCCGCGCGCTCGCCACGAGCCCGCGTGTGATCTTCGCCGACGAGCCGACCGGCGCCCTCGACTCCCTCAACGGCGAGCGCGTCATGGAGCTTCTGACCGACGCCGCGCGCTCCACCAACGCGGCCGTGGTCCTCGTGACCCACGAGACCCGCGTCGCCGCCTACTCCGACCGCGAGATCATCGTGCGCGACGGCCGCTCCCGCGACATGGAGCGGATCGTATGAGTGTCTGGACGCGCGACCTCGGCATGGGCATACGGTTCGCCGCGGGCGGTGGCCGCGAGGGCTGGATCCGTACGATCCTGACCGCCGTCGGCGTCGGCCTCGGCGTCGCCCTCCTCCTCGGCGCGGCATCGGTGCCCAACCTGCTGCACAACCGCGACGACCGCTCGTTCGCGCGGACACCGCACTCCTCCTTCGACGGCGGGCCGGTCAAGGCGACCGACTCGACGGTGGTCATACGCAACACCGGCACCACCTTCCGCGGGAAGAGCCCGACCGGCGTGTTCCTGCGCGCCGACGGCAAGGACCCGGTGCTGCCGCCGGGACTCGACAAGATGCCCGGTCCCGGCGAGATGGTCGTCTCGCCCGCGATGCGCGACCTGCTCGACGACCCGGCGAACAAGCTGCTGAAGGAACGCTTCAGCGACTTCCGCGTGACCGGCACCATCGGCCGTGAGGGCCTCCTCTCGCCGGTCGAGCTCTACTACTACGTGGGCAGCGACAAGATCACCGCGACGGGCAACAACTACCGCGTCGTGAGCTTCGGACAGGACAACTCGCTGCCCCTCGACCCGTTCCTGCTGGCACTCGTCGTCCTGATCTGCGTCGTCCTCCTCACCCCGGTGGCGATCTTCATCGGTACGGCCGTGCGGTTCGGCGGCGACCGGCGCGACCGGCGGCTCGCGGCCCTGCGCCTGGTCGGCGCGGACGCCCGCGCGGTGCGCAGGATCGCGGCCGGTGAGGCGCTGTTCGGCGCGCTCCTCGGGCTCGCGGTGGGCGCCGTCCTCTTCCTGCTGCTGCGTCAGCTGGTGGGCGTGGTCGACCTGACGAACGTCAGCGCCTACCCGTCCGACATGGTGCCTTCGGCCGGTCTGGCGGCGCTGATCGCGGTGGCCGTGCCGGTGTCGGCGGTCCTGGTGACGCTGATCTCGCTGCGCTCGGTCGCCATCGAACCGCTCGGGGTGTTCCGGGGCGGCAAGCAGCGCAAGCGCCGCCTGTGGTGGCGGGTGGCGATGCCGGTCCTCGGCATCGGCATCCTGCTCTACTCCGGCCGCATCGACCGCAGCATGGGCAACGACTCCGTCAACGTGACGGCGATCGCGGTGGGTTCGGCGCTCTCCCTGATCGGGCTCAGCGCGCTGCTGCCCTGGCTCGTCGAGGCCGTCGTGGGACGGCTGCACGGCGGTCCCGTGCCCTGGCAGCTCGCCGTCCGCAGGCTGCAGCTGACCACCGGCACGGCGTCCCGCGCGGTCAGCGGCATCACCGTCGCGGTGGCCGGCGCGGTCGCACTGCAGATGATGTTCGCCTCCATGCACGACGACTTCAACAAGGTCACGGGGCAGGACACCACACGCGCCCAGCTCACCGTCCGCAGCGGGACCGGCAGCGGCCCGCTCGCCCAACGGATGATCGACGACTTCGCCGCGACGAAGGGCGTCACCAAGGTCGTCGGGACCGTACAGGCCTTCGTCACCCGGCCCGGCGGCAAGAAGGTCCGGGACATGACGCCGACCACGGAGCTGACCATCGGCAGCTGCGCGACCCTGCGCGAGCTGGCCCGCCTCGACTCCTGCAAGGACGGCGACACCTTCGTCGTGCACACCGGCAGCACGGAGCAGAACGGCTGGGTGGACGAGACGGCACGCCCCGGCAAGCCGGTCAACGTCGGGCCCGACCCCGACTTCAACAAGGGCGCCAAGCCGGTCCTGTGGACGCTGCCGAAGGGCACGCCCACCGTTCAGGCCAGGAACAACCCGTCCGGCAGGAAGATCGACGGCATCTTCGCCACGCCCGGCGCCGTCGACATCGGGAAGCTGGACGACGCGTCGACGACCTCCTGGGTCAAGCTCGATCCGAACGTGCCGGACGCCGAGGAGTACGTGCGCAACGCGGCGGCCCGGATGGGTCCCTTCATCGGCGTGGACTCGCTGCAGTCGGTCGACCGCGACAAGCAGTACGCCTCCATCTCGCGCGGCCTGCAGATCGGCGCGAGCGCCACGATGGCGCTGATCGCGGCGTCCATGCTGGTGTCGATGATGGAGCAGCTGCGGGAGCGCAAGCGGCTCCTCGCGGTCCTCACCGCGTTCGGCACGCGACGCTCGTCGATGGGCTGGTCGCTCCTGTGGCAGACGGCGATCCCGGTCGCCCTGGGCCTCGCCCTCGCGATCGGCGGCGGCCTCGGCCTCGGCGTGGTGATGACCCGCATGATCGACAAGAGCGTCACGGACTGGTGGTCGTTCGTACCGCTGACGGGCGCGGGCGCGGCGATGGTAGCGGCGGTGACACTGCTGAGCCTCCCGCCACTCCGCAGGATGATGCGCCCGGAGGGCCTGAGGACGGAGTAACTCCAGTGGCCCCGGCCGCCCCTGGGGTCCCGCAGGGGCCCCAGGGGCGCGGGGAACTGCGCGATCAACCCCCACCGGCCCGCGGACAAAACCGAGCCGGACAACCCCAGGGGCGCGGGGCTGTCACATTTGCGGCTCCGCCGCGTGGGCGCGACAAGCCCCCACCGGCCCGCGGATTCAAACCACCCGCACCGGCAACGGCCGAACCGCCTCCTTCAAGGCAGACGCCAACTCCTCATACTCGGCGCCCCGCGCAGCCCCCGTGCGCATGGCAAGCGCGATCCGCCGCGTAGGCGCGGGGTCCGCGAAATACCCGGTCAAGAGCTGATTGCTGCGCGTCGTCTCCACCCGCACAGCCGTCCGCGGCAGCAACGTCACCCCAAGGCCGCCCGCGACCAGCTGAACCAGCGTGGAGAGCCCCGCGGCCGTCGTCGTGACGGGCGCGTCCGCCCGCCCCGCCTCACGGCAGATGTCGAGCGCCTGGTCGCGCAGACAGTGCCCCTCGTCCAGGAGCAGCAGGTTCAGCTCCTTCAGCGCCTCGCGCGGAATCCCCTCCCGGCCGCCGAGCCAGTGGTCGAGGGGGGTGACGAGCACGAAGTCCTCGTCGAAGAGGGGGAGTTCCGTGACGCCGGGCATGCCGAGCGGCACGGCGAGCAGCAGCAGGTCGAGCCGGCCCGCGGTGAGCCCTTCGAGGAGCGAGGACGTCTGCTCCTCGTGCACCTGGAGGTCGAGGTCCGGATACCTCTCGTGGACCAGGCCGATCACCGTCGGCAGCAGATAGGGCGCGACCGTCGGGATCACGCCGAGCCGCAGCGCCCCCGTGAACGGGGCCTTCACCGCGTCGGCCTCCTCCATGAGCGCCTCGACCTCGTCGAGGACCGCCCCGACCCGCACCGCGAGCCGCTCCCCCGCGGGCGACAGGAGCACCTTGCGCGTGGTCCGCTCCAGGAGCTGGACACCCAGTGCCTCCTCCAGCGCGGCCACGGCCCCCGAGAGCGCGGGCTGGCTCATGCCGATCGCCGAGGCGGCATCGCGGAAGTGCAGATGCTCGGCCACGGCGGCGAACGCGCGCAGCTGCGCCAGGCTGGGTTGTTTCCCGCTGGGTTGCTTGCCCCTATTTATGGCACGCACTGATAACCACCTCCGATCAACATGACCCACTCTAGCTATTTCCCTAATCAATGCACCCTGTGCCACCATCGACATCAGTCCAACCCCACAGGAAAGTCCCCAAAAGGGACTCTCTCGCGCAAGGAGTACGTGTGCTCACTGTCGGTGACAAGTTCCCCGAGTTCGACCTGACTGCCTGTGTCTCGCTGGAGCAGGGCAAGGAGTTCGAGCAGATCAACCACAAGACCTACGAGGGCAAGTGGAAGATCGTCTTCGCGTGGCCCAAGGACTTCACCTTCGTGTGCCCGACCGAGATCGCCGCGTTCGGCAAGCTGAACGACGAGTTCGCCGACCGTGACGCCCAGATCCTCGGCTTCTCCGGCGACTCCGAGTTCGTGCACCACGCCTGGCGCAAGGACCACCCGGACCTGACGGACCTGCCCTTCCCGATGCTGGCCGACTCGAAGCACGAGCTCATGCGTGACCTCGGCATCGAGGGCGAGGACGGCTTCGCGCAGCGCGCCGTCTTCATCGTCGACCAGAACAACGAGATCCAGTTCACGATGGTGACCGCCGGTTCCGTGGGCCGTAACCCCAAGGAGGTCCTGCGGGTCCTCGACGCCCTGCAGACCGACGAGCTGTGCCCCTGCAACTGGAGCAAGGGCGACGAGACCCTCGACCCGGTCGCGCTGCTCTCCGGCGAGTGAACGGAGCTTTCTGACATGGCACTCGACGAACTGAAGTCCGCCGTACCGGACTACGCCAAGGACCTGAAGCTGAACCTCGGCTCGGTCATCGGCAACTCGGACCTGCCGCAGCAGCAGCTGTGGGGCAGCGTGCTGGCCTGCGCCATCGCGTCCCGCTCCCCGAAGGTGCTGCGCGAGCTGGAGCCCGAGGCGAAGGCGAACCTCTCCCCCGAGGCGTACACGGCCGCCAAGTCGGCCGCCGCCGTCATGGCGATGAACAACGTCTTCTACCGCACGCGTCACCTGCTCTCCGACCCGGAGTACGGGACGATGCGCGCCGGTCTGCGGATGAACGTCATCGGCAACCCGGGTGTCGAGAAGGTCGACTTCGAGCTGTGGTCCCTCGCGGTCTCCGCGATCAACGGCTGCGGTCAGTGCCTGGACTCGCACGAGCAGGTCCTGCGCAAGGCCGGGGTCGACCGCGATACGATCCAGGAAGCCTTCAAGATCGCCGCGGTCATCCAGGCGGTCGGTGTCACGCTGGACTCCGAGGACGTCCTCGCGTAACGCACCCGAAGACACGACAGTGGGCCGGAACCCTTGGGTTCCGGCCCACTTCGCGCTCTCGACGGACCGTTCCGACGTACGCGACTACTGCGGCGGCGAGTCCGTCGGCGCCGCGTCGTCCCGGGCACCGTCCCGGGCGCCATCCCGCGCGTCGTCCACCCGCGCCGCGCCCACCGGCGACGCGTCCATCGCGGTCGCGCCCCGCGGCTGCGGCGCCTGCTTGAGCGCGGCCTCGCGGGAGTACGCCCGCAGATAGCCGACGACCGTGTTCGTGACGGCCACCAGCGGCACCGCCACGACCGCCCCGCCGACGCCGGCGATCATGCCGCCCGCGGCGACCGAGAGGATCACCGCCAGCGGGTGCACCCGCACCGCGCGGCCGAGGATGAACGGCTGCAGGATGTGCCCCTCGATCTGCTGCACCGCGAGGACCACCACGAGCGCCATCACCGCGGTGAACACGCCCTGCGTGACCAGCGCGACGACGACCGCGAGGGCGCCGGAGACCACGGCACCGACCAGTGGCACGAACGCGGCGAGGAAGATGATGACCGCGAGCGGCACCGCCATCGGTACGCCGAGGAAGTAGATGCCGAGGCCGATGAAGATGGCGTCGATGAGAGCGACTATCACCGTGCCGCGCACGTACGCGGTGAGGGTGCGCCACGCCCGCGGCCCCGCACCCGCGATGCCGGGCCGCGCCTGGGCGGGGACGAGCTTCAGGAACCACTGCCAGATGCGCTTGCCGTCGTAGAGCAGGAAGAGCGTCGAGAACATCGCGAGCAGGATGCCGGTCAGTGTCTCCACGATGACCGTGACGCCTTCGAGGCCCGCGGAGGTGAGCTCCTCCGTGTTGGCGCCGACCGCGTCCCGCAGGCTCTTGGCGATGTCGTTGATCTGGTCCTCGGTCACGTGGAACGGGCTGTTGAGGAGCCACTTGCGCAGATCCTCGATGCCGTCCTGGATCTGCCGCGACAGTTCGTCGGCGTTCTCCATGACCTGCCACACGACGAACCAGCCGACCAGGCCCATGATGACGAAGCCGAGGATCGCGGTGACCGCCGTCGCGAGACCGCGCGGCAGACCCATTCTCCTGAGCCGGGCCACGGTGGGCTGCAGCAGCGCGGTGATCAGCAGGGCGGCCACGAACGCGAGCACCACGAGCTGCACCGCGCTGATGACCTTCATGAGGACCCAGAGGGCACCCGCGAGGATCAGGAGCCGCCAGCCGGCCTCGGCGGCGACGCGCATGCCCCAGGGCACGGCGTCCACGGGGTCGGGTCTGGCCGCTATGGCCGGTGCGTACGCCGGAGGCGCGGGCACGTGGTCGTTGTCCTCCGCGGAGGCGTCTCTCGGCTCGTCGGTGTCCGAGTCGGCGTCCCTGTCGCGGCGCTGCTCGTTCAACCGCTCGCCCATCTCGCTCAGTCCGGCGCCGAGCCGGCCGAGCCACCCTGGCACTCGCGACATGATCCGTCCTTTACCCCCGTCTTTCCCCACCACTCCCCCCTGGAGCTGTCCGGACCGACCGTACACGGGCGAGGCCCCTCACCGTAGGACGGTGAGGGGCCTCGCGAGGTTGAGCGCGGTACGGCCGCACGAGGGGCCTAGTACCAGTTGTTCGCCTGCCAGAAGCTCCAGGCTCCGCACGGGCTTCCGTAGCGGTCGTTCATGTAGTTCAGGCCCCACTTGATCTGCGTGGCCGGGTTGGTCTGCCAGTCGGCGCCCGCCGAGGCCATCTTGGAACCGGGCAGCGCCTGGACGAGGCCGTAGGCACCCGAAGAGGCGTTGGTCGCCTTGTAGTTCCACGTGGACTCGTGGTTGACGATGTTGCTGAAGCACTGGAACTGGTCCCCGGGGACCATCTGCCGTGCCATCGCCTGGACCTGAGCGACCGTGTAGGAGCTCTGGGGCTCGAAGCTGGAGGCGTCGCGGGCGGAGGAGCGGCTGGCCTTGGTCTCGGCCTTGTCCTCACGCTCCTTCTTGAGCGCGGCCTTCTTGGCCGCCTCTTCCTTCTCCGCCTTCTCCGCGGCCTTCTGCTTCTCGATCGCCGAGGCGGCAGCCTGCTTGCGGGCCTCCTCCGCTGCGGTCTTCTTCGCTGCGGTGTCGGCGGCCATGGCCTGCGCGTCGGCCTGCTGCGTCAGGGACGCGGTCTGGACCTGGGCCTGCTGACCCGCGGGTATGTCTGCGAGGAGCGTCGCGTCGCTTGCCGCTGCCTCGATGTCGTTCGTGTTCGAGGGCTGGGTGGCGCCCGAGGCGACACCCACGACAGCGCCGACGGTGGTGACCGCGGTGGCAGAAGCCACGGCGAATCCCCGGACCGAAATCCGGCTCACACGGTTTCCTTCCAGCATCGCCCGCATAGGTGACCTCGCGGACGCAATCGTGCCCCTGGCGCTGGCCTCCGCTGGTCTATCGGTCACGGGAGGCACGGACCCGGTGGACAACTCCCGTTACGGAAGCGTCGCGTGGTGCTTCGGGCGGCATGCGACGGTCACTATGAAGTTCTGTGGTGCCTGAGTTGTCGTACCTCTGGGGGTACACGTGTGTCGCATGCGGGGCCTGACAGGACCCAGACTCTGCCCCAGCCGGACACCGCAAGGCAATTCTCCGTTGCGTGGGAAAGCTCACACCCCGTTTGCCTCAGGAGTTTTTCGGAAACAGGGGTGCAGCAAGACGCCGCCCGGCTAGGCTCCTTCGCTTTGCCGGACGGCGTCCTGGATGGTGCAACTGCCGTGAACCGCCTCAGATGTGACCGTCCTCCAGCATTTCGGTCACCAGGGCCGCGATCTGCGACCGCTCCGATCGCGTGAGCGTCACGTGCGCGAACAGCGGATGTCCCTTCAGCTTCTCGACGACGGCGACCACGCCGTCGTACCGCCCCACGCGGAGGTTGTCGCGCTGCGCCACGTCATGGGTCAGTACGACACGGGAGTTCGCCCCGATTCGGGACAGAACGGTCAACAGGACGTTCCGTTCCAGGGATTGCGCCTCGTCCACGATCACGAACGCGTCGTGCAGTGAGCGGCCGCGGATGTGGGTGAGCGGAAGCACTTCGAGCATCCCGCGCGCGGTGACCTCCTCGATGACCTCCTTGCCCGCCACCGAACCCAGCGTGTCGAAGACCGCCTGCGCCCAGGGCCCCATCTTCTCGGCCTCGGTGCCGGGCAGATAGCCGAGCTCCTGCCCGCCCACCGCGTACAGCGGCCGGAACACCATCACCTTCTGGTGCTGCCTGCGCTCCAGGACGGCCTCCAGGCCCGCGCAGAGGGCGAGCGCCGACTTGCCGGTGCCCGCGCGGCCGCCCATCGACACGATGCCGACGTCCGGGTCGAGGAGCAGGTCGAGCGCGACCCGCTGCTCGGCGCTCCTCCCCTTCAGCCCGAAGGCCTCGCGGTCGCCGCGCACGAGCCGGACGTTGCCCTCCGCCGTGACCCGGCCGAGGGCCTTGCCCCGCTCCGACTGGATGGTGAGGCCCGTGTGCACGGGCAACTCCGAGGCCTCGGGGACGTACAGGGTGTCCTCTTCGAAGAGGAGGTCCACCTGCTCCGCCGAGAGCGTCAGTTCGGACATACCGGTCCAGCCGGAGTCCGTGATGGCGAGCTCGGCGCGGTACTCCTCGGCGAGGAGGCCCACCGACGACGCCTTGATTCTGAGCGGCAGGTCCTTGGAGACGACCGTGACGTCGTACCCCTCCGCCTGGAGATTGCGTGCTACGGCGAGAATCCGTGAGTCGTTGTCCCCCAACCGGTAGCCGGCCGGGAGCACGCCGGGATCGGAGTGGTTGAGCTCGACGCGCAGCGAGCCGCCCAGGTCCCCGATGGGGATCGGGGCGTCCAGGCGGCCGTGCCGGATACGGAAGTCGTCCAGCAGGCGCAGCGCCTGCCGGGCGAAGTAACCGAGCTCCGGGTGGTGCCGCTTGGCCTCCAGCTCCGTCACCACGACGATCGGCAGCACGACTTCGTGCTCGTCGAAGCGGGTCAGGGCATTCGGGTCGGCCAGCAGGACGCTGGTGTCGAGAACGTAGGTGCGCCTGTCGGGCATGCGGCGCTTTGTGCTGTTCACCACGGAAGGACGTACCCCCTCGGATGAGGTCGGGGAGCGACGGGAGGGATACCGGGGGCGATCCGGCGGGTGTGAACCGGACCGGTCACGGGCCGCGATGCGCGGGCCGAGTACCGGCCCTCCACGTCGCCCGCGCTGCTCACACGGTCGTCCTGGTGCAAAGGGCCTCCCGGGCGGACGGCCCATGCCGTCCGCTGAGATACGACGTCCCTGTCGGACACTGCTCGGACGTCGACCTGGAAGGGGTATTCCCTCGAACATGCGCAGCCATGCCAGGGCATATGACGACGCGTTGGTTAACTCTGGATGGCGCCGACCTCAGGGGCGCCGCGGAGTCATCCCCCGTAACGGCGGTGGCGGGCCGCGTAATCACGCAGCGCACGCAGGAAGTCGACCTTGCGGAAGGCCGGCCAGAAGACTTCGCAGAAGTAGTACTCGGAGTGGGCGGACTGCCAGAGCATGAATCCGGAGAGCCGCTGCTCACCACTCGTACGGATCACCAGGTCGGGGTCCGGCTGGCCGCTGGTGTAGAGGTGCTTGGAGATCTGGTCGATGTCGACGCTCTCCGCGACCTCCTCCAGGCTGCTTCCCTTGTCCGCCTGTTCCAGGAGCAGCGAGCGGACCGCGTCGGCGATCTCCTGGCGGCCGCCGTAGCCGACGGCCACGTTGACCAGTATTCCGGTGTTGGTACGGGTCGCCTCTTCGGCTTCCTTCATGACCATCTGGGTGTGGGCGGGCAGCAGGTCGAGCGCGCCGACGTGGTGCACGCGCCAGCGGCCGTCGGCGACGAGCGAGCGGACGGTGGCCTCGATGATCCCGAGGAGCGGCTTCAGCTCGTCGTCGGGACGGTCGAAGTTGTCGGTCGAGAGCATCCACAGCGTGACGACCTCGACGTCCGTCTCGGCGCACCAGCCGAGGAACTCCTCGATCTTGTGTGCGCCCGCCTGGTGGCCCTGTGCGGTGGTCCCGCCCGCAGCCTTCGCCCAGCGACGGTTGCCGTCGAGGATGACCCCGATGTGCTTCGGCACCTGGTCGTGGTCGAGGCGGCCTTCCACCCGGCGTGCGTAAAGTCCGTACACCAGGTCGCGCAGGTTCACGTGTGTCAGCCTCCAGCAGATGGCGATCTCCAGGGGCGCGCCCAGAGCAACCCCGAGGGCGACACCCTACCGTCGCTCGAGCGTCCCTCCACAGTCGGGCCCTAGGCTGCTGAAGTAGCTTCGTACCCATGAACGACACGTCTATGTATCGCGCGGCACAGGACCGGTACGACTCGATGGAGTACCGCCGTACGGGCCGCAGCGGCCTGAAGCTGCCCGCCGTCTCGCTCGGTCTCTGGCACAACTTCGGCGACGACAAGGCCCTCGACACGCAGCGCGCGATCCTGCGCCGCGCCTTCGACCTGGGCGTCACGCACTTCGACCTGGCGAACAACTACGGCCCGCCGCCCGGTTCTGCGGAGCTCAACTTCGGCAAGCTGTTCGCCCAGGACTTCGCCGCCCACCGCGACGAGCTGGTCATCTCGACCAAGGCCGGCTACCTCATGCACCCCGGTCCGTACGGCGAATGGGGCAGCCGCAAGTACCTGCTGTCGTCGCTGGACGCTTCACTCGACCGGATGGGTCTCGACTACGTAGACATCTTCTACTCCCACCGCTTCGACCCGGACACGCCGCTCGAGGAGACGATGGGCGCGCTCGCCTCTGCGGTGCAGCAGGGCAAGGCGCTCTACGTCGGCGTGTCGTCGTACAACAGCGAGCAGACGGCGGAAGCGGCGCGGCTGCTGCGGGAGATGGGCGTGCCGGCGCTCATCCACCAGCCGTCGTACTCGATGATCAACCGCTGGACGGAGGACGACGGGCTGCTCGACACGCTGGAGGCGGCCGGCATGGGCTGCATCTCCTTCGTGCCGCTCGCGCAGGGCCTGCTCACGAACAAGTACCTGAACGGCATTCCGGAGGGCTCGCGCGCGACGCAGGGCAAGTCCCTGGACCCGAACCTGCTGAGTGACGAGGTCGTACGCCGCCTCAACGGCCTGAACGACATCGCGGCGGCCCGCGGCCAGTCCCTGGCCCAGCTCGCCCTCAACTGGGTGCTCCGGGACGAGCGGATGACGTCGGCACTGATCGGCGCGTCCAGCGTCCGGCAGCTGGAGGAGAACGTGGCGGCGCTCGCGGGCCCGAAGCTGACGGACGAGGAGCTGACGGCGATCGACACGTTCGCGGTGTCGACGCCGGGCACGAACATCTGGGCCGGACGGGGCTGATCCGGCGCGGGTGGATGTGAGGGAGCCCCGGCCGGAGACACGTGCTCCGTCCGGGGCTCCTCACATCTGTGCCGGGCGTGCCGGGCGTGTCCGGCGTGTCGGACCGTCAGGCGCGGGGGCGCTTGAACCAGGCACCGGCGGCGCTCTGCGAGAGCAGGATCACCGTGGCGATCGCGCCGAGCATCGGGAGCAGGCCGCCCGGGTTCCCCGAGGCCGTGCCGCCGAGCCCGAAGAGGATCTGCACGCTCATCAGGACGATGCACGTCACGCGTATGCCGTGGCCCGCGCTGCCGAACCGGAAGGCCATGCCGGCCGCGACCAGGAGGCAGATGTTCACGCCGAGCGCGGCGCCGCCCGTCTCCGGGTTCACGGCGGCTATCAGGATGATGCTGCCGAGGACGGTGAGCCCGGCGAGCACCCATATGACGACCTGCGCGGCGCGGACGACGCCGGGCATCCGAGGCGGCCCCATGGGCCCCTGCCCATAGCCGTACCCGTACCCGTACGCGCCCTGCCCATATTGCTGCCCATATCCCTGTGCGTATGCGTGGGAGGGGTCCTGGGCGGGGCCCTGGTAGGTGGGGAGACCGGACTGGGCCGGGGGCTGGTGGGGCGGGCCGGGCTGGGGCGGGCCGGGGGGCGGGGGGAATTGGTTCGACATGTCCCTGACGATAACTGGGAGTCGATCTTCCGCGGTTTTCCGGCCGCTCCCCGTGGCACAAAAAATCGGGCCGGTCCGTGGGGGGGAGACGGACCGGCCCGAGGGGGGGTTTCCACCATAACCCTTCGTAAGTGCTGCTGGGGGCATTGGCGCCCCACAACTACTCTCCGAGACCGGCCGACGACTGCGCGATCCCGTTCTACCGGCGGAATTGCGGGTTCGAGGGCGAATTTCGGCCGGGCGCGGCGGTAACCCCCAAGAGGGACCCCTCATACGTCGCGTGCTTGACGCACCGGAGTGCCGGGCCGCTAATTTCGCGGACATGGCGACGATGAAGGTCTGGGGGAAGGCGTCCGAGGCCTCCGGGGCGTCCGCGATGGTGGCCACTCGCCCGCACGGCCTTCCGGTCCCGCTGGAGATCGCGGACTCGCCCCGGGCGCGGCGGCGGGGTCTGCTCGGGCGCACGGGCGTGCGGGGGGCGCTTCTGCTGACACCGGCGCACGGTGTGCACACCCTGGGGATGCGGTTCGCGCTCGACGTGGCGTACCTGGACCGCGAGTGGCGTGTGCTGTCCGTCCGGACGATGCGCCCCGGCCGCCTCGGGCTGCCGCGATGGCGGGCCAGACATGTGATCGAGGCGGAGGCCGGGGCGATGGCACGGTGGGGCGTGCGCCGGGGCGCGCGGATCGTCGTGGAGGGTGCGGCGGACGGCCCCGGGCGGGGTGGAGAGTGACGGCTCGCGGTGCCGCGCGGCCCCCTCCACCGCGCGGCACCGCACGCGCGGTTTGCTCACGCGAATTAGCCTTGGTCTGAACTTACGCGACGCCCAGGGGCGGAACGAGCCAGTATTGATAACGATGCGGAATCAAGGCTTCGAGTTCGGTGTGTACGTGACGATGTGAGGCATTGGGCCGATCTGCCCGCTTGATCAGGCTAGGTGTCGCTAAGCGGCGCTATCCGGCTTGCGGAGGTCGAAGAGGTGCCGCGTGCTGTGGGCCACGAAGGGGCCCTCCGCCTGAATACGGTCGTGAAGCTCGCGCAGCCGCGGCCGGTACGCCGCCACGGTGAAGCCCGGGACCATCCACACCACCTTGCGAAGGAAGTGGACGACCGCGCCGATGTCGCGGAACTCCATGCGCAGCCGCTCCGCGCGCAGGTCGACGACCTCGAGCCCCGCGGCCTCGGCCTCGGCGCGCTCCGCCTCCGGGTGGCGGGCGTCACGGACTTCGTCCGGCTGCGGACCGAGGAAGTACTCCACGACTTCGAAGACGCTGGCGGGACCGACGTGCTGCGCGAAGTACGTACCGCCGGGGCGCAGTACGCGGGCGATCTCGTCGAAGTGGGCCTTCACGGGGTGGCGGCTGGTGACGAGGTCGAACGCGCCGTCGGCGAACGGCAGCGGCGCGTCCTCCGGCGCCGCGACGACCGCGACACCGCGCGGGTGCAGCAGGGCGGTGGCCTTCGCGACGTTCGCGGGCCAGCCTTCCGTGGCGACGGCGAGGGGCGGCAGTGTGGCGGCGGAGGCCAGCACTTCGCCGCCGCCGGTCTGGATGTCGAGGCTCGCGGAGGCGCGGGCGAGGCGCCGGGCCATCGACTCCGCGTACCGCCACGAGGGCCGTTCCTCGGTGGCCCGCCCCTCGAACCAGGAGAAGTCCCACCCTTCGGTCGGCGCGGCCTCGGCTTCGGCGACGAGGTCGTCGAAGGCGCGGGCCGCCGTGCCCTGGCTGTGCGGCCCCTGGCTGCGCCCCTGCCCCTGCCCCTGCCCCTGCTCCGGGTCTGCCGGATTGCTGTTCATGGGGGCAATCCTGGCATCGGGGGCGGGGCCGTGGCTCAGCCGGTGGTCTCCGTGCCGGGGGTGTCGCCCGTCGCGCCCCGGGGGAAGGACACCTCGACGCGGCGGTTCTTCTTGCGGCCCTCCTCGGAGCCGTTGTCCGCGATGGGGTAGTCCTCGCTGTAGCCGCGCACGGAGAACGTGACCTCCGGGCCGAGGTAGCTCGCGAGCTTGTCGTGGACGGCTTCCGCGCGTTCGCGGGAGAGTTTCTTGCCGTGGGCGTAGGAGCCGAGGTTGTCCGTGAAGCCGAAGACGCGGACGTCCGTGGCCTTCTGGGCCTCGGCTTCCTTGGCGATCGCCTCGATCCGGGCGTTCGCCTCGGGGTTCAGCTTCGACTCGTCCTTCGGGAACAGGACTTCCGCCTGCAGCGCGAACTTCACGTCCGTGTTGGTGTCCTCGCGGCGCTCCTCGCCGCCGAGGTCCTCGACGACGGACTTGATGTCCAGCACCTTGGCCGGCGCGAGCGTGGCGCCGTCGGCGAGCTTCAGCCCCGGACTACTGGAATCGACCTCGGGGGGCGGGGAGGTGGTGGTGCTGCCGGGTGGGGCGGGGGGGTCGTCGTCGGCGTGGGCCGGCGGGGCGATGAGGATCAGGGTCGTGAGGGTGGCGGCGCCCGCGAGGTGGCGGAGGTGGCGGGTCATGCGGTCACTCGCCTTGGGCGATCTCGATGGGGGCGGGGGGCATCGACCCCACCTGGAAGGTGACCTTGTCGGTTCCTTCTGGGGGGGCGGGGAATTGGGCGAACCAGTCCGCCGTCTGGCTGGGTTTGACGCCGCCTGTGAATTTCGTGCACAGGCATCGCCCCTCGGTGTCCCGCAGGACCAGGTACTTCTTCTTGCCCACGTTGTCGATCAGGTTCGCGCCTGCCACGGACGAACCGTTCTTGTTCAGCTCACGTTCCTCGCCACGCCAGTTGGCGGCCGCCCAGAACCTGCCACCGTTGTTGGTCACCTTGCCGGAAACAGTGACGAAGCCTCCCTCATCCCGGACGGCGGAGGTAACCGTCAGGGTGATGTTCTCCTCGCCCTTGACCTCGGCCAGCACCTCGTCCGTCTCGGGCGCCTGTCCGCCTTCACCCTTTTCGTCGTCGTCCTTGCCCTGTCCGGAAGATGATGTCGAGGTCGCGCTCTTCTCGGCCTTGTCACCATCACCGTCTCCGCCGCCGCAACCGGCCACCGTGAAGACCAGCCCAGTCGTGATCGCGACAGCGGTCATTGCCCTGCGGGTCGTCGCGGTACGCCGAATGTTCATCGCTACGGCTTCCTTCTCTCGTCGATCGCTTGTCATTCGGCCAGGTGGACAGAGAAGAGAGCGGACGCGTCCGGGAGATCGCCCGCTTCGAAGTCTTCAGGGTCGATCTCGAAGGATTCGCCGCCGTCGCAATCGAATTCCACGACCTTCTCGGGATCACTCGAGGGATCTACGTCACAGCGAGGCTTGATGACGGCAGTGGCGTCAGCATTGGCGTGCTGCGTCTCCGTACCAGGAATAACGGAGTCACCCACCGTGTAGTTGGTCTCGACCGAAACCTTGTAACCGGGCAACCCGCTCGCTTCGGTCGAGACAAGACCTGTGACCTGTGAGTCGTTTTCCGCGGCGAGCACGTCAGCCGCCGCTCGGGCGGCCTCGATGTCGGTGGGCAAGTCACCGGTCAGCCAGTCGAGCCACTCGTCGCCCTGGCCGATGGACAGGCCGAGCCGTTCCGCCAGTTCGTTCCTGGACTCCTGAGCGGCGGCCAACGCCGCGGCATCAGCGGCGGACTGCGCTCCATTGCGCGCCGACGCCGCCTGGGCGAAGGCGAAGAAGGCCAGGGCGACGAAGAGCAGAATGCCTGTCAGCCAGATGTAGATGGGGAGCGTCTGCCCTCCATCATCGAAAGGACGACCGCGCGTCAGCCGCCGACCACGTCGGAGACGGCGTCCTGAATGGCGCCAGAGATCTGGCCGTCGAGACCCAGGCCATCGATCAGGACGAAGATCCCCGCAATAAGAATCATCAGCCCCGCATACTCCACAAACCCCGCCCCCGAATCCCGCCCTTCCCCCCGAACCCGCGACGCCACGGAGACCGACCAGTCGACCCAGACTTTGAGCACGCGTTCCTTCAGCACGACGGACCCTTCTCTCCCACCCGATACCGCGCCCTTTGTGGTCAGAGGCAACGTACGCCACACGGCGTGCGTCGGCAGCAACTCTGCGCGACGTATGCGGTAACCGGCGTGCCCGGCCCGCAAGTTGGCGGGTTCTCTTCCCCCTCGTTGAGATCACCATGCACGAAGTCCCCTCACGCGAACCGTGAACTCAGCCCTGACTGTCCCACATCGAGTTGCATCCGCGAAGAGCTTTCGCGAAGTCGTTCATTTCGTTCATCTCGGCGGCCCCCGCCATACGCCTCCGCTCAACGGTCCAGAATGGAGCCGAAGTCGGAGCCCGAGCCCAGGAACATGCCCGCCGCGATCAGGATCATCGTGGCCGGGAGCATGAAGACGAGCGTCACCATCGTCGCCTTGGGGATCGTCTTCGCCGCCCGGCGGCGGGAGTTCTGCGCGTCCGTGCGGCGCATGTCCGTGGCGATCTGGATCAGCGTCTCCGCGATCGGCGAGCCCAGTTCCTCCCCCTGCTGGAGCGCCGAGACGAACTGGGCGACCTGCTCGGACGCGTTGCGGCGGCGCAGGTCGTCGAAGGCCTGGCGGCGGCTGACGCCCATGTCCATCTGGCGGAGTGTGATGCGGAGTTCGTCCGCCCACGGACCCTCGTACCGTTCCGCGACGCGGTCCAGCGCCTGCCGGAAGCCGAGGCCCGCCGAGACCACGACGGCGAGGACGTCCAGGAAGTCGGGGAGCGTGCGGTCGATGACCTCGCGGCGTTCGCGGATCGCCTGCCAGATCAGCGCGTCCGCCGCCACCGCGCCGAAGGCGAGGGTCAGCAGGCCGAAGAGCGGGGAGCCGTTGGTGAGGAAGACCAGGCCGAGGACCAGGCCGAAGACGCCGTAGACGGCGCGCCGTGCAGCGTAGCGGTCGATCGTCAGGCCGCCGGGGTTGCCCGCCATGTCTATCCTGCGGCGCTTGGCGTCGACCCGTCTCGGGCCCATCAGGCGCAGGACCAGGGGCGCGAAGCGCATGCCCAGGCGGTCCACCGCCGAGCCCGCCACCGAGACCCTCGTCGCGCCGACCTCCAGGGCCACGGCCAGGTCGGTCGGCAGCTTCGCGTCCGCGCGGTACATGCGGATGCCCAGGCAGACGCCGGCCACGGCGAGGCCCATCGCAGCCGCGAGGAGCAGGCTCAGCATCCGGACTCCCTTCTATACTTCGATCTTTCCCAGGCGGCGGATCACGAAGAATCCGACGCCGTACAGGCCGAGCGAGATCAGGATCAGCGTCTGGCCCAGCGGTGAGCCTGTGACCCGTTCCAGCGCGCCCTCGTTCGACGAGTTGATGAGGAGCAGGGACCCCAGGCCGAGGAGCGGGACCGTGAAGGCCGTCGCGTTGACCTCCGAGAGCATCGTGCGGACCTCGCGCCGCGTCTCCTTGCGGTCCTCCAGGGTCTGCGTGAGGTTCCGCAGGGAGTTGACCACCGTGCCGCCCGCCTTGTTGGACAGGACGAGAGTCGTGACCAGGACGATGAGCTCGCGGGACGGGAGACGGGCGGCGAGTTCGCCGAGGGTGTCGTCGATGGAGCGGCCCATCGTCAACTGGTCCGCCACGTGGGAGAGTTCCTCGCCCGCCGGTGCTTCCAGTTCTTCCGCCGCCATCGCCAAGGACGTGCGCAGGGCGAGGCCCGCCGCCGTCGCGTTCGCCAGGATGCGCGCCACGTCCGGGAGTTGGTTGATGAACGCCTCGATACGTTTCTGGCGTTGCCAGTTGAGGAAGGCGGCCGCTCCCCATATCGCGACGACACCCGCGATCGGGCCGAAGAACGGGGCCAGGGTCGCGGCCGCGATCAGCCAGAGTGCGGCCACGACCGCGACGACGTAGGTGAAGAACTCCCCCGCCGTGAGGTCCAGGCCCGTCGAGGACAGGCGCAGGTGGATCGCGCGGCCGAGGCGGGTGCGGCGCAGGCGGCGGTCGACGGCGGCGAAGCGGCGGGTGCGGCCGGGCGGGCCGCCGTCGACCGTGCCGGGGCCGAGCGCGAGGCGGTCCACCAGGGCCTGGCGCTGGGCGCGGCCCGACGCGTACGTGTGGACGCCCGCGACCGCGAGCGTGCCCGTCAGGAGGGTGGCGCCCAGGGCGAGGAGTGCGGGGTCGTTCATCCGATCGCTTCCCTCGTGTTCATGACGTCGACGGCCTCCGCCACGCCGAACGCCGGTGGCACCGGTTCGTTCGCGACGTACAGCTTGTCGGCGACCTCGCGCGGCAGCGGCAGATGCTCGAACCAGCCGTGCACCACGCGGTCCGCGCCGAGCGGGCGGGGCACGAAGCGGGAGACCGGGACGATGCGGAAGTGCTGGCGGCCGTGGGAGACGAGCAGCACGATCTCGGCGACCTTGCGGGAGCCGTCTCCGTGCCGGGCGAGCTGGATGACGACGTCGACGGCCGAGTTGATCTGGTCCTTCAGCGCCTCGAAGGGGATCTGGACCTCCGACATGGAGCCGAGGGTCTGGAGGCGCATGAGGGCGTCCTCCGCGGTGTTCGCGTGGACGGTGGCGAGGGAGCCGTCGTGGCCCGTCGACATGGCCTGGAGCATGTCGAGGGTCTCGCCGCCGCGGACCTCGCCGACGATGATGCGGTCGGGCCGCATGCGCAGGCTGTTGCGGACGAGGTCGCGGATGGTGATCTGGCCCTTGCCCTCGACGTTCGGGGGGCGGGATTCGAGGCGGATCACGTGTTCCTGCTGGAGCTGGAGTTCCGCGGAGTCCTCGATGGTGATGATGCGTTCGCTGGCCGGGATGAGGCCGGAGAGCGCGTTGAGCAGCGTCGTCTTGCCGGTGCCGGTGCCGCCGCTGACGATGAGGTTGAAGCGGGCGCGCACGAACGCGGAGAGCAGCATCAGCATGTGCTCGTCGAGGGAGCCGAGGCCGATGAGCTCGGGGAGGGTGTAGGCGCGCGGGAAGCGGCGGATCGTGAGGGTGGCGCCGGTGAGGGCGAGCGGCGGGATGATCACGTTGACGCGTTCGCCGGTGGGCAGGCGGGCGTCGACCATGGGGTTCGACTCGTCGACGCGGCGGTTGACGGTCGACACGATGCGTTCGATCGTCTGCATCAGCTGGTCGTTCGAGGCGAAGCGGAGGGGGAGCTGCTCCACGCGTCCGGCCCGTTCGACAAAGATCGAGTCGGGGCCGTTGACCATGATCTCCGTGATGGAGGTGTCGGCGAGGAGCGGTTCGAGCACGCCGAGTCCGAGGGCCTCGTCGACGACGCGGCGAATCAGCTGGGAGCGTTCGGAGGTGGAGAGGACGGGGCCTTCGCGGCTGATGATGTGGCCGAGTACGCGCTCCAGGCGGACGCGGCGGTCCGCGGCCGTGAGCGACGACATCTCGGCGAGGTCAATCTCCTCCAGGAGCTTGGAGCGGTAGACGGCGACGAGGCCGTCGTCGCGGCTCGGCTCGGTCTGGTGGGTGGGGGCCACGCGGTCGCGCAGACTCATGTCGTCCTTCAACCTCCCTCTTGGATATGAACCGTGCCGGAGTCAGTCCGTGTCCGGTGCGTCGTCGTTCGGCATCGTCGCCTCCTTCGTGACGCTCCAGTCCGTGTCGATGAAGGGGAGCAGGGTGGGGACCTGGACCTCGACCGTGGCGGTCGTCGTGGCGCCGCCCTTGCTGACGCCGACGGACGCGGTCAGGCCGCCGTCCATGGCGGCGGCGCCCGCGGCCTCCCCCGAGTCGCCCTGCGAGGCCGCGCGGGCGGCGGCCCTGGCGCCGGATCCCGCCTGGTTGGCGGCGTAGCCGACGAGGCCGAGCTGGATCGCGGCGAGGCCGATGAGCAGCAGGATCGGCAGGAAGCCGGCGAACTCAAGCATGGAGACGCCGTGGTCGCCCCAGCGGCGGCGCCGACGCCCGTGTCTCGTCCGGGGCCGCCTCACCCGTCCTCCCCCTCCTTCGCCGCCCCCGCCTCCCCGTCCACGTGCCATCCCGCGTCGAAGCCCGGGAAGAACACGGGTACGTCCACGGAGACGTGGGCCTTCCACACCGTGCCCTCGTCCGTGCAGGACACCGCGGCGCCCTGCCAGGCGTCGGGCAGGTGTTCCTGGGCGGCGGCGGAACAGGCCCCGGCCGCGCCCTCGCCCGCCGCGTACGCCGCCGTGGCCGCCCGGGCCGCCTCGTCCGCCGCGTTTCCCGCGAGGGAGTACGTGTAGCCGTACAGCGCGCACTGCCAGAGGATCGCCATGACCACGAGCAGCAGCGGGAACATCCCGGCGAATTCGAGGGTGACCGCGCCGCGGTCGCCGGTCGCCGCCTTCCTGCGCAGCGCGAGCCCGCGCTTGCCGCCGGTGCCCGCCGCGTCCGGGTCGACCAGACCCAGTTCGCCCGCGAGGCCCCACAGGGCCTGTTTCACGGAGGAGCGGCTTTCGAGGTCCTGCATGCGGCCCGCGTCGACGGCGGCCTGCAGTTCCTTGAAGTGGGCGGGCACGGTGGTCCGTGCGGTCTTGGTCCCCGTGACGCGTTCGACGAGGGCGGGCTGGATCTCCGCGCCCTTGCCGTGCCGGTTGACGACGGTGACGGTCTCCTCGGCCTTGCGGATCTGCAGCCGGTCCCAGAGGCGGACCATGCGTTTGGCGGCGCGGACGGCGACGACGTCGGGGGTGACGAGCAGGAGGGCCTGGTCGGCGAGTTCGACGGCGGTGGCGCCCGCGCCGGTGACGTAGGAGCCGCAGTCGACGATCACGACGTCGTAGCGGGCGCGCAGGGCGCCGATGGTCTGGCGGGCGACGCGGTCGGTGACCTCTTCGCCGCGTTCGCCGTCGGCGGGGGCGAGGAGCAGGCCGATGCCGGTCTCGTGGGTGTAGACGGCGTCCTGGAGGACGCGGGGTGTGATGTCGGAGATCGCGGCGAGGTCGGCGATGGAGCGGCGGAACTGCACGTCGAGGTAGGAGGCGACGTCGCCGGACTGGAGGTCGAGGTCGACGAGGGCGACACTGCGGCCGGACGCGCGGGAGGCGAGGGCGAGGTGGACGGCGGTGAGGGTGGTGCCGACGCCGCCCTTCGCGCCGCTGACGGTGACGACGGTGCCCGCGCCCGTGGCTCCGCCCCCCGCGTACAGCTCAAGACTCCCGCCGTTCCCGTTGCCCAGGTGCCTGCGCATGCCGGTGGACCAGGAGGCGGCGGCCTGGACGCGTTCGGCGAGGGCGTCGTAGGCGAGGGGGAGGCCGACGATGCCGCGGGCGCCGGAGTCCATGGCGGCGGTGAGGAGCCCGGGGCTGGTGTCGGCGGTGATCAGGACGACGCCGACCGCGGGGAAGCGCAGGACGAGGTCGCGGATGAGGTCGAGGGCGGGGACGGGCCCGATGCGCTCGTGGACGAGGACGACTTCGGGCAGCTCGTCGACGGACTCGGCGGCGAGCCGCGCGAGGGTGTCGAGCAGCGCGGTGGAGTCACCGACCGGCAACGCGGGCTCGGTGTCGGGAAGCTGCCCGGCGAGCGTGGACAGCGCACGGGCCGCGTCGATGTCGCCGACCGCGGGGAGGATCCGAGTGGTCATACGTGACCTCCTACTTGTCCTCGTCGAGGGTGTACGTCCGGTCCCGGGGCGGCACCGTCGCGTCGCCGCCCGCGCCGACCAGGGCGAGGCGGACGTGGGTGGCGAACGATTCCGCGTAGGCGACGCGCTGGGCGTCGGCCGTGCCGAGGGCGAAGGTGATCGGCACCGCTTCCGTGGCCCTGCGGCGCGTGCGGTCGTCCTGGTCGGGTTCGAGCGGGGTCAGCTTGCCGACGTCCAGCACCTTGGCGCCCTCCACGATGACTTTGGACTGGTCCTCGGCGTCGTCGGCCTCGCCCTTGAACGTGGCGTAGATGTTGACCTTCGAACCGGGGGTGATCTTGCCGGCGACGCCCGTCGCCGCGTCGATCATGATGGCGATCTCCTGTTGCCCCGGGCCGAGTTCGGGTCGGCCGACGATCATGTCGGACTGCAGCAGGGAGCCCTTGCGCAGCTGGGTGACGGCGATCTTGCCGCGGATCTCGCGCAGGTCGGTGACGGCGTTGTCGGACAGCCACCGCTCGGGCATCTCGACCTTCTCGAACTGGTCGGCGGTGAGTTCCTTGTAGGGCGCGATGTCGCCCTTGAGCTTGTACGCGGGGACCTCGGGGCCGACCTTCGAGTTCGCGTCGCGGATCACCGAGAGGACGCCCGCGAACGCGCCGATCGCGCACAGAACCGAAAGGACCAGCAGGATGACGCCGCGGCGCTGGCGTGAGTTCATAAGCCGGACTACCTCGATCGAGTGCGATTGGCTACGGACAGTGAGCGGGGTGGCGCACGTGCGGTCGTCGGTCGCGTGACGAGGGCGAGGAGAACGGGGGCGGGCTACGTGGTGGTGCGGGGCAGGGCGGTCGTGTCCCGTGCGGGGGCCGGGTCCGCGGCCGGGCGGAGGCGGTGGCTCGCGGGGACGAGGGTGCGCGTCGGCTGCGCCGGGCGTTCGCCGGGCGGCGGCAGCGGCGCGGCGCAGAACGCGCAGCGGTCGCCGATGAGTTCGAGTCCGCACCAGTGGCAGTCGTCGCGGCGTACGGACGACACCAGCTGGTAGAGGACGGAGATGTCGGGGATGGCCGCGGCGAACTCGACGAGTTTCGCGGTGCCCCACCAGCGTTCGGACTCGCCGGGGAGCCGCGCCTCGGTGACGTCCTGGGCCTTCCAGGCGGGGGCGAGGGTGCCGGTCACCCAGTCCGCGGCGAGGCGGCCGGGTGCGTAGAGGAGCCGCGTGGCGAAGCCCGGGGCGGGCAGGTCGGTCTCATCACCGGCGCCCGTCACCTTCACGAGCTCGGGACTCGGCGTGGCGAGCGCCGCGAACTGGCCTCCCGGGAGCCAGGACTTGGCGTGCGACTCCAGGCTGACGTCGATTTTGCCGCGGTCGAGGCGGGCGACGGAGCCGAGGAGGGCGCCCGCGTAGATGTAGTGGGACAGGAGGCGGGCCGCGGAGGCCAGGACGCCGGGGCTGAAGTCGCAGACGGACAACTGCCGCAGCTGCAGGGCGAGTACGGCGAGGCCGAGCGGCGGCAGGTCGGAGCGGACGATGGCGATGCGGTCGCTCTCCAGGACGGACCGGACGGCGTGCAGGCGCCGGGCGACGGACGCGGGCGCGGAGGACGGGCACAGCGCGATCACGTACCCGTGGTGCTCGATGAGCGTGTGCATCTCCGTGAGCGCCTGGTCCAGCGAGTACGTCCGCGGGGACTGCACGGCCGACTGGAGGACGGCGGCCGACGGGGTGTGCCGGTCGGGTGACGGCAGCACGAGGTCGGGGCCGGTGACGGCTATGGCGGTCGGCAACGCGTACACCCCCGGTGGTCGTGCACTCCTGCCTCAGCACCATATCCACGTCATGGTCGCCTCAACACCCAACTTCGCACTGTTCATGTGGAGGTGGGCGCGTACTGCTGTGCACCAAGTGCTGTTTGAGCCCTTGACAACGCAATTGGTCTGGACCAGCTTGGGGGCGACCACAGCGCCGCCGCTCCCCCGGCGGCGCTGCGTGCGTCAGGACCCCCACACCCGTCACCAGGGCAGGTCGCGCACCTGCTGCACGCACAGGACCAGGAAGAGCAGCCCCGCCCCGGCCAGCATCACGTTGCTGACGATGCCGTTGCGCCACTGCTGCGGCGTGCGGGAGGAGTTGAGGAGCCAGAGCAGGGTGAGGGCGAGGAAGGGCATGAAGAACGCGCCGAGGACGCCGTACGCGATGACGAGGCCGAACGGCTCGTCCAGGAAGAGCAGGCCCATCGGCGGGAAGGTCAGCCAGAGCAGGTACGCACGGAACGGCACCGACTTCTCACGCTTGCCCGCCGCGACCTCCTCGACCATGTCGCCCCCGTCGGCCGCCGCCCCGGCGCCGCCGCGCTCGCGCCGCAGCCGCTCCACGAAGTCGGCGAACATGAGGCTCACGCCGTGCCACACGCCCATCAGCGCGCCGAAGGACGTGGCGAAGAAGCCGATGAGGAACAGGTTGGCGGTGACCGCGCCGAACTTGTCCTCCAGGACCTTGCCGAGGTCGATGAGGCCCCGGTCGCCGGACGTCAGGGCGATGTTCGTGGAGTGCAGGAGCTCCGCGCCGATGATCATCATGGCGACGACGAAGACGCCGGTCGTGATGTACGCGACGCGGTTGTCGAGCCGCATCACCTTGAGCCAGGTGATGTCGGTCCAGCCCTTGGAGTTCACCCAGTAGCCGTACGCGGCCATGGTGATGGTGCCGCCGACGCCGCCGATCAGGCCGAGCGTGTAGAGCAGCGAGCCGTCGGGCAGGGCGGGCACCAGGCCCGCGACGGCGTTGCCGAGGTCGGGGGCGACGCGGATCGCGACGTACACGACGATCAGGAACTTCATGCCGATGACGACCGTCATGGCCTTCTCGAAGACGGCGTACCGGTTGAACCAGACGAAGGCGAGGCCGAGCAGGCCGCAGACGATCGCCCATGTCTTCAGGCTCGGGCCGTCCGGGAAGAGCGCGACGAGCGGGAGCGCGCTGGACGACATGGCGGTGGCTCCGTAGACGAAGCCCCAGATGACGACGTAGATCGCGAAGTAGTACGTGGTCCACTGGCCGAGGCTGCGCCAGCCCTCGAAGAGGGTGCGGCCGGTGGCCAGGTGCCAGCGGCCCGTCGCCTCGGCGAGGGAGATCTTGACCAGACAGCCGATGATCGCGGCCCACAGCAGGGTGTAGCCGAATTTGCTGCCCGCGATGAGGGTCGCGACGAGGTCGCCCGCGCCCACTCCGGTGGCCGCGACGACGATGCCCGGCCCGACGTACTTCCAGCTCGCCTTGCGGAGCCGGGGCTCCGCTTCGCCGGCGGTGATGCCACTGCCTGTGCTTTCAGCCATGCCGATCAAGAAAGCGCATCGCGGTCCCGGGCACAAGAGGTTGGCCAAAGACTGTATTGACCGGTGCATGCCACGCCACGACGATGGGCGCGCCCCGCACGTCGCACTGAACAACCCCCCACCCCTGAGGAGACTTCATGCGACTCCGCATACGCGGCAGGAGATCCGCGGCCCTCGCGGCGCTGCTCGCCCTGGCCGTGGCGGCCCCTCTGACCGCCAACGCCTCGACAGGACAGACCGACCCGGCCCCTCGCAGCGCGGCCACCGCCGCCGACGAAGAAGAAACGCGCCAGTACGAGGTCCCCCTGCGCGACGACCGCGCCGCCCGCACCGCACTCGCCCGCACCGGTGTCGCGATCGACGAGGTCGACGCCCGCGCGGTGGTCGTCTCGGCGAACGCCCGGGAGGCGGCGAAGCTGAGGGAGTCGGGCTACGAGCTCAAGCCCCTGGCCGGGCCCCCGAAGCGTACGGCCGGGCAGGAGGTGAAGGTCAAGGACTTCCCGCCCGCCGACGCGAGATACCACAATTACGCCGAGATGAACGCGGAGATCGACCAGCGCATCGCGGCGTACCCGAGCCTGATGACGAAGAAGGTCATCGGCAAGTCGTACTCCGGCAGGGACATCGTCGCCATCAAGATCAGCGACAACGTCGGCACCGACGAGGCCGAGCCGGAAGTCCTCTTCACCCACCACCAGCACGCCCGCGAGCACCTGACGGTCGAGATGGCGCTGTACCTCCTGCGCGAACTCGGCGCGGGGTACGCCTCCGACGCGCGCATCAAGAAGATGGTGGACTCCCGCGAGATCTGGATCGTCCCCGACATGAACCCGGACGGCGGCGAGTACGACATCGCGACCGGCTCCTATCGCAGCTGGCGGCTGAACCGGCAGCCCAACTCCAACGGTCGCACCGGCACCGACCTGAACCGCAACTGGAACTACAAGTGGGGATGCTGCGGCGGCTCTTCGGGCACGCCCGGCTCCGAGACCTACCGGGGTTCGGCCGCCGAGTCGGCACCCGAGGTGAAGGTCGTCTCCAACTTCGTGCGCAGCCGTGTCGTCGGCGGCAAGCAGCAGATCAAGGCCGCGATCGACTTCCACACATACAGCGAACTGGTCCTGTGGCCGTACGGCTACACGTACAACGACACGGCCCCCGGCCTGACCCAGGACGACCGTGACGCGCACGCCGCCGTCGGAAAGAAGATGGCCGCGAGCAACGGCTACACGCCCGAGCAGTCCAGTGACCTCTACATCACGGACGGCACGATCGACGACTGGCTGTGGGGCAACCAGAAGATCTTCAGCTACACCTTCGAGATGTATCCGTCGTCCGCGGGCGGCGGCGGCTTCTACCCGCCCGACGAGGTGATCGAGCGGGAGACGAGCCGCAACCGTGACGCGGTGCTGCAGCTCCTGGAGAACTCGGACTGCATGTACCGGTCGATCGGCAAGGAACAGCAGTACTGCACGGGCTGACGTGGTGTGCGGTGCCGCGGCCCCGGGCCCGTGGAGGGTTCGGGGCCGCGGCCGTGCGCTCCAGGAATTACGGTCCAGCCGTACGGCCTAGTAGAAGGCGCCGTCGGCGAGGCCGGCCAGCAGGCCGGTGTACATGAGCTTCGCCTCACCGAGGCACGCCTGCCGCTTGCTGCCCGCGGGATGGCTCTCGTTGCAGGCGGACCGCAGCTGGTGGTGGAAACGCTCGTCGATCCAGGCCTTGGTCTCCGGCGTGGGGCTCAGGGCGAGGCGGGTGGTGCCGTGGCGGCCGTAGTTCCGGTACCCGAAGTCGTGCTGGGCGCAGGCCTCGTAGAAGACGCCGTCCGGCCACGCCGTGCAGCCGTCGGTGTTCCAGTCGAACGGCGCGTGGTGCGGGTGGTGGATGAAGTCGGCCCGGCTGAGGCCCATGATGCGGTCGGCCTCGGCGCGGACGTCCGCCGCGGTGGCGGGGACGGTGCCCGCCGTCAGTGCGACGCAGGCGGTCGCGGCGAGCAGGGCTTTGGACAGGGCGTTTCGCACACGCATGACGGGGTTTCCTTCGTCGGGGCGGCGGAGCGCAGCACTCCACGGAGATGCCGAGCGCGAAACGACCACGATGACCAATGACGTTGCGCAGCCTCGCAATCACGCAGCGTAGCGGATCAAGTGCGTGGGTCATCCTCCGTAAGTCGCGCCCGACGCACCGGTGGGGCACCCGGCAGGATCGATCGCCAGGTGCCCCATCACTTGCGTACCGCTACACGAAGAGACTCACGACCGCCGCGACCGCGAACCCGGCCACCGACAGAACCGACTCCAGGACCGTCCACGTCTTCAGCGTGTCCCGCTCGCTGATGCCGAAGTACTTCGCGACCATCCAGAAGCCGCCGTCGTTGACGTGCGAGGCGAAGATGGAGCCCGCGGAGATGGCCATGATGACCAGGGCCACGAAGGCCTGGGAGTAGTCGCCCTCGGAGAGGAGGGGGGCGACGATGCCCGCCGTCGTGACGATCGCCACCGTCGCCGAGCCCTGGGCGACGCGCAGGATCAGGGAGAGCAGGTAGGCGAGGACGATGATGGGCAGGCCCACGTCCTGGAACGTGTCCGAGATCGCGCCGGCCACGCCGCTCGCCTTGAGGACCGCGCCGAAGATCCCGCCCGCGCCGACGACCAGGAGGATGTTGCCGACCGGCTTGAGGGATGAGGTCGATACCGTTTCGAGGGACTTGCGGGACCAGCCGCGCCGGATGCCCAACAGGTAGTAGGCCATGAGGAGCGCGATCGTCAGGGCCACGAACGGGCTGCCGAAGAACTCGATGACCGAGCGGAAGGTCGAGGGGTCGAAGGCGATCGAGGAGAACGTGGCCAGGAGGATCAGGAACAGCGGCGTACCGATGATCGTGAAGACGATGCCCAGCGGCACCGGCTTCTCCTGCGGCGCCACACCGGCCGCGCTCTGCTCGGCGACGACCGCCGCCTTCGCCTCGTCCGCCGCCTCGACCATGTCCTGCGGGACGGGTACGAAGATGCGCTTGCCGATCCAAGCCGAGTAGACCCAGGCGGCGAGCACCGCCGGGATGCCGCAGACGATGCCCATCAGGATGACCCAGCCGAGGTCCACCTTGAGGAGTCCCGCCGCGGCCACCGGGCCGGGGTGCGGGGGCAGGAACGCGTGGGTCATCGAGAGACCCGCGAGGAGAGGGAGGCAGTAGAGGAGGATCGACTTGCCGCTGCGCTTGGCCGCGGCGTACACGATCGGCGCGAGGACGAAGATGCCGACGTCGAAGAAGACGGGGACACCGAAGATCAGACCCGTCAGGCCCATGGCCAGCGGCGCGCGCTTCTCGCCGAAGAGGCCGAGCAAGCGGGAGGCCAGCACCTCCGCTCCGCCCGAGACCTCCAGGATCGCGCCCAGCATCGTGCCGAGGCCGATGATGATCGCCACATGGCCGAGGATCCCGCCCATGCCCGATTCGATGACCGAGACGGCGTCGGACTTCTGGACGGTGCCGAAGAGTTCGGTGACGGAGAGACCGGCTGCGAGGCCGACCGCTATGGAGACCGCCAGGAGCGCCACGAAGGGCTGCAGCCTGACTTTGATGATCAGGAAGAGGAGAAGGACGATGCCTAGCGCGGCTACGGTCAGCAGACCGGCCGTGCCGTCGATCAGGGCGAGGAGGCCGCCGGTGTGCGGTGGCGCCTCGGGGGCGGGGGCGGCCGCGAGCACGGCGGTGTGGGACGGGGACATCGTTGACCTCGTAAGTGCATGGGGCTTTCGGAGCAGGGGGGATCGCGGCACGGCGCCCCGGGGGTGGGCGCCGTGCCGTGACGACGTACGGCTTGCCGGTGGAGAGGGATGTGCGTCAGCCGAGGACGGCGAGCGCGTCGATCTCGATGAGGAGGCCCGCCGGGAGACCGACGTAGACCGTGGTGCGCGCCGAGGCGGGGGCCTTCAGGCCCTGCTCCTCGAAGTACGCGTTGTAGATCTCGTTCATCTCGGCGAAGTGGTCCACGTCCGTGAGGTAGACGCGCATCATCATCACGTCGTCCCAGGTCGCGCCGCCCTCTTCGAGGATCGCCTTGACGTTGGCGAACGTCTGGAGGGTCTGCTCGCGCAGGGTCGGGCCGGCCGGGGTGGGGGCCTTGCCCTCCTCGGCGGGCAGGAAGCCGACCTGTCCGGCGACCTGAAGGATGTTGCCCTTCTTCACGCCGTGGGAGAACTTCGCGGGCGGGGTGGTGTGGGTGGCCGGGGTGAGGGCGGTCTTCTCGGTCATGAACGTGCTTCCTTCAGAGGGGCGTTACCGGAGTACTCGCGGCTGATGGCGTCCGCCGTGCGGCGCACCAGCGGGAGCAGGGAGAGGAGTTCTTCGGCGGTGACGACGACATTCGGTGCGGACACCGACATGGCGGCGACGACGCGCCCGTCCGCACCGCGGATGGGGGCCCCGATGCAGTTGATGGACTCCTCGTGGCCACCGAGGTCGGTGGCCCAGCCCTGTTCGCGCACGGCCGCCAGCTCCTTGAGGAACGCGGCGGCGTTCGGCGTCGAACGGGACGTATAGGTGGGGTAGTCGAGCTTCTCCGCGATGGCGCGGCGCTCGGCCTCCGGGAAGTCGGAGAGCAGCAGCTTCGCGACGGCGGCGACGGTGATCGCCACCGGCTTTCCGATACGGGAGTACATCCGCACCGGATAGCGGCTCTCGACCTTGTCGATGTACAGCACCTCCTGCTCCTCGTACACGGCGAGGTGGACCGTGTGGCCGCACTTCTCGTTGAGGGCGAGGAGATGGGGGTGGGCGATCTCGCGCACGTCGAGATTCTCGACGGCTTCCTGGGCGAGCGCGAAGAGGCGCGCGCCCAGGCGGTAGCGCTGGTCGGACTGGCGGAAGACCAGGCCGTGCTCGTGGAGGGTGCGCAGGAGCCGGAGCGCGGTCGACTTGTGGACGTCGAGCCGTTCGGCCACCTGTCCCAGGTCGGCGGGGCCCTCGGCGAGCAGCGGCAGGATCGAGAGCGCGCGGTCGACGGTCTGGCTCATGGGGTACGTACCTCCTCCTCGGCCTCGGTGTCCTCCGGGACGTGTTCCGTCCAGCCGGGGCCGAGACGAAGTGTCTCCCAGGCTGCGTCGTCCAGGGCGGCGAGGCGGTCGGCATGGGCGCGGGCAGGGGGCGGTGCGAGGTCACCGGGGACGGTGAGGGCGGCGGCGGCCATCAGGTGGCCGTGGCGCAGCCGGTGCGCGGCGGGCAGGCCGCGCAGGGTGGCGGAGAGGAATCCGGCGGCGAAGGCGTCACCGGCGCCGATGGGGGCGACGACGTCGACGCGCAGGGCGGCCTGGAAGACGGGGTCCTCGCCGTGACGGTGGACGGTGGCGCCGCGGCTGCCCTGCTTGACGACGAGGGTGTCGGGCTCGGGCAGGGCGGCGCGGATGGCGTCGGGCCCGCCGGTGACGCCCCAGGCCGCGGCGGCCTCGTCCTCGCCGACGAAGACGAGGTCGGCGCCGCGCGCGAGATCGAGGAGGACGGAGGGGTCCGCCGCGGCGTCGTCCTTCCAGAGGCCGGGGCGGTGGTTGACGTCGAAGGAGACGAGCGGGCCGCGGTCGGCGCGCCGGGCACAGAGGTGGCGTACGAGCGCGAGGCAGTCGGCGGAGAGGGCGGGGGTGATGCCCGACAGGTGCAGGATGCGGCCCGAGGCGAGGGCGTCCTCGTCGACGGAGCCCGGCGCCATGGCGGAGGCGGCGGAGCCCGCTCGGTAGTAGACGACCTCGTGGGCGTCGGTGTCGCGGTCGTCGGCGGTGCGGAAGTAGATGCCGGTGGGGCGGTGCGGGTCGCGGCCCACGGCGGAGGTGTCCACTCCGTAGCGGGCGATCGTCTCGACGAGGTGGTCGCCGAAGCCGTCGGCGCCGACGCGGCTGACCCAGCGGGTGGTGTGCCCGGCGGCGGCGAGCGCGCAGACGACGTTCGACTCGGCGCCACCGATCCCGCGGTCGAAGGACGGCACGTCGGCGAGGCGGCCGGGCCGGGCGGGCAGGAAGGTGACCATGGACTCGCCGAGCGCGACGACGTCCACGGGTGCCTGTGCGGTCACGATCTTCCAACCCCTTCACCGGCTTGCCGGATCCGTTGACCCGGCGTTGGCTCGGATGTTAGACAGCAGTAATCGACATACGCAATGACCGTTGCAAATGTTGCAACGCAGCTTCTATTGCGCTGATTGCACTCCTGGAGGAGGCGCCCATGGCCGCCGACAACGTCGTCGACACCGCCCTCGCGGACGAGCGAGTGGACCACCGCTTCAAGGGGCTTCCTCCGGACGCCGAAGGACTGACCGTCGGCGAGCTCACCGCCCAGCGGCGGAACCTCTTCACGGGCGGCTTCACCACGCCCGTCCTCGCGCTCTCCGCCGAGCGCCTCGAACACAACCTCGCCCTCATGGAGACCTACGCCGAACGCCACGGCCTCGCCTTCGCGCCGCACGGCAAGACGTCCATGGCCCCGCAGCTCTTCGCCCGCCAGCTGGAGCGCGGCGCGTGGGGCATCACGCTGGCCGTCCCCCACCAGGTGCGCGTGGCACGGAAGTTCGGCGTCGAGCGGATCTTCCTCGCCAACGAACTCGTCGACGCGGCGGCGCTGCGCTGGCTGGCGGGCGAGCTGGACGCGGATCCTTCCTTCCGTTTTGTGTGTTACGTCGACTCCGTACGCGGCGTCGAACTCATGCACGCCGCCCTCGGCGAGGCGGGTGCGAGCCGTCCGGTGGACGTGGTCGTCGAGCTCGCCGCGGGTGACGGCGCGCGGACCGGGGCGCGCACCGAGGCCGAGTGCTTCGACATCGCCAACGCGGTCGCCGCCGCGGACACGCTGCGGCTGGTGGGCGTCGCCGGGTACGAGGGGGAGGTGCCGGAGGCGTCCAGCGAGACGGTGACGGCGTGGCTGCGGCGACTGGTTTCCTTGCTGATCGACTTCGACAAGTCCGGGTGGTTCGCCGATCTGCCCGAGGTCGTCGTCAGCGCGGGCGGCAGCGCGTGGTTCGACGCGGTCGCGGCGGTCTTCGCGGAGATCCCCGAACTGACGCGACCCGTCCTGAAACTCCTGCGCTCCGGCGCGTACGTCTCCCACGACGACGGCCACTACAAGCATCTGACCCCGTTCAACCGGGTCCCCGAGGAGGGCGCGCTCGAACCCGCGTTCCGGCTCTGGGCGCAGGTCGTGTCGCGGCCCTCCGCGGAGCAGGCGTTCACCAACGCGGGGAAGCGGGACGCGGCGTACGACCTCGACCTGCCCGAGGCGCAGGTCGTCCGCCGGGACGGGGTGGAACGGGCGGCGACGGGGGTCACGGTCACCGGGCTCTCCGACCAGCACGGGTGGCTCCGGACGTCACCGGAGGCGGACCTCGCGGTCGGCGACTGGGTGGGCATGGGGCTTTCGCACCCGTGCACGGCGTTCGACAAGTGGCAGCTGATTCCTGTGGTGGAGGGGGACGGGATGGTTGTGGAGTACGTCCGCACGTATTTCTGACGGGGCGTCCTGGGCGGCTCCCTCCCCCGCCGCTCCGCGGCGGATCACACCCGTGGGGGCGTCCCTGTCCCGCCGCTCCGCGGCGGATCACACCCGCCCACCCACCCGTTCACCCCGCACCGCAGGGCCGACGTAGGGACCCCCACCCAACGCCCGTTCACCCCGCACCGTCCCGCGTGCGTAGGAACCCCGGGCGGGGCCCCACCGTAAGCCGCCCACGGCGGGTCCGGTCCGCCTTGGCCACCCGCACCCGGCGACGAAAGCCGCACGGGTGGTGCGGGTGGGAGCGACAGACCCGGCCGGAGGCCGGGTGCACCACCGACCAGCCGCAGTTCAACGAAGTCGTAGAACACGTAGAAGTCGTAGAGGAAGGCACCATCATGGACCTGGTGATCCGGGACGCACGCGTCATAGACGGCACCGGAGGTGCCTCCTACCGCGCCGACGTCGGCGTACAGGACGGAAGGATCACCGCGATCCACAGCGAGGGGGGAGGAGAGGGAGGGCCCCGTCTTACGGGGCGGACCATCATCGACGCCGAAGGTCTCGCACTCGCCCCCGGCTTCATCGACATGCACGCCCACAGCGACCTCGCCCTCCTCCGCGACCCCGATCACTCCGCGAAGGCCGCCCAGGGCGTCACCCTGGAAGTCATCGGCCAGGACGGCCTCTCCTACGCCCCCGCGGACGACCGCACGCTCACCCAAGTCCGCCAGGCCATCACCGGCTGGAACGGCGACGGCAGCGACATCGACTTCACGTGGCGCACCGTCGGTGGGTATCTCGACGCCCTCGACTCCGCCCACGGCGGCCGCGGCATCGCGGTGAACGCCGCGTATCTCATCCCCCAGGGCACCGTCCGGATGTACGCGATGGGATGGGAGGACCGCCCGGCGACCCCCGCCGAGCTGGACCGCATGAAGCAGCTCGTGGCGGACGGAATGCGGGAGGGCGCCGTCGGCATGTCGTCGGGGCTCACGTACACGCCCGGCATGTACGCCGACGACTCCGAGCTCACCGAGCTCTGCAAGGTCGTCGCGGCGCACCACGGGTACTACTGCCCCCATCACCGGAGTTACGGGGCCGGCGCGCTCCAGGCGTACGAGGAGATGGTGAACCTCACCCGCACCGCCCACTGCCCCCTCCACCTCGCCCACGCCACCATGAACTTCGGGGTGAACAAGGGGAAGGCGCCCGACCTTCTCTCCCTCCTCGACGCCGCCCTCGCCGACGGCGCCGACATCACCCTCGACACGTACCCCTACACCCCCGGCTGCACCACCCTTGTCGCGATGCTGCCCAGCTGGGCGAGCGAGGGCGGGCCCGACGCCATCCGCACCCGGCTCCTGGACGACGCGACCGCCGAGAAGATCCGCCACCACATGGAGGTCATCGGCGCGGACGGCTGCCACGGCGTGCCCATCGAGTGGGACACCATCGAGGTCTCGGGCGTCAGCGACCCGGGGCTCGCGTCCTGCGTCGGCAAGACCATCGCCGAGTCCGCCGCCCAGCGCGGCGAGGAGCCCTGGATCACCGCCCGGCGGCTCCTGCTCAACGACAATCTCGGGTCCACCATCCTCCAGCACGTCGGCCACGAGGAGAACGTGCGGGAGATCATGCGGCACCGCGTGCACACGGGCGGCAGCGACGGCATCCTGCAGGGGTACAAGCCGCACCCGCGGGCGTACGGCACGTTCCCGCAGTACCTCGGCACGTACGCGCGGGAGCTCGGCGTGATGTCCCTGGAGGAGACCGTCGCGCACCTCACCTCCCGGCCCGCCGCCCGCCTCCGCCTGCCCGACCGGGGCGTCGTCCGCGAGGGCTACCGCGCCGACCTCGTCCTCTTCGACCCCGAGACCGTCGCGGCCGGGTCCACCTTCGACGCTCCTCGTACGCTGCCGACCGGCATCCCGCACGTGCTGATCGACGGACGGTTCGTGATCCGGGACGGCCGGCGCACGGACGTCCTCGCGGGACGCTCCGTACGCCGGACCCCGTAGAGCCTTCTACCTCGTGGCCGCCGCCGTCGGCCTCGGCAGCTTGCAGCCCTTGCGGCCCAGGTCGATCTTGCTGCCCTTGCCGACGCACGGCACGATCCCGTACGTCTCCTGCGCGTAGTTGATGCCCTTGCGCACCGTCACCTTGCCCTTGCGGTCGATCTCACAGGGGTTGTTGAGGGTGCAGCGCTCGCCGTCCTCGTTGCCCGTGTTGTTGACCGCGGTGACCTTTCCGGTCTTGTGGTCGATGACGGGCGACCCGGACGTGCCGCCTATGGTCTGGCAGGCGGGGGTGTAGCGGACGGAGTCCTTCCAGGTCCACTCCCCCTCCTTCATCCGGTACACGAAACCGTCGATGTTGCAGCTGTACGTCTTCTTCCAGTAGCCGGAGACGACCGTGATGGCGCGTCCCTTCACCGGGTGGTCGTCCTCCAGCTCCAGCGGCTTGATGCCGTACTTCTTGGTGATGTCGCCGTAGGTCTCGGTGAGTTGATAGATGGTGATGTCGGTGTCCGTCATCGTCGCGTAGGACACCTTGGACGCCTTGAGCGTGGCGACCTCGCCGGCCTTCGCGTCAAGCAGTTTGAAGGTACGGGTGGACGGCTGGTCGACGATGACCTCGCCCGCGGCGGGGAAACCCGTCTCTATGCAGTGGCCGTTGGTGAGGACGAGCGCCGGGTCGCCCGCCTTGGACTTCGGCATGCGGACCACCGAACCGGAACAGTTGCTGAGCGCCACCGTCCCCGCGAAGTCGACGGCCTTGGTCTTGGCCGGGGTCTTCCCCGGTGCCTGGTCCGCCCCCTGCCCCTGCCCGTTGCCCGCGACCGCCGGTGCCGCTCCCGCGCCGGCCAGTGCGAGGGCGAGCAGTCCGCCCGCGACCGCTCTGCTCTTCTGTCCCATGGTGTGAGCCCCCCTCGTGATGTACGCCAGTCGTGCGATTGTCAGGGGCATTCTTGGGGGCGCTGTCGCGGGCGTACAAGGGGTGGGAACCCTTCCCTTTCACGCATGTGGTGTGATGCGGACAGAGTGCGGCCCTGGCCCTGAAGTGAGGGTCATGACACGGGACTTGGGGTCCCAGGAGGCCACCTTCCCGCCCTCCGCGCGACCGCCCCGCGGGAAGTGCCGCTTCGGGAGCCGGACCTCCGTTCCGCCCCGCGCGCCCGCCGTGCCGCGCCAGCTCACCGTGAGCGCCTTCCGCTTCGCGTCCCAGCGGTAGGCGACCGGGTCCCCCGCGATGGTCAGCGGGGCGGGGCGGTCGAGTACGGGCAGCAGCCGCGTCGGCTTCAGCTTCGCGTCCCACGGGGCCCACGGGCCGGGGTCGTTGGACCAGTACGCGAAGCCCGCCCCCATGTCGTCGGCCATGCGCTGCACCTTCTCCACGTACTCCATGGCGCCCGGCAGTCCCACGTCGAGCCCGAACTCCCCGATGACGACGGGCGCGCCGAGGCGTCGCGCGGTCTTCTCGGTCTGCTCGCGCCATGCCCGCAGCGACCTGTCGACCTGCCCTTTGGTGCTGCCGGTGTAGCCGCCGCCGAGGTCCATGGGGAGGGGATAGAGATGTGGCGCATACGCGATGCGTGCCGCGTCGCCGTCGCCGCGCGGGTCGTCCAGGCGCGGGAGGCCCGTGGCGAAGCCCCAGTTGGAGCCGATGGCGGACGGTTCGACGAAGAGCCAGTGGTCGCGGTCGACGGTGCGGATCGCGTCGATGGCGTCCTGGTAGAGCCGGGCGAGCGGGCCGGACTCGAAGGCGGGGCCTTGGACGCTGCCGCCCCAGGGCTCGTTCATCAGGTCGTACCCGATGACGGCGTCATCGTCGGCGAAGTACCTGGCGACTTCCCGGAGTGCGCCCACATAGTGCCCGCGCAGATCACGTCCGTCGCCTTCGACCGTCCCCCAGAAACGGTCGAAGGCGCGGACGGTCCCCGGCTCGACGTAGCCGAGTTCCCAGGGGTCGGTGGGGGCCGAGGTCAGCCCGTCGGTCTCGGTCGCCCACACGGGGGCGCCGTTGCCGCCGACGCGCGGCCCGTACAGGTCCTGGTGCATGTCGAGCAGGACGTGGTAGCCCCGCTCCCCGTACCAGCGCACGCGCTCGGCGACCTGCCGCAGATACGTCCTGTCGTACGTGCCCGGCAACGGCTCGACCTTGCGCCACTGGAGGAGGAAGCGGACGAAGTTCGTGCCCAGGGCGCGCTGTTCGCGCGCGACGTCCTTCTCCTCGATCCACGGCATGCCGTCGGGCGCCGCCTTGGCACTGCTCGCCGTGGAGAGGCCGCGCAGGACCAGGGCGCGCCCGTGCCGGTCGGTGATCCAGCGGTGGCCGCTGGCGGTGTCGGCGCGTGCGGCGCCGGCGCCCTGCGGTCCCACGGCCACCAGCAGCGCCGCCGCGACGGCGAGTACGACCGCGCCGATCGCACCGGACACCCAAGTGGGCCGCGCCGCAGGGGTCTTCATGGCCGGGATGGTAGATCGCGGCACCCGCCCCGCAACAGACCTGAGCGTTGTTCACTTTTTCCGGCCGGACCTCTGTCCCCGGCACCCTGCGCGCCCTAAAGTGGCGCGCCATGCGGACGACGAGGGTGATCGGCGCGTTGCGGGCCCGGGCGGACGCCTCGGCCGTGGTGGCGTGCGTCTGCCTGCTGCTCGTCCTCGCGCACGGCAGCGCGACGCTGCTGACGGCGTTCACGGCACGGGCGGGCCTGTCGGTCGTGCCGAGCGCGCTCGGCGTGCCGTTCGCGCTGCCCGGACTGCGGGCGACGCCGCTGGGCGCGACGGACTGGCCCTGGCAGCTCTGCGAGAACTTCGCGGCGCTGCTCCTGGTGGCGACCGCGACGGCCCGGATGCGCCGCCACCTGCGCGTGCGCCCGGCCGCAAGCCGCGTCCGCCGCCTGCTCGCGGGCTGGACGGCACTGATCGCGGGCACGGCGGCGGCGGGCGCCTGGCGAGGCATGGTCGCGGCCCGCATGGTCGAGGCGGGCCCATGGGGTTGGCTCCTGCTCCCCCTGACCGGCGCCTTGTTCGGCGCGCTGTGGGGCCTGGCCCTGGGCTGGCTGCCCGGGGTGGCGGCCCTTGCGAGACCCGGTCCGCCCCGGGCCGCTCACTGAGGAGGGGGCCCGGCTCAGGCCGCCGTGTCGGTCCGGGTGCGGGCCGCGTACGCGCGGCGGGCTCGGCCGTCGCGGGGGCGGCGGCCGCGGGGGCCGCCTCGGTCGGAGGGGGCCTTCGACGGGGCCGGGATGGTCACCGGAGTGCCCGAGGGGGGCTGCGCGCCCGTGATGCGGGCCAGCTCCGTCTCGCCCGAGCGGACCGCGGCCGTGTGCGGGCGGATGCCCGCCGCGGCCATCAGCCGGGTCATGTCGCGCCGCTGCGCCGACGTCACCAGGGTGACGACGCTGCCGGAGCCGCCGGCGCGGGCGGTGCGGCCGCCGCGGTGCAGGTAGTCCTTGTGGTCGGCGGGCGGGTCGACGTTGACGACGAGGTCGAGGTCGTCGACGTGGATGCCGCGCGCCGCGACGTTCGTGGCGACGAGCGCGGTGACCTGGCCGGACTTGAACTGGGCCAGCGTGCGCGTACGTTGGGGCTGGGACTTGCCGCCGTGCAGGGCCGCCGCCCGTACCCCGCTGTTCAGCAGGTGCGTGGTGAGCCGGTCGACCGCGTGCTTGGTGTCGAGGAAGAGGATGACCCGGCCGTCGCGTGCGGCGATCTCCGTCGTCGCGGCGGTCTTGTCCGCGCCGTGCACGTGCAGCACGTGGTGCTCCATCGTGGTGACCGCGCCCGCCGACGGGTCGACGGAGTGGACGACGGGGTCGTTCAGGTACCGGCGTACCAGGAGATCGACGTTGCGGTCGAGGGTGGCGGAGAACAGCATGCGCTGCCCGTCCGGCCGCACCTGGTCGAGGAGTTCGGTGACCTGGGGCAGGAAGCCCATGTCGGTCATCTGGTCGGCCTCGTCGAGGACGGTGACGGCGACCTGGTCCAGGCGGCAGTCGCGCCGCTCGATGAGGTCCTTGAGCCGTCCCGGCGTGGCGACGACGACCTCGGCGCCGGTGCGCAGCGCCCCGGCCTGCCGTCCGATGGACATGCCGCCGACGACGGTGGCGATACGCAGCCGCACCGACTTGGCGTACGGGGTGAGGGCGTCGGTCACCTGCTGGGCGAGCTCGCGGGTGGGGACGAGGATGAGGGCGAGGGGCCTGCGCGGCTCGGCGCGCTGCCCAGCCGTGCGGGCGAGTGCCGCGAGGCCGAAGGCGAGCGTCTTGCCGGATCCGGTGCGCCCGCGCCCGAGGACGTCCCGGCCCGCGAGGGTGTTCGGCAGCGTGGCCGCCTGGATCGGGAAGGGCGTGGTGACGCCGAGCGCGGTGAGGGTCGTGAGCAGACCGTCCGGCAGACCGAGCGCGGCGAAGTCCTCGACGGGCGGCAGGGCCGGGGTGACGGTGGCCGGGAGCGTGAACTCCCCCTGCGGAGCGGAGGGCCTGCGGCTGCGGCCACCGGAGCCCTTGTATCCGTGCGCGGTGCGGCCGTTCGTGCGAGTTGAGCGGTTCATGTGGACCTCGAACCTTCCTCGATGCGGCGCGTGTCGAGGAATTCTCACCGGGCACGCTGTGGTGCCGAGATTCGCAGGAACGGCCGGTCAAATGAAAAACAATTCCGGCCACCGGGTTTTACCGCGGTTACGGCCGGGAAGAGGGGTGGGGTTTTGTCCGCCCCCGAAAAACACAACGAGCTGGGGCCCGCACCCAAGGTGCGGGCCCCAGCTACGAAATACGCGTGAGCGTCAGACGTCAGGCGGGAACGATGTTCTCGGCCTGCGGGCCCTTCTGGCCCTGCGTGACGTCGAAGGACACCTTCTGGCCCTCCTGCAGCTCACGGAAGCCCTGGGTGGCGATGTTCGAGTAGTGGGCGAAGACGTCCGCGCCGCCACCCTCCTGCTCGATGAAGCCGAAGCCCTTTTCCGAGTTGAACCACTTCACGGTGCCAGTAGCCATGTCATATCTCCTTCGGGGCAATTGCCCGGAAGCCCGCACTGTACGGACTCCACGTCGCCGCGATGATTACCCTGTCCGGACATGACCGGCAAAACAAAGTGCCCTGTCGGCACACATCGCCGACCGAGCACTCGGAGTTTTTGGAAACCACAACTGCAACTGATAACGACAGTAGCACGCGACGACCGTCCGTGCAGGGTTTTCATATCGTTGGGCCTGTCGGCCGATTAACCCTCCCAGCACATCACGCGAAATTCTGTTTTTGCCGTCACAGATATTCGGTGTCGGCCGCGGGACGGCTGCGCAGCTCCTCGTTGATGCGCAGCGCGTCCTCCAGCTGGTCCTCCAGGACGACGATGCGGCAGGCGGCCTCGATCGGCGTGCCCTGGTCGACGAGCTCGCGGGCGCGCGCGGCGACGCGCAGCTGATAGCGGGAGTAGCGGCGATGGCCGCCCTCGGACCGCAGCGGCGTGATCAGCCGGGCCTCGCCGACCGCCCTGAGGAAGCCGGGCGTGGCGCCGATCATCTCGGCGGCCCGGCCCATGGTGTACGCGGGAAAGTCTTCGTCGTCGAACCGGTCCTGGTCGCGCGAGGGTGTCTCCGGGGGCATCTGCACCTTTTCCTTGGCTACGCAGGAACCCTAGCAACGGAGCGGCGCATGCCTCACGCAGCCGTGACAGTTTTTCGCAGGCGGACAGGGGAGGTATCGGGCCGGGCGGTCGCACACCTCGGTAAGCTGACCAGTCATGTCGATCCCTGACGAGCTGCTCGTCGACATCGCCGCCCTGGTGGAGTCCGAGCACAGCAATCAGATGTCCCTCACCGTGGTCGTCGGCGGTGCCGTCATCACCGGACGGCTGGCCCCCGAGGCCCTGTGGCGGCGGCGCGTCGCCGAAGTCCTGAAGGACTCCGACCGCCTCGGCCCCTTCGCCGCCGCGTTCGTGTCCCCCGAGGCGGATTCCGGCCCGCCCCTCGCGTCCAAGCCGCCCACTCACCTCCACTTCCACCTGGCCCGGATCCTCCAGGGCAGCCTGGGCCTGCCGGAGACAGGCGGCATGTACCGCATCGCCCTGGCGGACGTGAGCGCCTGGACCGTGGGCGACCTCAGCTACTCCGACGCCTGACCTTTCCATCCCGTAGACCCCCGGACCAACGGCCCGGATCGACAGGCCCCGACTCAACCTGAGTCGGGGCTTGTCAAGTTTCCTTCCCCTCGCTATATAGAAGACGTAGGGCATCGCACCCGACATCCGAGGAGAGGAGTGACCCGTGATGCTCATGCGTACCGACCCGTTCCGCGAATTCGACCGACTCGCCCAGCAGGTCTTCAGCAGCTCCCGTCCGGCCGGAATGCAGATGGACGCCTACCGCGCGGGGGACGAGTTCGTCGTCCACTTCGACCTGCCGGGCGTCGATCCCGAGTCGATCGACCTCGACGTCGAGCGCCACGTACTGAACGTCCGGGCCGAGCGCCGCTCCCCCGCCCCCGAGGGCGTGGAGATGATCGCGGCCGAGCGGTCCACCGGTAGCTACGCCCGCCAGCTCTTCCTCGGCGACACCCTGGACACGGAGCGCATCGACGCCTCGTACGAGGCCGGCGTCCTGACCCTCCGCATCCCGGTCGCCGAGCGGGCCAAGCCCCGGAAGATCCACATCAGTGGCGGCAGCGACCGCAAGCAGATCGACGGCTGACACGCGCCGCCCTGTGACGTACGTGCGGGTGCCGTCCGAGAACCCCGGCAGGGGCTTTCGGACGGCACCCGCACCGGTGACTACCGCCTGACGGAGGGCTTCGGCAGCTGGCAGCCCGCCCGGTTCAGGTCGATCTTGTTGCCGGCGCCGACGCACGGCACGATCCAGTAGGTCTGCTGCGCGTAGTTGATGCCTTCGCGCACGGTGACCTTGCCGTTCTCGTCGACCTCGCACGGGTTGTTGTCCGTGCACCGCTCGCCGCTCTCGTTGCCGGTGTTGTTGACGGCGACGACCTTGCCGGTCTCGTCGTCGATCACCGGGGAGCCCGAGGTGCCGCCGATCGTCTGGCAGTCAGGGGTGTAGCGGACGGAGTCCTTCCAGGTCCAGCTCCCCTCCTTGAGGCGGTACGCGAAGCCGTCGACGCTGCACTTGTACAGCTTCTTCCAGTACCCGGAGGCGACGGTGATCTTCCGGCCCTGCTCGGGCCGCGCCGCGTTCAGCTCCAGTGCCTTGATCCCGTACCGGCTCTCTATGTCCCGGTAGGTGCTGGTGGTCTGATAGAGCGACATGTCCGTGTCGGTCATCGTGCCGTACGCGATCTTGCTGGCCCTGATCGTCCCGAGGCGGCCGCCCGAGCTGTTGAGCAGCGTGAAGCTGCGGGACGAGGCCTTGTTGACGATGACTTCGCCCGGCGCGGGGAAGCCGCTCTCCAGGCAGTGCCCGTTGGACAGGACGAGGGCCGGGTCGGTGGGCTGGGAGTTCGGTACGCGGACCACGGAGCCGGAACAGTTGCTCAGCGCCACCGTTCCCGCGAGGGTGACGGCCTTGACGCTGGGTTTCGCGGACGCTTCGTCGCCGACGGCTGTCGCGGGCGCCGCGGTCGCTCCGATGAGCAGAGCCGCGAAGCACGCACCGACGAGAGGCTTCTTCATGTGGGGGTCCCCTCAGATGACTAAGTGGCCGAAGTTCCTTCGGCGTTGTCATGCGCATTGTTGGGGCGCCACGCCGTGAGGACAAGACCACAAACGGACACAACTGACCGCTGACAGGACGCCATCGAGCGGAACTGCACGCTCCGTCGGGCCCCCGGGGACGCCCCTTGTGTCCGAAAACACGAGGCGGCCCGCGATACCCGCCCGTAAGCTCGCGGACATGCAGGTCATCCAGTCGACGAAGCTCTCCAACGTCTGTTACGAGATCCGGGGCCCGGTGCTCGAGGAGGCGATGCGGCTGGAGGCGGCCGGTCACCGCATCCTGAAGCTCAACACCGGCAACCCCGCCGCCTTCGGCTTCGAGTGCCCGCCCGAGATCCTCGAGGACATCCTCCGCAACGTCGGCACCGCGCACGGCTACGGCGACGCGAAGGGCCTCCTCGCCGCCCGCCGCGCGGTCGTCATGCACAACCAGACCATCGGCATCGAGACCGACGTCGAGCACGTCTTCATCGGCAACGGCGTCTCCGAGCTCATCGTGATGGCCATGCAGGGCCTCCTGGACGACGGCGACGAGGTCCTCGTACCGGCGCCGGACTACCCCCTGTGGACCGCGGCCGTCTCCCTGTCCGGCGGCACCGCCGTCCACTACCGCTGCGACGAGCAGGCGGACTGGATGCCGGACCTCGCCGACATCGAACGCAAGATCACCGACCGCACCAAGGCGCTCGTGATCATCAACCCGAACAACCCGACCGGCGCCGTCTACGACGAAGCGATGCTGCGCGGCCTCACCGACATCGCGCGCCGCCACAACCTGCTGGTCTGCTCGGACGAGATCTACGACAAGATCCTCTACGACGGCGCGACGCACACGCCGACCGCCGCCGTCGCCCCCGACCTGCTGACCCTCACCTTCAACGGCATGTCGAAGGCGTACCGCGTGGCGGGCTACCGCGTCGGCTGGATGGCGGTCTCGGGCCCGAAGGCGCACGCGTCCTCGTACATCGAGGGTCTGACGATCCTCGCCAACATGCGCCTGTGCGCCAACATGCCGGGCCAGCACGGCGTCGTCGCGGCGCTCAGCGGACGGCAGACGATCAACGACCTGGTGCTGCCGGGCGGCCGGCTCCTGGAGCAGCGCGACACGGCGTACGACCTGCTGACGCGGATCCCCGGCGTGAGCTGTGTGAAGCCGAAGGGGTCGCTCTACCTGTTCCCGCGGCTCGACCCGAAGGTCTTCAAGATCAAGGACGACCGGCAGATGGTCCTGGACCTGCTGCGCGCCGAGAAGATCATGGTCGTGCACGGCACGGGCTTCAACTGGCCCGAGCCCGATCACTTCCGCGTCGTGACGCTGCCGACGGCGACGGACCTCGCGGAGGCGGTCACCCGCATCGGCACGTTCCTGGACGGCTACAGCCAGCCCTGACCGGCTCTGACCAGCGCCGATCGCCCAGAACTAGGACCGACTCAACTTTAGACAGGATCTAAGCTAGGATGGCTTTCAAGCAACCGTCTGGAGGCCATCCCATGTACGAGCCGATCCGCACCAAGTCGGTCCACACGATGGCCGACGACGCGAGCTATCCGCACCGCTCCCGCGAAGAGGAGCTGGACATCCAGCTCGCCGGACACCTCGCGGCGCTGCTCGCCCTCACCGACGAGCTGCGCGCCCTGTCCCCGTCGGCCGCCCTCGACGACGCCGCCGAGCAGCTGGCGCTCCAGGTGGCACGGCTGCGCGGGGGTGCGCTCCCGCCGCGCTCCGCCGTCGCGGCCGCGGTCCACGAGCCCCACATCTCCGCCCTGCACCAGCGCGCCCACGCCCTCGCGGGCCGCGCCCTGGTGGTGGCGGCGTCCCGTGCCGACACCGCGGCGGCGATCCTGGCCGCCGAGCGCATGGACGCCCACGCGGACGCCTCGCGCCTCGTCGGCGCCCCCTGATCGGCCCCGGTCCGCGGCCGGGGAGGCCACGGACCGGGTGCCACCAACCAGGCGACAGCTGGGGGTTCCGGCCGCCTAGGCGGTGATCTTGACGGTCGCCGTGGCGGACGAGCCCTCGTGCAGGGCGTCGCCCGCGTAGTTCACCGTGTAGATGGTCTTGCCGCGCTTGCTGGGCAGGTCCTTGACGCTGAACGTGCCGTCCGCCGCGACCGACGCCGACGTCAGCTCGCCCGTCGTGCCGAACCGGTCGGTCCGCGTCACCTTCAGGTTGATCCCGGACGGCAGCGCGCGCCCCTGCCCGGTCAGCTTGCCGGTGATCGAGACGCCCCCCGCGCGGGTCGCCTCCGCGGGCGCGGTCAGCTCGATGGCCGTCGACGCCTTGGCCACGTCCACCGTGAGCGTGACGTCCTCGGCGGGGCGGTGCGTGACGTCGCCGAGGAAGCGCAGCGTGTACGTCGCCTCGCCGACCCGGTCCGGCACGTCGAGGACGGTGAAGCTGCCGTCGGCCGCGACCCTGGCGGCCGCCAGCTCCTGCGTGCCGTCGGCGTCCTTGCGGACGGCGGCGACCTTCACCGGCTCGGCGGCCGCGGGCCCGTCCAGCTCCAACTTGCCGCGGATCCCGACGGGTTCGCCGACGACGGGTTTCGAAGGCGTGGTGGTGAGCGTGCCGGTGAAGCGCGAGTCGTACTGCGCGGCCGGCGGCTTGATGACGTGCAGCCAGTGGCCGCTGCCGCCGTCGGACGTCACCGCGAAGAGCCGCGAGCCGTCCTTGGCCCAGCCGAGCCCCTGCGGCACGACCCGCGTCCCGTCGAGGTCGCCCTCGAAGGCGAACTCCAGCGGTGTGGTGCCGTCCTTCGGGTCGGCGGGCTGGATGAGCAGGTCCGCCGTGCTGCCGGCGGCGACCGCGCCCCGCGCCACGTACTTCCCGTCGCCGCTGAACGCCACCGCCGACGCCTTCGCGCCGTCCGGCAGCGGCTGGTAGGCCGTCGGGGCGTCCGCCAGGTCACCGGCGTCGAGCAGCCGTGTGCCGTACGCGGCGTCCGCCACGGCGATGCGCTTGCCGTCGGCGCTCTGCGCGATGTCCTTCAGGTCGAGCGCGCCCTTGCCCTCGGCGTCGGCGAACCGCCGGGAGGGGCCCCGTACGAGACTGTCGCCGCTGGCATCGAACGTAGTGAGGAACGCGTCGGCCGTCGGACCCGCGCCCGCCTGTCCCATCACGAGCCGGTCGGGGTTGCCGGGGCCCGCCTCCAGGCGCAGCCGTCCCTGGCTGTTCCACCCGGTGCTGACCGATGACGTGCCCTTGACCTCGTACAGCAGGGCCATGTTGTCGGGCCGGTCGCAGTACGAGGAGCCGGAGTACGGCGTCTCCGTGAACCACGTCTTGCCGCCCGCGACCGCCATCTCGCGGCCACAGGTCACGTCGTAGGGCGCGAACGCGGCGCCCGTCCTCGTCTGTGTCGCCGTGTCGAACGTCAGGATGCGGTTGGACTGCGACACGTGCAGGGTCGCGCCGTCCGCGCTGAGCGCCATGCCGGACGCCGGCTGGTCGGTGGCGAGCGAACCGACGCGCTGGCCGGCGAAGTTGTAGACGAGGACCTCGCTCGCCCCGGAACCGCTCTTGCGCCCGTCGGTGACGTAGACCCGCTCGTGCGCGTCGTCGACCACCATCGCCCCGAACGACGCGATGGGCAGCTTCGCCGCCTCGTCGGACGGTGTCGCCGCGGATGCCGCGGGCGCCCCGACGGCGACCAGCCCTGCCGAGCCGAGGGCCACCGCGAGCGCGGCGCCCGTCACCCGTCGTAAGCCCAGAGATCTCTTCAACTCGTCCCCCCACAGGATCGATCGACGGCCCGCAGTGATCAGCGGGCCGACCTGCGGACCATGAAACCTGTGTGAGGGATGTGAAGGCAAGGTGTTCAAGATGCGGGTGTGTCAGGCGGCCGGGCCCCCGCACGCCGTTGTGCGGGGGCCCGGCCGGAAACGGAACGGCTGACGGGTCAGCCGAGGCGCCGCACCAGCGCGCGGTACTCGTCCCACATCTCCTTGGGCGTGTGCTCGCCGAAGGTGTTGAGGTGCTCGGGGACCAGGGAGGCCTCGTCGCGCCAGACCTCCTTGTCGACCGTGAGCAGGAACTCCAGGTCGTCCTTGGCCAGGTCGAGTCCTTCGGTGTCCAGCGAGTCGACCGTCGGCAGGATGCCGATGGGGGACTCGACGCCCTCGGCGCGGCCGTCGAGGCGCTCCACGATCCACTTCAGGACGCGGGAGTTCTCGCCGAAGCCGGGCCACACGAACTTGCCGTCGGCGTTCTTCCGGAACCAGTTGACGTAGTAGATCTTCGGCAGCTTCGACTGATCGGCCTTGTCCGCGCCGACCTTCACCCAGTGCGCCATGTAGTCGCCCATGTTGTAGCCGCAGAACGGCAGCATGGCGAACGGGTCGCGGCGCAGCTCGCCGACCTTGCCCTCGGCCGCGGCGGTCTTCTCGCTCGCCACGTTCGCGCCGAGGAAGACGCCGTGCTGCCAGTCGAAGGACTCGGTCACCAGCGGCACGGCCGAGGCGCGGCGGCCGCCGAACAGGATCGCCGAGATCGGCACGCCCTTGGGGTCCTCCCACTCGGGCGCGATGATCGGGCACTGCGAGGCGGGCGTGGTGAAGCGGGCGTTGGGGTGGGCCGCCGGGACGCCTGACTCGGGGGTCCAGTCGTTGCCCTTCCAGTCGGTGAGGTGCGCCGGAGTCTCCTCCGTCATGCCCTCCCACCAGACGTCGCCGTCGTCGGTCAGCGCGACGTTCGTGAAGACGGAGTTGCCCCACAGCGTCTTCATGGCGTTGGCGTTGGTGTGCTCGCCGGTGCCGGGCGCGACGCCGAAGAAGCCGGCCTCGGGGTTGATCGCGTAGAGGCGGCCGTCCTCGCCGAACCGCATCCAGGCGATGTCGTCGCCGATGGTCTCGACGGTCCAGCCGGGGATCGTCGGCTCCAGCATGGCGAGGTTCGTCTTGCCGCAGGCGGACGGGAACGCGGCGGCGACGTATTTCGACTCGCCCTGCGGGGGCGTCAGCTTCAGGATCAGCATGTGCTCGGCGAGCCAGCCCTCGTCGCGCGCCATGACGGAGGCGATGCGCAGCGCGTAGCACTTCTTGCCGAGCAGGGCGTTGCCGCCGTACCCGGAGCCGTACGACCAGATCTCGCGGTCCTCGGGGAAGTGCGAGATGTACTTGGTGGAGTTGCAGGGCCACGGCACGTCGGCCTCGCCCTCCGCGAGGGGGGCACCCAGCGTGTGGACGGCCTTCACGAAGAAGCCGTCGTCACCCAGCTCGTCCAGGACGGCCTGGCCCATGCGGGTCATGGTGCGCATGGAGACGGCGACGTACGCGGAGTCGGTGATCTCGACGCCGATGGCGGAGAGCGGCGACCCGAGGGGGCCCATGCAGAAGGGCACGACGTACATGGTGCGGCCGCGCATGGAGCCGCGGAAGATGCCGTTCTCACCCTGGAAGATCTCCCGCATCTCGGCGGGGGCCTTCCAGTGGTTGGTCGGGCCCGCGTCCTCTTCCTTCTCGGAGCAGATGAAGGTGCGGTCCTCGACGCGCGCGACGTCGGTGGGGTCGGAGGCCGCGTAGTAGGAGTTCGGCCGCTTCACCGGGTCCAGCTTCTTGAACGTGCCCTTGGCGACGAGCTCCTCGCACAGGCGCTCGTACTCGGCCTCGGACCCGTCGCACCAGACCACCCGGTCCGGCTGCGTCAGCTCGGCGATCTCGTTCACCCAGGAGGCCAGCTCCTGGTGGTTGGTCGGGGCAGTGCCCAGGGGCTCTGCCAGCAGGGGAGCCGCGATGTCGCGCGCCACGATTGCTCCTAATCGAGGGGTTTTTGGAATGTATGCCCCGTGGGGGCTGCGACCCGGACGCTTCACGTGTACCTACTTTGGCGCTCATCCGGTGCCGACCGCACTCATTTGATCATCCGACGCGTTCGCGCATCTGTCCAGAGGGCCTCACACTTGAGCGGCGTGAGCATCGCCACTTGTACGGGTACGGGGGTGTGGGCGCCGATCCGTCCGTTTGACGTTCGCCGTCCGTTTGACGTTTGGCTTACAGGCCCGTCGGTACGATGCCGTCATGACCGCCCCTGTCCCCGAAGCGACACCGCACTCCGCGGACAACCCCTCGCTCGTCCCGTCCCCGGACTCCATGCCGCTGCCGGTGAAGCCTGCGATGCGCGGCTGGCTGCACGCGGGCATGTTCCCCGCCGTAGTGATCGCGGGCCTCGTGCTCACGGCCCTCGCGGACTCTCCCCGCGGCCGGATCGCCTGCGGCATCTTCGCCCTCAGCGCCTGCCTGCTCTTCGGCATCAGCGCGCTCTACCACCGCGGCAACTGGAGCCCCAGAGCCGACGCGGTCCTGCGCCGCCTCGACCACTCCAACATCTTCCTGATCATCGCGGGCACGTACACCCCGCTCACCCTGCTGCTCCTGCCCGAGGCGAAGGGCCAGTGGCTGCTGTGGGGCATCTGGGGCGCGGCGCTCGCCGGCATCGCCTTCCGCGTCTTCTGGGTCGGCGCCCCGCGCTGGCTCTACACACCGTGCTACATCGCGATGGGCTGGGCCGCCGTCTTCTTCCTGCCGGACTTCATGCGGACGGGCGGCATCGCCGTCCTCGTCCTGGTCATCGTCGGCGGAGTGCTCTACAGCGTGGGCGGCGTGATCTACGGCATCAAGCGCCCGAACCCCTCCCCCCGGTTCTTCGGCTTCCACGAGGTCTTCCACTCCCTGACGCTCGCGGCGTTCGTCATCCACTACGTCGGCATCTCCCTGGTGGCCTACCAGCACGGCTGAGCTCCACCCCCAAGCTCCGTCCCCCCGTTTTCACCCGAGTGGCCGCGGTCCGACCGTGGCCACTTTTCTCGTGTGTCCGACAATGACGGCATGACGGCCGCACGTACCTCCGCCCCCGCGGGCGCCCCCAGGCCGGGCCTCCGCGAGCGCAAGAAGCTCAAGACCCGCCTCGCCATCCGGGACGCGACGTACCGGCTGATCCGGGAGCAGGGGTACGAGGCGACGACGGTCGAGCGGATCGCGGAGGCGGCGGAGGTCTCCCCGTCCACGGTCTTCCGCTACTTCCCGACCAAGGAGGACATCGTCCTCACGGATGAGTCCGACCCGTTCCTGGAGACGCGGCTGCGGGAGCGGCCGGCGGACGAGCCGATCGTGGAGTCCCTGCGAGTCGTGCTGCGCCAAGCCGTCTCCTCCGGCTCCGGCTCCGGTTCTGGCTCCGGCTCCGGCTCCGGCTTCGCGGAGCAGTCCGAGGTCTCCAGGCTGCGGACGAGGCTCATGACCGAGGTGCCCGCCGTGCGCTCGCGGATGCTGGAGAGCATGTCGGTCACCGGTGGCGTCCTGTGCCGGATCATCGCGGAGCGCACCGGCCGCGACGCCGGTGACCTGGAGGTGCGGGCCTTGTCCATGGGCCTGATCGGCGCGCTCACCGAGACCGCGGCGTACTGGGCGGAGCGCGGCCACGAGGACGACCTGCCCGCGCTGGTCGACCGGACGCTGGACGTACTGGCGACGGGGTTCGCGGGACCCGCCGGGACGTGACCCCGGGACCCGCGGTCGAGGGGCACCGGCGAAAACCCCGGGTGACGACCGTCTCCGGCATGCCATCCTGACCGCATGATGAACGGTCCGGAGATCCTCCTCGACTTCGCCCCCGAGCTGGGGATTTTCGTCCCGCACGAGCGAAGGGGCGGCCCCAGGAGGGCTGTTACCGACGGCGCGTCCACGCTCGGGCACGTCGTCGAGTCGCTCGGCGTCCCGCTGACGGAGGTCGGGGCGCTCGTGGTCGACGGCCGCGAGGTGCCCGTCGGGCACATCCCCGCGGCGGGCGAGACCGTCACGGTCCGCGCGGTGACCCGCCCCCAGGAGGTGCCGGGCGCCCCGCTCCGGTTCCTCCTCGACGTCCACCTGGGCACCCTGGCCCGGCGCCTGCGCCTCCTCGGCGTCGACGCGGCGTACGAGAGCACGGACATCGGCGATCCGGCCCTCGCCGCGCGTTCGGCGGCCGAGCGGCGCGTCCTGCTGAGCCGCGACCGCGGCCTGCTCCGGCGCAGGGAGCTGTGGGCGGGCGCGTACGTCTACAGCGACCGGCCCGACGACCAACTCCGCGACATCCTCGGCCGCTTCGCCCCCGAGCTGCGCCCCTGGACCCGCTGCAGCGCCTGCAACGGCACGCTGCGCGCCGCGACGAAGGACGAGGTGGCGGACCGTCTGGAGGGTGGCACCCGCGGCACGTACGACGTGTTCGCGCAGTGCGGGTCCTGCGAGCGCGTGTTCTGGCGGGGCGCCCACCACGACCGCCTGGAAGGCATCGTGGAGCGGGCGCTGGCGGAGTTCGGCGACGCGGGGCCGGCCGGGCTCACGGCTCGTACAGCGGCAGGAAGTTGATCACGGGTTCCTCATAGGGATGAGCGGCCCGCACCGCGTCAAGCACGGCACGGGCCTGCTCCTCCCCGCACACGGACTCCACCCGGCACTCCGCGCCCCGCTGGACGACGCCGACCTCCCCGTCGTAGGGATCGGCGCCGGGCAGCGGCAGCCAGGTCCCGTTGACGGGCCACCAACTGGCACACCGCGCATAGTCCCCGACCCGCCCCGCACCGGCCGCGTGGAGCGCGTCGATGACCTGCTCCACATGGCTCTCCGGGACGGCTATCTCTATCTTCAGACGCACCATGCGGGGACCCTAACGGGAGCCCTAGGGACTGCCGACACAGGTTCTAGGAGAGTTGTTCGGCCAACGCCGCCGGATCCGTTGTCGGGGCGCTGCAGACGAAGCTCCGGCAGACGTACGCCGCGGGCGCGCCGTCGACCAGCGGGCGGTCGGCGAGCAGCGGGAGTTCCGTGCTGCCCTCCGGGCCCGCCGCGACGACCGCACCCGGGGCCGTGCCCAGCAGTGCCGTGCGGTGCAGGTCGCCCAGGACGTCGCCGATGACCGCGACCTCGCGCGGGCCGTCGAGCGCCGCCTCCGCGACCGCGAGACCGTGGCCGATGAAGCGCGGCACGCGCGGGCCGAGCGTCTTGACGATGCCGAGTGCGCGCTCCGCCGCGGTGCGGTGGGGTTCGGCGCCCGTGTGCGCCGCGTAGGAGAGGAGCGCGCCGGCGGCCGCCGTCCAGCCGGAGGGCGCCGCGTTGTCCGTGGGGTCCTGCGGGCGGCGGATGAGCTGCTCCGCGTCGGCCGCCGTGTCGTACAGCGCGCCGGTCTCCGCGTCCACGAACTGCGCGAGGACGTGGTCGAGGAGGAACCCGGCGAACTCCAGCCACACGCCCTCGCCGGTGACCGCGGCCAGCGCGAGGAAGCCCTCCGACACGTCGGCGTAGTCCTCCAGGACGCCCGCGTTGGCACCGGCCCTGCCGTCCTTGGAGGTGCGGGCCAAACGGGCGCGCGGGTCCATGTGGAGACGTACGAGGAGATCACCCGCGCCCACCGCGGCCGCGATCAGGTCGGGCCGGTCGAAGTACGCGCCGACCTCGGCGAGCGCGGCGACGGCCAGCCCGTTCCACGCGGCGACCACCTTGTCGTCGCGGCCGGGAGCGGGCCGCTCGGCGCGCGCCACGAGGAGCCGCTCCCGGATCCCGGCGAGCCGTGACGCGTCCGCCACCGGGCCCTCCAGGCGCGGCAGTTGCAGCACGGAGGCGCCCTTCTCGAAGGTGCCCTCCTCCGTCACGCCGAAGCAGTCCATCGCCAGCGCCGCGTCATCCTCGCCCAGCACCTCGCGCAACTGCTGAGGCGTCCACACGTAATACGCACCCTCGACGTGCTCGCCCGTCGCCGGGTCCTCGCTGTCCGCGTCGAGCGCGGAGGCGAAACCGCCTTCGTTCGTGCGGAGTTCGCGGACCATGAAGTCCGCCGTCTCCAGGGCGACGCGGCGGGCGAGCTCCGAGCCCGTGGCCCGCCACAGGTGGGCGTAGGCACGGCACAGCAGCGCGTTGTCGTACAGCATCTTCTCGAAGTGCGGCACCACCCACTCGCGGTCCACGGAGTACCGCGCGAAGCCGCCGCCGAGCTGGTCGTAGATGCCGCCGCGCGCCATCCGCTCGCACGTGTCGGCCGCCATCTGCAGCGCGCCCTCGGCGCCCACGCGCGCGTAGTGCCGCAGCAGGAACTCGATCGCCATGGACGGCGGGAACTTCGGCGCGCCGCCGAAGCCGCCGTGCGTCGCGTCGTAGTCCCTGGTCAGGCCGAGCAGGGCCTGCGCGAGCTCGTCCTCGCCGGGCTTCTCGTCGGTGTTGTGGGTGAGCTGCCGCTCCCCGAGGTCGCGTGCGATCTTCCCTGCCACCTCGTCGACCTCGCCGCGCCGGTCCGTCCACGCCCGGTGGACGCCGTCGAGGATCTGCGGGAAGGACGGCATGCCGTGCCGCGGCTCCGGCGGGAAGTACGTACCGAAGTAGAACGGCTCGGCGTCCGGGGTCAGGAAGACGGTCATGGGCCAGCCGCCCTGCCCCGTCGCGGCCTGCACGGCCTCCATGTACACGGCGTCGACGTCGGGCCGCTCCTCGCGGTCGACCTTGATGTTCACGAAGTCCCGGTTCATGAGCGCGGCGGTCGCCTCGTCCTCGAAGGACTCGTGCGCCATGACGTGGCACCAGTGGCAGCTGCTGTAGCCCACGCTCAGCAGCACCGGCACACCCCGCTCACGCGCCTGATCGAACGCCTCGGCCGACCAGGGCCACCAGTCGACGGGGTTGTCGGCGTGCTGCAGGAGGTAGGGGGACGTCTCTTGGGCCAGTCGGTTCGGCATGCCCCCCATCCTCGCGCACACCGGCCCCTGATCCGCGGACGCCCTCGCTTCCGCGCCCCGTACGCAGGACACTTGTGGCCGCAGGGAACTGTTGCTCTCGGAGGGGGAACCCATATGCGGGACAGCCATCGGGCCGAGGCCGAGCGGCTGTTGGCGCGGGCCGTGGAGGAGGAGGTCCGCCGTTCGGGCGGGCGCGTCGACGGGAGCGTGCTGCTGTCGCGGGCGCGCGGCGCGCTGGACGCCATGGCGCAGACGTCGGCGGAGGAGTACGGCGCGTACACCACCGCGCTCGACGAGGCGGACGCCGGGCGGCTCAGCTTCGGGCAGCGGTACGCGAAGGAGGGGGCGGGAACTCCGCTGCTGGTCGCGGTGGTTGCGGCACTCGCGGCCGGCGTGTCCGACCTGTCGTTCGGGACCAGCGTCGGCACGGCCCTCGGCACCGGCGCGGTCGTCGCCGTGGCGGGCGCGGCGGCCACCGTCGTGAAGGTGACCGCGTCCCACGTCCCGGCGGCCAGCCGCCGCGCGGGCGAGCTCAGCAGGCCGGGCGGGCCCGAGCAGCTGCGGCTCCAGTGGCTGACGGCGCTGGAAGTGCGCGGCATCCGGCCCTTCCTCGACCAGCAGCGGGTCCTCGCCGCGTCGAGCGGCGCGCACACGGCGAAGAAATCGGCGCCGCAGCTGCGCGGCACGGACAAGAGCGCGGCGGCGCGCAGGCGCAGCGTCCTGCAGCAGTCCTTCACGCAACTCACGGAGACGGCGGCGCCCTTCGTGGGGCGCAGGGCCGAGCTGGGGCGGATCGCGCAGTGGGTGCACGCGGCGCGCGCCAGCACCGACACCCGGCCCACGGTGGTCGTGCTGCACGGCGTACCGGGCTCCGGGCGGACCTCGCTCGCGGTGCGCGCGGCGCACGCCCTGCGGGACCAGTTCCGCGGCGCGTGCGTCGTGGACCTGCGCGGCGACACCCCGCAGGAGTCCCCGATGTCCACCCGCGACGCGCTGCTGCACCTGCTGAATCGATTGGGCGCCCCGCGCGAGCAGCTGCTCTTCCGCGAGCGCGCCTCGCAGGAGCAGCAGCTCAAGCGGCTCAGCGAGCTCTACCACCAATATCTGACCGGTCTCGCGGTGACGATCGTGCTCGACGACGCCAGCGACGTCGAGCAGGTCCGCACGCTGGTTCCGGAGCGCTCCGACAGCCTCGTCCTCGTCACCGCCAGGGAGCCCCTGGAGCTGCCCGGCGACCTGCCCGCGTGGGTGCACTCGCTGCCGGTCGAGGCGCTGGACGAGGCAGGCGCCGAGGAGCTGCTCCGCGAGTCCGCCGAGGACCTCTCCGGGCCGTACGACGCCGAATCGGGAGACGTCATAAGGGCGTTGTGCGGCGGACTGCCGCTCGCGCTGCGCGCCGCGGGTTCCTCGCTCGGTCCGCGGACACCGAGCAGGCTCGCCTCGGATCTCGCCGCGTACGGGCCCGCGGACAAGGTCGGTCCGGTCGAGCGCGTCCTGTGGCTGCGCTACGCCGACCAGTCGGAGCAGGCCAGGCGGCTGCTGCGCCGCCTGGCGCTCGCGGGCCGCGCCTCGCTGGGCGCGGCCGCCGCGGCGGCGCTGCTCGGCACGGACGAGCAGGAGGCTTCCCGGCAGCTGACCGCCCTGTCCCAGGCGGGCCTCGTCGAGGTGCCGCGCCCCCGCGACCACGAGGGCGGCGAGGCCCCGCCCGGCAGCCGCTACCGCCTGCACGACGTCGTCCGCTCCTTCGCCCGCACCCGCCTCCTCGACGAGGAGGAGCCCGCCGAGCGCACGGCCGCCCAGGAACGCCTCATCGCCAGTTACGGCGAGCTGGCCGACACCGTGATCCGCCTGGTCGACGGCAAGACGTCCACGCGCGCCGACACTCTGTTGAAGGGCGCGGCCGGGCAGCACGGGTTCACCTCCCTCGACGCGGCGCTGCGCTGGCTCGACGACGAGTCGACGTTCATCACGGCGGCGCTGCGCCACGCGGAGGGCGTCGACCAGCGGGCCGTGCTCAACCTCCTGGGCGCCCTGTGCGACTACTGCCTGCTGCGCGGCGACCTCTACCGGCTCGGCGAGATCAACGAACTCACCCAGGCCATCGACCAGGGCCTCCTCGGCCGCAGCGTCCAGTGGCGCACCGGTATCGCCGCCCGCCAGCTGGGCGAGCTCGACCAGTCGCGTACGACGCTGAACTCCGTCGTCGACCTGTACTTCGAGGCCCACCAGGACGCCGCCGCCGCCCGCGCGCTCGGCTCCCTCGGCATCACCCTGCACCACCAGGGCAACCTGACGGAGGCCGCGGCACGGCTGACCGAGGCCCTCGACCTGCAGGTCGCCGACGAGCTGGCGGGCGACCGCGCCTGGACGCTGCACGCCCTCGCGGCGGTCGAGCGGGACCGCGCCCACCTCGCGCACGCCCTCGACATGCTGGAGACGGCGCTCACCCTGCACCGCGCGAGCGGCTCGGTGCACGGCGAGGCCTGGACGCACTTCCAGCTCGGCCAGCTCTGCCTGCGCATGGGCGACGTACCGCGCGCGGAGGGCGAGCTGCGCGAGGCCCTCGACCTGTACGGCCGCACCCGCGACCCGCGCGGCGAGGCCTGGGCCATGACCCAGCTGGCGCGGGCCCGGCTCGTCGACGGCGACCCCTCACCGGCCGTCGACGGGCTGCGGCAGGCGGTGTCCCGGCACCGCGACAACGACGACGCGCGCGGCGAGGCGTGGTCCCTGTACTACCTGGGCCAGGCCTTGGAGGAGGCGGGCAGCCTCGACCAGGCGGTCCGCGACCTGGAGCGGGCCCGCACGATGTTCTCCCGGATGCGGGACGTGTACGGCCTGGCCTGTGCCCGGCACCACTCGGCGCGCGTCACCCGCGACCAGCGCGCCGCGCAGACGGGTTCGCTGCGCAACTCCGGCTTCGCACGGCAGCTCCTGGTGGACGCCCGCGCCGACTTCCAGCGCATCGGGGTCGCGCACGGCGAGGCGTGGACGTGCCTGGAGCTGGTGGTCGTGGACGCGGGCAACAACCGCAGTCAGCAGGCGCTGGGCCTGTGCGACGAAGCCATCGAGCTCTTCGCCTCGTACGGCGACCGCCGCGGCGGCGACTGGGCGCGCTTCCTGCGCTGCACCCTGCTGCCGTACGCCTCGCCGGGCGGCTGGGAGATCGGCACGGCGGTCGCCCAGGAGGAGCTGAGCCGGCTGTCGCGCGAGGACCATCAGACGCGGGACGGGAAGCTCACCGAGTGCGTGGAGGCGTACGCGCTGCTCCTGGAGCGCGGCGCGGACCTGGAGACGGGCTGGCAGGCGTGGCGCCTGGGGATGGTGCCGAGCCGGCATGCGCGGGAGGTCATGGGGGTGGACGTACCGGAGCGCCGCTGAATCACCGGTAGCGACCCGCGGGTGGGTGCCCGCTTTCCCCCAAACGAGGTGTTGTCACCACTGACGGGCTACGGCCGAGAGCGCGCGCGGCCGTCCCGGGTGACGCTCACATGGACCGCCTTCTCCTTCTGCGAAGAGGTATCCATGCGTACGCGCAGCATCGTCACCGCAGCCGCTCTCACGTTCGTCACCGTGCTCGGTGGCGCCGGCGCCGCGATCGCCGACGGCCCGGACGCCGTGGGCACGACGGGCAACTCCCCGGGCGTGCTCAGCGGCAACAACGTCCAGGTCCCCGTCGACCTCGGCCTCAACCTCTGCGGCAACACCGTCGACGTGCTCGGCCTGCTCAACCCGGCCACCGGCAACGAGTGCCAGAACCACGGCTGACGGCCTGACCGGCCCGCCACCCCACAAGCACCCCCCGGACGCGCTCCGCGTATCGGACGCATGAGCGATGCGGACGGGTGGGCACCCAGAGAAAACAGCCAGAGAGAACACCCAGAGAAAGGACGCTTCATGCGTATCCGTACTGCTGCAGCCACCACTGTCCTGGCCGCCCTCACCGTCCTCGGCGGCGCGGGCGTCGCCTCCGCCACCGGCCACGACGGAGACGACGGCGTCGGCTACGGCATCGAGAGCGGCAGCGACATCAACACCGTGCACAACGAGGCCAACATCGCCTCCTTCGGCGACCTGGTCATGGACTGACCGGAACCACCGCAGCAGCACAGGCACAGAACTCAGTCCCCTCTCGCCTTCGGGCGGGAGGGGTCCGGGCTTTCCGGGGGTCCGGGCTTTCCGGGGGCCCTAGCTCCTGGCGGCCGACTTCTTCTCCGAGCCCTTCTCCGACTCCGTGTCGCTCTCGCTCTCCGGGTCCTTGAAGTCGACCTTGCGCATGTGCTTGTTCATCGACTTCATGAGGCCCCAGACGGCGAGCGCCATCACCGCGAAGACGATGAAGCCGAGCACGCCGGGCGTCACCTTGTCGTCGTCGACCTCCTTGGCAAGAGGGACGAGATGCGTCATTGCCAGATGTACGTTCACGCTAGGCATTGTCGCGGATGCCCGCAAAGAGGTCGTCCTCGGGGAGGGAAGTATCGACGAGCGACTTCGCGAGCTCGTACTCCTCCGTGGGCCAGACCTCCTTCTGGATCTCCATCGGCACCCGGAACCAGCCGCCGTCCGGGTCGATCTGCGTGGCGTGCGCGATCAGCGCCCTGTCACGCGTCTCGAAGTAGTCGGCACACGGAACGTGCGTGGTCAGCGTGCGCTCGACCCGCTCGAACTCGTCCCAGCGCTTGAGCCAGTCACCGTAGGGCGACTCCAGACCGCGGTCGAGCATCGCGTGGTGCAGCGCCTCGGTGCGCGGACGGTTGAAGCCCTGGTTGTAGTAGAGCTTCTGCGGCTGGAAGACCGGGCCGAACTCGCTCTCGGGGTACTTCTCCGGGTCCGCGGCACCGTCGAACGCCACCATCGTGATCTTGTGGGTCATGATGTGGTCGGGGTGCGGGTACCCGCCGTTCTCGTCGTAGGTCGTGATGACCTGCGGGCGGAAGGAGCGAATCTGCCGGACCAGCTCGCCGGCCGCCTTGTCGACGTCCTCCAGGGCGAAGCAGCCCTCGGGCAGCGGCGGCAGCGGGTCGCCCTCGGGCAGACCGGAGTCGACGAAGCCCAGCCAGTCCTGCTTGACGCCGAGGATCTCGCGGGCCTTGTCCATCTCCTTCCTGCGCACCTCGTGGATGTTCTCCTGGATGTAGGTGTCACCCTGGAGCTTCGGGTTGAGGATGTCGCCGCGCTCCCCGCCCGTGCAGGTCACGACGTGCACGTCCACCCCTTCGGCCACGTACTTGGCCATGGTGGCCGCGCCCTTGCTCGACTCGTCGTCGGGGTGGGCGTGTACGGCCATCAGTCGCAGCTGCTCAGTCAAGACTCGATCCTCAAGGTATTGGGCGCCCTCGTGATTCCGGCGCATCAGGCGGCTTCTATAGTGACGGAACCGGGGGGCGGAAAATTCCGGCATCCCCTGTTCCTGGAGGACGATCATGGCGGCGGCGGGCTCGAAGCTCCCCGAGGGGCACGCACCAGGGCTTCCCGAAGGTCGGTACGGCCGCTCGCGCACGGCCGACGAAGCCGCCGACCGCAAGCTGAAGATCGTCGGTTCGGTGCTCGGCGTCGTGCTGCTCGGCGTCGTCGGCTGGTTCGGATACGACTACATCAACGGTGCCAAGCTCAGCGCCGAGGTCATCAAGTTCGACGTGGTCTCGGACCACACGGTCAAGGCCCACCTGGAGGTCCGCAAGGACACCGGGGCCAAGGGCTACTGCACCCTGCGCTCCCAGGCCGAGTCGGGCGACGAGGTGGGCCGCAAGGACTTCCGCTTCGACGAGCACACGGACCGCATCGACCGTGTCGTCACCCTCCGCACCACGAAGAAGGCCACCAGCGTCGAGCTTCTGGGCTGCCACTCCGACTGAGTCGGGCAGCTTTACCGCGCTCACCTGCGTCGACGCAAATCTGATGGCTTATGTCCTCCCCCTTCGTCGCCTGAATTGTTAGGCTCGTGGTTTCGCCCACCCGAGAAGGAACATTCTTCTGGGTAGGGCGATGCTTTGTATTCCCAGTACCTACGAGGAGCACCTGTGACCCAGACCAGCGACAACGTCACCTGGCTGACCCAGGAGGCGTACGACAAGCTCAAGGAAGAGCTTGAGTACCTGTCTGGTCCCGCGCGCACCGAGATCGCGGCGAAGATCGCGGCAGCGCGTGAGGAGGGCGACCTGCGTGAGAACGGCGGGTACCACGCGGCCAAGGAGGAGCAGGGCAAGCAGGAGCTCCGCGTCCGCCAGCTGACCCAGCTCCTGGAGCACGCGCGGGTCGGCGAGGCCCCGGCCGACGACGGCGTGGTGGAGCCCGGCATGGTCGTCACCATCGCCTTCGACGGCGACGAGGACGACACGCTGACGTTCCTGCTCGCCTCCCGTGAGTACGCGAGCTCCGACATCGAGACGTACTCGCCGCAGTCCCCGCTGGGCACCGGCGTGAACGGCAAGCGGGTGGGCGAGGACGCGCAGTACGAACTGCCGAACGGCAAATTCGCCTCGGTCAAGATCCTCGCCGCGAAGCCGTACTCGGGCTGACGCTCACTTCTTGGACCTGACAGGGCCCCGGCGCTTACCGCGTCGGGGCCCTTGCCTGTCGTGCCGCCGCTTACTGTCCTGCCGTCTCCGGCGCGGGCGCGATCCCCGTCGGGCAGGCGCGGCCCCAGTTCGTCTCCGACGGGCTGTCCAGCTCGAGCCCGGTCCCGCCGATGCCGCAGTACCCGTCGGGGTTCTTGTCCAGGTACTGCTGGTGGTACGCCTCCGCCGGCCAGAACGTGCGGCCGTCCGCCGGCAGGACCGTCGTCGTGATCGTGCCGTGGTTCGCGGCCGTCAGGACCTGCTGGTACGCCGCGAGGGACGCCTTCGCGGTCTCCTCCTGCTCGGGAGAGTGCGTATAGATCGCCGAGCGGTACTGCGTGCCGACGTCGTTGCCCTGGCGGAAGCCCTGCGTGGGGTTGTGGGACTCCCAGAACAGCTTCAGGAGCTCCGCATACGTGACCACGGCCGGGTCGAAGACGACGCGGACCGCCTCCGTGTGGCCGGTCAGGCCGGAGCACACCTCTTCGTAGGAGGGGTTCTCCGTGAAGCCGCCCTGGTAGCCGACGTACGTCGTCCAGACGCCCTCGGTCTGCCAGAACTTGCGCTCCGCGCCCCAGAAACAGCCCAGCGCGAAGTCCGCGACCTCCAGGCCGTCGGGGTAGGGGCCGAGCAGCGGGTTGCCGAGGACCGTGTGGCGCGAGGGGACCTCGAATTCCGGGGTCGCCCGGCCCTTCAGGGCCTGCTCGGCGGTGGGGAGCTCGGGCGTGCGGCCGAAGATCATGCGGTCTCTCCTCGTGCGTGACTGGGGCGTCTACCCCGTCAACGTATGGACGGGGTGACGCATTCCGGCCGGGGTGGCCGCCTGGCCCCGCTCAGTGCGGGAGCGTCGCCGGGCTGCCGCCGTTCGCCTCGTATCCCGCGACGGCCAGGGCCCGGTACACCGCGTAGTCCGAGGCGGGGTCCTCGGAGAGCGTCCAGGGCAGCGCGCCCACGTGGCCGTCCACGTGGACCAGCTGGTTCATCGCCTCCGACCAGCGCTGGCAGCGGACCAGGAAGAAGACCAGGAGGTGCCGGACGTGCGCCAGCATCGGGTCGTCCGCGCGCGCGGAGTGCACCGCGAACAGCGCACCCTCGACGGCCTTGGTGACGACCTCGCTCTCGTAGAACCCGCGCACCAGGTTGACCTCGGGCAGGTGCTCGTACACCGCGAAGAGGGGCAGCGCCGCGAGCAGGGAGCCCCGGGGCGCGCGGGCGGCCGCGGCCTCCGCGAAGTTGTACGCGAGGTCCCTGGAGCCGTGCCACTTCTCGCACCAGTAGTGCAGCGCCGCGAGGTGCGCGCCCATGTGCGCGGGCGCACGGTCCAGGATCTTCAGCCACAGCTGCTCGAACTCCTCGCGGGGGTACGCGAGTCCGCGCGCGATGGAGAGCTCGATGATGTACGGGACCGGGTCGCCGGGGGCGAGCAGCGCCGCCTGCGCGCACGCGTCCTTCGCCTCCTCCAGGATGATCCGGAACTCGTCCGTCCCCTGTTCCGCCGTGCGCCACGCCTGCTGCACGAGGAATTCGGCGTGCACCGCCGCACCGCCCGCGTCCTTGGGCGTCTCGGCACGCCACACCCGCAGCCACTGTCCGCCGGGGCTGTCGCTGACGCCGCCGGGCCGCTGCTGCAGCTCCAGGGAGGCCGCGCCCGCGAAGGCCTGCACGCGCTGCCAGCGCCGCTCGCCGTGCGTCTCCGTGCCGGCGAGCAGCTGCGACGCGGCCTTCCACTCCTGCGTGCGCTGCACGAGGTCGAGCACTTCGAGGAGATCCGCGTCCGGTCCCGGCATGCGGATGTCCAGCTCCTCCTGGCGCAGGAAGCCGTAGTTCGCCGGGTCCGCGGCGTCCGGGGAGCCGGGGGCCACCTGCCGGATTCCGCCGCGCCTGCGCAGCAGTACGGGCCCCAGGACCGCACCGACCATGATCACCGCGAACAGGAACCAGAGAATCTCCATGGGACAAGCGAACCAGACGCGTCGGACAATTGGCCAACCTGCCGGGACGTACCCGGACCGACCCGGCGGAAGGGCCCGTGCGCGCACTACGCTCAGGCCGCATGAGTGACTCGCACAGCACGCAGAGCTTCGAAACCGTGGCCATCCACGCGGGCAACACCGCCGACCCCCTCACCGGCGCCGTCGTCCCGCCCATCTACCAGGTCTCGACCTACAAGCAGGACGGCGTCGGCGGGCTGCGCGGCGGCTACGAATACAGCCGCAGCGCCAACCCGACGAGGACCGCCCTCGAGGAGAACCTGGCCGCGCTGGAGGGCGGTCGCCGCGGACTCGCCTTCGCGTCGGGCCTCGCGGCCGAGGACTGCCTTCTCCGTACGCTGCTCAGCCCCGGCGACCACGTCGTCATCCCCAATGACGCGTACGGCGGCACCTTCCGGCTGTTCGCCAAGGTCGTCTCGCGGTGGGGCGTGGAGTGGTCCGTCGCCGACACCTCCGACCCGGAGGCCGTGCGCGCGGCGCTGACCGACCGCACGAAGGCGATCTGGGTGGAGACCCCCTCCAACCCGCTGCTCGGCATCACCGACATCGCCGCGGTCGCGCAGATCGCCCGCGAGGCCGGCGTGCGCCTCGTCGTCGACAACACGTTCGCGAGCCCCTACCTCCAGCAGCCGCTGGCGCTCGGCGCGGACGTCGTCGTGCACTCCATGACGAAGTACATGGGCGGCCACTCGGACGTCGTCGGCGGCGCGCTCGTCGTCAACGACGCGGAGCTGGGCGAGGAGCTGGCGTACCACCAGAACGCGATGGGTGCCGTCGCCGGGCCCTTCGACGCCTGGCTGGTGCTACGCGGCATCAAGACCCTCGCGGTGCGCATGGACCGGCACAGCGAGAACGCCACCAAGGTCACCGAGATGCTGACCCGCCACGCGCGCGTGAGCGGCGTTCTCTACCCGGGCCTTCCGGAGCACCCCGGTCACGAGGTCGCCGCCAAGCAGATGCGGTCCTTCGGCGGCATGGTGTCGTTCCGGGTGGAGGGCGGCGAGGAGGCGGCCGTCGAGGTCTGCAACCGGGCGAAGCTGTTCACTCTGGGTGAGTCCCTGGGCGGCGTCGAGTCCCTGATCGAGCACCCGGGCCGGATGACGCACGCCTCCGTGGTGGGTTCCGCCCTTGAGGTCCCCGGGGACCTCGTGCGCCTCTCCGTGGGCATCGAGTCGGCGGACGACCTCGTCGCCGACCTGCAGCAGGCCCTGGGCTAGCCCGCCGGGAGTCCGTCACCAGCGGGTCAGGGGTGGAGTCGTGTCCGTCGGCGGCTCCACCCACGGCCGGGCGACGGACGCCCACACGACGAACGCCACGGCTGCGACGAACAGCAGGGTCCAGAAGGCCCGCCGCACCGCCGTACGGCGCCGCAGCGCCCGGCTGCCGCGCCGTACCGCGTCGTCGAGGAGTTCGGGCGGCACGGCGGGCGTCGCCCCCTCCAGGATCCGCCGGATCGCCTCTTCCTTGCGCTCGTACTGGCTCATGACGGCGCCGCCCCGCTCAGCGCCCGGGCCGGCGCGGGCCCGCGCGGCGGGTGCAGCACCGTCGCGATCGCGCGGGCACAGATCACCCGGACCCGCTCGGCGGGCAGCCCCAGGAGCGCCGCGGTCTGCTCCTCCGCCACACCCTCGTACATGCGCAGCACGAGAATCAGCCGTTGCTGGGGGCTCAGCGGGCCCAGGACACCGCCGTGGCCGCGGTGACGGCGCCAGGCCGCGCGGCCGAAGCGCAGGGCCACCTGCTGGCGGGTGCGGTCGTACGGGTCCTCGCCGCGCAGCCGGTCCCAGGACGCGTACGTGTGCGCGAGCGCCGCGGTGAGCAGGGCACGCGCGCGTGGATTGTCCTCGGGGGGCTCGGCGGTGAGCAGCGTCGCGGCATGCAGGAGCCGCCCTGCCGCGCCCGCGACGAACGCCTCGAACTCCCGGGCACGGCGGGCGCTCTGGAGCGCCTGCCGTTCTCGCACCGCACCTCCCGGCCGGAAGGAAGGGGGATCCCGGTCTCATATGAGGCCAGATGCGGGGCCGGGGTCAAGACTCCGGAGTGGCCGAAACCTCTCCCACGGGTGCCGTCTGGGAGGTCTGCCGCGCGGAGAGGGCGCCATTGAAGCGTGTGAGGAGCGCGCAGAAGCTCTCGCGCTCCGCCGGGTCCCAGTCCTGCGTCAGCTCGGCCATCAGCTCGCGCCGCGAGGAGCGGACCTCGTCGAGTCTCGCCTGGCCGCGCGGCGACAGCTGGAGCACGACGGCCCGGCCGTCCTCGGGGTGCGAGGTCCGCTTGACGAGGCCGGTGTCGACGAGCGGCGCGACCTGCCGGGTCACCGTCGAGGAGTCGATGCCCATGCTCGCCGCGAGCGCCTTGACGCCCATCGGCCCCTCTTTGTCGAGGCGGTTGAGCAGCAGATAGGCGGCGCGGTCCATGGAGTTGCGGACCTGGCCGACACCGCCGAGACGGGTCTGCTCCGCGCGGCGGGCGAAGACCGCCACCTGGTGTTGCAGGCTGTCCAGGAGGGCGGGATCGCTGGCGGTCGTCATGTCCGGAGTTGTGGGCATGGCCGGGGGCTCACTTCATGCGAGGGCGATGGGTTGGGGGCCAGGGTACGCGGCCGCGGCGCGTACCGTACCTGCGCTGCGCAAACCCACGCGATAACGGTCTCGATCCTTGGTCGTCCCAGGAGGACTCGGGCGGCGGCTGCAAGACTTGCCGTCATGAGCTACCGCACGCCGCACTCCTTGCCGAAGTCCCTCCACACGGTGACCCTCGATGACGTACGCGGTGCGCAGAAGATGCTCTCCGGAGTGGCCCGGATGACGGCGCTGGAGGGCAGCAGGTACCTGTCCGGCCTGGTCGGGGCCCCGGTGCACCTCAAATGCGAGAACCTGCAGCGGACGGGTTCGTTCAAGCTGCGCGGCGCGTACGTACGGATCGCGGGCCTGCTCCCCGAGGAGCGCGCCGCCGGGGTGGTCGCCGCCAGCGCGGGCAATCACGCCCAGGGAGTGGCGCTCGCCTCCTCGCTCCTCGGCGTGCGCTCCACGGTGTTCATGCCCGCCGGTGCGCCACTGCCCAAGGTCGCCGCGACGCGTGACTACGGCGCGGAGGTGCGGCTGCACGGCCAGGTGGTCGACGAGACGCTGGCCGCCGCGCAGGAGTACGCGTACCGGACGGGCGCGGTCTTCATCCACCCCTTCGACCACGCCGACATCATCGCGGGCCAGGGCACGGTCGGCCTGGAGATCCTGGAGCAGTGCCCCGAGGTGCGCACGCTCGTCGTGGGCATCGGGGGCGGCGGGCTCGTGGCGGGCATCGCGGTCGCGGTGAAGGCGCTGCGGCCGGACGTGAAGGTGGTCGGGGTGCAGGCGGCCGGGGCCGCGGCGTACCCGCCGTCGCTCGCCGCGGGCCACCCGGTGTCGGTCAAGAACCCGTCGACGATGGCCGACGGCATCAAGGTGGGCCGCCCCGGCGACGTACCGTTTCAGCTCGTCGAGGACCTCGTCGACGACGTCGTCACGGTCTCCGAGGACGAGCTCTCCAGCGCGCTGCTGCTCTGCCTGGAGCGCGCCAAGATGGTCGTCGAGCCGGCCGGCGCCAGCCCGGTCGCGGCCCTGATGAGCGACCCGAAGGCGTTCGAGGGCCCGGTGGTGGCGCTGCTCTCGGGCGGCAACGTGGACCCGCTCCTGATGCAGCGGATCCTGCGCCACGGCATGGCGGCGGCGGGCCGCTACCTCTCGCTGCGGCTGCGTCTGACGGACCGGCCGGGCGCCCTGGCCACGCTCCTCGGCGTCCTGTCCGAGGTGGACGCCAACGTCCTCGACGTCAGCCACGTGCGCACGGACCCCCGGCTCGGGCTGACCGAGGCCGAGGTGGAGCTGCACCTGGAGACGAAGGGACCGGAGCACTGCGTGGAGGTGCGGGCGGCGCTGCGGGCGGCGGGTTACACGGTCATCGACTGAGGCGGCACCGCGTCGTGTGGACGACTTTGGAAAAACAGCTGAGCGAACGCGATGTATCGCGTTATGGTGTGCTCCTCGTCACCTGTCGCCGGGCGTCGCAAGTCCGGCAAACCTAAGCTTTTGCGTAGGAACCCACCAGGAGTAGGGGAGAACCCACATGCCAGGCGCCATCTACGCCGAAGGTCTGGTGAAGACCTTCGGTGACGTACGGGCTCTGGACGGCGTCGATCTGGATGTCCCGGAAGGTACCGTCCTCGGCCTGCTGGGGCCGAACGGCGCGGGGAAGACGACGGCGGTCCGCTGCCTGACGACGCTGCTCACCCCCGACAGCGGCAAGGCGGTCGTCGCTGGCATCGACGTATTGAAGCACCCCAACGAAGTCCGGCGCTCCATCGGTTTGTCCGGCCAATTCGCCGCCGTGGACGAGTATCTGACAGGGCGTGAGAACCTGCAGATGGTGGGCCAGCTCTACCAGATGCGGGCCAAGGAGGCGAAGGCCAGGGCGGCCGAACTGCTCGACCGGTTCAACCTCTCCGACGCGGCCGACCGCCCCTCCAAGACGTACTCCGGAGGCATGCGCCGCCGCCTCGACCTCGCCGCGGCGCTCGTCGTGTCGCCCCCGGTGATGTTCATGGACGAGCCGACCACCGGCCTGGACCCGCGCAACCGCCAGCAGCTGTGGGAGGTCATCCAGGAGTTGGTCTCGGGCGGCACCACCCTCCTCCTCACCACGCAGTACCTCGAAGAGGCCGACCACCTCGCGCACGACATCTGCGTCGTCGACCACGGCCGCGTCATCGCCCGCGGCACGTCCGACCAGCTCAAGGCGCAGACCGGCGGCGAGCGCGTCGAGGTCGTCGTGCACGACCGCGAGCACATCGCCACCGCCTCCGAGGTCCTGCGCGGCTTCGGCAAGGGCGAGGTCGCCGTCGCCGAGCACACCCGCAAGCTGACCGTCCCCGTCACCGGTGGCGCCAAGCTGCTCGCCGAGGTCATCCGCGAGCTGGACGTCCGCGGCATGGAGATCGACGACATCGGACTGCGCCGCCCGACCCTCGACGACGTCTTCATCTCCCTCACGGGGCACGTCGCGGAGGTCGCGGACGAGACGAACGGGGACGGGGGCGGGGGCGGGGCCGGCGCCAAGTCCAAGCGCGCCACCGCCGACGCCAAGCGCAACAAGGAGGCCGACAAGTGAGCACCGTCACCGACGCCGTGCCCGTCGCCGGGCCCAGGCCCGCCGGCGGCATCGGCCAGTCCGTCAGGGACTCCCTGGTCGTCGCCAAGCGCAACCTGATCCGCATGTCGCGGATCCCGGAGATGGTCATCTTCGGCCTCATCCAGCCGATCATGTTCGTGGTGCTGTTCAGCTACGTCTTCGGCGGATCCATGATGATCGGCAACAGCACCGACCCCGCCGACTACCGCAACTTCCTGATGGCGGGCATCTTCGCGCAGACCGTCACCTTCGCCACGGCGGGCGCGGGGGCCGGTATCGCCGACGACATGCACAAGGGCCTCATCGACCGCTTCCGGTCGCTGCCCATGGCGCGCGGCGCGGTCCTCACCGGCCGCACCATCGCCGACCTCGTTCAGACCGCGCTGACCCTCCTGGTCCTCGCGGTGGTGGCGCTGCTCGTCGGCTGGCGCATCCACGAGGGGATCGGCAAGGCGCTCGGCGCGTTCGGCCTGCTGCTCCTGCTCGGGTACGCGTTCACGTGGGTCGGCGCGCTCATCGGACTCTCGGTCCGCACGCCGGAGGCGGCCACGTCGGGCGGCCTGATCTGGCTGTTCCCGGTCACGTTCATCTCGAACGCGTTCGTCGACTCCAGCAAGATGACACCCTGGCTGCGGCACGTCGCCGACTGGAACCCCTTCAGCGCGACCGTCCAGGCCTGCCGCCAGCTCTTCGGCAACCCGGGGGTCTCCCCGTCCGACGCCTGGCCCATGCAACACCCGGTCTGGGCCTCGCTGATCTACTCGGTCCTGATCATCCTGCTCTTCCGCACCCTGTCGGTACGCAAGTACCGCTCCGCGACGGCCTGAGCGAAGACTCCCCCGACGCGAAAGCCCCTGCCCCGCCCCACAAGGACAGGGGCTTTCAGCTGCCCGGTGAAGGGGCCCGTACGGGGCGCCTCCTCTGCCCTCAGCGAATCTGCCACGGGCCGAGATTTCTGTCAGGCCGCTTCGGCGCGGGCAACAGTGGTGGTGGAGCGGGGCGTTGGGCCTCGTTTCCGGGATACGGGAGGCGCCATGGAGGTACGGAGCAGGGAGCGGGTCGTGCGGGGGGAGGACGGGGAGACCGTGCCGTCACGGTTCGACGACCATCTCGCCGCGCAGCTGCTCAACCAGCGGATCGTGTTCCTCGGGACGCAGGTCGACGAGGTGTCCGCCAACCGCGTGTGCGCGCAGATGCTGTTGCTGTCGGCGGAGGATCCGAAGACCGACATCAGTCTGTACATCAACAGCCCCGGCGGCTCCGTCACCGCCGGGCTCGCCATCTACGACACCATGCGGCTCATCCCGAACGACGTGGCGACCCTCGCCATGGGGTTCGCCGCCAGCATGGGGCAGTTCCTGCTCAGCGTCGGCACGCAGGGGAAGCGGTTCGCGCTGCCCCACGCGCGGATCATGATGCACCAGCCCTCCGCCGGCATCGGCGGCACCACCGCGGACATCGCCATCCAGGCCGAGAACCTGGAGTTCACGAAGCGGACCATCGAACGGCTCACCGCCGAGCACACCGGGCAGAGCGAGGAGACGATCTCGCGGGACGGCGACCGGGACCGGTGGTTCACCGCCGAGCAGGCCAAGGAGTACGGGATGGTCGACCACGTGGTCGCCTCCCTCGACGACGTACGGCCCGCCGGGTCGAAGCGCCGTATCGGGCTCGGGATCTGAGGAAGGGGAGGGAGAGCAATGAGTCAGTACACCATTCCCACCGTCGTCGAGCGCACCCCGCAAGGGGGCGAGCGCGCCTACGACGTCTACAGCCGGCTGCTCTCCGAGCGGATCATCTTCCTCGGGACGGAGATCGACGACGGCGTCGCCAACGTCGTCATCGCGCAGCTCCTGCATCTCGAGTCGTCCGCGCCGGAGCGCGAGGTGTCCCTGTACATCAACTCGCCCGGTGGGTCCTTCACCTCGCTCATGGCCATCTACGACACGATGAGCTTCATCACCGCGCCGATCTCGACGTTCTGCGTCGGCCAGGCCGCCTCGACCGCCGCCGTGCTCCTGGCCGGCGGCGACCCGGGGCGGCGGTTCGTCCTCGACCACGCGCGCGTGCTGCTCGGGCAGCCCGCGAGCCGCGGACAGCAGGGCACGGTGTCCGACCTCAGCCTGCAGGCGAAGGAAATGCTCCGGATCCGCTCGCAGGTCGAGGAGGTGCTGGCCCACCACACGCACCACGACATCGCGACGCTCCGCGCCGACATGGACCGCGACAAGGTCTTCACGGCGCAGGAGGCGGTCGCGTACGGGCTCGCGGATCAGGTGCTCAGCAGGCGGGCCCTGCCGGCCGCGGCCGCGGCCTGATCCCACCGACCGATCACGCCGCCAGGCGCACGTCGCCCTGGAACGACGCCCTGGCCGACCTCGCGCGGGGAAGGCCGGCCAGGCGCGTCTGGGCGAGGGAGAGCAGGTCGGGCAGGCCCAGACCCAGTGCGCGGGCCGCGGCCGCGAGGACCTCGGAGGAGGCTTCCTTGCGGCCGCGCTCCAGCTCGGAGAGGTATGGCATGGAGATCCGGGCGGCGTCCGCCACGTCCTTGAGCGTGCGCTCCTGCGCGAGGCGCTCACCGCGCAGGACGTCGCCGACGACGTCGCGCCAGAGGGGTTCCTTCTCCCCTGCGGGCCGGGCAGGTGTCGGCGCCGCCTCGACCGGGCGGAGGTGGATGACGCGGGCTTCGTTCGCCTTCTGGCGCTCTTGGCTGCTCACCGCCCCAGCGTAGGAGCGATACGGTCGGCGGCGCAGGGTGGAGCGTTCCGCCTCCCGCGAAATCGGACGAGCAACCTACTGCCGCGGCGTTCCCACCGCCGACGCGTCCCGCCCCCAGCTCGCGAGCAGCCGCAGGCCCTCCGCCGAGGCCGAGTCCGGTTCCGCGTGGTACATCAGCAGGGACTGGTCGCAGTCGTCCGGCAGCCGCAGCGTCTCGAAGGACAACGTCAGGTCGCCCACCAGCGGATGGTGCAGGCGCTTGACGCCGTGGCCCTTCTCGCGGACGTCGTGCGTGGCCCACAGGCCCCTGAACTCCTCGCTCTTCACGGAGAGTTCGCCGACCAGGGAGGAGAGTTCGGGGTCGTTCGGGTAGCAGCCCGCGTCCATGCGCAGGTAGCCGACGATGTCCGACGCCTTCTGCTCCCAGTCCACGAAGAGGTCGCGCGAGCGCGGGTCCAGGAAGCAGATGCGCGCCCAGTTCCGGTCGGCCGGCGCGAGCTCGCCCCAGTCGCCGAAGAGCGCCGCGGCGAGCGCGTTCCAGCCGAGGATGTCCGAGCGGCGGCCCACCACGTACGCGGGCACGGACTGCACGGAGTCGAGGAGCTGCTGCAGCGCGGGCCGCATGTGCTGCTGGCGCGCCGCCCGCTTCTTCTTGAGGGTCTTCGGCTTCGCGAGCCGCGTCAGGTGGGCGTGCTCGGCGTCGGTCAGGCGCAGGGCACGCGCGATGGCGTCGAGCACCTCGCCGGAGACGTTGCGGCCGTTGCCCTGTTCGAGCCGGGTGTAGTACGCGACGGAGACCCCGGCGAGCTGGGCGAGCTCCTCGCGGCGCAGGCCGGGCACCCTGCGGTGCCGTCCGAAGTTCGGCAGGCCGACGTCCTGGGGCTGCAGCCGCGCCCTGCGGGTGCGCAGGAACTCGCTCAGCTCCGCCCGACTGCCGAGGAGCGCGGGGTTCTCGTCCATGCTCTCCAGTATCCAGCCCCGCCGTCCCGTATCCAGGGGCGTACGCCGGGGAGCCTGTCCCCGCCAGTGGTAGGCACAGTGGTCGTAGGCAGAACGGGTGTCTGGGTGACACCGCAGGTCAGTGGCAGCCTCGGTGACATGACTGAGCAGATCACCACCGTTTCCGCCTACGCCGCTCCCGCCCCCGAGGCGCCCCTGGAGCGGACCACCGTGCCGCGCCGCGCCGTCGGCGAGTTCGACGTCCTGATCGACATCAAGTACGCCGGTATCTGCCACTCCGACATCCACCAGGCCCGCGACGGCTGGGGCAAGGGCATCTACCCGATGGTGCCCGGCCACGAGATCGTCGGTGTCGTCACCGAGGTCGGCCCCGGTGTCACCAAGTTCACCGTCGGTGACCGCGTCGGTGTCGGCTGCATGGTCGACTCCTGCCGCGAGTGCGAGAACTGCAAGGCGGGCCTTGAGCAGTACTGCGCGCAGGGCAACATCCAGACGTACAACGGGATCGGCAAGGACGGCGAGCCGACGTACGGCGGCTACTCCACGCACATCGTCGTGGACGAGGCGTACACCCTCCGCATCCCCGACGGGCTCTCCCTCGACGTGGCCGCGCCGCTGCTGTGCGCCGGCATCACCACGTACTCCCCGCTCGCGCACTGGCACGCGGGCCCCGGCAGGAAGGTCGCCGTCGTCGGCCTCGGCGGTCTCGGCCACATGGCCGTCAAGATCGCGCACGCCATGGGCGCGGAGGTCACCGTCCTCTCGCAGACCCTGCGCAAGAAGGACGACGGCCTGAAGCTGGGCGCCGACCACTACTACGCGACCAGCGACGACGCCACGTTCGAGCAGCTCGCGGGCTCCTTCGACCTGATCCTGTCGACGGTCTCCGCGCCGCTGCCCCTGGACAAGTACCTGGGTCTGCTCCGCACGGACGGCGCCTTCGTGAACGTCGGCGCCCCCGAGGAGCCGGTCTCCCTCAACCTGTTCTCCGTGATCGGCGGCCGCAAGACCCTCGCGGGCTCCGGCATCGGCGGCATCCAGGAGACGCAGGAGATGCTGGACTTCTGCGCCGCGCACGGCCTCGGTGCGGAGATCGAGCTGATCCGCGCGGACCAGATCAACGAGGCGTACGAGCGGGTACTCGCCAGCGACGTGCGCTACCGCTTCGTGATCGACACCGCGACGATCTGACTCGTCCGCGCGGCCTAGGGCCGATGGCGCACCCCGGCGGGCCCGGCGACCGATGCGTCGCCGGGCCCGCCGGTCCTACGGTGGTTCCCGGACCGGACAGCAGACCGGGCAACGGACCCGGACAACGGCAGGACCGGCAGACCGGAGGTCGCACGATGTCGATCGAGCTCAACCACACCATCGTCACGGCACGGGACAGCAAGGCGTCCGCCCAGTTCCTCGCGGACATCCTCGGCCTGGAGGTGGGCCCCCAGTACGGCCCCTTCGTCCCCGTGGAGATCCCCAACGGCGTGACCCTCGACTACTACGAGGACGGCAGCGGCCCCTTCGTGCCCCAGCACTACGCCTTCCTCGTCTCCGAGGACGAGTTCGACGAGATCTTCGGCCGCATCAAGAGCCGTGGCCTCCCCTACTGGGCCGACCCGTACCACCGCCGCGCCGGCGAGACGAACACGAACGACGGCGGCCGCGGCGTCTACTGGGACGACCCCGACGGCCACAACCTGGAAATCATCACGAGGCCCTACGGCGCCGAGGGCTGAGCGGGCAGCTCGCCCCAGTCCCACAGGGCTTGCAGGACCGGGCCCAGCGCACGGCCGCGCGGGGTGAGTCCGTACGTCACCGTGGTGGGCCAGCCCGGGGTGCGGGTCCGGTGGACCGCGCCCGCGGCGACCAGCTGCGTGAGACGCTCGGTCAGGGTCTTGTCGGACAACTGCGGCAGCGCCGAGGCGAGTTCCCCGTACGGGGCCGTGTCGCGCCGCAGCAGCTCGCGGACGACGAGCGTGGTCCAGCGGCCGCGCAGCGCGGCGAGCGTGATCTCCACGGGGCAGTCCGGGCTCGGGGCGGCGACCTCCGCCAGGGCGTCGTCGGGCAGCCCGGGGCGTGTGCCGCTTACCGTTCGGTGAGTCACGAGAGGGCCTCCTACGGTTCAGCCATGACCGACAGCAGGAGTAACACGACGGCGTCCGGCCTGCCCACCCGGCCCGAGGACGTCCCCGCCGCCTTCGCCGCGCGCTTCAACAGCGGCGATCCGCACGCCGTGCGCGAGCTCTACGAGGAACGGGCCGCCTTCGTGCCCGAGTCCGGCGAGGCCGTGCACGGCGGCGCGGAGATCGCCGCAGCCAACGCACCGTTCCTCGCCCTCGGCCTGCCGATGACCGTGCGGCCCCGGCACGTGCACGTCGCCGGGGACGTGGCGCTGCTCGTCGTCGACTGGGAGATCGGCGCGGGCGAGACCCGGTCCACGGCCACGGACGTGGTACGACGCGGCACCGACGGGTTCTGGCGATACGTGATCGACAGTCCGTTCGGTGCCGCGCCGCAGTCACCGTGACGGGCCGGTCCGCCGTCGGACCGACCGCTACTCGGCCACTTTCACCTTCACCGGTTTCGTCGCGTAGTTCCTCAGCTTCTCGAAGTCGGGTGTGTGCGCCCCGTTCTTCTTCGTGAGCAGCGGGAGCCCTTCGGTGTCGTCAAGGTCGTAGGCGCCGAATCCCAGCAGTTCGATCCCTGCCGGGACGTGGTCGACGGCGACCCGCGTGATCTCGATGGACCTCGCGGAGGTGTTGTGCGGCGCCGGGAGCGCGAGGTACCAGATGTCCCCCACGCGGGCGTGCTCGTTGCCCACGGTGCCGCTCGACTGGGCACCGTCCTCCGCGAGAGCCGTTCCGGCTCCGGCGCCGCCCGGCCCGATGCTCGACAGGCAGCCGGCCAGCGCAAGTGCGGCGAGCAGTGCCAGCAGGAACGGGCCCCGCTCGATGTGTCCCCGCATGTGCCCTTCCCGGTGGATCAGCCGACCGCGCGTACGGCCCGGCTGCCGTCCCGGGCCGACCCCGAAGTTCGGGGTCGGCCCGGGCGCCCGCGCGTGGGCTACGGCTGCACGGCGCGAGCGTACGCGTCCGTCACTTCGCGTAGAACGCGTTGTAGATCGACAGCGTCGACTTGTTGCCCTTCTTGTCCGCGATCTTGGCGTGGAACGAGATCGCCTTGTTCTTCGCGGGGTTCTTCACGGAGATCTTGCCGCCCGTGACCGTGACCTTCTTCCAGGTCTGGCCGTAGTCGTAGGAGACGTACACGGCGAGGGACTTCAGGTTCGAGCCGGCTGCCGCACCCTGCACCGTCACCGGCACGGACTGCTTCTCGTCGGCCTTCACCCGGCTGCTCAGGTCGGTCTTCGCGCCGAACCGCACCGTGGAGACCGGCAGCTTCGCCTCGTCGACCTTCTTGGAGCGGAAGCTGAAGCTCGCGTCGATGCGCGTGGAGGCCGCGCCCACCTTGACGCTGCGCTTCACGGACGTCGACAGCTTGTACGCGGCGTCGCCCGACGGCACCTTGAACGGCTTCTCGCCGGCCAGCGGGTCGGCGTTCTCGCCGATCTGCGTGCCGTTGCGGGTCAGCGTCGTCTTCACCGACGTGTACAGCGAGTAGCCCGCGTGGGTCTGGCCGTCGGCGAAGACGGGCAGGTCGCCCACGATCTGGTTGCCGCGCCGGTAGACCCCGTACACACCGCCGATGCGCGGGCCGAAGACGGCCGTGTTGAACGTCTTCTCGTACGTCGCGCCCGGCTTGAAGGTCTGCGAGGCGCCCAGCGTGTAGGCGGTCTCCAGGGTCGGCCAGCCCTCGGGGTCGGACGGGTTCGGCGGGCCGTTCTGCTCGAACTCCAGGCCCCACTTGACCTTGTCGCCCGTCGACACGTACACCCTGCGCTCGGTCGGCAGCTTCGTCGGGACGGAGACGGACCAGCCGCCGTCGACGTCGGGCAGCTCGGCGGACGCGCGCAGCGAGCCCGTCTTGCCGCTCGCGGCCGCGCCGAGCCCGACCTTGAGCGTGGCCAGGTCGGCCGCCTTGTAGTGCTTGGTGTAGCCGGTGGCGAGCTGCTTCACCTTGCCGCCGGAGGTGACGTTGTACTCGGTGTCGTCACCCTTGGTCCAGACGGCCGGCCACGACTGGCTGAGCGTGACGCCGGTCGGGGCGGCACCGATGGAGGCGGTGCGGAAGTTCTTGTACTCGTCCATCAGCCAGCCGAAGCCCGCGCTGAAGTCCGGCGTCTCGACCGTGTAGTCGGGTGCCGCGAGGACGCCCTTGAGGTCGGTCGCCGGCACGGTCACGTCGACGGGCTTGGCCGTCCGCGCGTCCACCGTCACCGTGGTGTTCTTGGTGACGTCCACCTTCGGCTGGGCGAGCCAGTCGAGGCCCTTGCCGAGGTCCTCCAGGTCGACCGCGACGTTCGCGTCGAGGGCGTAACTGCCCTTGGGCACGCGCAGCTTGACGGTGCCGGACGGGTCGTACGAGCTCCGGTCCGCGCCTCTGGCGGCGCCGGTGAGGCCGATGAACGAGTCCATGTAGTGCTTCGTCGGCTGTCCGTCACGCCCGAGGTGCTTCACGGTGACGTCGTACGACTCCACCTCGCGGTCGACCGCGGCCGCGGTGCGCACCGACTGGCCGCCGCCCGACGCCACGACGAACGCGGAGTACGCGCCGTCGACCGTGCCGCCCAGCTTGGAGTCGGCCGTCAGGTCCACGGAGGCGGTGCCGCCCGCGGGGACCGTGACCTTCTTCGCGCCGAGGGTGAAGAACCCGGTGGGGGCCGGACGGCCCTTCGGGTCGGTGGCGGTCACCGTCAGGTCGAGGGTGACATCGTCCTTGCCGAGGTTCTTGTAGGTGACCTTCTTGGTGACCGGCTTGTCGTCGGTGTGCGGCCACTGCTGCGTGCCGAAGCTCACCGACACCGGGTCGGCGATCACGGTCTGCTTGATGGCCTTGTCGACGGCGATACGTCCCGAACCCTGCTGGAACGCGGTGTAGTTGCCGCCCTTGGTGGAGCCGGTGAGCGCGCCCTTCAGCTCCGTGTACTTCCAGTCCGGGTGCTGCTGCTTGAGCAGCGCGGCGGCGCCCGCGACGTGCGGGGTCGCCATCGACGTACCGGAGATCGTCAGGTACCCCTCGGGGTTCTGGCCGACTTCCTTGTCGATGACGGAGCCGGGCGCCGCGGCCGCCGTGATGTCCACGCCGGGCGCGGTCACGTCGGGCTTGACGGCGCTGTCGCCGACCCGCGGGCCCTGGCTGGAGAAGTCCGCCAGCTTGTCGTTGTCGTCGACTGCGCCGACGGTGAGGGCTGCGTCCGCGCTGCCCGGGGAGCCGACCGAGCCGGGCTCGCCGTCGTTGCCCGCGGCGATCGCGAAGAGGATGCCCTTCTCCGCGGAGACCTTGTCGACCTGCGCTTCGAGCGGGTCGACGCCGGGGGCGTCGGGGCCGCCGAGGCTCAGGTTGACGACGTCGGCGCCTTGGGCGGCCGCCCAGTCCATGCCGGCGATGATGCCGGAGTCGTCGCCGTAGCCGTCGTCGTCGAGGACCTTGGCGTTGAGGAGCTTGGCGCCGGGTGCGACGCCCTTGAACTTCCCGCCGGACTTGGCGCCCGTGCCGGCCGCGATGGACGCGACGTGCGTGCCGTGGCCGTAGCGGTCCTTGGCGTCGGCGGACCCCGTGAAGTTCTTCTCCGCGATCACCTGGTCCTTGAGGTCCGGGTGCGTGGCGTCGACGCCGGTGTCCAGGACGGCGATCTTGACGCCCTTGCCGTCGTACCCGGCGGCCCACGCCTTGTCGGCGCCGATCTGCTTCACGCTCTTGTCGAGGCTCGCCTTGCGGACGCCGTCGAACCAGACGTGGCTGATTCCGGACGCCGCGGTGCGGTCGGTGCCCTTGCCCCTGGTGAGGGCGGCCCACAGGTCGCCAGCGTCCCGCTTCGGCGTGCTGACCGCGTCGGCGTTCAGCGTCTTCAGGCTCCTGCGGACGGTGGTGTCACCGGCGCCGCGCACGTCGGCCTTGGCCGCGGCGGCCGCGCCCTTGTAGCCGACGATGACCTTGAGCGCCTTCTTCTGCGCCGCACGGTTGCGCTTCTTGTTCAGCTCCGTGACGTCGAAAAGGCGCTGGTCGAGGGTGCCGTCGGCGATCAGGCGCCGCGCGTCGGCGGGTATCAGCAGCGTGTGTCCGCCGCTGCGCCGCACCTGTACGGGTATGTGCTCCCGGCCCTTGGCGCGGTCGATGCCGACCACACGGCCTTCGGCGTCGAGGACGGCACGGTCACCGGTGATCAGCGTGACGCGGTCCTTGCCCGCGCTCTTGCCGAGCCCGCCCCCCGCCGTGGCCGACTGTCCCGCGGTCGACGGGTCCGCGGCCGCGGGGCTGGTCATGCCCGCGGCGAGGGCCACGGCGACCGCCGCGGCGATACTGGCCCCGTACGCTCTCTTCACTTGTCTGTGCAAGTCTCCCCCTGGAGGTTAAGGGGCTGCAGCCCCTCGGACGACGAAGTATGCCGAGGGGCGAACACGTGCTCAATAGCGGGACAGAAGTACAGAGTTGAGGCTGTCCTAAATTTCATGCCGCCTTAACGGCAATTGGCCGGATCCGGCCAATTCGGCGATACGGGCCCGCGCCCTCCCATTTCCCGGCGCCGGAATGGACGCGGCCGTGTGAGTGCCGCGGCCGCGCGCTCGGGTGACGTCCTCGGGCCCGCGATTGCCGCCCACCCCCGCAGTGGAACGACAAGCGCCATGATCCCGACGCCCTCGTCGCGCCCCCGCGGCTCGATCCGGCTGGCCTGCCTCTGCGCCGCCGCCCTCACCCTGTCCACGGCCGCGGCCGTGGCCGAACCCCACCCGTCGGACCCCCGCCCCTCGGACACCCGCCCCGCGGGCCCCCGCCCCTCGGCGAACGAGAAGGACGTCCTGCGAGAGCGCACCGTCGCCCTCGACGTCGCCGACTACCAGTGGCTGTGCGCGTCCGGCGGCTTCGGCCGGGCCCCCGAGCACGCCCTCGCCCTCTTCCGCGGCGTACGGATCACCCTCGTCCAGGACGGCCGCTCGGCGAACGAGGACACCGTCACCTGGTTCGGCCACGTCAAGGGCGCGCCGGACCAGCAGGCGGTGATCTCGGCGAGCCATGTGTGCCGGCCCGCGAAGGCCGCACGCCCCGCCGTGGAGACCCGCCCCGTCCAGCACAAGCCCGTCGTCGACGCCATGATCGACCTGGGCACCCGCACGTACCACCTCACCACGCTGCCCGGAAAGCGCCCGCGCCTGCGGATCACGGAGGAGGACCCCGGCGCGCGCCGCCGCCCCGCCGCCGACAACGGCGCCCTCGACGACCGCGCGGCCCGTGACCTGCACGACTCCCTCACCAACCGCGCCCCGGCCGACCCGGCCGACCCGGTCGTCATCGACGTCCTCGCCGGGTACACGCCGCCCGCGGTGCGCCGGGTGGGCGGCGAGCCGGCGATGGCGGCCCGCATCCGCATGGCGGAGTCGTACATGAACCAGGCCCTCGCGGACAGCGGCGTCGCGGCGAGGATCGACGTCATCGACACGTACGACACCGGATACAGCGGCACGCAGACGGCCGCCGACATGCTCGAGAAGCTCTCCGACCCGCAGGACCGCGAGCTGGGCGCGACCGCGCACCGCAAGCGCGAGGAGCTCGGCGTCGACCTCGTCACCGTGATCAACGACGTCCCCGTCGGCTCCTCGGGCCAGGCAAGCCTGCCCACGAAGGGCCAGTTCGACGACGAGCTGGCGTACTCGGCCGTCGACGTCCAGTCCCTCACCGAGTGGTACAACCTCGGCCACGAACTCGGCCACAACCTGGGTCTGTTCCACGACCGCGCCACGCTCGAACAGCAGGCGGGGAAGGAGGGCTACCAGGAGTACCTCAACTCCCCGAGCGGCACCGGATACATCACCCCGCGCCGCGACCACCACACCGTGATGGCGTACTCGAGCAGCTGCGGGAAGCCCTGCAAGCCCGTCAACCAGTACTCGAACACCGAGAACACCATCGAGGGGCAGCCGCTGGGCGACGAGAACAACAACAACGCCGCGCTGGCCCGCAGGTCCGCCCCCGTCGTCGCGGGCTACCGCGCCCTCAAGGTGACCCGCGCCCGGCACCGCCTCACCCTCGCCGCGAGCCCGAACGGCACGGTCCGCCCCGCCGTCCACGGCCCCTACGCCCCCGGCACCACGGTGGGCGTCACGGCGAAGCCCGCCGCCGGCTACCGCGTCAGCGCCTGGATCGTCGACGGCAGGCGCCACGAGATCACGGACGAGAACGTGACGATGACGATGGACCGCCCGTACAAGGTCAGCGCGGTCTTCGCACCGGCCGGGGCGTGAGAGCCGGACACGGAAGCGGCCCGCACCCTCCGAGGGGTGCGGGCCGCTTCCGTACGCGACGGCCGGGGGCTCAGACGGCCGAGCCGGCCTTCCACTGCGCCCAGTCCATGTTCCAGCCGTTGAGGCCGTTGTCCGGGGCGATGGTCTTGTCGCCGGTGTTGCGGACGTCGACGACGTCACCGGTGATCGAGTTCTCGTAGAACCAGGAGCCCGGCGTGCTCTTGTCGTTCGCGCCCTTGGCGTCCTGGAGGCCGATGCAGCCGTGGCTGGTGTTGGCGCCTCCGAAGATGGACGGCGAGCCCCAGTAGTTGCCGTGGATGAACGTGCCGGAGTTCGACAGGCGCATGGCGTGCGGGACGTCCTTGATGTCGTACTCGCCCTTGCCGTCGCCGTCCTTGAAGCCGACGGTGGCGCCGTCCATCCGGGTCTCCTTGAACTTCTCGGAGATCACCATCTTGCCGTTGTACGTCTTGTTCTGCGGCGAGCCCGCGGAGATCGGGATGGTCTTGACGACCTTGCCGTCCCGCGTCACCTTCATCTGCTTCGTCTTGGCGTCGACGATGGAGACCTGGTTGCGGCCGATCTTGAACTGGACGGTCTTCTGCTGCACGCCGTAGACCCCGTCGGCGCCCTCGACGCCGTCGAGGTTCAGCTTCAGGGTGACCGTGGAGTTGCCCTTCCAGTACTGCTCGGGCCGGAAGTCCAGACGGTTCGCGCCGAACCAGTGGCCGGAGATCTCTTGTCCGCTGCTCGACGAGACCTTGACGGCGGACTGGACCTCCTTCTTGTTCGTGATCGCCTTGTCGAAGTTGATCGACACGGGCATCCCGACGCCGACCGTGGAGCCGTCCTCGGGCGTGAAGTTGCCGATGAAGCTGTTGGCCTTCGAGACCGTCGTGAACGCCGAGTTCTCGTGCGCCTTGCGGCCCTCGGAGTCCTCGGCGGTCGCCGAGATCTTGTACTTCGTCGCGCGCTCGAGCTGGGCGCTGGGCTTCCAGCTCTTCTTGTCCGCGGATATCTTGCCGGCGACGGCGGTGCCGTCGTCGGCCTTCATCGTCACGTCCGTGAGCGTTCCCTCGCTGACCGTGACGGCGGCCGCGCTGTTGATGCTTGCGTTGTCGGAGCCGTTCTTGGGCGCGATCTTGATCTGGGCCTCGGACGTCTTCTTCGCCGCGGCCTCGTCGACCTGGTTCTGCGACTCCTTGCCGCCCGAAGCCTTGTCGCCGTCGTCGCTGCTGCACGCCGAGAGCACGAGCACGCCGCTCACCAGAGCGGACACGGCCGCGGCGCTCTTGCGCCCGCGTCCGAGCCTGCGACGCCTACTGTCCGTCATCACACGCATCTCCATAGTTGCCGAATCCCCAGAGTCAACCCCGAGAGCCCCCCCGCAATCCCGCATAACGTCCTGCCCGGTTCGTCCCGTTCCACTACCGCGAAGAGTGTGGGGAACACCACGTTCCCGGTACTGGAATTGTCCCTCGTAGCCTCTCGGGCCGATGAGGTGGACCGTGCGGGGTGAGACGACAGAACCCCGGGCGGCGGTTGCTGCCCGGGGTTCCCGATTCCGCATTCTTCAATCCGGACTACACGTCGTCGTCCTCGTCATCATCCTCGTCCGGGTCCCACTCCGGTGCGTCGGGGTCGTAGTCGACCGACTCACTGCTCCACGAGGCCTGGGTGAGCTCGGTGCCCGGCACCTGGCTGACCAGGTCGAAGGGGTCCACGAGGTAGGCGAGCGCCTCGGCGACGTCCTCCTGGACCGCGGTCTCGGCGTGCGCCCGCTCCTCTGCGGGCATCTGCTCGTCCTCGGCGATGTGGCCGAGCGCGGCGGCGGTCAGCTTCTCCGCGTCACCCACCTCGACGACCATTTCAACCTTGAGCCGTACAAACCGTGATGTCTCGTCTCCAGTCATACGACGGAGGGTACGGCCCCCGGACCTCGCGACTTTCCCGCGACCCGCACCTTTCATTAGCATCGCCCCACACGGCCAATTCGCCAGCGCCACAAGGGGGATCCGATTCCGTGTCCGCACGCCGATCACTGCTGACCACCGCCGCCGCCGGAGCCCTCCTCGGCGCCCTGTGCTTCGTCCCCTCCGCCAACGCGACGTCGCCCACGACCCACGAGGCCCCCCGGACCGACAGCGCTCCCGCCCAGCACACGACCGCATCCGGGACCGCGCCCGAGACGACCACCGAGGCCTCCGACCGCCTCGCCGAGACGGGCGGCTTCGACACGACTCCGTACGTCGTCGGCGGCACCGCGTTCCTGAGCCTCGGCGCGGGTTTCGTGGCCTTCTCCACTCGCAGAGAACGCACGAGCGGCAAGATCTCCTACTGAGTCCTTCCCGAGCCGCGGCCACCGCTAGTCTGCGGCGATGATCACCTCAGACACCGACATCGCGGTCGCCGCGGCACGTGCCGGCGCCGATGTCGTGCGCGGCCTGTACGGACGGCGGCTCGCCCGCATCGACAAGGGGGCGGGGGACTTCGCCACCGAGGCCGACGTGGCGGCCGAGAAAGCGATCCTCGACGTCATACGGGCCGCGCGGCCCGGCGACACCGTGCTCGGCGAGGAGGGCGGGCGGCGAGGCGCTGCCGACGCCGCGCGCCAGTGGCTGGTGGACCCGTTGTGCGGAACCCTCAACTACGCCGTCGGCAACATGCTCGTGGCCGTCAACGTGGCGCTGCGCGACGGAGCGGCGATGACGGCGGCGGTCGCGGACCCGTTCGGCGGCGAGGTGTTCCACACGGACGGGACGCACGCCTGGGTGCGGGACGGAGCGGTAGACGCGCCGCTGGTCCCCTCCCCCGACACCCGGCTCGTCGACGTCAACCTCGACCCGCCCTTCCCGAGCGCGCCCGGCTTCCGCGGCGTGGACCTGCTGGCCCACCCCGGGTTCGGGGCGCGGTTCCGGCCGCGGGTCGTGTCGACGACGCTGGCGCTCGCCTGGGTCGCGGCGGGGCGGCGTGCCGCGTACGTCACCGACGGCGGCGATCTGTCGGGGAGCGTGCACTTCGCGGCCGGTATCGCCCTGTGCCGGGCAGCGGGCTGCGTGGTCACGGGAGTTGACGGTGTGGCACCCGAGGAAGGCGGCCGCGGGCTCGTGGCGGCGGCCGACGCGGAGACCCATGAGCTGCTGATGTCGATGATCGGTCCCCGGCGGGATTGTCAGTGATCGCCTGCGAAATTGTCCGTGCTTCGTAACAGACGCATCCTCCCGTCCCTCTGACTCGTCCTGCGGGGTGGCCGCACGGCGGCGACCGGGGGAAACGACGAGGCTTTGGTGAGAGGGGCGGGCATGGCACGGCACAGCGGCGGGCGGGGCTGGTACGGCAAGTTGATCGGGGCGGCGCTCGGGGTGACGATGCTGGCCACCGGCGCTTCCGTCTGGACCGCGCAGGCCGGTGACGTGGACGACGCGCCGCCGAAGGCCACCGCGCCCGCCGGTCCCGGCCAGGATGTGAAGCCGGTGTCGAGGACCATCGCGCACGCCTCCGAGAAGGGCGAGCGCGGCATCAACATCACCATCGACGACGGCCCCGACCCCAAGTGGACCCCTCACATGCTCGACCTGCTGCGGCAGAACGGCGTGAAGGCCACGTTCTGCATGGTCGGAACGCAGGCGCAGGCCCACCCCGACGTGGTGAAGAAGGTCGTCGCGGACGGGCACCGCCTCTGTGACCACTCGATCTCGCACAACACCGGCATGGACAAGGAGTCCAACGCCTACCAGTCCAAGCAGATACTCGACGCCGAACGCATGATCACCAAGGCGTCCGGCGGCGTCCGCCCCATGTACTACCGCGCGCCCGGCGGCGCGTTCACCCCGTACAGCCGCAAGCTGGCCGCCGACCGCGGCATGCGCCCGCTGGGCTGGAACGTGGACACCAAGGACTTCGAGCTGCCGGGCACGGACGCCATCGTCGCGACCGTCGAGCGTGAGCTGCCCAACGGTCCGACGCTCCTCTTCCACGACGCGGGCGGCGACCGCACCCAGACCGTCGAGGCCCTGCGCCGGCTCCTCCCCCGGCTGAAGGCGCAGGGCTACACCTTCGGTTTCCCCGTCCGCTAGACGGCCCGACCCGTGCGCTAGGCCAGCGGCCCCGTCACCGGCTCGACCGCCGTCACCAGCGCGCCCGACCTGACGAACGCGTCCGCCGCCGCCAGGTCCGGCGCGAGGAAACGATCCGGCCCGGGGCCCTCGACGCCCGCCTTGCGGACGGCCTCGACGACCGCCCGCGTCGCGGGCGCGGGGGTGAGGCCCTCGCGGAGTTCGACGGCGCGCGTCGCGGCGTACAGCTCGATCGCGACGATGCGGGTCAGATTGTCGACCGCGGTGCGCAGCTTGCGGGCCGCGGACCAGCCCATGGAGACGTGGTCCTCCTGCATGGCGGAGGACGGGATGGAGTCCGCGGAGGCCGGGACGGCGAGCCGCTTCATCTCGCTGACCAGGGCGGCCTGCGTGTACTGGGCGATCATGAGGCCCGAGTCGACGCCCGCGTCGTCCGCGAGGAACGGCGGCAGGCCGTGCGAGCGGTTCTTGTCGAGCAGCCGGTCGGTGCGGCGCTCGGCGATCGAGCCGAGGTCGGCCGCGGCGATGGCGAGGAAGTCGAGGACGTACGCGACCGGGGCGCCGTGGAAGTTGCCGTTGGACTCCACACGGCCGTCGGGCAGGACGACGGGGTTGTCGACGGCGGCGGCCAGTTCGCGTTCGGCGACCAGGCGGGCGTGGGCCATCGTGTCGCGGCCCGCGCCCGCGACCTGCGGCGCGCACCGCACGGAGTACGCGTCCTGGACGCGCGGCGCGTCGTCTTGGTGGTGGCCGGTGAGGCCGGACCCGGCGAGGACGGCGAGCATGTTGGCGGCGGACGCGGCCTGGCCCGGGTGGGGGCGGATGGCGTGCAGCTCGGGCGCGAGGACCTTGTCCGTGCCGAGCAGCGCCTCCAGCGTGAGGGCGGCGGTGATGTCGGCGGACTTGTAGAGGGTCTCCAGGTCGGCGAGGGCCATCACGAGCATGCCGAGCATGCCGTCGGTGCCGTTCAGGAGGGCGAGGCCCTCCTTCTCGCGCAGCTCGACCGGCGTGATGCCGTGCGCGGCGAGCAGCTCGCCCGCGGGCCGCACCTCGCCGTCGGGGCCCTCCGCGTCGCCCTCGCCCATGAGCGTCAGCGCGCAGTGGCTGAGCGGCGCGAGGTCGCCGGAGCAGCCGAGCGAGCCGTACTCGTGGACGACGGGCGTGATGCCCGCGTTGAGCACGTCGGCCATGGTCTGCGCGACCTCGGGGCGTACACCGGTGTGGCCGGAGCAGACCGTCTTGAGCCGCAGGAACATCAGCGCGCGCACCACTTCGCGCTCCACGCGCGGGCCCATGCCGGCCGCGTGCGAGCGGACGATGTTGCGCTGCAGCTGGGCGCGGAGGTCCGGGCCGATGTGGCGGCTGGCCAGGGCGCCGAAGCCGGTCGAGACGCCGTACACGGGCTCGGGCTTGGCCGCGAGCGCGTCGACGATCTCGCGGGCGGCGGCGAGCGCCGCCAGCGCGTCGGCGGTGAGTTCGATCCGTGCGTTGCCGCGCGCGACGGCGATGACGTCCGCCGCGGTCGTCCCGGAGGTCCCAAGGGCCACGGTGCCCACGCTGTGCATATCCATATTCAGCAGCGTACGGACTGAATCGCCAGGTGTCACGGGTGGAATTGGCGGCTGCCACTTACCCGCGGGTTCAACCGCACTTGAGCGTTCCCCGGAACGCCGTGCCGCAGCGGGTACGGAGCCTGCTCGCGGTTCGCCCGCACGGACAGCGCGGCCACCGAGACCGGCGCCGGATCAACGCCCGCGCCCCCGGAACGCGCGCCGCTCCCCCGTCCGACGGTCCCCCGCGGGCGCGTCCGCGAGCCGCACCACCGGGTCGTCCACGCCCTCGCGCCCCGCCACCACCGGCTTCGCCGCACGTGCCGCCTTCGCCCGGTACTGCGCCGCGTCCGCGAGCCGGAAGAGACGGCGGGCCGAGCGCACCGCGCCGATCGGATCGCCGGTCGACGCGACGCCGCACGCCACCCCGTCCCCGAGCTCCAACTCATACGCGCGTACGCAGAGTTCGTCCGCCACCCGTACCACCTCGTCGGCGGTGGGGCCGACCGCGACGAGGCAGAACTCGTCGCCGCCGAGGCGGGCCGCCAGCGTCCCCGGCAGCATCGCGCCGCAGAGCGAGAGGACCGAGCCGAAGCGTTCGAGGAGGCGGTCGCCGACCGCGTGGCCCCGGGTGTCGTTGACCCGCTTGAGCCCGTTGACGTCGCAGACGACCAGGCTCACCACGGTTCCCTCCGCGAGGTGCCGCTCCACCGCCTCGTCGAGGCGCAGGTCGACCGCGCGGCGGTTGGCGAGCCCCGTGAGCGCGTCCGTGAAGGCGAGGCGGCGCGCCTCCTCCAGGCGTTCGGTCTGCGCGATCCCGGCGGCCACCACCGCCGTGAGGACCGTCGCGAAGTCCGCGTCGGCCCGCTCGAAGACGGGCTCCCCGGGCGGCCGCGCCACGTACAGCTCGCCCCACGCCCGCCCGTGCAGCACCACCGGGGCGACCACGCAGCAGCCGCGGCCCCGGCGACGCAGGGCGGCGACGCGCTGGTGGCAGTAGCCGGGCTCACGGGCGTCGGCGGGGCCCTCGGCGGTCTCGACCCAGGCGTGCGGTTCGCCGCCGCCCGCCCAGTGCTCGTGCAGGAACTCGGTGATCTCCGGGAACTGGTGGACGGGGTACGCCTCGTTCTCCGGGAACTCCTCCTCGCCGTGGACGCGTTGCCCGGCGTTCACGAGCACCCGCAGCCGGCCCATGTCCCGCTCCCACACGGACAGCGCGGCGAAGCTCCCGCTCAGCGCGCGGCAGGTGCCGAGAGCGGCCGCCCGCCAGGACTCGCGCGGAGTGTGCGCGGCGGCCATTCCCTGCGCCAGCTCGACCACGGCCCGCAGCCGGACATCCTCTCCCATTTCCCCAGATTAGGAGGTTTGCCGCATTTTGGAACGTCGAGACATGACAGAACGTGAGCGCGGACCGCCCACTGCACCCCGGCCTGCTACACCCCGCCCGCTGCCCCCCTGCCCGCTACACCCCGGGCCACTGCGGCTTCCGCTTCTCGTTGAAGGCCGCGACGCCCTCCGCGCGGTCGGCGGAGAACGCCACCGTCCGCCACGCCGCGTCCTCGACCTCCAGGCCCGCCCGCAGGTCGAGGCCGTGCCCGAGCCGCAGGGCGCGCTTGGCCGCGCGCAGGCCGACCGGCGAGTTCGCGGCGATGCGGGCGCCGAGCGCCAGCGCCTCCGCGCGGGCCTCGCCCTCCGCCACCAGCAGGTCGACCAGGCCCAACTCCCGCGCCTCCGCGGCCTCCACGCGGCGCGCGGAGAAGATCAGCTCGGCGGCGCGGGCGGCGCCCACGCGGCGCGGCAGGAGCTGGGTGCCGCCACCGCCGGGGATGACGCCCACGGAGACCTCGGGGAGGCCGACGACCGCGGTCCCGTCCGCCACGATCATGTCGCAGGAGAGTGCGAGCTCGAACCCGCCGCCGAGCGCGAAGCCGTGCACGGCGGCGACGGTGGGCATCGGCAGGTCCAGGACGCCGGTGTACGAGGCGCGGGTCGTGGGGCGCTGGCGGCGCAGCTCGTCGTCGCTGAAGGAGTTCCGCTCCTTCAGGTCGGCGCCCACGCAGAAGGCCCGCTCGTGCGTGGAGGTCAGGACGACGACGCGGGCGTCGTGGTCCTCGGACAGGGCGGCGCAGGCGGCGGCGATGGAGCGGGCCATCTCCGAGGAGACGGCGTTCATCGCCTTGGGACGGTCCAGGACGAGCTCGACGACGTGGCCGTGCCGCCTGACCGCCACGTACTCCCCGTACCGCTGCTCGTCGCCCATGACGCTCCTCCACCTCCGGTTAACGATCGTTACCCGGGGATCATGTCACCGGCCGGGTCCCGGGGGAAGGGACTCCTCAGCACTCCTCAGCACTCCTCAGCCCCTTCGGGCCAGGAGCCACGGCTCGACGACGCCGAGGCCGCGGACCGGGCGCTGCCACATCGGCTGGAGCGCGAAGCGGTACGAGGGCGGCTCCTCGCCCTCCTTCTCCGCCGCGGCGGCCTCCTCCGCGGCCTGCATCTCGGACGCGGGCGCGTCGCCGGTCCGGGTCAGCTCCTCCGCGAACGCGCCGTCCACGAGGACCGCGTCCCGCGGCGCTATCGACGTGAGGCGGCTCGCGAGGTTCACGGTCGTGCCGAAGACGTCGCCCATGCGGGTCGTCACGGTGCCGAAGGCGATGCCGACGCGCAGCTCCGGCATCGTCTCGTCGTTGGCCATCGTCTCGATGAGACGCAGTGCGATCTCCGCGGCCACGCCCGCGTCGTCGGCGGCGTAGAGGACTTCGTCGCCGAGGGTCTTGATGAGCCGCCCGCCGTGCGCGGCGACGAGGTCCGCGGCGGTCGTCTCGAAGGCCTCGACGAGTTCGCCGAGCTCCTCCTCCTCCATGCGCCGGGTGAGCCGGGTGAACCCGACGAGGTCGGCGAAGCCGACGGCGAGGCGCCGGTCCACCATCTCCTCGTCGTCCGCGGCCTGGACGACGCGGCCGGTGGCAGCGGCGAGCTGGCGGCGCCACACGTAGACGAGGAACTCCTCCAGCTCGGGCAGGAGCAGTTCGATCAGCGGGTACGTGACCTCGGTCCGCGTCATGCCCGGCTCCGGAGGCTCCGTCAGCCCCTCCAGGAAGGAGTCAATCTGCCACTCGGCGAGGCGGGCGGTGGTCTGTCCGGTGGACCGGGCCACCTGGACGGCCATGGCCTCGCTCAGCAGGCCCGCCTCGACGAGGCCCGCGAGGCGGCGCAGGGCGAGCACGTCCGCCTCGGTGAGGGCCTTGGCCTGGCCGATGTCCGGAAAGCCCATGGCCCGCCAGAAGCGGGACGCCAGCTCCATCGAGACGCCCGCGCTGCGGGCGGCCTGGAAGGGGGTGTAGCGGCGGTCGGCGCCGAGGATGAGCTGTTCGAGGCGGAGGGCGAGCGGGTCCTTCTCCGCGTCGTCCTCGCTCTTCTCGTCCACGTCGGACACTTCGGGCACGCCGAAGTCGTCTCGCGCGCGGGCAGCCACGGGTTCGGCGGTACGGCTGTCCCCGCCGTCGGAGGCGGGGTGTTCGCCCTCGCCCGAGCCCGTGTCGTCGACGGTCACGCCTGCTGCCCTTCCGATCTGCCGCGGTCAGGTATCGACCGGCGCCAACTTTACGGCAGGTGTGCCGCAGCTCACTCCCGACTCCGCCGACCCGCCGCTTGACGGCCGGGGGTCCGGGGGTCGCCCCCCGGGCAAGCACAGCACGGCAGGTGTGCCGCAGCTCACTCCCGACTCCGCCGACCCGCCGCTTGACGGCCGGGGGCCCGGGGGTCGCCCCCCGGGCAAGCACGGCACGGCAGGTGTGCCGCAGCTCACTCCCGACTCCCGGGACGCGCTTCTTGACGCCCGGGGATCTGGCACCCTGCGCCGTGCGGCGCCTCTGCGTCTGCCGCGGCTTGCCGGCTGGCGGGTGCGGGTGCGTCTCGGCTTGTCGCGCAGTTCCCCGCGCCCCTGCAAGCGCGCCTTCGCATCTGCCGACGTATGCCGTCGGGCGGCTGCCGATCCGTCGTGGCTTGGCGCGCAGTTCCCCGCGCCCCTCAAGCGCGCCTTCGCGTCTGCCGACGTATGCCGTCGGGCGGCTGCCGGTCCGTCGGGGCTTGGCGCGCAGTTCCCCGCGCCCCTCAAGGCGCGTTCGTTGCCCCGCGCCTTCAGAAGCGCGCCCTTGCCCGCTCCCCCTGTGGGGCGCCCCTACTCCGCCGGGCGGAGGTGGATGATGTCGCCCGCCCCTATCGGCTCCTGTACGCCCTCCCTCGTGGCCAGGATCAGGCGGCCGTCCGCGTCTACCGCTACCGCCTCGCCCACCACGGAGCGGTTGCCGGGGAGTTCTGCTCGGACCTGGCGGCCCAGGGTCGCGCAGCCTGCCGCGTAGGTTTCCTGGAGGCGGGAGGCCGTCGGGTCGCCGTCCGCGTCACGCCAGGTGACGTACCAGTGCTCCAGGGAGCGGAGTACCGCCCGGAGCAGGGGGTCTCGGTCCGTCACCTTCGCGCCGGCCAGGGCCAGTGAGCCCGCCGTGGGGACCGGCAGCTCGTCCTCGCGCAGGGTGACGTTGAGGCCGATGCCGATGACGATGCCCCCGCCGGACGCGGAGCCCGCCCGCTCCGCGAGGATGCCGCCCGCCTTTCGTTCCTGGTCACCGACCGTTACCAGGAGGTCGTTCGGCCACTTGAGTGCCGTGTCGACGCCGGCGACGCGGGAGAGGCCCGTCGCCACCGCGACGCCGGTGAGGAGCGGGAGCCAGCCCCACCGTTCGACCGGCACCTCCGCCGGTTTGAGCAGGACGGAGAAGAACAGGCCCGAGCGAGCGGGCGCCGACCAGCGGCGGTCGAGGCGGCCGCGCGCCGCGCTCTGCTCCTCGGCGACGAGGACCGCCCCCTCGGGGAGCTCGTCCGCGCGCGCCGCGAGGTCGGAGTTGGTGGAGCCGGTGACGGGCACCACGTCCAGTGAGGACCACAGGCCGCCGTCCCTGAGGAGGGTCCGACGGAGCGAGGCCGCGTTCAGGGGCGGCCTGTCGAGGTCGGACCAGCGGTTGTCTTCAGCATCTGACGGCGTCATGCAAGCCACCTTAGGTGTGGTAAACGCCGCACTGCCGAACGGTATGGGCGCCGATACGCTACGGACCAGTAGCCAGCCGCACAGCCGTAGACAAGCACCTTTGAGCAGGCAGGGAGCCGCATCCCGATGTCCGAGCCGGAACAGCCCAACGTGCCCGCGTCAGACCGCACCGCCGAAGACGGCGCCATCGACATCCATACGACCGCGGGGAAACTTGCCGACCTGCAGCGCCGCATCGAGGAGGCCAAGCACGCGGGCTCGGCCAGAGCGGTCGAGAAGCAGCACGCCAAGGGGAAGCTGACGGCGCGCGAACGCATTGAACTGCTGCTCGACGAGGGCTCCTTCGTCGAGCTCGACGAGTTCGCGCAGCACCGCTCGACCAACTTCGGCCTGGAGAAGAACCGGCCGTACGGCGACGGCGTGGTGACCGGATACGGCACCGTCGACGGCCGCCCGGTCGCCGTGTTCTCGCAGGACTTCACCGTCTTCGGCGGCGCGCTCGGCGAGGTCTTCGGCCAGAAGATCGTCAAGGTCATGGACTTCGCGCTGAAGACCGGCTGCCCGGTCATCGGCATCAACGACTCCGGCGGCGCCCGTATCCAGGAGGGCGTCATGGCCCTCGGGATGTACGGCGAGATCTTCCGGCGCAATACGCACGCCTCCGGTGTGATCCCGCAGATCTCGCTGGTCGTCGGGCCGTGCGCGGGCGGCGCCGTCTACTCCCCCGCGATCACCGACTTCACGGTCATGGTCGACCAGACCTCGCACATGTTCATCACGGGACCCGACGTCATCAAAACCGTCACCGGCGAGGACGTGGGCTTCGAGGAGCTGGGCGGCGCCCGCACCCACAACTCCACGTCGGGTGTGGCGCACCACATGGCGGGCGACGAGAAGGACGCGATCGAGTACGTCAAGTCGCTCCTGTCGTACCTGCCTTCGAACAACCTCAGCGAGCCGCCGGCCTTCCCCGAGGAGGCGGACCTCGCGCCCACGGACGAGGACCTGGCGCTGGACACGCTGATCCCGGACAGCGCGAACCAGCCGTACGACATGCACGGCGTCATCGAGCACGTCCTGGACGACGCCGAGTTCTTCGAGACGCAGCCGCTGTTCGCGCCGAACATCCTCACCGGCTTCGGCCGGATCGAGGGCCACCCGGTCGGCATCGTCGCCAACCAGCCGACACAGTTCGCGGGCTGTCTGAACATCGACGCCTCGGAGAAGGGCGCCCGGTTCGTCCGCACCTGCGACGCGTTCAACATCCCGGTCATCACCTTCGTCGACGTGCCGGGCTTCCTGCCGGGCGTCGAGCAGGAGCACACGGGCATCATCCGCCGCGGCGCGAAGCTCATCTACGCGTACGCGGAGGCGACCGTCCCGCTGATCACGATCATCACGCGCAAGGCGTTCGGCGGCGCGTACGACGTGATGGGCTCCAAGCACCTGGGCGCCGACCTGAACCTGGCCTGGCCGACCGCGCAGATCGCGGTGATGGGCGCGCAGGGCGCGGTCAACATCCTGCACCGCCGCACGATCGCCGAAGCGGGGGACGACGTCGAGGAGGTCAGGGCGCGGCTCATCCAGGAGTACGAGGACGCCCTGCTCAACCCGTACACGGCGGCCGAGCGCGGCTACGTCGACGCGGTGATCATGCCGTCCGAAACCCGCTCCCACCTCGTGCGCGGGCTGCGTCAGCTGCGTACGAAGCGGGAATCCCTCCCTCCGAAGAAGCACGGCAACATCCCCCTCTAGTCCCTCAGGGAGGGCTCATGATCAAGGTCGTACGCGGAAATCCGACCCCGGAGGAGCTCGCCGCCGCCCTGGCGGTGGTCCAGGTGCGCGCCGCGGCGGTGGCGGACGGGCCGTCCGGCGCGCCCGTGCCGCCCGACTCCTGGGCGGACCCCGCGCGGGTGGCCCGCCACCGGCTGCCCGCCCCCTCGCCGACCGCCTGGGGCCGCAGCTACTGGCCCGGCTAGAGCGCCGCGCCGGTCCGGGTCCGGGGAACTTGAGTACGCGTACTCAGGCGCCCCGGCCCGCCCGGCCGCAGTATCGATTGCATGCTGTGGTCGGACCCGGAGAACAACCCTCCGAAGGACATGCGGGACCTGCAGGCGAAGATGCGCCGTGCGGGCCTCGTCCTCGCCCTGGCGATGGTCATCGCGATGTTCGTGCTCAACGCCCACTGAGCGTCCTGAAGGGGCGCGGGGAACTGCGCGAACAGCCACCACGAACCCGCTGGAGCGCAACACGCCGCCCGGCACAGCGCCTACGCTGACCCGCATGAGTGATCAGCCCCGCCGTCTCGTCCTCGCCTCCCAGTCGCCCGCCAGGCTCGGCCTGCTCCGGCAGGCGGGCCTCGCCCCCGAGGTCATCGTCAGCGGCGTCGACGAGGACAAGGTGTCCGCGCCGACCCCCGCCGAGCTCGCCCTCGCCCTGGCCGAGGCCAAGGCGTCCGTGGTCGCCGCGCGGCCCGACGCCAAGGGCGCGCTGGTCATCGGCTGCGACTCCGTCCTTGAGCTGGACGGCCGGGCGCTCGGCAAGCCCGCGGACGTCGAGGAGGCCACCGCCCGCTGGAAGGACATGCGCGGCCGCGCGGGCGTCCTGCAGACCGGTCACTGCGTCCGCGACACCGTCTCCGGGCGGTACGCGTCGGCGACGGCGTCCACCGTCGTCCGGTTCGGCGAGCCCTCCGACGCCGAGATCGCCGCGTACGTGGCGAGCGGCGAACCGCTGCACGTGGCGGGCGCGTTCACGCTGGACGGCCGCTCGGCGCCGTTCATCGACGGCATCGAGGGCGACCACGGCAACGTCATCGGCCTCTCGCTGCCGCTGCTGCGCCGCCTCCTCGCCGAACTGGGCGTGAGCATCACGGAGTTGTGGGAGAAGTAGGGCAGCGGCTCAGGCGGCCTGGGGCGCGGCCACCGCGTCGTCCTCGGCGTCCTGCTGCGCCTTCCTCTCGTACGCCAGGAGCGGCAGGACGATCAGCCCGAGCACGACCATCATGAAGGCGAACGCGGCCCAGCCCACCAGGCCCACGCAGAAGGCCCCCAGGAGCGCGTGCAGGACGGCGCAGCTGATGAGGAGGATGCGGCCGAAGGTGCCGGGGGCGCGGTCGCGCACGGCGGTGCGGGCCAGGACGATGCCGCACAGGGCGAGGTAGCCGCCGAAGACGGCGCCCGCGATCCAGGTGGAGACGGTCATCGCGTGCGGGTCGAGGCCGGCGAGCGACATGTCCTGCTTGTCGACGACGTGGCCGAGGAACCAGTTGAGGAGCGCGATGCCGACCGCCTCCACCAGGAGCACGATCGCGCCCATCCAGGCCACCGGTCTGCGCGCCACGGCGCCCCACCCACTTCCGCTGCTGTTACCCCTAGTACGTCGTGCCCATCGCGAACGCTACTAACGGGTAAACCGTGGGACAAGAGCTGTGCCACAGGCAAAGAATCATTGGGCCATTCGTAGGGACTCCACAAAGAAAGGCGCGCGTCCGCAGCGCTGACTCACAGAGACCTTGACCACATCGGAGGGCTACGCTGCCGTGGAGGGACCCTGCGTACCGCGGTGCGACAAGGGTTTTCGCGAACCTAGCCGGTCTCGAGTGACACTCCGTGTGGGCAAGCTCACCATTGGGGACGGGTCGTAAGGCCGTGTCGGCAGTCCCTAAACTCGGCTTGTTTCAAGGAGGGAGCCATCGTGCGCAAGGTGCTCATCGCCAACCGTGGCGAAATCGCTGTCCGCGTTGCCCGGGCATGCCGGGATGCAGGGATCGCGAGCGTAGCCGTCTACGCAGACCCTGACAGGGACGCGCTGCATGTACGGGCAGCCGATGAGGCGTTCGCGCTGGGCGGTGACACTCCGGCCACCAGCTACCTGGACATCTCCAAGGTGCTGGCCGCGGCCAAGGACGCGGGGGCGGACGCCATCCACCCCGGCTACGGCTTCCTTTCGGAGAACGCCGACTTCGCGCAGGCCGTCATCGACGCGGGCCTGAACTGGATCGGCCCGCCGCCGCAGGCCATCCGTGACCTCGGCGACAAGGTCGCCGCGCGGCACATCGCGCAGCGCGCGGGTGCCCCGCTGGTCGCGGGCACGCCCGACCCGGTGTCCGGCGCCGACGAGGTCGTCGCCTTCGCCGAGGCGAACGGCCTGCCGATCGCCATCAAGGCGGCGTTCGGCGGTGGCGGCCGCGGCCTGAAGGTCGCCCGCACGCTCGAAGAGGTCCCGGAGCTGTACGACTCCGCGGTGCGCGAGGCCGTGGCGGCCTTCGGCCGCGGCGAGTGCTTCGTGGAGCGCTACCTCGACAAGCCGCGGCACGTCGAGACCCAGTGCCTCGCCGACAAGCACGGCAACGTCGTGGTCGTCTCGACCCGTGACTGCTCACTGCAGCGCCGCCACCAGAAGCTCGTCGAGGAGGCGCCCGCGCCGTTCCTGACCGCCGAGCAGAACGCCGAGCTGTACGCCGCCTCCAAGGCGATCCTCAAGGAGGCCGGCTACGTCGGCGCGGGCACCGTGGAGTTCCTCGTCGGCGTCGACGGCACGATCTCCTTCCTGGAGGTCAACACCCGTCTGCAGGTGGAGCACCCGGTCACCGAAGAGGTGGCGGGCATCGACCTGGTCCGTGAGATGTTCCGCATCGCCGACGGCGAGGAGCTCGGTTACGGCGACCCCGAACTGCGCGGTCACTCCTTCGAGTTCCGTATCAACGGTGAGGACCCGGGCCGCAACTTCCTGCCCGCGCCCGGCACCGTCACCACGTTCGCGCCGCCGTCGGGCCCCGGTGTCCGTCTGGACGCGGGCGTCGAGTCCGGCTCGGTCATCGGCCCGGCCTGGGACTCGCTCCTCGCCAAGCTGATCGTGACGGGCGCCACCCGTGAGCAGGCGCTGCAGCGCGCCTCGCGTGCGCTGGCGGAGTTCAACGTCGAGGGCATGGCCACGGCCATCCCCTTCCACCGTGCCGTCGTGACGGACCCGGCGTTCGCGCCCGAACTGACCGGCTCCAGCGACCCGTTCACGGTCCACACCCGCTGGATCGAGACCGAGTTCGTCAACGAGATCCCGCCGTTCACGGCCACCGGGGACGCCGAGTCGGACGAGGAGCCGGGCCGCGAGACGGTCGTCGTCGAGGTCGGCGGCAAGCGTCTCGAGGTCTCCCTGCCGTCCTCGCTGGGCATGACCATCGCGCGCACCGCGGCGGCGGGCGGCGCCCGTCCGAAGCGGCGCGCGGCCAAGAAGTCGGGCCCCGCGGCGTCCGGCGACACCCTCGCCTCGCCCATGCAGGGCACGATCGTCAAGGTCGCGGTCGAGGAGGGCCAGGAGGTCAAGGAGGGCGACCTGGTCGTCGTCCTGGAGGCCATGAAGATGGAACAGCCCCTGAACGCGCACCGTTCGGGCACGATCAAGGGCCTCACCGCGGAGGTCGGCGCGAGCCTGACGTCCGGCGCGGTGATCTGCGAGATCAAGGACTGACCCGCAGCGGACGCATACGCCGACGGGCCGGGTTGGATCTCTTCCAGCCCGGCCCGTCGGCGTTCCCGTCGACTGCGGCCCGGTGGAGGGCTGATCGCGCGGTTCCCCGCGCCCCTGAGTCGTCCGCCGCGCCCTGCACCGTTGCGTGCGGGGCGCGTTCGGTGAGGCGTCACGCAGGACCAGTCAGGGGCGCGGGGAACTCGCACTCCGGCCGGAACAAGCGCAACCGCCCCCGCCCCGCCCCGCGTCCTCCCCCGCGTAGAGCCGAAGGCCACGGGGGGACTTCAGTGAAACGCACGGGGGACGTCATCGGGCTGCTCGCAGCGGCAGCCGTCATCGGTACGACCGGATGGTTCGCGGGCGCCGCGGACGCCGGGCAGCGCTACGAGGCCGGGCTCGTCCTCGGCCTGTCCACGGCCCTGTCCGTCGCCCTCCTGCGCCGCTTCACCCAGCTGCCGCTGGGCAGACGCCGCCCCTACACCTTCGCGCTGCCCCTGCCCGCGCCCGACTGGGCGGCCCCGCCGCCGGACCCGGAAGGCGACCCGGAGGCGCTGCGGCCGTACGCCGAACGGCAGGCCGGGCTGCTCAGCGACGCGTCCGCGCTCGGCGACACGCTCCGCCACACCTGCACGCTCGCGCCGCACCTGCGCGCGGAGCTCGCGTCGTTCGCCGTCACCGCGTCGATCCAGGCGAGCAACTCGGTGATCGCCCCGGTCGCCGAAGGCCCGCGGAGCCCCGACCCGGCCTACGACGCGGCCCACGCACTCGGCGAGCTCGTCGCGGCGGTCGAGTTCAGCCGGATCGGGATGCGCGCGCTGGAGGCCCTGGTGACGGAGCGGCCGCTGCGGCCCGACCCGCCCTGCTACTTCAACCCGCTGCACGACCGCGGCCACGCGCGCGTGGCGCACCCGGGCGCCCCCGAGGGCACCGAGGAGGTCGCCGCCTGCCACGGCTGCGCCAAGGGGCCGGAGCCGCTCCTCGTGCCGTCGGAGGGCGGCCCGGTGCCGTACTACGACAGCGACGCCGTGGACGCCCGCTGGCGGCTGCTCGGCTACGGCGCGGTCATCCCGGACAACGGCGCCACGATGATCGCGACCGCGCGGGACGGCTTCCGCGACCCGCCCCCGGCGGCACCCTCCGGGGGCGGTCTCAAGAAGTTTCGTACGAAGGTGAGTTGATGATCATGAGTGACCTGGTCACCGGTGTGCTGAGCGGCCTCGTCCTCGGCACGTGTGTCACGTATCCGCTGGTCCTGTGGCTGACCAGGAACGTGAGCGGCGGCTCCCTGCCGCCGCACCGCCGCGAGCGCAGGGCCCGAGCGGAGCTGGACGCCTTCTTCGCCCGCCAGGATCCCTGACCACGGGCAGTGGCATCCTTGGGGGACGCGTACGTTCACGAAGGGTGCGGGGATGACGACCGGCACGGGCCAGCAGGCGAGAGCGCCGCAGCAGGCGGCACAGTCGGCGCGCACCATGCGGGCCGACGCCCGCCGCAACTACGACCGGCTGCTCGCCGAGGCGCGCTCCGCCTTCGCCGAGCACGGCACGGGCGCGTCCCTGGAGGACGTGGCGCGCCGCGCGGGCGTCGGCATCGGCACGCTCTACCGGCACTTCCCCAACCGGCACGCGCTGATGAGCGCGGTCTGGAAGGACGCGGTGTGCGACCTGCTCGCGCGTTCGCACGCGCTGCTCGACGACCCGCAGCCGTGCTCCGCGCTGGTGGCGTGGCTGCGCGCCATCATCACTCATGCGGGTGAGTATCGCGGTCTTTCGAGCGCGCTCATGTCGGCGTCGCACGACGACACTTCGGCGCTCGCGCGGTGCAGCATGCCCATGCGCGAGGCGGGCGCGGCCCTGCTGCTGCGCGCGCAGGAGGCGGGGACGGTGCGGCCCGACGTCTCGATCGGCGATCTGCTCCAGCTGACCAACGCGATCTCCCTGGCGGCCGAGGAGACTCCGGACGATCCGGAGCTGGCCGACCGCCTGCTCACGCTGACCCTGCGAGGGCTGAAGGCCGACGGAGGGTGAAGGCCGACGGGCACTGACGGTGGACGGGCGGACACCGGTGCGACACCGGCGCCCGCCCGGGACGCCGCCGGAATCAGCGGCGGCGCAGGTCCGCGACCCGCGCCGCCCGCTCCCCTGGGGGCTGTTCCCCGAGGAGCGCACTGCGCAACTGCTGGCCCGGGCCCGCCCCGTGATTGCGACGCTGACCCGGCAGGGGCACGTCCCGGCGCGGCTGGCGCCCCGCGGGGACGGAGTCTGCACCGGGCGCGACCTCAGGGCCCGCGGCACCGCCGGCCACCGTGATCTGCACGCCCTGGTCGGCCAGGGCCTGCAGTTCCGTCGCGGCACGGTCGTCGTGCCCCGGCGGTTCGTCCGTGACCAGGCGGGTGATGACGTCCGTCGGCACCGTCTGGAACATCGTGTCGGTGCCGAGCTTGGTGTGGTCCGCGAGGACCACGACCTCGGCCGCCGCCTGGACCAGCGCGCGGTCCACGCTCGCGGAGAGCATGTTGGACGTGGAGAGGCCGCGCTCGGCGGTCAGCCCACTGCCCGACAGGAAGGCCCGTGACACCCGCAGCCCCTGGAGGGACTGCTCGGCCCCGCTGCCCACGAGTGCGTAGTTCGAGCCGCGCAGGGTGCCGCCGGTCATGACGACTTCCACCCTGTTGGCGTGTGCCAGCGCCTGTGCCACCAGGAGGGAGTTGGTGACGACGGTCAGGCCGGGTACCCGCGCGAGCCGGCGGGCCAGCTCCTGCGTGGTCGTACCCGCCCCGACGACGATGGCTTCGCCTTCTTCGACGAGACCCGCCGCGAGATCGGCGATGGCCGTCTTCTCGGCGGTCGCGAGATGTGATTTCTGCGGAAAGCCGGACTCCCGCGTGAATCCGCCCGGCAATACCGCACCGCCATGTCGGCGGTCGAGGAGTCCTTCTGCCTCCAGCGCGCGCACGTCCCGCCGTACGGTCACTTCGGAGGTCTGGACGACGCGGGCGAGCTCACGGAGCGATACCGCCCCGTTGGCCCGCACCATTTCGAGGATCAATTGGCGACGTTCTGCAGCGAACACGAAACTGACAGTAACCCCAACGACCGTCTACTTTCAGCAGTTTGCGCCGAATTACAGAAGTTGTTCGCACCGCAGGGTGGGAAGTGGTATAGGTGCTTACTCTCCCCGCCTATGCCGCACGAATGGGCGGCAACAGTGCGTGACCTGCAAAGAGTTGTTTCAGGCCGCCGACAGGATCAGCCCTCGCCCGCCGTCTTCCGCGTGTGCAGCTGACGCGCCACCTCCGCGATCGACCCCGAAAGCGACGGGTACACGGTGAACGCATTCGCGATCTGCTCGACCGTCAGATTGTTGTCGACCGCGATCGAGATGGGGTGGATCAGTTCCGAAGCGCGCGGTGCGACGACCACACCGCCGACCACGATGCCCGTGCCGGGACGGCAGAAGATCTTGACGAAACCGTCGCGGATGCCCTGCATCTTCGCGCGCGGATTGCGCAGCAGCGGCAGCTTCACCACGCGGGCGTCGATCTTTCCGGCGTCGACGTCGGCCTGGCTGTAGCCGACGGTCGCGATCTCGGGGTCGGTGAAGACGTTCGCGGAGACGGCCTTCAGGTTCAGCGGCTGCACGGCGTCACCGAGGAAGTGGTACATCGCGATGCGCCCCTGCATGGCGGCGACGGAGGCCAGCGCGAAGATCCCGGTCACGTCACCGGCCGCGTACACGCCGGGGGCGGACGTCCGCGACACCTTGTCGGTCCAGATGTGCCCGGAGTCCTTCAGCTTGACCCCGGCCTCCTCCAGGCCCATGCCACTGCTGTTCGGGATGGCACCGACGGCCATCAGGCAGTGCGAGCCGGAGATGACGCGCCCGTCGTCGAGCGTGACCTCGACCCGGTCCCCGACGCGCTTGGCGGAAGCGGCGCGGGAGCGGGACATGACGTTCATGCCGCGGCGGCGGAAGACGTCCTCGAGCACGGCGGCGGCGTCCGGGTCCTCACCGGGAAGCACCCGGTCACGACTCGACACCAAGGTCACGTTCGACCCGAGCGCCTGATAGGCACCGGCGAACTCGGCACCGGTCACACCCGAACCGACGACGATGAGCTCCTCGGGCAGCTCGTCGAGGTCGTACACCTGCGTCCAGTTCAGGATGCGCTCGCCGTCGGGCTGCGCGTCCGGCACCTCGCGCGGATGCCCGCCGGTGGCGATCAGCACGGCATCGGCGACGAGCGTCTCCTCGCTCCCGTCCGCGGCGCGCACCACGACCTTCCGCGACCCGTCGACGTCCTGCTGCCCCTCCAGACGGCCCCGGCCGCGCAGCACGCGCGCGCCGGCCCGCGTCACCGACGCGGTGATGTCGTGGGACTGGGCGAGCGCGAGCCGCTTCACACGGCGGTTGACCTTGCCCAGGTCGACGCCCACCACGCGCGCGGGGGTGTCGATGTGCGGAGTGTCGTCCGCGACGATGATCCCCAGCTCCTCGTACGAGGAGTCGAAGGTGGTCATCACCTCGGCCGTGGCGATCAGAGTCTTGGACGGCACGCAGTCGGTGAGCACCGACGCCCCGCCCAGACCGTCGCAGTCGACGACGGTCACCTCCGCGCCGAGCTGGGCGGCCACAAGAGCCGCCTCGTATCCGCCGGGTCCGCCGCCAATGATCACGATCCGAGTCACGTACTCCATTGTCCCGCACGCTTCAAGGTGCTCTCTCCCCGGGGGCCTCCGTCCGTGGAAGGACCCCCCGTCCGGGCGGTCCTCCTGTTCCAGGAGGGGCGCACTTGATTGCTGCCGTACCCTCGACCACATGTCGCTCTACGCCGCGTACGCCGGCAATCTGGATCCGCGGCTCATGTCACGCCGCGCACCGCACTCACCGCTGCGCGCGACCGGGTGGCTGACCGGCTGGCGGCTCACGTTCGGCGGGGAACACATGGGCTGGGAGGGCGCGCTCGCCACGCTCGTCGAGGCGCCGCGCTCCCAGGTCTTCGTCACGCTCTACGACATCGCCCCCATGGACGAGGACTCCATGGACCGCTGGGAAGGCGTCGGCCTCGACATCTACCGGCGCATGCGGGTCCGCGTGGACACGCTGGAGGGCGAGGAACCCGCTTGGGTGTACGTCCTCAACGGTTACGAGGGAGGCCTCCCGTCGGCCCGCTACCTGGGCGAACTGGCGGACGCGGCGGAATCGGCGGGCGCCCCGCACGACTATGTGATGGAACTCCGCAAACGCCCTTGCTAGCCCGCGGGGCTCTCCGTCCGCCCCTTCTCGTCGGAATCGACAAGACAACGATCGCAATCCCGTGGGCATCGTCATCTACGCGCGTAGGCCATGAGCGGCTACTCTCGTCCGCGTGAACGCTTCAGTTATTCCGGACGACATCCAGGGCGACCCGTACGCCGCCGCCGACGCCGCCGCCGCGCGCCTCCGCGAGCTCACGGGCGCCGAGACCCACGACGTCGCCCTCGTGATGGGCTCCGGCTGGGCGCCGGCCGTCGACGCGCTGGGCGAGCCCGAGGCGGACTTGGCCGTCACCGAGCTGCCCGGCTTCCCGCCGCCGGCGGTCGAGGGCCACGGTGGCCGCATCCGCTCCTTCAAGATCGGCGACAAGCGTGTGCTGGTCTTCCTGGGCCGCACCCACTACTACGAGGGCCGTGGCGTGGCCGCCGTCTCGCACGGCGTCCGTACGGCCGTCGCCGCGGGCTGCAAGACGATCGTGCTCACCAACGGCTGCGGCGGCCTGCGCGAGGGCATGCGCCCCGGCCAGCCGGTCCTCATCAGCGACCACCTCAACCTCACGGCGACGTCCCCGATCGTCGGCGCGAACTTCGTCGACCTGACGGACCTGTACTCCCCGCGTCTGCGCGCCCTCTGCAAGGAGATCGACCCGACCCTCGAAGAGGGCGTCTACGCGCAGTTCCCCGGCCCGCACTACGAGACTCCGGCGGAGATCCGCATGGCCCGCACGATCGGTGCGGACCTGGTCGGCATGTCCACGGTCCTCGAGGCGATCGCGGCGCGTGAGGCGGGTGCGGAGGTCCTCGGCATCTCCCTGGTCACGAACCTCGCCGCGGGCATGACGGGCGAGCCCCTCAACCACGAGGAGGTCCTCCAGGCGGGCCGCGACAGCGCGACGCGCATGGGCGAGCTCCTGAGCCAGGTCCTCGTCCGCGTCTGACGCTCCGCGAACGGGTGGGGTGGTCACCCCGCGCGTCCCCGCACGGCGGGGGTGGGTGGGGTGTCATCCCGCCTCCCGCCCGCGGCCCGGACCGCCCCGCCGCTTCGCGGCGGATCACTCCCACCCGCCCGTTCACCCCGCACCGTCCTGCCGGGTAGGGGCCACAAAACCGCCGCTTCGCGGCGGATGATGCCCCCCACCCACCCGCCCGTTTGCCCCGCACCGTCCAGCGCGAGTAGGAGCACCCCCACCGGGCCGCAGGCGCAAGCGCTCGCGAGGGGACGTGGGGGTATGTGCGCACGGAGCACCGAGCACACCCGGCCGGCGAGGAATATCGGGCGTGGCGCAGGGATAGCGAGTACGTACATACCCCCGCGGCCCCGCACCCACAGACGAGCAAGAGGCGCCCCCCACAGGCCCGCACTCGCCCCCGCACCGACCGACGAAGAACAGGCGCCGACCGCCCAAGGCGCCCCGCCAGACACCGCGTACAGGAGAGGCTGAAGACCCCGTGCAGGACGACACCCCCGCCACCGCAGAGCTCATCGCGCAGGCCAAGTCCTGGCTCGCCGAGGACCCGGACCCGGAGACCCGCGAAGAGCTCGGCAAGCTCATCGACGCCGAAGACATCACCGAACTGAGGACCCGCTTCGCCGGCACCCTCCAGTTCGGCACCGCCGGCCTCCGCGGCGAACTCGGCGCAGGCCCCATGCGCATGAACCGCTCCGTGGTCATCCGCGCCGCCGCCGGCCTCGCCGCGTACCTGAAGGCCAAGGGCCAGGCCGACGGCCTCGTGGTCATCGGCTACGACGCCCGCCACAAGTCCGCGGACTTCGCCCGCGACACCGCCGCGGTGATGACGGGCGCCGGCCTCCGCGCAGCCGTCCTGCCCCGCCCCCTCCCCACCCCCGTCCTCGCCTTCGCCATAAGGCACCTCGGCGCCGCAGCAGGCGTAGAGGTCACGGCCAGCCACAACCCCCCGCGGGACAACGGCTACAAGGTCTACCTCGGCGACGGCTCCCAGATCGTCCCGCCCGCCGACGCGGAGATCGCCGCGGAGATCGACGCCATCGCGAGCCTCGACGACGTACCGCGCCCCGACGCCGGCTGGGAAACCCTCGACGAAGCCGTCCTGGAGGCCTACCTGGCCCGTACGGACGCCGTCCTGTCCCCCGGCTCCCCCCGCACCGCCCGCGCCGTCTACACGGCCATGCACGGCGTCGGCAAGGACACCCTCCTCGCCGCGTTCGCCCGCGCGGGCTTCCCCGCGCCGACCCTCGTCGCCGAGCAGGCCGAGCCGGACCCGGACTTCCCGACGGTCGCGTTCCCGAATCCGGAGGAGCCGGGTGCGATGGACCTCGCCTTCGCGACGGCGGCCCGCACCTCCCCCGCCCCCGACCTGATCATCGCCAACGACCCGGACGCGGACCGCTGCGCGGCGGCGGTGAAGACCGGTCCCGAGGACACCGACTGGCGGATGCTCCGCGGCGACGAGGTGGGCGCCCTCCTCGCCGCCCACCTCGTGAAGCGCGGAGCGCACGGCACCTTCGCCGAGTCGATCGTGTCCTCCTCCCTCCTCGGCCGGATCGCCGAGAAGGCGGGCCTCCCCTACGAGGAGACCCTCACCGGCTTCAAGTGGATCGCCCGCGTCGACGGCCTCCGTTACGGCTACGAGGAGGCGCTCGGCTACTGCGTCGACCCCGAGGGCGTACGCGACAAGGACGGCATCACCGCGGCGCTGCTGCTCGCGGAACTCGCGTCCGAGCTCAAGGAGGAAGGCCGCACGTTCCTCGACCTGCTCGACGACCTCGCCCTGGAGCACGGTCTGCACGCCACTGACCAGCTGTCGGTCCGCGTCGAGGACCTGTCCCTGATCGCGGACGCGATGCGCCGCCTGCGCGAGCAGCCGCCGACGGAGCTCGCGGGCCTGCCCGTGTCGAAGGCGGAGGACCTGACGCGCGGCACGGAGACGCTGCCGCCCACCGACGGCCTGCGCTACACGCTGGACGGCGCCCGCGTCATCGTCCGCCCGAGCGGCACCGAGCCGAAGCTCAAGTGCTACCTCGAAGTGGTCGTTCCGGTGACGGACAGGGCCGCGCTGCCCGAGGCCCGCACGCGCGCGACGGACCTGCTCGCGTCGATCAAGCGCGACCTCTCCGCGGCAGCAGGCATCTGACGCGCCCCACCCCAGCCACCCGCACCACCTGAACCACCCTCACCGCCCGCACCACCCCGCACCACCCGTCCGAGTGGTTCCACGAAGCGACTGCCGCAGTACCCCGGTGCGCTGCCGGTCTTCCCAGGAAGGGACGACCGGTAGCGCACTTTCACGTTCCGGGAGCCGCCGCAGTGCCGTACGGATTCTCCGAGCCCTCGACCGCCGCCCCCACCCGCGTCCCCGCACCCGCGTCCAGGACACCGCACGGCACCACGCCCACGCCCCCGCGCCTGCGGACCCGCACCACCGCCGCCCTCCGCCACGCCTGGCCCGCCCTCGCCGCGTACACGGCGGTCCGCGCGCTCGGCCTGCTGGTGTTCACCATGTGGGCCCACCGCGACCACCGCGGCGTACGGCATCTGCTGATGGAGTCGTGGGACTGCGACTGGTACCTGAGGATCGCCCAGAGCGGTTACGCCGACGAGCTCGGCACCCGCATCGACGGCAACAACCTCGCCTTCTTCCCGCTCTACCCGCTGCTCATCAGGGCGGGCGACGCCCTCGTGCCGTGGCTGCCGCGGGGTGCGGCGGGCCTCTCCGTGTCGGTGGCCGCCTCGCTGCTCGCCGCGTGGGGGATCTTCGCGGTGGGCGACCGGCTGTACGGCCGCGGGACCGGTGTCGTCCTCGCCGTGCTCTGGGGCAGCCTGCCCGTGGCGCTCGTGCAGTGGATGGGCTATACGGAGTCCCTGTTCACCGCGCTGTGCGCGTGGTCGCTGTACGCGGTGCTGAGCGATCGCTGGCTGTGGGCGGGCTCTCTGGCCGCGCTGGCGGGCCTGACGCGTCCCACGGGCGTGGCGGTGGCCGCGGCGGTGTCCCTGACCGCCCTGCTCACCCTGCGCCGGCCACCCGCCGCGGCCGGCTCCCGCCGTCCCCTTCGCCCACTCCTCGGCGCCCTCGTCGCTCCCCTCGGCTGGCTCGCGTACGTCGGCTGGGTGGGCCTGCGCCTCGGCCGCTGGGACGGGTACTTCGCCGTACAGAAGCTGTGGCGCAACGAGTGGGACGGCGGCGTCGCGACGTATCGGCGGATGCGGGACCTGTTCGTCACCGAGCGGCCCGCGCTGTTCGTGGCGATGGTGACGGTCGTCCTGCTGGGGGCGGTCGTGCTGTTCGTACTGTCGGTGGGCGACCGGCAGCCGCTGCCCCTGCTGCTCTTCAGCGGTCTGCTGCTCGTGATCGTGCTCGGCAGCAGCGGCGTCTACTTCCCCCGGGCGCGCTTCCTGCTGCCCGGCTTCCCGCTGCTGCTGCCGGTCGCCGTGGCGCTGGCACGCGCGAGGGCGCACGTACGCGTGACGGTGCTGATCGCGGCGGCGCTCACGTCGGCGGTGTGCGGCGGCCACATGCTCCTGGGCTGGCACGGCCCGCCGTGACCGGAGTCGGCGCGGGCGCCCGGCAGAGCTCGGCTCGGCCGGCCCTCAGGTCACCGCGAGCAGCACCACGAGCAGCACCGCCCCCGCCACGGACGGCGCCAGGATCTCGTACGCCCAGCGCACCACCGGCTCGCCCTGCGCGGACTCCTCGGCGGCGCGCCGTTCGGCGAGGTCGCGGAGGTCGTCCATGGACTGGTCGCCCGCCGAGCGGGTGGACGGCGTGGTGGGGTCGTGGAAGGAGCGGCCGTTCGTCGGGTCGCCCGCCGCGACGGCCTGCGACTGCCTGCGCGCCGCCCTCTTGCGGCCGCGCAGCGAGACGGGGATCGCCCAGAGCTGGAACTTGGTGCCGGCGTTGGTGAGGACCTCGTTGGAGTAGCCGGAGCGGAGCGTCGCGACGGACGCCCACGGCAGCGTGATGGTCCGGAAGGGGTTGCGGATCCGCAGGCGGTCGTCGTTGGCGTACACGACGGGCCGTACGGTGAACGCGACGACCAGCGGCACCGCGAGGAGCAGTCCGGCGAGCGCGAGCCACGGGGTGCGGCCCTCGCCGCGGATGACCGCGTCGATGCCGAGCCAGGCGCCCAGGGCGAGCAGCAGGACGCCACCGGCGATGCCGGCCGGGGACCGGTAGGTGCGGTCCTTGTAGACGGGCTCCGCCACGGGGTCTCGAGGGTCGCTCATACCCTGATTCTGCCTGAAGCCCGGCCGGGCGCCCCTGGCCCTCCCCCTGTACAGCAGCTACGCGCGTAGATATGCTCCCCTCGTGACCATGCCCACTGCATTCGCTGACGTGACAGCGTCCGACAGCACGCTCCGCCGCTTCCTTCACGGGCTGCCCGGCGTCGACGCGGTCGGCCTGGAGGCGCGTGCCGCCTCGCTCGGTACCCGTTCGATCAAGACCACGGCGAAGGCGTACGCCATCGACCTGGCCATTTCGATGATCGACCTGACGACGCTCGAGGGCGCCGACACCCCGGGCAAGGTCCGGGCGCTCGGCGCGAAGGCCGTGAACCCGGACCCGACCGACCGGAAGACCCCCCGCACCGCGGCCGTCTGCGTCTATCCGGACATGGTCGCCACCGCCAAGGAGGCCGTCGGGGCCAGCGGCGTGAAGGTCGCGTCCGTCGCGACCGCCTTCCCCGCGGGCCGCGCGGCGATCGAGGTGAAGCTCGGCGACGTGCGCGAGGCCGTCGCGGCGGGCGCCGACGAGATCGACATGGTCATCGACCGGGGCGCGTTCCTGGCGGGTGACTACATGACGGTGTTCGAGCAGATCCGCGCCGTGAAGGAGGCCTGCGGCACCGCCCGCCTGAAGGTCATCTTCGAGACCGGTGAGCTCTCGACGTACGACAACATCAAGCGCGCCAGCTGGATCGGCATGATCGCGGGCGCCGACTTCATCAAGACCTCGACCGGCAAGGTCGGCGTCAACGCCACCCCGGCCAACACCCTGCTCATGCTGGAGGCCGTCCGCGACTTCCGTGCGCAGACCGGCGTGCAGATCGGTGTGAAGCCCGCGGGCGGCATCCGCTCCACCAAGGACGCGGTGAAGTTCCTCGTGCTGGTGAACGAGACGGCCGGTCCCGACTGGCTGGACAACCACTGGTTCCGCTTCGGTGCCTCTTCGCTCCTCAACGACCTGCTCATGCAGCGTCAGAAGCTGGCCACCGGCCGCTACTCCGGCCCCGACTACGTGACGGTGGACTGATCACCATGACTTCCCCCTTCGAGTACGCTCCGGCGCCCGAGTCGCGCTCCGTCGTCGACATCGCGCCGAGCTACGGCCTGTTCATCGACGGCGAGTTCACCGAGGCCGCCGACGGCAAGGTCTTCAAGACGGTCTCCCCGTCCACCGAGGAGGTCCTCTCCGAGGTCGCGCAGGCCTCCGCCGAGGACGTCGACCGCGCGGTGAAGGCCGCCCGCAAGGCCTTCGAGAAGTGGTCGGCGCTGCCGGGCGCCGAGCGCGCCAAGTACCTCTTCCGCATCGCCCGGATCATCCAGGAGCGCAGCCGCGAGCTGGCCGTCCTGGAGACGCTGGACAACGGAAAGCCCATCAAGGAGACGCGCGACGCCGACCTTCCCCTGGTCGCCGCGCACTTCTTCTACTACGCGGGCTGGGCCGACAAGCTGGACCACGCGGGGTACGGCCCGAACCCGGCCCCGCTCGGTGTCGCGGGCCAGGTCATCCCCTGGAACTTCCCGCTCCTGATGCTGGCCTGGAAGATCGCCCCGGCGCTCGCGACCGGCAACACGGTCGTCCTGAAGCCCGCCGAGACGACTCCGCTGAGCGCCCTGTTCTTCGCGGACATCTGCCGCCAGGCGGGCCTGCCCAAGGGCGTCGTCAACATCCTCCCCGGGTACGGCGACGCGGGCGCGGCCCTGACCGCCCACCCGGACGTGAACAAGGTCGCCTTCACCGGCTCGACCGCCGTCGGCAAGGCCATCGCGCGCCAGGTCGCCGGCACCGACAAGAAGGTCACGCTCGAACTGGGCGGCAAGGGCGCCAACATCGTCTTCGACGACGCGCCCATCGACCAGGCCGTCGAGGGCATCGTCACCGGCATCTTCTTCAACCAGGGCCAGGTCTGCTGCGCGGGCTCGCGGCTCCTCGTACAGGAGTCGGTCCAGGACGAGGTGCTCGACGCGCTCAAGCGCCGCCTGTCCACGCTGCGCCTCGGCGACCCGCTGGACAAGAACACCGACATCGGCGCCATCAACTCCGCCGAGCAGCTGGCCCGCATCACCGCGCTCGCCGAGACCGGCGAGGCGGAGGGCGCCGAGCGCTGGTCCGCCCCGTGCGAACTGCCCACCTCCGGCTACTGGTTCGCGCCGACGCTGTTCACCAACGTCACGCAGGCACACACCGTCGCCCGCGACGAGATCTTCGGCCCGGTGCTCTCCGTCCTGACCTTCCGTACCCCGGACGAGGCGGTCGCCAAGGCCAACAACACGCAGTACGGGCTCTCCGCCGGCATCTGGACGGAGAAGGGCTCGCGCATCCTCGCTGTCGCGAACAAGCTCCGGGCGGGCGTCGTCTGGGCCAACACTTTCAACAAGTTCGACCCGACGTCGCCGTTCGGCGGCTACAAGGAGTCGGGCTTCGGCCGCGAGGGCGGCCGGCACGGGCTGGAGGCGTACCTCGATGTCTGACCGACTCACGGTTTTCAAGACCTACAAGCTGTACGTCGGGGGCAAGTTCCCCCGCAGCGAGAGCGGCCGGGTGTACGAGGTGACCGACTCAAAGGGCAAGTGGCTGGCGAACGCGCCCCTTTCCTCCCGCAAGGACGCCCGTGACGCGGTCGTCGCCGCGCGCAAGGCCTTCGGCGGCTGGTCGGGCGCGACCGCGTACAACAGGGGCCAGGTCCTCTACCGCGTCGCGGAGATGCTGGAGGGCCGCAAGGACCAGTTCGTGCGGGAGGTGGCGGACGCGGAGGGCATCTCCAAGTCGAAGGCCGCCGTCCAGGTGGACGCGGCGATCGACCGCTGGGTCTGGTACGCGGGCTGGACCGACAAGATCGCCCAGGTCGTGGGCGGGGCGAACCCGGTCGCAGGCCCGTTCTTCAACCTGTCGACGCCGGAGCCGACGGGTGTGGTCGCGGTCGTCGCGCCCCAGGAGTCGTCGTTCCTCGGCCTCGTCTCGGTGATCGCCCCGGTGATCGCGACGGGCAGCACGGCCGTGGTGATCGCCTCCGAGAAGTCGCCGCTGCCGGCGCTGTCGCTCGGCGAGGTCCTCGCGACGTCGGACGTTCCCGGTGGTGTGGTCAACATTCTCACCGGGAAGACCGCCGAGATCGCGGCGCCGCTCGCCGCCCACCAGGACGTCAACGCGATCGACCTGACGGGGGCGGAGGCGGAGCTTGCCCGCGATCTGGAGATCGCGGCCGCGGACAACCTCAAGCGTGTGTTCCGTCCACAGCCTGTGGACTGGTCGGCCGACCCGGGCACGCACCGCCTGACGGCCTGCCTGGAGACCAAGACGGTCTGGCACCCGACGGGGTCGCTGGGCGCGTCGGGCTCCGCCTACTAGGCCTTCGCGGTAAGGCCGGTTCGCGTCTGCGGGCGCGTCCTGGCTGGTCGCGCAGTTCCCCGCGCCCCTGATGGGGCGCGGGGTTTCGTCATTCCCCCGGTGCGAGGCCGAGCCGGACCGCGATGCCGTCCAGGACGCAGTCGAGTCCCGTCTCGAACTGCCAGGCGGCGTCGTCCTTGCGTCCCGCGCCGAGGGCGTAGCGCCGGTAGGCCGGGTAGCGGCCGGTGCTCATCAGGTACGTCATCTGCGGCGCGAGCCCCGCGCGCGCCTCGTCGCCGCTGGTCCAGCCGTTGTCCTCCATGTACTGGCGCAGCGCGACCTCCGACTGGCTGACGCCGTGCACGTACGCGCCGACGGTGCGGAACGCCGTCATGATCGTGTCGGAGTCCAGGCCGTGGTTCTCCAGCGCCGCCAGCTGCCGGTCGGCCATGGCCATCCGGTTCGGCGTCAGGGCGAAGTGCGGCGTGGGGAGCTGGGCGAGCCAGGGGTGCGCCAGCATCAGGCCGCGGCTCCCGATCGCGTACGCGCGCAGCACCTCGCGCCAGCCGGTCACGTCCTCGGGGACGACGACCTCGGCGGTGACCCGGTCGACCATCAGCGCGTACAGGTCGTCCTTGCCGGAGACGTGGCGGTAGGCGGCCATGGGCGCGACGCCCAGCTCGGTGGCGAGGCGGCGCATGGTGACGGCCGCGAAGCCCTCGGCGTCGGCGACCTTCACCGCCACTTCGGCGATCTTCTGCGGCGTCAGCGTGGTGCGTTGCGCGGCCGCGGGGCGCTCCATGCGCTCCCAGAGCGTGATCTCGGGCTCGGGCTTCTTCTGTGCTTCCATGCGTACACCGTATCCCCAGTAGACGCCGTACACATTGCTGTGTACGTTGTACGCGAACGATACGCCGTGCACATCTCCGGGGGGACCCCATGACCACGACCACTTCGACGCCCACCCCGCTCCGCGTCGCGATCCTCGTCGGCTCCACCCGCGAAGGCCGCTTCGCCCCGGTCGTCACCCGCTGGATCAAGGGCCACCTCGACCAGCGCGACGACATGAGCGTGGACGTCATCGACCTCGCCGAGACCCCGCTGCCCACGGTCCTCCCGGCCTTCGGACAGCCGCCCGCACCCGGCACCACCGAGGCCCTCGCCCTGGTCAGCCCGCGCCTGGCCGCGGCCGACGCGTTCGTCTTCATCACGCCCGAGTACAACCACAGCTACCCGGCGTCCCTGAAGAACGCCATCGACTGGCACAACGAGCAGTGGCACGCCAAGCCGATCGGCTTCGTCTCCTACGGCGCCATCTCGGGTGGCCTCCGCGCGGTCGAACACCTCCGCGTCGTCATGGCCGAGCTGAACGCCACGACCATCCGCAACACCGTCAGCCTGCACAACGCCTGGGGCCTGTTCGACGCCGACGGAAACATGACGGCGCCGGCCAGCGACGCCGCCGTCAAGACCATGCTCGACCAGCTCGCCTGGTGGGCGCTCGCGCTGCGCGACGCGAGGGCCGTCCGCCCGTACGCCGCCTGACGCACCGTCGACCACCTCGCGAGGACGCCATGAACCAGCGCACGGAGCCCACCGCACCCGCCGCCACCGCCCAAGAGGCGCCTCCGGCGCCTCCGGAAACCCCGGACCCGCCCTCCCGGCTCGCCGTCCTCGGCCTGCTGCTCGGCATCATCCTGGCGACGCTCGACGGCACCATCGTCGGCACCGCGCTCCCGACGATCGTCGGCGACCTCGGCGGCCTCGACCACTTCTCCTGGGTGGTGACGGCCTACCTGCTCACCGCCGCCGTCTCCACCCCCATCTGGGGCAAGATCGGCGACCTGTACGGCCGCAAGGGCAGCTATCTGGCCTCGATCACGGTCTTCCTCGCCGGATCCGTGCTCTGCGGACTCGCACAGAACATGGAGCAGTTGATCGCCTTCCGTGCCCTCCAGGGGCTCGGCGCGGGCGGCCTCTTCGTCGGCGCGATGTCCCTCCTGGGGACGCTGCTCACACCCGCGCAGGCGGGCCGTTCGCAGTCGATGATCGGCGTCATGCTGCCCGTCGCGATGATCGGCGGACCGCTCCTCGGCGGCTTCCTCACCGACCACCTCGACTGGCGCTGGGTCTTCTACGTCAACGTGCCCGTCGGCGCCGTCGCGCTGCTCCTCGTCGGCCTCCTCGTCCGGCTGCGCGGCGAGCGCAGCACGGCCCGGATCGACTACGCGGGCGCCGCGCTCCTCACGGCGGGCATCCTGGCGCTGACGCTGCTCGGCACCTGGGGCGGCACGACGTACGACTGGCTGTCGCCGCAGATCGGCGGCCTCGCGCTGCTCGCCGCGGTCTCGCTCGCCGCCTTCGCCCGCGTGGAGCGGCGCGCCCCCGAACCGGTCGTCCCGCCCCGCCTGTTCCGCGACCGCAACTTCACGCTCGCGCAGGTGCTCACCTTCCTGGCGGGCGCGGCGATGCTGGGGGCGGCCAGCTACCTGCCGCAGTACATGCAGTTCGTCCGCGGCATGTCGTCGACGGAGAGCGGCCTGCTGCTGCTCCCGCTGATGCTGGGCATGATGGGCGCGCAGCTGTACATCGGCCGGGCCGTCGGCAAGGGCGGCGGATACCGGACGTATCCGATCGCGGGCGGCGCCGTCGCCACGGTGGGCGCCCTGGCGCTCCTGACGGTGGACGTGGACACCGCGACCGCCGTGGCGTCCGCGCTGACGTTCGTCCTGGGCGCGGGCCTCGGCTGTCTGATGCAGCCATCGCTCCTGATCACCATGAACAGCGCGGAGCCGCGCGACATGGGCGCCGCCAGCGGCACCAACGCGCTCCTGCGGACCATCGGCGGCTCGCTCGGCGTCGCGGTCCTCGGCTCCGTCTACACCGGCCGCATGACCGACACCCTCACGGAGCACCTCGGCGGGGACGGCGAGCGCCTCGCGGGCGGCGAGCTGACCCCCGCGCTCCTGAACGACCTCCCGGAATCGGCACGGGACGCCTTCCGGACCGGCGTCACCGGCGGACTGCACGGCGTCATGGCCGGCACGGCCGTGCTGTGCGTGCTCGCACTCGCGGCGGCATGGCTGATCCGCGAAGTACCGCTGCGCACCGGGCCGGAGACCGCCGCACCCGCCGACTAACTCGGCAACAGCTTCGTCGCCCCGCCCACCACCGGCAGGTCGGCCAGGGAGCCACCCGAGGTCAGCGGCCCGGTGACGAAGCCCGTGTGCACCGGCTTGAAGTCCGCGACCTGCGTACCGAGCGTGTTGTCGAGCGGGTCGGCGCTGGTGTTGGCCAGCGGGTCCAGCTGCAGGTCCTTGACCGGCCCGAGCCCGCCCGCCGCCGAATGATGCACCGCCGTCGAAAGCCCCTGAAACGGCGAAGCCGAAGGCCCCGGCTCCGCCGCACCGGCGGTCGCCGCGCCCCCCACCCCGAGCGCGGCGCCCGCCGCCGTCACGGTGAGCCCCGCCCGCAGCAGCGCGCGCGAACCGGACCGGGGGAGCTTCTTCACTGCGTGTCGTGCCATGGGTTCCGCTCACATCCGTGCATCGTCGGGTCGTCCGGTTCTGTAATCATGCGAGCACGTAGCGTAGTTGACTGACGCCGCCGGAACCAAAGGCCGACTCGCGGGCGCCCCGTTCCGGGCGCGTCGGTTGATAATGGCTCCCGTCCACACGGACGCGCCGTGTCGGGAGATGCGGTCCACTCCGGCTGCAAAGGCTCAGAGAATTGGGTTCCCATCCCCCGATACCGACCCGCGTCGTGCTGCTGACCGGCCCCTCAGGCTCGGGGAAGTCGTCGTTCGCCGCCCGCTCGGGGCTGCCCGTGCTCTGTCTGGACGACTTCTACAAGGAAGCCGGTGACCCCACGCTGCCGCTCGTGCCGGGCAGTTCGGACATCGACTGGGACTCCCCGGACTCCTGGGACGCCGATGTGGCGGTCGCCGCGATCGAGGAGCTGTGCCGGACGGGGCGCACGAACGTGCCGGTGTACGACATCTCGGTCAGTGCGCGCGTGGGGCAGGAGGCGCTGGACATCGAGCGCACGCCGCTCTTCGTCGCCGAGGGCATCTTCGCGGCGGACATCGTGGAGCGGTGCCGGGAGCTTGGTGTGCTGGCCGACGCGATCTGTCTGCGGGGGCGGCCCTCGACGACGTTCCGGCGGCGGCTGCTGCGGGATCTGCGGGAGGGGCGCAAGTCCGTGCCGTTCCTGCTGCGGCGCGGCTGGCGGCTCATGCGGGAGGAACGCGCCATCGTGGCACGGCAGACCGCGCTGGGCGCGTACCCCTGCGCGAAGGACGAGGCGTTGGGGCGGGTCGCCGCGGCGGCGGCCGGCCGCCGCGTGAAGGCGCGGGCCCAGGCCTCTTCGTAGCAGGACAACCGGAGCGCCCTGAGCGGTCACGGAAAAGCAGAGGGACCGGAAAGACCCCCCAGGCCTTCCGGTCCTCCACTTGTTTCCCCCGTGTGGTCCCCCGTGCAACCGCCGCAACCCCCCGGAGCGACGGGCCCCCGTACTTCCCCCGTGTTCCCCCGGCCCCTCAGGCGACCAACTCGCCGAAGGACTCCTCCTCGTCACGGCCGAAGCTGAGGACCTCGTCCTCGCGCAGCCGGCGGAGCGACCGCCAGATGCTGGACTTCACCGTGCCGACGCTGATGTCGAGGATGTCCGCGATCTCGGGGTCCGTACGGCCCTCGTAGTAGCGGAGCACGAGCATCGTGCGCTGCAGTTCGGGGAGGCGGGCCAGGGCCTGCCAGAGAACCGCGCGCAGCTCCGTGCCGCGCATCGCGTCCGTGTCGCCCACCGTCTCCGGCAGTTCCTCGGTCGGGTACTCGTTCAGCTTGCGGCGGCGCCACGCGCTGATGTGCAGATTCGTCATGGTGCGGCGGAGGTAGCCCCCGACCGCGGCCTTGTCACTGATCCGGTCCCAGGCGCGGTACGTCGAGAAGAGGGCGCTCTGCAGCAGGTCCTCGGCCTCGAACCGGTCGCCGGTCAGGTGGTAGGCGGTTGCGTACAGGGAGGCGCGGCGCTCCTGGACGTAGGCGGTGAACTCCGCCTCCGACAGGGACTTCCGCTCCCCCGAGTCCTCCCCGTACGCGGCTCCCCCGTGAGCCCTGTCAACCACCGTCATGAACCCGGTGTGCTGACGCCCGGCGCCGCGAGCGCACCCCCGCCCGCTCACGGCACCGGACTTCTCAGACCCCCGCACGACGTCGTGGAGACGCGTGACAACTGCGCTCGAGCTGGTGCTGTGCAGCGTATTCATCTTGCGCCCCCCGTCGGTGGAGTCCGGCTTCTTCCGTGTGACCAGAACTCTGCCGCAGTGACTTCATGGCGGTGTCCGTCGACTGTCACAGGCCTGTCACAGGGGCCGGGGAGGTCTTCCACCTGTGAAGGTCACGTGTGGGTGCGGGCATCTACCTGCCCATTACGAACCCGCGGAGGATCCAGCAGTCGAACTGGGCCGTGGCATGGGACAGAATGACGTCCGTGCCTTCCCTGTTGCTGATCGAGGACGACGACGCCATCCGGACGGCCCTGGAGCTTTCGCTGACGCGCCAGGGGCATCGGGTGGCCACTGCTGCCACCGGCGAGGACGGTCTGAAGCTGCTCGGCGAGCAGCGGCCCGACCTGATCGTGCTGGACGTGATGCTGCCGGGCATCGACGGCTTCGAGGTGTGCCGTCGCATCCGGCGCACCGACCAGCTGCCGATCATCCTGCTGACCGCGCGCAGCGACGACATCGACGTGGTCGTCGGCCTGGAGTCCGGCGCCGACGACTATGTGGTCAAGCCCGTGCAGGGCCGGGTCCTCGACGCCCGGATCCGTGCCGTGCTGCGGCGCGGCGAACGCGAGGCGAACGACGCGGCGACGTTCGGTTCGCTGGTCATCGACCGGGCCGCGATGACGGTCACGAAGAACGGCGAGGACCTGCAGCTCACGCCCACCGAGCTGCGGCTGCTCCTGGAGCTGAGCCGCAGGCCGGGACAGGCCCTGTCGCGGCAGCAGTTGCTGCGTCTGGTGTGGGAGCACGACTACCTCGGCGACTCGCGGCTCGTGGACGCGTGCGTGCAGCGGCTGCGCGCGAAGGTCGAGGACGTGCCCTCGTCGCCGACCCTGATCCGTACGGTGCGCGGCGTCGGCTACCGGCTGGACACGCCTCAGTGACCAAACCGCACGACAAGCTCCGCGGCTGGGCCGCGGCGCGCAAGGCGATACTGGCGGGTCTGCGCTTCACGAGTCTGCGGCTGCGGCTCGTCGTGGTGTTCGGGCTCGTGGCGCTCACCGCGGCGGTCTCCGCGTCCGGCATCGCGTACTGGCTCAACCGCGAGGCGGTGCTCACGCGCGCGCAGGACGCGGCGCTCAAGGACTTCAGGCAGCAGATGCAGAACCGCGCGGGCGCGCTGCCCGCCGACGTGTCGCAGGCCGAACTGCAGGCGACCGCCGAGCAGATGGCGAACAGCAGCCAGCGTTACAGCGTGCTCCTGGTCGCCGACAAGAAGGGCGGCGGCCAGCTCGTCGGCTACTCCGACCTGGACGCCTTCACGCTCGCCAAGGTGCCGGCCTCGCTGCAGAAGGCGGTGCGGAAGAAGCAGCCGCTGACCTCCGGCAACAAGAGCCCGTACCACCTGTACTGGCAGCGGACCGCCGACCACGGCACCCCGCATCTGGTGGGTGGCGCCAAGGTGATCGGCGGCGGCCCGACCGGCTACATGTTCAAGTCCCTCGAACCGGAGGCGAAGGACCTGAGTTCGCTGGGCTGGTCCCTGGCCATCGCCACGGGCCTCGCGCTGATCGGCTCGGCGCTGCTCGCGCAGGCCGCCGCGACGACCGTGCTGAAGCCCGTGCACCGGCTCGGTGTCGCGGCGCGGCGGCTCGGCGAGGGGAAGCTGGACACGCGGCTGCGGGTGTCGGGGACCGACGAGCTCGCCGACCTGTCCCGTACGTTCAACAGGACCGCGGAGAACCTGGAGAAGAAGGTCGCCGACATGAGCGCCCGTGACGAGGCGTCCCGGCGTTTCGTCGCCGATATGTCGCACGAGCTGCGCACCCCGCTGACCGCGATCACCGCCGTGACGGAGGTCCTCGAGGAGGAGCTCGACGCGGAGACGGGGTCCGTGGACCCGATGATCGAGCCGGCCGTGCGCCTCGTGGTGAGCGAGACCCGCCGCCTGAACGACCTCGTGGAGAACCTCATGGAGGTCACCCGCTTCGACGCGGGGACCGCGCGCCTCGTCCTGGACGACGTGGACATCGCCGACCAGATCACCGCGTGCATCGACGCGCGCGCCTGGCTGGACGCGGTCGAGCTGGACGCCGAGCGCGGCATCATGGTCCGCCTCGACCCGCGCCGCCTGGACGTGATCCTGGCGAACCTCATCGGCAACGCCCTGAAGCACGGCGGCTCCCCGGTGAACGTTTCGGTCCGTCTGGAGGACGCGAAGCTGGTCATCGCCGTACGCGACCACGGGCCCGGTATCCCCGAGGACGTGCTGCCGCACGTCTTCGACCGGTTCTACAAGGCGTCCGCGTCCCGGCCGCGCTCCGAGGGCAGCGGTCTCGGGCTCTCCATCGCGCTGGAGAACGCGCACATCCACGGCGGCGAGATCACCGCCGCCAATTCGCCGGAGGGCGGCGCGGTCTTCACGCTGTGGCTGCCGCGCGACGAGGAGCGGGCCGAGGGCGACGCGGGCGACGAGGACGGGCGTACGGAAGGGGGCCAGGCGTGAACGGGCGTCGTATGCGCGCCGTGGCCGCCGTCGTGGGGCTCGCCGGTGTGCTCGCCGGGTGCGGGATCAGGACGACCGAGGTGCCGACGGACTACGGCGCGGCGCCTTCGCGGGTGCCGTGCGTGATGTCGGGCTCCACCCTCGCGTCGCAGGCGGGCGGCGGGGTGCCGGTCGAGGTGTTCCTGGTGTGCGCGTCGCAGCTGGTGAACGTCGACCGCAACGTCCAGCTGCCGACGGACAAGGCGACGACCGACCGGGTGCGCATCGCGCAGGCCCTCCTCGACGAGTTGGCGAAGGCTCCCTCGGACGAGGAGAGGCAGGCGGGCTTCGCCACGGACGTCCGCGGCGGCACCAGCGCCTCCGGGCCGCGCAAGGGCGACCCCGCCGAGGCCCTGCGGCTGAGCACCCCGCCGGAGAACCTGTCGACGTTCGCGCTCGCGCAGATCGTGTGCACGCTGGCCGACAACGCGTCGTCGGACGACGGCACGGTGGTCTTGGGAGGCCCGGGAAACAGCCCCCTGCGGCGCTACGAGTGCACTCCGGAGGTGCGGTCCCGGCCCGGCACCGTTCCTCCGCCGGTGCAAACCGTCGAGTAACCACCGCCGGGTACGCGGAACCGATCCTGCCGCCCCCGGCGTCTTGGGGGGCGTGCTTCAAGGCTCGGGCGGCCACGGTGCCGCCATCCGCTTCCGTGCGGCGGGGGGACTCCTCCTCGTCGCACATCTTCTGCTCGTCGGGTGGATCACGCTGCGCCCGCTGGACGTCCCCTGGGTGAGCGCCGCGAACATGGAGCCGCTCGCCGGGATCAAGGCGGATCTCGCGCTGGGCGGTGTGCAGGCGGCCCGCCGGATCGGCGAGAGCGTGCTGCTGCTCGCCCCGCTCGGTGTGCTGCTTCCGCTGGCCGGCGGCCGGCTCGAGGTCTCGCCGTGGGGCTCGCTGGTGCGCACGGTCGCCGCCGGGGCGATGCTGTCGCTCGGCATCGAGCTGCTGCAGACCGGGGTGCCCGGTCAGGTCGTCGACATCGACTCGCTGCTCCTGAACACCTTCGGGGTGGCCCTCGCACATGTCGCCGTGGTGCCCGCGGCCAGGGCGCGGCTCCGTCGCGGTGGTGACGGGAGGGCCCGGGTGCCCCTCCCCCGGGAGGACACGTCTCAGGGTCCGACCCCGACGATTCCCAGGGTCGGTATCGCACCGTAGAGCGATGCTTTGACCTGGTTCGTGAACGTACTGTCGTCGTATCGGGGTACACGAGAAACCCCGCACCTACGGTTCACGAAGGAGCCCGACATGGCCGCCCTTGCCCGCCCCACCCACGGCCGGATGATCGGCGGAGTGTGCGCAGCTCTCGCCAAGCGCTTCGGCACGTCCGCGACGACGATGCGCGTGATCTTCGTGGTCTCGTGCCTGCTGCCGGGACCGCAGTTCCTTCTCTACATCGCGATGTGGATCCTGCTGCCCTCGGAGAGCAAGGCGCGTCAGGCCTGGTGACGACGGCCGGATGACCCGGACACGACGATGGGGCGCCCCTCTGCGGAGGGGCGCCCCATCGGGCGTTCGGACGGGGTCCGGTCAGCCGAGCGGGAGGCCGTTGAGGCCGGTGCCGCCGGTGGGCAGGCCGCCGAGCAGGCCGGAGATGGGCGAGGTCGGGCCGCCCGGCTTGGGGCCCGCGGCGTTGCCGAGGACGGGCTGGGCGGCGTTCAGGCCGCTGCCGAGGGCGTTCTGCCCGGCGGTGAGGGACTCGGTGGCGCCGGCGGCCGGGACCACGGAGGAGACGGGGCCGAGCGCGGCCGCGGGGTCGGCGGCGGCGGGGGCGGCGTTCGCGGCACCGGCACCGGCGGCGGCGAAAGCGGCGCCGAGAGCGGCGACACCGAGGGTCTTGGCGGCAGACTGCTTCATCTTCAATGCGTCCTTGCGTCTTTGCTTACGGATGTGGGGAGGGGGGTTTGAGCGGTTCAACGACCGTAAGCAGTCCCAATCACGGGCCGGGCGCAAAAAGGAAAGCGGCCGGGGTGCACACACCCCGGCCGCTCACGCGTCGTACGACGCGGACGTGAATCCGTCAGCCTTCGAGAGAACCGCTGGTCGAGACGGTCTGGCGGAACAGCCATTCGGACTTCAGCTCGGCATAGCCGGGCTTGATCACGTCATTGATCATGGCCAGTCGTTCATCGAAAGGAATGAATGCTGATTTCATCGCATTGACCGTGAACCACTGCATGTCGTCGAGCGAGTAGCCGAACGTGCCGACCAGGTGCTCGAATTCGCGGCTCATGCTGGTGCCGGACATCAGGCGGTTGTCGGTGTTCACGGTCGCGCGGAAGTGCAGCTTGCGCAGCAGGCCGATGGGGTGTTCCGCGTAGGAGGTGGCGGCGCCCGTCTGCAGGTTCGAGGTGGGGCAGAGCTCCAGCGGGATGCGCTTGTCCCGTACGTACGACGCGAGGCGGCCGAGGCGGACGGTGCCGTCGTCGGCGATCTCGATGTCGTCGATGATGCGCACGCCGTGGCCGAGGCGGTCGGCGCCGCACCACTGCAGGGCCTGCCAGATCGACGGCAGGCCGAAGGCCTCGCCCGCGTGGATCGTGAAGTGGTTGTTCTCGCGCTTCAGGAACTCGAAGGCGTCGAGGTGGCGGGTGGGAGGGAACCCGGCTTCGGCGCCCGCGATGTCGAAGCCGACGACGCCCGCGTCGCGGTAGCGGTTGGCGAGTTCGGCGATCTCCAGGGCGCGGGCGGCGTGCCGCATCGCGGTGAGGAGGGCACCCACGCGGATGCGGTGGCCGTTCTCCTTCGCGCGGCGCTCACCTTCGCGGAAGCCGTCGTTGACGGCCTCGACGACCTCTTCGAGGGTGAGGCCCTGCTCCAGGTGCTGCTCGGGGGCGTACCGGATCTCGGCGTAGACGACGCCGTCCTCCGCGAGGTCCTCGGCGCACTCGGCGGCGACGCGCTTGAGGGCGTCCTTCGTCTGCATCACCGCGCAGGTGTGGGCGAAGGTCTCCAGGTACCGCTCAAGGGAGCCGGAGTCGGCGGCCTCGCGGAACCAGATCCCGAGCTTGTCGGGGTCGGTCTCGGGCAGTCCCTCGTACCCGTTCTCGCGGGCGAGGTCGACGATCGTTCCGGGGCGCAGGCCGCCGTCGAGGTGGTCGTGGAGGAGCACCTTCGGGGCGCGGCGGATCTGCTCGGCGCTGGGCGTTTCACGGTCCGTGTGACCGGTCGTGTGTGTCTGGCTCGTCATTTCGGCATGCTAGCGCCTACGCGCGTAGAACTCACTGGTCGATACGTAACAGTGACCCTGCGGAAGGGTGGCGTACACCATGGCTTCTGACACTGTTCTGTCATGGCACAGGAAGGGACCGCGGGGCCGGCGGGCACGGCCAGGCTCGGGCGTGTGATCGGGACGGCGCCTTCGGCGGTCGGCGGAGTGGTGCTCCTGCTCCCCGGCGGCGCCGAGACCTCCAGCCGCAGGCCGTCGCCGCTGGCGGGGGTCGGGGTGCGTGCGCTCGGCCGCAGACTGGCCCAGGACGGCCGCGAGGCGGGGCTCGTCACGCACGTCGTGCGCTACCGCTGCCGGGGCTGGAACGGCGCGCAGGCGGAGCTGGCCCGCGACACGAACTGGGCCGCCGACGAGATCGTACGTCTCTACGGCGACGTCCCCGTCTGTCTGGCCGGCGTGGACATGGGCGGCCGGGCGGCCCTCCGCGCGGGCGGGCACACGGCGGTCAACTCCGTGCTCGCGGTGGCGCCTTGGCTGCCGGAGGACGATGTGGCGGCGCCTCCCGAGCCGGTGAAGCAGCTCGCGGGGCGGCGGGTGCTCATCGTGCACGGCACGAACGACGAGCGGACCGATCCCGAGCTGTCGTTCCGGCTCGCCGAGCGGGCGAAGAAGGCCAACCGGGACGTGTGCCGGTTCGAGGTGCACTCGGACGGGCACCGGCTGCACCAGCATCAGGCCGAAGTCCTCGCGCTGGCCTCGGACTTCGTGATGGGGACGCTGTTCGGGTCGGACTTCGCCCGCCCCTTGGAGGACGCGTTGGCGGCGCCGCCGCCGTTGGGGTTGCGCATGCCGTTGGCCTCCGGCTTCGGGCGGTCCCTCAGAAGGTGACGTGGTGGGAGGACTGCTGCAGCAGTTTTCCCTTCCTGCTCAGCAGGAACTCCTTGAACGCCGCCACCGGTGGCGTGTCCGGGTGGCCGTCCAGCCAGGCCACGCCGATCTCGCGCACCGCCCGCTGGCCCGTCACCGTCAGCTCCACCACCCCGGGGCGCGGCACCGCGGGCGGCGGCAGCAGGGCCACGCCCAGGCCCGCCGCGACCAGGCCGCGCAAGGTCTCCGCCTCCTCGCCCTCGAAGGCGACGCGGGGCTTGAAGCCCGCCTCGCGGCACAGGTCGTCCGTGATGCGCCGCAGGCCGTACCCCGGCTCCAGGGTCACGAACGCCTCCTCCGCGGTCTCCGCGAGGCGGACCCGCTTGCGGGACGCGAGGCGGTGGTCGTCGGGGACGACCAGGCGCAGGCGCTGCTCGTCGAGGCGGCGGGCGACCAGGTCGGGGGCGTCGGGCACGGGTGAGGTGAGGCAGAGGTCGAGCTCGCCCGCGCGCAGCCGCTCCAGCATCGCCTCGCCGTAGTTCTGGACGAGGCTGAAGCGGATGCGCGGGTGGTCGGCGCGGAAGGCGCGGATCAGGCCGGGGACCGTCTCCGAGCCCATCGTGTGCAGGAAGCCGAAGGCGACCTTGCCGGACGCCGGGTCGGCGTCGGCGCGCACCGACTCGGCGGCGCGCTCCACCTCGCCGAGTGCCCGCTCGACCGAGGTGAGGAACGTGCGGCCCGCCGGGGTGAGCGAGACCGTGCGGCCGCGGCGCGCGAACAGGTCGACGCCGAGGTCCCGTTCGAGCCGGACGAGGGCGCGGGACAGCGTGGACTGGGGGATCCGCATCTGGTCGGCGGCGCGCGTGACGTGCTCGGTGCGGGCCACCCCCGCGAAGTACGCGAGGCGTGGCGCGAGCAGCGTCACGATGTCCTGCGCGTCACTGTCGTGTGACACGCGCGGCTGTGGCCTGTGCTGATGCTGCATGGGAACGATTATGGGGTTTCCATGCATTGGACGCATCAGAAATGCGGTCGTACGTTTCTGGACATGCCTGCTGCCAGTAGCGGGGCGTCCGTCACCCATGCGGTCGCCCCTGCCCCGTCGTCCCCCGTCGCCGATACCCGACTGACTCCGGGCGGGCCCGGCTACCGCCGGATGAGCTTCGCGCTCTTCCTCGCCGGCGTCGCCACCTTCGCCCTCCTCTACTCCACGCAGGCTCTCCTCCCCCTCGTCTCCGCCGACTTCGGCGTGAGCGCGAGCACGGCCAGCTGGACGGTGTCGGGGGCGACGGGCGCACTGGCCCTGTTCGTCCTGCCGCTCAGCGCCCTCAGCGAGCGCTACGGACGCCGCGCGATGATGACCGCGTCGCTGACCGTCGCCGTCGCCGTCGGGCTCCTCGTCCCCTTCGCACCCTCGGTCGAGGTGCTGATCGCGCTGCGCGCCGTGCAGGGCGCGGCCCTCGCGGGGCTCCCCGCGTCCGCGATGGCGTTCCTCGCCGAGGAGGTGCGGCCCAAGGCGCTGGTGGCCGCGATCGGCCTGTTCGTGGCGGGCAACTCCATCGGCGGGATGAGCGGGCGCATCGTCACGGGCTGGGTCGCGCAGGCCTGGGGCTGGCGCGCGGCCGTCGGCGTGGTCGGTGTCCTCGCCGTGCTGTGCGCGGTCGCCTTCCGCGTCCTGCTGCCCGCGCCCCGGCACTTCACCCCGGGCCCGCTCAGCCCCAAGTCCCTGGCGCGCACGGTGCGCACGCACCTCTCGAACCCGCTCCTGTGCAGGCTGTACGCGATCGGGGCGCTGTTCATGACCGTGTTCGGCGCGGTCTACACGGTGATCGGGTACCGCCTCACCGAGGCGCCGTTCTCCCTGCCGCAGGGCGTCATCGGCTCGATCTTCCTGGTCTACCTCGTCGGTACGGTCTCGTCGGCCGCCGCCGGGCGGCTCGTGGCGCGGCTCGGGCGGCGCGGCGCGCTGTACCTGGCGGTGGGCACGACGGCGGGCGGCCTTCTGCTCTCCCTCTCCCCCTCACTGATCCTGGTGCTGCTGGGGCTGGTTCTGATCACGGCCGGGTTCTTCGCGGGGCACGCGGTCGCGTCCTCGTCGGTGAGCCGGACGGCGACGACCGGCCGCGCGCAGGCGTCCGCGCTCTACCAGTCCGCGTACTACCTGGGCTCCAGCTCGGGCGGCACACTCGGCGCGGTCGCCTTCCACGCGGGCGGCTGGGCCGGGACGGTCGGGCTCGGCCTCCTCGCGGTGCTCGGCGTCGTGTCGGTGACGGTGTGGGGGTCGCACGCGGCGCGGGTCCAGGAGCGGCGCGCGTTCGTCGCGGCACGGTCCTGCTGATCCTCTTCGGCATCTCCCGATTCACCTGCGGGTTTTCCCACTCCGGGGGCCGTTGTCAGTGGGCTGCGGTAGCTTCCGATGTGTTGGGCCTCACATAGGGCTCTCTCGCAGCGCAGGGGTGGGTTGGGATGAGCGACATCGCAGGGACGACGGCCGATCTGGACGTCACGCTGGAGAAACACCGGGTCGAACTGACCGGGTACTGCTACCGGATGCTCGGTTCGGCCTTCGAGGCCGAGGACGCCGTGCAGGACACGATGGTGCGGGCCTGGCGCAGTTTCGAGAAGTTCGAGGGCCGCTCCAGCGTCCGGTCCTGGCTGTACCGCATCGCGACGAACGTCTGCCTCGACATGCTGAACGCGGGCAACCGCCGCGCCCGCCCCATGGACCTGACCGCCGCGGCGCCGCTGGCGCAGGCCGCGCTCAATCCGCGCCCCGACAACACCTGGCTGGAGCCGATCCCGGACGCGCGGGTCCTGCCGACCGTCGGTGACCCCGCGGAGGCCGCGGTCGCCAAGGAGTCGGTGCGCCTCGCGTTCGTCGCCGCCCTGCAGAGCCTGCCCCCCAAGCAGCGCGCGGTGCTCATCCTGCGGGAGGTCCTCGCGTGGAAGGCCAGCGAGGTCGCCGAGCTGATCGACACCTCCGTCGCCTCGGTGAACAGCGCGCTGCAGCGGGCCCGTGCCACCCTCGCCGAGCGGCCGGAGGACGACACGGCCGTCTCCGACCCGCTCGACGAGGAGCAGCAGAAGCTCCTCGAGCGGTACGTCGCCGCGTTCGAGGGCTATGACATGGCGGCCCTGACCGCGCTGCTCGCCGAGGACGCCGTCATGACGATGCCGCCATTCGACCTCTGGCTGCGCGGCCCGGAGGACATCACGGGCTTCATGACCACGATCGGCGCGTCGTGCGCCGACAGCCGCCTGGTGCCGGTGAACGTGAACGGCACGCCGGGCTTCGCGCACTACAAGCCGGACCCCGAGAACGGCGGGTTCGCTCCGTGGGCGATCCAGGTCATCGAGATCTCAGAGGGCCGGATCACCGGCTTCCACTGTTTCCTGGACACGCCCCGGTGGTTCCCGCTGTTCGGCATGCCCCTCCATCTCGACGACTAGACCGAGGAGCTCGACGAGGCCCACGAGGCCGAGCAGGGCCAGCAGGGCGGGGGTGGGGTTCCTGAGGCGGATCCGGCCCCCTGCCTTGCGGGCGGCGAGGTGCAGGCGGGCGATGGCGTCGACGGTGGTGAGGTCGGCGGTGGTGACGGCGGAGACGTCGCAGATGACGTCTCCGCCGGGGCCGCCGGGGCCGTGTCTGGCCGCCGCCACGCGTTCGCACAGGTGCGGGACGTCCGCCGGCCTCAGGGGGCCCGCGATGCGGATGAGGTTCACGCCGGTGTCAGCCATGCAGGGTTGACCGGGCGGGGGGTCTTAACTCATCGGTGGGGGTTCTTTCCCCTACCCGCCCCTTCCCGAACCCGGGGCTCCGCCCCGGACCCCGCTCCTCAAACGCCGGAGGGGCTGAAATCCAGACCCGCGCCGTCAGGGGCGCGGGGAACTGCGCGACCAGCCCCCACCCAGCCGCAGCAGACGCATCAGCCGATCCGGTCCAGGACGATCGGCGTCGCCGAGAAGTCCGTCCCCGACGGGGCGATGTCGAAGGAACCCTCCAGGGACTGGAGCGCGTACTCGAACCGCTCCGGCGTGTCCGTGTGGAGGGTGAGCAGCGGCGCCCCCGCCTCGACGGAGTCGCCCGGCTTGGCGTGGAGTTCGACGCCCGCGCCCGCCTGGACCACGTCCTCCTTGCGCGCACGGCCCGCGCCGAGACGCCACGCGGCGACGCCGACGTCGTACGCGTCGAGGCGGGTCACGACGCCGGACGACGGAGCCGTCACCACGTGCCGCTCCCGTGCCACCGGCAGGTCCGCGTCCGGGTCGCCGCCCTGCGCCGTGATCATGCGGCGCCACACGTCCATCGCCGAGCCGTCGGCCAGCGCCTTCGCGGGGTCCGCGTCCTTCAGGCCCGCCGCGTCGAGCATTTCCCGGGCCAGGGCGAGGGTCAGTTCGACTACGTCCGCCGGGCCGCCGCCCGCGAGGACCTCCACCGACTCGCGGACTTCCAGCGCGTTGCCGGCCGTCAGGCCGAGCGGGGTCGACATGTCCGTGAGGAGCGCCGCCGTGCGGACGCCGCTGTCCGTGCCGAGCTCCACCATCGTCGAGGCCAGCTCACGCGCGTCGTCCAGGTTCTTCATGAACGCGCCCGTGCCGACCTTCACGTCGAGGACGAGCGAGCCCGTGCCCTCGGCGATCTTCTTCGACATGATGGAGGAAGCGATCAGGGGGATCGCCTCCACCGTGCCGGTCACGTCCCGGAGGGCGTAGAGCTTCTTGTCCGCGGGGGCCAGGCCGTCGCCCGCCGCGCAGATCACCGAGCCCGCGTCCTCCAGTACGTTCAGCATCTCGGCGTTGGACAGCAGTGCCCGCCAGCCGGGGATGGCCTCCAGCTTGTCCAGGGTGCCGCCGGTGTGGCCGAGGCCCCGGCCCGAGAGCTGCGGCACGGCGGCGCCGCACGCGGCGACCAGCGGGGCGAGCGGCAGCGTGATCTTGTCGCCGACGCCGCCCGTGGAGTGCTTGTCGGCGGTGGGGCGGGAGAGCGAGGAGAAGTCCATGCGCTCGCCGGACGCGATCATCGCGGCGGTCCAGCGGGCGATCTCCTTGCGGTTCATGCCGTTCAGGAGGATCGCCATGGCGAGGGACGACATCTGTTCGTCGGCGACCGCGCCGCGCGTGTACGCGTCGATGACCCAGTCGATCTGCTCGTCGCTCAGCTCGCCCCGGTCGCGCTTGGTGCGGATGACGGAGATGACGTCCATGGGAATGTCCTTCCGGCGGTACAACAGCGTACGTACGTGGATATGCGGCGACTCTACGCGCATAGAGCCGCGAGATGAAGGCGGCCCCGCTCCCGAGATCGTCAAGGGGGCGGGGCCGTCCGTCAGTTGAGGTGCTGCGGGCCGAACGCGTCGGGGAGCATGTCGCCCAGCGGCCGCACGCCCGACGACGTCTCCAGGAGGAGCTCCGCGCCGCCGAACTCGTACAGCAGCTGGCGGCAGCGGCCGCACGGCATCAGGATCTCTCCCTTGCCGTCCACGCACGTGAAGTGGGTGAGGCGGCCGCCGCCGGTCAGCTGGAGCTGCGAGACCAGGCCGCACTCGGCGCACAGGCCGAGGCCGTACGACGCGTTCTCGACGTTGCAGCCGGAGACCGTCCTGCCGTCGTCGACCAGGGCCGCGGCGCCGACCGGGAAGCCCGAGTAGGGCGCGTACGCGCGGGACATCGCCTCGCGCGCTGCTTCCCGCAGGGCGTCCCAGTCGGTGTCCGTGGCGGCAGTCGTCACTTTCCTTGACCCTTCCTGTACGGCATTCCGTCCGCCTTCGGCATCCGGAGCCGCTGGGCGGAGAGCGAGAGGACCAGCAGGGTCACCACGTACGGAGTGGCGGTGACGACCTGGTTGGGCACCTCGTCGGTCAAGCCGTACCACAGGAACATCAGCGCGGAGACGGCCGCGGTGATCACCGCGGGGACGTACTTCTTGCGCCAGACGAGGTAGACCGCGCCGATGACCAGCAGGATCGCGATGAGCAGGAGCAGCGCGTGGACGTTGGTGCCGCCGCCCCGGAGCTTCAGGCTGTCGGTGTAACCGAACAGGCCCGCGCCGAGCGCGAGTCCGCCCGGCATCCAGTTGCCGAAGATCATCGCGGCGAGACCGATGTAGCCGCGGCCGCCGGTCTGGCCCTCCAGGTAGATGTTGGAGGCGACCAGGGAGAGGAAGGCGCCGCCGAGTCCGGCGAGGCCGCCGGAGATGACCACGGCCAGGTACTTGTACTTGTACACGTTGACACCGAGCGACTCGGCCGCGATCGGGTTCTCGCCGCAGGAGCGCAGGCGCAGGCCGAACGAGGTGCGCCACAGGATCCACCAGCTCAGCGGGACCATGGCGACCGCGACCACGGTCAGCGGGGAGAGGTCGGTGATGAGACCGCCGATGAGACCCGCGAGGTCCGAGACGAGGAACCAGTGCTTGTCGTTGAGGTCCTGGAGCCAGTCGGAGAGGCCGGGCACCGAGAAGTTCCCGAGCGATTCGACGGGCGGCGACTGCTTCGACGTACCGCCCTCCTCGCCCTCGAAGGCGAAGGTGGCGAGGTAGCGGGTCGCGCCCAGGGCGAGGATGTTGAGGGCCACACCGGAGACGATGTGGTTGACGTTGAACGTGATCGTGACGATCGCGTGCAGCAGTCCGCCGAGCGCGCCGCCGACGATGCCGAACAGGACGCCCACCCAGGGGCCCCACTGGAAGCCGGCCCAGGCACCGAACCAGGTGCCGAGGATCAGCATGCCCTCGAGGCCGATGTTGACGACGCCCGCGCGCTCGGCCCAGAGGCCGCCGAGACCGGCGAGGCCGATCGGCACGGCGAGCTTGAGCGCCGTCGACATCTGTCCGGTGGACGTGATGCCGTCGGCGCCGGTGATCATGCGGACCACGGAGGTCAGCACGAGGACGCCCGCGATGATCAGCAGGAGGACGGGGAGCGAGACGCGGCGGCGGCCCGGTGCGGGCTGCTCGGCCGGGGCCTTGGCGACGGTTGCCGAGCTCATCGGGCAGCCACCTCCTTCACGGAGTCGTTGTTGCCGTTGTTTCCGTTGTTGCCGTTCGCCCGGGCGGCGGCGGCCAGTTCCTCACCGACGCGGCGCTGCTGGCGGCGCAGACCCCAGCGGCGCACCTCCTCGTAGGAGACGACGACCGCGATCACGATGAGGCCCTGCATGATCACCGCGATCTCCTTGTCGTACGCCTCGGGCTGGGCGTAGTCGAGGGCGGGCGAGGCCTTGTCGAGGAAGGCCCAGAGCAGTGCCGCGAAGGCGATGCCGACCGGGTTGTTGCGACCGAGCAGCGCGATGCCGATGGCGGTGAAGCCGAGGCCCGCGGGGAAGGAGAGGCTGTACGTGTGGGTGTCGCCGAGCAGGATCGGCAGGCCGGCGAGGCCCGAGACCGCGCCGGAGATCAGCATCGCGCTGAGCACCATGCGCTTGGCGTTGACACCGCTGGCCGCGGCGGCCGACTCGGAGGCGCCGGTGGCGCGCAGGTCGAAGCCGAACCGGGTGCGGTTGAGGACGAGCCAGTACAGGATGCCCGCGAGCACGGAGATGATCACGAAGCCGTAGATCTCGCCGCCCGCCACCTCGATGCCGGGGAACCAGCCGGACTTCTCCATGACGCCGGTGGTCTGGTTGTTGCCGACCGGGACGCCGAAGTTCTCGGTGAGGGTGAGGTAGGCGATGACGCTCGTCGCGATGGCGTTGAGCATGATCGTGGCGACCACCTCGCTGACGCCGCGGGTGGTCTTGAGGACGCCCGCGATGCCGGCCCAGAAGGCGCCGGTCAGCATGGCGACCGCCATGAGCATCGGGATCTGCAGGAACGACGGCAGCGCGAGGTGGGTGCCGACGACGGCGGTCACCATCGCGGCGAGCCGGTACTGGCCGTCGACGCCGATGTTGAACAGGTTCATGCGGAAGCCGATGGCCACCGCGAGCGCCGCCAGGTAGTACATGCCGGCCTGGTTGAGGATCAGCACCTGGACGTCGGAGAAGGTGGCCTGCTCCAGCATCAGGCTGTACGGCTCGATCGGGCTCTTGCCCGAGGCGAGCAGCACGACCGAGGTCAGCGCCACGGCCGCGATCAGCGCGATGACCGGTCCGGCCACCGCGAGGAGCACGCGCTCCTTGTCGAACTTCTTCATCGGGCCTCGTCCTCCGGGGCGTCTTCTTCCACGTGCTCCAAGTGACCCGAGGCGGCACCGGTCATCGCCGAACCGAGCTCCTCCGGCGTGATGGTGGCCGGGTCGGCGTCCGCCACGAGCCGCCCGTTGTAGATCACGCGGAGGGTGTCGGAGAGACCGATCAGCTCGTCCAGGTCGGCGGAGATCAGCAGCACGGCGAGGCCTTCGCGGCGCGCCTCGCGGATCTGGTCCCAGATCTGCGCCTGCGCGCCGACGTCCACACCGCGGGTGGGGTGGGCGGCGATCAGGAAGCGCGGCTTGTGGCTCATCTCGCGGCCGACGATCAGCTTCTGCTGGTTGCCGCCGGAGAGGGAGGCGGCCGTCACGTCGATGCCGGGCGTACGGACGTCGTACTCCTCGACGATGCGGCGCGTGTCGGCCTGGGCGCCCTTGGGGTCGAGCCAGAAGCCTCGCGCGTTGGGCTTCTCGGTGACGTGGCCGAGGATGCGGTTCTCCCACAGCGGGGACTCCAGGAGGAGTCCGTGGCGGTGGCGGTCCTCGGGGATGTAGCCGATACCGTCCTCACGCCGCTTGCGGGTCGCCGTGGCGGTGATGTCCTCGCCCGCCATGCGGATGACGCCGGAGTCGGCGTGCTTGAGGCCGATGAGCGCGTCGATCAACTCGGTCTGGCCGTTGCCCTCGACGCCCGCGATGCCGAGGACCTCGCCCTCGTGGATCGTGAAGGAGATGTCGTCGAGCAGGGCGCGCTGCGACTCGCCGCCCGCGAGCAGCTTGAGGCTCTCGACCTGGATCATCGGGCGGTCCGTAACCGTCGACTCCGCGGTCTCGGGCGTGGGGAGCTCGCTGCCCACCATCAGCTCGGCGAGCTGGCGGGGCGTCGTCTCGGACGGGATCGCCGTGCCGACGGTCGTGCCGCGCCGGATGACGGTGATGTCGTCGGCGACGGAGAGGACCTCGCCCAGCTTGTGCGAGATGAAGATGACGGAGAGGCCCTCGGACTTGAGCTCGCGCAGGTTGTCGAAGAGCGCGTCGACCTCCTGCGGCACGAGCACGGCCGTCGGCTCGTCGAGGATCAGCGTGGTGGCGCCGCGGTAGAGGACCTTGAGGATCTCCACGCGCTGCCGGTCGGCGACGCCGAGGTCCTCCACGTACGCGTCGGGGCGCACGCCGAGGCCGTACCGCTCGGAGATCTCGGCGATCCGGCGGCGGGCGGCGCCGCCGATGCCGTGCAGCTTCTCGCTGCCGAGGACGATGTTCTCCAGGACGGTGAGCTGGTCGGCGAGCATGAAGTGCTGGTGCACCATGCCGATGCCGCGGGCGATGGCGTCCGCGGGGCTGCCGAAGGCGACCTGCTCGCCGTCGACGGTGATGGTGCCCTCGTCCGGCTTCTGCATGCCGTAGAGGATCTTCATCAAGGTCGACTTGCCCGCGCCGTTCTCGCCGACGAGGGCGTGCACGGTGCCCTTGCGGACGGTCAGGTGGATGTCGTGGTTGGCCACGACACCGGGGAAGCGCTTGGTGATGCCGACGAGTTCGACGGCGACGGGCGGAGGGTTGGTGGACGCGTCGATGGCGCACTCTCCTCGGGGGCCTGAAGGAAAGGGGCCGCCTACGCGCGCAATGCCCCTGCTGGTACCGGGAAGTCCCTGCCGCGAAATCCCTTCACGGCAGGGGGTGTTGAGATGTTGCTCGCGCGAACGGGGCGCGGGTGAACCATCGTCCCCCACACCCCGTTGCACGTGAATCACGCTGCCGTTACGGCAGTCGGCAAGGCGGCAGCGCGCCTTACGGAGCGGTCTTGACCTTGATCTTGCCGCCCTTGATGCCCTCTTCGGCCTTCTTCAGGGCCTCCTGGACATCCTTCATCTTCATGAACTCGGGGTTCGATTCGGCGAGCGCGACGCCGCCGGACTTGAGGTCGGCGCGGACGACGCCGCCCTTGGCGTTGCCGTCCTCGACGGCCTTCGCGAGGTTGTACACCGAGCCCGCGACGTCCTTGGTCGCCGAGGTCAGGATGTACTTCTTGTACTTGGCGAGGGCGTCCTGCTTGTACTGGTCGGAGTCGACACCGATCGCCCAGACCTTCTTGGCGGCGGCGGCCTCGATGACGCCCTGACCGGAGAGGCCCGCGGCGTGGTAGACCACGTCGGCGCCCTTCTCGATCTGGCCCTGCGCGGCGGTCTTGCCCTTGTCGGGGCTGGAGAACCCGCCGTCCTCGGCCTTCTCGGTCAGGTACTGCTTGACGACCTTGACCTTGGAGTCGGTGTCCTTGACGCCCTGGACGAAGCCCGCCTCAAACTTGTGGATGAGGGGGACGTCCACGCCGCCGACGAAGCCGACGGTCTTGGACTTGGTGGTCTTGGCGGCGGCGACACCGGCGAGGTAGGAGGCCTCCTGCTCGCTGAAGACCAGGTCGGAGACGTTGTCGGCCTTGACCGTCTCGTCGTCGACGATGCCGAAGGTGGTCTTCGGGAACTTCTCCGAGACCTCCTTGATGGCGGGCGCGTACGCGTAGCCGACGCCGATCACCGGGTTGTAGCCCTGCTTGGCCAGCTGCGTCAGGCGCTGCGCCTTGTCGGCGTCCGACTCGCCGTCGACCGGCTCGACGGCCTTCTCGCCGGTCTTGAACTCCGCGGCGGCCTTCTTCATGCCGACGGTCGCGGCGTCGTTGAAGGACTGGTCGCCGGCGCCGCCGACGTCGTAGGCGATGGCGACGCCCTTGTTCTTGTCGTCCTTGCTCGCGGCGGCGTCGCTGGACGTGCCACCACAGGCGGAGACGGTTACGGCAAGAGCGGCGGTCGCGGCGCCCGCGACAGCAATTCGAGACACCCGGCGCATAGAGACGAACTCCTTAGTACAAGCAAGCACAAGCACGTTCGAGCGCCTCACCCGGCGCTGATTTCGCCGCAGCGTAACGCGCGTAGACCTGACATAAGAACCCTTCTGTCCGGTCCGTTATCGAGCTGTGGCCACCGGGTGTCGGGGGGCCGAACGACGGGTGGGCGCCCCCTTGATGGGGGGCGCCCAGTCGCCACACGCAGTACTACGTAAAACGTCCCGGACCGTGCGCTACGGATGTGTTACGGACGCTCTACGGAACGCACTGCCGAACGCACTACGGAACGCACTACGGAACGATCTTGACCTTGACCTTGCCGCTGACGATGTCCTTCTCGGCCTTCTCCACGGCTGTGACGACGTCCTTCATCGCCGTGTACTTCGGGTTCGAGTCGGAGAACCCGACGCGGCCCGACTTCAGGTCGTACCGCTGCTCGCCCCTCATCGGCTTGCCCTCGACGACGGACTCCGTCAGGTCGTACACCGCGCCGCCGACGTCCTTGAACGCGGAGCCGAGGATGTAGTCCTTGTACTTGGCGAGGGCCTTCTGCTTGTACTGGTCCGAGTCGACGCCGATGGCCCACTTCTTCTGCGAGCCGGCCTCCTGGATGACGCCCTGCCCGGACAGCCCCGCCGCGTGGTAGATCACGTCGGCGCCGGACTCGATCTGTCCGCTCGCCGCGTTCTGCCCCTTGTCGGGGCTGGAGAATCCGCCCTCCTCGGGCTTCTCGGTCAGGTACCGCTTCTCGATCTTGATCTTCGGGTCGACGGATTTCACGCCCTGCACGAATCCGGCCTCGAATTTGTGGATGAGCGGAATGTCCACGCCACCCACGAACCCGACGTGCTTGGCCTTGCTCGCCTTGGCGGCCGCGACGCCCGCCAGATAAGACCCCTGCTCCTCGTGGAAGACGAGGTCCGCGACGTTGTCGGCCTTCACCGTGTTGTCGTCGATGATCCCGAAGGTGGTCTTCGGGAACTTCTTGGCGGCGGCCTCGACGGCGGGCGCGTAGACGAAGCCGACGCCGATGACCGGGTCGTACCCCTGCTTGGCGAGCTGTTCGAGGCGCTGGATCTTGTCGGCGCTGGACTCGCCGTCGCCCGGCTCCATGTCCACGCCGCCGATCTTGAACTCGTCGCGGGCCTTCTTGTAGCCCGCGTACGCGGCGTCGTTGAAGGACTGGTCGCCCTGTCCGCCGATGTCGTACGCGAGACCGATGCCCTTGCCCTTGTACGAGGAGCCCGAGGAGCCGTTCTCCTTGCCCTGGTCCTCCTGCGACGCCTCGTCGCTCGTCTTGCCGCAGCCGGCCGCCGCGAGGGCGAGAACGGCGACGGCCGTGGTGATACGGGTGGCGCGAATTTTGCGGGACGTGCGGGACGTACGAGAAGTACGAGAAGTACGAGAAGTACGGGATTTCGAAGAGAGACGACGCACAGGAGCACCCCTTGATCGCCAACGCGCCGTGCACGGCGCTGATTTCGGCGCACATTAACGCGCGTAGAAAGGGGAGGGAACGGTTTTTCGCGGTGCCGTTACCTCTTCGTGCTTTTGGCCCGTACGTCGCTTACGTCGTGCCTCTACCGCATCGCGTCCAACAAAGCGGCGGCGGTGAAGAGTTCCACCCCCGCGGTGATCGCCGTCTCGTCGACGTCGAAGTCGCCCTGGTGGAGGTCGCGGGCGGCGCGCTCCCCCGGGTGGCGCACGCCGAGCCGGGCCATGGCGCCGGGCACGTGCTCCAGGTACCAGGAGAAGTCCTCGCCGCCGAGGCTCTGCTCGGTGTCCTCGACGGAGTGCAGTCCGCGCCGCTCGATCATCGCGTCGCGCAGCAGGTCGCTGATGGTGGCGTCGTTGACGACGGGCGGGACGCCCCGGATGTAGTTGATCTCGGACTTCGCGCGGTAGAGGTCGGCGACCTCCTGGACGGCGCCGTGCACGAGGTCGGGCGCGTCCCGCCAGGCCCTGAGGTCGAGGCAGCGCACCGTGCCGGAGAGCTCGGCGTGCTGCGGGATGACGTTCGGGGCGTGCCCGGTCTCGATGCGGCCCCAGGTCACGACGAGCCCGGAGCGGGCGTCGGCCCTGCGGGAGACCAGGGCGGGGACCTCGGTGGCGACCTTGGCGGCGGCGATGACGAGGTCCGTGGTCAGGTGCGGCCGGGCGGTGTGCCCGCCAGGCCCGTCGAGCGAGACTTCAAGGCGGTCGCAGGCGGAGGTGATGGGTCCGTGCCGCAGGCCGATGCGGCCCGCGTCGACGCGCGGGTCGCAGTGCACGGCGATGATCCTGCCGACGCCTTCGAGGGCGCCGGACTCGATGGCGTCGGTGGCGCCGCCGGGCAGGACCTCCTCGGCGGGCTGGAAGATCAACCGCACGGGAAAGGGCAGTTGCCCCTTCTTGGCCAGCTCGGCGAGGACGAGTCCGGCGCCGAGGACGACGGTGGTGTGCACGTCGTGGCCGCAGGCGTGGGCGCGGTCGGGGACGGTCGAGCGGTACGGGACGCCGAGCTTGGTGTCCGGGATGGGCAGCGCGTCGATGTCGGCGCGGAGGGCGAGCATGGGGCGGGGGACGGTGGACCGCCCGGCCCCGGCCCTGTCCCCGGCCCTGTCCGCGGCCGGGGGCACCCCGATGTCACAGATGAGCCCCGTGCCGGTGGCGAGGACACGGGGCTCGAGGCCCGCCTCTTCCAGGCGGGCCTTGAGGGCCGCGGTCGTACGGAACTCCTGGTGGCCGAGCTCGGGGTGCATGTGCAGGTCGCGACGGAAGGCGACCAGTTCGGCACGGAGCGCTTCGGGCAGCGCGCCGGGGAGCGGTGCCGCGAGTGCGGACTCCGCTCCGGGCACGCCGTCGGACACCTCTTCGGACACACTGGACATCAGTTGGTTCACCCTCTGAAGGGTAAGGCGACGCAACGGCCAACTAACCCACGATCAACAAAAGTTCAGCCCGATAGGGGAAGATTTACTGGCCTCGTGGCGCATGGCCGCCGATCGGGATGGGTAGATTCTTGGGCCGTCTCGGAGGATGCGTACGTCGTCCGGCGCCTGTAGTAGGCGAGGGCGACCGCTGTCAGCAAGGGCGGCCAGGCGATCAGCGGTGTATAGCAGAACACGAGTAGGGTGGTTTGCGCTGTTCCGCCCGTCACACCCGTTTCGCTCCCCAATCCGGCGGCCTGTGCGTAGAAGGCCCAGCCGAGGAGCCCGAAGAGCGCGGCCGCGCCCAGCAGGGCCGGCACGACGGCCGCGAGCGGCCTGACCCGCCGCCCGCCGAGCATGGGTACCCACGCGGGGACGACCTCACCCCACTCGCGCACGAGTCCGAGCGTCAGCAGCGCGAGCGCTTCGGACACGACACTCAGCATCAGGATGTACACGGCCTCACCGGCCCCCTGCTGCGGCTCCGCGGCCACGGGCAGCCCGGCGACCAGCGCCACGCGCCACAGCCCCGAGGGCAACGTGACGAGCGGCACGGCGTGCGCGGCGAGAACGGCCCAGCGGGGCACGTCGGGCAGAGCGGTCACTTTCAGCATGCCTCCGATGCTGCCGTCGGCCGCGTCCCCGCACGTCACCGCACAGGCCCATCCGCCTCCGCCGCACGGCGGAGCCGCCGCTCCTCCCGGAGTCACAGCGCGATGAGCCCCGCCCCCGTCTCCCGGAACCCGCACGCCTCCAGGTAGAAGTCTCGGTGTTCGTCGTCGAAGTCGACGTGCAGCCACTCGCAGTGGGCGTCCCGGGCGGCCCGCGCGGCGTGGGTGACGAGGGTGGCGCCGATGCCCCGTCTCCGGTGTGGGGCCGCCACCACCGTGTCCAGGACGAACGCGTGTACGCCGCCGTCCCAGGCGACGTTGACGCACCGGGTGTCCGAAGCCCTCGGCGTGCAGGGTGTTGACCTCGGGGTTCTCGAAGGTGCCTCGCCATACGTACGTGATCATCGGGTGATGGACTGCGCCCAGGACGCGGTCGTCGTGACCTCCGCCCATTGGGGGAACAGTCTTTCGGTGAGGGTTCGGTGGACCTCCGGGTCCAGGTCCAGGCACGCGTCCGACAGGACGGTGAAGGGGATGTCCGTGTCGTTCGCGTGGCATGCCGTGTGGAGGACGACTCCGCTCGTGGCGATGCCCGTGAGGATCAGACGGTTCACGTCGTGGGTTCTCAGGACCAGGTCCATGTCGTTGCCCGAGAACGCGCCGGCCCGGCGTTTGGTCACCACCGTCTCGCCCGGCAGCGGTGCCACGGCGGGATGGATCTCGCTGCCTCGGGTGCCCTCCGTGAACAGGCCCGCCTCCTCGACGGTGCGGATGATGCGCGTGGGGTGGGCCGCATCCGGTACGTCCGGGCGCAGGGCCATCACCACGTAGATCACCGGTACAGCGGAAGTCCGTGCCGCGTCGATCGCCGTGCGCAGCCGCGGCAGGTAGCCGGAGCCGTCGTCCGCGAGCTCCACGACGTCCCGTTGGACGTCCATCACCAGGAGTGCGCTCTTCGTCATGTTGTCGTCCTTCCGTCGGTGAGCAGGGGTCACGCGGGTACTTGCCGTGCCGTGACGTCCCGTGCCGTCCGTGCGAACGCCGTCACCGCCCCGGTCTCGTGGCCGAGCCGCCACACCAGGCCGTAGCCCGTCGGCTCCGCGTCGGCGAAGGGGACGTAGGTGATGCCGGGGCGGGCGAAGTACGTGGACGTGTGGGCCGGCGCCGGGAACGCGCCTCGGCCCGCCGCCACCAGCGTGAGTGCCTCCTGCAGGTTCGTCACGGCGGGGCCGTGGGTGACAGGGCGGCCGCTCGGGGTGCGGGAGGGGGCGTGGTGGTCCAGCCGGTAGGCCGGGACCGGGCCCTCGATGGTGAGGAGGGGGACCTCCGCCAGGTCCTCCAGGGTCACGGAGGACCTGGCCGCCAGGGGGTGCGTCGCCGGGAGGGCGAGGACCCTGTCCTCCGAGAGCAGTACCGCGCCGCCGCCCAGGTCGTCCTCCCGTACCGGGAACTCGGTGAGCTGCACATCGAACTCGCCCTTGCGCAGCGGCCCGTACGGATCGCCGAGCGGCACCTCGCACACCTCCACGGAGATCCCGGGGTGGCTGACCCGCAGGGCTTCCGTCGTCTTCATGACGATCTCACCGGTGAGGGGGTTGGCGAAGCCCACGTGCAGCACGGAGTCGATGCCGCGTGCCGTGGCCACGGCGCGTTCCAGGGCGGTCTCGATGGCGCGGTGGTGCGGTTCGAGGTCGGCACGGAGCTGGCGGCCCAGCGCGGTGAGGCGGACCACGCGGCTGCTGCGGATGAACAGTGGTGCTCCTACGCGGCGTTCGAGGCGTTGTACGAGCTGGCTCACCCTGGCCCGGGACAGCCGCATGCGCTCCGCCGTGCGGCCGAAGTGCAGCTCCTCCGCGAGCAGGAGAAAGCACTCCAGTTCGTCACGCTCCATCGACGTACCCATCGACGTACCCCCAGGTCGTTGCGGATCGGTCAGCCTGGCTGAACGAACGTTGCGATGTTCGCCGTTGTTCCGCGGGACCGCCCCGCCGAGGGTGGCGGCATGAGTCAGAACCTTGCGTCCCGCCCTCCCCAATCCCCCCCATCCCCCGGCACCTCCTTCAGCGGCCGCGAGTGGGGCATCCTCCTCGTCCTCTGCGGCGCGATCTTCCTGGAGGGCATCGACGTCGCGATGCTCAACATCGCCCTCCCGTCCATCCGCGCCGACCTCGGCCTGTCCACCGGCGCGCTGCAGTGGGTCATGAGCGCGTACGTCCTCGGGTACGGCGGGTTCATGCTGCTCGGCGGGCGGGCGGCCGACCTGTTCGGGCGCCGCCAGATGTTCGTCCTCTGGCTCTCCGTCTTCCTGCTCTTCTCCGGGCTCGGCGGCCTGGCGACCGAGGGGTGGATGCTGATCGCCGCCCGCTTCGTCACGGGCGTCGCCGCGGCGTTCATGACCCCGGCCGGGCTCTCCGTCATCACCACCGGCTTCGCGGAGGGCCCGCGGCGGAACAAGGCGCTGCTCTTCTACTCCGGCACCGCGGCCGGCGGCTTCTCGGTCGGCCTGGTCGTCGGCGGGCTGCTCACCTCGGTGGGCTGGCGCTGGGTGTTCTTCGCGCCCGTCGTCCTCTCCGCCGTGATCCTGTTCGCCGCCCTCGCCGTCGTGCCGAAGTCGCCGCGGCCGGAGAGGACGGAGCGGCGGGTCGACGCGGCGGGCGGGGTCACGATCACCGTCGCCATCGTGCTGCTCGTCCTCGGCGTGGAGCGCGCCACGCACACCGGGTTCGCGTGGACCGTACTCACCGTCGGAGCGGGGCTCGTCCTGCTGGCCGTGTTCGTCGCGGTCGAGCGTCGTGCCGCGGCGCCGCTGCTGCGGCTCGGGCTCCTGCGGTGCGGTCCGCTGGTCCGCGCCAACCTCTCGGGGCTTCTCTTCGCCGCGGGCTTCTTCGGCTTCCAGTTCGTGGTGGTGCTGTATCTGCAGGAACTGCGGGACTGGTCGACGCTGGAGACCAGTTTCGCGATGCTCGTCCTCGGCGTCGACGCCGTCCTCTCCCCCGTCCTGACCCCCCGGCTGGTGAGCCGCTTCGGCAACCAGCGGGTGATCTTCGGCGGACTGCTGCTCGCCGCGTCGGCGTACGCGCTGTTCCTGCCGCTCGGCGCCGACTGGACGTACGCGATGATGATCCCGAGCCTGATCGCCGTCGGCGTCGCCTTCTCCCTCGCGTACGGTCCGCTGACCATCGTGGCGACCGAAGGCGTGGCCGAGGAGGAGCAGGGCGTCGCGGGCGCGCTGCTCTACACGTCGTTCCAGTTCGGCGCCGCGCTGGGCCTCTCGGCGGTCACGGCGGTCAACGTCGCGGCGACCCAGTCCAGTTCGGCCTCGGACCTCCTGGACGGCTACCGGGCCGCCCTCTGGGTCCCCGTGGTCGCCGTCCTGCTCGCCGCGCTGATCAGCGCCTTCGGGCTGCGCACGACGAAAGGGAGCGTGCCGGCCGCGGCGGTCGCCTAGCCTCCAGGCATGACCACGAGCGGCACGAGCGGTGAGACACGTACATGGGAGAGCGGCGCTCCTGGCGTTCTGCGGCTGCCCTCCGGGCGGCTCGTCCGGGGGCGGGGGCTCCGGCATCCGCTGCCCGCCGGGGACGTGCCCGGGTTCGGTGTGTATCTGCTCGGGAAGCGGCCGCCCGAAATGGACTGGGAGTCGCGGTGGTTGGCCTGGCCCGACTTCCGGTTGCCCGGCGACCGGGAGCTCGCGCGGGAAGTGCTGCGCGAGGTGTGGGAACGGTCGGCGGGTGAGCGGGTCGAGGTGGCGTGCGGGGGTGGGCGCGGGCGGACCGGGACGGCCCTCGCCTGCGTCGCCGTCCTCGACGGGGTCCCGGCGGCGCAGGCCGTCTCCTACGTACGGGAGCACTACGACCGGCACGCGGTCGAGACCCCCTGGCAGCGGCGGTACGTCCGGAGGTTCACCCGCTAGACGTCACGCCGGTGCCGTGTGGCGTACCGAGGTGAGGCGGTGTACGTCCCTCGCCGTGCCCGTCACGCCCGACAGGAAGCCCTGGGCTCGCGGGGACGCCGTCTCCGTGAGCCAGGCCGGGTCGATGTCGCAGACCGCCACCTTGACCTCCGTGCCCGCGAGGGCCAGGGGCAGGGTGTGGACGACGGTCGAGGGGAAGCTGAGGATCGTACGGCCGATGGGGCCGCGGCGGGCGATGAGTTCCAGGGGGAGGTCCGGGCGGACCACCTGGAGGCCCGTCTCGACCGCGAGCCGGTGGAGTTTCTCCGCGCTCTCGCGGCGGTGCGCGAAGTAGCGGTTCGCGCCGTGGGTGCGGGAGAGGGCGATGACCGCTTCGATGTAGCGGTCGGGGTCGACCACGCCCGTCTCCACCAGGGACGTGCCGACCAGGTCGGAGCCGCGCGTGATCCGCGGCGGGCCGAAGCGTTCCCGCGTCCAGGCGAAGGCGTTGACCGAGACCCGTACGCCGTCCGGCGCGCTGTCGATCGGCATGGAGGAGAAGACCTCCACCGTGCGCGAGCCGCCGGGCGTGAGGCGGCGTCTCGCCGAGGCCGAGACCGGTGCGAAGACCAGGTCGCGGGGGCCCGGCCGGCCGCCCTTGCGGTGCCAGCGCTGGAGGCGCTCGCCGCGGGCCAGCTGGGCGATGAACTCCATGGTGGCCGTGCCGTCGTCGACGACGACCAGGGAGCGGGCCCGGGTGATCGTCAGAAGGAGTTGTACGTAGCGGGAGAACGGGTCGCCGATGACGACCCGGTCGGCCCGCCGCAGGGCGCCCGCGAGGCCGCCCACCGTGTGGAAGGGCGCCGACGCGCCGCCGCGCGCCTCCTCCCACCTGACCTCGACGCCCTCGTCGCGGGCGAGCTGTGCCATCCGGCGCAACTGGCCGCGCGTCATGGGGTCGTTCGGGGAGAGGACGACGACGGTGAGTCCCCCGGTCGGGCCGGTCGCATCCGCCGCGTGTGCCCACTCCAGGACGTTCAGGAGCTGCACCGGGCTCTCCACGAAGGCGAGCGTGGAGTCCGCGCCTTCCGGGGCGGCTGTGGCGTCGGCGGCTCGGCCGACTCGGGGGCTCATCGTCGTGTGTCCGTCTCCCGTTAATGCGGGCCGCGTGTTCAGACCGCGACCGGCTCGGTGTCCGCGGCGGTCTCGGCCTCGGCCACGACGCCCGCGACGCGGCGCAGCTTCTTCATCGGGCCGAGCTCGGACTCGTAGACCTTCTTGACGCCGTCACCGAGGGACGCCTCGATGGTGCGGATGTCGCGGACGAGGCGGGTCAGGCCCTGCGGCTCGACGGAGGCGGCCTGGTCGGAGCCCCACATGGCGCGGTCGAGGGTGATGTGGCGCTCGACGAAGGTGGCGCCGAGGGCGACGGCGGCGAGCGTCGTCTGCAGGCCCGTCTCGTGGCCGGAGTAGCCGATCGGGACGTTCGGGTACTCGGCCTGGAGGGTGTTGATGACGCGGAGGTTGAGCTCCTCCGCCTGCGCCGGGTACGTCGACGTGGCGTGACACATCAGGATGTTGTCGCTGCCCAGGACCTCGACCGCGTGGCGGATCTGCTTCGGCGTCGACATGCCGGTCGAGAGGATGATCGTGCGGCCCGTGGCGCGCAGGGCGCGGAGCAGCTCGTCGTCGGTGAGCGAGGCGGAGGCGACCTTGTGGGCGGGCAGGTCGAACTTCTCCAGGAAGGCGACGGCCTCGGTGTCCCACGGGGACGCGAACCAGTCGATGCCGCGCTTGGCGCAGTGCTCGCTGATGGCCTGGTACTCGGACTCGCCGAACTCCACGCGGTGGCGGTAGTCGATGTACGTCATGCGGCCCCAGGGGGTGTCGCGCTCGATGTCCCACTGGTCGCGCGGCGTGCAGATCTCCGGGGTGCGCTTCTGGAACTTCACGGCGTCGCAGCCCGCGTCGGCGGCCACGTCGATGAGCGCGAACGCGTTCTCCAGGTCGCCGTTGTGGTTGATGCCGATCTCGCCGGTGATGTAGACGGGCTGACCGGGGCCGGCCGTCTTCGAACCGAAGCGGCGGAGGCGGGAGTTGGCGCCGATGGAGGTGATGTTGCTCATGGCAGGAAATTCCTTAACTGTGGAGGGAGTCGAGAGAGGGGCCGAGGATCCAGGTGGCGATCTCTCGGATCGCGCCCTCACCACCGGGGACGGTGGTGACCGCGCGTGCGGCGCCGCGTACGACGTCGTGGGCGCTCGCGACCGCCACGGGCCAGCCCACGAGGGCGAAGCACGGGAGGTCATTGACGTCGTTTCCGACGTAGAGCACGCGCTCGGGAGCGATGCCCTGCTCCTCGCACCACTGCTTCAGTGCGAGGTCTTTCCGGTCGATGCCGTGCAGCACGGGGAGCTTCAGCTTCCTGGCGCGCGCGGCGACGACCGGGTTCTGTTCCGTGGACAGGATCAGCATGTTCAGGCCGCTCCTGCGGAGGGCCGCGATGCCGAGTCCGTCGCCGCGGTGCACGGAGACGAACTCCCGTCCCTCGGAGTCGATCAGCACCCTGTCGTCGGTCTGGGTGCCGTCGAAGTCGAGGACGACCGCGTCGATGTCGGCGGCGGTCGGGAGGGCGGCGTCGCCTTCGGGGAGGTCCGCGTCGAAGAGCGGGGCGAGCGCGCGGGCCCGCGCGAGGTCGTGCGGGTCGTCGACCTCGAGGACGCGGGCCGGGTCGGTGCGGACGGGCTCGGTGCGCCCGAAGAAACGGTGCTTCTCGGTGCGGAAGCCCGCCGCGTCCATGGCGTAGGCGGCGCCGGTCTCCAGGAGGTCCTGGGGACGGTCCTGGCGGCGCGGGCGGAACGATTTGTCGTGGTTGACGCCGTAACCGCCGCGGGTGTGCGTGGAGTTGGCGAGGGTCGCGGTGCCGCCCACGGAGTCGGTGCGGTGCGCGCCGATGCCCTTCTGGAGACCGGCGCCGTCCTCCGTGGCGTCGTCCGCCGCGTCGCGCCAGATGAAGCCGTGGAAGGGCGCGACCGTGACGGCGGTGTCGGCGCCGTGCTCGGCGACCGCGGCGGCCACGCCGTCGACGTCCTCCGGGGTGAGGAAAGGGCTGGTGCACTGCACGAGCAGGACGACGTCCACGGTCGCGCCGTGCAGCGCCTCGTGGGCGTCCATGGCGTGCAGCACGGCGGCCTCGCTGGTCGCGGTGTCCCCGGCGATCGCGGCGGGGCGCAGCACCACTTCGGCGCCGGCGTGCCGGGCGGCCTCGGCGATCACGTGGTCGTCGGTGGAGACGACGACGTCGGTGACGAGCCGGGCGGCCAGGCAGGCGCGGATGGCGCGGGCCACCAGCGGCACACCGCCGACGGGGGCGAGGTTCTTCGCGGGTACGCCCTTGGAGCCGCCGCGGGCGGGGATGACGGCGAGCACGCGGCGGGCCTGCGTACCTGCGGGGCCGGGGTGGGACATCGGGGCTCCTTGGAGGGGGTGAGGGCTCACAGCTCGCCCATCCGGCGGATGACGGGGGCCACGCGCTGCACTCCGTGGCGGTAGGCGCCGCGGGCGGCGCGGCGCACGATCTGCCGTACGGGGCCGGGGTCCTTGTCGCCCGTGGGGGCGCCCGGCAGCGGTGCGCCGTCGGGGCCGAGGTGGTGGCGGGCGAGGATGCCGGGCAGATAGCCGCCGGCGGTGGTGGGCGTGTAGTACGGCGCGATGGGCGGGAGGCCGCCCGCGGCCGCGGTGTCCAGGAGGTCGGCGACCCGCTCCCGTGCCGTGTCGAAGGCGTTCTCGTACGCTCCGTCGGCGGCGACGCCCTGCCGTGCCAGCCACCGCTCGTCGGGCTCGGGCAGGTGGCCCGCGTCCAGCTGGTCCCAGGAGGCGAGGCAGCCGGAGCCGGTGAAGTGGTGGTTGCCGAGCGCCTCGCGCACCCCGAGGTCGGTGAGGACGGCGGTGGGGATGCGGCGGTGCAGGGATTCGAGGGCGGCCGTTGAGCTGACGGTGACCAGGAGGTCGGTGCGGTCGAGGACCTCGCCCATGTGCCCGTACACGAGGCGGCAGTTGTGCGGCAGGCCGCCGTCGAGGCGCTGCGACAGCTTCTGGTAGGGCAGCTCCTCGATGTGCGTGGTGTGCTCGCCGGGCTTGCTGCGCAGCTTGAGCAGGACCTCGCGGTCGGGGTGCAGGCGGGCGTGCTCGGCGAGGCGGCGCAGCAGGTAGGTGCGGTGCGCGGCGGTCTCGGGGACGGAGGGCTGGGCGGCGAAGACGACGGTGTAGGGGGCCTGAGCCTCGCGCTCTTCCCGCTTCTCGTACGGCGCTCCGCCGAGGAACGGCAGTGCCGCCTCCGTCACGGCGGACGCGTCGGCGCCCACTCCTTCGTACACCGCGCGGAAGCGTTCCGCGTCCTGCCGGGAGTTGGCGAGGACGACGTCGGCGCCGTGCCGCAGGAGGAGGCCGTCGGCGAGCTTCTCGTAGACGACGCCGACGTAGCCGGTGACGACGACGGAGCGGCGCGCCGGGCCGCCCGTGAGGCGGGCGTCCTGGGTGACGCGGGCGAGTCCGTGCAGGACCGCCTGGACCGCCCCGCCCACCAGGGCGAGCACGATCACGTCGGGTGCGTCCCGCTCCATCTCGCGCAGGAACTCGACGGCGGTGACCTCGCGCAGCGCATCCGCGCGCACGCCCACTTCGTCGAGCTGCCGGGGGGTGGGAGTGGCCCGGCCGCGGAGCAGGAAGCCGCTGAGCCGACTGTCCGATACGATGCGGTTCGCGGTGAGAGCGCCCCATTTCCATCGCGTGTCGGAGTCGGCGAGTACGGCGACCCGCAGCGGGTTTCGATGACTTCCTTGCACGTCCCAGACGCTAGGAAGGCATTTCGATTCGCGGCCCAACTCAGGTGCAACAAACGGTTAACAGCACGCCGACGAATGGCGAATCGGCCCGGGAAATGCCTTCCTGGCGGCCTGGTTAACCATTCCGCCACGCGTCGTTCACCTGGCATACCGCTGCGGGTCGACACGAATGACGGGCCGACACCTAACGTCACCCACGTGGTTAAGCTCTCCGTCATCGTGCCGTTCTACAACGTGCAGCAATACGCGCCCGACACTCTGAGGAGTCTGCGTGCGAACGCACGTGACGACTTCGAATTCATTCTCGTCGACGACTGCTCGCGCGACGAGACTCCGGACATCCTGGAGCGTGCGGCGCGCGAGCTTCCCGGCGCCGTCCACCTCCGCCATGAGAAGAACGGGGGCCTCGCGACCGCCCGCAACACGGGCCTCGACGCGGCCCGCGGCGAGTACCTGACCTTCCTGGACGGCGACGACTGGCTCGCGCCCGGGTACTACGCGCAACTCGTCGACGCGATCGAGGAGTTGGGCTGCGACTTCGTCCGCACCGACCATGTCCAGTGCACCGCGCGGGCCCGCACCGTGCACCGTGTGCCGCACGGCAGGCGCGGCGTCGTCATGAACCCGCGCGACGTGATACTGCCCGCCGACCGCTCGACCTCCGTCGACTACGCGTACGCCTGGGCCGGCATCTACCACCGCCGCCTCGCCGACGCGGGGCTGCTCCACTTCACCGACGGGCTGCGCACCGCCGAGGACAGGCCGTGGATCTGGCGGCTGCACCGCGAGGCGGAATCCTTCGCCGCGGTCGGGCTTCTCGGCGTGTTCTACCGGCGCGGTGTCGCCTCCTCACTGACCCAGATCGGCGACGTACGCCAGCTCGATTTCATCAAGGCATTCGACCAGGTCGTACAGGAAACGGCGGCGGACAGGGACGCGGACGAACTCCTGCCGAAAGCCGTACGAACATACTGCGCGATCATCTCCCACCATTTGGGATCCATCGAAAGGTTCGAGCCACCCGTGGCGCGGAAATTGAAGTCAATGAGTGCGGCCGCCCTGAAGCGGATGCCGCAGGGCGTTCTCGACGACGCGCTCGACTCCATGGACCTCCAGCGGGCGACGCGGCTGCGCAGGCTGCGGCGGCGCCCGGTGTCGGCGGAGGTGGCCGCGTAATGGCGTCCCCCCGCACGACGCAGATCTTCCTCGCGTCCACGCTGTACGGCGTCGCCACGCTCGCCGCCGCCCTGGACGCCGACCGTTTCGCGCCGGCCGACCGGCGGATCCTCCTGATCAGCAACAACGCGGCGACACCCGAGACGGCGACGCCCCTCGACGAGATGCCGGGCTTCGAGCGGCTGCGCGGCCGGTTCGACGAGGTGCGCTCCTGGAACGAGGCCATCGCCCCCTTCCACCCGGGCGGCTGGGCCCCGCGCGGCGACGACGTCGTGCTCTGGGAGCGCTACGTACGGATGCTGTGGGACCTCGGCGACGACGAGATCGAGCTGGCCGTCGAGTCCATCCAGGTCAACCCGGCGCTCGCGCTCGCGCAGATCTTCACGGGCGTCCCCGTGGACGTCTACGCCGACGGCCTGATGAGCTACGGTCCCACCCGCAACAAGATCGACCCGCTGGTCGGCACGCGCGTGCGGCGCCTGCTCCACCTGGACCTGGTGCCGGGGCTCACCCCGCTGCTGCTCACCGAGTTCGGCGTCGCCCCCGAGGTCGTACCGACCGACGCGTTCCTGAAGGTGCTCGCCGAACTGGCGGAGGACCCGGTGGAGTTGCCGGAGCTGCCCGAAGGCGAGGCGCCCGTCCTCGTCCTCGGCCAGTACCTCTCCGCGCTCTCCATCCTCACCGCCGAGGAAGAGGAGGAGCTGCACATCCGCATGGTGCGCGGCGTCGCCTCGCTCGGCCACACGCACGTGGTGTTCAAGCCGCACCCCACGGCGCCGGCCCGCTGGTCGCGCGCCCTGGAGAAGGAGGCGCGGACGATCGGCGTCGAGCTGACCGTGCTCGACTCGCCCGTGCTCGCCGAGGTGCTCTACCAGCGGATGCGGCCCGCGCTCGTCGTCGGCTGCTTCTCCACGGCGCTGCTCACGGCGTCCGCGCTGTACGGCCTGCCCGCCGCCCGCACCGGCACGGACCTCCTCCTGGAGCGTCTCGCGCCCTACCAGAACAGCAACCGCGTCCCCGTCACGATCGTCGACGCGCTGCTGCCCGAGCTCACCGACGGCACGGCCGTCGCCGCCCAGGAGGCCGGTCTCGGCACCGGCGAGCTGACGAACCTCCTCAAGGCCGTCGGCTTCGCGATGCAGCCGCAGATCTATCCGCGGCTGCGCCCCGAGGCCGAGCGCTACCTCGCCCGGCACCTGGACGCCCACACCTGGCGCTACTTCAAGCGGCGCCGCCTCACCGCGCTCGCGCTGCCCGGCGCCGTCCCCTCGCAGCTCGCGTTCATCCCGCGCAACGCGGCCGTCCGGCGCGTCGCGCGCCGTGCGCGCTCCGTGCAGCGCTCGCTTAAGCGGACCGCCCTCGGATGACGACTCCCGGACCCGCGCTCCCGACGCTCATACCGGGGGCGGAACACGGCACGGACCACGGTGCGGAACACGTCTCCCGTACGGTCCCTGCCGCCGCCCCTGCCCCCGCCCGCGGCAAGCCCCGGCTGCGCGCCCTCGACGGGCTGCGGCTCGTCGCCGCGCTGATGGTCGCCGCGTACCACTACGGCGGCCGTGAGGGAGAGATCTCCGAGGCCTGGGGCAGTTCCCCCAAGGCGCAGTTCCCGACGGCGAGCGAGTGGTTCGCGTACGGCTGTCTCGGTGTGCAGATCTTCTTCGTGATCAGCGGTTTCGTCATCTGCATGAGCGGCTGGGGCAGACCCATGCGCTCGTTCTTCGCGTCCCGCGCGTCCCGTCTGCTGCCGTCGTACTGGGCGGCGATCGTCCTGGTCACGGCGGTCTTCGCGCTGCCCGCCGTGACGTACGCGGCCGTCTCGCCCAGCGACGCGCTGGTCAACCTCACCATGCTGCAGCAGCCGCTGGGCGCGGACCGGGTGCTCGGCGTGTGCTGGACGCTCTGGGCCGAGCTGCGCTTCTACGCGCTGTTCGCCCTCTGCGTGGTCATGCCGGGCGCGACCCGCGCGCGGGTGGTGCTGTTCTGCGCGGTGTGGACGCTGGCGGCGGCGGTGTCGGAGGCCGCGAACCAGCCGCTCCTCGACCTGGTCCTGATGCCCGAGTACGCGCCCTTCTTCGTCGGCGGCATCGGCATCTACCTGATCCACCGCGACCGGCGCGACCTCACGGCGTGGGGCATCACGGGGGTGAGCTGGCTGATCGGCCAGCACTACGCCGTCGACCGGCTCTGGCACGCGCCGAACCCGGACTTCTTCTCGTACCGCTCGTCCGTCGTGATCATGGCGGTGGTCACGGCCGGTTTCCTCGCGGTGCTGCTCATCGCGCTCGGGCACCTCGACTGGGCGAACTGGCGGTGGCTGACCGTGGCCGGCGCGCTGACGTACCCCTTCTACCTGGTGCACGAGCACCTGGGCTGGGTGACAGTCGAGGCGCTCCACCGGCACCTGGGCCTGCCGTCCTACGCGACGTTCGGCCTGACGATCGTCGCCATGCTGGTCCTCGCGTGGCTCCTGAACCGGTGCGTCGAGGAGCGGCTGACCCCGCTGATCCGCAACGGACTCAACCGGGGCCCCGCTCCGAACCCGTCTGCGTCGAAGTAGCGAGCGTCGCGCCGATCCCCGTCACGATCGTCGCGAGGCCTTCCTCGAAGCCGCGGTCGTGCGAGCGGAACATCACTTCGCCCGCCGCCGCGGCCAGCGGGTACGCGGCGAGGCGCTCGGCGCGCGCCGCGAGGTCGTAGCCGCCCTCGCCCCGGCCGGGTGCGGGGCCCGCGGCCTGCTCCTCGATGACGAAACCGATCGTGTAGTTGTACACGGTGAACCAGGCGCGCGCGGCCGCGTCCGGCGCGAACCCGGCTCCGGCGAGGACCCGCAGATGGGCCTCCATCGGGGCCGCGTACGACAGGTCCGTGTAGTGCGTGCCGCTGAAGACCTTCGCGCCGTCGCGGTAGCGCAGCAGGTGGGCGCGCAGGCCCCGCATCGCTTCGGTGAGCGCGACCCGCCAGTCGGCGTCCGGCGCGGACAGGAAGTCCTCGCTCATCCGCCGCATCATCTCGGTCGCCATCTCGTCGAGCAGCGCCTGCTTGTCCTTGAAGTGCCAGTACAGGGCAGGTGCCTTCACGTCGAGGCGCTGGGCGATGGCGCGCAGCGTCAGCCCTTCGAGGCCTGTCTCGTTCAGCAGGTCGAGCGCGGTGCGCGCCACTCGGGTCCGGTCCAGCTTCGTCGTCGCCACCTTGACAATTTAACACCGTTAAGCGCAGGCTTCGAGGCATGGCACTTAACAACGTTAAGGAAACCGTCGGCGACGCCCTGTCCACCGGCGTACTCATCGTCGGCGCGGGCCCCACCGGCCTCGCCCTCGCCTGCGACCTGGCGCGCCGCGACGTGCCCGCCCTCGTCGTCGAGCGCGCCCCCGCCCTGTTCCCCGGCTCGCGCGGCAAGGGGCTGCAGCCCCGCACCATGGAGGTCTTCGACGACCTCGGCGTCGTCGGCGCGGTCCTCGCGTCGGGCGGCCGCATCCCCGTGGGCATGGTGTGGCGGGACGGCGAACGGCAGGGCGAGTACCGGATGTTCGACGAACCGGAGCCGACGGAGACCGCGCCGTACACCACCCCGTGGATGCTCCCCCAGTGGCGCACGCAGGAGATCCTCCTGGCCCGCCTGCGGGAGCTGGGCGGCGACGTGGTGTTCGACGCGGAGGTCACCGGCTTCGCCCAGGACGCCGAAGGGGTGACCGCCCGCCTCTCGACGGGGGCTTCGGTGCGCGCGGCGTACGCCGTGGCGGCGGACGGCGGCCGCTCCTTCCTGCGCCGGGAGCTGGGCATCGCGATGTCCGGCGAGACGGTGGACCCGAACCCGGTCCTGGTGGCCGACGTCCGCGTCCCCGCGCTCGACCGCGACAACTGGCACATGTTCCCCGCGACCGACGACAGCGGCCTGTACACGGCGCTCTGCCCGCTGGCCGGCACGCCCGACTTCCAGCTGACCGCCCAGTTCCCGGCCGGGACCACGCCCGACCTCTCCCCCCAGGGCATACGCGACCTCGTCGCCGCCCGTACGCACCTGACCGCGGACGACGTCACCGAAGTCCGCTGGTCCTCCGACTTCCGGCCGCGCGCGGCGCTGGCGGACCGCTTCCGCGAGGGCCGCGTCTTCCTGGCCGGGGACGCGGCGCACGTCCACTCGCCGGCGGGCGGCCAGGGCCTGAACACGAGCGTCCAGGACGCGTACAACCTGGGCTGGAAGCTCGGCGCGGTGCTCCGGCACGGCGCGCCGGACGCCCTCCTCGACACGTACGAGGAGGAGCGGCTGCCCAACGCCGCGCAGATGCTGGGCCTGTCCACCCGCATCCACCGCGGCGAGGCGCGCCGCGGCGCGGCCACGCGTCAGCTCGGCATCGGCTACCGCGAGAGTTCACTGACGGTGGACACGCGCGAGGGCGTGCCGGAGGAGGCGTCGCTGCGGGCGGGCGACCGGGCGCCGGACGGCCCGTACGGCACGGGCACCCTCTTCGACGCGTTCCGGGGTCCGCACTTCACGCTGCTTGCGGTGGGGACGGACGCGGACCTGCCGCCGCTGCCGGGCGAGTCGGTCCACGTCCACGCGATCCCGGCGTACGAGCCCTACGGGAAGGGCCTGTTCCTGGTCCGCCCGGACGGATACGTCGGCTGGGCGGGCGCGGACGCCCGGGACGGCCTCACCGCGTACCTGGCACGCTGCGGTGTCCCCTTCACCTCTTGACCTCAAGTCTCCTTGAGGTTCTACGTTCGAGGGCATGACAGCATTCGCGTACTCGCACAGTGACCAGGACCTCGCCAACCAGCCCGTCGGCTACTGGAGTTCCGCCGCCGGCGCGGCCGTCGTCCACCACATCCGCACGATGCTCGCCGAGATGGGACTCACCCAGCCCCAGTGGTGGATCCTGAACCAGCTCCTCCACGCCCCCGAGGGAAGACCCCGGGACGAGGTCGTGGCCGTCCTGAAGGGGTACCTGGAGGTCGGCGAGGGCGCCCTGGTGCACAGCGTCGACGCCCTGCGCGACCGCGGCCTCGTCAGCGGCGTCTCCGGTACGGACCGCATCGCCCTCACCGACGAGGGCCGCGCCCTCCAGGCCCGCGTGGCCGAACGCCAGAAGGCGGTCCGCGCGCAGATCCACGAGGGCATCACGGACGAGGACTACGTCCGCACGCTGAAGGTCCTCCAGCGCATGATCCACAACGTGGGGGGTTCGGCCTGGCATCACTGACCGGTGTCAGGTACCCCGGGCCTGCTGAACTCCTCGATCAGCACGGGGTACTGCTCCGCGCCGTGCCCCGCCGCGATCGCGCGGGCCGCCATCGACTGGATCAGTCTGGGCAGTTCGGCGTTGACACCCGCCGCCTCGCTCTCCTCGACCATGTGCGCCATCGCCCGCGCGTCGGTCTCCAGGGCGGACACCTCGGCGGGGAAGGATCCGCCGTCGATCTGCTCGGCGTAGCCCGGCAGCCACTCGGCGACACCGGCGGCGATCTGCCGCGCGAACGGCGCGTACGCGGCGGCGTCCACGCCGGCCGTCCTGAGCAGGGCGGTGCCCTGGAGCCAGGCGTTCAGGACGCTCCACATCATGGCCAGGCCCGCCACGTCGTACAGGGCCGCCAGGCCGTGGTCCGTGCCGAGGTGGGTGACCGTGCCGAGCGCGGCGAGCGTCGGCTCGTGCGCCGCGAAGTCCGGGGCGGGACCGCTGTGCAGCACGACCGCATCGGCGGTGCCGATGGCCGACGGGATGGCCATGATGGCCCCGTCGAGGTAGCGCGCGCCCAGCTTCTTTGCCCAACGCGCGGCCTCCCGCGCCTGGGCCGAGTCGCCGGAGGTGAGGTTCACCAGGGTCGTGCCGGCGAGGGCGTCCTCGTTCGCACCGAGGAGTTCACGGACGGCGGCGTAGTCGGTGAGGCAGACGACTGCCAAGGGGCCCGCCCGGAGCGCGTCGCCGGCGGTGGGTGCGAGGCGGGCGCCCTCGGCGACCAGCCGGTCGGCCTTGGAGGCGGTGCGGTTCCAGACGGTGGTGGGGTGCCCGGCCCGCAGGAAGGCACCGGCGAGGGCCTGACCCATCAGCCCGAGTCCGATGACGGTGACGGGCGCGGGCTCGGCGTGCATGGCCCGCGCGGAATCGCTGATCTCGTGTCCGTTGTTCATGACAGCATCGTCAACGTTGATACCGGTATGAAGGTCAAGCGAGGATTCTGATGCGGATCGGGGAACTGGGCCGTCTGACGGGCGTCAACGCCCACCAGTTGCGCTACTACGAGGCCCAGGGCCTGCTGGAGGCGGAGCGCGGCGCGAACGGGTACCGCGAGTACGCCGAGAGCGCCGTGCTGCGGGTGCGGCAGATCCGGCACCTGCTGGGCGCCGGTCTGTCCTCCGAGGACATCGCGTACGTGCTGCCCTGCGCCGTGGGGGAGGTCCCCGAACTGCCGGGCTGCCCCGAGCTGCTGGGCGCGATGCGGTCGCGGCTGCGGCGGCTCGACGACCAGATGGAGCGGATCGCCCGGTCCCGCGAGGCGCTGACCGCGTACATCGACGCGGCCGACCGGATGGGCGGCGACAGCTACCCGCCGCTCACCGACACCGTCACACGCTAGAGATCGACAGCTTCACCGCGAAGCCGAGGAACAGCGCGCCCGCCGCCGACGTGGCCCCGGCCGAGAGCCGCTTGCGGCGGCGGAACGCGGCGGAGAGCTTCGTACCGCTGAAGATCAGGGCGGTGAGGTAGAGGAAGCTCGCGAGCTGGGCGAAGGCGCCGAGCACGACGAAGGAGAGGGCGGGGTAGGCGTAGCCCGGGTCGACGAACTGCACGAAGAAGGCGATGAAGAACAGGATCGCCTTCGGGTTGAGCAGGCTGATCACCAGCGCCCTGCGGAACGGCCGCTCCCCCGCCGCGGCGTCACCCTGCTCGGGCCCGACCGCGGTCTCCGCGGTCCGCTCCCGCCGCACCTTCCACATGCTCCACGCGGCCCGCATCATCCCGATCGCGAGCCAGGTCAGATACCCGGCGCCCGCGTACTTCACGATCCCGAAGAGCAGCGCGTTGGCCTGCAGCAGCGAGGCGACACCGGCCGCCGACAGCGTCATCAGGACGGTGTCGCCGCACCAGACGCCCGCGGCGGCCGTATAGCCGGTGCGGACACCGCGCCGGGCGGCGACGGAGAGGACGTACAGCGAGTTCGGCCCCGGAAGCAGAATGATCAGGGCGAGGCCCGCGAGATAGGTCGGAAGATCGGTGACACCCAGCATGGCCGGAGTGTCGCACGGGTGTGTGGCACGGGAACAGTCGTGTCCGCCGGCCGGACACAGGAGGAGAAATCCGTCCGGAGTGCCGACTGAGTCCTCAGAACGCGTCCGTCGGCACGTACGCCCCCCACACCTCCCGCAGCGCGTGGCACACCTCGCCCACGGTGGCCCGCGCCTTCAGCGCCTCCTTCATCGGGTACAGGACATTCGCCTCCCCCTTCGCCGCTTCCTGGAGTGCCACGAGCGCCGAGGTCACCGCCGTGCCGTCCCGCTCCGCGCGCAGCCGGGCCAGGCGGGCGGCCTGCTGGGCCTCGATCGCCGGGTCGACGCGCAGCGGCTCGTACGGTTCCTCCTCGTCGAGGCGGAACCGGTTGACGCCGACCACGACGCGCTCCCCGCTGTCCGTCTCCCGCGCGATGCGGTAGGCGTTGCGCTCGATCTCGCCCTTCTGGAAGCCCTGCTCGATCGCGTGCACGGCGCCGCCGAGATCCTCGACGCGCCGCATCAGGTCGAGGGCCGCGCCCTCCACGTCGTCGGTCATGCTCTCCACGACGTACGACCCGGCGAAGGGGTCCACCGTCGCCGTCACGTCCGTCTCGTACGCGAGGACCTGCTGGGTGCGCAGGGCCAGGCGGGCCGACTTGTCGGTGGGGAGCGCGATCGCCTCGTCGAAGGAGTTCGTGTGCAGCGACTGCGTGCCGCCGAGGACCGCGCCGAGACCCTGGACGGCGACCCGGACGAGGTTCACCTCGGGCTGCTGGGCGGTGAGCTGGACGCCCGCCGTCTGCGTGTGGAAGCGCAGCATCAGCGACTTGGGGTTCCGCGCGCCGAACTCCTCGCGCATGACGCGGGCCCAGATGCGCCGGGCGGCACGGAACTTGGCGACCTCCTCCAGGATCGTCGTACGCGCCACGAAGAAGAAGGACAGGCGCGGCGCGAAGTCGTCCACGTCCATGCCGGCCGCGACCGCCGTACGGACGTACTCGATGCCGTCGGCCAGCGTGAACGCGATCTCCTGCGCGGGCGAGGCACCGGCCTCCGCCATGTGGTAGCCGGAGATCGAGATGGTGTTCCACCTCGGCAGCTCGGCGCGGCAGTACCGGAAGGTGTCCGCGACCAGGCGCAGAGACGGCTGGGGCGGGAAGATGTACGTGCCGCGCGCGATGTACTCCTTGAGCACGTCGTTCTGGATCGTGCCGGTCAGCCGGTCGGCCGCGATGCCCTGTTCCTCGGCGACGAGTTGGTAGAGGAGGAGCAGCAGGGCGGCCGGTGCGTTGATCGTCATCGACGTGGAGACCTTGTCCAGCGGGATGCCGCCGAACAGGACCCTCATGTCGTCGATGGAGTCGACGGCGACGCCCACCTTGCCGACCTCGCCGCTCGCGATGGGGGCGTCGGAGTCGTGCCCCATCTGGGTCGGCAGGTCGAAGGCGACGGACAGGCCGGTGGTGCCGTGTGCGATGAGCTGCCGGTAGCGGGCGTTGGACTCGGCGGCGGTGCCGAAGCCCGCGTACTGGCGCATGGTCCAGGGGCGGCCGGTGTACATCGTGGGGTAGACGCCGCGCGTGTAGGGGTACGCGCCGGGGACGCCGAGCTTCTCCGCCGGGTCCCAGCCGGCCAGATCCCCGGGGCCGTACACGGGTTCGATGGGCAGTCCTGATTCCGACTTGTGGGTCATGCGTCCAGCTTGCGCCCGCGTACGCGACGCGTCACTCGCGGCAAACCGGGAAACACTTCGAGGAGTGTGGTGCATGGTGTTCAGCGAGTGGTCCGCGAAGTCGTCTACGAGCACGGGGGCGTGATGGGCAGGGGCGCGATATCGGCGGGGGCCGTGGCGGCACTGGTCCTGGTGGCGGGGTGCAAGGCGGTCGCGGTGGACGCGGAAGGGGGGCCGGGCGCCGAGGACGGGAAGCCCGGGAGGACGGCGACGCGTACGCCGACGCCGGCCGAGGCCCCGCCACGGACTCCGGCGCGGACACCCACGAAGACCCCGGCGCGGGATCCGGCGCCGCACACCCCCACGTCCGCCCCCACGCCCGCGCCCGCCCCCGAACCCGGGAAGACGCTCATGGAGAAGGGGGACGCGGGCAAGCAGGTGCGGGAGCTGCAGGCGAGGCTGCGGCAGATCGCCTGGTTCGGCGAGAACCCCACCGGGACGTACGGGCCCGTCACCGTCGCCGCCGTCAAGGGCTTCCAGGCCAAGCGCGGCCTGGCCGTCACCGGCGTCACGGACACCGGCACCTGGCAGCGGCTGCTCGGCATGACGCGCGAGCCGACGCGGTCCGAGCTGTACGCGGGCGGCGGGATGCCGCCCGCGAAACCCGACAAGCGGTGCCTGACCGGGCGGGTCCTGTGCATCGCCAAGAGCAGCCGCACCCTGACGTGGATGATCGACGGCAGAGCGATGTCGACGATGGACGTGCGGTTCGGGTCGCAGTACACGCCGACCCGCGAGGGCACGTTCGACGTCTACTGGAAGTCCCGGCACCACGTCTCGACGCTCTACGACACACCGATGCCGTACGCGATGTTCTTCAGCGGCGGCCAGGCCGTGCACTTCTCGGCGGACTTCGCGGCCAGGGGGTACGCGGGCGGGTCGCACGGGTGCGTGAACGTCAGGGACGAGAAGAAGATCGCGAGCCTGTTCGCGCAGGTGCGGAAGGGCGACCGGGTCGTCATCTACAAGTGACGCGTCATCTGCGCGTAAGGCGGCGTGGGCGGGATCGGGGGAACGTATCCCGCCCACGCCGGTGGCACGGAGCCGAAGGTACGGGGGGAACCCCCGGCTCGTGCGCGGGCCGATGACCAGTCGGCTCACTTCTTACTGCGCCGAGCCCTCGAAAAACGTCACACCTTTGCTGGAGCGGGGCAGTGACGGGCCTCAGGAGAAGTAGGGCAGCGCGCTGCGCGACGTCGTGGGGCCGGGGTACGGAGCGGTGGGAGAGGTGACGGGCGGCACCTGGCCACCGTCGCCGCCGGAGCCCCCGCCGTCGCCGGAGCCCCCGTCCTCCTCACCGCCGTTCTCGCCGTCGTCCCCGTCGTGGCCGCCGTCGCCGCCGCCCTGTCCGCCGTGCTGGCCGCCGCCACCGGGGCGGCCGCCACCGGCGCCACCGCCGCCGAGGACCCGGCCGCAGAACTCCTCCACCCGCTCCGGCCCCTTGGCCGCCTCTTCCAGGCGGCGGCGCTTCTTGCCCTGGAGGTCGCCGCTGCGGTAGGCGCGGCAGGCGACGACCACCTTGCGGTACCACTTGCGCGCCTCGTCGCGGCGGGGCGGCGGCGTCCTGTCGCCGCTCGGCTGCTGGGGGACACCGGTGTGGTCGTCGTCCGCCTCGGCCTCCGGCGGCGGGCTGTTCACCGGCTCCTGGGACGCCGTCGGGGTGTCGTCGGGTGCCGTGGTCTCGTCGGGCGAGAGGTCCTCGGACGGCTCGCGGGCCGCGCCGGTCGGAGAGGCCGGCGACTCCTCCGGAGTGGTCTTGGGAGACGCGGACGCCGCGGGTCCCGGGCTGCTGTGCCCGCCGAACGGCGAGGGCAGCACGCCCGTCCCCGCGGCCACCGCGACGCCGCCGAGCATGCAGGCCGCGAGGGCCGCGGCGACGCCGAGGCGCACGGGTCTTCCCCAGCGGGTGGGGCGCGGACGGTAGCCCGCCCGCCCCAGGCGTACGGTCTCGCCCGCTGCGGCCTCGTGCGCGGGCGTCGCGTAGGGCGCGGTCCTGGAGCTGCCGCCCCGCACGGCGCCGGCGGCGTCCGCACGCTCCGCGCGTGCGGCACGGAAGGCGGCCAACGCGGCGGCCTCACCCGGGAGTTCACCGGAGGAACCCGGTCCACCGGAGGAACCCGGTCCACCGGAAGAGGCCGGTCCACGGGAGGAAGCCGCCATGCCCTGCTCGCCCGCGCCGCCCAGCGCCGAGAGCGCCCGCGCGAGCCGCTCGGCCGCCGCGTTCGCCCGCGCGTCCGAAGGCGCGTCCGCCGGTGCGTTCGCCTGTACGTCCGCGTTCACGTCCGCATTCACGTCCGCGGAGGAATCGATGCCTTCGAGGGGCTCCCCGCGCAGCAGACGCTCCGCCGCGTCGCGGTCCAGCCACTTGTGGTGCTCGTCGGCCATCACATGTCCTTCTGCGTCCGCGTACGCGATTGCGTCACACCGGCGGACGTCACCGCGCACCCGCGCGGCTCTCTCTGTGGCGGTACGGCGCCCAGCGCCTCCTTGGGATCGGCCCCCTCCGGACCGAGAAGTTCCGCGAGCCGCTTGAGGCCTCGGTGCGCCGCCGTACGGACGGCTCCGGGCCGCTTGCCGAGGGTCTGCGCCGCGGTCTTCGCGTCGAGACCGACGACGACGCGGAGCACGACGGCCTCCGCCTGGTCCTGCGGCAGCTGCGCTATCAGGGCCAGCGCCTCACTGGTGGCGAGGGACTCCATCGCCTCGCCCGCGGTGTCCGCGTCGGCCGGCTTCCCCGTCAGCTCCGACTCGTCGCCGCCCACGGCGGGCCTGCGGCCCCGCATGCGTATGTGGTCGAGGGCGCGGTTGCGCGCTATGCGCGCCGCCCAGCCCCGGAACCGGTCCGCGTCACCGCTGAACCGGTCGAGATCGCGCGCTATCTGCAGCCAGGCCTCGGAAGCGACGTCCTCGGCGTCCGGGTCGGCGACCAGCGTGCGTACGTACCCCAACAGCCGCGGGTGCACGGCGCGGTACACAGTCCGGAACGCGGTCTCGTCCCCGTCCTGTGCCGCAAGCACCGCGGCGGTCAGCTCCGCGTCGTCCCCCAGCACTCTCTCAATCCTGCCACTCGGAGATCTGCGCCCGGCCCCGGCGCGAACCAGCACGCTACGGGCTCGGACAGGCCTACGTCCATGTTTGTACAACGTGCAACTAGCGGGTGACAGAACGCGGTGTGACAGAAAACGCACGCGCGGCGCTGAAGAGAGTACGGGCCGCACGCGGTTCGTACCGTGTACCGGCCGGGGCCTCTCCTGTGGGGGGTGGCGGCCCCGGCCGGCTCGGTTCTCTCCGTCATTCCGACGCCCCCAGCCACTCCCCCAGCCTCCGCAGCCCCCGATGCGCCGCCGTGCGTACCGCGCCGGGGCGTTTGCCGAGGACGTGGGCCGCGGTCGGCGCGTCCAGGCCGACGACGACGCGGAGCAGGACCGCCTCCGCCTGGTCGCGGGGCAGGGCGGCGATCAGGGTCAGTACGCGTTCCGTGGAGATCGATTCCAGGGCCGCCGCCGATGTGCTCGCGGGGTCCGGGAGTTCGAGGAGTTCCGGGTGGAGCGGGGCGGGGCGCGGGCGGGTCTTCAGGCGGCGCAAGTGGTCGAACGCGCGGTGGCGGGCGATCGTCGCGGTCCAGCCGCGGAACCCCGCACCGTCCCCGCGGAACCGCCCGAGGTCCCTCGCGATCTCCAGCCACGCGTCGGCGGCGACGTCCTCGGCCGTCTCCCCGTCCGTGCCGACGAGGCCGCGCAGATAGCCGACGAGCCCCGGCTGGACCAGGCGGTACGCGACCGCGAACGCCGCCTCGTCGCCTTCCTGCGCCGCCGCGACGGCCCTGCCCAGCTCCTCGTCGTGCGCCTGTGCTCGACGGGGTCCCCCACCCTGGCCCAACCCGCTCCCATCCGGCCCGCTCGGGCACAGGTCCCCGTGCCTGTGCCTTCACGGTCGACTGCGTCGGAGGGGGCGGAAATGTCACAGCGGGTGTCCGACCTCGGATGCGGGTGTCAGACCTCGAAGAGGCCTCCGCCGCCGGGGCCGAACTTCGAGAGGTCGATCGTCTCGGCGGCCGTGGGGGCCACCGCGGAGACCGGTTCCCCGTACTCGGACATGCGCATCTTCATGATCTGGCCGTTCTGCTCGACGTCGGCGCCGAGGAGGTAGGGCTTGCCCTTCGCCGCCACGTACACCGACGTCCTGTCCCCCGCCGCCTCGTTCTCGTCCTCGTTCTCGACGAGCGGGATGACGGCCGTGCCGTGCCTGCGGGTCTCGGGGAGGGCCTTGATGACGTCGTCGGGGCCCGGACTCCCGGGCATCGCGCTGGTGAACTTGTCGAGATCGCAGGTGTTCACCGGCATCACGCGCTTCGCGCCGCCGCCGGGACCCGTCGGAATCTTCAGGTACTTCCCGCTCGCCAGCGCCGTCCGCTCCCGGACCCGCGCCGCCGTCTCGGGGCTCCGGGCCGTCGCCATGCGTCGGATCTCCGCGAGCGCCGCGTCGCTGAACCGCACGTACGTCGAACCGCCCGCGACCATGATGATGTCGCCGCGCTGCGCGGGACCGGCGTCGAAGGTCCCCGTGCAGTTGCTGTTCCGGTCCATGAGGAGCGACACCTTCTGGTGGCCCTTCGGGGTGTTCATCTCGACGCCGACGCGGACGGATTCCGCGTCCCGGAACAGCGTCATCGCCTCGGTCGCGAGCTCCCTGCCGCGCTTCTCGTCCTCGGGCACGAGCTCTTCGAGGGTCCCTCCGGCGTACGTCACCTCGCGGTCCATGCCGCACGAGACGAGACCGCCCACCGCCGCGCCCACCGCGACGGCACAGACCGCGGTCCTGCGCAGCCGCCCTCCGGCCGCCCGCGCCCCGGCCCGCACTCGGTTCCCCACCCGTTCCCCCACTTCAAGCCCAACGCGCGTCCGTACACGCGCATCAGCGCACACAACTCTCACATGACCCAGCGCGGCGGCCCGCCTCCGTGTCACCGCTCGGGCGTGCGGGATAGATCACGCGACAAATGGTCCGCGCCCCTACAACCCTTTCACCACTTGATCAGTCTTACGGAATCGCTGTGTTCACCTGTTTTCGCTGAGGGGTAAGGCAATTGAGCCCGCGCAAACCGCGCCAAAAGGCGCGTACCACGCATGCGTACCGACCGTTGAGTCTCAAACGCAGGGCGTGGCTGACGATCGGGGCCGTCGCACTGAGCGGCGCGGGTGCGGTGACGTACGCCGTGGCCGGTCCCAGCGACGGGGAGGCCCCCGGCGTCGACCCGCGCGCCACACGGCCGACGAGCGTGCACGATCTTCCGCTGGAGGCCGACGGCGCGACGAAGCGGGGGCTGTCGCGCACGTCGACCGAGCTGTTCTCCCTCCTCGGTGTCTCGTGGGACGGGGCCGGCAAGGAGCTGCCGGGCACGGCGCAGGTGCGTACGCGTGCCGTCGGCTCCGAGGTGTGGAGCGCCTGGCGGGCCCTCGACCTGGAGACGCATCCCGTGGAGAAGGGCGAGGGCGGCAGTCGCGCCGCGTCCGGTCCGCTGTGGGTCGGTCCTTCCGACGGTGTCGAGGTCCGCGTCGTCGCGGCCGACGGGTCCGCGGGCGCCGAGCTGCCCGAGGGGCTCCAGGTCGACCTCGTGGACCCGGGCGTGACCACCAAGGAGGCGAAGAACCCGGCGCTCGACGGGGGCAGCGGGACGTCCAACGGCAAGTCCACCAAGGGCACCGCCATGGCTCCCGCGGCGTTCGCCGCCGACGCCCCCACCCCGACGCCGGGCGAGCCGGACCCGTCCGCCCCCTCGGAGTCCGCGGACCCCTCCGGCACCCCGACCGCGGACCCGTCCGACACCCCGCCCGCCGAACCGGACCCGACCCCCACCAAGCCGACGGCCCCGCCGTCGACCGTCACGCAGCCGCCCGTGATCGGCCGCGCGGCCTGGGGCGCCGACGAGTCCAAGGTCGAGGGCCCGCCGGAGTACATCGAGAAGGTCAAGGCGGTCTTCGTCCACCACACGGCCGGCTCGAACGACTACAGCTGCGCCGAGTCCCCGTCGCTGGTCCGCGGCATCATGGCGTACCAGCTGGAGGTCGAGCACGGGAACGACCTCGGCTACAACTTCCTCGTGGACAAGTGCGGCCAGATCTTCGAGGGCCGCGCGGGCGGCATCGACCTGCCGGTGCGCGGCGCGCACACCGACGGCTTCGACGGCGACTCCACCGGCATCGCCGTCCTCGGCGACTTCGAGGGCGACCCGGCGACGGACAAGCCCGCCGGGAAGCCGAGCCGCGCCGCCCTGGAGTCGGTGGCGCGCGTGGCGGCGTGGAAGCTCGGCCAGTACGGCGGCGACCCGGCCGGCAAGGTGACGCTGACCGCGGCGGGCGACACCGGCGTGTGGAAGAAGGGCGACCAGGCGTCGCTGAACACCGTCTCCGGCCACCGGGACGGCTTCGCGACGCTCTGCCCCGGCAAGAACCTGTACGCGAAGCTCGGTGAGATACGCCGCTTCGCGAGCAGCGCGGGCCGCAACTCCGCCGTCCCGACCGCCGACTACAACCGCGACGGCATCACGGACCTGATCGCGGGCACCCCGAAGGCGTCCTCGAACCGCGGCCGCGTGACGGTCGTCCCCGGCGGCCTCGGCGGTCCTGTCGGCGCGTCGAAGATCTCCCTGACGCAGGCGAGCGAGGGCGTCCCCGGCGCCTCCGAGACCGGCGACGACTGGGGCGCCGCCACCGCGTGGGGCGATCTGAACGCCGACGGGTACGCCGACCTCGTCATCGGCGCCCCGGGCGAGGACGACGACTCCCACAAGGACCGCGGCGCGGTCACCATGCTGTACGGGCCGACGTTCACGTCCGGCACGGACATGCAGCTGTCGCCCGACTTCCACTACCCCGGCGCCCGGTTCGGCGCCGCGGTCGCGTCCGGCGACTTCAACGCCGACGGCAAGGCGGATGTGTTCGCCGCGTCGACGGGCACCGGCGGCTCCTGGGCCGCCCGGCTCGACCCGGAGCGCGAGTCGGGCGGCAGCCTCACCTCGGGCGACACGGCCATCTCGTACCCCGACGCCGCGTCCGGCGACTTCAACCGGGACGGTTACGCGGACGTCGCGCTGACCTACCGCGACCAGGCGGGCAAGGGCAAGGTCGCCTGGTTCAGGGGCGGCCGCTCGGGCCTCAGCCGGGTCGGCGTGCTCTCCGTGCCCGGCGGCCGCTCGGTCGCCGTGGGCGACGTCAACGGCAACGGCTACGACGACCTGGTCATCGGCCAGCCGTACACCGCCGAGTCGGGCGCCCACGCGGGCGGCCAGGTCACGGTGGTCCCGGGCACGTCGACGGGGTTCACGACGACCGGGATGAAGACGGTCCACCAGGCGACGTCCGGGGTGCCCGGCGCCGCCGAGTCGGGCGACGCGATGGGCTGGTCGGTCGCGGCGGGCGACTACGACCTCGACGGCTACGCGGACGTCCTGACGGGCGCCCCGGGCGAGGACATCACCCGCGCCGACAAGAACCGCGCGGACGCGGGCACGTCGCTGCTCCTGAAGGGTTCGGGGTCCGGCCTGACCGGCACGGGCGCGAAGGCCTTCTCGCAGGACGAGCCCGACGTGCACGGCTCCACCGAGGCGGGCGACCGGCTCGGCTCGTCGGTGACGCTGGCCGACCTGTCCGGCAACGGGCGCGCCGACCTGGCGATCGGTGTCGAGGGCGAGGACACGGGTGACGGCACGATCCTCCAGCTGGACAGCGGAAGTTCGGGCGTTCCCGGGGCGAGCGGCGTCTACTACGGCCGTACGCTCCTGGGCACTCCGGCGGGCGCGAAGCTGGGCCAGTCGCTGACGCCGTAGCCGCTCCTCCTGCCGGGTGTCTCAGGTGTCGCTGGGCACCCGGCAGTCGTCGGGCTGAGGCCTGCCCGTGGGCCAGCCGACGCCGACGTACCGGAGCTTCTCGGTGCGCGGGTCGAGTTCGACGACGGCGACGGGCTTGTCGTAGGCGTTCCCCGCGTTGGTCAGACAGATCCAGCCGCTGGTCCCACGGACGCGGTTGACCGCTTCGAGGCGCTGCCACATGTCGGAGACCCGCTTCAGGGGCGGCACCGTGCCCTCGGTCTGGGCGTTGGCGAGCAGCACCGCCTTGGCGATCGTGCGCGTGCCGTCGTACACCAGCATCGTGCGCGAGTCCTCCAGCGGGACGGGCCCGATGTCCCCGGCGCTGCCCTTGTCGATCAGTGTGCGGAGCTTGTTCAGCTCGGCCCGGGGCTCGGTGAAGTGGTCGCGGCGTTCCCCCGCGCGCTTCGGGTCGCGCAGCTCGCGGTCCCAGGCGTCGGGGTGGCCCGGCGCCGCGTACTGCACCCTGACGACGGGTTCCTTGCCGCCGCCGCGCAGCCGCTCCCAGTCGTCGTCCTTCATGTAGCGGTTGAGCGTGGCCGCGCCGGAGCCGCTGACGATCGTGTACTTCTTGCCGCGGCACTGCACGTCGGCGAGTTTCAGGGCGAAGAGCCGCAGGTGGACGGGGCGTCCCGCGAAGTAGACGTAGCGTGCCGTGGACTGGCAGATGTTCTGGGCGATGAGCGTGAAGTCGTTGCCCGTGTCACCGGGGTCGGTGATGGACGGTGATTCGAAGGTCTGGTCCTTGGGTCCCGGCGGGCCGTCCTCGTCGCGGCTGAAGGCCTTGGCGAGCGAGTCGTTGTAGATGTCGTGCGCCCGCTTGTCCCTGACGAGCACGGTCTGTTCGTCCCTGAGCTCGCCGTGGAAGCTGGCCAGCGCGTCGGCCTGCTGGCGGTTGGTCGGGATGATGCGGGCGAGACCGGGATAGGGGTCCTTGCCGCCGCCCTCGGGGTTGGCGAGCTCGTCCGCGCTGACGCGGCTCGCGAGGACCGGGATGTGCAGTTCGCCGGTGAGGCGCGTGATGGCCTTCTTCGTGGCGTCCAGGCTGAGGTTGAAGCCGGTGACGGCGCGGAGGTTGTCCTTCTTGTCGTCCGCCAGCTCCGCCAGCTGGTCGACGACGCGGTCCTGTTGGGCGTACGAGTCTCCGGGGTTGGCGAGGACGAGTCGCAGCAGCGGGGTGTTCTCCTCGCGGTTGGCGCGGTACTGGGCCAGGTAGGCGCCCTGGATCTCGCTGCGCAGCTGGATGCGTTCGGCGTCGATGTCGGGCTGGAGGGGCACCATCAGGGCGACGGTGACGTGCGGTTTGTCGCCGACGAACTCCTCGTTCTCCTTGGCGATGGCCCGCGCCACCTTGTCGATCTCCGGCGTCCCGAAGGCGTAGCCGCTGCCGTTGACGCCGATGCACTCGCCGCCGTGCTTCTCCACGCCCGCGGCACAGCTCTCGGCTTCGCCGATCGGGGGCAGGAAGACGTACAGGAGCACGCCCGCGGCCACGAGGCCGGCCAGCGTGACGATCCTGCGCATCCAGTTGGCCAAGAACGTGTTGTACAGCCAGTTCCCGAACTGCCTCAACGCTGCCCCTCCCTCTCGGTGAAACGGTCGGCCGTCCTGAGCCGGTCAGCCGAAGCCGATGTGTTCCGTGCACACGCACCGCTTCAGCGGCTGTTTGTCCTCGGCCCGGTCCCCCCAGTCGCGGGCCATGCGGATGAGGAGCGCGGCCCCGTCCGCCGCCCGTGCCACGTCGGCCCCCTCGAGCCCCTGGTACCGCACGGCCTCGTCGGCGATCCGCGCCAGCTCCTCGCTGAGCTCCCGCAGGGGCCCGCGCAGGACGCCCGGCACGATCTCCTCCAGCGGCTGCGTCCGGTCCTCGGTGAGCCACACGGCGTGCAGGAGCCGGTCGACCTGGCGCCGCAGGGTGTCGCCGCGCACCTGCGTCTCGCCGAGGGCACGCGCGTACCGCTCGTCGGCGACGCCGATCAGCGCGGCGTCGGCGATAGCGAGGAGTTCCTCGCACCACTCGTCGACGGGCCGGGTGCGGAAGGCGTCCGCGAGATAGCGGGTGACGAGGTCCGCGCCGTCGGAGGCGAGGAGATGGTGCATGCGGTGGGCGGCGGCGGTGACGAACAGCGGGTCGGGGTGGCGGTCGCCCAGGTCGCGGTAGTGGCCCTGGAGCAGGGCGTGGTCGGCGTGCCAGGCGGCTCCCCCGTCGCGCAGCCGGTAAAGGCGTCGGGTGAGGAGCCTGCGCAGGCCGAGGTCGCCGATGAAGTGCCGGGGGCAGCGGGGCCAGCCGGTGTCCTCCAGGAGTTCGGCGATGCGGTAGGCGTTCAGCCGCTCGGTGCGGCCCTCCTGGACGGCGCGCATCAGCGTCTGGGCGCACTCCACGTCGTGCGCGACGGACAGATGGGTGAGGAGGTCGAGCCAGTGGCTGCGGTGTTCGGGCGGCAGCTCCTCGGGGCGTTCCCCGTCGATGAGTTCGTCGACGAGTACGTCGGCCACGGGGCGGTCGGCGACGGGACGGCCCTGCTCGTCCTCGCCCGCGCGGACCCGGGCGTCCAGGATCGCCCAGTCGGTGCACTCCTCGGGCGTCGGGAAGACGGTGGCGGCGGTGGCCTCGCCGAGCCGGGTCACGAACCGGGGCCGGCCGCCGCTCAGCCGGTGCACACCGCTGTGGATGCGGAGCCGGACGGCGTTGTCGGGCTGCTCGTGGCCGCCGCGCAGCCGGCCGATCTCGTCCTTCTGCCGGTCGCGGGTGAGCACGGGCATGCGGACGAGGAGGACGCCGCGCCACAGGGGCGCGTGGTCGGGGACGCCGCCGGGCGGCCTGCTCCACTCGGGGAGCGTCCCGGTGAAGGGCTGCCAGGTCGCCATGGACTCGTGGGTGCTGCCGGCCCGGTGGAGGAAGCGGCCGCCGTCCTCGCGCCGGGCCGTCGCGAAGATGACGAGCCGGTCGTGGTGCCCGCGCTCCCGGTCCTCCAGGGCCGGTTTCAGCAGGCGCCGGCCGAGGGAGCCGTCGGCGTGGTCGAGGAGCAGGGCGGGGCGCCCCACGCGCGACATGCGGCCGCGCACCCCGTGGTAGGCGGCGTCGATGTCCTGCCGCAGCGCCCGGAACAGGAAGCCCTCGGCGATCCTGCGCGCCTCGCCGCCCTGCTGGAAATCCTCGCCGAGCGCCCGCAGTCCGGCCTGCGGGTGGCCGCCCGCGCCGGGGTACTCGCCGTAGCAGGCGGCGAGCGCGGCCCTGCCCTCCGTGGAGACGCGGGCGAAGAGCCCCTCCAGCAGCGCGTTGAGGAAGGGCGAGGCGAGCGGGCTGGTGACGAGCCCCGCCAGATACCCCACGTAGTTCTTGGCCGTCCCCTTCAGCACGCCGCGCCAGAAGGAACCGGGCGGCAGGATCCCGTCGAGCCGCCCCACCTCGTCGACCAGGGGTGCGGCGCGGGCGAGCCGGTCGCTTGCGGCCACGGCCGCGAGTCCCGCGTACAGCCGCGGCACGGCGATCCCGCCGCCGTCGCCGCCCCAGTCGCCGTACTGCAGCGCGATCTTGCGCAGCACCTCGGTCACCTCCGAACGGCTGCCGGGCCGCTCCTCGGCCAGTTCCCGCGCGTCGGTCTGGGCGCAGTCCAGGTACGCGGTGGGCACGCGCGGCCCGAACCGCGTCCGTATGCAGCGCAGCAGCCGTCCCTTGCCCATGCCGGGTCCGCCGACGAGGAGCACGACGGGCAGGTCGGTGCCGTGGCCGTGGAGCAGCTCCCGTTTGCGCCCGGCCGCGGTCTTCCCGAGCAGCCGGGCGATCAGGCCGCCGTCGTCGAGCAGCTCGTCGAATCCGAGTTCGTCAGGCACGGGCCTCTCCGTGGCGGGGTCGGCCGGTCGACACGTGGTCTCCCCGCCAGAACATGAGGGGCCGTCAGATTAGCGGCGTGACCGGCCATTTGAGGAGAGTTCACCACTCCTCGACCGTTGTCACCACCCGTCTCAGGATCTCCAGCGGGAATCAAGGAAACATGGACACCCCGCCACCACACTCTCAGCCATGGCGCGAACCTTCCGCCCTGGCGGAAATCGTCCGCCGCATTCGGGCCGTTCCGCGGCCCGCCGAGATGAACCGAGATGATGGGACACCCCATGGCCAGATCCACGTTCACCCGTGCCGCCGTGATCGGCGCTGCCGCCGCCACGCTGTTCGCCGTCTCCTCGGGCCCGGCTCTGGCCGCCGACGTCCGCGTCAGCGACAAGACGATCAAGCTGCCCGACGGCCGCGGCTACATGAAGTTCATCGACGACGGCGACGTCTTCGAGATCTGTGACACGAAGGCGGACGGCAACGGTGTCACCGGCACCCTGAAGAAGCAGTACGTGGCCGGAAACATCTCCACGCTGTGGACCGACGGCGACGGCGGCGACAACGGCTGCGACAAGCACCCGTACAACGTCGGCAACGACGGTTGGTACCAGATGACGCTGAAGTGGAACGGCGGCGGGGCGACGGTCACGTCGGAATGGTTCAACGAGTAAGCCGTACGTTTCTGAAGCCCGTGGAGCCCCTGCCGGTCACCGGCAGGGGCTCGTGGCCCGGTGGGGCTCCGCGCCACACAGCCACGAGCCGAACTCGTGCCGTGCCAGCCGCGCGATCCCGCGCCGTGCCGCCGCCCGCACCGCGCCGGGCCGCTTGCCGAGGATCCGCGCGGCGGACGGGCCGTCGAGCCCCACGACCACCCGCAGCAGGACCGCCGCGCCCTGGTCGGGCGGCAGCGAGGCGACCATGCGCAGCATGCGTTCCGTCGACAGCTTCTCCAGGGCGCGGGCGGCCGTGTCGTCCTCGGCCGGGATGTCGAGCAGTTCCTGCTCGATCAGCGTGCCGCGGGGCCTGCTCCGGACCCGCCGCAGGTGGTCGATCGCGCGATGGCGTGCGACGGTCGCGGCCCAGCGGCGGAAGTCCGCGCCGCTGCCCCGGAACCGGTCCAGGTCGCGCACGATCTGCAGCCAGGCCTCCGAGGCCACGTCCTCCGCGTCGTCGCGGACCAGGCCGCGCACCTGCCCGAGAAGCCCGGGATGAACACGCCGGTAAACGTAGGCGAAAGCGCTCTCGTCCCCTTCCCGCGCCGCTCCCAGAGCCCGCGTCAGCTCCTCGTCGGAAGCCGTCGGACGGCGATGCACCCCACCCTGCGCCACGCTCTCCTCTTCACCCCGCCGACACCGTTTACTGCGGCCAACTCTGCCGTGACCGCCCATATTTCAAGAAGCCTCAATAAACCGACCGCATGCCGACGCCACCGACTTCACGCCACATGGCGCACGCGGCCCGGCAAGGTGAGGTAAAAGGTCTGGAGCGAGACTTCGGAGCCGTTCGTTCCGCCTCGCTCGAGGCAATTGACGACCTTGCCGAGGGGATTCCACACCCGCCCGTCCGGCATCCGGACACCGACGGACTGCCCGAAGAATTGCCGCTGCTCCTGGTCGAAGTCGACCCACACGGCACCGGCCCGCCGCACAAGGACTTCCCCGACATAGGCGCCGAGCCCGAAGAGCGTCCCGGCGATCTCGGCCCGCGGCCTGCCGCCCTTGCGGAGTCCGTCGATGAGAAAGTCGACGATGCGGAGGCTGGCGACGGAGAAATCGAGCGGCAGCCGATTCCGAGCGGTCACACGGGAGACGAACCCCTGCGCCCGCCCCCTCATCTCCGCAGCCCCGTCGACCTGTTCACGCCCGCCCTCTCCACCCACGGCCCCACCCCTTCGCCCGCGACCCCCGAGAGCACACACCGCGCCCTCCACTCAACAAGCGGAAGGAAGGTCCCTGCCATGACGGCTTCGGCCAGTGCTTCTTTTCACATGGAGAAGTGCCGCGCCACGTACAACCATCGGCACATCTGAAGCGTCTCACCGCGCACGGGAAAGCTTTTTCTCGGCGCCGCGAAAAAGTCCGATTTCTCCGCAGCCTGGTATTCACCCTTCCCCATGCTGTATAACCGCCCCCGATTCATCCAGGGGTGGGGGAACATGCGGACCGAGAGCGTGACCGAAAACGTGATGAGGGGCAGAGAAAGCGACGGGCTGGGGGAAGTCGTCGTTCCGGAAGATCCGGACGATCCGACGGTGGTCGGCGAGATATCGAACCGGCGGGTATTGGCCGTGGGCGGGGTGCTGTTCGGTATCTGTGCCGGGTTCGTCGTCTACGGCTTCGTCGGCGGTGACGAGCCCGAGCGGCGTCCCGCGCCCACGGCGTCGGTGACGTACCGCGTCACCGGGACGGGTACGGGCGCCGCCGACGTCTCGTACGTCGCGGAGGATGCCGCGGGGGACGCCGACGGCGGGACGCGTGTCGAGCTTCCGTGGCAGAAGACCGTGCGCGTCCCGCTCGGCAAGGACCCGGCCCTCAGCATCCGGCTCGGCAAGCAGGGCGGCGAGGTGAGTTGCACCCTCTCCGTCGGCGGGGAGCACCGGCAGCGCGCCACCGCGTCCGGCGCCTACGGGCGAGCGACGTGCTCCGCCGAGTTGCCGGGCAAGAGGGAGTGAGCCGGAGGGAGCGGAAGGGAGCGGAGTTCTCAGAGGCGGACTCGTGATCGGCGCGACACCACCGCCCGCAGTACGCGCCGTCCCTCCATGGACACGTCCAGGGCCTGCCGCAGTCCGCCCGCCGGGCCCGCGCCCTTGTTGGCGAGGAGTTCGAGGATCCGGACCTGGCGGCGGAGTTCGGCCGCGACCAGCGGGGAGGTGAGCGTGGACACGGCGTCCGTGCCGTCGGTGGGTGCGGTGTCCAGGAGGCGGTGGACCTGGAGCGCGGCGACGGAGCAGCCGTCGGCCCACTCCCGGATCTCGGCGCCGGACGGGCCGGCCGGGACCGCGTCGAGCATGCGGCGGGTCAGCGTGGCGGCCTCGTGGGACGTACCCGTGCCGGGGGCTGCGCCGAGCGCCGAGCGCGCCTCGGCCAGGGGACCCCGCCAGTCGCCGCCCTCCGCGAGCCTCGCCCACAGCGGCCGCAGTACGTCGTCGTCGCCGCCGAGCACCGGCACGCACCGGTCCAGGCAGGCGAGCCCGCTCGCCGCGAGGCCCCGCTCGTCCGCCTGCGCGATCAGTTCCACCAGGCTCATGCCGTACGTCTCCCCCGTCACGGATCCCTCGTCGCGGATCCCTCGCCGCAGGCATCTCGTCACGGATCGCCCGTCACCGGCCCTGCGCTGCCCCTTACTGCGTGCGACGCCCCGGGAACGTCACTGCGGCACGACGCCGAGGCGGTCGAGGAAGCGGAAGAAGAGTTCCTCCGCGGAGGGCTCGGCGTCCGCGTTCAGTACGTCGAGCAGCGGGCCCGCGGGCACCGTCCTGCCCGACTCCGCCGCCCACGCCACCGCCCGCTCGGCGGCGTCGCGCGGCTCCAGGAAGTAGTCCTCGACGGTCAGTTCGGAGCCGTCGATGTAGCCCGCCATCGCGCGCCGCGCCAGACACGTGGTCCACGCCCCGCTCTCGGGCGCGGCCGCCTCGATGATCACGCAGGAGCTGTCCATGACGTACCCGAAGAGCGCGGGCGCGCCCGACTCGCGGGCCAGCGTGTTCATGTTGCCGACGTCCGGCGCGCCGTCCCCGTCGGCGCCGTTGCCGCCCGGCACCTCCCACACCTGCCACCCGTCGGGCCGCCGGTCCAGGAGGGTCAGCTCGTCGCGCAGGCCCTCCACCGCCGCGAGCTCCACGAGCGGCCGCTCGCTTCTGCCGACGACGTAGTACCCCCAGTAGCCCATGCCGCTTCCCCCGCCGCATCGCAATCTTGTCGTTCCCGGCCGAATACACCACAGATACCGGCAAGTTCGCTACCAGAAGGGAAGAAGAGGACCACCCGTGATTGTCCCGCCCCGCGTTATCGGACCTCGTCGGCGAGCTTCACGAAGTCCTTCCAGGCACGTGCCGGTTTCCTCGGGTCCCAGAGCTTCTGGACGGTCGCGCGCAGCGGCATGCGGATGCCCGCCGCCACCTGCTCCTGGGTCTGCGCGTCCGCCAGGTCGCCCCAGACCGCGAACGTGCCGCCGAGGATCTGGTCGTCGTACCGCTCGCTCACCGGCTTCGTGCCGCGGACGACCAGCGGGGTCCAGCTCTCGTAGATGCGCTGCCCGGTCGGGTAGCGGAAGGTCTGGGGCTGGCCGAGGACGTAGTAGAGGTACTCGTCGTTGTAGTTGACGAGCTTGCGGCCCGCCTTCAGGTACTCGTCGGGCTCGCGCGCGCCGATCTCCTTGCCGGTCCAGTAGGCGACTTCGATGTCGTCCGCGGCCTGGGTGCTGCCGCCCCGGAAGAACCCGTCGTTCCAGGCCTTCGGCTTCTTGCCGAAGGGGCGCACCGTGTCGGCGCGGTCGTTGAGCCAGCCCGTGGCGAGGTCCTGGACGCGTCCGCCCGCGCCGTAGCGCTCGCGGGCGGCGGCGGCCAGCTGCGGGTAGGACGCCTCGGGGTCCCTGGCCGTGAGCGCGAGGTATTCATCGGCTCCGAGGTGCCAGTACGCGCCGGGGAACAGCTCGGCGTACTCCTTGAGGAGCTCGTCGACGATCTTCGCCGCCTCCGGCTTCGAGATGTCGACGGCACCGCGCGTGACCGAGCCCCGCGCGTTGCGGAGCTGCAGGGAGGGGTGCTCGCGGGTGACGGCGCCGAGGTGTCCGGGCGAGTCGATCTCCGGGACGACGGTGATGTGGCGGCTCTCGGCCAGCTTCACGAGGCCGCGCACCTGGTCTTTGGTGAGGTGGTCGGAGGAGACGATCTCGGGGTGCGAGTCCGACTCGATGCGGAACGCCTGGTCGTCGGAGAAGTGCAGGCCGAGCTGGTTGTACTTGAGGTCGCCGAGTTCGCGTACGCGGTCCTCCAGCCACTTCAGGTCGAAGTGCTTCCTGGCTATGTCGATCATGAAGCCGCGCTGCGGCTTGGCCGGGCGGTCCCGTACGACGCCCTCGGGAGCGGTCCTGCCGCCGCTCACCGCCTGCTTGAGGGTGCGGGTGCCGTAGAAGACACCGGCCTCGGCGGGCGCGGATATGCGGACCCGCTCGCCCTTGACGGTCAGGGTGTACGACTCGTCGCCGCCCTTGGACCCGTCCTGCTCTCCGTCGTCGTCCAGCGTCAGCTGTACGTCGCCCTTGCCGGGGTCGGACTCTCCCCCGTACTTCAGTTTCAGCTCTCCCGCGAGCAGCTTCGCCTCGTCGGCGAGGGCGCCGTCGCCGACCACGACCCGGCCCTTGCCCTCGTCGGGGCGCCAGCCGGGGCCGCGTGCCGCGGTGTGCTCGCGCACGGCGGGGATGGTGGCGGGAGCCTTGGAGAGCGCGTAGCTCTTGGTGGGGCTCGCCGAGGGCGCGGCGGCCGATCTGCCGCCCGACGGCGCCGCGCGGCCGGAGCCCGCGCCGTCGCCGCCGGGCCAGAACCCGACGGCCAGCACCACCGCCCCCACGACGGCGACACCGCCCGCCGCGGCGACGGGCCCGCGCCTCACCGGTCACCCCGCGCCACTGGGCGGCGGGCCGAATCTGACGTCGGAGTCGAATCCAGAGTCGGAGCCATGCCGCCACGCTACGACGCGTCGCCACGGGCGGCTCGTCCACATCGTGGAGCCAAACTCTCCCATTCGGGTGAAATTCGCTCACCCGTCGCACGGCCGACAGCACGCCTCGATACCGTTGTGACACCCCCACACCCACCCGGCCCCACCTCCGCAGGGCCCCACCCCTGCCGCCCCCTGCCCAGGAGCGCACGCTGCACCCGCACCAGTTGAACTCCGCCACGCCGGACGCGGCCGAAGCCGCCCTGCTCACCTGCTGCGGCAGCCGACGCTGGGCCCGCCGCGTCGCCGCCCACCGGCCCTACCCCGACCTGGAAGCCCTGCTCGCGGCCTCCGACGAGGCGGCGTACGACTTGTCGGACGCCGACCTCACCGAGGCCCTCGCCTGCGAGCCCCTCGATACCGTGCTGCCCCAGGTCCCGCACCAGGGCGCACCCAGAACCGGCTCCACCGCGGCCCACACCGCCCTGCGCGCCGCCCATGCCGCATACGAGAGCCGTTTCGGACACACGTTCGTCATCTGCCTCGACGACGTCCCGCCGAGCGAGGCCCTGGGCCAGCTGCTCGCCGGCATCCGGTCACGCCTCGGCAACGATCCTGAGGACGAGCGCGCCCTCGCGGCCGAGGAGCTGCGCCGCCTCGTCCGCGGCCGCCTGACCCGGCTCACCCTCGGCGACGTGCCAGGACACGCCGCCCGCGGACAGCGATCGCAACCGCTTCCCGATAGCCCGTACGTGCCTGTTTGATTGCCTGTTTGATCACACCTGCGGACCCGGGGCAGGGCTACCGACAACTCGTCGATACGATGACGAGCGGCCGGTGGACCGTACCCGGCCGGGCCCGTCCGACCACCCAAGCCGGCTGGCCCCAATCCCCGCTCCCGGAGGGTTCTGCCGTGCCGGCTGGAACGCTGTACCGCGGCCGGGAAGGAATGTGGTCCTGGGTGGCTCACCGAGTCACCGGCGTCCTCATCTTCTTCTTCCTGTTCGTGCATGTGCTGGACACCGCTCTCGTCCGCGTCTCCCCGGAGGCGTATGACGATGTCGTCAGCACCTACAAGACGCCGATCGTCGCACTCCTCGAGTACGGCCTGGTCGCCGCCATCCTCTTCCACGCGCTCAACGGCCTGCGTGTCATCGCCGTCGACTTCTGGTCGAAGGGTCCCCGCTACCAGAAGCAGATGCTCTGGACCGTCGTCGGCATCTGGGTCGTCCTGATGGTCGGGGCGCTCTACCCCGTCCTCGGCCACGCCGTACGCGAAGTCTTCGGGAGCTGATGCCGGACATGTCTGCTGACACCACGCTTGAGAAGTCCGGAACGTCCGGTATCGGTCCCGTCGAGGGCGCTTCGCTCTACGACTCCGACAACCCGGCCCCGGTCATCGAGGCGCCGCGCAAGCGCACCTCCAAGACCCCGCGCTCGACCCGCGGCAACTTCGAGATGGCCGCATGGCTCTTCATGCGCCTGTCCGGCGTCGTCCTGGTCGTCCTCGTCCTCGGCCACCTGCTGATCCAGCTGGTGCTCGACGGCGGTGTCTCGAAGATCGGCTTCGCGTTCGTCGCCGGTCGCTGGGCCTCGCCGTTCTGGCAGGTCTGGGACCTGCTGATGCTGTGGCTCGCGATGCTGCACGGCGCCAACGGCCTGCGCACGGTCATCAACGACTACGCGGAGCGCCCGAACACGCGTCTGTGGCTCAAGGGCCTGCTGTACACCGCCACGGTGTTCACCATCCTTCTGGGCACGCTGGTGATCTTCACCTTCGACCCGAACATCCGCTAAAGCCGAGGCGACTTCCGTGAAGATTCACAAGTACGACACCGTCATCGTCGGCGCGGGCGGCGCCGGCATGCGCGCCGCCATCGAGGCGACGAAGCGCAGCCGCACCGCCGTGCTCACCAAGCTCTACCCCACGCGTTCCCACACGGGCGCCGCGCAGGGCGGCATGGCCGCCGCGCTCGCCAACGTGGAGGAGGACAACTGGGAGTGGCACACCTTCGACACGATCAAGGGCGGCGACTACCTGGTCGACCAGGACGCCGCCGAGATCCTGGCGAAGGAGGCCATCGACGCGGTCCTCGACCTGGAGAAGATGGGCCTGCCGTTCAACCGCACGCCGGACGGCACCATCGACCAGCGCCGCTTCGGCGGTCACACCCGTAACCACGGCGAGGCCGCCGTGCGCCGCTCCTGCTACGCCGCGGACCGCACCGGCCACATGATCCTCCAGACCCTCTACCAGAACTGCGTCAAGGAGGGTGTGGAGTTCTTCAACGAGTTCTACGTCCTCGACCAGCTCATCGTCGAGGTCGACGGGGTCAAGAAGAGCGCGGGCGTCGTCGCGTACGAACTGGCGACCGGCGAGATCCACGTCTTCCAGGCGAAGTCCGTGATCTACGCGTCCGGCGGCACCGGCAAGTTCTTCAAGGTGACCTCGAACGCGCACACGCTCACCGGTGACGGCCAGGCGGCCTGCTACCGGCGCGGTCTTCCGCTGGAGGACATGGAGTTCTTCCAGTTCCACCCGACCGGCATCTGGCGCATGGGCATCCTTCTCACGGAGGGCGCCCGCGGTGAGGGCGGCATCCTCCGCAACAAGGACGGCGAGCGCTTCATGGAGAAGTACGCGCCGGTCATGAAGGACCTCGCGTCCCGTGACGTCGTGTCCCGCTCCATCTACACGGAGATCCGTGAGGGCCGCGGCTGCGGTCCCGAGGGCGACCACGTCTACCTCGACCTCACGCACCTCCCGCCGGAGCAGCTGGACGCGAAGCTCCCCGACATCACGGAGTTCGCGCGTACGTACCTCGGCATCGAGCCCTACACGGACCCGATCCCGATCCAGCCGACCGCGCACTACGCCATGGGCGGCATCCCGACGAACGTCGAGGGCGAGGTCCTCGCGGACAACTCGACGGTCGTCCCGGGCCTGTACGCCGCCGGTGAGGTCGCCTGCGTCTCGGTGCACGGCGCCAACCGCCTCGGCACCAACTCGCTCCTGGACATCAACGTCTTCGGGCGCCGCGCCGGCATCGCCGCCGCGGAGTACGCCGCGAAGAACGACTTCGTCGAGCTGCCGGAGAACCCGGAGGAGCTCGTCGTCTCCCAGGTCGAGCGCCTGCGCGACGCCTCGGGCAACGAGCGGGTCCACGAGATCCGCAAGGAGCTCCAGGAGACCATGGACGCCAACGTCATGGTGTTCCGCACGGAGCAGACGATCAAGACGGCCGTGGAGAAGATCGCGGAGCTGCGCAAGCGCTACCTCAACGTCTCGATCCAGGACAAGGGCAAGCGGTTCAACACGGACCTCCTCGAGGCCATCGAGCTGGGCAACCTGCTCGACCTGGCCGAGGTCATGGCGCAGTCCGCGCTCGCCCGCAAGGAGTCGCGCGGCGGTCACTACCGCGAGGACTTCCCCAACCGCGACGACGTCAACTTCATGCGCCACACCATGGCGTACCGCGAGGTCGGCGACGACGGCACGGAGACGATCCGTCTCGACTACAAGCCGGTCGTCCAGACCCGCTACCAGCCGATGGAGCGTAAGTACTGATGGCTACCCCGACCCTCGACAAGGAAGACGTCAAGCCCGAGGCGGGCTTCGCCGACTCCCCGTACATCACGATCACCCTGCGGGTGCGCCGCTTCAACCCCGAGGTCTCCGCGGACGCCACGTGGGAGGACTTCCATCTGGAGATCGACCCCAAGGAGCGTGTCCTCGACGCCCTCCACAAGGTCAAGTGGGAGCTGGACGGCACGCTCACGTTCCGCCGCTCCTGCGCGCACGGCATCTGCGGCTCGGACGCCATGCGGATCAACGGCAAGAACCGTCTTGCCTGCAAGACCCTGATCAAGGACATCAACCCGGCGAAGCCGATCACGGTCGAGCCGATCAAGGGTCTGACGGTCCTGAAGGACCTGGTCGTCGACATGGACCCGTTCTTCCAGGCGTACCGCGACGTGATGCCGTTCCTGGTCACCAAGGGCAACGAGCCCACGCGTGAGCGCCTCCAGTCCGCCGAGGACCGCGAGCGCTTCGACGACACGACGAAGTGCATCCTCTGCGCCGCCTGCACCTCCTCGTGCCCGGTGTTCTGGAACGACGGCCAGTACTTCGGGCCGGCCGCGATCGTGAACGCCCACCGCTTCATCTTCGACTCGCGTGACGAGGCGGGCGAGCAGCGCCTGGAGATCCTGAACGACAAGGACGGCGTGTGGCGTTGCCGCACGACGTTCAACTGCACGGACGCGTGCCCGCGTGGCATCGAGGTCACGAAGGCGATCCAGGAAGTGAAGCGCGCCCTGATCACGCGCCGCTTCTGACCGTTCCTTACGCCTGTACGTCCCGTACGCCCCCGTGGGCCCTGCTCCAGACCGGAGCAGGGCCCACGGTGTGTTTCCGGCCACGGCGTGGATATCGTGAGTTCGCACAGGGAAAGTTCGCACCGGAACATCGCCGCCGCGGCGGTGAGCGAGGCTCGACGGGGGAAGCACATGGGGGGCCATCGGCCGTCGGATTGGCATGTCCTTGATCTTGAGAAGGATCCGACGCCGGGTGATCCGCACCGGGTGCGGTCGCTGGCCAAGAACCTCCACGACTTCGCGGACGACGTCGGCAGGGTCCTGCGGGACATCAAGGGGATGGCGGGCGATGAGGCCATCCTGAAGTGGGTGGGCAAGACCGCGGACGCGTTCACGGAGAAGTTCGAGGACGCGCCCAGCAAGCTGAAGAAGCTCAAGAAGAGCTACGAGATGGCGGGCGACGCGCTGTCCGCGTACTGGCCGGAGCTGGAGCGTGCCCAGTCGCTGGCCGACAAGGCGCTGGTCAAGGGCCGTGAGGCGCAGGCCGACCTGAGCAGCGCCAAGTCCCGGCTCTCCTCGGCCGATTCCTGGGTGGAGCGGGCGGGCAAGGAAGCGGACAAGTACAAGGACAAGCCGGGCGGCGGCAAGGACGTCCCCAAGCCGGACGAGGACAAGGTCAAGGCCGCCACCCGCAACGCGCACTCCGCCGAGAAGGCGCAGAAGTCCGCCCAAGGTGACGTGGACTCCGCCAAGAGTGCGCTGGAGGCGGCGAAGAAGATGGCCGCCGACGCGCGCAAGATGCGCGAGGAGGCCGCGGGCACCGCGAAGAAGAAGATCGACGAGGCCTCCGACGCGGGCATCAGGAACCGCAAGTGGTGGGAGGAGATCGGCGACTGGGTCTCCGACAACTGGGACACCATCGTCGCCGTCTGCAAGGTCGTCGTCGCCGTCGTCGGGATCATCGCGATGATCGTCGGCGGCCCGATCCTCGCCGCCATCGTCATCGTCGCGGGCGCCATCGTGCTTGCCGACACCTTGAGCAAATACGCAAAGGGCCAGGCGGGCCTGATGGATGTGGCGTTCGCGGCGATGGACTGCGTGCCCGGCATGAAGGGCATCACCACCGCCGCCAAACTCGCCAAGGGCATGAAGGGGCTGAAGGGCGGCCTCAAGGGGATGAAGTCGGCGCGCACCGCTCTGAAGGACGGGGCGAAGGGCGCGTACAACCGCACCAAGAGCAAGATCAAGGGCTGCGGCGACCCGGTCGACGTCGCCACCGGCCACATGTTCCTCCAGGCCACGGACGTCACCCTGCCCGGCACGCTGCCGCTGTCCTTCACCCGCCGCATGACCTCCGGGTACCGCACCGGCGGCTGGTTCGGCCCCAGCTGGACCTCCACGGTCGACCAGCGCCTCGAACTCGACGAGGACGGCGTCGTCTTCGTCACCGAGGACGGCATGCTGCTCACGTATCCGCACCCCGCGGGGCCGGACGCCCCCGTCCTGCCCGACGCAGGACCGCGCAGGCCGCTGGAGCGGCTGGACAACGGCGGCTACCTCATCAGCGACCCTGTCGGCGGCCGCACCCTGCGCTTCACCGCGCCCGACGACGACACGGCGTCGCTCACCCGGATGTCGGACCGCAACGGCAACACCGTCGACATCGAGTACGACGACGACGGCAGGCCGCTGGCCTTCCGGCACTCCCACGGCTACCGCCTCACCTTCGCCGTCACGGGCGACCGGGTCACGGCGCTCGCCCTGGCCGGTGCGGGTCCGGACGGCGCGGACGTCGTGCTCAAGCGGTACGACTACACGGACGGCAACCTCACCGCCGTCGCCGACTCGTCCGGGCTTCCGACCCGCTTCACGTACGACGACGGGCTGCGCATCACCTCGTGGACGGACTCCAACGGCAACCGCTACGACTACATGTACGACGACCGGGACCGGTGTGTCGCCCAGGGCGGTGAGGCCGGCCACCTCGCCAACACCTTCACCTACGACGTGCCCGACCCCGACCGGCCCGGCCACCGCGTCACGGAGGTCACCACCTCCGCGGGTGCCACCTCACGCTTCGTCATCAACGACCGCTGTCTGATCGTCGCCGAGACGAACCCGCTGGGCCACACCGTCCTGCACACGTTCGACGAGCGTGACGAGGTCATCTCCAGGACCGACGGTCTGGGTCGCACCACACGCTACGAGTGGGACGCCCTCGGCAACCTCGTCGCGGTGCACCACCCCGACAGAACCAGCAGCAGGATCGTCTACAACGAGCACAGCCGGCCCGTGGAGGTCCACGAGTCCGATGGCAGGGTCTGGCACTACACCTACGACGAGCGGGGCAACCACCTCAGCACCCTCTCCCCCGCCGCCGCGCTGACCCGGTTCGCCTACGACGACCGCGGGCGGCTGACCTCGGTCACCGACCCGCTCGGCCACACCGCGCGGATCGAGTGCGACGCGGCGGGACTTCCCCTGCGGACCGTCGACCCGCTGGGCGGGGCGACCCGGTACGAGCGGGACGGCTTCGGCCGCCCGACGGCGGTGACCGCACCGTCCGGCGCCGTCACGCGCCTGGAGTGGACCGTCGAGGGCCGCATCGCCCGGCACGTCGCCGCGGACGGCGGCACCGAGTCGTGGACGTACGACGGCGAGGGCAACTGCACCACCCACACCGACGCCGTGGGCGGCGTGTCGACCTTCGAGTACACGCACTTCGACCTCCTGTCGGCCCGCACCGGCCCCGACGGCGCCCGCTACACGTTCGAGCACGACGCGGAGCTCCAGCTGCGCAAGGTCGTCAACCCGCTCGGGCTGACCTGGAGCTACGAGTACGACTCCGCGGGGCGCCTCGTGGCGGAGGACGACTTCGACGGCCGGGCCCTGCACTACGTCCACGACGCGGCGGACCGGTTGACGGCGCGCACCCTGCCGTCCGGCGAGACGATCCGCTTCGAGCGGGACGTGCTGGGGCGCACGGTGGCGAAGGACGCGGCCGGGGACGTCACCACATACACGTACGACGACGCGGGCGACCTGATCGGCGCGCACGGACCGGACGTCGTCCTCACACTGGAGCGCGACGCGGCGGGTCACATCACGTCGGAGACGGTCGCCGGACGCACGTCGACGTACACCTACGACGCCCTGGGCCGCCGCACCGGCAGGACCACGCCGTCCGGCGCGGTGAGCACGTGGACGTACGACGCGGCGGGCAACCGCGCGGAGCTCGTCACCTCCGGCCGTCGCCTGAGCTTCACCCACGACGCGGACGGTCGTGAGCTGTCCCGCAGGCTCGGCGAGGACGTCGCCTTCACGCAGGGCTTCGACGTCCTGGGCCGGTTGACCAGCCAGGAGATCGACGGAGCGGCGGGCCGGGTCCAGAGCCGTGCCTACACCTACCGTGCGGACGGTCACCTCGTCGGCGTCGACGACCTGCTCAACGGAGCGCGCCGCTTCGACCTCGACCCGGCAGGACGGGTCACCGCCGTCCACGCGGCGGGCTGGTCCGAGTCGTACGCCTATGACGCGGCCGGCAACCAGACCAGCGCCTCCTGGCCCTCCCCCATGCCGGGACGGGAAGCCGTCGGCGCACGCACGTACACCGGCACGCGTATCCGCACCGCCGGAGGCGTCCGCTACGAATACGACAGGGCCGGGCGCATCGTCCTGCGCCAGAAGACCCGGCTGTCCCGCAAGCCGGACACCTGGCGCTACGCGTGGGACGTGCAGGACCGGCTCACGTCGGTGGTCACGCCGGACGGGACCCGCTGGCGCTACCAGTACGACCCGCTGGGGCGGCGGACGGCGAAGCAGCGGCTGGCGGCCGACGGGGAGAGCGTCGTCGAGCAGGTGGACTTCACCTGGGACGAGACCAATCTGTGCGAGCAGACCAGCCATGCCTCCGGCGGGTTGGACACGGTCACCCTCACCTGGGAGCACAACGGCCTGCACCCGCTGACGCAGGCCGAGAGCAAGAGGACCTCCGACGCCGCCACCGCGACGCAGCACGAGGTCGACTGCCGCTTCTACGCGATCGTCACCGACCTCGTCGGCGCCCCGACCGAACTCCTCGACGAACACGGCGGCATCGTCTGGCGCACGCGGTCCAGCCTCTGGGGCGCGACCGCCTGGAACCGGGGGGCGACCGCGTACACGCCGCTGCGCTTCCCCGGCCAGTACCACGACGTCGAGACCGGCCTCCACTACAACTACTTCCGGCACTACGACCCCGAGACGGCCCGGTACCTCACCCCCGACCCGCTCGGGCTCACCCCCGACCCGAACCACGCCACCTACGTACACAACCCGCACACGTGGTCCGACCCGCTCGGGCTGACCCCCTGCGAAGACGAGATCCTTCCGAAGGGGTACACCTCGTCTCCCGCGCTGGAAAAGGACCCCTACCACCCAGACATGGTCGGAAAGCGGAGCGAGAAGAGCAGGGAGCTCTACGCCGCGACGCCGAAGGACCGTGCGGCCGAACTCGGTTACAAGACCCGGATTCCTCCGCAGCGGGCGCCTTTCCACTCCCATGGCCAAGAGGTGTTCTCCAACGGCAAGAACTACATCACTCCTGACGTCGACGGCCACAACGTCTCCGACGGCTGGAAGGTGTTCAACAAGAAGGGGCAGAGGATTGGCACCTACGACGCGGACCTCAACTACATCAAGAAGTGACGCCTTCTCGATCCAGGTGGTCTCGGAGGCCGTCGGCAGGATCACGGTGGGGGATTTCTCGGAGGACTTTCCGATGGACCTCTCCTACTGGAGCGCCGGCGACTACCGGGACAGCTGGGTGCGTGCTCTGCGCCGCCTCGACGCGGCGCAGGACGAGGTCGACTCCTGCCTGATCACCTCGATCACCGATCCGGCGACCGCGAACTTCGTCTTCGGCTGGCCGCTCTACCGGCGCGGCACGGACGTGTACGTGCAGAACGCGGTCATCTTCCTCGACGAACTCGCCGAGGCGTTCCGGCCCGCGGAGCCGTGGCTCTCGGTGGAGCCGCGCGGCACGGTCGACGAGGACGGAAACGAGATCTCCGAATGGCGGACGACCATCGACGCCGTCCGAGCCTTCCTTTCCACCTGTCAGTAGCCCCACCCCCCCCACATTCCCCGCTTTGTCCCCTCCCCCCCACCAGGAGTTCAGATTGAACCGCCCTCCCCTTCGCCTCATGACGGCCGCACTGACCGCGTCCGCCGCCCTGTTGTTGACCGCGTGTGGTTCGGGAGGGAGTGAGGCCGGACGTACATCAAGGGGTACGTGGGCAACAACCACACCCTGGTCGGCGCCGCACGGGTGTTCAACCCGCAGGTCAGCCTCTCCGACGCCGGCGGCGTGCTCTTCTACTGCGTGGACGAGAGCAAGGGCTTCACCGAGGACCGCAGGACGAAGAAGCGCACGGGCACCCCGGACGACGTCAACCCGGTCCTGCAGTACCGCACGACGCTGAAGAAGACGCCCGACGGCGTGTGGAGCACGGTGTCACTGGAGACGGAGCGCGGGGGGTGCGACAAGTGAGGCAGTCGGTGCGGAGGGCTCTCCCTCTGGTGACCGCGACCGTTCTCGCGCTCGGCGCCTGGCCCGCGACGGCGCACGCGTTCGGCGAGGACGAGGACCACCCGCCGACCGGGCCGTCCGGCGGCGCCTCCGGCAACACGCTCACGGCCGGCGTCGGCACGAGCATCACGGTCAAGCAGGTCAATGGCGGAAAGGGCGGCGATTTGGTCCACGTCACGCCCTCGCTGAGCTGGGGCGAAGAGCTCATGGTGAACCACTATGAGAAGGGCGAGGACCAGTCGGACGGGGCCGAGGGCTACAAGGACTTCAACATCGGCAAGGACGGGAAGTTCTGGCGCGGAGTCATGAACCCCGACGTCGAGAACACGTTCGAGGCCCGGCAGTGCGAGACCAACCTCTTCTGGCAGGACGCCCGGGAGATCCCCGGCATCAAGAACGCGCCCACGCCGAAGATCCTGGCCGGGTATGCGTACAACAAGATCAAGGTCCCGGACACCAAGGTCGAGATGAAGCCGGTCGGCGAGTCGACCGTGAATCTGCCCACCTGGGTGTGGCTGGACAAGGGGAAGTTCGAGCCCGTGAAGGTCCGTGCCGAGTTGCCCGGGACGGGGCTGTGGGCCGAGACCACCGCCAAGCCCGTCAGCCTCCACCTGGACCCCGGCACTCCGGACGCCGAGACGTTCCCGGCGGACGGCGAGTGCGCGGTCAATGACGACGGCAGCATCGGTACGCCGTACAGGAAGGGCTCCGCGAAGGAGGACCCGCCGTGCGGCATCAAGTACCTGCGGGCCACGGGCGGCGACCCGTACCGGATGAAGGCTTCCCTCACATGGGAGATCACCTGGACGGGCAACGGCGGTGCCGGGGGCGACCTGCCCGACGGCACTTTCGAAGGCACCCAGGACGTCGACGTCCAGGAGATCCAGTCCATCAACCGCTAGGCGGGCGGCATGGGGGCCGTGCGGCCGAAGAATCGTGCGCGCACGGTGCGCTTCATGCGCGCCTGCGCCGCCGCGGCGGCCCCCGTCCTACCCTGACGGAATGTCAGACAACCAGCCGGTCGGACTGCTCGGCTTCGACAACGTCCTGTTCCCCGTCGGCGACCTCGGCGAGGCCGTCGGCTTCTACGAGCGGGCCGGCTTCCCGGTCGAGGCCCGCATCGACGAACTCGGGCTCGCGATCCTGAAGGTCGGCAAGGAGACACCGGGCCTGCTCCTGCGCGTGGAGGACGGCATCGTGCCGCGTACGCCGCCGTGGCCCTCCCCCCGCATCTGGCTTGAGGTCCCCGACGCCCGCGCGAAGGGCCAGGCCCTGGCGGCGGCGGGCATCCCCCTCCTGAACGAACCGTTCTCCGTGGCCACCGGCTGGACCGTGGAGATCACCGACGCATGGGGGAACGTCGTCGGCTTCACGGACTACCTGAAACGCCCGGAACTGGCCCGGACCGCCTGACGTCACCGCGGCTCGCCGCTCACCGCCACCCCGCGTCTCCGCCCTTCTCGGCCACCGTCATGATCCGGCGCAGCATGTCGGAGAGCCGCCGCCGCTCCTCCGCGGGGAGAACGTGGAGGAGGCGCTCCTCCTCGCGGCCCAGGATCTCCATCGCGCCCTCCCACGCCGTCGTGCCCGACTCCGTCAGTTCGACGTCGACCCGGCGCCGGTCCCTCCTCGACGGCGTCCGGCGGACGAGCCCCCGGCGTTCCAGGCCGTCGAGGCGGCCCGTGACGGAGGCGGGCGCGAGGTCCAGGTCCGCGGCGAGCTCCGAGGGGCTTGCCGCGCCGCCCCGGCCCGCGAGCTTGTGCAGGGTGTCGAACTCGTGGCGCTCCAGGTCGAAGTCGACGAGGGACTGCTCGCGGACGCGGCGCAGATGGACGGTGAGCTTCTCCATGCGGGTGACCGCGCCCTCGATGTCCGGGTCGAGCGTGGGCAGGACGGGCAGCCAGCGCTCGACGTGACCGTCCGTCCAGTCCCGGGGAGTTCCGTCCGCCGCCGGACCGCCCTGAGGGCCGTGCGTCATGTCCCTCGCCGTGTCTTCCGCCGCGTCACCCGTCGTGTCATCCCTCGTGTCATCCGCCATGTCAGGACTCTACTGCGGTCCTTCGGTTTCCGATATTTCGTTGACGAATAGTTCGGTGACGAAATACCGTCCCCTCCATGCCGCTCCCACGACCGTCGTCGTATCCCCTGCTGCGCAACCGGCCCTTCCGGCTCCTGCTGACCGGCCGCACCCTCTCCCTCGTCGGCGACGCGGTGATCCCCGCGGCCCTCGCCCTCGCCGTGCTCCGCGCCACCGGATCCAGCTCCGCGCTGGCCCTCGTCCTCGGCTGCGCGATGGGGCCGCGCCTGCTCCTGCTGCCGCTCGGCGGGGTGGTCGCGGACCGCTTCGACCCGCGTACCGTCGCGCTCGTCACGGACCTGGCGCGCTGCGGCACCCAGCTCTTCGTGGGAGTCGAACTGCTCGGCGGCTCACCGGGGTTGTGGCACATCGCCGTCGCCGAGGCCGTCGGCGGCGCCGCGTCCGCCTTCGCCATGCCGACGTTGCCCTCGCTGATCACGGGCACGGTCGCGCCCCAGGACCGGCACGGCGCCAACGCCCTGTTCGGCGTGGTCCGCAGCGGCACGGTCCTGGGCGGCCCCGCCCTCGCCGGTCTCCTCATCGCCACCGCGGGTCCGGGCTGGGCGTTCGTGCTCGACGCCGTCTCGTTCGCGGTCAGCGCCTGCCTGCTCTCGGCCGTACGGCTGCCGTACGCGCACAGCGGCGCCGCGGCGCCGTCCCGGCCCTCGAAGTCCCTGCGCGACGACCTGGTCGAAGGCTGGCAGGAGGTGCGGAGCCGGGACTGGTACTGGACGAGCCTGGTCGCCCACGCCGCCTGGAACGGTGCCGCCGCGGTCCTCATGACCCTCGGGCCCGCCCTGGCCGTCCAGGAGTTGGGTGGTGAGGGCGTGTGGATCTGGTTCCTTCAGGTGGGCGCCGTCGGGCTGTTGCTCGGTTCGCTGCTCGCCGGGAAGGCCAGGCCGCGGCGTCCGGTCCTGGTGGCCAACCTGGGGCTCGCGACGTACGCCCTGCCGCTCGCCCTGCTCGCCGCCGGGGCGCCCGCCCCCGCCGTCATCGCCGCCTACGGCCTCGCGCAGGCGGGGCTCGGGTTCCTCAGCCCCGTCTGGGAGACCTCGGTGCAGGCGGCGATACCGGCCCCGGTGCTGGCCCGCGTCACCTCGTACGACTGGCTGCTCTCGATGGCGGCGATGCCCCTCGGCTACGTCCTCGCGCCGCTCGCGGCGAGCGTCTGGGGTGCCGGGCCGCCGCTGTGGGTCGCGGCGGCGGTCGTGGGCGCGGCCTGTGCGGGCACGGCGGCGGTTCCCGGCGTGCGCCGCTTCACGCTCCCCGCACCAGCGCCCACACCGTCTTCCCGCAGCCCCCGCGACGACACACCCCCCACGCCTCCGCCGTCGCGTCGAGCAGACGCAGACCGCGGCCGTGTTCGTCCTCCCACGCGCCGGGTTTCCTGATCTCCGGCTCCGAGGGGCTCTCGTCGGACACCTCTATGAAGCAGGCGCCGTCGGCGAGCACGGTCACCGCGACCTCGAACTCCCCCTCGGCCACGTACCCGTGGACGATCGCGTTGGTCGCCAGCTCCGACACGAGGAGCACGGTGTCGTCGAGCGCCCCGTCGTCCGCGGTGTGTCCCCAGGCCGACAGATGGTCGTACACCCGGGTGCGGGCCAGCGGCACCGACGCCGGGTGCGGCGGCAATCTGAAGGCCTCACGTCTCAGCACGTCCTCTGTACCCCCACCCCATGGCCCCTGTGGTCCCTGCCTCCCCGTACCCCCGCTGAGGTGTCAATGCTGCGCGGCGTCCCCCCGCGTGTCACTGCGGCACCCCCGGCCCACGCACATCTGGCCAGTTCTGGACCACGCGGTCGCCGGTAGCTCAGGCTCTGCGGGACGCCAGTTCCACGACCGTGATGTCCGAGGGCGCCCCGACGCGTACCGGCGGGCCCCACGCGCCCGCGCCGCGGGTGACGTAGAGCTGTGTGTCGCCGTACCGTTCCAGGCCCGCGAGCGTGGGGTTGGCCAGGTCGGCGATCAGGTTGCCCGGCCAGAGCTGGCCGCCGTGCGTGTGGCCGGACAGTTGCAGGTCCACGCCGTGTTCCACCGCGTCGTGGATGACGACGGGCTGGTGGGCGAGGAGCACGGAGGCCCGTGAGCGGTCCCGGTCGCCGAGCGCCTCGGCGAAGTCGGGGCCCTTGCCCTCGTCCTCGCCCGCCACGTCGTCGACGCCCGCGAGGTCGAAGCCGGGGAGCTCGGTGCGGGCGTTGCGCAGGGGGTGCAGGCCGAGTTCGCGTACGTGGTCGACCCACTGCTCGGCGCCGGAGAAGTACTCGTGGTTGCCGGTGACGAAGTACGCGCCGTGCCGCGCGCGCATTCCGGCCAGCGGCGCCGCCGCGGGGGCGAGGTGTTCGACGCTGCCGTCCACCAGGTCGCCCACCACGGCGATCAGGTCGGGCTGTGTGGCGTTGACGGTGTCGACCACGCGCTGCGTGAAGCCGCGGCCGAGGATCGGGCCGAGGTGGATGTCGCTGACCACGGCGATCCTGAACCCGTGCGCCGCGCGCGGCAGTTTCGCCAGCGGCACGGTGACGCGCTTCACCTTGGGGCCGCGCAGGACGCCGTACGTTCCGTAGCCCACGGTTCCGGCGGCGACGGCGGCAGCGGTGCCGCCGACGACGCGGGAGACGAAGAGGCGGCGGGAGGGGGCGGTGATCTTCTTCTCGGGGGCAGGTTCGGGTGCGGTCACCGGGGCAGGTGCGGGGGCGGTCACCGGGGCGGGTTCGGGTGCAGTCACCGGGGCAGGTGCGGGGGCAGCCTTTTCGCCCTCGGGGGCAGCCTCCACCCGTTCCTTCCGCTCCACCCACCGCCGCAGCAGCGGACGCGCGAGCTCCCCCACGATCAGCGCGAGCAGCAGGTAGAGCGACAGGGCCATCCACAGGAAGCCCGGCCAGGCGAGGACCCGCTGGAGCAGGAACGGCGCCCCGGTCCGCTCGGCCACGAGCGCCGCGAACATCGTCAGCGGCGCCGCGACGAAGACCACCGTCCCGGCGCGCCGGGCGAACCCGGGCCCGGCCGTGGTGTCCCGGACGAGGCGGCGCCACGCGTACCAGTGGAGGGCCGCGAAGGCCGCCAGGACGGCCACGCCCACGAGGACCATGAGGGCAACCACGGCTATGACGTTCTGCGCAGAGCACGGACTCCGCGGAACCCGATGGTGCCTACCACCGTCCCCAAGACAAAGGAGACAACGGCAAGCGTCAGGTGCACCCAGAAGTACCCGGTCGGGTTGTCCGCGTCGTCGAAGGCGAGCCCGCTGCCGTCCTTCCACAGGTTCTTGACGAAAGTGATCCAGATGAACCAGCTCCACACCCCGAAGGCGAGCAGGAACCAGGAGACAGGGCGGCTGAGCTTCATACGTTCAGTATCGCGAGCCTCCCTGCCGCACCGCCGCCGGGGTGGGGACGAGGGGACACAGTGGACCTCGGAGCCGACTCGCCCGGCCCCGCCCTGTACGTTCTCGTCCGTGCCTGCCGTAAAAAAGACCGCCATCTTGGTCGCTTCCGCCGCATTGCTGACCATGTCGACCGCAGCGCCCGCGCTCGCGGACGGAAAGCCCGGAGGCGACGACAACCAACCGAAGCCGCCCGCCAAGATGTCCACCGTGGGCGGTGCGCGGCTCGGCGAGGCGGGCACCCAGGTGCAGCTCAAGCCGGGCGCGCCGGTGCTGCCGAAGGAGCTGACGGGGCGTTCGTGGATCGTCTCGGACGCCGAGACGGGCGAGGTCATGGCCTCGCACAACGCGCACTGGCGGCTGCCTCCGGCGAGCACCCTGAAGATGCTCTTCGCCGACACGGTCCTGCCGAAGTTCCCCAAGTCGCAGAAGCACAAGGTCACGCTCGCCGACCTGGCGGGCATCGGCGCGGGCAGCAGCATGGTCGGCATCAAGGAGAACGAGACGTACAGCGTCCACGACCTGTGGCTCGGCGTCTTCCTGAAGTCGGGCAACGACGCGGTGCACGTCCTGTCCGCGATGAACGAGGGTGTCCCGCGGACCGTCAAGGACATGCAGAAGCACGCCGAGGAGCTCCAGGCCCTCGACACGCACGTCGTCTCCCCGGACGGTTACGACGCCAAGGGGCAGGTCTCCTCGGCGTACGACCTGTCGCTGTTCGCCCGGTCGGGGCTGCAGAAGAAGGACTTCCGCGAGTACTGCGCGACGGCGACGGCCCAGTTCCCCGGGGAGACCAAGAAGGTCGAGAAGGGCAAGGACAAGGGCAAGACGAAGCGCGGCACCTTCGAGATCCAGAACACCAACCGGCTGCTCACGGGCGCGCCCGGCATCAGCGCGTACAAGGGCATCGCGGGCGTCAAGAACGGCTACACCTCGAACGCGGGAAACACGTTCACCGGTGTCGCCGAACGGAACGGCAAGGTCCTCCTCGTCACCGTCATGAACCCCTCCTCCGGTGAGGCGCACGCGGTCTACAAGGAGACCGCCAGCCTCTTCGACTGGGGCTTCAAGGCCGCGGGCAAGGTCGACCCCGTGGGTCAGCTGGTCGCTCCGAAGGGTGCCGCGGGCGGCGCCGGCAAGGGCGCCCCGGGCAGCGGCGGTGAGGGAACGGACACGGAGAAGGCCGCGCACTCCTCCGACAGCGGGGGCAGCGGCATGGGCACCGCGCTCGCGATCACGGGCGGCGTGCTCGTGGTGCTCGCGGGCGGCGCCTTCGTGATCCGGCGCCGGCTGCCGCTGCCGGGCCAGGCGGGCCGGCGTACGTCTCAGGACTGACGTGAGGGGCCTGACGCCTCCTCTTCCTTCGGCGTGGACGACGACGCGCTGTGCGTCGCCGTCCACGCCGCGCAGAACAACAGCAGCTTCGCCGTGAAGTTGATCCACAGGAGGAGCGCGACGGGCACTCCGAAGGCGCCGTACATGTTCTTCGCGGCGACGCCCTTCATGTAGCCGCCGAGCAACAGCTTGAGCAGTTCGAAGCCGGCCGCGCCGATCAGCGCGGCGGTGATCAGCCGCCGCCGGTCCGGCTGTACGCCGGGCAGCAGCGTCAGGACGTAGAGCAGCAGCAGGAAGTCCGCGAGGACGGCGATGGCGAACGCGAGGACCTGGAGCAGCACCGTGCCCCAGCCCCGCTCGTCGATGCCGAACAGGTCGGCGGTCCGGCCGACGGCGGTCGACGCGAGCGCGGACGCGGCGAACGACGCGAGTCCCGCGCCGCCGAGCCCGAACAGCACGCCCGCGTCCTTGACCTTGCGCAGGACGGGATTCTCCTCCTCGTCCGGCAGCTCCCAGACGGCCCGCAGGCACTCCCGCATCGAGCCGACCCAGCCGATGCCGGTGAAGAGCAGCAGGGCGCCCGCGACGAGGCCGACGGTGCCCGCGTTCTCGACGAGGGCGTCCAGGTTCAGCTGGTCGGAGATGCCGGGGACCTGCTCGGAGATCTTGCTCTCCAGCGTGTCCTGCTGCTTCTTCGAGAGCGTCGCCGCGGCGATCGCGGCGGCGACGGTGAGCAGCGGGAAGAGCGCGAGGAAACTGATGAACGTCATGGCGGCGGCGAGGCGCGTCCAGTGCACCTCGTCGAGTCGTTCGTAGGACTGCCACGCGTGTGTGCGCATGCCTTTCGCGACGAGCGGCCCGATGCCGGGAAGTTTCTTCAGCCAGTCCATGACGCCTCCGTGCCTGGTGTCCTGCCTGTTGTCCTGCCCGTTGTGCGGAAGACCAAGGTCCGGGTACCCCAGAAGCGCAGAACAGTGGCGAGTGCCATACCGATGCCGGCGCCCGAGACGGTGTCCGCGCGCTGCGAGGTGTGACCGAGTCCGTAGTGGGACACGGCGATGCACAGCAGCTGGACGAGGGCGCCCGCGATGTTGACGGCGAAGAACACCGCGTACTGGCGCAGCCGCGAGATCTCCGCGGTCTTCCCGCGGTAGGTGCCGAGGGCGTTGCCGGCGTACGCCACGGAACACCCCGCCACGAAGGAGAGGGATTTGGCGGTGAGCGGGTCCAGGCCGACGGGTCCACGCAGCCAGATGAAGAGGCCGAGGTCGGCGGCGTACGCGCAGATCCCGGCGGCGGCGAAGCCGAGCAGTTCGGGCCCGAGCGCGCGCAGCCGTACGCGCAGGGACGTCACACTCACCGGTCGGCGACTCACCAGTCCGCGACCGCGAGCCCGTACATGGCGAGCCACACCACGCCGATCACGGCGAGCGCCCTGTCCCGCAGGACGACGTCCTCGGGCTCTCCGGCGGTGCCGCGGTCGGCGAAGACGGCGTAGCGCAGGATGGCGAGGATGAACGCGGCCATGGACAGCTGGCGCCAGGGCAGGGAGCCGCCGTCGGCGGTGCCGCCCTCCTCCATCGCCCACAGGCAGTACGCGAGGACGGCGACGCCCGCGGCCAGTTGCCACACGAAGCGCAGGTACCCGGTGGTGTACTCGGTGAGCAACGCGCGCGTGGCGCCCAGCTCCCCGGAGCTCGCGGACATCTGGACGGCTTCGGAGTAGCGCTTGGCGGAGACCATGAAGAGCGCGCAGAAGCCCGTGGTGATCAGGAACCAGCGCGACAGCGGGATGTCGAGCGCGAGGCCGCCGATCATGGCACGCATCAGGAAGCCGGTCGTGACGATGGTGAGGTCGACGACGAGGACGTGCTTGAGGCTGATGCAGTAGGCGAGTTGCATGCCCACGTACGCGGCCAGGAGCGCCGCGGTGAGCGGCGTGCACAGGATGGTGGCGGCCGTCGGCGCGAGGACGGCGAGGAGCCCTCCCACGGCGTACGCGACGGGCACCGGCACCTGTCCGCAGGCGACCGGTCTGCGGCACTTGGTGGGGTGCGCGCGGTCGGCGTCGGCGTCGCGGGCGTCGTTGATCAGGTAGACGGCGGACGCGGCGGCGGTGAACAGGACGAAAACGATCGCGACTTGAGTGACGGCGTGCCGCGAGAAGAGTTCACCGGCGGCCGCGGGGGCGGCGACGACGAGGACGTTCTTCACCCACTGGCGGGGGCGTGCGGTCCTCAGGAGGCCGAGCGGCAGGCCGACGGCGCCCTGGCGCGGTGTCCGGGGCGGTCCGGGCCGTTCGAGGAGCGTGGCGACGGGTTCAGGCATCGGTGCGGCCTCCGTTCATCCGGGCCGCGTTCATCCAGCCCGCGCCCGCGCGCGCGGTGAGCGCGCCGAGCGCCGCGCCCGCGGCCACGTCCGAGGGGTAGTGGACGCCGACGACCATCCGGGAGACGCACATCGCGGCGGCCAGTGGCGGCAGGAGGTGGGCTCCGACGGGGCGCAGCGCGCCGTACGCGACGACGGCCGCGGCGGCGGAGGTGGCGTGCGAGCTGGGGAAGGAGTGCCGGCCCGCGGTGCGTACGAGAGGTTCGATGCCCCCCAGGGCGGCGGGGCGCGGGCGGCGCACGACGCGCTTGACGCCCATACTGGCCAGGTGGGCGGCGGCGGTGAGGGCGGTGCCGCGCAGCCAGGCGCCCCGGCGTTCGCGGTCGACGGCGGCGCCCGCCAGGCCTGCGGCGATCCAGAGTGCGCCGTGCTCGCCGGTGCGGGACAGGGCGCGGGCGGCGGCCGCCACGCGCGCGTCGCTGCCGCAGTCGCGCAGGGCCGACAGCAACCGGTGGTCCATGTCGTGCATGTCGCCTCTATTCCGAAGACATTCGAGAGCGTTCGGTGGCCGGGCATCTCGGCATCTCGACTCTTCTAGGCAACATCCGAATAATTACGTCAATCTAGGATGACACTCGCTCAATCACCCATTTCGGTGAGAGCCAGGACGTGTTTGAGTGAATTGCCCGGGTTTGGGCGATACGGTCGCAGGCATGCCTGCCGACTCCCCCGCCGATTCCCGTACCCGCGCCTCGGCCCCCACCTCGGCCCCCACGTCGCCCGCCGTGTCCGTCTCGGGGTGGGGCCGCACCGCACCGACCACCGCGATGCTGGTGAGACCCCGGACGCAGGAGGAGGCCGCGGCCGCGGTGCGCGAGTGCGGGGAGCGCGGCGGCATCGCACGCGGCCTGGGGCGTGCCTACGGAGACGCGGCACAGAACGCGGGCGGCGCCGTCTTCGACATGACGGGCCTCGACCGCATCCGCGTCATCGACACCACGCGCACGTCGGACACCGGTGCCCCCGCGGCCACCGTCGTCTGCGACGCGGGCGTCTCGCTGCACCACCTGATGGAAGTCCTGCTCCCGCTCGGCTGGTTCGTCCCCGTGACGCCCGGGACCCGTTACGTGACGGTCGGCGGGGCCATCGGCGCCGACATCCACGGCAAGAACCACCACGTCTCGGGGTCCTTCTCCCGGCACGTCCTCGCGATGGACGTCCTGACCGCCGACGGCACGGTCCGTACGGTCGGGCCGGGCGACGCCCTGTTCGACGCGACGGCCGGAGGCATGGGCCTGACCGGCGTCATCCTCTCGGCGACCGTGCAACTCCTCCCCGTGGAGACCTCCTTGATGGCGGTCGACACGGAACGGGCCACGGACCTCGACGACTTGATGGCCCGCCTCACCGCGACCGACCACCGCTACCGCTACTCGGTCGCCTGGATCGACCTCCTCGCGCGCGGCGCCGCCATGGGCCGCTCGGTCCTGACCCGCGGCGACCACGCCCCTCTGGACGCGCTCCCGGAACGGGCACGCGCGCGTAGAGCCCCCCTCGCGTTCCGCCCCGGACAGTTGCCCGCCGCCCCCTCCTTCCTCCCGGAGGGGCTGCTCGGCAAGGCGTCGGTGGGCCTCTTCAACGAGCTCTGGTACCGCAAGGCGCCCCGCTCCCGCACCGGTGAGCTGCAGAAGATCTCCACCTTCTTCCACCCGCTGGACGGCGTCCCCCACTGGAACCGCGTCTACGGCCGCAGTGGCTTCGTGCAGTACCAATTCGTCGTCGGGTACGGCAAGGAGGAGGCCCTGCGCCACATCGTGCGGCGCATCTCGGAGCGCGGCTGCCCGTCCTTCCTCGCCGTGCTGAAGCGCTTCGGAGAAAGCGATCCGGGCTGGCTCTCCTTCCCCATGCCGGGCTGGACCCTCGCACTCGACATCCCGGCGAACCTCCCGGGGCTCGGCGCCTTCCTCGACGAGCTCGACGAGGAGGTGGCCGCCGCCGACGGGCGTGTCTACCTCGCCAAGGACTCGCGCCTGCGGCCCGAGATGCTCGCCGCGATGTATCCGCGGCTCGACGACTTCCGCGCCCTGCGGGCCGAGCTCGACCCGCGCGGCGTCTTCCGCTCGGACCTCTCCCGCCGCCTCACCCTCTGAGTCCTCTGAGTTCTCTGAGCCCCCTAGGAGACCGGTACACATGAAAGACGCCTTCGGCACCCCTCAGTCCCTGCTCGTCCTCGGCGGCACCTCCGAGATCGGCCTCGCCACCGCACGGCGCCTCGTCGCCCGCCGCACCCGCACCGTGTGGCTCGCCGGGCGCCCGTCGCCCGCCCTGGAGAAGGCCGCCGCGGGACTGCGCGACATGGGCGCGGACGTCAAGACCGTCGCCTTCGACGCGCTCGACCCCGAGTCCCACGAGGAGTCCCTCGGCAAGATCTTCACCGAGGGTGACATCGACATGGTGCTCCTCGCCTTCGGCGTCCTCGGCGACCAGGCACGCGACGAGGACGAGCCCCTCGCGGCGGTGCGCGTCGCCCAGACCAACTACACAGGCGCGGTCTCGGCCGGCCTGGTCTGCGCGCGGGCCCTGCAGTCCCAGGGCCACGGCTCCCTGGTGGTGCTCTCCTCGGTGGCGGGCGAGCGGGCGCGCCGCTCGAACTTCATCTACGGCTCCAGCAAGGCTGGCCTCGACGCGTTCGCGCAGGGCCTCGGCGACGCGCTGCACGGCACGGGGGTCCACGTGATGGTCGTCCGGCCCGGCTTCGTGCGCTCGAAGATGACGGCGGGCCTGGAGGAGGCCCCCATGGCGACCACGCCGGACGCGGTGGCCGCGGCCATCGAGACCGGGCTGCGGCGGCGCTCGGAGACGGTGTGGGTGCCGGGGGCGCTGCGCCTCGTCATGTCGGCGCTGCGGCACGCGCCGCGACCGGTGTTCCGCCGCCTGCCTCTCTAGCCCTCAGGAGCGCTTCAGTCTGCGCATCAGGAGCGCCGCAGGGAGACCACGACGGCCCTGCGCGGGGCCGCGCCGCTCTGCAGGACCTCGACCGTGCCGAAGCCGAGCACCCGGTCCGTGCCCGGCACGGCGACGATCTTCTTGAGCCACAGCTGCTGCTCGGACTCCGGGCGGGCGCCCTGCCCCTTCGGCAGCCGCCGCTTCCTGATCTTGGAGCAGGTGCCGTCGGTGGTCAGGTGCCAGTTGCCGTCCATGAAGAAGCCGCGGTCACCGTCCCGGGCCACGGGATTCCGGTACGCGCACGCTCCGGGGAAGGGCTCTGAGTCCGTCCAGCGGGTGCCGTCCCAGCTCAGCTCGACGGTCTGCGACTCGGGGTCGCGGACCTCCTCGCCGTCGTACCCCTTGTAGGAGTGCCCTCCGTGGGCACGGACGTACGTTTTCGAGGCGACGTCGATCCCGGTGAACTCCGCGTACGGCTCGGACGGCACCGGGTCGGGGAAGCGGTACGTGGGTGTCCTGGTCAGCGACCACTTCTTCCCGTCGAAGCGCATCGCGGCGGGCTGCCTCACCTCGCCGCCCCGGCCGCCGATGCCCGGTCCCGTCGTACGCGACCCGACCGCCCACACGTCGTCCGAGGCGGAGCCCGCGAGGGCGACGACCTTCGCGGGCATCGGCGTCACCGTCCACCGGTCGCCGTCCCAGTGCGTCACCGTGCCGTCGCCCTGGAGCACCCACACGTCATCCCGAGTGATGACCTCGACGTCCGCGAGCGCGGCACCGTCCATGGGCGTCCACCGCGTGCCGTCCCAGTGCGCGTACCGCCGCGTCTCCGAAGCCCCGCCCTTCTCCACGGTGCTCAGGCGGACGCCCGCCGACCCCAGCGAGTCGAGCCGCGAGAGATGGGGGTCGCCGTCGACCGGCATCGGCACACGCGCCCATTTCTTGCCGTCGAAGTGGAGCAGATGCCCCCGCGCGAGCCGCCCGTCGCCGACGTCGTCGCTGCCGAGGGCCCAGATGTCGTCCGCGGCCCGCGCGGCCCCGTCGATCAGCTCGCCGTCCCGGTCGTCGATGCGCTCGTACGCCCAGGAGAGCCCGGCCGCACGGCGCTTGCCGGACCTGTCGTCCACGTCCCCGCCGGACTTCCGCGCCCCGCAGCCGGCCGTCAGCAGAGCGAGTACGGCAACGGCCGCCACCGCATTGCGCATGGTCCCCCCAGCACGATCGGCCGGGGCTCCCCGGTCAGCGAGCGGGCAGCGTACCCCGCACCGAACGGGCCGGGGCCTGAGGGGGCACCACGGTGCCGCCGAAGGCGAAGTCGCGCAGCTTGCGCCAGACACCGTCGGCACCCTGCTCGTACAGGGCGAAGCCGGTGCACGGCCACTCGGCCTCGTACTCCGAGAGCTCTTCGTACGCACGGTCCATGGCCTCTTCGGAGATGCCGTGCGCCACCGTGACGTGCGGGTGGTAGGGGAACTGCAGTTCGCGTGCCATCGGCCCGGACGCGTCGCGCACCCGCTCCTGCAGCCAGGAGCAGGCCGACCCGCCCGCCACCACCTGTACGTAGACCACAGGGGACAGCGGACGGAACGTGCCCGTTCCGGAGAGGCGCATGGGGAAGGGACGGCCGGCCGCCGCGACCGAGAGCAGATGCGCCTCGACCGCGGGCAGCGCCGACGCGTCCACCTCGGTGGGCGGCAGCAGGGTCACGTGCGTGGGGATGCCGTGCGCCGCGGGGTCCCCGAAGCCCGCACGCCGCTCCTGGAGCAGGCTGCCGTGAGGCTCCGGGACCGCGATCGAAACGCCGATCGTTACGGTCCCCACGTCGTACTCCTGTCGTCGTGTCGGTGTCGTCGTGTCGAGGGGCAGGGGCGCAGCCCGGCGGGCGGTGCGAATGCGGTTTTCGTCGTGCCGGGTGCGGTGACTCAGTGCTTGGCGGGCAGGAAGCCCACCCTGTCGTACGCCTGCGCGAGGGTCTCCGCGGCAACGGCACGCGCCTTCTCCGCGCCCTTGGCCAGGATCGAGTCGAGCGTCTCCGGGTCGTCCAGGTACTGCTGGGTGCGGTCCCGGAAGGGGGTCACGAACTCGACCATGACCTCGGCGAGGTCGGTCTTCAGCGCACCGTAGCCCTTGCCGACGTACTTCTGCTCCAGTTCGGCGATACCTGTGCCGGTGAGCGTGGAGTAGATGCTGAGGAGGTTGCTGACGCCGGGCTTCTCCGCCACGTCGTAGCGGATCTCCGTGCCGGTGTCCGTGACGGCGCTCTTGACCTTCTTGGCGGTGGCCTTGGGCTCGTCGAGCAGGTTGATGAGGCCCTTCGGCGTGGAGGCCGACTTGCTCATCTTGATCGACGGGTCCTGGAGGTCGTAGATCTTCGCCGTCTCCTTGAGGATGTACGCCGACGGCACGGTGAACGTCTCACCGAAACGGCCGTTGAAACGCTCCGCGAGGTCACGGGTGAGCTCGATGTGCTGGCGCTGGTCCTCGCCGACCGGGACCTCGTTGGCCTGGTACAGCAGGATGTCCGCGACCTGGAGCACCGGGTACGTGAAGAGGCCGACGGAGGCGCGGTCGGCGCCCTGCTTGGCGGACTTGTCCTTGAACTGCGTCATGCGGGAGGCCTCGCCGAATCCGGTGAGGCAGTTCATCACCCAGGCGAGCTGGGCGTGCTCGGGGACGTGGCTCTGGACGAAGAGCGTGCAGCGCTCCGGGTCGAGGCCTGCGGCGAGCAGCTGGGCGGCGGCGAGCCGGGTGTTGGCGCGCAGCTCGGCGGGGTCCTGCGGGATGGTGATCGCGTGCAGGTCCACCACCATGTAGAAGGCGTCGTGGGACTCCTGCAGCGCCACCCACTGGCGGACGGCGCCGAGGTAATTGCCGAGGTGGAACGAGCCGGCGGTGGGCTGGATTCCGGAGAGCACACGAGGTCGTTCAGAGGCCATGGGGCCCATTCTCTCAGGTGACTCTCATAGCTCGGAAACAGGTGTGTGACGGGTGGGAACCGAATGGCGGGTGGGGTCAGGCGGTCGGGAGGCCCGGGGCGGAGTGCGCGGCCATCAGGTCGGCGACCTCGGACCTGATCTTCGTCAGGGCGTCCTCGTCACCCGTGCGGGCGGCGGTGACACCGCGGTCGATCCATTCGGCGACGGTCGCCATGTGCTCGGGGCGCAGCCCGCGGGAGGTGAGGGAGGGGGTGCCGATGCGGACGCCCGAGGGGTCGAAGGGCTTCCGCGGGTCGTACGGGACGGTGTTGTGGTTGACGACGATCCCGGCGCGGTCGAGGGCCTTGGCGGCGATCTTGCCGGGGACGTCCTTGGGGGTGAGGTCCATCAGGATCAGGTGGTTGTCGGTGCCGCCCGAGACCAGGTCGAAGCCACGGGTGAGCAGGGCGTCGGCGAGGGCCTTGGCGTTGTCGACGATCGCGTGCGCGTAGTCGCGGAAGGAGGGGCGGGACGCCTCGTGGAGGGCGACGGCGATGGCGGCGGTCGTCTGGTTGTGCGGGCCGCCCTGCAGGCCGGGGAAGACGGCCTTGTCGATGGCCTTGGCGTGCTCCTCGCGGGACATGAGCATCGCGCCGCGCGGGCCGCGCAGGGTCTTGTGGGTGGTCGTGGAGATCACGTCGGCGTGCGGCACCGGTGAGGGGTGCGCGCCGCCCGCGATCAGGCCGGCGATGTGCGCGATGTCGGCGACGAGGACGGCGCCGGCCTCCCGGGCGATCTCGGCGAAGGCCGCGAAGTCGATGGTGCGCGGGAGGGCGGTGCCGCCGCAGAAGATCAGCTTGGGGCGCTCCTTGAGAGCCAGGTCGCGGACCTCGTCGAAGTCGACGCGGCCCGTGTCGTGACGGACGCCGTACTGGACGCCGCGGAACCACTTGCCGGTGGCGGAGACGCCCCAGCCGTGGGTGAGGTGGCCGCCCATCGGCAGGGCCATGCCCATCACGGTGTCGCCGGGCTCGGCGAAGGCGAGGTAGACGGCGAGGTTGGCCGGGGAGCCGGAGTAGGGCTGGACGTTGGCGTGCTCGACGCCGAAGACGGCCTTGGCGCGGGCGATGGCCAGGCGTTCCACGGGGTCGATGTTCTGCTGGCCCTCGTAGTAGCGGCGGCCGGGGTAGCCCTCGCTGTACTTGTTCTGCAGGACGGTGCCCGAGGCTTCCAGTACGGCGGCGGAGACGTAGTTCTCGCTGGGGATCAGCCGCAGGGTGTCGGCCTGGAGCTGCTCCTCGGCGCCGACGAGGGCGGCGAGTTCGGGGTCCTCGGCGGCGAGGGCGGGGTGGTTCCGCGCAGGAGAGGAGGAAGGAGAGGGAGAGAGAGTCATGGTGTCCTCCGGGGCGAGCGGTGAGTGTCCGGTCGGGTCCCGGGGTGCCCAGGCGGGCGGCACCTCGAAGGTCGTGCTTCGCACGGCTTCATCGGGGTTCGTTCCCCGTGCGCCAGTCACCGTGCTGTCAGGGCCACCCTAGCGGGCACGCCGTTCCGGCAGGTTTCTTCGTCCGCGATGCGAGCGACGATAGGAATTGGGCGCCACACCCGCCCCCAGCCGCAGGACGAACGGAGACCCCGTGTCGAGTACGTCATCTTCCACCACGAACAGTTCCCGGACGGCCGGCGAGCGGCTCATCGCCTCCGCCGAGGCGCACAGCGCGCACAACTACCATCCGCTGCCCATCGTCGTCTCCTCGGCCGACGGGGCGTGGATGACCGACGTCGAGGGGCGCCGCTATCTCGACATGCTCGCCGGGTACTCCGCGCTCAACTTCGGGCACGGCAACCGCCGCCTGATCGATGCCGCGAAGGCGCAGCTGGACCGGGTGACGCTGACCTCGCGGGCGTTCCACCACGACCGGTTCGCCGAGTTCTGTACGCGCCTGGCGGAGCTCTGCGGCAAGGACATGGTGCTGCCGATGAACACCGGCGCGGAGGCCGTCGAGACGGCCGTGAAGACCGCGCGGAAGTGGGGGTACCAGGTCAAGGGGGTGCCGGACGGCCGGGCGAGGATCGTGGTCGCGGCCGGCAACTTCCACGGCAGAACGACGACCGTCATCAGTTTCTCCACGGACGACGAGGCGCGGGCGGACTACGGGCCGTACACGCCGGGGTTCGACATCGTGCCGTACGGCGACCTGGAGGCGTTGCGGGCGGCGGTCACCGACGACACCGTCGCCGTGCTGATCGAGCCGATCCAGGGCGAGGCCGGGGTGCTCGTTCCGCCGGCCGGATATCTGCCCGGGGTGCGGGAGTTGACCCGTGAGCGCGGGGTCCTGTTCATCGCGGACGAGATCCAGTCGGGGCTCGGCAGGACGGGGCGTACGTTCGCGTGCGAGCACGAGGACGTGGTGCCGGACGTGTATCTGCTGGGCAAGGCGCTCGGGGGCGGGGTCGTGCCGGTGTCGGCGGTGGTGGCCGACACCGATGTGCTCGGCGTGTTCAAGCCGGGTGAGCACGGCTCGACGTTCGGCGGCAACCCCCTCGCCTGCGCGGTGGCGCTGGAGGTGGTCGACATGCTGTCGACGGGCGAGTTCCAGGAGCGGGCCACGGAGCTCGGTGAACATCTCCACGCCGAACTGGCGTCGCTGGCCGGTACGGGCGCGGTGACCGAGGTGCGCGGGCGCGGGCTGTGGGCGGGCCTCGACATCGCCCCGTCATACGGCACGGGACGGGAGATCTCGGAGCAGCTGATGGAGCGCGGGGTGCTGGTCAAGGACACCCACGGGTCGACGATCCGGATCGCTCCCCCGCTGGTGATCAGCAAGGAGGATCTGGACTGGGGGCTCGGGCATCTGCGGGCGGTGCTGAGCTAGTCACGGGGGTCACGGAGCTCACGGGGGTCACGAGGGTTACGGGGGTTACCCCTACTGGCAGTGGGCGGTTGGCAGGATCGTCCTGGGCCGCGGGATCCGGAAATGTTGGGGCCCGGCGTCGTACACGGCGCCGGGTTCCCGACAGATCCAGACCCCTAGGAGTGGCCAGTGCGTGGGCAGACAGGACAGAGGTTCCGTCGTGCGGCGGCGATGGCGGCAGGTGTCGTGGCGGCGGGCGTGCTGGTGGCGCCCGGTGCGTCGGCCGCCTCCGTCGCCCCCGGGGCGGACTCCGTCCAGCGGGGTCTCGACCGGCTGGTGCGTGCCGATGGCGTGCCCGCCGCGCTGGCGAGTGTGAAGGGGGAAGGGAAGGGAGGGCGTGCCCGGACCTATACGGCCGGCGTGGGAGACCTGGCGACCGGGGCGGCCGTGCCCAGGGACGGGCAGGTGCGGATCGGCAGCAACACGAAGACGTTCACCGCGGTGGTCGTGCTGCAGCTGGTCGCCGAGGGGAAGATCAGCCTCGACGACACGGTGGACACGTATCTGCCGGGGGTGGTGCGCGGGGACGGGATCGACGGCCGGAAGATCAAGATCCGCCAGGTGCTGCAGCAGACGAGCGGGCTGCCCAACTACACGAAGCGCGATCTGCAGCCGCGGTACTACGAGCCGCGGGAGTTGCTGGACATCGCGCTGGAGTACGAGTCGGAGTTCGACCCCGGGGAGAGCTGGGCGTACAGCAACACGAACTACGTCCTGGCCGGGCTGATCGTCGAGGAGGTCACGAAGCGCCCCTTCGCCGAGGAGATCGACCGGCGGATCATCAAGCGGCTCGGACTGCGCCACACCTACTTCCCCGCGCCCGGGGACGCGACGATCCGCGAACCCCACCCGAAGGGGTACTACCAGGAGACGCCGGATGCGCCCCTGCGGGACATCACGGAACTGGACCCCTCGTGGACGTGGGCGGCCGGGCAGTTGATCTCCACCAACTCCGACCTCAACCGGTTCTTCACCGCGCTGCTCACGCCGGGCCGTCTCCTGCCGGCGCCCCAGCTCGACCAGATGCGCACCACGGTCCGTGCCGACTACTTCGGCAAGGGCGCCAGGTACGGCCTCGGGATCGTGAGCAGGCCGCTGTCCTGCGGCGGTCTGTACTGGGGGCACGGCGGAAGCTACCCCGGATACGAGACGCGGGGCGGTGCCACGGACGACGGGCGTGCAGCCAATGTCGCGGTGACCGTGCAGCCGACGGACAAGGCGGTCATACCGCATGTGGAGGAGGTCGTGGACACGGCTCTCTGCCGCCGTCGCTGAGCATGCCGGTCCGGCTCCGCCCGCACCGGATGTCCCTTGGGTCTCCGATGTCCTTTGGGCCTCCTTTGACCCACCTTCCTCTACAGTCACTTCGTGTCTCTTGGGATGATGTGCGCGCTCGGCTCAGCGGTCTGCTTCGGTACGGCCTCGGTTCTCCAGGCGGTCGCCACGCGCGCCACCGCGCCGGGCACCGGCTCCGGGGTCGACCCGGCGCTGCTGCTGCGCGCCGTGCGCCAGTGGCGGTACGTCGCGGGGCTCGCCCTCGACGGACTCGGCTTCCTGCTGCAGATCGTGGCGCTGCGCTCCGTCCCGATCTACGCCGTGGGCGCGGCGCTCGCGGCGAGTCTCGCCGTCACGGCGGTGGTCGCGGCGCGGCTGCTCCGGGTGCGGCTCAGCGGCGTCGAGTGGGGCGCGGTCGGCGTCGTCTGCGCGGGCCTCGCGATGCTGGGCCTCGCGTCCGGCGACGAGGGCGACCGGACCGGATCGACGACGCTGCGGTACGTGATGCTCGGCATCGCCGTCGCCGTGCTTGCGCTCGGCGCCGTCGCGGGGCGGCTGCCCGACCGGGGGCGGGCGCTGGCGCTGGGCCTCGGGGCGGGATGCGGGTTCGGGGTCGTCGAGGTGACCGTGCGCCTCATCGACGACGTGTCGCCGGGCGCGCTGCTCGCCAACCCGGCGACGTACGCGCTGCTGGTGGGCGGAGGCGCGGCGTTCCTGCTGCTCACGTCGGCGCTGCAGCGCGGGTCGGTGACGACGGCGACGGCGGGCATGGTGATCGGCGAGACGATCGGCCCCGCGCTGGTGGGCGTCGTCTGGCTCGGCGACCGCACGCGGGACGGCCTGGGCTGGCTGGCGATTTCGGGCTTCGCGGTGGCGGTCGCGGGGGCGTTGGCGCTGGCGCGGTTCGGCGAGGCGGCGGCGGATACGAGTACCAGCCCGTCCGGCGTTTGAGGACGAACCGGCGGAGCCGGTGATGCACGGAACCGGAGGCCTGGAGGCACCGCCCCGGGGCTCCGCCCCGGACCCCGCTCCTCAATCTCCCCCAAGCTCTGAAGGAGTTGGGGGGACCCCCAAGGGGCTGATTCTGCCTGCCCTCACGGCAACGCCCGGCCCAACGCCCCCAACGCCCCCGCCCACGCATGCTCCGCAGGTGTCCCGTACCCCACCACCAGCGCGTCCTGCCGTGGTGTCGTCGTCAGCGGGTGGCGGAAGCGGGTCAGGCCGTGGACCGCGAGCCGCTCCCAGTTGGCGGCCTGGACGACGGACTGTTCGGTGCCCGGCGGCAGTTGGAGCACCGCGTGCAGGCCCGCCGCGATGCCGGTCGCGCGGACCTCGGGCGCCCGCCCCGCCACCGCCTCCACCAGTTGGTCCCTGCGGCGCCGGTACCGCAGCCGTGCGGCACGGACATGGCGGTCGTACGCCCCCGACGTGATGAACTCCGCGAGCGTCAGCTGGTCGAGCACGCCGCAGGACGCGCCCGCGGCCTCCTTCTCCGCGAGGACCTCCGCGTGCAGGGCGGACGGCAGCACCATCCAGCCGAGGCGCAGACCGGGCGCGAGGGACTTGCTCGCCGTGCCGAGGTAGATCACGTGCTCGGGATCGAGACCCTGAAGCGCGCCGACCGGCTGGCGGTCGTAGCGGAACTCCCCGTCGTAGTCGTCCTCGATGATCACCCCGCCCTCGCGCCGCGCCCAGTCGACGGCGGCGGCGCGCCGGTCGGGGTGGAGCGGCACGCCCATCGGGAACTGGTGCGCGGGGGTGAGCAGCACCGCCTTCGCCGAGCCGGGGCCGAGCCTCGACACGTCGGTGCCAAGCGCGTCGAAGGCGAGGGGCACCGTGCGCAGGCCCGCGTGGTGCAGCAGGTTCCAGTGGAGGTCGAGGCCGTACGACTCGACGGTGACCTCCCGCTCCCCGCGCGCCCGCAGCACCCGGCCCATGACGGCGAGGGCGTGCACGAACCCGGCGGTGACGACGATGCGGTCGGGGTCGGCGTGGACGCCCCGCGCCCGCGCGAGGTACCCGGCGAGTGCGGTGCGCAGCTCGACGCGGCCGCGCGGGTCCGCGTACCCGAGGGCACTGTGCGGGGCCGCCGCCAGCGCGCGCCGGGCCGCCTTGAGCCACTCCGCGCGCGGGAACGAGGCGAGGTCAGGCGAGCCGGGGGTCAGGTTGTACGTGGGCGTCCCGCCCGTCCTGCGCGGCGGCGCGGGCCGCACCGGGGGCGTGACCACACGCTCCGCGACGCGCGTGCCCGAACCCTGGCGCGCCGTGAGCCAGCCCTCGGCGACCAGATCGGCGTACGCGTCGGCGACCGTGTTCCGTGCGATGCCGAGGTCGACGGCGAGCGAGCGCGACGACGGCAGGCGGGTGCCGGGAGCGAGGCGGCCGCCGCGCACGGCCTGGCGCAGCGCGTCCGTCAGGCCCTTGCGGACGCCGTGGCGCGACGCGTCGCCGCCGGTCTCCAGGTGAAGGTCGACGCCCAGAGTGGCCCACGTTTCTCCCATGGAAATGGACCATACCCGTGGGCTACTCCCGCCGTACCGTCGACACCATGAGCACTTCCTCCGAACCTCACGTCCACGAGCACACCCCCCGCCTCGCCTGGTCCCAGCACGCCCCCGAGGTCTACAAGGCGATGATCAGACTCGACGCGGCCGCCCGTAAGGGCCTCGACCCGGTCATCTTCGAACTGGTCAAGATCCGCGCATCACAGATCAACCACTGCGCGTTCTGCCTCGACATGCACTCCAAGGACGCCCTCGCGGCGGGCGAGAGCGTCGAGCGGATCATCCAGCTCAGCGCCTGGGAGGAGTCGCAGCACTTCTACACGGCGAAGGAGATCGCCGCGATCGAGCTGACCGAGGCCATCACCGTACTGACCGACGGCTTCGTGCCCGACGAGGTGTACGCGAAGGCCGCCGCGCACTTCGACGAGGCGGAGCTGACCCAGCTGATCGCCGCGATCACCGTCATCAACGCGTGGAACCGCTTCGGTGTCAGCACGCGGATGGTGCCGGGCCACTACAAGGCCGAGGGCGACAAGTGACCCCTCGCACCACGCACTTGGACCGCGGCGTCGCCGGCGCCATGAGCGCGCTGAGCGCCGCCGCGAAGAAGGGCCTCGGCGACCCGGTGCTCGCCGAGCTCGTGATGGTGCGGGCCTCGCAGATCAACGCCTGCGCCTTCTGCCTCGACATGCACGTGGACGTCGCCCTGGAGCACGGCGAGACCCCGAAGCGCATCGCGCTCCTCAACGCCTGGGAGGAGGCGGGCGACCTCTTCAGCGAGCGCGAACGCGCGGCCCTCGCCCTCACCGAGGCCGTCACCGTCCTCACCGAGGGATACGTGCCCGACGCCGCGTACGCGAAGGCCGCCGAGCTCTTCGGCGAAGGCGAACTCGCCCATCTCCTCGGCGTGATCACCGTCATCAACAGCTGGAACCGGCTGATGGTCAGCCGCCGCATCGCCCCGGGAGGCCCGGCATGGTGAACCCCGCGGACGCTGCCGCCACGCTGCGCGCCCTGCACCACGGCCGGGCACCCGGCGACCCGCTCGTCCTGCCCGGACCCTGGGACGCCGCGAGCGCCCGGGTCTTCGAGGAGGCCGGACACGAGGCACTCGCCACGCCCAGCGCGGGCATCGCGCTCTCCCTCGGGTACGAGGACGGGCAGGTGCCGCCGAAGCTGATGTTCGAGGCGGTGGGCCGCATCACCCGGGCCGTCGGCGTACCGGTGACGATGGACGCCGAGGGCGGTTACGGCCTGCCTGCCAAGGAGCTGGTCGAGCGCATCCTCGAAACGGGCGCCGTCGGCTGCAACCTGGAGGACTCCTACGCCGAAGACGGCGACGGCGACGGCACCGCGGGCATCCTGCGGGACCCGCGCGAGCAGGCCGACTGGCTGGCCGAGGTCCGGGATGCGGCGGGCGACCGGCTGGTGATCAACGCGCGCGTCGACACGTTCGTCCGCGGGGTCACCGATCCGGAGCGGGCCGTCGAGCGGGCCCGCCTGTACGTGGCGGCGGGCGCGGACTGCGTCTACCCGATCCTCGCGCCGCCCGAGGCGATCCCCGTCCTGCGGGCGGGCATCGAGGGACCGCTCAACGTCCTCGCCATGCCGGACGGCCCCTCCCTCCGCCAGCTGGGCGAACTCGGCGCGAACCGCGTCACGTTCGGCCCCGGTCTGCTGCGCCGCACCATGGCCGCGCTGCGCGACATCACCGACGGACTGCGCCACGCATGACGGTGCCGGGCCCCCGGCCAGCGGGAGCCCGGCACCTTCACACAGTCAGCAGGCCGCTACTTCGGCAGCCACGCCTTCCACTTCGACTCGTTCTTGTCGATCCATGCCTTCGCGGCGTCGTCCGGCGACATCTTCTTGTCGGCGATCATCAGGGAGACCTCGTTCTGGTCCTCCTCCGACCACGTGAAGTTCTTCAGGAACTCCGCGGCCTTGCCGCCGTTCTTCGCGAAGTCCGCGTTGAAGTACTTCTGCAACGGGGTGTGCGGATAGGCACACTTGATCTTCGCCGGGTCGGCGTCGCAGCCCTCCTTGTACGCGGGCAGCTTCACCTCCGTCATCGGCACCTTCTCGAAGAGCCACTGCGGCTTGTACCAGTAGGTGAGGAACGGCTTCTTCTGCTTGGCGAACTGCTCGATCTGGGTGATCTGCGCCGCCTCGGAGCCCGCGAAGACGACCTGGTAGTCCAGGTCGAGGTTCTGCACGAGCGCCTTGTCGTTCGTCACGTACGACGGGGAGCCGTCCATGAGCTGGCCCTTGCTGCCGCTCTCGGACGTCTTGAACTGGTCCGCGTACTTGTTGAGGTTCTTCCAGTCCGTGACGTCCGGGTGCTTCTTCGCGAAGTACGTGGGGACGTACCAGCCGATGTGCCCGGTCACGCCGACGTCGCCGCCGGGCACGATCGTCTTCTTGTCCTTGACGTACCGCTGTTCCTGGTCCGGGTGGCCCCAGTCCTCCATGATCGCGTCGACGCGGCCCTGGCTCAGCGCGTCCCAGGCCGGGACCTCGTCGATCTGGACCTTGTCGACGCGGTAGTCCAGCTCGTTCTTGAGCAGGTACTCGGCGACGGCGACGTCCGCCTGCGCGCCGACCCACGACTGGACCGAGAGGGTCACCGTCTTGGCGCCCTCGGCGTTCGCGTACGGCGACGCCTGCTTGCTCATGTCGGCGGCGCCGCAGCCGGAGAGCGCGAGGAGCGCGCCGCCGGCCGTGACGGCACTCATGACACGCGTACGAACTCGCATGTCACGCTCCCTTCTTGACGCTGTGTCCGCGACGTGTCGTCGGCTGCGTGACCCGGTCGAGCATGAGGCCGAGGCAGACGATGGCGGCGCCGGCCACCAGGCCGGTCGCGAGGTCGCCCTGCGCGATGCCGAAGACGACGTCGTAGCCGAGCGCGCCACCGCCGACCAGGCCGCCGATGACGACGACGGCGAGGACCAGGACGACGCCCTGGTTGAGGGCGAGCATGAGCGCGGGACGGGCCAGCGGCAGCTGGACCTTGCGCAGCTGCTGCCAGCTCGTGGCGCCGAGGGAGCGCGTGGACTCCATCGCGGCGGCGTCGACCTGGCTCAGGCCCTGCGTGGTGATGCGGACGACGGCGGGCAGCGCGTAGACGACGGCGGCGGCGACCGCGGGGGCGCGGCCGATGCCGAAGAGGGCGACGACCGGGATGAGGTACACGAACTGCGGCATCGTCTGGAACACGTCGAGCACCGGGCGCAGCAGGCTCTCGAACCGCTTGCTGCGGGAGGCCGCGATACCGATGGCGAAGCCGAGAACCAGCGTGACGGCGACACCGGCGAGGACCTGGGCGAGCGTGTCGAGGGACTTGTCCCACACGCCGAGCACGCCGATCGCGGCCATCGCGGCGACGGCGGTGAGCGCGGTCTGCCAGGTGCCGATCAGCCAGGCGAGCGCGGCGACGACGAGCAGCACCGACCACCAGGGCAGGCCCTGCAGGCCGTCCCTGAGCGGGTTGAGGAACCAGGTGGTGAAGTTGGCCGCCCAGTCCGCGGTGCCGCCGACGACGGGCACGCCGGTGTAGATGTGGTCGACCATCCACTCCTTGCCGGTGTTGACCGAGGGGGCGATGTTGACGACCCAGCCGGTCGGCCAGTCCACGCGGTCCGCGAAGCGGGCGGCGAGCGCGGCGACGACCGTCGCGACGGCGGCGACCGACCAGCCGCGCCAGCCGCGCAGCGGCGAGGTGCTCTCGGCGTGGGCGCCCGTGCGCTCCCCTGCCGCGCCGGTCACGCGGTCGAGGACCACGGCGAGCAGCACGATCGGGATGCCGGCGGCGAGCGCCTGGCCGACGTCGACGGTGGAGAGGGCCTGGTAGACGCGGTCGCCGAGGCCGCCCGCGCCGATCACCGAGGCGATGACGGCCATGGAGAGCGCCATCATGATCGTCTGGTTGAGGCCGAGCAGGAGTTCCTTGCGGGCGAGGGGCAGGCGCGCGGAGAAGAGGCGCTGCCTGCCGGTCGCGCCGAGCGAGGTCACGGCCTCCATGACGCCGCCGTCGGCGCCGCGCAGGCCGAGCGCGGTGAGGCGGGCCATGGGCGGGGCCGCGTAGACGACGGTCGCGATGATGGCGGCCGGGACGCCCATGCCGAAGACGAGGGCGAACGGCAGCAGGTAGGCGTAGGCGGGCAGCACCTGCATGGTGTCGAGGACCGGCCGCAGGATGCGGAACATCCGGTCGTTGAGGCCGCCCGCGAGGCCGAGGAGCAGGCCGATGACGACCGAGGCGAGGACGGCCACGATCATCAGCGCGAGGGTCTGCATGGTCGGCACCCACATGCCGAGCAGGCCGCACACGGCGAACGCCGACGAGGCGAGGACGGCGAGCTTGACGCCCGCGACGCGCCAGGCGACCAGCCCGGCGCCGATGGTCACGCCGGCCCAGCCCGCGGCGAGCAGCACGAGGTAGACGCCGCGCACGGAGAGCACGATGGCGTTGCTGACGTGGCCCAGGAAGTAGATGAACAGCGGGTGGCTGTCGCGGTTGTCGATGATCCAGTCGGTGGTCTTGGCCAGCGGCTCGGTCAGGTCGACGGTGAGGGCGTCCGGCCAGGCGCCGGAGGCCCACTTGGCGTTGGCGATCGGCACGAGGATCGCCGCGGCGAGGGCGAGCAGCAGGAGCTTGCCGACGGCACGGTGACGCAGGAGCGCGCCGATTCCCGTATCTCGTACGGGGCTGGAGGCGGTGGCGGTGGCCATCAGGCGACCACCTCGCCCTTGTCGGAGGCCGATCCGGGGGCCGTGCCCGCGACCACGGCGAGCAGCCCCGCGTGGTCGACGACGCCGAGGCAGCGCTTGCCGTCCATGACGCGCACCGGGGAGCCGGTGCGGGCGACGGCCTCGATGGCCTCGGTCACCTTGGCGTCGGGGGCGAGCGCCGCACCGCCGCTCTCCTCGTCGCCCTCGGCCGGGCGCATGGCGCTGCGGACGCTCATGACGTCGGCACGCACGACGTCGCGGACGAAGTCGCGGACGTAGTCGTCGGCCGGGGAGCCGACGATCTCCTCGGGGGTGCCGACCTGGACGACGCGGCCGTCGCGCATCAGGGCGATGCGGTCGCCGAGCTTGAGGGCCTCGCTGAGGTCGTGGGTGATGAAGACCATGGTGCGGCCCTCGTCGCGGTGCAGGCGGACGACCTCTTCCTGCATGTCGCGGCGGATCAGCGGGTCGAGGGCGCTGAACGGCTCGTCGAACAGGAGGACTTCGGGATCGACGGCGAGGGCGCGGGCGAGGCCGACGCGCTGCTGCTGGCCGCCGGAGAGCTGGCCGGGCTTGCGCTGTTCGAGCCCTTCCAGGCCGACCTTCTTGACGACTTCGAGGGCCTTGGCACGGCGTTCGGCCTTGCCGACGCCCTGGATCTCCAGGCCGTACGCGACGTTGTCGAGGACCGAGCGGTGCGGCAGGAGCCCGAAGTGCTGGAAGACCATGGCGGCGCGGTGGCGGCGCAGTTCGCGCAGGCGGGCCTTGTCCATGGCCAGGACGTCCTCGCCGTCGATGGCGAGGGTGCCGGAGGTCGGCTCGATGAGCCGGGTCAGGCAGCGTACGAGGGTGGACTTGCCCGAGCCCGACAGGCCCATGACGACGAAGACCTCGCCCTTGTTGACCTCGAAGGACACGTCACGGACGGCGGCGGTGCAGCCGGTCCGTTCCCGCAGTTCGGCGGGGCTCAGGCCGTGCAGCGAGGTGTCGTCCGGTATTCGTTCGGCCTTGGGGCCGAAGACCTTCCAGAGGTTCTTGACGGCGAAGACGGGCCCGTTCCCGGGCGTCTCGTGCTGGTCCGCGGTCGTCACGGTGGCCTCGCTCATCGGCCGTCACCCCCAAGGATCTCGGCACATTTCTCCCCGACCATGAGTACTCCGATCATCGGGTTCACGGCGGGCATCGTCGGGAAGACGGATGCGTCCGCGATACGGATTCCGGCCAGACCGCGGATCTTCAGCTCCGGGTCGACCACGGCGAGTTCATCAGTGGAAGCGCCCATTCGGCAGGTGCCTGCGGGGTGGTAGACGGTGTGCGCAGCCTTGCGGACGAGCTCGCTGATCTCGGCGTCGTCGGTGACGTCGGGGCCGGGGAAGACCTCGCGCTTGAGCCACTTCTTGAACGGCTCGGCCTCGGCGACCTTGCGGGCCAGCTTGATGCCGTCGACGAGGGTCTGTCCGTCGTAGTCGACCCCGTTCTCGTCGTACTCGAAGTACTTGAAGTCGAGGGCGGGCTTGACCTCCGGGTCGGCCGACGTGAGGTAGAGGCGGCCGCGGGAGCGGGACTTGGGGATGTTCGGGGTCATCGAGACGCCGTGCTCGGGGCGTTCGTAGCCGAGACGCTCCGGATTGTCCGTGAACGGGATCTGGTAGAAGTGGAACATCAGGTCCGGGCCCTTGTGGTCCGGGTCCCGCTTCACGAACAGACCGGCGTCCGAGTCCATCGCGGAGTTGCCGGGGATCGGCCCGTTGGTCTCCCAGACGATGACCGACTCGGGGTGGTCGATGAGGTTCTCGCCGACGCCCGGCAGGTCGTGCACGACCGGGATGCCGAGGGCTTCGAGGTCCTTCTTCGGGCCGATGCCGGAGAGCATGAGCAGCCGCGGCGTGTCGACGGCGCCGGCGCAGACCAGCACCTCGCGGCGGGCGGTGAACAGCTTCTCCACACCCTCCTTGGTGCGGATGTGGACACCGCGCGCGGTCTTGCCGTCGAGCTCCAGCTTGGTGGCCCAGGTCTCCAGGAACAGGTGGAGGTTCGGGCGGTCACCGGCCTCCATGTGGGGGTGGAGGTAGGCGACGGACGCGGAGGAGCGCTTGTTGTTCTCCGGGTGGTACGAGAGGTCGAAGAAGCCGACGCCCTCGTCGAAGGGCTTGTCGTTGAAGCCGATGACCTCGGGGACGCCCAGCGCGGTCTTCGTCGCCTCGACCCAGTCGGAGGCGATCTGGTTCTGGTCCTTCTTGGCGACCCGGACGATGTTGTTGCGCAGCTTCCCGAAGTACGGGTCCATGGCCTTGGCGTTCCAGCCGGTGGCGCCCGCCGCCTCCCACTCGTCCCAGTCGGACGGCAGCGGCTTGAAGGAGATCAGGGTGTTGTGCGACGAGCAGCCGCCGAGGACCTTGGCGCGGCTGTGCAGGATGTGGGAGTTGCCGCGCGGCTGCTCGGTGGTCGTGTACTCGTAGTCCAGCTCGCCGCCGAGCAGGCCGAGCCACTTGCGCAGCGTGAGGACGTCCTCCCGGTCGATGTCGCTGGGGCCGCCCTCGATGACGGCGACGGTGACGTCCGGGTTCTCGGTGAGGCGGGAGGCGATCACCGATCCCGCGGTGCCGCCACCGACGATGACGTAGTCGAACTCGGTCTGGTCAGACATGCGTACGTGCTCCTCTTCCTGCGAGGTCGTGCCAAGGTGCTTGCGCGTAATGAGCGGGGGGTGCTTGAACGTGGTGCGCGCGGGGCGGACTCCCGCCCCGCGCGTCTGTCTGTACGGCCGGTGTGTCAGCCGGCGAACCAGCGCACGGGCGCCGGTGCCAGGTTCTGGTAGATGTGCTTGGACTCGCGGTACTCGGCGAGGCCCGCGGGACCGAGCTCGCGCCCGACGCCGCTCTTGCCGAAGCCGCCCCACTCCGCCTGCGGCAGGTAGGGGTGGAAGTCGTTGATCCAGATCGTGCCGTGGCGCATCCGGCGGGCCATGCGGCTCGCGCGGCCCTGGTCACTGGTCCACACGGCGCCCGCGAGGCCGTACTCGGTGTCGTTGGCGAGCGCGACGGCCTCGTCCTCGGTGCGGAAGGTCTCGACGCTGAGGACGGGTCCGAAGACCTCTTCCCGTACGACCTTCATCTCGCGGTGGCACTGGTCGAGCACGGTCGGCTCGTAGAAGTAGCCCTCGGCGGGCCGCACGTCGCTCGGCTCGGGGCGCTTGCCGCCGGAGCGGAGCACCGCGCCCTCCTCCAGGGCGGAGGCGACGTACATCTCGGTCTTCTCGCGCTGCTGCCGCGAGACGAGCGGGCCGCACTCGACGCCGTCCTCGGTGCCGCGACCCAGCTTGATCTTCCGCGCGCGGCGGGCGAGTTCGGCGACGAAGCGCTCGCGGACGGACTCCTCGATGATGAGGCGGCCACCGGCGGAGCAGACCTGCCCGCTGTGGATGAAGGCGGCGTTCAGGGCCTGGTCGACGGCGGTGTCGAAGCCCTCCTCCGTGGCGCAGGCGTCGGCGAACACCACGTTGGGGTTCTTGCCGCCGAGCTCCAGGGCCACCTTCTTCACGCCGAGCGCGGCGGCCTGGGCGACCTTGGTGCCGGAGACGAGGCCGCCGGTGAAGGAGACCAGGTCGACGTCGGGGTGGTCGGCGAGCCGGGCACCGACGGTGTGGCCGGGGCCGGTCACGATGTTGGCGACACCGGCGGGCAGCCCCGCCTCGACGAGCAGCTCGATGAGCGCGACCGTCGTCAGCGGGGTGATCTCGCTGGGCTTGATGACGAAGGTGTTGCCGGCGGCGAGCGCGGGCGCGATCTTCCAGCTGGCCTGGAGCAGCGGATAGTTCCAGGGCGTGATCATCGTGCAGACGCCGATGGGCTCGTGCACGACGACGCTGTGGATGTCGTCGGAGCCGGCGTCCACGACGCGGCCCGCGCCCTCGCCGATCACCAGGTCGGCGAAGTAACGGAAGGCGTCGGCGACGCAGTCCACGTCGACGCGGCCCTCTTCGAGGGTCTTGCCCGCGTCACGGCTCTCCAGGAGGCCGATCTTCTCGCGGTCGCGCACGAGCAGGTCGGCGACGCGGCGAAGCAGCGCGGCACGCTCGGCCACGGGCGTGGTCGGCCAGGGGCCCTCGTCGAAGGCCTTGCGGGCGGCTGCGATGGCGGCGTCCGCGTCCTCCGATCCGCCCTCGGCGATCACGGCGAACGGCTGGGCATCCGCCGGGTCGAGGATCTCGCGGGTGGCACCGGAGGTGGCGGCTCGCCACTCTCCGTCCACATGGATGGTCAGTTGTGCGGACACGTCCCGTTTGCCTTCCGTTCCTGTCATATGCCCCGCCTGTCACTCGCGGTAGCCGGGTGCACCTGCCCTGAGCGGAAGAAAGCATGCACGTTCGATGGCCGAAAGTGCGCCGTGTCACTGCGCGTGTCTCAGACCCCCTCGTCCGAGGTGTCGTCCTCGGACAGGTCGTCCTCCGGCAGGTCGTCCGCCGCCATGAGTCCCGCCAGCCACAGCGGCATCAGCCAGTGCACGACAAACACACTGAACAGCACGGGGAAGATCAGCCCCTCGATCTCCACCCCGGCGAACCCGGCCAGACCCGTACCGACGGCCGCGGCGAGCAGCAGCCACATCATCACGTGCTGCGCACGGGCCGCCACGCGGTCCTTCTCGGCGCGCTGCCGCTCGTCGAGGGCGTGGACACGCAGTTCGAGGAGGCCGCGGGTCGCGCCGTTGATCACGCCGGTCGCCACGCACCACGGCAGCAGGACGCCGATGAGTCCGAAGGTCGCCCAGCGGTCGTCGCCGAGCACGGAGTAGAGCCAGCACGCGATGCCGGCCGCGGTCAGCACGATGTGCGTGCCGACGACGGCCCTGCGGCGGGCCGCGGTGGCGTGCAGCGCGGCGCCCTCGCGGCGGTTCATGATCGCGTACATGCGCCGGTCGTAGCCGGTGATGGTGGGCTGCTCGTCGGTCTTCATCAGTGGTCCCTCCCGTAGACCTCGTCCGTGAGCGGGCGAAAGGGTTCGAGGGAGAACAGGGCCTCGACCGGCAGCGCGAAGTGCTTCGCGATCTTCAGCGCGAGGTCGAGGCTCGGGTTGTACTGCCCGCGCTCGATGTAGCCGATGGTCTGGTAGTGGACGCCCACTGCCTCGGCCAGGCTCTGACGCGACACCTTCCGTTCGGCGCGCACCATCGCCAACCTGTTGTGCACTTGCTCGCTCATGTATAAGAAGTACTACATTCACGAGTACGACAGCAAGAGCAGGAGGCGGCGGCGCTGCAGGCTACGTAGCCGCGAGGAGGTCGCGTGCGCACGCCCGCAGCCACGCGTGCGCCGGGTCCGCGTCGTGGCGGGGGTGCCAGGCCATGCCCAGCGGAAGGGGCGGCAGATCCACCGGCACCTCGAAGGTGACCAGCCCCAGGGCCTCGGAGAGCGGGCGGGTCCACGACGCGGCCAGGCCCACCAGGTCCGTGCGCAGCAGCACGAAGACGGACGACGAGAACGTCGCCATGCTGCCCACCACCCGCCTGTCCAGGCCGAGTTCGGCGAGCGCGGCGTCCAGCGGCCCCGACAGGCGCCCTCTGCGCGAGACGGTCACATGGTCGGCCGCCGCGAACCGACGGGCCGTCAACTCGCCCTTGAGCAAGGGGTGTCCGGGCCGCGCCATGCCGATCATCCGGTCCTCACGGATCTTCTCCACGAGCACCTCGGGAGCCGTCGTGTCGATCACGCCGAGCTCCAGATCGGCGATGCCCTGCCGCAGCACGGGTTCGTCGACGTGGCTCTCGCCGAGGAAGCGGAGACGTACGCCGGGGGCCTCCTCGGCGGCGCGGGCGAACAGCGCGGGGCCGTACGCGGCGGCGATCGCGTCGGAGCCGAGGATCGAGAGGGTGCGGGAGACCGTGCGCAGGTCGACGGCGCCGGGCCCGGCGAAGAGCGCGCGGGCCCGCTCGACCACCGCGCTCACCTCGGCCTGCACGGCCAGCGCGTGCGGCGTCGGCACCATCTGCCGCCCGGCCCGTACGAGGACGGGGTCACCGAGGGCCTTGCGGATGCGGCCGAGGGTGCGGCTCATCGCGGGCTCCGACAGATGCAGCCGCCGGGCCGCGCCGGACACGCTCTGCTCTTCGAGCAGGACGTCGAGGGCGACCAGCAGATTGAGATCGAGGCCCCCCGCACCACTGGATTGCGTCACACGCATCCACTCCTTGTGAAAGTTGCACTGGAAAGCAAGTCAGCGGCGACCCTACGGTGACAGGGCATCCACACGCATCCCACACCACGACGCTCCCGAGGAGGAGCCTTGCCCTCGCCTGCCCTGAAGCCGCCGACACCGTCGGCCCCGCCCGCCCCGCCCGCACCCGCGAACCCCTCCCCGTCGTCCCCCCTCAAGCGGTCGACACTCCTCACTCTCTGCGCCTGCGTCCTCGTCGCGCAGGGCATGGTCGCCGCCATCAACCTCCTCGTACCGCAGCTGACCTCGTCAGGACTGCACCCCTCGTCCAGCGAACTCCTGTGGACGGTCGACGCCTACGTGATCGTCTTCGCGGGGCTCCTCATCCCGGCCGGCGCGCTCGGCGACCGGTTCGGCCGCAAGGGCGCGCTGCTCACCGGACTCGGCCTCTTCGCCGCGGGCGCGACCGTCAGCGCGCTCGCCGTCTCCCCCGCGATGCTGATCGCCGGACGCGGCGTCTCCGGCGCGGGCGCCGCGCTGATCATGCCCGCGACCATGTCGATCCTGATGCGCGTCGCCTCGCAGGCGGACCGTCCGCGCGCCGTCGCCTCCTGGACGCTCGCCGCCGGGCTCGGCGGCCTCACGGGCAACATCGGCGGCGGGCTCGTCGGCCAGTACCTGTCCTGGCGCGCGCTGTTCTGGGTGGTCGTGCCGCTCGCCGCGCTGCTGGCCCTCGCCGTGGCGCGCGCGGTGCCCCGTACGGACAAGGCGGCCGAGGCCCCCGCCCTGGACCCCCTCGGCACGCTCCTGCTCACCGGCGGTCTGCTCGCGCTGCTCTTCGGCATCATCGAGAGCCCGATGTACGGCTGGACGTCCGCGCGCATCCTGGCCGCCTTCGCGCTCGGCGCGGCCCTCGTCGGTCTCTTCGTCGCGCACGCCCTGCGCTCGCGCGCCCCGCTCTTCGACCCGCGGGTCTTCGCCACGCCGCGGCTGCGCGCCGCGACGCTCGGCACGGCCGTGAGCTTCTTCGGCCTCTTCTCGCTCTTCTACGTCAACTCGCAGTACCTGCAGTACGAGAAGGGATTCGGCGCCGCACGCGCGGGCCTCGCGATCATCCCGCTCACCATCGGCATGGTGCTCGTGCCCAAACTCGCCGCGCGCTGGTCCGGGCCGTCGCGCGCGGTGGCGGGCGGCGGCCTGCTCCTGATCGGCCTCGGCCTGCTCGGCGCGTCCACCGCGGACGGCTCGACGCCCTACGCGCTCTACGCCTGCTGGCTCCTGGTCATCTCGGCGGGCACGGGCCTGTGCATGCCCACGCTCACGCTGAGCGTCGTCGGCTCGCTCCCGCCCCATCAGGCGGGCCTCGGCTCCGGGCTCAGCACCTCGGCGCGCGAGGTCGGCGCCGCGCTCGGCGTGGCCGTGACCGGCACGACCCTGGCCTCGCACGCCTCGGGCGGCTTCCTCGGGGGCATGGAGGCGGCGCTGCGCGTCGTGGCGGTCGTGGTGATCGCCGCGGCGGCGGTGGTCACGCTCGGCTACGGCAAGAAGCCATGACCGCCCTCGACCACCCGCACCGAACGACGACCGCCCCGGCAGATCCCTGCCGGGGCGGTCGCGCGGAAGTCGTACGACTCAGATTCAGATGAGGCCGAGACCGCGGACGGCCTCGCGCTCCTCGGTGAGCTCCTGCACGGACGCGTCGATGCGCGTGCGCGAGAACTCGTTGATCTCCAGGCCCTGGACGATCTCGTACTTGCCGTCCTTGGTGGTGACGGGGAAGGAGGAGATGAGGCCCTCGGGAACGCCGTACGAACCGTCCGACGGGATACCCATCGAGGTCCAGTCACCGGCGGCCGTGCCGTTGACCCACGTGTGGACGTGGTCGATGGCGGCGTTGGCGGCGGAGGCGGCCGACGAGGCGCCACGGGCCTCGATGATCGCGGCACCGCGCTTGGCGACGGTCGGGATGAAGTCGTCGGCGAGCCAGGCCTGGTCGTTGACGACCTCGGCGGCGTTCTTGCCGGCGATCTCCGCGTGGAAGATGTCCGGGTACTGGGTGGCCGAGTGGTTGCCCCAGATGGTGAGGCGCTTGATGTCGGCGACCGAGGAGCCGGTCTTCTTCGCGAGCTGCGAGAGCGCGCGGTTGTGGTCCAGGCGGGTCATCGCGGTGAAGCGCTCGGCCGGTACGTCCGGGGCGGCGGCCTGCGCGATGAGCGCGTTGGTGTTGGCGGGGTTGCCGACGACCAGGACCTTGATGTCGTCCGCGGCGTGGTCGTTGATGGCCTTGCCCTGCGGCTTGAAGATGCCGCCGTTGGCCTCCAGGAGGTCGCCGCGCTCCATGCCCTTGGTGCGCGGGCGGGCGCCGACGAGCAGCGCGACGTTGGCGCCGTCGAAGGCGACGTTCGGGTCGTCGCTGATCTCGATCGAGTTCAGCAGCGGGAAGGCGCAGTCGTCGAGCTCCATGGCGGTGCCCTCGGCGGCCTTGAGCGCCGGCGTGATCTCGAGAAGGCGCAGGTTGACCGGCACGTCCGCGCCGAGCAGGTGGCCCGAGGCGATGCGGAAGAGCAGCGCGTAGCCGATCTGGCCGGCCGCGCCGGTGACGGTGACATTCACGGGAGTGCGGGTCATGGCGATCTCCGTAAGACAGCTGGCGGTGGGGTCCCGTGTCCCTCTACTGGATCCCCTGATTCCTGGATCCCCGCCGACGCCTCGTCGAGTCCTCGATCGCCTCTCGATGATCGATCTCTTGGCATCAAGAGAGATCCGCCGTCAGGCTATCGCGCCCCGGCCACCCCTTGGCGCCGGGTCGGTGTGGCCCGGCCCACAGCTACGGCCACCTGGTCGTCCGCCCGGTCGGCCGCCCCCTGAAAAAAGGGGGGCGGCCGCCACGAGGGGGGGAGCGTGGCGGCCGCCGTGGGGGTGTGACCACTCCCGTGGGGGTACGGTTCGCCTGCCCTGGGAGTCACGTGTCATGCCCCCAAATTCTCAACTTTCTGTCCGGATCCTCGACTTACCCCTCTGACCAGGGGCTTCGCCGGAGAATCGGCCCGGTGCGGCTACGCCGTGCAGCCCGTCCGGCCGGACGTGAGCGTCGCGCACGCCTTCGCCGCCGTCCCCGACTCGGCCGCCACCATCGGTGTGTACGCGTCGAAGTCCTCGTTCACCGTGCTCTTCTGCTTGGCCCCGGCGCCGCCGCCCGACCCCGTGATCGTCAGCTCGTCACCCGGCGTCGCCTGAGTGATCCGCGCCCACGCGGCGCCGCACGTCTTGCTGTACCGGACCTCGACCAGCGTCTTCCCGATCGTCGCCCGCGACGTCGTCTTCGCCAGCTCGCCGCCGCAGCCCATGTTCTCGGGGTCCTTGCCCGCGCAGTCCTTGCCGCTGCACTCGACCCCGGCGGGCAGATCCGTGTCCTTCTTCGTCGGCGTCGCGGTCGGCTTCGCCTCGTCGTCGCCCTTGTCGTCACCGCCGAACCCGGTCATGAAGACCGCGGCGGCTATGACCACGAGCGCCCCGACCACCCCAGCGAGGAACATCGTCAGCTTGCGGCGCCGCCGCTGCCTGTCCGGCGCCCCCGCGGGACCGGGACCGCCGGGACCACCGGCACCTCCGGGCCCACCCGGGCTTCCGGGGCTCCCCGCCTCACCGAAGGCGGACGCCGACGCCTCGCCGTACGAACTGGACGCCCCGTGCGAACCGACCGAGGGCGGCCCCACCGTGGGCGACACCCCGGCCGGTCCCGCCACCCCGGTCACCGGCCCGAAGCCCCCGCCGGACCCGTTGCGCGCCGCACCCCTGCCACCGGGGGCCGGCGGCCGTGCGGACGGCTGTCCAGGGAAGGGGGAGTGCGAAGGCTGCGACGGCGGCGAAGGCCACGGGGAGGGCGCGTTCTCCGGCACCTTCCGGCCCGGCGCGTGCCCGCCCGGAGCGGTCCGGTCCGGGGCCTGCGCACCCGACGCCCGCGCACCCGGCGCGTGCCCGCCCGGAGCAGTCCGGTCCGGGGCCTGCGCACCCGGCGCGTGCCCGTCCGGGGCCGTCCGGCCCGGGGCCTGCTGCCCGGGCGACGTCTGCCCCGGCGTCGTCTGACCCGGCGTCGTCCGACCCGGCGTCGTCCGACCCGGCGTCGTCCGACCCGGCGTCTTGCGGTCCGCCTTCGCGTCCGTCCCGGCGTCCGGCTTCGCGTCCCTCCTGGCGTCCCGCTTCCCCGGCTTGGGCGCCTTGCCCGACGCTCCCTTGCCGTCCGCCTTCGCCGCCGGGTCGGCGCCGAGCTCGTCCAGCGCGGCCCGCGCCTGCGATATGCGGATCGCCTGCATCGTCATGTCGTGCCGCATCTCGGAACGGCTCCAGGCCCGCTCCGCCAGCTCCCACATGGTGATGAGGTGCACGGGCGGCGTCCCCGTCACCTCCGCGAGCGCGACGATCGCCCCCTTGGGCGCGAGCAGCCGCCCGTTCAGATAGCGCTCCCACGACGTCTTGCTGTAGCCGGTCCTGTCGGACACGGCCGCGATGCTCAGCCCACTGCGGTCGACCAGCCTGCGCAGCTGGCCGGCGAACTCCCTGACCTCCGGGTCGAGCTCGTCCGGTAGCGCCTTCCAACGAGGCATTGCTCCCCCTGTTCCCCCCGTACGTTCCTGGTCTGCCCCCGCGCCGTCCCCGCGTCGACCCCGCGCCGTCCCCGGCCTGGACTACCCAGAGGGATGCGCGGAGCCAGGATGTCAGTTCCCGGATCAGGGGCGCACGGGAGCATTCGGGCCACCGGCGGGTCTGCCGCACTCCCCGCGCTCCCCGCGGTCGGGTCCCAGTGTCCCACCGTCGCACCCTGCCACGATGCGGAACCCCGGCCACCGGCCAAGACCTCCCGAACCTACCGGAATGCATGGTTCGCCCCTCGTCACCCGTTGCGGAATGGTCACCTCCGTGCCACAGGGGTCAACGTCCCTTGATCACACTTGGCGGGTGCATGACGCTGGATCAGCCCGAACGGCGGTGCCCGTCCTCTCTCGGGGGTGAGGACGGGCACCGTCCCCGAAAGGCCGATGTCCCCGATAGGGCGATGTCGGGCGTCACCCGCATGTCTTGCGGCCCTGGGGACCCATGTACTCGGCAGAGTCGGTACACGACAGTCCCAGGACCCCAAGGAGCCCGACATGAAGCACCGACAGCGCCTCGTCGGCGGCGCACTCGCCGCGGCCGCCCTCTTCGGCGCAACCATGGCGGCGCCGGCAACGGCTTCCGCCACCTCCGGCACCGCGCCCGCCTGCGTCAAGCGGGACGTCGTCAAGCACCGCAAGTACGTGAAGGTGACCAACCTCTGCGGTCACGCCATGCACCTGAAGGTCGTCATCGACTGGGGCAGTGACTCGCCGTGTCTGACGTACCAGAACAAGGAGCAGTGGGAGTGGAACTGGGGCCGCGGCTCCTACGGCAAGGTCGTCACCTGCTGACCGGCACGGTCGTCACCTGCTGAGCGGCACGGGCTCCGGCCGGCGGGCGGTCACCGGCCGTTCGCCGAGCCCGCCCCGGGCGTCACGAGCCCCGTCTCGTACGCCACCACCACCGCCTGCGCCCTGCTGTCCAGATCGAGCTTGCTCATCGTGCGGTTGAGGTGGGTCTTGACCGTGGCCTCGCTGATGTAGAGCTGCTCCGCGATGTCCGCGTTGGTGAGGCCGCGCGCGATCAGCTTCAGGACCTCCACCTCGCGCAGGGTCAGCACCCCGAGGTCGGGCGGCGTCTCCGCGTCGTCGGCGCCGGGCCCCGTCGTCTGCCGGGCGAACGCCTCGACGAGGCGCCGCGTCACGCTGGGCGCGAAGAGCGCGTCGCCGCCCCCGACCGCCGCCACGGCCGCGAGCAGCCGCTCGGGCCCGGAGTCCTTGAGCAGGAACCCGGACGCACCGGCCCGCAGCGCCCCGTACACGTACTCGTCGAGGTCGAACGTCGTCAGGACAAGGACGCGCGGCGCCGGTTCGCCCGCCTGCGCCAGGATCTTCGCGGTGGCCGTGATGCCGTTCATGCCCGGCATCCGGATGTCCATGAGGACGACGTCGGGGCAGGTCCGCGCGGCGAGCGCCACCGCTTCCTCGCCGTCGCCCGCCTCTCCCACGACCTCGATGCCGGGCGCGGCGCGCAGCAGCCCCACCAGCCCCGCGCGGATGAGGAACTGGTCGTCGACGACGAGCACCCTGATGTGTGAGCTCATCCGGTCACCCGGCTCATTCCGTTGCGTCGTCCCCCCGCGCCGCGGCCCGCGCCGAGGTCGGCAGGGTGAGTCGCACGGCGAATCCCCCCTCGCTCAGCGGGCCGATACTGATCGCCCCGCCGTAGAGCTTGGCCCGCTCCCGCATCCCAATCAAGCCGTGTCCACTCCCCGTCCGCACTCTGTCCTGAATCACCCCCTGCCCGTCGTTGATGACCGAGACCTCGATGTGCCCGCGCCGGTAGGCGAGTTCGACGGTCGCGGCGGCTCCGTGGGCGTGTTTCAGTACGTTGGTGAGCGCCTCCTGCACCACGCGGTACGCGCAGAGTTCGACGCCGGGCGCCACCGGCCGCGGGGTGCCCGTGACCCGCAGTTCGACGTCGACTCCCCCGGCGCGGACCCGCTCGACCATGTCGTCCAGGCGGGCCAGGCCCGGCATCGGGGCCGCGGGGGCGTCGCCGGTGTGGTCGCCGTCCTCGGCGCGCAGCACGCGCAGCATGCGGCGGAGCTCTTCGAGCGCTTCGCCGCTGGTCCCGGAGATGGTGCCGAGGGCCGCGCGCGCGGTCGCGGGGTCGGAGCCGAAGACGAACGTCGCGAGGCCCGCCTGCACGGAGATCACCGACATGTGGTGGGCGACCACGTCGTGCAGTTCGCGCGCGATGCGCCCGCGTTCCTCCGCGACCTCGCGGCGGGCCCGTTCGTCCTGTTCGCGCTTCAGCTGCCGCGCGAGTTCGGCCGAGCGGCGTGCGACGTATCCGAAGCGCCACAGGACGAGGGAGAAGCCGACGGCCTGGCCGACGACGGACGGCATCGAGGCGTCTTCGCTGATCGCACCGGCGTAGATCCACAGGCCGGCCATCAGCACGGCGCAGGCGAGTGAGGTGCGCGGGGGCCGCAGGGAGGCGACCGTGTAGACGGTGAGCATCGGGCCGAAGGTGCCGACCACCGGCCAGTAGCCGACGGTGACGTAGACGAACCACGCCAGATGGACGACGAGCAGCACGGTGAGCGGGGCTCTGCCGCGGACCGCGACGGGCAGGCAGATGAGTCCGACCAGCGCGTATCCCAGGGGGTCGAGGGCGATCCAGCCCTGTTTGACGGACTCCTGGCCGAGCAGCACGGCGACCGTGGTCAGGGCGACCGCGATCAATGCGTCGACAGCGAGGGGGCGGATCCGCATCGCCGCAGCGTAACGCGCATATGGGGGCCGGAACGTCAACCAGCCGCGGTACCGCGGAAGTTGTAGAAACCGGCCGTCTACTCCCGTGGAAGCAGCCGCGGTTACACCCAGGGCGGGACGACGCGGACCGGCGGCCGCCCGTAGTTTGTGGGACCAGCACCACAGGACCGCGGCCGTCGGGGGACCGCACGGGGGAAGGCCCGGTCCGTACGGCGGTGGCCCGTCCCCTCGGGGGAGGACGGGCCACCATCGCGCATCTGCGGGAGCGCCGGGCGCGGCTAGATCGTGTAGTGCAGCGTGTCGTCCAGGAACGGGATCACGAGCCAAGGGTCGGGCTGCGCCATCATCGCGAGGAGCGCGATGGCGACGCCGAGGACCCCGTACGTGACCATGTCCGTGAACCGCGAGCGCACCGCGAGCATCCCGACGTCCGGCAGCGCCCAGCGCAGCACGGCGCCGCCGATGAGCGCGATGCCGATCAGCAGCGTGCCGACGCGGAACACGTCGAACGCGGTGAGCAGCAGTCCGAGTCCGACCAGCGAGACGACGCTGAGCAGCGGCCACTGCCGGGCCGGTGCGGGCGCGTCGCCCGCCGCGGCACGGCCGCCGCCCTCGGGCCGCGCGGTGTCCCGCGTGAACAGCGGGAAGCGGCGCGACACCTTCCGCGGCTGCCCGTCCGGGCCCGGCGCGCTGACCGCGCCCTTGGCCAGGGGAACGTCAGCGGTGCTGCCCCGCCCGGCGGCCGCGGTGCTGCCCTCGTCGGCTTCCGGGCCCGTGGTCTCGCTCATCACCCTCGTCCCTCTCCTGTTTCAGTGCGGGGCTTCAGCGCGCGGCGCGTTCCGCGGCCTCGACGACGTTCACCAGGAGCTGGGCGCGGGTCATCGGGCCGACGCCGCCCGGGTTCGGGGAGATCCAGCCCGCGACCTCGGCGACGCCCGGGTGGACATCGCCGACGATCTTGCCGTTCTCGTCGCGCGAGACGCCCACGTCCAGGACGGCGGCGCCCGGCTTCACGTCCTCGGGCTTGATCAGGTGCGGCACGCCCGCGGCGGCCACGATGATGTCGGCCCGCTTGAGGTGGGCGGCGAGGTCACGCGTGCCGGTGTGGCACTGGGTGACCGTGGCGTTCTCGGACTTGCGGGTGAGCAGGAGCGGCATGGGCCGGCCGATGGTGACGCCGCGGCCGACCACGACGACCTCGGCGCCCTTGATCTCCACGTCGTGCTGCCGGAGCAGCCGGATGATCCCGTACGGGGTGCAGGGCAGCGGCGCGGGCTCGTTCAGGACGAGCCGGCCGAGGTTCATCGGGTGCAGGCCGTCGGCGTCCTTGTCCGGGTCCATGAGCTCCAGGACGCGGTTCTCGTCGATGCCCTTGGGGAGCGGGAGCTGGACGATGTACCCGGTGCAGGCCGGGTCCTCGTTGAGCTCGCGGACGACCGCCTCGATCTCCTCCTGGGAGGCGGTGGCGGGCAGTTCGCGCTGGATGGAGGCGATGCCGACCTGCGCGCAGTCGCGGTGCTTGCCCGCGACGTACTTCTGGCTGCCCGGGTCGTCGCCGACCAGGACGGTACCGAGTCCGGGCGTGACGCCCTTCTCCTTCAGGGCCGCCACGCGGGCGGTCAGTTCGGACTTGATCGCGGCTGCGGTGGCCTTGCCATCGAGAATCTGGGCGGTCATGCCCCCATCTTCCCGGATGAGACCCGCCCGGTACCAATCAGGGCGCCCCCGGTGCTCCCCCGGCGCGACCGCGGCCCACCCGGCGGGTCCACCCGCCGAGTTCACCCGCTGATCAGCGAGGTTGCACTTGCACAACACATACCGAATGTGACTGGACAAATAAGCCAAGCCTAAAGAACGATATGCGGCACAGTGCCGCGGGCAGTGTCGGGGGGACGGACCGCATCTGTAGAACCTTCCTCCGTGGTGTGCCGCGTCGTCCCCGCACCACCCGACGGAGGAAGACCGCCATGAGTTACGGCGACCCGAACAACCCATACGGGCAGCCGCCCCAGCAGCCCCCGGCCGCTCCCGGATACGGCTACCCCCAGCAGGGCCCGCCCGGCGTCCCGCCGCAGCAGCCCTACGGCTACCCGCAGCAGCCGGCGTACCCCGGCTACCCGGGCGGCAACATGATGCAGCAGTCGATGCCGGGTCTCCTGGTCACCGCGCGGGTCTTCCTGTTCCTGATCTCGGCGGTGCAGATCCTGGGCGCGATCGGCTTCCTCTACCTCGCCGCCATCGCGAACGACGTCTCCGACAGCGCCGACGAGTTCGGGCTCGACGACGCGGGGATCGGGGACGCGGCGACCGGCGTGTTCGTCGTCCTCGGGCTCATAGCAGCGGGTCTCGCGACCCTCTCCATCACGCTCGGCGTGAAGTTCAGCCGCGGCGGCCAGGGCGTGCGCATCACCACGGTGGTGTACGGGGCGCTCGGTGCCATCTTCGGTCTGATCTACCTCTTCGTCGGCCTGGACACGGGCCTCGCCTCCGCGATCATCGGCCCGCTGATCTGGCTGGTCTTCGGCGTCATCATCACCCTGGCGCCCGTGGTCCCCAGCGGCACCGCCTGGTTCAACCGCCCGCGCTACTGAGCGAGTCGGGTACGTACGACGGTGGCCGCGCCCCCTGCGAGGGGCGCGGCCACCGTCGTTTCCGCTACGTCAGGTCCGCGTCAGGTCCGCTCAGTGGCGCTCAGTGGAAGAAGTGCCGCGTCCCCGTGAAGTACATCGTGACGCCCGCCTTCTTCGCCGCCTCGACCACCAGCTCGTCACGGACCGAACCGCCCGGCTGCACCACGGCCTTGACGCCCGCGGCCGTCAGGATCTCCAGGCCGTCGGGGAAGGGGAAGAACGCGTCGGACGCGGCGTAGGAGCCGCGGGCCCGCTCCTCGCCCGCCCGCTCGACCGCGAGCTTCGCGGAGTCGACGCGGTTGACCTGGCCCATGCCGACGCCGACGGACGCACCGTCCTTGGCGAGCAGGATCGCGTTGGACTTGACCGCGCGGGACGCCTTCCAGGCGAACGCCAGCTCGGCGAGCTCGCCCTCATTGAGCGCGTCACCCGTGGCGAGCGTCCAGTTGGCGGGGTTGTCGCCCTCGGCTTGGAGCCGGTCGGTGACCTGGAGCAGCGCGCCGCCGTCGATCTGCTTGACCTCGACCGCGTTCGACGGCGCCCGGTGCGCGCGCAGGACGCGGATGTTCTTTTTCTTGGTGAGGACTTCGAGGGCGCCGTCCTCGTACTCCGGCGCGACGATGACCTCGGTGAAGATCTCGGCGACCTGCTCCGCCATCTCCTTGGAGACCGGGCGGTTCACCGCGATGACGCCGCCGAACGCGGAGAGCGGGTCGCAGGCGTGCGCCTTGCGGTGCGCCTCGGCGACGTTCGCGCCGACCGCGATGCCGCACGGGTTGGCGTGCTTGATGATCGCGACGCAGGGCTCGTCGTGGTCGTACGCGGCACGGCGCGCGGCGTCCGTGTCCGTGAAGTTGTTGTACGACATCTCCTTGCCGTGCAGCTGCTCGGCCTCGGCGAGGCCGCCCGTGCCGTCGACGTAGAGAGCGGCGCCCTGGTGGGGGTTCTCGCCGTAGCGGAGGACGTTCTTGCGCTCGTACGTGGCGCCGAGGAAGCCGGGGTGGCCGGAGTCGTCGGCGGCTGCGTAGTCCGCCGCGAACCAGCTCGCGACGGCCACGTCGTACGCGGCCGTGTGCTGGAACGCTTCTCCCGCGAGCCGCTTGCGCGCGGTCAGGTCGAAGCCGCCGGCCTTGACCGCGGCGAGCACGTCCGCGTACCGCTTCGGGTCGGTGACGACCGCGACCGAGGGGTGGTTCTTGGCGGCGGCGCGGACCATCGAGGGGCCGCCGATGTCGATCTGCTCGACGCACTCGTCGGGGGTGGCCCCGGAGGCGACGGTCTCCTTGAAGGGGTAGAGGTTCACGACGACGAGCTGGAAGGGCTCGACGCCGAGCTCCGCCAGCTGCTTGCGGTGGTCCTCCAGGCGCAGGTCGGCGAGGATGCCCGCGTGGACCTTCGGGTGCAGGGTCTTGACGCGGCCGTCCAGGCACTCGGGAAAGCCGGTGAGCTCCTCGACCTTGGTGACGGGCACCCCGGCGGCGGCGATCTTCGCGGCGGTCGAACCGGTGGAGACGAGCTCGACGCCCGCCTCGTGGAGCCCGCGCGCGAGCTCTTCCAGGCCGGTCTTGTCGTAGACGCTGACGAGCGCGCGCTTGATGGGGCGCTGCGCGGCGTGGGCGTCGGTCGCGTTCGCGGGCGCGTTCGCGGCGTTCGTAGCTTCGGCGGTCACGGGATAAGAACCTTTCGTCCCTCAATGCGGTAGCCGTGCCGGGCCAGACGCCCCACGACATCGACGAGCAGCGTGCGCTCGACTTCCTTGATGCGCTCGTGCAGAGCGCTCTCGTCGTCCTCGTCCCGGACCTCGACCACGCCCTGGGCGATGATCGGGCCGGTGTCGACGCCGTCGTCGACGAAGTGGACGGTGCAGCCGGTGACCTTCACGCCGTACGCGAGCGCGTCGCGCGCGCCGTGGGCCCCCGGGAAACTGGGCAGCAGCGCGGGGTGCGTGTTCACGAACCGCCCGCCGAAGCGCGCGAGGAACTCCTTCCCCACGATCTTCATGAACCCGGCGGAGACCACCAGGTCGGGGTCGTGCGCGGCCGTCGCCTCCGCCAGGGCCGCGTCCCACTCGTCGCGGGTCGCGTGGTCCTTGACCCGGCAGACGAAGGTGGGGATGCCCACGCGCTCGGCGCGCTCCAGGCCCGCGATGCCGTCGCGGTCGGCGCCGACCGCGACGATCTCGGCGCCGTAGCCCTCCGGGCCCTCGGCGCGGATGGTGTCGAGCAGGGCCTGAAGGTTCGTGCCCGACCCGGACACCAGCACGACGAGACGCTTGACGGGGCGCGCGACGGGGCGCTCGGGACGCGCGACCTCAGCGCTCTTGGCCACAGCTGGGCCCTTTCTCGGAGGATGCCTTTGTACGGTCGTACGAAGGCTTCGGGGCCCGCGATACGGGGAACCCTACGAAGCGGCCGACCGCCAGCAACGATACCGGCACACGGAACCGCCCCTCACGGGACGGGGGCGCGGGCGGAAGGTAGCGTCTGTGGGGAAGCGCCTGAATACCGAAGAACGCCGCGTTGTCGAGCCGCGCGACGGCTCCGCCACGGCCCTGCCAAGGGCCCTACCAAGGGGAAGACGCACACCTGATGCCGGACCGTAGCCGCCCTTCGTCTCCGCCGCAGGACCCGGAGTCCCAGGGACCCGAGTCCCCGGGCCAGGGTGCCCAGGGAACGGGCAAGGACGACGACAACCCCTTCGCGCCGCCGCCGGAGGGGACACCGGACCGGCCGTGGCAGCCGCGCCGTCCCTCGGGCGACTCCGCCCCGGACGGCGACGACTCCGGCGCCGGCCACGGATCTCATGGGTCTCACGGGTCGCCGTGGGGCAGCCAGTGGAGCGACCGTCAGCCCGGCCGCTCGCAGGGCGGCTTCGGTGACCGCCCGCGCCAGCAGAACGGCCCCGGCAAGGAGGACCCGTCGGCGCAGGGCGGCAATGGTGGCGGCATGCGCTGGGACCCGACGGACCCGTCCCAGCGCCGCGCGCGGTACGCCCTGCTCTCCGGCATGTGGGGTTTCTTCTTCGCCCTGTTCGGCTGGCGGTACGTGGCGCTGCTGCTCGGCGCGCTCGCGGTGATGTGGGCGATCCAGTCGCTGCGCGCGAAGCCGGGCAGACCGGACGCGACGGCGCCCTCGGCGACGCCCGCGGCGACCGCGGCCACTCCGGCGGGCCCTCCGGTCCCTCCGGCCGCCCGGCCGCCCCAGTCCGACCCGGCGGCGACCAGCACGAGGCCGCAGACGACGGCCGCGATCAGCGGCCTGGTGACGGGTGCGCTGGCGCTCCTGATGGTGGCGGGGACGTTCACGGCGCAGCTGGTCTACCAGGACTACTACACGTGCGTGGACGACGCGCTGACGAGCGCGTCGAAGTCGTCCTGCGAGGACCTGCTGCCCAAGCAGCTGCGCCCGCTCCTGGGCGAACAGGACTGACTGCCCCCGGCTGCCCGGCTGCCCGGCTGGCTGGCTGACTGACTGACTCACGTCACGGCGCGTCCGGGGGCGGCATGCGCCGCTCCCAGAGCCGCTCCCCCTCCTCCTTCAACGCCTGCCAGCGGGCTTCGCGGGCGGCTTCTTCGTGCGAGGCGGGGGGTGGGGTGTGGGGGGCGTCCGGGGTAGGGCTCGCGGTCGGCTGCGGTGTGCTGTCCTGACCTTCGGTCGGCTGGTCCGCGGGGATTTCTGCGGGAACGCTCACGAAGGCATCCACGGCGGACTCGGCCGTCTGCCCGGGCAGCGGCGACCTCCGGGGCCGCGGCAGCCGCAGCCGCCATGAAGGCAACGACGGCAACGACGGCAACGAGGGCAACGAGGGCAACGAGGGCACCCTGAGCCACGACGGCCGGTCCCGCCCCCCACCGGCCCGGCGCCCCCTCCGCAGGCGCCACCCCCGGAGACCGAGTGCCGCCGGCACCCCGAGCAGCAGCGACCAGCCAAGGGCAGCCGCTCCCGTCTGCCACCACACCGGCCCGAAGTCCGACAGGACCGCCACGCCCATCGGGCCGCCCGCGAGCGCCGCGAGGCCCGCCGTCAGCAGCCCGCACACCACCGCCGCCAGCGCCGCGCCCGCGGCCGTACGCCCGGGGGACCACGCCTCGTTCCGGTCACCGAACGCGGGCGCCGCCTCGTGGACCGTGCACCAGGCCACCGCGAGCCCCGCGCACACGGGCACCGCCGCGGACGCCCATGTCAGCGGCGAACCGGGGCCCGGCGACGGCAGTGCCGCGAGCAGCGGGAAGGGTGGCAGCAGCGGTGCCGAGCCCGCCGAGAGGGGCCCGGCGACGGTTCCCGTGCCGAGTGCGAAGCCGGGGCCGAGACCGTAGGCGGCGCCCCACACCGCGGCGTTGGGCACCAGCGCCAGGGCCAGCAGAAGCACCGCGAGCCGCCCCGACCACACGTTCGTGAGCTGCAGGAACGACGCCTGTGCCGACCCCGCGTGCAACACCAGCGACACCGCGACGAGCAGCGCACCGCCGCCCACGAGAACCCCCGTCGCTGCTGCCCCGGCCCGCACGACGGCCCCGGTCAGGCGCCGGGCGAGGAACCCCCGTACGAGAACGGCCCGGAGAAAGACGCGTACCCCGTCGGGCAGCGCGGCGAGCGGGCGGCGCAGGAACGACGGGAGCGGCCCGCGCGGACGCCCGCGCGCCGTCCACACGCCGAGGCCCGCCGCCCCCGCCGCCAGCACCGGCACGTGCGCGACCGCACTGATCCAGTCGGGCCGCAGCTCACCGCCCGTGGCGTACAGCGCCGCGGCCAGGCCGACCAACAGATACCCGGTGACCACCCCGGACCAGGCCGTACCCCCCGCGTGCCCGCGCTCCTCCGGCGCCGCCGCGTCCCGCGCCGCCCGGTGCAGCAGCCAGACCGGCAGGACGACGAGGAGCAGCGGCGTCACCCCGATCGGCGCGGGCCCACCGGAGAGCGTGTCCGTCCTGATCAGCTCCGTGCCGTGCGCGAGGAGCCACAGCCCCGCCGCGATGTGCAGCGCCCCGTCGGGCCCGCTGTCCGGATACGGCGAGCTGATCCACAGCATCATCACCAGTACGGCGGACGAGCCGAGTCCCAGGCCCGCGGCGACGGCCCCTCCCAGCACGCAGGTGGCCAGGGCGGGAGAACGGTCGCGGGCCCGTCCGCGCAACGGTTCCACGGGCGGCGACGAAGCGTGGGGATCGGTCGTCTGGGTCACCCGGCCATGCTCCCAACGACACGCGCTTTCTTCCCGTAACAGGCGAATATCGGATGTGTCGCCCAATATACGTTTATGTACTTTTTCGTACGGCAGGTCGGCTCCGCCCGGCACGCCCGCCGTACGTCGGCCCACGGTGCGGAGATTCCGAGATGCCCCAGAGTCCTGCCACGCCTCTGCCGTCCCCCAAGGAGCGCCGCAGGCTGCGCGAGGCGAAGTCGCTGAGCCATGCCGACCTCGCGGCGAAGATCGGCGTCACCAGCGAAACCGTCCGCTCCTGGGAAATGGGCCGCACCACCCCGCGCGGCCGCAAGCGCGAGACGTACGCGAAACTCCTGACCGCGAACGCGAGTGCGAGTACGAGTACGAGTACGAGTACGAACGCGAACGCGAACCCGAAGGAACGGGCAGCGACACCGACCTTCGAGAAGGCCGTCACCATGACAGTGCCCGAGACCGAGCCGGTCCCCACGCCTCCCACACCCCCCGCGCACACGCACCCCCTCCGCACGAAGCCCGCCCACGGCACCACGAGGTCGACTTCGCGCCCGCAACCGGCGGCCAAACGCGCGGCAAAGCCACCGGCCCCCGCCCGCATGACGCCCCCGCCCATCCCCCTCCCCACCCCCAACGGCCACATCCGCCCGCTCCCGGTCCGCGTGACGCGCCCCCAGGCCACCCGGCCGGCGGACCAGACCCCCGCCCAGGCCTTCGACGCCCTCTGCGCCCTCTGCGCCCCCGGTCTCGTACGCCAGACGTATCTGCTCACCGGACGGCGCGGCCTCGCCCACGAGTCGGTGGAGCGCGCCTTCCAGCTGGCGTGGCAGCGCTGGCCCGAGGTGGCCGTGGACCGGGACCCGGCGGGGTGGGTCCGCGCGGCGGCGTACGAGTACGCGATGTCCCCCTGGCACCGCTTCCGCCCCAGCCAGCGCCACCCGGACGCCCCGCCCGCCGAACCGGCCGACCGCGCCTTCCTCGACGTACTCCTGAGCCTGTCGCCCGCACAGCGCCGCACCCTGATGCTCTACGACGGCATCGGCCTCGACCTGCCCGAGACCGCGGCCGAGACGGAGGCGAGCACGCCCGCGGCCGCGAACCGCCTCCTGCACGCGCGCGAGACGATCGCCGGGCGGCTGCCCGACCTGGCGGACCCCGAGGCACTGCACCGGCGCCTCGCCGAGGTCGGCAGGGCCGAGAAGCTACGGCTCCCGAAAGCCGACCGCGTCCGCACCGGCAGCGAGTACCGGGCCCGCTTCTGGACCCGCGCGGCCATCGCGTTCACCGCACTGATCATCGGGGCGACGGCCCTGACCCTGAAGAACGCCCCCACCCACTACGAGCCCCCACAGGCCCCGGGCCGCGCCATCAGCGGCGTCCCGCCCCGCATGGGCCCGGGCCCCCTCACCTACGAAGACACCACCCTCCGCGAAAAACTCCGAGCCCACCTCCCCAACGGCCAGGAACGCCTGACCCCACAGGCAAGGTAGGGGGCGCAGACGGAGTCAGGGGGCGCGGGTCAGGCGTGCGGGGGCGCAGGCTGGGTCAGGGGCGCGGGGAACTGCGCGACAAGCCCCCACTCAGCCGCAGCCGCAGCCGCAGCCGCAGCCGAAGGCACGACACGCGGCAGCAAAAAGTGGACCCGCACCAGAAAGGCGCGGGCCCACTCAAAAGCACTGCTCAACCGACGGACGTCATCCCGCCAGGATCTCGCGAGCCAGCTTCGCCGTCTCGGTGGGCGTCTTGCCGACCTTCACACCGGCAGCCTCAAGCGCTTCCTTCTTCGCGGCAGCCGTACCGGAGGACCCGGAGACGATCGCGCCCGCGTGGCCCATCGTCTTGCCCTCGGGAGCCGTGAAGCCCGCGACGTAACCGACGACCGGCTTCGTCACGTTCGCCTTGATGAAGTCCGCCGCGCGCTCCTCCGCGTCGCCGCCGATCTCACCGATCATGACGATCAGGTCCGTGTCGGGGTCGGCCTCGAACGCCTCGAGGGCGTCGATGTGCGTCGTACCGATGACCGGGTCGCCACCGATGCCGACGGCGGACGAGAAGCCGATGTCACGGAGCTCGTACATCATCTGGTACGTCAGCGTGCCGGACTTCGAGACCAGGCCGATGCGGCCCGGCTTCGTGATGTCGCCCGGGATGATGCCGGCGTTCGACTGACCGGGGGTGATCAGACCCGGGCAGTTGGGGCCGATGATCCGCGTCTTGTTGCCCTTCGACTTCGCGTACGCCCAGAAGGCGGCGGAGTCGTGGACGGCGATGCCCTCGGTGATGACGACGGCGAGGGGGATCTCCGCGTCGATCGCCTCGACGACGGCGGCCTTGGAGAAGGCCGGCGGCACGAAGAGGACGGACACGTTGGCGCCCGTGGCCTCCATGGCCTCCTTGACCGAGCCGAAGACCGGTACCTCGGTGCCGTCGAAGTCGACCTTCGTGCCGGCCTTGCGCGGGTTCACGCCGCCGACGATGTTCGTGCCGTCACCCAGCATGAGCTTGGTGTGCTTCATGCCCGTGGCACCGGTCATGCCCTGGACGATGACCTTGCTGTCCTTGTTGAGGAAGATAGCCATGGCTGTTCTTTCCCTCGTCCCTTACTTCGCGGCCGCGAGCTCGGCGGCCTTGTCGGCCGCGCCGTCCATGGTGTCCACACGCTGCACGAGCGGGTGGTTGGCGTCGCTCAGGATCTTGCGACCCAGCTCCGCGTTGTTGCCGTCGAGGCGCACGACCAGCGGCTTCTCGACCTTCTCGCCCTTCGAGGCGAGCAGCTCCAGGGCCTGCACGATGCCGTTGGCGACCTCGTCGCACGCGGTGATGCCACCGAAGACGTTGACGAAGACGGACTTGACGTCCGGGTCGCCGAGGATGATCTCCAGGCCGTTCGCCATGACCTCGGCGGAGGCGCCGCCACCGATGTCGAGGAAGTTGGCGGGCTTCACGCCGCCGTGGTTCTCACCGGCGTACGCGACGACGTCCAGGGTCGACATGACCAGACCGGCACCGTTACCGATGATGCCGACCTCGCCCTCGAGCTTGACGTAGTTGAGGCCCTTGGCCTTGGCAGCAGCCTCGAGCGGGTTGGCTGCGTCCTTGTCCTCGAGCGCCTCGTGGTCGGCCTGGCGGAAGTCGGCGTTCTCGTCGAGCGAGACCTTGCCGTCCAGGGCCAGGATGCGGCCGTCCTTGGTCTTGACCAGCGGGTTGACCTCGACGAGGAGCGCGTCCTCGGCGACGAAGGTCTCCCACAGGGTCACCATGGCCTCGGCGACGCCCTCGGCCACGTCGGCCGGGAACTTCGCCTGCGCGACGATCTCGCGGGCCTTCTCGATGGTGACGCCCTCGTTGGAGTCGACCGGAACCTTGGCGAGCGCCTCGGGGGTCTTCTCGGCGACCTCCTCGATGTCCATGCCGCCCTGCACGGACGCCATGGCGAGGAAGGTGCGGTTGGTGCGGTCGAGGAGGTACGAGACGTAGTACTCCGCCTCGATCTCCGGGGACAGCTCGGCGATCATCACCTTGTGGACCGTGTGGCCCTTGATGTCCATGCCGAGGATGTCCGTCGCGCGGGCGACGGCCTCGTCCGCGTTCGCCGCCAGCTTCACGCCGCCGGCCTTGCCGCGGCCACCGACCTTCACCTGTGCCTTGACGACCGACTTGCCGCCAAGGCGTTCGGTGGCCTCGCGCGCCGCCTCAGGCGTGTCGATGACTTCACCGGCCAGCACCGGTACACCGTGCTTGGCGAAGAGGTCCCTCGCCTGATACTCGAACAGGTCCACGCGCGTCCGTCCCTTTTCCGTGATCTCGCTGCGATCTCGCTGCTTTGGTGTCAGCTGTCTGCGTGGGCGTGCCGCGGAGGGCAACGTGACTGCGCTGTCACAAGGGAGGCGTAGGACGGAGTCCGGTACGCGGCATGTCCGTCTCGCAGGTTATCGCCGCGGGACGTAGGTCCCTAAATCACAGATCACATTTGGGCGGTGATGACGGTCACAGATCGCGCGGTCACCGCGGCAAAACCCGCAGCCGCGGTGGTGGCGGCGCGGCCTCTGTGGCGTCGGACACCCTGCGTTTGCTCCCGTTGCTCCCGCGATCAGACGACCACCTCGGGGTCGGGTATCGGAAGGGGCCGCTTCTCGATCGCCGCGGCCATCACCTCCGGGAAGAGGTCGGGCGTGCAGGCGAAGGCCGGCACGCCGAGGGCCGCGAGCGCCGCCGCGTGCTCGCGGTCATACGCGGGTTTCCCCTCGTCGGAGAGGGCGAGCAGCGTCACGAACTGCACTCCGGACGCCTTCATCGCCGCGACGCGCTTCAGCATCTCGTCGCGGATGCCTCCTTCGTAGAGGTCGCTGATGAGGACCACGACCGTGTCGGCCGGCCGGGTGATCTGCGACTGGCAGTAGGCGAGAGCGCGATTGATGTCGGTCCCGCCGCCCAGCTGCGTCCCGAACAGCACATCGACCGGGTCATCGAGCTGGTTGGTCAGGTCGACCACGTTCGTGTCGAAGACGACGAGCCGGGTGTCGAGCGACCGCATGGACCCGAGCACGGCACCGAAAACCGATGCATAGACAACGGACGCGGCCATCGACCCCGACTGGTCGATGCAGAGGACGACCTCCTTCTTCACGGACCGGGAGGCCCGCCCGTACCCGATGAGCCGCTCGGGGACGACCGTGCGGTGCTCCGGCAGGTAGTTCTTGAGGTTGGCCGCAATCGTGCGGTTCCAGTCGATGTCGTGGTGGCGCGGCCTGCTGACGCGGGCGCTGCGGTCGAGCGCGCCGGTGAGCGTGGAACGCGTCCGCGTCGCCAGACGCTTCTCCAGGTCCTCGACGACCTTGCGCACGACGGCCCGCGCGGTCTCCTTGGTCGTCTCGGGCATGGCCTTGTTGAGGGAGAGCAGCGTGCCCACGAGGTGGACGTCCGCGTCGACGGCCTCCAGCATCTCGGGCTCCAGGAGGAGCGTAGAGAGCCCCAGCCGGTCGATGGCGTCGCGCTGCATCACCTGCACGACGGACGAGGGGAAGTACGTCCGGATGTCCCCGAGCCAGCGCGCCACGGACGGCGCGGACGCCCCGAGCCCAGCCGACCTCTCCCGCCGCCCCCGCTCATCCCTCTCCCCCGCACCCCCGTACAGCGCCCCGAGGGCAGCATCCACCCCCGCATCCCGCCCCCCAAGCACACACCCGGTCCCCTCACCCCCGTCCCCACCCAACACAAGCCGCCACCGCCGCAACCGCTCCCCGCCCACACTCCCGCCCACCGCAGCCGCAACCACACTCCCGGCTGCGGACTCGCCCCCGACCACGCCACCCCCGTCAGACACCCCGGCCACCCCAGTCACTCCAGCCACCCCATTCATCCCGCCACCCCCACGCACCCATCACCGACAGCCCTCGCCGTCCGCGCCCCCGCCCCCGCCCCCGCCTCCGCTTCCGCCTCCGTCTCCGTCGGCAGGCCCAGAAGCAGGTGGACGATCGGGACGACGGCGTCCGCGCGCGTGGGGTCGATTTCCCCGGCGAAACCGGGCAGCCCCGCGCCCGCCCCGGCCCCAGCCCCGATGCCGCCCCCGGCAGTCCTCCCCGCCGGCCCCCGCCGCACCAGCTCCCCCAACGTCCGCCGCACCCCCGGCTCGTACGCCGAGAACGTGCGGCGCAGCAGCGGCAGTACGTCCGTGAACGCGTCGTCCGACACTCCGCACAGCCACTCGTCGACGAGCCCCAGCAGCCGCTCGTCGTGCACGAGCAGCATTCCGCCCCCGGAACCGCCCCCGACGAACCCCTCGATCCAGGCGGCCCCCTCGGCCGGCGCGCTCCCCCGGGACAGCGCGAGCCCCATGAGGCGGGCGACTTCCTTGTCCCCCAGCTCCCCGGCGTCCAGCAGCAGCCGCACGCAACGCCCTCGCACGACTCCCGCGACGGACTCGCGCCCGGCGAGCGTCCGCAGGACGGAGTGCCACCGGGCGCGAACCCCCTGCGGCGCCCCGGAGCCGAAACGCGGATCCGAACCCGAATCGGCAGCCGCGTCGGGACCCGAGTCAGGTCCCAAGTCGGTACCCGAGGCGGGACCCGAACCGGAACCCGTACCGAACTCCCCCAGCAGCCCCACCGCCTGATGCACCGCATCGACATGGCGCCGCATCTCCAAGGCCCCGTCCGCGTCCAGCCCCGCGCACGCGGGCGGCAGCCCGACGAAGACGCGCTCGGCGAGCCCGAGGGCGACCTCGCCGAGGGCCTCCGTGCCGGTCCCCCGTACATCCCCGTACCGGAGTGACCGCACCAGAGCGGGAAGCGCCTGCGCGAGGTGCCCGACATCCGCGTCCAGCGCCGCCCGGTCCGCGAGGACCCGCATCACCACGGGCAACGCGTCCGGCAGCTCCGCCAGCAGACACCGCTCGGCGAGCGCGGTGACATCCGCGAGCGCCCCCGCCTCCACCGCATCGGAAGACGCCTTGCCCGTGGCCGCGCCCAGGACCGTCGCCCCCCATACCCCCGCTTCGGCGACCCGCACGGCGAGCTCCGGTTCCCACCGCAGCCGCCACGTCTCACGGAACGTCCCCGTGCTCCCCCGGGACGCCGTCGGCTCACCCCAGGCGACGCCGAGGAGCCGCAACCGGTGCAGCAGCCTGCTGCGCGCGGCGTCCGTCTCCTTGCGGAGGTCGAGCTCCAACTCCCGCTCCAAAGCCTCCGGTTTCAACCGCAGCCTGCGCTGCAACCGGGTGAGGTCGCGCTGCAGCGGAACCGCGGGCGCCGCATCGGGCACCTCGCCCAGCACGTCCCCCACGACGAGCTTGTCCCGCACGAGCGCGAGCGGGACATCGGACCCCTCGCACATCACCGCCCGCACCGCGTCCGTCGTCTCGGTGAGCCCGGCCAGCGGCCGCCCCCGCATCGCGGCCAGCGTGTCGGCGAGCCGCACCGCCTCGATGACGTGCGCGGACGACACGAGCCTGTCCTCGTCGCGCAGCAGCCGGGCGACCTTCGTCATCCAGCGCTCGACGGGCCGGTCGGGCGCGCCGAACAGGTGGGCGTACCAGCCGGGAGAGGTGATCCCCGCGCCGTATCCGCTGGCGCGCGAGAGCCTGCGGTGGGTCCACGGCACCCACGTCATCTCGGTCTTCACCTTGGGCAGCCCCTTGAGCAGTGCCCGGTCGGCGGTCACGGTGGTCTTCTGCCGCAGTGCGGGAACGTGCCAGGCTCCGCAGACCACAGCCACCCGCTCGGGCCCGAACTCCTTCTGCGCTCCCCTCACCTGGATCCGCATGTACGCCTCGCGCACCAGGTCGCGGCCGTGTCCCCCGTCCCCGTAGGCGTCGCGCAGCGCCCCCATCGCCTCGCCCAGCGCTTCGAACGGCGCGAACGCGTCGCCCGCCGTCCCCCGGTGCTCGACGACGTCCTCCCACCAGCGTTCGGGATCGTCGTATCCGGCGGTCTCGGCGAGCACGCCGAGAGGATCGACCCGCACGCCCTCCTCGCCCTGGTCCTCCCCCTCCGTTCCCTCCGTGCGGAAGGCGAGCGAGTGCGCTGCCGGGAGGTCGATGAACCGCACCGGCACCCCGTTACGGAGGGCCCACCGGATGGCGACCCACTCCGGGGAGAACCCGGCGAGCGGCCAGAACGCCGAGCGGCCCGGCTCGTCCACCACATGGGCGAGCAGCGCGACCGGTGGCCGCATCCCCTCGTCGGCGGCCAGCTCCACCAGGGCGTCGGCCTCCGGCGGCCCCTCGACGAGGAGGACGTCCGGCCGCCCCGCGTCGAGCGCGGCCCGCACGGCACGTGCCGAGCCGGGCCCGTGGTGCCGCACCCCGAGAAACAGCGGCCCCGTCATGCGCTCACCTCGCGGCACGCGCGGTAGAAGTCCTTCCAGCCGTCGCGCTCGCGCACGACCGTCTCCAGGTACTCCTGCCAGATGACGCGGTCCGCCGCCGGGTCCCGAACGACGGCGCCGAGGATGCCGGCCGCCACGTCGCCGGAGCGCAGCACGCCGTCTCCGAAGTGGGCGGCCAGCGCGAGGCCGTTGGTGACGACGGAGATCGCCTCGGCCGTGGACAGCGTGCCGCTGGGCGACTTCAGCTTCGTACGCCCGTCCGCCGTGACGCCGTCGCGCAGCTCGCGGAAGACGGTGACGACACGGCGTATCTCGTCGATGCCCTCGGGACCCGTGGGCAGGTCGAGGGAGCGGCCGATCTGGTCGACGCGGCGCGAGACGATGTCGACCTCGGCCTCGGCGCTCTCCGGCAGCGGCAGGACGACGGTGTTGAAGCGGCGGCGCAGGGCGCTCGACAGGTCGTTGACACCGCGGTCGCGGTCGTTGGCCGTCGCGATGAGGTTGAAGCCGCGCACGGCCTGCACCTCCTGCCCCAGCTCCGGGATGGGCAGTGTCTTCTCCGACAGGATCGTGATCAGCGTGTCCTGCACGTCGGCGGGGATGCGGGTCAGCTCCTCGACGCGGGCCGTCATGCCCTCCGCCATGGCCCGCATGACGGGGCTGGGCACGAGCGCGTCGCGGCTGGGGCCGTGGGCGAGGAGCTGCGCGTAGTTCCAGCCGTACCGGATCGCTTCCTCCGGCGTGCCCGCCGTGCCCTGCACGAGCAGGGTCGAGTCGCCGCTGACCGCGGCCGCCAGGTGCTCGGACACCCAGGTCTTGGCGGTGCCGGGCACGCCGAGCAGCAGCAGGGCGCGGTCGGTGGCGAGGGTGGTGACGGCGACCTCGACGATGCGGCGCGGACCCACGTACTTCGGCGTGATCACCGTGCCGTCGGGCAGGGTGCCGCCGAGCAGATAGGTGGCGACGGCCCACGGCGAGAGCTTCCACCGCTGCGGCCGCGGCCGGTCGTCCTGGGCGGCCAGCGCGGCGAGTTCGGCGGCGAAGGCGTCCTCGGCGTGCGGCCTGAGCGCTTCCGCACCGTCGGCGGAACCGGGCGCGGGCGCCGCCGGATTCGCGGTCGCGGACGTCGTCGAGTCGACGGAAACGGTCATGGAGCGATCCCCCTCCAGCTCGTCCGGACACATCTGGCCCGGAGATGTCTCCACCGTGCACCACGCCACTGACAATCGCCCTCCGCGCAGCCCTGACCTGCATGAACACCCGAGCTCGAACCGATTGTCAGTGGCGGCACCTACCTTCGAGACATGACTCAGCAGGGGGTGCGCTGGACGGCGGATCAGGTGCTGGCACTGGCTCCTGATGCCCCGTCACGCAAGGCGGGCAGCAAACTCGGCGTCGCAGGACCGTGGTCGGAGGCGGGGAGTACTGGCGAGGGGGCGGTGTGGGGACTGTGCAAGGGCAGTGGCAGCAAGCCGTACCAGACGATTGTCGACATCGCGGACGTCGCGGGGCCGGCGTACAAGTGCAGTTGTCCGAGCCGTAAGTTCCCGTGCAAACACGCGTTGGGGCTGCTGCTGGTGTGGGCGGGCTCGGACGGCACGGTGCCGGACGGCGGCGAGCCGCCCGCCTGGGCCGAGGAGTGGCTGACGGCGCGCCGCAAAAGAGTGGACGGGCAACAAAGTTCGTCCGCCGCGCCGACCGCATCGGCCGACCCGGAGGCCGCGCGCAGAAGAGCGGAGAAGCGGGCCGAGCGCATCACCGCGGGCGCGACGGAGCTGGAACAGCGCCTGACCGACCTGCTCCGCGGCGGCACGGCGTCCGCGGAGCAGATGGGGTACGGCTTGTGGGAGGAGACGGCCGCCCGCATGGTCGACGCCCAGGCGCCGGGACTGGCCGCACGTGTACGCGAGTTGGGGGCCATACCGTCCTCCGGGGCCGGCTGGCCCGTACGTCTCCTGGCGGAATGCGCGCTGCTCCACCTCCTCGACCAGGGCTGGCTCCACCGCGACCGGCTGCCGGACGGCCTCGCGGCCACGGTCCGCTCCCGCGTCGGCCTGCCCGCACAGGCGGAGGGCCCACCGGTGCGGGACCAGTGGGCGGTCCTCGCCCAGTACGACACGGCGGACGGCAGGCTCACCACGCGCCGCATATGGCTGTACGGCACGGAGTCCGGCCGCACCGCGCTCCTCCTCTCGTACGGGGCGGCGGGCCGGGCCCCCGCGCTCACCCTGCCCGTGGGCCTCGCGCTGGACGCCGAGGTGAGCGGGTATCCGGGGGCGGGGCAGCTGCGCGTGGAGCTGGGCGAGCAGTTCGCGGCCCCGGCGCCCACCGCGCGGCGGCCACCGGGCGTACGCCCCGAAGAGGCCGCCGCCCGTTACGGCACGGCCCTCCGGGACGACCCCTGGCTGGAGTCCTGGCCGGTGACGCTCGCCGGGGTGATACCGACCCTTTCCCAGGGCACACCGAGCACGCAGGGCACACCGAGCACGCAGGGCACACCGAGCACGTCGGCCTCATGGCAACTGGCCGATCCGGTGACCGGCTCGGCCCTCCCCCTCGCACCGTCCGCCACATCGCGGCCGGGCCTGTGGCGTCTGATCGCCCTCTCCGGAGGCTCACCGCTGACGGTGTTCGGCGAGTGCGGTCACCGAGGCTTCACCCCACTGGCGGCCTGGCCGCAGGACTCAGGAGAGACGGTGTCGCTGTGCTGAAGAACGCACCCCGGAAACACCAGGAATCCCAGAACCACCAGGAATGCCAGGAACCCACCCCGCCCGCGGCAAGCGGAGCCCACGTCACCAGCGGTGCGCCAACCGAGCCCTCATGGGACGACCTGGTCACGACGGCCCTGCTCGGCACCGAACGCCGCGCCCTGCCGGCCTCCCTGCAGACGCCCGGCAAGGAGGCACCGATCGCGCTCCTGGACGCGGCCGCGGTGCAGACGGTGCGCCGAAGGGCCGGGCTGCGCGCGGCACCGGCCGCCGCACTGCCCGAGCCCGCGGCGGACGATCCGAGGCCACCGTTGCCCCCGGCGGCCCGGAGCAGGCTCGCGACGCTGCTGACCGACCAGCCCGGCACGGGCGGCGGCCGCAGGGGCGCGGCGCCCGACCTGATGGAGCTCCTGCCCCAGTGGCTGGCCCTGGCGAACGCGCGCGGGTACGGCGCACCGCCGGAGCTGCTGCCCGCGCTCCTGAACGCCGCGCGCGGCCGCACGGACCTGCGTCCCCAGGCCCTCACCTTCGCGGGTCCCAGGGCTCTCTGGCTGGCCCGTCTCAACCCTGACTGGAAGTTCGCGCTGCGGGCCACGCCGGGTGGCGGCGTGACCCTGCCGTCCGCCGACGACGCCCCGCAGGTGCGAAGGCTCTGGGAGGAAGGCCTCTTCGCCGAGCGCGTCGCCCTCCTCACCACGTTGCGCGCGCACCACGCCGGGACGGCCCTGGACCTGCTCGTGTCCACGTGGTCGACGGAGCGGGCGGAGGACCGTCTGATGTTCCTCGACTCCCTGCGCACCGGCCTGTCCGCCGCGGACGAGCCGTTCCTGGAGCAGGCCCTCACGGACCGCAGCCGCAACGTCCGCGCCACCGCGGCGGAGCTGCTGTCCGCGCTCCCCGACTCGGCCCTGGCAGGCAGGATGTCGACCCGCGCGGCCTCCTGCGTGGCCGTCGACCACACCTCCGACACACCGACTCTCACGGTGGAGGCGCCGCACGAGTGCGACGCGGGCATGGAGCGGGACGGCGTCACCCCCAAGCCCCCCACCGGCCGCGGCGAACGCTCCTGGTGGCTGGGTCAGCTGGTGGAGGCTGCCCCGCTCGCCACCTGGCAGCCCCGGCTCGGCAACCGCACACCGGCGGAGATCGTGGCGCTCCCGGTGGCCGACGACTGGCGCGGCGAGCTGCACGCCGCATGGTGCCGTGCGGCGGTGCGCCAGCGGGACGTCGCCTGGTCCCGTGCGCTGCTCGGCACCCCCGCCTCGCCCGACGCCGCGGGCCCCGGCGCCGTGTCGCTCGCCGAGCGGGCCAAGCTCCTCGCCTCACTGCCCGCCGCCGAACGGGCGGACTGGGTGGCCGGCTTCATCGCGGCACACGGCCTGTCGGAGGCGTTCCAGCTCCTCGGCGTCTGCGCGGTCCCCTGGGCCGAGCCGCTGGGCCGCGCGGTGGTGGACTCGCTGAACATCGCCCGTGACGCGGGAAGTTACCCCTGGAGCTTCAGCGGCGTGATGGGCCTGGCGGAGCGCTGCCTCGACCCGTCGGAGGCGATACGCCTGGAGGCGCTCACCGCGATACCCGACGAGTCGGAGAACGCGTCACCCGGCGCGGGCGGCTACTGGTCGGAGGCGTTCCAGCGTCTCGTGACCACGCTGCGTCTGCGCGCGGCGATCCGCGACGAACTCCCGCCGCCGTGACACGTGCGTCGCCCCTGCCCCGCAGGCACATACGTCCCCGTGACCCGCAGGTGCGTACGCGCCTGTGGCCCGCAGGTACGTACGTACCTGCGGGTCCCGCATCCTCCGCCGGAAGGGTCAGACGGCGGCTTGCCGCACGTTCCCCCGCACCCACTCCACGATCGACGTGGTGGTGGCGCCGGGCGTGAAGATCTCCGCGACGCCCTTCTCCTTGAGCGGCGCGATGTCCGCCTCGGGGATGATGCCGCCGCCGAACACCTTGATGTCCTCCGCGTCCCGCTCCTTCAGCAGCTCCAGCACGCGCGCGAACAGTGTGTTGTGCGCCCCGGACAGGATGGAGAGACCGATCGCGTCGGCGTCCTCCTGGATCGCGGTGTCCACCACCTGCTCGGGCGTCTGGTGCAGCCCGGTGTAGATGACCTCCATACCGGCGTCACGCAACGCCCGTGCGATCACCTTGGCCCCGCGATCGTGCCCGTCGAGCCCCGGCTTCGCGACGACCACGCGGATCGGCCCGGCTGCCACACCCATCACTGCCTCCATGTACCGATGTCCGTACCGACAACAGCCTGTCCCGGCACGGATACCCCGCACCGCACCGGCCGGGGAAGTGAACGAACGTTATCCCCAGCATCGCGCAAGCGGCAGTTTCACGGTGGAGAGCGAGGGGGAAATCACACGTGGGACACGTTCGCTGCGCGCCGTCCACAACCGAGGGGTTCACGCTCCGCATCCGGATCAGGCGCGAGGGGAGCCGCAACGAGACGCCGGGCCACCGCGCCGGCAGCCGCACGGCGTGGTGACACCGCACATCGGCGATGCAACGGGGGCACGGGGCCGCCAAGGAAGAGTGGCCCGGACAGCCATCGCACCTGCCGTCTCCTCGGCCACGACTCCCCCTAGGGCACACGGGGGACAGAGGCGTCCTTCCGTGCGCCAATCGGGAGGTCGACGATGCCGTTCACCGGGGCCCGCCCCTTTCGCCCACTCGGCTCACTGCTGCCGAGAATCCTCGGTCTCGCCCCACTGCCCTCGCGCCCGCCCCTCCCCGCGCTGCAGACTCTTCTCCCGCTCCCCGCGCTCCCGTCCAAGATGGCCGGTCTCTCCTTGGCCCTCCTGAAGGCGACGGCCCTGGAGTTGACGATCCTCGCGGGCCACCTCCTGCTCTATCCCTCCGGCATCGCCCAGGAACGCAGGGTGACGCCCGTCCAGCCGCCGCCGGGCGCACCCCGCCTGCCGTCGGACGACAGGCCTCCGGTCCTGCTCCTGCACGGCTTCATCGACAACCGCTCCGTGTTCGTACTGCTCCGCCGCACCCTGTCGCAGCACGGCGGGCGCCGCGTGGAGTCCCTCAACTACTCCCCGCTGACCTGCGACATCAGGGGCGCCGCCGAACTGCTCGGCCGCCACATAGAGGAGCTCTGCGAGCGCACGGGACACGCCCGGGTCGACGTCGTCGGTCACAGTCTCGGCGGGTTGATAGCCCGTTACTACGCGCAGCGGCGGGGCGGCGACGCCCGGATCCGCACCCTGGTCACCCTCGGCACGCCGCACGCGGGCACCCGCGTGGTGCCGCTCGCCAACGCGCACCCGATCGTCCGGCAGATGCGTCCGGGCTCCGACGTGATCGAGGAGCTCAAGGAACCGGCGCCGGGCTGCCGCACGCAGTTCGTGAGCTTCTGGAGCGACCTGGACCAGATCATGGACCCGCTGGAGACGGCCTGCGTCGACCACCCCGACCTGACCGCGCAGAACGTCCGTGTCACCGGCATCGGGCACCTGGCGCTGCCGGTGCACCCCGCAGTCGCGAACGGAATCCGTCAGGCCCTCGACCTGGCGAACCCGGGGGCCGACGCCAAGGGCGCACCGGGCGGTCTGACGGTCGCCTGACCGGCCTCAACTATCGAACGGATCTCGAACGCAAAGCCAAGGTCCTGTTCGCAGACCGCCGAAAGGCGGCCGAATGCCCGTTTCCTGCGAGCACGAAACCTGGGGAAGATTGTCGCGCCCGTATACCGCCGGGTACAGTCGCCGCACTGCTCTGCCCCTGCTGCCGAGGCGAAAGAGAAGTTGGTGAACGACCGTCACCCGTCGGGGAGCTCAATGCCCCCGTCCTCGGCACCCGGCGCCGACTACGCGCACTACGCGACGTACGACGAACAGAGTGCCCAGCACAACGGCTACGGCCACGACACCTATTCCACCGGCAGTTTCGACACCGGCACCTTCGACACCGGAACGTTCGCGGTCGACCCCCTCTTCGGCGACATGCCGGGCAACGGGCACGACACCGGCCAGTGGGCGACCACAACGGGCCCGCAGCAGACGGCCACTTACGACGCGTACGCGGAGCAGTACTACGCCGCCACCTACGACGGCAGCTACGACACCGCCTCGATGTGGTCGACCGGCGGATACCAGCAGGTCGCCGACATCCCCGCACAGCACAGCCCGGACTCCACGGGCCAGTGGGACACCGCCGCCTGGCACCAGGACCCGCAGGACGGCCCGCAGACCGGCCAGTGGGACACGCAGACCTTCGACACCGGTGCGTTCGACGCGACGGCGTGGAACTCGGCCGACGACACCCCCGAGTCGCACCAGGCGCACGACGCACCCGACTTGCTCGGCGCCCCCGTCCCGCACGACGCGGCCCAGGCGTACGAGACCGACGGCGACGCCGCGTACGAGTCCCCGGACACCGAGTCGGCCGACTCCACCGGTTCCGCGCCCCGTTCCTCCCGCGGGAGGAACGGCGGGCCCGCGGCGGGCGGCCGCTCGAGGACCCGTCGCCGTACCCCCGCCAAGCGTTCCGCGCTCTTCACCGTCGCGGTGCCCTCGGCCTGCGTGATGGGGGTCGCCGGAGTGGCGGCCGCGTCCGTGGGGAACTTCGGCGGGGACGACGCGAAGGACTCGACGACGACGGCATCGGCTCCGGACGCCACGTCCGTGCAGCCCTCCGCCGCCAACAACAAGCTGGACACGCAGCTGGCGAACCTCTCCGCGGACGCGGGCGACTTCGCGGACCGCGCCAGCCGCACGCAGGAGCGCATCGACCTCAAGGCCGAGAAGGTGGCCGCCCAGAAGAAGGCGGCGGCGGAGGCCGCGCGCAAGGAGCGACTGCGTCCCAAGTTCGCCCTGCCCGTGAAACAGCACGGCCTCAGCGCGCAGTTCGGCCAGGCGGGCGTCAACTGGATGTCCGCGCACTCCGGCATCGACTTCCCGGTGTCGTACGGCACCGAGGTCCTCGCCGCGACCGACGGCACCGTCTCGACCAAGTGGAACAGCGCCTACGGCAACATGGCGATCGTCACCGCGAAGGACGGCACGGAGACGTGGTACTGCCACCTCTCCACGCACAAGATCTCCAGCGGCCCCGTGAAGGCGGGCGAGACCATCGCCTTCTCCGGGAACTCCGGCAACTCCACAGGACCGCACCTGCACTTCGAGGTGCGCCCCGCCGGCGGCTCGGCGATCGACCCGCTGCCGTGGCTCCGCAGCCACGGCCTCGACCCGACGTAACGTAACTCCGGCCGCCGACCAGGGCGTTAGAGCTTCTCCACCGGCGCGTACCGCAGCAGGAGGCGCTTCGGCTTGGGCTCTCCGAAGTCCACCGTCGCCTCGGCGTTCGCGCCCGTCCCCTTCACGCCGACCACGGTCCCGAGACCGAACTGGTCGTGCGTGACGCGGTCGCCGACGGCCAGCGACACGACCGGCTTCTCCGACGCGCGGCGCGTGGCGAAGCCCTGTGCGCCGCCGGAACGCGAGCGCGACGAGGACAGCGACGAGGCGATGCCCGCGGCGGGCCCCGACGAGGCCGACGCGCCGACCGAACCGGTCCGCTTCCAGTCCAGGTGCGTGTCCGGGATCTCCTCGAGGAAGCGCGACGGCGGGTTGTACGACGGCGTGCCCCAGGCGCTGCGCATGGACGAACGCGTCAAATAGAGCCGTTCACGCGCGCGGGTGATGCCCACGTATGCGAGGCGACGCTCCTCCTCCAGCTCCTTGACCTGGCCGAGGGAGCGCATGTGCGGGAAGACGCCGTCCTCCATGCCGGTCAGGAACACGACGGGAAATTCGAGGCCCTTGGCGGTGTGCAGGGTCATCAGCGTGATGACCCCGGAGCCGTCGTCCTCCTCGTCGGGGATCTGGTCGGAGTCGGCGACCAGGGCGACGCGCTCCAGGAAGTCCGAGAGCGTGCCGGGGGCCGCGGTGCCTTCACCGGCGTCGCCACCCTCGCCCTCGCCTGCGTCCGCCCCGCCCTGCGCGTTGTCCGCGGCCTGGTCGGTGTCAGTGGCCTGGTTGTTGTCCTGCTCGAACTCCAGCGCCACGGCGGCGAGCTCCTGGAGGTTCTCGATGCGGGTCTCGTCCTGCGGGTCGGTCGAGGCCTGCAGCTCGGCCAGGTAGCCGGTCCGTTCGAGCACGGCCTCCAGGACGACGGCCGGGCCCGCGCCCGACTCGACGACGGTCCGCAGCTCCTCCATCAGCGTGTTGAAGCGCTTGACGGCGTTGGTGGAGCGGGCCGCCATTCCGTACGCCTCGTCGACGCGGCGGAGCGCCTGCGGGAAGGAGATCTTCTCGCGCTGCGCGAGCGCGTCGATCATGGCTTCGGCGCGGTCGCCGATGCCCCGCTTCGGTACGTTCAGGATGCGGCGCAGCGGCACCGCGTCCTCGGGATTGGCGAGAACGCGCAGGTAGGCCAGCACATCGCGGACCTCCTTGCGCTCGTAGAAGCGGACGCCGCCGACCACCTTGTAGGGCAGGCCGACGCGGATGAAGATCTCTTCGAAGACACGGGACTGGGCGTTCGTCCGGTAGAAGATCGCCACGTCGCCGGCCTTCGCGTCGCCCGCGTCGGTGAGGCGGTCGATCTCGTCGGCGACGAACTGTGCCTCGTCGTGCTCGGTGTCGGCGACGTATCCGGTGATGCGCGCGCCCTCGCCCTGGTTGGTCCACAGGTTCTTGGGGCGGCGGCTCTCGTTCCGCTCGATGACCGCGTTGGCGGCGGTCAGGATCGTCTGGGTGGAGCGGTAGTTCTGCTCCAGGAGGATCGTCGTCGCGTCCGTGTAGTCCTCCTCGAACTGGAGGATGTTGCGGATCGTGGCGCCGCGGAAGGCGTAGATGGACTGGTCGGCGTCGCCCACCACGCACAGCTCGGCGGGGTCGTCCCCCTCGCCTCCGGAGGGTCCGACCAGCTCGCGCACCAGGGCGTACTGCGCGTGGTTCGTGTCCTGGTACTCGTCGACCATGACGTGCCGGAAACGGCGCCTGTAGTGCTCGGCGACGTCCGGGAAGGCGCGCAGGAGGTGGACGGTCGTCATGATCAGGTCGTCGAAGTCCAGCGCGTTCGCCTCGCGGAGGCGCGACTGGTACATGGCGTAGGCCTGGGCGAGGGTCTTCTCGAAGCCGTCGGCGGCCTGACCTGCGAAGTCCTCTTCGTCGATCAGCTCGTTCTTCAGGTTCGAGATCTTGGCGCTGAACGACTTCGGCGGGAACTTCTTCGGGTCGAGGTCCAGGTCGCGGCAGACCAGGGCCATGAGGCGCTTGGAGTCGGCGGCGTCGTAGATCGAGAAGGAGGACGTGAAGCCCAGCTTCTTGTACTCACGGCGGAGGATGCGGACGCAGGCGCTGTGGAAGGTCGACACCCACATCGCGTTCGCCCGGGGGCCCACGAGCTGCTCGACGCGCTCCTTCATCTCGCCCGCGGCCTTGTTCGTGAAGGTGATCGCGAGGATCTGGCCGGGGTGCACGCCGCGCTCGGCGAGCAGGTACGCGATGCGGTGGGTCAGCACGCGGGTCTTGCCGGACCCGGCGCCGGCGACGATGAGCAGCGGGGAGCCCGCGTGCACGACGGCCGCGCGCTGGTTCTCGTTCAGCCCGTCGAGGAGCGTCGCCGGGTCGATGACCGGGCGCGGGGCACCGTCGCGGTAGTGCGAGTCCCGGGTCATGGGCGCGTCGAACTTCCCGTCGAACAGGTCGTCCGGAATGGGCTCCGGAGCGCTGTCCTCGGGCGGCGGCGGGGGCGCTTCGTCCGCGGCCCGGGAGGGCTGCAGGTCCGCCAGGAAGCTGTCATCAAAGAGGCTGCTCATCGCCTCCCGAGTCTAGGCGGCCCCACTGACAACCCGCTGCGGGTTCCGGACACACCGGTCGACGTCACACGGACACACCGGCCGCGTCACACCTTGCCTGCGGGCGATCACACTCCGCCATGGCCGCTCGCACGCCGCGCACGCCCGCGCAAAGTAACGAAAATGTATCGGGCATATCGAACATCAACCTTCACAGGCACCACACGCGTTGGCTAGCGTGCCCGGCGGGCCACTCGTCCCCCCACCGGCGAACCCCGCCGGGAACGGGCGGCCTCCGCCGAGTCCGACGTGTTCGGAGCCGGGGACCCACCGAAAACTTGGGGTGAATCGGTCCCGTACGAAGTACGGGACCGTAGGGCAGCCTTCCGAACCATCCGCCCGAACCCGACAGCTAACCCGGTAGGCGGTCTACGGAAGGAGTCGCCTCCTTGGCGTCGCACCGCAAGCCGCGGAACCGCGCGGCCGGCATTCGTACGGCCCCCGCCATCGGCATCACGACGGCAGCCCTCACCTCCGTCGCCCTCCTGTCGCAGAGCGCGCAGGCAGCGCCCACGGCACCCTCGGCACCGGCCAAGCCCAGTCTCGAAGAGCCCAGCCTCGAAGAGGTGCAGAAGAAGGTCGACGAGCTCTACCGGCAGGCGGGTGTCGCCACCCAGAAGTACAACTCGGCCAAGGAGCGCACGGAGAAGCAGCGCAAGAAGGTCGACCGGCTCCTCGACGACGTGGCGAAGCGCACGGACAAGCTGAACGACGCACGCCAGGAGCTGGGCTCGTTCGCCGCGGCGCAGTACCGCACCGGCGCCGTCTCCGAGACGGCCACGATGATGCTCGCCGACGACCCGCAGGGCTACTTCGACCAGAACCACCTGGCGGACCGGCTGACCACGCGGCAGAAGAAGGCCGTCGACGCCTACCTGACGGAGCAGGCGTCGGCGACGAAGCAGCGCACGAGGGCCGCGAAGAGCCTGGAGACGCTGACCGACTCGCGGGACGAGCTCAGGACGAGCAAGAAGGCCGTCCAGAAGAAGCTGGGGGACGCGCGCGAGCTCCTTTCGAAGCTGACCGCCGAGGAGAAGGCGCGGCTCGCGGCGATCGAGCGGAAGAAGAAGCAGGAGGCCAAGCGCAAGGCCGAGAAGCTGGCGCGCGAGCAGGCCGCGGAGGCGGAGCGCAAGCGCAAGGCGGAGGAGGCGGCCCAGCGGGAGAAGGAGCGCGAGGGCGGCCAGGACTCCGGCTCGGGCTCGGGCTCCGACACCGGCTCAGGTTCCGGTTCGGGTTCCGGTTCTGGCTCAGGAAGCTCCGACGGCAGCTACGCCACCAAGGCCGCGAAGGTCATCGACTTCGCGGAGGCCCAGATCGGCAAGCCGTACGTCTGGGGCGCCACCGGCCCCGACTCGTACGACTGCTCCGGGCTCACGCAGGACGCCTGGAAGGCCGCGGGGATCTCGCTGCCGCGCACCACGTGGGACCAGGTGAAAGTCGGCACGACGGTGAAGACCGCCGACGCGAAACCGGGTGACCTGGTGTTCTTCTACGACGACATCAGTCACGTCGGGATCTACATCGGCGACGGCAAGATGATCCACGCCCCGAAGCCGGGCGCGAACGTCCGCGTCGAGTCGATCTACTACATGCCGATCCACAGCGTGGTCCGCCCGGCCTGACGAGGCGGCACCCCTCTACGCGCGCGTGGCCCGCATCCTTCCCGGATGCGGGCCACGCGCGCGTAGAGGCCGGAAAACGCAGGTCCGACTCGGGCCCGCCTGACGTCCGACTCAGCTCCAGCTCAGGTCCACAGCACCGCGATGAAGATGTTCGCCGTGGTCAGCAGGCCGACCGCACCGAACATGCCCTTGTCGACCTTCTCCTCGTCGCGCTTCACGTAGACCAGCGCGAGGATCACGATCAGCACGGCCAGCTTGATGCCGATCTTGACGTTGTTGACCGTGTGGTCGTCCGCCTGGTTGAGGCCCACCAGGGCCACACCGGTGACGAGCATGGTCAGCGCGCCGTGCAGCATCGCGGGGCTGAAGCGTGCGGTGCCCTGGCCCATCTGCTTCATCTGGGTCAGGAAGCCGCCCAGGAGCGAGGCGATGCCGATGATGTGCAGGCCGACGAAGAGATGGATGAGTACGTCCATGAGGCCGGAGCCTAGCCGGGCCCTCCGCCTCACCCCTCGGGCGCCCCCGTACCACCACCCCGTCTTCGGGTGCGCAGAAAACGAGCCATCAGTCACACCCGCGAGCGAAACAACCGCCACCCCATGCTCCGCATGGTCACGCCTGGACCCCGTTCCGCCCACTTCCGCCAATTGCGCACAATCCCTCACCAACCCGTGACGGCCAGGTTTAGCGTCCTCCACCAGGTGACCGGCTCCCCACCGCCGTCCGACCCGGGACGGCCGTCGGTCACCACCGCCGAGAAACCCGGCGGCGGCCTGCTCCCCCTGTGCGGGCCGCCGCCGGACACGTAAGGAGCCCCTCTTCGTGCCAGCGCACCGCAAGCCCCGACAGCGCTCGCTCAGCGGCAGCACGGTCCGCACCGCCGCCACCCTCGCCCTCGCGGGAGCCGCGTCGGCCACCGCCTTCGACGGCACGGGACACGCGGATCCCCGGCTCAGCCCCGCCGAGGTGAAGTCCAAGGTCGACTCGCTCTACCGCGAGGCGGAGACCGCCACCGAGAAGTACAACGGCGCCAAGGAGAAGGCGGAAAAGGCCGAAAAGACACTCGGCGACCTGCGCGACGAAGCCGCCCGCAAGACGGAGAAGCTCAACACCGCCCGCAACAGCCTCGGTTCCTACGCCGCCGCCCAGTACCGCGCGGGCGGCATCGACCCCTCCATACAGCTCGCGCTCTCCTCCGACCCCGACCAGTTCCTCGACCGCGCGTCACGTGCCGACCGGGCGGGCAGCCGTCAGGTCGTGGCCGTCGGCGAGGTCAGGGACCAGGTGCGGGAGCTCGACCGGCTGCGCGACCGGGCCGACGACCGGCTCGACGCCCTCCGCGCGCGCCAGGCGGAACTGCGCAAGCACAAGAAGACGATCACCGGAAAGCTCAGCGAGGCGAAGCGCCTCCTGTCCCGTCTCACCGCCGAACAGCGCGCCGACCTCGCTGACCCCTCGGGCGAGCGCGCCACCCGCTCCACCGCCCGTGACGCGGCCCTGGGAGCCGCGAAGGCGCCCGACGCCCGCGCCGCGGCCGCCGTCTCCTACGCATACAAGGCCCTCGGCAGCCCCTACGTCTGGGGCGCCACCGGCCCCGACGCCTTCGACTGCTCGGGGCTCACCCAGGCCGCCTACCGTTCGGCGGGCGTCGCCCTGCCCCGCACCACCTACGCCCAGATCGCCGCAGGACAACGCGTCCCCCGCTCCGAACTGCGCCCCGGCGACCTGGTGTTCTTCTACTCCGGCATCAGCCACGTCGGCCTCTACGTCGGCGACGGCCAGATGATCCACGCCCCGAACCCGAGCGCCCCCGTCCGGCTCGCCCCCATCGACCAGATGCCGTTCGCCGGAGCCACACGCGTGTCCTGACCTGCCGGCCCCGCCAGTATTGTCACGCGCATGCCTAGCCGTACGCTGCCTCCGCCCCCGCCACCCGTGTACCTGCGCACCTGGCCGGACCGGCAGACGCTGCTCACCGACCGCGGCATGGCCCTCCAGGAACTGCACAGGCGGCACCTCGGGGTGAGCCGGCTCCTGCTGCTGTGGCTGTGCGGACTCGGCGGCGTCACCGGCTGGGCCCTGCTGGTCCAGCCGATCCGGTACATCGACGACAAGGATCCCAGCGCCTTCTTCCTGGGCCCGGTCCTCGTGGTCCTCGGCCTCGCGGCGCTGGCCCCCGCGGTCGTCGGCGTCGTCCTCGGCATCCGCCGCGACCGGCGCCTACGGCAACTCACCGATGCCTGGCTGGCCCTGGACAGCCACCCCCCGTCCGACGCCCGGCTGCGCTCCCCCGGCCTCAGCCTCCTCTGGCTCCTGTCGTCCCTCGCCGTGTGCACGCTCGGGCTCTGGACCTCCTTCTCCGCGGCCGCGTACGCCGAACCGGGCGACGAGACCTACGCCGACGTCATCCTCGGCATGGGCACGGGCCTGCTCGTCTGGCTGACCGGCCTCCTCGGCGCCGCGAAGGCGGTCGGCCACTACCGCTGGGCCCTGCGCAACCTCGGCCCCGCACGACCGGCCGCCGCCCCCGTACACCGCTAGCCCCCCGCACCAGCGCTCGCTCAGACCAGCCTTCGCGCCGTCGCCCACCGCGTCAGCTCGTGGCGGTTGGACAGCTGCAGCTTCCTCAGCACCGCCGACACATGCGACTCCACCGTCTTCACGGAGATGAAGAGCTGCTTGGCGATCTCCTTGTACGCATACCCCCGCGCGATCAGCCGCAGGACCTCGCGCTCGCGCTGGGTGAGGCGGTCCAGGTCCTCGTCGACCGGGGGCGCGTCGGTCGAGGCGAAGGCGTCCAGGACGAATCCGGCGAGGCGCGGCGAGAACACCGCGTCGCCTTCCTGCACACGGAAGATGGAGTCCACCAGGTCGGTGCCGGTGATGGTCTTGGTGACATAGCCGCGGGCGCCGCCGCGGATGACTCCGATGACGTCCTCCGCGGCATCGGACACCGACAGCGCGAGGAACCGAACCGGATTCTCCGCGTCGGACATCAACGGCGCGCACCGGCGCAGGACTTCCACGCCTCCGCCGCCCGGCAGGTGCACGTCCAGGAGGACGACCTCGGGGCGCGTGGTCGTGATGACCGTGACCGCCTGGTCGACGTCGGCCGCCTCGCCGACGACCTCGACGCCGGTGACGTCGGTGCGGCCGATCTCCGCCTGCACTCCTGTACGGAACATCCGGTGGTCGTCGACGAGGACGACTCGCACACGACGCCCGTCCGCACCGCCACCCTCATCCGTCCCGGTCGGCTCCGTGGGCCCGCTCGCCCCGGTCGCGTCGCTCATGTCGTCGCCGTCCTCTCCATCTCCAGCTCGACTTCCGTGCCGCCGCCCGGCACCGCGCGCAGCCGCGCCGTGCCGCCGTTGCGCTGCATACGGCCGATGATCGATTCTCGTACGCCCATGCGGTCGTCCGGCACGGAGTCCAGATCGAACCCGGGACCGCGGTCCCGTACGGACACGAACACCGTCTCCCCCTCGACTTCGGCGAAGACCTGCACCGCGCCGCCTTCGCCACCGTACTTGGCGGCGTTCACCATCGCTTCCCTCGCGGCCTGCATCTGTGCGGTCAGCCGCTCGTCGAGCGGGCAGTCGCCCACGACGACGACCTCGATGGGAACGCCGTGCTTGTCCTCGACCTCGGCGGCGCTGCGGCGCACCGCTTCGGCGAGGGTGTCGGGTTCCTCGTCCTCGTCCTTGCCGGTGCCCTCGGGTTTGTAGAGCCAGGCACGCAGGTCGCGCTCCTGGGCGCGGGCGAGACGGCGCACCTCACTCGCGCTCTCCGCGTTGCGCTGGATCAGGGTCAGGGTGTGCAGCACGGAGTCGTGCACATGGGCGGCGACCTCGGCTCTCTCCTGGGCGCGGATGCGCATGAGCCGCTCCTCGGAGAGGTCCTGCATCATGCGGACGAGGTAGGGGCCGGCGAGCAGTGCGACACCGACGAGCACGGCGAGCGAGGCCTGCAGCACGGCGCCCAGGTGCGCGGCGGAGCCCTGCAGCACGAAGATGCCGGACACCCCCGCGCCGACCAGCAGCACTCCGGCGGCCGAGCGGGCGATCGTCAGGGTGCGCCTGCGACGGCCGACGGCCATCCAGCGGGCCCTGCGGGCGTTGTCGGCCTGCCGCCAGACGAGGGCGACGCCCGCGGCGACGAGCAGGGTCGGGACGACGTACGCCTTCGTCGAGCCGTCCAGGTCCACGTTGCCGACGAAGACCATGGCGACGACGACCATCGCGAGGAGCGCGACGAGTTGGCCCTTGTCGGGCTTGCGGGCGACGAGTCTTCGGCGGCCGTCCGGCGCCGTCTCTGCCGTGACGGCCGCGGGGGGCCGCTGGGCGTCCACTCCGCCCACTCCGAGCGGGACGAAGAACCAGAACGCCGCGTAGAGCAGACCGCCGAGGCCGTCCGCCGTGAACAGGCCGACGAAGATCAGCCGGACCCAGATCACGGGCAGCCCGAGGTGTCCGGCCAGACCGCGTGCGACACCGCCGAGCCAGCGCCCGTCACCGCTGCGATAGAGCTTGCGCAGCGGTCGGACGTCGTCGATGGGCGGTGCAGCGGCTTCCGGCATGTTCTCGATATTCACACGCGGGCGCGGGTGGGAGCATCAGGGTCGACCCCCGAGACTTCCCTGATCCGTTCCCCTGCCCCGTCCCTGTCAGGGGTGCGGCCCGCAGGGTCTCAGGGGCGATATCAGGGTTCGTCCAGGGTCGTCCCGACTGCCGCGGCGGCCCCGCGGCGGTCACCATGGACACATGACAGATCAGCAGCCCGCCGAGACGGAGACCGAGGCCGCCATCCGCGGCGCCTCGCGCGCCGCGCACGGCGTCCCGGGCGGTCCCGTGGACGCTTCTGAGCCGGGCCTGCCCGCGGAGGAGCGCAAGTTCCGCCGCGACCGTCGGCAGAAGAAGATCGGCGGCGTGTGCGCCGGTCTCGGCCGGCACTGCGACATGGACCCGGTGATCTTCCGCATCGGCCTGGCCGTGCTCGCGATCACGAGCGGGTTGGGTCTGGTGTTCTACGGCTTCGCGTGGCTCTTCGTGCCGTACGAGGACGCGGAGGAGAACGAGGCGCGCAGGCTCCTCTCCGGCCGGGTCGACGGCCAGGCGCTGACCGCCGTGCTCTTCGCGCTCGTCGGCTGTGGCGTCTTCCTGACGCTGCTGAACAACGGCGGGGCGCTGACCTTCGCCGCGGTTCTCGCCCTGCTCCTCGCGGGCGCCGGGTATTGGTCGCAGCAGCGCGACACCCTCGACCCCGATCCGGTGGCGGCGCAGGCCGCGGCGGACGCACCGCCGGAGGCGAAGGCGCCGCCCGTCGCCGGGGGCCCCTCGTGGTGGCGCGACCCGATCATCAAGGACGGGACGTACGACGGGATCTCGGGCTATTTCTGGGGTCCGGACGGTCTCAAGGCCGAGGGCCTCAACGTCGAGTACCGGGTGGCGGGCCACCGGGCGGGCGTGTTCCGCGAGGCGAAAGTGCCGCCGCCCGCCCCCGCACCGCGCGGGCCACGCTGGATCGGCGGCTGGGTGTTCCTGACCGCCCTCCTCGCGGGCGGTCTCGGGACCGGGCTGACCTGGGAGGACCATCCGCTCGGGACGACCTTGCAGGTGGGCCTCGCGTGCGCGCTCGGAGTGTTCGGCCTCGGCATCGCGGTGAGCGCCTTCCTCGGGCGCACCGGGGCCGGGTCGATCGTGCTGGCGGTGCTCACCGCCGGACTCCTCGCCGCCTCGGCGGCCCTGCCGAAGAACATCACGACGCACTACGTGCACACGGACTGGATACCGACCGCGGTGGCGGACGTCCGGCCTCAGTACGAGGTGGGGCTCGGCACCGGCACGCTCGATCTGAGCAAGCTCGACGTCGGCAAGGGCAAGACGTTGCGGACGAGTGCCGAGATCGGCGCGGGCAGCATCGACGTGATCCTGCCGAAGGACGCCACCGTGCGGCTCGATGTGGAAGTGGGCGTCGGCGACATCACGTTGCCGGGCGACAAGGACAAGGACCTGGACGTCGCTCCGGGCCGGGAGAAGACGGTGACGCTGCGGCCGCCCTCGGGCGGCGACGGCGGCGGCACGATCGATCTGCGCCTCGAAGTCGGCGTCGGACAAGCGAAGGTGACCCGTGCTACGTCATGAATTCCACCCCGGCAAGCTGGTCGCGGGGCTCTGCCTGCTGACGGTCGCGGTCGTGTACGCGGGGGACGCGGGCGGCGCCTGGGACGCGCCGTGGTTCGTCGCGCTGCCGCTCATGATGGCCGGCCTGTTCCTGGCGGGCGTGGCGGCGGCGATCCATGGGATACGTCCGAGAGGGGCGGCGCGTTCCGGCGGTGGTGTCGGGGGCGTCAGGGAGCCGCGGGACCAGGGCCTGTCCTAGCGGGTCCGTCCGGGCCCCGGGGCGTTCGGCGGCGGGCGGCGCGCAGGGCGTCGACGGAGAGGACCGCGGCTCCGGCGAGGACCAGCGGCAGCCAGGCCATCAGGTAGGCCAGGTCGTTGCCGTAGTAGTAGGGCTCCTCCTGCCAGCTCACGGTCAGCCAGAGGCTGAGCGAGATGAGGGCGCCACCGACTGCGGCGACCCGGGCGAACAGCCCGATCAGGGTGCCGATGCCGACGGCGAGCTCTCCGAGGGCGATGGCGTAGCCGAAGCCGACGGGGCTTTTAAGGGAAAGGTCGACGAGAGCGGGGACCGCGGAGATGTCGCGGACTCCCTCCATCTGGGCGCCGATCGAGCCCGCGCCGCTCGCCTGCATGAAGGTGCTGTCGGTGAGCTTGTCCAGGCCCGCGTAGATGAAGGTGACGCCGAGGAAGATCCGCAGGGGGAGCAGGGCGTAGCGCGTGGCGGACTCCCGCCAGACGTCACGCCTGGTGCGGCCCGCGTGACCGGCGTGGCCCGTGTGACCGGTGTGGCTGTTCGTACGCATGCCGTGCGCCATGGCACTCCGCCGCCTCTCGCGTGGTCCCGTCTCGCGTGGTCCCGTCATTTGACGATACGTACGAAGAGGGGCCGCTGCTCAGTGGTGTGCAGGGGGATTGCGTCGGCGGTCCGGGCGAGGGGCCCGGGGCAGAGCGTGGGAGGAGAGGGGGGGGGACGTTGTGGGTCAGTCCGTCACGTCGATCGTGACGCGGTTCGTCTCGACGCCCGCGGCCGTGACGACCTGGACCTCGACGCGGCCGGGTTCCACGTCGACGGGGACGGGGACGGTGAGGACCGCGTCGGTCGGATTGGTGAAGCCGCCCGGTACGGGGACGAGCGGCACGTGGACGTGGACGGTGCCGATGCGGACGACCGTGCGGGCGAGCCGGTCCGCGTCCCCGGCGCCGGGCGGGACGAAGCCCGCGCCACGGATCTCGATGTCGTCGCCCGTGCGGATGGGGGCGTCGAGGTCGCCGGCCTCCCGCGCGCGGACGACGGAGAGGATCACGGGGCGGCCGCCTTCGGCGTACTTCCCCGCCAGGTACGTGGCGGCGGAGACCAGCACGAGCAGGGCGAGGCCCCACGGCAGGTCGGGCAGCTGCTCGGGGCGGCGGGCCAGGCGGACGGCGGCGAAGATCACGGCGACGGCGCTGATCAGGACGTACTGCGCGTCGGCGAAGCTGCCGCGACCGGCGTCGTCCGTGAGCGGGTCGGAGGCCCGCGGCCGGTCCGCGCGGACCTTCTGCAGGCGCTGGCCCAGCACGCGCAGGCCGACGACCCTGCGCACCAGGACGGCGACCGCGCACACCACGGCGAGGACCGTCACCGTTCCCGCGGCGCGGGCGAGTTGCAACCCCTCGATCAGTTCGTCGCGTTCCGCGTGGCTCGAGGCCGCCGCGAGTTCGCCGACGAGGACGAGTACGGCGAAGACGACGAGGAGCACCCAGGCGGCCGCCACGGCGCGCGAGGTGGAGAGCCGGTTGTCCTCGCCGATCACCGGCGCGAGGACACCGCCGCGCGCCCGGTGCGCGTATGCGGCGCCGGTCAGCAGGCCGCCCATGACGAAGGCGGCGAGGAGGCCGGCCGTGCGCGCGTCCGACCAGCCCGCGCCGATCGCGGTGAGCGCCTGGACGACGAGGAGTACACCGAAGGAGCCCCAGACGATGCCGAGCGTGCGGGTCCACAGGCGTCGCAGCCAGGCCTCGCCCTCGGCCCTGCCGCGCTCGGCGACGGTGCGCGCGGACTGGGTCAGCTCGTCCGACACCCACTGCCGCGAGGCGCCCGCCGAGTGCGCGACGGCCGCCGGCAGCCCCTCCCCCGCCGCGAACCCGTCGCGCTGGGCCAGGAACGCGGCCACGGCGCGCCGATGCCCTTCACGCGCCCCGTGCGGGCAGCCGCCGCACGTGCAACCGCCCCCGTGCACGCCCTGCCCCGCCTCCTGCACCGCCACCGCGTACGCCGCCTTCCCCACCCTCGAAGCCTCTGAGGCTTCCCGCGAACTTCCCTGCAGAGGAAGGGAATTGTGCCGTACTGCAAGGCGAACGAATGCCCGGGGTGAGGTCAGCGGGGGTGAAAGGGGCGGCTCGGTGTTGACGTCGAGGTCAGGCCAGGAGATCGGGTTCGCTGCGGCTGATGTCCTGCCACAGGGACTGGTAGTTGATCCACGCGACCAGGTCGCTGCCGAGCTGTTCGCGGGTCTGCACCGCCTGCTTGTGGCCGATCAGCACGGGCCGCCCGGCCGCCCGTGCGCTCAGCTGGACCTGGCAGGAGCGTTCCATGGAGATGAACCACCAGGCCGCGGCGTCGACGGAGTCCCCGACCGTGAGCAGGCCGTGGTTGCGCAGGACGACCGCCTTGTGGTCGCCGAGCGCGGTGGCGATCCGCCGGCCCTCCTCGGCGTCGACGACGACGCCGGTGTAGCCGTCGTACAGCGCGTGGTGCTCGTAGAAGGCGCAGGCCTCCTGGGTGATCGGGTCCAGGAGTTCGCCGAGTGTGGACAGCGCGCGGCCGTGCAGGGAGTGGCAGTGTGCGACGGCGACCACGTCGGGGCGTGCCAGATGGGCCTGGGCGTGCACGGTGAACGCGGCCTGGTTGACGTGGTGGCGCCCCTCGACGACCTGCCCGTCCGCGTTGGCGAGGACGAGGTCCCCCACGGTGATGTGCTTGAAGGGCATTCCGAAGGGGTTCACCCAGAAGCAGTCGGTGTACTCCGGGTCGCGTGCGGTGATGTGGCCGGAGACCCCGTCCTCGTACCCGAGCCTGCCGAAGATCCGCAGTGCGCCCGCGAGCCGCTCCTTGCGGTGCCGTCGTTCGTCCGCCACGGAGGTGTGGACGGGCGGCATCGCGAACTGCAACCGCTCGACGGGTATCGGTGTGGGCGCCTGCATGTGTCCTCCATCCGTGGCTGTACGGGGCGGAAGTTACCGGCGGGAAGCACAGGAAAACAGGGGTGTGACGCGATCAAGGGGACACGATCAAAGGTGCGAGGTGCGGTGTGTTCGGCAGGACGGTGAACGGGGCGGTGAAAGGCGACAGGAGGTGTCGGGTATCGGCGGCAGACTCGACGTATGACGTGCAATTGGGAAGCATTCGCCGACGCGGAGCCGGATCTCGCCGCGACCGTCGAGCAGCGGTTCGGCGCGTTCACGCACCATGTCCTCGCGACGCTCCGCAAGGACGGTTCGCCGCGTACGACGGGGCTCGAAGTCCGCTTCCTCCACGGGGAGCTGTGGCTCGGCATGATGCCGAACTCGCTCAAGGCGCTCGACCTGCGCCGCGATCCGCGCTTCGCCCTGCAGGCGAACCCGGGGGCGGGCACGGAGATGGCGGGCGGCGACGTCCGTATCGCGGGACGGGCGGTGGAGGTGCGGGACGCGGCGACCGTCGCGCGGTACGCGGACACGGTGCGTCCGCCGGACCCGGACGCCTTCCACCTCTTCCGCACGGAACTGACGGAGGTCGTGCGGACCTCCATCGAGGACGGGAAGTACCTGGCGGTGCAGCTGTGGAGGCCGGGCGCCGGGGTGCGCGTCACGCGCCGGACGTGAGAACGCCGGTGCCGCCCCTCCGTCACGTGGACGGAAGGGCGGCACCGGCGCTCAGCAGACTCAGCAAGCCTGGGGAAGGTCGACCGCGGGGGTCACTCCCACTCGATGGTGCCCGGCGGCTTCGAGGTGACGTCGAGCACGACGCGGTTCACGTCGGCGACCTCGTTGGTGATGCGCGTCGAGATCTTCGCGAGGACGTCGTACGGCATGCGGGTCCAGTCGGCCGTCATGGCGTCCTCGGACGAGACGGGGCGCAGGACGATCGGGTGGCCGTACGTACGGCCGTCGCCCTGGACGCCGACGCTGCGGACGTCCGCGAGCAGCACGACCGGGCACTGCCAGATCTCGCGGTCGAGGCCGGCCGCCGTCAGCTCCTCGCGGGCGATGGCGTCGGCCTCGCGCAGCAGGTCGAGGCGGTCCTTGGTGACCTCGCCGACGATGCGGATGCCGAGGCCGGGGCCGGGGAACGGCTGGCGCTGGACGATCTCGTCCGGCAGGCCGAGCTCGGCGCCGACCATCCGGACCTCGTCCTTGAACAGCTTGCGGAGCGGCTCGATGAGCTGGAACTCGAGGTCCTCGGGGAGCCCGCCCACGTTGTGGTGCGACTTGATGTTCGCGGTGCCGGTGCCGCCACCGGACTCGACCACGTCGGGGTAGAGGGTGCCCTGGACCAGGAACTCCACGGGCTGGTCGCCGGGGGCCTCGGCGACGATCTCCGCCTGGGCCTGCTCGAAGACGCGGATGAACTCGCGCCCGATGATCTTCCGCTTCTCCTCGGGGTCGGAAACCCCGGCGAGCGCGGCGAGGAAGCGCTCCTGCGCGTCGACGACCTTCAGCTGCACGCCGGTCGCGGCGACGAAGTCCTTCTCGACCTGCTCGGTCTCACCCTTGCGCATCAGGCCGTGGTCGACGTAGACGCAGGTCAGCTGCGAGCCGATGGCCTTCTGCACGAGGGCGGCGGCGACCGCGGAGTCCACTCCGCCGGAGAGGCCGCAGATGGCGCGCTTGGTGCCGACCTGCTCGCGGATCGCGGCGACCTGCTCGTCGATGACGTTGCCGGTCGTCCAGTCCGGCTTGAGGCCGGCGCCGCGGTAGAGGAAGTGCTCGAGGACCTGCTGGCCGTGCGTGGAGTGCATCACCTCGGGGTGGTACTGCACGCCGTACAGCTTCTTCTCGTCGTCCTCGAAGGCCGCGACCGGCACGACGTCCGTGGACGCGGTGACCGTGAAGCCCTCGGGGGCGGCGCTGCACGCGTCGCCGTGCGACATCCACACGGACTGCTCGGTCGGGGTGCCCTCGAAGAGCGTGGAGCCGGCCTTGGAGACGGCCAGCGGGGTGCGGCCGTACTCACGGGCGCCGGTGTTGTCGACCGTGCCGCCGAGGGTCGTCGCCATCAGCTGGAAGCCGTAGCACATGCCGAAGACGGGGACGCCGGCCTCGAAGAGCTGGCGGTCGAGCCTCGGGGCGTTCTCCGCGTACACCGACGAGGGGCCGCCGGACAGGATGATCGCCGCGGGCTTCTTCGCGAGCATCTCGGAGACGGGCATCGTGCTCGGCACGATCTCGCTGTAGACGCGGGCCTCACGGACGCGACGGGCGATGAGCTGGGCGTACTGCGCTCCGAAGTCGACGACCAGAACGGTGTCGGGAGCGGCGGCAGCGGGGGGCGCTGATGGCACGGCGGCGGCCTTCCGGCGTTGAGCTTGAGCGGTGCGTGAGCAGAGGCTCGTGCGTGAGCAGGGGGTCTGTGTTTGTCAATTCTAACGGGCCCGGCGCGACCCCTTCGTCGTATCCGACGGCGCCCCCGCGCAACGGCGGGCGTCTCAGCATCCGAGCCGCGGGGAGTCCCGATTGACCCGCCACCTGCGCGTGGGGGCATACTGGCTCCGTGACCAAGCACCTCAGCTTCCTCTTTACCTATGGCAACCGGCCTGCCGGCTGCCATGGTCGAGCTGCTTGATCCCACCGACAAGCGACTTACCGGGCGCCCCGGGCCGACAAGGCCCGGGGCGCTCTGTCGTACGCGGGTCCTGCCGCTCCGGGGCACCTCTTCCGACAAGGAGACCCCCATGACGATGACGACCGCCACTGCGGACAAGACCGGCGCCCGCACCCCCGAGGCCGCCGGTGTGATCGAGAACGCGCGTGAGCGGATCGACGCGCTCGACGACCGGATCATCGGTCTCGTACAGGAACGCATGGCCGTTTCGGCCGTCATCCAGGAGGCCCGCATCACCTCCGGCGGGCGCCGCGTGAACCTCTCCCGCGAGATGGAGATCCTCGGCCACTACAGGGACGCGCTCGGCAAGCCCGGCACGGCGCTCGCGATGACGCTCCTGGAGCTGTGCCGCGGCCGTGTCTGACTGCGGATCTGAGTTCGGATCCGCTCTCACCCGTACGGCGCGTGACCGGTCCCGGCGGCGCTTCGTTGGTCCCGGTGTCCGTGTCAGCCAGGTGCGGGCCCGCAAGAACCACGCGTGGCTCCGCTGGAGCGATGAGGCGCAGGGATCGCTCCCTGCGCCGTGGGACCTCGCTCCAGTGACGTGACCGGACGGCAGGGGACAGCAGCCCGGTCACCCAAGAGAACGGTCGGCTTCGGGGACGCCCGGAGCCGGCCGGCCTCCGTCCCGGCACCCGGGCCGAATCCCCGGCCCTTCCCCCTTCAGATGTGGTCCAAACGGTTGCGCAGCGAACAACCCATCCAGCACGATGCGTAGAAGGACGGGCAGCGAGTCCCGCCGTCCACAGTTTCATTGCCAGTGGTCGATACCACGCGAGCGCCCCTCGTGCGCCGGGTCGGCCATCGGTTCCTCGGCCAGAGCGGCGCACTCCCCCCGGCGCCGTCCCGAGGCATCGACGCGGCCCTGACGTCGGTGCGACAGCCAAGGGCCCCGCGGATCCGTCCCGCGGGGCCCTTCGCTCACAGGGGCGCCCATATGGCGCTCATACGGTCGCCGACTACGCGTCCTGCAACTTCTTCACCTGCGCCTCGACGATCTCCGCCGGCACACCGAACTTCTTCGGCTTGAGCAGGTTGATCGAGTAGAAGGCCGCGAGCGTCGAACCGCTGCGCACGACGGTGAAGCTCATCGGCGTCTTCTGGCCCTCGATGAGGCCGACGACCTTGTACGAGACCGCCTCGTCGCCCGCCTTCGGCGTGGGCAGCGCGGCGACGTCGCGGTACTTCGAGTCCGCGTGCTCGTAGGCGGTGCAGTTCTTCGTGGCCGCCCGAAGGTCGCCCATGACCTTCTCCGCCTCGGGCTGCTCGTGCGCGAGCAGGGCGAGCGAGATGACCGTGGCGTCCAGCTCGTCCGGGCCGGTCATCGTGCGGCCGACACGGGCCTTCGCCGACGGCTGGGTCGCGAACATGAACATGTCGGCGAACGGCTGGCAGGCGGCCGGGTCTGCGGGCACGGTCTGCGAGGGCATGTCCGCCGCGGACATCTTCTCGACCTTGTAGCCCTTGAGGTCGCCCTTGGCGAGCACCGCCTTCTCCAGGTCGGCGGCGGACAGCGCGGTCGACTTCTTCTCTGCCGGCTTTCCCTCGGCCGGCTTCTGCTTGGCCTGCTGCCCGGACGACTTCTTGTCGTCGGAGCCGCTGCCGCCACTGTCCTTGTCGCCGCCGCACGCTGCGGTCAGGCCCAGCGCGACCGTGACGGACGCGGCCACGACGGCCCGAGACACAGATGACTTCACGTTTCCTACCTTCACGTGTCACGGCGCGGGCGACGGCCCGCGCCGAGGCGACATGAAAGCGGTAAACACACGCCGCTGACCAGCGTTTTCCGTAACGATCAGGAACCGCCGAAAAGGTTGTACGGCTCCGCTAGATCTTGTCGAGCTGCGCGGTGACGATCTCGGGCGCCACCTTCGGGTCCTGGTCCGCCGTGGGCGTGCCGATGCCGTCGGTGCCGTCCTTCTCGGCGTCCTTGTCGCTCTGGACGCCTTCGGGGTCGTACAGGTTCGACGCGTCGAAGACGGCGAGCGTCGCGCCGGTGCGCACGACCGTGACGCTCTCCCGCATGACGTACTCGCCCTTGCGGTGGGCGATCTTGTACGAGACGGCCTCGTCGCCCTTGCCCGCCTTGCCCTGCGTGGGCAGCGGCCGTACGCCGATGTAGCGCTGCTCGCCGACGCGGAAGGCCGCGCACTTCTTCGACCGCGCTGCCGCGCGCAGGTCCGCCATCGTCTGTTCGGCGTCCGACCCGGCGTAGGAGGACAGGCCGACGCGGGTCGTCGTGAAGTCCTTGTCGTCGGTGGCGGTCAGGACGCGGCGGACGTGGTCCTTCGTCTTCCCCGCGGTGCTCGTCTTTCCCGCGGTGCTCGTCTGTCCCGCGGCGCGCACATCGAGCATCGCCGCGAGCGGGCCGCACTCCGCGGGAGACGGCTTCGCCGCGGGCGGCGCGGCGGCGGAGGACGCGGACTCGTCCGGCTCCTCGACGTCGTAGCCCTTCACGTCACCCGAGGTCAGGGCCGCCTTCTCCAGCTTCGAGGGGCCCGCACTCGCGCGCGGCTTCGCGTCCTTCCGTGCGTCGCCGCCGCCACCATCACTGCTGCAGGCCGCACTCGCTCCGAGTGCGACGACGACCGATACGGCCGCCACGACGCGCGACACCGCTGACTTCACGTTCTGTTCCCCTGCCGATCCACCGTTTCCGGACGCAACCTACGACGGAGGAAGATCGAATCTGGTTCCCCGCAACTCACCAGCGATGTCCTGCTGCCTCACCAGCCCCATATCCAGAAGCGGAACGGGCTGAGCAGGACGATCGCGAGGGCCATGCCGCCGATGACGATCACCACGCTCCACACCCGGCGGCTGCGCTCGGACCTCCCGCCACGACCCCCCGCCGCACCCGTCGGCATCGACCGCCAGTCGTCCGGGCGCCACCGCGCGGACTCGGCCTCGCGCCTCGCGCGTCTGCGGCGGAACCGACCCGCCTCCTCGACCCGCCGCCGCGCGGCCTCCTCGTCCAGGCGTCGCAACCGCTCGGCCACCATGCGCGCCCGCGCGGACGGTTCCTTCGGCGCGGACGAGCGGATCTCCCGCTCGCTGTCCTTCTCGAACCTTTCCCACACCTCGTCGGGTATGGCCACGCTGTTCCCTCCCCCTGTCTGCGGATGCCCTGTCAGCTGCCCTGAGGGCGGGGGAAGTTCTAGCACGCGCCGCCGACAACGCGTCGGCCTGTGAGGCACGCCACATAAGAATTATGTGAAGTCGAGGACAACCATTCACAGGGATCACAGGTCATGCATGCAGTAACAAGAGTCAGTACCCGTCAGTACTTTGAGCCACCCCGCGTCTCCGACTTCCTGAGGTCTTCATGAAGCTTCGTCGTGCCATGGCTGCCGCGGCCGCTACGGCTGCCATAGCCCCGATCGCGCTGCTGTCGGCACCCGCCGCTTCCGCGACCGAGGGCACGTCCACTCCGCCTGCCCCTGCCGCGGGGGCCCCGACGGAGTCCGCCACGCCGACCCCGTCCGTGACGCCGCCCGCGCAGACGCCGGAGCCGGAGAAGACGCCCGGCAAGCCGACCCCGCCCACGGCGCCCCCGGCACCCGAGAAGAAGCGCTCGGACGAGGTCAAGGTCCCGAAGACGCCGAAGACGCCTGAGGTCCCCGAGGTCCCGGACGAGGACGCCGAGGACGAGGCGCCCGCGACGTGCGAATCCGACGACGGCAGCACCGACCCCGACTCCGTGCTGGAGGTCGACTTCGTCGGACTGCCCAAGAAGATCGTCGCGGGCAGCGGCTGGCACCGTTTCAAGCTCACCGCCGAGAACCCCACCGATGAGCCGCTCGGTGACGTGCGCTGGACCGCGTTCGTGAACAACCTGGGCGCCCACCCGGACAAGAAGGACGGGCTGCGGTACTTCACCGAGGTGCAGTACCAGGACCCGGAGACCAAGGAGTGGACGACGGTCGAGAGCCCGCTCAACGACGGTCTCGCCTACGGCACCGTCGAGCTGGACGCCGAGGACAGCGCCGACGTCAAGCTGCGCGCCAAGGTCGACGCGAAGGCCCCGGCCGTCGACGGATACGTGGAGGGTCTGGGCAAGTACGTCGACCCCGAACTCGACTGCACGCACACGTCGTCCAAGTACTCGCCGCTGACCATCGTCAAGGCCGGCGGCGACGAGACGGCCGAGCCCACGCCGAAGCCGTCCCCGTCCAAGACGGCGCAGGCCGCGCCCGCGCCGCAGGGCAGCGCCTCGGAGACCCCGGCCCCGGTCGACGGCAGTCTCGCCGAGACCGGCTCCAGCTCGATGCTGCCGACCGTCGGTGTCATCGGCGGTATCGCCGTCGTCGCCGGTGCGGGCGTCGTGTTCGCCGTACGCCGCCGGAAGGTCGACGGCACGGCCTGAGCCGACTCGGCCGCCTGATCACGCGGAAGGACCTGCGCTCGGAGGGGGGTGCAGGTCCTTACGTGTGTCCGGGGGTAGGTGTGTCCGGACTTGCGTGTGTCCCGGGGGACTTACTTCTTGGCCGGTACCGTCGGCATCCCCAGGAACGGCAGCTTCAGTGCGCCGAACGCGTCCGCGGGGACCGCCGGAGTCTTCGGTTCGACCGCCGCGATCCGCACGTACCGCGCGCCCTGCGCCGGACGCGGGTCCTCCCCGCCCTTGTTGGGCCAGAACGACATGGCGCGCTCGGCCTGCGCGGTGATCGTCAGGGACGGGTTCACGCCCAGGTTCGCGGAGACCGCGGCGCCGTCGACGACCGAGATGCCGGGGTGGCCGTAGAGCCGGTGGTACGGATCGATGACACCGGTCCGCGCGGAGTCGCCGATCGGACAGCCGCCGAGGAAGTGCGCGGTCAGCGGGGTGCCCATGAGCTCGCCGACGTTCGACCCGGGGAAGCCGTTGATCTCCTCGGAGAGGAGCGTCGCCGCGCGGGTGGCCTCGGGGATCTGGTCGGGGTTGGGCGCGCCGTGGCCCTGCCGGGCGGTGAGCAGTCCCTTTCCGACGCCCTTCTCCTTGCGGTACGTCGTCAGGGAGTTGTCGAGGGACTGCATGACCAGGCCGATGATGGTCCGCTCCGACCAGTGCCGGTTGGAGAGCGAGCGGACCATCAGCCACGGGTGGCGCGCCACGTTGCCGAGCCAGCCCGCGACGCGCGCCTTGCCGCCCCGCACGCTGTACGGGACCTGGAGCACGGTGAGGCTGCCCATGGCGTTGGACTTCTTGCCGTAGCGGACGGGCTCGATGTGGGTGCTGTCGTTCGGGTGGATCGACGAGGTGATCGCGACGCCCTTGGTGAAGTCGGCCTTCTCCCCCGCGTGCTTCTTGCGGTAGCGGCGGTCGGTGGTCTGGGCGCCCACGAGCGCCTCGGAGTTGGTGCGGGTGAGGCTGCCGAGGCGTGCGGAGATGTGCGGCAGCAGACCGGTGTCCTTCATTCGGTGCAGGAGCGTCTGCGTCCCGTACGTACCGGCGGCCACGACGACCTTGTGGGCCGTGAACGTACGGCCCTCGCCCTTGCGCTTCTTGTCGGTCGGCAGTGTCGCGACGGCGAAGCCGCCCCGGGAGTCCTCGGTGACGGCGACGACCGACGTCATCGGGTGGACGACCGCCCCGGCCTTCTCCGCCAGGTACAGGTAGTTCTCGTTCAGGGTGTTCTTCGCACCGTGGCGGCAGCCGGTCATGCACTCGCCGCACTCGGTGCAGGCCCTGCGGGACGGGCCCGCGCCACCGAAGTAGGGGTCGGGAACCTCCGCCCCCGGCTTGCACGTTGAAGAACCGTCCGCGTCCTTCTCGTCGCCGAAGAAGACGCCGACGGGTGCCATGTGGAAGCTGTCGCCGACCCCCAGCGCCTGGGCGGTGGCCTTCAGATGGACGTCCGACGGTGTCATCGTCGGGTTGAGCCGCACCCCGAGCATGCGCTTGGCCTGCTCGTAGTAGGGGCGCAGCTCGTCCTGCCAGTCCGTGATGTCCTTCCACTGCGCGTCCTTGAAGAACGGCTCCGGAGGCACGTAGAGCGTGTTGGCGTAGTTCAGCGAGCCGCCGCCGACGCCTGCGCCCGCGAGGACCATCACGTTGCCGAGCAGGTGGATGCGCTGAATGCCGAACAGACCGAGCGCCGGCGCCCACAAGTAGTTCTTCAGGTCCCAGGAGTTCTTGGGCAGCGTCGCGCGCGTGAAGCGGCGGCCCGCCTCCAGTACGCCGACGCGGTAGCCCTTCTCCGTCAGGCGCAGCGCGGACACGGCCCCGCCGAAGCCGCTGCCTATGACGACGACGTCGTAGTCGTAGTCCTGGTTTTGGGCAGAGCTCTCCTGTGACATTGACTCTCCTCGTTGAGAACTGGCGCAGCACCGCGCTGACGCATTAGCGCAGGCGAAGCGCCTTCATGACCTTCAGGCTGGTGCTCATGAACGCCGCGTACTTCTCGTCGTCCAGGCCGCAGGACGGCGCCAGCGGCATGACCCGCTGGGTCGCGACGGTCTGCGCCTCCGTGTACTTGAGGATTCCCTCGGAGCCGTGCCGCCGGCCGAGGCCGGAGTCCTTCATGCCGCCCATCGGGGACTGCACGCTGCCATAGGCGGGCGCGAAGCCCTCGTTGACGTTGACCGTGCCGGTGCGCAGCCGGGCGGCGATCTTGCGGCCGCGGCTGCCGTCCTTCGTCCAGACCGAGGAGTTCAGGCCGTACGGCGTGGCGTTGGCGAGCTCGACCGCCTCGTTCTCGTCGGTGAAGCGGTAGATGGAGACGACCGGGCCGAAGGTCTCCTCGTTGCAGACGGCCATCGGCGCCTCGACGCCGTCGAGGATCGTCGGCTCGTAGAAGTAGGGGCCGATGTCGGGGCGTGCGACGCCGCCCGCGACGAGCGTGGCGCCCTTGGCGACGGCCTCCTCGACGTGCCGGGTCACGGTCTCCAGCTGCCGTTCGCCGACGAGGGAGCCCATGTCGGCGCCGTACGCGAGGGACTTGCCGAGCCTCATCGCCTTCGTGCGCTCCGCGAAGCGCGCCACGAACTCGTCCGCGATCGACTCGTGGACGTAGAGCCGTTCGATGGAGATGCAGAGCTGGCCGGCGGAGGAGAAGCAGGCGCGCACCGCGCCCGACGCGGCCTTGTCGACGTCGGCGTCGTGCAGCACCAGCATGGCGTTCTTGCCGCCGAGTTCGAGCGAGACGCCGACCAGGCGGGCGGCGGCGCCTTGCGCGACCTCGCGGCCGGTGCGGGTGGAGCCGGTGAAGGAGACGTAGTCGGCGTGCTTGACGATCTCGGGGCCGACGACGGGGCCGTCGCCGAGGACGACCTGGAAGACCTCCGCGGGCAGGCCCGCCTCGATGATCAGGTCGCGGGCCCAGAGCGCGGTCAGGCAGGTCTCCGTGTCGGGCTTCATGACCAGGGCGTTGCCCGCGACGAGGGCCGGCAGCGCGTCGCCGATGGACAGTTCGAGCGGGTAGTTCCAGGGGGCTATCTGCCCGACGACGCCGCGCGGCTGACGGTTCTCGGTGACCTTGGTGAGGACGGGGACGACGCCGGTGTGCCGCTTCGACGCCAGGTAGGCGGGGGCCCTGCGGCCGTAGTGCCGGGCGGCGACCACGACGGCCTGGACCTCCTCGTGCGCGTGCAGCCGGGACTTGCCGGTCTCCAGCTGGATCAGGTCGAGGACCTCGGCCTGGCGCTGCAGCACCAGGTCGTGGAAGCGCAGCAGGACGGCGGCGCGCTGCTTGACGGGGGTCCTCGCCCAGGCGATCTGCGCGGTGCGGGCCCGCTGGAAGGCCGTGGTGACGTCCTCGGGGGTGGACTCGGGCAGGTCGGCCAGCTTCTCGCCGGTCAGCGGCGAGTGGTTGGCCGTCCGTCCCGACCCGATGACGTCACGGGTGAGCTGCGCGATCAGCTCGGGCGTGACCACGTCGGCGGCGGTGCGGGCGCCGTCGGGGGCCGGGGCGGTCGGGTTCGTTCCGAGGGGCGCTGCGGTGGCCTGCGAGTCCGTCATGCACGTGAGAGTAGGCCTCCACCAGCCTTTTGGGTACCCATCGGTAACGGGGGTTCACGGCCTCCGCACATGACGCCAGTGATTGCTGGCGACAAAGCCGCTGATCAGGCCGTTACCGATGTGCCGAGCGACTTCTCAGAGTTTGTGGAGCTCCAGGTCCGCGATGGCGTTCTCGGCGACCTCGCGGCCCCGCGCGGTGAAGTCGCCCTTGCCGGGATAGTCGATCCACAGCCGGTACATGTCCCCGGACTTGGTCCGGTAGTACAGGATCCTCGCCTCGTGCGGGAGCTCGGTCTGCGAGTCGGTGTACGTGACCGTGTTCTCGGCGGCGCTCCGGTCCCTGTACGTCGTCTCCTTGGTCTTCACGACCGGTGCGGGATCGCTCGACATGTCGCTGAACGCCGACTCGCCGCTCTCCTCGAACGTCTCCGCGTCGGCGTACGCCTGGGCCGCCGCGGTCCCCGCGACCTCCTGCGAGGTGTCCTTCTTCTCCGCGAGGTCGAGCGTGACGAAGACGGCGCCGCTGGGGTCGGTGTACCGGACCCAGGTCTTGTCCGTGTCCGTGGCCTCCGGCCTGCTCTCCACGTACGCCTTCGGGACGGAGACGGCGGCGGAGACCACCTTCGCCTCGTGCTCCTTCCACTCCTCCGAGTCCGTGCCCCCGAAAGGATTCAGCGCCACGAGCACGCCCGCGGCCACCGCCGCGACGGCCACTCCGGCGACGACGGCGAGCGCCTTGCGGCTGAGGAAGATCCCCTTGCCGCGCCCCTGGTCGCCGCCGCCCGCGACGGTGACGTGCTGCGTCGGCGCCACCGGCTGCGGAGGGCTGGCCGCCGCCTCCAGGAGGGCGCGGACCTGCGCGGCGTTCGGGCGGTGGGCGGGGTCCTTGGCCAGCAGCCGGTTGATCGCCTCGGCCAGCGGGCCCGACGCGGACGCGGGCGGCGCGGGTGTCGCGTTGAGGACGGACTGGAGCGTCGCGGGGGTGTTGTTGCGGCGGAACGGGGACACGCCCTCGGTCGCCGCGTACAGGACGACACCGAGCGACCAGAGGTCGGACGCCGGTCCAGGCCGCTGCCCGAGCACCCGCTCCGGCGCGATGAACTCGGGCGACCCGACGAACCCGCCGGTGTCCGTCAGGTTGGTCTCGCCCTCGATCTGGGCGATGCCGAAGTCGGTGAGGACGACGCGGTCGTGCCGGCCGAGCATCACGTTGTCGGGCTTCACGTCGCGGTGCAGGATGCCCGCCTGGTGCGCGGCGTCGAGGGCGTTCAGGACGTCGAGGCCGATTCGCGCGGCCTCGCGGGAACCGAGCGTGCCCTCCTGGAGCGCGGCGCCGAGGGAACGGCCCTGCACGAGCTCCATCACGATCCACGGCTGGCCGTCCTCGACCGCCACGTCATGGACGTTGACCACGGCCGGGTGGTCGAGGCGGGCGGCGGCGCGGGCCTCGCGGCGCATCCGCTCGAAGGCGTTGGCCCGCTCGCGCTCCGGCAGGTGGTCCGGGACGCGGGGCTCCTTCACGGCGACCTCGCGGTCCACCGTCTCGTCCTTGGCGCGCCACACGGTGCCCATGCCGCCGTGGCCGAGCTTGGCCAGCAGCCGGTAGCGGTGCGCGATCAGGCGGCCGGTGCCGGGTTCCTGCGCGGGGGCAGGGGCGGGCGGCTGGTTCGGCACGACCTGGGTCGGCGGGGCATACGGCTGCTGTGGTGGCTGGAGGCCGTAGCTGGTGGGCTCGTACGGCCCGTAGGAGGCTCCCCCGTCGTTACTCATGACCCATGCCTACCGTGCGCGGCGCCTCGGTTTCCAGCCAGGCCCCGCATTGTGACCGGGGTGATGCACGTGAGCGGGGCGTCATCGGCGTACGCGAACGGCCGACGCCGACGTCACCGGCGTACGAACGTGTCCACCGCCGCGTCGAAGTACCTCCGCGCCTGCGCCGCCTCCCCCACGGGTGCCGACACCCACACGTCGAACCGCCGGCCGCCCTCCTCCCAGCACAGGTCGAACGTGCGACGGTCGCCCTTCTCGTCGCGGAGCCCGTCCCAGGTGAACTCGCGCAGCGCGGCCGGCCTGCCGTTGCGCGTGGTCTCCGAGACCCTGCCGTCGCGGTATCCGGGGTTGTCGCGCGGGCCGTCCGCGTCGGCGCGGCGCTGCGCGGCGAGCGGGCCGCCCCGGCGCGCCGCCGCCTCCTCGATGCCGATGCGGTACGTCCCGTCGGGCGACGCGTAGAAGACGCGGGACCCGTCCACCTGGCGCCGGAAGCCCTCGGGGACGGCGAGCGCGAAGCCGCGGGGGTCCTTCGCGATGCGGTAGCCCTGGGGCGCCTGTGGCGAGGACGGCCGCGCCGTGGGGGTCGTCACGGTGACCGTCGGCGTCGGTGAACTCTGCGTCGCCGTGGCGGAGGGCGGGGGAGCCGGTGTGCCCCCGCCGTCGCCGCCCCTGCTCAGCAGCAGCGCGGCGGAGACCCCCGCGCCCGCGAGGGCGGCCACCAGGGCGGCGGCGACCATGAAGGTCCTGCCGTGCTTCTCCGGCTTCACGAGCCCCGCGGCGGCCTGCGCCGCGAGCAGCTCCCGCTCGGCAGGCGTCGGCGTGTTCCGGCCCGACCGCCCAGGAAGACCATGCAGCCCCGGAAGACCGTGCAGCCCCGGAAGTCCGGGCCGCCCGGGAAGCCCCGGCAGCCCGGCCCCCGGTCTCTCCCGCACCACCGCCGGCATCCGCCCCGTCTCGACGTACACCCGCAGCAGCCCCTCCGCCTCCGCCGCGCCCATCCGCCGCTCCGGATCGCGGTCGAGGAGCCCGAGCACCACGGGCAGCAGCGGATCCACGGCCGCGGATGGCCGGATCTCGTCGAAGACGACCGCGTGCAGGACGCCGCCGATGGAGTCGCGGCGGAACGGCGACTCGCCGGCGAGCGCGGTGACCAGGAGTGCGCCGAGCGACCACAGATCGGACTCGGGGCCCGTCCGCTCCCCCGCCATCCGCTCCGGCGCGGTGTACTCGGGCGAGCCCACGAACGACCCGACCTCCGTGAGCGTCGTCGCGCCCGAGAGCTGCGCGATGCCGAAGTCGGTGAGCACGACACGGTCGGTCGGCCGCTCCAGGAGTACGTTGGCGGGCTTGAGGTCACGGTGCAGGATGCCCGCCTCGTGCGCGGTGCTCAGGGCGCCCAGCAGGTCGATGCCCATCCGCGCCACGGCGTGCGCGTCCAGCGGCCCGCTCCGCGCGATGCGCCCGGCCAGCGAACCGCCCTCGATCAGCTCCATGACGATGTACGGCTGCTCGTCCTGCACCACGACGTCGTGGACGACGATGACGTGCGGATGCCGCAGCTGCGCGACGGCCCGCGCCTCGCGCAGCGTCCGCTCCCGCCGCTGCTCCGCCTGGGCGTCGGAGAGGGTCTCGTCGCGCGCGAGTTCCTTGACGGCCACCCGGCGGCCGAGGAGCAGGTCGGTGGCGCGCCACACGACGCCCATGCCGCCCCGGCCGAGCGGCGCCTCCAGGCGGTAACGGCCCGCGATCACCCGGGCGTTGCCTCCACCTGCCGCTCCGGCGTGGTCTCCCAGGCTCCCCATGCGGCCATCATGCCCCACACGTGTGCGAACGGAATGGGTCTCGCCGCGCGGCGGCTGGTTCCGGCCGCCGGCCCCGGACGCCCCACCCGTACGACGGGTCGCCCGGACCCCGTATCAGCCCTCCCGCCAGCCCCGGAGCATCGAGTCGAACTGCTGTCGGGTCTTGTCCCAGCCCCCGGCGGGGGCCGAGAGATAGATGGCGTACTCGACGCCGTCTTTGCTCACGTACGTCTGCTCGATGGCCCGGCGCGGCCCTCTGGTCGTGTTGTTCACCCCGGACGTCCAGCTGAATTCCCAGAGCGCGCCGTGCTGTCCACGGAACGTGTTCGAGTCGAGGTGCAGCCGCTTGTAGTCCTTGTAGTTCAGCAGGCCCTTCTCCAGCTGCAACTGATGCGCGTACGGCGACTCGGCCTGCGGGGACTTGTCGACGCCGATCCGCAGGAAGCTCCGGCCGTCGTCCGGCGTGTAGTCGACCTGCGTGCCGTTCGCCCGGCGCTTCCAGCCCTCGGGCAGCATGAGGCTGAAGCCGTCGGGGTCGTACACGCGCTTCCAGTCCGCAGGGATGCCGCGCGGTGCCTTCCCGTCGTCCTGGCCCGTCCTCTGCTCCTGGCCGCCCTCGTCGCCGGTGAGGCGCAGGAAACCGAAGACGCCTGCGCCGCCGAGCAGGGCGGCCGCGAGGACGAGGGCGGTGACGGCGAGCACGCGGCGGTAGCGCTTGGCGGGGGCGGGTACCGGGGCGTGGGGTGTGTGGGCCGCGTGGGCGTAGGGCTCGTGCCCTTCGCGGCCGCCGTGGGAGCCCTGGACCGCCGTGTCGGAGCCGCGGTGCTGCGGGGCGGTCGGGGCGTATGGGGCAACGTGGTTGTACGGGGTCGCCTGGTTGTGCGAGGTGCCCTGGTTGTACGTGGTGGTCTGGGTGTACGTGGTGGTCTGGTTGTGCGGGGCGGGCCGGTTGTACGGGGCGGGCGCCGGCGTCGCGTTGCCCTGGGTCGGCGCATGCGTCCGCGTCGTGTTCGGCGGCCGTCCCTCCGCCGCCTCGGCCAGCATCTCCTCGGCCTCCGCCGCGGTGGGCCGGGCCGCCGGGTCCTTGCGCAGGAGCGCCTCGATGATGGGCGCGAGGAGCCCCGCGTGCGTCGGCGGTTCGGGCTCCTCGGTCACCACGGCCTGCATCGTGCCGAGCGGCGACGTGCGCCGGAACGGCGAGTTCCCCTCGACCGCCGTGTACAGCGTCGCCCCGAGTGCCCACAGGTCGGACGCCGGGCCCGGGTTGGCGCCGCTGACGCGCTCGGGCGCCAAATAGTCGACGGAGCCGACGACTTCCCCGGTCCGCGTGATCGTGGAGTCGCCCTCGATCGCGGCGATCCCGAAGTCGGTGAGCAGGATGCGCCGGTCGTCGGCGAGAAGGACGTTGCCGGGTTTCACGTCACGGTGCAGCACACCGGCGGCGTGCGCGGCCCGCAGCGCCTTCAGGGTCCACAGGCCGATGCGGGCGGCCTCGACGGGCTCGACGCGGCCGTCGTCCTTGACCGCGTCCGCCAGGGAGCGGCCCTCGACGAGCTCCATCACGATCCAGGGCCGGTCGTCGTACTGCAGGACGTCGTGGACGGTGACGACCGCGGGGTGGTTGATGCGGGCGGCGGCGCGCGCCTCCGTCTGGGTACGCGCGAAGAGGACCGCGCGGTCGGCCTCCTGCACGTACTGCGCGGCCGTCAGTTCCTTGACGGCGACGGCACGGTGCAGCACCTCGTCCTGTGCGCGCCACACCCGTCCCATGCCACCGCGGCCGATGGACTCAGCGAGTCGGTAGCGGCCCGCGAGGACCAGGCCCTGCGTCTGATTCACGTTTCCCCACAATGGTCTTGACAGGGCCAGGTTAAGGAGCGGAAGGCGCGCAGGGAACCGCAGGGGGGCTTAGGAGACCGCACTGTGACGGATGTGGTGCATGTCCCGATGGCCGGATACGTGGCCGGAAACGGCTCAGTCGGTGACCCGATAAGTGGCCGAAGCCTGCTCGTACAGCCGTGTCACTTCGTCCCGTTCGGCCTCCGGCCCCCGCACCTGGACCACGTGGTACCTGCCGTCGACGATCATCGCGAGATTGCGTACGAAGACCTCGCGGCCCGCGTCGTCCTGCCAGGTGAACTGACCCTCCGCCATGGTCCGTCCGCCGACCTCGATTCGGCGCATGCCGCTGGACGTCGCCCAGGAGGAGTCGCGGAAAGGCTGCAGCTCACGCTCGTGTTCGCGCTGGTACTTCATGGGGTCGGCGCCGTAGCCGTCCGTGGTGTCGCGGCCCGGCACCAGCAGCAGTTCGAAGCCGCCGTGGGTGTAACGGACCTGGCCCCTGCCGTTCTTGGGCTGCCGGTCCCAGCCGCCCGCGACGGCGACGTGGAAGCCTTCGGGGTCCTTGCGGACGACGAAACCCTGCGGCACGTCGGGGCCGGATGTCTGCGGCTTCTGCGAACCGGGCTTCCTGCCCTGCCCGTCCTTCTCCTTGCCCTCGTTCTTGTCCTTCGACTTGTCTTCCGACTTGTCCTTCTCGTCCTTCTCGCCCTTGCTGTCGCTCGGCTGCGGGGCCGAGCTGACCTCACCCGCGGTCCCCGCGCGGTCACTTGAGCGGTCGTCGGACTTGGGCATGAAGACCATGGCGTACGCGATCGCCGCGGCGAGCCCGAGCAGGATGGCGATCAGGAGCAGACGGCCCAGCGAACGGGGGCGGCCCGGACCGCGCGGGTGCGCCTCGCGGGGCGTGCGAGGGCCGCTGTGGCCCTGGAGGGGCGAGACGTCGGGTACGTCGTGTCCGGGCCTGGCCTGCGCGTTGCCGGCCCTGCCCCGGCCGCGCTTGTGCCGTCCGTGCGCCTCGGCGCTCTTCGCGGCGCTCTTTCCGGTGTTCTTCCCGGCGCTCTTCCCCGCTTTCTTCCCTGCGACGGCCCCGCCCCGCCGCCTGCGCACGACCTCGCCCCGTCGCCGTACGACAGGCAGCCTGCCCGCGTCGTACGGCGGCACCGGCACGACGTGCGCCCCCGCCTCCGGTTCGGGCGCGGACCGCACCAGGGAGCGCAGCCAGCCGCTGAGCTCCTCGAAGTCGAGCCGCTCGGTGGGGTCCTGACGGAGCAGGGACTCGACGACGGGCCGCAGCGGGCCGCACTCCTCGGCGAAGGCGGGCGGTTCGGCGCAGACGAGCTGGACGAGTTCGGCGGTGCTGTCCTCCGGGTACGGCGCGTGTCCCTGCACGGCGCGGAAGAGCAGCGCCCCCAGGGCCCACAGGTCCGTGGCGGGGGCGATGGGGGCGGCGAGCTGCCAGTTCTCGTGCACGGGTCCGGCCTGCTCGGGCGCCCACCGCTCGGTGACGGCTCCGACGACCACCATGCGGGCGAGCCGGGCGCGTTCGGCGGCGATGGCGGTGGCGGGCCCGCGCAAGGGAGCGCCGCCTTCGCCGTCCCCGTCGTCCCATCCGCCACGCGCGTTCCCGTACGCCGCCTCGTCCGCGCGGCGAGCTTCGCTCCGTCGGGAGGTCTCGCCCCGTCCGGGAACCTGACTCCGTGGGGGAGCCTCACTCCGTGGGGGAGCCTCGCTCACGTCCCCGCCGCGTGCCGCCGGAACCCCGCCCCGTGGCACCGCCCCGTGCCACGGCTTCTTGCCCGCGACTCCGTAGGGGTCCGATATCCGCCCCGCGGGCTCGGACCCGGTCTCGGGCTCCGGCGCGGGGTCGAGCGCCACATCCCCGGCCTCGTCCTCGTCCGCGGCGCCCCCGTACCGCGTCTCGTACCCCGCGTCATACTCCGCGACATTGCCGACCGACCCCGCCGAGCCCGTCGCCTCCCCCGCCTCCACCGGCCGCGGGTCGTACCCGCACAGGGCCTCCTCGGCGGCCCCCGCCGCAAGTCCCGTCAGCATCACCCGGCCGTCGTCGCAGATCAGGACGGTCCGCGCGGTGATGTTCCGGTGCACCCAGCCGTACGCGTGCAGCACCCGCAGCGCCGCGAGGACGTCCGCCGCGACCTCCGCCGCGCGGTACGGACTCAGCGGCCGGTCCGCGAGGAGCGCCGCAAGCGGCCGCGCGGCGACCAACTCGCTGACTATCCACAGCGAGCCGTCCTCCGCGAACACGTCGAAGACCTGGTCGAGCCGCGGGTGGTCGGGTATCTGGGCGGCGGTCTGCGCCGCCTCGATGGCGCGCCGCACCGCCGGATCCGTGGGCCTGCGCGTCGTCCGGGTCCCGGACCTCCTGGTCCCGGACCGCCGCACCCCGGGGCCGCCCGCGCCCGCCCGCGGCAGAAACCCTTCGGGCAGGTCGACCGAGCCATCGGCGTCGGCCACGTCCCCCTCGTCGAGCACCTCCGCCTCGACGATCTCGGGCAGCGGCACCTGCCGGACGAGGACTTCCTGCCCGCTGTACGTGTCGAAGGCGCGCGACTCGGCGAACTCGTACACGTCGGAGGGCGGGAGCGGCAGGCGGTAGCGGTCGGCGAGCACCCGTCCCGCGTAGTCGTCCACGATGCCTTCCCCTGTCCGCCCGGTGGTCGAATCCGTTCGTCTTGCGGCGCATTGCGGCTGCTTACGGTCCGCAAGCACTCACGATACGTGCCGTCGGTGAACCGTTTGAGGGGATTCGAGATCCCGGCTCAGGACTTCGGCTCGAACGTCTTCGTGAAGGTCCGCCACGTGGCACGACGCTTCTCGCTGCCCCAGTCGTCCGCCTTGGCCGTGTACATCATTCCGTAGCCGAGTCCGCCGTTGACGACGAAGCCGCGGTCTATCGACCGGTACTTGGTCCCGCCCTCCACGTAGGTGAACTCCCAGTCGGCCGTGTTCCAGCCGCGGAAGCCGACCTTCTCTATACGGATCCGGTCGTACTGCGGCCGGACCATGTACTTTTCCTGGTTCTTCCAGTCGCCGACCGGGTTGTCCTTGGGCGTCGTCGTCCAGCCGACGAGCAGCTTCTGCCCGTCGGGGCCGCCGAACCGCGCGCCCGCCCGGCCCGTGGACTGGTACTTCCAGCCCTTGGGGAGTCCGATCTCGAAGCCCTGGGAGTGCTTGTACGTCGACTCGGCGCCGTCCTCCGGCTTCTTGGCGTCGTCGTCCTTGCCCGGGTCGTCGCTCTTGCCGTCGTCCGGGCCGGAACTCTCGTCCTTGCCGGGGTCCTTGCCGTCCTCGCCCGTACCGGTGCCGGAGCCCTGGTCGCTCTCCTTGCCGGTGTCCTTGTCCTTGCCGTCGTCCTTGCCCGGGTCCCCGCTGGTCGCCCCGGCGGACGCGGCCTTGTCGCCGCCCTTGTTGTCCTTGCTGTCCGCGTTGTCGTCGCCGAGGGCGAGGGCGAGCACCGTGCCGAGCACGGCGAGCACGACCACCATGGTCACTATGACCAGCGTCCGGCGCGGCACCACGTCGGTGAGCGACGCCTTCGCGGGTGCCCTGGGCGGCACGCCCCCGACTCCGTTGGCCGCGGACCCGTTGGCCGCGGTTCCGCTCGTGGTCCCCTTCGCGGAGGCGGACGCGGCCGCCTTGCGCACGGACTGCAGGGCGCCCTTCAACCGCTCGGCCGTCTCCCCGGGCTTGCGCCCCTCGCGACGCGCCGTCCCGTACGTCGTCGCCGTCCCGGCATTCCGGGCGGGGGCGGAGGACCCGACCGACCCGTGAGCGGCACCGGCAGCGCCGGCCGCTCCCGCCGCGCCGGCAGCAGCACCCTTCGGCGCCTTCGTCAGCCTGCTCGGCCTGCTCGGCTTCGGGACCCGCGACGCCTTCGGCGGCTTGGGCGGGGCGGGCGGCAGCGGCACGACCTTGGTCGCCTCGACCGGCTCGGGCTCCGGCTTGGTCTCGGGGGCGTAGATGACGTCCTTGAGGAGCGCACGCGCCCCGGCGTCGTCGAGCCGCTGCTCGGGGTCCTTGGCGAGCAGGCCGTAGATGACCTTCTCCAACGGTCCGGCATTGACGGGCTGTTCGACGTCCTCGGTCATCACCGCGGTGAGGGTCGCGATGGCCGACCCCTTGTCGTACGGGGGCACGCCCTCCACGGCCGCGTACAGCAGGCCGCCCAGCGACCACAGGTCGGCCGCGGGACCCGGCTTGTGTCCCCGGGCACGCTCCGGCGAGATGTACGAGGGGGCACCCACGAGCATGCCGGTCGACGTGATCGACGGGTCGCCCTCGACCTGGGCGATGCCGAAGTCCGTGAGGACGACCCTGCCGTCCTCGGCGATCAGCACGTTCGACGGCTTCACGTCGCGGTGCAGGATGCCCTCGCGGTGCGCGGAGCGCAGCACGTCGAGCACGGCGAGCCCGACCTCGGCGGCGCGCCGCGGCGTGAGCGTGCCGTCCTCGCGGATCGCCTCGGCGAGCGACTTGCCCTCGACGAGTTCCATCACGATCCACGGCCGGTCGTCCTCGTCGACCACGTCGTAGACCGTCACGGCGCTGGTGTTGCGGATCCGCGCGATCGCCTTGGCCTCACGCAACGTACGCGTGATGAGCCGCCGCTTCTCCTCCTCGTCGATGCTCGAGGGGAACCGCAGCTCCTTCACCGCGACCGTACGCCCAAGGGTTTCGTCCTTGGCGCGCCAGACGGTGCCCATGCCTCCGCGGCCGAGCACCTCTCCCAGCCGGTACCGGCCGGCGAGGAGACGTTCGCTCTTGTCCCGACGGGCGTCACCCGTCTGCTCCGCGTCCGACATGCGTCCCCTCTGCTGCTACCGCTGCTACCCGAGCAACCCGCCCTGACAGAGCCTTCATTGTCCCTTACTCGGGGACCGGTCGGTGCCCAGGGTCCGCCGGCCCCCCTCCGTGCCCCATGATGGACCGCGCACGAGGAGGAACCCGCCTTGCCGACACCGCGCTCGACACCGGCCATCCTGCTGGTGGCGGCGCTCATCGGCCTGGCGGCGGGCCGCCCACAACCCGCGGCACCGGCCACGGACGCCACTCTTCCGCTGCTCACCACCCGGGGCAAGGCCCCGGCCGCGGCACTCCTGAGCAGCACTCAGCCCGAACCGCCCCCGGGTGCACGCACCCTACGCCACCAGGCATCTCCCGTCTCCGTGCGACGCCCCGCACGGCCGAACCCGGAACAGCCGGACACCGAACGGCCGGACCCCGCCGCGCCGAGCCCGCGCCCCTATCTCCACTTCACCCGCACCGGCCCCTCCCTGTCCCGCGCCGACCACTTCAGGGTGGGCAGCATCACCAAGACATTCATCGCCACGGTCGTCCTCCAACTCGCCGCGGAACACCGTCTGTCCCTGTCCGACCCGGTCGCACACCATCTGCCCGGACTCGTCCGCGGACCGGGCGTCGACGGCCGCACGATCACCCTGCGCGCCCTGCTCACCCACACCAGCGGCCTCTACGACTTCACCGCCGTCACCAAAGGCACCGTCCCCCTCACTCCCGCTCTCGCCGTCCGCATCGCCCTCGCCCACCGCCCTTCCCCCATGGGCCGCTGGGCGTACTCCAACACCAACTACGTCGTCCTCGGCATGGTCATCGAGCGGGTCACCGGCAACTCGTACGCCACCGAAGCCGAACGCCGCATCCTCCGCCCCCTCCGTCTCACCGGCACCTCGTTCCCCGGTGCCCGCACCACGCTCCCCTCCCCGCACGGCCGCGCCTTTACGAACGGCGGCCGGGACGTCACCGCGCTCGACCCGCGCGTGGCAGGCGCCGCGGGCGAGCTGATCTCCACCCTCGCCGACCTGAACCGCTTCTACGCCGCCCTGCTCTCCGGCCGGCTCCTGCCCGCGCCCCTGCTGCGGGAGATGCTCAACACCCGCCCGGCACACGGCCACTACGGCATGGGCCTGTATCCGCGGACGCTTCCCTGCGGCACCACCGTCTGGGGCCACAACGGCCGCATCACCGGCAGTTACGTCCGCACCGCCGCCACCCGCGACGGCCGACGGGTCGTCACCTTCCGGGTCAACACGGACAAGCCGACCGGCTCGGCCCTGGAAGCGGCCCTCCTCACGGCCGAGTTCTGCCCGCGCTCCCCTTAGGAGGGTGTCCCGTCCCCCATTGAGCCTGCCCGGAGAAACGTCAGTTGAGCGGCACGATGTCGGGCGCCCCGAGGCGTGCCGCGTCCGCCGTCAGGTCGTCCGGCTGCCGCTGCGACTCCCGCTCGGCCTCCACCCGCTTTTCGTAGTGCTGCACCTCCCGCTCGATCTGGTCCTTGTCCCAGCCGAGGACCGGCGCCATCAGCTCGGCGCACTCCCGGGCGCTGCGCGTGCCCCGGTCGAACGTCTCGATGGAGATGCGGGTCCGCCGGGTCAGCACGTCGTCCAGGTGGCGGGCGCCCTCGTGCGACGCCGCGTAGACCACCTCGGCCCGCAGGTAGTCGTCGGCCGCCTGCAGGGGAGCGCCGAGGGCCGGGTCCGCGGCGATGAGTTCGAGGACTTCTTCGGCCATCGAGCCGAACCGGTTCAACAGGTGCTCCACGCGCACCACATGAAGGCCCGTCCGGGCGGCGATCCTCGCGCGGGCGTTCCACAGCGCCTTGTACCCCTCGGCGCCGACCAGCGGGATGTCCTCCGTGACGCAGTCGGCGACACGCTGGTCCAGGGCGTGCACCGCCTCGTCGACGGCGTCCTTGGCCATCACTCGGTACGTCGTGTACTTGCCGCCCGCGACGACGACCAGGCCCGGGGCGGGGTGCGCGACGGTGTGTTCGCGGGAGAGCTTGCTCGTGGCGTCCGACTCGCCGGCGAGCAGCGGCCGCAGGCCCGCGTACACCCCTTGCACGTCGTCCCTGGAGAGGGGGCGGGCGAGCACCGAGTTCACGTGCTCCAGGAGGTAGTCGATGTCGGCGCTGGAGGCCGCCGGGTGGGCCTTGTCGAGGTCCCAGTCCGTATCGGTGGTGCCCACGATCCAGTGGCGGCCCCACGGGATGACGAAGAGGACGCTCTTCTCGGTGCGCAGGATCAGTCCGGTCGTCGCGTTGATGCGGTCCTTGGGCACGACGAGGTGGATGCCCTTGGACGCCCTGACGTGGAACTGGCCGCGCTCGCCGACCATCGCCTGGGTGTCGTCCGTCCACACGCCGGTCGCGTTCACGACCTGCTTGGCCCGGATCTCGTACTCCCCGCCGCCCTCGACGTCCTGCACCCGGGCGCCGACGACGCGCTCGCCCTCGCGCAGGAAGCCGGTGACCTTGGCGCGGTTGGCGACCTTCGCGCCGTACGCCGAAGCGGTGCGGACCAGCGTCGCCACGTAGCGCGCGTCGTCCATCTGGGCGTCGTAGTACTGCATGGCGCCGACCAGTGCGTCCTTCTTCAGGCACGGGGCGACGCGCAGGGCGTGGCGGCGGGTCAGGTGACGGTGCATGGGCAGACCGCGGCCGTGTCCGCGCGACATCGACATCGCGTCGTAGAGCGCGACGCCCGATCCGGCGTACAACCTCTCCCAGCCCTTGTGCTGCAAGGGGTAGAGGAACGGGACCGGTTTCACGAGGTGCGGGGCGAGGCGCTCCAGGAGCAGGCCGCGCTCCTTCAGCGCCTCCCGCACGAGGGCGAAGTCGAGCATCTCCAGATAGCGCAGGCCGCCGTGGATCAGCTTGCTCGACCGGCTCGACGTGCCGGACGCCCAGTCGCGGGCCTCGACCAGGCCGGTGGACAGGCCGCGCGTCACCGCGTCGAGTGCCGTGCCCGCGCCGACCACGCCCGCGCCCACGACCAGGATGTCCAGCTCCCGTTCGGCCATTCCCGCCAGTGACTCGGCGCGCTCCGCCGGCCCCAGTGTCGCTGTCCTCACCGCTGCCTCCCGCTGTGATCGGGTGTGGTCGGACTCACATCATGCCCAGATTTCTCCGTCGCCCGCTGAACGCGGCCCCAGCCTGTGGACAACACTCCGGAGCCCTGCGCGGTGCAATACCGCAAATCGGTCATATTTACTCCTAGTCTGACATTGCGCTGGTCCGCCTTGTCCACAGGGCTTGCGCACTCGTCCCACTCCGGCTATTGGGAGGACGGCCCACCGCCATGCCCGCAGATCTCGCCGTCATCGGTCTCGGCCACCTCGGCCTGCCCCTCGCCCAGGCCGCCGTCGCACGCGGCATCGACACCATCGGCTACGACCCGGCCCGCGCCGCGGACCTGGCCGGCGGCCGGCAGCCCTGCGACGGCGCCGAGTCCACCCTCACCGCCGCCGACGTCCGCCGGATGCTCTCGGGGGGCTTCCGGCCGACCGTCGACCCGGCCGCGCTCGGCCGGGTCCGCACCGCTGTCATCTGCGCCCCCACTCCGCCGGCGGCCGACCGCTCGCTCGACCTCGGCCAGGTGGCCGAAGCGGCGCACGCGCTGGCCGCCCGCCTGCGCCCGCACACCACCGTGATCCTCGAATCCCCCGCGTACCCGGGGACCACCGAGGAATTCCTCCGTCCGATTCTCGAAGCGGGCTCGGGCCTGCGCGCCGGACGCGATTTCCACCTCGCCTACTCACCCGGCCGCCTCGACCCCGGCAACCGCACCCACGGCTACGCGGGCACCCCCAAGGTCATCGGCGGCCTCACCCCGGCCTGCACCGAGTCCGCCGCCACCTTCTACGGCCGCCTCACCGACAAGGTCGTCCGCGCCCGCGGCCCCCGCGAGGCGGAGACCGTCCACCTCCTGGAGACCAACTACCGGCACGTGAACATGGCCCTGGTCAACGAGATGGCGGTGCTCTGCCACGACCTCGGCATCGACCTGTGGGACGTCATCCGCTGCGCCGAGACCAAGCCCTTCGGCTTCCAGGCGTTCCGCCCCGGGCCCGGCGTCGGCGGCCACGGCGTCCCCCTGGACGTCCCGGCCCCCTCCCACGGCGCCCGCCCCCTGCGCATGGTCGAGCTGGCCCAGCAGGTCAACGACCGCATGCCCCAGTACGTGATCCAGCGCTCGGCGACCCTGCTCAACGAGCACGGCAAGTCCGTCCGCGGCGCCCGCGTCCTGCTCCTCGGCGTCACCTACAAGCCCGACCTCGCCGACCAGCAGGGTGCCCCCGCCCAGGAGGTGGCGACCCGCCTCATGGAGCTCGGCGCCGCCGTCAGCTACCACGACCCGTACGTGCCCAACTGGAGCGTGCTCGGCCGCCCCGTCCCGCGCGCGGACTCCCTCTACGAGGCCGCGGCCGACGCCGACCTGACGATCCTGCTCCAGCACCACCGCACGTACGACCTGCAAGGCCTCGCCGTGAAGGCGCAGCTGCTCCTCGACACGCGGGGCGCGACCCCGGCGGGCGCCGCCCACCGCCTCTAGGCACGCGCGCGTGCCCCCACACGGGAAAGGGCCCGGACGCGTCGGCGTCCGGGCCCTTTCGTGACGTCATGCGTCCAGCGCGAGCGTCACCGCTTGTGCTGCGAGTCCGCGACCGTCACCTCGACGCGCTGGAACTCCTTGAGCTCGCTGTAGCCCGTGGTCGCCATGGCGCGGCGCAGCGCTCCGAAGAAGTTCATCGAGCCGTCCGGGATGTGCGACGGACCGGTGAGGATCTCCTCCGTGGTGCCGACCGTGCCGAGGTCGACCTTCTTGCCGCGCGGCACGTCCTCGTGGACGGCCTCCATGCCCCAGTGGTGGCCCTTGCCGGGCGCGTCCGTGGCGCGGGCCAGCGGGGAGCCCACCATCACGGAGTCGGCGCCGCAGGCGATGGCCTTGGGCAGGTCGCCGGACCAGCCCACGCCGCCGTCGGCGATGACGTGGACGTAGCGACCGCCGGACTCGTCCATGTAGTCACGGCGGGCGGCCGCGACGTCGGCGACCGCGGTGGCCATCGGCACCTGGATGCCGAGGACGTTGCGCGTGGTGTGCGCGGCGCCGCCGCCGAAGCCGACGAGGACACCCGCGGCGCCCGTGCGCATCAGGTGCAGCGCGGCCGTGTACGTGGCGCAGCCGCCGACGATGACCGGGACGTCCAGCTCGTAGATGAACTGCTTCAGGTTCAGCGGCTCGGCGGCGCCCGACACGTGCTCGGCGGAGACGGTGGTGCCGCGGATCACGAAGATGTCGACACCGGCGTCCACGACGGCCTTGGAGAACTCGGCGGTGCGCTGCGGGGAGAGCGCGGCGGCGGTGACCACACCGGCGTCGCGCACCTCCTTGATGCGCTGCCCGATGAGGTCGGCCTTGATGGGGGCCGCGTAGATCTCCTGGAGGCGCCGGGTCGCGGTCTCCGCGTCCAGCTCGGCGATCTCGTCGAGGAGGGGCTGCGGGTCCTCGTACCGCGTCCAGAGGCCCTCGAGGTTCAGGACGCCGAGGCCGCCCAGCTCACCGATGCGGATGGCGGTCTGCGGGGAGACCACGGAGTCCATCGGAGCGGCCAGGAAGGGCAGCTCGAAGCGGTAGGCGTCGATCTGCCACGCGATCGAGACCTCCTTCGGGTCGCGGGTGCGCCGGCTCGGTACGACGGCGATGTCGTCGAAGGCGTACGCGCGGCGGCCGCGCTTGCCGCGCCCGATCTCGATCTCAGTCACGTTGTGGGGCCTTTCCCTCTTGGTCTGCCTGTCCAGTATCCCCGACGCACACGGAAGGGGCGGTCCCGGTGACCCGGGACCGCCCCTCCCACGCGCGCGTGGCGCCGGAAGACTACTTCGTGCGGCTGTAGTTCGGTGCTTCGACCGTCATCTGGATGTCGTGCGGGTGGCTCTCCTTGAGACCCGCGGACGTGATGCGGACGAAACGGCCGTTGGCCTGCAGGTCGGGGACGGTGCGCCCGCCCACGTAGAACATCGACTGGCGCAGTCCGCCGACCAGCTGGTGGACGACCGCGGAGAGCGGGCCGCGGTAGGGCACCTGGCCCTCGATGCCCTCGGGGACCAGCTTCTCGTCGGAGGCGACGCCCTCCTGGAAGTACCGGTCCTTGGAGAAGGAGCGCTGGTCACCGCGCGTCTGCATGGCGCCGAGCGAGCCCATGCCGCGGTACGACTTGAACTGCTTGCCGTTGATGAAGAGCAGCTCCCCGGGGGACTCCTCACAGCCCGCGAGCAGGGAGCCCAGCATGACAGTGTCCGCGCCGGCGACGAGCGCCTTGGCGATGTCGCCGGAGTACTGCAGGCCGCCGTCGCCGATGACCGGGACACCGGCCTCCTTGGCGGCGAGCGACGCTTCATAGATGGCCGTTACCTGCGGTACGCCGATACCGGCGACGACGCGCGTGGTGCAGATGGAGCCGGGGCCGACGCCGACCTTGATGCCGTCGACACCCGCGTCGATGAGCGCCTTGGCGCCGTCGCGCGTGGCGATGTTGCCGCCGATGACGTCGACGCGCGGGGCGTCGGACTTGATCTTGGCGACCATGTCGCCGACCAGCCGGGAGTGGCCGTGCGCGGTGTCGACGACGATGAAGTCGACGCCTGCCGCGACGAGGGCCTGGGCGCGCTCGAACGCGTCACCCGCGACACCCACGGCGGCGCCCACCAGGAGGCGGCCCTCACCGTCCTTGGCGGCGTTCGGGTACTTCTCGGCCTTCACGAAGTCCTTGACCGTGATGAGGCCCTTGAGGATGCCCGCGTCGTCGACCAGCGGAAGCTTCTCGATCTTGTGGCGGCGCAGCAGCTCCATGGCGTCCACGCCGGAGATGCCGACCTTGCCGGTGACGAGCGGCATCGGCGTCATGACCTCGCGCACCTGGCGCGAGCGGTCCGACTCGAAGGCCATGTCACGGTTGGTGACGATGCCGAGCAGCTTGCCCGCAGCGTCGGTGACCGGGACGCCGCTGATGCGGAACTTCGCGCAGATCGCGTCGGCCTCGGCGAGCGTCGCGTCCGGGTGCACCGTGATCGGGTCGGTGACCATGCCGGACTCGGAGCGCTTCACCAGGTCGACCTGGTTGGCCTGGTCGGCGATGGAGAGGTTGCGGTGCAGTACACCGACGCCGCCCTGCCGCGCCATGGCGATCGCCATGCGGGACTCGGTGACCTTGTCCATCGCCGCGGACAGCAGCGGGACGTTCACCCGGACGTTCTTCGAGACGAGCGAGGAAGTGTCGATCTGGTCGGGCGCCATGTCCGACGCGCCCGGCAGCAGCAGCACGTCGTCGTAGGTCAGCCCGAGTGTCGCGAATTTATCGGGCACCCCAGTCGAAGAACCGCCGTTTGCAGTCATGACACCTTCCCCAAATGGCCTTGATCGGTGCGGATGTCCATGCTAACGGCCTTCGGGGGTGTCTCATTCCACGATCAAGATCATCCGCGAGCTTTGTACGTTCACACGTACGACCCGCGCCCGTGAAGTGCCGAAATCACTGCTCCGCGAGCGCCCGCAGCCTGCTCAGCGCCCGGTGCTGCGCGACCCGCACCGCCCCCGGTGACATCCCCAACATCTGTCCGGTCTCCTCGGCCGTGAGCCCGACGGCGATCCGCAGGAGCAGCAGCTCGCGCTGGTTGTCCGGGAGGTTGGCGAGGAGCTTCTTGGCCCACTCGGCGTCGCTGCTGAGCAGCGCGCGCTCCTCGGGGCCGAGCGAGTCGTCGGGCCGCTCGGGCATCTCGTCGGAGGGCACGGCGGTGGAACCGGGGTGCCGCATCGCGGCGCGCTGCAGGTCGGCCACCTTGTGGGCCGCGATCGCGAAGACGAACGCCTCGAAGGGACGGCCCGTGTCCTTGTAGCGCGGCAGGGCGAGGAGGACGGCGACGCAGACTTCCTGCGCCAGGTCCTCCACGAAGTGCCGTGCGTCACCGGGCAGCCGGGACAGACGGGTACGGCAGTAGCGCAGCGCCAGGGGGTGTACGTGGGCCAGCAGGTCGTGCGTGGCCTGTTCGTCACCCTCCACAGCGCGGAGAACGAGGGCACCGATCACCGTCGTCTTGTCATCGCGCATCGGTCCATGGTGCCTTGGCGGCGGCTGATCCGTGGCACCGCGTCCGTAGTTGTGCACTGAAGCGTTATGAGCAGGTGCGCCGGAACTCATCTCCTGCGCCCTCCCCTCCCGCTCGATCGACTCGTCCCCGAGGAACTCCACATCTCAAGGATGCGGCATCGGCGGCGAAACAGGCGTCGCCGGGCGTACGTCGCCCCGCCCACCGGACGGCGGGCGGGGACCGCCGTGCCCCCGCGACGGCACACTCAGCGCACCAGACCCCAGCGGAAACCGAGCGCCACGGCGTGCGCGCGGTCCGAGGCGCCGAGCTTCTTGAACAGCCGCCTGGCGTGCGTCTTCACGGTGTCCTCGGAGAGGAAGAGCTCACGTCCGATCTCCGCGTTCGAGCGGCCGTGGCTCATGCCTTCGAGGACCTGGATCTCACGCGCGGTGAGGGTGGGCGCGGCGCCCATCTCGGCCGAACGCAGTCTGCGCGGAGCGAGCCGCCAGGTCGGGTCGGCGAGCGCCTGGGTGACGGTCGCGCGCAGTTCGGCACGCGAGGCGTCCTTGTGCAGATAGCCGCGGGCGCCGGCCGCGACCGCGAGTGCGACCCCGTCCAGGTCCTCGGCGACGGTGAGCATGATGATGCGCGCACCGGGGTCGGCGGACAGCAGCCGGCGGACGGTCTCCACGCCGCCGAGACCGGGCATGCGTACGTCCATCAGAATCAGGTCCGAGCGGTCGGCGCCCCAGCGGCGGAGGACTTCCTCGCCGTTGGCCGCCGTGGTCACGCGCTCGACGCCGGGCACGGTCGCGACCGCGCGGCGGAGCGCCTCTCGGGCAAGCGGGGAGTCGTCGCAGACGAGGACCGATGTCATGACTGTCCTCCGCGGCTCTCACAGCTGCTGCGCGTCACCTTGAGCCTCCAGGCTGGTACTTATTCGTCACCTGTGCGGTTGACGCTCTCGGACACCTGCCCGAGCGCTTGTTCTTTCAACCGCCTCGCACTCTCAACGACGGTCACCCGAAAGAGTTACGGGGCAGTCGGACACCTTCGGCACTCTACGTGAGGGCGCCGACACAGCGGAGAGCACGCGGGAGACCCTCAACGTTTCATCACAAGCTATGCCCCATTTAGCGCCTTTTCTTCCCTTTTCCTGGTGTCTATGGCTAGATTCGCAATGAGTCATATTTTCATCTCCTTAGACAGTAGATGTACGGTCGTGGGCACCGTATCCGCGTCAGAACGGCATCAAGGGGACCAGCAATGGCAGATTTCTCCCGCCTTCCCGGACCGAACGCAGATCTCTGGGACTGGCAGCTCCTCGCGGCCTGCCGCGGGGTCGACAGCTCGCTCTTCTTCCACCCGGAGGGCGAGCGGGGAGCGGCGCGCAGCGCACGTGAGAACTCCGCCAAGGAGGTCTGCATGCGGTGCCCGGTGCGGGCGGAGTGCGCCGCTCACGCTCTCGCGGTGCGCGAGCCGTACGGCGTGTGGGGCGGTCTGACCGAGGACGAGCGCGAGGAGCTCATGGGCCGCGCGCGCAATCGGCTCGTCACGGCGGCCGCTTCGGCGGGCAGCGCCGTGTCGCACAGCTGAAGGAACGTTTCTTCGAAAACCCGCTCGGCCGCAGCGGGAATCAGCGGTCGGCGGACCCCGCTCAGCGGGTGGCGGCCCGCGCGAGGTGGTCCAGCGTGGCGGCGACGGCCGGCACCTGCGCCAGGTCCGGCAGCGTGAGCGCGACGATCTCCCGCTGCACGGCCGGCTCCACCGTCACGGTGCGGGCGCCCATCGGGCGCACCGACTCGATCGCGAGCTCGGGCAGCACCGCCACTCCCAGACCGGCACCGACCAGGCCGATCACCGCCGGGTAGTCGTCGGTCGCGAAGTCGATCCGCGGCACGAAGCCCGCGCTCTCGCAGACCTCCACCAGCTGCCTGCGGCAGCGGGGGCAGCCCGCGATCCAGGACTCGTCGGCGAACTCGCCGATGGTGACCGCGTCGGCCCCGGCGAGCCGGTGTCCCTCGGGCACGAGGCCGACGAGCCGGTCGGCGAGCAGCGGGCGCACGACGAGGTCGCTCCACTCCTCGGCGGCCGTCGCTCCCTCGTACCGGAAGGCGAGCGCGACGTCGCAGTCCCCTTCGCGCAGCATCTCCACCGAGCGCGGCGGCTCGGCCTCGACGAGGGAGACACGGGTGCCGGGGTGGGCAGCGCGCAGCGCCGCGAGGGCGCACGGGACGAGGGTGGAGCTGCCGCTGGGGAAGGAGACGAGCCGGACCCGGCCCGCACGCAGGCCCGCGATGGCGGCGACCTCCTCCTCCGCGGCGGTGAGCCCGGCGAGGATGCCCGCGGCGTGCCTGACCAGGGCCTCGCCCGCCTGCGTCAGACGCATCTCGCGGCCGGTGCGGATCAGGAGCGGCGTGCCCGCCGAGGATTCGAGGGCCTTCATCTGCTGGCTGACGGCGGGCTGCGTGCAGCCGAGCTCGCGGGCCGCGGCGGAGAAGGAGCCGGTGGCGGCCACGGCGCGCAGGACACGGAGATGACGGGCCTCGATCATGGTTCGAGCATAAGCGAAACTTGGACTCATCGCGAAATAATGCGTCGCTTCTTTGAGGCGGGCTGGCCTAGCCTGCCTGCCATGAAGCTTCTCTCTGTGAATGTGGGCCGCCGCAAAGATGCCGCGTACACGGCCTCGCCCACCGGCAGCACCGGCATCGACAAGCGGCCCGTGCCGGGTCCGGTGCGGGTGGCCGCGCCGGGTCCGAAGGGTGTCGGCGGCAGCGGGGTCGCCGGTGACGAGATCGGCGACCTGCGGCACCACGGCGGCGACGACCAGGCGGTGTACGCCTACGCCCGCGAGGACCTGGACGCGTGGCAGCGCACCCTCGGCCGCCCCCTGGCCGACGGCACCTTCGGCGAGAACCTCACGACGTCGGGCGTCGACGTGAACGGCGCGCTGATCGGCGAGCGCTGGCGGATAGGCGCGGACCTGCTGCTCGAAGTGACGAGCGGGCGCATTCCCTGCCGTACGTTCCAGGGCCATCTCGACGAGAAGGGCTGGGTGAAGCGGTTCACGGACGAGGGGGCCTGCGGCGCGTATCTGCGGGTCGTCGAGCCGGGTGAGATCCGGGCCGGGGACCCGATCGAGATCGTGCACCGGCCGGAGCACGGCGTCACCGTCGCCCTGGAGTTCCGTGCCGTCACGCGCGAGAAGGATCTGCTGCCCGAGCTGCTCGCGGCGGGCGACGCGCTGCACCCCGAGACGGCCGAGCGCGCGCGCAAGTACGTGGAGCAGCAGCGCGGCGACGCGGTGGTCACGTGATCTCACTAGCCTTGCGCCATGACTACGGCTCTGATCACAGGATCGACCTCCGGCATCGGCGCGGCCTTCGCGCGACGCCTCGCGGGTGACGGGCACAATCTCGTGCTGGTGGCCCGCGACACCACACGGCTGCGGGAACAGGCGACCGAGCTGCACGACCGGCACGGCATCGAGGCGGAGGTGCTGACCGCGGACCTCGCGACGGACGGCGGCATCGAGTCCGTCGAGAAGCGGCTCGCCGACCGCAGGAACGCGGTCGACCTGCTGGTCAACAACGCGGGGTTCGGCAACAAGGGCCGCTATCTGGAGGTCTCGCTCGCCGACGAGCTGACCATGCTCAAGGTGCACTGCGAGGCGGTGCTGCGGCTGACGTCGGCCGCGACGGAGGCGATGCGCGAGCGTGGCCGGGGCGGTGTCGTGAACGTCGCGTCGGTGGCGGCGTTCGTGCCGCGCGGGACGTACGGCGCGTCGAAGGCGTGGATCGTGCAGTTCACCCAGGGCGCGGCGAAGGACCTCGCCGGGTCCGGGGTGCGGCTCATGGCGCTCTGCCCCGGCTTCGTACGGACGGAGTTCCACGAGCGGGCCGGGATGGGCACGTCGAACATCCCCAGCTGGATGTGGCTCGACGCGGACAAGCTGGTCACAGTGGCCTTGGGCGACCTCTCCCGCGGCAAGACGGTGTCGATCCCCGACCCCCGTTACAAGGCCCTGATGGGCGTGGTGAAGGTGACGCCCCGCGCACTCCTCGGCGGCGTCACGTCCCGAACGGGCCGCAAGTACGGCCCGCAGTAACCCTGCGGGTCCCGTCTGCCGGGTTGCTTCCCGTCGCCGGGTGCGGGTTGTTCTCGGCTGGTCGCGCAGTTCCCCGCGCCCCTAAAGGGGCGCTCGCCGAAGTCGCGGTCAGGGGCGCGGGGAACTGCGCGATCGGCCCAAGACGGCCCGCAGTCGGCAACAGCGAGCGACCCGGCAGACGCAGTCCCGAAAAAACCTGAGGCCCGGCTCCCTCAACAGGGAGCCGGGCCTCGGGCTATTCAGGTCAGTGAGAGTGACCGTGGCCGTGGCCGTGACCGGCCTCCGCCTCTTCCTCGGCCGGCTTCTCGACGACGAGGGTCTCGGTCGTCAGGAGCAGCGAGGCGATCGACGCGGCGTTCTCCAGCGCGGAGCGCGTGACCTTGACCGGGTCGATGACGCCGGCCTTGACCAGGTCGCCGTACTCACCGGTCGCTGCGTTGAAGCCGAAGCCCTTGTCGAGCTCGGCGACCTTCGAGGTGATGACGTAGCCCTCGAGGCCCGCGTTCTCGGCGATCCAGCGCAGCGGCTCGACGGCGGCGCGGCGGACGACGGCCACACCGGTGGCCTCGTCGCCGTCCTTGCCGAGCGAGTCGCCGAGCACCTTGGCGGCGTGCACCAGAGCGGAGCCACCACCGGAGACGATGCCCTCCTCGACCGCGGCGCGGGTCGCGGAGATGGCGTCCTCCAGACGGTGCTTCTTCTCCTTCAGCTCCACCTCGGTGGCGGCGCCGACCTTGATGACGCACACGCCGCCGGCCAGCTTCGCGAGGCGCTCCTGGAGCTTCTCGCGGTCCCAGTCGGAGTCCGTGGCCTCGATCTCGGCCTTGATCTGGGCGACGCGGCCCTCGACGTCGGCCTTGTTGCCGCCGCCGTCGACGATCGTGGTGTCGTCCTTGGTGATGGTGACGCGGCGGGCGGTGCCCAGCACGTCGAGACCGACCTGGTCGATCTTGAGGCCGACCTCTTCGGCGATGACGGTGGCACCGGTGAGGGTGGCCATGTCGCCGAGCATCGCCTTGCGGCGGTCGCCGAAGCCGGGGGCCTTCACCGCGACGGCGTTGAACGTGCCGCGGATCTTGTTCACGACGAGGGTCGAGAGGGCCTCGCCCTCGACGTCCTCGGCGATGATGAGGAGCGGCTTCGAGGAGTTGGCCTGGATGACCTTCTCGAGCAGCGGCAGGAGGTCCTGGATCGAGGAGATCTTGCCCTGGTGGATCAGGATGTACGGGTCGTCGAGGACGGCCTCCATACGCTCCTGGTCGGACACCATGTACGGCGACAGGTAGCCCTTGTCGAAGGCCATGCCCTCGGTGAAGTCGAGCTCCAGGCCGAAGGTGTTGGACTCCTCGACGGTGATGACACCGTCCTTGCCGACCTTGTCCATCGCCTCGGCGATGAGCTCGCCGACCTGCGGGTCCTGGGCCGACAGACCGGCGACGGCCGCGATGTCGGCCTTGTCGTCGATCGGGCGGGCGGTGGCGAGGAGCTCCTCGGAGACGGCCGCGACGGCGGCGTCGATGCCCTTCTTCAGGGCGGCCGGGGAGGCGCCGGCGGCGACGTTGCGCAGGCCTTCCTTGACCAGGGCCTGGGCGAGCACGGTGGCGGTGGTGGTGCCGTCACCAGCGATGTCGTTGGTCTTGGTCGCCACCTCCTTCACCAGCTGGGCGCCGAGGTTCTCGTACGGGTCCTCGACCTCGACCTCACGGGCGATGGTGACACCGTCGTTGGTGATGGTCGGGGCGCCGAACTTCTTGTCGATGACGACGTTGCGGCCGCGGGGGCCGATCGTCACCTTGACCGTGTCGGCAAGCTTGTTGACGCCGCGCTCAAGGGCGCGACGGGCGTCCTCGTCGAACTTCAGGATCTTCGCCATGGGAGCGATTCAGCCCTCTCGAAAACTCGGTGAACGAACTGCGCCCCTCGCCGCCCGGCAATCAGCGGGGTGACCAGGGGCGCAGCTCAAAAGCAAATCTGCTGGTGAAGCAGGTGATGCGGGTGAAGCGGTGGCTTACTTCTCGACGATCGCGAGGACGTCGCGAGCCGAGAGGACGAGGTACTCGTCGCCGTTGTACTTCACCTCGGTGCCGCCGTACTTGCTGTACAGCACGACATCGCCGACCTTGACGTCGAGCGGCAGGCGCTCGCCGTTCTCGAAGCGGCCCGGGCCCACGGCGAGGACGGCGCCCTCCTGGGGCTTCTCCTTCGCGGTGTCCGGAATGACCAGGCCGGAGGCCGTGGTCTGCTCGGCGTCGAGCGGCTGGACCACAATGCGGTCCTCGAGCGGCTTGATGGCAACCTTGGAGCTTGCGGTCGTCACGATCCGGTCTCCCCCTTCGGAGATCTCACGGGGTTAAGAGTCTGAGGTGTGGCGACCAGGTGGATCCGTCGTCGCGGGTGCCGGACCTGCCCGTCGCTGTTGGCACTCTCCAGTGGGGAGTGCCAGAAGCGAGACTAGGACGGGGATTAGCACTCGGTCAAGCGGAGTGCCAATCCGCTGCGTCGGGCTTCAGTCGGAAGGGGTGCGGAGCACCCCTTCGGGGCAACGCACGGCGGGCACGGCCAGTTCCGCCCGCGCGAGCCAAGGAGGCCGCGGATCTCGTTCCCCGGCGCAGGCGACCGGCCCCGCCCTGCCGCGGTCCGGTACGCGCGGCACCTTCTGCGCCGCCTTCCTGCCCAGCCTCTCGATCGGGTCGACCGACTCCGCGCACCCCGAGAGCAGCGCGGGCGCGAGCACTCCGCACAGCAGGGCCCCGGCGAGGAGGCGGCGGCGCGCTCGCGCCCGCGGGGTCACAGGTAGTCCTCCAGCCTGGCGACCGCGTACCCCTTGTCGGTGACCGTCTTCATGACCCTGCGGATCATGTCGGGCATGGTGCCCTTCCAGTCCTCACGCCCCCGGAAGTGCGTGAGGATGATGTCGCCGGGGTGCAGGTCGCGGTCCCACTCGCGCCACTCCATGTGGTCGGCGAAGGCCTCGGACGCCCACAGGGGCACCGCCTTGACGCCGCAGGACTTGGCGGCGCGCAGCGTGTCGCGGTTGTAGTTGCCGTACGGCGGGCGGAAGAGCTCGGGGCGCTTGCCGTAGTGCTTCTTGATGACGTCCTGCATGCCGCAGATCTCGCGGCGCTGGCCCTCGTACGAGAGTCCGGGCAGGTAGCGGTGGTTGAGCGTGTGGTTGTTCAGGGTGACGCCGCGGTCCTGCATCTTCTTGAAGTAGGTGTAGTCCTCCTTGACCAGGTAGTCGCTGAGGAACGCGGTGTACGGGAGCCGCAGTTCGCTCATCATCCTCAGCAGCGCCGGGTCCTTCTCGGCGCCGTCGTCCATGGTCAGGAAGACGACCTTCTCCTTGGTGGGGATGGTCGTGAAGACCGGCGGCAGGCTCGCCTGGCCCTTGACCTCGAACCCCTTGCGGGTGGTGATGCGGGGCTTGACCGCAGGCGGCGGGGGTGCGGCGAGCGGGGTCTTGGCCAGGCCCCAGCGCTTGGCGGCCATGGTGCGGGCGACCTGGGTGGCGGCGAGCTTCTGGGCGTAGGAGTCGAGGGCGCGGGCGGGTGGGGCGTTGAGCGGCTCCTGGCCGTGGGCGGGCTTCGCGGAGCCGCCCCCGGAGGCGCAGCCGGACGCGACCGCCGCGACGGAGAGGACGGCGATCAGGGCGCGTGCCTGATTCTTCCGCCTTCTGGCGCATTCTTCCTTTTGTCGTACTAGTTGCATGGCGCCGGATCCTCGCAGCTCACGGCCGTGCCGACGGCCCGACACCGCCGCCGGACGCGCACCATCCACCGACTGGCCCACAATGGGGCGGGTGAACGACCCGAACACGCCGAGCGCCCACCAGACCGACCTCGGCGACCCCCTCGCCGCCTTCGCCGCCCTCCGTACCGACGAGGGCCGGGCCCTGCTCGACGAGGTCCGGGACGTCGCACCGGCCGAGGAGCTCGCGGCCGCCACCCGGCTGCGCCGCACCCACCCGGCGCCCCTGGTCTCCGCGGCGCTCGCCCAGGCCCGGCTGCGCACCCGGGCCGCGGCGAAGTTCGGCGCCGAGGACGCGGCCCGCATGTTCTTCACGCCGAACGGCGTCGAGCAGTCCACGCGCGCGTCCGTCGCCGCGCACCGCGCGGAGAGCTTCAAGACCCTGGGCGTACGGTCACTCGCCGACCTGTGCTGCGGCATCGGCGGCGACGCGATCGCCCTCGCGCGCGCCGGGATCTCCGTGCTCGCCGTCGACTGCGACCCGCTGACCTGCGCGGTGGCCCGTGCCAACGCCGAGGCCCTTGGGCTCGCCGACCTGATCGAGGTGCGCGAGGCGGACGTCACCGACGTGGACACGTCCGCGTACGACGCCGTCTTCGTGGACCCCGCGCGGCGCGGCGGCCGCGGCCGGATCTTCGACCCCGAGGCGTACTCCCCGCCCCTGTCCTGGGCGATCGGGGCGGCGCTCGCGGCCCCCCTCGCGGCCCTGAAGATCGCCCCCGGCATCCCGCACGAGGCGATCCCCGCCGAGGCCGCGGCCGAGTGGATCTCGGACGGCGGCGACGTGAAGGAGGCCGTGCTCTGGTTCGGCACGGACACGCCCGCCTCGCACCGCGCCACGCTGCTGCCCGGCGGCGCCTCCCTGTGGAGCCCGCTCGCCACGATGCTGCCCGACCCGGAGGTACGCCCCGTCGGGCGCTACCTGTACGAGCCCGACGGCGCCGTCATCCGCGCCCACCTGGTCGCCGAGGTCGCCGCCCGGGTCGACGGCGGACTCGTCGACGAGACCATCGCGTACGTCACCTCCGACGCCCTGCACGCCACCCCGTACGCGACGGCGTACGAGATCACCGACCGCATCCCGTTCAACGTGAAGAAGCTGAAGGCCCTGCTGCGCGAGCGCGGGGTCGGCATCCTCACCGTGAAGAAGCGCGGCTCCGCCGTCGAGCCCGAGGAGCTGCGGCGCAAGGTGAAGCCGCAGGGCAGGAACGCGGCGACCGTCTTCCTCACCCGGGTGGCGGGCGCCCCGACGATGCTGATCGGCCACCCGGCACCCGGACCCGCCTAGGCACCCTCACAAGGGGCGCTCTCCACCGGCCTCGCCCCGCGTCCCGGCCCCGCCCAGCAGTCGGCGGCCCGTGCCAGGAGCAGTTCCCGTTCCCGCTCGTTGCGCGCCAGCGACGCCGCACGCTCGAACTCCGCGTGGGCCTCGTCGGTGCGTCCGAGCCGCTCCAGGAGATCGCCCCGGACGCTGGGCAGCAAGTGGTAGTCCTTCAGGACGGGTTCGGCGGTGAGCGCGTCGACCAGGACGAGTCCGGCCTCCGTTCCCTGCGCCATCGCCACCGCGACCGCGCGGTTCAGCTCGACGACCGGGGAGGGCGCGCGGGCGGCGAGCAGGCCGTACAGGGCGGCGATCTGCTGCCAGTCGGTCTCCTCGTAGCTGTGCGCGTGGGCGTGGCAGGCGGCGATCGCGGCCTGCAGCGCGTACGGGCCGAGGGCGCCGGCCGGCGAGGGCGCCGTGGCCTGGGCGCGTGCCAGGGCGGCGAATCCGCGCCGGACCAGCATCTGGTTCCAGTGGGCGCGGCTCTGGTCCCTGAGCAGCACCGGCTCGCCGGCCGGACCCGTACGGGTCGTCGTGCGCGAGGCCTGCAGTTCGAGGAGTGCGGCCAGGCCGTGCGCCTCGGACTCCTCGGGCATGAGGGCGGTGAGCACCCGGGCCAGGCGCAGCGCGTCCTCGCAGAGGGCGGGGCGCACGAGGTCGTCGCCCGCCGTGGCCGCGTACCCCTCGTTGAAGATCAGGTAGATGACTTCGAGGACCGAGCCGAGGCGGGCGGCGCGGTCGGGTCCGTAGGGGACCTCGAAGGCGACGGCGCGGGCGGCGAGGGTGCGTTTGGCGCGCACGATGCGCTGCGCCACGGTCGGTTCGGGGGCCAGCATCGCGCGGGCGATCTCCGCGGTGGACAGGCCGCCGAGGAGGCGCAGCGTGAGCGCCACGCGGGCCTCGGTGGAGAGCACCGGGTGGCAGGCGATGAAGACGAGGCGCAGGAGGTCGTCGTCGATGGCGTCGGGGTCGGGCGGTTCGAGGGGGCCCGCGTGTGCCGGGGCGGTCTCCAGGTCGCGGCCGACCTCGGCGAGCTTGCGCGCGTAGCGCTCGCGGCGGCGCACCAGGTCGACGGCGCGGTTTCGGGCGGTGGCCATGAGCCAGGCGCCCGGGTTGTCGGGGACGCCTTGCGCGGGCCACTGTTCGAGGGCCGCCACGAGGGCGTCCTGCGCCAGCTCCTCGGCGATGCCGACGTCTCGTACGATCCGCGTGACACCGGCGATGATGCGTGGCGACTCCATGCGGAAGACGGTTTCGATGGCCTGACGAGTGGCCTGGGCGGCCTGGCGGGGGTGCTCCGGGGGATGGCTCACGGCCATCCATCAGAGCACCCCGGCGCCACCGCCGCAAAGGCAACAGGGGCGAGGTTCAGCCCTCGATCTCCCGGACCTCCGCGGTGATCGTCCAGTAGTCCTCGTGGGTCTTGAGGAACCGCTTGGTCCACTCGACGGCTTCGGCCATGTTCTTGGCCTGGCAGATGGAGTAGCCGCCGATGACCTCCTTGGTCTCGGTGAACGGGCCGTCGGTCGTGGACAGTTCGCCCTTGTCCCAGGTCACGCGGGTGCCTTCGGAGGTCGGTCGCAGGCCGGCGGTGTCGAGCATGACCCCGGCCCTGGTGATCTCCTCCAGGAGCGCGCCCATGCGCTCCTGGAGTTCGGGGCTCGGGCCGCCCTCGGGCGCGTTGTTCTCGTCGATGCGGATCATCGTCAGGTAGCGCGGCATGGTGGTCTCCCCTTCGGGTGGCGGCGGGGCTTCTCCTCGCCTCTCACCCCTGCGTCGAACGGGAGACGCCCGTTTCGACATCGTCGCCGAGAATTTCCGAAGTTTCTTCTCCGACGGCTGTTTCCGCAGGTCGCGGCGGTGTGGCCAGGGCGTCGGCAGGAGGCGTACGACGCCCGTGCAGCACCGCGGTCGCCAGCGCGGCCGCCACCAGGAGCCCCGCCGAGACCGCGAAGGCGGCCGCGTACCCATCGGCGAGGGCGCCCCTGCCGCGCCCCTCCCCCGTGGCGCTCGCCGCGACGGTGACCAGGACCGCGAGGCCGAGGGAGCCGCCGAGCTGGCGGGAGCTGTTGAGCAGCCCGGAGGCCATGCCGGTCTCCTCGGGCGCGACGCCGCCGGTCGCCGCCGTGCCGAGCGGTACGAAGCACAGGCCGATGCCGACGCTCGCGACCAGCGAGGGCCCGAGGACGGAGCCGAGGAACGTGCCGCCCGCCTCGACGGTGAGCGCGAACCACCCGAACCCGGCGGCGCCGAGCAGCCCGCCCGCCACGAGCAGCGTCCGCTCGCCGAACCGCCCGACCGTCCGGGTCGCGACCGTCGACCCGGCGACGACGCCCGCGCAGAACGGCAGGAACGCGGCGCCGGCCGCCGTCGGCCCGTACTCCATCACCTGCTGGAGGTAGAGCGAGGTGAAGTAGAACGCGGCGAACTGTCCGGAGGACATCAGCAGGGCGAAGACGTTGGCGGAGAGCACGGGCCGGTGCGCCGTGCCGAGCAGGCCGAGCCGCAGCAGGGGCTCGCGCTTACGGGCCTCGACGGCGACGAAGGCGGTGAGCAGGACGGCCGCCGCGCCGAGCGTGCCGAGGGTGGTGCCGGATGTCCAGCCGTACGTCTCCGTGCGCACGAGGCCGAGGACGAGCAGCGTCGCCCCGGCCGTGACGAGCAGGGCACCGGTGACGTCGAGGCGGGGCGCGGGTCCCGTACGGCGGTCGGCGGGCACGCCGTGCCGGGCGGCGAGGAGCGCGGCGAGCACCACGGGGACATTGATCAGCATCACGGAACGCCAGCCCACCCAGTCGGTGAGCACACCGCCCGCCATGATGCCGACGGCGCCGCCGAGCGCCCCGGAGACGCCCCAGAGGCCGAGCGCGCGGGACCGCGCGGGCCCCGCCGCGTAGTTCACGGTGATCAGGGCGAGCGCGACGGGGGCGAGCGCCGCCGCACCCGCGCCCTGCACCGCCCGCGCCGCGACGAGCTGCCCCGGCGCGAGGGCGAGCCCGCCCGCGAGGCTCGCGACACCGAAGACGGCGAAGCCCCACGTGAGCGTGGTGCGCCGCCCGATCAGATCGGCGAGGCGCCCGCCGAGCATGAGCAGACCGCCGAAGGCCAGCGCATAGGCATTGACGACCCACAGCAGCGAATCGGGCGCGAAGCCGAGGTCGTCGCCCATGTCGGGCAGGGCGATGTTGACGACGGACATGTCGAGGGAGACGAGGAACTGCACGGTCAGGAGCACCGGCAGCAGCAAACGCCCGGATTGAGCGTTCGGGCTCGGGTTCGGGTTCACGTTCACCATGCGACGGACATTACTATACGCGTATAGAAATAGCGCAAGGGCTGCGAGGCCCGCTCCCCGGGCGGACGGGACAATGCAGACGGGACAATGAGCGGGTGGCAGCAGAAGACAGCGAGCAGACGGCACCCGCGAAAAAGGCCGGGGCTCCGGTGAGCAAGCGCCCCGTGGGCCGCCCCCGCCGCATCGAGCCGGAGACGATCGTCGCGACGGCCCGCCGGATCCTGGAGGCGGAGGGCGTCGCGGGCCTGAGCATGCGCCGGGTCGCCAAGGAGGTCGGCACGACGCCGATGGCGCTCTACCACCACGTCCGCGACAAGGACGAGCTCCTGATGCTCACGCTCGCGGGCACGGCCGCCACGGTCCCGCGCCCCGACCTGCCCGCCGACCCGCGCGACCGCCTCCTCGCCGTCTCCCTGCACATGCACGGCACGCTGGCGCGGATGCCCTGGGTGGTGGAGGTGCTCAGCCTCGGCGACCTCACCGACGAGGGCGCCCTGTGGATGGTCGAGGAGATCGTCGCCTGCGGCATCGCGTGCGGACTCACTCCGGAGGAGGCCGTACGCGCGTACCGGACGATCTGGCACTGCGTCTACGGAGACCTCGTCTTCCGCCGCGCGATGGAGCGCCGCGCCGAGGACCCGGGCCGCAAGCGCCACTTCCCCGACCTGCTCGCCGACGCCGACGCGACCGAACTCCCCCATCTGGCGGCGCTGGCGGACCGCTGGTCGGAACTGACCGAGGACTACGACGTGACGGGCCAACTGGGGGCGGTCATCGACGGATTGCTGGGCCGCGCGGAACGCCCGCGTTGATCCGCGCGGGTGTGCCAGGCTCCCCCGCATGCCCTTCGACCACAACGACCACTACCACCCCCTGCTCCTCAGGAGCCTGCCGCCGGGCAGCCGCACCGCCCTCGACATCGGCTGCGGCACGGGCCGCTTCGCCCGCCGCCTCGCGGCCCGCGGCTACGAGGTCGACGCGCTGGACCCGTCGGCGGAGGTCATCGCCGAGGCGCGAGCCGCGGGCGGCGGCCCCCGCTACCGCCGGGCGGACGTGACGAAGGAGGACCTGCCCGCGGCCCACTACGACGTCATCACCTGCCTGGCGAGCCTGCACCACATGCCCTTCGACACGGTGACCCGCCTCCGCGCCGCACTCGCCCCGGGCGGCACGCTGCTCGTCCTCGGCTGCTACGCGGGCATGACCTGGTGGGACATCGCGGCATCCCCCGCGAACGTGGTGGCGAGGGCGACGGTGTACGTCTCGGAGCGCCTGCGCGGCGACCACACGCCCCCGCTCAAAGCCCCCGTGCGCCGGCCGGACATGCGGCTCCCCGACATCCGCACGGAAGCGGCCCGCCTCCTGCCCGGCAGCCGCGTCCGCCAGCTCTTGTTCTGGCGCTACCTGCTGTCGTACGAGAAGGCCTAGACGCCCCCGGTCGGCTCGCTCTCCACCGACTCGAACCGCCACCGGTGCACCGCCCGCGTCACGAGCTCCCCCGCGGGCTCCGGGAGTTCGGGCAGCTCCGCGTCGTACGCCGCGTCCCACCACGTGATGACGAGCACCCGGTCCTGCGGCGCGCGGAACGTCTCGCGGCGGACCGGGGTGCCGCCGAGGCTCTGGGACTTCGCCCAGGCGAGCAGTTCGTCGCCGCGGCCCTCCGCCGCCCGGGCCTCCCACATCAGCGCGACCGTCACGAGTACAGGTTCTCCTTGCTGACCTCGTGCACGTGGTCGTGGGAGTGGGCGTGGTCGTGCGAGTGGCCCGGCACATGCGGTTCCGTCACCGGGAGCGACGAGTCCGCCGACAGGTCCCAGGACGACGCCGTACGGTTGCGGGCCACCATCTCCGCGCCGAGGGCCGCGACCATCGCGCCGTTGTCCGTGCAGAGCTTGGGGCGCGGCACGCGCAGCCGGATGCCCGCCTTCTCGCACCGCTCCTGGGCGAGGGCGCGCAGGCGCGAGTTGGCGGCCACGCCGCCGCCGATCATGAGGTGGTCGACGCCCTCGTCCTTGCAGGCCCGCACGGCCTTGCGGGTCAGCACGTCGACGACGGCCTCCTGGAAGGACGCCGACACGTCACGTACCGGCACCTCCTCGCCCGCGGCGCGCTTCGCCTCGATCCAGCGGGCGACGGACGTCTTCAGGCCGGAGAAGGAGAAGTCGTACGCGGCGTCGCGGGGTCCGGTGAGACCGCGCGGGAAGGCGATCGCGTTCGGGTCGCCCTCGCGCGCGTACCGGTCGATGACGGGACCGCCGGGGAAGCCGAGGTTCAGCACGCGCGCGATCTTGTCGAAGGCCTCGCCCGCCGCGTCGTCGATCGTCGAGCCGAGCGGCCGGACGTCGGACGTGATGTCCTCCGACAGGAGCAGCGACGAGTGGCCGCCGGAGACGAGGAGCGCCATGGTCGGCTCGGGCAGCGGCCCGTGCTCCAGCTGGTCGACGCAGATGTGCGAGGCGAGGTGGTTGACGCCGTAGAGCGGCTTCCCGAGCGCGTACGCGTACGCCTTCGCGGCGGAGACGCCGACGAGCAGTGCACCCGCGAGGCCGGGGCCCGCGGTCACCGCGATGCCGTCGAGGTCCTTCGCGGTGACGCCCGCTTCCTTCAGGGCGCGCTCGATGGTGGGCACCATCGCTTCGAGGTGGGCGCGGGAGGCCACCTCGGGCACGACGCCGCCGAAGCGTGCGTGCTCGTCGACGCTGGAGGCGACGGCGTCCGCGAGCAGCGTGGTGCCGCGGACGATGCCGACGCCGGTCTCGTCGCAGGAGGTCTCGATGCCGAGGACGAGGGGTTCGTCGCGCGTGCTAGCCATGGATCTCGGTTCCTTGTACGCCGGATGCGGGGGTGGAGGGATCGGTGCGGCGCATGACCAGGGCGTCCACGTTGCCGGGCTGGTAGTAGCCGCGCCGGAAGCCGATGGGTTCGAAGCCGAAGCGCTCGTACAGCTTCTGCGCCCGTGTGTTGTCGACCCGCACTTCCAGCATCACCTCGGCGCACTCGAAGGCGGTCGCGGCCTGGAGCAGGTCGGTCAGGAGCCGGGCGCCGAGGCCAGTGCCCCAGTGGTCGCGGGCCACCGCGATGGTCTGGACGTCCGCAAGGTCTCCCGAGGCGGCGAGGCCCGCGTACCCGACGAGGCGGTCGCCGTCCATGGCGACCACGTACCGCCGGGTGGCCTGCGGCCCGCGCGCGTGGGCGAGCTCGGACCAGAACATCCCGCGCGACCACGCGTCGTCCGGGAAGAGCTCCTTCTCCAGGACGAACACCGCGTCGATGTCCCACCAGCGCATCTCGCGCAGCACGGCGGAGTCCGTCACCTGGGTCACCTCGGTCACTTCGGGGTGACCACCTTGTAGTTCTTGGGGACCTGCGCGTCGGGGCGGCGCAGATACAGCGGCCTGGGCTCCAGGAGCTCCTCGCCCGCGGCCAGCTTCTCGGCGGCGAGCGAGGCCAGCGCGGCCGCCGAGACGTGCTCGGGGGCGCGGGCGTCGGGGAACGTGTCGGGGTAGAGCAGCGCGCCCGCGCCGACGGCGGGCAGTCCCTCGACCTCGGCGGCGATGTCGGCGGGCCGGTCGACCGCGGGCTCGCCCACGCGCGTGCGCACGTCTTCGTAGCGGGCCCAGTAGACCTCCTTGCGGCGGGCGTCGGTGGCCACCACGAAGGGACCGCTTTCGATGCCCGAGGCGTACGCGAGGCCGTCCAGCGTGCACACGCCGTGCACCGGGACGTCGAGGGCGAGGCCGAAGGTGTCGGCGGTCATCAGGCCGACGCGGAGGCCGGTGTAGGGGCCGGGGCCCACGCCGACGACGATGCCGGTCACGGCGTCGAGCCGCAGGCCGGCCTCGGCGAGCACACGGTCGACGGCCGGAAGCAGCAGTTCCCCGTGGCGGCGGGCGTCGACCTGGCTCGACTCCGAGACGGCTGAGGAGCCGTCGTGGAGGGCGACGGTGACGGCGGGCGTTGCGGTATCCAGAGCGAGCAAGAGCACGCGAACAGCCTACGGCTCCCGGGCGCCGCGCACGGCCCGCACGGGGATGAGGTGCGGCTGCCCGGGGATGGGGCACGGCTGCTGCTACCGTCACTCCGTAGCCGTACGCAGTACGAAGAGGTGGGTGGCGCAAGGTGTCAAGGAGCAGCTCGGGATTCGTGGCCGGGCTCACCGCTGCCGCGCTCGCGGCGGTCGGGTTCCTCGCCTTCCAGGCATCGGCCAGCGCGCCGGATCACCCGGAGAAGGCCGACAAGTCGCCCTCAGCCTCCGCGTCGCGCTCCCCCAAGGACAAGAAGAACCCCGCGGCCCTGCCCGCGCAGTCCGGCACCGGCGAGCGCGTCGTGTACTCCCTAGAGGACGACCGCGTCTGGCTGGTCGAGGCGTCCGGCAAGGTCAAGCAGACGTTCAAGGTCACCCCGGGCACGGTCGACCCGGCTCCGGGCACGTACGCGGTCACGTCCCGCACGGGTCGTGTCACCGGTACGGACGGGGTGCCGATCGAGAACGTCGTGGTCTTCACGCTCACCGACGGGGTCGCGATCGGCTTCAGTGCCGCCGTGGACGGCTCGACGCCGAAGCCGGACCCGTCGAAGAAGACGGGCGGCATCCGTCAGTCGCGCGAGCAGGCCAAGACGATGTGGGAGTTCGCGCTGCGCGACAAGAAGGTCGTCGTCGTTCCCTGATCGCCGTTCCCTGATCAGTGCCGCTTCGCGGGCGTGGGCGTACGCGCGGGCTCGGGGTCGCTCGGCGGCGTGGAGACGGCGCTCGCGGCGGCGCACGACGCGAGCAGATCGCTCATCGACAGGTTCGGGGGTTCCGAGGAGTGCGAGGAGTCCACGGCGGCCGATGGTCCGGGCAGCCTCTTCCCGCGCGGCTGAGCGCAGGCGTCACGTTCTGTAGCCGTCATGGATGCCTCCTGGGGGCTCCGGGGGCAGACGTGGTTAGGTAGACCTAACCAGGACCGGTATCCATGTGACCACGCCCGGCGCTCGCAACGCAACATTTTGCCGACGCCTTGTCGGAACGTTCGGTCGAACGTACGAGAAACGCCCCGGACCAGAGGCCCGGGGCGGGGAATTCGAGCGCGGGCCGTAAGGCCCCTCAAGCGCTCAGTGACGCCAGATCCGCGTCGGCCCAGCGCGCGCCGAGCCCGGTGACCGTCACCTCGCGCACCTCGTCGGCCGCGTCGTCCGTCGCGCCGCCCGCCGTGTCGCCCACGGTGCGGTCGATGACGACCCGCAGCCGGTCGTCCGACAGCTCCTCGACCTTGCCGTCGCCCCACTCGACGACGATCACGGACTCGGGCAGCGACACGTCGAGGTCCAGGTCCTCCATCTCGTCGAGCCCGCCGCCGAGGCGGTACGCGTCGACGTGGACCAGCGAGGGGCCGTCACCGAGCGGCGGGTGCACGCGGGCGATGACGAAGGTCGGGGAGGTGACGGCGCCGCGCACACCGAGGCCCTCGCCGAGGCCGCGGGTCAGCGTCGTCTTCCCGGCGCCGAGCTCGCCGGTGAGCATGACGAGGTCGCCGGGGCGCAACAGCTTGGCCAGACGACGCCCCAACTCGCCCATGCGTTCGGGGGAGTTGACGGTGATCTTCAGAGTGACGGCCGGAGCCTCGTGGTGCGGTGCTTCCATACCGCCCACGGTAGCGGCTGGGAGCGCGCGCCCGGGCCCACCGCCTGCGCTCAGGCCCGCCGCCCGGCCCCCCGCACAGCCCCCGCCCGTACCAGCAGGTCGGCGAGGCGGTCCATGACGACCTCCGGGTGCTCCAGCATCACCAGGTGACCCGCGTCCGGGACCAGGACCAGTTCGGCGTCGGGCAGCAGGTGGGCGATGGCCTCACTGTGCTCGCTCGGGGTGACCAGGTCCTCGTCGCCCGCGAGGACGAGCACCGGCAGCTCGGCGAAGTGCTTGAGCGCCGCCGCCTTGTCGTGCTCGGCGAAGGCCGGGTAGAACTCCGCGACCACGTCGATGGGCGTCGCCTCGATCATCCGCTCCGCGAACCGCGCGATCGCCGGGTCCACGTCCTTGCGCGAGAACGAGTACCGCTTGATGACGCCCGCGAAGAGGTCCGCCGTGGCCCGCCGCCCCCGCTCCACCAGCTCCGCCTGCGAGCCGAGCGCCCGCAGCAGGCCGGGCAGCACCCGCCGGACCGCGTTCATCCCGGCCACCGGAAGGCCGAAGTTCACCTCGCCGAGCTGCCCCGACGACGTGCCGACGAGGGCGACCCCCACCACGCGCTCGCGGATCAGCTCGGGGAACTGGTCGGCGAGCGCCATGGTCGTCATACCGCCCATGGAGTGCCCGACGAGGACGAGCGGCCCCTCGGGCGCCGCGGCGTCGATGACGGCCTTCAGGTCGCGCCCCAGCTGGTCGATGGAGACCGGCACGCCGTGCTCGACCTGGTCCACCCCGCGCGCCGAACGGGCGTGGCTGCGCTGGTCCCAGTAGACGGCGCGGACGACACCGCGCAGGGCGGCCCGCTGGAAGTGCCAGGAGTCCTGGCTCAGGCAGTACCCGTGGCTGAAGACGACGGTGACGGGCGCGGGCTCCCGACGCCCGAAGAGCCGACGCCGCCGCGGGGCCTGGCCACCGCCCTCCGCGCCGCCTCCGGCCCGGTCGGTGCCCTCGGCCGGCTCGACCTCTTCGACCTCGTACGAGAGCTCCGTGCCGTCGTCCGCGTACGCCGTGCCGGGCATGCCGCGCAGCGAGCCGTACGGCCCCGACGCGTCGAGCGCCAGCCGCGCCTTCTTGCGCATGCCGCGGCCGACGGTGAGCCGCTCTATGGCGACGCCTGCGGCCGCACCCGCGGCCAGGACGCCTATCGCCGCGCCCGCGACGCCTGCCCGGCGCCAGTTCCCGGCCGCGGCGGCGGCCTCCGACACCGCTTCCGCCGCGGCCGCCCCCGTGCTGCTCTCGCTCACGTGCCGCTCCTCGTCAGTTCCCGGTCCGTTCCGGTCGGGTTCCCGGTCCTTCCCGGTCGGTTACCCGTCAGTTCCCTGTCGGTCCCCGGTCAGTCGTCGGGCCGCTCGTTCACGTAGACGCGCGGGACGCGCGATCCGATGCGGGTGACGATTTCGTACGCGATGGTGCCCGCGGCCTGCGCCCAGTCCTCGGCGGTCGGCTCGCCCCGGTCACCGGGGCCGAACAGCACGGCCTCCGCGCCCACTTCGGGCTCGTCCCCGCCGAGGTCCACGACGAACTGGTCCATCGCGACGCGCCCCGCGACCGTCCGCAGCTTGCCGTCGACGAGGACGGGGGCCGTGCCGGAGGCGTGCCGCGGGACCCCGTCGCCATAGCCCGCCGGGATGAGGCCGAGGGTCGTCTCGCCGGGTGTGACGTAGTGGTGGCCGTAGCTCACGCCGTGGCCGGCCGGGGCGCGCTTCACGTGGGCGAGCGAGGCGGCGAGCGTCATGACGGGCCGCAGCCCGAAGTCCTGGGAGGTGCCCACCTCGGGGCTCGGCGAGACGCCGTACATCGCGATGCCCGGACGCACGAGGTCGAAGTGCGCCTCCGGAAGCGTCAGCATGCCCGGGGAGTTGGCGATGTGCCGCACCTCGGGGCGCAGCCCCCGCTCCTCGGCGTACGCGACCATCTCGCGGAAGACCGTGAGCTGCGCGGCGATCGACGGGTGCCCGGGTTCGTCGGCGCATGCGAAGTGCGACCAGAGCCCGGTGACCGTGACCAGGCCTTCGGCCTCGGCGCGCAGGACGCGGTCGACGAGGTCGGGCCAGTCGGCGGGCATGCAGCCGTTCCGCCCCAGACCCGTGTCGGCCTTGAGCTGGATACGCGCGGTACGCCCTGCCGCACGCGCGGCGGCCGTCACCTCGTCCAGCGCCCACAGTGCGCTCACCGACATGTCCAGGTCGGCCTCGACTCCCTCGCGCCAGGGCCCGCCGGGCGTCCACAGCCAGCACATGATGCGGCCGGGCAGCCCGGCGGCGCGCAGGGCCAGGGCCTCCTGGGGAGTGGCGGTGCCGATCCACGTGGCGCCGGCCTGGCGTGCGGCCCTGGCGCAGGGCACCATTCCGTGGCCGTAACCGTCCGCTTTCACCACGGCCATGAACGCGGCGTCCGGCGCGTGGGCGCGCAGCGCGCGCACGTTGGCGCGGAGGGCGGCGAGGTCGATCTCGGCCCGGACACGGAAAGGTGCTGTCTCGTTCATCGCGGACAAGTGTCTCAGAGCCCGCCGACACCCCTGCTTCCGCAGGCCTTGGCCCCGGGCGCAAGCCCGGTCAGCTCACGTTGCCGGGCCCTGTGACGCCATGACGCCCCCCCCGGCCTCACCGATCGCCCCTCCCCACCTCCCGCCACATCGCGGGAATCGCGTTCGCCACGTCCTGCGCCCCCACGGGCGCCCCCGCCGACGCGTGCCGCCCGGCGAGCCCATGGAGGTACGCGCCGACCGACCCCGCGTCCCGCGCGTCGAGTCCCGCCGCCAGGAGGGACCCGGCGAGCCCGGACAGCACGTCGCCGCTGCCCGCCGTGGCGAGCCAGGGCGTCCCGGTCGGGTTGACCCGCACCGGACCCTCGCCCGAGGCCACCAGGGTCGTCGACCCCTTCAGCAGCACCGTCGCCCCGTACCGCCGCGCCAGCTCCCGTACGGCGGAGAGGCGCCCCGCCTCGACCTCTTCCCTGGCCACGCCGAGCAGCGCGGCGGCCTCCCCGGCGTGCGGGGTGAGGAGCGTCGGGGCCCGCCGATCCCGTACGTCCCGCTCCCCGGCGAGCCGCAGCCCGTCGGCGTCGATCAGCACGGGCACGTCCGCGGCGAGGACCTCGCCGAGCCGTTCCGCGTCCTCGCCGAGTCCGGGTCCCACGACCCACGCCTGCACGCGCCCGGCCTTGGACGGCGGCCCCGCGGACACCAGGGTCTCGGGGAACCGCGCGATGACGGCGTCCGCGGCGGGCCCCACGTACCGGACGGCCCCCGCTCCCCCGCGCAGCGCGCCCGCGACGGCGAGGACGGCCGCGCCGGGATACCGCTCGGATCCGGCCACGATGCCCACGACCCCGCGCCGGTACTTGTCGCTCTCCCCGCCGGGCACGGGCAGCAGCCGCTCGACGTCCGCGAACTGCAGCGCCTCGGCCTCCGCACACCCCAGTTCCGCCGGTTCGAGCCCGATGTCGACGAGCCGCACGACACCGGCGTACTCGCGGCCCGGATCGATGAGAAGGCCCGGCTTGTACGCGCCGAACGTCACCGTCACATCGGCCCGCACCGCCTCCCCTCGCACCTCACCAGTGTCGGCGTCCACACCGCTCGGCAGGTCCACGGCGACGACCACGGCGTCCCGCACCGCCGCCACGAGCCGCGCGGCGTCCTCCCGCAGCCCACCCCGGCCCCCGATGCCCACGATCCCGTCCACGACGAGTTGGGCCCGTGCGACAACACCCTCGGCCCGCTCCTCGTCGGCGCCCACCACCACGCCCCCGGCGGCCCGCAGCGCGGCGAGCCCCCCGGAGTGCGCACGCTCGGGCGCGAGCAGCACGGCACTGACCCCGGCACCGCGCCGGGCGAGCCGGGCACCGGCATACAGGGCGTCGCCCCCGTTGTCCCCGCTGCCCACGAGCAGCGTGACTCTCGCCCCGTACACCTTGCCGAGCAGCTGGGCGCACTCGGCGGCGAGTCCGGCCGCCGCACGCTGCATCAACACACCTTCGGGCCCCCGGGCCATCACGACCCTCTCGCCCGCCCTGACGCTCTCCACGCTGTACGCAGTACGCATACGCCCAGTCTGCCCCCGCACGGGCGGCGCCCGCCGGACGAGGCCCGCCTATCCCTCCGCCACCACCACCGCGGAGGCGACCCCCGCGTCATGGCTGAGCGACACGTGCCAGGACCGCACCCCCAGCACCGAGGCCCGCTCGGCCACCGTGCCCTTCACCCGGACCCGGGGCTGTCCGCTCTCCTCGACGTACACCTCGGCGTCGGTCCACCGCAGCCCCGCGGGCGCCCCCAGCGCCTTGGCCAACGCCTCCTTCGCCGCGAACCGCGCCGCCAGCGAGGCGATGCCCCGCCGCTCCCCGCCCGGCAGCAGCAACTCGCTCTCCACGAAGAGCCGCTCCGCCATCCCGGGCGTCCGCTCCAGCGCGGCGCCGAACCGCTCGATCTCCGCGACGTCGATGCCAACCCCAATAATCACCGGGTCAGCGTGACACACCCCACCCCCCACCCCACCCCCCGTCCTGTTCAAACAGCCGTAACAATGGACTGTGATCTCTTCGGTCTCCGTGCCCCCGACGGCACCCCGGAGCGCCCACCGGCCCAAGCCGGAGGCGACTCCCTACGTCGACCTCACCCGCACCGAGTGGAGCGCGCTTCGCGAGAAGACGCCGCTCCCCCTGACGGCGGAAGAGGTGGAACAGCTCCGCGGCCTCGGCGACGTCATCGACCTGGACGAGGTCCGCGACATCTACCTGCCGCTCTCGCGCCTGCTGAACCTGTACGTGGGCGCGACGGACGGCCTGCGCGGCGCCCTCAACACCTTCCTCGGCGAGAAGGGTTCCCAGTCCGGCACGCCCTTCGTCATAGGGGTCGCCGGTTCCGTGGCGGTCGGCAAGTCCACCGTCGCCCGCCTCCTCCAGGCGCTGCTCTCCCGCTGGCCGGAACACCCGCGCGTGGAGCGCGTCACGACGGACGGCTTCCTCCTCCCCACGAAGGAGCTGGAGGCCCGCGGCCTGATGTCCCGCAAGGGTTTCCCGGAGTCGTACGACCGCCGTGCGCTGACCCGTTTCGTCGCGGACATCAAGGCGGGCAAGGACGAGGTGACGGCGCCCGTCTACTCCCACCTGATCTACGACATCGTCCCGGACCGGCGCCTCACGGTCCGCCGCCCCGACATCCTCATCGTCGAGGGCCTGAACGTCCTGCAGCCCGCGCTCCCCGGCAAGGACGGCCGCACGCGCGTGGGCCTCGCGGACTACTTCGACTTCAGCGTGTACGTCGACGCCCGCGCGGACGACATCGAGCGCTGGTACCTGAACCGCTTCAAGAAGCTGCGCCAGACGGCGTTCCAGAACCCGTCGTCGTACTTCCGCAAGTACACGCAGGTGTCGGAGGAAGAGGCGCTCGACTACGCCCGCACCACCTGGCGGACCATCAACAAGCTGAACCTGGTGGAGAACGTGGCCCCCACCCGGAGCCGCGCCACCCTGGTCGTCCGCAAGGGCCCCGACCACAAGGTCCAACGCCTCAGCCTGCGCAAACTGTAGGAGCGTCGGCGCGGACCGCGGGAGCCGCGGCCCGGCTAACCTGCGTCCATGCTGCACCTGCGCCTGATCACGCCCCCGGACAGAACCGACGACGTCGTCGACCTGATCGAGGGGACGGTCGGCACCACCCATCTCGCGGTGCTCCCGGGCGCGGCCCGCAACCCCGCGGGCGATGTCGTCATGTGCGACGTGGCCCGTGAGGCGGGCGACGAACTCATCGGCGGTCTGCGCGGACTCGGCATCGACGAGACCGGCTCGATCGCCGTGGAGACCATCGACCTGTCGCTGTCCCGGCGCGCGGAGGAGGCCGCGGACGACGCGCCCGGCGAGGGCGCGGACGCCGTCCTGTGGGAGCAGCTGGCCGACGCGACCCACGAGGAGTCGACGCTGTCGGTCACGTACGTCGCGTTCATCACGCTCGCCACGATGATCGCGGCGTGCGGTGTGGTCCTCGACAACGCGATCCTGATCGTCGGCGCGATGGCGGTGGGCCCGGAGTTCGGCCCGCTGGCCGGCTTCTGCACGGCCCTGGTCCAGCGCGCGCCCCGCCTGGCCCTGCGCTCGCTGATCGCGCTGCTCGTCGGCTTCGCGGCGGCGATGGCGGTGACGGTCGGGTTCAGCTACTTCATGGACGCGATGGACCTGTTCACGGACGACGCCCTCAAGGCGGAGCGCCCGAACACGAACTTCATCTACCGGCCCGACTGGTTCTCGTTCGTGGTGGCCGTCCTCGCGGGCGCCGCGGGCACGCTCTCCCTCACCTCGGCGAAGTCGGGCGCGCTGGTGGGCGTGGCGATCTCCGTGACGACGGTCCCCGCCGCCGCGAACGCCGCGGTCGCCTTCAGCTACGACGAGTACAAGCAGGCCTGGGGCTCCACGGAGCAGCTCCTGTTGAACCTGCTCGGCATCATCCTCGCGGGCACGCTCACGCTGCTCGCCCAGAAGATCCTCTGGGCCAGGCAGCGCGAGCGCACCGCGAAGACAGCGCGGGTCTAGCCCAGCGCGGACTTCACCACGTCGGCGAGGCGGCCGGCCACGGACCGGGCCTGCTCGATGTCCGCGGCCTCCACCATGACCCGCACCAGCGGCTCGGTCCCGGAGGGGCGCAGCAGTACGCGGCCGGTGGTGCCGAGCTCGCGCTCCGCGTCGACGACCGCGGCGGACAGCTCGGCGGAGGTCTTCACGCGCGACTTGTCGACGTCGGGCACGTTGATGAGGACCTGCGGGAGCCGCTCCATGACGCTCGCGAGGTCGGCGAGCGAACGGCCCGTCTCGGCGACGCGCGCCGCGAGCAGCAGCCCGGTCAGCGTGCCGTCGCCGGTCGTCGCGTGGTCGAGGATGATCACGTGCCCGGACTGCTCGCCGCCGAGCGCGAAGCCGTGCTCCTTCATCGACTCCAGCACGTACCGGTCGCCGACGGAGGTCTGCACCAGCGAGAGTCCCTGGCCCTCCATGGCGAGCTTGAAGCCGAGGTTCGACATGACCGTGGCGACGACCGTGTCGTGGCGCAGCGTGCCGTGCTCGCGCATGGCGAGGGCGAGCACCGCGAGGATCTGGTCGCCGTCGACCTCGGCGCCCGTGTGGTCCACGGCGAGGCAGCGGTCGGCGTCCCCGTCGTGCGCGACGCCGAAGTCGGCCTTGTGCTCGACGACGGCGGCCTTGAGCAGGTCGAGGTGCGTGGACCCGCACCCGTCGTTGATGTTCAGGCCGTCGGGCTGGGCGCCGATCGTGATGACCTCGGCACCGGCCCGCGAGAACGCCTCGGGCGAGACGCGCGCGGCGGCACCGTGCGCCTCGTCGAGGACGATCTTCAGCCCGTCGAGACGGTTCGGGAGGACCCCGATGAGGTGGGCCACGTACTGGTCGAGCCCCTGGTCGTACGACTTCACGCGACCGACGCCCGACCCCGTGGGCCGCTGCCACGGGGCACCCGTGCGGTGCTCCTCGTAGACGGACTCGATGCGGTCCTCCAGCTCGTCGGCGAGCTTGTGGCCGCCGCGGGCGAAGAACTTGATGCCGTTGTCGGGCATCGCGTTGTGGCTGGCGGAGAGCATGACACCGAGGTCGGCGCCCAGCGCACCGGTGAGATGCGCCACCGCGGGGGTGGGCAGCACACCGACGCGCAGGACGTCCACGCCCGCGCTCGCGAGGCCCGCGACCACCGCGGCCTCCAGGAACTCCCCGGACGCGCGCGGATCACGCCCGACCACCGCTACCGGGCGGTGGCCTTCAAAGGTGCCCGCCTCGGCGAGTACGTGCGCCGCTGCCACGGAGAGACCGAGCGCGAGCTCGGCCGTCAGATCCGCGTTGGCGACACCGCGCACGCCGTCCGTGCCGAAGAGTCGTCCCACTGCTGTCCTCCGAACGTTCCAGAAAAGCGAATTGCCTCAGGGGTTCCTGAATGGTTCCTGAATGGTCCTGAATAGACGAACGCCCCGGCAGCACGGTGAGTGCCGCCGGGGCGAACGAAAGTACGAGCAGGCAGCGATTAGCGCTTGCTGTACTGCGGAGCCTTACGGGCCTTCTTGAGACCGGCCTTCTTGCGCTCGACCGCACGGTCGTCACGCTTGAGGTAACCGGCCTTCTTGAGGGCGCCGCGGTTGTTCTCGACGTCGGCCTCGTTCAGCGCACGGGCGACACCGAGACGGAGCGCACCGGCCTGGCCGGAGACGCCGCCACCCGAGATGCGGGCGATGACGTCGTAGCGGCCGTCGAGCTCGAGCACCTTGAAGGGCTCGTTGACTTCCTGCTGGTGGACCTTGTTCGGGAAGTAGTCCTCGAGCGTGCGCCCGTTGACCTTCCACTTGCCGGTGCCCGGGACGATCCGGACGCGGGCGATGGCGTTCTTGCGACGGCCCAGGCCGGCGGCCGGCTGGGGGTCGCCGAAGCGCGCGGCGTTCGACTCCGAGGTGTACTCGCCCTCGACGGGCGCCTCGGACTCGGTGGTGTACTGCTCTACGTCGACACCCTCGGTCTCTTCGACCGGCTGCTCAACGGTGGTCTCGGCCACGATTCTCCTCAGATTTCTTTACGTCTTAGGGGGTGGCCGGAACTACTGCGCGACCTGGGTGATCTCGAACGGGACCGGCTGCTGAGCGCCGTGCGGGTGCTGGTCGCCCGCGTAGACCTTCAGCTTCGAGAGCATCTGACGGCCCAGGGTGTTCTTGGGGAGCATGCCCTTGACGGCCTTCTCGACAGCCTTCTCGGGGCTCTTCTCGAGCAGCTCGTCGTAACGGACGGAACGCAGACCACCCGGGTAACCGGAGTGGCGGTACGCCATCTTCTGGGTCTTCTTGTTGCCGGAGAGGTGAACCTTCTCCGCGTTGATGATGATGACGAAGTCACCGGTGTCGACGTGGGGGGCGTAGATCGCCTTGTGCTTGCCACGCAGGAGGGTGGCAGCGGTGGTCGCCAGACGACCCAGGACGATGTCCTGAGCGTCGATGACGTGCCACTGGCGGGTCACGTCGCCGGGCTTGGGGCTGTACGTACGCACTTAGTAGCCTTCGCTTCTTCAGTGGATGGGGTCCAGACACACGGCACCCAGGAAGCGATCATGCAGCTGGGGCTCACAGTGCCGGGGACGCTGCCCGTATGCGAGCCACTGGTAACTGCTCCAGGGAACCTACGTAAGGGCCCTTTCGCGTGAGATCGAGGACACCAATACGTATCAATCGTCGAGAGTACCCGCGCTGGCCCGTACCGGTCAAAACGCGGCCCTGGAGCCAGGCACCGGCGACTCCCTCGCCATGGGCGGGTCCGCACTCTCCAGCGTAGCGGTCCGCACGCACGCCCACCCGACCGTGCCCGCCAGCACGCACAGCGTCACCGCATCCTTGAAGGCCCGCCGCGTCCCGGGCTCCAGCCACGGCCAGGTGAACCCCGGCACCTGCGGCACCAGCGCCACCCAGAACCACGGACTGCGCGCGGCCGCCCCCGGTGTCAGGGCCCCGGCGAGCAGCAGCGGCAGGACGACCAACAGATAGTGGTCGTACGACGGCCGGGAGACCAGAAAGGCCGAAAGCATCAGCATCACGGCGCATTCCACGACCCTCGCCGTCGCCACGCCCTCCTCTCCCCTCCCCCACCGCCGCCACGCACACCACACCCCGGCCGCCGCCGCGCCCCCGGCCAGCAGCGTGGCGCCCGACTCCGGCACCCCGAGCCGCGCGAGCACCGCGGCGGGCGATGCCTCATAGAGGCGTACGAAGGAGTCCTCGCCGCGCAGCAGGAAGGGCAGCGTCCGCGTGAAGAACCCGGCCGGGTCCGGCATGGCGAGCGCGGCGACCGCCGACACCAGCGCGGGCACGCCCACGGCCGCCGCGAGCGCCCACCACCTGCGCGCGAACACGAACAGAAGAAGCACGGGCGCGAGCAGCGGCTTCACGGCCACGGCCGCCCCGATGACGAGCCCGGCCGCGACCCACCGCCCGCGGCACACGAGGAGCAGCGCGCACGGCAGCGCGAGCGCGGAGCCCGCCGTCCAGTTGCCGAGCTGGACGAGGTGCCCGAAGGGCGCGAAGCCGAGGGCGAGCCCGAGCAGCCCGTACACGGCGAACCGACTCCGCAGTGGCACTCCGTACACCCGCAGCGCACACGCCCACCCCCCGACGAGCCCGCCGGTCACCCCCGCGGGCACCAGGAACCGCACCACGTCCGCGGGCAGCAGCGCCTGCGGGACCGCCGCGAGCACGGCGCCGGGGAGATAGAGGAAGTGCCGGTCGGCGTAGGGCGAGCGCCCGTGGAGCCAGGCGTCGGCGGCCCGCACCACGATGGCGTTGTCCATTCCGCCCTGCGGAGAGGCGAGGCCGACCCGGACGACCGCGGCGACGAGCACCACCCCGAGCACCCACCGGACGTACGACTCGGCCGGCTTCTCCCACCACCCACAAACGCCCTCTTTGCCCGAATTCATACGCTTCAGGCTAGGCCTGACGCCCCGCGCAACCCCCGCTCAACATCCCGGGAAGCACGTCTAAGATGCGCCCCATGAGCTTTGGGCAAGGGGGACCTCAGTGGGGTCCGGGCGGAACGGGCGGACCCGGTGGCGGGCCCACGCCCGACTGGGCGGCGCTCGCCGAGGCCTCCGAGGCGCGCACCCGCCGCCGCAAGTGGCTGCTGATCGGCGGCGGAGTCTTCGCGACCGTCGGCATCGCCGCCGCCGTCGCCATCACCGTCGTCACGGCGAACAGCGACGAACCCTCCGCGTCGAACAAGCCGGCCGGCGAGCTGCCGACGGCCGCGGACATCCCGGGCGCGAGCAAGGAGGCGGAGCCGTCCTTCGAGGCGACCACACCGCCGCCCCCGCCGGACCCCAAGGACTTCATCTCCAGCGCCAAGAAGGACAAGGCGCCGCTCACCCCCGAGGGCATGTTCCCCGGCAAGTCGTGGCGGACCGGCGAGCGCCTCTACAAGAAGGGCGCGACCGACAGCACCACGAAGTGCACGTCGGTCACCCAGCCCGCCCTCGCCTCGGTCCTCGCCAGGAACGACTGCACGCGCCTGATCCGCGCCAGCTACATCAGGGACGGTGTCGCGGTCACGATCGGCGTCGCCGTGTTCGACACGGCCGCCGACGCGACGAAGGTCAAGGAGCAGGCGGAGAAGGGCCTCGTGAACTCGCTGTCCGGCAAGGGCGTGCCCTCCTTCTGCCGCACGGGCGTGTGCCGCGGCACCTACAACGCCTACGGCCGCTACGCGTACTTCACCACCACCGGCTACACCAGCGGCAAGAACGTGACGACGGGCGACCGCAAGGCGTACGGCGTCGGCGACGACCTCTCCCGCTTCGCGTTCCAGCGCATCCACCTGCGCGGCACGGCTCAGGCGTCGGCCGCCGCCGAAGCCCCGCAGTAGCCGGTTCCGGCGGACCTCAGCAGCACCCGGCCCCGGGCAGCGTCCGCTTGTTGCGCGCCTCCTTGCTGCGCGCGGCGAGCAGGTCGTCGGCGGGGTAGCCGACCTCTTCGAGCGTCAGCCCGTGCGGCCGCACGACGTGCACGGCGGAGTCCCGCACACCCGCGCGGAGCACCTTCTCCGGCCACTCCACGGGCCGGTGCCCGTCCCCCACGAACAGCATGGCGCCGACCAGCGAGCGCACCATGTTGTGGCAGAACGCGTCGGCCCGCACAGTCGCTTCGAGAATCCCGTCCGTCCGCCGCTCCCACCGCAGTTCCTGCAGCGTACGAATGGTCGTGGCACCCTCGCGCTTCTTGCAGTACGCGGCGAAGTCGTGCTCACCGACGAGCCGCTCGGCCGCGGCGTTCATGGCGTCGAGGTCCAGGGCCCAGTCGTGCCACAGCACGTGCCCCCGCAGCAGCGGGTCGACGCCGCCGGGGTGGTCGGTCACGCGGTACGCGTACCGCCGCCACACGGCCGCGAACCGGGCGTTGAACCCGGCGGGCGCCTCGGCGACCTTCCACACCCGCACGTCGTGCGGCAGCCGCCCGGCGAGCCTGCGCAGCAGCTTGTCGCCGTGCTCGGCCCACACGCTCTCCGGCAGGTCGACATGGGCGACCTGCCCCCGGGCGTGCACGCCACTGTCGGTCCGCCCCGCGACGGTCAGCTCGTACGTCTCCTGCGACCGCGTCACCGTCCGCAGTGCGGCCTCGATCTCCCCCTGGACGGTCCGCTGCCCCTGCTTCTGCTTGGCCCAGCCGGAGAAATCCCTGCCGTCATAAGAAAGATCCAACCGCACCCGCACGAACCCGGGCTCTACTTCATCGCTCACAACCGCAATCCTCTCAGCGCCCCATACATGCGAAAGCGGGCCCGCCCCGAAGGGCGGACCCGCTCACTGCAAGGCAGAGCCTCAGGCGTCCTTCGACTCCTCGGCGGCCTCAACCGGCGCGTCCTCGGCGGGCGCGTCCTTCTTGAGGGTGTCTTCCTTGACGGCACGCTTCGTGGCCGCCTCGGCCTCACCGGTGGCCTCCTGGGCCACGGTCAGGGCCTCCACCAGCTCGATGATCGCCATGGGCGCGTTGTCGCCACGACGGTTACCGATCTTGGTGATACGGGTGTAGCCACCCGGGCGGTTCTCGTAGCGCGGGCCGATCTCCGTGAAGAGCGTGTGCACGATGCTCTTGTCGGTGATGACGGACAGCACCTGGCGGCGGTTGTGAAGGTCACCCTTCTTCGCCTTGGTGACCAGACGCTCCGCGTACGGACGCAGACGACGGGCCTTGGCCTCGGTCGTCGTGATCCGGCCGTGCTCGAAGAGCTGCTTGGCGAGGTTCGCCAGCAGAAGCTTCTCGTGCGCGGCGCTGCCGCCCAGACGGGCACCCTTGGTGGGCTTCGGCATGGTGTTTCTCCTAGTGATCTGCCCCGGCCGTATCAGGTACCGGGGACAGGGCCCCGAGGGCGGACGCCCTCGGGCAGTTCATCAGTACTGCTCGGTCTCGACGAACCCGGCGTCCGCGTCGTCGTCAGCCCCGAAGGCGTCAGCGGCAGCGGTCGGGTCGAAGCCGGGAGGCGAGTCCTTCAGCGCGAGACCCATGCCGTTGAGCTTCATCTTGACCTCGTCGATCGACTTCGCACCGAAGTTGCGGATGTCGAGCAGGTCCGCCTCGGAGCGGGCCACGAGCTCACCCACGGAGTGGATGCCCTCGCGCTTGAGGCAGTTGTACGACCGAACGGTGAGCTCGAGCTCCTCGATCGGCAGCGCCAGGTCGGCGGCAAGGGCGGCGTCCGTGGGGGACGGGCCCATGTCGATGCCCTCGGCGTCGATGTTGAGCTCACGGGCGAGACCGAAGAGCTCGACCAGCGTCTTACCGGCGGAGGCCATGGCGTCACGCGGACGCATCGCCTGCTTGGTCTCGACGTCGACGATCAGCTTGTCGAAGTCGGTGCGCTGCTCGACACGGGTCGCCTCGACCTTGTACGTGACCTTGAGGACCGGCGAGTAGATCGAGTCGACCGGGATGCGGCCGATCTCCTGGCCGACCTGCTTGTTCTGCACCGCGGAGACGTAGCCGCGACCGCGCTCGACGGTCAGCTCCATCTCCAGCTTGCCCTTGCCGTTGAGCGTGGCGAGGACCAGGTCGGGGTTGTGCACCTCGACACCGGCCGGCGGGGCGATGTCAGCGGCGGTCACGAGGCCCGGGCCCTGCTTGCGCAGGTACATCACGACGGGCTCGTCGTGCTCGCTGGACACGACCAGCTGCTTGATGTTGAGGATGAGGTCGGTGACGTCCTCCTTGACACCCGGCACGGTGGTGAACTCGTGCAGGACACCGTCGATGCGGATGCTGGTGACAGCAGCGCCGGGGATCGACGAGAGCAGGGTGCGGCGGAGGGAGTTGCCGAGGGTGTAGCCGAAGCCCGGCTCCAGCGGCTCGATCACGAACCGGGAGCGGAATTCGTCGACGACCTCTTCGGTCAACGAGGGACGCTGAGCGATCAGCATGAAGTGATTCCTTCAGTCATGGGCACCCACTATTTGATGCCCTTGAGTACTACAAGGGTACGGGCGATACGACTCCGAAGAGCCGTACCGCCCGGAACCTCAAGTCAAGCGACGTACGAACGTCAGACGCGACGACGCTTGGGCGGACGGCAGCCGTTGTGCGGCGTGGGCGTCACGTCCTGGATGGAGCCGACCTCGAGACCGGTCGCCTGCAGCGAACGGATGGCCGTCTCGCGGCCCGAACCCGGGCCCTTGACGAACACGTCGACCTTGCGCATGCCGTGCTCCTGGGCGCGACGGGCAGCCGACTCGGCGGCCATCTGCGCGGCGAACGGCGTGGACTTGCGCGAGCCCTTGAAGCCGACGTGGCCGGCGGAGGCCCACGAGATCACGTTGCCGGTCGGGTCCGTGATGGACACGATCGTGTTGTTGAACGTGCTCTTGATGTGAGCGTGCCCGTGGGCGACGTTCTTCTTTTCCTTGCGGCGCACCTTCTTGGCAGCGCCCTGACGACCCTTGGGGGGCATCTATAACTCCTACGGGAGGTGGTCGGTCCTGCAGCGTCAGCTGTCGATAGACCGCTGAGCGAGGACTACTTCTTGCCCGGCTTCTTCTTACCGGCGATGGCGCGACGCGGGCCCTTGCGGGTGCGGGCGTTGGTGCTGGTGCGCTGACCGCGGACGGGCAGACCACGACGGTGACGGAGACCCTGGTAGCAACCGATCTCGACCTTGCGGCGGATGTCGGCCTGGATCTCGCGACGGAGGTCACCCTCGGTCTTGATGTTGGCGTCCACGTACTCACGGATCTTGACGAGGTCTTCCTCGGTCAGGTCGCGAACGCGGGTGTTGCGGTCCACCTCGGTGGCGTCCAGCGTCTGCTGGGCCAGCGTGCGGCCGATGCCGAACACGTAGGTGAGGGCGACCTCGATGCGCTTGTCGCGCGGGAGGTCAACGCCTTCAACGCGTGCCATTCATGGCTCCTGTTGATTCTTCGGAGGTCTTCGGCAGAACCACTCCCAGTGGCCGTATGAGGTACCGGCTGGGTCCCCGGCCTCCGACCGGGGGTGTCGCCCTCCATATACCGATGGATCTGAAGAGGGACGTGCTCTGCGTATTGATTACGTGCGTCGCGCGAAAATCTGCGAACTGCAGTCGTGCGTCAGCCCTGGCGCTGCTTGTGGCGCGGGTTGTCGCAGATGATCATGACCCGGCCGTGACGGCGGATCACCCTGCACTTGTCGCAGATCTTCTTGACGCTCGGCTTGACCTTCATTGGGTGAGGTTCTCCGGGTCAGTGCCACCACCCCGCGCGAGCGGGATGCGGGCAAGATCTACTTGTACCGGTAGACGATCCGGCCACGCGTCAGGTCGTACGGAGACAGCTCCACCACGACCCGGTCGTCAGGGAGGATGCGGATGTAGTGCATGCGCATCTTGCCGCTGATGTGTGCCAGGACCTGGTGGCCGTTCTGGAGCTCCACCTTGAACATGGCGTTCGGAAGAGACTCGACGACAGTGCCTTCGATCTCGATGGCACCTTGCTTCTTGGCCACGCTTCGCCCTTCGAATCGACTACCTTGATCGACTACATGCTCCGTATGCAGACACACGGATGCACGAGAGCCGACGCGTCAGTCTACGTCAGTGCACTCGGAAAGACGAATCGAGAAAGTCTGCCCCACGACGAAGATCCTTAAGCAAGCGGGTGCGGACCTCAGCCCAGCGGGTCCGGCGCGGTCGTCACGCCGTACTCCGCCAGCTTCGCCTTCCCGCAGTCCGGAGCCGTCAGGACGATCGGCCCCTCCTCCGTGAGGGCGATCGTGTGCTCCCAGTGCGAGGACCAGGTCCCGTCCGTGGTGATGACGGTCCAGTCGTCCTCCAGGACCTCCGTGCGCGGGGTGCCGAGGGAGACCATGGGCTCGATGGCGAGGCAGAAGCCGGGGACCAGCTTCGGGCCCTTGCCGCGGCGGCGCTCGACGTAGTTCAGGAGGTGCGGGTCCATGTGCATCTCGGTGCCGATGCCGTGGCCGCCGTAGTCCTCGACGATCCCGTACTTGCCGCCGCCCGGCTTCGGCTGCCGGCGGATGTACGTCTCGATGGCGCGGGAGATGTCGACGAGCCGGTTGCCCTGCTTCATGGCCGCGAGACCGGCCCACATGGACTCCTCGGTCACCCGCGAGAGCTCGATCAGCTCCGGAGCGTGACCGGTGCCCACGAACGCCGTGTAGGCCGCGTCGCCGTGCCAGCCGTCGACGATGGCGCCCGCGTCGATGGAGATGATGTCGCCGTCCTTCAGGACGGTCTTGTCGTCGGGGATGCCGTGCACGACGACCTCGTTGACCGACGTGCAGATCGTCGCGGGGAACCCGCCGTACCCCAGGAAGTTCGACTTCGCCCCGTGCTCCGCGATCACCTTGCGGGCGACTTCGTCCAGATCCTTCGTCGTGGCGCCGGGCACCGCGGCCTCCCGGGTCGCGGCGTGAATCGCGGCGACGACAAGGCCCGCCTCACGCATCTTCGCGATCTGCTCGGGGGTCTTGATCTGCACCATGGGGTTCCGCTCTCCGTCTTCCGTCCGACAACCGACGTATACAACACTACGGCCGCGGTCCCCCGAGGGGCACCGCGGCCGGAAACAGCGTACTGAACTACTTGTCGCCCTTGAGCGCGTCCATCGCGCGCTCGGTGACCTCGTCCACCTTGCCGAGCGCCGAGATCGTCACGACCAGACCCTGGGTCCGGTAGTAGTCGATGATCGGCTCGGTCTGCGTGTGGTAGACCTCGAGCCGCTTGCGCACCGTGTCCTCGCTGTCGTCCTCGCGCTGGTAGAGCTCGCCGCCGCAGACGTCACAGACGCCTTCCTGCTTCGGCTTGCTGTACGTCACGTGGAAGACGTGGCTGGAGTCCTTGCGGCAGATCCGTCGGCCCGCGATCCGCTTGACGACCTCGTCCTCGGGGACCTCCAGGTCCAGGACGGCGTCGAGCTTCACGTCGTCGGCCTTGAGCGCCTCGTCCAGCGCCTCCGCCTGCGACACGTTGCGCGGGAACCCGTCGAGCAGGAAGCCGTTCTCGGCGTCCGGCTGCGCCATGCGGTCCTTCGCCATGGCGATGGTCACCTCGTCGGGGACGAGGTTCCCGGCGTCCATGTACGCCTTCGCCTGCTTGCCCAGGTCCGTGCCCTGACTGATGTTGGCACGGAAGAGGTCGCCCGTGGAGATGTGCGGGATCGACAGGTTCTTGGCGAGGAACGCGGCCTGCGTTCCCTTGCCCGCACCGGGCGGCCCGACGAGGACGATTCGCATCAGCGGAGGAACCCTTCGTAATTGCGCTGCTGGAGCTGGCTCTCGATCTGCTTCACGGTTTCCAGACCCACACCCACGATGATGAGGATGCTCGTCCCGCCGAACGGGAAGTTCTGGTTCGCCTGGAAGCCCACCAACGCCATCGTCGGCACAAGAGCGATCAGACCCAGATACAGCGAACCCGGCCAGGTGATCCGGTTGAGTACGTAACTCAGGTACTCAGCGGTCGGACGGCCAGCCCGGATGCCCGGGATGAAGCCACCATACTTCTTCATGTTGTCGGCGACTTCCTCGGGGTTGAAGGAGATCGCGACGTAGAAGAAGGCGAAGAAGACGATCAGGATGAAGTACGTGGCGATGTAAATCGGATGGTCACCCTTGGTCAGGTTCGCCTCGATCCACGTCTTCCATCCCGAGTTGCCGCCCGCGAACTGAGCGACGAGCGCGGGAATGTAAAGCAGCGACGAGGCGAAGATCACAGGGATGATGCCCGCCTGGTTGACCTTCAGCGGAATGTACGTCGACGTACCGCCGTAGGACCTGCGGCCGATCATTCGCTTCGCGTACTGGACCGGAATGCGACGCTGCGCCTGCTCGACGAAGACCACCAGGCCGACCATGACGAGACCGACCGCGATGACGGTGCCGAACTCGATCCAGCCGCCCGCCAGGTCACCCTGCTGCTTGATGGCCCACAGGGCGCTCGGGAAGGTCGCGGCGATCGAGATGAACATCAGGATCGACATGCCGTTGCCGATGCCGCGGTCGGTGATGAGCTCACCGAGCCACATGACGCACGCCGTACCGGCGGTCATGGTGATGACCATCGTGATGGTGACGAAGATCGACTGGTCGGGCACGATCTCGCTGGCCACGGGGCAGCCCTGGAAGAGGGTGCCGGTGCGGGCGGTGGCCACGAGGCCGGTGCCCTGAAGGATCGCGAGCGCGATGGTCAGATAGCGCGTGTACTGCGTGATCTTCGCGGTGCCGGCCTGGCCCTCCTTCTTGAGGGCCTCGAGTCGCGGGATCACCACGGTCAGCAGCTGCAGAATGATGCTCGCCGTGATGTACGGCATGATGCCGAGCGCGAAGATCGTGATCTGCAGCAGCGCGCCACCGCTGAACATGTTGACCAGACCGAACAGGCCCTGGTTCGCGTTGGCGTTGTCGATGCAGGTCTGGACGTTCCGGTAGTCGACACCGGGAATCGGCACATGCGTACCCACCCGGTAGATCACGATGATGCCGAGTGTGAAGAGCAGCTTCTTGCGCAGGTCGGGCGTCTTGAACGCCCGGGCGAACGCGGTGAGCACGGTGCCTCCTGCGACCCCCGCGCGCGTGCGTCAGAGGTAATGGTCTGAGGTTCGACGAATACGTATCAGTCAAGAAAACCGTGCGGGCAGACCGCACGGAGCTTAGACAGTGCACGCCACCTTACCGGCGACCGTGCCCCCCTAGGAACGACCAACCGGGGATGCCCCTTTTGTGGGGCATCCCCGGCTGGGAATCGCTCATGTCATCGACACGTCTGGATGAATCAGACGAGCTCGGTGACGGTACCGCCGGCGGCGGTGATCTTCTCCTTGGCGGAGCCGGAGACGGCGTCGACCGTCACCTGCAGCGCCACGGTGACCTCACCCTGGCCGAGCACCTTGACGAGGCTGTTCTTGCGAACGGCACCCTTGGCGACGAGACCCTCGACGGTGACCTCGCCACCCTCCGGGTACAGCGCGCTCAGCTTGTCGAGGTTCACGACCTGGAACTCGGTCTTGAACGGGTTCTTGAAGCCCTTGAGCTTCGGGAGACGCATGTGGAGGGGCATCTGGCCACCCTCGAAGCGCTCCGGAACCTGGTAACGGGCCTTGGTGCCCTTGGTACCACGACCAGCGGTCTTACCCTTGGACGCCTCACCACGACCCACACGGGTCTTGGCGGTCTTGGCGCCCGGGGCGGGCCGGAGGTTGTGGACCTTCAGCGGGTTCTGCTCCGCCATGTCAGTCGACCTCCTCAACCGTCACGAGGTGGCGGACGGTGTGCACCATGCCGCGGAACTCGGGGCGGTCCTCCTTGACGACCTGCGTGTTGATGCCCTTGAGACCAAGGGAACGCAGGGTGTCGCGGTGGTTCTGCTTGCTGCCGATGTACGACTTCGTCTGCGTGATCTTGAGCTGTGCCATTACGCACCCGCTCCCGCACGCGCACGAAGGAGAGCCGCGGGGGCGACGTCCTCGAGGGGCAGACCACGGCGAGCCGCGATCTCCTCGGGACGCTGCAGGCCCTTGAGGGCCGCCACGGTCGCGTGCACGATGTTGATCGCGTTGTCGGAGCCCAGGGACTTCGACAGGATGTCGTGCACGCCCGCGCACTCGAGCACGGCACGCACCGGGCCACCGGCGATAACACCGGTACCGGGGGAAGCAGGCTTGAGCAGGACGACGCCCGCGGCCTTCTCACCCTGGATGGGGTGCGGGATGGTGCCCTGGATACGGGGGACCTTGAAGAAGTGCTTCTTGGCCTCCTCAACACCCTTGGCGATGGCGGCCGGCACCTCCTTGGCCTTGCCGTAACCGACACCCACGGTGCCGTCACCGTCGCCCACTACGACGAGCGCAGTGAAGCTGAAGCGACGACCACCCTTCACAACCTTGGCGACGCGGTTGATCGCGACAACGCGCTCAACGTACGCGGTCTTCTCGGCGGCGGCGTTGCCACCGTCGCGACCCTTCCGGTCCCGCCGCTCGCCGCCACCGGCACCGCCACCGCGGCGCTGGGGTCCAGCCATTGGAATTACCTCTCTCTGTTTCCGCTAGCTACGGAACCGACTCAGAACTTGAGTCCGGCTTCGCGGGCGGCGTCCGCCAGGGCGGCGATGCGCCCGGCGTACTGGTTACCACCACGGTCGAACACGACAGTCTCGACACCGGCGGCCTTGGCGCGCTCGGCGACCAGGGCGCCGACCGACTTGGCGGCCGCGGACTTGTCGCCCTCGGCGCCGCGGATCGTGGTGTCCAGGGTCGACGCCGACGCAAGGGTGTGACCCTTGATGTCGTCGATGACCTGGGCCACGATGTGGCGGTTCGAGCGCGTCACGACCAGGCGCGGACGCTCAGCCGTACCCGAGATGTGCTTACGGATGCGGATGTGACGACGCTTGATGGCAGCACGCTTGTAAGCGTCGCCCTTAGCAATCTTGACACCGTATGCCATGGCTTACTTACCCGCCTTTCCGACCTTGCGGCGGATGACTTCGCCTTCGTACTTGACGCCCTTGGCCTTGTACGGGTCGGGCTTGCGCAGCTTGCGGATGTTGGCCGCAACCTCGCCGACCTTCTGCTTGTCGATGCCCTCGACCGAGAACTTGGTCGCCGATTCGACCTTGAAGGAGATGCCCTCGGGCGCCTCGATCAGGATCGGGTGGCTGTAGCCGAGCGAGAACTCCAGGTTGGAGCCCTTCGCCAGGACGCGGTAACCGACACCGCTGATTTCGAGCTTCTTCACGTAACCCTGGGTCACGCCGGTGATCATGTTCGCCACCAGCGTGCGGGACAGGCCGTGGAGGGCCTTGTTCTGACGCTCGTCGTTCGGGCGGGTGACGTTCAGGACGCCGTCCTCACCCTTAGCGATCTCGATCGGCGCGACGATGGTGTGGCTCAGGGATCCCTTGGGGCCCTTGACCGCGACCGTCTGGCCGTCGATGGTGACGTCCACGCCGGCGGGAACCGTGATGGGGAGCTTGCCAATACGCGACATTAGCTATTCCTCCGTTCCCGACTACCAGACGTAGGCGAGGACTTCCCCACCTACGCCCTTCTTGCCTGCCTGCTGGCCGGTCAGGAGACCGTGCGACGTGGAGATGATCGCCACGCCGAGGCCGCCGAGGACCTTCGGCAGGTTGGTGGACTTCGCGTAAACCCGGAGACCGGGCTTGGAGATCCGCTTGATGCCCGCGATGGAGCGCTCACGGTTCGGGCCGAACTTCAGCTCGAGAACGAGGTTCTTGCCGACCTCGGCGTCCTCGACCTTCCAGCCCGTGATGAAGCCCTCCTGCTGGAGGATCTCCGCGATGTGAGACTTGATCTTGCTGTGCGGCATCGCCACGGTGTCGTGGTACGCCGAGTTCGCGTTACGCAGACGAGTCAGCATGTCCGCGATCGGATCAGTCATGGTCATGAATTGGCCTTCGGCCTCTCTCGCCGGGGTTTCCTATCTGCGCCATCCCTCTCCCCACTCAGAGGCGGGACGGGTGCGGCGCGGGGACCTACGGCGTAGTAAGTCGGTCAGGGCGGCAGACGCCCAACCCTCCTAGCCTAAGCCATCTGGAGGAGGGCGGCTGCCAGCCCTTTACTTACCGAGAGATCCAGGCAGTCCCGAAAAGCGGGGACTACCAGGAGCTCTTGGTCACGCCCGGGAGCTCGCCACGGTGAGCCATCTCACGAAGGCACACGCGGCAGAGGCCGAACTTGCGGTAGACGGAGTGCGGACGGCCGCAGCGCTGGCAGCGGGTGTACGCACGCACACCGAACTTGGGCTTACGAGCAGCCTTGGCAATCAGAGCCTTCTTCGCCATCTCGCTTACGCCTCCTTGAACGGGAAGCCGAGGTGACGAAGGAGCGCACGGCCCTCAGCGTCGTTGGTCGCCGTGGTGACCACGGTGATGTCCATACCCCGGACGCGGTCGATCTTGTCCTGGTCGATCTCGTGGAACATGACCTGCTCCGTGAGACCGAAGGTGTAGTTGCCACGGCCGTCGAACTGCTTGGGGGACAGACCACGGAAGTCGCGGATGCGCGGCAGCGCGAGCGACAGGGTGCGGTCCAGGAACTCCCACATGCGGTCGCCACGGAGCGTGACGTGGCAGCCGATCGGCTGGCCCTCGCGCAGCTTGAACTGCGCGATGGACTTCCGGGCCTTCGTCACGGCCGGCTTCTGACCGGTGATCGTGGTGAGGTCGCGGATGGCGCCGTCGATCAGCTTCGAGTCACGGGCGGCGTCGCCGACACCCATGTTGACCACGATCTTGACCAGGCCGGGGATCTGCATGACGTTCTCGTACGAGAACTCCTCACGCAGCTTGCCCGTGATCTCCTCGCGGTACTTCGTCTTGAGACGCGGAGTGGTGGTGGTCGTCATCAGATGTCCTCACCCGTCCGCTTGGCAACGCGGATCTTGTTGCCCTCGTCGTCGAAGCGGTAACCGACGCGCGTGACGACCTTGTTGCCGTCCTTCTCCACGACCAGCTGGACGTTGGAGACGTGGACGGGGGCCTCGGTGGTCACGATGCCGCCGGCCTGCGAGCCGCTGGCGGTCGGGCCGGCCTTCGTGTGCTTCTTGACCCGGTTGACACCCTCGACCAGGACGCGCTCGTCGCGCGGGTAAGCGGCAATGACCTTGCCCTGCTTGCCCTTGTCCTTACCGGTGATGACCTGGACCAGGTCGCCCTTCTTGATCTTCATGCTTACAGCACCTCCGGCGCGAGCGAGATGATCTTCATGAACTTCTTCTCGCGCAGCTCACGGCCGACGGGGCCGAAGATACGGGTGCCGCGAGGGTCGCCGTCGTTCTTCAGAATGACGGCGGCGTTCTCGTCGAAGCGGATGTACGAGCCGTCCGGACGGCGGCGCTCCTTGACGGTGCGAACGATGACCGCCTTGACGACGTCACCCTTCTTCACGTTGCCACCGGGGATCGCGTCCTTCACGGTGGCGACGATGACGTCACCGATGCCCGCGTAGCGGCGACCCGAGCCACCGAGAACACGGATGGTGAGAATTTCCTTCGCACCCGTGTTGTCGGCGACGCGCAGTCGCGACTCCTGCTGGATCACGTCTATCTCCTGTTTGTCTGCCGGTTCCCGGCAGGGGCTTCTCTCTCACGAGATGGGCCCCTGCCGAGCCTGGCGGAACGAACCCTGAGGGATACCCCTCAGAGAATTACTTGGCCTTCTCGAGGATCTCGACGATGCGCCAGCGCTTGGTGGCGGACAGCGGACGCGTCTCCATCAGGAGGACGCGGTCGCCGACGCCGGCAGCGTTCTGCTCGTCGTGCGCCTTGAGCTTGTTCGTACGGCGGATGACCTTGCCGTACAGCGCGTGCGTCACGCGGTCCTCGACAGCGACGACGACGGTCTTGTCCATCTTGTCGCTGACGACCAGACCCTGACGGGTCTTGCGGAAGCCGCGCGCGGCCTTCGTCTCTTCAGTCACGTTGCTCTCGCTCATCAGGCGCTCTCCACCGTCTCGATGCCCAGCTCGCGCTCACGCATGAGGGTGTAGATCCGCGCGATGTCCTTACGGACGGCCTTGAGCCGACCGTGGTTCTCGAGCTGGCCCGTCGCCGCCTGGAAGCGGAGGTTGAACAGCTCTTCCTTGGCCTCGCGAAGCTTGTTGACAAGCTCCTCGTTGCCCAGCTCGCGCAGCTCGGACGCCTTGGTACCGGCCGACATCACGACTCACCTGCCTCGCGCCGGACGATGCGGCACTTCATCGGAAGCTTGTGAGCAGCGCGGGTGAGCGCCTCACGAGCAATCTTCTCGTTCGGGTACGACAGCTCGAACATGACGCGTCCGGGCTTGACGTTGGCGACCCACCACTCCGGCGAACCCTTACCGGAACCCATGCGGGTCTCGGCAGGCTTCTTGGTGAGGGGGCGGTCCGGGTAGATGTTGATCCAGACCTTGCCGCCACGCTTGATGTGACGCGTCATGGCGATACGAGCGGCCTCGATCTGACGGTTCGTCACGTACGCCGGGGTCAGCGCCTGGATGCCGTACTCGCCGAACGCAACCTGCGTGCCACCCTTGGACATACCGCTGCGCTTCGGGTGGTGCTGCTTGCGGTGCTTGACCCTACGGGGGATCAGCATTTCGGTCAGGCCTCCGTTCCGGTGCTCTCAGCAGCCGGAGCAGCGGCGGGCGCCTCGGCCTTGGGGGCCTCGGCGGCCGGAGCCGACTGCTGCGGCTTGCGACCGCGACCGCCACGCTCGCCACCGCGGCCACCACGGGCCGGGCGGTCGTTGCCACCACGGGCCGGGCGGTTGCCGGCGCGGGCAGCGGCGTTCTCGGCGCGGACCTCGGCGATGTTCTTGACGTCGCCCTTGTAGATCCAGACCTTCACGCCGATGCGGCCGAAGGTCGTCTTGGCCTCGAAGAAGCCGTAGTCCACGTTGGCGCGGAGCGTGTGCAGGGGCACACGGCCCTCGCGGTAGAACTCCGAGCGCGACATCTCGGCGCCACCGAGGCGGCCACCACACTGGATCTTGATGCCCTTGGCGCCCGCCTTCATCGCCGACTGCATGCTCTTACGCATGGCGCGACGGAAGGAGACGCGGGAGGACAGCTGCTCCGCGACGGCCTGGGCCACGAGCTGAGCGTCGACCTCGGGGTTCTTGACCTCGAGGATGTTCAGCTGGACCTGCTTGCCCGTGAGCTTCTCGAGGTCACCGCGGATGCGGTCGGCCTCGGCGCCACGGCGGCCGATGACGATGCCGGGACGAGCGGTGTGGATGTCCACACGCACGCGGTCACGGGTGCGCTCGATCTCAACCTTCGAGATGCCGGCGCGCTCCATGCCGGACGTCATCATCCGACGGATGGCGACGTCTTCCTTGACGTAGTCCTTGTACAGCTTGTCGGCGTACCAACGCGACTTGAAGTCGGTCGTGACACCGAGCCGGAACCCGTGCGGGTTTACCTTCTGGCCCATTACCGGGTTCCTTCCTTGCTGCTGACGACCACGGTGATGTGGCTGGTCCGCTTACGGATCCGGTAGGCACGGCCCTGAGCACGCGGACGGAACCGCTTCAGGGTCGGGCCCTCATCCACGTACGCCTCGCTGATGACCAGCGAAGAGGCGTCGGTGTGGTCGTAGTTGTGCGCGGCGTTGGCAATGGCGCTGTCCAGCACCTTGCCGACCGGCACGCTCGCGGCCTGCGGGGCGAAACGCAGGACCGCCTGAGCCTCCGTGGCATCCATGCCACGGATGAGGTCCACCACGCGGCGGGCCTTCATGGGCGTGACGCGGATGTACCGCGCCTGGGCCCTGGCTTCCATGGTTGTCCCTTCGGTGTTAGTCATAGTCGTTCCACCCCGCACTAGCGGCGCTTCGACTTCCGGTCGTCCTTGACGTGGCCGCGGAAGGTGCGAGTCGGCGAGAACTCGCCGAGCTTGTGGCCGACCATCGACTCGGTGACGAACACCGGGATGTGGGTCTTGCCGTTGTGCACCGCGATCGTGTGACCCAGCATGCTGGGAATGATCATCGAGCGACGGGACCAGGTCTTGATGACGTTCTTGGAACCGGCTTCGTTCTGAGCGTCCACCTTCTTTACGAGGTGGTCGTCGACGAAGGGCCCCTTCTTGAGACTGCGCGGCATCTAAACCCGCTCCTAGCGCTTCTTGTTCGACTTGCGGCGACGGACGATGTACTTGTTGCTCGCCTTGTTGCGATCACGAGTACGACCCTCCTTCTTGCCCCACGGCGAGACCGGGTGACGACCACCGGAGGTCTTGCCTTCACCACCACCGTGCGGGTGGTCGACCGGGTTCATCACGACACCACGCACGGTCGGGCGGACGCCCTTCCAGCGCATACGGCCGGCCTTGCCCCAGTTGATGTTCGACTGCTCGGCGTTGCCGACCTCGCCGATGGTGGCGCGGCAGCGGACGTCGACCAGGCGGATCTCACCGGACGGCATGCGAAGGTGCGCCATGGCGCCTTCCTTCGCGAGCAGCTGCACGGAGGCACCCGCGGAGCGGGCGAACTTCGCGCCGCCGCCGGGCCGCAGCTCGATGGCGTGGATCGTCGTACCCACGGGGATGTTGCGCAGCGCCATGTTGTTGCCGGGCTTGATGTCGGCACCGGGGCCGCTCTCAATCCGGTCACCCTGCTGCGTGCCGCGCGGGGCGAGGATGTAGCGCTTCTCGCCGTCCGCGTAGTGCAGCAGCGCGATGCGCGCCGTGCGGTTGGGGTCGTACTCGATGTGCGCGACCTTGGCCGGCACGCCGTCCTTGTCGTGGCGACGGAAGTCGATCACGCGGTAGGCGCGCTTGTGGCCACCACCCTGGTGGCGAACGGTCACACGACCGGAATTGTTACGGCCGCCCTTGCTGTGCAGCGGGCGAACCAGCGACTTCTCCGGCGTGGACCGCGTTACCTCGACGAAGTCGGCTACGGAGGAGCCACGACGGCCCGGCGTAGTCGGCTTGTACTTGCGGATTCCCATTTCTCAGTCCTCGTCCGATATTCGGACCAGGGCGCTCCGTTAGGAGGCCTGGCCGAAGATGTCGATACGGTCGCCCTCAGCAAGGGTCACGATGGCGCGCTTGGTGTCGGCACGCTTGCCGAACCCGGTGCGCGTACGCTTCCGCTTGCCCTGACGGTTGATCGTGTTGACGCCGGTGACCTTGACCGAGAAGACCGCCTCGACGGCCTGCTTGATCTGGGTCTTGTTGGCGCCCGGAGCCACGATGAACGTGTACTTGCCCTCGTCGAGCAGCGCGTACGACTTCTCGGAGACGACCGGCTTGACGAGGACGTCGCGCGGGTCCGAGAAGGACTTGCTCAGCGGGGTGGGCTCAACGGCGATCTTGCCCTCGGTCGCGATGCGCTTCGCCTTGGCGACGCGCGCGGCCTTGGCGGCCTTCGCGGCCTTGGACGCGATGCTCTGGTGACGGATAGCCATCAGGCTTCGCTCCCTTCGGTCTCATCGGCCTTGGTGGGGCCAGACACGAAGGACTCGAAGGCGGCCTTGGTGAAGACCACGTCGTCCGAGACGAGCACGTCGTACGTGTTCAGCTGGCCCGGCTCCAGGATGTGCACCTGGGGCAGGTTGCGGGCGGAGAGCAGCGAAGCCTCGTCCGAGCGCTCGATGACCAGGAGCACGTTCTTGCGCTCACTGACCTTGCCGAGCAGGCTCTTCGCGGCCTTCGTCGAGATCTCGCCCTCGACCACGCCGGAGACGACGTGGATGCGGGAGTTGCGCGCCCGGTCGGTGAGGGCGTGACGCAGAGCGGCAGCCTTCATCTTCTTGGGAGTGCGCTGGGAGTAGTCACGCGGCACGGGGCCGTGGACGACGCCACCGCCGGCGAACTGCGGCGCACGGGTCGAACCCTGGCGCGCGCGGCCGGTGCCCTTCTGGCGGTAAGGCTTCTTGCCACCACCACGGACTTCGCCGCGGGTCTTGGTCTTGTGCGTGCCCTGACGGGCCGCGGCCAGCTGAGCGACGACGACCTGGTGGATCAGCGGGATGCTGATCTTCTCGACGTCGAAGATCTCCGCGGGGAGCTCGACCGTCCCGGTCTTGTCGCCTGCCGGCGAAAGGATGTCAATGGTGCTCATGGGTTACCTCAGGCCCCCTTGGCCGCGGTACGGACCAGGACGAGGCCGCCGTTCGGACCAGGAACCGCGCCCTTGATGAGCAGCAGGCCCTTCTCCGCGTCAACGGCGTGGACGGTCAGGTTCTGGGTGGTGACCCGCTCGTTGCCCATGCGACCCGCCATGCGCATGCCCTTGAAGACACGGCCGGGGGTGGCACAGCCACCGATGGAACCGGGCTTGCGGTGCACGCGGTGGGCACCGTGGGAGGCCTTGCCACCGTGGAAGTTGTGACGCTTCATCACACCGGCGAAGCCCTTGCCCTTGCTCTTGCCGGTGACGTCGACCTTGATACCGGCCTCGAACGTCTCGGCAGTCAGCTCCTGGCCGAGGGTGTACTCGCTGGCACCAGCGGTACGGATCTCGACGAGGTGGCGACGGGGGGTCACGTCGGCCTTGGCGAAGTGGCCCTTGAGGGGCTTGTTCACCTTGCGCGGGTCGATCTCGCCGAAGGCGATCTGGACCGACTCGTAGCCGTCGCTGTCATTCGTACGGACCTGGGTAACGACGCAGGGCCCGGCCTTGACCACGGTCACCGGGACGACACGGTTGTTCTCGTCCCAGACCTGGGTCATGCCGAGCTTCTCGCCCAGGATGCCCTTGATCTGCTTGGTCATCTTCTTCGCGCCCTTCAGAGCTTGATCTCGATGTCAACGCCGGCCGGAAGGTCCAGGCGCATCAGCGAGTCAACGGTCTTGGGGGTCGGGTCGAGGATGTCGATCAGGCGCTTGTGCGTGCGCATCTCGAAGTGCTCGCGAGAGTCCTTGTACTTGTGCGGCGACTTGATGACGCAGTACACGTTCTTCTCAGTGGGCAGCGGCACCGGGCCCGCGACCGACGCACCAGTGCGGGTCACCGTCTCGACGATCTTCTTCGCCGAGGAGTCGATGACCTCGTGGTCGTAGGCCTTGAGCCGGATGCGGATCTTCTGTCCCGCCATGGCTACTTAGTAGTCCTTCGTCTCGAACGCTCTGGCTCCCGGGAGGCCCTTTTTTCTACCTCCTCCGACCCACGCGGTCGGGCGTGTCGCAGTCCCGCTCACACAGTTCTCCCGAAGGAGTTCCCTGCTAGGGGCTGCGGCCCTCGCTGACCGCGGGTCCGGGGGAAGAAACCCACCGGGCGCCTGGCCGAGCAACCGCACCGCACTTCCCGAAAGATTCCCGTACGTCCGCCCCAGCGCTGCCGTCCAGGTCCTCGCGGACCCGTGGGGCAGATAAGGCGACGAGTACTGTGGGACTCGCTTCCGGTCCTCCCGGCGGGAGGCGCGCAGCATCGGCACTCAACCGAGCAACCAGGACAGTCTGCCATACGGGGCACGTGTGGTGCCAATCGAGCGGAAGACATTACCCGCTGAGTGACGGAGATCAAACCCGGGGCGGGCGCGACGCGCCGGTGACGGCTTCGGGGAGGGTGGACGGGTGAGCGACGCAACCTCCCCCGCCCCCCGCTTCCTCCCCCGGAAGTACATCAACCCCCGCTTCGAGGAGGACGTGGCCTTCTCATACGTGAGCGGCCCGCCCGAGTACGCGGAGGAGACGACCCGCCCGGTCCGGTACGTGGCCGTGGCGGACGACGACGGCACCGTCACCACCTACGTGTGGGCGTGCGACGAGGACGACGCGGCGGGCTGGATCATACGGAGGGACGCGGGGACGCGGGCGGTGAACGCGGGCGGCGTGTGGCTGCGCCGCCTACGGGCCGGCAAGGAGCGGGGCGTACCGCCGACGAGAGTGCTGCAGGAGCTGACCAGCGAGGCCCTGGGGGCGCTCCCGGGCTCACTCACGACCTCCCCGGACCTGGCCTCCCTCTACGCCCTGGCGGACCAGCCCTACCGCCGCACCGTGTGGAGGTCGTGCCGTGCGGCGCTCCAGGGCCTGGCGATCGGCGACGCGATGGGCCGCCCGCTCTCCGGGCTGGGGCTGGACCGCATCACCGCCGTCTACGGCCCCTGGCAATCGATGGAGCTCCCTCTCTCCTCCGACGGCACGGTACGGGTCTCGGACCAGACGCAGCTGACGCTGGCGGTAGGGGAGGCGCTGGCGGAGGTGGCGGTACGGGCCCCGTTGCCGGAGGCAGAGGCGAGGCAGGCGCTCACGGTACGGGGCGCCGTCCCTGCCCCACCCTGGCTGACCCCCGGGGCGGTGACGACGGCCCTGCGCACCCACCTGATCGGTTGGCACCGCTCCCCGGACAACGACCGCTCCCCCGGCCGTACGACGCGGGAATCCTGCGAGGCGCTGTCGACCCCGGTCCCCTGGCAACAGGCGACGGCGACCGGCTCGAAGGGCTGCGCGGCGGTGGTACGAGCGGCGACGGTGGGCCTGGCGCCGTACCTGACCCCCGACCAACGCTCGGGAATCGCCCAACTACAGGCAGCCCTCACCCACGCCCACCCCACAGCCCTGGCGGCAAGTGACCTGGCGTCGCACGCGGTGGACCTGCTGAGGCACCGCTGCAAGCCTGCCGACCTGCTCGGCGAGCTGCGTCTGTACGCGTCGGCGTCCCGCCACACGTACCGCGCGGACTGGCTGGGCGACCTGGCGCCCCGGGCCGAGGCGGTGTCGTTCATCGCGGCGGGCTGGGACGAGTGCGTGGCGGTGCTGGACGCGGTGGAGGCGGCGCTGGGGAGCGACACGGATCCGGGCGCGGCGGTGGGTACGGCGTGGACGGCGGAGACGGTGCTGGGCGGCGCCCTGTACGCGTTCCTGTCGACGGGGGCGCACCCGCGCCAGGCCCTGCGCCGGGCGGCGCACACCTCCGGCCCCTCGGCGGCGACGGCGGCCCTGGCGGGGGCGCTGGCGGGAGCGCACCGAGGCCCGTCGGGGTGGCCTCCGGAGTGGGTGGAGGCGGTGGAGTACGGGGAGCGGTTGGGGGCGCTGGGCGGGGCGTGGGACCGGGACTGAGTCAGCGCCGGGCGGCGTGGGCAAGGAAGGCGGCCCAGGCGGTGCCGCTGAGGGCGAGGCGAGGGCCTGACGTCTGCTTCGAGTCGCGGACGTGGACGGCGCGGGGGGCGTGGGCGACCTCTACGCAGTCACCCTCGTTCCCGTCGCTGCTGTAGCTGCTCTTGAACCAGGCCAGCTCGGGAACGCCTTGCGCGGCAGCCTTGCGGATCATGTCTCTCCCAGCACTTGCTCGATGAAGGTCAGCGTCTCCCGTGGCGAGAGTGCCTCGGCTCGGATGATTCCGTACCGCATCTCAAGGATGCGGAGCTGCTTCGGGCACGTCACAGGACGACCGTTGAAGGCGCCTTCTGAACGCCCCACTGCTGTGCCGTCCCGGAACTTCAGCACCTCGATCTTCCCGTCCATCCCCGGATGAGCTTCGCGGTACGTCGGCATCCCTGGACAAACGCAGGACAGTGACCGTACGCGGCCGTCATGTCACTGCGCAGCGTAAGAGTCAGGGGCCACGCTGAGTGACGTGAACCAGGAAACCGCCGAACTCCCCCACATCGCCCGTCACTTCAGCGTCCTGCTCTCCCCCACGCCTCGCGGAGCCCGCCTCGCACGACTTCTCGCAACCGAGCAGTTTCGTTCGTGGGGGCTCCCCCTGGACCCGGCCCGCCACATCGTCGCGGAGCTCGCCGCCAACGCCGCAGCCCACGGCCGTGTACCGGGCCGCGACTTCCGACTCGCACTGCACGCCACTGCGGAAGCGCTCCGCATCGAGGTCACAGACACGCACCCCGAATGCCTGCCCATCCCCCGCCCCGCATCCCCCGACGCCGAATCGGGGCGTGGCCTGCTCCTCGTAGAAGCGCTGGCACACCGCTGGGGAGTAACGGAGGACCGCTTTCCGCGCAAGACGGTGTGGGCGGAACTGAGCCTCACGCCACCGGAGCCCGACCCCCCGTGCTCCGGTACCGCCGGTGCCTTTTCCCAAGGAACGTAAGACGGAGAAGAGACACCCCACCAAACCCCACCAGGCCCCGCCAGGGGCGGCTCACTCCCCCGGGTGAACATCCCCGGCTCGGCTGGCTTTCCGGCCCCCCAATGGCCCTACTCTCAGCCCCAGCAGCCGAACAACAACACCAGACATGCGACGGCCCCCGCCGGGACGGCAATCCCGAGGCGAGGGCCTGACCACCGAGGAAGAAAGCACCTTCCCGATGGACACCCAAAACCCTAGCGCGCCCCCGCGCGCCCAGTCCGCTTCTGGCGGCAATCAATCCCACGCACGGGCGACCCGACACCCCCGCAGCCGAACGGACACGCGTCGACGGCCCAACGCCTCCGCACCCACGTCCGGAATCACGCACGAGAACACCCGCCACACCACGCGCTTCACGGTGATCGGCAACCACCTCACCCAGCACCGGGAGCTCTCCCTCCTGGCGATCGGCCTGGGCTGCCACATCCAGTCGCTGCCAGCCGGATCCCGGGTCGACATCAAGAGCCTCACCACCCGTTTCCCGGAGGGCGCGGCCCGCATCGCCGCGGCCCTGCGCGAGCTGGAGACCCACGGCTACCTGCGCCGCGAGCGCGAACGCACCCCCGCCGGCCGCATCATCACCCGCACGACGTCCTGCAACCACCCACAGGTGGCGGCTCAGCGCGCCCCCACCGCACCACGCAGGCAGCCCGCCACCGTCTCAGCCCCACCCACGCCCGGCGAGCCCCCGCACGCACCCCGCAAGCACCTCCGCTCCCTCCCTGCCGTACCGCACCCCTCCTCCCCCACCCCGGCCCTCCTCCAACAGGCCGCTGACACCCTTACGGACCTACGCCACCAAGCCCCCCACCTGCTCCTCACCGCCCTAGAAACCGCCCACCTCACCCCTGGCGTAGCCGCCTGGCTGGAACGAGAAGCCACTCCGGCCTCCGTACACCACGCCCTGACCCATTCCCTCCCACCCGATGGCCCCCGCCACCCCGCCGCTCTCCTGTCCCACCGACTGACAGCCCTGATCCCACCCTCACCCCCGTTCCACGCCCCGCAGCCCACCCGCCATCCACTCCAGAACTGCGAAACCTGCGACCGCGCCTACCGAGCCCCAGAACCGGGCCGCTGCCGCGACTGCACCGAGAACGGAGCCGGGAGGAAACCCTGACCCCACAGCCCGGCCACGCCCACGAACTGGTCCCCCGCCCCGCCCAGACCCTGGATGCCCTGCACGCCGCCCTCGCAGTCGTCGCCCCGGCCCGCCTGCCGGAAATGCAGCGAACCAAGGACGAAGCCTTGGCCAAGGCTGCCGCATGGCAGTCCCTCAGCCCCGTGCAGGGCTGGGTCCTGACCTGGGCCAGGGACATCGAGATCGCCCGCCGCCCCGACCTTTCCACGCGGCACGCCCGCGCCACGCGGGACCTCGAACACGAGGACGCCACCGTCGCCCGTGAAGCCCTGCGCGAGCTGAGCGCCGTCCTGGACAACGCCATGAAGGCGGTGCAGGGCTCCGGACAATCACCGCCCCGGCCGAGAGGCGACCTAGCATGAACGTGACGACCCTTGGCCCCCGGGCACAGACGAGGAGCGCACGCCATGACCGTCACGCCGCACAGTGCACGACAGGGCAGCTCCCAGTACCAGGCGATGCGGGACGCCGTCGTGCAGCTCGGGGACGCCCTTCCGGGCAAGTTTGAGATCACCCAGGAAGGGATCGTCCACGACATGCTGTCGCCCGTTGGACCCCACGAGCTGACTGCGCTGCGCCTACGGAAGCGCCTGGAGAAGGTGATGCCGGAGGAGCTGGTGGCCCACACGGGGACGCCTGATGTGGAGGACGAACCCGGGGGGATCATGCGGCACCCGGACATCATGGTGATCGCCGAGGCGGACATGGAGGTGCCGGAGGCCTTCGACCCTCGTACGCTCATCGCCGCGATCGAGATCGTTTCGCGCTCCAACCCGGACAACGACTGGGTGAGCAAGATGCGGGACTACCCGCTGCTCGGCATCCCCGTTTACGCGATCTTCGACCCACGCACCGGTACGGGTGCCGTCCTCACCGACATCCACGCCACCCCGCAGGGTCCGCGCTATGCGACCCGTAAGGACTTCGTCTACGGCGAGGACGTCACCATCGCAGAGTGGACGATTCCGACCGAGTCCCTGCCTCGCTACCAGTAGGCCGCTGAGGCGTCGAAACGGCCGCGTCCACGCGAAAGGGCCCGTACGACCGAAGTCGTACGGGCCCTTCCGTTACTGCGTGTCCTGCGATGCGCTCAGTTCAGAGCAACCGGGTTACCCCGATCCGCAAGCAAGTCGGGAGGACTTACTTGTTGATCTTGGTGACCTGGCCGGCGCCGACGGTCCGGCCACCCTCACGGATGGCGAACTTCAGGCCCTCTTCCATCGCGACGGGCTGGATGAGCTCAACGGTCATCTCAGTGTTGTCGCCCGGCATGACCATCTCGGTGCCCTCGGGGAGGGTCACGACGCCGGTCACGTCGGTGGTGCGGAAGTAGAACTGCGGGCGGTAGTTGTTGAAGAACGGGGTGTGACGGCCACCCTCGTCCTTCGACAGGATGTAGGCCTGGGCCTCGAACTCGGTGTGCGGCGTGACCGAACCGGGCTTGATGATGACCTGGCCGCGCTCGACGTCCTCGCGCTTGATGCCACGGAGGAGCAGACCGACGTTCTCACCGGCCTGGCCCTCGTCGAGCAGCTTGCGGAACATCTCGATGCCGGTGACCGTGGTGGTGGTCTTCTCGGTCTTGATGCCGATGATGTCGACGGTCTCGTTGACCTTGAGGACACCACGCTCGATACGACCGGTGACGACCGTGCCACGACCGGTGATCGTGAAGACGTCCTCGATCGGCATGAGGAACGGCTTGTCGACGTCGCGCTCCGGCTCCGGGATCGCGGAGTCGACGGCGGCCATGAGCTCGAGGACGGAGTTGCCCCACTCCTTGTCGCCCTCGAGCGCCTTGAGCGCCGAGACCTTGACGACCGGAACGTCGTCGCCCGGGAACTCGTACTCGGAGAGGAGCTCACGGACCTCGAGCTCGACGAGCTCCAGGATCTCCTCGTCGTCCACCATGTCGGCCTTGTTCAGGGCGACAACGATGTAGGGAACGCCGACCTGGCGGGCCAGGAGCACGTGCTCCTTGGTCTGCGGCATCGGGCCGTCGGTGGCGGCAACCACGAGGATCGCGCCGTCCATCTGCGCGGCACCCGTGATCATGTTCTTGATGTAGTCCGCGTGACCGGGGCAGTCGACGTGGGCGTAGTGACGCGCCTCGGTCTGGTACTCGACGTGCGCGATCGAGATCGTGATACCGCGCTGGCGCTCCTCGGGAGCCTTGTCGATCTGGTCGAAGGCCGAGGCCTCGTTCAGGTCGGGGTACGCGTCGTGCAGCACCTTGGTAATGGCGGCCGTGAGGGTCGTCTTACCGTGGTCAATGTGACCGATGGTGCCGATGTTGACGTGCGGCTTAGTCCGCTCGAACTTCGCCTTCGCCACTGGGTCCTCCTGTGGAGTGGTTCTGTACGCCTTGCTTCATCGGCGCCAGGTGATCTTTGCTGGGAAGCCAGCCGCCGGGGTTCTCGCCCTGCGGGGTCGAACCCCGGCGGATGGTGTCAAGCCTAAAGCGTGAACTCGGGTGAGTTACTCGCCCTTGGCCTTCGCGATGATCTCCTCGGCGACGTTCCGCGGAACCTCGGCGTAGGAGTCGAACTGCATTGAGTAGCTTGCGCGACCCGACGTCTTGCTGCGGAGGTCTCCGACGTAGCCGAACATCTCCGAGAGGGGCACGAGGCCCTTCACGACGCGAGCGCCGCTGCGCTCCTCCATGGCCTGGATCTGGCCACGGCGGGAGTTGATGTCGCCGATGACATCGCCCATGTAGTCCTCGGGCGTGGTGACCTCGACGGCCATCATCGGCTCGAGCAGCACGGGGGACGCCTTGCGCGCGGCCTCCTTGAAGGCCTGCGAACCGGCGATCTTGAAGGCGAGCTCCGAGGAGTCGACCTCGTGGTAGGCACCGTCGATGAGCGTGACGCGGACGCCCGTCATCTCGTAGCCCGCGAGGATGCCGAACTGCATGGCTTCCTGCGCACCGGCGTCGACCGACGGGATGTACTCCCGCGGGATGCGGCCACCGGTGACCTTGTTGACGAACTCGTACGACGCGTCGCCATCGAGGATCGGCTCGATCGCGATCTGCACCTTGGCGAACTGACCGGTACCACCGGTCTGCTTCTTGTGCGTGAAGTCGACGCGCTCGACGGCCTTGCGGATCGTCTCGCGGTACGCCACCTGCGGCTTGCCGACGTTCGCCTCGACGCGGAACTCGCGCTTCATGCGGTCGACGAGCACCTCGAGGTGGAGCTCACCCATACCACCGATGATGGTCTGGCCGGTCTCCTCGTCCGAGTGGACGCGGAAGGAGGGGTCCTCCTCCGAGAGACGCTGGATGGCGACACCCAGCTTCTCCTGGTCGCCCTTGGACTTCGGCTCGATGGCGACCTCGATCACCGGGGCCGGGAAGTCCATGGACTCCAGGATGACCGGAGCCTTGTCGTCGGAGAGCGTCTCACCCGTGGTGGTCTGCTTCAGGCCCATGACGGCGACGATGTCACCGGCGCCCACCGACTCGATCTCCTCACGCTTGTTCGCGTGCATGCGGTAGATCTTGCCGATGCGCTCCTTCTTGCCCTTGACGGAGTTCAGCACCGCGGTGCCGGAGTCCAGGCGACCGGAGTAGATCCGGACGAAGGTGAGCTTGCCGAGGTGCGGGTCGCTCGCGATCTTGAACGCGAGGGCCGACAGCGGCTCGTCGTCGGACGGCTTGCGCTTGACGACCAGCTCCGGGTCCTTGACGTCGTGGCCCTCGATGGCCTCGACGTCCAGGGGGGAGGGAAGGTAGCGCACGACCGCGTCGAGCAGGGGCTGGACGCCCTTGTTCTTGAACGCGGTACCGCAGAAGACGGGGGTGACGGTGGTGTCGCCGCCCTTGCCGGAGGCGATGGTGATGCGACGGATCGCCGCGTACAGCTGCTCCTCGGTGGGCTCCTGGCCCTCCAGGTACAGCTCCATCATCTCTTCGTCGTTCTCCGCGACGGCCTCGAGCAGCTTGCCGCGGTACTCCTCGGCAGCCTCGGTGTGCGTGTCGGGGATGTCGACGATGTCGTAGGCCTCGCCCATCTTGGTCTCTGCGGACCAGACGAAGGCCTTCATGGTGACGAGGTCGACGACGCCCTTGAAGTCAGCCTCTGCGCCGATGGGCAGCTGCATGACGATCGGGGTCGCACCGAGGCGGTCGACGATCATGTCGACACAACGGTGGAACTCGGCACCGGTGCGGTCGAGCTTGTTGACGAAGCAGATACGCGGGACGCCGTAACGGTCCGCCTGACGCCACACGGTCTCGGACTGGGGCTCGACGCCGGCAACGCCGTCGAACACCGTCACGGCACCGTCGAGCACGCGGAGCGAACGCTCCACCTCGACGGTGAAGTCGACGTGGCCCGGGGTGTCGATGATGTTGATCGTGTGATCGACGTCGTTCAGCGGCCAGTGACAGGTGGTGGCAGCAGAGGTGATCGTGATGCCACGCTCCTGCTCCTGCTCCATCCAGTCCATCGTGGCGGCACCGTCGTGGACCTCACCGATCTTGTACGACACACCGGTGTAGAACAGGATCCGCTCGGTGGTCGTCGTCTTGCCCGCGTCGATGTGGGCCATGATGCCGATGTTGCGCACCTTGGCCAGGTCAAGTGAAGTGGTAGCCATGTCGGCTCAGTCTTCTCTCGGTCTCGATGGGGGTAGCGACTACCAGCGGTAGTGCGCGAAGGCCTTGTTGGACTCGGCCATCTTGTGGGTGTCCTCGCGCTTCTTCACAGCGGCACCGAGGCCGTTGGAGGCGTCGAGGAGCTCGTTGAGCAGACGCTCGGTCATGGTCTTCTCGCGACGGGCGCGGGAGTAACCGACGAGCCAGCGCAGGGCGAGCGTGTTCGCACGGCCCGGCTTGACCTCGATCGGGACCTGGTAGGTCGCGCCACCGACACGGCGGGACTTGACCTCGAGGGTCGGCTTGATGTTCTCGAGCGCGCGCTTCAGCGTGATGACCGGGTCGTTGCCGGTCTTCTCGCGCAGGCCCTCCATGGCGCCGTACACGATGCGCTCGGCGGTGGAGCGCTTGCCGTTCAGCAGCACCTTGTTGATGAGGGAGGTCACCAGAGGAGAACCGTAGACCGGGTCGATGATGACCGGGCGCTTCGGGGCGGGGCCCTTACGAGGCATTCTTACTTCTCCTTCTTGGCGCCGTAGCGGCTGCGGGCCTGCTTGCGGTTCTTGACACCCTGGGTGTCGAGGGAACCGCGGATGATCTTGTAACGAACACCAGGCAGGTCCTTCACACGGCCACCACGCACGAGCACGATGGAGTGCTCCTGCAGGTTGTGTCCCTCACCCGGAATGTAGGCCGTGACCTCGATCCCGGAGGTCAGACGCACACGCGCGACCTTACGGAGGGCCGAGTTCGGCTTCTTCGGGGTGGTCGTGAACACACGCGTGCAGACGCCACGGCGCTGGGGCGAACCCTCAAGTGCGGGCGTCTTGTTCTTCTCGACCTTGTCCTGCCGGCCCTTACGGACCAGCTGCTGGATCGTAGGCACTACTTCTCCGGTTTCTGTGTGCCGAATAGTAAAGCTAACCCGGAACGTCGCCGACCCACGCGGTCGGGTGTGTCGAATGCTGCAGACTCCCGCCGCAAGGCGGAAAGGGGCGCAGATTACGGTGGCCTTTCTCGGACTCCCGCAGCGGCTGATGACACGCGCGCGAGCCCAGGCACACCCCAGGCACAAGGTCTGAGCGTACCTACCTCATCGAGTCTGGTCAAAACAAATGCGATGGGGGGCGACACGCCGGACATCTGCAGATCAAGCCTGCCGCAGAAAGTCCTTGATCAATTGGACATCCGCCCGATCCGGCATGCCCGCACATACCTGTGGACTGCTTCCGCAGAACGCGTGCCAGTACCGGCGGTACAGCCAACGCCGGCACGATCGATGGCCCATCCCGCCCTTCGCGCACGAAACAGCCACGTACGCCCCGTAGACCAGCGTGAAGGGCGCCTCCCGGCCATGGGCCACCAGACCGAACGCCGAAGGGCGCCCACCCCCAAAGGAAGCGGACGCCCTTCAGCAGACATGGGACCTACTGGTTGTACGGCCCGTAGTCGTAGTCCTCCAGCGGAACGGCCTGGCCGGAGCCCGTGCCGAACGGGGAGTAGTCGATGTCGTCGTAGCCGACGGCCGAGTACATCGCGGCCTTGGCCTCCTCGGTCGGCTCGACCCGGATGTTGCGGTAGCGGGACAGACCCGTACCGGCCGGGATGAGCTTACCGATGATGACGTTCTCCTTGAGGCCGATGAGGCTGTCGGACTTGGCGTTGATCGCCGCATCCGTCAGGACTCGGGTCGTCTCCTGGAAGGAGGCGGCCGACAGCCAGGATTCCGTCGCCAGCGAGGCCTTGGTGATACCCATCAGCTGCGGACGGCCGGAGGCCGGGTGGCCGCCTTCCGTGACCACACGACGGTTCTCGGTCTCGAACTTCGAGCGCTCGACGAGCTCGCCCGGCAGCAGCTCCGCGTCGCCGGACTCGATGATCGTCACACGGCGCAGCATCTGCCGGATGATGATCTCGATGTGCTTGTCGTGGATCGACACACCCTGCGAGTTGTAGACCTTCTGGACCTCGCCGACCAGGTGGACCTGGACCGCGCGCTGACCGAGGATCCGCAGCACGTCGTGCGGGTTCGTCGCACCGAAGGTGAGCTTCTGGCCCACCTCGACGTGGTCGCCCTCGCGCACCAGGACCTTGGCACGCTTCGAGATCGGGAACGCCGTCTCGTCGCTGCCGTCGTCCGGGGTGACGACGATCTTCTTGGTCTTTTCCGTCTCTTCGATGCGGACACGGCCCGCGGCCTCGGAGATCGGGGCGACACCCTTCGGCGTACGAGCCTCGAAGAGCTCGACGACACGGGGCAGACCCTGGGTGATGTCGTCACCGGCCACACCACCGGTGTGGAAGGTACGCATCGTCAGCTGCGTGCCGGGCTCACCGATGGACTGGGCGGCGATGATGCCGACCGCCTCACCGATGTCGACCAGCTTGCCGGTGGCGAGCGAACGGCCGTAGCAGAAGGCACAGGTGCCGACCGCGGACTCACAGGTCAGGACCGAGCGGGTCTTGACCTCCTCGACGCCGTTGGCGACCAGGGCGTCGATGAGGACGTCACCGAGGTCGACGTTGGCCGGCGCGATGACCTTGCCGTCGATGACGACGTCCTCGGCCAGCATGCGGGCGTAGACCGAGGTCTCGACGTTCTCCGTCTTGCGGAGCACACCGTCCTCGCCCTTGACCGCGATCTTGAGCTTCAGACCGCGCTCGGTGCCACAGTCCTCCTCGCGAATGATGACGTCCTGCGAGACGTCGACCAGACGACGGGTGAGGTAACCGGAGTCGGCGGTACGGAGAGCCGTGTCCGCCAGACCCTTACGGGCACCGTGCGTGGAGATGAAGTACTCGAGAACGGTCAGGCCCTCACGGAACGAGGCCTTGATCGGACGCGGGATCGTCTCGTTCTTCGCGTTCGACACCAGACCACGCATACCGGCGATCTGACGCATCTGCATCATGTTTCCTCGGGCACCCGAGTCAACCATCATGAAGATGGGGTTCGTCTTCGGGAAGTTCGCGTTCATCGCCTCGGCAACCTCGTTGGTCGCCTTGGTCCAGATCGCGATGAGCTCCTGCGTGCGCTCGTCCTTGGTGATCAGACCGCGCTCGTACTGCTTCTGGACCTTCTCGTCCTGGGCCTCGTAGCCCGCGACGATCTCCTTCTTGGCCGCGGGGACCACGACGTCGGAGATGGCCACGGTGACGCCGGAACGGGTCGCCCAGTAGAAGCCCGCCGCCTTCAGGTTGTCGAGCGTCGCCGCCACGATGACCTTGGGGTAGCGCTCGGCGAGGTCGTTGACGATCTCGGAGAGCTGCTTCTTGCCGACCGAGTAGTCGACGAACGGGTAGTCCTCGGGCAGCAGCTCGTTGAAGAGCGCGCGGCCCAGGGACGTACGCAGCCGGAAGCTGTCGCCCTGCTGGTACGGCCGCTCCTCGACACCGTCGTCGCCCGCCTCGGAGACCGGCGGGGTCCAGCCGCGCGGCGGGATGGTGCCCACCGGGAAGCGGATGTCGACGGTCGACTGCAGCGCGAGCTCACCGGCGTCGAACGCCATGATCGCCTCGGCCGTGGAGCCGAACGCACGGCCCTCGCCCTTGGTGTCACGGAGCTCACCGTCGGTGGTCAGGAAGAACAGACCGAGGACCATGTCCTGGGTCGGCATCGTGACCGGACGGCCGTCGGCCGGCTTGAGGATGTTGTTCGAGGACAGCATCAGGATGCGGGCCTCGGCCTGCGCCTCCGCGGAGAGCGGCAGGTGCACGGCCATCTGGTCACCGTCGAAGTCCGCGTTGAACGCGGTGCAGACGAGCGGGTGGATCTGAATGGCCTTGCCCTCGACCAGCTGCGGCTCGAAGGCCTGGATGCCGAGGCGGTGCAGCGTGGGCGCACGGTTCAGCAGAACCGGGTGCTCGGCGATGACCTCTTCGAGGACGTCGTACACGACCGTGCGGCCGCGCTCGACCATCCGCTTGGCGCTCTTGATGTTCTGCGCGTGGTTCAGGTCGACCAGGCGCTTCATCACGAACGGCTTGAAGAGCTCCAGCGCCATGGCCTTCGGCAGACCACACTGGTGCAGCTTCAGCTGCGGACCGACGACGATCACGGAACGCGCGGAGTAGTCCACACGCTTGCCGAGCAGGTTCTGACGGAATCGACCCTGCTTGCCCTTGAGCATGTCGGACAGCGACTTCAGCGGACGGTTGCCGGGGCCCGTCACCGGGCGACCACGACGGCCGTTGTCGAAGAGCGCGTCGACGGCCTCCTGGAGCATGCGCTTCTCGTTGTTCACGATGATCTCGGGCGCACCGAGGTCGAGAAGGCGCTTCAGGCGGTTGTTGCGGTTGATCACGCGGCGGTACAGGTCGTTCAGGTCGGAGGTCGCGAAGCGGCCACCGTCCAGCTGCACCATCGGACGCAGGTCCGGCGGGATGACCGGCACGCAGTCCAGCACCATGCCCTTGGGGCTGTTGCTGGTCTGCAGGAACGCGGAGACGACCTTGAGGCGCTTGAGCGCACGGGTCTTCTTCTGGCCCTTGCCGGTACGGATGATCTCGCGGAGGCGCTCGGCCTCCTCGTCGAGGTCGAAGGACTCCAGGCGCTTCTGCAGCGCCGCGGCACCCATCGAGCCGTCGAAGTACGTGCCGAAGCGGTCACGCAGCTCGCGGTAGAGCAGCTCGTCGCCCTCGAGGTCCTGGACCTTGAGGTTCTTGAAGCGGTTCCACACCTCGTCGAGACGGTCGATCTCGCGCTGCGCACGGTCGCGCAGCTGCTTCATCTCACGCTCGGCGCCCTCGCGCACCTTGCGGCGCACGTCGGCCTTGGCACCCTCGGCCTCGAGCTCGGCCAGGTCGGTCTCGAGCTTCTTGGCGCGGGCCTCCAGGTCGGAGTCGCGACGGTTCTCGATCTGCTGACGCTCGACGGAGACGTGCGCCTCCAGGGACGGCAGGTCGCGGGTGCGACGCTCCTCGTCCACGAACGTGATCATGTACGCCGCGAAGTAGATGACCTTCTCGAGGTCCTTCGGGGCGAGGTCGAGCAGGTAGCCGAGGCGCGACGGGACGCCCTTGAAGTACCAGATGTGCGTGACAGGGGCGGCCAGCTCAATGTGGCCCATCCGCTCACGACGCACCTTGGCGCGAGTGACCTCGACGCCGCAGCGCTCACAGATGATGCCCTTGAAGCGGACACGCTTGTACTTGCCGCAGTAGCACTCCCAGTCCCGGGTCGGACCGAAGATCTTCTCGCAGAAGAGTCCGTCCTTCTCGGGCTTCAGGGTGCGGTAGTTGATGGTCTCCGGCTTCTTGACCTCGCCGTGGGACCACTGTCGGATGTCGTCCGCGGTGGCAAGGCCGATCCGCAGCTCGTCGAAGAAGTTGACGTCGAGCACTTTGTCGTCAATCCCTCTTTCGGGGTCGAGTCTCAATCATGGTCTGAACGGGTCCGGGGAGAGCCGGCCGGATACGCGATCCGGCCGGCCAACCCGTCAGACCTCTTCGACGCTGCTCGGCTCGCGCCGGGACAGGTCGATGCCGAGCTCCTCCGCCGCGCGGAAGACGTCCTCGTCGGTGTCGCGCATCTCGATGGACATGCCGTCCGAGGACAGCACCTCCACGTTGAGGCACAGGGACTGCATTTCCTTGATGAGCACCTTGAAGGACTCGGGAATGCCGGGCTCGGGGATGTTCTCGCCCTTGACGATGGCCTCGTAGACCTTCACGCGGCCGGTCACGTCGTCGGACTTGATCGTCAGCAGCTCCTGGAGGGCGTACGCGGCGCCGTATGCCTCCAGCGCCCACACCTCCATCTCACCGAAGCGCTGGCCACCGAACTGTGCCTTACCACCCAGCGGCTGCTGGGTGATCATCGAGTACGGACCGGTCGAACGAGCGTGGAGCTTGTCGTCGACCAGGTGGTGCAGCTTGAGGATGTACATGTACCCGACCGAGATCGGGTCCGGGAACGGCTCGCCGGAGCGGCCGTCGAACAGCTGCGCCTTGCCGGACGGGAGCACCATGCGCTCGCCGTCGCGGTTCGGGATGGTGTGCTGCAGCAGACCGGCGAGCTCGTCCTCACGCGCACCGTCGAAGACGGGGGTGGCGACGTTCGTGCCGGGGTCGACCTGGTCGGCGCCGATGGCCTGCAGGCGCTGCGCCCACTCGTCCGCGAGGCCGGAGACGTCCCAGCCGCGGCTGGCGAGCCAGCCGAGGTGGATCTCCAGGACCTGTCCCGGGTTCATTCGGGACGGCACACCCAGCGGGTTCAGGATGATGTCGACCGGAGTTCCGTCCTCGAGGAACGGCATGTCCTCGATCGGAAGGATCTTCGAGATGACACCCTTGTTGCCGTGACGGCCGGCCAGCTTGTCGCCGTCCGTGATCTTGCGCTTCTGCGCCACGTAGACACGAACCAGCTGGTTCACGCCCGGCGGCAGCTCGTCGCCCTCTTCACGGTCGAAGACGCGGACGCCGATGACCTTGCCGATCTCGCCGTGCGGCACCTTCAGGGAGGTGTCACGGACCTCGCGCGCCTTCTCACCGAAGATCGCGCGGAGCAGGCGCTCCTCCGGCGTCAGCTCGGTCTCACCCTTGGGCGTGACCTTGCCGACGAGGATGTCGCCGGCGACGACCTCGGCACCGATACGGATGATGCCGCGCTCGTCGAGGTCGGCGAGGACCTCTTCGGAGACGTTCGGGATGTCCCGGGTGATCTCCTCCGGGCCGAGCTTGGTGTCACGGGCGTCGACCTCGTGCTCCTCGATGTGGATCGAGGAGAGGACGTCGTCCTGCACGAGGCGCTGCGACAGGATGATCGCGTCCTCGTAGTTGTGACCCTCCCACGGCATGAACGCCACGAGCAGGTTCTTGCCGAGGGCCATCTCGCCCTCTTCGGTCGCGGGACCGTCGGCCAGGACCTGGCCCTCGATCACGCGGGCGCCCTCGTCGACGACAACCTTCTGGTTGACGGAGGTGCCCTGGTTCGACCGGGAGAACTTGGCGATGCGGTACGTGGTGTACGTGCCGTCGTCGTTGGTCACCGTGACGTAGTCCGCGGAGACCTCCTGGACCACACCGGCCTTCTCGGCCTTGATCACGTCACCGGCGTCGACCGCGCAGCGGTACTCCATGCCGGTGCCGACGAGGGGAGCCTCGGCGGTGATCAGCGGCACGGCCTGACGCATCATGTTCGCGCCCATGAGGGCACGGTTGGCGTCGTCGTGCTCCAGGAAGGGGATCATCGCGGTCGCGACCGACACCATCTGGCGCGGCGAGACGTCCATGTAGTCGACGTCCGTGCCGGGCACGTAGTCGATCTCTCCGCCACGACGGCGGATCAGGACGCGGGCCTCGGCGAAGTGGAGGTCGTCCGTCAGCGGGGCGTTGGCCTGCGCGATGACGAAGCGGTCCTCCTCGTCGGCCGTCAGGTAGTCGACGTCGTCGGTGACCTGGCCGTCGACGACCTTGCGGTACGGCGTCTCGACGAAGCCGAACGCGTTGACGCGGCCGTACGAAGCCAGCGAACCGATCAGACCGATGTTCGGGCCTTCGGGCGTCTCAATGGGGCACATGCGGCCGTAGTGAGACGGGTGCACGTCACGGACCTCGAAGCCGGCCCGCTCACGGGACAGACCACCGGGACCCAGCGCCGAGAGACGACGCTTGTGCGTCAGACCCGACAGCGGGTTGTTCTGGTCCATGAACTGCGACAGCTGCGAGGTGCCGAAGAATTCCTTGATCGACGCCACGACCGGGCGAATGTTGATCAGGGTCTGCGGCGTGATCGCCTCGACGTCCTGGGTCGTCATGCGCTCGCGGACGACGCGCTCCATACGAGCCAGACCCGTGCGGACCTGGTTCTGGATGAGCTCGCCGACGTTGCGCAGACGACGGTTGCCGAAGTGGTCGATGTCGTCGGTCTCGACGACGATCGACGTGCCGCTGTCGCCAACGGTCTCGGTCTCACCGGCGTGCAGCTTCACCAGGTACTTGATCGAGGCGATGATGTCCTCGACCGTGAGGATGCCCGCGTCGAGCGGAGCGTCCGCACCCAGCTTCTTGTTGACCTTGTAGCGGCCGACCTTCGCGAGGTCGTAGCGCTTCGGGTTGAAGTAGAGGTTCTCGAGCAGCGTCTGAGCGGCCTCACGGGTCGGCGGCTCGCCCGGACGGAGCTTGCGGTAGATGTCGAGCAGCGCGTCGTCCTGGCCCTGGGTGTGGTCCTTCTCCAGGGTGGCGCGCATGGACTCGTACTCGCCGAACTCCTCGAGGATCTGCTCGGTCGTCCAACCGAGAGCCTTGAGCAGAACGGTGACCGACTGCTTGCGCTTGCGGTCGATGCGGACACCGACCATGTCGCGCTTGTCGATCTCCATCTCCAGCCAGGCACCCCGGGACGGGATGATCTTGGCGGAGAAGATGTCCTTGTCGGACGTCTTGTCGATCGAGGAATCGAAATACACACCGGGCGAACGGACCAGCTGCGACACAACGACACGCTCGGTGCCGTTGATGACGAAGGTGCCCTTGTTCGTCATGAGCGGGAAGTCGCCCATGAAGACCGTCTGAGACTTGATCTCGCCGGTCTCGTTGTTGGTGAACTCGGCGGTGACGAAGAGCGGGGCGGCGAACGTGAAGTCGCGCTCCTTGCACTCGTCGATCGAGTTCTTCGGAGGCTCGAAACGGTGGTCGCGGAACGTCAGGGACATCGACCCGGAGAAGTCCTCGATCGGGGAGATCTCCTCGAAGATCTCCTCCAGACCGGACTTGGTGGGGACGTCCTGTCCGCTTTCCAGAGCCGCCTCGACACGAGCCTTCCACGCGTCATTGCCGAGCAGCCAGTCAAAGCTCTCGGTCTGCAGCGCAAGAAGGTTCGGAACCTCGAGGGGCTCCTTGATCTTTGCAAAGGAGATGCGCAGCGGGGCGGTGCTGGCGCCGTTGTTCGTATTCGCGGTCGAGGCAGTGCGCGAGGCGGCCAAGAGGGGGTCCTTCCGAGGGCTCGGACTCACTACGCGCGTACCGGTCCCAGGCTGGACACAGAGACGGACATCCCAGGTCAGGGAGGTTCGGATCCACAGTGCTCAAGCGAGGGCATGCCCCTGGTGACGGGCAGGAGGCAGCTAACAGGCAGCGCAAAGGGTCAGTGTAGCCACTCGGCCCACTGATGTCCAGTGCGGGTTTTTGAAGACCCTCGTTGTTCTCAACCCCTGCTGCAAGCCACGCCCTCGATGCACATCGATACTGCCCTCTTCGCCGCCGATCCATGCCTCGGATCCGGATCGTTGTGACGACGCGTCCTGAGAATTGCGCGCTGCGTGCGGTTCGTCAAGGCCCCCCTGCCCCGACATCACTCAGAGATCGTCACCGTCACGGGCCGTCCCGAGGGCACAACGAAGATCACCATACTCGCCGGGACCGACATCGCAAGGCACCCTCCGCGGGGCGCCCGTGAACGCCGAAAGGCGACCACCCACATGGGTGATCGCCTTTGGCGACCCGTGCGTTACAGCCTCAGCCGTACGAACGGGGAAGAGAGTCAGACGACTCGTGAGGTCACTTGACCTCGACGGAGGCGCCGGCGCCCTTGAGGGCCTCGGCGGCCTTCTCCGCGGCGTCCTTGGCGACCTTCTCGAGGACCGGCTTCGGGGTGCCGTCGACGAGGTCCTTGGCCTCCTTGAGACCCAGGGAGGTGAGCTCGCGCACGACCTTGATGACCTGGATCTTCTTCTCGCCGGCGCCCGTGAGGATGACGTCGAACTCGTCCTGCTCGGCCTCGGCCTCGGCCGGGGCGGCAGCGGCGCCACCGGCGGCAACGGCGACCGGAGCGGCGGCGGTGACGTCGAACTTCTCCTCGAAGGCCTTCACGAACTCGGCGAGCTCGATGAGCGTGAGCTCCTCGAACTGGGCAAGCAGGTCTTCCTGGCTGAGCTTCGCCATGATGGGCGATCCTTCCACTAATTCGGCTGGTGCCGGGTGTATATGAAGGCGGGCGTACGTTCGGCCCGCTGCGACCGGCGCCCTAGCGGGCGTCGATCAATGCGCGAGCCGAATTACTCGGCACCGCCCTGCTCGGCCTTCTTGGCACGAAGCGCCTCCGCGGTGCGGACGAACTTCGAGGGAAGCGCCTGGAAGAGCGCGGCAGCCTGCGACTGCTTGCCCTTCATGGCGCCCGCCAGCTTGGCGAGCAGAACCTCGCGGGACTCGAGGTCCGCGAGCTTCTTGAACTCATCGGCGGACAGCGCCTTGCCGTCAAGGACACCGCCCTTGATGACGAGGTTCGGGTTCTCCTTGGCGAAGTCACGAAGACCCTTCGCCGACTCCACCGGGTCACCGGTGACGAAGGCAACCGCCGTCGGACCCGTGAACAGGTCGTCGAGCGTGTTGATCCCGGCCTCGTTGGCCGCAATCTTGGTCAGCGTGTTCTTCACCACGGCGTACTCGGAGTTCTCACCGAGCGAACGGCGCAGCTGCTTGAGCTGGGCCACGGTGAGACCCCGGTACTCGGTCAGCACGGCGGCGTTCGAGCTGCGGAACTTGTCCGTGAGCTCGGCTACCGCGGCAGCCTTGTCGGGCGTCGGCATAGAGCGTCGGCCTCCTTCCGGGTGATGAGGACCGCTCAGAAGGGGCCGACAAAACGAAACGCCCCGGCGCAGGCGCACGGGGCGTGAGCTCAACCGAATCGCATGACGATTCAGGAGCACATCCACAGTCACCTGCGCGGGTCGTCCGCCGTTTCAGCGGATCCTTCGGCCACCGCACCCTCTTGCGAGAACACGGCAACGACCAGCGGTCTTTGGCTTCTGTGGAAGAGTACGCGAACGGGTCCGCGTCAAGCAAATCCGGTCAGAAGGCGCTGTCCGAACCGGCGCCCTTGCTGTCCTCGCCGAGCTTTCCGAGCTCCTCGAACATCTTCATCATGTCGAAGGTGTCCTTGGCCGCCGGCGGCGTCACCTTGGTCGCCGCGCCGTAGTCGGAGAAGGTCTGCGACGTCTTCACCGTGCCCTCGGGGGTCTTGATGTCGATGTCCATGCGGACCGGGTAGTCGTCCTCGTTGACCCAGACCTCGGTGTCGTAGCCCTTGATGCCCGACTTCTCGATGTTCTTGAACAGCTGGTCGCGCTCGCTCTTGCTGAGCACGTCCTTCAGGCCCTTGTTGGACTCCGCCATCTCCTTGACGGTGAGGCGGCCCTTGTAGCGCTGGGTCTGCTCGCCGTTGACCTGCGCGGAGCCCAGGTGCTTCAGGTTCGGGGAGTCGAGAAGCATCGCGAGCTGCTGCGCCGGGTCCTGGTTCATGCTGTCCAGGCCGCCGGTCATCTGCTTGGCGAGCTTGTCGTCACCGGCCTTCTCCATGATGGCGTTGAGATCCATCTTGACCCACTGCTTGCCGCCCATGTCCTTGGCCGCCTTGGCGCCCATGTTCATGTACATGACGTTGTCGCTCCAGAGCATCCGGATCTTCTCCGGAGCCTCCGGGTCACCCTCGGTGAGCGCGGAGCCCGAGACCGTCACGTCCATGACGGTCGGGTCCCAGCCCATGACGCCGGTCATCTTCATCTCACCGGCGCCGCCCATGGCCTTGCCCATCTCACCGGGCGGGGTGGACATCGTCATCTTGACCTTGGCCGACTTGGCGGCCGAGGTCTTCTTGTACGCGGCCGTGATGACCTCGGTCACCTGCGAGCGCGACTGGGGCTTCCCCGAGTCGGCAGCGTTGTCGGACTTGTCGTCCGAGCCCCCGCACGCCACCGCGCCGACACAGAGCAGCGCGGTGCTGAGCACGGCCCCCGCCACCCGCTGACGCCCTCTGCGTCCCCGTACGACACCTGCAGTCATGACCCCACCCCTTGGCACACCCTGGAACAAAGAACACATGATCGACACATGTTTGTGTGACCGAGAGTACCCGAGGGGTGGGTCGAGAAGCGCAGGAGTTATCCGGCGAGCGGCGCAGCGGTCATACGGCGGGCTGCTTGTTCATGAGGTCCTTGAAGCTCATCGTGTCCGACGCAGGCGGCTTCTCCACGTTCAGCTCGGTGCCGTAGTCGCTGTAGTAGGCCGTCTGCGAGAAGGTGCCGTTCTTCGTCTCACCCTTCTCGCTCTTCTTGACCAGCAGGTCGTCCTCGTCCACCCAGATGTCGATCGTCTCGGTGCTCAGGCCGGCCTGCTCGAACTGCTTCTTCAGCTCGGCCATCTTGTCTTCGTCGAGGTCCGCGCTCTTGGCGGTGAAGTCCGCGACGTCGACCTTGCCCGAGTAGTGGACCGCCTTCTTGCCGCGGACGTCCTCCGTGCCGACGCGCTTCACGTCGCCGGAGGCCAGCAGCATCTTCACGGACTGGTTCGGGGTGGTGTTCTGCATCTGGTCCTGGAAGGCCTCGCCCGCGGCGCCGCTTAGCTCCGCCAGCGTGTCGTAGTCGTACTCGACCCAGTGCTTGCCGCCGCCCGCCTGGGACGCGAACCTGTCCCCCATGTTCGCGTAGAAGCCGTTCTTCAGATAGCGGTAGTCGAGCTCCGTCGTGCCCAGCTGCTTCATCTGCTGGGCCTGGGAGCCGCCGGTGAAGGTCACCGTCACGTTGCCCGTGATGCCGTCGGACCAGCCCATGACGCCCTTCATGTCCATGGAGCTGAGCGAGCCCATGGTCGTCGTGCCGTCGACCCGGGCGGTGTCCGCCTTGTCGGTCGACTTCTCGACGGTGCGCAGGGCGGCTATGGGGCTGAGCTTGATGCCGCCCTCGTCCTTGCCGCCGCCGTCGGCCTTGTCGGAGGAGTCACCCGAACCGCAGGCCGTGAGGCCGGTCAGCGCGGCGACCACCGCGATCGAGAGACCGGCACGGCGCATGGTCGTGCTGTTCATGTTGTCCCACCCCTTGGCATTCATGGAGCCTGCACGCTAGCGCAGACCACTGACACACGTATCCGAAAGGTCCGTACACAAACAGGACGGGCCCCGCACCTCGAAAGGTTGCGGGGCCCGTCCACAGAACGCGTACGCGACGCGGCTGCCGTCAGATTCAGACGGCGGCCGGGTCCTCCTCGGTGAGGAGGTTGCGGGTGCGGTTCGAGTCCAGCGGAATGCCGGGGCCCATCGTGGTGGTGATGGCGGCCTTCTTGATGTAGCGACCCTTGGCGGCCGACGGCTTCAGACGGAGGATCTCCTCCAGGGCCGCGGCGTAGTTCTCCACCAGCTTGGTGTCGTCGAAGGACACCTTGCCGATGATGAAGTGCAGGTTCGAGTGCTTGTCGACGCGGAACTCGATCTTGCCGCCCTTGATGTCGTTGACAGCCTTCACGACGTCGGGGGTCACGGTGCCGGTCTTCGGGTTCGGCATCAGACCACGCGGACCGAGCACGCGGCCGAGGCGGCCGACCTTGCCCATGAGGTCCGGGGTGGCGACGACGGCGTCGAAGTCCAGGCGGCCCTTCGCGACCTCGTCGATGAGCTCGTCGGCGCCGACGATGTCGGCCCCAGCGGCTTCCGCGGCCGCAGCACGGTCACCGGTCGCGAAGACCAGGACCCGGGCGGTCTTGCCGGTGCCGTGCGGGAGGTTCACGGTGCCGCGGACCATCTGGTCGGCCTTGCGCGGGTCGACACCCAGACGCATGGCGACCTCGACGGTGCCGTCGAACTTGGTCGAGGAGGTCTCCTTGGCGAGACGGACGGCCTCGAGCGGGGCGTACAGCTTCTCCCGGTCGATCTTGGCGTCCGCAGCGCGGAGAGTCTTGCTGCGCTTCACTTCTGCTCCTGGTTTGTTCAGGTATGGAGTCGTGGTTCGGGCCAGCGCTTGGCCCTACCACTGAGAAAGGTCAGACGGGGGAGGAGGCTCAGCCCTCGACCGTGATGCCCATGGAACGGGCGGTGCCGGCGATGATCTTCGACGCGGCGTCCAGGTCGTTGGCGTTGAGGTCTTCCATCTTGGTCTGCGCGATCTCGCGGATCTGCGCCTCGGTGACCTTGGCGACCTTGGTCTTGTGGGGCTCGCCGGAGCCCTTCTCGACACCAGCGGCCTTCAGGATCATCTTGGCGGCCGGCGGCGTCTTGGTGATGAAGGTGAAGGAACGGTCTTCGTAGACCGTGATCTCCACCGGGATCACCCAGCCACGCTGCGACTCGGTCGCGGCGTTGTAGGCCTTGCAGAACTCCATGATGTTGACGCCGTGCTGGCCCAGCGCGGGGCCGACCGGCGGGGCCGGGTTGGCGGCACCAGCCTGGATCTGGAGCTTGATAAGCCCCGTGACCTTCTTCTTCTTGGGAGGCATTGCTCTCTCCGGGTCCTAGTGAGAGTTTTCAGCCGGCCATCCGGTCATCCGGATGGAGGCATACCGCACAACGATAACGGGTATAGTCGCGCGGCTAAAAACCGAGCAGGTCAGACCGGCTTTGACAGCCTGTCTGACCTGTTCGGAGGCGTGTGTTCCAGGGAACGTCAGTTCTTCTGGATCTGGTCGAAGCTGAGCTCGACCGGGGTCTCGCGGCCGAAGATCTCGACGAGGCCCTTGACCTTCTTCGAGTCGGCGTTGATCTCGTTGATCGTCGCCTGCAGCGTCGCGAACGGACCGTCGGTGACGGTGACCGAGTCGCCCACCTCGAAGTCCAGGACCTGGACCTCGACCTTGCGGGCCGGAGCCGGCTTGCCCTCGGCCTCGGCGGCCTCGCGGGCGGCCTTCTCCTCGGCCTCCGGGGCGAGCATCTTGACGATCTCGTCCAGGGTCAGCGGGTACGGGTCGTAGGCGTTGCCGACGAAGCCGGTGACGCCCGGCGTGTTGCGGACGACGCCCCAGGACTCGTTCGTCAGGTCCATGCGCACCAGCACGTAGCCGGGGAGCTTGTTCTGACGGATGGTCTTGCGCTCGCCGTTCTTGATCTGCGCGACCTCTTCCTGCGGCACCTCGGCCTGGAAGATGAAGTCCTCGACGTTCAGCGAGACGGCACGCTGCTCGAGGTTGGTCTTCACGCGGTTCTCGTAACCGGCGTAGGTGTGGATGACGTACCACTCGCCGGGGAGGGTGCGGAGCTCGTCGCGGAGGGCCACGATCGGGTCGACCGGCTCGGCCTCCTCCTCGGGCTCGTCCGCGGCGGCCTCGGCGTCCTCCTCGTCGGCGACGTCGGCGGCAGCGGTCTCGTCCTCCTCGGACTCCGCTACGGCCTCGGCGTCGCCCTCGAGGTGGATGGCGGCCTCTTCGGCGGGCTCACCCGCGGCGGCGTCGGCAGCGTCGGCCTGGTCCGGGTCCTCGGCGTCCGCCGCCTCGACGATGTCGAGCTGGTCCTCCACGGACTCCGCGCTCTCTTCGCGAGGCTCGACGGCGTCGTTCAGGTTCGGGTCAGACACGGTGGCTGCTTCTTCCTGGATACAGAGGGGTGGAACGCGCGAAAGGGGCGCCGGGAACGGCGCCCTTCGCTCTCGGCTCAGCCGAAGATGTACTTGACAGCGTGGCTGAAGCCATAGTCAATCACGGTCACGAGACCGATCATGATGACGACGAAGACAATCACCACTGTGGTGTAGGTCGTGAGCTGGCTGCGAGTCGGCCAGACGACCTTGCGGAGCTCCGCGATGATCTGACGGTAGAAGAGCGCGAGACGGCCGAAGGGGCCCTTCTTACCGCGCTTGCCGCCCTTGCGGGCCTTCTTCTTGGACTCCGTCGACTCGTCCTGGGCATCAGGCTTGTCGATGGAGCCCACGGCGTCCGTCACTCGTCCTCACCTGATTCCGGGTCGTGGCCGTGCCGCGCCCGGTTGAGCCGCACGGCGGTGCATTGCAGTACGTACATGCGCACACATCCTGGCGAAGGAGTGTGTAGCAGGGCCGGAGGGACTTGAACCCCCAACCGCTGGTTTTGGAGACCAGTGCTCTACCAATTGAGCTACGACCCTTTGATTTCCCCCAACCTACCGCATCCGCCCATGTGCACGGAGTGCGCTGAGAGAAAGCGGCCGGTGAGGGCCAACGAGCAGTGAGTGTACGTGCTCTGCGGCGCCCCGTCGAACAGAAAGGGCCGCGACGGTCTTGGAAACCCGCGCACCGGGGCCGTTTCGGGTCTGGAACGATGGGGCCATGAGCGCTGCTACTTCTCCGACCGAGCGCCGGGTGTCCGCGCGCATCGGCGCGATCTCCGAGTCCGCGACCCTCGCTGTCGACGCCAAGGCCAAGGCCCTCAAGGCCGCCGGCCGACCGGTGATCGGCTTCGGGGCGGGCGAGCCCGACTTCCCGACTCCGGACTACATCGTCGAGGCGGCCGTAGAGGCCTGCAAGAACCCGAAGTTCCACCGCTACACGCCGGCCGGGGGCCTCCCCGAGCTCAAGGCGGCGATCGCCGCGAAGACCCTCCGTGACTCGGGTTACGAGGTCGACGCTTCGCAGATCCTGGTGACCAACGGCGGCAAGCAGGCCATCTACGAAGCGTTCGCCGCGGTCCTCGACCCGGGCGACGAGGTCATCGTCCCCGCGCCGTTCTGGACCACCTACCCGGAGTCGATCCGTCTCGCGGGCGGTGTCCCCGTCCCGGTCGTCGCCGACGAGACCACCGGCTACCGCGTCTCGGTCGAGCAGCTCGAGGCCGCGCGCACGGAGCGCACGAAGCTCGTCCTCTTCGTGTCGCCGTCGAACCCGACGGGCGCCGTCTACAGCGAGGCCGACGCCGAGGCGATCGGCCGCTGGGCCGTCGAGCACGGCCTGTGGGTCATGACCGACGAGATCTACGAACACCTCGTCTACGGAGACGCGAAGTTCACCTCGCTCCCCGCGATCCTGCCCGAGCTGCGCGACAAGTGCATCGTGGTCAACGGCGTCGCCAAGACGTACGCGATGACCGGCTGGCGCGTGGGCTGGATCATCGGCCCGAAGGACGTCGTCAAGGCCGCGACGAACCTGCAGTCGCACGCCACGTCCAACGTCTCCAACGTCGCGCAGGCCGCCGCGCTCGCGGCCGTCTCCGGTGACCTGGTCGCCGTCGAGAAGATGCGCGAGGCCTTCGACCGGCGCCGCCAGACCATCGTGCGGATGCTCAACGACATCGCGGGCGTCATCTGCCCCGAGCCCGAGGGCGCCTTCTACGCGTACCCCTCCGTGAAGGGCCTCCTCGGCAAGGAGATCCGCGGCAAGCGCCCGCAGGACTCCGTCGAGCTGGCCGCACTCATCCTGGAGGAGGCCGAGGTCGCGGTCGTTCCCGGTGAGGCCTTCGGGACGCCGGGCTACCTCCGCCTCTCGTACGCGCTCGGCGACGAGGACCTCGTCGAGGGTGTCTCGCGGATCCAGAAGCTGCTCGCCGAGGCCCGCGACTGAGGGCTGCGTCGAAACGTGCGGGCCGTCTCTCCTTCGGAGAGACGGCCCGTTTCTTCGTTCGGACGGGGACCCGAAGGGGGAAAGCCGCTACCGGGAGACCAGGTGCATACGGCAAGATCCTCGAATGGAGCGTGTACGAGACGAGCGTGTGCGAGACGTACGAGACGAGCCTGTACGGGACGTACGGGACCTGCCGAAGGCCCATCTCCACCTGCACTTCACCGGGTCGATGCGGCCCACCACCCTGCTTGAGCTCGCCGACAAGTACGGCGTGCGTCTTCCGGAGGCCCTGACCGGCGCCGAGCCGCCGAAGCTGCGCGCCACGGACGAGCGCGGCTGGTTCCGCTTCCAGCGGCTCTACGACGCCGCGCGCTCCTGTCTGCGCGAGCCCGAGGACATCCAGCGCCTGGTCCGGGAGGCCGCCGAGGAGGATCTGCGCGACGGGTCGGGGTGGCTGGAGATCCAGGTCGACCCGACGTCCTACGCACCGCGGCTCGGCGGTCTGATCCCCGCCCTGGAAATCATCCTGGACGCCGTCGAGAGCGCCTCGCGGCAGACCGGCCTCGGGATGCGCGTCCTGGTCGCCGCGAACCGCATGAAGCACCCGCTGGACGCCCGCACGCTGGCGCGCCTCGCGGTGCGGTACGCGGACCGGGGCATCGTCGGCTTCGGGCTCTCCAACGACGAGCGGCGCGGCATGGCGCGGGACTTCGACCGGGCCTTCGCCATCGCACGCGACGGCGGTCTGCTCGCGGCGCCGCACGGCGGCGAGCTGACCGGGCCCGCGTCGGTGCGGGACTGTCTGGACGACCTTGACGCGGCGCGGATCGGGCACGGGGTGCGGGCGGCCGAGGACCCGCGGCTCCTGAAGCGGCTCGCGGACCGGGGCGTCACGTGTGAGGTGTGCCCGGCGTCCAACGTCGCCCTGGGGGTCTACGAAAAGCCGGAGGACGTCCCCTTGCGTACGCTCTTCGAGGCGGGGGTGCCGATAGCCCTCGGCGCCGACGACCCGCTTCTCTTCGGGTCGCGGCTCGCCGCACAGTACGACATCGCGCGCACCCACCACGGCTTCACGGACGCGGAGTTGGCGGAGCTCGCCCGGCAGTCGGTCCGCGGCTCGGCCGCGCCCGTCGACGTACAGCGGAAGATGCTGGCCGGGGTGGACGAGTGGCTGACCGCGTAGGACCTACACGCGCGTGATGCCCTTCAGGAGCGTGCGGGCGAGGGCCGCGGCGAACTCCTCGACGGGCTGCGGGGGCCGCTTGCCGACCGTGGCGTCGTAGGCGAAGGCCCGTTGCGCGCAGGCGCCCATGAGGAGTGAGGCGGCCGCGAACGTGTCGGCGTCGGGGGCGATCCGGCCGGCGTCCCGCTCGGCCCGCAGATAGGCGTCCAGGGCCTCGATGGGCATGTGGGGGCCCGTGCCCATCTCGCGCATGGAGTCCTCGTGGCGGCGCTTCAGCTGCGTCTCCGCGTACAAGGAGGCGGCGATCGGGAAACTCTCCGCATAGAAGTCGCTGGCCAGCCTCGCGATCTCCGTGAGGTTCTCCAGGACGCTGCGCTCCCCCGGCTTCTCGATGAGCTCGCTCAGGAGGGGGTTCAGCCTGGGCAGCCGCTCCTTGAGCACGCACACGAACAGCTCTTCCTTGCTCGCGAAATGCTTGTAGAGCGCGGCTTCGGAGCAGCCCGCCGCCTTGGCGATCTCCTTGGTGGTGGCGCGGGCCAGGCCGCGGGTGAACATGAGCTCGTGGGCCGCGTCGAGGATGCGGGCCCGCGTGGGCTTCTGCTGCATGGGCCGTCCAACCTGACTTGACGGAGGGGTGAGTGCTTACTCACCCTAGTGGGTGAGTGAATACTTACCCACCTTGGGAGGGTGCGCGATGAGGCTCACGGTGTTCGGTGCGACCGGTGGAATCGGTCAGGAGATCGTCCGGCAGGCGCTCACGGCAGGGCACAAGGTCACGGCGGTGGTACGCGATCCGGCGCGCCTGACGGTGACCGGCGAGGGGCTTGAGGTGTTCCGCGCGGACGTCCGGGATGCTGAAGCGGTGCGCCCCGCGGTCTCGGGCCGGGACGCGGTCCTTTCGGGGCTGGGTGCCCGCAACCGCGCGGACGCGGCCCGTGGCCTCGCGACGGAGCTCACGCGCGGTGTGCTGCGGGCTATGGACGCGGAGGGCGCGCGGCGGCTGCTGGTCGTCAGCGCGGCCCCGGTGGGCCCGGAGCCCGCGGACTCGCCGTTGTTCGACCGCGCCCTGCTGGGTGTGGTCGGCCGGGTCCTCAGGGACGTCTACACCGACCTGACGGCCATGGAGGCCGAGCTGGCGGCGAGCGCGACGGACTGGACCGCGGTCCGTCCGCCGCGCCTGACGAACAAGCCCGTCACCGGCCGCTACCGCAAGGTGGTGGGCGGCTCGCCGCGTTCGGGGCGCATGATCGGGCGCGCGGACGTGGCGCACGCGATGCTCGGCATGATCGACGACCGGGAGACCGTGAAGCGGGGCGTGGGCGTGGCCTACTGACCCGCCCCGCGGTGGTCCTACAGGCTGACGCCCACCGTCACGGGCTCGTTGACGAGGGTGACTCCGAAGGCGTCCCGCACGCCCGCGACGACCTCGCGGGCCAGCTCCAGCAGGTCCTCGGTGGTCGCGCCGCCGCGGTTGGTGAGCGCGAGCGTGTGCTTGGTGGAGATACGGGCCCGGCCCTCTCCGTAGCCCTTGGTGAAGCCCGCCTTGTCGATGAGCCAGGCGGCGGAGGTCTTCACGCGGCCGTCGCCCGTCGGGAAGGCGGGCGGGGAGACGTCCGCGCCGAGGCGTGCGGTCACGCGCGCGTGGAAGGCACCGAACTCCTCCTCGGTGAGGATCGGGTTGGTGAAGAACGACCCGGCGGACCAGCTGTCGTGGTCCTCAGGGTCGAGCACCATGCCCTTGCCCGCGCGGAGCTTGAGCACGGTCTCCCTGGCCACCGCGGCCGGCACCCGCTCCCCCGCCTCGACACCGAGCGTGCGTGCCGTCTCGGGGTACTTCAGGGGCGCGCTCATCCCCTGCGCGTCCTCGAGCTCGAAGCGGACCCGCAGCACCACGAAGCGGTCGGGATCGGCCTTGAAGCGGCTGTGACGGTACGAGAAGTCGCACTCGGCGTTCGCCATCACGACCGTCTCGTGGGTCTTCCTGTCGTACGCGACCACCTCGGTGATCGTCGAGGAGACCTCCTGGCCGTACGCCCCGACGTTCTGGATCGGCGTCGCGCCCGCGGAGCCGGGGATTCCGGCGAGGCACTCGATGCCCGCGAGACCCGCTTCGACGGTACGGGCGACCGCGTCGGTCCAGACCTCGCCGGCGGCGAGCTCCAGCTTCGTGCCGTCGAGCGCGAAGCCCTGGGTCGCGATGCGCAGGGCGGTGCCGTCGAAGCCCTTGTCGCCGATGACCAGGTTCGAGCCACCGCCGATGAGCAGCAGCGGGGTTCCGGAGTCGTCGGCCTCCCGGACGGCGGCGATGACCTCGGCGTCGGTCGTCGCGGTGATCAGACGGGTCGCGGGGCCGCCGAGCCGGAAGGTGGTCAGCGGGGCGAGCGGGGCATCGTGGAGTTCCTGCACGTGCTCAAGAGTACGAGAACGGCCCCACCGGTCAGGGCGGGGCCGTTCTCGTACGTCGGTCAGACGCGGTCGTACGTCCGTCAGACGCTGTTGTACGTCCCTCAGAGGCGCTTGTACGTCCCTCAGGCGGCGATCAGCTCGTCCTGAGCGGCAGCGGCGGGCGCCCCGGACCCTCCGGCCGTGCGTCGGCCCGACGGGATGCAGAGCGCCGCGACCGCCGCGAGGGCCACCACCGCGGAGCCCACCCAGAGCGCGGGCTCGAGCCCGTTCACGAAGTCCCACCCGGAGTCGTAGCCGCCCTGCGCCGAGAAGATCGAGGACATCACGGCGATGCCGAGGGCGCCGCCGACCTCGCGCAGCGCGTTGTTGGCGCCCGACGCGATGCCCTGCTCCTGCGGTCGCACGCTGGACATGACCAGGTTGGAGGCGGGCGCGAAGTACAGGGACATCCCGACGCCGCTGATGATCAGTGCCGGCAGCTGGGCCGTGTACGTGGCGTCGGGCGCCACCACGACGGCGTACCAGGCCAGGCCCACGGCCTGGAGGAAGAGGCCCGCGGCGACGACCGGGCGGCCACCGATCCGGTCGGAGAGGTACCCGGCCAGCGGCGAGATGAGCATCGGCATGCCGGTCCAGGGCAGCATCCGCAGCCCCGCCTCGGTGGGCGAGTAGCCGAGGACGCCCTGCATGTACTGGCTGAGCAGGAAGATCGAGCCGAACATCCCGAGGAACATGAGCAGGCTCGCCGCGTTGATTCCCGCGAAGGCACGACTACGGAAGAGGCGCATCGGCAGCATCGGCGCCTTGTGGCGCATCCCGTGCCGGACGAAGCCGCCGAGGAGGACGACGCCCGCGCTCAGGCTGACGAGGACGGTGGCGCTGGACCAGCCGTCGATGGGACCGCGGACAAGGGCGTACACGATTCCGAAGAGCCCACCGCTGGCGAGCAGCGTGCCGACCACGTCGAGGCGGGCGCCGGGGGCGTGGGACTCGGCGAGGCGGAGCCGGGCGAGCGGCAGCAGGGCGAGCCCCAGCGGAACGTTCAGCCAGAAGATCCACTGCCAGGAGACGTGCTCGGTGAGGGTGCCGCCGATCAGCGGGCCACTGGCGACCGCGAGGCCGTTGACGGCGCCCCATATGCCGTACGCCATGCCGCGCTTGGCCTGCGGTACGGCCGCCGTGAGCAGCGTCAGCGTGAGCGGCATCATGATCGCGGCGCCGACGCCCTGCACCGCGCGGGCGGCGATCAGCGCGTCCAGACCGGGTGCGAGCGCCGCGGCGGCGGAGGCGCCGGTGAAGACCGCGAGGCCGACCGTGAAGAGCCGGCGGCGTCCGAACCGGTCCCCCAGGGCCGCGCCGAACATCAGCAGCACGGCGAAGGTGAGGGTGTAGGCGCTCACGGTCCATTCGAGGTCGTGCAGGGCGCCCCCGAGGTCCTCGCGGATGGAGGGCAGGGCGGTGGTGACGACGAGGTTGTCGAGCGCGGCCATGAAGCCGGCGACGCTCGTGATGACGAGGGCCCAGACCATCCCCCCGCGTGATGTGGTCTCCCTGGTCCGCGCTTCTGCCTGTGCTTCCTGCTTCGGCATTACTCCCCCTTGGTTAGTTATTGATGACTAACTTCTGCGGGCACAGAAGAAGACCCCTGCCCCGCAGCGCGACTCACCCCGCGGGGTGCGCCGACTCGTAGAAACCGTTCCAGACCCGGTGATCGGGCCGGAATCCCATCGACACCAGGACGTTGATCAGCATCCCGTACGCCAGGAACTGCGTCGTCTCGTCGACGTCCGCCCCCAGCGCGAGGCGGACCGTGTCGTACATCTCCATCCAGGCGGCCCGCAGCGCGTCACCGAACTCCCGGTCGCCGGACGCCTCCGCGGATGCCACGGCGACGTACATCTGCATCTGCATGAGGAGCTTGTCCGGGTCCTCGGCGATGAGGGCCTGATAGGCCCTGCCCATGGCGTGCAGGGCCTCCTCGCCCTCCAGCCCCTCGGCCGCCTTGCGGAAGACCTCGGTGACCTCCTGGCAGCACCGCCCGGAGGCGGCGAGGAAGATGGACTGCTTTCCCGGGAAGAGGCGGAAGAGATACGGCTGCGAGACACCCACCCGTCTGGCGATCACCTCGGTGGAAGTGCCGTTGTATCCACCTCGGGCGAACTCGACCATCGCCGCGCGGATGACGCTTTCGCGCCGCTCCTCTGCGCTCATCCTGACCATGGGAGTAAGTTAGTGGCCAATCACTAAGTCGTCAAGCGTGTCCCGGGAGTGAGCCTTTGAGGACATGCGTAAGGGGCGCCCTCCCATGGAGAACGCCCCTTACCCGAACAGCTATCTGCCACTCGCCGTAAAGCCGTCAGCCATCAGCCGTCAGCCGTCAGCCGTCAGCCGTCAAGCAAGCTGCACGACGGCCCGCGACATGCCGAGGACCTTCTGGTCCCCGCTCTTCGCGAGCAGGTCGACGCGCACGCGGTTGTCGTCCAGCACGGCCGCGACCTTGGCGCTGACCTCTATGGTGGCGCCCTTGTCGTCGTTCGGGACGATGACGGGCTTGGTGAAGCGCACGCCGTACTCGACGACGGCTCCCGGGTCGCCCACCCAGTCGGTCACGACGCGGATCGCCTCGGCCATGGTGAACATGCCGTGCGCGATGACGTCGGGGAGCCCGACCTCACGCGCGAACTTCTCGTTCCAGTGGATCGGGTTGAAGTCCCCGGAAGCGCCCGCGTACTGCACGAGAGTGGCGCGTGTCACGGGAAAGGACTGGGCCGGCAGCTCGGTGCCGACCTCGACGTCGCCGTACGCAATCTTCGCCGTCATCGCCTCAGGCCCCTTCCGCCACAGTCTCCGCCGCCCGCGCGACGAGCTTGGTCCACGCGGTCACGACGTGCTCGCCGGCCTCGTCGTGGACCTCTCCGCGGATGTCCAGGATGTCGTTGCCCGCCATCGACTTGATGGCCTCGATGGTCGAGGTCACCGTGAGCCGGTCGCCCGCGCGCACCGGGCGGGTGTAGGCGAACTTCTGGTCGCCGTGCACGACGCGGCTGTAGTCGAGACCCAGCTGCGGGTCCTCGATGACCTGTCCCGCGGCCTTGAAAGTGATCGCGAACACAAAAGTCGGCGGAGCGATCACATCGGGGTGACCGAGCGCCTTGGCCGCTTCCGTGTCGGCGTACGCGGGATTGGTGTCACCCACGGCCTCGGCGAACTCGCGGATCTTCTCCCGGCCGACCTCATAAGGATCAGTGGGGGGATAGGAACGCCCCACGAAGGACTGGTCGAGCGCCATGGACTCGGCACCTCCTGCGGTTGGTTTCGTTGCGGATGGCTTCGCAAACACGACGCGAGGCCGCCCCCAACAATCGGGGACGGCCTCGTGTACGAGCCTGTGTTTAGCGCGTTTCGCGGTGCGCAGTGTGCGCGTTGCAGCGCGGGCAGTGCTTCTTCATCTCAAGACGGTCCGGGTCGTTACGCCGGTTCTTCTTGGTGATGTAGTTCCGCTCCTTGCACTCCACGCAGGCCAGCGTGATCTTCGGGCGGACGTCGGTGGCAGCCACGTGAGTGCTCCTTGACGGACGGATGGACGGATGAACGCATAAAAGAGTAGCCGATCGAAGGACCGACCCCACAATCGGCTACCGTTAGTAGCGGTGACCGGACTTGAACCGGTGACACAGCGATTATGAGCCGCTTGCTCTACCGACTGAGCTACACCGCTGCGATGCCGGGATCTCCCCGCCCGAAGGCGAGGATCACTCAACATCAGAGCCCCAATGCGGAATCGAACCGCAGACCTTCTCCTTACCATGGAGACGCTCTACCGACTGAGCTATTGGGGCGAGCGATGAAGACATTACACGGTTGGTCGCCGATCGCCCAAATCCGTTTCGCGGGGGCTGTCCGAGGGCAGTGAACGACCCGCCTCAGGGGTCCATGCACACCCCGTCCGGGTACTCGCACCACACCGGTACGACTATTCCGCTCCTCCTCGAAGCGGGCCTTTCACCGTCCTAGGCTCGACGCGCGCTGCGTGATCTTGACGCCTCGACGAACTGCAGCCGCCCCCGAGCCCGAGGAGCGCGATGCCCGACAGCCAGCCGCAGCAGCCCCACTCCTCCGGCGCCTCCGGCCCCTCCGGCTCCGGTCCCGCCGCCGACTCCGGTGCCCTGCTGCTCAGCGGCGCCCGGCTCACCGACGGCCGGACCGTGGACGTCCGGCTCGGCGGCGGACGCATCGAGGCGGTCGGCACGGCGGGCAGTCTGAGCGCCCACACCACGCGCGTGGACCTCACCGGCTACCTCCTGCTGCCCGCGGCCGCCGAGCCGCACGCACACGGCGACACGGCCCTGTCGGCGGACACGCCGGGCCCGGTCTCGTACGACGCCCCGGACGTCCAGCGCCGCGCCACCGAAGCGGCCCTGCTGCAGCTCGGACACGGCGCCACGGCGCTGCGGTCGCACGTGCGGATCGGCGACGTCCAGGGACTCGGTCCGTTGGAAGCGGTGCTGCAGGCGCGGCGCTCGCTCCGGGGCCTGGTCGACCTGACCGCCGTCGCCGTGCCGCGGCTGCTGACCGGCGTCGCGGGCGCGGACGGGCTCGCGATGCTGCGGGACGCGGTGAAAATGGGCGCCTCCGTAGTGGGCGGTTGCCCCGATCTGGACCCCGATCCCACGGGGTACGCGGAGGCCGTCCTGGAGATCGCCGCGGAGCACGGCTGCCCCGTCGACCTGCACACGGATGGTGACGATCCGGCGCGTCTGGGACGGCTCGCGGCGATGGCGGGGGGCTTGCGGGCCGGTGTGACGCTCGGTCCGTGCGCGGGCCTCGGGCGGCTGCCGGACGACGTGGCTACGCGCGCCGCCGAGCAACTCGCCGCGGCCGCGGTGACGGTGGTCTGTCTGCCCCAGGGCGGCTGCGGGAGCGCGGAGCGGCGCGGGACGGCGCCGGTGCGCCTGTTGCGGGCGGCGGGGGTGCGGGTCGCCGCGGGCAGCGGCGCCATGCGGGACGTGTCGAATCCGGTGGGGCGCGGGGACCCGCTGGAGGCCGCGTACTTGCTGGCGTCGCAGTGCGGGCTGCGGCCCGAGGACGCGTACGGCGCGGTGAGCGGGGCCGCGCGCGCGGCCATGGGGCTGCCGGAGGTGCGGGTGGAGGCGGGCTTCCCCGCCGAGTTGCTGGCGGTGCGCGGCGACCGCCTCTCGGGTGCGCTGTCGCTCGCGTACAGCCGCATCGTGGTGCACCGGGGCCGGGTCGTGGCGCGGACCAGCGCGGTGCGCGAGTACTGCGACTCGGCGGCGGCGGTGGCGTTGGACCTGCCCCGCCAGGGGCGGTCGACGGGGGCGGTACCGGGGCGGCCCGCGGGGGACGAGCCGTCGGACTGAGGGCGTTCTGGCCGAGGGTGCGCCGCGGAGTGCACCGGAGTGCGTGGCGGGATGCGCGGCCAGGGTGCGTAGAGACGCATCGGTGGTCCCCCACGCTCGTTCGGTGGTCCCCCGCGCGCGTGTTGAGCGCTTGCTTCCGTCCTGCCGTACGGTCGGGAGTATGCGCATTGTCATCGCTGGAGGTCATGGTCAGATCGCGCTGCGGCTGGAGCGTCTGCTCGCCGCGCGCGGTGACGAAGTCGCCGGGCTGATCCGTAACGCCGGGCAGGAATCCGATCTGCGCGGGGCCGGTGCCGAACCGGTCCTGTGCGACCTGGAGTCGGCTTCCGTCGACGAGGTCGCGGGGCATCTGCGCGGCGCCGACGCGGCCGTCTTCGCGGCGGGCGCGGGGCCCGGCAGCGGCGCCGACCGCAAGAACACCGTGGACCGGGACGCGGCCGTCCTCTTCGCGGACGCGGCGGAACGGGCCGGAGTGCGGCGCTACATCGTCGTGTCGTCCATGGGCGCCGACCCCGCGCACCAGGGCGACGAGATCTTCGACGCCTATCTGCGGGCCAAGGGCGAGGCCGACGCGGACGTACGCGCGCGTGCCGGCCTCGACTGGACGATCCTGCGTCCCGGGATGCTGACGGACGACGCGGGCACAGGCCTCGTACGCCTGGAGGCGTCGACCGGGCGCGGGCCCGTTCCGCGGGACGACGTGGCCGCGGTCCTGGCGGAACTCACGGAGACACCGGCGACGGCCGGGCTGACGCTGGAACTGGTCAGCGGGTCCGTGCCGGTGTCGGTGGCGGTCAAGTCGGTAGCGGGCAACTGACGGGCGGCGAGGCCGCCAGAGGTGCCGGCAACGGCTTCTGAGGCCCCTTCAGCGCTCTCGGCGCCCCTTCAGAACAGCGGGAGCTGTCCGGGGCAGTCCGGGACCACATAGCCGTCCAGAGCCGGTTGTGCGGCGCCGAGGGGGGCCTGCCTGCGGGACCCCGGGCAGGAGACCAGGTCGCCGGTGGCGCGCGGGCCGGGCGGGTCGTGGCGGGCGAAGCGGCCGCCGACGACGGCGATCTCGCGGCGGCACTCCGGGCAGTTTCTGCGACGGGACGACATGTGATCAGTGTGCCCATCGCCGACACCTGAAGCTCGTCGGCCCGCGCGGAACGTACCGCCGCGCGCCGGACGCACGTACGAAAAAACCCGGCCTGGTTCCTCACACTTCCCGCAGGTCAACGAGGCATACGCCAACTACGCCACTGATGACGCCAGTTGGCCGCCCCACGCACGGGCGCAGCCCTATCCTGACCCGCATGGAACCCGCCGTGATCGGAGCCCGGCTCGCGTCGAGCATCGTGGGGCCGCTGATCAGAAAGCTGTTCCAGGCCGAGGGTCCCGGGGCCGATCTGGTCGACAAGCCCGTTCGAGTGGCCCACCTCGTCTCCTTCCGCGGCGAGAAGCGCACGCTCTCCGACAAGGATCTGTACAAGATCGCGGAAGAGCTGGTGAAGCGGGCCGCGCACTCGACAGGCGTGGAGGAGTTGCTTCCGTCGTTCGAGAAGCAGGCCGTCATCCACGCCGTCACCGACTCGCTGCGGTCCCTCGGAACGCTCGAGATGGACGACGTGCAGGCGGTGCGCCTCGGCCATCTGGCGCTCTCCCAGCATCTGCGCGCGCAGAACAGGACGGCGACGCTGGGCCTGTCCCACGACGCGGTGACCCTGCACGCGGGCGTCCTCGACACGGCCTGCCTGCACATCCTGAACTTCTTCACCCAGCGCTCCACGTTCGTCCCGCGCACCCTGCTGGAACAGAGCCGCGGCATCGAGGAGTTGACCCGGAAGATCGACTCCCTGATCACCCGGTCCCCGTCCCCGGCCGACGGCCCCTTCGAGGACCGTTACGCGCACTACATCGCGACCAAGCACGGCAAGCTGAGCATCTTCGGTCTCGATCTGTCGGGCGCGCCGGAGAGCTGGCGGCTCGACGTGGCGTATCTGCGGCTGAACGCGGCAGCCGACGGGCTGAGCGGCACACCATCCCTGGTGCCGGCGGATCACGTCCTGGCGGGCCGCAGCCGTGTGCTCCTGCGCGGACTCGCCGGATCCGGCAAAACCACCCTCATTCAATGGCTCGCGGTTTCGACGGCGAAGCGGTCGCTCGACGAGCAGCTGCTCTACCTCTACGGTCTCGTGCCGATCGTCCTCCCTCTGCGCACTCTCACGCGCAGCGGCGCACCTCTCCCGACGCCCGACAAGTTCCTGTCGGCAGTGGACTGCCCCATCGCAGGCAGCCAGCCGCACGGGTGGATCGACAGGGTGCTGCAGGCGGGGCGGGGGCTCATCCTGATCGACGGGATCGACGAGATCCCCGAGGACGACCGCAACGACGCCCGCCGCTGGCTGCGGGAGCTCCTGAGCGCCTACCCCGACAACCGCTGGCTCGTCACCTCGCGGCCGTCCGCCGTGCGGGAACGCTGGCTGACCGACGACGACTTCGCCGAGCTGGATCTCGCGCCCATGAAGCGCGACGACATCGCGGAGTTCATCCACCGCTGGCACAAGGCGGCGGGCATCAGCGACCAATACGCGACCGAACTGCTGCGTGCGGTGCGGGCCCAGCAGGATCTGAGCCAGCTCGCGACCAACCCTCTTATGTGCGGCCTGATCTGCGCGCTGCACCAGGACCGCCGCGGGTACCTGCCAGAAGGGCGCAAGGAGATCTACGACGCGGCCCTTTCGATGCTGCTCTTCCGGCGTGACCGCGAACGCGGTGTCTACAAGAGCGGGCCCATCCATGTCAGCGAGGCCGAGCACATCCAGCTGATCCAGAAGCTGGCCTATTGGATGATCCGCAACGGCCGCTCGGAGATGACCCACACCGACGCGGTGGAGCTGTTGAGGCAGGTCCTGCCCGCCATGCCGAAGGTCGCCGAACAGGGCACTCCGGAGGCGGTCTACAAGCATCTGCTCGTCCGTAGTGGCCTGCTCCGGGAGCCGAGCGCGGACTCCATGGACTTCGTCCACCGCACCTTCCAGGACTACCTCGGGGCGAAGGCGGCGGTCGAGGAGCTCGACTTCGACTTCCTGATCGCCAACGCGCACCTGGACCAGTGGGAGGACGTCATCAGGATGGCCGTGGCCCACGCGCGGCCCACGGAGCGCACGCGGCTCCTCACGGGCCTGATCCGGCGCGAGGACACCTCGCGACGGGGCAGGGACCGCCTGCACCTCCTGGCGGCGGCCTGCCTGGAGCACGCGACCGAGCTGGCGCCGGCGGTCCGGGCGGAGGTGCAGGAGCGCGCGGCCGCCCTCATCCCGCCCCGCTCGCCGGACCAGGCGCGGGCGCTGACGGCGATCGGGCCCTTCGTGCTCGGGCTGCTGCCCGGCCCGCGGGAGCTGCCGCCGCTCCCGAGCGCCCCGGGTCCGTTCGCCACGGTGCTGCAGCGGGCGGAGGCCGCGGCTGAGGAGGAGGCGTACCGGGCGGCGGCCGACGAGGCGTACTTCACGGTGCTCACGGCGACGCCGCTCGGGACGGACGCGGCGATCGAGCTGCTCTCCAAGTACCGCGACCATCCGGACCTGCGAGTCCGAAATGAGCTGGCACGCGCGTGGGGCCGGTACGAGACGGACCTGTACGGCCAGGAGGTGGTCGCGCACCTCGCCGAGGACGGTCTCTACTTCCCCGTGTCGAACCTGCGCGAGCTCCGCGCGCTCCGCAGCTACGGCAGCCGCTCCCACATCAAGATCACCGGCGAGTTCACGGTGGACGAGTTCGTGGCGACGTGCCCGGGGCAGCGCCTGACCCATCTGTGGGTGGAGGCCGACATGGGGGCCACGTGGGACTGGCTGGGCCTCTTCCCCAAGCTGTGCGAGCTCACCATCGAGACGCTCCACCCGAGCATCGACCTCAGCACCCTGGAACGCGTCCGCAGCCTGCTCACGCTCCGTGTCCCCGAGGAGGCCACGCTCATCGGCAGGAACCTGCTCCCGGAGTCCACGAGGGTCGTACGCGGCCGCCTGAGCCCGCCCTGACGCTGCCCGGAGGCCCGCCCTGACCGCATACGAAGAAACCCCCTCAGATCAACGTTTCCGCAGATCGGAGGGGGTTTACCTTCATGTGGCGGCGCCAGGATTCGAACCTGGGAAGGCTGAGCCGGCAGATTTACAGTCTGCTCCCTTTGGCCGCTCGGGCACACCGCCGGGTTTGCTGCCCACACTCCGCTTTCGCGGCGCTCCGTGGCAACGACGTAAACGATACCTGATGCACGGGGGTGCTTCGCCACCCGATTGATCGGCACCCCATCCGGGGGCGATGGCTAGGCTTTGCGGATGCGGCCAGCGTCAGTCGGCCGTGTATCCGCTGAGTACGCATACCCCGATACAAGGAGCCACAGGACATGGCCGACTCCAGTTTCGACATCGTCTCGAAGGTCGAGCGGCAGGAGGTCGACAACGCCCTCAACCAGGCCGCCAAGGAGATCTCGCAGCGCTACGACTTCAAGGGCACGGGCGCGTCGATCGCCTGGTCCGGCGAGAAGATCCTGATGGAGGCGAACGGCGAGGAGCGGGTCAAGGCGATCCTCGACATCTTCCAGTCCAAGCTGATCAAGCGGGGCATCTCGCTGAAGTCGCTGGACGCGGGCGAGCCGCAGCTGTCCGGCAAGGAGTACAAGATCTTCGCCTCGATCGAAGAGGGCATCTCCCAGGAGAACGCGAAGAAGGTCGCCAAGATCATCCGCGATGAGGGCCCCAAGGGCGTCAAGGCTCAGGTCCAGGGCGACGAGCTGCGCGTCAGCTCGAAGAGCCGGGACGACCTGCAGGCCGTGCAGGCGCTGCTCAAGGGGCAGGACTTCGACTTCGCCGTGCAGTTCGTGAACTACCGGTAGGTCGCGTTCGCCGTCGTACGGACGACTGAGGGCGGGCACCCCGGCTGGGGCGCCCGCCCTTTGCTGCTGGCCGCAGACCGTGGGACGGCGTCTCAGCGCCGTGAGTGTCCGAAGAGGATGCGGTAGGCGACGAGCAGGACGAGTGAGCCTCCGATGGCCGCCACCCAGGTGGCGCCGTCGTAGAAGTCGTCGGCGATCGGGCGGTCGAGGTAGCGAGCGGATATCCAGCCGCCGACGAAGGCTCCCGCGATGCCGATGACGGTCGTGCCGATGAAGCCGCCCGGGTCGCGTCCCGGCAGCAGCAGTTTGGCGGCGGCTCCGGCCAGCAGTCCCAAGACGACCCAGCTGATGATGCCCATGTGATGACCCGGCCTTTCCCGCGCGGTGAGCTTGATGCGCTGTTGCCCTGTAGGACGTCACTACGGAGAGGCGCGGTTGCGGTGATCGGTGAGGTGCGGCGCATGCCACAGCCGGTGTCCTACCCGGGAGTGTCCTGCCACGGCTCCAGGTCCATGCCGTCGTTCTCCTCCTCGTACCAGCCCGTGCCGTCGAGCCACGCGGTGAGCCAGGCCGTGAGGGTCGGGGCGTCGACGAACCAGGCATGCCGGGGGTCGCCGCCGTTGGGCTCGAAGAGCAGGACCTGCCCGTCGGCCGTGCGGCAGTCCACGCACGCGTACATCGCGCAGCCCCAGTGGGATATCGGCAGCACGCCCTCGGGCCAGCCCCAGTCCGATTCGCGCATCGCGAGGTACTTCTCGACGACGGCCGGCTCGCCTCCGGACGACTTGCCTTCGAGCAGCGGCAACAGGCCGTACTCCGGGCCGAATCCGCCGTCTCCTATGCGGGTGTAGAGCGCGGCGAGCAGGGGCGGCAGGGTGAAGCCCAGGGACGCCTCCGCGCGGGCCAGCGTGTCCGCGTCCACGGGGGCGGGCAGGGAGTCCCAGCCCCAGGGGCGGGTGGCGCGTGCCTCGGCGGCGATGCGGGTCAGCAACTGCTCGGCGTCGGTCATGAGTTCATCGTGGACCACGGCACTGACAATCCCGCCCGGGCGGCGGGCGGGCCGCTAGGCCAGGACCATCTCGATGTTCATCTGCCTCAGCAGGGACAGGAGTTCCTCGAAGGTCCGTGTGCGGTCGTCGGTGCGGGGCGTGACACCCAGGCAGGTTCGGGCCGTGTGCGCGGTGTGCCAGGCCAGGGTGCGGGGTGACGGGGTGTCCGTGGTTCGGCGGAGGCAGTCAGCGAGCGTGTCCGCGCTTCGTCCGGCGTAGCCTCCGGGGCCGTGCACCGCCTCGCCGAGTGCGCGGTAGAAGGCGGGTTCATCGGTGATGTGGCGGCCGTCGAGGTGGTAAGTGGGGTCGGGGGCGTCGGCCGGGGTGTGTTGTTTCGCGTGCTCGCGCGCGATGGCCAGCCAGTGGGACCGGCCCTCCGCGCCCGTGCCGTCGCGCGCCCAGAGGTTGGGTTCCGTGGGTCGGCCGGACCACCAGGCGTCCCAGGCCATTCCGGCGGCGCGTGACGGCCGCAGGGTCCAGGGGTCCAGGGGTCCAGGGCGAAGTCGACCAGGCCACGTCCGCGCGCGGAGGGGATCCAGGCGACGACTTCGCCCTCCACGGCGTGCCGCAGGGGCCGCCCCGGCCTCCCCAGGCGCAGCACCCGGTCGTGACCGAGGTCGCCTCTGCCGGACTCCAGCGCGTCTCTGAGGGCCCCGCGCGGTGCGCAGCCGAGCAGCCGTACCGGGGGTTCTGTCAGCGCGTCCGACGGGGCGTCACGTTCTTCGTGCCGGTGCGGCCGGTCCGGGAGTTGGTCGGCGAACAGGTGCTTCGCGTCCGCGCAGAGCGCCCAGATCTCGTCGTACGGGGCGACCTCCGGGTCGTACGCGGCGAGAGCGTACTTCGGCTCCGGCGCAGGCCTAGTAGCGCGCGGCGAACGGCTGGTCGGTGCGGACGATGTCGCGGCCGAGCGGCAGCAGCGAGACGGGGATCAGCTTGAAGTTGGCGACGCCCAGAGGGATGCCGATGATCGTGACGCAGAGCAGGACACCCGTGACGATGTGGCCGATGGCCAGCCACCAGCCGGCGAGGATCAGCCACAGGACGTTGCCCACGCACGAGGGTGCGCCCGCGTCGCGGCGCTCGACCGTCGTGTACCCGAAGGGCCACAGCGCATAGCGGCCGATGCGGAAGCTGGCCAGGCCGAACGGGATGCCGATGATGGTGATGCAGAGCAGCAGGCCCGCCAGGAGGTACCCCAGGAACATCCAGAAGCCGCAGAGGACGAGCCATATGACGTTGAGGATTGTCTTCACTGTTGGCGACCTGCCATCTGCTCGAGTCGGGCGATGCGCTCCGCCATCGGCGGGTGCGTGGAGAACATCTTGGACATGCCCTGTCCCGGACGGAAGGGATTCGCGATCATCATGTGACTCGCCGTCTCGAGACGGGGCTCGGGCGGCAGCGGCAACTGCTTCGTCCCCGTTTCGAGTTTACGCAGCGCGCTCGCGAGGGCGAGGGGATCGCCGGTGAGCTGTGCGCCGGACGCGTCGGCCTCGTACTCCCTGGAGCGGCTGATCGCGAGCTGGATGATGGAGGCCGCCAGCGGGCCGAGCAGCATGATCAGGAGCATCCCGAAGATGCCGGGTCCGTCGTTGTCGTTCGAGCGGCCGACGGGGATCAGCCAGGCGAAGTTGACCAGGAACATGATCACGGACGCGAGGGCGCCCGCGACGGAGGAGATCAGGATGTCCCGGTTGTAGACGTGGCTGAGCTCGTGGCCGATGACGCCGCGCAGCTCGCGCTCGTCGAGGAGCCGCAGGATGCCGTCGGTGCAGCACACCGCCGCGTTGCGGGGGTTGCGGCCCGTCGCGAACGCGTTCGGCGCCTCGGTGGGCGAGATGTACAGCCGGGGCATGGGCTGGCGGGCCTGGGTGGAGAGCTCGCGGACCATGCGGTAGAGCTCGGGGGCCTCGAATTCGCTCACCGGGCGGGCACGCATGGCGCGCAGGGCGAGCTTGTCGCTGTTCCAGTACGCGTACGCGTTGGTGCCGAGCGCCACGAACAGCGCGACGATCAGGCCCGTACGCCCGAAGAAACTGCCGATGACAAGGATGAGCGCGGACAGTCCCCCGAGGAGTACGGCGGTCTTCAATCCGTTGTGCCGGCGGTGCACGGTACGCCCTCCTGGTGGTGCGTGGGGGAACCCTCTGCTGACTGGTGCTTCCACTGTTCAGTGGACCCTCCCGTACTGGTCAACGCCAGGCGGGGAGCACTAGTTCCCTTGTGCACGCATGAGCGATGTAGGCCGCGCGGGTGACGGCTCAGAACAGGCCGGTGTCCGAGAACCTCAGGATCAGCTGGGGCGCTCCGGAGAGGGCGACCCCGAGGACCGCCGTGAGCGCGATGGCCGCGGTGAGCGGGGCGGGGACGCGGTGTTCGACCGGCTCCCCCTTGGGGGCGCGGAACAGGAGCGCGGTCCATTGGAGGTAGTAGAAGAGGGCGATCACCACGTTCGCGGCCATCACGACGGCGAGCCAGCCCAGGCCTGCGTCGACGGCGGCCGAGAAGACCGTGACCTTCGCGAAGAGGCCGATGATGCCGGGCGGCAGGCCGGCCAGGCAGAGCAGGAAGAAGCCGAGGACGAGCGCGGCCAGGGGCTTGCGCGCGTACAGCCCGCGGTAGTCGCTGACGCGGTTCAGGTGCTGCGTGCGGCCGACGAGAGCGGCCACGGCGAAGGCGCCGAGGTTCACGGCCGCGTACATCAGGGCGTAGGCGACGGTGGAACCGATGGCCTTCTCGGCGTCGGCGGTGTCGTCGGCGTAACCGGCGGCGGCGATCGGCACCAGGAGGTAGCCGGCCTGGCCGACCGAGGACCAGGCGAGGAGGCGCACCGCGCTGTACGCGCGCGTGGCCTGCTGGCGCAGGGCCGCCACGTTGCCCGCGGTCATGGTGAGCGCGGCCAGGACGGCGAGCGCCGGGCCCCAGACGTCCGCGTACGACGGGAAGGCGACGACGGTGACGAGGATGAGGCCGGTGAAGCCGACGGCCTTTCCGACGACCGAGAGGTAGGCGGCGACGGGCAGCGGCGCGCCTACGTAGGTGTCGGGCACCCAGAAGTGGAAGGGCACAGCGGCCACCTTGAAGGCGAAGCCGACGAGGGTGAGGGCGACGCCCGTCTGCGCGAGGGTGTGCAGCTGGCCGTCGATGTTCTGCAGGTCCTGCAGCTCAGTGGCGATCTCCGTGAGGTGCAGGGTGCCGGTGGCCGCGTATACGAAGCTGACGCCCATGAGGCTCACCGCGGTCGCGGTGACCGAGGAGAGGAAGAACTTCAGGGCCGCTTCGGAGGAGCGCTTGTCGCCTCGCTTGAGGCCGACAAGGGCGAACGCCGGGAGGGAGGCCACTTCGAGAGCGACGACGAGCGTCGCGAGGTCCCGCGATGCGGGGAGCAGGGCGGCGCCCGCCGCGGACGACAGCAGCAGGAACCAGTACTCCCCTGCGGGCAGTTCGTCGCCGGAGTCCTTGAGGGTGCTCATCGAGAGCAGGGCGGCGAGCAGGGCGCCGACGAGCACGAGGAGCTGGATGACGAGGGTGAAGCGGTCGGCGGAGTAGCTGCACGCGTGCGTGCCGCCGCCGGTGAGGCAGAAGGTCGAACGGTCGTCGTTCAGGAGCGGCAGCAGGGCGAGCGCGGCGGCGGCCAGACCCGCCACGGAGATCCAGCCGAGGAGCGCCTTCTTGCCGTCCTTCAAGAAGAGATCGGCGACGAGCACGACGAGGCCGACGACAGCGGCGATGGTCGGCGGTGCGATCGCGAGCCAGTCGACGGACTGGACGAGGCTTGCGGCGCTTTCGGCGGCCACGGTCACGACTTGCCTCCAGTGAGGAGCTTCTGCACGGCCGGGTCGGTCAGGCCGAGGAGAGCCGCGGGCCAGAGTCCGGCGAGGACGGTGAGGGCGACGAGCGGGGTCCAGGCGGCGAGCTCGTAACCGCGGACGTCGGGGAGCTCGCGGGCGCGGACGCCGACGAGGGCCCTGGGCGCGGGTTCGCCGACGGGCTCGCCGTGCGCGGATGCCGCGGCGGACCCGCCGTGCAGGGGTTCGGCGGCGAGCTCCCCGTGCGGGGGCTCCTCGGTCGTGGGCCGCGGCGTCGGGCCCATGCAGACACGGCGTACGACGATGAGCATGTACGCGGCGGTGAGCAGGGTGCCGAAGGCGGCGATCGCCATGAAGGTGAGGAAGGCGGGCCGGCTCAGGTCCGCCGCGGGCTCGAAAGCACCGAACAGCGCGAGCATTTCGCCCCAGAACCCGGCGAGGCCCGGCAGGCCGAGCGAGGCGACGGCGCCGAAGGCGAGGAGTCCGCCGAGGCGTGGCGCCTTGCCGTAGAGCGCGGCGCCGGAGCCCTGCGCGAGGGTGTCGAGGTCGGTCGTGCCGGTACGGTCCTTCAGCGCGCCGACCAGGAAGAAGAGCAGGCCGGTGATGAGGCCGTGGGCGATGTTGGCGAACAGGGCGCCGTTCACGCCGGTGGGGCTCATCGTCGAGATGCCGAGCAGGACGAAGCCCATGTGGCCGACGGACGAGTACGCGATGAGGCGCTTGAGGTCGCCCTTCGCGCCCTGCTTGGCGAGCGCGAGGCAGGCCAGGGATCCGTAGATGATGCCGACGACCGCGAAGGCCGCGAGGTACGGGGCGAACTCCCGCATTCCGTCCGGCGCGACGGGCAGGATGATCCGGACGAACCCGTACGTACCCATCTTCAGCATGACACCGGCCAGCAGCACCGATCCGACGGTGGGCGCGGCGGTGTGGGCGTCGGGCAGCCAGCTGTGCAGCGGCCACATCGGCGTCTTGACCGCGAGCCCGATCCCGATCGCCAGAACCGCGATGACCTGCACGGATGTGGTCAGGCCCCGGCCGTTGTCAGTGGCGAGTGCCACCATGTCGAATGTGCCGGACTTGAGCCCGATGAGGAGCAGGCCCAGCAGCATGACGACGGAGCCGAGCAGCGTGTAGAGGATGAACTTCCAGGCGGCCTGGACCCGTTGCTCACCGCCCCAGCGGGCGATGAGGAAGTACATCGGGATGAGCACCATCTCGAACGCCAGGAAGAACAGCAGCAGATCGAGGACGGCGAAGGTCGCGAGGGTGCCGGACTCGAGCATGAGGATCAGTGCGACGAAGGCCTTGGGGGAAGGCCCGGCCGGCATTTTGAAGTAGGAGTACAGCGCGCAGAGGAACGTCAGCAGCGCGGTCAGGACCAGAAGGGGGAGCGAGATGCCGTCGATGCCGAGATGGATGCGCACGTCGAGTGCGGGGATCCAGCTGATATCGGTCGTGGCCTGCATCTTTGACGGCTGGTCGTGGTCGAAGCCGAGCGCGAGGACGATCGCGGCGAGCAGGATCACGCCGGTCACGGTGACGCCGTGGCGCAGCACGGCCTGGTCGGGCGACTTTCCCTTCAGCCCGGGCGGGGCGGGCAGCAGAGCGGCCACGGCGCCGATGAGCGGACCGACGACGATCAACGCCAGAAGAAACTGCATCACGGACTCACTGATACCGATCACGGCTGCTCACGCTCCGGCGGTGGCGACGAGGACGGCGGCGACGGCCAGGACGACCGTGCCTGCGAGCAGCGCGCTCAGGTAGGTCTGCACGTTGCCGGTCTGCACGCGGCGGACGGCCGCGCCGAGCCAGCGGGGTGCGGCGCCCGCGCCGCGCACGTACGTCTCGACGACCTCGCGGTCCAGGAAGCGGACCAGGCTGGCCGCGGCGCGGACGGGGCGTACGAACAGCACGGTGTAGACGGCGTCGAGGTGGAAGCCGGCGGCCGCGTGCCGGTGCAGCGGGCCGAGCAGCAGACGGCCGGGGTCGGCCGGGTCCGGTGCCGAGGCGATGTCTCCGTACGCGGGCGTGTGGGTGGCGATGGCCTCCGCCTCGACCTGGGCGCCGTCGCCGTCCGGGGTCGCGGCGACCGCGCCCATCGGGACGCGGGCGGCGAGTGCCGTGGTGTGCCGCCACGCGCCGTAGGTGACCAGGCCGCCGACGAGCGCGACGCCCGTGCCGAGCACGGAGGTGGTGAGCGTCGGGGCGAGCGAGTGACCGTCGAACCAGTCCGGCAGGGCTCCGACGGCGAGACCGAAGGCGAGGGAGGGCACGGCGAGCACCCAGAGCACGGCGGTCATGGCGACGGGCTGGCGCCCGTGGTCGGGGGCCTGCGCTCCCCGGCCGTGGAAGGCGAGGAGCCACAGACGCGTCGCGTAGGCGGCGGTGAGGAGGGCGGTGAGCAGACCGGCGACGAGGACGATCCAGCCCGCCGCGGTGGGCACGGACTCGGCGTGGCCGGTGGCCGTGTGCTCGGCGGCGCCGAGCACGGCCTCCTTGGAGAAGAAGCCGCTGAACGGCGGGATCGCGGCGAGCGCGAGGAGCGCCACGGTCATCGTCCAGTACGCGTCGGGGATGCGGTCGCGCAGGCCGCTCATGCGCGACATGGCGGCCAGCGAGTTGGTGCCGGCGGCGTAGATGATCACGCCGGCCGCGAGGAACAGGAGCGCCTTGAAGGCGCCGTGCGACAGGAGGTGGAAGACGGCGGCACCGCGGTCGCCGACGGCGAGGGCACCGGTCATGTAGCCGAGCTGACCGATCGTCGAGTACGCGAGGACGCGCTTGATGTCGTCCTGGGCGAGCGCGGCGAGGGCCGACCCGGCCATGGTGACGGCGGCCATGACGGCGAGGACGACCAGGGCCGCGCCGGAGAGGGCGAAGACGGGGAGGAGCCGGGCCACGAAGTAGACACCGGCGGCGACCATCGTCGCGGCGTGGATCAGCGCGGAGACGGGCGTGGGGCCCGCCATCGCGTCGGGCAGCCAGGTGTGGAGCGGGAACTGCGCGGACTTGCCGGCGACGCCCGCGAGCAGCAGCAGGGCGATCAGCGTCGGGTGGTCCAGGCCGTTGTCCGCGACCGTCGACAGGATCGTCGTGATGCGGAAGGAGCCCGTGTCGGCGGCGAGAGCGAACAGGCCGATCAGGAAGGGGACGTCGCCGAGCTTGGTGACGAGGAAGGCCTTGAGGGAGGCGGCGCGCGCCTCGGGGGTCTCCCAGTAGTGGCCGACCAGGAAGTACGAGCAGATGCCCATGACCTCCCAGCCGACCAGGAGCACCATCAGGTCGCCGGAGTAGACGACGAGCAGCATCGCGGAGGTGAAGAGGGAGACGAGTGCGGCGTACGAGGGGTAGCGCGGGTCCTCGCGAAGGTAGCCCGTCGAGTAGATCTGCACGCACGACGCGACGACGCCGACCAGGACGGCGACGAGGGCGGCGAAGCCGTCGACGTGCAGGGCGAGGTCGATGGGGACCGAGCCGGTCGGGGTGAGCTCGGTGGCGGCGTCGACCGGAGCCGTTCCGCCGCCGGCGCCGCCCCCCTGACGGACCGCCACGAGCACGGCGAGCAGGAGCGCCGTCAGCGTGGGCAGCACCGCGAGGGGGCGTACGAGACCGGGGACGCGCCGGCCGAGGAGCAGGCCCGCGGCCGCGCCCAGGAACGGAAGGAGGGGGACGAGGACGGCGAGGGTGGTCGTGGTCACGCGGTGGCCTCAGCCTTCTGCGCCGGTGCGGCCTCTGCGTCGGTGTCGCCCGGGCCGTCGTCGCCGTCACCGTCGCCGGGGTCGTCGTCCGGGTGCTCGGCGGTGTCGCGGAGGTCGTCGACGGCGGAGCTGCCGCGGTTGCGGTAGACCGCCAGGACGATCGCGAGGCCGATGCCGATCTCGGCGGCGGCGATGGCGATGGTGAAGAGGGTCAGGGCCTGGCCGGCGTGGAGGGAGTCGCGGAGCCAGACGTCGAAGGCGACGAGGTTGAGGTTGACGGCGTTGAGCATCAGCTCGACGGACATCAGGACCAGGATCGCGTTGCGCCGGGCGAGTACGCCGTACAGGCCGACGCAGAAGAGGAGGACGGCAAGGACCGCGGGGTAGGCGAGGTGGAGGTGCATCAGTTGTTCTCCTCCTGGTCCTGGGCGGTGTTCTTGCGGGACAGGACGATCGCGCCGACGAGGGCGGCGAGGAGGAGGACCGAGAGGGCCTCGAAGGGCAGCACCCAGTGCCGGAAGAGGATCGAGCCGGTCACGTCGGTGGAGCCATGGGCGGCGCCGTCCAGGTCGATCACCGTGGTGCGGAACGCGTCCACGACGACCCAGACCAGGGCGGCCGCGGCGACGAGGGCCACCGCGAGCGCGACCGGGCGGTTGCCCGAATCGGCCTCCGGGGAACGGCCGATGGGCGCCCGGGTGAGCATCAGTCCGAAGAGGAGGAGGACGACGACGGATCCGACGTAGATGAGGACCTGGACCCAGGCGATGAACTCGGCGGTCAGGAGGAGGTACTCGACGGCGAGCCCGCCGAGCGCGACCACCAGCCACAGCGCGGCGTGCACCAGCTGCCGGGTCGTGACCGTGATGACGGCCGCGCCGAGGGTGACGAGACCGACCAGCAGGAAGGCGATCTCGACGCCCGTCGGGGACAGGAAGCCCTGTGTTTCGGCGGCGATTGTCTCGGTGGCGATGGTCACGACTCCTCGCCCTTCGCCTCGGCCGCGGCGAGTTCCTCGGCTGCGGCCAGTTCCTGGGCAGCGGCCAGTTTCTCGGCCGTCTTGCGCGCGGCGGCGAGTTCCTTCGGTTCTTCGGCGGCGGGGTCCAGGGCGGGCGGGGCCGGGACGGTCCACATCCACTCGCGGAGCTTGTCGCGCTCGTGGGTGAGCTCGTGGATGTCGGTCTCGGCGTACTCGAACTCGGGCGACCAGAAGAGGGCGTCGAAGGGGCAGACCTCGATGCAGATGCCGCAGTACATGCAGAGGGCGAAGTCGATGGCGAAGCGGTCGAGGACGTTACGGCTGCGCTCGCGTCCGCCGGGGGCGGCGGGCGGGACCGTCTCCTTGTGGGAGTCGATGTAGATGCACCAGTCGGGGCATTCACGGGCGCAGAGCATGCAGACCGTGCAGTTCTCCTCGAAGAGGCCGATGACGCCGCGGGTGCGGGGCGGCAGTTCGGGCTGGTGCTCGGGGTACTGCTCGGTGACGGTCTTCTTCGTCATCGTGCGCAGGGTGACGGCGAGGCCCTTGGCGAGGCCCGAGCCTGGGATCGGGGGCATCAGTTGATCGCCACCTTCACGATTCCGGTGAGCGCGATCTGCGCGAGGGCGAGCGGGACGAGGAGGGTCCAGGAGAGCTTCTGGAGCTGGTCCTCGCGGAGACGGGGGTAGGACACGCGGAGCCAGATCACGACGAAGGCGAGGACGGCCGTCTTCAGCAGGGTCCAGACCCAGCCGAGGCCGTCGGCGCCCCACGGGCCGTGCCAGCCGCCCAGGAAGAGGACGGTGGTGAGGCCGCACAGGACGACGATTCCGGCGTACTCGGCGAGGAGGAAGAGGGCGAAGCGCAGGCCCGTGTACTCGGTGTAGGCGCCGAAGATGATCTCGGAGTCGGCGACCGGCATGTCGAAGGGCGGGCGCTGGAGTTCGGCGAGGCCCGCGACGAAGAACACGAGCGCGCCGACGATCTGCCAGGGCAGCCACCACCACTCGAAGGCGTCGACGATGCCGGGCAGCGAGACCGTGCCCGAGGCCATCGCGACGGACGCGGCGGCGAGCAGCATCGGGAGCTCGTACGCGAGGAGCTGCGCGGCGGTGCGGAGGCCGCCGAGGAGGGAGAACTTGTTGGCGCTGGCCCAGCCGGCCATGAGCGAGCCGAGTACGCCGACGCCCATCACCGCGAGCACGAAGAAGATGCCCGCGTCGACGACCTCGCCGACCGCGCCCTCGTCGGGGCCGATCGGGATGGCGATCAGGACGAGGAGGTAGGGCAGCAGGGCGATCGCGGGCGCCAGCTGGAAGACACGGCGGTCGGCCTCGGCCGGGACGACGTCTTCCTTCTGGGCGAACTTGACGCCGTCGGCCACGAGTTGCGCCCAGCCGTGGAAGCCGCCCGCGTGCATCGGGCCGAGGCGGCCCTGCATGTGGGCCATGACCTTGTGCTCGGTCTGGCCGATGACGAGGGGGAGGACCAGGAACACGGCGAAGACGATGACGAGGCGCAGGGCGACGTCGAGGGCGTCGTTCACTCGGTGCCTCCGGTGGTGCCGGTGTCTCCGGTGTCTCCGGTCTCTCCGGCTTCCCTGGTGTCTCCGGCTTCCCCGGTTCGGGGGGTCTCTGACTGCGGCTTGCGCTTCGGCTGTTCCGGGTCCTCGAACGCCGGACGGGCGTGGTGCCACGGGGCGTCGGACTTCGGCTCGGGGGCGGCCGTCGGTTCTGGGGCGGCCGGTTCCGGAGTTGTCGGTTCCGGGGTGGCCGCTCGTTGGGAGGCCGAGCCCTGGCTCGCGCTGCGGGTGCGGCGCGCGGGGCGGGCAGGGGCCTCCGGAGTCGGTCGCGTCGCCTCAGGGGTCTCTTGCGTCGCCTCGGGCTGCGCTTGCGCTTCGGGAACCGCCTGGCTCGCCGAGCCCTGGCTGACCGAGCCCTGGCTGACCGAGCCCTGGCTGACCGAGCGTGTCCTGCGGGGCGGGCGCTCACCCGCACCGGCACGAGGACCCGCACCCGCGCCCGCACGAGGACCGGCACCCGCGCCCGCACGAGGACCGGCCCCCGCACCCGCCGCGCGGCCCGCGCCACGGGCCGGGCGGGCCGGGGCCGCCGGGAGCTGGCCCTTGAGGGGGCCCCACTCGTTCGGGTCGGGGACGCCGGGCGGCAGCATCTGGCGGCGCTTCGGGCCGCCGTGCTCCGACTCGCCCGGCTCCTTGGCGCCCGGCCAGGCCTTCGCGACGCGGGCCGCGAGCACGAAGTCCTTGCGGAGGGGGTGGCCCTCGAAGCTCTCGGGCAGGAGCAGCGGGGTCAGTCCGGGGTGGCCCTCGAACGTCACGCCGAACATCTCGTGGGTCTCGCGCTCGTGCCAGGCGGCGCCCGCGTACACGTCGACCGCGGAGGCGAGCACCGGGGCGTCGTGGGCGACCGTCGTGCGGATGAGGAGGCGGCGTACGGGAGAGAGCGCGACCACGTGGGCGGCGACGCGGAAGCCCGTGCCGGGTTCGTCGACCGCGCTCAGCCAGTCGAAGTAGGTGCAGGCGAGCGTGGTGCGGGCGGTGTCGAGGGCCGTGACCCAGGAGGACGCGGGGACGTCGACCGTCAGGACGTCGTACGACTCCTCGGCCGTCGCCTCCGCGCCGAAGAGCTCCTCGACGGGGCTCGGCAGCCAGCCGGTCATGCCGTGCCCTCCCCCGGTGCGGGCGGCCGCACGAGGCCGCTCTGCAGGGCGGCCGCCGAGGGGCGGGCGCCGGAACCGTTGCCGTACCGCTCCCCCAGCGACTCGCGCGCGATCTTCTCCTGGAGCTTGAGGATGCCCTGGAGCAGCGCCTCGGGGCGGGGCGGGCACCCGGGGACGTACACGTCGACCGGGATGATCTGGTCGACGCCCTTGGTCACGGAGTACGAGTCCCAGTAGGGGCCGCCGCAGTTCGAGCAGGCGCCGAAGGAGATGACGTACTTCGGCTCGGGCATCTGCTCGTACAGGCGCTTCACCGCGGGCGCCATCTTGTCCGTGACCGTGCCGGACACGACCATCAGGTCGGCCTGGCGCGGCCCGGGTGCGAAGGGGATGACGCCGAGCCGGATGAAGTCGTGCCGCGCCATGGACGCGGCGATGAATTCGATGGCGCAGCAGGCGAGGCCGAAGTTGAAGACCCAGAGGGAGTAGCGGCGGCCCCAGTTGAGGACCACCTTCATGGGTTCGGGGGCGAGCCGGGCGAGCGCGCCCAGCCGCTTCGGCTCGGGAAGCAGCACGGGCTGCGCGGCGGGTTGCGCAGCGGGTGGCACAACAGGCTGCGGTGCGGGCTGCCCGTTGGTCTCCGGGGTCACGTCCACGTCAGGACGCCCTTCTTGTATGCGTACAGCAGGCCCACGGCGAGGAAGCCGAGGAAGACGAACATCTCCACGAGCGTCGTCGCGCCGTAGCCGGGCGCGGCGAAGATCGTCGCCCAGGGGAAGAGGAAGATCGAGTCGACGGCGAAGATCACGTAGAGGAACGCGTAGACGTAGTAGCGGACCTGGGTGTGGGCCCAGCCCTCGCCGACGGGGTCGACGCCGCACTCGTACGTCAGGAGCTTCTCCGGGGTCGGCACCACGGGCCGCAGCAGCCGCCCCGCGCCGAAGGCCACTGCGACGAACAGCACGCCGACGACGGCGAGCAGTCCGACGACGGAGTACGACTGGTAGTAGCTCGCCGCGACATTCGTCACGTGCACGTCAGCCCCTCACTCCCTGGACTCCTTGACCTTCCTGGCCCTTTTCGACGATCTGTACGCACGGGAGTCTAGGGCCTGCTAAAGGTTCGGTAAGCAGAGCGTCACGCATTCGGTAAGCGGGGCGTCACGCATCGATCGCCCTCGGGGTGGGGTTATCCCCCGGCCGTCCGGGCGGCCGCCCTCATGGCGCCGCGGCGGCGGGCCGGGCACCCTAGCGCGTATGACCGCACGCACCATGCCTCTGCACGACGACCGCCCGCCGCCCGCGCGCTTCGCGTACGACACGTACACCTGGAAGGAGATCGTCCACCTCCTGGTGAACCTGCCGATGGGGATCGTCGGGTTCGTCTACGCGGTGAGCGTGGTGTCCGTCGGCGTCGCCATGACGGTGACCGTGATCGGTCTGCCGCTGCTCGCGATGGGGCTGCTCGGCGCGCGCGTCCTCGGCAGGGTGGAGAGGGCGCGGGCCAGGAAACTGCTGGGCGTACAGGTGGACGAGCCGAGTCCGATGCCGGGGCGGCGGGGCCAGGGTTTCCTCGGGAGGCTGTGGTCGAACCTGAAGGACCCGGTGGGCTGGCGCACCATGCTGTACGGGTTCATCCGGCTGCCCTGGGGCGTGCTGACCTTCGCCGTCGTCTCCACCGGGCTTTTCGTGCTCTGGCCGGTGCTGCCGTTCATCGTGCGGGGGCTCACCAACGTGGACCGGGCGATGGTCCGCGGACTCCTCTCGCCCTCCGACGAGTTGGAGCGGCGGATCGCCGAACTGGAGTCCGACCGGGGCGTGGTCGTGGACACCGCGGCCGCCGACCTGCGCCGCATCGAACGCGATCTGCACGACGGCGCGCAGGCACGCCTCGTCGCCCTCGCCATGGGGCTCGGCCTCGCCAAGGAGAAGCTTCTGGAGGACCCCGACGCCGCGGCCTCCATGGTCGACGAGGCGCACGGCGAGGTGAAGCTGGCCCTCCAGGAGTTGCGCGACCTGGCCCGCGGCATCCACCCCGCCGTCCTCACCGACCGCGGCCTGAACGCCGCCCTCTCCTCGGTCGCCTCGCGCTGCACGGTCCCGGTGAAGGTGACCGCCGACCTTCCGGCGCGCCCGGCGGCGGCCATCGAGGGCATCGCGTACTTCACGGTCTCCGAGCTGCTGCAGAACATCAGCAAGCACAGCGGGGCGCGGAACGCGAGCGTCGACGTCTGGCGGGCGGACGAACGGCTGCTCATCCAGGTGTGGGACGACGGGCGCGGCGGGGCGCGGCTCGACGGCGGCACGGGCATGTCGGGGCTCGCCGACCGGCTCGGCGCGGTGGACGGGCTCTTCGTGATCGAGTCGCCCGAGGGCGGCCCCACGACGATCACGGCGGAGCTGCCGTGGCGCGACCGCTCGACGGACGCGGCGCCCGGCTCGCACAAGGTCCGGGGGTAGGGAAAACCCCCGGTCCAAGACGCCGACCGGCTGCATGGCCCGGGAACGCCGTGTCGACGAGTCTGTAGGCACGGCGGACAGACAGCCGCGACCCAGGGGTCCAGGGCCCGGATACACGCCCGAGCCCGGGAATACACAGACGCAGAAACGGACGGCAGCGATGGCCACGGATTACGGACAGGGGTACGCGCACATGGACCGGCCGGACTTCCGGGGAAGCGACGTCGAGGAGCGGCGACGACACCGGCTGCCCGCCGGACTGCGCGCCCCGGTCGAGGCCCGCACGTGGCGGGAGTTCGGCTACACCATGCTGAGCCTGCCGATCGGCATCACGTCCTTCGTCTTCGCCGTCACCATGCTCTCGCTCGGCGTGGGCCTGCTGATCACGTTCATCGGCATCCCGGTGCTCGCGGCCGGTCTCGCCGGCTGCCGCGGCATCGGCGCCCTGGAGCGGACGCGGGCGCGCGGCCTGCTCGGCCTTGAGGTCTCCGCGCCGGAGCCGCTGCGCCCCAAGGGCGGCGGTCCGATGGCGTTCATGGGCGCGGTCCTGAAGAGCGGCGCGTCCTGGCGGCACGTCCTGTACTCGCTGCTGATGCTGCCGTGGTCGATCTTCTCCTTCACGGTGGCGATCGTCTTCTGGGCGTACGGCTGGATGATGCTCACGTACCCGCTGTGGTTCTGGCTCTTCCCGATGTACGGAGGGCAGGACGGCATCCAGCTGTACGGCGGGGACGACGGGCACCGCATCTACCTCGACAACCCCTTCGAGATCGGCATCACGGCCGCGACGGGCCTCCTCGTCACGCTGGCCACGCCGTGGATCCTGCGGGCCCTGACGACCGTGGACCGCGTGATGGTGTACGGGCTGCTCGGCCCCTCGCGGCTCGCGACGCGCGTCGTCGAGCTGGAGTCGGACCGGGGCGTGGTCGTGGACACCGCGGCCGCCGACCTGCGCCGCATCGAGCGCGATCTGCACGACGGCGCGCAGGCCCGCCTCGTCGCCCTCGCCATGGACCTGGGCCTGGCCAAGGAGAAGTTGGCCGAGGACCCGGAGGCGGCGGCGCGCATGGTGGACGAGGCGCACGGCGAGGTGAAGGTGGCCCTCCAGGAGCTGCGCGACCTGGCCCGCGGCATCCACCCCGCAGTCCTCACCGACCGCGGTCTCGACGCCGCCCTCTCCGCGCTGGCGGCCCGGTGCACGGTGCCGGTCCAGGTGGACGTGGACCTGACGAGCCGGCCCGCGGCGGCCATCGAGGGCATCGCGTACTTCACGGTCTCCGAGCTGCTCCAGAACATCAGCAAGCACAGCAGGGCGCGGAACGCGAGCGTCGACGTCTGGCGGGCCGAGAACCGGCTGATGCTCCAGGTGACCGACAACGGGACGGGCGGCGCCGACGTGTCGGCGGGCTCCGGCCTCGCGGGACTCGCGGAGCGGCTCGACGCGGTCGACGGAATCCTGGTGGTCGACTCCCCGCAGGGCGGCCCGACGACGGTCACGGCGGAACTCCCGTGGCGCCAGGCGTGAGCAGGCCTCTGGCCTTGAGCGGAAAATGACCTCAGCGCCTGAGCGCAGCTGTGCCGCCCTCGCCCGCCCCTGAGCCGCACACCAGCCCCCCCCCCAGAGCCGGAGCCGCCCCCGCCCCGCACGTTCCGACACCCCCACGCCCCGGCACCCCCACGCCCCGGCACCCGCGAGCGCGCCGGAGGGGACGTGGGGGGATGTGCGCACGGAGCACCGAGCCACCCATGACGTGCAGAGACGCCCGACGCGGCGTAGGGATGGCGAGTACGCACATCCCCCCACGGCCCCGCACCACAGACGCCCCTTGGGCGCGCGATACTGGGGTGCCGAGTGTTCGGCGCCAAGCGTCGGCGCCGGGGGGCCAAACGTGCCGGGGGGCCGAAAAGTGGAGGACAAAGTGCGGGTGGTCATCGCCGAGGATTCAGTGCTGCTCAGGGAGGGCCTGACCCGGTTGCTGACCGACCGCGGGCACGACGTGGTCGCCGGCGTGGGAGACGCCGACGCCCTGATCAAGACGATCACCGATCTCGCCGCGCAGAACACACTGCCCGACGTGGTCGTCGCCGACGTGCGGATGCCGCCGACCCACACCGACGAGGGCGTGCGCGCCGCCGTGTACCTGCGTCACCAGCACCCCGGCCTCGGGGTCCTGGTCCTTTCGCAGTACGTCGAGGAGCAGTACGCCACCGAACTGCTCGCCGGTTCGAGCCGCGGCGTGGGCTATCTGCTCAAGGACCGCGTCGCCGAGGTGCGGGAGTTCGTCGACGCCGTGGTGCGCGTGGCGGACGGCGGCACGGCGCTCGACCCGGAGGTCGTCGCGCAGCTCCTCGGCCGCAGCCGAAAGCAAGATGTGCTCGCGGGGCTTACTCCACGCGAACGCGAGGTACTCGGCCTCATGGCCGAAGGAAGGACCAACTCGGCGATCGCCCGCCAGCTCGTCGTGAGCGACGGCGCCGTCGAGAAGCACGTGAGCAACATCTTCCTGAAGCTCGGACTTTCGCCGAGCGACGGGGATCACCGCCGTGTGCTTGCGGTCCTCACTTACCTCAACTCATAAATAACTGACACCCCGTCAGATGCATACATGGATGCACGCGTGGATGCACGCGTCAGATACACGCGGAAGCCAGCGGAATACGCCGGTCCGGGCCTGTGACCACAGCCCCGGTCGGGCGCCACTGGAGCGCCGATCGGGTGCCGTCGGACCCCCCGTCAGGGCCATAGGGGGGCGCCGCCGGACACGCCCGGGGCCTACAGCGCACCGTTCAGAGCACATGCGCGACCAGCAAAATCGGGACCGGTCAGGTCGGAAGACAGCAGCGGAATCAGGAGCGGGATCAGGGAAAGCCACGGAGAGTGACTGATCGTCGCAGGCGGCGGGAGACGGCCGGAAGCAGGCCCCAGGGACGCAAGTCCTAGAACCAAAGGATGAGCGGGGAGCGTCATCCATGAAGGACCGGGGGGCGAGGCAAACCATGGCAAAGCAGTGCAACACGGTGTCTCAGAAGTTCATCCACCATGCGAACAACCCCAGGAAGGCGACCCTTACAGACGTAGGGTGGACCTTGGGAGCGCCGGTCGTCCCGGCGATCCGCTCAGTCGCCTCGAGGGAGGTCCAGTTCAGTGACCAGCCAGGTCAGTAGCCAAGCCGAGCAGGCCGACGGGGCTGTCGTCGGAGAGCAACGCAAGCCCGCAGGTGACAAGGACGTGCGGCGTCTGGACCGAGTGATCATCCGCTTCGCGGGGGACTCCGGTGACGGTATGCAGCTCACGGGTGACCGGTTCACCTCGGAGACGGCGTCCTTCGGCAACGACCTGTCGACGCTGCCGAACTTCCCCGCCGAGATCCGTGCGCCCGCAGGGACGCTGCCGGGCGTGTCGTCCTTCCAGCTGCACTTCGCCGACCACGACATCCTGACGCCGGGCGACGCCCCGAACGTACTGGTGGCGATGAATCCGGCAGCGCTGAAGGCGAACATCGGTGACGTGCCGCGCGGCGCCGAGGTCATCGTGAACACCGACGAGTTCTCCAAGCGCGCCATGCAGAAGGTCGGTTACGCGACCTCCCCGCTGGAGGACGGCTCCCTGGACGGCTACAGCGTGCACCCCGTGCCGCTGACCACGCTGACCGTGGAGGCCCTCAAGGAGTTCGACCTCTCCCGCAAGGACGCCGGGCGCTCGAAGAACATGTTCGCGCTCGGCCTCCTTTCGTGGATGTACCACCGGCCGACCGAGGGAACCGAGAAGTTCCTTCGAGCCAAGTTCGCCAAGCGCCCGGAGATCGCCGAGGCGAACATCGCGGCGTTCCACGCGGGGTGGAACTTCGGCGAGACGACCGAGGACTTCGCGGTCTCCTACGAAGTCGCCCCGGCCGCACAGGCGTTCGCGACCGGCACCTACCGCAACATCTCCGGCAACCTGGCCCTGTCGTACGGTCTGATCGCGGCGGGCCGGCAGGCGGATCTGCCGCTCTACCTGGGCAGTTACCCGATCACCCCGGCCTCGGACATCCTGCACGAGCTGTCCAAGCACAAGAACTTCGGTGTGCGGACCTTCCAGGCCGAGGACGAGATCGCGGGCATCGGCGCGGCGCTGGGCGCGGCGTTCGGCGGGTCGCTTGCGGTGACGACGACGTCGGGTCCCGGCGTGGCGCTCAAGTCGGAGACCATCGGCCTGGCCGTCAGTCTCGAACTGCCGCTGCTGATCGTCGACATCCAGCGCGGCGGGCCGAGCACGGGACTGCCGACGAAGACCGAGCAGGCCGACCTGCTCCAGGCGATGTACGGGCGCAACGGCGAGGCGCCGGTGCCGATCGTGGCGCCGAAGACCCCGGCGGACTGTTTCGACGCGGCGCTGGAGGCGGCCCGGATCGCGGTGACGTACCGGACGCCGGTGTTCCTTCTTTCCGACGGCTACCTCGCCAACGGCTCGGAGCCCTGGCGCATCCCCGAGGTCGACGAACTGCCCGACCTGCGCGTCCAGTTCGCCTCCGGGACCAACCACACCGAGGCCGACGGCACCGAGGTCTTCTGGCCGTACAAGCGCGATCCGCAGACCCTGGCCCGCCCGTGGGCGATCCCGGGCACGCCGGGCCTTGAGCACCGGATCGGCGGCATCGAGAAGCAGGACGGCACGGGCAACATCTCGTACGACCCGGCCAACCACGACTTCATGGTCCGCACCCGGCAGGCCAAGGTCGACGGGATCGTCGTGCCCGACGTGGAGGTCGACGACGCGGGCGGGGACGCCGACACGCTGGTCCTCGGCTGGGGTTCGACGTACGGGCCGATCACCGCGGCCGTCCGGCGGCTGCGCGCCGCGGGTGAGTCCGTCGCGCAGGCCCATCTGCGCCACCTCAACCCGTTCCCGCGGAATCTGGGCGACGTCCTCGCGCGTTACGACAAGGTGGTGATCCCCGAGATGAACCTCGGTCAGCTCGCCACGCTGATCCGGGCGCGGTATCTGGTGGACGCAGTCTCGTACAACCAGGTCAACGGAATGCCGTTCAAGGCCGAGCAGCTCGCCACGGCTCTCAAGGAGGCCATCGATGGCTGACACGAAAACGGCCGGGCCGGAGGGGACCGGGAGCACGATCGAAGCGCTTTCCCTGGTGCCCAAGGCCGAGGCCCAGCAGTCCATGAAGGACTTCAAGTCCGACCAGGAGGTGCGCTGGTGCCCCGGCTGCGGTGACTACGCCGTGCTGGCCGCGGTGCAGAGCTTCATGCCGCAGCTGGGTCTGGCGAAGGAGAACATCGTCTTCGTCTCGGGCATCGGCTGCTCCTCCCGCTTCCCGTACTACATGAACACGTACGGGATGCACTCCATCCACGGCCGTGCCCCGGCCATCGCGACCGGCCTCGCGTCCTCGCGGCGGGATCTGAGCGTGTGGGTGGTCACCGGTGACGGCGACGCGCTGTCCATCGGCGGCAACCACCTGATCCACGCCCTGCGCCGCAACGTGAACCTGAAGATCCTGCTCTTCAACAACCGGATCTACGGCCTCACCAAGGGCCAGTACAGCCCCACGTCGGAAGTCGGCAAGATCACGAAGTCGACGCCGATGGGCTCCCTGGACGCGCCTTTCAACCCGGTCTCGCTGGCCATCGGCGCCGAGGCGTCGTTCGTGGCGCGCACGGTGGACTCCGACCGCAAGCACCTCACCGAGGTGCTGCGCGAGGCCGCCGAGCACCCCGGCACCGCCCTCGTGGAGATCTACCAGAACTGCAACATCTTCAACGACGGCGCCTTCGAGGTCCTCAAGGACAAGCAGCAGGCGGAGGAGGCGGTGATCCGCCTCGAGCACGGGCAGCCGATCCGCTTCGGCACCGAAGGCTCGAAGGGCGTCGTACGCGACGCGGTGACCGGCGACCTCAAGGTCGTCGCCGTCACGCCGGAGAACGAGGGCGACATCCTGGTCCACGACGCGCACTCCACGTCGCCGACCACGGCCTTCGCGCTCTCCCGGCTCGCCGACCCGGACACGCTGCACCACACGCCGATCGGCGTCTTCCGCAACGTCGAGCGCCCGGTCTACGACACGCTCATGGCCGACCAGCTCGACACCGCCATCGAGCAGAACGGCAAGGGCGACCTGGCCGCCCTGCTCGCCGGCGGCGACACATGGACGGTCGTCGGCTAGTCCCACCTTCTCCGGTACGAGGCCCGGTCCTGACCCTTCAGGACCGAGCTTCGTCGTATGCCCGCCGCGCCTCCTGAACGTCGTCCATGCGCCGCTCCGTCCAGGCCGAGAGAGCCCTGACCTGCGCCGACGCCTCACGTCCGAGCTCCGTGAGGGAGTAGTCGACGCGGGGCGGGATGACCGGCTTGGCATCGCGGTGCACGAGACCGTCGCGCTCCAGGGTCTGCAGGGTCTGCGCCAGCATCTTCTCGCTGACGCGACCGACGTGCCGCCGCAGCTCGCTGAACCGGTACGAGCGCTCCTCCAGGGCTATCAGGACAAGGACGCCCCACCTGCTCGTCACATGCTCCAGGACGAGCCGATGAGGACACATCTCCTCACCCGCGACGTTCCAAGTACTTACATCCATGCCAGTACCTTACTTTGAAGTGGGTACTTTCGGAAAGTTAGCGCCCCTCTTAGAGTGAGTGGCAGATCGAGCGAACCGCCACTCACCAGGAGATTCCAGACATGAGCATCGTCGTCACCGGAGCCACCGGACACCTCGGCCGTCTCGTCGTCGAGCAGCTGCTCGCCGCCCAGGTCCCCGCCGGGGACATCGCGGCCGTCGTCCGCGACAAGGCCAAGGCCGCCGACCTCGCCGAGCGCGGCATCGAACTGCGGATCGCCGACTACAACGCCCCCGAGACCCTCGCCGGCGCCTTCGCCGCCGGCGACCGGGTCCTGATGATCTCCGGCAGCGAGATCGGGCAGCGTGTGCCCCAGCACCGCGCGGTCGTCGACGCCGCGAGCACGGCGAACGTCGCGCTCCTCGCCTACACGAGCATCCTCGGCGGCCCCGACGCCGACTTCGAGCTGGCGGCCGAACACCAGGTCACCGAGCAGCTCATCCTCGACTCCGGCCTGCCCTACACCTTCCTGCGCAACGGCTGGTACCACGAGAACTACACCGAGCACCTCGCCCCGGTCCTGGAGCACGGCGCCGTCGTCGCCTCCGCGGGCGAGGGCCGGGTCGCCTCCGCCTCCCGCGCCGACTACGCCGCGGCCGCCGTCGCCGTCCTGACCGGCGAGGGCCACGAGGGCCAGGTGTACGAGCTGAGCGGCGACGTCGCGTGGAGCTTCGCCGAGTACGCCGCGGAGATCGCCGCCCGGACCGGCAAGGACATCTCGTACGCGAACGTCCCCGCCGAGCAGCACCTCGCCGTGCTGACCGGTGCCGGGCTGCCGGAGCCGTTGGCCGCGGTCCTCGTCGACGTGGACGCGGCGATCGCGCGCGGCCGTCTCGCCGGAACGACCGGGGAGCTGGCACGGCTGATCGGCCGTCCCACGACACCGATCTCCGAGGCCGTCGCGGCGGCGCTCGAAGGCCTGAACCGCTAGTCATGACTGTCTCCCGTTTACGGGCATGACAGGTGGGGGCTCGCGGCGCTACCTTCAGTGCGGCAGCAGTGGGACTGCCGTGCAGCGAGGAGGAGCCGTGGACAGCGGAGCAGCCGGGAAGTCGGTAAAGAGCGAGCAGCGCGCCGGGCTGCTGAACGGCTTCGCCGCCTATGGAATGTGGGGCCTCGTCCCTCTCTTCTGGCCGCTCCTCAAACCGGCCGGCGCCGTCGAGATCCTCGCCCACCGGATGGCCTGGTCCCTCGTGGTGGTCGGCACCGCGCTGCTCGTCATCCGCCGCTGGGACTGGGCGCGCGAGCTGCTCCGCCAGCCGCGCAGGCTGGGACTGGTGACGATCGCCGCGGCGGTCATCACCGTCAACTGGGGCGTCTACATCTGGTCCGTGAACTCCGGCCACGTCGTCGAAGCCTCCCTCGGCTACTTCATCAACCCGCTGGTCACCATCGCCATGGGCGTCCTGCTCCTCGGCGAGCGGCTGCGCCCGGTGCAGTGGGCGGCGGTCGGCGTCGGCTTCGCCGCGGTGCTCGTCCTCGCGTTCGGCTACGGCAGGCCGCCGTGGATCTCCCTCTGTCTCGCCTTCACCTTCGCGACCTACGGCCTGGTGAAGAAGAAGGTCAACCTCGGCGGCCTGGAGTCCCTCGCCGCCGAGACCGCCGTCCAGTTCCTGCCGGCCGTCGGCTACCTGGTGTGGCTCGCCACGCAGGGCGACATCGTCTTCGGCACGGAGGGTGCGGGGCACGCGGCGCTGCTCGCGGCGACCGGCGTGGTCACCGCCGCGCCCCTGGTCTGCTTCGGAGCGGCGGCGATCCGTGTACCGCTCTCCACGCTGGGCCTCCTCCAATATCTCGCTCCTGTCTTCCAGTTCCTTCTCGGCATCCTGTACTTCCACGAGGCCATGCCCCCCGAGCGCTGGGCGGGCTTCGCTCTGGTCTGGCTCGCCCTCTCCCTCCTGACCTGGGACGCCCTCCGCACAGCTCGCCGCAACGCGTCACGCCTCGCGGCGGCGCGGGTGGCCGCGACGGCGACGGCCGCGGCCACGGCCACGCCGGTTGAGGCGGGAGGAACCTCCGAGCGGGGGGCGGCGGTTTGAGGTTTGGGCTCGCGCTCATGGGCCAAGCCCCGGGTCCAGGCCCCGGTCCCGTCGTGGGAACGCCAGGACCAGCTCGCCGCCGTCCGTGATGCCTACGCCGCGCGGGCCGCCGCAGCAACGGGGGCCGGATAAGCCGGGGCCGGGGTGCGCCGCGCGGTCAGGGACGCGGATATCACCCAGAGCAGGGTCAGGTCCACGCCCAGCTCCACCACCGCGGCGAACTGGTCCATCGTGAACTTGAATATCTGGCCGATGAACATGTCCGCGAGCAACGCCGCCCGGAAGAACCGGAAAGCCGTCGCCCGGTCACCGCGCAGACGCATCAGCCCGATGAGCCCCAGGACCGCCGAGACGACTTCGGTGAGCGCGACCGCGAGGTGGGCGCCCGGCTGTGGCTCCCGCGCCAGCTGCCCGCCGAAGAGGTCCACGGACATCCAGACGGAGAACAGCAGCGCTTCGGTCAACAGGCAGAACACGGCCAGCGCGAGCACGATCCGGGTCCGCGCCAGCCGGCGCAGTGCGCGCCCCACGCCCGACGCCCACCTCCGCCACCACGCGGGCGCCGCGGGCGGGCGCTCGGGTACGGCGGCGATCAGCCGGGCGAGCGCCGCGTCCAGCTCGCGGTCCGAGTCCTCGACGAGTCGCAGCGCCGCGCGACGCTGCTCGGCGGTGAGGCCGTCGGCGACGCCGGCCAACGCGAGGTCGGCCGCGTTCACGGAGCGCTGTCGCGCGTCGAGGCCGGTGCTCTGCGCGGCACGGCGGCGTATGAGGTGGGTGAGGAGCAGCAGCAGCGCGAAGCTCACGTAGATGACCCCGGCAGCCGGTCGGTAGAAGTAGCCGGGCTCGTCCGTGATCTGTTTGCCGACCTCGTCGATGAAGAGACCGAAGCCGATGCCGCCGACGAAGGCGCCGGTGAGCCGGGCCCCTCTGCCGAGGAAGCCGAGCGTGAGCAGGATCGCCGCCATCATCAGCAGCCCGCCCCACAGCATGTGGGCGATGTGCAGCGAGCTGTCGCCGCCCCCGCCCAGCTTGGGATAGCCCGCCTGCGCGAGGAAGGCGCGGGTGACGAGGACCGTGGCGATTCCGGTCAGGGCGAAGACGTTGACGTAGGTGGCCGCGTCTGCGGCGCGCACGAGTGATCGACCGTGCCTCATGGTCCTGCACCCCCTCCCTGCGATTCGGCGCTTCGCCGCTTCGGCGCCTCGATGATTCGGCGTCTTGATGATTCGGCGCTTCGATGATTCGCCGACCCGGCGATCCGTCTCCGGACTTCCGCGTGATTCCAGAGTGACGCCTGCCTCGCTTCAGCACGATCCGGGATCACCCCGAACCACCCCTCAACCAACCCTTAGGTGGCGGCAGTTCATCGCAAATACGTGCAGGGGACCCGAGTAACCGGTATAACTGGTTACCATGACCACCCTGCACTGGAAGCTCGTCATCGACGCCGCCGACCCGCACGCCCAAGCCGCCTTCTGGGCCGAGACGTTGGGCTACGAAGTCGAGGACAACAGCGCGCTGATCGAGCGCCTGCTCGGTCTCGGCGCCGCACCCGAAGCCGCGACCCTCGAGTTCCGCGGCCGCCGCGCCTGGCGGGACCTGATCGCCGTCCGGCACCCCGACGACCCGTACGACGAGGGAAGCGGTACCGGCCTCGGCCGCAGGATCCTGTTCCAACGCGTGCCCGAGGCCAAGACCGGCAAGAACCGGCTCCACATCGACGTGCACAGCGAGCCGGGGACCCGTGACAAGCAGGTGGCCCGCCTCGAGGCGCTCGGCGCCGCCGTGGAACGGCACGTCAAGGAGCCGGGAGGCGAGTGGGTACTCATGACGGACCCGGAGGGGAACGAGTTCTGCGTCCACTGACGCGGCGTCCGCCGACGCCGCTTCCACTGACGCGGCGACCGCCGCACAGGTGACGCCCCGGCACGCCTGACCAGGAAGGCCGTCGCATGGCACCGCAGTCACGCGCCCAGAACCTCCTCCTGGGCGTCTGCGGTGCCTTCGCCGTGCTGTCCCTCGTCCTCGTACCGCTCACCCTGCCCCTCGGCTGGGACGAGACCGTCTACGCGAGCCGCTTCTCGCCGTACGCCCCCGCCACGCCGTTCAGCGCGCCCCGTACGCGGGGCGTGCCGCTCCTCATCGCGCCGGTGGCCGCGTGGAGCGACTCCGTCGTGCTGCTCAGGATGTGGCTGACGCTGCTCGCGACCACCGCTCTCTACCTGGGGTTCCGGCCCTGGGTGCGACTCCTGCGCCGCACCTCCGCGGCCGCGGTCGCCGCCGCGCTGTACGGCGGACTCTGGTTCGTGCTGTTCTACGCGAGCGCTGCGATGCCCAACCACTACACCGCCATGGGTGCCGTCGGGGCGGTCGGGCTCTTCCTGCGGTCACGCCAGTCCCCCGTGACGTGCGCCGGAGTCGTCGGCGGCCTCGCCCTGGCGACCCTGATGCGGCCCAACGACGGTGTCGCCCTGGGCGTACCTCTCCTGGCCGCCGCCCTCCTGGTGCCGACCTGGCGGAGTCGGAGCCGCGTCCTTGCCGTACTCGGCGGGCTCGGGGCGGGTGCGCTGCCGTGGATCGTCGAGGCGTACGCCCGGTTCGGCGGGGTCCGCGCACGACTGACGGCAGCCAGTGAAGTGCAGGGGGACCTGCGCCCTCTGCTCTCCCTCGTCCATCACCTCACCGTCATGGACGGGCCACTCCTCTGCCGCCCCTGCGACGGCGACACGGTCCGCCCACTCTCGGCCGAGTGGTGGCTCGTGCTGCCCTTGCTGGTGTCGGCCGGTCTCTGGAGCGTGCGTGCCGGAAACCGAGACACGCGCCGAGAGCACCAAGGCGGACTCCCGCGGCCCGGCACCACACCCCTCCGCGCGTGCCTGCTCGCCACGGTCGCCGCCCTGTCCGTCGCCCTCCCCTACCTCGCCCTCGTCCCCTACGCCGCCCCGCGCTTCCTCGCCCCCACCCACGCCCTGCTCACCCCGGCCGCCGCCCTCGGCGTGCTCGCGCTCGTAGACGTCACCCGGGCGTCCCATCGACCTCGTATCGGCTTGACAGCCCTGGGGCTCGCCCTCGCCGGGCATCTCGCCGTCCAACTCCCCCTCGCCCACACCAACGCCGGGATCCAGGCGGGCGCCCGCGGTGACTGGGCCCTCGTCGCCGAAGTCCTGCACGAGCACGGCGTCGGAGGGGGACCGCACACCGACAGGAGCCCCCGGAGCGGAACGCACCCTCCCTGCGTCCTGCGCGGCAACACCTCGGTCATTCCCGTCGCCTACGTAGCGGGCTGTTTTCCTGGCCGCGCGGGTGACGCGCCGCGCCGCCCCACCGCCCTGGTCCTGCGCGAAGCGGAACCTCCGCCCTGGGCCCGCTCCTGGCCCCGCCACCGCGTGCCCGACACCTACGCGCCGGGATGGGTCGTCCACGTACGCCCGTAGACGCCGACACGGCACGAGCCGCCCTGATCGCACGCACCGCACAGACAGACCGGCACCCGCACCGCACAGACAGACGAGCGTCAGCAGCCGCACAGACAACCGAGCAACCGCACAAACCGGCACCCGCACCGCCCAACCAAGCGACCCACCGCGCCCTACGCCACCCCCAACGCACGCTATCCGGAACCCCGCGCCCGTTTTGCGGTCTTGACGTCGCCTCAGTCACACCCGCACCATCAGGCAACTCCGAACTCATGCGCGACTCACAACCCCCCACTCCAACCCCCAACCCACGGAACCCGCGCACGAGTTCGCACGACAACCACGGAAACCGGAGCCCCCCACATGAAACTCTCCGTTCCCGGACGTACCGCCGCGGCCGCAGCCATAGCCGTCGCCGGACTCCTGACGACCACCGCGATATCCAACGCGGCGCCCGCGCCGAAGACGGCCGCCCCCAAGGCCGCCGCCCCCGACATCTCCGTCGACAACGTCAAGGCCCACCTCGCCGACCTCCAGTCCGTCGCGGACGCCAACGGCGGCAACAGGGCGCACGGCAGCGCCGGATACAAAGCATCCGTCGACCAGCTGAAGAAGAAGCTCGACGGAGCCGGTTTCACCACCTCCGTCCAGGAGTTCACGGCGGGCGGCAAGACCGGCTACAACCTCATCGCCGACTGGCCCGGCGGCGACGACGGACAGGTCGTCATGGCGGGCGCCCACCTCGACAGCGTCTCCGACGGGCCCGGCATCAACGACAACGGATCCGGCTCGGCCGCCATCCTGGAGACCGCGCTCACCGTGGCCCGGGAGAAGTACCAGCCCACGAAGCACCTGCGCTTCGCGTGGTGGGGTGCCGAGGAGATCGGCATGGTCGGCTCCTCGCACTACGTCGACAGCCTGGCCGGCGGCGACCGTTCAAAGATCAGCGCCTACCTGAACTTCGACATGCTCAGCTCCCCGAACGCGGGCTACTTCGTCTACGACGACGACCCCACGATCGAGAAGACCTTCAAGGACTACTACGCGGGCAAGAACGTCGCCACGGAGCCGGACGACGAGGGCGACGGACGCTCCGACCACGCGCCGTTCCAGCAGGCGGGCGTACCGGTCGGCGGGCTGTTCAGCGGCGCCGAGACCACCAAGTCGGCCGAGCAGGCGGAGAAGTGGGGCGGGACTGCGGGCGAGGCGTTCGACAAGTGCTACCACTCGTCCTGCGACGGTGTGTCGAACATCGACGGGACCGCGCTCGACCGCAACAGCGACGCGGTCGCGTACGCGGTGTGGGGGCTGTCTTCGTAGACACGACCGCACACCGGTGACAACGCCGGCGAGAGGCCGTCCCTGAGCGGATGATCCCCCTGGACCGCAGTGCTTGCGCGTGCATATAGTGCACGTGCAAGCAACTGCGTCCAGGGGGATCCCATGACCCGCAAATTCCTCTTCGTCCTCGGCAGCGCACGCCCCGAGGGCAACTCCGAGATCCTGGCCCGCAAGGCGGCCGAGCAGCTCCCCTCCGACGTCGAGCAGCGCTGGCTGAACCTGGCGGATCTGCCGCTGCCCGACTTCGAGGACCGGCGCCACGACGACACCCGCCCACGGGCGCGCCCCCGCCCCGTCGGCGACAACGAAGCGGAGCTCCTGGACGCCACTCTGGAGGCCACGGACATCGTCATCGTGTCGCCCCTGTACTGGTACTCGCTCTCGGCCACCGTGAAGCGATACCTCGACTACTGGGACGCGTGGCTGGAGACGCCGGAGATCTCCTTCCAGGACACCCTCAAGGGCCGCACCCTGTGGGGCGTCACGGCGCTCGCCCACCGCGAGGAGGAGGTCGCCGAGCCGCTGATCGGCACGCTCCGCAACACGGCCGCCTTCTTCCCCATGCACTTCGGCGGCGTCCTGCTGGGCAACGGCACTCGGCCCGGCCACGTCCTGGAGGACACCGAGGCCCTGACGCGCGCCAAGGCGTTCTTCGCCCAGGAGCCGCCGCTGGCCCGCTACCCCTACGACAACTGAGGCGGAAGAGAACCGCAAGCCATAGCGCTTCGCTCCTACGCCAACACGTCCTTCGCTCCGAACCGCGCCCACGCGGCCGAGCCGAACACGGCCGCGTACAGCCCCTGCATCTGCAGGTTCTTGATGATGTCGTCCCAGTAGACGGGCTCGCGCATCAGGTCGGCGAAGGACAGCCAGTAGTGCGAGAAGAAGTACGGGTGGAGGCCGTGCAGCTGCGGGATCTGGTCCAGGATCTGGACCGTGATCAGCAGGCCGACAGTCGTCGCCATCGCCGCGATGCCGCTGCTCGTGAGCGTCGACACGAACAGGCCGAGCGCCGCCACGCCGACCAGTGACACGGCGACGACGAGGGCGATCATCAGGGCCCTCAGCAGCCCTTCGCCGAAGCTCATACGGGTGCCCGAGATCGTGGTGACCTCGCCGAGCGGGAAGAGCAGCGCGCCGGTCGCGAGCGCGGACGTGGCCACGACCAGGGTCGCGACCAGGCAGAACGTCAGCGTGGTCGCGTACTTCACGAGGAGCAGCCGGGTCCGCCCCGCGGGCGCGACCAGCAGGTAGCGCAGGGTGCCCGCGCTGGCCTCGCCCGCGACCGCGTCCCCCGCGACGACTCCGATCGCCATCGGCAGGAAGAACGGCAGGGTCGCGGCGAGGGCCGTGAAGACCAGGAACAGGCCGTTGTTGGTGATCTGCGCGATGAAGGCGGGTCCGCCTTCGTCCCCGCCCCCGCCGATCGTGGAGCCGTCGCTGGTCTCGATCTTGACGGCGATGCCGACGAGGATCGGCACGGCGGCCAGCACGCCGAGCAGTGCGAGGGTCCGCCAGCGGCGGAAGGTGATCCCGAGTTCGCTGCGGAAGAGGCCCAGCGTCCAGATCCACCGCGCCTCCCGCGCGGTGCCTGCCGACGCCGCTTCAGAGGTGCTCTCGCCTTCCACGGCCCCGGTCGCCCCGACCGTCTCAACCCGCGACATCGAACCCCTCCCCCGTCAGTGCCACGAACGCATCCTCCAGAGAGGCCCGTTCGAGTCCGAAGCCGCGGACGCGGACGCCCGCCCCGACCAGTGCCGCGTTCAACTCGGCCAACTCCACTTCCTGGCCAGACCCGTCCTGACCCGGTGGTTCGCCCGTGACACGGTCCTCCGTCACGACGAGGTCCGTCACGCCGTGCTCCTTCAGGACGCGCGCCGCGTCGCCCGCGTCCGGTGTCGTCACGACGAGCCTGCCGCGCGCACCGGCCGCGAGCTCGGCGACAGGCCCCTGGGTGATGAGCCGGCCCCGCGTCATCACGGCCGCGTGCGTGCAGACCTGCTCGATCTCGTCGAGGAGGTGCGAGGAGAGGAAGACGGTCGTGCCTTCCGCCGCCAGCTCCCGCACCAGGGTGCGGATCTCACGCATGCCCTGCGGGTCGAGGCCGTTGGTCGGCTCGTCGAGGACGAGGAGCCTGCGCGGCTGGAGCAGCGCGGCCGCGAGCCCGAGCCGCTGCTTCATACCCAGGGAGTACGCCTTCGCCTTCTTGCCGGCGGCCGCGGTGAGCCCGACCCGGTCCAGCGCCGCCTCGGCTCGTGCGCGGCGCGTCCGCGGGTCGGCGGTCGGGTCCGCGGAGTCGTACCGCAGGAGGTTGTCGCGACCCGACAGGAAGCCGTATAGGGCGGGTCCTTCGATGAGTGCTCCCACGTGCGGGAGCACGCTGCGCGTGGAGCGCGGCATGGGGTGGCCGAGGACCTGGGCGCGGCCGGACGTCGGCTCGATGAGGCCCATCAGCATGCGGATCGTGGTCGTCTTGCCCGAGCCGTTCGGCCCGAGGAAGCCGAAAACACTGCCTACGGGGACGGTGAGGTCGAGCCGGTCGACGGCGAGGTGCTTTCCGTAGCGCTTGGTCAGCGCGTGCGTCTCGATGACGTGCCCCACCGAGTCCGCGTGCCCCATCGAGTCCGCGCGCCCTCTCGGGTCCGCATGCTCCGCCGAGCCCGCGCGCTCCACCGAGCCCACCGCGCCGACCGAGCTGCCGTTGGTACCCGGCACGTTGCCCTCCCTCTTGCCCACGTGCGACGAGACGGATGGAAGGTGCCCCGGCATGCGCCGACAGACACCTTCCATCCGCCGTTCCCTACGTCAACGCGCGAGACGTGCCGCGCGTGCCGCCTCAGTGCGCGTCGTTCGCCGCCTTCACCAGCGCGTCCTTCGTGACCGCTCCTACGTAGACGGTGCCGTCGTCGGTGACGAGGGCGTTGATCAGGCGGGTCGAGAAGACCGTGCCGGAGCCGAACTTGCCGTCGACCTGGTCGCCCAGCGAGTCGAGCAGCTTCTGCGCGTCCGGCGGGACATCGCCCGAACCGGCCGTCGGGAGGCCCTGGCCGCCCGGCAGCTTCAGCTCGGCGATGGTGCTCCAGCCCTCGCCGATGATCTTCGGCTCGTTGAGGTCGCCCTTGTCGAACTCCTGGCCGTCCTTGCCGCCCTTGTCGCGGAAGTCGCGGCCTTCCTTGTCGTGTTCGTCGGCCTCGGTGACCTTCGTGCCCTTCGGGGGCGTGAAGTCGAAGGTGGACGCCGACGGCTTGTCGAAGTCGACCTTCGTGAAGCCCGCGTCGACGACGGCCGCGCCTCCGGAGGCGGGGGTCAGGGTGAACTTGAGCGGCGTGCCGGTCTTCTCGTCCACCGCGACCGTGATCTGGCCGACCGTCGAGCCGGACTGCTTGGGCTTGATCACCAGGCGGTACGCGTCACGTCCTGCGACCTGCGCGGTGCCGTCGACCTTCACGGACGTGGTGTCGTCGACCGCCTTCAGGGCCTGCTCGGCGAAGTCCGCGGGGGTGGAAGGAACATCCTTGGCCCCCGGCCCGGTCTCATGACCCTTGTCGCCCTTCTCCGAAGAGGAGCCCTTCTCTGAAGCGGACCCTGTACTTGAAGAGGAGCCCTTCTCCGTGGCGTGATAGGCCTCGTTCGACGCACTGTCGTACGCCCACACCTCGTCGCCGTTGTGGATCACGCTGTACTCGGAGGCGTCCCCGAGGACGGACACCTTCTGCTTGTCGGGGCCGTCGGCCGCGACGCGCAGCGTGTGCGTGCCGGACGCCAGCTCCATCAGCTTGCTCTTGGGGTCGGCCGCCGAGCCCTTGCCGTCGCCGTCCTCGCCCCGGTCCGCACCGCCGCCGCCACCGAAGCCGCCCGCCATGCCGCCGATCGACGGCAGCCCCAGGTCGGTGCTGATCTTGACGTTGCCGGACAGCTGCTGCGTGTCCGACGCGGCGATCTTCTCGATGAGCTCCTGCGCGGTGACTTTCGGCAGGTCCGGGTCGCCCGACGTGGCGAGCGCCGGGACGAGCCCGATGGTCGCCGCCGCCACCCCCGCCACCGCGATCGGGACCGCGTAACGGGCCGCCTTGCGGCGGCCGGCACGCAGCTCCCCGGCCTCGCTGGTGTCCTTCTCCGGTTCGTACGGTGCCATTGTCTGCCTTACCTCCGTGGTCGGCGGCGGCCATACCTGTACGTGCCTGCGTCCACCCTGTGCCGCCATTCTCACCCGAATTGGTCAGGAGTGGTTGTTCTCGCTGGACTCCATCCGACCAAATCGGCCAACGAGAAGCGTCAGACCCCGGGCGCAACTCCACGTACTGCCCTGGGATGACATGAAACGGCGGCACCTCCCCCATCCCGTAGGGGGTCGGCACCGCCGCTCGGCAGTTGTTCCGGGACCGCGTGCCCGTCGGCGGGCTCAGCCCGCCCGGTGCACCACCAGGTCGCAGAGCTCCAGCAGGGACGCCTTGGCGTCGCCCTCGGGAAGCGGCCCCAGAGCGGCGCGTGCACCCTCCGCGTAGCACACCGTGTCCCTGCGGGCGTCTTCCAGCGCGGGGTGCGCACGCAGCCTGTGGAGGGCCTCCGCATGCCGGGCGTCGTCCGTGAGGTCCGAGTCGAGGAGCTCGCACAGCGCGAGGTCCTCGGCGAGACCGAGCCGCGCGGCCCGCTCGCGCAACCGCAGGACCGGCAGCGTGGGGATGCCCTCGCGCAGGTCGGTGCCGGGCGTCTTGCCGGACTCGTGCGAGTCGGACGCGATGTCGAGCACGTCGTCGGCGAGCTGGAAGGCGACGCCGAGCCGCTCTCCGTACTGCGTGAGGACGTCGACGACGGTCTCGTCGGCGCCGGACATCATCGCGCCGAACCGGCAGGCCACGGCGACCAGCGAGCCGGTCTTGCCCCTGAGCACGTCCAGGTAGTGGTCGACCGGGTCGCGGCCCTCGGCGGGGCCCGCGGTCTCCAGGATCTGACCGGTGACCAGGCGTTCGAACGCCTCGGCCTGGATGCGGACGGCCTCGGGGCCGAGGTCGGCCAGGATGTAGGAGGCGCGGGCGAAGAGGAAGTCGCCGGTCAGGACGGCGACGGAGTTGCCCCAGCGCTGGTTGGCGCTGGCGACGCCGCGGCGCACGTCCGCCTCGTCCATGACGTCGTCGTGGTACAGCGTCGCGAGGTGCGTCAGTTCGACGACAACGGCGGAGGGCACCACACGCGGTGCGTACGGGTCGCCGAACTGGGCAGCGAGCATCACGAGCAGCGGACGGAAACGCTTGCCCCCGGCACGGACGAGGTGCTGGGCGGCCTCGGTGATGAAGGGCACCTCGCTCTTGGTGGCTTCGAGCAGTCCCTCCTCGACAGCCGCCAATCCGACCTGGACATCGGCTTCGAGAGCCTGGTCCCGCACGCTCAGCCCAAAAGGCCCGACGACGGTCACGAGAGGTTCTCCTGTCTGCTGACGATCACACGGCCAACTCGGTCGATCATTGGTTCTTGTTCGATGACACGGGTTTGTCGATGTGTCGCTGCCATCACTCAAGTCAGCGTATCCGGTCGACTTTCGATCACGGCGAGCACCTGCCCGCCCGTCGCACGTCGCGGCCCAGGTCGGCAGGGTACTGAGGCCTCCGTGGCCGGCCCGGCAGACCAGCCCGCGCGGTGGCCGAAGGTCACCGGTATGTTCTTGATCAGTACATACGACCCACAAGCCCCTCCTGCACCACAACAACCGTAACGATCGGGAGAAGACCCTTTGTCCCGTACTACGGCCGAGTACGAGCCGCCAGCCGAGCCGCCCGGTGACCCCGCGCCGGGCGACGACCACGCCTTCTTCGGGCAGCCGCGCGGCCTGCTCACGCTCTCGGGCCTGGAGGTCTGGGAGCGTTTCTCGTTCCTCGGCATGCAGGCCATCCTGGTCCTCTACTTCGCCGATTCCGTCGCCAACGACGGCATGGGGATGGATGCCGGGACGGCCGCGTCGGTGTCAGCGGCGTACGGCACTCTGGTCTACCTGGTCTCCGTGGCCGGCGGCTGGCTCGCCGACCGCATTCTGGGCTCCTACCGGGCGGTGCTGTGGGGCGGCGTCCTCATCGCCTGCGGGCACTACTCGATGGCCGTGCCGACGGCGACGATGACCTGGGTGGGCCTCGGACTCATCAGCGCGGGCACCGGCCTGCTCAAGCCGAACGTCGCCTCCATGGTCGGCAAGCTCTACCGCACCGAGGACCAGCGGCGCGACGCCGGTTTCGCGCTGTACTACATGGCGATCAACGTGGGCGCCTTCGCGGGCCCGCTGATCACCGGCTGGCTGGGCGACCACAAGGGATGGCACTGGGGCTTCTCGGCGGCCGCCATCGGCATGACCTTCGGCCTCGTCCAGTACGTCCTGGGCCGGCGCCACCTCGCCGGACGGAAGGCCTCCGCCGAGTTCGCGCTCCCCAGGGACGCGATGCGCCGGGCCGTCCTCATGATCGTCGTCGGCTGTGCCGCCGTCGCCGCGCTCGCGGGGCTGCTCGCGGCCGTGGGCTGGCTGACCATGGACCGCTTCGTCGACCTGCTCACCCTCATCTCGGTGATCGCACCGGTCGTCTACTTCGCGGTGATGTTCCGCAGCCCGCGCGTCACGGGCGACGAACGGCGCCGGCTGCGCCCCTACGTAGTCCTCTTCCTCGCCTCCGTAGTCTTCAACTTCATCCTCTTCCAGGCGTACTCGACGATGATGCTCCTCGCCGCGTCGAACGCGGAGACGTCGATCCTCGGCTACCACTTCCCGGCCAGCTGGTACGCGTCCGCGCTCGGCGCCTTCGAGGTGGCGCTCGCGCCGGTGGTCGCCGCCGTCTGGGCGCGGATGGGCCCGCGCCAGCCGCACGCGTCCAACAAGATCGCGTTCGGCGTGATCCTGGGCGGCCTGTCGTTCCTCCTGATGGTGCTGCCCACCTCGGGGCACGCCGACGACACGTACAAGATGGCGGCCTGGTGGATCGTCGGCTCGTACCTGCTGCTCGGGCTCGGCGACATCCTCCTGGAGACGTCCGGGATGTCGGCGACGACGAAGCTCGCCCCCAAGGCCTTCGCCAGCCAGACCATGGCCCTCTGGTTCCTCTCCCTCGCGCTCGCCAACGGCATCCAGGCGCAGGTCGTGAAGGTCTACGGAGAGGTCTCCAATCCCGCGTACTTCGGCGTGAACGGCGCCGTCGCCGTGATCGCGGGCATCGCCGTCGTCGCCCTGGCGCCGTGGCTGCGCCGCACCATGCACCCCGTCCACTGAGGACACCCCGTCCACTGAGGTTCCACTCATGCAGATCCGCGACTCCTACCCGTACGAGACGACCCGCGAGGACTTTCGCGTACCCCTCGCCGACGGGACCACGCTCTACGCGCGCGTGTGGCGTCCCGTGACCGACGAACCCGTCCCCGTGCTCCTCGAATACCTCCCCTACCGCCTGAGCGACTGGACGGCGCCCCGGGACTGGCAGCGGCACCCCTGGTACGCGGGCCACGGCTACGCCTCCGTGCGCGTCGACGTCCGCGGGCACGGAAACAGCGAGGGTCTGCCCACCGACGAGTACTCCGCGCAGGAGCTGGCCGACGGCGTCGAGGTCGTGAACTGGCTGGCCGCCCAGGAGTGGTCGACCGGCAAGGTCGGCATGTTCGGCATCTCCTGGGGCGGCTTCAACTCCCTCCAGATCGCGGCGCTCGCCCCCGAGCCGCTCAAGGCGATCGTCACGGTCTGTTCGGCGGACGACCGCTACGACAACGACGTGCACTACATGGGCGGGTCCGTTCTCGCGGTGGACATGCACGCGTGGGCGGCGACCATGCTGGCCTTCGTCTCGCGGCCGCCGGACCCGTACTTCGTGGGCGACGCCTGGCGCGAGATGTGGCTGACACGCCTCGCGGCCGTGGAGCCCTTCATCCACACCTGGCTGGACCACCAGACCCGGGACGACTACTGGCGGCACGGCAGCGTCTGCGAGGACTACTCCGCGATCGGCGCCGCGGTCCTCGCGGTGGGCGGCTGGCACGACCCGTACCGCGACACCGTCCTGCGCCTCGTCGAGCACCTTCCCGACGACCGGGTGCGCGGCCTCATCGGCCCCTGGTCGCATCAGTACCCCGACCGCGGGCTGCCGCCGGGGCCCTCGATCGGTTTCCTCCAGGAGACCCTGCGCTGGTGGGACCACCACCTCAAAGGCATCGACTCCGGAGTGATGGCCGAGCCGAAGCTCCGCTCCTGGATCAGCGATTCCCACCCGCCTGCGACGGTCTACCGGGAGCTGTCCGGCGGCTGGGTGGGCGACCCCTCCTGGCCGTCCCCGAACGTCACCCCCGTCCCGTACGCGCTCCAGGGCACCCCCGTAGTCGTCGCCTCCCCCCAGCACACGGGCCTGGACGCGGGCCGCTACTTCCCCTTCGGCAACGACGCGGACCTGCCGCCTGACCAGCGGGACGAGGACGCGAAGTCGGCGTGCTTCGAGTTCGAGGTCCCCGCGCAGGTACGCATCCTGGGGCGTCCCAAGGTGACCCTGCGGCTGCGGATGGACGTGCCGTACGGCCAGGCCGTCGCCCGGCTCTGCGACGTCGCGCCGGACGGCTCGTCCACCCTCGTCACCCGGGGCGTCCTGAACCTCTCCGCGCGGAACGGCAGGGACCGCGCGGACGCCTGGCCCCTCGGCGCCACCGAGGACGTCACGTTCGAGCTGAACGGCATCGGCCACACCTTCCCGCCGGGCCACCGCATCCGGCTCGCGGTGTCCTCGGCCTACTGGCCCTGGATCTGGCCGCAGGCCGACTCCGTGGGCTTCACCCTGGAGCCGGTCGGCAGCGCCCTGGAACTGCCGGTGCGCGACGGCGACCTGGACCCCACGATCACCTTCGAACCCGCCGAGCAGTCCGAGCCGCTGGGCGTGGTGTATCCGGCAACCCTGGACGAGCAGCGGCCCGAGCGTCTGGTCGTACGCGATGTCGCCAAGGGCGAATGGCGGCTCGAGGTCGACCCGCGGTACGGCGGCACGCGCGTGTACCCCGACGGGCTGGAGTTCACCGAGGACGCCCTGGAGACGTACACGATCCAGGAGAACGACCCGCTGAGCGCCCGCGCCCGCTCGGACTGGACGATCCGCCTGCACCGGCCCGACCTCGGCTGGGACACGCGCGTGGAGACACGCTCGGAGATCACCTGCGACGCGGCGGACTTCATCACGTCGAACGAGGTCGTGTGCAAGGACGGCGACGAGGTCGTCTTCCACCGCACGTGGGAGAAGCGCATCCGACGGACGGCGGGCTAGGGCCGGTGGGCTAGGGCCTGCGCCGGGAGGGCTGGATTCCCAGCAGACGTTCGAGGACGACGGCGATGCCGTCGTCCTCGTTCGAGAGGGTCAACTCATCGGCCACCGCTTTCAGTTCCCCGTGGGCGTTGGCCATGGCCACTCCATGCGCGGCCCACAGGAACATGGGGATGTCGTTGGGCATGTCCCCGAAGGCGATCGTGTCGGCGGCCGTCAGGCCGAGCCGCTCGGCGGCCAGCGCGAGCCCGGTCGCCTTGGTCACCCCGCACGGCTGGAGCTCCACCGTGCCGGGCCCGGACATGGTCACCGACGCGAGCGTGCCCGCCGCGCCCCGCGCAACCGCCGCCAACTCGTCGTCGGCGAGCGTCGGATGGCGCAGCAGCACCTTGCTGATGGGCTCTTCCCACAGCACGTCCCGTCCGGGCACCCGCACGGCGGGGAGCGTGGGGTGCGGCATCTCGTACCCCGGCTCGATGAGCGTGAGGCCCTCCACGCCGTCCTGGTCCACGGCCGCGTGGACCTGCCCGACCTCCGCCTCGATCTTCCCGAGCGCCACCTCGGCCAGCTCGCGGTCGAGGGTCACCGACCACTCCATCCGGTGCGCGCCGGCGTCGTACAGCTGGGCTCCTTGACCGCACACGGCCAGGCCGTCGTACCCGAGTTCGTCGAAGAGGGGCCGCACGCGTGGGGCCGGTCGGCCTGTCACCACGAGGTGCCGGGCGCCCGCCCCGCCGGCGGCGGCCAATGCCCGCCGCGACCGGTCCGAGACCGTGTCGTCGCCGCGCAGCAGCGTCCCGTCCAGGTCAGTGGCGATGAGTGCATATGCGAGGGAGGCGGACATGATCCAGAGAATACGGATCCTGGGCCCGGCCGGAAGCTGCTTGGCAAGGTGCGCATACGGGCGGGTGAGGCGGGCCGTACCGGGGGCCCGTCGGTTCACCGAAAAGTGGAGGATTACATTCCGGCATGCCTCGTTCCGACTATGCCGCCCCGCCCATGCCGGGTAGTCATATGCGAACGCCAAGTGCGCACCCGCCAAACCGGCATTGCAGGGTTCAGCGGGCCTTATCCGCATATCACTGACTCTTTGGACACTGCCGCAACCGGGGTATCCACACGTAACGTGTGGCACATCCCTATGGAAAGCGAGGCAGGTACGCATGTCCGAGCAGACCCCGCTCGACCCGGCCGCCGGTGACTCCGCCGACCTTCCCGGAGGCGATCCCTTCGGACTTCCCGAGGGCGACCCCTTCGGTCCGCACAACCTTCCCTACGGCGTGTTCTCCCTGGCCGGGGAGGCGGACGGCCGACGCAGGGTGGGGGTACGGCTCGGTTCGCACGTCCTGGACGCGGGCGCCGCGGCCGCCGCGCTCGGCTCCCCCTACGTCTCGCTCCTCGCCCGGACCACGCTGAACCCGCTCCTCGCCGCGGGCCGCAGGGCCTGGTCGGACGTGCGGCGCGCGTTGACGGCTTGGGTGACGGTGCCCTCCCACCGCGAGGCGGTACGCCCGCTGCTGCACCCCCTGTCCGACGTGACCCTGCACCTGCCCTTCGAGGTCGCGGACTACGTCGACTTCTACGCCTCCGAGCACCACGCCTCCAACCTGGGACAGATGTTCCGGCCGGACGCGCCGTCACCGCTGACGCCCAACTGGAAGCACCTGCCCATCGGTTACCACGGCCGGTCCGGCACGGTCGTCGTGTCCGGTACGGACGTCGTCCGCCCGACGGGTCAGCGCAAGGCTCCCGCGGACTCGGCTCCCGTCTTCGGCCCGTCCGTCCGGCTCGACATCGAGGCGGAGGTCGGCTTCGTCGTCGGCGCCTCCTCGGAGCAGGGCACCGCCGTCCCCCTCGCGGACTTCCGGGAGCACGTCTTCGGGCTGACCCTCCTCAACGATTGGTCCGCACGCGACATCCAGGCCTGGGAGTACGTTCCGCTGGGTCCGTTCCTCGGCAAGTCGTTCGCCACGTCGGTGTCGGCGTGGATCACCCCGCTGGAAGCGCTGGACTCGGCGCGGATCGCACCGCCGGAGCGCACGCACCAGCTCCTGCCCTACCTGGACGACTCCGCGGAGTCCGCGGCGGACGAGCCGGGCGGTTACGACCTGCGCATCACGGTCACCCTGAACGGCCAGGTCATCTCGGAGCCGCCGTTCTCCACCGTGTACTGGACGGCCGCGCAGCAGCTCGCTCACATGACGGTCAACGGCGCCTCGCTGCGCACCGGCGACCTGTACGGCTCGGGCACGGTCAGCGGTCCCGAGCCCGGCCAGTTCGGCTCGCTGATCGAGATGACCTGGAACGGCCGCGACCCCCTCGAACTTCCGGGCGGCAAGCGGACGTTCCTGGAGGACGGCGACGTGGTCACGCTCTCGGCGTGGGCGCCGGGGCCGAACGGCACGAAGATCGGACTGGGCGAGGTGACGGGCCGGATCGCCGCAGCACGCTGATCCGAAACACGCTGATCCGCAGCACGCTGATCCACACCCCGGGAACTTGTATCAACTGCTTGACACAAGCCCCCGAGTGAGGTGAACTTGTACTCAGCGCTTGATGCAAACGGGCGCTGAGTACAGGTCCGGGCCCGACCACCCGGCACCGTTCACTCGGGGGTTCAGCCATGCACGACACCGACACGACCGCCGCCACGGCCGTCAGCACCCGCACCGCGCCACCACTCTCGCCCTTCCCGCCCCTCCCACCAGAGGCAGTCGCGCGCGCCCGCGCCGATCTGTACGCCCGCTGGGCCGGCCTCGCCGCGGGCGCCGCCGCGGCTTGGGCGGTGGCGTCCCGCGACGACGGCCTGGGCATTGGGATCCTGTACGCCATCCCCGCGTTCGGCCTCTGCGCCGTCGCCGGAGTACTGCTCGGCGACGCCCTCACGCCTCCGCCCCGCGACCCGATCCGCAGCGCCGGCCTCACCCCGCGCAGAGCCCGGGACTACGTACCGCCCCGGACGACCCGCCTCCTGATCGCACAGGTGCTGACGCTCCTCACTCTCCTCATAGCGGCCGCCGTCATGGCCTCCCCTGACGACCAGGGCCGAGCCGGTCGCACCCTCTCGGCCACCTGTCAGGGCATGACCCAGACCGTCGGCCCCTGGCCCGGCCTCTTCTACGGAGCCCCCGTCCTGGCCTCGCTCGCCCTCGGCACGGCCGCGTGCGCCTGGTCCCTGCGCCGCATCGCCCGCCGCCCCTCGGAGGAACAGCCACGCCGCGACCGGGCGCTCGCGATCACCGCGGCCTGGGGTCTGCTGGTCTCCACTCCCCTGCTGGGGACGACGACGTTCGCCGCGGGCGCGCTCCTCGGACTCGACTGCGTGGGCGCGTCCGGGTCGGCCTGGATACTGGTCCCCGTGGCCCTGTCCGCGGCGTCCACGATGACGTGGTCCCTGACCACGATCGTCGCTCCCAGGGCGGGCCGCCGATGACGGGCCCGGCCAGAGGCCCCGCCGTCCGGGTCGACACGACGAGCCCCGTCCCGCCCTACGAACAGATCCGGGCCCAGCTCTCCGCTCTCATCACCACGGGCCGCCTCCCCGAGGGCGAACGCCTCCCGCCCGTCCGCCAACTCGCCGCCGACCTGGGTCTGGCGGCGGGCACGGTGGCGCGCGCCTATCGCGCGCTGGAAGCGGCCTCCCTCATCCACACGCGCCGCGGCGCCGGCACGAGGGTCGCCCCGCTTCCGGCGGGCACGGCCACTCCTGACCGCGGGCAACTCGCCGCGCTGGCGGCACAGTTCGTCACCGACGCCCGCTCGCTCGGAGCCGACGACGCGGCGACCCTGCGGGCGGTGAGGGAGGCGCTGGACGCCATGTGACCTCGACGGAGGCCTCTGGAAGGAGTCAAGGTACCGACACTCGTTCACACGTACGTGCAGACCTCTACGGGTTCCCGCCCGATACGCTGGTCGGGCCGGTGAGACTCCACCCCATGGGAGCACTGATGAGCGTCGAACCCGAGGCTTCCGGGCCCACGTGGCCGGTCCCTCCCGAGGGTGGTTGGACCGCCGACGACCTGGACCGGCTTCCCAATCTGCCTCCGCACACGGAGCTGATCGACGGGAGCCTCGTCTTCGTGAGTCCGCAAACGATCTTTCATGCACGATCAGTCAGCTTCTTCGAAAGGCGACTCGAAGACGCTGCCCCGGCAGGTCTCGAAGTCCTCCGCGAATTCACCATCGACATCGACCAGCAGAACCGACCCGAGCCCGACGTCGTGGTCGTACCCGCCGAGGAGATCCTGGACCCCGGACAGACACGCGTCCCCGCGGAGACCGTCGTGCTGGCCATCGAAGTCGTTTCGCCCGACTCCGAGGCCCGCGACCGAGAGGCCAAGCCGCTCAAGTACGCCAAGGCGGGCATCCGCCACTACTGGCGCGTGGAGAACGACAAGGGCCGTCCCGTGGTCTACGTCTTTGAACTCGAACCTGCGACGCGCATGTACGCGCCGACCGGCATCTTCCACGACGTCCTCAAGGTAAGCGTCCCGTTCACCATCGATCTCGACCTCACCGCGATCACAGCTCGGCGGTCAGCACCGCCATCCCCGTAGGCAGACCGTCTGATCGACTCCCGTCCCGGGAGCCGACCGAGGGACCTCGAGACATTCACCAGTCCGGCTCTTCGTCCCCCCAGTCCGGCTCCACCTCGTCGCTGAATGGCGCCTCGGGCCCCGCAGCCGTCCCGCTCACCGCCCCACTCGGCGCAGGCGCCCCGCCCAAGAACTCCGCGACGACTCCGACCACGCCCTCGCCGTACGTCGCCCGCTTCTTCTCGCCGACTCCGCTGATGCCCGCCAGGTCCCCCACGGACGTGGGACGCAGCGTGGCGATCTCTCGGAGTGTGGCGTCGTGGAAGATCACGTACGCGGGGACGCCCTGTTCCTTTGCCTGGGACGCACGCCAGGCACGCAGGGCCTCGAAGAGGGGGACCGCTTCCTGGGGGAGCTCGGCGACCGCTGCCGCCGACTTCGCCTTGCGGTCGCTCTTGGACGCCCGCGCCGCCGGTGCCCGCTTCGGCTCCTTGCGCAGGCGCACCTCGCGCTCGCGGCCGAGGACGGAGCCGCTCGTCTCGGTGAGCACCAGCGTGCCGTACTCCCCCTCGACCGCGATCAGGCCCTGCGCGAGCAGCTGGCGGATCACGCCACGCCATTCGGCCTCCGCCAGCTCCTCGCCGATGCCGAAGACCGAGAGCTGGTCGTGGTCGAACTGGATGACCTTCGCGGTCTTCTTGCCGAGCAGGATGTCGATGATCTGACCCGCGCCGAACTTCTGCTTGCGCTCGCGCTGCAGGCGCACGACCGTGGAGAGGACCTTCTGCGCCGCCACCGTGCCGTCCCAGGTCTCGGGCGGGGTCAGGCAGGTGTCGCAGTTGCCGCAGGACTCCGCGCCCGCCTCCTGGCCGAAGTAGGTCAGGAGCTGCGCGCGGCGGCACTGGGCTGTCTCGCAGAGCGCCAGCATCGAGTCCAGATGGCAGGAGGCCCGGCGCCGGAACGCCTCGTCCCCCTCGCCGCCCTGGATCAGCTTCCGCTGCTGCACGACGTCCTGCAGCCCATACGCCATCCAGGCCGTCGAGGGCAGCCCGTCGCGGCCCGCGCGACCCGTCTCCTGGTAGTACCCCTCGACCGACTTGGGCAGGTCGAGGTGGGCGACGAAGCGGACGTCGGGCTTGTCGATGCCCATGCCGAAGGCGATCGTCGCGCAGACGACGAGGCCGTCCTCCCGCAGGAAGCGGGACTGGTGCGCCGCGCGCGTGCCGCCGTCCAGGCCCGCGTGGTACGGGACGGCCTCGATGCCGTTCTTGCAGAGGAATTCGGCGGTCTTCTCCACCGAATTGCGCGACAGGCAGTAGACGATCCCGGCGTCGCCCGCGTGCTCCTCCTTCAGGAAGGCGAGGAGCTGCTTCTTCGGCTCGGCCTTCGGCACGATGCGGTACTGGATGTTGGGCCGGTCGAAGCTCGCCACGAAGTGCCGGGCATCGGGCATGCCGAGCCGCTGCGTGATCTCCCGGTGCGTGGCGTCGGTGGCCGTCGCGGTCAGGGCGATACGGGGGACGTCCGGCCAGCGCTCGCCGAGGAGGGACAGCGCCAGGTAGTCGGGGCGGAAGTCGTGGCCCCACTGGGCGACGCAGTGCGCCTCGTCGATGGCGAAGACGGAGATCTTGGCCCGCCCGAGGAGATCCAGGGTCGCGTCCAGGCGCAGCCGCTCCGGCGCCAGATAGAGCACGTCGAGCTCGCCCGCGAGGAACTCCGCCTCCATGACGCGCCGCTCGTCGAAGTCCTGCGTGGAGTTGATGAACCCGGCGCGCACACCGAGCGCCCGCAGCGCGTCCACCTGGTCCTGCATCAGCGCGATGAGCGGGGAGATCACGACGCCGGTGCCGGGCCTGACCAGGGCCGGGATCTGGTAGCAGAGGGATTTGCCGCCGCCGGTCGGCATGAGGACGACGGCGTCCCCGCCCGCCACCACGTGGTCGATGACCGATTCCTGCTCGCCGCGGAAAGCGTCGTACCCGAAGACGCGGTGGAGCGTGCGCAGCGCGTCGCTCTCCGTCACGGTGCCGGTCGCCGCGCCCGGCGCCTGTACCGGCGCCGTCACCTCGCTCATGCCTTTGATCCCATCCATCGCCCTGTCCCCCGCCGTACGTCCTGCCTCGACCACTGCCTCCACGATAGGGCTCCCCACCGACACCCCGGACAGTTATCCACAGGCCGCCGCCCGGCACCCCTTCTCGGGATGCCGGGCGGCGGCCTGCGCTGCGTACGAACGGATCGGGTCAGCGGACGAAGACTCCCGCCTGGTTCGCCAGGTCCAGGAAGTACTGCGGGGCCACACCGAGCACCAGCGTCACCGCGACGCCCACGCCGATCGCCGTCATCGTCAGCGGCGACGGCACGGCGACGGTGGGGCCGTCCGCCTTCGGCTCGCTGAAGAACATCAGGACGATCACGCGGATGTAGAAGAACGCGGCGATCGCCGACGACAGCACACCGACCACGACCAGCGGGCCCGCGCCGCCCTCCGCCGCCGCCTTGAAGACCGCGAACTTCCCGGCGAACCCGGAGGTCAGCGGGATGCCGGCGAAGGCGAGGAGGAAGACCGCGAAGACCGCGGCCACCAGCGGGGACCGGCGTCCGAGCCCCGCCCACTTGGAGAGGTGCGTGGCCTCGCCGCCCGCGTCCCGCACCAGCGTGACGACGGCGAAGGCGCCGATGGTCACGAAGGAGTAGGCGCCCAGGTAGAAGAGGACGGAGGAGATGCCGTCCGGGGTGGTGGCGATGACACCGGCGAGGATGAAGCCGGCGTGCGCGACGGACGAATACGCGAGGAGCCGCTTGATGTCGGTCTGCGTGATCGCGATGATCGCGCCGCCCAGCATCGTGATGACCGCGACGCCCCACATGACCGGCCGCCAGTCCCAGCGCAGACCGGGCAGGACTACGTAGAGGAGGCGCAGGAGGGCGCCGAACGCGGCCACCTTCGTCGCCGCCGCCATGAAGCCGGTGACCGGCGTCGGGGCGCCCTGGTAGACGTCCGGGGTCCACATGTGGAACGGCACCGCGCCCACCTTGAAGAGCAGCCCCATCACCACCATCGCGACGCCGATCAGGAGCAGCGCGTCGTTGCCCATGGTGTCGGCGAGCGCCGGGTCCACGGTCTTGACGTTGCCCTCGACGACGTCCGCGACCGTCGCGTACGACACGGAACCCGCGTATCCGTAGAGGAGGGCGATGCCGAAGAGTGTGAACGCCGAGGCGAACGCGCCGAGCAGGAAGTACTTGACGGCGGATTCCTGCGACATGAGGCGCTTGCGGCGGGCGAGGGCGCACAGCAGGTACAGCGGCAGGGAGAAGACCTCCAGCGCGATGAAGAGCGTCAGGAGGTCGTTGGCCGCCGGGAAGACGAGCATGCCGCCGATGGCGAAGAGCGCCAGCGGGAACACCTCGGTGGTGGCGAAACCGGCCTTGGTGGCGGCCTGTTCGCCCTCACTGCCCGGAACGGACCCGGCCTGCGCCACGAACGAGTCGACGCGGTTGCCGTGCGCCACCGGGTCGAGGCGCCGCTCCGCGAAGGTGAAGATCGCGACGATTCCGGTGAGCAGGATCGTGCCCTGGAGGAAGAGCGCGGGTCCGTCGACCGCGATGGCGCCCATCGCGGCGATCTGTGCCTTGGTGGTGCCGAAGCCGCGGGCCGCGAGTCCGACGACCGCGGCGAAGGCTGCGGCCAGGGAGACCACGGAGAGGAACAGCTGGGCGTAGTACCGGGTCTTGCGCGGCACGAAGGCTTCGATGAGCACTCCGATGACGGCCGCGCCGATGACGATCAGCACCGGCGACAGCTGCCCGTACTCGATGGTGGGCGCGTCGATCTTGTCGACCGGGTCGGCCGCCATTGTCCACAGGCTGTGGACGGCTGTTGCGCTCACTTGGCCGCCTCCACATCGGGCTTGGGGTCTTTCTTCTGTACGTCGGACATCGTGTGCTCGACCGCCGGGTTCACCAGATCGGTGAGCGGCTTCGGGTAGACGCCGAGGCCGATCAGGAGGGCGATCAGCGGAGCGACGACGACCAGTTCACGCACCCGCAGGTCGGGCATGGCCGAGACCTCCGCCTTCACGGGTCCCGTCATCGTCCGCTGGTACAGGACGAGCGTGTACAGCGCGGCCAGCACGATGCCGACGGTCGCGATGATCCCGACCACCGGATAGCGGGCGAACGCGCCGACCAGGACCAGGAATTCACTGACGAACGGAGCGAGGCCGGGCAGTGAGAGTGTGGCCAGGCCGCCGATCAGGAAGGTGCCGGCGAGCACAGGCGCGACTTTCTGCACGCCTCCGTAGTCGGCGATGAGGCGCGAGCCGCGCCGCGAGATCAGGAAACCGGCCACCAGCATCAGCGCGGCCGTCGAGATGCCGTGGTTGACCATGTAGAGCGTCGCGCCGGACTGGCCCTGCGAGGTCATCGCGAAGATGCCGAGGATGATGAAGCCGAAGTGCGAGATCGACGCGTACGCCACCAGGCGCTTGATGTCGCGCTGGCCTACCGCGAGCAGCGCTCCGTAGATGATGCTGATGAGCGCGAGGACGAGGACGACCGGTGTCGCCCAGTCGCTCGCCTCCGGGAAGAGCCCGAGGCAGAACCGCAGCATCGCGAACGTGCCGACCTTGTCCACGACCGCGGTGATCAGGACGGCGACCGGGGCGGTGGACTCCCCCATCGCGTTCGGCAGCCAGGTGTGCAGCGGCCACAGCGGCGCCTTCACCGCGAAGGCGAAGAAGAAGCCGAGGAAGAGCAGCCGCTCCGTGTTGGTCGCCATGTCGAGCGAGCCGTCCGCGCGCGCGGCGGAGATCTCCTGGAGGGAGAAGTTTCCCGCTACTACGTAGAGCCCGATTACGGCGGCCAGCATGATGAGGCCGCCGACGAGGTTGTAGAGGAGGAACTTCACGGCCGCGTACGAGCGCTGCGCCGAGGCGTTCTCGTCCGTGCCCGCGTGGGCGCGGTCCCCGAAGCCGCCGATGAGGAAGTACATCGGGATGAGCATGGCTTCGAAGAAGATGTAGAAGAGGAAGACGTCCGTGGCCTCGAAGGAGATGATCACCATCGCCTCGACGGCCAGGATCAGGGCGAAGAAGCCCTGGGTGGGACGCCAGCGCGACGACTTGGTCTCCAGGGGGTCGGCGTCGTGCCAGCCCGCCAGGATGATGAACGGGATCAGGAGCGCGGTGAGCGCGAGGAGTGCGACGGCGATGCCGTCGACCCCCAGCTCGTACCGCACCCCGAACTCCTTGATCCAGGCGTGCGATTCGGTCAGTTGATAGCGGTCGCCGTCGGGGTCGAACCGTACGAGCACGGTCAGCGCGAGACCGAGCGTGGCGAGCGAGACGAGCAGCGCGAGCCACTTGGCGGCGGTCCGCCGGGCGGCCGGGACGGCTGCCGTGGCGATCGCGCCGGCCGCGGGCAGGACCGCCGTCGCTGTCAGCAGGGGAAAGGACATCGGTATCAGACCGCCCTCATCAGCAGGGTCGCGGCGATGAGCACCGCAGCGCCGCCGAACATCGAGACCGCGTAGGAGCGGGCGTAGCCGTTCTGCAGTTTGCGCAGCCGCCCGGAGAGGCCGCCGACCGAGGCCGCCGTGCCGTTGACGACGCCGTCGACCAGGGTGTGGTCCACGTAGACCAGGGACCGCGTGAGGTGCTCGCCGCCGCGCACCAGGACGACGTGGTTGAAGTCGTCCTGGAGGAGGTCGCGGCGGGCGGCGCGGGTGAGCACCGAGCCGCGCGGGGCGGTGACCGGGACGGGCCTGCGCCCGTACTGCACGTAGGCGAGGGCGACGCCGATGACGAGGACCACCATGGTGGCGCCCGTGACCGTGGCGGCGCTCAGCGGCGAGTCGCCGTGGCTGTGCTCGGTGACCGGCTCGAGCCAGTGCATGAAGCGGTCGCCGATGCTGAAGAAGCCACCCGCGAACACCGACCCGAAGGCGAGCACGATCATCGGGATCGTCATGGACTTCGGGGACTCGTGCGGGTGCGGCTCGTCGTGCGCGCCCTGCGTCTCCGCGGCCGGCTCGACGTCCGGCTGCACCGGGGAGGCCGTGGGCCGGTTGCGCCAGCGCTCCTCTCCGAAGAAGGTCATGATCATCACGCGCGTCATGTAGTACGCGGTGATGGCCGCGCCCAGGAGCGCCACCGAGCCGAGGATCCAGCCCTCCGTGCCGCCCTTGGCGAACGCCGCCTCGATGATCTTGTCCTTGGAGAAGAAGCCGGACAGGCCGGGGAAGCCGATGATCGCGAGGTAGCCGAGGCCGAAGGTGACGAAGGTGACCGGCATGTACTTCCTGAGGCCGCCGTACTTCCTCATGTCGACCTCGTCGTTCATGCCGTGCATGACCGATCCGGCGCCGAGGAAGAGGCCGGCCTTGAAGAAGCCGTGCGTCACCAGGTGCATGATCGCGAAGACGTAGCCGATCGGACCGAGCCCGGCGGCCAGGATCATGTACCCGATCTGGGACATCGTCGATCCGGCGAGAGCCTTCTTGATGTCGTCCTTCGCGCAACCGACGATCGCACCGAACAGGAGCGTGACCGCTCCGACGACGGTGACGACGAGCTGTGCGTCCGGCGCGCCGTTGAAGATCGCGCCGGAGCGGACGATCAGGTAGACGCCCGCGGTCACCATCGTCGCGGCGTGGATCAGGGCCGAGACGGGGGTCGGGCCCTCCATCGCGTCGCCGAGCCAGGACTGCAGCGGCACCTGCGCCGACTTGCCGCACGCGGCGAGCAGCAGCATCAGGCCGATGGCGGTGAGCTTGCCCTCCGACGTGTCACCCGTTGCCTCCAGGACGGGCCCGAAGGCGAACGTCCCGAAGGTGGTGAACATCAGCATGATGGCGATGGAAAGGCCCACGTCACCGACCCGGTTGACCAGGAAGGCCTTCTTCGCGGCGGTGGCCGCGCTGGGCTTGTGCTGCCAGAAGCCGATCAGGAGGTACGAGGCGAGGCCCACGCCCTCCCAGCCGACGTACAGGAGCAGGTAGTTGTCGGCGAGGACCAGGAGCAGCATCGCCGCGAGGAACAGGTTCAGGTAGCCGAAGAAGCGGCGGCGCCGCTCGTCGTGCTCCATGTACCCGATCGAGTAGATGTGGATCAGGGTGCCCACACCGGAGATCAGCAGGACGAACGTCATCGACAGCTGGTCGAGCTGGAAGGCGACGTCCGCCTGGAACCCCTCCACGGGGATCCAGCTGAACAGGTGCTGCGACAGGGAGCGTTCCTCGGCGCCCTTGCCCAGCATGTCCGAGAAGAGCACCACGGCGATGACGAAGGAGGCGGCCGCGAGCAGCGTGCCGAGCCAGTGGCCCGCGCGGTCCAGTGCCCGCCCGCCGCACAGCAGTACGGCCGCTCCGAGCAGAGGCGCCGCGACGAGCAGCGCAATCAAGTTCTCCACGATTCAGCGACCCCTCAGAGCTTCATCAGGCTGGCGTCGTCGACCGAGGCCGAGTGGCGGGAACGGAACAGCGACACGATGATCGCGAGCCCGACCACGACCTCCGCGGCGGCGACGACCATCGTGAAGAACGCGATGATCTGGCCGTCGAGGTTGCCGTGCATCCGGGAGAAGGCCACGAACGCGAGGTTGCAGGCGTTGAGCATGAGCTCGATGCACATGAACACCACGATCGCGTTCCGCCGGATGAGCACGCCGGTCGCGCCGATCGTGAACAGCAGGGCCGCGAGATACAGGTAGTTGACGGGGTTCACTTCGACGCCTCCTCGGTCCGCCCGATGTCGCCGCTCCGCAGGTCGGGCCGCTCCAGACGGTCGGTGGAGCGCTGCTCAAGCGCCCGCAGGTCGTCCAGCGCCTCGTTCGACACGTCGCGGATCTGGCCGCGGTCACGCAGCGTCTTGTTGACCGTGAGCTCCGACGGGGTGCCGTCGGGGAGCAGGCCCGCGATGTCCACGGCGTTGTGCCGTGCGTACACACCCGGGGCGGGCAGCGGCGGCAGGTGCTTGCCCTCGCGCACGCGCTGCTCGGACAGTTCGCGCTGGGTCTTGGCGCGCTCCGTGCGCTCGCGGTGGGTGAGCACCATCGCGCCGACCGTCGCCGTGATGAGCAGGGCGCCGGTGATCTCGAAGGCGAAGACGTACTTCGTGAAGATGAGCCCGGCGAGGCCCTCCACGTTGCCGCCGGCGTTCGCCTTGCCGAGGCCGTTGAACTCCTTCATGGAGGCGTTCCCGATGCCCGCGAAGAGCAGCACCGCGAAGCCGAGGCCACACAGGAGTGCCAGCCAGCGCTGTCCCTTGATGGTCTCCTTCAGGGAGTCCGCCGCGGTGACGCCGACGAGCATGACGACGAAGAGGAAGAGCATCATGATCGCGCCGGTGTAGACGACGATCTGGACGATGCCCAGGAAGTACGCGCCGTTGGCCAGGTAGAACACCGCGAGGATGATCATGGTCCCGGCCAGGCAGAGCGCGCTGTGCACGGCCTTCCTCATGAGGATGGTGCACAGGGCGCCGATCACCGCGACCGTGCCGAGCACCCAGAACTGGAAGGCCTCGCCGGTCGAGGTCGAGTAGGCGGCGAGCTGCGTCATCGGCCGACCACCTTCTCCGAGGCGGGCTCGCCGTCCCCGAAGTCCGAGGCCGCCTCCTGCGGGGTCTCCCCCTTGGAGAGGGCGACCTGGGGCACGGTCCCGGGGGCGGCCTCGGTCACCAGGCCTCGGTAGTAGTCCTGCTCGTCCGTGCCGGGGTAGATCGCGTGCGGCGAGTCGACCATGCCCTCTTCGAGGCCGGCGAGCAGCTGTTCCTTGGTGTAGATGAGGTTCTCGCGGCTGCTGTCGGCCAGCTCGAACTCGTTCGTCATCGTCAACGCGCGCGTGGGGCACGCCTCGATGCACAGGCCGCACAGGATGCAGCGGGCGTAGTTGATCTGGTAGACGCGGCCGTACCGCTCGCCGGGCGAGTACCTCTCCTCGTCCGTGTTGTCCGCGCCCTCCACATAGATGGCGTCCGCGGGACAGGCCCAGGCGCAGAGCTCACAGCCGACGCACTTCTCCAGGCCGTCCGGATGGCGGTTCAGCTGGTGCCTGCCGTGGAAGCGGGGGGCAGTGGTCTTCTGCTGCTCCGGATACTGCTCGGTCAGCCGCTTCTTGAACATGGCCTTGAAGGTCACGCCGAAGCCGGCGACAGGGTTCTGGAACCCCTGATTCGATTGGTTCGAGTCGTGCGACTCCTGGTTCGACTCAGCCATCGGACGCCTCCTTTCCATCACTTCGGGTTCCGTCACTTTGAGTATCCGGTCCACCACTGACAATCAACTCCCGCTCCTGGCGCGAGCGTCGGCGCGGGACGGGTGGCAGGCTCTGGCCGGGCAGCGGCGGCACGGGGAATCCGCCCGCCATGGGGTCGAAGGCGACCGGCTTCTCCTCCTCCGCGGCGGCGGCTTCCTTCTCGCGTTTGTCGCGGAAGATGTCGACGACGACGGAGAGCAGCAGCAGCGCGATGACCCCGCCGCCGACGTAGAGCGCGATCGAGGTGAATTCGTAGTCCTCGTTCCGCATCGCCCTGACCGTGGCGACCAGCATCAGCCAGACCACGGAGACCGGGATCAGGACCTTCCAGCCGAGCTTCATCAGCTGGTCGTAGCGGACGCGGGGCAGCGAGCCGCGCAGCCAGATGAAGAAGAACAGCAGCAGCTGGACCTTGATCACGAACCAGAGCATCGGCCACCAGCCGTGGTTCGCGCCCTCCCAGAACGTGCTGATCGGATACGGCGCCCGCCAGCCGCCCAGGAAGAGCGTGGCCGACACCGCCGAGACGGTGACCATGTTGATGTACTCGGCGAGCATGAACATCGCGAACTTGATGGACGAGTACTCGGTGTTGAAGCCGCCGACGAGGTCGCCCTCGGACTCCGGCATGTCGAACGGCGCACGGTTCGTCTCGCCGATCATCGTGACGATGTAGATGATGAAGGAGACGGGGAGCAGCAGGACGTACCAGCGGTCCGCCTGCGCCTCCACGATCGCCGACGTCGACATCGACCCGGAGTAGAGGAAGACGGAGGCGAACGCCGCGCCCATCGCGATCTCGTACGAGATCATCTGTGCGCAGGAGCGCAGACCGCCCAGGAGCGGGTACGTCGATCCGGAGCTCCAGCCCGCGAGCACGATGCCGTAGATGCCGACGGAGGCGACCGCGAGGATGTAGAGCATCGCGATCGGCAGGTCGGTGAGCTGCATCGTCGTACGGTGGCCGAAGATCGAGACTTCGTTGCCCGCGGGCCCGAACGGGATCACCGCGATCGCCATGAAGGCCGGGATCGCCGCGATGACCGGGGCAAGGACGTAGACCACCTTGTCCGCGCGCTTGACGATCACGTCTTCCTTGAGCATCAGCTTGACGCCGTCCGCGAGGGACTGCAGCAGACCCCAGGGGCCGTTCCTGTTGGGGCCGATGCGCAGCTGCATCCAGGCGACGACCTTGCGCTCCCAGACGATGGCGAGGAGGACCGTCACCATCAGGAACGCGAAGCAGAAGACCGCCTTGAAGGCGACCAGCCACCAGGGGTCGCGGCCGAACATGGACAGGTCTTCCGCCGCAAGCGGCACCAGGGTGTGCGTCACGACGTCACCTCCGGGGCCTCAGTGGGCTCCGGCAGGACCGCCGGGCCGATGCGGACGAGGTCGCCGGGGCGGGCGCCGGTGTCCGACGTGACGCCTCCCCCGGTCGAGTTCAGCGGCAGCCAGACCACGCGGTCGGGCATCTCCGTGATCTGCAGCGGGAGTTCGGTCGTACCCGCCGGTCCGGCGACCGACAGGAGGTCGCCGTCCTTCACGCCCGCCTCCGCCGCGGTGGCCGCGGACACGCGCGCGCGGGCGGCGTGCCGCGTACCGGCGAGGGCTTCGTCGCCGTCCTGGAGGCGGCCCTGGTCGAGCAGCAGCCTGTGCCCGGAGAGGACGGCCTCGCCGGCGGCGGGCCGCGGCGGCTGGGTGCCGGTCTCCAGCGGATCGGTGGCGTGCGGCCCGTCCCAGCCGCCGAGCCGGTCCAGCTCGCGGCGCAGGGTCAGCAGGTCGGGCAGGCCCAGGTGGATGTCGCCCGCGTCGGCGAGCATGTGCAGCACGCGTGCGTCGGTGGGCGCCAGCCTGCGCGTCATCTGGTCCGGCTTCAGCGCGGCGTCGAACATCCGCGCCCTGCCCTCCCAGTTGAGGAAGGTGCCCGGCTTCTCCGCGACGGCGGCGACGGGCAGGACCACGTCGGCCCGGTCCGTCACCTCGCTGGGCCGCAGCTCCAGGGAGACCAGGAAGCCGACCTCGTCGAGCGCCGCACGCGCGCGTGCCGGGTCCGGCAGGTCGGCGACCTCGACGCCCGCCACCAGGAGGGCACCGAGCTCGCCGGTCGCCGCGGCCTCGATGATCTGTCCGGTGTCGCGGCCGTAGCGGTGCGGGAGTTCGGCGACGCCCCAGGCGGCCGCGACCTCGTCCCGCGCGCGCGGGTCGGTGGCCGGACGACCGCCGGGCAGCAGCGACGGCAGGGCGCCCACCTCGACGGCGGCACGCTCCCCGGCCCTGCGCGGGATCCACACCAGCCGGGCGCCGGTCGCCGTGGCGGCCCGCACGGCGGCGGTGAGTCCGCCGGGCACGGCCGCGAGCCGCTCACCGACGACGATGACCGCGCCCTCGGCGCGCAGTGCCTCGGAGGCGTCGGTGCCCGGAGCCTCCAGGCCGACGCCCGCGGCGAGCGCGTCAAGCCACTCCGTCTCGGTGCCCGGCGCCGCGGGCAGCAGGGTGCCGCCCGCCTTCTCCAGGCCACGGGTCGCGTACGGGGCGAGGGAGAAGGTGCGCTGGCCGTGCTTGCGCCAGGCCTTGCGCAGCCTCAGGAAGACGCCGGGCGCCTCCTCCTCGGACTCGAACCCGGCGAGCAGGACGGCGGGCGCCTTCTCCAGGAGGGCGTACGTGACGCCGGTCCCGTCGAGGTCCCTGCCCCGGCCCGCGACCCGCGCCGCGAGGAAGTCGGCCTCCTCGCTGCTGTGCACGCGCGCGCGGAAGTCGATGTCGTTCGTGTCGAGCGCCACGCGCGCGTACTTGCTGTACGCGTAGGCGTCCTCCACGGTGAGGCGGCCGCCGACGAGGACCCCGGCCCGGCCGCGCGCCGCGGCGAGACCATTGGCCGCGATCTCCAGGGCCTCGGGCCAGCTCGCCGGCTCCAGCTCACCCGTCGACGCGTTGCGCACCAGGGGCGTGGTCAGCCGGTCGGGGCGCTGCGCGTACCGGAAGCCGAAGCGTCCCTTGTCGCACATCCACTCCTCGTTGACCTCGGGGTCGTCCGCGGCGAGCCGCCGCATGACCTTGCCGCGCCGGTGGTCCGTGCGCGTCGCGCAGCCGCCCGCGCAGTGCTCGCACACCGAGGGCGACGACACCAGGTCGAAGGGGCGGGAGCGGAAGCGATACGCCGCCGAGGTCAGCGCGCCGACCGGACAGATCTGGATGGTGTTCCCGGAGAAGTACGACTCGAAGGGGTCGCCCTCGCCTGTGCCGACCTGCTGGAGGGCGCCGCGCTCGATGAGCTCGATCATCGGGTCGCCCGCGACCTGGTTGCTGAAGCGGGTGCAGCGCGCGCAGAGCACGCACCGCTCACGGTCGAGCAGCACCTGGGTGGAGATCGGCACCGGCTTCTCGTACGTCCGCTTTTTGCCCTCGAAGCGGGTGTCCGAGTCGCCGACCTGCATCGCCTGGTTCTGCAGCGGGCACTCGCCGCCCTTGTCGCAGACGGGGCAGTCCAGCGGGTGGTTGATGAGCAGCAGCTCCATCACACCGCGCTGCGACTTCTCGGCGACGGCCGACGTCAGCTGCGACTTCACGACCATGCCGTCGGTGCAGGTGATGGTGCAGGACGCCATCGGCTTGCGCTGGCCCTCCACCTCGACGATGCACTGGCGGCAGGCGCCCGCGGGGTCGAGCAGCGGATGGTCGCAGAACCGCGGGATCTCGATGCCGAGCAGCTCGGCCGCCCGGATCACCAGCGTCCCCTTGGGGACGCTGATCTCGATGCCGTCGATGGTCAGCGAGACGAGATCCTCGGGCGGAACCGCCGCCTCCCCGCCCCCGGAGGGAGCGTTGTTGGTGGTCACTGTCATGCGTTCACCTGCGCGCTTTCAGCGGGCCGGTCGGCCCAGAGAGTCGACTTGGCCGGGTCGAAGGGGCAGCCCTTGCCGGTGATGTGCTGCTCGTACTCCTCGCGGAAGTACTTGAGGGAGGAGAAGATCGGCGAGGCCGCGCCGTCGCCCAGGGCGCAGAAGGACTTGCCGTTGATGTTGTCGGCGATGTCGTTCAGCTTGTCGAGGTCGGCCATGACGCCCTTGCCGGCCTCGATGTCGCGGAGCAACTGCACCAGCCAGTACGTTCCTTCGCGGCAGGGCGTGCACTTGCCGCAGGACTCGTGGGCGTAGAACTCGGTCCAGCGGGTCACGGCCCGCACGACGCACGTCGTCTCGTCGAAGCACTGCAGCGCCTTGGTGCCGAGCATCGATCCGGCGGCGCCGACGCCCTCGTAGTCGAGGGGGACGTCGAGGTGCTCGTCGGTGAACATCGGCGTCGACGAGCCGCCCGGCGTCCAGAACTTGAGGCGGTGTCCGGCGCGCATGCCGCCGCTCATGTCGAGCAGCTGGCGCAGCGTGATGCCGAGCGGTCCCTCGTACTGTCCGGGGTTGGTGACGTGCCCGCTCAGCGAGTAGAGCGTGAAGCCCGGGGACTTCTCGCTGCCCATCGACTTGAACCAGTCCTTGCCCCGATTGAGGATCGCGGGAACGGACGCGATGGACTCGACGTTGTTCACGACAGTGGGGCACGCGTAGAGGCCCGCGACGGCAGGGAAAGGGGGACGCAGTCGCGGTTGGCCGCGGCGGCCTTCGAGCGAGTCGAGCAGTGCGGTCTCTTCACCACAGATGTACGCACCCGCGCCCGCGTGCACGGTGAGTTCGAGATCGAGTCCGCTGCCCAGCACGTTCTTCCCGAGGTAGCCCGCCGCGTACGCCTCGCGGACGGCCTCGTGCAGCCTCCGCAGGACGGGGACGACCTCACCCCGCAGATAGATGAAGGCATGCGACGACCTGATCGCATGACACGCGATGACGATCCCCTCGATGAGGGAATGCGGGTTCGCGAAGAGGAGCGGGATGTCCTTGCAGGTCCCCGGCTCCGATTCGTCGGCGTTGACAACTAGATAGTGCGGCTTGCCGTCTCCCTGCGGAATGAACTGCCACTTCATTCCGGTGGGGAATCCCGCGCCGCCCCTGCCCCGGAGGCCGGAGTCCTTCACGTAGGCGATGACGTCGTCCGGGGCCATGGCGAGCGCCTTGCGCAGGCCTTCGTACCCCTCGTGTCGTCGGTAGGTCTCCAGCGTCCAGGACTTCTCCTCGTCCCAGAACGCCGAAAGGACCGGTGCGAGCAGCTTCTCCGGGCTGGTCTCGTTGTCGATCTCGGCTGCCAAGGTCATCACTCCCCCTCCTCGGCGGCGGGCCCTGCCGGGTGCGCCGGGTCGGACGCCGAGGTCTCCTGCGGTGCGTCGTGCGAGCTGAGGTGCTCGGCGGGGGCCTCGTCCTGCGGGCCTCCCGTGCGGGGGTGGACCACGCGCGGCTGCGGCTCCTCGCCCTTGGCCAGGCGGAGTCCGATGAGCGACGCGTGGCCCGCGCCGCCGCTCGCCTCGACGGCGCCGGGCCGCTGGTCGGGGAAGCCCGCCAGGATCCGGGCGGTCTCCTTGTACGTGCAGAGCGGCGCCCCGCGCGTGGGCTCGACCGGGACGCCCGCGCGCAGGTCGTCGACGAGCTGCTTCGCGGACTCGGGGGTCTGGTTGTCGAAGAACTCCCAGTTGACCATCACCACGGGGGCGAAGTCGCAGGCGGCGTTGCACTCGATGTGCTCGAGAGTGACCTTGCCGTCCTCGGTCGTCTCGTCGTTGCCGACGCCGAGGTGCTGCTTGAGTTCCTCGAAGATCGCGTCGCCGCCCATGACGGCGCACAGCGTGTTGGTGCAGACGCCGACCTGATAGTCGCCGGACGGCTTGCGCCGGTACATGGTGTAGAAGGTCGCCACGGCCGTGACCTCGGCGGTGGTCAGGCCCAGCATCTCGGCGCAGAACCGCATGCCCGTGCGCGTGACGTGGCCCTCCTCGGACTGCACCAGGTGCAGCAGCGGGAGGAGGGCGGACCGGGAGTCCGGGTAGCGCGCGATGACGTCCTTGGCGTCCACCTCGAGGCGGGCCCGTACGTCGGCCGGGTAGTCGGGGGCGGGGAGTTGGGGCATGCCCAGGCTGACGCCCGTGCCCTGTTCCGAAGGAGTGGTGGTCACCGGTCGACGCCTCCCATCACGGGGTCGATGGACGCGACGGCGACGATGACGTCGGCGACCTGGCCGCCTTCGCACATGGCCGCCATGGCCTGCAGGTTGGTGAAGGACGGGTCGCGGAAGTGGACCCGGTAGGGGCGGGTGCCGCCGTCGGAGACGACGTGCACGCCGAGTTCGCCCTTGGGCGACTCGACCGCCGTGTACGTCTGGCCCGGCGGGACCCGGAAGCCCTCGGTCACCAGCTTGAAGTGGTGGATGAGGGACTCCATGGAGGTGCCCATGATCTTCTTGATGTGGTCGAGCGAGTTGCCGAGTCCGTCGGGGCCGAGGGCCAGTTGGGCGGGCCAGGCGATCTTCTTGTCCTCGACCATGACCGGTCCGGGGGCGAGCCGGTCGATGCACTGCTCGATGATGCGCAGCGACTGCCGCATCTCCTCCAGGCGGATCAGGAAGCGCCCGTAGGAGTCGCAGGTGTCGGCGGTCGGGACGTCGAACTCGTAGTTCTCGTAGCCGCAGTAGGGCTGGGACTTGCGCAGGTCGTGCGGGAGTCCCGCCGAGCGCAGGACCGGGCCCGTGGCGCCGAGGGCCATGCAGCCGGCGAGGTCGAGGTAGCCGACGTCCTGCATGCGGGCCTTGAAGATGGGGTTCCCGGTGGCGAGCTTGTCGTACTCCGGGATGTTCTTCTTCATTGTCTTCACGAACTCGCGGAGCTGGTCGACCGTGCCGGGGGGCAGGTCCTGGGCGAGTCCGCCGGGCCGGATGTACGCGTGGTTCATGCGCAGGCCGGTGATGAGCTCGAAGACATCGAGAACGAGTTCACGATCCCGGAAGCCGTAGATCATGATCGTCGTGGCGCCGAGCTCCATGCCGCCGGTGGCGATGCACACCAGGTGCGAGGAGAGGCGGTTGAGCTCCATGAGGAGCACGCGGATGACCGACGCGCGGTCCGGGATCCGGTCCTCGATGCCGAGGAGCTTCTCGACCCCGAGGCAGTACGCCGTCTCGTTGAAGAACGGCGTCAGGTAGTCCATGCGCGTGACGAACGTCGTGCCCTGCGTCCACGTGCGGTACTCGAGGTTCTTCTCGATGCCGGTGTGCAGGTAGCCGATGCCGCAGCGGGCCTCGGAGACGGTCTCGCCCTCGATCTCCAGGATGAGCCGGAGCACACCGTGCGTGGACGGGTGCTGGGGGCCCATGTTGACGATGATGCGCTCGTCGTCGGCCTTGGCCGCCGACTGGACGACCTCGTCCCAGTCGCCGCCGGTGACCGTATATACGGTCCCCTCGGTCGTCTCGCGGGGGGAAGCGTGGGAAGTTCCCTGAGTGGCAGACATCAGCTGTACGACCTCCGCTGGTCCGGAGCCGGGATCTGGGCGCCCTTGTATTCGACGGGGATGCCGCCGAGGGGGTAGTCCTTGCGCTGCGGGAAGCCCTGCCAGTCGTCCGGCATCATGATCCGCGTGAGCGCCGGGTGGCCGTCGAAGATCAGGCCGAAGAAGTCGTACGCCTCGCGCTCGTGCCAGTCGTTGGTCGGGTAGACCGCGACCAGTGAGGGCACGTGCGGATCGGCTTCGGGGACGCCGACTTCGAGCCGGATCAGCCGGTTGTGGGTGATCGAGCGCAGGTGGTAGACGGCGTGCAGCTCGCGGCCCTTGTCGCCGGGGAGGTGCACGCCGCTCACGCCCGTGCAGAGCTCGAAGCGCAGGGCCGGGTCGTCGCGCAGGGTCCTTGCCACGCGGACGAGGTGCTCGCGTTCGATGTGGAAGGTGAGCTCGCCGCGGTCGACGACCGTCTTCTCGATCGCGTTCTCCGGGACGAGGCCCTGCTCCTCGAGGGCGCCCTCGAGTTCGTCGGCGGTCTCGTCGAACCAGCCGCCGTAGGGGCGCGAGGAGGCGCCGGGCAGGGTGATGGTCCGTACGAGCCCGCCGTAGCCGGACGTGTCGCCGCCATTGTTGGCGCCGAACATGCCCTTGCGTACGCCGATGACCTCGCCGGCCTCGTCGCGTGGCGCGGGGACGCCGTTGCCGTTCAGGTGCTCGTCGTGGGCGTCGCTCACCGCAGCAGCCCCTTCATCTCGATGGTGGGGAGCGCCTTGAGGGCCGCCTCCTCCGCCTCACGGGCAGCTTCTTCCGCGTTCACGCCGAGCTTGGTGTTCTGGATCTTCTCGTGGAGCTTGAGGATCGCGTCCAACAGCATCTCGGGGCGCGGCGGGCAGCCGGGCAAATAGATGTCGACCGGGACGACATGGTCGACTCCCTGCACAATGGCGTAATTGTTGAACATTCCACCCGATGACGCGCAAACACCCATGGAGATGACCCACTTGGGGTTGGGCATCTGGTCATAGACCTGGCGGAGCACCGGCGCCATCTTCTGGCTCACCCGGCCCGCCACGATCATCAGGTCGGCCTGGCGCGGTGAGCCGCGGAACACCTCCATGCCGAAGCGCGCCATGTCATAGCGCCCGGCACCGGTCGTCATCATCTCGATGGCGCAGCAGGCGAGGCCGAACGTGGCGGGGAAGACGGAGGACTTCCGCATCCAGCCCGCGGCCTGCTCGACGGTGGTCAGCAGAAACCCGCTCGGCAGCTTCTCTTCGATTCCCATGCTCTTTGACCCCTCAGACCCTTAGTCCCATTCCAGGCCGCCGCGCCGCCATACGTACGCGTACGCAACGAAGACGGTGAGCACGAAGAGCAGCATCTCCACGAGCCCGAAGATCCCCAGCGCGTCGAAGGTGACGGCCCAGGGATAGAGGAAGACGATCTCGATGTCGAAGACGATGAAGAGCATCGCCGTCAGGTAGTACTTGATGGGGAATCGCCCGCCGCCTGCCGGCGTCGGCGTCGGCTCGATGCCGCACTCATAGGCCTCTAGCTTTGCGCGGTTGTACCGCTTTGGACCGATAAGCGTGGCCATGACCACGGAGAAGATCGCAAAGCCTGCCCCGAGGGCTCCCAGCACGAGGATGGGCGCATAGGCGTTCACGCTCCTCGCTCCTCTCAGTCGGCACTGACTGTTGGCGGTTGCGTCGGACGGCGCCCTGCTCCCCATCGAAGATCGCTTACATGTGAAGCAGGTCACAAGCCCAACTGCCCCGCATCCTATGCCCGGCGGTCTGTGATCTGCGACACGGGGTACGACAACGGCTTTGTGATCTCCACCACCTGACGAAGGATCATGAAGTCGGATGAGCGGTGATCTTCGTACGCGAAGCGCCTGAGTGATCACTAGAGGTGACATCTCAGCGCGTCATCGCTGGTCGAGGACGTGTCGCACTATCAAGCGATGGCACCTGCAAGCAAATTGGCGCTGGACGGGATCGCTTGGTAGTGGAGCCGCGTTCACACTTTGGCGGCAGGGGTGTGGACACATGTGGACGCGTGCACGGATTCACGAGCGGCGGCCCGAGATCTCAGGGATGTCTCAGCGAGATCTCAGGGAGATCCCCTGGAGCCCATGCTGTGACCTGTGCCACACCGGCAACTTCCGTGAATAAGCCGGGCTTGGCCAACGGACTCAACGGGTGGTAGACCGAGGGCAATTCGGGCGTATCGCAGAAAACTCATGATCACAGGCGTGATCAGCGGTGTCCGCATTGCCCGTTACGGCGTCAATAAGAAGCGACACGCCCGGGATTCGGGCTCAGAATCCGCAACTGTGGCGCAGCACACGTTTCTTGAAGGGAACCGTGGGTCCCTGCTAGCAGTTGTTCTCATGTCCCACACCGCTCACATACCCAGCCACCGGAAGCCTCGTCGCAGCGCCTCGAAGATTGCCCTGCGTGCCGGAGTTGCCGGTGGCGTCCTCAGCACCCTGGCAGTGGCCGCGGCGGCCGGTACGGCCAACGCTGCCGAGCCGGTGTCCGAGACCATCGAGATGCCCACCCTCTCCACCGATCTGTCCGCTCAGATCGCGCAGTCGGCGGACGCCACGCAGCAGGCAGCCGACACCTACGAGTCGCGCGCCGAGCAGGACGCCGCAGCCTCCAAGGCCGCCAAGCAGGCCAAGGAAGACCTCGCGAAGGCGGAGAAGAAGGCCGAGGCCGAGCGCAAGGCCGAGGCCGCCGCGAAGAAGAAGGCCGAGGAGGAGCGCGCCTCGCGTTCCGCCGAGCGCACGAACCTCTCCACGCAGTCCGGTGGCGGTTCCACGAGCGCCTCCGACTCCGTCGCCCCGGCCAGCGGCAGCGTCGGCAGCGTCATCAGCTTCCTCAAGGCCCAGCTGGGCGACGCCTACGTGATGGGTGCCTCGGGCCCGAACGCCTGGGACTGCTCCAGCCTCGTGCAGGCCGCGTTCAAGCAGGCGGGTGTGGACCTTCCCCGCGTCTCGCAGGACCAGTCGACGATGGGCACCGAGGTCGGCACCTCGAACCTCCAGGTCGGCGACATCCTGTACTGGGGCGGCAAGGGCTCCGCGTACCACGTCGGTGTGTACATCGGTAACGGCCAGTACCTGGACGCCGCCAACCCCGGCAAGGGCGTTGTCATCCAGGACCTGTCGGGTTACCCGGCCTCGGGCGCCGTGCGCGTCCTCTGACGGCCTCTTAGAGCCACGACCAAGGGCCGGAACCCCCCTGGAGGGGTTCCGGCCCTTGGTCTGCCCTGAGACGCCTTCTCAGGCGTTCTCCAGCGGTCGGCTCACGCGCCCTTCGGCTTCAGTTCCGCCATCTCGGACCAACCGTCGCCCTCGATCTCGGTGTTCACGATCTGCGGCACGGTCGCGATGAGCCCGCCCATCGTCTCCAGACCGGCCTTGAAGTGGTCGGAGTTGACGTGCGCGGCGCCCGCGTCCCCGTCGGCGAAGGCCTCCAGGAGCACGAACTGGTTCGGGTCCTCCACCGAGCGGGACCACTCGAAGAAGATGTTGCCCGGCTCCGCGCGCGTGGCGGCGGTGAATGCGGCGGTCCGCTCGAGCCAGCTCTCGCTGTGCTCGGGGCGGACGGTGAACTTGACGGCAATAAATATCATGCGTCCATTTTGCACCGTACTGTGCGGACCGCCCACCGGGGTTAGGCCTTCAGGGCCTGGTAGGCCCTTGAGCCTGGGGTCACGCCTTCGGTGCCACCTTGCTGAGCCCGTTGATGATGCGGTCCATCGCGTCCCCGCCCATCGGGTCCGTCAGGTTCGCCAGCATCTTCAGCGTGAACCGCATCAGGATCGGGTGGGTCAGACCGCGCTGGGTCGCGATCTTCATGACCTTCGGGTTGCCGATGAGCTTCACGAAGGCGCGGCCCAGCGTGTAGTAGCCGCCGTAGACCTCCTTGAGCGTCTTCGGGTAGTTCTGCAGCGCCAGTTCGCGCTGTGCGGGGGTGGCACGCGCGTGTGCCTGCGCGATGACGTCCGCCGCGATCTGGCCGGACTCCATGGCGTACGCGATGCCCTCGCCGTTGAAGGGGTTCACCAGGCCGCCGGCGTCACCGACGAGCAGCAGGCCCTTCGTGTAGTGCGGCTGGCGGTTGAAGGCCATCGGCAGGGCGGCGCCACGGATCGGCGTCGTCATGTTCTCCGGGGTGTACCCCCAGTCCTCCGGCATCGAGGCGCACCAGGCCTTGAGGACCTCGCGCCAGTCCAGCTCGCGGAACGACTTGGAGGAGTTGAGGATGCCGAGGCCGACGTTGGACGTGCCGTCGCCCATGCCGAAGACCCAGCCGTAGCCGGGCAGGAGGCGGTCCTCGCCGGGCCCGCGGCGGTCCCACAGTTCCAGCCAGGACTCCAGGTAGTCGTCGTCGTGGCGGGGCGAGGTGAAGTACGTGCGGACGGCGACGCCCATCGGCCGGTCCTCGCGGCGGTGCAGGCCCATCGCGAGCGAGATCCGCGAGGAGTTGCCGTCGGCCGCGACGACGAGCGGGGCGTGGAAGGTGACCGGGGTCTTCTCCTCGCCCATCTTGGCGTGCACACCGGTGATGCGGCCGGTGCGGTCGTCGATGACGGGCTCGCCGACGTTGCACCGCTCGTACAGGCGTGCGCCCGCCTTCTGTGCCTGCCGCGCGAGCTGCTCGTCGAAGTCGTCACGCTTCCGTACGAGGCCGTAGTCCGGGTAAGAGGCGAGTTCCGGCCAGTCCAGCTGGAGCCGCACGCCGCCCCCGATGATGCGCAGGCCCTTGTTCCGCAGCCAGCCCGCCTCTTCGGAGATGTCGATTCCCATGGACACCAGCTGCTTGGTGGCGCGGGGCGTGAGCCCGTCACCGCAGACCTTTTCCCGTGGGAACGCGGTCTTCTCAAGGAGGAGTACGTCGAGACCGGCCTTCGCCAGGTAGTACGCCGTCGTCGAACCGGCAGGTCCTGCGCCGACGACAATTACGTCCGCGGTGTGTTCGGAGAGGGGCTCGGTCACGGCGGGTTCTCCCCAAGGCTCGAAATCTGTGTGCCGACCGGCACGGTATATGGGCAGTCTATGAGGCGGTACTGATCAGCCAGCCGAAGGGCCACACGTGACCGAGCAGACCGATACCCTGCCCGCGCCGCTCCTCCCCGCCGTGGAGCTGCGCGTCCCCACACATGAGGACGCTTTTGCCTGGCACCGGCTCTTCGACGATCCCGAGGTCATGGAGTTCTTCGGCGGGTCGTCGGCGGAACTCTCCATGTACGAGGAGCTGACCGCCCGCCAGCGCAGACACGACGCCGAACTGGGCTACTGCCTGTGGACCATGCTCGACGCGGCCGGTGAGCCGATCGGCTTCACCGGCGCCCAGCCCTGGCCCAGGACGTGGGGACCTGTGGGCGAGATAGAGATCGGCTGGCGGCTCGGCCGCGCCGCCTGGGGCAAGGGGTACGCGACCGCGGCGGCGGAGGCGACCGTCGAACGGGTACGGGCGGCGGGCGTGCCGAGCGTCGTGGCGATGATCGACACCGGGAACGAACGGTCCATCGCGGTGGCGCGGCGGCTCGGCATGGAGCTCGCCGAGTCGTTCACGACTCCCCCGCGGGTGCCTGGGGTCGAGTCGTCGCGGCGGACTTCGCACTGTTTCCGGCTCACGCTCTAGGACTGGTGCGGGCTTACGCGGGCTTGCCCTGAGGACTGGTGCGGGCTTGCGTTTCAGGACTGGTGCAGGCCCGCTCTCCAGCAAGCCTGCAGCAAGCCTGGTGCCTACTTAGGTCAGTCGGTGAGGCGCCACGTGTCCAGTGCGGCCGTGTGCGTCTTCGCGCCCTCGCCCGCGGGCCAGAAGTCCTCGCGCCAGGAGAGCTGGATCGCGTACTCCGTGCCGTCCGCCGCGATGTAGCTCTGGTTGAGGGCGTGGATCGTACGGCCGCCCTTGTCGGTGTACGTGTACTCCCAGATCGCCCCGTCACGCCCCTGGAAGGTGTTCTTCTCCATCCGGACGCGGTCGTAGTCCGACTTGTCCGGCGCGGCCTTGGTGTGCCGCTCGATGTTCTTGAAGTTCTCGTACGAGGTGTAGGGGGCATCGGTCACGACGCCGACGAGGAACTCCTCGCGCCCCGTCGACCCGGCATAGGTGATCTGTCCGGGTCGCTCGGGGTTGACGGGCTGGCGGGACCATCCTTCGGGCACGGCGAAGGAGAAGCCTTCGGGGTCGGTGATGCGTTCGGCGCCTTCGGGGACGGGGCCCTGGTCGGGTGAGGCTGCCGGGGTCGGGTCGACGGTCGGGCCACTGCTCGGGTCGCCGGACGGGTCACCGGTCGTGTCACCGGTCGGGGCTTCGGAGCGGTTGACCGCGGGCCTTTTGTCCTTGTTCGCGGTGTCCGCGTTGGTTGCCTTGTCGTCGCCCTTGTCCCGCCAGAGCAGCGCGCCGGCGGTCGCGCCGCCTCCGACGACGAGGGCCACGACGATGGTGACCACCCAGACGGTGGCCCGGTTGTGCGGCTTGGCGGGGGCGGCGGGGTGAGGGCTCGGGGGGCTGGGGTGGCTGGGGTGGGGGGTGTGGGCGGCGGCCGTTTGGGTGGGGGCCGTCGGGGGTGTGAAGGGCGGGGGTGTCTGGGGCTCAGGGGTCTGGGGCTGGGGGGACTGGAGCTGAGGGGTCTGGGGCTGGGGGGTCTGGGGGGCTGTTGGGAGTGGGGCGTACGCCGGAGGGGTGGGCGGAGGGGTGGGCGGTGTGGTCTGTCGGCCCGTCATCTGGAGTACGTACGGGCCCAGCAGAGCCGCGGGGAAGATCCACAGCAGGCCGAACAGCAGCATCTCCGGGACGCTCAGGCCCGCCTCCACGCCACCGCCCCCACCACTGCTCGATCCGCCGAATCCCGAACCGCTGTCGAACGCCTGCCCGGACACCTCGACGCCGATTCCGCTGAACCCGGCGAGCAGCAGGACGAAAACGAAGAAGACGCCCGCGGCGAGGAGCTGCTCACCTCGGCCCACGCAGCGCCGCGCGGCGAGCACGCCGAGCGTCAGCGCGCAGACGAGTCCGAGTGCCAATGCGCCCACGATCGCCCAGTCGTTGGTGACGTCACCGAGTTCGGAGAGCCCGAACGACCCGCTCTCGCGCCGGCTCCCGTACATCGAGGTGCTGCCGCGCACCGAGGCCTCCGCACCCGCGCCCCAGCCGATGCCGAGTGCCGTGACCGCGAGGTTCGGCAGGATCAGCAGCGCGACCAGGAGTGGTGAGATGCCGGACTCGTCGAGGTCCGCGATCTCGGACAGGTCGTCCACCTGGGCGAGGCTGATGAAGGCGACGACCGAGCACAGGACGAGTACGACGGCCAGGGCGCGCAGTGCGGTGCCCGTCGCCCGGATGAACGTCTGTGCTCCCGGCCGCGCGGTCACCCTCGCCCACAGCGTCGCGTCCACGCGGAGCAACACCGCGCTGGAGACGGCGAGTCCGAGCAGGAGTGCGCCGAGCGCGGCGAGCACGGGTGACGACGAGAGTTGCACGCCCTCGATCTCGGGCTGCGCGAAGAGCGCGAGTGCGAGTACGCCGACGGTCACCAACAGGGCGACACGCACGGCGGCTTCGAGGCCTGCGGTGGGGGTGGTGGCGCCGTTCTGGGCCGCGCCCCGGGTGGCGATGCGGGTCCTGAGCACGCGTACGCCGATGTAGAGCGCCACGATCCACAGCACGGTCATGGTGAGCGGGATCAGGTGCAGGGAGGCGGTGCCTTCCACGGTCGTCGCCGTGGAGTCGGAGCCCGAGCCGGAGCCCAGGCTCAGGCCGTCGCTTCCGTAATCCGAGCCGAAGTCCGGTCCCTCCTCGCGGCCCGTGAACTCGAAGCCGCCGCCGACCGATTGGAGCAGCAGTGCGAGGGCGATGCGGAGCCGGTCGGTGAAGCCGAAGACCGCGTCGTCGTCCTGGCCGTACGCCGGGGTCGCGAGCGCGGCGGCGCCGGCCAGCAGCAGGACGACGGGCCAGAGCGCGGCCTGTACGGATCCGGCCCAGTCGCCGCGGAAGGTGCGGGTGAGGAAGGCGGCCAGGGGGGAGGGCGTGGTGGGGGTGGTGGGGATGGCGGGGGCGAGTGCTGGGGGCTGGGTGGGGGGCGGTGGGGTATCTGGGGCGGGTGGGGTATCCGGTGCGGGTGGGATATCCGGTGCGGGTGGGGTTTGCTTCGGGGTTTCCTTCGCCTCTGGCGCCGGGAGGCGTTCGCGGCCGCACTTCATGCAGAAGCGGGCCTCATCCGGGGTGGGCACCCCACAGTGTGGGCAGTACGACGCCATCAAGACGCTCCGTCGGCTCAGGAGTTCGGCAAGGAATGCGGACCGGCCCATAAGCGCCGTATAAATAAACGGCAGGGTCGTATCAACGGACACATCTTGCCCGGTGGCCGGTTCCCTCGGGTCCGTGGCTTCCGAGTCTCAACTGGAGCGTTATGAAAGGGCGCTGCCTGATCAGCGCTGCTTGGTCGGCGCCGCCTGATCAGCTCTGCTTGAAGCCGCGGTGCAATGCCACTACGCCGCCCGTCAAGTTTCGCCAGGCCACCTTCGACCAGCCCGCGTCCTGCAGCAGGGCGGCCAGCTCCGGCTGGTCCGGCCAGGAGCGGATCGACTCCGCGAGGTAGACGTACGCGTCCGGGTTCGAGGAGACCGCGCGGGCGACCGGGGGCAGCGCGCGCATCAGGTACTCCTCGTACACCGTGCGGAACGGGGCCCACGTCGCGTGCGAGAACTCGCAGATCACGACGCGGCCGCCGGGCTTCGTCACGCGGTACATCTCGCGGAGCGCGGCGCTCGTGTCCTGGATGTTGCGCAGGCCGAAGGAGATCGTGACGGCGTCGAAGGAGTCGTCCTTGAACGGCAGCTTCATGCCGTCGCCCGCGGTGAACGGCATCCAGGGGTGGCGCTGCTTTCCTACGCGGAGCATGCCGAGGGAGAAGTCGCAGGGGACGACGTAGGCGCCGGCCTGGGCGAAGGGCTGGGAGGAGGTGGCCGTGCCGGCGGCGAGGTCGAGGACCTTCTGGGCGGGGCGGGCGTCGACCGCCTTTGCGACTTCCTTGCGCCAGAGGCGGGTCTGGCCGAGGGAGAGCACGTCGTTGGTGAGGTCGTAGCGTTCTGCGACGTCGTCGAACATGGTGGCGACGTCGTGCGGCTGCTTGTCCAAGGTGGCTCGGGTCACCCGGCCCATTGTGTCAGGCCGGTCTTCTGCCTTGGCGGCGGGCTCTTTCGCCTGCGGCGGGCTGTTCGCCTTCGCGTCTGCCCTGCGGGGGCGTGTTCGCGGGTGCGGGTTCGTTGTGGTTCTCGCGCAGTTCCCCGCGCCCCTCAAGACACGCCCTCGCATCTGCCCCGCCGGGGCGCGTTCGCGGGTGCGGGTTCGTTGTGGTTTCTCGCGCAGTTCCCCGCGCCCCTTAAGACACGCCCTCGCGTCTGCCCCGCCGGGGCGCCTTCGCGAGTGCGGGTTCGTTGTGGTTCTCGCGCCGTTCCCCGCGCCCCTGAATAGTCCGCCTCGCCCGGCGCCGTTGCGGCTTTCAGCGTGCCCTGTACACCAAGCGGCCCTCCAGCACCGTCGCCACGCACGTGCCCGCGCCCCGGCTCACCAGGTCTTGGCGGTCCCGTACGTCGAAGATCGCGAAGCGGGCCGGGGAGTTCGGTGAGAGGGGTGGGAGGAGGATCAGGGGGGTCGGGGAGAGGGATGGGGGGCCCGGGAGGGTTGGGGGGCGTTGGCCCTGGGCCAGGGGGGCTCTGCGGACCGCGTCCAGGGCGGGGCGGGTGCGGAGGGTGCCGGCCACCGCCACCGTGCCGTGTGCCAGGAGGCGCTGGACGCCGCGGCGGGCGCTCGCTCCCAGGCGGGCGGGGTCCGTGGCGAAGAGCGCGCGGGCGCGTTCGCCGCCGATGGGGTCGACGCCGAGCGTGTCGGCCTCGCGCGGGTCGGGGTGGTACGTCGCCTCGAGGAGTTCGGGCGCGTAGGGGTTCAGGAGGCCGGGGGTGAGGATGCCGGGCCAGCGGCGCGTGCGGGCCGACGGGTGCGCCGCGGCCAGGTCGTCGTACGGACCGACCGCCGCGACGCTCGCGCCGGAGACCAGGACCGCCGTCTCCGGGGAGTGCTCGGCGACGTGGAGAGTGCGCAAGGCAGGTCTCGCCGCGCTCAGTTCGAGGCGAGGAGCTTGAGCTCCGGGTGGGCCGTGCCGCCCTCGATCGCCGTGGAGGAGATGTGCGAGGCCACACGGTCGTCGACCGGGTCGTTCGCCGGGTCGTCGTGCACGACCAGGTGCTCGTAGGTGGTAGCGCGCTGCGCGGGGACGCGGTCCGCCGTGCGGATCATGTCGATCATGTCGCGCAGGTTGTTGCGGTGCTTGGCGCCCGCCGACGAGACGACGTTCTCCTCCAGCATGACCGAGCCCAGGTCGTCCGCTCCGTAGTGGAGGGTGAGCTGGCCCGCCTCCTTGCCGGTCGTCAGCCAGGAGCCCTGGATGTGCGCGACGTTGTCGAGGAAGATCCGGGCGATCGCGATCATGCGGATGTACTCGAAGATCGTCGCCTGGGTGCGGCCCTTGAGGTGGTTGTTCTCGGGCTGGTACGTGTACGGGATGAAGGCGCGGAAGCCACCCGTCCGGTCCTGCACGTCGCGGATCATCCGGAGGTGCTCGATGCGCTCGGCGTTCGTCTCGCCCGTGCCCATGAGCATCGTCGACGTGGACTCCACGCCCAGGTTGTGGGAGATCTCCATGATCTCCAGCCAGCGCTCGCCGGACTCCTTGAGGGGCGCGATGGCCTTGCGGGGGCGGGCCGGGAGCAGCTCGGCGCCGGCGCCCGCGAAGGAGTCGAGGCCCGCCGCGTTGATGCGCTGGATGGCCTCCTCCACGGAGACCTTGGAGATGCGGGCCATGTGCTCGACCTCGGACGCGCCGAGGGAGTGGATGACCAGCTGCGGGAAGTTCTCCTTGATCGCGGAGAAGTGCTTCTCGTAGTACTCGACGCCGTAGTCCGGGTGGTGGCCGCCCTGGAACATGATCTGGGTGCCGCCCAGCTCGACGGTCTCCGCGCAGCGGCGCAGGATGTCGTCGAGGTCGCGGCTCCAGCCCTTCTTCGTGTCCTTCGGAGCGGCGTAGAAGGCGCAGAACTTGCAGGCCGTCACGCAGACGTTCGTGTAGTTGATGTTGCGCTCGATGATGTACGTCGCGATGTGCTCCGTACCGGCGTAGCGACGGCGGCGCACGGCGTCGGCGGCGGCGCCGAGGGCGTGCAGCGGAGCGTCGCGGTAGAGGTCGAGCGCCTCTTCCGGGGTGATCCGCCCACCTGCGGCGGCGCGGTCGAGGACGGACTGAAGGTCGGCCTTCTCGGTCACCGGGGCGTCCCTTTCGTAAGTTTCGTAAGGGTTGTGGACGGACCACGCCAGCGTACGCCAGGGCCCGGGAACGTCCGACGTCAGGCGGTGTAGCCCCCCAGCAGCAAACCCACGAAGGCGCCGCCGATCAGGAAGGGGCCGAAGGGGATCGCCGTCTTGCGGCTCGCGCGGCGGGCGACGACCAGGGCCGCTCCGTACAGCGAGGCCAGCAGGAAGCCCGCGAAGGTGCCGATGAGGAGGACGCCCCAGCCGTACCAGCCGAGCACGGCGCCCAGGCCGAGCGCCAGCTTCACGTCGCCGAACCCCATGCCGTTGGGGTTGATGAGGAAGAGGAGGAAGTACGCGGCCGCGAGGGCGCATGATCCGTAGAGGGCTGTTCGCCAGGAGCCCGCCTGCTCCGGGACGAGTGTCACCGCTCCCAGCAGCGCGAGCGACGCCGCCGCCAGCGGGAGTGTCAGGACGTCCGGCAGGCGGTGCACGGTGAAGTCGACCAGGGTGAGGAGTACACCGACAGGAGCCAGCAGGAGCCAGACCGCCAGCTCGGGGCGCGTGCCCGTGGTCGCGGCCAGCGCGGCGCACACCAGGGCGGTGGCAGCAGTCGTGGCGGAGGTACGGGGGCCGTATACGGCCGTGTGCCCCTCCTGTCCGCAGCGGGCCGGTCCCAGCCATCGCCCGAGCGGGTGCCCCTGCGGGCACGCCGCGCGCCACGGCTCGCCCGGCGGCACCGACAGGCGATACGCCGCCCGCGGCACGAAGAGGCCCGCGAAGGCGCCCCACAGGGCGCCTCCCAGGATGAGTGTCAACAGCAACGGCTACAGCTTCCCTCGCTGGGCTTCTCGCAGGGCTTCTCGTAGAACTTCTCGTACGCTCAGCTCGCCGCCGTGACGCCCTCGCGCCACGTCGGCAGCAGCTCGTCGAGGAGTGCCTCCGTGCGCGGCGGCAGGCCGCGCGCCCCGCTGCGGGCCATGAGGTCCGCGGCGACCTGCTGGAGGCGGGCCGGGTCCTCCGTGGCGTGCGTGGCGCGGAGCAGCTCGTTCCAGAGCCGTTCGTCGCCTGGCGCCGAGCCCAGCGCCGCATTGAGCGCCTCGATCGCCTTCTCCGCGCGGCCCTTCTCCAGGTGGAACTCGGAGAGCGCGAGCCCGATGTCGGCGACGAGCAGCGGGAGCTGCGCGTCGATGATCTCGTGCGTGAGCCAGCCGTACCGCCCCCGCGGCCGGTCGGCGAGCAGCGGGCCGCGCACCAGGACCAGCGCGTCGGTGAGCATCCGGCCGCGCACCGCGCGGTTGCCGGCACCGCGCCCCTGCGTCGCCTCGTGGTAGAGCGACCGCAGCACGTCCAGGTCGGAGACGACGGACTTGGCGAGCGTGAGCCTGCCGGTGCCGTCGGTGCGCAGCCGGGGCGAGCCGTCGGGTTCGTTGCCGAGCCAGTCGCGCAGCCGGTCGAGGAGCGCGTCCCGCACGTCGTCGGTGACGCCGCGCGGCCACAGCGCGGAGGCGAGCACGCGGGGGTGCACGCCCTCGCGGTGCAGGAGCAACAGGGCGAGCGCCTCGTGCAGCAGCGCGCTGCGCTCGCCGTCCGGGGTCTCCAGGCCGATGATCTCGTACGTACCGACGAGGCGGGCGTAGACCGCGGGGCGGCCCTGCTCGGTGACGTCGACGAGGAACGGCGGCGCGGCGCCCGTGGGACCGTCGCCGGGGCCCGTGGGGTTGCCGGACCCCTCCGGGTCGGCGTCCGTGAACAGCTGGACGACGGCGCGCTGCTGGGCCTCCGGCAGCGCCTGCGCGGCCAGTTCGAGCCCGAGCAGCGGCGCGAGCAGCTTGCCGTCGCGGGTGATCTCCATCTCCCAGGCGGCGCCGGGCAGGTCACCGGAGTCCGCGCCGACGAGGTAGCCGATGCCGAGGCGGCTCGCGTCCGCGGCGAGTTCGGCGAGCTTGACCGCGTCCTCGGCGCTCGGCTCGGCGGCCAGGAGCACCAGGTGCGGGGCCCAGCGGGTGTGCTGGGCGGGTCCTGTGCGGCCGGTGAGCACCGAGTCGTGCCCGGCGGCGCCGAGCGCGCCGCGCCGCTGCCGCGTCTCGGCCTCCATCGTCTCGATGAGCGCCTCGACGTCCTCCAGGTGGCGCAGGCGGTTGGGCGCGAGCGGGGTGAGGTCCTGGCCGAAGCCGACGACGGTGATGGTCATGCGGTCCGACCAGCCGTTGGTGGCGAGTTCGGCGGCGACCGACGCGAAGACGGCGGCGCGGTCGGCGGCGGTGCCGCTCAGCGACACGATGCCGGGCACGGCCTCCAGGTTGAGGAGGAGCCGCGAGTCGTCCAGGGTGCCCAGGCAGACGAGGCCGGGGTAGGGCGCGGCCGTGTCCACGTCCTCGTACCGCTCGGCGTCGGTGCGCGACAGCACCCAGAACGTCTGGTCCTGGCCCAGCTGCCAGGGCGCGGGCGGGCGTCCGGCGGGCGCGGCGAGCTGCAGGTGCAGGTCGCCGTTGGTCAGCCAGGCCGCGTACACGGTCGGCAGGGGGCGGTTCTCCTGGGCCAGGGAGGCGGCGAGGCCGCGCAGGGACCGGTCGAGGAGGCGTACGCCCTCGGGGTCGGCGCCCACGAGCAGCGCGTCCTGCACGTCGGCCGCGGCGCCGGTCGGCGTCGGCGGCTGCATGCCGCCGCGCCCGCCGACGGCGCCCATGGCCGACTGCCACAGGGCGTGGCGGCGCCGGCGGCCGAGGGCGCCGAGCAGGCCCGCGGCCAGGAGGGGGGCGCCGAGGAGCGCCTCGGGCAGCCCGAAGTCGAAGCCTTCGGAGCCGGTTCCGGTGGTGGCGGAGGGAGCCTCGGCGGCGGGCGCGTCCGGGGTGGCCGGGGTCTCCGGGGTGGCCGGGGCCTGCGGCATGGCGGGCTTCTCCGGCGCGGCGGGGCGCTGCTCGGGGAGGACGATGTGGGCGGTGTCGTGGTCGACGGAGCTGCCGCCGCCCTGTTCCCGGCCGCTGCCCTGCTGTCCGCCCTGACCGCCTTGTTCGCCGCCGCCCTGGTGCCGGTCGCCCGTCTTCGAGTAGTCGGAGATCTGCTCCCTGACGTCCTCGGAGACCTTGGGCGCCTCGTCGGGCATCTCGACGAGCTCGCCGCCGTGCGCGTCCGCGGGCATCTCCATGATCCAGCCGGGCCGGATGAGGCTCGCCTCGCTGAGCTTCGAACCGTCGGGCTGCTCACGGTCCTTGTTGAGCTGGTAGATCTCCTTGTACCGGCGGCCGTCGCCGAGGTGCCGTTCCGCGACCTCCCACAGGGAGTCGTGGTGGCGCCCCTCGGGAGGCTGGATCCGGTAGTACTTCGTGTCCCCGTCCTTGGCGGTGGAACCGCCCCCGTCGGCGTGCGCGGCGGCCTGGTCGGCCTGCGCGGCCAGCGCGTCGGCTGCGGACGCCGCGGCCTGCTGCTCCTGCCCGAAGAGACCGGGGGTCTGCTGGGCGCTCGCGGCGGACGCCGGCTTCTGGTTGCCCTCCAGGGACTGCCCGAACTGCGAGAGCCCCGGCGCGAAACTGGCCGCGGTGGCGCCCACGAGCAGTACGGCGGCGACGAGCTGCCGCGCCAGCATCTGGCTGCCGCCCGCACCCGGCACCCGGCCCGGGATGCCGACTCCGGAGACGGCGGCCTTTATCTCGACGAGTACGCAGGCGGTGAACTGCGCCCAGGCGAACCAGACGACGACGGTCAGTACGTTGATGAACGTACTGACGGTGATCTCCTGCTGCAGCCAGCTCATCGAGGGCGTGCCGCCCGGCAGCGGCCACCCCACGAAGACGACGAGGGCTCCGGGCACGCCGACGAGCAGCACGGCGAGCGCTACGAACGCGAGGAAGGCCTTGACGAAGTCCCCGACGGTGCGCCGGCGCCGCGGCAACGGCTGCGGCGTCCGGTTCCGCGGAGACTGCGGGTTCGGCGGGCTCGTCGAGCGTGAAGTGGTGCGCGCCATGGCAGGTGTCCTGGTGTCCTGTGGGGAGGAGTGGATGGTCAGAGGGGTCGGGTGAGACTACTGAGGTGATGTTACGGAAGGGGTCGGACGTCAGACAGGCGTCCCCGTCACAGTTCCGGTACGGATCCCGGGGCCCGCCCGGTACCGACACATGATGTGAAGGATCATGCGGCATGCATGGCATGCGAAGGACCAGGTCGGCCTGTTGAAGGCGGCCGCTCTCGGAAAGGGGCTCAGGGGTTGAAGGACGGGCTCAGGGGATTCAAGTCGGCCCGTACCGCGGTCAAGGAGGGGCAGCGGGGCGCGTACGACCGCGTCAGGAGCAGGATCAAGTGCTGCGGCGAAGCGGTCGATGTCGCCACCGGCCAGATGTTCCGCGAGGAGACGGACCTCTCGCTGCCGGGCACGCTGCCGCTGGACTTCACCCGGCGGGTCGCCTCGGGCTACCGGTCCGGCGGCTGGTTCGGGCCGATGTGGACCTCCACGATCGACCAGCGCCTCGAAGTCGACGAGGACGGGGTCGTGTTCGTGACGGAGGACGGCATGCTCCTCACGTACCCGCACCCGACGGAATCCACGGCAACGCCCACGGAACTCGTACTGCCCGAGTCCGGCCCCCGATGGCCCCTGAAACGCCTCGCCGACGGCGGCTACCGCGTCACCGACCCGGTCACCGGCGTCGCCCGCCGCTTCGCCGCGCCCCGCGAGGAGGACGGCGTGGCCCTGCTGACCATGGTCTCGGACCGCAACCGCAACACCGTCGACTTCGACTACGACACGGAGGGTGCCCCGCGCGCGATCCTCCACAGCGGCGGCTACTACGTGATGCTGACCGTCGAGGACGGGCGCGTCACCGCGATCGGCGTGGCGGGCGCCGCCGTAGACGGCAGCGGCGACGACCTCGTCGTCAAGCGGTACGGCTACACCGACGGCAACCTCACCGCCGTCACCGACTCCTCCGGTCTGCCGACGCGGTTCACGTACGACGAACGGCTGCGCCTCACAGCGTGGGAGGACACGAACAACAGCCGCTACACGTACGCCTACGACGACCAGGACCGCTGTGTCGCCCAGCGGGGCATGGCCGGGCACCTGGCCCACACCTTCACGTACGACGCCCCCGACCCCGACCGGCCCGGCTGCCGCGTCACCGAGGTCACCACGGCCGGGGGCGCCACCTCGCGCTTCGCCGTCGACGACCACTGCCTGGTCGTCGCCGAGACCGACCCGCTCGGCGGCACGGTCACGACCGCGTACGACGCGCTGCGTCACGTCGCCGCCACGACGGACCAGCTCGGCCGCACCACGGCGTACGTCAACAACGAACTGGGCCTGCCGACCGAGGTGACACGGCCCGACGGCGCCGTCATCCGCTTCGCCTACAACGACCTGAACCTCAAGACGGCCGTCGACCTGCCCGACGGCACCACGTGGCGGTACGGGTACGACGAGCGCGGCAACCGCACGTCGGTCACCGAGCCGTCCGGTGTGACCGTCCACCACGCCTACACGCCCGCGGGGCACCCTCTCTCGGTCACCGACGGAGCCGGCAACACGACCACGCTGCGGTGCGACGGCGCGGGTCTGCCGCTCAAGGTCACGGATCCGCTGGGCGCCGTCACGGTCTGGCAGCGCGACGCGCTGGGACGCCCCACGTCCGTCACCGACCCCCTCCGCCACACCACTCATTTCGCGTGGTCGACGGAGGGCCGACTCGTCCGGCGCACGACCCCTGACGGCGCGGTGGAGACCTGGACGTACGACGGCGAGGGCAACCGCATCGCCCACACCGACCAGTTGGGCCAGGTCTCGTCGTTCGAGTACACGCACTTCGACCTGCTCGCCGCGCGCGTCGGCGCCGACGGGGCACGCCACCACTTCGACCACGACGCGTCCCTGCGCCTCACCCAGGTCGACGACCCGCGGGGCCTGTCCTGGACGTACGAGTACGACGCGGCGGGCCGCATGGTCGCGGAGACCGACTTCGACGGCCGCACCCTGTCCTACGCGTACGACGCCGCGGGACGCCTGGTGCGACGGACGAACGCCGCCGGGGAGTCGATCTCCTTCTCCTACGACGCGTCGGACCGGCTGGTCCGCAAGGAGACCGCCGAGGCGGTCACCACCTTCGCGTACGACGTGCTCGGCAACCTGGTCGGCGCGGCGGGCCCGGACTGCCGGCTCACCCTGGAGCGGGACGGTTCGGGCCGCCTGCTCTCCGAGACGGTCGAGGGACGCGGGCCGCTCACGTACGCGTACGACGAGGCGGGCCGTCGTACGGGACGCACGACTCCGACCGGGGCGACCAGCAGCTGGGAGTACGACGCGGCGGGCCGCCGCGCCCGGCTCACCACGTCCGGCGGCGGGACCGTGGAGTTCGAGCGGGACGCGGCGGGCAGGGAGGTGGTCCGGCGCGCCGGAGCCGACACGTGCGTGACCCTGGAGCGCGCCTACGACGAGGTCGGCCGCCTCACGACCCAAACGGTGACGGCACCGGACGGCAGCCCGGTCCAGCACCGCACGTACACCTACCGCACCGACGGAGCCGTCACCGCCCTCGGCGACCACCTCTCCGGCGGACGCCACTTCGACCTCGACCCGGCGGGCCGGGTCACGGCCGTGTACGCCCACGACTGGACGGAGACGTACGCCTACGACCCCGCGGGCAACCAGACGTACGCCGCCTGGCCCGACATCCACCCCGGCCACGAGTCCACGGGCCCCCGTGCGTACTCCGGCACCGACCTCGTCCAAGCCGGCCGCACGCGCTACGAATACGACGCCCAGGGCCGCGTGATCCTGCGCCGGAAGCCGGGCCTGTCGTGGCGGTACACGTGGGACGCGGAGGACCGCCTCACCTCGGTGGTCACCCCGGACGGCACGCGCTGGCGCTACACGTACGACCCCTTGGGCCGCCGCACCACGAAAGAACGACTGGCACCCGGCGATGACGGGGTGGCCGAGCGAACCGACTTCACCTGGGACGGCACGGCGCTCTGCGAACAGACGACGACGGACCGGAACCTGCCACACCCGGTGAGCCTGACCTGGGACTACGAGGGCGACGACCCCATCGCCCAGTCGGAACGCATCCACACGGTCGACTCCCGCTCCTTCACGATCGTCACCGACCGGACCGGCACACCCACGGAACTCGTCGACGACCACGGCACGATCACGTGGCGAACCCGCAGCACCTTCTGGGGAACGACAGCCTGGCCGGCCAACAGCACGGCATACACCCCCCTGCGCTCCCCCGGCCAGTACTTCGACCCGGAATCGGGCCTGCACTACACCGGCTCCGACTACTACGACCCGGAAACCGCCCGACACCTAAGCTGTTCAGGCACCTGAGGGAGGGGACAACAAACATGGGCGCCAAGGGCAAGAGTGACCTTTCCATTCCGCTCACCGATCTCGAGGACTACGGGAGCAGGCTGCGTTCCATCAAGACGCGGATGAACCGTACGAAGAAGACCTTCGAGTCCTACAAGGACGACATCGGTGACGGTGGCGTGTACGACTCCCTGGAGGACTTCGAGTCCAACTGGGAGGACGGGCGGGAGGACATCGGTCAGCAACTCGACCAGCTCGCCGATCTGTCCGACGCGGTGGTCCGTGAGTTCAAGAAGCTCGAGGACGACCTGACGAAGAAAATCAACGACGCGGTCAAGGAGAAGGAAGGGAAGGGCGAAAAGGGTGGGAAGGGTGGGGGCGACAAGTAGTCGTGAGGGGCGCCTTGACGTCGCGGCTCAGCCCACCTCGTTCTCCGCGACCGCCCGTCCCTTCACCGTCACGTCCCCGCCGTAGAACATTCCCGTGAACACCGGGCTGTAGGTCATCTGGACCTCGACCTCGACCTGTTGTTCGTTCGCCGTCACGCAGTGGGTGTTGGCGACGTCCGCGCCCTTGAGGCCCGCCTCCGCCACGTATGCCGCCACGCGCGCGTCGCAGTTCTCGAAGTTGATGGGGGCGCCCTTGACGCCCTCGTAGATGTCTTCGAGGTCGAGGTCCTGGGCCGCGTAGCGCGCGGCCTGTTCCGCGATGTCCGCGGCGCGTTCCCGCTTCGAGATGGACAGGCCGCCGTCGATGACGAACGCCGCGAGCGCGAGGAAGACGATCGCGAAGATGATGACCGCGCCCGCGCCCGAGCCCCGGTCGTCGAGGCGGACGCGGCGGGACGCGACCCAGTCGCGTACCGCGGCGGTGGCAGCGGTGGCCGTGCGGCGCGTCACGCCTGCCTCCGGTACGGGTCGAGCGGGGAGCTGAAGGTGGCCTCCAGCGTCGTCGGGATGTCCAGGCCCAGCATGGCCAGGCCCCTGACCTCGCAGCTGACCTCCACCGTGAAGAACGGGTCGACCTTCTCGTCGAAGCCCTTGCTCTTCTGGACCACCGAGACCGGGCCCGAGCAGACATCCGCCAGGTCGGCCCGCGCCGCCGCACGCGCTTCCGCCAGCGCCGTGCCGTGTTCCTTCTGGATCGAGCCCGCGCGGGCCGCGTCGCGTGCGGCACCGTCGATGGCTCCGCGGCCGTCGACGAGCTGGCCGAAGGCCACCAGGACCAGGATGAGGAGGATCATCACCGGGGCCAGGATCACCACTTCGACCGTGGAGAGGCCCCGGTCGTCGCGCAGCCGAACGGCGCGCAGGCGAAGGCATACGTCCCGCATCAGCCGTTGTCCTCCACGAACCGCTCGACGGGACCGGCCGACCGCGCGTGCACGTCCAGGTCCAGGCCAGGGAAGACCGTGGGGACCCGTGCCGTGATCTCCACGCCGACCGTGTTCTGCTCCGGCTGGATCGTCTTCACGTCCGGGCCGAGCACGAGCTTCGGCCCGAGCTGGCGGATGTACGCGTCGGCCACGTCACGTGCCTCGCCCCGCCAGCCGCCCGCGTTCTCGTCGGCCGTGGCGCGGGCCTTGCGCGCGCCCGCCTGCGCCGCCGCCTGGGCGACGTGGTCCGCGAAGAAGTACAGGGCGAACTGCACCGTCGCGAAGATCATGAAGAACAGCACCGGGGTGAGCAGCACGAACTCGATCGCGGTCATGCCGGATTCGCCGCGGGCGGAGGCGGCCTCCACCCTGCGGCGTATCCACTTCCGCAGGCCCCGTAGGCCCTGCGATCCGCGCGATCTGCCGGACTCCCGCACTCGAACCCCGTCGCCTTTCACGATGCCGCAGCCAGATAACCGTCCGTCGTCAGCAGGTGCTGCCCGCGTCCGCGCCCTTGATGCAGTCGCTGACCTTGTCCGCGCCGCCCTTCAGCGCCGCGTTGATCACCGCGGCCACCACGCCGACGATCGCCACGACGACCGCCGAGATGATGACCCACTCGACCGCGGACGCGCCGCGGTCGAGCTCTCCGGAGCGGGCGCGCTCCACGCGGCCCTTGAGGAAGGCCACGAGGAAGTCGACAGCCGGGTGACTGAAGTTCCGTCCGTTCATGATGAGTAGTCCTCTCAGAGTTGGTGGGGGGAAGAAGCGCCGGCCCCCGTTGTCGCCGACGCCACCTGGTCCTGGAACACGCGCGTCAGACCTGGAACACGCGCATCGCCGCCGGGAAGATGAGGAAGACCAGGAAGCCCGCGCACAGAAGCAACTGCGCGACCAGCATCGACTGGGATTTCTCGCCCGCACTGCCCTCGATCTCGGCCAGTTCGCGGTGTCGCATCGTCTCCGCGCGGGAGGCGAGGGACTCGCGCACCTTCGCGCCGTCGTCCGCCACCAGCGCCAGGGACGCCGACAGGTCCTTCAGCTCCTCGACGCCGAGTTCCTCGCCGAGCGAGCCGAGTGCCTGCCACTGGCTGACGCCGGTGATGCGGGCGTCGGCCAGAGCGCTTCGGATACGTTGCGTCGCCCATCCGTCGGAGACCTCCGCCGCCGCCATGAGCGCCTCGGGGAGACCGCGGCCGCCCGCGAGGCTCATCGACACCAGGTCCAGATAGGCGCCGATGACACGGCGCAGGTCGCGCCGCTTGTCCGCCGCGTCCCTGCGTACTTCCAGGTCCGGCAGGAAGAAGAAGAGCGCGCCGAACATGAGCGCGAGCCACACGGGGATGATCGGGCTGCGGCCGACTCCGAGCGTGTAGATCACCGCGAAGAGGAACGGGCCGAAGAACACGCCGGCCGCGGCGAGCAGCACCTTCGTCGCCAGGAACTTCTCCCAGCTGCGGTCGAGGACCGCGAGGTCCGCGCGGAGCGAGCGTTGTTCCCAGCCCTGCTGGAGGTAGAACTCGGCGACCCGCCGGCCCACGCGGCCGCGCATCGTCCCGAACCTGCCGGGGTTCTCGGTGTCCGTCGTGGCCCGCTGCGACTCGTACGCCGCGCCGCGCGCCCGCATCGCGTCGATGCGCGCGACGGTCGCGACCGCGCTGCGCTTCGACGGCATCAGGGCGCGGATGAGGACGAAGATGCCGAGGCCGAGGATCGCGCCTATCACTACCGGCATGGTCAGGCTCATCGCCGTACCCCCTCGGACGGGTTGGAGTATCCCGGCAGGGTCTGCGGGGCGGCGCCGGGGCGGCCGAACTGCGGTGCCTGCTCGGGGCCGCCGGGCACGGGTGCGCCGCCGGGGCCCCGGGGACGTACGAACTGGACGCCCGGCTCGTCCTTGACCAGGAAGCGGTCCGGCGTCTCCACCGTCGACAGCTTCCGCAGCCACCAGAAGCCGAGCGCGAACAGCGCGCAGACCATGGCGAGGACGAGCTGACCGACGGGCGTGCCGTACGGCTCCACGAACTCGCGGTTGAAGATGGACAGGCCGAGCACGAAGGCGATGGAGACGGCGACGACGATCTGCACCGAGCGGCGGGTCGAGGCGCGCTGCGCCATGACGCGCTGGCGCATGTCGACCTCCTCGCGCGCCGACTTGGCGAGCGCGCCGAGGACCTGGCGCAGGCCGGGGCCGCGCAGCTTGGCGTTGAGGATCAGGGCGGCGACGATGATGTCGGCCGAGGCGTCGTCGATCTCGTCGGCCAGGATCTGGAGGGCCTCGGGGAGCGGGGTGCGCGCACGGAGGCGGTCGACGAGCGCGTCCAGGTGGGGGCGGAGCACCGGGGCGGCGGCCCGCGCGGACGCGGGGATCGCCTGTTCCAGGCCGACGGCGCCCGCGATGGTGTCGCGCAGCGACTCCGTCCAGGCGGCCAGGGCCTCGACGCGCTTCATCTGCGCGCGCTCCTCGGCCGCGCCGCCGAACAGCTTGTCCCAGAAGAAGACGAGGATGCCGGCCGCGATGCCCGCGACGGCCCAGCGGGTCAGGAGCAGGACGACCAGGCCGACGCCGATGGCGGCGGAGCCGCGCCGGCCCACGAAGCGGACGAGTTCGCTCGCGCGCTCGCTCGCCCGGTGCTTCTCGTGCGCGGGCTTGGCGGGCAGGCCGCGGATCGCGACCACGAGCAGCGCGAGTCCGCCGCCCGCGGCGACGCCGCAGGCCAGCGCGTACAGGACGGGCAGCGAGAAGACGCCGCCCATGGAGCCGAGGCCGTCGAGAGCGGCCAGTGCGTTCATGTCGTGCGCCATGTCGTGCGTCATGTCGTGCTCACCCCCATTGCCCGGCGGGGCGGTAGCCGTACGCGGCCAGCTCGTCCATGCAGGCGATCGGCGCGTGGGCGACGACGCGTCCGTCGGGGGCCTCCGCGAAGACCTCGCTGGACAGGACGCGGCCGTCGACGCCGTTGACCTCGCGGACGGAGGTCACCATGCGCTGGAGCTTGCCGCCGGACTGGTAGTTGTTGCGCCGCTGGATGAAGACGACGAAGTTGACGGCGCCCGCGACGAGCATCTGGCTCGCCTCGATGGGAAGCCGCTCGGAGGCCTGCAGCGCGTACGTCGAGATGCGGTTGAAGACCTCGCTGGAGCTGTTGGCGTGGATCGTGGAGAGCGAGCCGTCGTTGCCCTGCGACATCGCGTTGAGCATGGTCACGATCTCGTCGCCGAGGACCTCACCGACGATGACGCGGGAGGGGTTCATGCGGAGCGAACGGCGCACGAGCTCCGCCATCGAGATCTCGCCCTGGCCCTCGGAGTTGGGCAGGCGCTCCTCGAAGGCGACGACGTTGGGGTGCAGGTCGGCGAACTGGTCGAGGCCGAGCTCCAGGGCGCGCTCGACGGTGACGAGGCGTTCGTGCGGCGGGATCTCGTTGGCGAGGGCGCGCAGCAGCGTCGTCTTTCCCGCGTTGGTCGCGCCCGCGATCATGATGTTCTTGCGGGCGCGGACGGCGCAGGCGAGGAAGTGCCCGATCTCGGGCGTCAGCGTGCCGTTCCCGACGAGGTCGGACATGAAGACCTTGCCCATGCGCGCGCGGCGGATGGACAGGGCGGGGCGGCGCGTGACGTCCATGACGGCCGACAGACGTGAGCCGTCGGGCAGACGCAGGTCGAGCTGCGGGTTGGCGGAGTCGAAGGGGCGTGACGACAGACCGGAGTACGCGCCGAGCACCTGGATGAGCTCGACGAGCTCTTCATCCGTCTCGGCGACCGGGTCGGCCTTGGTCTCGCGGCCGTCGGCGTATCCGACGAACACCTGGTCGCAGCCGTTGATGTCGATGTTCTCGACCTCGGGGTCGTCGAGCAGCGGCTGGAGCCGTCCGACACCGAAGAGCGCGGCGTGCACGGCCGCCGCGTACTGCTCCTCGGTCTCCGCGTCGAGGGGGGTGCGCCCGGCGTTGATCTCCGTGCGCGCGTACTCCTCGAGGATCTGCGCGATGACGGCGCGGGCGTAGTGCCGCTCGTCCTCGCCCGACATCGGGGTGACGCCGGAGACCTGGTCGAGGCGGCGCTGCTCGGCGATGCGGTCACCGGCGTCCTGCCGGAACCGCTTGACGAGCTGGTGATCGACGGGTGCGCTCATCGGCCCGTCCCGGGCTGCTGCGCGACGGGGTTGGTCCAGGCGGCGCCGTACTGCTGGTACAGGTCGACGGTCACCTTGCGCGCGGAGCGGATGAGCAGCGACTTGTCGAGCCGGCCGCGGCGGCGCCCGGCCAGCTGGTCGGCGCCCGCGGGGTCGTCGGCGAGGGTGCCCACGACGCGCGCGCCGGTCTGCGCGGCCATCAGCATGTCGTTGACCTGGTGGACGAGCTTCGCCGAGGTCGAGGGGTCGGCGATCAGGAGGACGCCGATGAGCGGCTGCGCCAGGGAAGCGGCACCCCTCGGGCCGCCGTGCAGCTTGGTGGCGAGGGCGGCGGCGCGGTCGCGGACGCGGGCGATGGCCTCGGGCTCGGTGCGCGAGACGAGGAGCACGAGCGCCGCGTGCGGGAACAGCTCGACGACCGGGCCGTCGCCGCTGATCCGGCCGCAGTCCGCTATCACGTCGGCGGGCGCGTTCGGGGAGTCGGCGAGCTGCGAGAAGGCGCGCCCGAGGGTGGGCCAGAGCCCCGCGAGACCCGCGGCCTGCTCGGCGATGCCGAGGCCGACGAGGACTTCGAGGCCGCCGCTCAAGGGCTGCGTGTGGTCCCAGAGTTGGTCGGGCACGAGTCCACGGCGTGCGGTGGCGGCGATGGAGAGCATGCCGGTGTTGGGGTTGAGCGGTCCGCCGTGCGCGGCGGCGCTGCGGTAGACCAGGTCGCCGCCGGCCGGGTCGGTCTCCGCGACCAGCACGCGGCGCGGCCAGACGGCGGCGAGCGCGACGGCCGCGGTGGTGACGCCGGGCGAACCCTTGTCGGCGGCGAGAGCGATGAGCGCCATGTCTCTTGTACTCGCCTCTAGTCGGCGTCGGAGACGCGGGCGACGACGGCCTTGCCCTCGGACGCCGCGCTCGCCAGAGCCGCGGCCTCCTCCTGCGGGACGACGAGGGTGATGTTGAGGTTGCCGGTGCTCACGGTGGCGTCGCTCTTGGACGCGACGTTGTTCACCTTGGCGTCGGCGACGAGGGGCGTGCCGCTCGCGGAGCCGCTGCCGCTGGAGCCCTTGCCGGTGGAGGTGCCGGAGACGACGGGGTAGACGGCGACGGTGTCGCCGCTCTTGATGTCGGAGGGGTACTGGCCCTCCTTCAGGGAGAGACCGACGGAGGCCTTGCCGGCGGGCAGTTCGGCCTTGGCACCGAACATCTCGCCGACGGCGACGACGCCACCGGGGATGGTGTTCTTGGCCTTGAGCTTGCTGAGCGCGCCGCGCTGCTCGTACGGGATGTAGTTGATGGAGTCGTCCTTGGCGACCATCACGCCGGTGATGTTCTTGTTCTCGTCGACGGATTCACCGGCCTGGATGGGCCTGGTCACCTTCACGACCTCGATCCGGTCGCCCGCGCGCAGCACGAGCACGGTCGCGCCGAGGGCGCCGACGAGGATGAGGAGGACGGCCAGCGCGGCAAGTGCCGGTTTGCGCTCGCGAGGCGGCGCGGGAAGGCGCTCACCGACTCCCGGCTGAGCCGGTGCGGCAGAACGGTTGTTGCCCGCCCCCGTACGCTCCTGGATCTTCACGCAACTGCTCCCCGCACACCCAAGAAGATTCGGTCAAATATCGTCATTTGTGACACTCGCGGGTTTCTCACCCGGTCTCGGACGGGCTATTCAGTCCCAGGTCCGATGTCAAGTCATCGCACCGTATCAGCAGCACATAAGCCCCTCAAGGCGCGTTAAAGATCGCGAACCTCACAGCTCTCATCGTTATCCACGCGCGATCCCGGGGGTTCGGTTCCGGTGTCTTTTGTGGTGCGCGGGGCGCCGCGTGCGGCGCTTGTGGCGCGCGTCGTAGCCTGTGCCACGATCCGTCAGCCTCCGGGACGACGCTTCGGAGGACCGGGCCGGTTCCCCACGCGCCAAGGCCCACGAGGCCACCCTGGACACACCCACGGAACACCCGTCACTCCTCCCCATAACCCACGCAACTCTGGTTGCGCAGCCGAGACTTCTCGCGGCCGCCCGCGACATCGGCGCCCGGCACGGCTTCGACCACACGGACGACGCGGCGACGGCGGCGCTCCTGCGGGAACGCCGGAAGGCGGTCCGCGGGGCGGGGGCGCTCGGACGGTGGGACGGGGAGCACGCCACCTCGGCCCGGGAGCGACCCACTCAGCCCCAATGTCCCGATTCCTGCGAAATCAGCGGCTGTATCCCGATACGAGGCGAGGGCGGACGAGGGCGGCCGGCACGACGAGGCGGGCTATCGGCAGGGCAACGAGAAGCGGGCGTTGCGCGAGGAGGCACTGGCGTGCGTACGGGCACTCGCGGCGGCGCAGGCGGCGAGCGCACGGGCGCACGGGCGCCCGAACTTACCGCCCTCCTCCGGATGTTGTACGCGGAGGATTCCGAGGAACGAAAAGAATGAACCCTCCGGACGCATTCCCCCTCTCTCTTTTCGGCGCGAGGGAAGCGGCTCGAGAGGGTCGAGATGTCCGAGCCGGCTGTGGCGGCTGAGATGGCTGGGATGGTTGAACAGCTGAGTAAATGCACGGCAGTCAGCCCCGGTTGACGCGGCTCTCAGGTACAGACTTTTCGCGCGCCAAGTGATTCGTCATTCCTGTCACACGGACGTACGAAAGAGACGTACCCCCCATGAGAACCACCCTGCGAACCCCCACGCGCAAGTCCTCCGTAGCGGCCGGTATCGCCGCGACAGGCGCGGCGCTGGCGCTGGTCGCCACTTCCGCGCCCTCGGCGCACGCGATCATCGGCGGCACCGAAGTGCCCAATGACGCCTACCCGTTCATGACGGCGGTCCTGGAGAAGGGACCTGGCGGCGCGCGCGACCGTCAGTTCTGCGGCGCGAGCCTGGTCACCCCCGACACGGCGGTGACGGCGGCGCACTGCCTGGTCGACGACGCGGGCAAGCCGGTCAAGCCGAAGACGCTCCAAGTGGCCGTGGGCCGCACGGTCCTGTCCTCCCGGCAGGGCCAGATACGGAACATCGCCAAGGGCGGCGTGGTCGTGCACCCGCGCTACCTCAAGGGCAAGGAGGCGTACGACGTCGCCTTCCTGCAGCTGGAGAAGCCGGTCCGCGGCATCTCGCCCGTGGCGCTCCCCACGCAGGGCACGGACGCCCTGATCCGCCCGGGCCAGAAGGCGACGGTCGCGGGCTGGGGCAACACGGACACGGACCTGACGCACACGCCCGACCGCCTGCGTCAGGTGAAGGTCCCGATCCTGTCCCACGCCGAGTGCAGGACGAGCTACAAGGAGTACGACGCCAAGGTCAACTTCTGCGCCGGCGTCGAGACGAAGGACTCCTGCCAGGGCGACAGCGGCGGCCCCATCTTCCGCAAGGTCCCCGGCCGCGAGGCCCCGATCCTCATCGGCGTCGTCTCCTACGGCGACGGCTGCGGCGCGCAGGGCGCCCCCGGCGTCTACACGTCGCTCAGCTCGGCGAAGCTGTGGAAGACGCTGGACGAGTCGGCGGCGGGGAAGAAGATCAAGCGGGCGATGAAGCGCCGCTGACTGTGGGTGGGCCCGGGGCGCGAGTCCGTGGCGCCCCGGGCCGCATCAGCGGTACCAGTCCTCGCCCGCGTTGCCGAGGGCGCTCCGCAGATGACGTGGCTCCGGGGCTCCGGGGCTCCACTCAGTTCTTCACTCCACGAAGCGGAACGTGGACGTCACCGCGTCGAAGATGTCGAAGAACGAGTCCGCGAGTTCGAGGAGCTGGCTGCTGCCGGAGACCAGGGCCACCTTTCCCTCCTGGCCGGGGACCGGGATGAAGGTCTGCATGAGGACGACGCGGATGGTGCGCTCGTCGCCGGGGACGGAGACGTCCTCGATGCCGTACGTGCGGGCGGCGAGGCCGACGCCCGGTATGTCGACCGTCTCGACCTTCCGCCACGCGTCCCCCTCCCGCTTGGCCTCGCGGACGCCGAGCTGGGCGACGATGCGGTCCGGGTCGGTGGGGAGGACGTCGCCGTCCGGCGTGCGGGCGCCGACGAGGGAGACGGTGACCGAGCCCGTCACCGGCGTATCGCCGCCGAAGCTCTCCGCCATGCAGCCGCAGTACAGCGCGCCGGACTGCCACGCGTCCTTCGACGCCTTGCGCAGGAACGCCTCGAACGTCTCCCGGTGCGGGGCGAGCTCCGGGCGGGCCCGGACGCGGTCGTTGATCATCTGGCGGATGGCGGCGTCGCGCGACTCGGGGCGCACGTCGAACTCCCACCACGTCTCCGGCACCTTGATGCTGAAGCCGCCGCGCGCGATGGTCTGCGGTGCTGTGTAGCGGGCCATGACTGGCACCCTCTCCGTCCCCGGTCCGACTGTTCTCGGCCCGACTGTTCTCGGCCCGTCCCCCGGTCCGACTGTTCCGGCCGTCAGCCTACGGGGGCGGTTTTCCGGACCTACTCCCCGGTGGCGCCGTCGATCCGCTCCCTGAGCAGGTCGGCGTGCCCGTTGTGGCGTGCGTACTCCTCGATCATGTGCGTGAGGATGTAGCGCAGCGAGTACGTGTCGCCGCGGAAGTCGACGGTGATGTCGAGGGAGCCGGCGCGGTTCAGGGCCGCCACGATGCCGCGGGAGCGGGCGCACTCCGCGTGCCACGTCTCGAACGCCTCGTCGGGATCCGCGTCCACCACGTCGAAGTCGGCGGGCTCCCCCGGGACCCTCCCCTGCCAATGGGCGTGCGCGGCCTCGCCGTTCAGCACGTTCCGGAACCAGGACCGCTCGACCTCGGCGAGGTGCCGGACGAGCCCGAGCAGCGACATGTCCGAGGGCGGCACGGCCCGCTCCTTGAGCTGCTCACCGGTCAGCCCCGCGCACTTCATCGCGAGCGTCTCGCGCTGGTACTGGAGGAAGGCGGTGAGCGAGGCACGTTCGTCGGCGTCGGCGTGCGGGGGGTCGGTTCTGTGGGGGGTGGGGGTGGGGGTGGTGGATGTGGTGGCGCTGGGCGGAGTGGGCGGTGCGGGGATCTCTTCGGGCATCGGGCCATCATGCCGATGCCGGGCGGATGCCGCGCGGGAAATTCTCGTTACGAACGTCGCCAGCCCCGCCGCCAGTGATCGGGGCGGCGCGATGGGTGCTGTTCGAGCCTGATCAGTTCGCCGTTCCAGCACCCGCACGCCACCCTCGCACCGCCCTTCCCGCGACCCGTGGTCCTCCGCTCGTCGCGACAGTAAAGTGCGGCGAATGAACGAGGGGGACGCTGTGGCCTTGGAAGCGAAGGGTGCGGGGCGCGCGTGGGTCGAGCGGGTTCGCCACGGCAACGAGGCGGGGACCGTTCACGGAAACGGCCCGTGGGTCCCGTACAACATCGGGGAGGGGACCGCTCACGGAAACGGCCCGTGGGTCCCGTACAACATCGGGGAGGGGACCGCTCACGGAAACGGCCCGTGGGCCCCGTACAACATCGGGGAGGGGACCGTTCACGGAAACGGCCCGTGGGCCCCGTACAACATGGGGGAGGGGACCGCTCACAGCGATGGGGCGGAGACCGCTCACGGTGACCGGGTGAGGTGCGCTCGCAGTAGCGGAGCCAAGGGCCCTCAGGTCGCGGGAAGCCGTCCCCGCTCGGCACGCCGTCGCAGCCTCCCCTCGACCACGTTGCTCACCGCCCTCCTCACCACCCTTCTCCTCCTCCCCTTCCTCGCGGCCACCCCCGCCTCCGCCGCCGCCCCCCAACCGTCCCCACAGGACTCCACCCAAGCCGCCGCCCTCGCCGCCCACCTCCGCAAGAACCCCGTCTACGTCACCGATCAGCTCCCCCGTGCCGTCCCCCGTTCCACCACCCCCGACTACGCCGAGGTCGCCGAGGGGATCAGGAAGCGGACCGGTGTGCGGACCTACGTGCTCGTGTTGCCCGAACCCGGTGCCACCAAGGAGAGCAAGGCGCTGCTCGGTGCCGTGCACGACCGGCTGCGCCGGGACGGGCTGTACGTGCTCGTCGATGAGTACTCCGTATCCCAGGCCGTCGCCTTCGGCGTACGCGCGCCCGCCAAGGACGCCTGGACGGTCCAGCTCTATGAACTGCCGTCCGACGCCGGGCCTCTGCTCAGCTTCGAGCGGTTCGCCGACGTCGTCGTGCTGAGTCCGGAGAAAGCCGCGCGGCGGGCCGAGGCCGCCCGCGACAAGTACGGGTCGCACGGCGCGAACGGCGCACGCGGTGAGGAGCCCGACGAGTTGCACATCGGTCCCACCGACCGCCGCAACCAGTCCTTCCTCACCGGCATCTCGCTGACCGGCCTCCCGCTGCTCGTGCTGCTGATCTCCCCATACGTACGCCGGTGGTGGCGGCGTCGGCGGCCGCGGACGCCGGCCGTCGACGTCGTCTCCCTGAGCAAGGGGCGAGAGGAAGGACCGCCCCGCCCCCGCCCCCGGCCCCGCCGACTCCACTGGGTCGAGGCCGCCCTCGCCCTCGTTCTCGCCGCAGCCGTCGCCCTCACCGCCACCGCCCTCTTCGACGAGACCACCTCCAGCGCCGCGCCCCCGCCCACCGCCGCCGACATGGCATCGCGCGTCGACCGCGTCACGGACGGGCTGCGCCGCGACCCGGTCTACAGCGACCCCGAAAGCCCCCGGCCCCTCACCACCCGGCAACTCGACGGCCTCCGCTCCCGCATGAAGGACGCCGACTACGGCGCCGTATACCTCGCCCTCGTGCCTCAGATGCCCGACGACGAGTCCGCCGGCGACGCCGAGGCCTTCGCCGACGCGCTCCAGCGCGGGCTCGGCAAGTCCGGCGTGTACGTCGTCGCCGATCCGATCTCGGGAGACATCGACGTCGTCACGTACGACGTACGCATCGACGCGAACCGCATCGCGCTCGACCTGCCCGACGGCATCAGCTACGACGCGTCGGACGAGCGTTCCGACGACCACCGGCTGCACCAACGCCTCGGCCGGCTCCTGACGTTCCTCGCCGACTCGCCCCGCACCGACACCCCCGAGACCTCGTCGCTCGGCACCGACGTGCCCGACCCCGTCGAGGACACCGCCCTGCCCCGCCTCTTCAGCACCGACTTCTGGCCCGGTCTGATGGTGGGCGCGATCGGGGCCGTGATCGTCTTCCTCGCGGTCGCCGCCGTCCTCGGGATCGTCGGGCGCGTGGTGCCGGGGCTGCGTCCTGCCGCACCGGGGATTCACGTCATCCGTCAGAGGGGTGGGGGTGAGGGCCGGGGGCGGGGTCAGGGCCAGGGGTGGGGTCACGGTCGGGGCCGGAGCCAGGGCCGGGGCCAGGGGCAGGGGCGGGGCCGGAGCCAGGGCTGGGGCCAGGGGCAGGGGCGGAGCGGCGCGCTCGTCGGCTTCGACGCGCCCACCGCCCCCTCCCCCGCCTACCTCCGCCGCACCGCCCACGAGGAACTCGACGCCCTGTCCCGCGAGTTCGACCCCGACGCGGCACTTCCCTCAAGACTCCGCACCCGCGTATGGGACTGCCTCGACACCGCCACGCTGCTCGCCGACCGGGACGCGGGCGGGCCCGACGGGCGCGTGGACGACGACGTGCCGGCCGCCGATCTCGCCGCCGCCGTCACGCTCGCCCGCATGGGACGCGCCGCGCTCGCGAACCACGACACCGACAAGCCCTGCTGCGCGCTCAACCCGCTGCACGGTCCCGCCACCGGCTGGCGCGACGCCCAGTACGCGCCGGAGGACAGCAGACGCCGCACCATCCCCCTCTGCGACGACTGCCGCGCCTTCGTCACCGAGCGGCCCGACCTCGCCCACACGCGCCGCCTCACGCTGCCGTCGCCCGCCGGAGGGCGCGGCGGCGGCGCCGACCGCGTCCCGTACGAGGACGTCGAGGGCCCGATGCCCGCCGCACGCAAGGGTGTTCCGCAATTCATCCGCCAGGTACGGGAGTACGCCGGTGTCCAGTGACCCGAACCGTCCGACCGCTTCACGGGCCCGTCGCCGCCCGGCGGGGCCGACCATCGTGGCGCTGACCACCGGCGCCGTCCTCGCCCTCCTGATGTCCCCGGGCTCCGCGTCGGCCGCACCGACTGCCCCGCCCGCACCGACCACCCCGCCCGCACCGACCGCCCCCGGAGCAGCCATCGCTCGGGCCCTGACGAAATCCCCGGTGTACGTCGACCCTTCGTACGCCGCGTCCGCCGTTCCCCCCGCCCGCCAGAAGGAACTCGTCCGGCAGATCGACGCCACCGGCCTGCCCATCAAGGTCGTCCTCGTACCGCTGGCCAAGGGTGATGCGTACAACGGGGACGCGGACACGCTCGCAGGCGTCGTACGCGACCGCTTGCAGGACCGCGCCCCGTCGGCGGACGGCAACGCTTCAGCGGACAGCAACGCTTCGGCGGACGGCAGCGACCCCGCCGCGGACGGCACCCCCGCATCGGACGGCACCCCTGCGGCGGACGGCGACCTGATCCTCCTCACCACCGACGGCGAGTTCCCCGGCTCGATCCGCGGCCACGAGTGGCCCGCCGACGCACACCAGGCCGAGGACGCCGCGGACGCCGTCGACCTCATGGACGAACTGGACGACGCGAGCCTCGCGGACCTGACCGCCGAGGCGGTCACCGTGATCGAGCGGGGCAACGGCAAGGCGGAGTACGAGAAGCAGTCGAAGAAGTTGGACGAGAGCCGCGAGAGCCTGGCCGGGGACGGCGGCTCGGACGGCGGCCGGGAGGACGGCAGCGGTCCCCCCTGGCCCCTCATCGCCGCCGTCGGGGTCCCGGCGCTCGCCCTCGCGCTCCTCGCCGCCTTCTTCGTACGCTCCGCACGCCGCCGCCACACCGGTTCAACCGCTGCCCCCTTCGCCCTCCCCCGGGCCGTGTTCGCCGCGGCACGCGCCGCCGACGAGGCCGAGCTGCGCCGCCGCGCGGAGGCGGAGGTCCTCGCGCTCGGCGAGGCGGCGCGGGCGGCGGACGCCGGGGCGACGCCGGGCCTCCAGCGGGCCCTCGACGCGTACGCCGCCGCAGGCACCGTCCTCGACTCCGCACGCGGGCTGCCCGACCTGGCCGGGGTCCTCGCCCTGGTCATGGAGGGCCGCGACGCCCTGGACGGCACCCCGGACCCGCTCCCCCTCTGCTTCTTCAACCCCCTGCACGGCCGCGCGGCCCGCACCCTCACCTGGCGCCCCCTGGGCCGCCGCGACCAGCTACGGGTAGCCGCCTGCCCCGCCTGCGCCCGCGCGATCCGCGAACACCGCGCCCCGGAGGTCCTCACAGACACGGCGTCCCCGGACGGCCGCCCGATCCCCTACTTCGAGGCGGCCACCGAGTCGAGCGTGTGGGCGGCGACGGGCTACGGCTCGCTCATCGGCGGCGACAGGCGGGGTTGGGGTGGTGGCAGCCCCGATGAGCATGACGGGCTGGCCCGACGAGTGGGGCGAGGGGACTTCTCACGGGGGCGCAGCTGAAGATGACAAGGAATGTCATCAAGCACTCCTGGTTGGCCCAGGAAGTTTACAAGACAAAAACCGTTAGCACAGAAGTGATCACGGCTAGGTAGTCACTCGCGTAACGCGGCACAATATTCGAAACAATGAGGAGACATGTCCGGATCCGACCTGGTCGTCGACTTCCACCTGCTCAACAAGTCGGCAAACCAACTGAGCGCCATCGAGAAAGAGTTCAAGAACCTCGACGAGTGGAAGGACGACGTAAAGGAAGCAGTTGGCGCGTCCTCCATAAAGGACGCCATGGGCGACTTCGTTGACAACTGGGACAAGAACCGCAAACGCCTGCTCGGAGACCTTGAGGAGGTCGGGAAGCAGGTCGAGGGAACTCGGGACGCCTTCCAGAAGCTCGAAGACCAATTGTCGAAAACCGGCAAGAAGAAGGAAAAGTAGCCGCAGCGCGGCACATCTGCACCGGACGAGCAAATCTTTCGGGGGATACATGGCACGGCCCAAGGACTGGCAACCACTGCGCGAGAGCGACCCTGTGCCGGGAGATCCCGAGGGGGTCCGCAGCCAGGTAAAGCACATGAAGAAGATCGCCGAGTACCTGCGCACGCAGGCGGCGGCGCTCAACGCGATGGCCGATGCCGACAACCTCAAAGGCCAGTACGCGGACAAACTGGCTGAGGACGCCCGAGGACTCGGCCGCAAACTCGACGAGGCGGAAGACCGCTACCGCGAGGTCAAGAATCATCTGTCCGGCTGGGCCGAGGAACTGGAAGGGTTCCAGAAGCGGGCGGACAAGGCCCTGGACGACGCCAAGGATGCCCAGCGCATCATCGACGCGCACGAGAACAAACCGGAGTCCGACAAGAAGGCCAAGGACGGCGACGAGAAGGACAAGAAGGGCGACAAGGACTCCGACACCATGGACCCTGCCCTGAAAAAGGCCAAGGAAGACCTGTCGGACGCCCGCGGGCGCCTCAACTCCGCGGCCGGGGACTACGAGGAGCGCGCAAGCCATTACGCCGGCAAGATCCGCAAGTCCATCGACGACGACATGGAAGACAGTTGGTGGAACGACGTCAAGGCGTGGGTCGCCGACGCCGACTGGTTGGGCACGTTGGCTGACGCTTTGAGCGGGGCCGCCACGGCGATAGGCATGGCGGCACTGCTCTTCCCCGGGCTCGGTATCGTCGCTCTCATCTTGACCGGCATTGTCGCCGCGATTCACCTCGTGCAAGCCAGCACAGGCAACGGATCCTGGTTCGACGTCCTCATGGATCTCGGTGCTCTCAAGCTCGCGCGGCAAGGGATCAAGGCGGGCAAGGCGATCAAGGCGCTTCAACAGAGCTCACGAAAGATCGCGGCGGGCACGGCCGATGACGCCACCAAGGGAGCAGCGAAACAAGCGCGCAAAAGCACGATTGACAACGGAAAGAAGAATAGCAGGAAGGGCGGAGGCAGGTCAGGCAACGACCGCAAAAAGAGCCGAGCGCGCCACTTGAATGCGCTGCAAAGGTCCAACGCGGAGGGGAAGAAGGCCGGTAAGGCGGTACGGGACGCGGAAATGCCCCAGATCACGGCACAAGAGAAGAGAAGCGTGCTGGGCGACGCGGAACTTGGCAGCCAGTTGAAGGACATCAGGAAGTGGCGGGATCAGTATCCCGACAATGTACAGCTTGGGCAGAACGCAACTCAGGCGGAACGTCACGCGGGTGTTGTTCGCTCCTCGTGGGGCGTAAGTACCGCGCTTGACACCAGCGACAAGGCCGGAGACAGCATTTCCGACGGCGAGTACAGCCGCATGAAGGACCGCATGACACGACCCGTGGCTTCACGGTGGTGAGAAGGGCACATCGATGAATTCTTGCAATAGCGGTGAACCGGACAGGCAGTCAACTGAGGGCCAGCGCCGTAGGGTCTGGTGCAACGTCGTGTTCAAATGCGTGTTCCTGCTCTCCATGCTCCGAATGTTCGCAGCTCCCGCTACCAAGGATTTCTTCGACAGGTATCTGGTGCCGTGGCCGACATGGGAATGGCCCCTTTACGCGCTCGTACCGGTTGCCCTGATCTATCTGTTCCGGCGGCCGGACGACTGGGACGCCCTCAGGAGTGAGCGCGGGCTCATCAAATGGGCACTACTCCTATACCTTTTGTACGCGCTGCTCTTCGCCGTCGGGGCAGGCGTGTGGATTTTGTGGGCCGCGGTAGCCATTTGCGTAGCCGGTCTCATCGGGATCTGGCACCTCAATCACAAGGAAAGACTGCGTGCCGCCTAAGCAGTACGAACCGACCACGACGCCCGCCGGTACTGACGAGGCCGAGAAAGTAGTCCAGCCAGTAACGGGTTATCGCCTCATACTTCCCGCCGAATGGGCTCAAATCCCCCTCCGTCAAGGGACTGAGAGCGCTGTGCGACGGATCATTGAGGAGGCGCATACGCGTATTCCCGCCGATGCGCCGTCCGACAAGATCGGCCCGTACAAACGCGAATGGGAACGTCGTTTTCGCGCTTCCGTCGCCAATGCGCAAAAAAACAAGGCACTGGACCTTTACCTGCCGGTGAGGCCGATGGGTGACGCCAACATCGGCGCGTCGATCCTCGTGACCGAATCCCTCGTGCCCAGAGCTCCTGGTCGGTCGCGCGACACATCCGAACCGACCGAGGTGGCCGTCCAACTGCTCTCCAGAGACGGCGTGGAAGACGCCGACCTGAGCTCGGGCGAGATCGATGGCGCAATTGCCGTTCGTCGCGAGCACGTGGCGGGCGCCTCAGTGGAACAGGGCGCGGACCTCGCGTCCCGTCGGGTGGAGTACATGGTGTCCGTACCGGGTGACCCGGACCGCTGGTTCGTCGCCGCGTTCTCGACGGTCGGGGGCGGGGACCCACGTGACGAGCTGGCCGAGGCACTCGTCGAGTGGTTCGACGCTGTGATGGCAAACTTCCGCTGGAGCCGAGGATGAGCAACGAAGCGAAAGAGTACTTCTGGAGCATCCTCGATATCGGAGAGATCGACCCCGACCCTTGGGTCCTTGTCCCGCCGAGAGCCGGCCTCAGCGCTCCGTTCGACCTGTGGGACGACATTGGCGCCTGGGCCCGTGAGAGCGCCGAGGAACTGTGGGAGGACTTCGACCTCGACCCCGGCCCCGACGGCGTCGACTTCGTCGCAGGCACCCTGCAGCGCACCGCCGAGGCCCTCGCCCCACCCGGCTCGGACCACTGGCTCTTCCTCCACCTCGACCACCCGGCGGACGTCCCGCTCCCCGTCTGCGCGGCACTCGGCCCGGCGGCCGGCCCGCGCGAGGAGACCCTGCGCGCCCTCACCGAGGCGGATGACAAGCGTGCGGTCGAGCCGCCGGTCGTGAAGACGGTCAAGTCCGACAGACTCGGCAAGGGCATGACCACGTTCCGCTACGTCCCGCAGGAGGACTCCCCGCACCTGCTGGCCTGCGTGCGCTACGCATGGCAGGTCGAGGAACACGCCGCGGACGTCGTCATCTGGACGGCGTCCGAGGACATCGCGCATGTCATGCGGGCGGCGGAGGACCTGGAGAACCTGGCACGGACGCTCAGCGTCTGGACGCCCTGACCGCCCCGCCGTCCACGCTCACGACGGCCCCGGCACCCCGACCCATCGTACGAGATCATCGAGGTCGTCCATGACGCCGAGAACCCGACGCGGGTCGGGGCGGACGCGATGACCGCGACGTCGCATCCGGTCCCGTCGTGGCGTCAGGCGCACCGCATACCGGCGACGAGTGTGCGACCGTCGGCGTCCGCGTGCGTCTCCGTTTCAGGAGGCTGCGTGTAGCGCAGGGAGCGGAGGCCCGTGCCGAGGTCCTCTGTGGTGAAAGGCAGGTGGAGGGAGTGGAGGAAGACGTCGACCCCCCGGCGGCTCGGCGGAAATCGCCCGGCGTAGGCGCCGCGGCGAGATCTTGAGGTCCTTCCGGCTGGCGGAACCCGGAACCTCACGGTTAACGTCGGCACGCTGGAGACACCCCTCGCCCCACCGGGAGCCGACCGTGAACCGCCGCACCCTGCCCGTCACCGCCGCGCTCGCCGCGACCGCTGCCCTGCTCCTGACGGGATGCGGCGGCGGGAGCGACAGTGACTCCAAGGACAACGACAAGATCGCCGGAGCCGACGACGGCTCGGCGAAGCCGAAGAAGTCGGCCGGCCCGTCGGGCGCCCCTGCCGCGGACAAGCCGGACGGCGTCGACGTATCGCTGCCGAAGAGCATGAACCTCGTCTTCGACTGGGACAAACCGAAGGACAAGAACGCGGCGGCGGCGATGGATGACGCCGCGAACTTCATGCGGGCGATCTATCGGGGCGTCGACAAGCAGTCGACCAAGGATGCCGCCATCGCCGCCTACGGAACCGGCGACGGCCTGCACTACGCCAAGGTGCAGATCAACGAGTGGATCAAGGGCGGCTGGACGGGGACCGGGACACGTCGTCACTACCAGGCCACCACGCGGTCCGCCCCCAACGGCAACTCAGTAGAGGTCGCGTTCTGCGCGGACACCGGCAAGTTCTACGGAAAAGAGCTTAAGACGGGCAAGGTCCTGAAGACCAAGCCCAGCGCCAAGGACTTTGGCTACTACAAGATCGTGATGGTGAAGTACCCCACGGGCAAGGGCCTGTGGCAGGCGTCCAAGGTGTTCGTCGAGACGGGGGCGGAGAAGTGCCAGTGAACAGACCACGTCGAGTCTCATTCGCCGCAGGCGTCACGGCCGTGGCCCTGGCCCTCGGCGCTCTGGCCCTCACGGCTCCCCATGCCGTGGCGGACCCGGTGGATTACGGCAAGGGGGGCGACACCTCAGAAGAGGGCGGCAGCGACAAATCCGGCACCGGCATCTACGCCGCCGCGAAAGTCACCTACTCCGGCTCCGTCGCCAAAGGCGGCAGCAGCGGAAACGTGACGTCCTCTGACGTCAACTGGACGCCGCCGCCCTGCTGGTACGCCCCCATGTACGGCGCCAAGGAATTCAAGAAGAAGATGTCGAAGGAGCTCAAGGACGCCGCGAGCGCGCCCGGGATGACCGGGCACGCGGGCGCGGCGATCAATGAGCTGCAGCGGCATTACGAGGACGACTACGGCTGGACGGACACCCCCGGCTACAAGGACTACAACGTCGACAAGGACGGCGAGGGGATGTTCTGGGCGGCGGTCGAGAACCCCGACGAGCCGGACTACCTCAAGCGGACCTCGTGCAGTGACATCCCCTTCTGGGTCGAGAACGGCGAGGCGCCGCCGCCCCAGTACGAGGAGGCCATCAAGCCGGAGATCCTCGCGGCGCTCGCCTACCAGCACATGGAGCTGCCGAAGACCAAGGTCGCCCTCGCCCCCGACGGCGCGACCAAGGTGAAGCTGCCGACGTGGGCCTGGCTCGACAAGGCGGCCTTCGACGACGTGAAGGCGACGGCGGCGATCGACGTCCCCGGCTTCCACCTGGAGGCGACGACGACCGCGAAGCCCAAGTCGCTGACGCTCGACCCCGGCACCGCGGACGCGACCACGCTCCCCGCGAACGGTGAGTGTCTGATCGTCGGCGACACGATCGGCGAGCCGTACGCGAAGGGCAAGTCCAAGGAGACCCCGCCCTGCGGCATCGTCTACGGCCGCTCGTCCGCCGGCTCCACGTTCCCCCTCAAGGCCTCCCTCACCTGGGAGATCAGCTGGACGGGCACGGGCCAAACCGGGGCGGAGCCGATGCCTGACGGCAAGATCGAGGCGGTGCAGCAAGTCACCGTCGAGGAGATCCAGTCGATCAACCGCTGATTCCCGTCCGGCCTGGCCGATGGGGCCCCCGGCCGCAGCGCGCACGCAGCGGCTCGGCAGGGGGCGCCACCAGCTGCGAATCACCACAACAACCGAAACGGTGCTCGCGGCGAAGTCGGCACGGGCCCGCGCGCCGAGTCCGCCGCCAAGTCTGCCGCCGAGGACGTCCCTGGCGAAGCGAGGAAGAGCTTCACAGACCAATGGCCCGGTGCCCTCGTGAGTCGCCGTGCCTCGTCGCGCCCCGTCGTGAGTCGCCGTGAGTCGCCGTGAGTCGTCCACAGCGGAGGGAGGTGTGCGCAACGGCACCACAGCGGCCCACGGGTATGTGCCAGATCCCCCCCCCGCATTCCGCACTCCGGTGGCGACGGCGACGGCGTGTATCAGCTTGCCTGCCTCGAGGCCCGCTCCCCCTGAGTGAAAGGGGTGCATCAGGTGCGTGATTTTCGCGTCACAGAACGATCCGTTCAGTAACTATGCGACAGCTTGCCCCATATTCGTCTCTGGCCGAATCAGCAATCACACAGATAACGTCGGTCTGTCGAAGACAGCCTCGCCCCACCGGGAGCCCGACCGTGAACCGCCGCATCATGTCCGCCGCCGCGCTCGCCTGCAGAACAGAGCGCCTGCAGGGTCTCTCTCTCACCCCGCCCGGCGACCACTGACGGAACGGTTCCGCGCCCGCCGCATAGCCGTCGCACGACACTTGACGCACACCGATCGTTGACCTGCACGGGGGAAGTTCGATGAGCGAAAGAACGAGAGCCGATCTGGACGTCATCAGGGAGTGCTCAGAGTCACTTTTCCGGATCCACCGCGAATTCAAGAGCAACAGCAATCCCGCGGACGGATACGACAATGCCCTGGGCAGCGAGAAACTCCGCGATATTTTTGATGATTTTTCGGAGACTTGGAAGAAGACGCGCAAGAAACTGATGAAGGACATCGAGCAGCTGGCCAAGTTCACCGATACCGCAGCCGATACGTACGAGAAAGTGGACCACGAACTGGCCGAGGCCCTTCGCAAGGCCCGCAAGGACGCCAAGAAGGGGAAGAAGTGACCGCTCGACCGACCGATTGGGAGCCCCTGCACATCGGCGACCCCATACCTGGTGATCCGCACGAAGTCGCACGGCTGGGCAAGAAGCTGCGGAACATGGCCGACGAGATCGACAAGCAGGCTCGGAACATCAAGGCTCTGTCATCTGTGGACAGTTGGGACAGCGATGCCGGCCGCGCCTTTCATGAGATCGCCGACGGCGCCTCGGGACGCCTGAAGCGATCATTCGAGCGCTATGACGAAGCCGCCAAGGCTCTGGGGACGAAGGTCGTCGAAGGCGGCGAGTCCAAGGAGTACGCGAGCGAACTCCATCGCGCCCAGAAGATCGCGGACAAGGCGCTGCAGGACTTCCGCGCGGTGGAGGGCGACCTCGGCGACACGGACTCCCCCATGCAGCCGTCCGGAGGGAAACCTTCATCGGACTTGTCCACAACCGAGCGCGAACGGCAGGCGAAGAAACGTTCGGCGGCTCTCACCACCATGGGCGACTGCCGACGGGAGATCGACCGCGCGAAAGAGATCCGCGACGACGCTGCGAGCGCAGCCGCGAAGCACATCAAAAACATCATCCATCATGACGGGGTACGTGACCCCGGTGGGTTCATGAACTGGTTGGCCGACTGGGCAGACAGGTTCTCCAACCTTTCGGCGATCTTCTCCATTCTGGCGGTGATCTGCGCCTTCGTGCCACCGCTCCAAGTACTCATGCCCATCTTCACGGCCCTCGCCGTGATCACGAGCGCTGCCGCACTGGCGGGACACGCCTATGACATGACCGCGCGCGGTGGCAAGCTGAATCTGCTGAAGCTGGGCCTCGATGTCCTGGGAGTCATGCCCGGACTTGGAGCCCTCAAGGGTTTTGGGGCCCTCAAGGGGCTCAAAGGGCTGTCGAAGCTGCGGGGCATCCGCTTCAGTGGTTCGGGCGCCATGGGCGGAGTCGCCGACAAGTTCTTCAACGGCATTGCGGTCAAGGGCGTCAATTTCGTCCTCACGAAGGCGGGCAAGCCCGCGCTGGAGGGGGAGCGCATCACCGCAGGCATCAAGACGGGAAGTCTGGGCAGCGCGCTGTACAAGATTTTCACGGGTAAGGACGGTGCGGCGACCGGAGACCCCGGTGATCCCAAGCCGGCACCGACGCACACTCCTCGCCCCAGCCCCCAGCCGTCACCGAAGCCGGCCCCCACCCCGTCGCCCAAGCCGTTCCACACGGCGCTCGCGCACTGAGTCCACAACGAAGGAGAATGGTTCTCGTGTCGACCGACGAAGACAAAGATCGCGATCCTGGACCGTGGGAGTACAGGGCGCGTGAAGGCATCATCAGAAAGATGGTGCCCGGCGATGTGATCGCTGCGGTACCAGCAGCCACGGAGGCCGCCCGGACCGAAGGCAGCAGGCTGCAGTTCGACTTCTTTGACGACGAAGCGGTCCTGAAGATGCTGCGGCTGCGCCACATCGACGAGACGCAGCTGCACAATGCCGGAAAGCGTCTCGCCTGGCCCACTGCGTTGATTCTCTTCGGCACCTTCGCTTACTGGGGAGCGTACGCCCAGTACTGGGAGTCCGACCGCAACAAATCCCTCTTCTACGCAGGCGCGGGTGCCGTCATCGCGTGCCTCGTCGTGTTCTTCGTCGGCACGCTCATCCGGCAGTGGGGCAACCGACCGAGGCAGAAGGTCCGCGCCAGGGCGGCCGCCTATCGCAAGATTATGCACATCGCCGCCGAGAACGGCGGTGACGTGCCTGCCTTCTACCCGCACTACGGCCCCTATCCCTTCGCCGCCAATTTCCACGCGGAGGCCGAGGAACTCGAACTGCCGGACAGGAACAGGTTTTGATGAACGTGGGGGCGTCCGACGAGGTGTCCACTACCTCCGAGATATCGACCGGTACCGACGGAGCACTCGTCAACGTCCGTTGGGTCATGCCCGAGGGCTTCTTCGAACTCCCCACGGAAGCGGATTCCATCGAGGACCTCGCTGACCAGTTGATTGAGCTCGCCAAGGAGATCATTCCCAAAGGCACCGCCGACATGCAGTACCAGTGGGCGGCCATGTGCATCGCCACGTATGACGAGTTGGTGGAAACCGGTGTGCAGTATGCGGGATTCGTCATCACCGAAGTCGACGGCACTCGCTGCACCGCAAATGTGAACCTCTCGCTCGTCGACCTGGCCGAGGAGGCCCGTCTCAGTCCGGTGCAAAGCACCGTGAAGGCGTTGCGCGCCCTGGGGCATGGCGATGTGGACGAGATCCTTCTGCCCTGCGGTCCAGCTGTGTCGTGGGTTGGCACGCGTCAAGCGGTCATCGAAGCTGCCCTTGCCCCGTCTGGGCGCGATGAACCGTTCTGGACGTCGTTCATCAACGTACAAGTACCGTTGTTCAACGGCACCGCAGTCGTTCTGGAAATGACCACCCCGACCCAGGAAGGGTGGGACGTCTTCTCCTCGATGTTCGCGGGGGTCGCAAAGAGCCTCACGCTGTTCGATCCGGTCGGCAACCCGATGGACACCCACGGCAGGCTGCTGGAGATCGACGGGTGACCGCGTCCACCGACCCGTCGGCCGCACGCACTGAACCGCCCGAGGACTACCGGCTGCTGGTCCCCCGCGACTGGTTCCGCATCGACCTCACGCTCGATCGCTGGCGCTCTCAGTTGAAGACGTTCGTCGATCAGCAGGCCGTGAAACGCAGCATGTCCGCGGAGGCGCGGCAAAGCCTGTGGTCCACCTTGCGCAACACCGCGGAAAGCGGGGCGTCGCATGGATCTCTGGAACTCTTCCTCAAGTCGGAAACGACCACGGTGGTGTCGACACCGGCGACCTTGTTGGTGTCTCTGCTGCCGATGCCCGGAGACCTCTACGCCGCTCCGCGGGACTTTGCGTCCACACTCGCCGAACGCAAAGGCGACAAAGCCGAAGTCGCGGTCATCAGTCTGCCTGCCGGGGAGACGATTCGCGTCACCACGGCGACCACGATCGACCTCTACGTCCAGGTGCCGGGCGAGATGGGGTACCTGCTGCTGGCATTCAGCGTCCCCATAAGCGGCATCAAAAGCCCTATGGGCGAACTGTGCGAGGCCATCGCGCATTCGGTGCGCTGGCTGTGACGGACGGCGCAGCGGACAGCCGGTGCAGCCGAGTTGTGCGACCGTTTCACGTTTCAAAGTGACGCCTCGCGGCTGCGCCAAGAGGGAAGCGAAACGGTGAGCGATGGCTGACGCAACGCCAGGGCGGGGCGACGCGTTCTCCGTCGCCCCGCCGCCGGCGGCAAGCGCAGTTACTTGCGCGCAGCCTTGCCCAGCTCGTCGTCGATCTGCTCGTACTTGTCCGCGGCGTTGGTCAGGTAGTCGCCCATGCCGTCGAGGCCGTCGATCGTCTTCTTCGCGCCCTCGACGAATTCGTCGAAGTTCTCGTCGAACGCCTTCGACGCGCTCTTCGTGACGAAGCCCGTCTCGACGAGGTGCTTGATGTACTTCTTCAGGCCGTCCAGCTTCTCGTTGAGCTTGTCCTTCTCCTTGACCACATGCTTGGCCGCGTCTCGCATGTCCTGATATGTGACATCAAGGTCCTTGGCCATGAGGCTCTCTCCCAATCAACTCGCCGCAGGGCCAACCCCCGTGGCTCCCGTAACGCGGATGGTGTGATCTTCCGCTCTTGCGCCAGCAGCTTACGGGTGAGGCGGAAGGGATTGCAGCCCGGTTCAGTCACAGCTCTGCTATGAGCGACTGCGAAGCGATGTGAAGAACCGAGGGCGAAGAGATGTGAAGAAATGTGAAGGGAGGGGCCGTGTGGCGCGGGGGGTTCCGGGGTGCGGGTGGGTACGGGGCGTTGCCTGTGGGAAGGGGGGAGCGGATATCGTCAGGCGCATTGTTCAGCTCCGGGGAGGACGATCGTGCGCCTGACTCTGACCGTCGTCGATCCGTTCGGCGGGAACTCCGCCGACGTGGTTCTCGACGCCGATCCCGAGTCCACCGTGCAGGACATCGCGGTGGAACTGGCCCGGCAGGTCGGCCACAGCGGTGCGCAGATCATTCCGATCGGGCACGGGCAGCAGGCGCCCGGCGGTGGCGCGCCGGTCATCTACGTGGACGGGTACGCCGTCGACCCCTCCGCCACCGTCGTCACCTCGCCGCTGCGCGAAGGTGCCGTCGTCAGTCTCAACGATCCCGCCGGGTGCCTGCCCGGCGAGCCGTCCGGGCTCGTCGAGCTGCGCGTCGTGAGCGGGGCGGCCGCCGGCGCCGTGCACCGGCTCGGGATCGGGCGGTACGACATCGGCAGCGGGCCCGCCTCGTACATCCGTGTCGACGATCCGGAGCTGCCCGCCCGCGCCCTGACGTTGTCAGTCGCAACCGACGGCACCTGCCAGGCCACCCTCCACGGAACCCCCGAGGAGAAGGAGGGGGTCACTCTCGACGGTGCGCCCTTCGGGGTGGAGAAGGAGGAGGACGAGCCGGTCGAGGCCGGGCCGCCCCTCGAAGGCGAGTCCAAGAAGGAGCGCAAGGCACGGGAGAAGCGGGAGCGGCAGGCGCGCAAGGAGTGGAAGGAGCGCAAGGAGGCTCGGGCGAAGCTGCTCAAGGGGGCGAAGGGGAGCAACGGGCGGCTCGATACCGTTGCTTGGCCGCTCGGGGCTCAGATCGCGGTGGGCAATACGCTGCTTGAGCTCGTCCGCTATACGCCTCCCAACGCCGCCCTCAAGTGGTCCGAGGACGGTGCCGGGCTCGACTACAACCGGCCTCCGCGGCTGCGGCCGCCCGAGCGGCAGACCGCCTTTCGGCTGCCCAGTCCGCCCCGTGAGTTCGAGGCGCGGCCGCTGCCGTGGCTGATGGCACTGTTTCCGCTGGTCGGTGCCGTCGTCGCAGCGATGATCTTCAATCGCTGGTACTACCTGATCATGGCGGGGCTCAGTCCCATCATGCTGTTCGGCAACTACTTCATGGACAAGAAGCACGGGCGCAAGTCCCATGCCAAGCAGGTCAAGGAGTACAAGGAGACCAAGGCTCGGATCGAGCGGGACGCGCAGGACGCGCTGGTGGTCGAGCGGATCGACCGGCGTAACGCCGTGCCCGATCCCGCCTCCGTGCTCGCCCTCGCCACCGGGCCCCGTACGCGGTTGTGGGAGCGACGGCGGACCGACGGTGACCATCTGCTGCTGCGCTTCGGGACCGGGCAGCTGCCCTCCGAGGTCGTCCTCGACGACCCGGAGAAGGACGACCACCGGCGGCAGGTGACGTGGAAGATCGAGGACGCGCCCGTCGCGCTGCCGCTGAAGGGGCTCGGTGTCATCGGCATCGCGGGGCCCGACGACTCCGCCACCGCGCTCGGGCGCTGGGCCGTCGCGCAGACCGCGACCCTGCACAGCCCCATGGACGTGCAGTTCTACGTGCTGACCGAGGCCACGTCCAAGGAGAGCTGGGACTGGGTGCGGTGGCTGCCGCACGCCCGGCCCTCCGGCGGCCAGGACATCAACGTACTCATCGGGACGGACGCCGAGACCGTCGGCGCCCGCATAGGTGAGCTGACCCAGATCCTCGACGCGAGGGTCAAGGCCGTCGAGGACAACAAGAGCCAAGGGGCCAACTTCTCCGATCCCGACATCGTCGTGGTGTGGGACGGGTCGCGGCGGCTGCGGTCGCTGCCCGGTGTGGTGCGGCTGCTGCGCGAGGGGCCCGCCGTGCACATGTACGCGCTCTGCCTCGACACCGAAGAACGGTTCCTGCCCGGTGAGTGCCAGGCCTTCGTGGTCGCCGAGCCGAAGACGGGGACGGGGACGGGGGCGGACCCGAACGCGTATGCGCGCGGCGGGGCGCCGCAGAGCGCGCCCCACGGGCCCGCCATGCCCCAGCACGCCCCCGGTGGCTTCCCCTCCTTCCAGGCCTGGCACACCACCGCGCCCGACCCGCAGCAGACCGGCGGCCCGCGCGAGCTGCGGCTGCGCGTCGAGATGAGCGGCGCCGAGCGGCTCCTCGACGTACGGCCCGACTTCGTGACGCCCGCCTGGTGCCTGCGCCTCGCCCGCTCCGTGTCGCCGCTGCGCGACATCAGCGGCGAGACCGAGGACTCCGCGCTGCCCGCGTCCAGCCGGCTGCTCGACGTACTGCAGCTGGAGCCGCCGACGGCGGGGGCGATCACGGCGCGGTGGCAGGCGGGCGGGCAGTCGACGATGGCTGTCATCGGTGAGTCGTACGACGGGCCCTTCGGCATCGACATGCGCAAGGACGGACCGCACGGCCTCATCGCCGGTACCACCGGTTCCGGTAAGTCGGAGCTGCTGCAGACCATCGTGGCCGCGCTCGCCGTCGCCAATACGCCCGAGAACATGACCTTCGTCCTCGTCGACTACAAGGGCGGGTCGGCGTTCAAGGACTGTGTGAAGCTGCCGCACACCGTCGGCATGGTCACCGACCTCGACGCGCACCTCGTGGAGAGGGCACTCGAATCGCTCGGCGCCGAACTGAAGCGGCGTGAGCACATCCTCGCCGACGCCGACGCCAAGGACATCGAGGACTACCAGGACCTCGTGCGGCGCGACCCGTCGCACGCGCCCGTGCCGCGACTCCTCATCGTCATCGACGAGTTCGCCTCCATGGTGCGCGACCTGCCCGACTTCGTGACGGGTCTGGTCAACATCGCTCAGCGTGGTCGTTCGCTGGGCATTCACCTGCTCCTCGCCACGCAGCGGCCCTCCGGTGTCGTGTCGCCCGAGATCCGCGCCAACACCAACCTCCGCATCGCGCTGCGCGTGACGGACGGCGGCGAGTCCAGCGACGTCATCGACTCCCCCGAGGCCGGGCACATCTCCAAGAACACCCCGGGACGGGCGTACGTGCGTCTCGGGCACGCCTCGCTGGTGCCCTTCCAGTCGGGCCGCGTCGGTGGCCGCCGCCCCGGCGCCGCCGATCCGGCGCTGCTCGCGCCCTGGGTCGACTCGCTGGACTGGGCGGCCCTCGGCCGCGCCGCGCTCGTGAAGCCGAAGGCGCAGGCCCGCGAGGAGGAGGAGATCACCGACCTGAAGGTCCTCGTCGACGAGGTCATCGAGGCCAACAGGATCCTCGGCATCCCCGCCCAGCACAGCCCGTGGCTGCCCGCGCTCGGCGAGACCCTGCTGCTCGACGAGATCCCCGCCCCGGCGCCCCGCACGGCCCCCGGCGCGCTCACGCCCGCCCCGTACGGCATCGAGGACCTCCCCGCCGACCAGGCGCGCCGCCCCGTCGTCGTGGACTTCGCGCACTTCGGCCACCTGATGATCGGCGGCGCCCCGCGCTCCGGCCGCTCGCAGGTCCTGCGGACCATCGCGGGCTCCCTCGCCCGCACCCACTCCAGCGCCGACGTGCACCTCTACGGCATCGACTGCGGCAACGGCGCGCTCAACGCGCTGACCCGGCTGCCGCACTGCGGCGCCGTCGTCGGCCGCAACCAGACCGAGCGTGTCGTACGCCTCATCAACCGCCTCAAGGGCGAACTCACGCGCCGCCAGGACCTGTTGGCCGACAAGGGGTACGCGGACATCGGCGAGCAGCGGGCCGACGCCGCCGAGGACGAGCGGCTGCCGCACATCGTCGTGCTCCTCGACCGCTGGGAGGGCTGGCTGCCCACGCTCGGCGAGATCGACCACGGCTCGCTCACCGACGAGATCACGACGATGATGCGGGAGGGCGCGAGCGTCGGCCTGCACATGGTGCTGACGGGTGACCGCCAGCTCCTGGTCGGCCGCATCTCCTCCCTCACCGAGGACAAGTACGGCCTGCGCCTCGCCGACCGCTCCGACTTCTCCATGCTCGGCATCCCGGCCCGCAAGGTCCCCGAGGAGATCGCGCCGGGCCGCGCCTTCAGGAACGAGAGCGGCACGGAGACGCAGTTCGCGCTGCTCTCCGAGGACTCCACGGGTCAGGGTCAGGCCGCGGCGATCTCCGCGATCGGCGAGCGGGCCGCGGCCCGCGACGCGGACGTGCCGCGCCACCGCCGTCCGTTCCGCGTCGACACGCTGCCGAGCCGTATCACCTTCGAGGAGGCGTGGGAGCTGCGCGACCCGGACGCCTCGCGCTCCAGGCTGTGGGCGCTGGTGGGCATCGGCGGCGACGAGGTCATGGGCCATGGGCCCGACCTGGCGGAGGGCGTGCCCGCGTTCGTCATCGCGGGCCCGGCCAAGTCGGGACGGTCGACGGTCCTGATGAACATGGCGCGTTCGTTCCGTACGCAGGGTGTACGTCTCATCGTCGCCGCCCCGCGCCAGTCGCCGCTGCGTGCGCTGGAAGGCACGGAGGGCGTCCTGAAGGTGTTCACCGGGGACGACATCGACGAGGACGAGTTCGAGGAGCTCATCGACGAGGCGGACGCGTCGACGGACGACCCGGTCGTCGTCCTCATCGACGACGCCGAGATCCTCGAGGACGCGGACGCGGCGAGCCACTTCAAGCGGATCATCCAGCGCGGCACCGACCTGGGCCTCGCGATGGTCATCGCCGGCGACGAGGAGGACGTCTGCAGCGGGTTCTCCGGGTGGCAGGTCGACGCGAAGAAGGGGCGGCGCGGCATTCTGCTCTCGCCGCAGGACAGCTCCAGCGGCGAGCTCATCGGGCTGCGGATCTCGCGGAGCATGGTCGGCGGCCCGGTGGCGCCGGGCAAGGGCATGCTGCACCTCGGCACGGGCGAGATCGCCACGGTGACGACTCCGCTGTAGCGGATGTCCTGACGGAAACGAGGAGGCCGTCGTGGGGAGTTCCCGGCGGCGCGCGGCGGGGCCCGCGCTGCGGTACGAGCATGTGCCCGGGGCGCGGACCTCGGGCCGGTCGGGGGAGCGGAAGAAGAAGGGGGCGGAGGAGGGGGAGCGGGTCAGCTGGGGCTTCGGGATCCTGATGTTCCTGGCCGTCCTCGCCGTGGCCGTCCTCTTCGGCCTGGCGGACCTGGCCTGGGGCGAGACGCTGTGGGGCGAGGTCGCGCCCGGCTGGCCCGGCGGCGGCTACGGCTTCGCGATCACCATCGGGCTCCTCGCCCCGCCCGCCGTCGCGGCGATCATCGTGCCGCTGACGCGGGCGAACCGGAAGAAGGAACCGGTGCGGTCGGCTGGATGGGCGGCAGCCGCCCTTCCCGGCGTGGCGCTGACCTGCCTGCTGCTCCTGCTCTGCTTCGGGGCGACCAGGCCCAAGCGACGCCGCCGCGGCCCGGAGTGCTTCGCGCACGGCGAGCCCTGCTGGGTGCACGAGCAGTACCCCTACCTGTGGCTGCCGGGCGTCGCGGCTGCCGTCTTCTGCGCGGTGGCGGGCGGCTGGCTCGTGCACCGGTACGTGAAGCGGCGCCGCGCCGCCCTCACTCCACCCGGGACAGCCGCGCCCTAGGATCGCCCGCGTCGGGGTCGTCCGACGTGTAGACGAGGGACTTGCCGTCCAGGCGCAGGTGGACCGTGTGGGGTGTCTGCGCGCACTGGCCGCCGTTGCCCTCCGCACCCTTGCCGACCGCCACGACCTCCTTCTTCTTGACGGACTTGAGGGTGAGGACGTCCTTGCACGTGTTGCCGATCGGGTCACGCTGCAGGACCGTGCCGAGCCGGCCCCCCGGCTTCGCCTGGCGCAGGGTGACCGTGAACGTGCCGAGGGGGACCCGCCCGTCGCTCGCGTCGGCGTCGCCGCGCCAGGTGCCGAGGTAGGCCTCGGGAACCTTGCCCGAGGCCGCGGAGTCCCCCGGGGCGCTCGGCTTGCCGGACGACACCGGCGGCTGACCGGCTCCCGAATAGTCGTCGTCCTGCCGCAGCATCCCGAGGACGAACACCGAGCCGACCGTGACGGCCGCCAGCGCTCCGGCCACGGCGAGCGCGACCGTACAACTCACCCTGCGGCCGCGCCCGTTCGCGCCCTCGGGCACGGAGGTCGCGGCCACGGAGACGGAGAACTTGCCGGGCGCGGCGGAGGGGGGCACGGAGGGTGGGGGCGGCGCAGGCGCGTACGACGGGTCCGGGGGGCCGAACGAACCGCCCACCGATGGGGAGTTGAACGCCACCGGGCCCGAGGGCGCGTCCTGCGGAGCGGGCGCCGCCCCCGCCCCCGTGTCCAGGTCGAGGAGCCGCACCGCGCTCCGGCTCACCCGTTCCACCACCGGGCCCGGCAGCCAGCCCGCCGCCACCAGCGGGGCCGCACCCTGCGGGGCGAGACGGCGGGCGAGTTCGGCGGGGGCGGGGCGCGCGGCCGCGTCCTTGGCCAGGCAGGCGGCCGCGAGGTCGCGCAAGTCGCCGCGCAGCGCGCCCAGTTCGGGCTCCTCGTGGACGACCTTGTAGAGCAGGGCCGCCGACGAGTCGCCGGGGAAGGGTGACTCCCCCGTCGCCGCGTACACCAGGACCGCTCCCAGCGAGAAGACGTCCGCTGCGCCTGTCACGCCCTTGCCGAGGATCTGCTCGGGCGACATGTAGCCGGGCGAGCCGATGGAGACGCCGGTGGAGGTGAGGGAGGCGGTGCCGTCGGTGGCGCGTGCGATGCCGAAGTCGATGAGGCGGGGGCCGTCGAGGGTGAGCAGGACGTTCGACGGCTTCACGTCGCGGTGGACGAGTCCCAGGCCGTGCACGTGTGCCAGCGCCTCGGCGAGGCCCGCGCCGAGGACGCGTACGGAGTGCTCGGGCAGCGGCCCGCCGTCCCGTACCGCCTCGGTGAGCGAGGGCCCTGCCGCGTACCCCGTGGCGACCCACGGGACGGACGCGTCCGGGTCCGCGTCCAGGACGGGCGCCGTCCAGTCGCCGCCGACCCGCCGGGCCGCGTCGACCTCGCGGCGGAAGCGCGCGCGGAACTCCTCGTCGAGCGCGAAGTGCGGGTGCACGACCTTGACCGCGACGGTGCGGCCGCCCGCGCTGCGGCCCAGATAGACCCGGCCCATGCCGCCGGAGCCGAGCCGGCCGAGCAGCCGGTAGGGCCCGATCGCGGTGGGTTCGTCGGCTTCGAGCGGATGCATGACGTTGGCCTCCCCCAGGCACGGCGCCGGACACCTCGCGCACCTCGGCACCGCGGATCAGCGTAGTGCGCGAGCCGTCCCCATAGTTATTGGAAGAGGGCCGGCCGCACGGTGCCGGCCTTACTCAATTCGGACGCAAAGAACTATTGCGACGGCAGCGCTATTCCGGGGCGGCCGGAATGGGAACGTGGGCGGCGAATTCCCGATTACGGCTCCAGGAGCGCCACCCGCACGTCCGCGGGAAAGCCCGTCGTCGGGCCGACCCGACGGGCGAACTCGGTCACGCCCGCCAGCTGCTCGCCGCCGAAGCGGAAGTCGAGGGTCGTGAAGTACCGCTCCAGGACTCCGGCGTCGAAGGACTCCCAGCGCGCGGCCTGCTCCGCGACCTTGCCGACCTCCTCCAGGGAGAGGTCACGGGAGGAGAGGAACGCCTTGTGCACCGCGCGGACGACCTCCGGCTCGCGCGTCGCGTAGTCGCGCCGCGCCGCCCAGACGGCGAAGACGAACGGCAGGCCCGTCCACTCCTTCCACATCTCCCCGAGGTCGTACACGTCCAGGCCGAGGCGCGGTCCGTCGATGAGGTTCGCGCGGAGCGCCGCGTCGCCGATGAGGACGGCGGCGTCCGCCTCCCGCATCATCAGCCCCAGGTCGGGCGGGCACGTGTAGTAGTCGGGCCGCACGCCGTGCCGCTCGGCGAGGAGCAGCTGCGCGAGCCGCACGGAGGTGCGGGACGTCGAGCCGAGCGCGACGCGGGCGCCGTCCAGCTGGTCCAGCGGCACCTGCGAGACGATCACGCACGACATGACGGGGCCGTCGCAGCCGACGGCGAGGTCGGGGAAGGCGACGAGGTCGTCGGCGTTCTTCAGGAACTCGACGAGGGTGACCGGCGCGATGTCCAGCTCGCCCCTGACCAGCTGCTCGCTGAGCTTCTCGGGAGTGTCCTTGGTGAGCTCGAAGTCGAGGAGGGTCCCGGTCCGCGCGAGGCCCCAGTACAGGGGCATGCAGTTGAGGAACTGGATGTGACCGACGCGCGGCCGGGGAATGCGACGGGAGTCGTGCGGCTGTTCGGCGCCTGCCCCCGCGAAGGCGTTCAGGGGAGAATTGTCCACATCGGCGAGGCTAGCCCCCTTGCGGTACGGTCGGGGCGCCGGGGCCGGGACGCGCCCCGTCAACCCCACTGGGGGACGTGTCAAACCTCCGGGTGACGTGATCTTGCCCCCTATTGCATTCCCCTGCCTGCGTGCTAAGCTCGCCGCAAGTTGCAGTTTGGTTTCCCTTGCAGTACAGAGCCTGCGGAGCATGTAACTCCGCGGGCTCTCGTCGTTTTCAGACTTATGCAGTTGTTTAAACAATCGCTGGTTCTGGAGCAGGGCAACCCTTTGGCCCAAGGAGGGCTTATGGCTACCGGAACCGTGAAGTGGTTCAACGCTGAAAAGGGCTTTGGCTTCATTGCCCAGGAAGGCGGCGGCCCGGACGTCTTCGTCCACTACTCCGCGATCAACGCGAACGGCTTCCGCTCCCTCGAGGAGAACCAGGCCGTTTCCTTCGACGTGACGCAGGGTCCGAAGGGCCCGCAGGCGGAGAACGTCACCCCGATGTAATCGGGCGCCCCACGCGAGTGGGGCGTGTGGTTGCTCCGGTGACCAGATCCGGAGATTGATAGCAGTACCCAAGGAGCCCCGCTCCCCCGCGCAAGCGGGGAAGACGGGGCTCCTGCCTTTTGTCAGGTGTGCTGCATGATCATGACGAACGTCGTGTTCGGTTCCAGGGCCTCGTAGGAGTGGGGGACGTCGCCGCGGTACGACATGTAGTCGCCGGGGGACAGTTCCACCGTTGCGTCGCGGGGGCCCGCCAGGAGGCGGCCCGTGCTGATGACCAGGTGTTCCACCGAACCCGGGATGTGCGCGTCGGACTCGCGGGGGGCGCCGGGCTCCAGCGCGCCGTGGTAGATGTCGCGGCGGACGCCCGTCGGGCCCGCCGAGAGCAGCGTGCCCGCGTACGAGGAGTTCTCCGCGTGCATGGTCGGACCCTCGCCCGAGCGGATCACCGTCACCGCGGGCGCCGGCGACTCCACGAGCACACTGAACGGCACGCCGAGCGCGACGGCCAGCGCCCAGAGCGTCTCGATGCCGGGGTTGCCCGTGGCCGCCTCCAGCTGGGACAGCGTGGACTTCGCGATGCCCGCGCGCTTGGCCAGCTCGGAGAGGGAGAGCCCCGCCCTGGTGCGCTCACGGCGCAGCGCCGCTGCCACCCACTCGCGCGGCATGCGGGATCCCTCGGACCCGTCGGTCATCGGCTGCTTCTCCTCGCCCTCTTCCCCGTACGTTCGGCAGAGGGGACCGATCGTTCGGCTTGACGAACGTGATCCCCTGCGCCCATCCTACGACGCATGCGTTCGCCACACCGAACAGATGACCCGTCCTGCCGAACGGGCGAGGGGTCCGCCGGCCTCGTCCGCTTCTCCGACCTGCCGCCCGGCGTCCTGCGCGACATCGCCCTCGTCTGGCTCGCCGACGCCGTCGTCGGCGTCTCCTTCGGCGCCATCGCCGTCGGCGGAGGGCTGCCCGTGTGGGTGCCGGTCCTCATGTCGCTGCTCGTGTACGCGGGCTCCGCCCAGTTCAGCGCGGTCGGCGTCCTGACCGCGGGCGGCGGACCCGTGGCCGCCGCCGCGACCGGGCTGCTGCTCAACTCCCGTACGGCCGCGTTCAGTCTCGCACTCGCCGACGACCTCGGCCGGTCCTGGACCGCGCGGCTCATCGGCGCCCACCTCGTCACCGACGAGACCGCCGCGTTCGTCCTCGCCCAGGAGGGCCGCAGGCAGCGCAAGGCGGCGTTCTGGATATCCGGCGTCGGCCTGTTCGTCGCGTGGAACCTCTCCGTGCTCGCGGGCGCCCTCGCCGGGTCCGCTCTCGGCGACACCGACCGGTTCGGGCTCGACGCCGCGTTCCCCGCGGTGCTGCTCGCGCTGGTGCTGCCCGCCCTGCGCGGTGACAGCGCGGCACGGCGGGCCTCGGCCGCCGGCGCGGTCGTCGCGGTGGTCGCCGCGCCGCTGCTGCCCGCGGGCGTGCCCGTACTCCTCGCCCTCCTGGGGCTGCTCGCGGCCCGCCGCGGACCGCGCCGTCCCCGTACGGGCCGTACCGCCTCCTCAAGGAGCGCCTCATGAACGCCACGCTCGCCTGCGTCCTCGCCCTGGCCGCGGGAACGTACGTCTTCCGGCTCGCCGGTCCCGTCCTGCACGGGCGCGTGGAACTCCCCGCCCGCTTCCAGGAACTGCTGACCGTCGGCGCCACCGTGCTGCTCGTCGCGCTGCTCGCCACCGGTGCGCTCACCGAGGGGCAGGCCTTCGCGGGGTGGGCGAGGCCCGCCGGGGTGCTGGCCGGCGGGGTGCTCGCCTGGCGCAGGGCGCCGTTCGCCGTGGTCGTGGTGGGCGCGGCGGCGACGACGGCGCTGCTGCGGCTGGCCGGGGTGCAGTAGCCGTCGATGCCCCTACTGGGGCCCGCGCCCCCGCTCGTACAGCTCCTCCACCTCCTCCGCGTACCGCTCCGTCACCGCCTTCCTGCGCACCTTCAGGCTCGGTGTGAGCAGACCGTCCGCCACCGTGAAGTCCTCGTCGAGGACGGTGAAGTCGCGGATGCGGGCGGGCCGCGAGGCCGTGGCGTTGGCGGCGTCCACGGCCTCCTGGACCAGGGCGCGCACGCGCGGATCGCGGGAGGCCGGGACGGTCAGAGTCACGCCCTCGCGTGCCGCCCAGCCCGTGACCTCCTCCGTGTCCAGTGTGACGAGGGCGACCGGGTAGGGCCGGTGGTCGCCGACCATCACGGCGCGGGAGACGAACCGTGAGGTCTGGATGGCGAGTTCGGTCAGGGCGGGGGTGAGGTTCTTGCCGCCGGACGTGATGATGAGATCCTTCTTACGGCCGGTGATCGTGAGGAACCCGTCCTCGTCGAGCGCGCCCAGGTCGCCCGTGTGCAGCCAGCCGTCGGCGTCGAGGACGTCGCGGGTGGCCTCGGGGTTGTTGTGGTAGCCGGGGAAGACCATGGCGCCCCGGGCCAGGATCTCCCCGGCGTCGGCGATGCGCAGCTCCACGCCGTCGACGGGCCTGCCGACCGTCCCGTACCGCACCGACCCCGGGTGGTTGAGGGTGAGGACGCCCGCCGACTCCGTCATCCCGTACCCCTCGTAGAACGCGATGCCGCAGGCCCGCAGGAAGTCGACGGTGTCCGGCGCGATGGGCGCCCCGCCCGTCAGCGCCCACCGGACCCGGCCGCCCAGCGCCTGCCTGACCAGGCCGTAGAGCGCCTTGTCGGCCGCTTCGTACGCGTCCCGCAGCTCGTCGGGCAGGGCACCGTCGGCGGCGAGGACGCCGATGCGGACGGCCTCGTCGAACCGTTCGCGCCCGCCCTCCTCCGCCTCGGCGAGGGACAGCACCACGGACCGCACCTTCTCGAACAGCCGCGGCACGGACGGCAGATGCGTGGGCCGCGCCTCGGCGAGTTCGGATACGACGTCCTCGATGCGTCCGCCGAAGTAGGTGAGCGTGCCGCCCGCGATGAGCGTCGTGAACTCGATGAGCTGGGCGAGGAGGTGGGCGAGCGGCAGATAGAGGTACGTGGACTCGCCGGGGCCGCCGTCCACGAGCGGGAGGGTGGCCTCCTGCACGGCGAGCAAATTGCCGTGCGTGAGCAGACAGCCCTTGGGCGGTCCCGTGGTGCCTGACGTGTAGATGATGGTGGCGAGGTCCGTGGGCCGGCACCCGGTCGTACGCTCCAGGAGCGCGTCCAGATCGTTCAGATCAGCCAGATCGTTCGGATCGCCGAGTGCGTCCGGCATCTCCGTCATGCGGAGCACGTGGCGCAGCCCGGGGAGCCGGTCCCGCAGCCGTTCCACCTTCGCCGCCTGCGCCGCGTCCTCGCAGATCACGACCTCCGCGCCCGAGTCCGACAGGACCCACGCGACCTCGTCGTCCCCGGCCGTCGGATAGACCGGCACCACGACGGCGCCCGCCGCGAGGACGCCGAAATGCGTGCAGGTCCACTCGGGCCGCGTCTCGGCCAGGACCGCGACGCGGCCGCCCGGCGGAACCCCGAGCGCGAGCAGCTGCCGCCCCACGCGGCGTGCGGCGTCGCGGAGTCGCTCGTACGACATCTCGGCCCACTGCCCGTCGCGCCGGAAGCGCAGGGCGGGCAGCTCGGTGTGGCGCTCCGCCACCCACTCGGCCAGGAGCGCGAGGGTGCGCGGCAGTTCGGGCGGCGGCTCTGTCGGGTCCTTCCGCGTCTGCTGCATGCGTACGACGCTAGGGAGCCCGCACGGCCCCGGGGATGACGGGAAACGTCAGCACCACTGGCCGGGGCGCTCAGCCGTTCTCGGACCGCGGTGTTCTGGGGCGGGCCTCCCGGCGCTAACGTCGTGGCATGGCGAGGCGGACGATCACCGTGCACCACGTACGGGCCGTGCTGCGCGGCGCCGAGCGGCACGGCGTGGACACGGTGCCGCTGCTGCGGGGAGCGCAGATACCGCCGCTGCTCCTCGGGGACGACCGGGCGCGGGTCACGGCGCCCCAGTTCGCCCGGCTCTTCCGTGAGCTGTACCGCGCGACGCAGGACGAGTTCCTTGGGCTCGGCTCCGCCGTCAGCAGGCCGGGGACGTTCGCGATGATGTGCCAGGCCGCGCTGGGCTGCCGTGATCTGGGCGCGGCGGTGGAGCGGGGGGCGACGTTCTACGGCCTGTTCCCGGGCGGGCCCGATCTCGTCCTCGAACGGCGCGGCGGGGACGCCGTGTTCGGTGTGCGCAGTGACCTGGAACAGGACTACTTCCTCGCCGAGTGCCTCGTCATCATCTGGCACCGGCTGTGCAGCTGGCTGATCGGGCGCCGCATTCCGCTGCGCTGGGCCGAGTTCGGGCACCCGCCGCCTCCGCACAAGGACGAGTACGAGCTGCTCTTCGGGTGCCCCGTGCGGTTCGGCGCCGAGCGGACCGGCGCGGGATTCGCGCCGCACTGGCTGGACGCGCCGCTCGTCAGGGACGAGGACGCGCTGGACGAGATGTTGCGCCGGGCCCCCTTCGAACTCCTCAGCCGCCGCGAGTACGGCACGACGGTCGCCGAGCAGGTGCGCCGCGTCCTCGCCCGCGCCCTGCGCTCCTCGCCGCGGCTGCCCTCACTCGGCGAGATCGCGGCCCGCCTCGCGGTGAGCCCGGCGACGCTGCGCCGCAGGCTCGCCCAGGAGTCCACGTCGTACCAGCAGCTGAAGGACGCGGTGCGGCGTGACGCGGCGATCGCGGGGCTGGTGGAGGGCCACGAGCCGATCGCGGAGCTCGCGGCGCGGCTCGGGTTCTCCGAGGACACGGCGTTCCACCGGGCGTTCCGCCGCTGGACGGGCACGACGCCGGGGGCGTACCGCACGGAGACGGAACGCCCGTCTGCCTCTTGTTCCTACGACTCCTCGCCGGACGCCTCTGCCTCGGCCTCGGGCGGCGGGCCTTCCGGTGGCGGGCCCTGCGGCGGCGGGCCCTGCGGCGGTGGGGGCGCGTCCGACGGGGTCTCCGCGGAGGCCTCGCGCGGCTGAGACCGCGCGGCGTCGAGGCGCGCGCCGTTGACCGCCGCGCCGCCGTCCCCGGACACCGTCGTCTCCCCCTCCTGCTTGCCGAGCCGCCTGCTGGTGCGGCCGAGGGCGATCAGGACGGTGATGAGCGAGGCGGACGTGGACTCCATGCGGCGGGTGTAGCGGACGGCCTCCTCGTACGCGGCGTGGGCCTGCGGCAGCATGTCCTGCGCGTCGTAGACGTCGCCCATGTCCTTGAGCACGGACGCGTACCAGCCCGGGTCGGATGCGCCGTCGATCAGGGCGAGCACCGCCCGGCAGGCGGACACGGCGTCGGCGTAGGCCCGCTCGACGCCCATGCGGCCCAACTCCTCGTAGGTGAGGGCCATGTTGTGCAGGACGGCGGCCCGCCGCTCGGTGTTCCCGATCTTCGGCACCTCCGCGGAGAGCTGTTCGAGGACGTCCCGCGCCTCGGTCCGCTCGCCCATCGAGACCAGCGTGTTGGCGAGCGCCGTCATCGTCGTGGCGAGGTCGCTCGGATTGTCGGCCTGCTGCTTGTACGAGACCGCCTGCCGGAAGTGCTCGACGGCCTCCTTGAGGTCGTGGGCGTCGCGGTAGGTGTCGGCGATGTCGTGCAGGATGATCCCGTAGACGCCCGGCGACTCCTCCGGGTCGGTCAGACCGCGCGCCTCGTAGAAACAGGCGAGGGCCTGCTCCAGACGAGCGGGCCGCGACTGGCTGGTCTCTTCCGACATGGCGGTGCTCCGTTCGGGGTCGGGTGGTGGAGTGCTGTTTCCGGTGCGCGGTTGCCGTCCGCGGATGCTGCGCTGGACCAGTTGGTGGACGCGTAGGGCCTGATGGGGGACCCCGGGGGTGTGGTCGATGTGATGCGGCAAGTGGGGGGTGCGGGGGGCGGCGTGCGAGGCGTCTGCCCACGCCGCGGGCCTGGGAGCTGCTCGGCTCCTGGGGCAGCGCTCCGACGGTGTGCGGGCTGTGCCGTGTGAACGGCCTGGTGCCCGCCGGTCCGCTCAGCCCTCGGCCGGATCCGGCGGGGAAGGGCGGTCCGGACGCAGGTCCCCGTGCATCTCGCCGATGGTGATCGAGCCGCCGTGGTGCACGACGGGGCCGAGGACGGCCCGGCCGCCGAGGCCGGGTGCCGTCAGGTTTCCGATGATGGGGCCGCCCGGCGCGAGGGTGGGTCGCAGGTCCTTCGCGCGCCTCCGCGGGCCGTCGGCGGGCGCCCGGCGTACGCCGTCGTCCGGGTCTTCCAGGGCGTCGAGCGCGAGTGCGGAGCGCGTGCGCCGGGAGGTCTGGTCGTCGCCGCACCACCGCCGCGTCAGGTCGTCCTCCGCCCCCGTGAGGTCGGCGTCCGTCCCGTTCGGGCGGGCCCGCTCGCACCCCGGGTCGTCGCGGTCGAACCGCCGGGCCACCTGTCCCCGCACGGCCCCGCCCCGCCTCCGCCCCGCCCCCGTCCCCGCGGCCCGCACGACGGCGGCCGTGCCCTCCGCCGCCACCGGTGCCGTCATGGCGTCCCGCATGCGCCACACCCCCATCGCTCCGAGCCCCGCGGCTCCCCCTCTGGGAACGTAGCGCCGAGGCGGCGGCCTGGATACCTGCGAGCCGAGGTCAACGAAGGTGAGCGTCCCGGTCATCCCGGCGATTACCCGCCGCTCTCTACGGTCGTTGACAGAACACCCCTGCCCCTGAGGAAAGTTGGGAGAGCCGCATGCACACACGTACCAGCGTCCGAGCGTGGGCCGTGGTGGCCGCGCTCGGCCTGTCGGCCATCACCCCGCTCACCGCGGCACACGCCACCGCGCCCACCGGCACCCCCACGACCACCCCCGCGGCCCCCTCGACCGCCTCCGCCGCCGACTCCCCCGGCGACATCGTGTCCTCCGAGCCGAGCAGCTTCCACCCGCTCCCCAACCAGCCGACCAACACCAAGGCCTGGAAGATCCACTACCGCTCGACCACCGCCACGGGCGAGCCGAACACCGTGTCCGGCACGGTCATCGTGCCCCAGGACGGCAGGAAGGGCCCCCGCCCCCTGATCACGTACGCCGTGGGGACCGTCGGGGTCGCCGACCGCTGCGCGCCCAGCGCGGGCTTCCCCCAGGGCACCACCCTGGAGGGCAACCTCATCCAGCAGCTCACCCTGCGCGGCTGGGCGGTGGCCGTCACCGACTACGAAGGCCTCGGCACGCCGGGCGACCACACGTACACCGTGGGCCGCGCCGAGGGCCAGGCCATGCTGGACGCGGCCCGCGCCGCGATCCGGCTGCCCGCTGCGGGGCTCGGCAGGGACACACCGGTCGGCATCATGGGGTACTCGCAGGGCGGCCAGGCGTCGTCGTGGGCGGCCGAGCTGCACGGCACGTACGCCCCCGAACTCGACGTCAAGGGCACGGCGACCGGCGGCGTACCCGGTGACCTGCTGAAGGTCGCGAAGTTCAACGACGGCCTGTACGGCTCGGGCCTCATCTTCATGGCGGCGATCGGCCAGAACGCGGCCTTCCCCGAGCTGAAGCTCGACTCCTACCTCAACCCCGAGGGCAAGAAGCTCATCGGCGCCCTGCGCGAATCCTGCGTGGCGGACGGCTCGGTGCTCGGCTCGTTCAAGACGATCGCGTCCATGACGACGAAGAACCCCCTGGAACAGCCCGACTGGAAGCAGCGCCTGACCGAGTCCCGGGTCGGCGGTGCCAGGCCGGACGCGCCCGTGTACCAGTACCACGCGTTCGCCGACGAACTCATCCCGTACGCCGTGGGCCGGAAGGTCCGCGCGGACTGGTGCGCCCAGGGCGCGAACGTCGAGTGGCACACGGTACCCGCCGGCGACCACGTCAGCGCCGTGATCACACACTCGCCCTACGCGGCCCAGTGGCTGGCGGACCGCTTCGCGGGGAAGGTGGCACGCGGCAACTGCTGAGGGGCGGGTTTCGGGACCCGCGCGGCACGACCGGGCGTAAAAAGAGTGGGACGTCACCGGGAACTCCCCCTAGGATCTTGAGGTTTGCACGACTTCGAGAAACCGGGGGGAATTCTCGTCATGCTCATCGCGCCCACGGCCCTGTCCCTGGCCATGCTCGCCCTGTTCGTCCTGGCGATGAAGGCGTCCGACGCGGCGCCGCACCACGGCGGGACGGAGCCCGGCGCCGAACCCGACGGCCCCGGCTGCCCCGGAGGCCCCCGAAGCCCCGGTAGCCCCGGTAGCCCCGGAAAGGGAGCCGCCAGATGACCGCGCCGCCTTCGTCCACCTCTGCCTCCACCTCTGCCTCCGCCGCCGCCGTCCCCACCTCCGCCTCCACGCCTCCGCTTGCGCCGCCGCCCGAGGACCCCTCGCACGGCGATCCGGACCCCGGCCCCGACTTCATCACTCCGGTCGACAACGTCTTCGTCCGTACCCACCTCGGCGGCTTCCCCGACATCGACCCGGCGGCCTGGACCCTGACCGTCGAGGGCCTGGTGGAGCGCCCCCTGCGCCTCGACCTCGCGACGCTCCTCGGTCTGCCGTCCGACCGGCTCACCGCCGTCCACGAGTGCTTCGGCAGCCCGTTCCGGCCGGATACGCCCACGCGCGCGGTGACGAACATCGAGTGGACGGGGCTGCCGCTGGCCGCGCTCCTGGACCGCGCGGGACCGCTGCCCGCCGCCCGGCACGTGCTCTTCGAGGGCGCGGACACCGGCTCCTTCCAGGGCGAGGACGGACTCTCGTACGTCAAGGACCTCCCCCTGGAGACCGCCCGCCGCGACGTGTTCCTCGCGCACGGCATGAACGACGAGCCGCTGCGCGTCCGGCACGGATATCCGCTGCGGGCCGTGGTCCCGCGCATGTTCGGCACGAACTCCGTGAAGTGGCTGACCCGGATCGTCCTGACGGACGAGCGCCCGGAGCACATGTTCACGACGACCTTCTACACGCGGAGGCTCCCGGGGCACGACACCCCGCAGCCGGTCCGCGCGCTGGACGTCAACAGCAAGATCCTCTCACCGGAGGGCGATGCCGAACTTCCCTACACGGGCTGGACTTTCAGAGGGCGTACGTGGAGCACGACTGCGGTCGTCCGCCTCGACCTCTCCTTCGACGGCGGCCCGTGGGAGCCCGCCACCCTCGACGTCCCGGGCGCCGACCCGGCCTGGCAGGGCTTCTCCCTGCGCCGCACGCTCGCGCCGGGCCCGCACACGGTCCGCTCGCGCGCGACGGACGCGGCGGGCCGCGTCCAGCCGCCGCCGGGCGCGCGGAACTCCGAGCACGAGGTCCGGTTCACGGTGGGCGCCCCCGCGAACCGCCGCCCGCCTCACCCGTACGCCCCGGCCGTCGAGGAGTAATCGTCATCAAGGCCCCCGAGATCCAGCTCACCGAACCCTTGCTGCGCGCCCTCCTCAAGGAGCAGCACCCGGACCTGGCGCACCTGGAGATCCGTCGCGCCGCCCGGGGCTGGGACAACGAACTGTGGCGTCTCGGCGACGACTTGGCGCTGCGCATGCCGCGCACGGAGCGTGCGCCCGGCCTCCTGCGCAAGGAGTACCGGTGGCTGCCCGCCATGGCGACGGACCTCCCCCTTCCCGTGCCGACGCCCCTGCGCCTCGGTGTGCCGTCCACCCGTTTCCCGGAGCCGTGGACCGTGACGGCCTGGGTGCCGGGCACGCCGGCGGACCGCACGCCGGTCGGCCGTGGGGCCCAGGCGGCGGATGCCCTGGGTGCGTTCCTGCGGACGCTGCACGTGGCCGCGCCCGCGGCGGCACCGCGGCACCAGGGGCGGGGCGGCCCGTTGGCGCCCCTCGCGGACGACTTCCCCGGACGCCTCGCGGATCTGTCGCCCGACGACATCGGCGTCGGTCCGGACGACGCGGACGCCCTCCACGCGCTGCGCGCCCTCTGGGAGGACGCCGTCGCGGCGCCCGCGTGGCAGGGGCCGCCCAGCTGGCTGCACTGCGACCTGCACCCCGCGAACGTCGTCGTCTCCGACGGCGCCCTCACCGGCGTCCTCGACTTCGGGGAACTCTGCGCGGGCGATCCGGCGACGGACCTGGGCGCGGCGTGGCTGCTCCTGCCGGGCGGGGCCGCGCCCCGCTTCTTCTCGGCGTACGGACGCGCCGACGACGCGATGATCCGGCGCGCGAAGGGGTGGGCGGCCCTCCAGTCCCTCGCCCTCATCGACGTCGGCCGCAACGGCGAACGGGGGCTGCCCGGCGGAAAGGTGACGTGGGGCCATGCGGGCCGGGCCACGATTCAGAGGCTGATCGGGCGGTAGCCCAGCATGGCGTCGACGAGGTCCTCGAAAGTGGGCGATTTGCCTCCGGGTGTTCCGGGGGCATGTGCGTGCCGGCCCGTTGTGGTGCCGGGCCCGGCGGGTCTGTGTTTTGCCGGGCCCGGTGGGTCACGCTGGCGCGTGTGGCGCGGTCACGGGGTGGCGCGGGCCAGGGTCACGCGGCAGGAGAAGGCCTCGTTGTCCTCCTGCAGCGCCGTGACGGAGACGCTCAAGTGGCCTTCCGGGTACGCCGTCGGCTCTACGTGGGCGGTGATCAGGCAGGGCGCGTCGAACTCGACGTAGCGGAAGAACGCCGACTCGAAGCGGATCGGGAAGACGGCTCCGCCCAGGGGGCTCTGGACGGCGTGGGCCGCCTGGCGCGCCGCTTCGAGCAGCAGCATGCCCGGCGCGTGGTCGACGGGGTGGTCGAACAGGATGGGGTGTGTCTGGTCGACCCGGAGCTGCCACTGGTGCGGCGCCGGTACCGGTATCGGTGCCGGTACCGGCATCGGAGCGGGGGCGAGCACGACGTCCTCGGCGTGGACGCGGCCCACCAGGGCGGGCCGCACCGCGGGAGCGAACGGGGCCGTGTCGCCGGGAGGCGTGCAGCGGTCGCCGCGGAGTCTGCGGTAGATCGCCGGTGCGTGGCTGCTGAACCGCGTGTGCGCGGTGCCGAGGCGCCGGCCGTCGCGCAGGATCTCGATGTCCATCGTGAGCGCGGCGAGCCGGCCGCCGCGCCGGGCGATGTCGCCGCAGGTGATGCGGAGTTCGACGTTCATCGGGCCGACGTCGAGGAACATCGCCCCGGACGCCACCTCGAAGGTGAAGTGCTGCCAGATGAGGTGGTGGCCGAGCGGCACGTCGTAGAGGGCGTGCGAGATCAGCGGGATGCTCTGCCGCAGCGTCTCGGCGAGCAGCATCGGGTCGTGCCGTCCGCTGACGGGCGCGTAGAAGGCGTGACCGCGCGGCCACCGGGCGGTGACCGTCACCCGGTCCTCACCGGCGGGCGCCCAGCCGGTGAGCAGCACTTCGGCACCGACCCGCTTGTGGACGAACTCCTGCGGCACGTGCCGGAGTCGGGCCGTCGGCGCGGTCCGTGCGACGGTCCACGCGGCCGATGGTGCGGCGGTCGGCGCAGCGACCTGCGCGGTGGCCTGTGCGGTGGCCGGCGCAGTGGTCTGCGCGGCGTTCTGTGCATGCGAAACGAAAGGCATGGGTCCCCCCCAGGGATGTGTGATGCCCGATCGAAGTGCGCGAGCTCTGGTCACCCAGAACCATGACGCGTAAAGTAACGTGCGTTCTTTTTGTTTGTCGAGAGAGGGCGTCCGGATGCCGGAACCGAAGCAGGAGCGGGCACAGAAGACGCGCGAGGAAATCCTTCGCGCCGCCGCTGAGGTCTTCGACGAACGCGGGTACAGCGGTGCCGGCATGCGGGAGATCATGAACCGCGCCGGTGTGACGCTCGGAGCCGTCTACTTCCACTTCCCCAACAAGGAGGCGCTGGCCCTGGCGGTGATGCGCGCCCAGCCCGCGAGCATCGTGCCCGCCCTGAAGTCGCAGGGCCTGCAGCGCCTGGTGGACATCACGTTCGTGTGGGCGCACAAGCTCCAGACGGACCCGATGCTGCGCGCGGGCGTCCGGCTCACCAGCGAGCAGACCGGCTTCGGACTCGACGACGCCACGCCCTACCGGGAGTGGTCCAGGATCATGGAGGAGTGCCTCGCCGACGGGCGCACGCGGGGCGACGTCCGCCCGGACGTCGACGTCCGCACGCTCGCCGAGTTCATCGTGTCCGCGTGTACGGGCCTCCAGGCGTACTCCCTGCTCGCGAGCGGCCGCGAGGACCTGCCCGAGCGGACCCGCGCCATGTGGCGGCTGCTCATGCCCGCCATCGCCACGGGGAACGCCGCCGACAGCATCGACGTGAGCGAGGCGAGGGAGGCCGCGGTCAACGCCTGACGGCGCCCCCTCCGACCCCCGCAGCACCGCAGCACCGAGTACCCCAGCACCGAGTACCGCAGCACCGCAGCACCGACCTGCCCGATCCGCAGCCAAGGACGTTTCATGCACCAGCACTTCGACCGACTGCGCCTCGTCGCGCTCAACATCGACGGCGTTCTGCTCAACGACACGTTCAGCCCCGTCATCGGCAACTTCATCACCAGCCGCGGAGGCGTGTACGACGCCGCGACCGAGCGGCGCATCCTGTCCCAGCCGCGCCGCGTCGCGGGCGGCGAGATGGCCCGCGCGGCCGGCCTCGACATCACGGGCGACGAGGCGCTGGAACTCTATTTCGCCGAGCGCGATCGCTACGTCGCCGAGCACCCCGTGCGGCCGAACCCGGGCGCCGCCGAACTGATCGGGCGGATACGCGGCCTGGGCCTCCAGGTGGTCTGTTACGGCGGCCTGAGCAAGCCCCACTTCGACACGCACCTGGGCCAGTGGGCGCACCTCTTCGACGGCCCCGGTTACGTCTGCACCGACTCGTTCCGCCCCGGCATCAAGGAGATCGCCGAGGACGTGTTCTCGCTGGGCCTCGACGAGGTGCTGTTCGTGGACGACGTCGCCCGGGTCGCCGAGGCGGCGAAGGGGCTCGGCGTGCCGTTCATCGGCCATCCCTGCAGTTTCCAGCGCACGTTCATGGAGGAGCTGTCGGTCCGGCACATCGTCGACTCGCTGGACGCGGTCGACGAGGAGCTCCTCCGCACCCTCGACGCGGAGGCCGCGGCGGGCACTGTCTGGCCCGCGGACGTCACACTTTAAGGTTCGGCACCACCACACGCACCACACACTCACCACCACACGCACCACCACAACCAGGGGGACGGCAAGACGATGAACGACACCACGACGCCCGGCAGAGACGGCATGCTGGCCGACAAGACGATCATGATCACCGGCGCTTCGAGCGGCATCGGCGCGGCGGCGGCACGGCTGTTCGCCGCCGAGGGCGCCGCCGTGGTCCTCACGGCACGCCGTGAGCAGTTGATCGAGAAGATCGCCGCGGAGATAGCGGAGGGCGGCGGGCAGGCCCTCGCGGTCGCCGGGGACGTGACGGTCCCGGCGGACGTACGGCGGGTGGTCGACGCGGCGGTGGAGACGTACGGCCGGCTGGACGGCGGGTTCAACAACGCGGGGTGGGCCACCGCGGGCACGCCGCTGCACGAGACCGACGACGCCGTCTTCGACCAGGTGATCGACGTCAACGTACGCGGCGTCTGGAACTGCATGAAGGCGCAGATCACCGCGATGCTCGCGGACGGCCGCGGAGGCGCCGTCGTCAACACGTCCAGCGCGGCGGGCGTGGTCGCGACGGGGGCCACGGCGTCGTACATCGCGGCGAAGCACGCGGTGCTCGGCCTGACGAAGGCGGGCGGCGACGAGTACGGGCGGCGCGGGATCCGGGTGAACGCCCTGGTGGTGGGGAGCACCCGGACGGAGCTCATGGACCAGGTGCTCACGGACACGCCGTCCCTGGAGGAGAGCTTCGTCTCCCGCTCCATGCAGAAGCGGATGGCCGACCCGGTGGAGGTGGCGCAGGCCGCCGCGTGGCTGCTCAGCGACCGGTCGTCGTTCGTCACGGGCGGCTCCGTGCCGGTCGACGGCGGGTGGACGGCAGCCTGAGGCACGGCTGTCGCCGGGCGGCCGTATGGCTGTCGTACGGCTGCCTCACGTGCGGGCCGGGGCACAGGAGGGGGGTGTCCCGGCCCGCGTGTGCCGAGGGCGGCGTGGCCTCGGGGAGTTGCCAAAGGCGTGGGGGTTCGGGCGGCAGGGCGGGCGCCCGAGCGGGCGGGGAACGTAACGTCCGGATGGAAGCTGGCCGTTCACGGATCCGGAAGGGCTCACCCGTGCCTCTGCTCACCTCCCCCGTCCCGACGTCCTCCCCGCTCGCGGTAGCCGCGGAGGCTCCCGACCGCAACCTCGCCCTGGAGCTCGTCAGGGTCACCGAGGCCGCCGCCATGGCCGCGGGCCGCTGGGTCGGCCGCGGCGACAAGAACGGCGCCGACGGTGCCGCCGTGCGCGCCATGCGGACCCTCGTCTCCACCGTCTCGATGAACGGTGTCGTCGTCATCGGCGAGGGCGAGAAGGACGAGGCCCCGATGCTCTTCAACGGGGAGCGCATCGGAGACGGCACCGGCGCCGAGGTCGACATCGCCGTCGACCCGATCGACGGCACCACCCTGACCGCCAAGGGCATGCCGAACGCCATCGCCGTGCTGGCCGCCGCCGACCGCGGCGCCATGTTCGACCCGTCGGCCGTCTTCTACATGGACAAGCTGGTCACAGGCCCCGAAGCCGCGGACTACGTCGACATCGACGCACCCGCCTCGGTCAACGTCCGCCGCGTCGCCAAGGCGAAGAACCTGGCCCCCGAGGACGTCACCGTCGTCGTCCTGGACCGGCCGCGGCACCGGGAAGTGATCGACGAGGTCCGTGCGACGGGCGCCCGCATCAAGCTGATCTCCGACGGCGACGTCGCGGGGTCCGTCCTCGCCGTCCAGGAGGACAGCGGCGTCGACCTGCTGCTCGGCATCGGCGGCACCCCGGAGGGCATCATCTCGGCCTGCGCCATCAAGTGCCTGGGCGGCACCATCCAGGGCAAGCTGCGGCCGAGGGACGAGGAGGAGCGCCGGCGCGCCGTCGACGCCGGGCACGACCTCGACCGTGTCCTGGCCACGGACGACCTGGTCAAGGGCGACAACGTCTTCTTCGTCGCGACGGGCATCACCGACGGCGAGCTGCTGCGCGGCGTGCGCTACGGCGCGGCGAGCGCCACCACGGAGTCCCTGGTGATGCGCTCCCGCTCCCGTACGATCCGCCGCATCGACTCCACGCACCGGCTCACGAAGCTGCGCGCGTACAGCGCGATCGACTTCGACCGCGCGAGCTGACGGCAGGTCAACTCGGCTTCGGGCGCGCTCCCGCGCTCCTCACGCGATGCGGCGCTGCGGCCACTGCTCCCCCGGGGCCCCCGCGACGAGCCGCCGGTACGCGTACGCCGCGGACGCCAGGGTCATGTGGTGGTGCCAGCCGGGGAACGAGCGGCCCTCGAAGTCGCGTAGGCCGTAGTTCTCCGTGAGGTCCGCGAGGGCGGAGACCGTGCCGGAGTGCGCCTGCACCAGCGGCAGCAGGTCGTGCAGCCGCGGGTTGACCAGGCTGGTCAGCCAGATGCGCCCCACGCCCGGGGACCCCGGGCGGCGCCGCGCGAAGACCCGGTAGACACCCGGGGAGACGCCGCGCCGCCCGGGCAGCCGCACCAGCGCGGAGACCAGCCGGTCGGCGCGCGGCGCGCCGTGCCGGAAGTCGACCGCGGCCGACACCGCCCCCTTGGGCGAGAGGAGTTGGAGGAGCCGCCCCGCGGTGAGGACGCCGTCGGGGGCGCCGGGGGCGAGTACGCGCTGGCCCTCCGGTACGACCCGCAGGCCGTGCGGCACGGCGATCACGCTGTGGCGTCCGCGCGCGGTCAGTTCCGTGGCGAGGTACGCGCCCGACGTCGGGTGGTGGCTCGTGTCGGCGACCACCGGGACGGGTTCGCGGCCGGAGTGCGGGGCGAGTGAGTCGACGAGGTCCAGGACGTGCTCCGTGGGAGAGCAGTGCCGGGCGGTGTCGGGGATGCGTGTGCGCGCCCGCAGCTCCTCGTCCTCGTCCCACTCCTTGGGGAGCCGCAGCCGCCAGTCCACGGGAACGTGCGCGGTGTCCGAGGACAGGAAGAGCCCTATGCCCATCTGGCAGTTGACGGTGCGGCCCGTGGCCCGCTCGAACCGCTGGTGCACGCCGCAGGAGTGGCTGCCGCGCTTGGGCAGCACCGCGACGCCGACGGTCCAGGCACGGACCCGGGTGCGGCGCTCGGCCAGGCGCAGCAGCTCGTGCCGCGCCGGGTCCCACTCCCAGGGGCTCGCGTTGGCGAACTGGTGCAGGGACTGGGCGGCCGTGGGGCCCGCGTGCAGCTGTGCCGCGAGCCGCTTGACGGACTTCCGGCCGGGGGTGGTGAGCAGCCCCAGTACGTAGGCGGCGGCCCAGCGCCGCTGGTCCGCGCGGCGCAGATGTCCGAAGACGGTCTCCGCGTACGAGGTGATCGACCCGTCCGCGATCAGCTCGGGCAGCCGGTGGTCCTGGAGCTCTGTCATGGCATTCCCTCCCCGTCGTGGCGCCTGACCCCCTCAAGAATAGAGAACGTTCGTTTTCTTTTGAAGCCCCGGGTGCCGTTGAGTGTGCGAAAACCCGCTACTTGGCCAAGTCCGGACCCTGCCGTGCGGCACGAGGGGCGACTTTCGGAAGTCGGCGTTGTCGGCGACGCGCCCAGTGCCCACAGTGGCTGAGGCGTGCACGACCGGAGCGGACTGTCCGGCTCCGGGGACAGGGAAGGGCGAGATGGTGAAGCAGGAACGGGCCGCGAGGACCCGGGAGGCGCTGGTCCGTGCGGCGGCCCACGAGTTCGAGCACACCGGGTACGAGGGGACGTCCCTCACCCGGGTCGCCGGGGCCGCCGGCATCTCGGTCGGCGCCCTCACCTTCCATTTCTCGTCCAAGGCGGGCCTGGCGCAGGCCGTGCGGACACGCGGCGACGCGACGGTCCGGGCGTGCGTGGCGGAGTCCGGCACGGGCACCGAACCGGCGCTCGACACCGTTGTCACCCTCACTCTCGCGCTCGCGCGGCTCCTCGAGGAGGACGAGGTGGTGCGGGCCGCCGTCCGCCTGTGGCGCGAGGTCCCCGACGGCGACGGCACGTGGTCCGGGCTCTGGCTGCCCGCGGTGGCGGAGACCCTCGACCGCGCGGGCGGCGCCGGACTCGGCCCCGCCGTCGCCGAACACGACGTGGTGCTCCTCGCGGAGTACCTCCTGGCGGGTGCGGAGTCCCGGCTGCGGGAGCGGCTCCACGGACCGCGGGCCGCGAGCAGGGGCGAGGGCGAGGGCGACGACAGCGTGGAGCGGCACCTCGCCCGCCTCTGGGCGCTCGTCCTGCCGGGGCTGTCCAAGCACTGAGGCCGGGCGCGGACACGTACGCGAAGACATCACAGGAGCGGGGGCGGGAGCGGTGAGTGACGCTCGTATCAGGAAGGCGATTCGGTGAGCAGACGGAGTGAACCCGCTGTCCTCGCACGCGAGTCGGCCGTTCCCTGGGGCGGCACCGGGGGCGGCCCCGTCTGGGGGCGCGGCACCGGCCGCCCGCGACGGGCCGCCGACGGCCTGCCGCGGACGGCGGCACACGGGGTGCCCGGCAGGCGCCCCGGCCGGCGCGACCGCGATGTGCTCGCCATGGACGACCTCCTTGACCGGGTGCGCGAGGACAGCGGCACGGACGCCGTCGGGCTGCGCTTCCTGCCCGCGCTCGGCCGTCTCCTTCACTCCCTCGACACGGAGGCCGACCTGCACGCGGTGGGCCGCGCGGCCGCACGCTCCACGCTCGTGGCGGCCCTCCTGAAGCAGCAACAGATGATCCGGCTGCTGCGGGACCGGCCCGAGATCGCCCTGAGCGACATCCGCGCCCCGGTCTTCGTCACCGGACTGCCGGGCAGCGGCGCGGCGATGCTGCACAACGCCCTCGCCGAGCACCCCGGACTCGACGCCCCGACCCTCGCGGAACTGCACGACCCGGCGGGCCGTCCCACCACGATCCGCCAGCGGCGCGCCGCCCTCGACCGGGCCGGAGGCATCGCGCGGGACGCGGCCCTCGCCACGGCCGGGCGCGGCTCCGGACTGCTCGTCGGCGCCACGCGGCCCGGCGGCTGCCACCGGCTGCTCGGCAACGCCTTCCACGGCATGGCGGCGACGCTCTCCTGGCGGGTGCCCGGGTACGCGTCGTGGCTGGAGACGGCGGACCCGACCGAGGCGTTGGCGTTCCACCGCGCCCAGCTCCAGGCCCTCACCTGGCGCATCCCCGCCTCCCGCCTGGTCCTGCGCGACTCCTTCCACGCCCGCCATCTGAAGCAGCTCCTGCGGGTCTACCCCGACGCCAAGGTCGTCCAGGTGCACCGCGATCCGGCGGACACCGTCGCCGCCTGCGCCGGGATCGCGACGGCGCTGCGCGGCCGCACGGCACGTCAGGTGCGGCCCGTCGGGCAGGAGTGGGCCGACCGCGTCGAGCGCCACCTCGTGGCGTCCGAGCGGGCCCGGCTCGACGTCCCGCGCGGGCGCCTGCTCGACCTGCGCTTCGACGACCTGGTGGCGGACCCGGCCGGGCAGGTGCGTGCCGTGCTCGCCTTCGCGGGTGTGACGGCGACGCCGATGTTCGACCGCGTCGTGACGACGTTCGTCGCGGGGACGGTCCGCGAGGCCCGCCGCGCACGCCCCTTCCAGCCCGCCGAGTTCGACCTCTCACGCCGCGAGCTGCACAGCCGCTTCGCGGTGTACCGGACGAGGTACGGCGTGTGACACACCCGTCTCACGTACACAGACCGAAGAAAGCGAGTGCCGTCGGTGACCGTGACATCTGACGAGGCGAGGGCCCTGGCCCCGCCGGGTCCTGAGACTCCCCAAGGACTGGAATCAGCCATTCCTACCTGGCGGTTGGCGCTCACCGTCGGCGTCGTCGCCCTGGGCGGGCTGCTCTTCGGCTTCGACACGGGCGTCATCTCGGGAGCGCTCCTGTTCCTCAAGGAGGACTTCCACCTGACGTCCTTCCAGGAAGGAGCGGTGATCTCCTCGCTGCTGCTCGGCGCGGCGGCAGGCGCCCTGTGGAGCGGCGGGCCCGCCGACCGCTGGGGACGGCGCAGGACGCTGATCGTCATCGCCGCCACCTTCACGCTCGGGCTGCTGCTCGCCACCCTGGCCACCGGCTTCTGGACCCTGGTCGCCGCACGCGTGATCCTCGGCCTCGCCGTCGGTTCCGCCTCCTCGCTCGTCCCGCTCTATCTCGCCGAGGTGGCGCCGCCCCGGCTGCGCGGCCGCCTCATCACGGTGAACCAGATCCTGCTCACCGCGGGCATCCTCGTCTCGTACCTGATCAACCTCTGGTTCGCCGAAGACGCCAACTGGCGCGCGATGTTCGGCGCGGGTCTGATCCCGTCCGTCCTGATGCTGGTCGGCCTCTTCTTCGTCCCCGAGAGCCCGGTGTGGCTCGAGCGGCGCCGCCGGGGCGGGGTGACGGCACCCGTGGAGGACGGCGGGAGCCACCGCTCCCTGCGCGGGATGCTCGCCGAGCCCGTCGTACGGCGCGCGCTGCTGATCGGCGTCACGATCGGTGCGGTGCAGCAGTTCGCCGGGATCAACACGATCATCTACTACGCCCCCAGCATCATGCAGCGCGCCGGGCTCCCCGCCACGAACTCGATCATGTACTCGGTCGCCATCGGCGTGGCCAACCTGCTGATGACGGTCGCCGCGATCCCGCTGGTCGACCGGGCGGGCCGCAAGCCGCTGCTCGTCCTCTCCCTGGTGGGCATGGCGGCGGCGCTCGTGCCGCTCGGGTGCGCGCTGAACGGCGCGTTCGGCGGGGCCTCGCACGCGGTCAGTCTCGTCTCCATGGGGCTGTACGTCTCCGCCTTCGCGGTCGGCATCGGGCCGGTGTTCTGGATCCTCGCCGCCGAGGTCTTCCCGCCGGACGTACGGGCCAAGGGGGTCGCACTGTGCGTCCTCGTCAACTGGTCCGCCAACTTTGTCGTCGGCCAGCTCTTCCTGCCCGCCGCCGACCTGTTCGGCGAGGCGGGCGTCTTCTGGTTCTTCGCCGCGGTCTGCGGCGCGGCGCTGGTCTTCGTGGTGCGCACGGTCCCGGAGACGAAGAACCGCTCGTTCGACGAGATCCAGCGGGAGCTGGCGGCAGGCGCGAGACGACAGCCCTAGTCCTTGCATCAGGATGCAATCTATTCACTCACGGAGGTCTCCATGGCGACGAACGTCGCACCCCTCAGCAGTACGGCGAGTACGACCGGCACAGCCCCCGACCCGGACACCAGACCCGCCGGCTTCGCCCGGCTCCCCTCGCTGACCGGCCTGCGCTTCATCGCGGCGGTCATGGTCTTCCTCTTCCACGCGTCCCTGACCACCGAACCGCCCCTGAACCCCTTCAGCGGCGACGTCTCGGACTTCTTCCACGCCGCCGCCAGCAAGACGGGGTGGATGGGCGTCACGTTCTTCTTCCTGCTCAGCGGCTTCATCCTCACGTACTCCGCCCGCCCGGACGACACGCCCCGCAGGTTCTGGCGCCGCCGCCTCGTCAAGCTCTACCCCAGCCACGTGGTCGGCTGGATCGGCGCGATGGTCCTCTTCGCGGCGGCGACGGCGACCTGGCAGCAGTGGCTGCCCAACCTGCTCCTGCTGCAGACGTGGATCCCGGACTACCACACGTACCTGAGCATCAACCCGCCCAGCTGGTCGCTCTCCTGCGAGGTCTTCTTCTACCTCTGCTTCCCCCAGCTGCACCGCTGGATCTCCGCGATACGGCCCGAGCGGCTGTGGGCGTGGGCGGGCGGCCTGATCGCCACCATCACCGCGATCCCGGCGCTCGGTTACCTCCTGCTGCCCGACGGCACCATGTCCAACGGCTTCCCGGTCTCCGAGGTCCAGTACTGGGCCGTCTACATGCTGCCGCCGGTGCGCACCCTCGACTTCGTCCTCGGCATCGTCATGGCGCGCATCCTCATGACCGGCCGCTGGATCAACCTGGGCATGCTGCCCGCCTGCGGTCTCGTCGTCGTCGGCTACGCGGCCGCCAACGCCACCCCGTGGCTCTTCGGCCTCAACGCGGCGGCGCTCATCCCCTTCGCCCTGCTCATCCCCGCCGTCGCCGCCACCGACCTGCGCGGTGACCGCTCGCCGTTCCGCGGGCGCGTGATGGTGTGGCTCGGCGAGGTGTCGTTCGCCTTCTACATCGTGCACAACGTCCTGCTGGTGCACGTCCGTTCGCTGATCGGCGAGACACGGCAGTTCGGGTTCGCCGGGGGCATGGGCGTCATGGCCCTGTACTTCGTGGTGTGCATGGCCTTCGCGTGGCTGCTGCACAAGGGCGTCGAGATGCCGATGATGCGCCGGTTCGCCAAGCCCCGCGCCGCGCGGCGCCCGTAGCGACGACGAGAGCCGGCGCGCCCCGCCCGGGGGTGCGCCGGCTCTTGCGTGCGTCCACATGCTGGTCTCGTGACGCACCTTGACCTATGCTTGCAAAGGCAAGTATTTCACACTGCTGTGACGACACCGTGGGGCGCCGAGCCGCTTCCAAGGGGGCCGGGGTTCGGGCGCAGGCGAGAACAGGACGGTGAAGGACGGCATGGCGACTGCCGCGCGCGGACGGCTCAACGGCGAACTCGAACTGTGGAGGCAGCTGCTGCTCCTGGTGAACGGGGTGAGCACGACACTCGACAAGAAGCTCCAGCGCCAACACGGTGTGACGGCGTCGGAGTTCACGGCCCTCTCGGTCCTCGGGCGCGGCGCGCTGCGGATGCAGGAGCTCGCCGACTCGGTGGGGTCGAGCCAGTCCACGATGAGCCGTCTGGTCACCCGCCTGGAGAACGAGGACCTGGTCGCCCGTACGGTCGGCGAGGAGGACCGGCGGGTGATGTTCGCCCACCTCACCGCCGAGGGCAAGAAGCTGGTCGCCCAGGCGCAGGGCACGTTCGCCAAGGAGCTGTCACTCGCCCTCGACATGGCCTCCTTCGAGCCGGAGACGGCGTCGCTGGTGAACCGGCTCCGGCACGCTCCGTCGTCTCCGGCGCGGTAGCGGTAGCGCTGGCGCTGGCGGGAACACGCGACAGAGCCCGGTGGGGGGCGGCTCTCACCGCCCCCCACCGGGCTCTGTTCGGACGTACGCAAGCGCGCCGCGGCCGGCTCAGGCCGCCTCGGTCCCGCCCTTCGCCTCGTCCTCCGCGAGGAACTCCCCGATCAGCTCGGCCAGTTCGGCGGGCTTCTCGAAGACCGCGAAGTGTCCGGCGTCCAGCTCGGCGTACCGGCTGCCCTTGATGGCCGCGTGCAGCGCGCGGGAGTGCTGGACCGGGATCATGTTGTCGTGCGTGGCGCCGATCACCAGCGTCGGCGCGGTGATCTTCGGCAGGTGCTCGGTGATGTCGAGCTCCAGGTTGAGCGCGATCTGCCGGCCGATGCCCGCGGGGACGCCGCCGGAGACCATCTCCTCCACGCCCGCGACGCCGAAGGAATTGACCTGCGCCGTGGTCCAGCCGTTCAGCTGGAGGAACCGGCCGAACGTCTCGTGGTCGAGCTGGTCGAGGCGGTGCCACAGGTCGAAGTAGAGCTGCTGGCGGGCGTCGTTCTTGATCCAGCCGGTGAGCAGGACCAGACGGCGCACCTTCTCCGGGTGCGTGGCCGCGTAGGCGGCGACGGCGAGCGCGCCCTGCGACCAGCCGACCAGGTCGACGGGGCCCTCGGCGCTGCTGTCCTCGATCGCCGCGTCGATCTGGGCGATGAGCAGGTCGAGGGTGAGCGGGCCGCCCTCGTCCTCGGTGGCGCCGCTGCCCGAGTAGTTGGGGACGACGACGGTGCGGCGGTCACTGAAGGTGTCCCGCAGCTGGTCGTACGTTCCCGCGTCGCCGCCGGTGCCGTGGACCAGGACGAGGCCGGGGCCCGTGCCGGTCTCGAAGTACTCCACCTTGGAGCCGTGCGTCGAAGCGAAAGGCATCGCTTTCTCCTTGTTTTCGTCGTTCTCGTCGTGTTCGCGTTGCTGTTCTGCGGGAGGGGGGAGGCCGCGCCGGTAGTGGCCGGCGCGGCGCCGCGGCCCGGGGAGGGACCGCGGAGATCAGGGGGGGGCGGCCGGTCAGCCCGCGGAGGGCTCGACGGACTGGGCGTGCCGCAGGATGCCGCGGGGGTCCCAGGTGGCCTTCACGCGCTGCAGGCGCGGGTAGTTGTCCTTGTAGTAGAGGGCGTGCCACGGCGTCTTCGAGGTGTTGTGCGCCGGGTCGCCGAGGTCGACGTCGGCGTAGTTGACGAAGCAGCCGTCGTTGACGCGGCCCGGCACGGGGACACCGCCGGAGGCGGCGTAGACGTCCCGGTAGAACTCGCGCACCCACGCCAGGTGCCGCTCGTCCTCGGCGGCGTCCTGCCAGAACGCGAGGTACTGCAGCTTCATCACCGAGTCCCGCTGCGCCACCGCGGTCGCGTCCGGCGCGACGGCGTTGACGCGGCCGCCGTACCCCGCGATGAGCAGCAGCGCCGCCGGGTTGGTGTAGTCGGTGCGGGTCAGGTGGTGGTACGCGGCGGACAGCTGGTCGTCGGGGAAGCTCGCCCGCATGTACGCGGACTTGTCCTCGAAGCGCAGCGTCGGGTCGCCGCCCGCGAACCCGGGCCACTTGGTGGCGTGCAGGAACGGCAGCCGCTGCGTGCTGACCTGTGGTGTGACGGGCACGCCCGCGCCGACGGCGGCAACGAACGCGTCCAGGTCGGCCTCGGCACCGGAGCGGGTGGCGTCGAGCTGCGTCACCATCGTGATCGCGCCCGCCGCCTTGTGGGCCGCCTTGAGCTGGCTGAACAGGTCGAGGTGGGCGGCGTCGGGGCCGCCGTGGGCGACGAACCAGTCGCCGTAGTTCTTCACCAGGCGCTTGAAGGCCGTCTGCGTCAGCCCGTCCCAGGACCAGGTGACGGTGGACGTCAGGAGTTCGGCGGGCGGGCTCGGCAGGAGCTTCGCCGGGTCGGATCCTGTGGCGCCCGGGGTGCGGAGCAGGTACTTGGTGACGATGCCGAAGTTGCCGCCGCCTCCTCCGGTGTGCGCCCACCACAGGTCGCGCAGGCGGGCGTCGGTGCTGTCGCGGGTGGCGACGACCTTGCGCACGGTCTTGTCCTTGTCCACCGTCACGACCTCGACGCCGTGCAGGTGGTCGACGGTGAGCCCGAACAGGCGGGACAGCGCGCCGTAGCCGCCGCCGACGATGTGGCCGCCGGCCGCCACCGACGGGCAGGAGCCGCCGGGCAGCGTGACGCCCCACCGCTTGAACAGGGTGCTGTAGACGTCGGAGAGCCAGGCGCCGGGCTCCACCACGAAGACCCGCTGGGCGGCGTCGTACGTCACCGACGCGAGCTGCGACAGGTCGATGACGACCTTGATGTCGGAGCTGGTGGTGAAGTTCTCGTAGCAGTGGCCGCCGCTGCGCACCGCGACGCGCTTGCCCGCGGCGACGGCCTCCTTCACGGCGTCGACGACCTGGTCGGCACTGGTGACGAGGCGTACGTAGTCGGGGCTGCCGACCCAGCGCTGGTTGGTGCCGCGGATCAGCTCCGGGTAGCGGGCGTCGTCGGGCCGCACGGTGACGGCCGACGGGGCGGTGGCGGACGCGGCGCGGACGGTCGTGGACCTGGCGGGCGCGGCCTGGGCGAGGCCCGCGGCGGGAACCGTCGCGCCGAGGGCCACGCCGCCCGCCGCGGCGGAACGCCGCAGGACCTTGCGCCGGGTGAGCTCACTCATCAGTGCTACTCCAGAGAAGTCGGGTGCCACAGGTGGTTGCTGCGGCAGGTCGGGCCGCGGACCGCGGGCCGTTCTGGGTGGGTCGGCCTCAGTCGGCCGTGGCGGGTACGCGCGTGGCGGGGGCGGGGTCGGCGGCCGTGGGGATGCCGGTGGTGCGCTCGGCGCGCCGGTCCTTCCTGAGCTCGTTGGCGGCGAGGGACATGGCGAGCCAGGACAGGACCGCGGACGCGGCGATGACGCCGCGCAACCCGAGGTCCCAGCCGAGGAGTTGTCCGCCGAACCAGGCGCCGAAGGCGATGCCGATGTTGAACGCGCCGATGTTGATGGCGATGGCGAGCGTGGGCGCGCCGTCCCCGGCCCCCTTGAGGATGCGGGCCTGCAGCCCCGGCATGACGGCGAAGTAGGCGGCGCCGAAGACGACGAGCAGGACGAGCAGGAGCCAGGACACGTCGCCGCCGAGCGCCATCAGGGCGAGGTCGGCGCCGAGCACCGCGAGGACGCCGACGAGCGAGGGCATCAGCGCGCGGTCGGCGAGCTTGCCGCCGATGAGGTTGCCGATGAGTGAGCCGCAGCCGACGAGCAGCAGCAGCCAGCTCACCGTGGAGTCGGCGAACCCGCCCATCGAGGTGAGGATCGGGTTCACGAAGGTGTACGCGGTGAAGACGCCCGCCATGGCGAGCGCCGTGAGCAGGATGGCGATCTGGACCGTGCGGTTGCGCAGCACCCGCAGCTCGGCCCCGACGCCACCGGCACCCACGCCGTCGGACCCGCCCGCGCCCGGCACAGGAGCGACGGGCGGCCGCCAGGCGACCAGGGCGAGGGCGAGCAGGCTGAGGCCCGCGATGCTCCAGAACGCGGAGCGCCAGCCGAAGTGCTCCTCCAGGAGGACGCCGAGCGGCACGCCGAGCACGGTGGCGAGGTTGAGCCCGACGGCGACCTTCGACACGGCGGAGGCCTCCTTGCCCTTCTCCGCCAGCGATCCCGCGACGACGATGCAGACCGCGAACAGCGTGCAGTGGGTGATCGCCGAGAGCACGCGTGCGGTCATCAGGACCGCGTACGAGGGGGCCAGCGCGGCGAGCACGTTGCTCGCCGTGAAGAGCCCCATCAGGCCGAGCAGCAGTGGGGTGCGGGGCACCCGGCTGCCGGCGAGGGTGACGAGCGGGCCGAGGACCACGACGCCGAGCGCGTAGGCCGTCACGAGGAGCCCCGCGTCGGACAGGGAGACGTCCAGGTCGCCGGCGATGGCCGGCAGGACACCGGCGACGACCAGCTCCGCGCTGCCGACGCTGAAGACGCAGAGCATCAGGGGGAAGAGGGCAAACGGCATGGCTGTTCACTCCCAGGGAGAGATGAGGAGCTTGCCGCGGGAGCCGCCCGCCGCGAGCCGCCGGTGCGCCTCGCCCACCTCGGCGAGGGGGAACGTCTCCGCGACCCGCAGGGTGAGCACGCCCTCGTCCACCAGGGCGGACAGCTCTTCGAGGCGCCGGCCGTCCTGCTCCACGAACGACATCCGTACGTCGATGCCGCGTTCGGCGACGGGCGGTGCCGTCGGCACGATGGAGACGGCGCGGCCGCCGTCCCGCACCCCGGCGACGGAGCCGGGCAGTCCGGCCGTCTCCAGGAGGCTGTCGGCGGCGCCGGGCGGCACGGGCCGCTCGTCGGAGTACGCCTCGTGGGCGCCGAGCGCGTGCAGCCGGTCGGCGTCGCCGGGCCGCCCGTACGCGAGCACCTTGAGGCCGCGGGCGACGGCGAGCTGGACGGCGAACCCGCCGACGGCGCCGGTCGCGCCGGTGACGAGCAGGGTGCCGCCGTCCTGCGGTGCGAGGGCTTCGAGCGCCTGGTGGGCGGTGAGCCCGGCGAGCGGGAGCGCGGCGGCGTCGCGGAGTTCGGCGGTGCGCGGGGCCCCGGCGGCCAGGTCCGCGTCGAGCGCGACGTACTGCGCGTGGGTGCCGACCCCGGTGGCCATCTGCGCCGACATGGCGACGACCCGGTCCCCCGCGGCGAAGCGGTCCACGCCGGGGCCGCACTCCTCGACGACGCCGGAGAGGTCCCAGCCGAGGACCATCGGGAAGCCGTGGCCGACGTTCCGGGCATGCGAACCCGAGCGGACCTCCAGGTCGACCGGGTTCACGGCCGACGCGGCGACGCGGACCAGGATCTGACCCGGACCCGGCGTGGGGCGGGGCAGCTCGGCCACGGTCAGCAGTTCGGGGCCCCCGTATCGGGGCAGGGTGCTGGCACGCACGTAGATCCTCCTGCGAGTTATGTGATTACGGCAGAACGTAGCAGTCGTTCTGTTCTCCGCTCCCACCTCTGAGCGCTACGCACTCCTACTTCGCCAAGTCCAGGAAATGGCCGATCGCGCTTGCCATTGATTGCTTGAGAATGCATAGATTAAGTCGCTCTCCACAGCCGAGAGGCTCACTCCGAACCAGTTGAGGTGACTTGTGTCCGGGAACAATTCGGCGCTTCTGGGCCGACCCAGCGAGCGCGTCCAGACCGTCGGGTACGGGGCGGCCGGCACCGCCGGTGACGCAGCCGTCGCGGCTCAGCCCGGCGCCGGGCTGTACGCCTACAGCGAGCGCGTCGACTCGTGGGTCGTCCGCACCGCAAAGCCCGTCAGCTACGAAGTGCGCGTCGCCGACGGCCTGTTCGACTTCGAGCGCACGGATCTCCTGGAACCGGCCGCGGCCCCCGGCAAGCGCCTGCGCCGGTTCGTCGTGCTCGACTCCGACGTCGACCTGCTCCACGGCAACCGCATCCGCGCCTACTTCGACTACCACGACGTCGAGCACGTCATCTGCGTCGTCCCCGCCGACGAGACCGTCAAGAGCTTCGAGACCGCGGCCCGCATCGTCGAGGAACTCGACGCGTTCGGCGTGGACCGGCGCCGGGAGCCCCTCATCGTCATCGGCGGCGGCGTCCTCATGGACATCGTCGGCCTGGCGAGCAGCCTCTACCGCCGCGGCACCCCGTTCATCCGCGTCCCCACCACCCTCATCGGCCTGGTCGACGCGGGCGTCGGCGCCAAGACCGGCGTCAACTTCAACGGCCACAAGAACCGGCTCGGCACCTACTTCCCCGCCGACCTCACCCTCCTGGACCGCACCTTCCTCGCCACGCTCGACCGCCGCCACATCGGCAACGGCCTGGCCGAGATCCTCAAGATCGCCCTCATCAAGGACGCCCGCCTCTTCGACGTCCTGGAGAGCCACGGACCGCTCCTCCTGAACGAGAAGTTCCAGGGCGAGAGCGAGGCGGGCGAGGACGCCGCACGCGAGGTCGTGCACCGCGCCATCCAGGGCATGCTCGAAGAGCTCCAGCCCAACCTGTGGGAGACCAAGCTGGAGCGCTCGGTCGACTACGGCCACACCTTCAGCCCCACCGTCGAGATGCGCGCCCTGCCCGCACTCCTGCACGGCGAGGCCGTCTGCGTCGACATGGCGCTGACCACCGCACTCGCCCGCCGCCGCGGCCTGATCGACGACGCGGACGCGCGACGCGTCTACGACGTGATGCACGGCCTCGAACTCCCCGCCTGGGACGACCTCCTGGACCAGCCGGAACTCCTGACGGCCGCACTCCTCGACACCGTCCGCCACCGCAACGGCCAGCAGCGCCTGCCGCTCCCCGTGGGCATCGGCGACGTCACCTTCGTCAACGACGTCACCGAGCAGGAACTCCTGGACGCCGTGGCCGAGCTGCGGGTCGCGGGACGCGGGCGCGGCCGTGACCTCGTGGAGGGTCAGCATGTCTGAGACCGCGTACGCACCGGCTCCCGAGGCGCACACCCTCTCCGCGTACGACGGCGGTGACGTGATCGTCGGCGACGTCAGCGGCGCCGCCCACATCCACGGCGTGCACGGCACCACCGGCGTGACCCGCTGGAAGGCCCTCGCGTCCGGCGCGGACCTGCGCGGCGGCTGGGAGGCCGTCGAGTGGGCGTGCGTCCCGCCGGGCGGCGTCAGCGGCGAGCACCTGCACACCCGGACCGAGGAGGTCTACTTCATCCTCTCCGGGACCGGCGAGATCTACCTGAACGGGACCGCCCACCCGATCGCGCCCGGCTCGATGGTCCTCACCGGCCTCGGCACCGTCCACGGCCTGCGCAACACGGGCGACAGCGACCTGGCCTGGCTGGTCATCGAGATGCGGTCGCCCCGCTTCAGCGAGGCGCTCGGTGCGACCGCGCCCGCCCCCACCCCCGTCGCCTCCGAGGAGGAGCCCCCCGTGCCCACCGCACGCCTTCACGACCTGCGCGCCGAGCGCACCGTCTCCCCCGCCGGCGTCTTCACGGGGCCGCTGCGCACGCTCGCCCTGGAGACGGTCGACGCCGCCGGCACCGTCGAGCTGACGGCCGACGGGCGCGAGCACATGGTGTTCGTGCTCTCCGGCACGGGCTGGGTCGAGAACGGCAGCGACACCGCGGAGCTCAACCCGGGCACGGCCGTCACGCTGCCGCTCGGCACCCGCGCCCGCATCGGCGCGGACCGCGGAAACGGCCTGGAGTTCTTCCACGCCGAGGTCGCCGTCGCGTCGCCGGGGTCCGCCCTGTGATCGTCAGCGAACCCGCCCCGCCCTCCCTGCGCGGCAACAGCGGCACCTGGCGCTGCCTCGCCCGCCGCGGCATGTTGCACAGCGAGTGCGAGTCCTTCGAGCAGATCCGCCTCTCCCCCGGCGCCACCTGGGCGCACGAGCCGGCCCACGGCACCGAGGCCGCGCTGTACGCAGTCGCCGGGTCGGCGTCGGTGGCGGCCGGTGACAGTGCCGGGCGCGTGCTCGACGCCGGTGGCGCGCTGCTCGTCGAGGCGCGCGCCGCGGTGACGGTCACCGCCGGGGCCGAGGGGCTCGACCTCCTCGCCGTACGCGTGCTGCCCGCCGATGTCGCCTCCCTGCTCCCCGTGCGGGTGCCGGAGCTGCCGACGCGCGAGCAGACCCCGATTTTCCGCCCGCCGACCGAAGACGGGCGCTGATTGAGGAGCAGACACGTTGGCTGATCACCACGAAAAAGTGCTGCCGCCCACGGACGACCTCCTGTGCGGCCGCTGGCCGAACGGCTCCATGAAGGCCGCCGCGGTCATGGACGTCAACAAGGTCGGCCAGGTGGAGGTGGAGATACCGGGCCCCGAGCTCGGCTATGTCCTGGTCGCCCCCACCACGGTCGGCATCTGCGGCACGGACCTCGAACTCCTGCACGGCACGGCCAGTTACGTGCGGGACGGCAGGGCCACCATGCCCCACGTGTTCGGCCACGAGTGGGTCGGACGCGTGGTGGCGATCGCCGGGAACTGCCAGTACTCGCGGCAGCTGGAGATCGGCGACCGCGTCGTCGGGCAGACCATGCTCTCCTGCGGGGGCTGCCGGGCCTGCCAGCGCGGCCACCGCAACGAGTGCTCGCAGCTCAAGGAGGTCGGCCTCTACGGACAGCAGGGCGCGGCGGCGGAGTTCATCAGGCTCCCCGCCCAGTCCCTGACGAAGGTCCCGCCGGGCGTCGACGACTTCGCGGCGGCCCTCGCGGAACCCGCGGTGACGGTGCTGGCGGCGCTGGACAAGGTCGGGGTCTTCCCCGGCGAACGCGTCCTCGTCTTCGGCACCGGCACGATGGGCCTGCTCGCCGTGCAGATGGCGCGCCGCGTCGCGGGCACGGTCGACGTGGTCGGCATCGACGACGCGGGCATCGGCGCCGCGCTGCGCATGGGGGCGGAACACGCCTTCCTGCCCGGTGAGGCGCGTGACGGCGACTACGACGTCGTCATCGAGGCGTCCGGCGCGGTGCCCGCGCTCCTCGAAGCGCTGCGGGTCGCCGACGTCGGGGGCCGGATCGCGGCGGTCGGCGTGCCCAACGACCCGCTACCGGCCGTCGACGCCTCGGAGCTGGTGCTGCGCGGCGTCACCATGACCGGCGTACGGCACGGGCTCGACTACTACGAGCGCGCGCTGCGGCTCTTCTCCGAGGGCGTCCTTTCGGCGAAGGGCATGATCGCCGACGTCTTCGAGCTGGCCGACGTCGACCAGGCCTTCGAGCTCCTCGAGAGGGGGCGTCGGGCCGCTCCCAAGGTGGCCCTGTCGCTGACTCCCCGCCCCTGAAGGGGACGTGGCCGGCAACCGCCCCTGACGCTTCCTCCCCCGGCTGCGTCAGGGGCCCCCGGCCCCACCCCGTCCCGCCCCACTTCTGGAAAGGAAACCCCATGAACCGCCCCATCGCCGTTGTCACCGGCGCCAGTTCGGGCATCGGCGCGGCCGTGGCCGAGGCGCTCGCCGCGGCAGGCCACGACCTGGTCGTCGGCTACGGACGGCAGGCGGACGCCGCCAAGGAGATCGCCGACGGGCTCGCCGCACGGCACGGCGTACGCGCCGAGACCCTCGGGCTCGACCTGGCCGACCCCGCCGCCGCGGGCGAGGCCCTGCGGGACCGCGTCGACGCGTTCGGCGGCATCGACGTCCTGGTCAACAACGCGGGCCTGAACCGCCGCGCCTCGGTCGTCGAGGAGACCCTCGACGCCTGGCAGCGCATCCTCGACGTCAACCTGACCAGCCCGTTCCGGCTGAGCCAGGTCGCCGCCGAGCGCATGATCGCGCAGGGCCGCGGCGGCCGCATCATCAACATCACCAGCATCCACGAGCACATCCCGATCGGCGAGGGCAGCACCTACTGCGCCGCGAAGGGCGGCCTCGGCGCGCTCACCAAGGCCATGGCGCTCGACCTGGCCGCGCACGGCATCACGGTCAACGCCGTGGCCCCCGGCGAGACCGCGACCCCGATGAACAACGTGCCGGCCGGCCTGGACGCCGCCGACATCGCCCGTCCCGCCATCCCCGCGGGCCGCCCCGGCCGCCCCGACGAGGTCGCCGCCCTCGTCGCGTACCTGGCCTCACCCGCCGCCGCCTACACCACGGGCACGTCGATCCTCGTCGACGGCGGCATGGCGCTCTCCGCGGCCGTCGCCAACGCCGCCCACGCCGGCACGGTCTGACCCCGGCCGCCCGCCCTCACCCCTGGAGCAGAGCATGTCACCCACAGCCCCGCCGAAGACCCGGGCCACCGCGACCGACCGGTCCGCCGGCACCCTCTCCATCCCCACCGCCCGCAACGTCGACCACTACGCCTACACCGTCGCGGACCTGGACGCGGCCGTGGACTTCTGCACCACGGTGCTCGGCGCCGACGTCCTCTACCGGCTCGGCCCGGTCGAGGAGCCGGACAGCGACTGGATGGCCCGCCAGCTGGGCGTCCACCCGCGGGCCAGCACGCACATCGCGATGCTGCGCCTGGGCCCGGACAGCAACCTGGAGCTCTTCCAGTACACCGCGCCCGAACAGCGCACGCAGGCACCGGCCTTCACGGACGTCGGCGGCCACCACATCGGCATCCACGTGAGCGACCTGGACGTGGCGCTCGCCGAGGCCGCACGGTCCCCGCACGTCCGCGTCCTGGGCGAGCCGCGGACCGTCACGAGAGGCCCGGCGGCGGGCAACCGCTGGATCCACCTGCTCACCGACTGGGGCATGCGCCTGGAACTCCGTGAACTCGCGGCCGAGTTGCCGTACGAGAAGGAGACGGAGGCACGCGTCTACCGCCCCGCCGCCGACTGGCCGCGCGGCCTGCCCGGCGCCCTCGGCATCGGCCACGTCGGCTACTCGGTGGCCGACCTGGACGAGGCCGTCGCCTTCTTCACGGGCCCGATGGGCGGCGAACTCGCTTACCGCACCAGCGAATCGGTGGACGCGGAGACGGCACAGCGCCAGTACGCGGTCCCGACCGCCTTCCGCAAGGACACCGCGGCGATCCGCCTCGGCCCGGTCACCACCGTCGAGCTCAGCAGCCACGAGATCGAGGGCCGCCGCACCGAACGCCCCCGCAACAGCGACGTGGGCGGCCACCACCTGGCGTTCTTCGTCGACGACGTCGAGCGGGCCGCCGCGTGGCTCGCGGCGACGGACGGCGCCGAGGTGCTCGGCGAGCCGCAGCTCATCGAGGACGGCGGCCCCATCCACGGCGACCGCTGGGTCTACTTCCGCGGCGTCGGCGGATTCCAGCTGGAGGTGCTCAACATGCCGCCCGGCATGCCGTACGAGCAGCACACCGCGGCCCGCAGGTTCGGCCCGAGCCCGCGGTGGACCAACCGCTGACCGGCGCGCCGGACGAGCGAGAGAGAAGGGGTGGGGGAATGCGCTGGACCGACATCTACGTGGAGAGCGCGGCCGCCGAGTTCGGGGCGCCGCAGACCGGTCAGGAGGCGGTGGACCTCGGTCTGCTGCCCGCCGAGGAGGTCGAGCGGAGCGAGCAGCGCTCCGTGTCGGTGAGCGACGGGCGCAGCGGGCCCGAGCTCGCCGTCGCCGCGGGCCGCACGGCGCTCGCGCGCAGCGGCAGGGACGCGCAGGACGTGGGGCTGCTCATCCACGCGGACTGCTGGTACCAGGGCCTGGAGTTCTGGAACACGGCCGCGTACGTCCAGGACCGGGTGCTCGGCCACGGCGACTGTGTGTCGTACGAGCTGCGGCAGATGTCCAACGGCGGGATGAGCGCCCTGGAGAACGCGGCGGCCCGCCTCACCGCGATCCCCGCCACGCGGGCGGCGCTGGTCACCACGGGCGACCGGTTCGCGGACCCGGCGTTCCCCCGCTGGAGCACCGACCGGGGCCTCGCGTTCGGCGACGCGGGAACGGCCGTCGTCCTGTCGACCACGCCGGGCGCGCTGCGCCTGGTCGCCACGTCGTCGTACTCGCAGCCGATGCTGGAGGGCCTGCACCGGGGCGAGGAGCCGTTCCTGCCGAGCGGGAGCGGTGCGGGCCCGCTCGACCTGGTGGCGCGCAAGAAGGGCTTCCTGCGCGGGCGCTCCCAGGAGGAGATCACGACGCGCAACGAGACGGGCATGATGTGCGCCGTCAAGACGTGCCTGGCGGAGGCCGACGCGGACATCCACGAGATGACGGCCGTGGTCGTCCCGTTCTTCGGCGCCCGGCTCTCCCGCCTCCAGTGCCTGGCGCCGCTCGGCATCCAGCCGGAGGTGACGCTGCAGGAATTCGGTCTGACCGTCGGCCACTTGGGCGCCGGTGACCAGGCGGCGGGCGTCGCGAAGCTCCTGGAGGACGACACGTTGAAGAGCGGCGACCGGGTGCTGCTCGTGGGGGTGGGCGCGGGCTTCAGCTGGACCTGCGCGGTCCTGGAGCGGAGCTGACTCCGGTGACACGCGTGACGGCGCATGACGACATTCGACACGAGAGACACGAGAGACACGAGGGACACGGGGAGAGGGTGGGGGCGATGAATCACGCCTGGAAGCGATTGCGGGCCGAGGGCGTCGACGTATGGATCGACGTGTCGGCCACGGCCGAGGGCGCGGCGCGCGAGGTCCGCCGCGCGCTCGCGCAGGGCGAGCTGGCCGGGGCCCGCATGGGCGCCCCGCAGGACGATCCCGCGGCGGGCGACGCCCCGGCCGACGAGCTCAGGCGGGCCTGCGACCAGCTGCTCCCGCACCACCGCGCGAGCGGCGGAACGAAGGGCTTCGTCTCCGCCCCCCTCCCCCCGGCCCCGACGAGTGACGCCGACGCCTGGACCGCGCGGGCCCGCGCCCTGCGCGACGCGGTCGACCGCCCCAACCTCGTCGTACGCCTCCCCGCGGAGGCGGCCGACACGGCGACCCTGCGGGCACTGTTCGCGCTGGACGTCGCGGTCGAGGTGTCAGGGGTGTGCTCCCCGCGCCGGTACGGCCAGGCGGCCACGGCCCTCCTGTCGGCGCTGTCCACGCCGGAAGGGCCGACCCGCACGGCCTCCTTCCTCTCCTTCGACGTGACCGGCGTCGAACGCCACGTGGACGCCCGCCTGGACCTCATCGGCTCCGACGAGGCCAAGGCGCTCCGCGGCCGCGCCGGCCTGGCATGCGCCCGCCTGGCGCACCGTACGCACGAGATGACGTTCTCCTCGGCGCGCTGGGGAGCGCTCGCGGCCGCGGGCACCCCGGAGCCGAAGCTGCTGTGGGTGACGGGCGGCGCCTCCCCGTACCGCTCGGCGCACTACGTGCAGGAGCTGGTGACCAGGGGCACGGCCACGGCGATGCGCCCGGCCGCGGCGCGGGCGCTGGCGGAGGCGGGCACGGTGAGCGGCGACCGGGTGTGGCGGCACTACGCCGACGCGGAACGGACGCTGGCGTACCTGGACTGGTTCGGCATCTCGGTGGAGACGGTGACGCGAAACCCACAGCGGAAGCGCACGGAGACAGCGGCACCCCGCGCGACCGCCCGCCCGCACCGCGCGACGCACCACCCCCACAGGCGGCTGACCCCGGCCTGACCACCCACCACGGTGACCCGCCGTCACCGTCCGCCGTCGTCGGCCGCGCAGGACTCCCCGTTCTTGGGCGTCTCCCCGTACAGCAGGAACCCGTTCACCTTGTCCTGCACGCACGTGGAGCCCAGGTAACCGGTGTGCCCGTCCCCCTTGTTGTCGAGGACGACGGCCTGCGGGCCGAGTCGGCGCGCGGTCTCCTCCGTCCACCGGTAGGGCGTGGCCGGGTCGCCGCGCGTGCCGACGAGCAGCAGCTTCGGCGTCTTCACGTCACGTACGTCCTCACGGATGTACCGCGTCCCGGCCGGCCGGCCGAAGCACAGCAGGACGGGCATCAGCATCGACTTGCCGAAGACGGGCGACGCGTCGTCGAACTGCTTCTGCAGCCTGCCGACTTCCTTCTCTATGTCCGCGGCGTCGGGCCGGTCGGGGTCGTCGGCGCAGTTCACGCCCATGAGCGCGGCGGCCATGTTGTCGGCGGGCACGTCTTCCCCTGCCAACAGGCCACCCGCCGGGACCGGCGTGTGCGCGAGCCCCCCGCTCATCCGGATCAGCGCCCGGGGATCGCCGTCCGCGAGCAGCGCGCCCAGCGCCTGCGACAGCGCGGGCCACGCCTGCCTGCTGTACAGGGCCTGTCCGAGTACGCCGACGACGTCCTGCCCGGTGAACTGGGCACCGTCCATGGAGCGCAGCGGCATCTGGTCCATGTCCCTGATGAGCCGGACGATGCCCTTGCGGGCGCTGCGCGAGTCCGTGCCGAAGACGCAGCCCGCGTTCCCGGTGCACCAGGTGAGGAAGTTGTCGAGCGCGGTCTGGCGGCCCTCGGCGGTCACGAGGGACTGCTCGGCGACGGGTTCGGTGAGCGTGTCGACGCCGTCGAGCACCATCCGCCCGACGTTCTTCGGGAACTGCGCGGCGTACACGGCTCCGAGCCGCGTGCCGTACGAGAACCCCAGGTAGTTGAGTTTTTTGTCGCCGAGGGCCTGACGCATGACGTCCAGGTCACGGGAGACGTTGACGGTTCCCATGTGCGGCAGGACGGGCCCCGACTTCTTCGCGCACTCCGCGGCGACCTTGCGCATCTCCGCGAGCACGGCGGCCGCGTCCCCGGTGCCGCCCGTTCCGCCGGACGAGGGATCCGTGCTCCGGTCGGCGTCGCCGCAGCTGACGGGCTCGCTCAGGCCGACGCCGCGCGGGTCGAAGGAGACGACGTCGTAGTCCTTGCTGAGGAAGCCGAAGTCCTTCTGGGCCCCGGCGAGCGCGGAGACGCCGGGTCCGCCGGGCCCGCCGAAGTTCAGCAGCAGGGAGCCGCGCGGCTTGCCGCTCGCGCTGGACCGCATCCGGATCATCGCGACGTCGACGTCGCCCGCGCCGGGGTCCGCGTAGTCGAGCGGCACGCTCACGTGCCCGCACCGGACGTCCTTGGCGCCGCCCGTGCCTTCCACCATGGCCTCGGTGTCGCCCTTGCAGGGGCCCCATTCGATCTTCTGCGTGTAGTAGCGCGCCAGATCGGGCCGCCCGCTGTCGTCGCCCGCGGCCATGCCCGCTCCCACGACGACCAGCACGGTGACGCCGGCGACTGCACAAGCTCCGCGCACGGCAACCTCCCAGGGTGTGCCCCTCGGCTCACCCTAAGCGCGCCCCACGCACCTCGCCCGTTCGGCGCAGACCCGCGCTCACCCTCCGTAACACTCCCCACGTCGGGTCACTGCTGCCGCTCCAGGATCGCGGTCACCCCTTGCCCGCCCGCCGCGCAGATGGAGATGAGCCCGCGCCCCGGCCGTCCCCGCTCGGCGAGGAGCTTGGCCAGCGTGGCGACGATCCGCGCGCCGGTGGCCGCGAAGGGGTGCCCGGTCGCGAGCGAGGACCCGGCGACGTTCAGCCGGTCCCGGTCCACCGTGCCGAGCCCCTGCTTCTCCCAGGCGGCGAGCGTGGCGAGGACCTGCGAGGCGAAGGCCTCGTGCACCTCCACGAAGTCGAAGTCCTGAAGGCCGAGCCCGGCGCGCTCCAGCATGCGGGGCACGGCGTAAGCGGGCGCCATGAGCAGCCCGTCCCCGCCCTCACCCCCGCCTCCGCCCTGGGCGACATCTCCGTGCACGAAGTCCACCGCGGCGGTCTCACAGGCGACGAGGTGGGCCAACGGTTCGAGACCGTGCCGCGCGGCCCACTCATCGCTCCCCAGAAGCACGACGGCCGCGCCGTCCGTGAGCGGAGTGGAGTTCCCGGCGGTCATGGTCGCCCCACCGTCCGCCACCCCGAACACGGGCTTGAGCCGCCCCAGTTGCTCCACGGACGACCCCGGCCGCAGATTCTGATCCCGCGTGAGCCCGGCATACGGCACGACGAGATCGTCCAGGAACCCCCGGTCGTACGCCGCCGCGAGCCGCTGATGACTGAGGGCGGCGAGCTCGTCCTGCGCCTCCCGCGTGATCCCCCACTTCCGCGCGGTCACGGCGGCGTGCTCGCCCATGGAGAGCCCGGTCCGCGGCTCGGCGTTGCGCGGGATGTCGGGCACGAGGTGCCGCGGCCGTACGCCGCCGAGGGCCCGGAGCCGCCCGCCCACGGTCTTGGCGCGCCGGGCCGCGAGCAGCACCCGCCGCAGCTCGTCGTTGACGCCGAGCGGCGCGTCGCTCGCCGTGTCGGACCCGCCGGCGATGCCGGACTCGACCTGCCCGAGCATGACCTTGTTGGCGACGGCGACGACGGCCTGCAGCCCTGTCCCGCACGCCTGTTGCAGATCGAAGGCGGGTGTACGGGAATCAATGGCGGACCCGAGGACGACCTCCCTGGCGAGGTTGAAGTCCCGGCTGTGCTTGAGCACGGCGCCGGCGACGAACTCCCCGACCACGCCCTGCCCCCGCAGCCCGTACCGCTCGACGAGCCCGTCGACGACGGCGGTCAGCATGTCCTGATTGGACGAGGTGGCGTACGGCCCGTCGGACCGGGCGAACGGAATCCGGGTGCCGCCGAGGACGGCGACGCGGCGCACAGAGGGAAGACTCATGTCTCGACCAACTCCTGACCCTTGAGTAACCTTACTCCGAAGTAAATTTACGACCGAGCTGGGAGTTGGACAATGGCCGACCGCTACCTGACCTTCACCGCCACCGGCCCCGGCCGCTTCCTCACCCGCCGCCTAGGCCTGCCCCGCCCCGCCCAGCTGCACCGCTGGTCACCCGAAAACCCGTCCCTGACAGGCGACTTGCTGCTCCCGCCCCTCCCCACACCCTCGCCCTCGCCCTACACCACGGACCTGGAAACCCTCCTGGCATCCACGCCACTCACGCTCCGCACAACATCGCGCCGCCCCAAGGCAGTTGTCGTAGACGCCACAGCCGTCACCAACATCCGGGCCCTCACCGAGGTGTACGAGGCGCTGCACCCGGTGGTCCGCGACGTGGCCGACAACGGCCGCATCGTGATTCTCGGTGCACCGCCCGACCCGGCAGACCACCACCAGGCTGCGGCGCAACAGGCGTTGGAAGGCTTTCTGCGTTCCCTCGCCAAGGAACTGGGCCGCGGCCGCACCGCCAACCTCGTCCGCGTCAGCGGCCCGATAGCCACCGCCGAATCGACGCTCCGCTTCCTGCTCTCCCCCAAGTCGGCGTACGTCACCGGCCAGGTCATCGAGACCGGCCCCGCCGAGACCGTGGCCGCCCCGGCCGACCGGGACCGGCCCCTCGCGGGCCGCACCGCCCTCGTCACGGGCGCGGCCCGTGGCATCGGCGCGGCGGTCGCGGAGGTCCTCACCCGGGACGGCGCGCGGGTCACGCTCCTCGACGTACCGTCCGCCGGGCCGGACCTGGCCCGCCTGGCCGACCGCCTCGACGGCGGCACGGCACTCCCCCTCGACATCACGGCGCCCGACGCGGGCGAACGGATCGCGGCGGCGCTGCCCGACGGCCTCGACGTCCTCGTCCACAACGCGGGCATCACGCGGGACCGCAAGCTGGCCAACATGGACCGCGACCGCTGGACGTCGGTCCTCGACGTCAACCTCGCCTCCGTCCTCACCGTCACCGACACGCTCCTCAAGACCGGCACGATCCGCCGCGGGGGCAGCGTCGTCGCCACGGCCTCCATCGCCGGGATCGCGGGCAACGCGGGCCAGACGAACTACGCGGCGAGCAAGGCGGGCGTCATCGGTCTCGTCCGGGCCCTCGGGCCGCGGGCGCTCGCGGAGCACGGGGTGGCGGTGAACGCGGTGGCGCCGGGGTTCATCGAGACGAGGATGACTGCGGCGGTTCCTCTCCTCATCCGCGAAGCGGGCCGCCGCATGAACTCCCTCTCCCAGGGGGGCCTCCCCGTCGACGTCGCCGAGACGGCGTCCTGGCTGGCCCAGGGAGGCCTCAACGCCCAAACGATCCGAGTCTGCGCCCAAAGCCTCCTCGGCGCCTAACGGCACCGTCTCCCTCACGAATTCCCCCCGCACCGCCCAGCCCGGGCAGGAGCCCCAACCCCGCCGCTCCGCGGCGGATCACTCCCACCCACCCACCCGTTTGCCCCGCGACGTCCGGCGGGAGTAGGGGCGGGTGGGTGGGTGGGGGAGCTGTGCTCACTCGGGTGGGGCAGGGGGTGGGGGTGGGTGGGGGCGCAGTACCCACTGGCGTGGGGTGGGCGGGGCGCAGTACCCACTGGCGTGGGGGGGGGGGCGGGGTGCCTGCCGTAGCCCCCGGCAGGGTGGGTGGGAAACCCCGGCGTCCATCGGGCCAGGGCGGGCGCTGGGGGTGCAGTACCCACTGGCGTGGGGGGGGCGGGGTGCCTGCCGTAACCCCCCCCCGGCTGGGCGGGTGGGAAGCCCCGGCGTCCATCGGGCCAGGGCGGGCGGAGGGCTCAGCGCCCATCGGGCCAGAGTGGGTGGGAAGCGTCAGCGTCCATCGGGCCAGGGTGGGTGGGAGGCCTCAGTACCTACCGGGGCAGAGGGGGTGGGTTGAGTGCCTGCGGTAGCCCGCCGGGCTGGGGTGGGCGGGGAGCCCCGGCGTCCATCGGGCCAGGGCGGGCGGAGGGCTCAGCGCCCATCGGGCCAGAGTGGGTGGGAAGCGTCAGCGTCCATCGGGCCAGGGTGGGTGGGAGGCCTCAGTACCTACCGGGGCAGAGGGGGTGGGTTGAGTGCCTGCGGTAGCCCGCCGGGCTGGGTGGGCGGGGAGCCTCGGCGTCCATCGGGCCAGGGTGGGTGGGAAGCATCAGTACCTGCCGGGGCAGGGCGGGTGGGTTGGGTGCCTGCCGTGGCCCACCGGGCTAGGCGGGCGGGAAATGTCAGTGCCCATCGGAGCGGGGCGGGTGGGTCGGGTGTCTGCCGTAGTTCACCGGCAGGTGGGTGCGGAACCTCAGCATCCGGTGGGCCCGGTGGTTGCCCCCCGCCCCCACCGGACCGCAGCCGCGTACGAGACGAGAGGGGACGTGGGGGTATGTGCGCACGGAGCACCGAGCGAACCATGACCGCCGGAAGAGTCCGACGCGGCGCAGGGATGGCGAGTACGCACATACCCCCGCGGCCCCGCCCCCACAGACAGAGCACAGGCGCACCAGCCCCCACCACCGGAAGGACGTAATGACCGCCCTAGCCCTCCTCCGAGCCGCCCTCAGGCGCCCCCGCCCAATCACCCTCACCCCACCCCCCACGACCCGCCTCACCACCACCCGCACCCCCGACCCCGCCCACCTCGCCGCCTACCAGCGCATCTGCGGCTTCGAGCCGGAACCACACTTCCTCCCGCCCACCTACCCCCACGTCCTCGCGTTCCCCCTCAGCATGCGGCTCATGACCGCGCGAGACTTCCCGCTCCCCCTCCTCGGCCTCGTACACACCCGCATCGAGATCGAGCAACACCGCCCCATCACACCTACCGAAACGCTGCACCTCACCGTCCTCACCACCGCGCTCACCCCCCACCGCCGCGGCACGGAAGCCACCCTCCTCACCGAGGCCTCCACTGCCCACGGCGAGCTCCTCTGGCAGTCCCGCAGCACCTACCTCGCCCGCCACAAAACGGCACCGCCCACCACCTCAGCCTCGGCCCCCGCACCCACCCCCACACCCACACCCACACCCAACGGCGAAACGTGGGAACTCCCCGCCGACCTCGGCCGCCGCTACGCCTCCGTCAGCGGCGACCGCAACCCCATCCACCTGCACGCCCTCACCGCCCGCCCCTTCGGCTTCCCCCGAGCGATCGCCCACGGCATGTGGACCGCCGCCCGCTGCCTGGCGGAGCAAGGCACGCAGAGGGCGTCCGCCCCCACCCACACCCGCATCGACTTCAAGGCCCCGGTCCCACTCCCCTCCACCGTCACCTACTCCACCCCCACGCCCCACACCTTCGAACTCCGCGGCCCCCAGGGCAGACCGCACCTCACGGGGACGACGGGACCGGCACCCAGCGACGGCCCTCCATGAGGCCACCGAGCCCCGCCCACGCAAAGTTCATGAGCGTCGCCGCCGCCTCCTTCGCGGAGACGGAACCCTCCACGTTGGCCCACCCCGCCAGGGACTCCGCCGCGCCGACCAACGCCTGCGCGAGACCGGCGACCTCCCGCTCGGGCAGGGACGGGTCACCGTGGGCGGACCGGGCCGCCTCCGCGATCAGGTAGGTGACGAACGAGACGATCTCCTCGCGCATCGCGGCGACCTCCGCCGCGAACGGTTCCCCCTGCGTCCGCGCCTGGCTGTGCAGCACGGCCCACCCGTCGGGCCGCTCCGCGGTGTGCGTGAAGAAGGCCGTGAGCCCGTCCCACAACTGACGGTCAGCGGGCACCGCGGCCCCACCCGCAACACCCCGCCCCGCCGCACCCGGCCCCGCCGCACCCCGCACCGCCGCCACCAACGCCGCCGCCTCCCGGCGGATGCACGCGCTGAAGAGTTCTTCCTTCGAGTTCAGGTACAGGTAGACGAGCGGCTTGGAGACGCCGGCGAGCTCCGCGATCTCGTCCATGGACGCGGCCCGGTACCCCCGCTGCCCGAACGTCCGCACCGCCGCGTCCAGCATCTGCTGCTCACGCACGGCCCGAGGCATCCTCGTCTGCTTCGCCTGCTTCGCCTGCTTCGGCCGCTCCGGCTCCCTCGGCTGTTTCTGCCGTCGCTTCTCGCCCACCCCGGCCCCCGCCTTCCCACGCTGTCCGTTCACACGTCAGCGTACGGTCACCGGGAACCGGCGCACGATTAACGGAAGCTAGCCGCCCACCGGTGCGATCAGCACCTCCACCCTCGCCCCGAGCTTCTCGGCGATCTCGTCACGGAGCGGCCCGTGCACGTCCTCGTTCAGGTGCAGCACCTGCGCCCCGCGGACGACCTCGTCCGCGGCGCGGAACTCCGCGTGCAACAGCCGTACGAGCTCAGTGGCGTCGTCGACGGCCCGGAACCACACCCGCCCCACCCGAACGACGACAACACCCCCACCTCCACCCCCTCCGCCCACTTCCTCCGCAACCCCGACCTGGAAATTACCGGCGCGCCCGAAGTGCGTCTGCTGCTCGAAGAGTTCCGCGGCGCGGTCCACCGGGTCGGCGGCGGCAAGCGTACGGACCGCGGCCACCGCCGCATTCGAAATTCGTTCGTCCGCGACCCGTGCCAGCGTTTCCCGTATCAAAGAGTCGACACGGTACGGGACTTCGTCAGAGCGGTGGCGCGAAAATCCCTCGTGTTCCTCGACGACCCAGCCGATCCTTTCCAGGGTTTCCCCGTAGGACATATACCAACGCATAGGATCGGCATGCCGTTTGTACTTCCTGTCGGCCACCAGCTGGGCGAGCAGAAAGGAATACAGGACGTCCTGTCGGTGCCGCCCGGAAAGCCCGGCCGCCAGGACGACGAGACTGCCGCAGTCGACGACCGCCGCGGACTCACCGTCCCGGTCCTCGGCCACGGCCCTAGATCTCCAGGTCGTCGATGAACTGACTCGCCTTGTCGCCGAGTTTCTTGATGACGGCCTCGCGGACCTGCGCGTACACGTCCTCGTTGAGTGTCATCGTCTGACGGGCCTGCTGCATCGTCGTGCTGGCGCGCGGGAAGCTGAAGAACAGCACGCGCGTGACGCGTTCCGTCGTGCTGAAGTAGAACATGCCGATCTTCATGACCACGGTGTCCCCCGAGGAGACGCCGCACGCCGCGATCTGGAAGTTGCCCAGCTTGTCGCTGTGCGCGTTGCTCTCGAAGAGGACGACGCGACGGTCCTTGTCCTGCAAGGACTTGAGCGATTCGATCGCCGCCTTGGCGACGGAGATCTCGCCGGGGGACGCGATGGCCTGGAGGAGCGCGATGACCGCGCGGTCGACGGTGAACCGGGACCCCGCGACCGTGAGCTTCGCGAAGTTGAAGGAGGGGACGACCCAGCCGACCTGCTCGAGGACGGAGCGGTAGTACTCGTACCACTTCTTCGTGTTCTCGTCGCGGTCGAACTTCTTGTTGGCGGCGAGCTGGGCCAGCAGCGTCGCGTTGAGCACGTCGGACTTCTGCTGCCCGTTCAGGCCGTCGGTGAAGGCGACGATGCTGCCCGCGACGACCGCGGCGGACTCCTCTTCCTGCAGCGCCAAGCCGGGTGGCACGTAGCGCAATTCGGGCTGGTCCAGTTCCAGGCTGTCGATGAACTGGAGCGCGTCCGCTGCTTTCTGTTTTGCCTCGACCTCGATGTCGGAAGACGTCATGACGCCCCCTCTGTCGCATTCCGGGTAAAAGACGGGGCGACCCCCCGCGCAAAGCTACGGATCAGAACTGATCCGAGCCTGAACTGAGCCTGATTCAGGCCGCTGATGAGGGTCATCGTAAACCCACCTTTGAGGCCGTCAAGGCCGTGCACAGAAACAAAAGAACCCCACTCCGGAATTGTTCCGGGGTGGGGTTCTCATGACCGACAAGGGTCAAAGGGGCGCGAGGAAACGCAGCGCCTCGAACCGCCTCACGCGGCCGCAGGCACCTTCCGCGACGGCCGCGCGTCCTCCATCGAGTCGGACGACTCCGACGAGGAGTCCGCCGCGTCGAACTCCTCGAGCGACGACGCCGAAGCCCGCTCGTACGCCTCGCGGTCGAGGATCTTCTCGCGGGCCGCGACGATGACCGGGACCAGCGCCTGGCCGGCGACGTTCGTCGCGGTGCGCATCATGTCGAGGACCGGGTCGATGGCGAGGAGCAGGCCCACGCCCTCCATCGGGAGGCCGAGCGTCGACAGGGTCAGCGTCAGCATGACCGTGGCGCCGGTCAGACCCGCCGTCGCGGCCGAGCCGACGACGGACACGAACGCGATGAGCAGGTACTCCTTGATGCCCAGGTTCACGTCGAAGATCTGCGCGACGAAGATCGCGGCGATCGACGGGTAGATCGCGGCGCAGCCGTCCATCTTGGTCGTGGCGCCGAAGGGCACGGCGAAGGACGTGTACTCCTTCGGGACACCGAGGCGCTCGGTGACCTTCTGGGTGATCGGCATGGTGCCGACCGAGGAGCGGGAGACGAAGGCCAGCTGGATCGCGGGCCAGGCGCCCTTGAAGAACTGGAGCGGGTTGACCTTGGCGACGAACGCGAGGAGCAGCGGGTAGACGCCGAAGAGGACGAGCGCGCAGCCGATGTAGATGTCGGCGGTGAACGTCGCGTACTTGCTGATGAGGTTCCAGCCGTAGTCCGCGATGGCGAAGCCGATGAGGCCGATGGTGCCGATCGGGGAGAGCTTGATGACCCACCACAGGGCCTTCTGGAGGAGGGCGAGCACCGACTCGCTCAGCTCCAGGATCGGCTGCGCCTTGTCGCCGATCTTCAGCACGGCGATACCGGCGACGGCGGCCATGAAGACGATCTGCAGGACGTTCAGATCCGTGAAAGGCGTGACGACGTTCGTCGGGATGATCCCGGTGAGGAAGTCGATCCAGGAGCCCGTGTGGTCGGGGGCCTTGCCGTCCTTCGGGGTGAGGCCGGTGCCGGAGCCGGGGTTGGTGAGCAGGCCGATGGCGAGGCCGATGGCGACCGCGATCAGCGATGTGATCATGAACCAGAGCAGCGTGCGGGTGGCGAGCCGTGCGGCGTTGTTGACCTTACGCAGGTTGGTGATCGACACCAGGATGGCGAAGAAGACGAGCGGGGCGACCGCGAGCTTCAGCAGGCCGATGAAGGTGTCGCCGACCTTGGAGAGGGTCGTGACCAGCCACGAGATGTCCTGGCTGCGGGCGAGCCAGCCGAGCAGGACGCCCAGCACGAGGCCGCCGAGGATCTGCGCCCAGAACGGGATCTTGAGGAACTTGGGTATCCGGAAGCCGGACTGGGGCTTCTCGGTCTGGCCGGCCTTGTCGGCGGGCGTCGCGGAATTCGCGGACACGGACACACTCCGGTGAGGAAAGTCAGGGGGAGGGGGACGTACGGGAGCGGCGACCGCGAAGGGTCAGCGGCGCCACTGCAGCGGGGTCACTTTCAGATGTGACAGGCCGCGGACATGCAGCGGCAGAGGTCGACATGCAGGCGCGCCACGAGCGGGACGCTCATGGCGTTGTGGTGCGCTGCTGCTGTCTTCATGTCGAATACGTTAACACTCGTGCTTTGAGAACATCAAAGGTCTTGTTTGAGGTAAGAGGAGGGACCGCGCAGCACAAGCGCCCCACGACGCCCCACAACGCACGGAACCCCGGCCCCGGAGCGGTGCTCCGGAACCGGGGTCCCCGAAAGTGTGTGACGTAACTTACGAACGCGCGCCTTACGAACCCTGCGCCTGCGCCCGCGCCCGCGCCACGTCGTCCGCCTCGTCCTCCTGGCTGCGGTTCGCCTCCAGGTTCGCCTTGGCGCGGTCCACGCGTGCGACGACGGTCTCCGAGGCGCGGTCCCGCTCCTTGCGGAGGACCACGAAGCTGATCGGCGCGGAGATGACCAGCGCGAGCAGCAGCACCCAGAGCAGGTTGGACTCACCGAGGCCGCGCGGCAGGATCTCCGAGTAGACGAGGCCCCAGACGACCAAGAAGCAACCCACGAAGATCCCGAGGCGCATCAGCGTGTAGCGGAGCATGTCAATCCACTCTTCCGTTCCGAAATGGGCCCGAGTAGGACGAGCCTCTCCAGTGAAGCACGGAGAACTCGGCCCCCGGCAAGGGGGGCATCCCTACGACAGCTGCCGCAGCAGCACGACGTCGTCGCGGTCGTCGCCCGGCGCGACCCGTATGGCGCCGGGCACCCGCCCGACCTCCTTGTAGCCGCAGGACGCGTAGAAGTGCTCCAGGCCCGTGCCGCCCCGGCAGGTGAGCCGGATCGCGTCCGTGCCGTCCAGCGTGCGGGCCGCGTCCTCGACGGCCGCCATCAGGTCGCGGCCGTACCCCTTGCCCTGGTGCCGGGGGTGGACCATGACCGTGTAGAGCCATATCCAGTGCCGCATGAGGCGGTGCGTGTTGTGGGTGAGGAACGCGGTCGCGGCGACGGCGCCGTCCTCGTCGTACCCCACGAGGAGCCGGGTCCGGCCCTCGCTCATCGCGGCGAGGTGCCGGACGAACTCGGGCCGTATCTCCTCGGGCGTCGTCGGCGGCACGAACCCGACGGCCCCGCCGGCGTTGGTGACGTCGGCCCACAGGGCGAGGACACCGTCGCGCAGCGCAGCATCCACCGGCGGATCCAACCGAAAAGCGAGCGACATGGACGAAATCCCCGGCCCCGTCCTCAGACCCGCATCGCCTGCGGCGTCTCCCGCAGCAGCGGGTCGGGCCCGTCGTACTCCCGGATCGCCTCGTACCGCGTGTTCCGCTCGACCGGGCGGAACCCGGCCTCGCGGATCAGGTCGAGGAGGTCCTCGCGGGTCAGCTTGTTCGGCGTGCCGAAGTTGTCCGCGTCGTGCGTGATCTTGTACTCGACGACCGAGCCGTCCATGTCGTCCGCGCCGTGCTGCAGGGCGAGCTGCGTGGTGTGCAGGCCGTGCATGACCCAGAAGACCTTGACGTGCGGGACGTTGTCGAAGAGGAGCCGCGACACCGCGAAGGTCTTCAGCGCCTCCGCGCCGGACGCCATCTTCGTGCGCGCCTGGAGGCGGTTCCTGACCTTGCCGTCCTGCATGTCGACGAAGTCGTGCTGGTAGCGCAGCGGGATGAAGACCTGGAAGCCGCCGGTCTCGTCCTGGAGCTCACGCAGGCGCAGGACGTGGTCGACGCGGTGACGGCGCTCCTCGATGTGGCCGTACAGCATCGTGCTCGGGGTCTTGAGACCCTTCTCGTGCGCGAGGCGGTGGATGCGCGACCAGTCCTCCCAGTGGGTGCGGTGGTCGACGATGTGCTGGCGCACTTCCCAGTCGAAGATCTCCGCGCCGCCACCCGTGAGCGACTCCAGGCCCGCCTCGATCAGCTCGTCGAGGATCTCGGAGGCGGGCATCCCCGAGATCGTCTCGAAGTGGTGGATCTCGGTGGCGGTGAAGGCCTTCAGGGAGACGTTCGGGAGCGCCTTCTTGAGCTCGCTGAGCGAGCGCGGGTAGTAGCGCCACGGCAGGTTGGGGTGCAGGCCGTTGACGATGTGCAGCTCGGTGAGGTTCTCGCCCTCCATCGCCTTGGCGAGGCGGACGGCCTCCTCGATGCGCATCGTGTACGCGTCCTTCTCGCCCGGCTTGCGCTGGAACGAGCAGTACGCGCAGGACGCGGTGCACACGTTCGTCATGTTGAGGTGCCGGTTGACGTTGAAGTGCACGACGTCGCCGTTCTTGCGGGTGCGCACCTCGTGGGCGAGCCCGCCGAGCCAGGCCAGGTCGTCCGACTCGTAGAGCGCGATGCCGTCCTCGCGGGACAACCGCTCACCGGCCCGGACCTTGTCCTCTAGATCGCGCTTGAGCCCTGCGTCCATGCCTCGCCCTTACCTCTCCCTACGACCTGCCACAAACTCACGCCAACGGTACTCCCCCACCCTTCGGGCGGGAGGTGCCCCCAGACGTGGCGCTCCGCGCCTAGGATTCCCCTTCGGGCAGCTCTCCGACCCGGTTCTCCCACTTGGTGGAGAGCACGATGGTGGTCCGCGTGCGGGAGACGCCCCGCGTGCCGCTGAGGCGGCGGATCGTCTTCTCCAGGCCGTCCACGTCGCTGGCCCTGACCTTGAGCATGTACGAGTCGTCGCCCGCGATGAACCAGCAGTCCTCGATCTCGTGCAGGTCCTTCAGGCGCCGTGCCACGTCCTCGTGGTCGGCGGCGTCGGAGAGCGAGATGCCGATGAGGGCGATGACGCCGAGGCCGAGCGAGGCGGAGTCGACGGTCGCGCGGTAACCCGTGATGACACCGGCCGCCTCCAGGCGGTTGATCCGGTCCGTGACGCTGGGCCCGGAGAGGCCGACGAGCCGGCCGAGTTCGGCGTACGACGCCCGTCCGTTCTCCCGCAAAGCCTGGATGAGCTGCCTGTCCACGGCGTCCATAGGTGCGATGCCTTTCATTATTCAGCGATACCGCGAGTCTATGTGTAGAATCTAAGGCGTAACAGGGTCTAGCCCCTGTGAATCTTTCTCAATCTCAGCCGATCAACGACGATCCTTCAGGAGTGAGTCACCCGTGTACTCGATCGAGATGGCCTACGCCCGCATGCGCGAGCTCCAGGACATGGCCAACCGCTCGCGTGCCCACAAGACCGCCGCGCCCAAGGCCCGCGCGAAGCGCGCCGCCAAGAAGCGCTAACCCCCCTGGGAGCCGGAGCCCAGCTCTCCCTCCCACCGGCGGTAGAGGCTGTGCGGCACCCGTGCCGCGTCCAGCACCCGCCCGGCGACGAAGTCCACCAGATCCTGGATGTGCGTCGCCCCCGCGTAGAACGCCGGAGAGGCGGGCAGCACGATCGCGCCCGCCTCGTCCAGGCTCACCAAGTGCTTCAGCGTCTGTCCGTTCAGCGGCGTCTCGCGTACGCAGACCACGAGCCGTCGGCCTTCCTTCAGCGTCACGCTCGCCGACCGCTGCAGCAGATCCTTCGAGAGCCCCAGCGCCACCCCGGCCACACACGCCGTGGACGCCGGCACGATCAGCATCCCCTTCGTCGCGTACGAGCCTGAAGACGGCCCCGCCGCCAGGTCACCGGCCGACCAGTACCGCACGTCGGACACGTCCGGGTCGAACACCCCCGGCTTGCCGTCCGCGCCGCGCGCCAGCCACTGCCGCAGATCGTCCCGCCAGTGCGCGTCCCGGAAGGCGATCCCCGTCTCGTCGAGCAGCGTCAGACGTGAGGCCCGGGACACGACGAGGTCCACGCTCTCCCCCGCCGCGAGCAGCGCACGCAGCACGGCGGCGGCGTACGGAGTGCCCGAGGCACCCGACACCCCCACGATCCAAGGCCTACGCTCTGTATCTCCTGGGTTCACGCTGTGAAGCCTATCCCCGGGCCGTTCACACGGTGAGGCCGCGTACGAGCAGATCGAGCAGCGCGCACGCGAACAGGGCGATCCCGATGAATCCGTTCACCTGGAAGAAGGCACGGTTCAGACGGGACAGGTCGTGCGGGCGCACGATCGAGTGCTCGTAGACGAACGCTCCGGCGACGACCGCGATGCCGAGCCAGAAGAACGCACCCGCGTCGGTGACCGCCGCGTACCAGACGAAGAGCGCCGTGGTCACCAGGTGACAGGCGCGGGCGCCCCAGATCGCGGCCGGGATGCCGAACCGCGCGGGCACCGACTTCACGCCGACCTCACGGTCCGTCTCCACGTCCTGACAGGCGTAGATCAGGTCGAAGCCGCCGATCCAGACGCCGACCGCGAGCCCGAGGATCACCGCCTGCCAGGACCACTCGCCGGTGACCGCGAGCCAGGCGCCGATCGGGCCGATCGCCTGGGCGAGACCGAGGATCGCCTGCGGGAAGTTCGTGAACCGCTTGCCGTACGGATAGACGACCATCGGGACCACCGCGACGGGCGCGAGCGCCAGACAGAGCGGGTTGAGCAGCGCCGCGGAGCCGAGGAACACGGCGAGCGCGATCAGCGCGCCCGTCCACGCGGACTTCACCGACACCGCGCCCGTGACGAGCTCGCGGTGCGCGGTGCGCGGATTGCGGGCGTCGATCTCGCGGTCGATGATCCGGTTCGCCGCCATGGCGAACGTCCGCAGCCCCACCATGCACACCGTCACCAGGAGCAGCCGCCCCCAGTGGATGTTCTCGTCCAGCCGGAACATCGCGGTCAGCGCGGCGATGTACGCGAACGGCAGCGCGAACACGGAGTGCTCGATCATCACGAGCCGAAGAAAGGCCTTGGTGCGCCCCGGCTGCGGGATCGCGGCTGATGCTGAACTCACGAGAGTCCGTACTCCTTCCAGCGACGGTCGACCTTCGCCGCGACCATCGGGTCCGACTCGACCATGTTCGGCCAGCCGCCGTCGCGTACGTAGCCCTCCTCGGGCAGCTTCTTCGTCGCGTCGATGCCCGCCTTGCCGCCCCAGAACTGCTGGTAGGAGGCGTGGTCGAGGTGGTCGACGGGGCCCTCGACGACCGTGAGGTCGCGGGCGTAGTCCGTGTTGCCGAGCGCGCGCCAGGACACCTCGTGCAGGTTGTGCACGTCGCAGTCCTTGTCCACCACGATGATCAGCTTCGTCAGGGACATCATGTGCGCGCCCCAGATCGCGTGCATGACCTTCTGCGCGTGCTTCGGGTACTTCTTGTCGATCGAGACGATCGCGCAGTTGTGGAAGCCGCCCGACTCCGGCAGGTGGTAGTCGACGATGTCCGGGACGATCACCTTGAGGAGAGGGAGGAAGAACCTCTCCGTCGCGCGGCCCAGCGGGCCGTCCTCCGTCGGCGGGCGGCCGACCACGATGGACTGGAGCAGCGGCCGCTTCCGCATCGTCACACAGTCGATCTTGAGTGCGGGGAACGGTTCCTGCGGCGTGTAGAAGCCCGTGTGGTCGCCGAAGGGGCCCTCGGGGAGCATCTCACCCGGCTCCAGCCAGCCCTCGATGACGACCTCGGCGTGCGCGGGGACCTGGAGCGGCACCGTCTTGCAGTCGACCATCTCGACGCGCTTGCCCTGGATGAACCCGGCCAGCATGTACTCGTCCATGTCACCGGGCAGCGGCGCCGTCGAGGCGTACGTCACCGCGGGCGGACAGCCGAAGGCGATGGCGACCGGCAGCTTCTCGCCCCTGCGGGCGGCCACCTGGTAGTGGTTGCGGCTGTCCTTGTGGATCTGCCAGTGCATGCCGATGGTGCGCTTGTCGTGGCGCTGCAGGCGGTACAGACCCAGGTTGCGGACGCCGGTGTCGGGATCCTTGGTGTGGGTCAGGCCCAGGTTGAAGAAGGAACCGCCGTCCTCGGGCCACGTGAAGAGCGCGGGCAGCTGCTCCAGGTCCACGTCGTCGCCGGTGAGGACGGTCTCCTGCACGGGCGCGCTGTCGGACTTCACCTTCTTCGGCGGTACGTGCGTCATCGCGCCGAGCTTCCCGAACGCCTCGCGCACCCCGACGAAGCCGTGCGGCAGCTCCGGCTTGAGCAGGCCGCCGATCTTCTCGCTGATCTCGTCGTACGACTTCAGGCCGAGCGCCTTCAGGAGGCGGCGGTCCGTCCCGTACACGTTCATCGCCAGGGGCATCGCCGAGCCCTTGACGTTCTCGAAGAGGAGCGCGGGACCGCCGGCCTTCTGCACCCGGTCGACGATCTCACCGACCTCCAGGTACGGGTCGACCTCGGCCTTGATGCGCTTGAGATCGCCCTCGCGGTCCAGTGCCCGGAGCAGGGAGCGAAGATCGTCGTAAGCCATGCGTTCCAGTATCCGGCACCGGTTACCCTGGCCCCGTCACCGGGGGCACGCACGCCACCCGCCGCAACCGCTTGGGGGATCGCGCCACCATGCTCAGGTATCTGCCGTTCCTGCTGGTCCTGGCGGTGTGGATCTACGCCTTCATCGATGTCCTGAACACTCCGGAGAAAGAGGTCAGGCATCTGCCCAAGGTGGTGTGGGTCATCATCGTGCTCCTCTTCGGAGAGGTGCTGCTCGGCCCCATCGCCTGGTTCGTCACCGGCAAGAAGCGGCACGCGCCGGGCGGTGCGGGAGGCGGCGGCAGGACCCGCTGGGTCGCGCCCGACGACAACCCGGAGTTCCTGAAGTCCCTGCGGGACGAGACCCCGGACGAGAACAAACGCGACGAGAACGAGCCCGACGAGAACAGGCGCGACAAGGGCAGCGAGGGCTGACGGCCGTGGAACTGCGGCTGCTCGTGACCTTCGAGAAGGTCGCCACCGTCCTCAGCTTCACCCGCGCCGCCACCGAGCTGAAGTACGCGCAGTCCAGCGTCACCAGCCAGATCCGCGCCCTGGAGACCTCCCTCGGCACGGAGCTCTTCGACCGGCTCGGCAGCCGCATCCGGCTCACCGAGGCGGGCGAGCGGCTGCTGCCCTACGCCCGGCAGATCATCGAGCTGTCCGACGAGGCACGGTCCGCCGTCGTCGGCGCCGAGGAACCCTCCGGCGCCATCGCGGTCGGCACCATGGAGTCGCTGACGTCCTACCGGCTGCCGCCGCTCCTCGAACTCTTCCACCACCGCTATCCGAAGGTGCGGCTCTCGCTGCGCCCCACGCTGGGCGACGAGACCCGGCAGGCGCTGCGGCAGGGGACGTACGACGTGGGCTTCCTGATGGAGCCGGAGACCGAGCACCAGGGTCTGGAGACCGAGGTTCTGGCGCGGGAGCCGCTGGTCCTGGTCTGCGCGCCCGCCCATCCGCTCGCGGCGCGCGGCGCGGCCGCCCTCACCACGGAGGACCTGGCCTCGGCGCAGCTCGTCGGCACCGAGCCCGGCTGTCCGTACCGGGACCTCTTCGAGGGGGAACTGCGCGAACAGACCGGCACGCCACCCCCCTTCATGGAGTTCGGCACCATCGAGGCGACGAAGCAGGGGGTGGCGGGCGGTCTGGGTGTCGCTCTGCTGCCGGCCGTGACAGTGGCCAGGGAGCTGGCGGCCGGCACGCTCGTCCGGCTGGACTGGGAGCCGCCGTTCACACTGTGGACGCAGCTCGCGTGGCGGTCGGGGAAGCGTCTCGCTCCGCAGGTGCGGCTGTTCGTCGAGCAGGCCGTGCGGCTCGTGCGGGAGCAGGGTTCGCCGTCCGGGCCAGCGTGACCTTGAGGCTCGCGGCGACGATGAGCGGGACGCCGAGGGCCTGGACGAGCCCGATGTGGTGGCCGTAGACCGCCCAGTCGGCGACCATCGCGACGGCCGGGTAGGTGAAGGCGAGCACGGCGATCTTGGCGGTGGGGAGCTTGGCGTACGCCGCGTACATCAGGACGTACATGAGGCCGGTGTGGATCACGCCGAGTCCGGCGAGCCAGGCCCATCCGGCGCCGGTGCCGCTCATCGCGCCGAAGTCGGTGAAGGGCAGCAGCAGCGGGATGCCGACGACGACCTGGACGAGGGCGATCAGGTGCGGGCGGACGCCGGTGACGCGCTTGGTGACGAGGGTGGACAGGGCGTAGAGGACGGCGGCGGCGAGCGCGAGGCCGATGCCCGCGAGCGATCCCGCGTCACCCGGCCGCACCCCCGAGACCAGGATGAGCCCCGCGAACGCGGCCACCAGCCAGCCCAGTTGGGAGCGGGACAGACGCTCGCGCAGGACGAGGGCGCTGAGCAGCACCAGGAAGAACGGCTGCGTGTGGTAGACGACGGTGGCCAGGGAGATCGAGCTGGCCTCGTACGCCTTGAAGAGGAACACCCAGTTGAAGACGATGAACACCCCGCCGAGCGCGGCGAGTCCGAGCTTCTTGAGGGTGAGTCCGTGGTCGCGGAAGTAACCGCGGGCGAACGCGTACGCGCCGAGGGCGAGGGCGCCGAACAGGACGCGGAAGAAGACGACGTTGAAGGCGGAGGCGCCGGACTCGACGACGAAGATGCCGAGGGTGCCGGACAACATCATGGCGGCGGTGAGCTGGGCCGTGCCCGTGCGCTCGGAGAGCTTGGTGGAGGTCATGTCCATGAAGCTACGAGCGGACGTATGCGCTGGTCCACGCGCCAGTGGGGCGTCCTTCCGATGGCTCCATCGGTGCTGTCGATGAGGCCTGACAGGGGGCTCGGGCGGGCACGATGCAGAGCATGAGCAGCGCATCCGCGAGCAGCGCGTCCCGCATCCCGACCATCGATCTGCGCCCCTGGCTCTCCGACGACGCCGACGCCCGCGCGCGGACGGCACGGACCGTCGACGAGGCGCTGCGCGGCGCCGGTTTCCTCCTGGTGACCGGGCACGGCGTCGACCCCGCGCTGCGTGCGGCGATCCGCTCCTCGGCGCGCGGCTTCTTCCACCTCCCCCGGCGCGCCAAGCGTCCGTACGCGGTGAAGGTCGGCGGTCGCGGCTGGCTGGGGCCGGGCGCCGAGGCGAACAGCTACGCGGAGGGCACGGCCGCTCCCCCGGACCTCAAGGAGTCGCTGTCCTTCGCCGCAGACGAGCCGACGGGGAACGCGGCGGTCGACGCGGAGTGGTTCGCGGCGAACACGTGGCCGGAGGAGACGCCGGAACTGCGGGCCCTGGTGACGACGTATCTGCGGGAGATGCGGACGCTCTCGGACCGCCTCCTCGGACTCCTCGGCGTGGCGCTGGGCGAGCCGGAGGACTACTTCACCCGCCACACCGGGCACCCCACGTGGGGCTTCAACATCAACTGGTATCCGGGCCGCGAGACCGTGGGCGAGCCGGAGCCGGGCCAGTTCCGCATCGGCCCGCACACGGACTTCGGCACGGTCACGGTCCTCGACCGCGAGGCGGGCCGGGGCGGTCTCCAGGTCTTCACTGACGAAGACGGCTGGCAGGACGCCCCGTTCGCCCCGGAGGCGTTCACGGTCAACATCGGCGACCTGATGGCCCGCTGGACCGCCGGCCGCTGGCAGTCGGGCCGCCACCGCGTCCTGCCCCCACCGGCCGACCTGCCCGCCGAGGAGCTGATGTCCCTCGTGTACTTCTACGAGTGCGATCCGGGCACCGACGTACGCGGTGTGGACTCGCACGTGTACCTGCGGGCCCAACTGGACGCGATCACCGTGGAGTAGCCGTCTCGTACATGTCGCGGAGCTCCTGCCAGCGGGCCGTCGTCCACGTCGACCAGTCCTTGGGGCGGCCGTCCAGCGCGTCCGAGAGCAGCCCGAAGTGGTCGTGCCAGCCGGCGAGGCAGTCGAGCCGCAGCGCGTCGTCGCCCTCGAACTCGTTGGTGAACCGCAGCGTGGTGCCGGCCGCCCCGACACGTTCGAGGTGGAACCGGCACCGGCCGTGCAGGTCGATCGTGTACTCGGCGACGACGCCCGGGTCCCAGGCGGTGACACGCCCGGAGTGCGTGGCGTCCTCGCCGCCGTTGAGCCAGCGCAGGGTGACGGCGCCGCCGAGCCGGGGCTCGAACACGTCGGCGGCGGCGAGCCACCCCGGCAGCCCGCCGGGGGTGGCCACCGCCGCCCAGACCTTGTCCACGGGGTGGGGAAGGTGCAGTTCGTACTGGAGGTGCTGGGTGGAGCCGTCCGTGCGGCTCGTGCCCTGTCCGATCGTCGCGGTCATGGCCCAAGCGTGGCCCGGCGGGACCGGTTCCGCACTCCTGACACGGGCGTACTTACGGGCGCTCGCCCAGCTTGTCGACGACGGCGCGCTCCAGGATCGCGCTGTGACCGAGCACATCGCCCTTCTTCGGACCGTACGGCAGGTCCTCGACCGCCACTTCCCGTGCGCCGAGGAACCGCTTGGTCTCCCTGTCGAAGATCAGTTCCTGGCGCTCGCCCTGGTCCTCGCGGGCGATGGCGACGCCGTGCCGCCCTTCGGCGTCGACCGCGTCGTCGATCAGCTGGACGCCGGGAATCCTGGACGCCGCGAGGTAGAGCGCTGCCGCTTGCTTCGGTGGCATCAGCGACTCGTAGGAGAGATCGCCGACCAGCACGAAGGCGGCCTGGTCGGCGGTGGTGTCGCCGTCGGCCTCCCGGTGAATCCAGTCGAGCATGTCGGCCGGGCCGGTGGGCAGCTTCTGCAGGTTGCGGTAGTTGGTGTCCGACGGCAGCGAGGACCCTTCGTGCTTCAGGATCTCGTTCTGGAAGCCGCCTTCGGGCTCGTTCAACATGTCGTCGTGCCGGCCGTCCACCGAAAGCCAGAACTCACGGGTGTGGACGGGTTCGAGTCTCATCGGCCCGTCGTCACCGCCCGCCATGAAGGCGCCCTTGCTCTTGATGTACACGAACTGGTCGTCCCGTAGCCCCTTTGGCGCGGGCTGCGCCTCCGCCGCCGCCGCGATCGACTCCAGCATCCGCACGGTCTCCTTCGACGGCGGGTCCGCCTGCGCCGCCCGGTCGCCGAACGGCGAGGCGACCAGGACGCCCGCCACGACCGTCGCGGCGACCGCTCCCGCCACCAGCGCGGGGCGGAACCACACCTTGGGCGTCTTCTCGTCCCGCTTCTGCCGGATCTCGGTCACCAGGTGCTCCTTGAGCAGGTGATGACGTCCCGGCGGAAGGTCGCGCTCGGGAAGCTCGTTCATCGGATTCCCTCCCTGATCGGCGATTTCACCGCTTTTGTGAGTTTCGCGCGGGCCCGCGAGAGCCGGGAGCGCACCGTGCCGACGGGGATGCCGAGCGCGGCGGCCGCCGACCCGTAGTCGAGCCCCGACCACACGCACAGCGCCAGCACCTCCCGCTCGGCGCGGCGCAGCTCCGCCAGGGCCGTGCGGACGAGGGAGAGCTGCTCCCCGTCGTCGATGCGCCCGGCGAGCTCGTCCGCGAAGTCGGCGACGACCTCGTCCCGCGGCAGACGGGCGACGGCGGCCGCGTGCCGGCGTGCGGCCCTGCGCGTGTTGCGGGTGACGTTCGTGGCGACGCCGAGCAGCCAGGGCCGCAGCGACCCGCCGTCCGCGTCGACGCGCCCGCGCAGCCGCCACGCGTCGAGGAAGGTGAGGGACATGATGTCCTCGGCGGCCGACCAGTCGCCCGTCAGCCGGTAGGCGTGGTTGTAGACGGCGCGCGCGTACGCGTCGAAGAGGTCGCCGAACGCGTCGGGGTCCCCGTCCCTGATGCGGCCGCGCAGCGCTCCGTGCCGTGCCTGTAGTTCCCCCTGATTCGTGTCCACGCCCTCTACCTGTCCGAACGGAAGAAGCCGGTTCCCGTGACCTGGGTCACGGAAACCGGCTTCTTCAGGCGGTGTGCGTCGCTCAGACTCCGGCGTACGAGTGCTTGCCGGTGACGAAGATGTTCACGCCGTAGTAGTTGAACAGCCAGCAGCCGAAGGCGATCAGGGCCAGGTAGGCGGCCTTGCGGCCCTTCCAGCCCGCCGTGGCGCGGGCGTGCAGGTAACCGGCGTAGGCGACCCACGTGATGAAGGACCAGACCTCCTTGGGGTCCCAGCCCCAGTAGCGGCCCCACGCGTCGCCCGCCCAGATCGCGCCCGCGATGATCGTGAACGTCCACAGCGGGAAGATCGCGGCGTTCAGCCGGTACGAGAACTTGTCGAGCGACGCCGCCGAGGGCAGCCGCTCCAGGACGGACGTGGCGAACTTGCCGGGCTGCCCGCCGCCCGCCAGCTTCGTCTCGTAGCTGTCGCGGAAGAGGTAGAGCATCGTCGAGACGAACCCGACATAGAAGACCGCGCCGCAGAAGATCGCGGTGGAGACGTGGATCCACAGCCAGTACGAGTGCAGCGCGGGGACCAGCTGGTCGCTGTCGGTGTACAGGACGGTGACGGCGAGACCGAGGTCCAGCAGGACCGAGGTGACCAGCGGCAGACCGAGCCAGGCGATGGGCTTCTTCAGCGCGAGCAGCGTCAGGTACACACCGACGGCGACGGTGGAGAAGGTGATGTTGAACTCGTACATGTTGCCCCACGGCGCGCGCTGCACCGACAGGGCGCGGGTGAGCACGCCGCCGAACTCGAGCAGGAACGCGAGGACCGTGAGGGACACGGCGATACGGCCGTAGAGGTCGCCCTTCTCGTCGCCCGCGGAGGCGCCGGGCCCGTCGGGCACGTCACGGGTGCCGGTCACGGACCGGGTGACGACCTTGGGGCGCTCCAGGGTGGCGGTGCCGCCCTTGGCCTGCGCGGTGACGGCGGGCGCGGCCGCGGCGGCCGTCTTCCTGCCGGGCGTGAGCGCCGCCGCCGTGCGGGCGACCTTGCTGCGGCTGCCGAAGAGCCACTCCGCCATGTGCGCGAAGAACGCCAGGAGGTAGACGGCCATCGCGGAGTAGATCAGCACGTTGCTGATGTGCGCGAGATTCTCGTTGGGCTCGGCGGCCAGGGTGGTGGCGAGATTCACTTCTCAGCCCCTTCGGCAGGTTCGGGGTCCTGTTCGGGCGCGGTCGGCGCCTGATCGTGCAGGTGGGCGGCGAGCTGGGAGAGCTCTTCGGGGACCTTGGCGGACTCACTGCGGCCGAGGCCCGCCATCTCGACGACGGTGACGCCGTCGGCGCCCTTGACCGCCCGCACCCAGACACGGCGGCGCTGGATGAACAGGGATCCCGCGAGGCCCGCGACGGCGGCGATCGCCCCGCCCAGTGCCCACCCGGTGCCGGGCTGCTGCGAGATCTGGAACGTCGCCCACTCCTTGAGGTCCTTCTCGAAGGTGATCGAACCCGCGCCGTCGGGGAGCTTCATGGTCTCACCGGGGCGCAGCCGCTGCTTGAGCAGCTCGCCCTTGGCGTCCTTGAACTTCGTCATCTTGCGGGTGTCCAGCTGGTACACGTTCTGCGGGACACCGGCGTTCACGCCGAGGCTGCCGTGGTACGCGGACAGGGCGAGGACCGGGTAGTTCGCGGCGGGGAACTGCGAGAACATCTGGCCCTTGCCGACACCGGCGAAGGTCGGCACGAAGAAGGCGTTGAAGCCGAGCTGGTCGGGCTTGCCGTTCTTGTCGCGGTAGCCGTCCATGACCTTGATGGCGCCGGTCGAGGTGCCGTTCTGGTCGATGGGGAGCACCGGCACGGACGCCTGGTAGACGATCTTGCCCTTGCCGTCGCGGACGGTGACGGCGGGCGCGAAGCCGTGCCCGATCAGGTAGACCTTCGAGCCGTCGACCTCCAGCGGCTCGTTGACCTCGATGGACTTCTTCTTCTCGGGGCCGTCGGCGCCTTCGCTGTAGGTGACGTCCGCGCGGTAGGTGCGGGCCGTGCCGCGGTTGGGGCCCGACTCCTCGTACGTCCCCACGAACTTGTCGAGCTTGAAGCTGAAGGGCGCCAGGTCGTCGGTGTCGTAGAGGCTGCCGGACTTGAAGTCGTCGTACTGACTGAGGGTGTTCGCGAAGCCGTCGCCCTCCATGACCAGCTTGCCGCCCTCGGACTTGAAGAGCTGCCCGGCGGCGAACGCGATCAGCATCACGATCAGCGCGATGTGGAAGAGCAGGTTGCCCGCCTCGCGCAGGTAGCCCTTCTCGGCGGCGACGGAGCTGCCGGCGCCGGAACCGGCGGTGTGGGCGCGGAAGCGGCGCTGCTTGAGCATCGCGAGCGCGGCCTCGTGCACCTGCTCGGGCTCGGCCTCGGTGCGCCACGTCGTGTACGCGGGCAGCCGGGTCAGCTTCTTGGGTGCGCCCGGCGGGCGGCCGCGGAGCTGGCCGACGAACTGCCAGGTGCGGGGCACGATGCAGCCGATGAGGGAGACGAACAGCAGGATGTAGATCGCGGAGAACCACACCGAGCTGTAGACGTCGAAGAGCTGCAGCTTGTCGTAGAACGGCCCGAGCGTGGTGTGCCGGTCCATGAAGTCCTGGACCTTGAGCTCGTCGACGTTGTTCTGCGGGATCAGGGATCCCGGGATCGCGCCGAGGGAGAGCAGCAGCAGGAGGATGAGCGCGACGCGCATCGAGGTGAGCTGCCGCCAGAACCAGCGGATCCACCCGATGACACCGAGCCGCGGCAGGTTGGGCGCGTCGTCGCGGTCGCGTGGGGCGGTCGACAGCTTGGCGCCCGCGGCTTCGTAGTCCTTCCGGTCCTCGGTGGTCCCGGTCGCGCTGTCAGGAGCTTCGGTCTTGCTCATGGTTCAGATCCCCACCGTGTAGCCGCTGGTCCAGACCTGCATCTGCTGCACCATGCTGTCCCACACACCGGTGACGAGAAGCAGACCGGTCGCGATCATCATGATGCCGCCGATGCGCATCACCCAGACGTAGTGCCGCTTCACCCAGCCGAAGGCGCCGAGCGCCTTGCGGAAGGCGACCGCCGCGAGGATGAACGGGACGCCGAGCCCCAGACAGTACGCGACGCTCAGCAGAGCCCCACGTCCCGCGCTCGCCTCATTGAGGGAGAGCACGCTGACGGCGGCGAGTGTCGGGCCGACGCAGGGGGCCCAACCGACGGCGAACAAGGCGCCCAGTATCGGCGCGCCCGCCAGGCCCACTGCCGGCTTCTTGTGGAAGCGGAACTCCCGCTGGGAGACCTTGGGCATGAGCCCCATGAAGAAGAACCCGAGCAGGATCATCACCGCGCCGAGGATCCTGGTGACGATGCTCTGGTTCTCCTGCAGGGTCCGCCCGAACTCTCCGAACAGTGCTCCGTAAGAGACGAAGACGGCGGTGAAGCCGAGCACGAAGAGGCCGGAGCCGGCGACCATCCGGCCTCGCTTGGCCTCGGCCATGTCCTGGCCGCTGACGCCGGTGACGTACGACAGGTAGCCGGGCACGAGCGGGAGCACGCACGGCGAGAAGAAGGAGACGAGACCGCCGAGCAGGGCGATGGGCAACGCCAGCAGAAGCGCGCCGCTCATCACGGTCTGGTTCGGTCCGCTGATAGCCGCGAGCGTCGACATCACTTCTCCGCGAGCACGGGGTCGATCATCTTCCGCAGCTTCTCTTCGTTCAGCGGCTGCTGCGAGCGCGCCGCGATCTTCCCGTCCCGGTCGATGACGAGCGTGGAGGGGATGAAGTTCGGGTTGAGCGAGCCCTTGGGGAAGCGGAGCATCAGCTTGCCCATCGGGTCGTGCAGGCTCGGATAGGGAACCTTGTGTTCCTTCTCGAACTGCACCGCGGGACCCCGCTGCGGGTCACGCGTGTTGATGCCGACGAACTCGACGCCCTTGGCCTTCGTCTCCGCGGCGACCTTCACGAAGTTCGGCGCCTCGGCCCGGCACGGCGCGCACCAGGAGCCCCAGACGTTGATGACGACGACCTTGCCCTTGTAGTCCTCGGCGATGTTGAGCTTCTTGCCGTCGAGGGTCTCGCCGTCGAGCGAGGGGCTGGACTTGCGGTCCGCCTTCTTGACGGTGGCGATGCCGTCGGACCCGGCGACGAAGTTGGTGTTGCCGGAACCCCCCGACGTGCCCCCGGAGCCGCAGGCGGACAGTGTCAGCGCGGCGACGACGGCACCTGCGGCGAGCAGGGCGGCGCGGCTGCGACGGTGATTGCTGCTATCGATGCGGTGTGGGGCGCGGCAGGCGACACTCATGTGAAAAGTTTCGCATGTCCATTTCGTGGATCTTCCGCACCCCCTCCACCGAACGAAGTCCCCTCTTCAGAGCGGACCGGGAGCCCGTCTCAGAGGCTCTTCCAGCCGCCCGCCGGCTGCTGGCCGACCTCCAGGCCCTGGAGCTTGGCGAGGACCTTCGGGTCCTGCACGTCGAGCCAGTCGACGAACTGGCGGAACGAGACGAGGCGCACGTCCTTCTTGCCCGCGATGTGCTTGAGGGCCTCCTCCACGGCGTCCATGTAGATGCCGCCGTTCCACTCCTCGAAGTGGTTGCCGATGAAGAAGGGGGCGCGGTTGGACTCGTAGGCCCGCTTGAAGCCGGCTATGTACGCCTCCGTGGCCTGCTTGCGCCAGCCCGGGTAGTTGTACGAAGGGGCCTTCGTGGAGTTCTTCGACTGGTTGGCGAGGATGTTGTAGTCCATCGACAGGACCTCGAAGGAGTGCCCCGGGAAGGGCACCGCCTGCAGCGGCAGGTCCCAGATGCCCATCTTCTTCTGGGGCCAGCGCTGGCGACCACCGGGCGAGGACGCGTCGTAGCGCCAGCCGAGCTTCTTCGCCGTCGGCAGCAGGTTGTCCTGGCCGAGCAGACACGGGGTGCGGCCGCCGACGAGTTCCTTGTCGTAGTCGAAGGGCAGCGAAGGCAGATCGGTCCAACCCGTGTTCGTACGCCACTTCTTCACAAAGGACTTGGCCTGGTCGATCTCGTCCTGCCACTGTGCGGGCGTCCAGTTGGCGACCGTTCCCGTACCCGCGCAGAAGTGGCCGTTGAAGTGCGTGCCGATTTCATGGCCGTCGAGCCATGCCTCACGCACGTACTTCAGAGTGTCCTTGATGTGACCGTCGGTGAGATATCCGATGTCGGAAGCGCCGACGCTGTTGTTCGGCGGACGGTACATCCGCTTCTTCGATTCCGGGAGCAGATAAAGCCCGGAGAGGAAGAACGTCATGTGCGCGTCGTGCTCCTTGGCGAGCTTCAAAAAGCGCGGGAACAGACCGTTCCCCACTTCGCCCGCACCGTCCCAGGAGAAGATCACGAACTGCGGCGGCGTCTCGCCCGGTTGCAGCGGCACGGGCTTGCCCGGCTGGTGGGGCTGCTTGCCGGTGTACGAGGTCGAGCCGTCACCGATCGGCTTGGCGGGCTGCTTGCTCGCGCCGCCCTGCTCGTCCCCGGCCTTTCCCGCGGGCCCCGACGCATCGCCGCCGCCCCCGGAGCCGCATGCCGCGAGCCCGAAAGCGGCGGCCGTACCGGCTCCGAGTCCGAGTATTCCCCTGCGGCTGATGTCGCGCATTCCATCCCCAATCGTCGCGCCCTTGGGTCCGGCCCTGCTCTATCTGCCATGCAAGACGGACGACCAGTTAGAGGGCGCGACGATCACCGCGGTTCCGGTAAATCGCGGTTATTTATCTTGTTTTACCGGAAGGGGACATAGAGTCGCTGCGTGACTACGCGACGTCGATAATGGGGGATGCACCGAGTTGCCCCAAAGGGAAAAGCGAGTGCCCTCAGGCGCCGAATGCCTTGCCCTTGCCCTTCACCGGCTTGGCACCGGCGAGGAGATGCGCGGGCACCAGATCCCGTGCGGGCTCGGTGTATCCCACCGAGACGATCTTGTCGCCGCGGTAGGTGAACGTCGTCAGCGACGCGAGCGTGCACTGCCGCTTGCGCGGGTCGTGCCACAGGCGCCGCTTCTCCACGAAGCTGCGCACGATCCAGATCGGCAGCTGGTGGCTGACGCACACCGCCTCGTGCCCGCGGGCCGCGTCCTTCGCCGCGTCCAGGGCGCCCATCATCCGTACGACCTGCTCGACGTACGGCTCGCCCCAGGAGGGCTTGAAGGGGTTGACGAGGTGCTTCCAGTTGTCGGGGTTCTTCAGCGCGCCGTCCCCGACACCGAAGGTCTTGCCCTCGAACACGTTGGCCGCCTCGATGAGGCGGGCGTCCGTGGCGAGGTCCAGGCCGTGCGCCTTCGCGATCGGCGTGGCCGTCTCCTGGGCGCGGTCCAGCGGCGACGCCACGACGTGCGTGACATCGCGCTGGGAGAGGTGCTCGGCGACCCGGTCCGCCATCTGGCGGCCCAGCTCGGACAGGTGGTAGTCGGGCAGCCGCCCGTACAGGATCCCGTCCGGGTTGTGCACCTCGCCGTGGCGCATCACATGGACGACGGTCAGCTCGTCGCCCGCCGGGGTGCCGGTCATGCGGAGACCTCCGTGGCTTCCGCGGCCGCGCGCGCGGCACCCGGCAGGGCGGCGGCGATCCGCTCGATCGCCCGCTCGTCGTGGGCGGTGGACACGAACCAGGACTCGAAGGACGACGGCGGCAGATAGACACCCTGGGCCAGCATCGAGTGGAAGAACGCGGTGAAGCGGAAGGACTCCTGCGCCTTCGCGTCCTCGTAGTTCCGCACCTCGCGGTCGGTGAAGAAGACGGTGAACATGTTCGACGCGTTCTGCACCCGGTGGGCGACGCCCTCCTTGCCCAGCGCCTCCGTCACGAGCGAACGGATCTCCGCGGAGACGGCGTTCACCTTCTCGTACGCCGCGTCGTCGAGGAGCCGCAGCTGCGCGAGGCCCGCGGCCGTCGCGACCGGGTTACCGGACAGCGTGCCCGCCTGGTAGACGGGGCCCGCCGGGGCGAGGTGCGCCATGACGTCCGCGCGGCCGCCGAAGGCCGCTGCGGGGAAGCCGCCGCCCATGACCTTGCCGAAGGTCATCAGGTCGGGCTCCACGCCGTCGACGCCGAACCAGCCGGCCTTCGACGTACGGAAGCCGGTCATCACCTCGTCGGAGATGTAGAGGGCGCCGTTCTTGGCGCAGGCGGCCTTGAGGCCCGCGTTGAAGCCCGGCTGCGGCGGTACGACGCCCATGTTGCCCGGCGCCGCCTCGGTGATGACGCACGCGATCTCACCGGGGTGCTTGTGGAAGGCCTCGTGCACCGCTTCGAGGTCGTTGTACGGCACGACGATGGTGTCGCCCGCCTGCGCGCCGGTGACCCCGGGGGTGTCCGGAAGGCCGAGCGTCGCCACGCCCGAACCCGCCGCGGCGAGCAGCGCGTCCACGTGCCCGTGGTAGCACCCCGCGAACTTGATCACCTTGGCGCGGCCGGTGAAGCCGCGCGCGAGCCGGATGGCGGACATGGTCGCCTCGGTGCCGCTGGAGACGAGCCGCACCTGCTCGACGGGCTCGATGCGGGCCACGATCTCCTCGGCGAGCGCGACCTCGCCCTCACCGGGCGTACCGAAGGAGGTGCCGCGCGCGACGGCCTCCTGCACGGCGGCGGTCACCTCGGGGTGGCTGTGCCCGAGGATCATCGGACCCCACGAACACACGAGGTCGACGTACTCGCGGCCGTCGGCATCAGTCAGGTACGGACCGGCACCGGACACCATGAAACGGGGCGTACCACCCACAGCGCGGAACGCGCGCACGGGAGAGTTCACACCGCCGGGCGTCACGGCCGCCGCACGGTCGAAAAGAGTCTGCGAAACTGGGGCGCTATACGGGAAGCTCACACGAGCCATGGTGTCAGAGGGCGCGGACATCCTGCGGACAGGTGTTTCACTCCACGTTTTAGCGGGTGAGCGTGGGGGAGGTCACTGACACGATGATCGGGTTGCGTGGCGGGGGCCGCGAGGCCTAGAAAAGACAGGGCCGTGCCGCCCTGGCAAAGCAGTCGGGTGGAGATATGCATCGCGGTGGCGGACTGGGCGAGGGGACCGACGGCCTGGGCCCCCGGCGTGCCCGGCGGGGCAAGCACCGACGCGAAGCGGAAGCGGATCCGGCGCAGGCGTCCGACCAGACGCCCGGCGCTTCCGGTGAGTCCAGGCGGGACCGGGTGAGCAGCAGGAGTGGCGGGGTGGGGGTGACGTACAAGTACTTCGGCGCCCCGGACGGCGCGACCGCCGCCCGCGTGCCGATCTCGATGCGGCCCGAGGAGCTCGGCGGGGACGAGCTCGGCATGGGCGGCATGTTCACGAAGATCAAGCCGGAGACGATGGCCGCGATGGTCCTGACCGGCATCGAGGGCATACCCCTGCACAAGGTCCCCCCGCTCGAACTGGTCGTCCTCCACCCCGACTACGCCGTGGTGAAGCTCCCCATGACCGTCGTCGACCCGCTGCGCGGCATCGGCGAGGAGTCGGTGGGCGCCGCGGCGTTCATCTGGTCCACGGTCCCGGACCGCGGCGGCCCGCGCGACGCCTTCAACGTGTACCAACTCCTGCACGAATGGCAGGATTTCAGCCACCGCCTGCACGACGCGGGCCACCAGGCGTACTGCCTGGTGTGGCCCTGACGTCTGCAACTTCGACTTCGACTTCGGCTACCGCTGCCGCAGCGCGGCGAGCTGCTGCTCGAACGGGACGACGACCGGCATGTCGGCGGACGCGCCCCCGGACGTCGGCCGCATCAGCCGCGCGAGCTCCGCGCCCGCCCGGTCGAGACGCTCCGCGAGGCCTTCCGCGCCCCAGTCCTCGGACGCCGCGTAGATGCCGGTCGGTACGACGACGGCCCGCAGGTAGGCGAAGAGGGGCCGCAGGGCGTGGTCCAGGACGAGGGAGTGCCGCGCCGTGCCGCCCGTCGCGGCGACGAGGACCGGCGTCCCCGCCAGCGCGTCCTTGTCGAACCCGCTGACCGCATCGAAGAAAGACTTGAAGAGACCGCTGTACGACGCGGAGAAGACGGGCGTGACGGCGATCAGGCCGTCGGCGCCGCGCACCGCGCCGACCGCGGCGTCCAGGGCGGGCCCGGGGAATCCCGTGGTCAGGCTCTGCGCGATCTCGACGGCGAGGTCGCGCAGTTCGACCACTTCGACGCTGACGTCGGCGTGCTGTCCGACGGCCGCGGCGAGCCGGTCGGCGAGCAGCCGGGTGGACGAGGGCACGCTCAGCCCCGCGGAGACGACGACGAGCTTCATGCGCTGACCTCTTCCTGTGCGGTGGCCTGCTGGGCCGCGGCGGTCCTCGACGCGTGCGTGGGCGCGTCCGGGACGTCGGCCGGGCGGTTCTTGGCGAACTCCTCGCGCAGCACGGGGACGACCTCCTCGCCGAGGATGTCGAGCTGCTCCAGGACGGTCTTCAGCGGCAGTCCGGCGTGGTCCATCAGGAACAGCTGCCGCTGGTAGTCGCCGACGGTGTCGCGGAAGGCCAGGGTCCGCTCGATGACCTGCTGCGGGGAGCCCACGGTGAGCGGGGTCTGCGCGGTGAACTCCTCCAGCGAGGGGCCGTGTCCGTAGACGGGCGCGTTGTCGAAGTAGGGGCGGAACTCGCGGACCGCGTCCTGGGAGTTCTTCCGCATGAACACCTGGCCGCCGAGGCCGACGATCGCCTGCTCGGGCGTGCCGTGCCCGTAGTGCGCGTACCGCGAGCGGTACAGCTCGACCATCTTCGCGGTGTGCTCGGCGGGCCAGAAGATGTTGTTGTGGAAGAAGCCGTCTCCGTAGTACGCGGCCTGCTCGGCGATCTCCGGGGACCTGATCGAGCCGTGCCAGACGAAGGGCGCGACGCCGTCGAGCGGCCGGGGCGTCGAGGTGAACGACTGGAGCGGCGTACGGAACTTGCCCTCCCAGGTGACGACGTCCTCGTCCCAGAGGCGGCGCAGGAGGGCGTAGTTCTCGACGGCGAGGTTGATGCCCTGGCGGATGTCCTTGCCGAACCACGGGTAGACCGGTCCCGTGTTGCCGCGGCCCATCATCAGGTCGACGCGGCCGTCCGCGAGGTGCTGGAGCATCGCGAAGTCCTCGGCGATCTTCACCGGGTCGTTGGTGGTGATGAGCGTGGTCGAGGTGGAGAGGACGAGGCGCTCGGTCCGCGCGGCGATGTAGCCGAGCATCGTGGTCGGGGACGACGGCACGAAGGGCGGGTTGTGGTGCTCGCCGGTCGCGAAGACGTCGAGGCCGACCTCCTCGGCCTTGAGCGCGATGGCGACCATGGCCTTGATCCGCTCGGCCTCGGACGGCGTGCGGCCGTTGGTCGGGTCGGTGGTCACGTCGCCGACGCTGAAGATCCCGAACTGCATGGCTGGCTCACTCTCCGCGGGTCCGCGTGTCTGTTCCGCGTGGTTGTTGACGGTTCAACTATACCCACGGAACAGGGGTGCGGCCCTCGCTATTCCCGAGCGGCCCGCACCCGGCCGGGCATCCAGTACGGATCGCGCCCCGTCGACGCGAGGAGCCGCTCGAAGGCGGAGGCACGGGCCTCGTCCACCGGGACGGCCTCTCCGAAGACGCCCATCTTCCGGGCCATGGGCGCCATGGCCTCGACGGCGGCGGTGAGCCGTGTGACGACGGGGTCACCCTCCGGGTCCCCCTGCGCGTACTCCTGCCCGGTGGCCCGCGCCAGGTCCCACGCGTGCACGGTCAGGTCGAGCAGCACCATGCAGCCGACGGTCTCGGCCGGCATGTCCATCGCGCCGGTGGTGCCCTCGTCGGCGCCGGGCTCGCCCCAGGCGACGACGAGCCTTTCCGCCTCGCCCAGGAGGCGCTCGCGCCAGTCGGCGCCGTGTTCCGCCAGATAGTCGGGTGTCTCGGAGAAGTCCGAGGCGCGCTTGGCCGCCAGCTCCTGGAACTGGACGACGACGTGGAAGAGGTGATTGACCAGCGCGCGCACGTCGTAGTCGGCGCACGGGGTGGGCGCGCCGAGGCGCCCGGCGTCGCCGGGGAGGGCGCGCACGACGGGGGCCGCGCGCTCGACGGCCAGGGCCAGCAGCTCGCTGATCCTGAGGCCGGAGGGGGCAGAGGGGGTACGTGAAGTGTCCATGGGACGACGGTACGAAGGGGAGGGAACCCACGGCTTGAAGAAACGCGACACTCCGGGCGGCCGGACCCCGCGGGCTCTACCATCCCTCCATGCCAGACGCGCCCGCAGCCGGTGACGGCCCCCGCCGCGACACGCGAGGGATCGTGGACGCGTCCGGTCTCTTCTCCAGGGTCCGCTTCCGACGCCATGCCGCCGCCGAGGCGCTCCGCCCCTACGTGGAGCACTACTGGCTGATCGACTGGGACCTGCCCGAGCCCTACGCCACGCACGTCGTCCCGCACCCGTCGGTGAACGTCGTCTTCCAGCGGTACGCGGCCGAAGCCGTCGGCACCGCGGACGGCGAGACCGCCTTCGGCGAGGTCGCCGGCATCGGCCCGGGCCTCTTCACGCAGAAGTTGGAGGGGCGCGGGCGGGTGTGCGGGGTGCAGTTCCGCCCCGGCGCGTTCCGCCCGTTCGCACCGGACCTCCCCCTGTCGGACCTGACGGGCCACAGGCTCCCCCTGGACGAGGTGTTCCCGCACACGGTTGAGCAGGCTGCGGGAGCCGTGACGAAGGTCCTCTCCCCCGCCGATGAGCACGCGCGCGTGGCGGCACTCGACACGTTCCTGCTGAACCTCGCCCCCGCGCGGGACCCGCAGGCGGACCTGGCCACGCGCCTCGTCGACCGCATCCGAGGCGACCGCTCGATCCGGCGCGTGGACGCGTTCGCGCGCGCGGAGGGCATGTCGGTGCGGGCCCTGCAACGCCTGTTCTCCGCGTACGTCGGCGTCGGACCGAAATGGATCATCCTGCGGTACCGCATCCACGAGGCCCTGGAGCGGGCCGAGTCGGAGCGGGACGTGGACTGGGCGGACCTGGCGGCCACGCTCGGGTACGCCGACCAGGCGCACCTCGTACGGGACTTCACGGCGACGGTGGGCGTACCGCCGACGGCGTACGGGCCACTGTCAGACCCCCCGCCTACCGTGGGGACATGAAGCGATCACCGGCACGAGACCTGCGGCTCGCCCCCTGGTCCGAGGAGGACGGCCTGACACTCCTCCACCGTCTCAACACCCCCGAGATGACGTCACACCTGGGCGGCCCCGAGACGGACGAGAAGGTCGCGGACCGCCACCGTCGCTACCTCGCGCTCGGCGACGGCAAGGGCCAGATGTTCCGCATCACGCTGGACGGACGCACCGCGGGCTCCATCGGGTACTGGGAGACGACCTGGCAGGGCGAGCAGGTCTGGGAGACGGGGTGGGGCGTCCTGCCCGAGTTCCAGGGCGTGGGCGTCGCGGCGGATGCGGCGCGGCTCGTCATCGAGGCGGCGAGGATGGCGGGCCGCCACGCGCACCTGCACGCGTTCCCGGCGACGGACCACGGCGCGTCGAACGCGGTGTGCCGCAAGGCGGGCTTCACGCTGCGGGGCGAGTCGACGGTCGAGTACCCGAAGGGGAACTGGCACGCGTGCAACGACTGGCGGGTGACGCTGAGCGCGGACCGCTGACACCGTCCGCACGACGCACCTATGACGCACGTACGACGCCCGCACGACGCACCCCCGTCTGCCACCCTGTCGACCATGCTCATCGCACGCTCCGCCGCACTCTTCGTCCTGGCCGCGCTCTTCGAGATCGGCGGCGCCTGGCTCGTCTGGCAGGGCGTACGGGAGCACAAGGGCTGGGCGTGGATCGGCGCGGGCGTGCTCGCGCTCGGCATCTACGGCTTCGTGGCCACGCTGCAGCCCGACGCCGAGTTCGGCCGCATCCTCGCCGCGTACGGCGGAATCTTCGTCGCGGGCTCGATCGCCTGGGGCATGGCCGCGGACGGCTACCGGCCCGACCGGTGGGACATCGCGGGGGCACTGATCTGCCTCGCGGGTATGGCCGTAATCATGTACGCGCCGAGGGGCCGCTGAACCGCACACATATCCTGACCGAACCACTGCCTGACTGCCTGCCCGCCCGAGGAGCGCCCATGACCGCCGCCGCCGCAGCCACCCGCATCGCGATCGTCACCGGCGCGAGCAGCGGTATCGGCGCCGCCACCGCCCGCGGCCTCGCCGCCGCGGGTTACCGCGTCGTCCTCACCGCGCGCCGCAAGGACCGCATCGAGGCGCTCGCCGCCGAGCTGACCGACGCCGGTCACGACGCGGTCGCGTACGCGCTCGACGTCACCGACCGCGCGGCCGTCGACGAGTTCGCCACCGCGTTCCGCAGGATCGCGGTCCTGGTGAACAACGCGGGCGGCGCGCTGGGCGCGGACCCCGTGGCGAGCAGCGACCCGGCGGACTGGCGCCAGATGTACGAGACGAACGTCATCGGCACGCTCAACGTCACCCAGGCCCTCCTCCCCGCCCTCACCGCGAGCGGCGACGGCACGGTGGTCGTCCTCTCGTCGACCGCGGGGCACGGCACGTACGAGGGGGGCGGCGGCTACGTGGCCGCGAAGCACGCCGAGCACGTACTCGCCGAGACCCTCCGCCTGGAAATCGTCGGCACGCCGGTCCGCGTCATCGAGGTCGCCCCCGGCATGGTCAAGACGGACGAGTTCGCCCTGACCCGCTTCGGCGGCGACGCCGACAAGGCCGCGAAGGTCTACGCGGGCGTCGCCGAGCCGCTCACCGCGGACGACGTGGCCGACACGATCACGTGGGCGGTCACACGGCCCCCGCACGTCAACATCGACCTCCTGGTGGTCCGCCCCCGCGCCCAGGCTTCCAACAGCAAGGTCCACAGGGAGTCCTGACGATGCGCCTCCCCGGCGACGACCCCGGCCGCCCCGCGTACTCCGCGGACTCCCCCGACCCCCTGGAACGCCTCACCCACGAACACGAGTCCCGCACCCTCGCCGAAGAGGCGAAGAACGAACGCCTGGTCTGGTGGTACCTGGCGTACTTCCTCTTCGGCATCCACATCGTCGCGTTCATCATGATCTACGCGGTCACCCACGCGAAGTGACGGTCAGCCCTTCACGCAGACGACCTGCTTCAGCTTCGCCACGACCTCCACGAGGTCGCGCTGGTGCTCCATCACCTGCTCGATCGGCTTGTAGGCCGCCGGGATCTCGTCCAGCACTCCCGAGTCCTTACGGCACTCGACACCCCTCGTCTGCTCCTCCAGGTCCTTGACCGTGAAGCGCCGCTTCGCCGCGCCACGGCTCATACGCCGCCCCGCGCCGTGAGAGGCCGAGTTGAAGGCCTTCTCGTTGCCGAGGCCCTTGACGATGTACGAACTGGTGCCCATGGACCCGGGAATGATCCCGTAATCGCCGGACCCAGCGCGGATGGCCCCCTTGCGGGTGACCAGCAAATCGACGCCGTCGTACCGCTCCTCCGCCACGTAGTTGTGGTGGCAGGAGATTTCCCGCTCGAACGTGGGCTTGGCCTTCTTGAACTCCTTGCGGACCACGTCCTTGAACAGCGCCATCATGATCGCGCGGTTGTGCTTCGCGTACTCCTGAGCCCAGAAGAGGTCGTTCCGGTATGCCGCCATCTGGGGCGTGTCCGAGACGAAGACCGCGAGGTCACGGTCGACCAGCCCCTGGTTGTGCGAGAGCTTCTGGGCGACGCCGATGTGATGCTCGGCGAGTTCCTTGCCGATGTTGCGGGAGCCGGAGTGCAGCATCAGCCACACCGCACCTTCCGCATCGAGACAGAACTCGATCATGTGATTGCCCGATCCGAGCGTTCCCATCTGCTTCAAGGCACGTTCGTTACGGAATTTGACCGCTTCGGCGACCCCCTCGAACCGCCCCCAGAAGTCATCCCACCCAGCCGTGGCCATCCCATGGAAGCGCCCCGGCCCGACGGGGTCCTCGTGCATGCCCCGCCCCACCGGAATCGCCTGCTCGATCTTCGAGCGCAGGCGGGACAGGTCACCCGGAAGGTCGTTCGCGGTCAGGGACGTCTTGACCGCCGACATGCCGCAGCCGATGTCGACGCCGACCGCCGCCGGGCAGACCGCGCCGCGCATGGCGATCACCGAGCCGACCGTCGCGCCCTTGCCGTAGTGGACGTCCGGCATGACCGCCAGGCCCTTGATCCACGGCAGCGTCGCCACGTTCTGGAGCTGGCGCATCGCCGAGTCCTCGACCGTGGCCGGATCCGTCCACATCCGTATCGGGACCTTCGCCCCGGGAACCTCTACATACGACATAACGTCCTCATTCCCCCGAAAACAACTACAAGCCTAGAAGCGCAAATACCGGCGCCAAGGTCAACGAAAGGGGTGACGGACCGGCGTCCACGGCAGCGCGTGCGATACACATTGTGTCCACCGGCCGCCCACCAGCGGCAACCCATTAACCAGGCAGAGCCAGGCGAGAGGAGCCATACGGTGCAGCTGAAGGCCAAGGCCTGTGTACCGGGCGTCGCCGCGCTCCTCGCGGTCGTGCTGACCGGCTGCAGCGGCGGGTCCGGCAGCGGTGACGGGAGCGACGACTCCAAGCCGGGCGGCAGCGCCAGTTCGAACGCCTCGGCGCAGCCCGGCAAGTACCGCACCCTCCCGGAGCCCTGCGGCGCGGTCGGCGAGGACGCCCTCGACGCGATGCTGCCCGGCATCCCGGAGATGGACGACCCCGAGCAGCGCGAGAAGGCGTACGAGGGCACCCCCACGGTGACGTACGACACCGACCGCCGCGTGGGCTGCAACTGGAAGATCGAGTCGACCGGCGCCTCGCACCACCTGCTCATCGACTTCGAGCGCGTCGTGTCGTACGACGGCTCGGTCAGCGACGACGCCCGCGCCGCCGAGGTCTACGCGACGAAGCTGCGCGAGGCCGGCCTCTCCCGCCCGTCCGACGCGCCCACGGAGAGCACGAAGGAGCCGGACGGGGACAAGAGCTCCGCCACGGACAAGGGCGGCAAGGGCGAGGAAGCCGGCGACAAGGCCGGTGCCAAGCCCCAGGGCGGCAAGAACGCCCGCTCGGACGACAACCGCGGCGGCGAGAAGAGCAGCCGCAAGGGCAAGCGCGAGGGCGCTGCTCAGGCCCCGCGGGACTCCGGCGCCCTCCTCGACGGCACCGCCACCTCCGAGCCCGTGACCCCGCCCCCCGGCCTGGAGCCCCGCACCCTCTCCGACCTCGGTGACGAGGCGTTCCTCGACGACGTCCTCACCACCGCCACCTCCGCCTCCCGTCACCGCACCGTGACTGTGGTGTTCCGCACGTCGAACGTCATCGTGACCATCGAGTACGACGAGCAGCCGGGCCGGCGCACGGACGTCCCCGACAGCAAGGAAATGCAGGACAAAGCGCAGGACCTGGCGGACAGCCTGGCCGGCGAGTTCGACGAGTAGCAGGTGGCCGGGGCGGGTACGGGCGGGGCCCCCGCCCCCCGAAGCGGAGTCGTCCGCCGCCCCATGCGCGTACCGTGGCCCCTCGGACCCGACGACGTCACGAGACGAACTGGACGTCACGAGACGAACAGAGTGAAGGAACCATGCACCGACCTGCACAGCGAAAGCGACAGCTCCGCAGCCGCCTCCTCGTCTGCGCGGCCGCCGTACCGGTGATCCTCGTCGCCGGCTGCTCCTCCGACTCCGGATCCGACGCGTCGAAGAAGGACTCGGGCGCCAAGTCCTCGGCGTCGGCCAAGTCCGGCGACGAGGCCGCGAGCGTGGAGGAGGCCGCGTACGCCAAGCTGCCGGAGCCCTGCGACGTCCTGTCGAAGAAGACGCTCGAGAACCTGGTGCCGAAGGCGAAGGACAAGTCCGGCAAGGCCGGCACGTCCAGCGACACGGCGCTGCGCGGCAGCTGCTCCTGGGACAGCCTCGACAACAACGGCGTGGACGGTTCGCAGTTCCGCTGGCTGCGCGTCTCGCTGATGCGTTTCGAGTCGGACGCGTCGCTCGGCAGCGGTGCCAAGCGCGCGCAGGACAGCTTCGCGAAGCAGGTCGCCGACGCGCAGGCGACGAAGGACGCGAAGAACGTCAAGGCGGAGCCGGTGCAGGGTGTCGGCCAGCAGGCGACGCTCGTGCGGTACGACCTGAAGAAGGACAAGGACACCTTCAAGCAGCAGACGTTCGTGACGCGCGTGGAGAACGCGGTCGTCACCGTCGACTTCAACGGCGCGGGCCTCGCGGGCGACAAGACGCCGGACGCGGGCAAGCTGGGCAAGGACGCGCAGCAGGCAGCGAAGGAGGCCGCCGAGGCGGTCGTCGCGGCCAACGAGGGCGGCGGGAAGGCCTCGTCGGGCGCGAGCGAGAAGCCGAAGACGGACGACAAGAAGTCCGAGGACGGCACGTCGGACGAGAAGAAGTCGGACGACAAGAAGTCCGACGACGGCTCCGACGACAAGAAGAAGAGCCACAGCAGCGCCAAGTCCTGACGCTCCCGCACATCGCCCAACACGCGCCCTCATCAGGCAGGTTGACGGAGCCCGGCCCCTCACGGGCCGGGCTCCCGGCGTACCGGGGCACGTAACGGCACGCGTACCGGCACACAGCGTTCCGGACGTATGTGCCAGGCTGTCGCTCGCAATACGGCGCCGCACGGCGCCACTAGCCGCTACAAGCCGACACACGGTCTTGCACAGGGAGGGGTTCGCGGGTGGCCGCGATGCAGCTGACACGCACGCACCGGATACTCATCGGAGTGGTCGTCGCCGGAGCGGTCGTCATCGCCGGGATCGGCTTCGCGGGGTCGTACGCGGCCGTGCGCGAGCTCGCCGAGGAGAAGGGGTTCGGCGACTTCTCGGTGGTCTTCCCCATCGGCGTCGACGCGGGCATCTGCGTGCTGCTCGCCCTGGACCTCCTGCTGACCTGGCTCCGCATCCCCTTCCCGCTGCTGCGTCAGACGGCGTGGCTGCTCACGGCGGCGACGATCGCGTTCAACGCCGCGGCTGCCTGGCCCGACCCGCTGGGCGTGGGCATGCACGCGGTGATCCCGGTGCTGTTCGTGGTGGCCGTCGAGGCGGCGCGGCACGCGGTGGGCCGGATCGCGGACATCACCGCCGACAAGCACATGGAGGGCGTGCGCCTGACGCGCTGGCTGCTCTCCCCCGTCCCCACGTTCAAGCTGTGGCGCCGCATGAAGCTGTGGGAGCTGCGGTCGTACGAGCAGGTCATCAAGCTCGAACAGGAGCGCCTCGTCTACCAGGCGCGCCTGCAGGCCCGCTTCGGCCGCGGCTGGCGCCGCAAGGCGCCGGTGGAGTCGCTGATGCCGCTGCGCCTTGCCCGTTACGGCGTCCCGCTCGCCGAGACGGCTCCGGCGGGCCTGGCGGCGGCGGGCATCGATCCGGTCCTGCTCCCGCCGGCCCCCCAGACCTCGCAGGTGTCGCAGGTCTCGCAGACCTCTCAGGTCCCGCAGGTCTCGATGACGAAGGCACCCGAGGCGGAGGCCCCGCAGCAGCCCCAACTCCCGGCGGCCCCGGAGCGGGAGCCCGACACCGCCACCGTCCCCGCCCAGCCGGAGCCGGAGCCGGAAACGGAAACGGAGCAGTCCGCGTCCCCGGAGGAAGCCCTCCCGGTCGCGAACCACGCGAGCCCCTGGTTCGCCGCGCACAACGCGTCGTACGCCCCGGTGGCCCCGTACGACGAGTGGTACGCGGAGCAGGAGCGGCAGCAGTCGCCCGACGGGCAGCCCCACGCGCAGGGCGCGCAGCAGGAGGAACAGCTGCCGTTCCCCGTCCCGAACGGCGCGGGCGGCACCCGCCCCCTCGGCGAGGGCGCGGAGCACCAGCCCCAGGCGCCCGTCCAGGGCCCCGCCCCCGCTCCGGCCCCCTCGGACGAGGACCTGTACCAGGTGTTCCGGCACTCGATAGAGGGTGAGGGCATGCCGACGCCTGGCGCGTTCGCGGCGAACGCGGAGGCGGCGTTCGGGCTGCGCCTGCAGTCCCGTGAGCTGAACAACTACATGGACCGGTTCACGGCCCGCCTGGACAACGAGCTGATGGAAGACCACATCGCGTAGTCATCCCAGCAGCAGGTCAGGGAGGGCGCGGGTTCAGGCCCGTGCCCTCTGCCTCTTCTTCGCCGTCTCCCCGTAGACCGCGAGCACGACGCCCACCACGATGAGCGCGGCGTAGAGGGGCGTGGGCACGTCCCACCACTTCTTCAGCATCCCCCAGGGCTCGTCCCCGAAGGTGCGTCCCGCGACGCCCAGTGCTCCCTGGATGCCGACGACCCAGCCGACGATGGCGATGATTTCTTTCATGCGTCCACCATCGGCCGGGAATCGGCCGTTCACGTCCTGCCTCCGGCCGAACCGGAGGTAGTCCGAAGGATGCAGCTCGTCCGGGGGGCTACGCGCCGAGCAGCTTGCGTACGCGGTCCGCGCCGACCGCGAGGAGCAGCGTGGGCAGGCGCGGGCCGGTCTCGCGGGTGACCAGGAGGCGGTAGAGCAGGGCGAAGAAGGAGCGCTGGGCGACCTTGATCTCCGCCGGGAGTTCCTTCGCCGTAGCGTCCGCGGAGAAGCCCGCCTGCACCTTCGGCACGCCGTAGACGAGGTGGGTCAGGCCGTCCAGGGACCAGTGGGAGTCCAGGCCCTCCAGGAGGAGGCGCAGGGACTCGCGGCCCGCGTCGTCCAGGGAGCCGAGGAGCTCCGTGTCCGGCTCGGAGCGGACGATGGTGCGGGCCTCGGCCGGGACCTGGGTGGTGATCCAGTTCTCGGCGCGGTCGAGGCGCGGCCGGGTCTCGTCGAGGGACGTGATCGGGTCGGAGGGGTCCAGGTCCCGCAGGATGCGCAGGGTCTGGTCCTCGGCGCCGGCGGTGATGTCGGCGACGGAGGCCAGCGTGCGGTACGGCAGCGGGCGCGGGGTGCGCGGCAGCTCACCGGCGGCCGTGCGGACCGCGCGTGAGTGCGCGGCGGCGTCCGCGGGGAGCGCCGAGCCGTCGGCGACCTTCGCCTCCAGCTTGTCCCACTCGTCGTAGAGCCGCTGGATCTCCTGGTCGAAGGCGATCTTGAAGGACTGGTTGGGCTTGCGGCGCGCGTACAGCCAGCGGAGCAGCGGCGCCTCCATGATCTTCAGGGCGTCGGCCGGGGTCGGTACGCCGCCCTTGGAGGACGACATCTTCGCCATGCCGGAGATGCCCACGAAGGCGTACATGGGGCCGATGGGCTGTACGCCGTCGAAGATCTGGCGCACGATCTGGCCGCCGACGACGAAGGAGGAGCCCGGGGACGAGTGGTCGACGCCGGACGGCTCGAAGATCACGCCCTCGTACGCCCAGCGCATCGGCCAGTCGACCTTCCAGACCAGCTTGCCGCGGTTGAACTCGCTGAGCCGGACCGTCTCGCCGAAGCCGCACGCGGTGCAGGTGTAGACGAGCTCGGTGGTCTCGTCGTCGTAGGAGACGACGGTCGTCAGGTCCTTCTCGCACTGGCCGCAGTACGGCTTGTACGGGTAGTACCCGCCGGTGCCGCCGCTGCCGTCGTCCTCGGAGGCCGCGCCGGAACCCTCGGCGGCCTCCAGCTCGGCCTCGTCGACGGGCTTCTGCTGCTGCTTGCCCTTGCCGGCCTTGGCGGGGTCCTTCTTGGTGCGGTACTGGTCGAGGATCGCGTCGATGTCGCCGCGGTGCTTCATGGCGTGCAGGATCTGCTCGCGGTAGGCACCGGAGGTGTACTGCTCGGTCTGGCTGATCCCGTCGTACTCGACGCCGAGCTCGTCCAGGGACGCGGTCATCGCGGCCTTGAAGTGCTCGGCCCAGTTCGGGTACGCGGAGCCCGCGGGCGCCGGGACGGACGTCAGGGGCTTGCCGATGTGCTCGGCCCAGGACTCGTCGATGCCGGGGACGCCGGCCGGGACCTTGCGGTACCGGTCGTAGTCGTCCCAGGAGATGAGGTGGCGGACCTGGTACCCGCGGCGGCGGATCTCGTCGGCGACCAGGTGCGGGGTCATGACCTCGCGGAGGTTGCCCAGGTGGATGGGGCCGGAGGGGGAGAGTCCGGAGGCCACGACGACGACCGGCGCGGCGGTGCCGTCCTGTTTCGCGCCCGGGGCACGACGCTCCGACTCGGCGATGACCTCATCCGCATAGCGGGAGACCCAGTCGGTGGTATCGGTGCTCTGAGCCACGATCGGCACGCCTTTCTTCTCTACGTGAGTACCGCTTGACGGAGCCATTCTCCCAGGTCGTCCCCTAACCGCGAAAACCGCTTTTCACCGCGTGGGATACTCGGTTTTCGTAGCTTCAGCACGCCCAGGCACCCGAGCAGAACGGCACCCATTCATGGCCTCGGTCACGTCCCTCACCGCTTCCGTCCACCAGCGCCTCGCGGACGCCCTCTCGGCTGCCCTGCCGGAGGCCGGCGCCGCGGACCCGCTGCTGCGACGTAGCGACCGGGCCGACTTCCAGGCCAACGGCATCCTGGCGCTCGCGAAGAAGGCCAAGGCGAACCCGCGTGAGCTGGCCGCCCAGGTCGTCGAGCGGATCACGCACGGCGAGCTGCTCGCCGACGTCGAGGTGTCGGGCCCCGGGTTCCTGAACGTCACGGTCACCGACAAGGCGATCACGGAGACCCTCGCGGCCCGTGCCGCCGACGGCGAGCGGCTCGGCGTGCCGCTGAACCCCGCCGCGGGCACGACGGTGATCGACTACGCGCAGCCGAACGTGGCGAAGGAGATGCACGTCGGCCACCTGCGCTCCGCCGTCATCGGTGACGCGCTGCGCCACATGCTGGACTTCACCGGCGAGAAGACGATCGGCCGCCACCACATCGGCGACTGGGGAACCCAGTTCGGCATGCTCATCCAGTACCTGATCGAGAACCCGGGCGAGCTGGCACCGGCCGACGAGGTCGACGGCGAGCAGGCCATGTCGAACCTGAACCGGATCTACAAGGCGTCGCGTGCCGTCTTCGACACGGACGAGGAGTTCAAGGAGCGGGCCCGCAAGCGGGTCGTCGCCCTGCAGTCCGGCGACGAGGAGACGCTCGACCTGTGGCAGCGCTTCGTCGACGAGTCGAAGGTCTACTTCTACTCGGTCTTCGAGAAGCTGGACATGGAGGTCCGCGACGACGAGATCGTCGGCGAGTCCGCGTACAACGACATGATGCCGGAGACCGCCCGTCTCCTGGAGGAGTCGGGCGTCGCCGTCCGCTCCGAGGGCGCGCTCGTCGTGTTCTTCGACGAGATCCGCGGCAAGGACGACCAGCCGGTCCCGCTGATCGTGCAGAAGGCGGACGGCGGCTTCGGTTACGCGGCGTCCGACCTCTCGGCGATCCGCAACCGGGTCGTCGACCTGGACGCGACGACGCTGCTGTACGTGGTGGACGTACGCCAGTCCCTGCACTTCAAGATGGTCTTCGAGGCGGCCCGCCGGATGGGCTGGCTGAACGACGACGTCACCGCGCACAACATGGGCTACGGCACGGTGCTCGGCGCGGACGGCAAGCCGTTCAAGACGCGTGCGGGCGAGACGGTGCGCCTGGAGGACCTCCTGGACGAGGCGGTGCAGCGCGCGGCGGACGTCGTGCGGGAGAAGGCGCGCGACCTCACCGAGGAGGAGATCCAGGAGCGGGCCTTCCAGGTCGGCATCGGTGCCGTGAAGTACGCGGACCTGTCGACGTCGGCGAACCGTGACTACAAGTTCGACCTCGACCAGATGGTCTCCCTGAACGGCGACACGTCGGTCTACCTCCAGTACGCGTACGCGCGCATCAAGTCGATCCTGCGCAAGGCGGGCGACAGCGCGCGCCCCACCGCGCACCCGGAGCTCGGACTCGCCGCGGCGGAGCGGGCGCTGGGCCTGCACCTGGACGCGTTCGGCGACACGGTCGCGGAGGCCGCCGCTGAGTACGCGCCGCACAAGCTGGCGGCGTACCTGTACCAGCTTGCGTCGCTGTACACGACGTTCTACGACAAGTGCCCGGTCCTGAAGGCCGAGACCCCGGCGCAGGTCGAGAACCGTCTGTTCCTGTGCGACATCACGGCCCGCACCCTGCACCAGGGCATGGCGCTGCTGGGCATCAGGACGCCCGAGCGCCTCTGACGGCTTCCGCGAGCGCCCGTTCCAGGCGCCGCAAGCCCTCGGCGATCTCCTCCGGTGTCTGCGTCACGAAGCACATCCGGAGGGTCGCCCGGTCGGGCTCGGCCGCGAAGAACGGGGCGCCCGGCACGTAGGCCACGTCGTGCGTGATGACCGTGCGCAGCAGCTCGGTCGTGTCGTGGCCGTCGGGGAGCTTCGCCCAGACGAACATACCGCCCTCGGGGCGGATCCAGGAGGACCCGTCGGGGAGCGCGTCCGCGAGGCCCGCGAGTATCGCGTCGCGCCGCTCGCGGTAGACGCCGGCCACGCGGGCGACGTGCGCGTCCAGGTCCCGGTCGGCCAGGTAGCGGGCCGCGGCGAGCTGGTTGACGGTGGGCGTGTGCAGGTCCGCGGCCTGCTTGGCGACGGCGCAGGCGCGCAGGAGGCCGGCGGGGGCGCGCAGCCAGCCGAGCCGCAGGCCGGGCGCCATGACCTTGGAGAAGCTGGAGAGGAGCACGGTCCTGTCCCCGGCGCCGGGGTAGGTGGCGATCCACGGCGCCCGCTCCCCCTCGAAGCGCAGCTCGCCGTACGGGTCGTCCTCGACGATCCACAGTCCGCGCCGCTCGGCGACCCGGGCGATCGCCGCGCGGCGGTCGGCGGGCAGGGTGCGTCCCGTCGGGTTCTGGAAGGTGGGGACGGTGTACAGGAGCTTGGGGCGGTGCAGGGCGACGAGGTCGTCGAGGGCGGCCGGGTCGATGCCGGCCTCGTCGCAGGGCACGGGCACCACGCGGGCCCCGGCGAACGCGAAGGCCTGGAGGGCCGCGAGGTAGCAGGGGTTCTCGACGAGGACGGTGTCGCCGGGCTCGACGAGCGCGGTCGCGAGGAGCGAGAGCGCCTGCTGCGATCCGGTGGTGACGAGCACGTCGTCGGCGTCGGTCGGCAGGCCCCGGGCGGTCGTACGGGCGGCTATGGCGGTACGCAGGGCGGGCTCGCCCTCGGTCGTCGCGTACTGGAGCGCCCGCTCGGGGGTCTCTTCGAGGACCGCGCGGAACGCGGCCGCGATGCCCTCGCCGTCGAAGAGGCCGGGGGCGGGGAGGCCGCCCGCGAAGTTGATGACCTCGGGCCGCGCGGTGACCGCGAGGATGTCCCGTACCGGTGAGCCGCCGACGGCCGCGGCGCGCGCGGCGAGCGGCGGCAGGGGGGCTGCGGTGCGGGAGGGCTCGGTGACGGTCACGGCGACGGCTCCTTCGGCTCTGGCGGCTGTGCCCGCACCCTAAGCACGCAGGTGCGGGCCACACACGCCATTCCGGGATGCGGACGCGGCCGTGCCGGGTCAGCCGTTCGGCTGCTTGATCCACTTGTCGTAGCCGGGCGGCCAGCCGTACGTGGGGCGCCCCTTCTTGCCGCTGGTGCGGAACGGCTTGCTCTGGTCGTCGATGCGCAGGGAGTCGTGCCGCTTGCCGCTGGACCACTCCAGCTCCAGGTACCACCGCACGTCGTGCAGATCGGTATTGGCGATGATGAAGAAGACCTCGGGGTCCTTCTCGCTGACCTTGTACGGGAAGTCGCGCTGGCCCGACCTGGGCTTGACCTGAGGCGATGCGTCGTCGAGGTCGATGGAGAAGGACTTGGGGTCGACGTCGCCGCCGCAGCCGGTCGCCATCTGGAAGTTGTTCCAGGCAAGCGGCGCGCTGGTGCTCTGCACCCGGACGTTCATGTCCTGCAGGACGACGGTTTCGTCGCCCGTGCCCTGCACGGTGACCTCGATGAGCTGCCGGCCCGCCGGGACGGCGCCGAGGTCACCGACCCAGCCTGCCGCGTCCTGCACGGCGGGCTGCTCCGGCACCTCGGAGGCCTTGCGGTTCACGAGGAAGTCCTGCAGGCAGGGGTCGTCCATGGCGTACGGCCTGGTGCGCACCGTCACCGGTACGTCGAAGGCGCTGCCGCCGTTGCCGCCCGCGGAGGCCGGGCCCTTGCCGGGGCCGCGGGAGGCCTCGGGGTCGGGGTGGCTGCCCTTGGAGGGCGAGGCGGAGGCGCCGTCCTTCTTCTTGTCGTCGTCCTTCTTCTTGTCGTCGTCGCCCTTGTCCTTGCCCTTGCTCTTGCCGGTGGGGGCGTCGTCGGGCGAGTCGCCGGGGCGGGGCGAGGCCGCCGCGCCGGTGTCCCGCTTCTTGCCGTCGTCGCTGTCGCCGTTCATGGCGAGGGCGACGGAGCTGATGCCGACGACCGCGGCGACGGCGGCGGCGAGGATGAGAGGGCGCCGCCTGCGCGACGCCGGGGAGGACCGCGGCCGGTCGGCGACCAACTCGGGCTCGCGGGCGGGGGTTTCAGGACCGGGTTCCGCGCGCTCCGGTTCCGTCGCCTTCTTGCCCCGCGAGGCGTCCGCGAGGATCCACCGCCGGTGGACTTCGACGAGCTCTTCCGGGGACGCCTTGCAGAGGCGGGCGAACCGCTCCACGGGAGCGAACTCGGTCGGCACGGCGTCCCCGTTGCAGTACCGGTGCAACGTCGACGTGCTCATGTGGAGCCGCTTCGCCAGCACTCCGTAACTGAGCCCGGACCGCTCCTTGAGCTCCCGCAGCAGCTCCGCGAGAGTCGCCATCTCCGCCCTCCACCATTCCATTCACGCGTTCCAAGGGGACGTCGTTCCCCCAGCTCAGAGCCGGTGCGGACGTTCCAGCGTCCCCAACTCCCCCACAGGCGTGGCACTCAGGGCCCGCGACGGCACAGGCTGTGCCCTCCAGGCCATCCAAACACGCCGCATCCGGCACACAGTAAGGACCAGCCATGCCCCTCACCGGTTCCCGGATCGCCCCCGCTGTCCGCAGCGTCACGGTCACGGCGCTGGCCATCGGCGTCCTCTCCCTGACGGGCTGCACCGACGGAACCGGCACGCGGGACGAGGGCGCCGCGACGCTCGTGACGCGGCCGACGGACCAGCACAGCACGGTTCCGCTCCCGGGCTCCAACCGGCGCACCGAACGGAATCCGGTGTGCGGGTGAGGGCGTAACGCAGGTCACACCCGTCCCTGTCACATTCCGGCCGGGCTCGTCCGTCCTCACTGTGTACGACCGAGAAACACCGGCCAACGGCACAGGAGCACATCATGGAAGCCCGTTTGAACGTCTTCGCCAGCCCGTCCGCAGGCAAGGCCGTGAAGCACCTCACCGCGGTCGACAGGATCGTCTCGGAGACGGGGCTGCCCGCCACCACGCAGGAACTGGTCAGGATCCGCGCGAGCCAGATCAACGGCTGCGGCTTCTGCCTCGACATGCACACCAAGGAGGCGATCGCCGCCGGTGAGAACGCGACGCGCCTGCACCTGGTCGCCGCGTGGCGCGAGGCCACGGTCTTCACCGACGCCGAGCGCGCCGCCCTGGAGCTGGCGGAGGAGGGCACTCGCATCGCCGACGCGGCGGGCGGGGTCCCGGACGAGGTCTGGGCGAACGCCGCCAAGCACTTCGACGAGGAGCAGCTCGCCGGCCTGACGCTGCTGATCTCCCTCATCAACAGCTACAACCGTCTGAACGTGATGCTGCAGCAGCCCGCCGGCGACTACCGGCCCGGCCAGTTCGGCTGATCCGGCACGGGCGTCCGCTACGGGACCAGCACCACCTTGCCCGTCGTCTCGCGCCGCTCGATGGCGGCGTGCGCCTCGGCCGCCCGGTCGAGGGGGAACGTCTGGACGGCGGGCACCAACTCCCCCTTGGCGGCGGCCTCCAGGGCGCGCCGTTCGTGCGCCGGGCCGTCGCCGGGGTTCTCGATCAACCGCAGCAGCGCGTTGGTGAAGGTGATGCCCCGCTCCCGCAGCACTGCCGCCTCCGGTTCGAAGGCGTTCTGCGACGACCAGCCGATGACGACGTACCGCCCGCCGTCGGCGATCAGCTCGAAGGCGGCAGCGCCCTTTTCGCCGCTCACCCCGTCGAGTACGGCGGTGACGCGCCGCCCGCCGCCGAGCCTCTCGGCGACCTCGCGCTCCCAGCCGGGCCGGTTGTAGTCGACGGCGATGTCGGCGCCGAGCGCACGTACGGCGTCGACCTTGGCGGGCCCGCCCGCCGCGCCGACGACCGTCGCCCCGAGGGCGTGCGCGTACTGGACGACGAGCCGCCCCACGCCCCCGGCGGCGGAGGTCACCAACACCACGTCATCGGCACGGAGTTGGGCCACTGCCAGCAGCCCCATGGTGGTGGCCCCGGTCATCACCATGGTCACGGCGGTCTCGAAGCCGAGCCCGTCGGGGACGATGTGTGCCTGCTCGACGTCGGCGACGGCCAGCTCGGCGTACCCGCCCGGGACCGCACGCGGGACGACGACGGCACGCCCGAGCCACGCGGTGTCGACGCCGGGCCCCACGGACTCCACCGTCCCCGCGACCTCGCCGCCGAAGACCGCGGGCAGCTCGGGCAGCGGTGGCGCCATGTCGGACGCCTCGCCCCGGCGCATGACGGTCTCGACGAAGTGAACTCCCGCCGCCCTCACGGCGATCCGGACCTGCCCGGGCCCCGCGACGGGGTCGGGCAGGGTCTCGTACCGCAGGTTCTCGGCGGGACCGAACTCGTGCAGGACGACAGCGCGCATGGTGTGCTCCTCGGAACGTGGAAACGTACGTCGATGCACACCACCCTCCGACCTCAAGCAAACTTGAGGTCAAGGGCGCTTGACGGAAACCTCAGAGCTGCCGGGCGACCTCGGTCGCCCAGTACGTGAGGATCATGTTGGCGCCCGCGCGCTTGATCCCCGTCAGGGACTCCATGATCGCCCGGTCCCGGTCGATCCAGCCCCGCTCGGCGGCGGCCTCGATCATCGCGTACTCGCCACTGATCTGGTACGCCGCCACCGGCACGTCGACCGCGTCGGAGATCCGGGCGAGGATGTCGAGGTAGGGGCCTGCGGGCTTCACCATCACCATGTCGGCGCCCTCTTCGAGGTCGAGCGCCAGCTCGCGCAGGGACTCGCGGGTGTTCGCCGGGTCCTGCTGGTAGGTCTTGCGGTCCCCCTTCAGGGACGACCCGACGGCCTCCCTGAACGGGCCGTAGAAGGCCGAGGAGTACTTCGCGGTGTACGCGAGGATGGACACGTCCTCGTGGCCGACCTGGTCCAGCGCGTCACGGATGACACCGATCTGACCGTCCATCATGCCGCTCGGGCCCACCACGTGCGCGCCCGCGTCGGCCTGCACCTGCGCCATCTCCGCGTAGCGCTCCAGGGTCGCGTCGTTGTCCACGCGCCCCTGGTCGTCCAGGACACCGCAGTGACCGTGGTCGGTGGTCTCGTCGAGGCACAGGTCCGACATGACGATGAGGTCGTCGCCGACCTCGTCGCGCACGTCACGGAGCGCGACCTGCAGAATCCCGTCCGGGTCCGTGCCCGCCGTGCCCACGGCGTCCTTCTTGGACTCCTCCGGCACACCGAACAGCATGATCCCGGCGACCCCGGCCTCCATGGCCTCGACGGCGGCCTTCTTCAGGCTGTCGCGGGTGTGCTGGAAGACACCGGGCATGGCCCCGATCTCCACGGGGTCGCTGATCCCCTCGCGCACGAACGCGGGCAGGATCAGATCGGCCGGGTGCAGCCGCGTCTCGGCAACCATGCGCCGCATGGCGGGCGTGGTCCGCAGCCGCCGAGGCCGCGCCCCGGGAAACGATCCGTACTTCGTCACTGTCTCTCTCACCTCACGAAATGTTCCGGCCCCGGCCGAGGAACTCAGCCGGGGCCGGGACATATTCAGCCCGTCCGGCGCTTGAGGACGAACTCGGCGAAGCCGGTGATCAACGGTGCCGGGCTCTCAGGGTGCCGCACGCCGTCTACGGGACCCGGGCCGACGCTCACTGGGCCGAGTGACGGGGTCACCCGCCTCAAGCGCCGCCGCCCGGCGAGCCGTACCGAACTCCGCCAACGCCTCGGCCAGCTTGTGCACGGACGGCTCAGGAGCCATCACATCCACCCGCAGCCCGTGCTCCTCCGCGGTCTTCGCGGTGGCAGGCCCGATGCAGGCGATGACGGTCACGTTGTGCGGCTTCCCGGCGATCCCGACAAGGTTCCGCACCGTCGACGACGACGTGAAGAGCACCGCGTCGAAGCCACCGCCCTTGATCGCCTCGCGCGTGTCCGCCGGCGGCGGCGACGCCCGCACCGTCCGGTACGCGGTGACGTCGTCGACCTCCCACCCGAGGTCGATCAGCCCGGCGACCAGCGTCTCCGTGGCGATGTCGGCCCGCGGCAGGAACACCCGGTCGATCGGGTCGAAGACCGGGTCGTACGGCGGCCAGTCCTCCAGGAGCCCCGCGGCCGACTGCTCACCGCTCGGCACCAGATCCGGCTTCACACCGAAGGCGACCAGCGCGGCGGCGGTCTGCTCACCGACGGCCGCGACCTTGATCCCGGCGAAGGCACGCGCGTCGAGCCCGTACTCCTCGAACTTCTCCCGCACCGCCTTGACGGCGTTGACGGACGTGAAGGCGATCCACTCGTACCGCCCGGTGACCAGGCCCTTGACCGCGCGCTCCATCTGCTGGGGCGTGCGCGGCGGCTCGACCGCGATGGTCGGGACCTCGTGGGGCACGGCGCCGTAGGACCGCAGCTGGTCGGAGAGCGAGGCCGCCTGTTCCTTCGTACGCGGCACGAGGACGCGCCACCCGAAGAGCGGCTTCGACTCGAACCACGACAGCTGGTCGCGCTGGGCGGGGGCCGAACACTCGCCGACCACGGCTATGACGGGCCTGCCGCCGTCCGGCGAGGGCAGCACCTTCGCCTGCTTGAGGACCTGCGCGATGGTGCCGAGCGTCGCGGTCCAGGTGCGCTGGCGCGTCGTCGTACCGGCGACGGTCACGGTCATCGGGGTGTCCGGCTTGCGGCCCGCGGCGACCAGTTCACCGGCGGCCGCGGCCACGGAGTCCAGGGCCGTCGAGACGACGACGGTCCCGTCGGACACGCCGACCTCGCTCCAGCAGCGGTCGGACGCGGTACGGGCGTCGACGAAGCGGACGTCCGTGCCCTGCGCGTCCCGCAGCGGCACACCCGCGTACGCGGGCACACCGACGGCGGCCGCGATGCCGGGCACGACCTCGAAGGGGATGCCGGCGGCGGCGCAGGCCAGCATCTCCTCGGCCGCGTACGTGTCGAGGCCCGGGTCGCCGCTCACCGCACGCACGACCCGCCTGCCGCCCCTCGCGGCCTCCATGACAAGATTGGCCGCAGCTCGGAACGGCGTCGCGTCGGCGTTCATTGACGTGTCGTCAGCCGCAGGCTGGGGTGTGTCCACACCTCCCCTGGCGTGCACGCGGACGACGTCGAGCACATCCGGCTCGGCGATCAGCACATCCGCTCGGGCCAGCGCCTCGACGGCGCGGAGGGTCAGCAGTCCCGGATCTCCGGGTCCGGCACCGAGGAAGGTGACGTGCCCGTGTGCGGGAAGGCCGGGAAGGTTCGAGGTGGGGCTCAAAGTGCTCGCTCCCCCATCAGACCGGCCGCGCCCTTGGCGAGCATCTCGGCCGCGAGTTCGCGGCCCAGCGCCATGGCTTGGGTCTCCGTCTCGGGCACGGGACCGGTGGTGGACAGCTGCACCAGCGACGAGCCGTCGGTCGTACCGACGACGCCGCGCAGGCGCATCTCCTTGACAATCTGCCCGTCGGCCAGGACGTCGGCCAGCGCTCCCACGGGTGCGCTGCAACCGGCCTCCAGGGCGGCGAGCAGGGACCGCTCGGCGGTCACGGCGACCCGGGTGTACGGGTCGTCGAGCTCGGCGAGCGCGGCGGCGAGTGACGCGTTGTGCGCGGCACACTCGACCGCCAGTGCCCCCTGGCCGGGGGCGGGCAGAACGGTGTCGACCGACAGGAGCTCGGTCACCTCGTCGGCCCTGCCGACGCGGTTGAGTCCGGCGGCGGCGAGGACGACGGCGTCGAGCTCACCCTTGTGCACGTATCCGATGCGGGTGTCGACGTTCCCGCGGATCGGCACGGTCCGGATGGACATGCCGTGGCTGCGCGCGTAGGCGTTCAGCTGCGCCATGCGGCGCGGCGAACCGGTGCCCACGCGGGCGCCGTCGGGCAGCTCCGCGAACTTCAGGCCGTCGCGCGCCACCAGCGCGTCGCGCGGGTCCTCGCGGACCGGCACGGCGGCGAGGGTGAGCTCGGCGGGCTGCGCGGTGGGCAGGTCCTTGAGCGAGTGGACGGCGAAGTCGACCTCGCCACTGGCCAGCGCCTCGCGCAGCGCGGCGACGAAGACGCCGGTGCCACCGATCTGTGCGAGGTGCTCGCGCGAGGTGTCGCCGTACGTCGTGATCTCCACGAGCTCGACGGGTCGCCCCGTCAGCTTCTGGACAGCCTCGGCCACGTGGCCGGACTGGGTCATGGCCAGCTTGCTGCGCCTGGTCCCGAGTCGATAGGCCCTCTCGGTCATGCCCGGCCTCTATTCGGGTCGTCGTTCTCGTTGTTCATGTGGTCAGCCCTGCTGACCGCCGCGACCGTCTGCGGGTCGAGGTCGAAGAGCGTGCGCAGCGCGTCCGCGTACCCGGCGCCGCCGGGCTCGCTCGCCAGCTGCTTGACCCGCACCGTGGGTGCGTGGAGCAGCTTGTCGACGACGCGGCGGACGGTCTGCGTGATCTCCGCGCGTTGCTTGTCCTCCAGGCCCGGCAGACGTCCTTCGAGCCGGGCCATCTCGCCGGCCACCACGTCGGCGGCCATGGTGCGCAGGGCGACCACGGTCGGCGTGATGTGCGCGGCGCGCTGGGCGGCGCCGAAGGCGGCGACCTCGTCGGAGACGATGCCGCGGACCTTCTCCACGTCGTCGGCCATCGGGGCGTCCGCGGACGCCTCGGCGAGCGACTCGATGTCGACGAGGCGCACCCCGTCGATGCGGTGGACGGCGGCGTCGATGTCGCGCGGCATGGCGAGGTCGAGGAGTGCGAGTGACGTCGTACGCCCGTCGGGGGCGCCGCCGTCCCGCGCGGCGGCCGGCGCCGGGCCCTCGCCCTGTGCCTTCTCCAGCCACGCGGCGTGCTGTTCGAAGCCGGTGGCGTCGCCTCCGGTGACATCGGCATGGTCCGCGGCGGGCGCGGGGGTGTCCCGCACGGCCGGTGCCGGGGTCGCACGGCCCACCGCCGCGGCGACGGCCTCGGCCGTGAGGACGAGTCCGGTCGCGCCGGTGCAGGAGACGACCACGTCGGCACGTGTCAGTTCGTCGCCCACGTCGGCCATGGGGACGGCGCGTGCCAGGGCGTCGGTGCCGGAGTCCGCGAGGATCTCGGCGAGGCGCCGGGCCCGCTCCTCGGTGCGGTTGGCGATGACCAGCTCGCGGACGCCCGCGCGCGCGAGCGTCGCGGCGGCCAGCGAGGACATCGAACCGGCGCCGATGACCAGCGCGCGCTTGCCTTCGGCCCAGGCCTCCACGGGCGCACCCGCGGCGAGCTGTTCGAGGCCGAAGGTCACGAGCGACTGTCCGGCCCGGTCGATGCCGGTCTCGGAGTGGGCGCGCTTGCCGACCCGCAGGGCCTGCTGGAAGAGGTCGTTGAGGAGCTTGCCCGCGGTGTGCAGCTCCTGCGAGCGCGCCAGGGCGTCCTTTATCTGGCCGAGGATCTGTCCCTCGCCGACGACCATCGAGTCGAGTCCGCACGCCACCGAGAACAGGTGGTGGACGGCGCGGTCCTCGTAGTGGACGTACAGATAAGGGGTGAGCTCCTCCAGGCCGACGCCGCTGTGCTGCGCGAGCAGCGTGGACAGCTCGGCGACGCCCGCGTGGAACTTGTCCACGTCGGCGTAGAGCTCGATGCGGTTGCAGGTGGCGAGCACGGCCGCCTCGGCGGCGGGCTCGGCGGCCAGGGTGTCCTGCAGGAGCTTGGCCTGCGCGTCGACGGACAGCGCGGCGCGCTCCAGGACGCTCACCGGGGCGCTGCGGTGACTCAGCCCCACGACCAGGAGACTCATGCCGGCATCACGGCGGGGACGTCCCCGTCGGGTCCCTTGCGCTGCTGCTTGGCGGAGACGGGCGGGACGGGGCCCTCGGGGGCGGCGTCCTCACCGGCCTTGCGCTGCTCGTGGAAGGCGAGGATCTGCAGCTCGATGGAGAGGTCGACCTTGCGCACGTCGACGCCGTCCGGCACGGAAAGGACCGTCGGCGCGAAGTTCAGGATGGAGGTCACACCGGCGGCGACGAGCCGCTCGCAGACCTGCTGGGCCGCGCCGGCGGGCGTCGAGATCACGCCGATCGAGACGCCGTTGTCGCTGATGATCTTCTCGAGCTCGTCGGTGTGCTGCACCGGCATGCCGGCGACCGGGGTGCCCGCCATCGCGGGGTCGGCGTCGATGAGCGCGGCGACACGGAACCCGCGCGAGGCGAACCCGCCGTAATTGGCGAGCGCGGCACCGAGGTTGCCAATGCCGACGATGACGACCGGCCAGTCCTGGGTGAGGCCCAGTTCACGGGAGATCTGGTAGACGAGATACTCGACGTCGTAGCCGACGCCGCGCGTCCCGTAGGAACCCAGGTACGAGAAGTCCTTGCGCAGCTTCGCGGAGTTGACCCCCGCGGCGGCCGCGAGCTCCTCGGAGGAGACCGTGGGCACCGAGCGCTCCGACAGTGCGGTGAGGGCTCGGAGGTACAGCGGAAGCCTGGCGACGGTGGCCTCGGGAATCCCTCGGCTGCGGGTCGCCGGTCGGTGAGTTCGGCCAGTTGCCACGGTGCTCCTGCGGGTAGAGCGGGGCTGCAGGCGGTCACTCGTCCCCAGACCGCCCCGTCGAATGCAGGCTATGTCTTTGTGAACGCGTGCACAAAGATGGTGTCCGATTTGCCCGGCCAACGTGACCGGGGTCACGCGCTCCCGGCGCACGATCGTGGAACCGGCGCGCGGGCGGCATCGTTGCTCATTTGATGGGGGCAAAACCGCACACTCTCCTCACGATCGTCGCCCCCGAGACCAAAACCGCCCTAAAGGGTAATCGACTTCGCGGGCACTTTGGACTGGTCGGTCAGTGCCGGAGCTCCCCGGGGACTCCGGCACAGGCCCTACTCCGCCAGCTCGCGACGCAGCCGCGCCTCGTCCACGCGCCAGAAGGTGTGCTGCTCCCCGTCCACCAGAACGACCGGGATCTGCTCCCAGTAGGCCCGATGGAGCTCCTCGTCCTGCGTGATGTCCTTCTTCTCCCACGGAGTGCCGAGCTCCCCGCAGACCTTCTCGATCACCGACTGTGCGTCATCGCACAGATGGCACCCCGGCTTCCCGATGAGGGTGACAAGACGCTCCTGCGGTTTTCTCTTCGTACGGCGAAAAATCGGGCTCATGCCGCCATTCTCGCCCGCCCTCCAACGGCCCGGACACGGAGAGTTCACAGGCCCGATTCCACCCGACTCCGGAACCACCGAACAAACTGGCTATGCTCACGGCATGGCCGCTCTCGGATGGCTCACCCCCCGTAGGCGCTCCGCCACGGCGCGGAGCGTGTTGGCAGGCGAGGCCTCGGCTGAGGCAGCGCGCAAGTCCTCCCAGGAGCAGGAGGAGCTCGACGCCCTCGCCGCGCAGGCCGCGCCCGACGAAGGCGAGCGGGAACCGGAGTTCCCCGTCGTGGGCGACGACAAGGCCGCCGCCTTCTTCGACCTCGACAACACCGTGATGCAGGGCGCCGCGATCTTCCACTTCGGCCGCGGCCTCTACAAGCGCAAGTTCTTCGAGCGCCAGGAGCTGTTCCGCTTCGCATGGCAGCAGGCCTGGTTCAGGCTCGCGGGCGTCGAGGACCCCGAGCACATGCAGGACGCCCGCGACAGCGCCCTGTCCATCGTCAAGGGCCACCGGGTCGCCGAGCTGATGTCCATCGGCGAGGAGATCTACGACGAGTACATGGCCGAGCGCATCTGGCCGGGCACCCGCGCCCTCGCCCAGGCCCACCTCGACGCGGGCCAGAAGGTCTGGCTGGTCACCGCCGCACCGGTGGAGATCGCCACGGTCATCGCCCGCCGCCTCGGCCTGACCGGCGCTCTCGGCACCGTCGCCGAGTCCATCGGCGGCGTCTACACCGGAAAGCTCGTCGGCGAGCCGCTGCACGGCCCCGCGAAGGCCGAGGCCGTCCGCGCCCTGGCCGCCGCCGAGGGCCTGGACCTGGGCCGCTGCGCCGCGTACAGCGACTCGCACAACGACATCCCGATGCTCTCCCTCGTCGGACACCCGTACGCGATCAACCCCGACGCCAAGCTGCGCAAGCACGCCCGTGAGCGGGAGTGGCGGCTGCGGGACTACCGCACGGGCCGCAAGGCCGCGAAGGTCGGCATCCCGGCCGCCGCCGGCGTCGGCGCGCTCGCGGGCGGCGCGGCCGCGGCCGTGGCCCTGCACCGCCGCCGCCACTGACGTCGCATTTCGACCCCGCGCACGCCCCGGCCCGAGCATTCCGTCGGTCCTACCCCGCCACGCCTCCCGCCAGTCACGCCGGTAGCACTCGGCCACAACACGCCTCAGGCCGACACGGAATGTGAACTGATTCGATCAACAGTTGGTCACTCTGCGGTACTTGAACGGGCGTCAATCGGTTACAGAAGCGACGTAATCGATGATTTGAGCAACTGGGTGTAGCGCTGCCTGTACGAAGCGTTATTCTCCTCAGACGCATAAGGGACCCCGCGCGTCGCTACGACGGGTGAACGGTCCCGCACTGCACGTGATGGAAGCTCTGCCTCTGGGAGTCCCGTGTACCCACACGTCGGGGTTGACGCCTCGGGCCTGGCTACGCTGCGCGCAACGGTCATCGACCGCTTGCGCGGCTTCGTCCCCACCGCGTACGCCGTCCCCGCCGTCCCCGCCCTTGCCGTCCCCGCACCCGCCGGGCCCTGCTATGCCCTGGCGAACGGCGGTGCGGCAGTCAGCAGACGGGCCCGTTCCGCTGCCGCCACCTCGGCCCCCACCCCCCGCCGCCCCGCGGCGGACAGCGACAGCGCCCGCATGATGGACCTGGTCGAACGCGCCCAGGCCGGCGAGTCCGACGCCTTCGGACGCCTCTACGACCAGTACAGCGACACGGTCTACCGCTACATCTACTACCGCGTCGGCGGCAAGGCGACCGCCGAGGACCTCACCAGTGAGACCTTTCTGCGCGCCCTCCGCCGCATCGGCACCTTCACCTGGCAGGGCCGCGACTTCGGTGCCTGGCTGGTCACGATCGCGCGCAACCTGGTCGCCGACCACTTCAAATCGAGCCGATTCCGCCTCGAGGTGACCACCGGCGAAATGCTCGACGCCAACGAAGTCGAGCGCAGCCCCGAGGACTCCGTCCTGGAGTCCCTCTCGAACGCCGCACTCCTCGAAGCCGTCCGCCGCCTCAACCCCCAGCAGCAGGAGTGCGTGACCCTGCGCTTCCTCCAGGGCCTCTCCGTCGCCGAGACCGCGCGGGTCATGGGCAAGAACGAGGGCGCGATCAAGACCCTCCAGTACCGCGCGGTGCGCACGCTCGCCCGACTCCTGCCCGACGATGCCCGTTAGCGCTCCGTAGCGCCCAACTCACCTTCCGTGGCGGCCAGATGGGCGTCACGGAATTGTCGCGGTCCGATCATCTTTCGTCCGTAACCCAAGTGCCGCGACGCTCGTTGTGCGGGATGCAGGCTCCCTGTGGTCGCTACCTGGCTGGCTCCGCTCACTCGATCGTGTGGAAATGGTCAGGACATGCAACCCTCAGGACCCCCTGGGGAGTCGACCGTCTTGACGAGAGGAGGTGCCGCCAGTGATCGCGAACGTATCGGCCCACCGGCGGGCGAACGCCTTCGCCCAGGCCCTGGAGGAGCATTCCGACCAGGGTCCGGCGGCCGAGCAGTCCGTGGACTCCGCGCCCGTACCCGCGGCCGCACCCGTGGAGTCCCCCGAAACCACCGGCCGCGCCGAACCGTCCGAGCAGAGCCACCTGCTGGCCCTGGCGGACGGTCTCGACGCGCTGCCCAAGCCCGCCCTGGACCCCGAGGTCAAGGTCGTCCAGCGCGCCCAGCTCGTGGCCGCGATGGAAGCCATGCTCCTCGAGGGCGGCAGTCCTTCCGTGCCCGCGCAGCGGTCCCGCAAGGGTGCCCACCGAGCGGGTGCCCTGCGGAAGTTGCGGCCGCGCACCCGTCTGTCCAAGGGCATCGCGGCGGGCGGCCTCACGGTCGGCGTCGCCGCCGGCGCGTTCGGCGGAGTGGCCGCGGCCAGCTCCGACGCACTCCCCGGCGATTCGTTGTACGGCCTCAAGCGCGGCATGGAGGACTTCAAGCTGGGCCTTGCCGACGACGACACCGACCGCGGCCAGATCTATCTGGACCACGCATCGACCCGCCTGAACGAGGCCCGCAGGCTCATGGAGCGAGGCCGATCGGGCCCTCTCGACCACGAGTCCCTCGGCGAGGTCAGGCGAGCCCTCTCCGGCATGCGGCACGACGCCGCGGAAGGCCACCGCCTGCTCCTCGAGGCGTACGAACGCGACGGCTCCCTGGGCCCCATCCAGGCGCTCTCCGCGTTCTCCCGGTCGCACCGCGAGGCCTGGACCGACCTCCAGGGCCGCCTGCCCGTCCAGCTGGGCGACGTCGGAGAGGAGGTGAACTCCGTCTTCGACGCCATAGACGAAGAGGTCGACCCGCTGCGCTCCCTCCTGCCCAGCGCACCGGAGAAGGGCGGCTCCGGCGGACGTACGTCACAGAGCCCCAGCGGCTCCGACAGCGCCGACGGCCGGACCTCCCACCCCTCCGGTGGCGGCAGCTCGCACAGCAGCGGTCCGGGCGGCGACAGCAGGCCGAAGCCCTCCACGTCGCACCGCAAGGACGACGGCCTCCTCGGCGGCACCACCGGCGGTCTCCTCGAACCACCGGATGACAAGACCAGCCCGGAGCCCTCGGACGGCAAGAGCAAACCCGGCCGGCACAGCGATCCGGAAGAGCCGGACGTGACGCTGCCCCCGCTCCTGCCCGGCCTCCAGCTCCCGGAGCTCGGCATCAAGGGCGAGGACGCGGACTAGTCCCCACCCGTACGCGGCTGGGGGCGCCCTCCACACCGGGAGGGCGCCCCCAGCCGCGTACCCACACTCAAAAGAACACGGCCTAGAAGAACACCGACCGCCGCTGCACGAGCAGCTTGTACAGCGAATGCTGGATCTGCTCCCGCACCTGGTCCGTCAGGTTGAACATCAGCATCGGGTCCTCCGCGGCCTCCGGCGGATAGCCGTCCGTCGGGATCGGCTCGCCGAACTGGATCGTCCACTTCGTCGGCAATGGCACCGCACCCAGCGGACCGAGCCACGGGAACGTGGGCGTGATCGGGAAGTACGGAATACCGAGGACCCGCGCCAGCGTCTTGGCGTTGCCGATCATGGGGTAGATCTCCTCCGCCCCGACGATCGAGCACGGCACGATCGGCGAGCCCGTCCGCAGCGCCGTCGACACGAAGCCGCCGCGGCCGAACCGCTGCAGCTTGTAGCGCTCGCTGAAAGGCTTCCCTATGCCCTTGAAGCCCTCCGGCATCACGCCCACCAGCTCGCCCCGCTCCAGGAGCCGCTCGGCGTCCTCCGCGCACGCCAGTGTGTGCCCCGCCTTGCGGGCCAGTTCGTTGATGACCGGCAGCATGAAGACGAGGTCAGCGGCGAGCAGCCGCAGATGCCGGCCGTCGGGGTGGTTGTCGTGCACCGCGACCTGCATCATCAGGCCGTCCAGCGGAAGCGTCCCCGAATGGTTGGCAACGATCAGCGCCCCGCCGTCGGCGGGGATGTTCTCGATGCCCTTCACCTCGACCCGGAAGTACTTCTCGTAGAAGGGCCGGAGCATCGACATCAGGACCTGGTCGGTGAGCTCCTCGTCGTAACCGAAGTCGTCGACCTCGTACTCACCCGTCAGCCGCCGCCGCAGGAACGCCAGGCCGCCCGCGATGCGCCGGTCCCAGCCTCCGCCGCCACCGGCCCGCGGGCCCGGCACCCGGCCCCGCTCCTCCGCGGGCGCCGGCTGCGGCTCCGCGGTCTGCTGCACGTCCTGGGGCCGGCCCTCCTGCTGCCCGGGCAGCGCCTTGACCCCGGCCACGGGGTCGCCCTTGCGCCGGGGCGCGGACCTGCGGCGCGAGGTGCGCTGCGCGCTCCCGCGCGACCGGTCGTCGTCGAACGGAATGACCTTGGCGTCCGCCATCGTTGACGCTCTCCTCAGTTGGCGCTCGGGTGGCCGCCCGCGAGGGGCAGCGCGGCGATCCGGTCGACTGCCCCCGCGAGGGCACCTGGTGGCAGCAGCCCGGGGCCCCGGCTGCGTACGAAGTCCGCGAAGGTCTCCGCGGTCGTGTACTTCGGCTCGAACCCCAGTGTCTCGCGCATCTGCCGGGTGGCGACGACCCGCCCGTGGGTGAGCAGCCGGATCTGCTCGGGCGAGAAATCCGTCGCGCCGAGCGTGCGCAGCGCCGAGCCGACCCAGGTGACGGCCGGCAGGAACATCGGCACGGTGGGGCGGCCGAGCCGCCGCGAGCACTGGGACAGGAGCAGCTGGCCGTCGCCCGCGATGTTGAACGTGCCGCTGTTGAGCGTCCCGCGCCGCGGCTCGTGCGAGGCGAGCCGCAGCACCTCGACCGCGTCGTCCTCGTGGACGAACTGGAGGCGCGGGTCATAGCCGAACACGGTCGGCAGGACCGGCAGCGAGAAGTACTCGGCGAGCGGGGAGTCCGCGGCGGGGCCGAGGATGTTCGCGAAGCGCAGCACGCACACCGCGACGTCCGGGCGGCGCCGCGCGAAGCCGCGCACATACCCCTCGACCTCGACGGTGTCCTTGGCGAAGCCACCGCTGGGCAGCGACTTGGGCGGCGTCGTCTCCGTGAAGACCGCGGGGTCCTTGGGCGCCGACCCGTACACGCTGGTGCTCGACTTCACCACGAGCCGCTTCACCGTCGGCGACTTCTGGCAGGCGCCGAGCAGCTGCATGGTGCCGATGACGTTGGTCTCCTTGACGGACCCGCGCCCGCCGCCGCGCCCGCCGAGCGCTGTCGCCGTGACGTCCATGTGCACGACCGTGTCGACGCCGTGCTCGGCGAGGACTCTGGCGATCGTGGGCTGGCGGATGTCGGCCTGGACGAAGTCGGCTCCGCCCAGATGGTGCTCGGGCGGTACCGCGTCGACGGCGACCACCCGGTCGACGTCCGGGTCTCGCTGGATGCGCCGGACGAACCGTCCGCCCAGCTGTCGGGCCACCCCGGTCACGAGCACGACCTTGCCCAAGATCAGCGCCTGCCTTTCCCCAAACCCTCGCCGCGCCGCTGTCGGCTGTGTTCCGGACCACGCTATCGGGTGGACGTTGCGGTGTGATGTCCGTGCACCCGGAGACGGCCGAAAACACCGAAGCCCTCCCGTCGGATGACGGGAGGGCTTCGAAACACGCTGTTACAGCGGTCGCCTACTTCTTGTTGCGACGCTGAACGCGGGTGCGCTTCAGCAGCTTGCGGTGCTTCTTCTTGGCCATCCGCTTACGCCGCTTCTTGATAACAGAGCCCACGACTACCCTCGCTCACTTCTCTTCACTCGGTGCGGGGCAGCAGACTGGGCCCACACGACCTACGTCGGCCTAGCCTACCCGTCCCCGCGTGAGGGACGTAATCGAGGGGCCATGACCCCTGCGCGACGGGCCCTCGGGACCCCTCGCTCAACCTGCTTCGACCCCCACATAGGACTCGCGGAGGTACTCGTGAACCGCCTGCTCCGGAACCCGGAAGGACCTTCCGACCCGGATGGCGGGCAGATGACCGCTGTGCACCAGCCGGTACACGGTCATCTTGGACACTCGCATCACCGAGGCGACTTCCGCCACGGTCAGAAACTGAACCTCGTTCAGCGGCCTCTGGTCTGCAGCCATGACACCCCACCTGAACCTTCCGCACATGACGGGCACCGGCTTCCCCTTCCGGTGACTCTTCGTCGCTGCGCGCTCACTCCCCAGACTAGGGGCGGATGATGCGAGTGGGGAAGAGGAGCAGCCATCGGCCGCCTACTGTGACAGACACGCTCGATTGAGTACATAGCGAGTAAGCGGTCGGTAGTAATCAGACCGCACAGCGTCATCAAGCGGAACGACGACGGACACCCGCCCCTCGGCCTCTCCGACGAACAGCGCGGGATCGTCCGTATCCGCCAGACCGATCGCCTCAAACCCCAGCTGACCTGCTCCGCAGACCCATCCGTGGTCCCCCACGACCAACCCCGGAAGCGGTCCGCCGGCCTCCGCCGCGGCATCCAGAGCGGCTCGAACCGGGAGCGGTGAGTGGGTGTGTGCGCCGGTCTCACTCCCGGTCGGACGCACGCCGGGTTCGCGCACCAGCGCGACTCCTTGTACGTAGTCAAGGTTGTACGTGCGTAGGCCAAACCGGGTCGTTATGTCGACACTGTCACCCTGCGCGGGGGTGAGGACGGGACATCCGGCCGCCGACAAGGCGTCCGCCAACGCGGCGTAGAACCCGAGCAGCCGATGCGGGTGACCGGTCCCGAAGAGCACGGGGAGCCGCCTCCGCGCGGCGGCCGCGAGCCGTTCCGCGAAGGCGTCGAGCGCCGCCAACGTCCGTTCCGGATCGATGACGTCGGCTCCCGAGGTGCACCGCGGATCGGCCGACACTCCACACTTGTCCGACATCAGGCGCAACAGGTCGCCCGAGCCCCAGCTCCACTCGGGGTCGAGCCCGAGAAGTATCCGCGGGTCGCGGGCCGCGAAGAGCCGATAACTCCGCAGGCTCTCCTCCCGGGAGGTGGCCACGGGCCCGGCCAACCGAGCCGCCAACAGATGCGCACGCAGCGCGCCGGTGCTCAACACGCTGCCGATGCTGACGCATCCACGGCCACCCGTCCCCAAAACCCCGGAAAACCCCCACAGTTGGGCTAACACGGGCACAATGGGGACGGGCCTCTCCACTGAGGCGCGCCCCAGGTCTCGGGCGCGCCGCTACGCCAGCAGCCCCCGCAGCGGAAACACGGCGCGCCGCGCGGCGAGCACCGCCTGGTCGAGCCGGTCGGCGGGGTCGTACCCCGACTCCCACCCCTTCCAGTCCACCGGCCACCGGCCGTCCGTCATCCGCCCCGGCGCCAACTGCCGCGTCCGCGCGAAGACTTCCTGCCGCCAGGACTCGGGGATCTCCGCGGTCGGCTCGACGGGCCGCCCCGCGGCGACGGCGACGAGATGCGTCCAGGACCTCGGCACCACGTCCACCACCGCGTATCCCCCGCCGCCGAGCGCGACCCACCGCCCGTCCGCGTACTCGTGGGCCAGCTCGTGGCACGCCACCTGCACGGCCCGCTGCGCGTCGAGCGAGACCGCGAGGTGTGCCAGCGGGTCCTCGAAGTGCGTGTCCGCACCGTGCTGCGTGACGAGGACCTGCGGCCGGAACTCGGCGAGCAGCTCGGGCACCACGGCATGGAAGGCCCGCAGCCACCCCGCGTCCCCCGTGCCGGCGGGCAGCGCGACGTTCGCGGCCGTCCCCTCCGCCGCTCCGTCCGCACCCGTCTCCTCGGGCCAGCCGGTCTGCGGGAAGAGCGTCCGCGGATGTTCGTGGAGCGAGACCGTGAGAACCCGTGGGTCCTCCCAGAAGGCGGCCTGCACCCCGTCGCCGTGATGCACGTCGACATCCACGTACGCCACGCGCTCCGCGCCCAGTTCCAGGAGCCGGGCGACGGCCAGCGCGGCGTCGTTGTAGATGCAGAACCCGGAGGCGCCGCCGGGCATCGCGTGGTGCAGTCCGCCCGCGAAGTTCACCGCGTGCAGCGCGTCCCCGCGCCACACGGCCTCGGCCGCGCCGACGGACTGACCCGCGATGAGCGCCGACACGTCGTGCATCCCGGCGAAGGCCGGGTCGTCCTCCGTGCCGAGCCCGTACTCCCCCCGCGCGGACGCCGGATCCACGGAAGCGGCCTTCACCGCGTCCACGTAGTCCCCGCGGTGCACGAGCCGCAGCGTCGAGTCACCGGCACGCTTGGCCGAGACCACCTCCAGATCCCGGTCGAGCCCGAAGGCGCCGACCAGACTTCGGGTCAGCCCGAGCCGGACCGGGTCCATCGGGTGACCCGGGCCGAAGTCATAGCCCGTTACTGCCTCGTCCCACATCAGCTGTGCGCGGCCACTCATGCCCGTCACCGTACCGGTCCGGTCCCGGGGCGAAGGAACGGGCATACAGCAAGGTCAAGAGCACCAACACCATGGGAACGACCATGGCCCCGCGGTAGTTCCAGGCGTCCCCAAGTGCTCCCACCAGCGGCGAACCGATCAGAAAGCCCACATAGTTGAAGATATTCAGTCGCGCGACGGCCGCATCCGAGGCCCCCGGGAACAGCCTCCCCGCTGCGGCGAACGTCTGCGGAACGATCACGCACAGCCCGAGGCCGAGGACCGTGAACCCGGCGATACCGACCCACGCACCCGGCGCCACCGCCACGACCGCGAACCCCAGCGCCGCCACCACGGACCCGGCCCGCACCACCGCCACGGCCCCGAAGCGCCGCACCCCCAGATCCCCGAGCCCTCGCCCCACCAGCGTCATGACCATGTAGACGTTGTACGGAACGGTGGAGACCTCCTCCGAGCTCCCCAGCACGTCCTCCAGATACTTGGCGCTCCAGTTGGAGACGGTCGAGTCCCCGATATAGGCGAAGGTCATCACCAGGCAGAGCGGAAGCAGCACCTTGAAGACGACGCCGTGCCCCCGCCCGCCCGCCTCGGCCGCCCCCGCCTCGGCGCCCTCCGCGTCGACGTACCACCGGCTTCCGATCAACGCGGCCGGCAGCAGCACGCCCACGACCGGCACATAGGAGACGAACAGCGACAGGTCCCAGTGCGCCCCCGCCCAGGCCAGCGACGCCCCCACGATCCCGCCCAGGCTGTACGCGGCGTGAAACCCGAGCATGATGCTCCGCCCGTACGCCCGCTGAAGACTCACCCCGAGCATGTTCATGGAGGCGTCCAGCGCACCCACCGCGAACCCGAACGCCCCGAGCGCCACGGCGACCTGCCACAGCGCGTCGCCTGCACCCACCCCCAGCAGCGCAAGCAGCACGACGGGCTGCGACCACCGCAGCACCAAGCTCGGCGGCACCTTCTTGACCAGCTGCTCGGTGCCCACGCTCCCGACCCCCGCCAGGATCGGCACCGCCGCGAGGAAGAGGGGCAGCAGCCCGTCGGATATCCCGTACCGGTCCTGGATCGCCGGGATCCGCGTCACGAGCAGAGCAAAGGTCACGCCCTGCACCAGGAACGCGAACGCCAGCGAGGCCCTGCCGCGCCGCAGCCATTCGGTCATGGCTGGAGAGCGTAGGGCCCCGGACTACCCGTGGGTAGATGGATCACTCAACCAATTCAGCAGCCGTCGCGCCCCTCGGCGCACGCGCCTGCCGTCTTCTCGACCGTCTCCCCGACCATCCTCTCCATGGGCGCGACCACCAGGCCGCCACTGACCGACATGGTGAGCGTGATCGTCACGGCCGCGATCACCCCACCGAGCCACACCATCGTGTCGACGGGCAGCGTGTAGGCCCCCACGACCCGCAGCAGGGCCTCCCCGAACAGCGCCGCACCCCACACGACCGAGAACATCCGCTCCATGCGCACGAACCGCCCCCGCCCGGCGCTCAGCAGCTCCCAGGCCTCGACCCGCTCCGCCTTCCCCTTGGTCACCCAGGGCTTCAAAGCAGCGGTCATCAACGGCCGCCCGGCCACCACTGACAGCAGGACGGCGATGCCCACGGTCGCGGTGATGGCGCTGTCCTTGGCGAGCATCAGCCGCGGGTCCCCGGCGATCAGGCTCATCAGCAGCCCGACGACGTTGGCGGTCAGGATGAGCGCCGCGAGCCCGTTGACCCGCCGCTCCTTGACCAGCCCCCACGCCGTCCGCCCGGCGGGAACGACGCTGCTCCAGGCGAGCGCCGCCATGGTGCCCATCCCGAACCCCTTGCTGAGCAGGTAGTACGAGGCGGTGGGCACGAGCGCGTCGAGCACGAGCGGCTTCAGCGACTCGACACGCGCTTTGCGTACGTCGCCGGCGTCATCGGCGGAGTGGTTACGGGGCTGGACCGCGACAGGGGCGTCGGTGGCGAGCTGGCTCATGGTCGGTTCCTCCGTCGGGCTGCGGTGTGTGTCGGGTTCCTTCGCGACGACCTCAGCTTCGCCTCCACGACCCACCCGCCGACAGAAACGATCGTCCGGAGCTCCTCGTGACAAATGTCAGCCCTGCGACCCGGCCGCCGTCATACGAGCAGGTCAGGCAACTCCCGCAGATCACTGAAGAGTTCATTCGCCCCCACGAGCCGTTCGGCGGGCGTCATGGCGGTGTACCCGAGGACATCCATTCCGGCGGCGATCGCGGCCTGCACCCCGAGCGGACTGTCCTCGACCACGACACACTTTTCCGGCGCGACGCCCATACGCTCGGCGGCATACAGGAAGAGGTCGGGCGCCGGCTTGCCCCGCCCCACGTCCTGCGAGCTGAAGACCCGGTCCTCGCCGAACCACTTGTCGAGCCCGGCCTTCCGGTGCCCGACCCGAATCCGCTCGTGGCTCCCGGAAGAGGCCAGACAATACGCGGTACCGTCCCCGGTCAGCTTCTCCAGCACTTCCACGGCACCGTCCACGGGCTGCAGCTCCCGCTCGAACGCGGCGAACACCCGCCCGTGAAATACCTCGTCGAAGTCCTCGGGAAGCCGCTGCCCACTCCGCTCGAGAACCAGATCGTGTACGCGGTGCATGGCACCCCCCATGTAATCGCGCAAGGAGTCCTTGTACGAGGTGGGGTGCCCGAGCTCGGTCAGATAGGCGGCCAGGATCGTATTGGAGATCGGCTCGCTGTCCACCAGGACACCGTCGTTGTCGAAGATGACGAGGTCGTATCGCATATCCCGACCCTAAGCCTTTTACGTGGACTGCCCCTGGAACGCAGAAAACCCCCGCACCAAACGGTGCGGGGGTTTTCTCCAAAAAAAGTTCGGCGGCGTCCTACTCTCCCACAGGGTCCCCCCTGCAGTACCATCGGCGCTGTGAGGCTTAGCTTCCGGGTTCGGAATGTAACCGGGCGTTTCCCTCACGCTATGACCACCGAAACACTATGAAACTGTCAACCGCACCATGCGTGACCTTGCATGGGGTTGTTCGTGGTTTCAGAACCAACACAGTGGACGCGAGCAACTGAGGACAAGCCCTCGGCCTATTAGTACCAGTCACCTCCACCCGTTACCGGGCTTCCAGATCTGGCCTATCAACCCAGTCGTCTACTGGGAGCCTTAACCCCTCAAAGGGGGTGGGAATACTCATCTCGAAGCAGGCTTCCCGCTTAGATGCTTTCAGCGGTTATCCTTTCCGAACGTAGCCAACCAGCCATGCCCTTGGCAGGACAACTGGCACACCAGAGGTTCGTCCGTCCCGGTCCTCTCGTACTAGGGACAGCCCTTCTCAATATTCCTACGCGCACAGAGGATAGGGACCGAACTGTCTCACGACGTTCTAAACCCAGCTCGCGTACCGCTTTAATGGGCGAACAGCCCAACCCTTGGGACCGACTCCAGCCCCAGGATGCGACGAGCCGACATCGAGGTGCCAAACCATCCCGTCGATATGGACTCTTGGGGAAGATCAGCCTGTTATCCCCGGGGTACCTTTTATCCGTTGAGCGACGGCGCTTCCACAAGCCACCGCCGGATCACTAGTCCCGACTTTCGTCCCTGCTCGACCCGTCGGTCTCACAGTCAAGCTCCCTTGTGCACTTACACTCAACACCTGATTACCAACCAGGCTGAGGGAACCTTTGGGCGCCTCCGTTACCCTTTGGGAGGCAACCGCCCCAGTTAAACTACCCATCAGACACTGTCCCTGATCCGGATCACGGACCGAGGTTAGACATCCAGCACGACCAGAGTGGTATTTCAACGTCGACTCCACGAACACTGGCGTGCCCGCTTCACAGTCTCCCACCTATCCTACACAAGCCGAACCGAACACCAATATCAAACTGTAGTAAAGGTCCCGGGGTCTTTCCGTCCTTCTGCGCGAAACGAGCATCTTTACTCGTAGTGCAATTTCACCGGGCCTATGGTTGAGACAGTCGAGAAGTCGTTACGCCATTCGTGCAGGTCGGAACTTACCCGACAAGGAATTTCGCTACCTTAGGATGGTTATAGTTACCACCGCCGTTTACTGGCGCTTAAGTTCTCAGCTTCGCACGCCCGAAAGCGCACTAACCGGTCCCCTTAACGTTCCAGCACCGGGCAGGCGTCAGTCCGTATACATCGCCTTACGGCTTCGCACGGACCTGTGTTTTTAGTAAACAGTCGCTTCTCGCTGGTCTCTGCGGCCACCCCCAGCTCAGAGTGCAAGACTCATCACCGGTGATGGCCCCCCTTCTCCCGAAGTTACGGGGGCATTTTGCCGAGTTCCTTAACCATAGTTCACCCGAACGCCTCGGTATTCTCTACCTGACCACCTGAGTCGGTTTAGGGTACGGGCCGCCATGAAACTCGCTAGAGGCTTTTCTCGACAGCATAGGATCATCCACTTCACCACAATCGGCTCGGCATCAGGTCTCAGCCTCGTGTGCGACGGATTTACCTACCGCACGGCCTACACCCTTACCCCGGGACAACCACCGCCCGGGCTGGACTACCTTCCTGCGTCACCCCATCACTCACCTACTACAAGTCTGGTCCGTCGGCTCCACCACTCCCCTTTGCCCGAAGGCTCCGGGGCGGCTTCACGGACTTAGCATCGCCTGATTCGATGTTTGACGCTTCACAGCGGGTACCGGAATATCAACCGGTTATCCATCGACTACGCCTGTCGGCCTCGCCTTAGGTCCCGACTTACCCTGGGCAGATCAGCTTGACCCAGGAACCCTTAGTCAATCGGCGCACACGTTTCTCACGTATGTATCGCTACTCATGCCTGCATTCTCACTCGTGAACCGTCCACCACTGCCTTCCGGCGCAGCTTCACCCGGCACACGACGCTCCCCTACCCATCCCAGCACCCGTTGGGGCTTATTGCTGGAATGACACGACTTCGGCGGTACGCTTGAGCCCCGCTACATTGTCGGCGCGGAATCACTAGACCAGTGAGCTATTACGCACTCTTTCAAGGGTGGCTGCTTCTAAGCCAACCTCCTGGTTGTCTCTGCGACTCCACATCCTTTCCCACTTAGCGTACGCTTAGGGGCCTTAGTCGATGCTCTGGGCTGTTTCCCTCTCGACCATGGAGCTTATCCCCCACAGTCTCACTGCCGCGCTCTCACTTACCGGCATTCGGAGTTTGGCTAAGGTCAGTAACCCGGTAGGGCCCATCGCCTATCCAGTGCTCTACCTCCGGCAAGAAACACACGACGCTGCACCTAAATGCATTTCGGGGAGAACCAGCTATCACGGAGTTTGATTGGCCTTTCACCCCTAACCACAGGTCATCCCCCAGGTTTTCAACCCTGGTGGGTTCGGTCCTCCACGACCTCTTACAGCCGCTTCAACCTGCCCATGGCTAGATCACTCCGCTTCGGGTCTTGAGCGCGCTACTGAATCGCCCTGTTCGGACTCGCTTTCGCTACGGCTTCCCCACACGGGTTAACCTCGCAACACACCGCAAACTCGCAGGCTCATTCTTCAAAAGGCACGCAGTCACGAGGATGGAGCAAGCTCCATCCCGACGCTCCCACGGCTTGTAGGCACACGGTTTCAGGTACTATTTCACTCCGCTCCCGCGGTACTTTTCACCATTCCCTCACGGTACTATCCGCTATCGGTCACCAGGGAATATTTAGGCTTAACGGGTGGTCCCGCCAGATTCACACGGGATTTCTCGGGCCCCGTGCTACTTGGGTGTCTCTCAAACGAGCCGCTGACGTTTCGACTACGGGGGTCTTACCCTCTACGCCGGACCTTTCGCATGTCCTTCGTCTACATCAACGGTTTCTGACTCGTCTCACAGCCGGCAGACTGTGAAAGAGAGATCCCACAACCCCGTATGCGCAACCCCTGCCGGGTCTCACACGCATACGGTTTGGCCTCATCCGGTTTCGCTCGCCACTACTCCCGGAATCACGGTTGTTTTCTCTTCCTGCGGGTACTGAGATGTTTCACTTCCCCGCGTTCCCTCCACACTGCCTATGTGTTCAGCAGCGGGTGACAGCCCATGACGACTGCCGGGTTTCCCCATTCGGAAACCCCCGGATCAAAGCCTGGTTGACGACTCCCCGGGGACTATCGTGGCCTCCCACGTCCTTCATCGGTTCCTGGTGCCAAGGCATCCACCGTGCGCCCTTAAAAACTTGGCCACAGATGCTCGCGTCCACTGTGCAGTTCTCAAACAACGACCAACCACCCATCACCCCACTGGAAACCAGTGAGTGCACCGGGGTCGGCACTGAAGGCGACCTCACGGCCGTACCTTCAGATACCCAACAGCGTGCCCGGCCCGTTCCTGTCCGGAGATCGTGCTTTCCACACTCTTGCGAGCAGTACTTGCAGCCTCCGGCCCAGATTCAGGCCGAGTAGTCAACGTTCCACCCATGAGCAACCAGCATCAGACATTCGCTGATGTACTGGCCTCTGAACCAAGCAAGCTTGGCTTAGAAGTGCTCCTTAGAAAGGAGGTGATCCAGCCGCACCTTCCGGTACGGCTACCTTGTTACGACTTCGTCCCAATCGCCAGTCCCACCTTCGACAGCTCCCTCCCACAAGGGGTTGGGCCACCGGCTTCGGGTGTTACCGACTTTCGTGACGTGACGGGCGGTGTGTACAAGGCCCGGGAACGTATTCACCGCAGCAATGCTGATCTGCGATTACTAGCAACTCCAACTTCATGGGGTCGAGTTGCAGACCCCAATCCGAACTGAGACCGACTTTTTGAGATTCGCTCCACCTCACGGTATCGCAGCTCATTGTATCGGCCATTGTAGCACGTGTGCAGCCCAAGACATAAGGGGCATGATGACTTGACGTCGTCCCCACCTTCCTCCGAGTTGACCCCGGCGGTCTCCTGTGAGTCCCCATCACCCCGAAGGGCATGCTGGCAACACAGAACAAGGGTTGCGCTCGTTGCGGGACTTAACCCAACATCTCACGACACGAGCTGACGACAGCCATGCACCACCTGTACACCGACCACAAGGGGGGCACTATCTCTAATGCTTTCCGGTGTATGTCAAGCCTTGGTAAGGTTCTTCGCGTTGCGTCGAATTAAGCCACATGCTCCGCTGCTTGTGCGGGCCCCCGTCAATTCCTTTGAGTTTTAGCCTTGCGGCCGTACTCCCCAGGCGGGGAACTTAATGCGTTAGCTGCGGCACCGACGACGTGGAATGTCGCCAACACCTAGTTCCCACCGTTTACGGCGTGGACTACCAGGGTATCTAATCCTGTTCGCTCCCCACGCTTTCGCTCCTCAGCGTCAGTAATGGCCCAGAGATCCGCCTTCGCCACCGGTGTTCCTCCTGATATCTGCGCATTTCACCGCTACACCAGGAATTCCGATCTCCCCTACCACACTCTAGCTAGCCCGTATCGACTGCAGACTCGGGGTTAAGCCCCGAGCTTTCACAATCGACGTGACAAGCCGCCTACGAGCTCTTTACGCCCAATAATTCCGGACAACGCTTGCGCCCTACGTATTACCGCGGCTGCTGGCACGTAGTTAGCCGGCGCTTCTTCTGCAGGTACCGTCACTTTCGCTTCTTCCCTGCTGAAAGAGGTTTACAACCCGAAGGCCGTCATCCCTCACGCGGCGTCGCTGCATCAGGCTTTCGCCCATTGTGCAATATTCCCCACTGCTGCCTCCCGTAGGAGTCTGGGCCGTGTCTCAGTCCCAGTGTGGCCGGTCGCCCTCTCAGGCCGGCTACCCGTCGTCGCCTTGGTGAGCTTCTACCTCACCAACAAGCTGATAGGCCGCGGGCTCATCCTTCACCGCCGGAGCTTTCAACCCTCTCCCATGCGAGAGACGGTGTTATCCGGTATTAGACCCCGTTTCCAGGGCTTGTCCCAGAGTGAAGGGCAGATTGCCCACGTGTTACTCACCCGTTCGCCACTAATCCCCACCGAAGTGGTTCATCGTTCGACTTGCATGTGTTAAGCACGCCGCCAGCGTTCGTCCTGAGCCAGGATCAAACTCTCCGTGAATGTGTACCGGTAATCCGGTGACACAGCACGAGAGCGGAACGGTCGGGAGGAATAATCCCGTCCGTTCACAGCGTCCTCGCTGTGTTTTTTCAAAGGAACCTCCAACTCACCGAAGTGAGCCGGGGTTATCAACATATCTGGCGTTGACTTTTGGCACGCTGTTGAGTTCTCAAGGAACGGACGCTTCCTTTGTACTCACCCTCTCGGGCTTTCCTCCGGGCGCTTCCCTTCGGTGTTTCTTTTGTTCTTGCGTTTCCGACTCTATCAGACTCTTTCGTGTCCGATTTCCTCGGTGCCTTTCCGGTTCCCGCTCCGGCCTTTCGGCTTTCGCGTTTCCCTTTCCGGCGGTTCCGACTCTATCAGATCCTTTCGGGTCTGACTCCCAGTCAGCGGGGTTTGTCTTTGCGGCTGTTGGGCCGTTCCGACGAGTGAGACTTTAGCGGAACCCTGGCTCCCGACCTAATCGGGGGCGTCCTTTCGAACGCGGATTCCTCATTTCGCAAATACGCATGAAAACGAGCCGAAGGCGAGACCCAGGAGGGCGCACGACGTCGATCGTTGTAATGGTTCTTGCGGAATGGCTGCCCGGGGACCGACCATGTGGTCGACGCTCACGTCGGGCAACTCGGAGAACACTACGTAGGCCCCACCGGAGTGTCAACTCATGACGACGGGCCTCCGCCAGGTCTACTCTGGGTGACGTGACTACACGTGCGTACGCCCAACTGTGGTGGGCCGCCTGAGGGCGGCCGTACATACGCATGTACTCGACGGCCGCCGCCTCGGCGGCCGTTTCTCGTTCTCCCCCTGGAGGATCCGGAGCCCGGTCGCCGGGCCGGCGGTCCTGACCAGGAGGCGGAGAAATGACGAGGATCTTCAGTGGGGTCAAGCCGACCGGGCACCTGACCTTGGGGAACTACCTGGGGGCCGTCCGGCAGTGGGCCGAGGTCGACCAGTTCCGGGCCGACTCCCTCTTCAGCATCGTCGACCTGCACGCCCTGACCGTGGACCACGATCCGGGGCGGGTGCGCAGGCTCAGTCGGCAGGCGGCGACGCTGCTGCTCGCGTCGGGGATCGATCCCGAGCGGGCGACCGTCTTCGTCCAGAGCCATGTGGACGAGCACGCTCGGCTCTCGTATCTGCTGGAGTGCGTCGCGACCGACGGCGAGATGCGGCGGATGATCCAGTACAAGGAGAAGTCCGTCCTCGAGCGGGCGCGGGGAGGGAGCGTGCGGCTTTCGCTCCTCACCTATCCCGTGCTGATGGCCGCGGACATCCTGGCGTACGACGCGGACGAGGTGCCGGTCGGCGAGGACCAGACCCAGCACGTCGAGCTGACGCGGGATCTCGCGGTGCGGTTCAACCAGCGCTACGGGCAGACATTCGTCGTGCCGCGGGCCACGCCGCCCAAGGTGGCCGCGCGGGTCATGGACCTGCAGGACCCGACGTCGAAGATGGGCAAGTCCCACGAAGCCGGGGCGGGCATCGTCTATCTGCTCGACGAGCCGGACGTGGTGCGGAAGAAGATCATGCGGGCCGTCACGGACAGCGGAACCGAGATCGTGTTCGACCCCGAGTCCAAGCCCGGGATCTCGAACCTGCTGGAGATCCTCGCGGCTTGTCAGGGTGGGAACCCGGAAGCTCTGAGCGGCGTTTACGAGTCGTATAGCGCGCTGAAGAAGGACACCGCGGACGCCGTGGTGGAACTGCTCAGGCCCGTACAGCAACGGCACAAGGAACTGGTGGCTGACCCCGGGTACTTGGAGGGGGTGTTGCGGCGGGGGGCCGAGCGGGCGCGGGGCATGGCCAAGCCGACGGTGGACGGGGCCTATCGGGCGATCGGACTGCTGCCGCCGGTGAACGAGGCGCGGTAGGCGCGGGGGCTGGTGGCGAGGCGCGATGCGAAGTGCTGGCGCATCGTGACCTCGCTGCCGAAGCCCGCGCGGCGGGCGATCTCGGGCATGGGGAGGTCGGTTCGCTCCAGGAGTTTCTGCGCGGCCGCGATGCGCTGGTCCAGGAGCCAGCGGAGCGGGGTCGTGCCGGTGGCCGCCGTGAAGTGGCGGGCGAAGGAGCGTGCCGACATGCCCGCGCGGGCGGCGAGGTCAGTGACGGTGAGCGGTTCGTGGAGATGACGCAGGGCGTATTCGCGGACGGAGGCGAGGGCATCGGCGTCGCGGTCGGCGCGCGGGGTGGGGTGCTCGATGAACTGGGCCTGGGTGCCGGAGCGGAAGGGGGCGGTGACCATCGATCGGGCGATGGTCGCGGCGGCTTCGGAGCCGTGGGTGGTGCGGACGAGGTGCAGGCACAGATCGATGCCGGCGGCTGTGCCCGCGGCGGTCCAGATGTTGTCGTCCTCGATGAAGAGGGCGTCGGGTTCGACGGTGACGAGGGGGTGATGGGCGCGGAGCAGGTCGACGAGGTTCCAGTGGGTGATGGCTCGGCGGCCGTCGAGCAGTCCCGCCTGGGCGAGGGTGAAGGCGCCGCCGCAGAGTGCGGCGACGGTGATCCCTCGGGCGTGCGCCTCGCGTAGGGCTGCGAGGACGGGCTGTGGGGCGGGCGTGAGGTGGTCGTCCAGGCCCGGGACGACGATCAGGTCCGTACCGGTGAGGCCGGTCAGCCAGTCGAGGGTGCGGTCGGGGGTGAGGGTCAGGCCGCCGCGGATCGGTACGGGCGCGGGGTCGGCCGCGACGCGGCGGAGGTCGAAGGCGGGTGCGCCTCGGTCGGTGCGGTCGGTGCCCCAGACCTCGGTGATGACGGAGATGTCGAACGCGCGGATGCCGGGAAAGGTGAGGAGGGCGATGCGCTGGGGGGCTGGTTCACGCGCTGGGGCGGGGTGACGCGGCACCTTGGCAGTAAACCATCGATCGCTGTCTTTTGTACCCCTGGGGCGTTGGGGTGCGGGGCGGCAGCATCGGGGTCATGGAGATCGCAGAGAACGCAGCGCTGGTCGTGGTGGACGTACAGAAGGGGTTCGAGGAGGAGGAGTTCTGGGGGACGCGGAACAACCCGGAGGCCGACGACAACATCGCGTCGTTGATCGACGTGTGGCAGGCGACGGGGCGGCCGGTGGTCTTCGTACGGCATGACTCGTCGAAGCCGGAGTCGCCGCTGCGGCCGGGGTATGAGGGCAACGGCTTCAAGGAGTACGTCGAGGAGCGGCGTGGGAAGGGGGCGGGGGCCGAGCTGTTGGTGACCAAGACCGTGAACTCGGCGTTCTACGGGACGCCGGATCTGGACGCCTGGTTCAAGGCCGAGGGCATCACGCAGTTCGTGGTGGCCGGGATCCAGACCAACATGTGCGCGGAGACGACGGCACGGATGGGCGGGAACCTCGGGTACGAGGTGGTGTTCGCGCTGGACGCGACGTACACCTTCGACCTGGCGGGGCCCTTCGGCTGGCGGCGTGCGGCGGAGGAGTTGGCGCAGGCCACGGCGGTTTCCCTGCACGGTGGGGGCTTCGCGCAGGTGGTGACGGCGGAGATGGTGCGAGGTGCGGCCGCGCGGTAGGGGGCGGCCGACCGTCGGTCAGGTGTTGTTGCCGGAGGCCAGTTCGCGGCTGCGGTCGCGGGCGGCTTCCAGGGCGGCGATGAGGGCGGCGCGCACTCCGTGGTTCTCGAGTTCGCGGATGGCGTTGATCGTGGTGCCCGCGGGGGACGTGACGTTCTCGCGGAGTTTCACGGGGTGTTCGCCGCTGTCGCGGAGCATCACGGATGCGCCGATCGCGGCCTGGACGATGAGGTCGTGGGCCTTGTCGCGGGGCAGACCGAGGAGGATGCCGGCGTCCGTCATGGCTTCGACGAGGAAGTAGAAGTAGGCCGGGCCGGAGCCTGAGAGGGCGGTGCAGGCGTCCTGCTGGGTCTCGGGGACGCGGAGGGTCTTGCCGACGGCGCCGAAGATGGCCTCCGCGTGGGCCAGGGCGGCGGAGGAGGCGTGACTGCCGGCCGAGATGACGGACATGCCCTCGTCGACGAGGACGGGCGTGTTCGGCATGACGCGGACGACGGGGGTGGCTTCGGTCAGGCGCTCTTCGATGAAGGCGGTGGTGATACCTGCGGCGGCGCTGATGACGAGGCGGTCGGGGGTGACGTGGGGGGCGAGTTCGTCGAGCAGCTTGGCCATGTCCTGCGGCTTGCAGGCGAGGATAAGGGTGTCGGCCTGCTTGGCGGCTTCGGCGTTGGTGACGGGGGTGACGCCGTAGCGGGTGCGGAGTTCGTCGGCGCGTTCCTGGCGGCGGGTGGTGACCAGGAGGTCGGCGGGCGCCCAGCCGCCGCGGATCATGCCGCTGAGCAGGGCTTCACCGATCTTTCCGGTGCCGAGGACGGCGACTTTCTGGCTCGTGTTGCTGCTCATGAACGGGGGCCTCCGGGGTTGCTTCGTCCGGGGGCCATCCTCGCATCGGTGCGGTGGAGGGAGGGGGCGGTGTCCGGTGGGCGGGATGAGGCGGCCGGGTGTGCGAGGGGTCAGGTCGTGCGGCGGCGGAGGGTGGCGGCGCCGAGGGCGAGGACCAGGAGTGCGCTGCCGGCGACGATGACGACGTCGCGGATGAAGTTCCCCGTGACGTCGGGGTTGTGGAGGACTTGGTTCATGCCGTCGACGGCGTACGACATGGGGAGGGCGTTGGAGGTCCACTCCAGGATCGGCTGCATGGTGTCGCGGGCGGCGAACAGGCCGCAGAGGAGGAGCTGCGGGAAGATCACGGCCGGCATGAACTGGACGGCCTGGAATTCGGAGGCGGCGAAGGCCGAGACGAAGAGGCCGAGTGCGGTGCCGAGGAGGGCGTCGAGCAGGGCGATCAGGAGGAGCAGCCAGGCGGAGCCGGTGACTTCGAGGCCGAGGGCCCAGAGGGCGAGTCCGGTGGCGAGGACGGACTGGACGACGGCGAGGGCGCCGAAGGCGAGGGCGTAGCCGGCGATGAGGTCGCCTTTGCCCAGTGGCATGGCGAGGAGGCGTTCGAGGGTGCCGGAGGTGCGTTCGCGCAGGGTGGCGATGGAGGTGACCAGGAACATCGTGATGAGCGGGAAGATGCCGAGGAGTGAGGCGCCGATGGAGTCGAAGGTCCGCGGGCTGCCGTCGAAGACGTAGCGCAGGAGGAGCAGCATCACGCAGGGGACCAGGATCATCAGCGCGATGGAGCGCGGGTCGTGGCGGAGCTGGCGCAGGACTCGCGCGGCGGTGGCGAAGGTGCGGTAGGCGTTCATGGGGTGCTCCTGGGCGTGGTGTTGCCGGGGGCCGTGTGGCGTGCGTCGGCTTCGTCGACGAGGTGGAGGAAGGCCTCTTCGACGGTGTCGGAGTGGGTGCGGGTGCGGAGGGCGTCGGGGGTGTCGTCGGCGAGGAGTTCGCCGTTCCGCATGAGGAGGAGGCGGTGGCAGCGTTCGGCCTCGTCCATGACGTGGGACGAGACGAGGAGGGTGGCGGCGCGGTCGGTGGCGATGGTGTGGAAGAGCTGCCAGAGGTCGCGGCGGAGTACGGGGTCGAGGCCGACGGTCGGCTCGTCGAGCACGAGGAGTTCGGGGGCGCCGAGGAGGGCGACGCCGAGTGAGACGCGGCTGCGCTGGCCGCCGGAGAGGTGTCCGGCGAGGGAGTCGGCGTGCGTGGTGAGGGCGACGTCGTCGAGTACGCGGGTGACCTGGTCGCGGCGGCGGTCGGCGGCGGTGCCCGTGCCGGGGTCGAGGACGGCGGCGAAGTAGTCGAGGTTCTGGCGGACGGTGAGGTCGTCGTAGACGGACGGGCTCTGGGTGACGTAGCCGATGCGGGAGCGGAGGGCGGGGGCGCCGGCGGGGTGGTCGAGGACCTGGAGTGTCCCGGTGACCTTGGCCTGGGTGCCGACGATCGCGCGCATGAGCGTGGACTTGCCGCAGCCGGAGGGGCCGAGGAGCCCGGTGATCTGGCCTCGCGGGACGGTGAAGTCGAGGCCGCGCAGGACGGTGCGGGGGCCTCGGACGACGGTGAGGTCACGGGCCTGGATGGCGGTGGTCGAGGGTGCGGGTGTGGGTGTGGGTGCGGTGGCTCGGGGGGCGTGGTCGGCCGGGCGGGGCTCCGAAGCCGTGGGGCTCGCCGCCGGGCTCCTCTTATTCATCATGTGATGAATAATCCTCCCGGCGGCCGGGGTCGTCAACCCGGTTCGGTGGGTGTCGAGGTGGAATCAGGGGGTCGCAACCAAGAGGTCGACCGCGTAGCGCTCCTCGACCACGGCATCCGGGAAGACCTTCAGGAGCTCCGCGCGCTCCTGCGCGAGGAAGGCCGCCGTGCGCCGGTGGTCGAGGACGAGGAACGCGGAGTGCGTGGCGAGGTTGGCGAGGTGGGCGTCGAGGGGGACGCGGCGGCTCCAGTGGAGGCGGTCGCGGCGGAAGTCGAGGGTGGTCGCCGGCTCGCCGACGCGGCTCGATGCGGGGTCGGCCGCGCGGTGGGCCTGGTCGTCCGTGCCGAGGAAGCGGGCGATGCGGGAGGTCTGCTCGCCGAGCCAGGGGGTCTCGGGGTCCAGGTGGTCCGGGAAGTTCCACCACAGGGCGAGGGCGCCGCCGGGGCGCAGGACGCGGAGGGCTTCGGGGACGGACCGTTCCTGTTCGGTCCAGTGCCAAGCCTGGGCGTAGGTGATGAGGTCGGCCGAGCTGTCGGCCAGGGGCAGGGCGTTGCCGTTGCCGCGTACGAGGGGGATGTGCGGGAGCGTGCTGCGGAACTGGTCCGCCATGCCGTCCCCCGGCTCGACCGCGACGACGTTCGCGCCGCGCTCGGCGAGCAGTGCGGTGGCGATTCCGGTGCCGGCGCCGACGTCCACGACGCGGGCGCCGACGAGGGAGCGGCCCGCCAGGCGTTCGAGGGCGTCGAAGAGGGCGGCGGGATAGGAGGGCCGGTAGGCCGCGTACTGGGCGGCGGCCGCGTTGAAGGAGTGGGCGCGGTGGTCGCGGTGGGCGCGGTGGCCACGGGAAGGGGTGGCAGTCATGGGGGGATCGTGACGCGCGGGGGGTGGGGCCGCCAGGGGCGCTTGGGCCGTGCGGGAGCCACTGGGCCCGGGCGGGGGCCCGGGCGGGGCGAAGGCCCAGGCAGAGGGGCCCGGGTGGGGCGGAAGCCGTGCCGGTTCTGCTTGGGCGGCCTTAGCCCCTCCCAGGTCCCACCAAGCCAAGCGGTGGCCGGTTCGTCAGGTTTGGGTTAGTGGTTGCGGTTTTTGCGGGACGGGTTGCCTGTGCGGCGGGATGTGCGCTTTTTGTATTGGGTGCGTGCCGTTTCGTATTCCTGGCGGTGCAGTTTTTCGCCCGGTGCCTCGGAGAGGGAGCGGAAGAAGTACGCGAGGAGCGTGCCGACGAAGCCGATCGTCATCAGGCCGCGGGTCGAGGACTGGGACGCCGGGTCGTGGCGGCGGGTGAAGCCTTCCCACGTGCGGCGGAAGGCGAGGGCGCTGCAGATCGCGAACATGATGACCACGAGGAGGTTCACGAACGTGCCGACCGCCGCGATGGCCAGGCCCTCGTAGGCGAAGCGCAGCACGAAGCAGCCCGCTGCCGCCGCCACGAGCGAGCCGACGGCCACGCCGACGCGGCGGGCGCCGTAGCCGCCGTCGTGGGCCACCCAGGTCGTCCCGAAGAAGCGGAGGGGTTCCGGTTGCGGGCCCGGAGCCGTGCCCGGAGTGGTGGCCGTGCCGGGAGTGGTGGCTGCGCCTGAGGAGGGCTGGGGAGCGGGGTCTTCGGTCACCCTTTGATTATTGCCTGACGCGCCCCGAGGGCCCCGCATGTGTGCAGGCACGCCCTATTCGTCCCCCGCCTTGCCAGGGCGCACGGCCCGGCCGCTAGTTTGGGCAGCGAAACGTTGCATCGGTGAACGCGGGGGAGGTCGGTCAGCATGTCGCTCCGTGGAGGGGATCCGGAGGAAATCGGCGGATACCCGCTCGAAGCACGTCTCGGTTCGGGCGGCATGGGAACCGTGTTCCTGGGCCGTTCGGCCTCCGGACGGCCTGTCGCGATCAAGCTGATCCACCAGCAGTTCGCCGACGACGACGAGTTCCGGATCCGCTTCCGGCAGGAGGTCGCCGCGGCCCGCCGGGTCAGCGGCGCCTTCACCGCCGCCGTCATCGACGCCGACCCCGAGGCGCAGCACCCGTGGATGGCGACCACGTTCATCGAGGGCCCCACCCTCGCCCAGCGCATCGCCGAGCACGGCCCGTTCGACGGTGCCGAGCTGCGCAGGCTGGCCATCGGGCTCACCGAGGCGCTGCGCGACATCCACCGCGCCGGTGTCGTGCACCGGGACCTCAAGCCGTCCAACGTGGTCCTCTCCCCCGAGGGCCCCCGCGTCATCGACTTCGGCATCTCGCGCGCCGCCGACCAGCAGACGCTGACGATGACGGGCCGCGTCATCGGCACGCCCCCGTTCATGTCGCCCGAGCAGCTGCAGACGCCGCGCGGCGTCGGGCCGCGCTCCGACGTCTTCTCGCTGGCCACGCTGCTGGTGTACGCGGCGACGGGGCAGGGGCCCTTCGACGCGGACAGCCCGTACATGACGGCGTATCAAGTCGTGCACGAGCCGCCGTCGCTGGGTGAGGTGCCGGGTGCCCTGCGCCAGGTCGTCGAGCCGTGTCTCGCGAAGGATCCCGCCGACCGGCCCTCCGCGGACGAACTTCTCGTACGGCTGCGGGATCTGCCGTCCGATCTCGGCGGTACGGCGGGGGCGGCCGCCGCGAAGCCGCGCTGTACGCGCGAGACCGACACGCAGCACCATCTGCCCGCGGACGACGACACCCCGGTGGCAGCCTCGGTGCCCGCTCCCGTGCCCGCTCCGGCGCCCGCTGCTGTGCCGACCGCCGCACCTGACGCCGCGCCGGATGCCCAGGAGACCGGGAACACGGCCCTCGGGGGTCGGCTGCGTCGCCGCTGGCGCCCCGCGCTCGCCGCCGCCGTCGCCGTCGCCGCCATCGGTGGCGGGGTCGCGGTGATGGGGGCGAAGGACTCGGGCGGGTCCGGCGGCACAAGGGGCGAAGGGCGGGACATCGCGGCCGCGGGGGCGCGGCTGCCCGGCGGGTTCGAGCCGTGGCGCAAGACCGTGCCGGGTGGCCGCGCCGACATCCCGGACGAGCTGCGCTGCGAGGCACGCGGCGACGCGCTGTTCTGCGGGGGCGGCGGTGTCGTCGCCACCCGGATCAGGCTCTCCGACGGCTCCCGCGTGTGGACGGAGAAGAGCCCCGGCGTGCCCGCGCAGGGCATGCACATGGTGGGCGTCACCGACGACACCGTGCTCGGCTACCGCATCGCCGCCCAGGACGACCCCGCCGGCCCCGCCACCGAAGTGGTCGCCATCGACGCGGACAAGGGCAGGGAGCTGTGGTCGGTGCCGTCCGGCGCCCAGTCGACGGCCGTGACGAACCGTACGCGGGACGCCGTCGTCGTCGGCTCGACCGTCGTGACGATCGACGCGTCCAACAGCCGCTTCGAGGCGCGCCGGGCGCACAGCGGCAAGGTCGCCTGGAAGCAGCCGTTCCCCGCGGGCAGGCAGTGCGCCCCGGTCACGGCGGGCACGCGGCTGTACGCGATGTGCGCGCCGCGCGCCGAAGTGGCCGCCACCGATGTGCGCCACCCCGACCTGCGCCCCGTCGACCTCGCGTCGGGCCGGCTCGGCAAGCCCGTCGCCGTCCGGGGGCCCGCCGTGCCGGTCGGCACCTCGGGCGACAGCCTCGTACTCCTGCACGAGCGTCGTGACGGGCCCGCGATGGTGGGCTACGACGGGGTGACGCGGGTCGACCGGGACGCGCACGAGGCCACGTACACGCGGCTGCCGAAGACGTACGACGGGACGCCCGGGATGGCGGACGGCACCGTCTTCGTGGCCGGGCAGACCGGGCTCGTCACCGCGCTCGACCCGGCGACCGGCAGGAAGAAGTGGTCCCGGCAGACGGGCGTGGAGGGACTGTCCGGACCGGTGTCCGGGGACGGCGACGGGCTGCTGTACTTCAGCTCGGCGAGCGGCCGCGTCACCGCGCTGACCTCCCGCAAGGGCGAGCAGCGGTGGTCCACGAACCCGCGGGCCGACGGCCTCGCGGGCGAGGTGGGCGCCAGCCCGCGCGTGCGCGTCGAGGGAAGCGTGGTGGTCGTGGCGGCCGCCAAGAACACGGTGTTCGCCTTCGACGCGACGAAGCCGCCGAAGTCCGGCTGAACGCTGACGTCCGGCTGAACGCTGACGTCCGGCCGAACTCCGAGGGCAGGATCAGGCGTCAGCAGCGCGGTGCCACGTACCCGCTGCTTCCCGTGCGCACGTACGTGTCCGAGACGTACCGGCCGCTGCCGATGCGGTCCCAGATGTTCGACGTGCCGGTCGGACCCGTCACCGTCTCGCCCGGTTTCTGGCAGGCGATGGTGACGCGTGAGCCCGCGCTGAGACGGCCGACCTTGCGGTACGACGTGCCAGGCCCTGACCGGACGTTGACGTCCGCGACGATCGGGTAGCTCCTCGCGGCCGCCTCCTCGACAGCCCCCTCCGGCTCGACGGCCTCGACCGTCCCGACCGCTTCCGGCGCCATGACGTTCTCGCTCACAGTGCTCTCCCCCGTACCCCGTACGCACCCCGTACACGAAGGCGCGGGCGCGCCCTCGGTGCGTGTCTCACACCAAGGACGCGCCCGCGCCCCGAAAAGTTTCCGTGGGTCAGCCGAGCTTCGACACGTCCCGGACCGCGCCCTTGTCGGCGCTGGTCGCCATCGCCGCGTACGCGCGCAGGGCGGCGGAGACCTTGCGCTCGCGGGCCTTCGGCGCGTACACGCCGCCGAGCGCCGCGCGGCGTGCGGTCAGCTCCTCCTCGGGGACGAGGAGTTCGATCGAGCGGCCGGGGATGTCGATGCGGATGCGGTCGCCGTCCTCGACGAGCGCGATCGTGCCGCCGGCCGCCGCCTCGGGGGACGCGTGGCCGATGGACAGACCCGACGTACCGCCGGAGAAGCGGCCGTCGGTGACCAGGGCGCAGGTCTTGCCGAGGCCGCGGCCCTTCAGGAAGGAGGTCGGGTAGAGCATCTCCTGCATGCCGGGGCCGCCCTTGGGGCCTTCGTAGCGGATGACGACCACGTCGCCGTCCTTCACGACCTTGTTGAGGATCTTCTCGACGGCCTCTTCCTGCGAGTCGCAGACGACCGCGGGGCCCTCGAAGGTCCAGATCGACTCGTCGACGCCCGCGGTCTTCACGACGCAGCCGTCCACGGCGATGTTGCCCTTGAGGACGCCGAGACCGCCGTCCTTGGAGTAGGCGTGCGCGACGTCGCGGATGCAGCCGCCCGCCGCGTCCGTGTCGAGGGTGTCCCAGCGCTCGGACTGCGAGAAGGCCTCGGCGGACCGCTTGCAGCCGGGCGCCGCGTGCCACAGGTCGACGGCCTCTTCGGACGCGGAGCCGGAGCGGATGTCCCAGGTGTCCAGCCACTCCTTGATGGAGGGCGAGTGGACGGTGTGCACGTCCTCGTTGAGGAGTCCGCCGCGGTACAGCTCGCCGAGGAGCGCGGGGATGCCGCCCGCGCGGTGCACGTCCTCCATGTAGTACGTCGTCGTGGGCGCGGCGTTCGGGGCGACCTTGGCGAGGCAGGGGACGCGGCGGGAGACGGCGTCGATGTCGTTCAGGTCGTAGTCGACCTCGGCCTCGCGGGCGGCGGCGAGCAGGTGCAGGATCGTGTTCGTCGAGCCGCCCATGGCGATGTCCAGGGCCATGGCGTTCTCGAAGGCCGCGTGGGTGGCGATGCTGCGCGGCAGGACGGAGGCGTCGTCGCCGTCGTAGTAGCGCTTCGTGATGTCGACGACCGTCTGGCCCGCCTTCTCGTACAGCGCCTTGCGGGCGGTGTGCGTGGCGAGGACCGAGCCGTTGCCCGGCAGGGAGAGGCCGATGGCCTCGGTCAGGCAGTTCATCGAGTTGGCGGTGAACATGCCGGAACAGGAGCCGCAGGTCGGGCAGGCGTTCTCCTCGATGCGGAGGATGTCCTCGTCCGAGATGCTCTCGTCGACGGCGTCGCTGATCGCGTTGACCAGGTCGAGCTTGCGGACCGTGCCGTCGACCAGGGTGGCCTTGCCGGCCTCCATCGGGCCGCCGGAGACGAAGACCGTCGGGATGTTGAGGCGCAGGGCGGCCATCAGCATGCCGGGGGTGATCTTGTCGCAGTTGGAGATGCAGATCAGGGCGTCGGCGCAGTGGGCCTCGACCATGTACTCCACGGAGTCCGCGATCAGGTCGCGGGACGGCAGCGAGTACAGCATGCCGCCGTGGCCCATCGCGATGCCGTCGTCCACGGCGATGGTGTTGAACTCGCGCGGGATGCCGCCGGCCTCGCGGATCGCCTCGGAGACGATGCGGCCGACCGGCTGCAGGTGCGTGTGGCCGGGGACGAACTCCGTGAAGGAGTTGGCCACGGCGATGATCGGCTTCCGCCCGATGTCGGCCCCGGGTACACCGGAGGCGCGCATAAGGGCGCGGGCGCCCGCCATGTTGCGGCCGTGGGTGACTGTGCGGGACCTGAGCTCGGGCATGGTCGCTCGCTCCTTCAGGGATTTCAGCGATCTACGAGAGATACGCGTTCTGGAGAGATGTGCGTTCTACGGAGAGATATGACTGCTGTCGAGCGTACGCCGCGGCTCCAGGATCTGGACAGGCTGTCCGGATCGCGGGACGGCTGTCTCACCCCTCCGGGGCGTACGGGCCCCGCGCTCACGCCCCCGTCAGATGCCCCTGCACCACCGGCGCCACCCGCGCCACGAGGTGCTCCACATCCGCCGAGGCCAGCGGCTCCACCTGGATCACGTACCGCAGCATCGCGATGCCCACCAGCTGCGCGGCCGCGAGCTCGGCCCGCAGTTCCGCGTCCGGCAGGCCGAGGCGGCCCGCGATGCGCCCGAGGAGCTGGGTGGAGATGAGCCGCCGGAAGATCGCTGCGGCCGTTTCGTTGTCGACCGCCGAGCGCACGATGGCGAGCAGGGGGGCGCGCGTCGCGGGGTTCTCCCAGACGCCGAGGACGAACCGGGTGAGGCGCTCGCCGACGCCGTCGAGCGGGCCCTCGTCGATCGCGGCGGGCGCTTCCAGCGCGGGGGCGAAGTCGACGGTGATGGCCGCCTCGAAAACCTGCTCCTTCGTACCGAAGTAGTGGTGTACGAGGGCCGAGTCCACGCCCGCGGCCTTCGCGATGCCGCGTACGGACGTCTTCTCGTAGCCGCGTTCGGAGAATTCCTCGCGGGCCGCGCGCAGGATCTGGTCGCGCGTCGCGGGGCCGGTCTCCGTCTGCGTACGGGACGGGCGGCCCCGGCGCCGCGGGGCCGCGGCCTCCGACGGCGTGCCGGTGGCGGTCATGAGCGCGGCACCTTCACGGCGGACGCCAGGTGCAGCCGCGTGAAGGCGAGGGCCTCGGCGAGGTCGGCCTCCCGCTCGGCGCTGGACATCGCGCGGCGCGTGTTGACCTCGATGACGACGTGCCCGTCGAAGCCGTTGACCGCGAGGCGCTCCAGGAGCTCGGCGCAGGGCTGCGTACCGCGCCCGGGGACGAGGTGTTCGTCCTTGGCGGAGCCCTTGCCGTCGGCGAGGTGGACGTGGCCGAGCCGGTCGCCCATGCGGTCGACCATGTCCATCGCGTCGGCGCGGGCGGTCGCGGTGTGCGAGAGGTCGACGGTGAAGTGGCGGTAGTCGTCCTTGGTGACGTCCCAGTCGGGTGCGTACGCCAGCATCTCGCGGTCGCGGTAGCGCCAGGGGTACATGTTCTCGACGGCGAACCGTACGTCTGTCTCGTCGGCCATGCGCCAGATCCCGTCGACGAAGTCGCGGGCGTACTGCCGCTGCCAGCGGAACGGCGGGTGGACGACGACCGTCGACGCGTCGAGCTTCTCCGCGGCGGCCTTGGCGCGCTGCAGCTTGACCCACGGGTCGGTGGACCAGACGCGCTGGGTGATGAGCAGGCAGGGCGCGTGGACGGCGAGGATCGGGATCCGGTGGTAGTCGCTGAGTCTGCGCAGGGCCTCGATGTCCTGGCTGACGGGGTCGGTCCACACCATGACCTCGACACCGTCGTAGCCCAGGCGCGCGGCGATCTCGAAGGCCGTCGCCGTCGACTCCGGATAGACCGAGGCGGTCGACAGGGCGACCTTCGCATCCGGGATGCGCACCACTGGTTCTGCCACGAGGGACAGCGTACGGGCCGCGTCCGGGCGCCGGGGAGGTGGCCTCGTACCGCCCTGGTCGGGGCCCGCGCTCACGATGCCGGGAGGTGGTCGAGCTTGCGCAGGATCACGCCCTCGCGCAGCGCCCACGGGCAGATCTCCAGGGTCTCCACGCCGAAGAGGTCCATCGCGCCCTCCGCGACGAGCGCCCCCGCGAGCAGTTGTCCGGCCCGCCCCTCGGAGACGCCGGGCAGCTCGGAGCGCTCCTGCGTGGTCATCGCCGCGAGCTGCGGAACCCAGTCCTCCAGGGATTTGCGCTTCAGTTCGCGTTGTACGTAGAGACCGTCGGCCGAGCGCGCGGCGCCCGCGAGCCGGGCGAGCTGCTTGAACGTCTTCGACGTCGCCACGATGTGGTCGGGGGCGCCGAACCTGCTGAACTCGCCGACCGTCCGGGCGATCTGCGCGCGCACGTGCCGGCGGAGCGCCTTCACGTCGGCCGGGTCCGGCGGGTCCGTCGGGAGCCAGGCGGCGGTGAGGCGGCCCGCGCCGAGGGGCAGGCTGGCCGCCGCGTCGGGCTCCTCGTCCATGCCGTACGCGATCTCCAGGGAGCCGCCGCCGATGTCGAGGACGAGGAGCTTGCCCGCGGACCAGCCGAACCACCGCCGGGCGGCCAGGAACGTCAGCCGGGCCTCCTCCTCGCCGGTCAGGACCCGCAGGTCGACGCCGGTCTCGTCCTTGACCCTGGCGAGCACCGCGTCGGCGTTGCTCGCCTCGCGCACCGCGGACGTGGCGAAGGGCAGGACTTCTTCCACGCCCTTGTCCTCCGCGGCCACCATCGCCTCGCGGACGACGGTCACCAGGCGGTCGACGCCCTCGGGACCGATCGCACCGGCGGGGTCGAGCAGTTGGGCCAGGCGCAGGTCGGCCTTGTGGGAGTGCGCGGGCAGGGGGCGCGCGCCGGGGTGGGCGTCGACCACGAGCAGATGCACCGTGTTCGACCCCACGTCGAGGACACCGAGTCTCATGTACGGAACGCTACGCCGGATGGGGCGATCGGCTGGCCTCGGCCGGTCGGCCGCACGCATACCCTGGAGACGTGCCAAAGACGAAAAAGGCGAAGACCGACAAATCGAAGTCGGGGAAGCCGGAGAAGGTAGCGAAGCCGGAGAAGACGGCGAAGCCGGGGAAGGCGGCGAAGAGGGAGAAGCCGGGGAAGTCCGGGAGGCCGGCGGAGGTGGCGCCGGCCGAACCGGACGAGAAGGGGCTCGACTTCGCCCGTGCCTGGGTGGAGTTCCCTGATCCCGCGGACGACGAGCAGACGTTCCGCTGCGATCTGACATGGCTGACCTCTCGGTGGAACTGCATCTTCGGCAGTGGCTGCCAGGGCATCCAGCCGGGTCGGGCCGCCGACGGCTGCTGCACGCTGGGTGCCCATTTCTCGGACGATGACGACGAGAAACGGGTCGCCGGGTACGTCGAGCGGCTCACGCCCGACATCTGGCAGCACCACGACGTGGGCCGGGAGACCGGCTGGGTCTCCACGGACGAGGACGGGGAGCGCCAGACCCGTCCGTACAAGGGGTCGTGCATCTTCCAGAACCGACCCGGCTTCGAGGGCGGCGCCGGCTGTTCGCTGCACATCCTGGCGCTGCGGGAGGGCCGCGAACCGCTGGAGACGAAGCCGGACGTGTGCTGGCAGCTGCCGGTGCGCCGGACGTACGAGTGGATCGACCGGCCCGACGACACGCGCGTGCTGCAGGTGTCGATCGGTGAGTACGACCGGCGGGGCTGGGGTCCCGGCGGCCACGATCTGCACTGGTGGTGCACGTCGGCGACGTCGGCGCACGGCGCGGGCGACCCGGTGTACGTCTCCTATCGGCCCGAGCTGATCGAGCTGATGGGCAGCGAGGGGTACGACCGGCTCGTCGAGCTGTGCGAGGAGCGCCTCGCCTCCCAGCTGCCGCTGCTCGCACCGCATCCGGCGGATCCGGTGCGTCCGGCGGCTCGCTAGGGCCTGTGGGTCAGGCGGCATGCCAGGCACCGGTTCAGCTCGGGCTCGATCCTCCGCCGCCGTCGCCCTGCGGCGGTGACGTGTCGCCCGAGCCCGGGCCCGGGTCCGACGGGGCGGGCGTCGGGTCCGTCGGGGTCGGTGTGGGGTCCGGGTCGGACGGACCAGGGTCCGAGGGGCCGGGGTCCGAGGGTCCGGGGTCGGAGGGGCCCGGGTTCGAGGGGCCGGGGTCGGACGGGCGGGGGTCCGTGGGCCGCGGGCCCGGTCCGGGGCGGGTCGGCGGGCGCCCGTCCCCGTACCCGTCGATGGCGATGATCGCGCCCGACGGGGCGATCGACACCCGCGCACGCCAGTGCCCGGCCGGTTCGCGGTTGTGGTCGACGTACACCTGGATGGTGACCGACCGGCCCGGCGCGAGCGTCCCCGACGAGCGGCTCAGATAGAGCCACGACGCGCTCTCGGCCGCCGACCAGTGGACCGGTGAACCACCGGACGCCGTCAGCGTGATGAGCGTCGTGTCACCGCTGGGCTGCGCCTCGACGGTCAGACGGCCCGGACCGGTCGACGAGCCCGACCCGCCGCTGATGACCTCCACGGAGACGTCGGGCGAGTGGCTGCCCTTGGTGAAGCGGGGCTCGGGGCCCTTGCGGGCGTTGCCCGCGTTCTCGTACCCGTCCACGCGGTCGCCGCCGAGGCCGCCGACGCCGCCGTCCTCGCTCGCGGTGACCGAACGGCCGTCGTGACCCTCACCGGTGAGCGGCGCTCCCCGGTACGCGGCCCAGAGGGCCAGCACCGGGGCGGCCACCACGGTGGCGACGACGGTCGTCGTGACGGCACGCGCGCGGAGGCGGTCGCGGCGGGCCGCGTGATCCTTGGGGTCCATCGGGAAACCACGCCGGTCGTAGCGGGGGCCGCCGCCACGCGCGCGTGGGACGTGCGCCATCGCCATGTGCAGCGCGGCGCGCGGGGCCTCGATCACGGGGAGCGCGGCCGGGCTGACGGCCGTGCCGGGCCAGGCGGTCGCGCCGGCGCGCTCGGCGGTGCGACGGCAGCGCGGGCAGTCGTCGACGTGCCGGACGAGCTCGCGGCGCAGGGCGGTGCCGAGCAGGAGCTGGTTGTCGCCGGTGAGGCGGGCCACGATGGGGCAGCTGCCGGTCTCCACGACGGCGAGGGCGGCGCGGGTGCGCTCCACCTCGCAGGCGGCTGAGGCGAGCAGGCCGCGGGCCTTGGTGGGCTCCATGCCGAGGACGGCGGCGACCTGGGCGGGGGTGAGCTGGTGGCGGACGGCCAGTTCGAGGGCCTCGCGCTGCTCGGGGGTGGTGCCCGCGGCCTCCGGCCAGGCGAGCTGGGCGAGTTCGCGGCGGTGCTGGCGAGTGGTTTCTTCTGGGGCGGGAGCGGCTTCCGTGTCTGCGGTGGAGGCGGGGGCGGTGGAGGCTGCCGGGGTCTCTGTGGCTCCGGAGCCACTGTCCGAGGTTGGCTTGGCCGCCCCTTGCGCGTGTCTGCCGCCGCCCTCCCGGCTGCGCTTCGCCTCGGCCAGTCGGCGCAGGCAGACCCAGCGGGCGAGGGCGTAGAGCCAGGTCTTCAGCTCGCTCTCCGCCGCGGGGCCGCGGGTGCCGCGGCGCTCGGCGTGGTGGAGCACGTCGCCCAGCGCCGCCGTCGCCGCGTCGTGGTCGCAGAGGACGGACAGGCAGTACGTGAACAGGCCGTCCAGACACGGTTCGTAGCGCGCGGGAGGCATGGTCCGGGGCGCCGGGCGGGGCACCACGCGCTTGCGCGCACCCTTGCGCGCGTCACGGTGCGCCCGGTGTGCGCCGGTCGTGTTCGTGGGAGATTCCGGACTGCTGCTCATCACCCGTGCGAAGTTATGCGGATGATGCAGCTCGCTTCCTCCCCCTTGAGCTCATTTAATCCTTACGGGTGAACAGATCCCTCAAAAGGGGACAGGAAGCCCCGATTCCGTGGCCCTGTCCGAGGACTCGGTGCGTTGTCAGTGGGCTCGGCTACGGTTTCGACCATGGCTGCCCGTACGAAATCCACCAAGGACCGTCCGTCCTACCGCTGCACGGAGTGCGGCTGGCAGACGGCCAAGTGGCTCGGCCGCTGCCCCGAATGCCAGGCGTGGGGGACGGTCGAGGAGTACGGCGCGCCCGCGGTCCGCACGACCGCTCCCGGCCGCGTGACCTCCTCCGCCGTCCCGATCGGCGAGGTCGACGGGCGGCAGGCCACCGCGCGCTCCACCGGCGTGCCCGAGCTGGACCGGGTGCTCGGCGGCGGACTGGTCCCCGGCGCCGTCGTGCTGCTCGCGGGCGAGCCGGGCGTCGGCAAGTCCACGCTGCTCCTGGACGTCGCGGCGAAGGCGGCGAGCGACGCGCACCGCACGCTCTATGTGACCGGTGAGGAGTCAGCGAGCCAGGTGCGGCTGCGTGCCGACCGCATCGGCGCCATCGACGACCATCTGTACCTGGCCGCCGAGACCGATCTCGCCGCCGTCCTCGGGCACTTGGACGCGGTCAAGCCGTCCCTCCTGATCCTCGACTCCGTCCAGACGGTCGCCTCCCCCGAGATCGACGGGGCGCCCGGCGGCATGGCGCAGGTCCGCGAGGTCGCGGGCGCGCTGATCCGCGCGTCCAAGGAGCGGGGCATGTCCACGCTCCTGGTCGGACACGTCACCAAGGACGGCGCCATCGCGGGCCCCCGCCTCCTGGAGCACCTCGTCGACGTGGTCCTGCAGTTCGAGGGCGACCGCCACGCGCGCCTGCGTCTCGTACGAGGCGTCAAGAACCGTTACGGGACGACGGACGAGGTCGGCTGCTTTGAACTGCACGACGAGGGCATCACCGGACTCGCCGACCCCAGCGGCCTCTTCCTCACCCGCCGCGCAGAGCCCGTTCCGGGCACCTGTCTGACCGTCACCCTGGAGGGCCGCCGCCCGCTGGTGGCCGAGGTCCAGGCGCTCACCGTCGACTCGCAGATCCCCTCCCCCCGCCGCACCACGTCCGGCCTGGAGACCTCCCGCGTCTCGATGATGCTGGCCGTCCTGGAACAGCGCGGCCGGATCACCGCGCTCGGCAAGCGCGACATCTACAGCGCGACGGTCGGCGGCGTGAAGCTCTCCGAACCCGCGGCGGACCTCGCCGTCGCCCTCGCCCTGGCCAGCGCCGCGAGTGACACTCCGCTGCCGAAGAACCTCGTGGCGATCGGTGAAGTGGGCCTGGCGGGCGAGGTCAGACGGGTCACCGGTGTCCAGCGCAGACTCGCCGAGGCCCACCGTCTGGGCTTCACCCACGCCCTCGTGCCGGCCGATCCCGGGAAGATCCCCACCGGTATGAAGGTCATCGAAGTCGCCGACATGGGGGACGCCCTCCGTGTCCTTCCGAGGTCGCGTCGCCGAGAGGCCCCACGGGAGGAGGAAGAGCGCCGGTAGACTTTGCCCTGGTCTCGCCCATCCGTACGAAGCAGGGTGCCGGCGAAGGCCTGGAGAACCTGCGACCGAGGGAGTGCAGTGGCAGCCAACGACCGGGCATCGGTTCCCGGCAAGCCGGGTTCGGGCTCCGGTGCCGATGGGCTGATGCGCGCCTCCCTGAGCGCCGTCGCGCCAGGGATGGCACTGCGGGACGGCCTGGAGCGCATCCTCCGCGGCAACACGGGCGGACTGATCGTCCTCGGCTGGGACAAGACGGTCGAGTCGATGTGTACGGGCGGCTTCATCCTGGACGTCGAGTTCACGGCGACGCGGCTGCGTGAGCTGTGCAAGCTCGACGGCGGCATCGTCCTCGACAAGGACATCACGAAGATCCTCCGTGCCGGTGTGCAGCTCGTGCCGGATCCGACGATCCCCACGGAGGAGACGGGCACGCGGCACCGCACGGCGGACCGCGTGAGCAAGCAGGTCGGCTTCCCGGTGGTCTCCGTCTCCCAGTCCATGCGGCTGATCGCGCTGTACGTGGACGGCCAGCGGCGCGTCCTTGAGGACTCGGCGGCGATCCTGTCCCGCGCGAACCAGGCGCTCGCCACCCTTGAGCGGTACAAGCTGCGGCTCGACGAGGTCGCGGGCACGCTGTCGGCGCTGGAGATCGAGGACCTGGTGACGGTCCGGGACGTCACGGCCGTCGCCCAGCGCCTGGAGATGGTGCGCCGCATCGCGACGGAGATCGCGGAGTACGTGGTCGAGCTCGGCACGGACGGGCGTCTCCTCGCCCTCCAGCTGGACGAGTTGATCGCGGGCGTCGAGCCCGAGCGCGAGCTGGTCGTGCGGGACTACGTGCCCGAGCCCACGGCCAAGCGGTCCCGCACGGTCGACGAGGCGCTGGCCGAGCTGGACTCCCTCACGCACGCGGAGCTCCTCGAACTCCCCACGGTGGCGCGGGCCCTGGGTTACACGGGCTCCCCCGAGGCGCTGGACTCCGCGGTCTCCCCGCGCGGCTTCCGCCTCCTGGCGAAGGTCCCCCGGCTCCCCGGCGCGATCATCGACCGCCTGGTCGAGCACTTCGGCGGCCTCCAGAAGCTCCTCGCCGCGAGCGTGGACGACCTCCAGACGGTCGACGGCGTCGGCGAGGCCCGTGCGCGGAGCGTCCGCGAGGGTCTGTCGCGCTTGGCGGAGTCGTCGATCCTGGAGCGGTACGTCTAGGTTCCGGCGAGCGGCACCGCTCTGGTGCCGCTAGTCCTTCTCGAGGACGAAGGAGGCCTGGGCCTTGCCGAGGCCGGGGGCCTTCGCCTCGACCAGGTACGTGCCGGGCGCCGCCGTTCCCGCCGAAGGCGTGGCGCACTGCGGCTCGCTGGCCCGCCGGTCCCACTGCACGGAGTGCGTGACCCGACCCTCCGCCGGCACGCGCAGCAGCAGGCTCCCGTTGCCCTCGGGGCAGTCCGCCGAGGACCAGAACTCGTCGTCGCCCTCGGCCTGAGTGATCGTCAGCACCGTGCCCTTGCCGCCGAGATCGACCTTGCACGCCTTGCCGCCGCTGTTCTCGGCGATCAGCTCGAACTTCGGCTTCTCGTCGACCGCGTACCGGTTCTCGATGCTGCGCACCTTCAACTTGACGTCGCCACCGGTGCAGTTGGGCAGCCGTGTACCGGCCGGGAGCCGGTCGCCCGAGCCTCCGCCGCCCTTCGCGTCGTCACCGGAGCCGCCGCCGGAGCCCTCCGCGCCGCCTGAGCCACCCGAACCGCCGGAACCGCCGGAGCCCGAGCCGCCGCCGGAGCCGCCCGAGCCGGACCCTGAGCCCTCGCTCGACTCGTCCCGTCCGCCCGGGTGTTCACTGATCGCGGGGCCCGAATCGCTCGGGCCCGGGGTGATGGACGTGGCGGGGCCGTTGCCGCCCGGCCCGTCCGCGTTGTTGCCGCCGCCTCCGCCACCCGAGGTGACGATCCAGACGACGAGGAGCACCAGGAGGCCCAGTACGGACAGCAGAACGGCCCTCCGACGCCAGTAGATGGTGGAGGGAAGCGGCCCGACCGGATTGCGCAGAGATCCCACGCCCAAACCTTACGAGAGAACCGCCGCTTCTCCCGCCCCACCCGCCGCCTTGAGCGACAAAGTTTCCGGATCATCATCCCGGGACGCCTCTTCACCCCTGCCCATCGTCAGGTGTGTGATCGGACGATCGCCAGATGTGACGATTGGGCCACACTACGTACCGTCCGTAATCATGGACACCATGACCGACGATCTCTACCGCGATATCACCGAGTTCGCCCACGACACTCCCTCGTGGTTCCAGCACCTCGCCGAGGTGTGGACGGAGCTCGGACTGCTGCTGTTCGGGGTGCTCTTCATCGTCGCCTGGTGGCGGGCCAGGCGCGGGGACCCCCGTGCCCTGGCGGTCGCGGTGCTCGCTCCTCTCGCCACGGCGGTGGCGTACGTGTGCAGCGAACTGGCCAAGTCCGCGATCGACGAGGAGCGCCCGTGCCGGGCGGTGTCCGGCGCGCTGAGGCCACTCGTCGAGTGCCCGCCGCACGGTGACTGGTCCTTCCCCAGCAACCACTCGACGATCGCGGGCGCCGCCGCCATCGGCCTCGCGCTCGCCTGGCCGCGCATCGCGGCGCTGACCGTGCCGATGGCCGTGCTCATGGCCTTCTCGCGGGTCTTCGTCGGCGTCCACTACCCGCACGACGTGGCGGTGGGTCTCGTCTTCGGCGCGCTGATCGTGTTCCTGCTCGTACGGCTCACGACGCGTCCGGTGGCGCGGATCACGCTGGCGATGCGCGGGTCGTCCACGGGGATCGTGACGTGGTTCGCGGGCCCGGGTCCCGGCCGGGGACGCGGTCGCGGCCGTACGCACGTACCGGCTCCCGTGCCCGCCCCGTCGCAGGCGCCGACCGCTCAGCCGCCGGTGTACGACCCCGCCGCGTACGATCCGCCCACCATGACGATCCGCCGGGACGACACGCAGCGGCCTTACTGAACCGAACAGCTCGGTCCCGGGGTCAGTCCGTCTCCGGGACGAGTTCCGCCTCGTACGCGACGATCGCCGCCTGAACGCGGTTCTTGACCCCGAGCCGGTCGAGGACCGCGCTCACGTACGCCTTGACCGTGCCCTCGACGAGGTGCAGGCGCGCGGCGATCTCCGGGTTGGACAGGCCCGCGCCGACCAGGCCGAGCACCTCGCGTTCGCGTGGCGTGAGCGCCCCGACGCGGGCGCGGGCGGTGGCGCCGCGGCCCATGCGCCGGGCGCCGAAGCCGTCGATGACGTGCCGGGCGACCTTCGGGGAGAGGAAGGCGGCGCCGTCCGCCACCGCCCGTACGCCCGCGATGAGTTCGTGCGGGTCGCCGGACTTCAGCAGGAAGCCGGTGGCGCCGCCGGCGAGGGCGCGTGCGATGTAGGCGTCCTCGGAGAACGTCGTCAGCATCGCCACCGCGGTGCCGGGCGCCGTCCGTACGATCTCCTCCCCCGCGGACAGGCCGTCGAGGAGCGGCATGCGGATGTCGAGCAGCGCGACGTCGGGCCGGTGGGCCTGGGCCAGCGCCACGGCCTCGCGCCCGTCACCGGCCTCCGCGACGACCTCGATGTCCCGTCCCGCGGCGAGGATGGCGCGCACGCCGGCCCTGATCATGGCTTCGTCGTCGGCGAGGAGGACGCGGATGGCGGGGGTGGGGCCCTTGTCCATCAGCACCTCGTCCGCTCGCACCTCGTTCATCGCACACGCTCCCTGTTGTGGTGGTTGTGGTGGTCTTGGTCCTGTGCCGTCGGGATGACCACCTTGTCCACGAGGCGGGCCTCCCCGTCGTTGCCCCCGAAACACAGCCTGAAGTGCGCGACGGAGGTGAAGAGTTCGCCGCTCGACCGGTAGTACGCGCAGTCGGCGCCCCGTGGCGGCGGGGTCGGGGCGCGTTCGAGGGGCGGGTCGGCGACGGTCCGGTCGGGGAGCACGCGTTCGACGTCGGCGCGGGGGTCGCCGACGCGGAGGCGCGCGTAGTCGGCGGGGTCGAGGACGGAGTGCGTGCGGGTGTACGCGTACCAGGCGAAGGTGCCTCCGACGAGCAGGGCTCCCGCGGCGACGGCGGCGCCGAAGGCCAGGGCGGTGCGGCGGCGGGCCTCGGTGAGGCGGGGCGCGGCGGGCCGTGGGGCGACGCCCCGGTCGGGGAGGCGGGCGGTGACCCGGAAGCCGTCGCCGTGCGGTCCCGCGGAGAGCGTGCCGTCGAGGTCCGTGACGCGGGTGCGGAGGGCGTGGAGGCCGGAGCCGCCGCCTGCCGGGGACGGGGACGCGTGGGAACCTTCCCCGCCGCTACGTCCGTTGGTGACGGTCACCGTCGTCGCGGGGCCGTCCCGCGTGAGCGTGACGGTGACGTGGGCGCCCGGCGCGTGCTTCGCGGCGTTGGTCAGGGCTTCCTGGACGACGCGGTGGACGGTGCCGTCGATCAACTCCCGGCGCGCCGGGTCACGCTGGGCCTCCGTCTGTGCTCGTGCCTGTGCTTCGGGGTGGTCCCTCTCATCTGCGTACGTGATGCGCAGTCCCGACTCCTTGGCGCGCGCGACCAGTGCGTCGATGCTCTCGCCCGCCGGGGCCAGCGGTGCCTGTTCGTCGCCCTCCTCGCGGAGCAGGCCGATGATGGTGTGCAGCCGGTCGGTGGCCTGCGAGGCGGCCGCGCGGAGGTCGGCGGCGGCCTCGCGGTGCGGGTCGGGCAGGTCGGGGGCGACCTGGAGTGCGCCTGCCCGTACGGCGATCAGGCTCAGTTCGTGTCCCAGGGAGTCGTGCATGTCCTGGGCGATGCGGGCCCGTTCGCGGAGCCGGGCGCGGTCGGCGACGATGCGCTGTTCGCGCTCCAGCTGGTCGGCGCGGGCCCAGCCGGCGGCGGCCAGTTCGCGGCCCTGGCGCCAGTAGCGGCCCGTGAGCCAGGGGAAGACCGCGCCGAAGACGAGGGTCGCCATGAGGACGGCCCACTCGACGGTCGGGTCGACGTCGCGCACGGCGATCTTGACGGTGCCGGCGACGGCGATGCCGCCGAAGCCGATGAGCGCGGTCCTCGCGCGGTCGGCGCGGCGGCCGAGGAGGAGCGCGAGGACGGCGAGGGCGGGGCCGTAGGCGAGGGTGAAGAGGGAGGGGGCGGTGGCGAGGCCCAGGGTGGCGGCGAGGAGGAAGGCGGGGAGGGGGTGGGAGCGGCGGAGGGTGACGGCGGCGGCGAGAACGGTGATCCCGGCGAGCTGTTGCCCCGCGGAGCGGGGTTCGTTGAGCCCCAGTCGGTCCACGCTCACGGCGGGTGCGGCGAGTGCGGCCCACAGCAGCGCGCCTCTGCTGTGTCCTGCGAGATGTCTCCCGGCGCGCGTCCCTGTTCCCTGATCCACCCCGCCGACGCTACTGGCCGCGGATGGGCCCCCGCCTCTGCCGATCGTCAGGTCTCGCCACGGTGGCTTTCGTCGCCGAGTGCGGGTCCTCGGTGGCTGATCGCGCAGTTCCCCGCGCCCCCAAACAGCCCCCCGCACCAGGGCGCGGCAGCCCGCGCTACGAGCTGCGGCGGCCCCGGCGCCGGGGTCTTCAGGGGCGCGGGGAACTGCGCGGCCAGCCACGACGCACCGGTACCGGGGGGACGGAGCGGCCACGGCGTACCGGCAGCCGGGGGGCGAAACCCGCGGCGCGGGCCGCGCGGTTGGCTCGTGTGTCGGTGGGGGCGTGGCAGGATCGGACGTGCCATGACTGCGCCCACGAAGCCCCTGCCGAACAGCCCCGTCCCCGGGGACGCCCCCGAGCCCGCAGGCGAGTCCCTGCACCGTCCCGTCATCGCGTGGTTCGACACGCATGCCCGTGATCTGCCGTGGCGTCGTGAGGACGCCGGGCCGTGGGGCGTGATGGTCAGCGAGTTCATGCTCCAGCAGACGCCCGTCAGCCGCGTCCTGCCCGTGTACGAGCAGTGGCTCGCCCGCTGGCCCCGCCCCGCCGACCTCGCCAAGGAGGCGCCCGGCGAGGCCGTGCGCGCCTGGGGGCGGCTCGGGTATCCGCGTCGCGCCCTGCGCCTGCACGGCGCGGCCGTCGCCATAACGGAACGACACGGCGGCGACGTACCGCGCCAGCACGCCCAGCTGCTCGCGCTGCCCGGCATCGGGGAGTACACCGCGGCGGCCGTGGCCTCGTTCGCGTACGGGCAGCGGCACGCCGTGCTCGACACCAACGTGCGCCGCGTCTTCGCGCGGGCCGTGACCGGCGTGCAGTACCCGCCCAACGCGACCACCGCCGCCGAGCGCAAGCTCGCCCGCGCGCTCCTCCCCGAGGACGAGGAGACCGCGTCCCGCTGGGCGGCCGCCTCCATGGAGCTGGGCGCCCTCGTCTGCACGGCGAAGAACGAGAACTGCGCGCAGTGCCCGATCGCCGCGCAGTGCGCCTGGCGCACGGCGGGGAAGCCCGCGCACGAGGGCCCGGCCCGCCGCGGTCAGACGTACGCGGGAACGGACCGTCAGGTGCGGGGCAAGCTGCTCGCCGTGCTGCGCGAGGCCGTCGCGCCCGTACCGCAGGCCGTGCTCGACCGCGTGTGGGACGAGCCCGTGCAGCGGGCCCGCGCGCTGGACGGGCTCGTCGCGGACGGGCTCGTGGAGCCGCTGCCGGACGGGCTGTACCGGCTGCCTCAGACCTGACCTGACCGGAACCGGTAGGTTTTTACTCGTTCCTCCGGCTTGTCCGCCTTCGACCCCATGGCTGGGGCCTCTGGGGCCCTGGTAAACACAGGCATTTACTCAGGGCCTACTTCTGTTACACAACCTACGTACAGCCGTGCGTCCGCCGCTGGCTGCTCCGCACAACCTCGTGACACGCCCTCCGTAGCTTCTTACCTGTACCGCACAGCAGGGACGGCGGTCGGCAATGGGGACGGAACGGAGGCGGTTTGATATGGCGCACGGCGAGGTGCTCGAGTTCGAAGAGTACGTCCGCACTCGGCAGGATGCCCTGCTGCGCAGTGCCCGGCGCCTGGTCCCGGACCCCGTGGACGCCCAGGACCTGCTGCAGACCGCTCTCGTGCGGACGTACGGCCGCTGGGACGGCATAGCCGACAAGCGGCTCGCGGACGCCTACCTGCGCCGCGTCATGATCAACACCCGTACGGAGTGGTGGCGCGCCCGCAAGCTCGAAGAGGTGCCCACCGAGCAGCTGCCCGACGCGAGCGTGGAAGACTCCACCGAGCAGCACGCGGACCGCGCGCTGCTGATGGACATCATGAAGGTGCTCGCACCCAAGCAGCGCAGCGTGGTCGTGCTGCGACACTGGGAGCAGATGTCCACGGAGGAGACGGCCGCCGCCCTCGGCATGTCGGCCGGAACGGTCAAGAGCACGCTGCACCGGGCGCTCGCCCGGCTCCGTCAGGAGCTGGAGAGCCGTGACCTGGACGCGCGCGCGCTCGAACGTGAGGAGCGGGAGAGTTGCGCGGCCTAGGCCCCCGGGTCAGACACAGCGTGCAGGCGGTGAGCACGGCGACGGCCGGGTTCGCCGCCCTCGGCCTTTTGCTCACCGCCTGTTCGACGGGCGGATCCGGTGCGCGCGACGAGGGCCCGGCCCGCAGCGAGCCCGTCGTCTCCACCGCCCCGTCCCCCTCGCCCTCGGCGCCCGCGCCCGCGAAGAAGATCGACGCGGTGCGGCTCGTCAAGGAGGACCCCAAGGTCAGCCCGTCGATCAAGCGGGACCTGAAGCCGTGCGTGGGCAAGGCGTACCCGGTCGACGTGTCGTACGGGAACCTGACCGGAGGATCCGCGTCGGATGTTGTCGTGAACGTGCTGACCTGCGGCGATGCCGTGGGGATCGGCAGTTACGTCTATCGCGCCCAGGGCGATAAGTACGAGAATGTCTTCCAGGCCGAGGAGCCCGCCTCCGTCTACGCCGAGATCGACCGGGGCGACCTGGTCGTGACGAAGCAGTTGTACGAGTCGGGCGACTCGGTGGCCTATCCCTCCGGCGAGGAAGTGATCACGTACCGCTGGTCGGCGAACCGTTTCACGGAGTCGGGGCGTACGCGCAACGACTTCGGAAACGCGGTGGGCGACGGGCCGACCGAGCCGTCCGTCGACTGACGCACCCGTAACGACCGTTCATGACGCACTCGCCGCACCCGCCGCGCCCGACGCACCCGACGCACCCGACGCACCGAGAAGGACTGAGACACCCGATGGCAGAGCAGACCCACGTCCTGTTCGTCGAGGACGACGACGTCATCCGTGAGGCCACCCAGCTCGCCCTGGAGCGCGACGGTTTCGCCGTGACCGCCATGCCGGACGGCCTCGCGGGCCTGGAGGCGTTCCGCGCCGACCAGCCGGACATCGCCCTGCTCGACGTGATGGTGCCCGGCATGGACGGCGTCTCGCTGTGCCGCCGCATCCGCGAGGAGTCGACCGTCCCGGTCATCATGCTGTCGGCCCGCGCCGACTCCATCGACGTCGTGCTCGGCCTGGAGGCGGGCGCCGACGACTACGTGACGAAGCCGTTCGACGGTGCCGTCCTGGTCGCCCGCATACGCGCCGTCCTGCGCCGCTTCGGGCACGCCAGCGGGCCCGGTTCGGCGGGGTCGGGCCAGGAGCACGGCGGGGCCGAGGACGGCGGGGTGCTGACCTTCGGCGACCTGGAGATCGACACGGTCGGTATGGAGGTCCACCGGGGCGGGGCGCCGGTGGCGCTGACACCGACCGAGATGCGGCTGCTGCTCGAATTCTCGTCCGCGCCCGGCACGGTCCTCTCCCGCGACAAGCTTCTGGAGCGGGTGTGGGACTACGGCTGGGGCGGCGACACGCGCGTCGTCGACGTCCACGTGCAGCGGCTGCGCACGAAGGTGGGCCAGGACCGCATCGAAACGGTCCGCGGCTTCGGTTACAAGCTCAAGGCATGAGGGGACCGCGCATATGAACGGGGGGCGCAGGGCGATCGGCCGCGTCCGCGAGGTGTTCCGCTCCGGGGGGCGGCTGCGCGGTCGCGGCGTACCGCTGCGCACCGGTGTGCGTTGGAAGATCGCGGCCGCGATCGCCCTGGTCGGCGCGCTCGTCGCGATCGCCCTGAGCCTGGTCGTGCACAACGCCGCGCGCGTCTCGATGCTGGACAACGCGCGCGACGTGCAGGACGAGCGCATCCAGTTCGCGCTGCGCCTGTATTCCTCCGCGTCCCAGCGCCAGACGCTGCAGTTCGGCACGAAGGTCGACGACCCCGAGCTGCCGCAGGAGCTGCGGCAGAAGGTCCTCACCGGCCGCCGCGCCACGTACGTCGAGCAGAAGCCGGACGGCGTGCCCGACATCTGGGCCGCCGTGCCGCTCGCGGACGGCCACGTCCTGTCGCTGCACTCCCGCTTCACCGACCGCAGCGCCACCGTGATGAAGGACCTCGACCAGGCCCTGGTCATCGGTTCGATCGCGGTCGTCTTCGGCGGCTGCGCCCTCGGCGTGCTGATCGGCGGGCAGCTGTCACGGCGCCTGCGCAAGGCGGCGACGGCGGCGAGCGAGGTGGCGCAGGGCCAGACGGACGTGAGCGTGCGCGAGGCGATCGGCGGTGTCGTGAAGGACGAGACCGACGACGTGGCGAGCGCCGTGGACGCCATGGCCGACGCGCTCAAGCAGCGCCTGGAGGCCGAGCGGCGCGTCACCGCGGACATCGCGCACGAGCTGCGCACCCCGGTGACCGGGCTGCTCACGGCCGCCGAGCTGCTTCCGCCCGGCCGGCCGACCGAGCTGGTCAGGGACCGCGCGCAGGCCATGCGCACGCTCGTCGAGGACGTGCTCGAAGTGGCGCGTCTGGACTCCGCCGCCGAGCGCGCGGAGCTGCAGGACATCACGCTGGGCGAGTTCGTGTCGCGGCGCATGGCCGTCCTGTCCACGGACGTGACGGTGACGGTGGTGCACGAGTCGGAGGTCACCACCGACCCGCGCCGCCTGGAGCGCATCCTCGGCAACCTCGTCGCCAACGCGAGCAAGCACGGCAAGCCGCCCATCGAGGTCAGCGTCGAGGGCCGCGTGGTCCGGGTGCGCGACCACGGCCCCGGCTTCCCCGAAGCGCTCCTGGACGAGGGCCCGAGCCGGTTCCGCACGGGCAGCGCCGACCGCGCGGGCCACGGCCACGGCCTGGGTCTGACGATCGCGGCGGGCCAGGCGCGGGTGCTGGGGGCGCGGCTCACCTTCCGCAACGTACGCCCCGCGGGCGCGGCCCCCGAGGTGCCGTCCGAGGGTGCGGTCGCGGTCCTCTGGTTGCCGGAGCACGCGCCCACGAACACGGGCAGCTACCCGGTGCTGAAGCTCCCCGACAACCTCTGAGGACGCACGTACACGTACGACGGCCCCCGGCGCGCGATGCGTCGGGGGCCGTCGTCCGCCGGGGCGGGGGTGGGATCAGACCGGCTCCGCGACCGTCGTCTGTCCGGCCGCCCGCGCGGAGTCCCCGTCCGCGTTCCCGGCAGGCTTGTCCGAGTCTCCGGCAGGCTTGTCGGCGGGGCCCGAGCCGCGCAGCGGGACCTCCTTCACGAAGAACGAGGCGATGAGGGCCACGACGCTGATGGCGGCGCCGAGCAGGAAGGCCGAGTGCGTACCGGCCGACACCGCGTGCTGGTAGGCGTCCCGGATGGCCGCCGGCAGCATCTTCAGGTGCTCGGCGTCGAGCTGCGCGGACGTCTCGGTGACCTTGCCGCCGAGCTTGCCCGCACGCTCGGCCATCACGTCGTGGACGCGGTTGTTGAAGAGCGCGCCCATGATCGCGACGCCGAAGGAGGAGCCGAGCGTACGGAAGAGCGTGGCCGAGGACGACGCGACGCCCATGTCCTTCATCTCGACGCTGTTCTGCGCGACGAGCATCGTGATCTGCATCAGGAAGCCCATGCCGGCGCCGAGCACCGCCATGTACAGGCCCGAGGTGAGGCGGGAGGTGCCGGTGTCCATCTGGGCGAGCAGATAGAAGCCGGTGACCATCAGGACCGTGCCCGCGATCGGGAAGAGGCGGTACTTGCCGGTCGAGGTGGTGACGCGGCCCGCGACCATCGAGACGGCCATCATCGAGAGCAGCATCGGCAGGAGCAGCAGACCGGAGTTGGTCGCGGACGCGCCCTGCACCGACTGCTGGAAGAGCGGCAGGAACAGCATCGCGCCGAACATCACGAAGCCGGTGATGAAGCCGATCACGGCCATCAGCGTGAAGTTGAGGTTCTGGAAGATGTGCAGCGGCAGAATCGGTTCGGCGGCCTTCTTCTGCACGAAGAGGAAGCCGATGAGCGAGGCGACGCCGATGCCGATGAGCTCCATGATCACGGCCGAGCCCCACGCGTACTCCGAACCGCCCCACGTGGTGACGAGCACGAGCGCGCTGATGCCCACGGTGAGCAGGGCCGCGCCGAGGTAGTCGATGCGTCCCTGCGCCTTCTTCTTGGGCAGGTGCAGGACGGAGGTCACCATGGCGAGGGCGACGGCGCCCAGCGGCAGGTTGATGTAGAAGGCCCAGCGCCAGCCGAAGTGGTCGGTGATGGAGCCGCCGACCAGCGGGCCGCCGATCATCGCGACCGCCATGACGCCGGTCATCATGCCCATGTACTTGCCGCGGTCCCGCGGCGGCACCAGGTCACCGATGATCGCCATGACGCCGACCATCAGACCGCCCGCGCCGAGCCCCTGGATGCCCCGGAAGCCGATGAGCTGGCCCATGCTCTGCGCCATGCCGCTCAGCGCGGAGCCGGCGAGGAAGATGACGATGGCGGTGAGGAAGGAGCCCTTCCGCCCGTACATGTCGCCGAGCTTGCCCCAGATGGGGGTGGAGGCGGCGGTCGCGAGCGTGTAGGCGGTCACGACCCACGAGAGGTGTTCCATGCCGCCGAGGTCGCCGACGATCGTCGGCATCGCGGGGCCCACGATCATGTTGTCGAGCATCGCGAGCAGCATCGTGATCATCAGGGCCATCAGCACGACGCGCACGCTGCGCGGCTGTGGCTCCGCCTTCTCCAGGACGGCCCCGGTCGGTTTCTCCGGCATGTTTCCCCACTCCCCGTACGATGCCGGGGCCCCGATACTTACTTGCCGCCCGGCTAGTTGATTACACTGGGGAAGGTAGACCCGTAACTAGCCGGGCGTCAAGTAAGTTTCTTTGAAGTTCAGTGGAGCCAGTTCAGTGGAGCCGAGGAGCACCCCGATGGGCACGGGCACAGGCACGAGCAAGCAGCACCGCCGCGGGAACACGCGCCAGCGCATCCAGGACGTGGCTCTCGAACTCTTCGCCGAGCAGGGGTACGAGAAGACGTCGCTGCGCGAGATCTCCGAGCGCCTCGAGGTCACGAAGGCGGCGCTCTACTACCACTTCAAGACCAAGGAAGACATCCTGACCAGCATCTTCGATGACCACACCAGGCCCATCGACGAGCTGATCGCCTGGGGTCACGAGCAGCTGCGGCCGATCCCCCTTGAGACCAAACAGAAGACCCTCACCCGGTACAGCGAGATCCTCATCAAGGCCGCGCCGCTCTTCCGCTTCATGCAGGAGAACCAGGCGACGGTCCGCGACCTGAAGATCGGCGAGAGCTTCAAGGACCGCATGCTCGGGATCTACGAGATCCTCAAGGAGCCGCAGGCACCGATGTCCGACCAGGTGCGCTGCTTCAGCGCGCTCTTCACCATGCACGGCGGGATGTTCGTGCTCAAGGACGTCGAAGGCGACCCCGAGGAGAAGCGCAAGGCCATCCTGGAGGTCGCCATCGATCTGGTGACGCGGGCGCACACGGGCGCCTGAGCGGTCCCGGTGGACCCGGGTGTCAGACCTTCACGCCCACCGACGCGAGGAACTTGACCGGGTCCACGGCCGTGCCGTAGTTCGGCGTCGTACGGATCTCGAAGTGCAGGTGCGGACCGCTGGAGTTGCCGGTGTTGCCGGAGAGAGCGATGCGCTGGCCGGTGCCCACGGCCTGGCCCACCCGGACGTCGACCTGCGAGAGGTGCGCGTACTGGGAGTACGTGCCGTTGCTGTGCTTGATCACGACGGCGTTGCCGTACGCGGGGCCGTCACCGGCGCCGTTCGGGCCGGCCTTGACGACGGTGCCGCCGTGCACGGCGCCGACCGCGGTGCCGACCGGCACGGCGAAGTCCTGGCCGGAGTGCTTGTGCGACCACATGGTGCCGCCGAGGCCGAAGCTCGCGGAGAGCGTGTAGTTCTTGACCGGGTCGACCCAGGCGGCGACCTTCGCGGCGGCGGCCTTCTTGACGTCCGCGGCCTTCTTCGCCTGGGCGGCGGCCTGGGCCTGGACGGAGTTCACGGCGACGCCGGGCAGGGCGCCACCGCTCTTGGTGTCACCGGCGGCGACCGAGACCCCGGCGCCGAGGGCCGTCGACATCCCGACGCCCGCGACGACGAAGGCCACGCGGGTACGGAAGAACGACGGGCCGGGACGGTGGGACTTGGTGCGCTTCGACATGGGGATGTCCTCCGGGGTGTGACGACCGCGGTGCCGTGACGGCTGCGATGACGTGACGACTGCGATGACGACTGCGGCGACGCCTGACGCGTACGACCGAGGGGGGCATGAACGGACCCGGCAGGCGGGGCGGGCGAATCGATCACCCGCTGACCACGCATCGCCGGGTCGGCCATCCCTTGGTAACCCCCACCCGCCCCGGGGCCCAAACCCCCCATCTACTAACGAAAGCCGTAGCGCGAGGCAGGGATTTAGACCGCTTGACACCTCGAAATCCGGACAATTACCCCACGGCCTGGTAACAGAATTTCATCCGGATCCGTACGTTTAACCGCACGTCGCAGCCGCTCTTGACCCGCGTCCGCGGCCGGACCCCGCCTGTGGGGCCCGGACGCGTCCAAGGTCCCGGAGGTTGCGGGCCGAAGGTCCCGGGCGGGCGTACCGGCATATCCACTATTCCGCGTAGTACCGGTCAAATCGCCTGTGCGGCATGTCACCGGTCCTCTAGATCCACCCCGCGGCGAATGTGACCCGGACTACGCTCCCGCCCATGGATCCCGCGGTCATCGGCACACGCCTGGCGTCGAGTGCCGTCGCCCCTCTGATCAAGCGTCTGTTCGTACGGGAGGGCCCCGGCGCGGGCCTGGTGGAGAAGCCGGTACGGCTCTCCTCCCTGGTGTCGTTCAGGGGTGAGCAGCGCACGCTGGGCGGCCGGGACGTGCGGCGCCTCGCGGAGCGGCTCGTGGCGGCCTCCCTCGCCTCCCCCGGCGAGCGCCCCTTCCCGCCGGACGAGACCGAGGCGGTCATCGACGCCCTGACCCGGGCGCTCCTGTCGCTCGGCGACCTCGACATGAACGACGTGCAGGCGGTCCGGCTCGGCCACGAGAAGCTGGCCCGGAAGCTTGTTCGCGCGGCCCCGGACTCGCGGCTCTCCGCGGACGCCGCCCGCTACCTCGACTCGGTCACCGAGTGGGCGTGCCTGCACATCCTGCAGTTCTTCACCCAGCGCTCCACGTTCGTCGCGGCGACGCTGGTCGCGCAGAGCCGGGGGCAGGACGAGCTGATCGCGAAGGTCGACGCGTTGATCGCCCGCACCCCGGTCGCCGGTGGTTCGGAGGACGTCGCCTTCGAGCGGCGCTATCTGGCGTACGTGGCGAAGAAGCACTCCAAGCTGACGATCTTCGGCATCGATCTGACGGGCTCGCCGGGGAAGTGGCCGCTGGACGCGGCGTATATGTCGCTGGAGGCGGTGGATCCGGCGCACACGCAGACGTTCCGCCATCTGACGCAAGCGGAGCGTCGCTTTCTGGAAACGGGGCACGACGCGGAAGAGCTGGGGATCGCCGAGCACGCGCCGCCGCTCCCCGCGGACCAGGCCCTCGCCACGCACGACCGCGTCCTCCTCCGGGGCGAGGCGGGTTCCGGCAAGACCACGCTCGTGCAGTGGCTTGCGGTGAGCGCGACGCGGAGGGACGTGGCGGGCCCGACCCCGTCTTCGACACACCCGTCCATGGCGTACCTCGACGACCGCGTCCCCTACGTACTCCCCCTGCGCACCCTCACCCGCCACGGCGAGCGCCTGCCCGCCCCCGCGGACTTCCTGGCCGCCGTCGGCTGCCCGCTCGCGGGGACCCAGCCGAAGGGCTGGGAGGCGCGTGTCCTGTCGGCCGGCCGCGCCCTCGTCCTCATCGACGGCATCGACGAGATCCCGGACGCCGAACGCGACCGGACCCGGGCCTGGCTGAGCGACCTCATCGACACGTTCCCGGGCAACCGCTGGCTGGTGACGTCCCGCCCGTCGGCCGTACGCGTGGACTGGCTCACCGAGGAGGGCTTCACGGAGCTGACACTCTCCGCGATGCGGGAGGAGGAGGTGGCGGCGTTCATCGAGCGCTGGCACGCGGCTGCGGCCACGGGGGTCCAGGAGGAGGACGCGGAACTCGTCGCGTACGAGAGTCAGCTCGTGGAGGCGGTGCGGTCGAAGCCGGATCTGGGCCGCCTCGCCACGAATCCGCTCATGTGCGGCCTGATCTGTGCCCTGCACAGGGACCGGCGTGGCTTCCTGCCGCTGGGCCGCAAGGATCTGTACACGGCGGCTCTGTCCATGCTGCTGGTCCGCCGGGACCGGGAGCGCCACATGGCGGTCCCGGAGCTGCGCGAGGAGCCGCAGCTCCAGCTGCTCCAGCGGCTGGCGTACTGGCTGATCCGCAACGGCCGTACGGTGATGGACCGTTCGCGCGCCGAGTCCATCATCGCGGACGCGCTGCCCGCGGTTCCGGAGCTGGCCCTCCTCGGTGACGCGCAAACCGTCTACACCCACTTCCTGCACCGCAGCGGCCTCCTGCGCGAACCCGGACCCGGCACGGTCGACTTCGTCCACCGCACATTCCAGGACTTCCTGGGGGCGCGGGCGGCGGTCGACGAGGGCGACTTCGGCGTACTCGCCGGGCATGCGGCGGACGACCAGTGGGAGGACGTCATCCGCATGGCCGTGGCGCAGGCGCGGCCGCGTGAACGTGCGGAGATCCTGGGCGACCTGCTCGCGCACGGGGACCGCCACCCGGAGGAGCAGGCCCGCAAGCGGATCCACTTGTTGGCAGCCGCCTGCCTGGAACACGCGGCGGAGTTGGCGCCCGCGGTGCGGGAGGAGGTGGAGCGGCGGACGGCGGCGCTGATTCCGCCGCGCGACGTGGCGGACGCGAAGGCGCTGGCGAAGGTCGGGCCGATGGTGCTCGACCTGCTGCCGGGGCCGGACGGCCTGACCGACGAGGAGGCCACGCACGTGACGATCACCGGGACGCGCGTGGACTCCGACGCGGCGATCCCCTTCCTCGCCCGGTTCGCCCGGCACCGGAGTATCGGGGTCCGCAGTCAGCTGATGTGGGGGTGGCAACGGTACGACCGCCGTGCGTACGCGGAGCAGATCATCACCCAACTCGACGGCACCGGAATCCACTTCACCCTGCGCACCGACGAACAGGTCGCCGAGCTGGACCGGCTGGGCCTGCGTCCGCGAAAACTGGACATCAGGCCGGGCGTCACCCCTGCGGTGGCCTCCCGCTTCATAGCGGCCTGTGAGCCAACCTTCCTGCTGCTCAACAGGTTCCCGCCGACCTTGCTGACGCCGGAGGCGCTGCGTGCCCTCGGCCACCTCGACGGGCTCAGCGTCGTCGGCGCGCTGGAGCCGTGGAGCCTGGCACCGTTCCCCGCCGAGGCCCCCTTGCGGTTCCTCGGCCTCGTGGAATCCCGGGCCTCCCTCACCGACCTGCACCTCGCGACCCGGTGGCCGACGCTGGAGCGGGTGACGTTCGACGACGACGATGTGCTGTCCGCGACGGACTGGGAGGTGTTCGCCGCCCTGCCGGGCCCCCTGGCCCTGCACCTGCCGGCGAACGCCCTCACGCTCGCCCCGCCGGACCTGACGGTGCCCGGCCTGGTCGACCTCCAGCTCCGCCCCGATCCGTCCTGGACGGCGGCGGTCGCACGCCTGCGTGCGCTGGCGCCGGAGCTGAAGCGGCTGTTCCTGCAGAACCGCCCCGAGGGCAACCCGGACCGGAACACCCCCATCGACGTCTCCGCCCTGGCCCACCACCCGAGCCTGACGGAGCTGACGGTCCCCGCGGCGGCGGTAGGCGTGGACGACCTCCCCGCCCACATCGACGTACATGTCTACGGCTCACTCACCGATTGAGCTGAAACCACACGCCTTTGCCCGCGCTCACGGGCGTCACCCCGCACACGTCCGACAGCGCGGTCACGAGGAAGAGCCCCCGACCGCCCTCTTCCTCCGCGTCGGGCCTGCGGGGCGTGGGCAGTTGGTCGCCGTCGTCGTACACGGCGATGCGTACGTGGGTGGTGGCGACGGCGGCTCTCAGGTGGACGTCGCTCTTCGTGTGCTGGTGCACGTTGGTCACGAGTTCTGAGGTGCAGAGGGCGGCGGTGTCCCCGAGGTGGCCGAGGCCGAGGGTTTCCAAGGTGCGCTGGACGAAGTCACGGCAGATCTTGGCGGAGTGGGCGTTGCCGGGGGTGAACAGGGTGTAGGTGTCTTGTCTGTCCGACGTGAGGTCATGCGGGGGTACGCCCATGAGACGCCTCCATGGCGTTGGGGTCGCTGTTTCGCCTGGTGGATGACCGACCCCACGTGGCCCTTGCGGGCGGGCAGGGCGGGGGAATGCGTCGACAGCGATGCTTCCGACGTGAGCGTCGCCTCACTCAACGTAGGGAGTGGGTGCCACTAGTGCAACCTTCTTGCCTGAATCGGTGGAACCTTCACCCTTGAGGCGTCAAACTGAGCCCGAACTCCCGGGAGGTCCACCCTTGGCACTGCGGCAGCACATCACCGAGCGCCAGCGACGACTCGGCGTCGAGCTCCGAAAGTTGCGCGAGAACGCGGGGCTCAACCTCATCGAGGCGGCCGCGTTGATCGGCGTGGGACGACCCCACATGACGCACATCGAGGCGGCCAGAACCGGCATCTCAACGGAACGCATCCACACCCTTGCAACCCGGTACGGGTGCACTAGTGGTACCTACATCGACGAACTGGTGCGCCTGTCGGAAAGCAACGGCAAGGGGTGGTGGTCCGAGTACCGCAAGGAGCTGCCCCAGCAGCTGCTCGATCTTGCCGAGTTGGAGGACCGGGCGACCAGCATCGCGAGTTACGAGACGCTGCTCATCCCCGGCCTGCTCCAGACCGAGTCGTACATGCGCACGCTCTTCCAGAACGCTCGGCCCAGCGCCAGGCCCGCCGAGATCGACACGTTGGTGCGCTTCCGCCTCGCGCGCCAGCGCATCCTCACCGGCGAACACCCGCCCCACCTCCACGCCGTCATCCACGAGGCGGCCCTACGCATGGTCGTCGGCAACCCTCAGGTCATGCGCAACCAACTGGCGCACCTGATCCGTAGCTCCAACAACCCCCACGTCACCATCCAGGTCCTATCGTTCGACCAGGGGACACAGGCCTGGCGCAGCGCCCCGTTCCTCCTCCTCTCCCCGGGAGTGCCGGGACTGGAAACCGTCTTCGTCGAGCACCCCGCCGCCGGCATGACCCTGCACGACAGTGAAGCGATCTCCCAGTACCGAGCGACCATCGCCGCTCTGGGCGCCAGCGCACTGGCGCCCATCGTGAACGAGAGCACACCGGACCGCCTCGAAGACCGAGACTCCCTGGGTCTCGTCCAGCACATCCACTACGCCCACAGCGGAGCCCGACGATGACTGAACTCATCTGGCAGAAGTCTTCCTTCAGCGACGGGGCAGGCGTCAATTGCCTCTACGTCGCGGCGAGCCACAATGCCGAAACAGTCCACCTCCGGGAGAGCGACGCCCCCGCCACAACCCTCACCACCCACCCCGCTACGTTCGCCGCACTCATACGAACCCTCACCACCACTTCTCGCCCCCTCCAGGGAGCCCCGAAATGAGCACTCTCACCTGGCAGAAGTCCTCCTTCAGCGAGGGAGCAGGCGCCAACTGCGTCTACCTCGCCGCCGCCCCCGACGGCACTGTCCACCTCCACGAAAGCGACCACCCCGCCACGATCCTGACCACCACCCCAGTAGCTCTGGCCAACCTCATGCGCACACTCACCGCCCGCACAACCACGGCAACCGGCACCGACCGACCGCGGTGACCGGCATGAGTACGCCGACTGGCAGAAGTCCTCCTTCAGCGGCGACCAAGCGAACTGCGTCTACGTGGCAGCGCACCCCACCGGCCGGATCCACCTCCAAGAGAGCGACGCCCCCACCACCACACTCACCACAAGCCCCACCGCCTTCGCCGCCCTCATACGCACCCTCACCTCGCCCGACCACACGTTCGGGTGACGTGACATCATTCCCGCCCCGGACAAGGCGCCCTACGCGATCGTCGGCGCCATGAGCAAGAACACCGAGGCCAGAACAGCGATCCCCGTGGCCGGGACCAATTGCGCAACAGGCCGTTGCACAATTGCCCTGGTGACACATCACCGTCCTTGCATGAGCTGATTCCCCACCGAAGAGGACCTGTCCCGGGTCGTCCAGGAAGCCATCGACGGCATCGAGCAGGCGGAGGCCGGCCGTCTCGGTGACTCCTAAACCCCTGTCTGGATAGGCCCGTTGACCTAACCTCGACCCATGGTCGACCCCAGCGCACTCGGCGCCCGGCTCGCGTCCAGCGCGGTCGCGCCTCTCGTGAAGAAGCTCTTCGTGAAGGACCAGCCGGGCGCCGCGCTGGTCACCAAGCCGGTGCGGATCTCCGGGCTCGTCTCGTTCAAGGGCGAGAAGCGGGACGTCACCCCGAAGGACGTCGAGAAGATCGCCGACGAACTCGTCCGCAGGGCGCTCAAGGCCGCCGGACCCGGCGAACTCCCCGTCGACGCCACCGAAGCCGTCGCGGTCAGGTCCGCCCTCGCCCACGCACTCAGCGCACTCGGCACCCTCACCATCGAGGACTACGAAGCCGTCGCCCTCGGCCCCGACGAGTTCGCGCGGACCCTGCGCTCGCAGTCGGCCGTGGCCGTCGCGACCTTCGCGCTCAGCCGCGACGCCGAACTGTTCCTCGACCGGCTGCTGCACACCGCGTCCCTGCACATCCTGAACTTCTTCACGCAGCGCTCCACGTACATAGCCCGGCAGCAGACACACCAGAGCCAACAGCTCGCACAGCTGGTCAAAGCCGTCGACGTACTCCTCGAACGGCTCCCGTCACAGTCGGCCGAGGACGCCGCGTTCGAAGCGCAGTACGCGTCGTACATCGCCTCGCACCACGGCACCCTCACCATCTACGGCCTCGACGTCTACGCCGGCACCAGCGAGTGGCCCCTCGACACGGCCTACCTCAGCCTGGAGGCGACCAGGGACCGCCCCGGCGAGGGCGCCACGCAGGTCGCCGCCGAACAAGTCCTCGCCCAGCACGACCACGTGCTGCTGCGCGGAGTCGCCGGATCCGGCAAGACGACGCTCGTGCAGTGGCTCGCCGTGACGGCGGCCGACCGGACGTACGAACACGGGCTGACCCACCTCATCGGGCGCGTGCCGTTCGTGCTGCCGATGCGGCGGATCGTACGGCCGGGCTCGGAGCTCCCCATTCCGGCCGACTTCCTGTCCGCTGTCGGATGCCTGGTCGCCGGAGGGCAGCCGCCCGGGTGGGTGGACCGCGTACTGCGGGCGGGGCGCGGTGTCCTCCTCGTGGACGGGCTCGACGAGATCTCCGAGGACCGGCGCGAGTCGGCGAAACGGTGGCTGCGCGATCTGACGCGGACCTTCCCCGGCAACCTGTGGCTCATCACCACCCGCCCCTCCGCCGTCCCGGACCGCTGGCTGGACACCACCGGCTTCGCCGAGCTCACGCTGTCGCCGATGACCCGCGACGACGTCGAGACGTTCGTACGTCGCTGGCACCGTGCGGCAGGCGCCGATGAGGTCATCGGGACTGCTCTCCTGGAGGCCGTGCGGGGCGCCTCCGAGCTGAACCGGCTCGCCACCAACCCGCTGATGTGCGGCATGCTCTGCGCCCTCCACCGCGAGCGGCGCGGGTTCCTGCCGCAGGACAGGAAGTCCCTGTACGAGGCCGCCCTGACGATGCTGCTCGAACGCAGGGACGTCGAGCGGGACGTCAGGGCCACGACACGGCTGCCGTTCGCCACGCAGGTGCAGCTCCTGCAGAAGCTCGCCTGGTGGCTGATCCGCAACAGCCGCGCGGAGATGGACCGTTCGGAGGCAGTACACATCCTCGGGGAGGCCGCCCCCGCGATGAACCTCGACGGCAGCGGCGAGGAGGTGTACGGCTGGCTGCTGCTGCGGTCGGGGCTGCTGCGAGAACCGGCTGACGGACGCGTGCACTTCCTGCACCGCACGTTCCAGGACTACTTGGGCGCCCGTCTGGCCGTACAGGAGCTGGACTTCGACCTGCTCCTGAACAACGCGGACCGGACGGAGTGGGAGGACGTCATCCTGCTCGCGGTCGCGCACGCGCGGCCCAGGGAGGCCGAGCGGATGCTTCAGCGGTTGGTGGGGAGCGGGACGGCGCGGGGGAAGCTGCTCGCGGCGGCTGCGGCCTCGTACGCGGCGGAGCTGGCGCCGGCGGTGCGGCAGGGCGTGGAGGAGGGCGTACGGTCGCTGATTCCGCCGCGGACGAGGCAGGACGCGTACGCGCTGGCGGAGGCGGGCGGCGATCTGGTGCTTTCGCTGTTGCCCGGCCCCGAGGAAGTCCGCGACGAGCTCGCATACCTGGTGCCGCTGGTGGCCGCCACGATCGGCAGCACTCCGGCGCTGCATTTCCTGAGCCGCTTTCGCGACCATCACGATCCGCAGGTCCAGCTGGTTCTGGCCTCGTCCTGGCCGGCTTTCGACCGCCACCTCTATCTGCGGGAGATCATCGCGCACCTGTCTCTCAGCCCCCCGGTCTTCGTACACGGACGGGAGGACCTTCTCGCCCTGCGCTCCATCGGCGGCTGGCCGGACATCCATGTCGTCGGCGCCTACCGCGTAGAGGACCTCACTGAACTCATCGTGCCCGAACAGCTCCTCTGTCTATCGCTGGACGCACCCCACCCCGTCGAAGGGTTCGCCTGGCTCTCGGCCTTCCCACGCCTCACGGACCTGCTCGTGGCCACAGCAGTGGATGCGGACACAGCCCGACAGGTCCCGTCCGGCGTACGTCTCAACAGCCCGCCCGCAACGGCCACTTGACCTACCCTTCATAACCATGGAGCCCGTAGTACGCACCCCTTCGGCCCGCACCATGCCCCTCGTACAACGGTTCTTCCGCACCCCCTCCCGACCCCCCACCACCCCCGACCTGATCGCCGCCCTCACCACCTGGCGCGGTCCCGACGCCACCACCGACCCGGACCACGTCCACCGCACCGCCGCCGACTTCATCCAGCTCGCCGCCGAACGGCACACCGCACCAACGACCGAACTGCCCGCCGTCGCAGACGTGCTGACCCGCACCCTCCTGGCCATCGGCGAGCTCGACCTCACCGACGCCGACGCCGTGCGCCTCGGCCCGCAGGACTACGCGCGGCGGCTGCGCGGCGCCGTGCAGGGTGCGGACCGCGGGCTGAGCCCCGACGCCGCCTGGTTCCACGACGAACTGCTCGTCGCCGTCTGTCTGCACGTACTGCACCACTTCGTGCGCCGCTCCCCGTACATCCAGCGCCACATGCCCGAGCGCGCCAGCCGCGTCCGGCAGCTCGTCGATCTCAACGACGCCGAGGTGGCGGCCGCCGCCCGGCGCAACGAACCGTCCCGCGAAGACGCCGAGTTCGAAGTCGCGTACGCGCAAGAAGTCGTGCGGCAGCACGGGTGGCTGACCATCGTGGGCGTCGACTTCGCCAATGCGCCCGACCGGTGGCCCCTGGAGGACACGTATCTCAGCCTCCAGGCGGAGGAGAGCAGCGGCGGGCCCGCCACGGACGCCGTCGGCGGGCAGCAGCGCACCGTGCTGCTCGCCGACCGGGCCCTGGAAGGGCACGAGCGGGTGCTGCTGCGCGGTGTCGCGGGCTCCGGGAAGACGACGCTCGTGCAGTGGCTGGCCGTGGACGCGGCCCGGGACGGCGCCCGCGTGCCGTTCGTCCTGCCCGTACGCCGCTTCGCGCGGGAGGGCTTTCCCGCACCCGATGACTTCCTGCACGCCATCCGCCATCCCCTGGCCGACCAGGCGCCCGAAGGGTGGGTCGTACGGACCCTTCTCGCCGGCCGCGCCCTGCTCCTCGTCGACGGGATCGACGAGGCGCCCGAGGAGACCCGCGGCGCCCTGCGCGACCAGCTCCGGCGGCTCCTGCGCATCTTCTCCGGCACCGCCTGCCTGGTCACCTCGCGGCCCTCCGCCGTCGAGGACGGCTGGCTCTCGCAGGAACGCCTCGCCGAGGAGGGGTTCACGGAGCTGTCGCTCGCCCCCATGTCCCGTGATCAGGTCACCCACTTCATCCGCGACTGGCACACCGCGGCCATGGGCGACGAGCAGTGCAGGGAGCAGCGGGACCGGGACGCCCTCAAGGAGTACGAGCAGCGGCTGCTGCACTCCGTACGCATCTATCGCGAGCTGCGGCGGCTCGCCACCAACCCCCTGATGTGCGGCCTCATATGCGCCCTCAACCGGGATCGCTCCGGTTCTCTGCCCAAAGGGCGCAAGGAGCTCTACGACGCCGCCCTGGAGATGCTGCTCCAGCGCCGCGACCCCGAAAGGGACGTGCTGTACGCCGATGACGTACGGCTCCAGCAGGGCGCCCGGGAGCTGCTTCTGCGCAAGCTCGCCCACGCCATGCTCGACGAGGGACTGTCGGAGCTGCCCCGGCACCGCGTCATCGACGTCCTGAACGGCGCCCTGCCCGCCATCCCGTCCGCCCGTACCGCGGGCGACGGCGAGAAGATCTTCCGGCATCTGCTGCACCGCACCGGGTTGCTGCGCGAGCAGGCGGGCGTCTCCGTCGACTTCATCCACCGCACGTTCCAGGACTATCTGGCCGCTAAGGAGATCGTGGCGCGCGGCCGCCTCAACACCCTCGTCGACCACGCCCACCAGCCGGAGTGGGAGGAGGTCATCCGGATGTCCGCCGCCCACGCTCGTCCTGACGAGTGCGCGGCCTTCCTGGAGCGCCTGCTCGCCGCCGCCCCCGGCCTGCGCAGGCCGCACGTCAACCACCGGCGGCTGATGGCCGCGGCCTGCCTGGAACACGTCAGCGAGCTCGACCCGGCCGTCCAGGAACTCGTCCACCGCCGCACGAAGAACCTGCTGCGGCCCACGACCGAACAGGGTGCCCGCAGCCTCGGCTGGGTCGGACCCATCGTCCTGGAGCAGCTGCCCGACCCCGAGCAGGTGCCCGGCGACCAGCAGGCGCTGCTCCTCGCCATCACGGCGACCCGCGTCCAGGAGGACGCGGCGATCGACTACCTCTCCCGGCTGCGCGGCCGCTCCTCCCTCGCCATCCGCACCGAGCTGGCCCGCCCCTGGCGGCACTTCGACACCGAGCGGTACGCGCGGGAGATCATCGCCCACCTCGATCCGGCGGGCCTGTACTTCCCGGTGTCCGACGCGGCCGAGCTGGCCGCCCTGCGCGGTCTCGGCGGACGGCCCCGCATCCAGGTGGCCGGCGTCATGCGCACCGACGAACTCCTCGCGGGCCTCCTCCCCGAGCGGCTCACCCACCTGTGGATCAACGCGGAGCTGCCCGACCCGGACATGGCGTGGCTGGCCCGCTTCCCCGGCCTGCGCGTCCTGCGCGTCAACCCGCGCCTGCCGCGCGTACGGAACGTACCGGAGGGCGTGACGATCACGGCGTAAGAGCCTGTGTCATAACCCCGCACGCGGAGAAAGGGCTGCCCCGGAACCGTACTCAGACGGTCCGGGGCAGCCCTTCACACAATCAGCTCAGCGCGAGCGTCACGCGTCCTTGCTCAGGTTCGGGCCCGCGCCGCCACCGGCGGCCGACTCGATCGGCGGCACGTCGGGCAGCGCCGCCTTCTCCTCGCCGCGGAAGGTGAACGTGGCGGTCTCGCCCTCGCCCTCCGTGTCGACGACCACGATGTGGCCGGGACGCAGCTCGCCGAAGAGGATCTTCTCGGAGAGGGTGTCCTCGACCTCGCGCTGGATCGTGCGTCGCAGCGGACGCGCGCCGAGCACCGGGTCGTAGCCCTTCTTCGAGAGGAGCTCCTTCGCGGACTGGGAGAGCTCGATGCCCATGTCCCGGTCCTTCAGGCGCTCGTCCACCTTGGTGATCATCAGGTCGACGATCTGGAGGATGTCGTCCTGGCTGAGCTGCGGGAAGACGACGACGTCGTCCACGCGGTTCAGGAACTCCGGGCGGAAGTGCTGCTTCAGCTCGTCGCTGACCTTGTTCTTCATCCGCTCGTAGTTGGACTTCGTGTCGCCCTGGGCCGCGAAGCCCAGGTTGAAGCCCTTCGAGATGTCACGGGTTCCAAGGTTGGTCGTCATGATGATGACCGTGTTCTTGAAGTCCACGACGCGGCCCTGGGAGTCGGTCAGGCGACCGTCCTCCAGGATCTGCAGGAGCGAGTTGAAGATGTCCGGGTGGGCCTTCTCGACCTCGTCGAACAGGACGACGGAGAACGGCTTGCGGCGGACCTTCTCGGTCAGCTGACCGCCCTCTTCGTAGCCCACGTAGCCGGGGGGCGAACCGAAGAGACGCGAGACCGTGTGCTTCTCGCTGAACTCCGACATGTCGAGGGAGATCAGCGCGTCCTCGTCGCCGAAGAGGAACTCGGCGAGCGCCTTGGACAGCTCGGTCTTACCGACACCGGACGGGCCGGCGAAGATGAACGAGCCACCGGGACGCTTCGGGTCCTTCAGACCCGCACGCGTACGCCGGATCGCCTTCGAGAGCGCCTTGACGGCGTCCTTCTGGCCGATGACGCGCTTGTGGAGCTCGTCCTCCATGCGCAGCAGGCGGGAGGACTCCTCCTCCGTGAGCTTGAAGACCGGAATGCCGGTCGCCGTGGCCAGGACCTCGGCGATCAGCTCGCCGTCGACCTCGGCGACGACGTCCATGTCGCCGGCCTTCCACTCCTTCTCCCGCTTGGCCTTGGCGGCCAGGAGCTGCTTCTCCTTGTCGCGCAGAGAGGCGGCCTTCTCGAAGTCCTGCGAGTCGATCGCGGACTCCTTGTCGCGGCGGACGCCCGCGATCTTCTCGTCGAACTCGCGGAGGTCCGGCGGCGCGGTCATCCGGCGGATGCGCATCCGGGAACCGGCCTCGTCGATCAGGTCGATCGCCTTGTCCGGCAGGAAGCGGTCCGAGATGTACCGGTCGGCCAGCGTGGCGGCCTGGACCAGGGCCTCGTCCGTGATGGAGACGCGGTGGTGCGCCTCGTACCGGTCGCGGAGGCCCTTGAGGATCTCGATGGTGTGCGGCAGCGACGGCTCCGCGACCTGGATGGGCTGGAAGCGGCGCTCCAGCGCGGCGTCCTTCTCCAGGTGCTTGCGGTACTCGTCGAGCGTCGTCGCACCGATGGTCTGCAGCTCACCGCGGGCCAGCATCGGCTTCAGGATGCTGGCGGCGTCGATCGCGCCCTCGGCGGCACCCGCACCCACCAGGGTGTGGAGCTCGTCGATGAACAGGATGATGTCGCCGCGGGTGCGGATCTCCTTGAGGACCTTCTTCAGGCGCTCCTCGAAGTCACCGCGGTAGCGGGAGCCCGCGACCAGCGCGCCGAGGTCCAGGGTGTAGAGGTGCTTGTCCTTGAGGGTCTCGGGCACCTCGCCCTTGACGATGGCCTGGGCAAGGCCCTCGACGACGGCGGTCTTGCCGACGCCGGGCTCACCGATCAGGACCGGGTTGTTCTTCGTACGGCGGGACAGCACCTGCATGACCCGCTCGATCTCCTTCTCGCGCCCGATGACCGGGTCGAGCTTGGACTCACGAGCGGCCTGGGTGAGGTTCCGGCCGAACTGGTCGAGGACCAGGGACGTGGAGGGCGTGCCCTCGGCAGGACCGCCGGCGGTGGCGGTCTCCTTGCCCTGGTAGCCGGAGAGCAGCTGGATGACCTGCTGCCGCACCCGGTTGAGATCGGCGCCCAGCTTGACCAGGACCTGGGCGGCGACGCCCTCGCCCTCACGGATCAGGCCGAGCAGGATGTGCTCCGTGCCGATGTAGTTGTGGCCCAGCTGAAGGGCCTCGCGGAGCGAGAGCTCCAGGACCTTCTTGGCACGGGGGGTGAAGGGAATGTGGCCGGACGGAGCCTGCTGGCCCTGCCCGATGATCTCCTCCACCTGCTGGCGGACCGCCTCGAGCGAAATCCCGAGGCTCTCCAGGGCCTTAGCGGCGACACCCTCGCCCTCGTGGATCAAGCCCAGGAGGATGTGCTCGGTGCCGATGTAGTTGTGGTTGAGCATCCGGGCTTCTTCCTGAGCCAGGACGACAACCCGCCGCGCGCGGTCGGTGAACCTCTCGAACATCGTTAATCGCTCCTCAGAGCGGTCAGGCAGTAAAGGGGTCGGTCCCCTCCCTGTCCTTCCGCAGCTTAGTCCCGCAAGCGGGGACCGCTCATTCCAACTGCCGACACCCGGACCCCAACTCGGAGGATCTCCTGACCCCGAACGCCGACAACTGCTCCAACCCGATGGTGCGAGACGATGTTCCCGCAGGCCAGGCAGTTACCCCCACCAGCACTACGCCGATGGCGAACGTGTGGCGCCCGGGACCGCGTGTCGCCCCTCCCCACTAGGGATGTCTTACCCGTAAGGACTGACACTCCATGCGGCGCGCCCCGGTTCCCTCAGCTACGGGCGAACACCCTTGCGTCGCCGAACACGTCCTTACGCCCTCTTTCCGGGTACGCAGCGCGTTCATGCCGCCACCCTGCGTAACCCGAGCGCCGTCCCGGCTGTTGCTCCGGCATGGCCCTCACAGTTCCTCAGCCCCGGGTACCGGTCGAGCAGAGCGACCCGGTGCGGCAGTGGTACGAGAACGAGCTCGGCTGGGCGACCGCCCCCGGGCCCGGCCCCGCGCGGCTCCTGACGGGGCTGCGCTTCGACGTCCTGGAACTTCCCGCGGAGGCCGGTTTCGCGGTGCTGCGCCACCTCGGGCCGAAGGCACCGGTGGCGCTGCGCGGGGAAACGATGCGCCTCCTGGTGAGCGCGGGCAGCGCGGACGAGCTGCCGGGGCTGCTCGACTGGCTGGAGTGGGGGCACATCCCCCTCGGGCTCACCGCGATCGGGGCGGGCGGGCGGATCGTCGCGCCGACGCCCCCGGGGTGGTCCGGCTCGCGGGGGGCCGCCGTCTGGCTGCGACCCCCGGAGCCCGGCTGTGAGGTGGAGCCGACGCTGCCGGCGCTCCCGTCCCTGCCCGGGGTGGGGGGAGGAGGGACTGCGCAGCACAGCGATCCCGCCGTGGGCTCCGGTCTCGTACGACTCGTGGACACGGCGGCGACGCAGTGCCACCGGGTCCGGCTGCGGCGTCGCAGCCGTCAGCCGTTGGCCTTCTCGTAGGCCTCACGAATGGACGCGGGAACGCGGCCGCGGTCGTTGACCTCGAAACCGTTCTCCTTCGCCCAGGCGCGAATGGCGGCCGTGTCCTGGCCACCGCTCGTCGCGGCGGCGCGCGCCTTGCCGCGACCGCCCGCGCGGCCACCGGTACGCCGGCCGGCCTTCACGAAGTCCTCAAGGGCACCGCGGAGCTTGTCCGCGTTGGCCGTGGTGAGGTCGATCTCGTACGACTTGCCGTCCAGCGCAAACGTCACGGTCTCGTCTGCCTCGCCACCGTCGAGGTCATCGACAAGAAGGACCTGAACCTTCTGTGCCACCGGATTTCCTTTCATCGATAACTGTGAGACCGGGCCGCAAGCCGCACGACACGCGCCGTCGATTCACCGGCCCCTGTTATATGCAGTACTGCAGTACGTCGGAAAGCAAACCGCTTTTGCTGGAAAAACACAAACCCCTGGGAGAGACCGGGTACCCCTAGAACCCTGGAAACGTGCGCGTTTCGGACATAGCCCACCTGGGCAGGGGACGGTCGGGAATACCGGGTGACGATCACAGATGCAGAAGCATCCGGCTGTTGCCCAAGGTGTTCGGTTTCACTCGTTCGAGGCCCAGGAACTCGGCGACGCCCTCGTCATAGGAACGCAGGAGCTCGCTGTAGACATCTCCGTCGACCGGAGTCTCGCCGATCTCCACGAAGCCGTGCTTCGCGAAGAAGTCGACTTCGAAGGTGAGACAGAAAACCTTGCGGACGCCGAGCCACCCGGCGGTCTGCAGCAACTTGCCCAACAGCTGATGCCCCACTCCGGCGCCCCTGACCTCGGGATTCACCGCGAGAGTGCGCACTTCGGCGAGGTCTTCCCACATGACGTGCAGAGCGCCGCAGCCGACCAACTCCGCGTTGTCGTCGCGTTCCGCCACCCAGAACTCCTGGATGTCCTCGTAAAGCGTCACCGTCGCTTTGTCCAGGAGGATCCGCTCGCGGACGTAGGAGTCGAGGAGGCGGCGGACGCCCGGCACATCGGAGGTTCGCGCCCTCCGGACGGAGACTGCTTTTGCGCTGAGTTCGCTGAGTTCGTTGCGTTCGGGGACCTCTGCTGGCATGAAGCGGACGCTATCGCTCTGCATCGCGCTCGACGGAGGCGGGGTTCTCGGGGGGTCGGGTGACTTCGGGGGGTTGGACGACTTCGGAGCGTTGCGCGACTTCGGGGCGTTGTGCGGGTTCGGAGCGTTGCGCGACTTCGGGGCCTTGGACGATACGCATCGCGTCGCTCAGCGCTTCCCGCTGTTCCGCCGACATCATGCCGAAGAAGGCGACGAGTGCGGCGGCGGGGTTGTCGCTCCGCGACCAGGCTTCGTTCATCAGTGCGGCTGCGTAGGCGGCACGAGTGGAGACCGCCTCATATCGATAGGCGCGGCCTTCCGCTTCGCGGCGCACCCAGCCCTTCTGATGGAGATTGTCCAAAACGGTCATCACGGTGGTGTACGCGATGGACCGTTCCTCCTGAAGGTCTTCCAGGACTTCTCGAACGGTCACGGGGCGGTTCCACTTCCACACCCGCGTCATGACTGAGTCTTCGAGTTCTCCCAATGGACGAGGCACAGCAGAACAATAGTGGGAGACGTCACTATTGGCGTGATGCGTGAGGGACGTGGCGTACGCCCAATTTCTGGAACTTCCGCAACAAAAAGGGCGTACGACTCGAAACGCGCGCGGGTCGTACGCCGGGGGCTGCCGCCGGGATGGGGTGTGGGGTGCTGCCGGGTGCTGCCTTGCGGGGCCGTGCTTGGCCTTGCGAGGCCGTGCGTGCCCGTGCCGGTGGGTCAGGCGCTGCCGGTCTTCGGGGTCTGCCGGACGGCTTCGGCGCGGGAGATCGCGGCGTCCACGGCCGCGTCCTCCTTGGCCTTGTTGGCGCCGCCCTGGGTCTTCACGATCGTCACGATGAGCCCCGTGAAGAACACGGCCATCACTACGGGGGGCACGAGCGCGGAAACGTAGTCCATGCCCTCCAGAGTAGCTAGCCCGCGACGAGCTGGTGCGGCGGGTCCGCGGGCGCGGCGGGCGCGGTGGGCCCTCCGGGTGCTCCGGGTGCCTCGGGCCGCCGTTTGGGCGGGAAGACCTCGGCGGGGGTGGGGACGGGGCGGGGTGGGGCGGGGGCGTGGGCGGGGCGCTCGGCGGGCTGCCGGGGTCCGGGGGCGGCGGCGACTTCGGTCCCCGCCCCGCCGGGGAGGGCGAGAAGGCGGGTGCGGGAGGCCGGGATGGGGAGGGGGGCCGGGGTGGCGGGGGCGGTCACGGGGACGGCTCGGCCCGCGAGGCGGGCGCGGACGGCTCGCTCGGCGATGACGCGGCTGCGGTCGAGCAGTGCGGCCGCGGTGGGGTTGCCGCGGAGGGCGCGCAGGGCGGCGAGGTCGTCAGGGGTCGGCTGGTAGCCGCCGCCCAGGACGTCGTCGAGGAGGGCGAGGTAGCCGGCGGCGGTGCCGGGCAGGGCGGCACGGTAGCGGGCGAGGTCGGCCACGAGAAAGGCGCGCAGCCTGGCGCCCTCGCGCACGGCTTCGTCGACCGATTCGGCGAGCCGGAGGCAGTCCTGGACGTCCTCGTCGCGGACGGGGCTGGGGTGCAGGGCGAGGCCCAGGGCGCGACGGAGCACTCGCAGCTCTTCCGCGCTGAAGGCCATGCCGCCCCGGGATCCGTATGGCGTGGGCATGGACTGACGATACGCGCCAATCGGACAAAATCCGCTTAACGCCAATTCGGGCGGGTCGCCTTGGGCGGGGTTCGCTTCGGGTCCGTCTGTGGGTGCGGGGCCGCGGGGGTATGTGCGTACTCGCCATCCCTACGCCCCGCCCGACATTCCCGACCGCCATGGCTGGCTCGGTGCTCCGTGCGCACATACCCCCACGTCCCCTCCGCGTCTCGTACGCGCCTGCGGTCCGGTAGGGGCGGGGGGCAACGACCACCGGGCCCACCGGATGCTGAGGCTCCGCACCCACCCTGCCGGTGGGCCACGACAGACACCCAACCCACCCCACGCCAGTGGGTACTGCGCCCCCACCCACCCCCACCCCCTGCCCCACCCGAGTGAGCACAGCTCCCCACCCACCCACCCGCCCCTACCCCCGCCGGACGTCGCGGGGCAAACGGGCGGGTGGGTGGGGAACATCCGCCGCGAAGCGGCGGGGGCGGTGCTCCTACCCGCACGGGGCGTCGCGGGGTGAACGGGTGGGTGGGTGGGAGTTATCCGCCGCGGAGCGGCGGGGCTGGGGCTCCTGCCCGAGCAGGGCGCCCCGCCCGGGAGGGTTAGTCCGCGCGGCGGCGGGCCAGGGCGTAGGCGACCGCGCCGATGCCGAGCGCGGCGACCGCCACGACGGCGAGCCAGGGGAGAACCCCCGCACCGGCCCCCGCGAGGGGGGACGGGGAGGGCGACGCCGCGTACGCCACCGGCGCGGAGCCGACAAGCACCGCCCCCAGCGCCACAACGCCCATCCACAGTCGTTTCACGTGCCTCATCCGCTCCAGCCCGCCCCACACCCACTCAAGTCCCCGTCCAGCGCAGACTCTTGCAGAAGCGGAGGCGTAGTGCACACAGGCCGAGCACCAATCGGCGGCAATCGGTCAACTACGGGCAACGTTCCGCTCGTAGACGAGCCGAAGCCCGATCAGCGTCAGCCACGGTTCGTGCTCGTCGATGACCGACGCCTCGCCGAGGACCATCGGCGCGAGACCACCCGTGGCGATGACCGTGACGTCGTCCGGGTCGCCGCCCGCGCCCGCCAGTTCGCGGGCCATCCGGTTCACGACCCCGTCGACCTGCCCCGCGAAGCCGTACAGGATGCCCGCCTGCATGGCCTCCACCGTGTTCTTGCCGATGACGCTGCGCGGCCGGGCGAGCTCGATCTTGCGGAGCTGGGCGCCTCGTACGCCGAGAGCCTCCACGGAGATCTCGATGCCGGGGGCGATGACCCCGCCCGCGTACTCCCCGCGCGCGGACACCGCGTCGAACGTCGTCGCCGTGCCGAAGTCGACGACGATCGCCGGTCCGCCGTACAGCTCGACCGCCGCCACCGCGTTGATGATGCGGTCGGCGCCGACCTCCTTGGGGTTGTCCATGAGGATCGGGACGCCGGTCTTGATGCCGGGCTCGACGAGGACGGCGGGCACGTCTCCGTAGTAGCGCCGCGTGACCTCGCGCAGTTCGTGCAGGACCGAGGGGACGGTCGAGCAGATGGCGATGCCGTCGATGCCGTCGCCGAGCTCGTCGCCGAGCAGCGGGTGCATGCCCATCAGGCCGTTGAGGAGCACGGCCAGTTCGTCGGCGGTGCGGCGCGCGTCCGTGGAGATGCGCCAGTGCTCGACGATGTCCTCGCCGTCGAACAGGCCGAGGACGGTGTGGGTGTTGCCCACGTCGATGGTGAGGAGCATCAGTCGCGCACCGCTTCTCGCAGGTCGAGTCCGATGTCGAGGATCGGGGACGAGTGGGTGAGGGCGCCCACCGCGAGGTAGTCGACGCCCGTCTCGGCGTACGCGCGGGCGTTCTCCAGGGTGAGGCGGCCCGAGGACTCCAGGAACGCGCGGCCGTCCACGAGGGCGACGGCCTCCGCCGTCTCGCCGGGCGTGAAGTTGTCCAGGAGGATCAGGTCGGCGCCCGCGTCGACGACCTCGCGCAGCTGGTGGAGCGTGTCGACCTCGACCTCGATCGGCACCTCGGGGAACTGCTCGCGTACCGCCTTGAAGGCCTGCGCCACGCCGCCCGCGGCGACCACGTGGTTGTCCTTGACCAGGGCCGCGTCGGCGAGCGACATCCGGTGGTTCACGCCGCCGCCCATGCGGACCGCGTACTTCTCCAGGGCGCGGTAGCCCGGCGTGGTCTTGCGGGTGTCGCGGACCTTCGCCTTCGTGCCGTCCAGGGCGTCCGCCCACGCGCGCGTGGCGGTCGCGATGCCGGAGAGGCGGCACAGGATGTTCAGCGCGCTGCGCTCGGCGGTGAGCAGGTCACGGGTGCGGGTGGTGACGCTGAGCAGGACGTCGCCGGCCGCGACGCGGTCACCGTCCTCGACGTGCCGCTCGACCTCGAACTCCTCCTCGCACACCACGGAGATGATGGCTTCGGCGACCCGCAGGCCCGCGACGGTGCCCGCCTCGCGCGCCGCGAAGTCGGCGGTGGCGACGGCGTCCTCGGGGATGGTGGCGGCCGTGGTGACGTCGACACCGCCGGCCAGGTCCTCCTCGATGGCCATGTGCGCGATGTCCTCGATCTGCACGGGATCGAGCCCTGCCTCGGTCAGGAGCTGTACGAGCGCGGGGTCGAGGCCGCACTCCATGGGGTCGTAGGCGTCGTCACCGCCGCAGCCGCAGGCGTCGCCGCAGCCACCGCCTGCGGCTGAGGGGGCGGCGAGGGGGAGGTCGTCGGGGGTGCTCACGGTCACTGCTCCTGGGGACTGGGACGGGTCGGAGGGAAGTCGTGGGTCTCGGTCGTGTGCGCCGCCAGCGTCCTGTCCGGATTGAGGCGTACGACGATGTGGCGCCGCCAGGCCGCGTCGTCGCGGTCGGCGTGGTCCTCGCGCCAGTGGCAGCCGCGGGTCTCCTCACGGCGCTGGGCGGCGGCCACCAGGACGCGGGCGACGCACAGGAGGTTGGTGGTCTCCCAGGTGTCGACGCCGGGCTCGGCCGTCTTGCCGTGCTCCGCGAGCGCGCCCGCGGCCTCGGCGTGGACGCGGGCCAGCTGCGCGGCGGTCTCGGTGAGGGAGGCGGCGGAGCGGAGAACTCCGGCGCCTTCGCTCATGACGCGCTGGATGGTGAAGCGGGCCTCGGCCGGGAGAAGGGGGTGCGTCGGGGTCCCGGGCGGGGTGACGGGCACCGGCACGCGCGCGTGGAGGGTGTTTTCCGCGTGGCGGGCCACGATGTCGTCGGCGATGCGCTCGGCGTAGACGAGGCCTTCGAGGAGGGAGTTGGAGGCGAGGCGGTTGGCGCCGTGCACGCCGGTGCAGGCGACCTCCCCGCAGGCGTAGAGCCCCGGAACGGTGGTGCGGCCGTGCCGGTCGGTGCGGACGCCTCCGGAGGCGTAGTGCGCGGCCGGGGCGATGGGGATGGGCTCGGTGACGGGGTCGATGCCGTGCGCGCGGCAGGCGGCGAGGATCGTCGGGAAGCGGTTCTCCCACATGTCGGCGCCGAAGTGCCTGGCGTCGAGGAACATGTGGTCGGTGCCTTTTTCCTGCATGCGGCGCGTGATGCCCTTGGCGACGATGTCGCGGGGCGCCAGCTCGGCCAGCTCGTGCTGTCCGACCATGAAGCGCACACCGTCGGCGTCCACGAGGTGCGCGCCCTCACCCCGGACGGCCTCGGAGACCAGCGGCTGCTGGCCCTCGGCGTCGGTGCCGAGGAACAGCACCGTGGGGTGGAACTGCACGAATTCGAGGTCGGAGACCTCCGCGCCCGCGCGCAGGGCGAGCGCGACGCCGTCGCCCGTGGAGACGGACGGGTTGGTGGTCGCGGAGAAGACCTGGCCCATGCCGCCGGTGGCGAGGACGACCGCGGGGGCGTGGACGGCGCCCACGCCGTCGTGCTGGCCCTCCCCCATGACGTGCAGGGAGACACCGGCGGTGTGGCCGTCGGCGTCGGTGAGGAGGTCGAGGACCAGCGCGTTCTCGATCGTCGGTATGCCGCGCGCGCGGACCGCCTCGACGAGGGCGCGGGAGATCTCCGCGCCGGTCGCGTCGCCGCCCGCGTGCGCGATGCGGCGCCGGTGGTGGCCGCCCTCGCGGGCCAGCTCGATGGCGCCTTCGGAGTCCTTGTCGAAGTGGGCGCCGGTCTCGATGAGGCGGCGTACGGCACCGGGGCCCTCGGTGACGAGGGTGCGCACGGCCTCCTCGTCGCAGAGGCCCGCGCCCGCGACGAGCGTGTCGTCCAGGTGCTCTTCGGGTGTGTCGCCCTCGCCGATCGCCGCGGCGACGCCGCCCTGCGCCCAGCGGGTGGAGCCCGCGTCCAGGCGGGCCTTGGTCACCACGACCGTCCTGAGTCCCGCGGCCGCGCCGCGCAGGGCGGCCGTCAGCCCGGCCACTCCCGAGCCGACGACCACGATGTCGGCGTCGAGGGACCAGCCGGGGGCGGGCGCGTGCAGCCGTATGCCGGTGGCGCTCATGCGGGGACTCCGTTCGCGTGGACGGCTGCCGCGGCCGGGCCTGTGCGGTGCGCGCTCATACGGAGGCTCCGAACGTCAGCGGGATGTTGTCGATGAGGCGCGTCGAGCCGACCCGGGCGGCCACGGCGAGGACGGCCTCGCCGCGGTGGCCGGGGCGGACCTCGGTGAAGTCGGCGGGGTCCACCAACGCCACGTAGTCCAGCTCCAGCGGGGGGACCAGGCGGGCGGCCTCGTCGAGGACGAGGCGGGCCGCGGTGACGACGGCGGCGGGGCCGCCGGTCGCGGAGGGCTCCGCGGACTCCGCCACGGCGTGCGCGTCGGCCGCCGCGCGGGACTCGCCGATCTCGCTCAGGGCGACGGCACGCGCGCGTGAGGCGGGGGCGCTGGCGGCCCGTGCGCGCAGGGCCTCCTGGGCGGCGTGCCGGTCGCGTCCCGCGAAGAGGGCCTGGGAGAGGGCGAGGGCGGTGCGCCGCTCCTCCGGGGCGAGGTAGCGGTTGCGGCTGGAGAGGGCCAGGCCGTCGTCCTCACGGACGGTGGGGACGCCGACGATCTCCACGGGGAAGTTCAGGTCGCGGACCATGCGGCGGATCAGGGCGAGCTGCTGGGCGTCCTTCTGCCCGAAGAGGGCCACATCGGGCGCGGTGAGGTGCAGCAGCTTGGCGACGACGGTGAGCATGCCGTCGAAGTGCCCGGGGCGGGTGGCGCCTTCGAGGACGGTGCCCATGGGTCCCGCGCCGACGCGGACCTGGGGTTCGCCGCCCGGGTAGACCTCGTCCACGGAGGGCGCGAACACGATGTCCGCCCCGGCCTGTTCGGCGATCTTGATGTCGGCGTCGAGGGTGCGCGGGTAGCGGTCGAGGTCCTCGCCGGCGCCGAACTGGAGCGGGTTCACGAAGACCGTGACGACGACCTCGCCCTCGGGTCCCGCGACGCGGCGGGCGGCGCGGACCAGGGAGGCGTGCCCGTCGTGCAGGGCGCCCATGGTCATGACGACGGCGCGGCGGCCCGCACGCGCGCGCGTGCGGAGCGACTCGGCGGTGTGCAGGAGCGTGGTGCGCGTACTCATCGGCTCCCCCCTTCGGCTCCGTTGGAGAGCACTCCGAGGAGGTCCTCGGCGAGCTCGGGCTTGAGCAGGCCGTGGGCGAGGGCGCGGTCGGCGGTGGCGCGGGCCATCGCGAGGTAGCCCGCGACGGTCTGCGGGGCGTGCTTGCGCAACTCGGCGACGTGGGCGGCGACGGTGCCCGCGTCCCCGCGCGCGACGGGTCCGGTGAGCGCCGCGTCGCCCGAGCGGAGGGCGTTGTCCAGGGCGGCGCCGAGCAGCGGGCCGAGCATGCGGTCCGGGGCCGCGACGCCCGCGTCGCGCAGCAGATCCATGGACTCGGCGACCAGTGTGACCAGGTGGTTCGCGCCCAGGGCGAGGGCCGCGTGGTAGAGCGGGCGGTTCTCCTCGGCGATCCACTCGGGCTCGCCGCCCATCTCGATGACCAGGGCTTCCGCGGCGAGCCGCAGCTCCTCGGGGGCGGTCACCCCGAAGGAGCATCCCGCGAGGCGCTGGACGTCGACGGCGGTGCCGGTGAAGGTCATGGCGGGGTGCAGTGCGAGCGGCAGGGCTCCGGCGCGCAGGGCGGGTTCGAGTACCTGTGTGCCGTACCGCCCGGAGGTGTGGACGAGCAGCTGGCCGGGGCGCACGGCGCCGGTCTCGGCGAGGCCCTCGACGAGGCCGGGGAGCGCGTCGTCGGGGACGGTCAGGAGCACCAGGTCGGCGCGTTCGAGCACCTCGGCGGGCGGGACGAGGGGGACGTCGGGGAGCAGCGCGGCGGCCCGTCGCACCGACGTGTCGGACACGCCGGAAGCGGCCACGGGACGGTGGCCCGCGAGCTGCAGCGACGCGGCAAGCGCGGGTCCCACCCGGCCCGCTCCCACGACTCCCACGGTGAGCCTCGCGGGGCGGTCCCGCGGGTCTGGCTGATGCGATGCGTTCACGCGGCGGCGCCTTCCGTTCCAGTCCGCTCGGGGTACCGGACGATTTCTCGTCATGTTAACGCGATTGGTTGGCGCCGCGTCTTCGGCTGTCCACAGGCTGTGGTTATTCATATGACCGGTGAGCGGAGAACGGGTCATGCTCGGAGGATGCCCTCTGAAAGCGCAGTAGAAGAGCAGCCGGACTCGCGGGAGACGCCGGACGCGGACGAGATCCGGGCGGCCCGCCGCCGCGCCGCCGCCGTGGGCGCCGCCCGGACCTTGCACCGTTCCGTCCTGCACGTCCCGCTCACCGAGCGCCTGTCGGCGCTGGCCGCCGCGGCTCCCGACGTGGTCGGCCCCGAGGACCCCACCGACGTGTACGGCAACGCCGTCGTCGCCACCCTGGAGGGCGAGGTCGCCCGGCTGCTCGGCAAGGAGGACGCCGCGTTCTTCCCGACCGGCACGATGGCGCAGCAGGTCGCGCTGCGCTGCTGGGCGGCCCGTACGGGGAACGCGACCGTGGCGCTCCATCCCAGGGCACACCCCGAGGTGCATGAAGGGTCCGCGTTCTCCGTGGTCAGCGGGTTGCGGACGGTGCATCCGACGGACCAGCCGCGGCTGCCCGAGGCGGACGAAGTACGGTACTTCGAGGAGCCTTTCGGGACGCTGATGCTCGAACTTCCGCTCCGGGACGCCGGTTTCGTCCTGCCGCGGTGGGAGGAGCTGGAGGCGGTCGTGGCGGCGGCCCGCGAGAGGGACGCGGTCGTGCACTTCGACGGCGCCCGGCTCTGGGAGTGCACACCGCATTTCGGCCGGAGCCTCGCGGAGATCGCCGGTCTCGCCGACTCCGTGTACGTGTCGTTCTACAAGTCCCTGGAGGGGCTGAGCGGCGCCGCGCTGGCCGGCCCACGCACGCTCGTCGAGGAAGCGAGGGTGTGGCGCCACCGCTACGGAGGGCAGCTGTTCCAGCAGTTCCCCGTCGCGGTGTCGGCGCTCCTCGGCCTGAAGCACACGCTGCCCCGGCTGCCGGAGTACGTCGCCCACGCGCGCGTGGTCGCCGACGCGCTGCACGAGGGGTTCGCGGCCGCGGGCGTGCCCTGGTCGCGCGTGCACCCGGAGCGCCCGCACACCCACCAGTTCCAGGTGTGGCTTCCGTACGCCTCCGACGTACTGGACGAGGCCTGTCTCGGGCAGGCGGAGGAGACCGGCACGCTGCTCTTCGGGCGCTGGTTCCCGGACGGGCCGCCCGGCCTCTCGGTCACGGAGGTCACCGTGACCGAGGAAGGCCTCAAGTGGACGGCCCATGGCGTCAGGGAAGCGGTCGCGGAGTTCGTACGAAGGATCCCCGCGTGAGGCGGGCCAGGGCGGCGCGGACCCGGCCGCGTGCGGGGCGTTCGGCCACGACCGCGCGGAAGCGGCCGTAGTCGCGGACTTCACGGACCGCCTGCCAGTCGTGCTGTCCGGGGGCGGGCGGGGTCGGTCCGCCGTGCTGCGCGGCGCGGTAGGAGTCGAGGAGGAACTGCTGGGTGACGCTCATGACGGATACCTCTCGGAATAAATAGTACTTAACGGACATCGATGGGCCGGTCGTGCCCTGCTCGGTCGTCGACGGTGACGGGTGGGTCGACGGGTGGGGTCGAGGGTGGGTGTCGGGGGCCGGTCACGGCGGCGCTGCCGTGCCTCCTGCTTCCCGATGACCACAAGCCTGCTCCTGCCGCCCCGTCCGCGTCGCGTCGATTGACGGCGCTCGTCAATCGACGGCCGCGCTGTCAGTGCGGAGGTGCACCATGGGGCCATGAGCGTGAGCATCGACATCAGCGGCCTTGCCCAGGAGCGGATCCACGTCGTGCCCTCGCCCCTGTCCGAACTCGGCATGTCGCTGCACGCCCTGTCCGAGCCGGGCCACCACCCGGGGCTGCAGGGCTGGGTGACGGCCGTGTCCACGCGCCTGGACCCCTGCCTCGCGGACCGCCTCTGCGAGGCCGACTTCCTGTGGCGCACGACGTTCTCCGACGTCTTCGCGCCCTTCGCGGGACTGCCGGGGCGGAGCGCGCTGCCGGGGGCCACGCTCGCCGAGGAGCTCGACCAGCTGGACAAGCTGAGCGACGAGCAGTTCGTGGACGCGGCCCTGGAGTTCACCTGCCAGTCGACGTACGCGGAGCCGGACCGCAGGCTCCTCGCCGACCCCGCCGTGCAGCGGCGCGCGCTGGACCTCGCCGCCGCGCGCGGCCCGCACCAGGTGCGGTTCACCAAGCGGCTCCTGGAGGATCCGCCGGTCGTCCGCGCGTGGTTCCGCACGCTCATGGAGGACTGCGACGAGGCCTTCTTCGCCGACACCTGGGCCCGCGTGCACCACCAACTGGCCGCGGACGCCCGGCACAAGACCGAGCTGCTGCGGCGCAAGGGGCTCGCGGAGGCCCTGAAGGCCATCTCCGGAGCGGTCTCCCTGGACGAGAGCGGTCAGGTCATCACCGTGGACAAGATGTCCGACGGCCGGACCACCACCGGCTCCGGCGGCCTGACGATCGTCCCGACGAGCCTCGGCTGGCCGCACCTGTGGGTGCTGCACCGCAAGGGCTGGCAGGCGTCGATCACGTACCCGATCAGCGCTCCCGGCCTCACCTCACCGCCCACCGTGGAGCAGCTGACCCGCCGCATGTCCGCGCTCGCCCACCCGGTGCGGATGCGCCTGTGCCGCCACCTCGCGCGCGGGGCGTACACCACGAGCGAGCTGGCCGACGCGCACGGCATGACGGCGCCGGAGATATCCCGGCACCTGAGCGTCCTGAAGAAGGCGGACCTGATCACCACGCGCCGCAGGGGGCGCTATGTCCAGCACCAGCTGGACATCAGCGTCGTGTCCCGCCTGGGCAGCGACTTCATCGAGGGCGTGCTGCGCTAGGAAGCGCCCCCGGCCCGCACGAGCCCCGTCTCGTACGCGAGGACCACCACCTGCACCCGGTCCCGCAGGTCCAGCTTGGTCAGGATGCGTCCGACGTGCGTCTTCACGGTCGCCTCCGACAGGACGAGCCGCGCCGCGATCTCGCCGTTCGACAGGCCCTGCGCGACCAGGATCATGACCTCGCGCTCGCGGTCCGTGAGGCGCTCCAGGTGCTTGTGCTGCGGCTGCCCGCCGGCGTTCGGCAGCATCGGCGCGAAGCGGTCCAGGAGCCGCCTCGTCGTGGACGGCGCGACCACCGCGTCACCGCTGTGCACGGACCGGATCGCGGCGAGCAGCTCCCCCGGGGGCACGTCCTTGAGCATGAAGCCGGACGCGCCGGCCTTCAGCCCCGAGAAGGCGTACTCGTCGAGGTCGAACGTGGTCAGGATCAGGACCTTCGGCGGGTTGGCGTCCTGGCAGATGCGCCGGGTCGTCTCCACGCCGTCGAGCTTCGGCATGCGGACGTCCATCAGCACCACGTCGACCTCGGTCCCGCGCAGCACCTCCAGCGCCTCCACGCCGTCGCCCGCCTCCGCGACGACATCCATGTCCGGCTGGGCGGCGAGCACCATCCGGAACCCGGTGCGCAGCAGCACCTGGTCGTCGACGAGCATCACGCGGATCGACATCAAGGGTCCTTCCGAAGGGCTGTGGGGTGGTGTGCTCAGTGTGCGGGTTTCAGCGGCAGCAGCGCACTGATCCGGAACCCGCCGCCGGGACGGGGCCCCGCGTCGAGCGTGCCGCCGACCATGCCGACCCGCTCGCGCATGCCGATCAGGCCGTGCCCGCTGCCGTCGGCCCCGCCGTCCTCGTACAGCTCGTGCGGGGCGCCCTTGCCGTCGTCCTCGACCAGCAGCCCGAGGCCGTCGTCGAAGTAGACCAGACGCACGCTCGCCCCGGCGTTCTCACCGCCGTGCTTGCGGGTGTTGGTGAGGGCCTCCTGCACGATGCGGTACGCGGTGAGCTCGACGCCGCTGGGCAGGGGGCGCGGGGTGCCCTCCACCTTGTAGTCGACGGGCAGGCCCGCCGTACGGACCTGCTCGATGAGGTCGTCGAGCTGCTCGACGTCCGGCTGCGGGACGTACTCGCCGCTCTCCTCGGGCTCCCCGGTGCGCAGCACCCCGAGCAGCCTGCGCATCTCCGCGAGCGCCTGGCGGCCGGTGCCCGAGATGGTCTCCAGGGCCTTCTTCGCCTGGTCGGGGGCGGTGTCCATGACGTACGCGGCGCCGTCGGCCTGGACCACCATCACGGAGACGTTGTGCGCCACGACGTCGTGCAGCTCGCGGGCGATCCGGGCCCGCTCGGCCGCCACCGCGACCTTCGCCTGCGCCTCGCGCTCCTTCTCCAGGCGGTCGGCGCGCTCCTCCAGCTGTGCGAAGTAGGCGCGGCGGGTGCGGATGGAGTCGCCGAGGACCCAGGCGAGCGCGAAGGGCACGATCTGGAACATCGTGAGCAGGACGAGCCCGACGGTGTCGGTGTTCTCCGTGGGCCAGCGCATCATCGACAGCGGGGCCGCGCACAACCCGCCGACCAGCGCGAACCGCGAGGCCCAGCGCGCTCCGTCGGCCGCCGCGGTGTAGACGATCACCAGCATCGCGAAGTTCGCGGGCATCGTCCCCACGTCGAAGACGAGCTGGAGGAAACCGAGGACCGCGGCGAGCACCAGCATCTTCTCGGTGGCGCGGCGGCGCAGCGTCATCACCAGGGCGAACCCGAGGGCGATGGGGATCGACAGGGCCTGCGGCTCGCGCCCTGCCCCCTCGGCCATGGACACCAGACCGATCCCGGAGATCCCGAGCAGGACGAAGGCCCAGAAGCCGTCGACCCATGTCGGGTGTCTGCGGAGGAAGTCATAGAGGCGCTGCACGTAACCCAGCGTAGGCAGGCCATCGGCGCCCTTGGGTCAACCGAAGGTCCGATCCGTAGCAGGTACATGTACTCCCCAAGGTGGAGGCCCGCTTAGCCTGCGGGCTGTGACGAACGACAAGGAAGTGCTACGGACGACCGCGCCGCGCGGCTGGCGCGAGGCCACGGAGACGGCTCTGTACGGCCCTCAGGGCTTCTATCGCCGCCCCGAGGGCCCGGCGGGCCACTTCCGCACGTCCGTGCACGCCTCGCCCCTCTACGCGGGCGCCGTGGCCCGTCTGCTGACCCGCCTGGACACGGCACTCGGTCACCCGCACGAGATGGCCTTCGTGGACATGGGGGCGGGCCGCGGCGAGCTCACCGCGGCCGTCCTCGCCGCGCTCCCCCCGGATGTGGCGGCACGCGTGCGTGCGTACGCCGTGGAGCTCGCGGAGCGCCCGGCGGACCTCGACCCGCGCATCGAGTGGCGGAGCACTCCGCCGGCCGGAGTCACGGGCCTGCTGTTCGCCAACGAGTGGCTGGACAACGTCCCCGTGGACGTCGTCGAGGTGGCCGCCGACGGCGTGCCGCGCCGCGTGCTCGTGGACGAGGAGGGCAGCGAGACGCCGGGCGACCCCGTGGCGGGGCCGGACGCGGAGTGGCTGGCGCGCTGGTGGCCCCTCGACGCCGAGCCCGGCCTGCGCGCGGAGATCGGGCGCCCCAGGGACGAGGCGTGGGCGGCCGCCACCGCGACCCTGACGCGCGGCCTCGCGGTCGCCGTCGACTACGCCCACACCCGGGACACCCGGCCGCCCTTCGGGACGCTGACGGGCTTCAGGGAGGGCCGCGAGACGGCCCCCGTGCCCGACGGCAGCCGCGACATCACGGCACATGTGGCGCTGGACGCCTGCGCGGCGGACGGCGCCGCGCTGCTCACCCAGCGGGCGGCGCTCGGCGCGCTGGGCGTGAGCGGCGGCCGTCCGCCCCTGACGCTCGCCTCCACCGACCCGACGGCGTACGTACGGGCCCTCACGCGCGCGGGAGAGGCCGCCGAGCTCACCGCGCCCGGCGGACTCGGCGACTTCGGCTGGCTGCTGCAGCCTGTCGATGTCGCCCTGAGCGCCCTACTTGTCGATGTCGCCGACCACGAAGAACAGTGACCCCAGGATCGCCACCATGTCCGCGACCAGCTGCCCCGGAAGCAGCTCGGTCAGCGCCTGGATGTTGTTGTACGAGGCCGAGCGCAGCTTGAGGCGGTACGGGGTCTTCTCGCCCTTGCTGACGAGGTAGTAGCCGTTGATGCCGAGAGGGTTCTCCGTCCACGCGTACGTGTGGCCCTCCGGCGCCTTCAGGACCTTCGGCAGGCGCTGGTTGACCGGCCCCTGCGGGAGCTCGGCGAGCCGGTCCAGGCAGGCGTCCGCGAGGGCCAGCGCGTTGTGGGTCTGCTCCAGGAGGCACTCGAAGCGGGCCAGACAGTCGCCCTCCTCGCGCGTGACGACCTTCAGCGTGTCCTGGAGCTCGCCGTACGCCAGGTACGGCTCGTCGCGGCGCAGGTCGAAGTCGACTCCGGAGGCGCGGGCGATGGGGCCGCTCACTCCGTAGGCGTGTACCGCCTCCGGACTGAGGACGCCGACGCCGCGCGTACGGCCCCGGAAGATCTCGTTGCCGAGCACCAGACGGTCGTACACGTCCATGCGTGACCGCACCGACGCGACCGCCTCCCGCGCGCGGGTGGTCCATCCGGCGGGCAGGTCCTCCTTGAGGCCGCCCACGCGGTTGAACATGTAGTGCATGCGGCCGCCGGAGATCTCCTCCATCACGTTCTGGAGCTCCTCGCGCTCGCGGAACGCGTGGAACACCGGGGTGATGCCGCCCAGTTCGAGCGGGTAGGACCCGAGGAACATCAAGTGGTTCAGTACACGGTTCAGCTCGGCGAGGAGCGTGCGCATCCAGACGGCGCGCTCCGGGACCTCCATGCCGAGCATCCGCTCCACGGCCATGACGACGCCCAGCTCGTTCGAGAACGCCGAGAGCCAGTCGTGGCGGTTGGCCAGCATCACGATCTGCCGGTAGTCCCGCGCCTCGAAGAGCTTCTCCGCACCGCGGTGCATATAGCCGATGACCGGCTCCGCGTGCTGGATGCGCTCGCCGTCCAGGACCAGGCGGAGGCGGAGCACGCCGTGCGTGGACGGGTGCTGGGGGCCGATGTTGAGCACCATGTCGGTGCTCTCGGCCGCTCCGCCGACGCCGAGCGTGGTCTCCGTGGTGGTCTCCGTCGTGGGACTCATGGCCACAGTCTCTCGCACGAGCCGCCGTGTCAGCGGCGCTACGTACGCTTGGGGCATGAACACGGGGACAGCGGGGCCGGAACCGGCACGGGAGCGGACCGAGCCGGTGTGGACGGGACTGCCGAGGGGGCTGCTGCGACTGCGGCGGCTCCTGCTGGTGGTCTGGCTCGTGCCGCTCGCGGCGGCCGTCGGGATCCCCCTCGGCCTGTTCGTGGGGCCTGCGTGGGCCGCGTTCGCGCTGGTGCCGCTCGCCGTCGTCGCCTGGGGCTGGCCGGTGCTCGGCCGCAACTGGCGCTCGTGGCGGTACGCGGAGCGGGCCGACGACCTGCTCATCAGCCGGGGCGTGCTGTGGCGCGAGGAGACGGTCGTGCCGTACGGCCGGATGCAGCTCGTCGAGGTGACGTCGGGACCCGTGGAGCGCCGCTTCGGACTCGCGAGCGTCCAACTGCACACCGCGGCGGCGGCCACCGACGCACGTATCCCGGGCCTGCTTCCCGAGGAGGCGGAGCGGTTGCGCGACCGGCTGACCGAGCTCGGCGAAGCCCGATCGGCGGGGCTGTGAAAGGCGCGCGGGAAGACGGGGCCGTACAGGGCGTACGAGAAGCAGCGCAGGACGTCCGCCCCGGGACGGACGACGCGGTGCCCGAGCGGCGCCTGCACCCCGTCACGCCGCTGCGCCGCGCGTGGGCGCCCTGCGCGGTCCTGGTCGGCTGGGCGGTCCACGACCCGAACGGCACGCAGCAGCGCCTCTCCGCGCTGACCGCCACCACCCTGCTCCTCGGCAGCGTGGCCGTGGTCGTAGGCGGCGCGTTGTACGGCTTCCTGAGCTGGTGGTTCACGCACTTCTCCGTCACTGACACGGAGCTGCGCATCCGCACAGGACTATTCTTCCGGCGCACCGCCCACATCCGCCTGGACCGGCTCCAGGCCGTCGACGTGACACGGCCACTGCTGGCGCGCATAGCGGGGGTCGCCAAGCTCAAACTGGACGTCGTCGGTGCGGAGAAGAAGGACGAGCTGGCCTACCTGGGCGAGCGCGAAGCGGCCGAACTGCGGGCCGAACTCCTCGCGCGGGCGGCCGGTTTCGTCCCCGAGGAGGCACGCGAGGTCGGCGAGGCACCCGTGCGGGGCCTGCTGCACGTCCAGCCGCGCATGCTCGCCCTCTCCCTGCTGCTCACCGGCGCGCCCTGGGGCGCGCTCCTCGCGGCGTCCCTGGTGCCCGCCTTCATCTGGTTCGGCACCCACAGCCTGTGGACGACCCTCGGCGCCGCCGTCCCCATGCTGGGCGGCGCGTTCGCGAGCAGCGGCGGCCGCTTCATCAAGGAGTACGACTGGACGGTGGGCGAGTCCCCCGACGGCATCCGCATCGACCACGGGCTGCTCGACAAGGCCCACGAGACGGTGCCCCCCGGCCGGGTGCAGACGGTGCACGTGGTGCAGCCGTTGCTGTGGCGGCGGCGCGGCTGGGTGCGGGTGGAGCTGGACGTGGCGGGGTCGGCGAACAGCGTGCTGGTCCCGGTGGCGCCGCGCGAGCTCGCCGACGCGGTGATCGGGCGGGTCCTGCCGGGGGTGCGCGTGCCGGATGCCGCGGACCTCGTGCGGCCGCCCGCACGTGCGGCGTGGTGTGCGCCGCTGTGGTGGAGGGGGTACGGCCTCGCGGTCACCGACGAGGTCTTCGCGGCCCGCCACGGCCTGCTCAAGCGCCGCCTGTCCCTCGTCCCGCACGCGAAGGTCCAGAGCGTGCGGCTCTCCCAAGGCCCCTGGGAGCGCTTCAAGGGCGTCGCGGACGTACGGGTGGACACGGGCGCCAACAAGACGGTGGCGGCCCGGCTGCGCCCCGCGGACGAGGCGGCGGCACTCCTCCGCGCCCAGGCGGACCGCTCCCGGACGGGCCGCAGAGAGGCCATCCCTGACCGCTGGATGGCCTGACGCCCGGGGCTCCCTCTCTTGAGGGAGCCCCGGCGAAGCGTTACGCGCGGAGGGCCGTCCGCAGTTCCCCGACGTCGATCTGCTCGGTCTCGTCATGGGCCGTCAGGTCGATGACCTGTCCGACGCCGCGCGCCGCGTCGCCCTCGGGCGCGTCCTTGAACTCGCCCTCGGCCTCCGCCTTGTGGACGGCGAGGGCCTCCTCGCCCACCACGTCGGCGAGGTCCTCGTTCTGCACGGACTCCAGCGCGGCCGGGGCCACGTTCTTCGTGCCGAAGAAGTCGAACCCGCCCTGCGGAGCCTGCCGTCGCGACTGCGCGGGCGGCGCGACGGCGACCGCGCGCTCGTGCCCGGCGTATCCATCGGCCGCCCCGGGCTTCCCCCGCGACTCGTCCTCCGCGTCCCGCGCGGCTCCTGGCGCCGCCTGCGGTGGCGCGGCCGGGGTCATGCGGTCGAGCGCCGCGTTGGCCCGCAGGAACAGCGAGGGCGTGGGGGACGCCCCCGGCCTGGCGGAAGCCTGCGCACGCTCGATGGAGGCGTCCTTACGCGGGGCGGTCTCGGTACGCGCGGAGGCCTCCGTACGTGAAGAGGTCTCCGTACGCGCAGAGGTTTCCTTACGCGGAGCAGGAGAGGCCGGCACACGCCCCGGCGCCCCCGAGCGCACCGCGGGCACCAGATCCTCGGCACCGGACTTCGAAGCCGTCCCCGACGAGGGCAGCGCGGGCGCCTCCGGAGACGTCGCCTCGATGGCGAGCAGCCGTCGCCCCTCCAGGGCGCTGGCCCGCTCCGTCTCCGCGGTGGCGTACCGCCGCAGGAGCGCGGCGTGTTCGTTGCGCAGGGCCGCGAGCTCCGCGCGCTTGGCGCGCAGCTTCGTCTCCAGCCTGCCCCGCAGCTCGCGGGACTCCTCGAGGTCGGACTCGGCCTCGGCTATCCGTTCCTCGTAGCGCCACTCGTCGCTCGCGCGGGCGCGGGTGAGCTCGGCGACGCGCTTGCCGGCCGTCTGGTCCCAGCGGCGCATGACGACCGAGCCGACGACGGCAGCGGCGGCCGCGGCCGCGACGAGCCCGCGGAGCACGACGGGTTCCGCGAACATCCAGGCGCCGCCGGCGCTGAGAATCGAAACGCCTGCGACCGTCGTAGGAGGAAGCAGCCTGTGCAGGGGTGGGGAATGGCGGTGGCGTCCACGTGGCATGGCCAGAAACTTACCGCGCGTAGGCGAAGTGTGGTGCCCCGCCCGCCAAAAAGCAGTCACCGCGGTCGTAACTCGTCGCAACTCGCCACCCCTGCCCTCCTCTGATTCAGCGCTCAACTTCCGCTGCGACCGGCGGACTTCCCGGCGCTTTTCTTGATCATCTTCAGATGAGGCCCTTCGACTTCAGATACTCCTCGGCGACATCCGCTTCCTTCTGACGCTCCTCGTCGACCTTCCGGTTGAGTTCGATGAGGTCGTCCGTCGTGAGCGTCTTGGTGAGCTTGCCGAGGGCCTCGGCTATCTCCTTGCCGCCCGCCTCCTTCGCGTTCACCACGGGAAGGATGTTGTCCGCGTTCTGCAGCTTCTTGTCGTCCTCGAGGATGACGAGGTCGTAGTTCTTCAGCGTCGCGTCGGTCGTCGTGGTCAGCACCAGTTGGTCCGTGCCGTTCTTGACGGCCTGCTTGGACTGCGTGGTGCCGACACCCTTGGGGTCGATCCCGGTGACGTCGATGCCGTACTTTTTCTTCAGACCCGGCGCGCAGAACGGGCGGGACTCGCATTCGTCGCCCGCCGCGATCTTGACCTTCTCCCCCGACCTGCCGAGATCCGAGAGCGTCTTGAGCTTGTGCTCCTTCGCGTATTCCTTGGAGACCGCGAACGCGTTCTGGTCGACCGCCTCACCGGCCGGAAGCACCTTCAGGCCCTCGGGCTCCGCGAGCTTCTCCAGCGCGCTCACCGTGGCGTCCAGATCGCTGGAGGCAACCGCTTCGGCCTTCGGGCCGTTCTTCTCCAGGTTGAGGAATTCCGCGAGCGTCGCCGCGTATTCAGGAGCGACGTCGATCGAGCCCTTCTTCAGTTCGGGCTTGTAGATCTCGCGGTTCTGCACGGTCTTGACCTGCGCGTCATAACCGGCCTTCTCCAGGACACCCACGTAGAGCTCGGCGAGCACCTTCTGTTCGGTGAACCGCGCCGAACCCACCACGATTGAGCCCTTCTTGTCACCGCCCGCCTTGTCCGACCCCTTGCCGTCGTCCTCCAGGCTGTCCCCGCCACACGCGGCGAGACCCGCGGTCAGCGCCACGACGGCCGCGGCCGCCCCTGCCATCCGTCGCGCGCGACGCGTTGTGCTGTTCATCGGTGAACCACCATTTCGAAAGGAAAGAAAAAAACTCGGAACTCACAGCCGTCTACGAGCCGCCCACCGCCTCGGGCCGCCGCCTACCGCCGCATGGGGTCGAAGAGCCGCCCGGCCACCACCAGGACCCCCTCCACGAGGAGCGCGAGCAGCGCCACCAGGACGGCGCCCGCGACCACTTGCGGGGTGTTCTGCAGGTTGAACCCGGCCGTGATGATCCGGCCGAGACCGCCTTCGCCCGCCATCGCGGCGAGCGTGGCCGTCGCGACGACCTGCACCCCCGCGGACCGTATGCCGGTCATGATCAGCGGGTACGCCAGCGGCAGTTCGACCCGCGCGAACAGCTGGCCGCCGCTCATCCCCATCCCGCGTGCGGCCTCCACCACCGCGCGGTCCACCTCCCGCATGCCGAGGTAGGCGTTGGTCAGCAGCGGCGGGACGGCGAAGAGCACCAGCGCGATCAGCGTCGGCGCGTCACCGTGCTCACCGAGGGGCGTGAGCGTGAGGAGAATCAGCAGGGCCAGCGTGGGCACCGCGCGGCCGACGTTGGAGATGTTGACGGCGAGCGCGCCGCCCTTGCCCATGTGCCCCAGGTACAGCGCCAGGGGCAGCGCGATCGCGCAGGCGACGGCGAGGCAGACCCCGCTGAAGTACAGATGCTCGGCGAGGCGGTGCCAGACGCCCTTCTCGCCCTCCCAGTTGGCGCCCGTGGTCAGCCACTCCCACGCCCCCGTGATCGCGTTCATGCGGGCTCAGCCACCTTCGTCACGGCCGCCTTGCGGGACGCCCGGCTCGTCCGTGTGCGATGGGCTCGCGTCCACGGCGTCAGCAGCCGCTGGAGCCCGAGCAGCAGCAGGTCGGCGGTGACGGCGAGGAGCACGCAGAGCACCGAGGCGGTCAGGACCTGCGCCTTGAAGGTCGTGTCGAGGCCGTCGAGGATGAGGGTGCCCAGGCCGCCGTAGTCCACGATCGCGCCGACGGTGGTCAGGGCGACCGTGGAGACCGTGGTGATGCGCACGCCGGCGAGGAGCGCGGGCAGCGCGAGCGGCAGCTCCACCTCCCACAACAGCCTCAACGGGCCGTACCCCATGCCCTTCGCGGCGTCCCTCGCCTCCTCGGGGACGGCCTGGAGACCGGCCAGGATGTTCCGCACCAGGACCGTCAGCGAGTACAGGACGAGGCCGGTGACGACCAGCGAGACGGAGAGCCCGAAGAAGGGCAGGAGCAGCGAGAACATCGCGAGCGAAGGGACCGAGTAGAGCACGGTCGTCACGCCGAGGATCGGTCCCGCGAGGAAGCGGAAGCGCCGTGCGAGCAGCGCGAGCGGCAGGGCGACGGCGACCCCGATCGCCACGGAGGCGACGGTGATCCCGACGTGCTGCAGGGTCGCGTCGATCAACTCCTGGCTCCGGGAGCGGAGATATTCCCCGCAGATCCAGTCGTTCGTCACCAGACAGTTCTGCTCGGCCACTCGCCCCACCTCCCCCGAATTCGCAGACGTATGCCGTACACACGTCCCCCCGTGTCTGGCGACCCTAACGCGCGGCACCGACAATCGCAGTGAGTCGTTGTACGGCCGCAACACGGCCGTCACGCAAAGCCCCTCGCCGCCCTCCACAATGGGGAACCATGATCCGGTTCGAGCACGTCACCAAGCGGTACGCGGACGGCACCACGGCCGTCGACGATCTGTCCTTCGAGGTCGCTGAGGGCGAACTGGTCACGCTCGTGGGCCCGTCGGGCTGCGGCAAGACGACGACGATGAAAATGGTGAACCGGCTCATCGAGCCGAGCGAGGGCCGGATATTCGTCGACGGCGACGACATATCCGGAATCGATCCCGTGCAACTGCGGCGCCGTATCGGCTATGTGATCCAGCAGGTCGGTCTCTTCCCGCACAAGACGGTCCTCGAGAACACGGCGACCGTCCCGCACCTCCTCGGCGTCAAACGCGGCAAGGCCCGCGAGCGCGCCGCCGAACTCCTCGACCTGGTCGGCCTCGACCCCACAGTCTTCGGCGACCGCTACCCCGAACAGCTCTCGGGCGGCCAGCGCCAACGCGTCGGCGTGGCCCGCGCGCTGGCCGCCGATCCGCCGGTGCTGCTCATGGACGAGCCCTTCGGCGCGGTCGACCCGGTCGTCCGCGAGCACCTGCAGAACGAGTTCCTCCGGCTCCAGCAGGCGGTGCGCAAGACGGTGCTCTTCGTCACGCACGACATCGAGGAGGCGGTCCGCCTCGGGGATCGCATCGCGGTCTACGGAGAGGGCCGCATCGAGCAGTTCGACACTCCGTCGACGGTCCTCGGGGCGCCCGCGAACGACTACGTAGCGGACTTCGTCGGCGCGGACCGGGGCCTGAAGCGGCTCTCCGTGACACCGATCGAGGAGGGCGACCTGGAACAGCCGCCCGTGGTGCACCTCGACGACGCGCTCCCCAAGGAGCTCGACGCGCGCTGGGCCGTCGTCCTGGACGGCGAGAACAACCTGCACGGCTGGATCTCCGCCGAGCACGCGCGCGCGGAGAGCGGCACGGTCCGCGAGCACGCCCGCCGCATGGAGGCGTGGCTGCCGGTCGGCGCGAGCCTGAAGCAGGCGTTCGCGACGATGCTCCAGCACGACGCGGGCTGGATCGCGGTCATCGACAAGGACAGCGAGGGCCGCTTCCTGGGCGTGCTGACACCGGCCCGGCTGCACGAGGCGCTGCGCCGCTCGACGGCGGCGGACGCGCGGGACATCGCCCGCGCGGAGGTCGAGTTGGAGACGGTGACGGCGATCAAGGGCTGAGGCCGGTGTCCCGGGGCCCTAGTCGGCGCTCAGCCGACCGCTGATCCACTCCAGCGTCGCGGGGATCTCCCGGCGCCAGGTGTTGAAGTTGTGCCCGCCGCTCTCGAGCGTGATCGACGAGACGCGCGTGGGCGCCTTCACCTTGTCGATGAACTTCAGGGTGTCGTGGTAGTTGCCCTCGCCCTTCTTGCTGGTGGTCACCAGGAGGGACGTCTTGGGCGGCGGCATGTGGTCCAGGTACCAGTCCAGGTCGGCGTGCTGCTGCAGCTCCTTGTCGCCGTGGAAGAGGTCACCCGTGGTGACGTCGATGGGTGCCTTGTAGTACGCGGACAGGCCCGCTCCCGCGCCGTACGTGCCCGGATGGTGCATGGCGAGCTTCAGCGCGCAGTAGCCGCCCGTGGAGTCGCCGATGACGCCCCAGTTCTGTCCTTTGCGGCCCACCCTGTAGTGGTCGGATATCGCCCGGGGCAGGTCCTTGGCGAAGAACGTCTCGGTCTGCGGTCCGCCCGGCACGTCGACGCACTCGGTGTCGCGCGGCGGCGCCACGGTCGGCCGCATCATGACGAGGATCATCGGCTGCATCTTGCCGTCGGCCGCCTGCTTGTGGGCGGTCTGCGGGTAGTGCAGGCCCTTGATGAGGGCCTCCGCGGTGCCCGGGTAGCCGGTGAGCACCACGGACGCGGGGAACTTGCGGTCCCTGTACTGCGGCTGGAAGTACTCGGGCGGCAGGTAGACGTAGGCGGGGCTGCCTATGTCGGACTCCTGTCCGCCGATCTCGACCTTCTGGATCTGGCCTCCGACGGAGGGCCGGCCGCCGCCCGGCACGTTCACGGTCTGGGTGTCGACGACCTTGACGGGCCCTGCTCCTTTGGCCGGATCGTGGTCCACCACCACTCCGGGAGCCGTCTCCTGGCCGAAAAGGTCCGCCCACGTGGCGTAGAAGCCGAAGGCCTGGTTGGCCGCCAGACCCACCGAGGCGAAGACCGCGACCTGCGTGGCGAGGAGCAGCCCGACACGGCCCGTCACCGCCTTCCAGCTGCGGCGGGCGAGCCGCGGCCAGAGCCAGATCGTGCCGACGAAGAACAGCACCGCCAGCAAGACCGCAAGGGCGAGGACCTTGTTGCTCGTGAGACCCATGGGGAGTTCTGCCTGCGCTTTCTAACCTGTGCCGGGCACGTGCCTCGGCTCGACCGGACCCTGGACGGCCCGGTCGGCGGGAGATGCCGCGGGCCCGCCGGGGGCCTGCCAGAGCATTTCCAGCCGTTTCCGGTCGGGAATGAACCCGTCTCCCTGAAGGACCGTCCTAGAGGGCGCAATGTAGCCGGATGCGCTTTTGGCACCGGATTAAAGCTCTCTCGCAGAACTACGGGATGCGATGTCTGTCAGGATAGATGGGGAAATGTCGGGCGGGGTTCCGGACAGTGAGGTGCGCCACCGCGACGGTCGGCTGCACAAGGTGCTGCGCGGGCCACGCCCGGAGGCGGTGCCCACCTGGGTCGCCAGAGCCTGCACCCTCGTCGGCCTCCTGAACGTCGCGGCGGGCGTCTTCCCCCGTTTCCGGCACAGCCGTATGCACGCCATCGCCGAGGTGCTGCCCGGCGCGCTCGGCCCCTTCGCCGCCGCGCTCGCGCTCAGCTCCGGCATCCTGCTGCTCCTTCTCGCGCACGGGCTGCGGCGCCACAAGCGGCGGGCCTGGCGGGCCGCCGTGGTGCTGCTGCCCGCGGGCGCCGCGGCGCAGTTCGCGTACCGGCACTCGATCATCGGCGTCGTCATCTCGATCGCGCTCCTGGCGCTTCTGCTGCGCCATCGGAGTGAGTTCACCGCCCTGCCCGACCCGCGCAGCCGCTGGCGTGCCCTCGCCAACTTCGTCCTCCTCGGTGCCGGATCGATTCTGCTGGGTCTGGTGATCGTCAGCGTCCACCCCGGCAAGACCATCGGTGACCCCAGCATCACCGATCGTCTGGAGCACGTCCTCTACGGCCTCTTCGGCTTCGAGGGCCCGGTCGACTACTACGGACGCACGTCCTGGACGGTCGGTTTCTCCCTCGGCGCCCTCGGCATGCTCACCGCCCTCACCACCATCTACCTGGCCTTCCGCCCCGAGCACCCGGCCGCGCGCCTCACCGAGGACGACGAGACGAAGCTGCGCGCCCTGCTCGACAGGCACGGCGGCCGCGACTCCCTCGGCCACTTCGCGCTCCGCCGCGACAAGGGCGTCGTCTTCTCCCCCAGCGGCAAGGCCGCCGTCACCTACCGCGTCGTCTCCGGAGTGATGCTCGCCAGCGGCGACCCGATCGGCGACGTCGAGGCCTGGCCCGGCGCGATCGAGCGCTTCATGGACGAGGCGAAGGCCCACTCCTGGACCCCGGCCGTCATGGGCTGCTCCGAGACGGGCGGCGAGGTGTGGACCCGCGAGACCGGCCTGGACGCCCTGGAACTGGGTGACGAGGCGGTGGTGGACGTCGCGGATTTCTCCCTGTCCGGGCGTGCGATGCGCAACGTACGCCAGATGGTCAAGCGGATCGAGCGCAATGGCTACGAGACGCGCGTACGGCGCATCCGTGACCTGGGCGAACAGGAGCTCACCCGGATCCAGCGGGCCGCCGAGGCCTGGCGCGGCACCGACACCGAGCGCGGCTTCTCCATGGCGCTCGGCCGCATCGGCGACCCGGACGACGGCGACTGTCTGATCGCCACCGCCCACAAGGCCGACGAGGAGCCGGGCCCCTACGGCGACCTGAAGGCTGTCCTGCACTTCGTTCCGTGGGGCAAGGACGGCGTCTCCCTGGACCTCATGCGCCGCGACCGCGCGGCCGACCCCGGCATGAACGAGCTCCTCATCGTCGCCGCCCTCCAGGCGGCCCCCAAGCTCGGCATCGCGCGCGTGTCCCTCAACTTCGCCATGTTCCGCGCGGCCCTCGCACGCGGCGAGAAGATCGGCGCGGGCCCGGTCCTGCGCGCCTGGCGCGGCCTGCTGGTGTTCCTGTCCCGCTGGTTCCAGATCGAGTCCCTGTACAAGTTCAACGCGAAGTTCCGCCCCCGCTGGGAGCCCCGCTTCGTCGTCTACCGCTCCAGCAAGGACCTCCCCCGCATCGGCTTCGCCGCGATGCAGGCCGAGGGCTTCGTCACGCTCGCCCTGCCGCGCTTCCTGCGCCGGGGCACGCCCCAGCGCCGCCCCTGCCCGCACCGGGCCGCGGAGCGGGAGGTCCAGGCGGCGTAATCGCACCGCTTCCGGGCTGAGGGCCTGTCGTTTGGGTCAGGCCCTAGGCTGGAGGTATGAGTACGTTGCGCGGGCGGGGATCGGTCCAGGGGCTGCCGGAGTGGGACCGCTGTGCGGTCATGGGCGTGGTGAACGTGACGCCGGACTCCTTCTCCGACGGCGGGCGCTGGTTCGACACGACGGCCGCCGTCAAGCACGGCATCGACCTGGTCGCCCAGGGCGCCGACCTCGTCGACGTCGGCGGCGAGTCCACCCGCCCCGGCGCACCCCGCGTGGACGAGGACGAAGAGCTCAAGCGCGTCGTCCCCGTCGTCCGCGGCCTGGCCGCGGAGGGCGTCACGGTCTCCGTGGACACGATGCGCGCCACCGTCGCCGAGCAGGCGCTCGCGGCCGGCGCCGTCCTCGTCAACGACGTCAGCGGCGGCCTCGCCGACCCGCGCATGGTCCCGGCGGTCGCCGCCGCGCACGCCCCCTTCGTGGTCATGCACTGGCGCGGCTTCCTCACCGACATCCACGCCGAGCCGCACTACGAAGACGTGCTCTCCGAAGTCGTCGACGAGCTCCACGCGCGCGTGCAGGCCGCCATCGAGGGCGGCATCGCCCCCGAGCGCATCGTCGTCGACCCGGGCCTCGGCTTCTCCAAGGAGGCCGAGCACGACCTGACGCTCCTCGCCCACCTGGAGCGCCTGCGCGACCTCGGCCACCCGGTCCTCGTCGCCGCCTCCCGCAAGCGGTTCCTCGGCCGCGTCCTCGCGGGCCCCGAGGGCGCCCCGCCGCCCGCCCGCGAGCGCGACGCCGCCACCGCCGCCGTCTCCGCCATCGCCGCCCACCAGGGCGCCTGGGCGGTCCGCGTGCACGAGGTGCGGGCGACCGCCGACGCGGTCCGCGTCGCCCGCGCCGTGACCGGCGCGGCTGGCGGCCCTCGGTGACCGCCGCCAGGACCGACATCGAGCAGGTACAACTCGCCAACACGGCGTTCTACGAAGCACTCGAACGCGGCGACTTCGACGAGGTCTCCGACCTCTGGCTGGACTCCGGGGACACCCCGGAGGGCTCAGGGGACGCGGAGGACACCGAGGGCGCCGAAGGCGCGGAGGGCGGTGACACGGCCGGTGACGCCGTCTCCTGCGTCCACCCCGGCTGGCCGGTCCTGACGGGCCGCGGCGAGGTCCTCAGGTCGTACGCGCTGATCATGGCGAACACCGAGTACATCCAGTTCTTCCTCACCGACCTGAAGGTCGGCGTGGCCGGCGACACCGCTCTGGTGACGTGCACGGAGAACATCCTCAGCGGCGGCCCGCCCCCGGAGGGCGGCGGCGAGCTCGGCCCGCTCGTGGGCCAGCTCGTGGTCGCCACGAATGTGTTTCGCCGCACACCCGACGGCTGGAAGCTGTGGTCGCACCACGCCTCCCCCGTCCTCGCGGAAACCGACGACGAAGAGGGTGAGGAGACCCCCACCTGAGTGGGTAGACGCGCTTCGACCAGTGTGTGCCGAGGCGCCCGACGGGCCCCGCGGGCGAGTGCTGTCAGTGCTCGCAGGTAGATTCGATCGAGGCTGGTGTGCCGACCGCACTCGGTACAGGCCGGCCGATACCGACGATTGCAGGAGTGATTCGCGTGGATCGTGTCGCGCTGCGCGGCCTCAAGGCCCGCGGGCACCACGGTGTCTATCCGCGGGAGCGCGAAGAAGGCCAGACCTTCATCGTGGACCTGGTGCTCGGCCTGGACACACGAGCGGCCGCGGCCGACGACGACCTGGCGAAGACGGTGCACTACGGAATCGTGGCCGAAGAGGTCGTGGCCGTCGTCGAGGGCGAACCCGTCGACCTCATCGAGACGCTCGCGGAGCGCATCGCCCAGGCGTGTCTCAAGCACGACGGAGTTCTGGAGGTCGAGGTCTGCGTGCACAAGCCGGACGCCCCGATCACCGTCCCCTTCGACGACGTGACCGTCACCATCACCCGGAGCCGAGTATGACTGCGCCCTTCAAAGCGGGTCAGAGCGACCCCACCGTCCAGCCGGTGCCCACCTCCGTCGTCGCGCAGGTGGACGCCGCGGACTCGACGCTGTCCAACCCCCAGCGCGCCGTGATCTCCCTCGGCAGCAACCTGGGCAACCGCCTGGAGACGCTGCAGGGCGCCGTCGACGCCCTGGAGGACACCCCCGGCCTGCGGGTCAAGGCGGTCTCTCCGGTGTACGAGACCGAGCCCTGGGGCGTCGACCCCGGCACCCAGCCCTCGTACTTCAACGCGGTCGTCGTGGTGAAGACGACCCTGCCGCCCGCCTCGCTCCTGGAGCGCGCGCAGGCGGTCGAGGAGGCCTTCCACCGCGTGCGGGACGAGCGCTGGGGCCCGCGCACCATCGACGTGGACATCGTGGCGTACGCGGACGTGGTCTCCGACGACCCGGCCCTCACGCTGCCCCACCCGCGCGCCCACGAGCGCGCCTTCGTCCTCGCTCCCTGGCACGATGTGGAGCCCGAGGCCCAGCTGACCGGCCGGGGCCCGGTCGCGAAGCTGCTCGACGCGGTCACCCTGGACGGCGTGGCTCCCCGCGCCGACCTGGAACTCCGACTGCCGGAGTAGTCGTTGGAGAAGGCGGTCGAGGTAAGCAAGCCGATGAAGGGTCACCCGTGAAGGAACTGCGCATCAGGACACTGGTCGGCCTCTTCCTCGCGGCCGGAGTCCTGTCCTGGTCGGGCGCCCGCCTCTGGGACTCCGTCGGCACCCTGCCGCGCGTTCCGCTGGCCGCGCCCATCGTGCTCGCGGTCATCGCCGTCACCCTCCTCGCGACGGCGCTGTCCCTGCGTTCCCGGCTCAAGGCCCAGCGCGAGCGGCGCCCCGGCGCCAAGGGCGTCGAGCCGATGATGGCCGCCCGCGCGGTCGTCTTCGGCCAGGCGAGCGCCCTGGTCGCGGCCCTGGTCGCGGGGATGTACGGCGGGACGGGTGTGTTCCTGCTCGAGTCCCTCGACATCCCGCCCCGCCGCGACCAGGCGGTGTACGCGGGGCTTTCGGTCCTGATGGGCATCGCGGTGATAGCGGCCGGCTTCTTCATGGAGCGCGTCTGCAAGCTCCCCGAGGACGACGACGAGAACGGCGAGACGCCCGCGGCGGCGTAGGCCCCGCCCACCGGAACGCCCTGGCGGGCGCTACAGCAGCGTGCCGCCCTCGACCTCCGTCTCCCCCAGGATCCGCTCCAGACGCCCGAGGACGTCCGCGTCCAGCCGTACGTGCGCGGCCGCGAGGTTCTCCTCGATGTGCTTCGGCGTACGGCTGCCGGGGATCGGCACCACGTTCGGGTCCTGGTGCAGCAGCCAGGCGAGCGCCAGCTGCGCCGGGGTGATGTCCAGCTCCTGTGCCACGCCCCGCACGGGCGCGAAGCGGTCGTTGTTGGCCTTGAGATTCGCAGCGTCGAAGCGCGGCGCGTTCTGCCGGAAGTCGCCCTCCGTGACCTGGCCGACCGTGCCGGTGAGGAAGCCGGCGCCCAGCGGCGACCACGGCACGAGCCCGACCCCGAGCTCCCGCGCCGCCGCGAGGAGTTCCGGCTCCGCGGGCTTCCACATCGACCACTCGATCTGCACCGCCGACACGGGGTGCACGGCGTGCGCGGCCCGCAGTTGGGCGGCCGTCACGTTCGAGAGGCCGAGGTGCCGTACGAGTCCGTCCCGGATCAGCTCGGCGACCGCCCCGACGGTGTCCTCCAGGGGGATCTGCGGGTCGGGGAAGTGCGGGTAGTACAGGTCGATGTAGTCCGTCTCCAGACCCCGCAGGCTCGCCTCGGCATAGCCGCGTACGTGCTTCGGGTCGCCGTTGACCGCCAGCTCACCGAAGGCGTAGCCGATGGGGAAGGGGTGCGGCTCCACGCCCTCCGGCAGCCGGAAGCCGAACTTGGTGGCTATCGCGACCTGGTCGCGGCGTCCCCGCAGGGCCTTGCCGATGAGGCGTTCGTTGTGGCCGTCGGCGCCGTAACCGTCGGAGGTGTCGATGATCGTGGCACCCGCGTCGACCGCCGCGAGGAGAGCCCGCTCGCCGCGCTCGTCGTCGACCTCGCCGTAGACGCCCGGGGAGAGGACCATGGCGCCGTAACCGAGGGCGGAGACCTCCAGGCCGCCGAGCTTGCGGGTGGGCAGGGACTGCGTGCTCGTATTCGTCATACACGCAGTCTTTCGGCCACCACCCCCACCGTCCACCGCTTTCGGCCACAACGACCGCACACAGCAGGCGAGTTGAGCGGAACGAAGGCCTCCGTCCCGCTCGGATCCGGCGGCTGCCTCAGCGGGCCATGATCAGGCTCATCGCCTCGTTGCGCGTCGCGGGGTCGCGCAGCTGGCCGCGGACCGCGGAGGTGATGGTCTTGGCGCCGGGCTTGCGGATGCCGCGCATCGACATGCACATGTGCTCGCACTCCACGACGACGATGACGCCGCGCGGCTCCAGGATCTCCATCAGCGAGTCCGCTATCTGCGTCGTCATGCGCTCCTGCACCTGCGGACGGCGCGCGTACACATCCACGAGGCGGGCCAGCTTCGACAGGCCGGTGATCTTGCCGGAGGTGGACGGGATGTACCCCACGTGCGCCACGCCGCGGAACGGCACCAGGTGGTGCTCACAGCAGGAGGTGACCTCGATGTCCTTCACCAGGACCATCTCGTCGTGGCCGAGATCGAACGTCGTCGTCAGCACGTCCTCGGGCTTCTGCCAGAGCCCGGCGAATATCTCCCTGTACGCCCGCGCGACGCGTCCCGGGGTCTCACGCAGCCCCTCCCGGTCGGGGTCCTCCCCCACGGCGATGAGCAGCTCGCGTACGGCGTTCTCGGCCCGCTTCTCGTCGAACTCGCCGATCAGGCCATCGCCGTCCAGCGTCACCGGGTCGGTCATCTTGTGCCTCGTTCCTGTGCGTCTCACGCGGGCGTACGAAATAAGCCGCGCCCCCAGGCTAGAACCAGGGGGGCGCGGCATCCATTCCGGGCCTGCTGAGGCGAGCGGGATCAGCTCTCGGGGCGGTCCTCCGGGGCCACCTCGAGGGGCTGCTCCGTGCTGCCCGACGTGACCGCCGGGGTCGCGCCGTTCGCACCGTTCGTCAGCGACAGCTCCTTGGGGGAGAGCACCGGCGGGCGGGTCGAGGGCGTGCGCCGCGAGGAGCCGGTCCACGCCGGGCGGGCCGGGCGCTTCACGATGGTCGAGAAGATCTCGGCGATCTCTTCCTTGCCGAGCGTCTCCTTCTCCAGGAGCTGCAGGACCAGGTTGTCGAGCACGTCGCGGTTCTCGACGAGGATCTCCCACGCCTCGTTGTGCGCGGTCTCGATGAGCTTCTTGACCTCTTCGTCGACCAGCGCCGCGACCTCTTCCGAGTAGTCGCGCTGGTGGCCCATCTCGCGGCCGAGGAAGGGCTCGGTGTTGTCGCCGCCGAACTTGATCGCGCCGAGCCGCTCGGTCATGCCGTACTGCGTGACCATCGCGCGGGCCGTGCCCGTGGCCTTCTCGATGTCGTTCGCCGCGCCCGTCGTCGGGTCGTGGAAGACGAGCTCCTCGGCCGCGCGCCCGCCCAGCATGTACGCCAGCTGGTCGAGCATTTCGTTGCGCGTGGTCGAGTACTTGTCCTCTTCGGGCAGGACCATGGTGTAACCCAGGGCCCGGCCGCGGGACAGAATCGTGATCTTGTGGACCGGGTCCGAGTTCGGTGAGGCCGCCGCGACCAGGGCGTGTCCGCCCTCGTGGTACGCGGTGATCTTCTTCTCCTTGTCGGACATGATCCGGGTCCGCTTCTGCGGGCCCGCCACGACGCGGTCGATCGCCTCGTCGAGCATGCTGTTGTCGATCAGCTTCTTGTCGCTGCGGGCGGTGAGCAGCGCGGCCTCGTTGAGGACGTTGCTCAGGTCCGCGCCGGTGAAGCCCGGCGTGCGACGGGCGACCGCGGAGAGGTCGACGTCCGGGGCGACCGGCTTGCCCTTCTGGTGAACCTTGAGGATCTCCAGACGGCCCTGCATGTCCGGGCGGTCGACGGCGATCTGCCGGTCGAAGCGGCCCGGGCGCAGCAGCGCCGGGTCGAGGATGTCGGGGCGGTTCGTGGCGGCGATCAGGATGACGCCGCCCTTCACGTCGAAGCCGTCCATCTCGACGAGCAGCTGGTTCAGCGTCTGCTCGCGCTCGTCGTGGCCACCGCCGAGACCGGCACCGCGGTGACGGCCGACGGCGTCGATCTCGTCGACGAAGACGATCGCCGGGGCGTTCGCCTTGGCCTGCTCGAAGAGGTCACGCACACGGGAGGCACCGACACCGACGAACATCTCGACGAAGTCGGAACCGGAGATCGAGTAGAACGGGACTCCGGCCTCACCGGCGACGGCACGCGCGAGGAGCGTCTTACCGGTACCGGGCGGGCCGTAGAGCAGCACGCCCTTGGGGATCTTGGCGCCGACGGCCTGGAACTTCGCCGGCTCCTGGAGGAACTCCTTGATCTCGTGGAGCTCCTCGACCGCCTCGTCGGACCCCGCCACGTCGGCGAACGTCGTCTTCGGGGTGTCCTTGGTGATGAGCTTCGCCTTGGACTTCCCGAAGTTCATGACCCGGGAGCCGCCGCCCTGCATCTGGTTCATCAGGAACAGGAAGACGACGACGATCAGGACGAAGGGGAGCAGGGAGAGCAGGATGCCGACGAACGGGTTCTGCTTGGACGGCGAGACGGTATAACCGTCCGGGATGTCCTTGGTCTGGTACTTGGACTGCAGGGTCTTGGCGAGGTCGACGCCCTGGTCGCCGATGTAGCTCGCCTGGATCTTGCTGCTGTCCTTGACCTTCTGGCCGTCCTTGAGCTCGACCTTGATGATCTGCTCGTCACCGGTGGTGATCTTTGCGGACTCGACCTTGTTGTCGTTGATCGCCTGGACGACCTGGCCGGTGTCCACCGTCTTGTAGCCACCGGACGAGCCGACGACCTGCATCAACACGACCACGGCAAGGACGGCCAGCACGATCCACATGACTGGCCCACGGAAGTATCGCTTCACGTCCATCCATACGGAGCGATGACGCCCCGTCCCTCCTGCCATAGTGAGTTTGATAAAGACTGTTCTTCGGACGGTACCCCAGCATTGTGACCCGAAGCTGCCCGGGACTGCTGGCAATCCGGCCTTCGCATGCTCCAACGTCGGGAAACGGGTGAGGGTTCCCCTGCGTCGTACGCGGCGCGCTCGGCGGACCGCTCGGCGGCCCTACGAGACGTCAGCCGCCGTAGACGTGCGGAGCGAGCGTCCCGACGAACGGGAGGTTGCGGTACTTCTCGGCGAAGTCGAGGCCGTACCCCACGACGAACTCGTTCGGGATGTCGAAGCCGATCCACTTCACGTCGATCGCGACCTTGGCCGCCTCGGGCTTGCGCAGCAGTGTGCACACCTCGAGGGAGGCGGGCTCGCGCGAGCCGAGGTTGGACAGCAGCCAGGACAGCGTCAGACCGGAGTCGATGATGTCCTCGACGATCAGGACGTGCTTGCCCTTGATGTCGGTGTCCAGGTCCTTGAGGATCCGCACGACGCCGGAGGACTGGGTCCCCGCGCCGTACGACGAAACGGCCATCCAGTCCATCGTGACGGGAGTGGACAGCGCACGCGCCAGGTCCGCCATGACCATCACAGCGCCCTTGAGGACGCCGACGATCAGCAGGTCCTTGCCCGCGTACTCCGCGTCGATCTTGGCGGCCAGCTCGGCCAGCTTCGCGTCGATCTCTTCTTTGGTGATGAGCACCGACTGGAGGTCGGTGCCCATGTCTTTCGCGTCCACCCGCATCACTTTCGGTCGTCCCACCGGCCGACTCGGCCCGCCAGTCACACGGGCCTCTCGTCAGCCTTGCCGGATCACCAGTCTGCCACCCTGGCGCTGAGCCACGACTTTGCCCGGGAGGTTGATGGCTCCCTGGCCGCGCCAGCCCGTGATCAGACGGTCGACCTCTTCGATGTGCCGGGCGAAGAGCGAACCCGCGGGGGCGCCCGCGTCGATGGCGGCCCGGCGGACGATGCGGCGGCGCACCGCGGGGGGCAGCGCGTAGAGCTTCGCGCACTCCAGGAGGCCGGTGGAGTCGCGCACGGTCGTCTCGGCCTGGGCGGCCCAGGTGTCGAGGGCGTCGGCGTCGTCCCTGGACAGCTGCGCCGTGCGGGCGAGCGCCTCGACGACGCCCTTGCCGAGCGCCTTCTCCAGGGCGGGCAGGCCCTCGTGGCGCAGCCGGGAGCGGGTGTACGCCGGGTCGGCGTTGTGCGGGTCGTCCCAGACGGGCAGCGACTGGACCATGCACGCCTTGCGGGCGGTCTGCCGGTCCAGGTGCAGGAAGGGGCGGCGGTAACGGCCGGCGACCCCCGAGGTCGCCGCCATTCCGGACAGCGAGCGGATCCCGGAGCCGCGGGCGAGGCCGAGCAGGACGGTCTCGGCCTGGTCGTCACGGGTGTGGCCGAGCAGGACGGCGGCCGCCGAATGCCGTTCGGCGGCGGCGTCCAGGGCTGCGTAGCGCGCGTCGCGGGCGGCGGCCTCGGGGCCTCCGTCGCGGCCCACGGACACGGCCACGGAGTCGACCGGGGTCAGGCCGAGCGCGGTGAGGCGCACGACGACTTCCGCGGCGCGCAGGTCGGAGCCGGGCTGCAGGCCGTGGTCGACGGTGATGCCGCCGGCGCGCATGCCGAGCTTGGGGGCCTCGAAGGCGAGCGCGGAGGCGAGCGCCATGGAGTCGGCGCCGCCGGAGCAGGCGACGAGCACGAGCGGCGACGCGGGCTGCTCGTGCGGGGGGTGCGGGGGCAGCGGGGGGCGTGGGGGGTCGTTCTCGGAGGTGCGCTGTAGGTCGGTCAGGACGTCGTGGAGTACGCGGCGGACCGCCAGGCGTATCGCCGCGACCGCAGGATGGGGACCCATGTCCGGTTCCCTTCGTGAAGTTCGGGGGTGAGCTCGGACCAGTCACTCAGGACCCACTCGGGTCGTCCGGCCCTCGGGGGGCCTCGCTTCCCGCGCGTTCGGTCACTCAGAGTGTGTCGATGGTGACAGAGCCGAGCCGTTACCCGAGCATTGCACGCCTACCCATCGCCTACGGTCCCTCGGACGGGTGATTACGGGGGCGTTCTCCTGCCATCGGCCGCTTCCGGCCTGTCAGTCTCCCTTACGGTGCACCCGCGCGACCCAGTCCGCCGGTTTGGCGATCTCCGCCTTCGTGGGCAGCGTGTTCGGCGACGTCCACACGCGGTTGAAGCCGTCCATGCCGACCTCGTCGACGACGGCGCGCACGAAGCGCTCGCCGTCGCGGTACTGGCGCAATTTGGCGTCGAGACCGAGGAGCTTGCGCAGCGCCTGGTCGAGGCGGCTCGCGCCGCGGGCCCTGCGCTGCTGGAACTTCTCCCGGATCTCGCCGACGGACGGCACGACGTCCGGGCCCACGCCGTCCATCACGAAGTCCGCGTGGCCCTCGAGCAGGGACATCACGGCTGTCAGGCGGGCGAGGATCTCGCGCTGGGCGGGGGTCTGGACGAGCTCGACGAGGGAGCGGCCGCCCTCGGACTCCTCGCCCTCCGCCGCGTCGGTACGGCCGCCCGCGAAGGTCTGGGCGGCCTCCCTGACGCGCTCCAGGACCGTCATCGGGTCGACCTCGGTCTCGCCGAGGAACGACTGGATCTCGGCCTCCAGGTGGTCGCGCAGCCACGGCACGGCGGTGAACTGCGTGCGGTGCGTCTCCTCGTGGAGGCAGACCCAGAGGCGGAAGTCGTGGGGGTCCACGTCGAGCTCGCGCTCCACGTGCACGATGTTCGGGGCGACCAGGAGGAGCCTGCCGCCGCCGTTCGCTCCCGCGGGGAGGTCGCGGGTAGCCGGGGCGAACGTCTCGTACTGCCCGAGGACGCGGGAGGCGAGGAACGACAGGAGCATGCCGAGCTCCACGCCCGTCACCTTGCCGCCGACCGCGCCCAGCACGGCGCCGCCGGGGCCCGTGCGGCGGTCCTGCATCTTGTCGAGGAGGGGCTTCAGGATCTCCCTGAACCCCGCGACGTTCGCCCTGACCCAGCCGGCCCTGTCCACCACGAGGACCGGGGTGTCGTGGGTGGCCTCCGTCCCCATCCTCGTGAAGGAACGGACGTGTTCCTCCGAGGATTTGGCGTGCCGACGGAGCTCCGCGACGACGGCTCGCGCCTCGTCGCGGCTCACCTCGGGGCCCGGCCTCACGAGGCGGGTCGCGGTCGCCACCGCGAGATTCCAGTCGACCATCTCGGCACCACCGATGCTCGTCATGCGCTCAACGGTACGTGCTGGCTCCCTCCTGTGGAGGGGCTGGCATCCCTGACATTGCCCTGGAGCCTGCCCCTAGGGCCCGTTTGGGGCGGGTGGGCCTCGGTTGCTCCCGCGCGGGCCCGGTGGGGGTTGCTCGCGCAGTTCCCCGCGCCCCTGGCGGCGGCTCCCGGGCGTTCGGGTTTCAGGGCCCGGCGATCAGTCGTTCAGGGGGCTTTTAGCGGCAGCCGCAGTTCGCCACTGTTGAGGCCATGTGGTCCAGGGCCCTCTGGGCCGACTGGGGGTCCGTCGTGCCTGTGGTCATGAAGGCGAAGACCAGGAGGCGGCCGTCCGCGTCCACCACCGTTCCCGCGAGGCTGTTCACGCCCGTCAGCGTGCCGGTCTTGGCGCGGACCACCCCCGTGCCCGGCGAGTCCTTGGGGTAGCGGTCGACGAGCGTGCCGGTGAAGCCCGCCACGGGCAGGCCCGTGACGACCGAGCGGAGTTCGGGGCGGCCCGGGTCCGCCGCGTGGTCCAGGAGCGCGGCGAGGAGCTCCGCGGAGACGCGGTCGGCACGGTCCAGGCCGCTGCCGTCGGCGAACTTCGTGCCGGAGAGGGGGAGTTTCTGCTTGGAGAGGGTGGCGCGCACCGCCTTGCCCGCGCCGTCGAAGCTCGCCGGCTCCTTCGCGGCGATCGCCGCCTGGCGGGCCAGCGCCTCGGCGATGTCGTTGTCGCTGTGCGTCAGCATCCGTTCGACCAGCGCCGACAGCGGCGGCGACTCGACCTTCGCCAGGGCCTCGGCGCGGTCCGATGCCTTGGAGGGGCCCGGGGTCGCCTCGGGGGGTGTTGATGTGTCGATGCCCTTGTCGCGGAGGAACGAAGCGAATTTCCTCGTCGCCTCGCCCGCCGGGTCCGCCGTGCGCGGTGCGGGGCCGCTCGTGGAGTCGTCCAGGCGGCCCTCGTCGGCCATGAGGGCGCTGACCGGCGTGATGTTCTCGTTCGGGCCGATCGGGTGCTGCACGGGGCCGGAGTACAGCGACGTGTCGTACGAGAGCTTGATCTTGTCGATGCCGCGGCTCTTGAGGGAGCGTGCCGTGTCCTCGGCGAGGGTACGCAGGCTCGCCGCCGTGTCCGTGTAGCGGCCGTCCTTGCGGGCGGTGAGTGTGGGGTCGCCGCCGCCGACCAGGACGACGTCAGGAGCGGCCGAGGAGCCGGCGGGTTCGATCACCGTCTTCGTGGCGATGCGGTGGTCCGGGCCCACCGCGGACAGCGCCGCGACGGCCGTGGCGATCTTGATGGTCGACGCGGGCGTCAGGCCGTCGCCCGCGCTCTTGCCGTAGACGGGCTTCCCCGTGGCCGCGTCGAGCACGACGGCCGACCGCTTCGGACCGAGCGCCGGATCCCGCATGAGCGGATCGAGCACCTCCGCCAGCGCGGAGTCCGTCGGTGCCGGTGCCACCCCCGCGGGCGCGCCGAGCCCCGCGAGCACCGAAGGGGCGCTCGGAGCCGCTTCGGGCTCGCTCCCGGGCGCCCGACCAGCGTGATCTGCGCCACCCCAGGCCTCCTGGGAAGCGGCCCGGTCCCGCTCCGCCGTACGCTGACCGGAGGAGTCCCAAGGGCCGGCCGCGGCCACCGCCCCGGCCGCGATGACCAGGCCGAAGGCGGCGGACCCAGCTGTGAGCTGCCAGGTCGTGAGCTTCCCGGAGAACCCGGAGAGCTTGGTGGCGGAAGGCTTTGGCAGCTGTCTCAAAAGCTGTCGAGGCCGCTGCCAAGGCTTGAGCTCCGGCACGACGACCAGCCCCTTTCGCGATCACACATCTGCGTGAGGGACACTTAATCACCCGAAGTATGTGCTGATCATGGAGGAGCCACCCGTGGAGTTCGACGTCACCATCGAGATTCCGAAGGGTTCGCGGAACAAGTACGAGGTGGACCACGAGACCGGCCGGATCCGTCTGGACCGTCGCCTCTTCACGTCGACCAGCTACCCCGCGGACTACGGCTTCGTCGAGAACACCCTCGGCGAGGACGGTGACCCGCTGGACGCCCTGGTCATCCTGGACGAGCCGACCTTCCCGGGCTGCCTCATCAAGTGCCGCGCGATCGGCATGTTCCGGATGACCGACGAGGCGGGCGGCGACGACAAGCTGCTCTGCGTCCCGGCCTCCGACCCGCGCGTGGAGCACCTGCGCGACATCCACCACGTCTCCGAGTTCGACCGCCTGGAGATCCAGCACTTCTTCGAGGTCTACAAGGACCTGGAGCCCGGCAAGTCCGTCGAGGGCGCCGACTGGGTCGGCCGCGCGGACGCCGAGGCCGAGATCGAGCGTTCCTACAAGCGCTTCAAGGACGAGGGCGGCCACTGAGCCACTCGCCCCGGACGGGCCGCGCGACCCAAGGGGGTCACGCGGCCCGTTCGTGTATCTGTGCCCATACTGGCCATACGGAGGGTGCGTACGAGTCGTATGAAAAGTGAGGGCATCAGTGGCCGAGCAGGAGGCCGAGGACCGCAAGCCGCAGTCGGACGAAGCACGCAGCGCGTTCGTGCAGCCCAGCGGTGTGGTGGCGCAGCCACCGGCCCCTGAGGACGAGTCCCAGACGACGTCCGAGTTCGCCATTCCCACCGGTCTCGCGACACCGTCGTCGACGACGCAGGAGACCGAGAAGTCGGCGTTCACCACGCCGCACACCTACACCTCCCGCAACGCCCCGCAGGCGTTCACGCCCGCGCAGGGCATACCCCTGGTGAAGCTCACCAAGGACGTGCCGTGGCAGGACCAGATGCGCACGATGCTGCGCATGCCGGTCACCGAGCGGCCCGCTCCCGAGCCCGCGCAGAAGCAGGAGGACGACAGCGGGCCCGCCGTGCCGCGCGTGCTCGACCTGACCCTGCGTATCGGCGAGCTGCTGCTCGCGGGCGGTGAGGGCGCCGAGGACGTGGAGGCGGCGATGTTCGCCGTCTGCCGCTCGTACGGCCTCGACCGCTGCGAGCCGAACGTGACGTTCACGCTCCTGTCGATCTCGCACCAGCCCTCGCTGGTCGACGACCCGGTCACGGCCTCCAGGACGGTGCGCAGGCGCGGCACCGACTACACGCGTCTCGCGGCCGTCTTCCACCTGGTGGACGACATCAGCGACCCGGACCTGGAGATCTCCCTGGAGGAGGCCTACCGTCGGCTCGCGGGCATTCGGCGTAACCGTCACCCCTATCCCGGCTGGGCCCTCACGGCCGCCAGCGGGCTCCTCGCGGGCTCCGCGTCGGTTCTGGTGGGCGGTGGCGCGCTGGTCTTCCTGGTGGCCGCCGTGGGCGCGATGCTCGGCGACCGGCTCGCCTGGCTGTGCGCGGGGCGCGGGCTGCCGGAGTTCTACCAGTTCGTGGGCGCCGCGATGCCGCCCGCGGGGATGGGTGTGGCGCTCAGCTTCGTGCACACCGAGGCGTCCATGGCCTCGGCGGTGATCACGGGTGGGCTCTTCGCGCTGATCCCGGGGCGAGCCCTGGTGGCGGGCGTGCAGGACGGTCTGACCGGCTACTACATCACCGCGGCCGCACGTCTCCTTGAGGTCATGTACCTCATCGTGGGCATCGTCTGCGGTGTGCTGCTCGTGCTGTCGCTCGGCGTCATGCTCGACGCGACGAACCTGACTCCGGAGACGAAGTTCGGCGTGACGTCGTCGCGGCCGGTCATCCAGATCCTGGCGTCGATGGCACTGAGTCTGGCGTTCGCGATCCTGCTTCAGCAGGAACGTAACACCGTGCTGATGGTGACCCTCAACGGCGGCATCGCCTGGGTCATGTTCGGGGCGCTGGCGCAGACGCCGCTGGAGCTCTCGCCCGTCGCCGCGACGGCCGTGGCGGCCGGTCTGGTGGGCCTGTTCGGGCAGCTCTTCTCGCGGTACCGGTTCGCGTCGTCACTGCCGTACGTGACGGCGGCGATCGGGCCGCTGCTGCCCGGTAGCGCGACGTACTTCGGGCTGCTCGCGCTGGCGCAGAACGACCTGAACACGGGCATGAACTCGCTCACCAAGGCCGTCGCGACGGCCCTGGCCATCGCGATCGGCGTGAACCTGGGGAGCGAGGTCTCCCGGCTGATCCTGAAGGTGCCGGGCGCGGCCTCGGCGGCGAACCGCCGCGCGGCCAAGCGGACGCGCGGCTTCTGAGTCCTCTCGCGGAGTGCGTCAGCGCTTGGCGTGGCGGCCGCGCTGCTGCGCCGGGGGCGTGCCCGGAGCGCCTTCCGCGGCCATGGCCTTCTTGGACTTGCTGCGCGCGCGCAGGAACTCGATGGCGATCGGCACCACCGAGACGAGGACGATCAGGATGAGGATCGCCTCGATGTTCTTGTGCACGAACTCGATGTTGCCGAGCCAGGCGCCGAGCAGCGTGACGCCCGCGCCCCACATGACGCCGCCGATGATGTTGAACGTGATGAACGAGCGGTACCGCATGCCGGAGACGCCGGCGATGATCGGCGTGAAGGTGCGCACGATCGGCACGAAGCGGGCCAGGACCAGGGACTTCGGGCCGTACTTCTCGAAGAAGTCGTGGGCCTTGACCACGTTCTCCTGCTTGAAGAGCTTGGAGTCCGGGCGGTTGAAGAGCGAGGGGCCGACCTTCTTGCCGAAGAGGTAGCCCGCCTGGTCGCCGAGGATCGCGGCCATGCAGATCAGCAGGCAGGCCAGCCACAGCGGGGTGTCCAGCTTGTTCGTGGTGATCAGCAGGCCGGTGGTGAACAGCAGCGAGTCACCCGGCAGGAAGAAGCCGATGAGCAGGCCCGACTCCGCGAAGACGATCACCAGCAGGCCCCAGAGACCGAACTGGTTGAGCAGGTAGTCCGGATCCAACCAGCTTGGTCCGAGCGCAAGCGTCGTCACGGTTCCGGGCTCCTGAGGGGTGAGGGGGCGGGGCGGCGGCAGGTGCAGCCCCCCAAATTTAGCAACGCGCCGCGGCCCGGCCAGGTTCCAGTGCCCTTCTCCCGCCGCACCGTGCGACAACTGGGACATGGCCGGGCCGCTCAGGCCTCACCCGTTGCGTGCCGCGTTCGCGAGGATCGCGTCCCGCAGGTACACCGCCAGGCCCGGCCTGATGGCTTCGTAGAAGGCCGTGAACCGCTCGTCGGCCACATACATCTCGCCGAGACAGGTGTGCATCTCGTGCGAGCAGGCGTAGTGGTTCGCCGTGATGAAGCGGCGGTGCTCCTCGGCGGCGTCCATGGCCTCCGCGGAGTCCGCGGGCACACCGCGGCCCAGCAGGTCGCCCACGCGCGCGTGGACCGCGTCGAGCTCGTCGTTGATCCGCTTCCAGTCGTCCTTGGTGTACGAGGCGGCCTTGCGCTGCGACTCGCGGTAGGCGTCCGTGTCGCCCCAGCGCTGCTCGACCTCCTCGGCGTACTGGTCGGGATCGTGGTCCCCGAAGACCTCGAACTTCTCCTCGGGCGTGAGGTTGATGCCCATCTTCTTCGCCTCCATGGCAGTCTCGACGGCGGCGGCCATCTCCTGGAGCCGGTGGATCCGCGCGGTCAGCAGTCCGTGCTGACGGCGCAGGTGGTCCCGCGGGTCCGTGTCCGGGTCGTCCAGAAGGGCCGCCACCTCGTCGAGGGGGAAGCCGAGCTCCCGGTAGAACAGGATCTGCTGCAGCCGGTCGAGGTCGTCGTCGCCGTAGCGACGGTGACCCGCGTGGCTGCGCCCGCCGGGAACCAGCAGGCCGATCTCGTCGTAGTGGTGCAGCGTGCGCACGGTCACTCCGGCGAAAGCGGCGACCTGTCCCACGGACCAGCTCATGGCGTCCGCCCTTCGTCTCTCGGTTCGCGCATCAGCCTCTGTCCTCACGTCGCGTGAGGTGCAAGCGCGACAGCGGGGCAACCGGTGCTACCCCGTCGCGTACGGGTTCTCCTGGCCGTCCGCGAGCACCGCCACGAAGGGTTCGCCCTCGCCCGCGAAGGTGTACGCGCCGCCCTCCACGCGCGCGATGAGGCTCTTGGTCCACTCCGCGCCCGTGTCGGCCGAGTGCACCCAGTAGTTCATGATCTCCCCGATGTGGCCCAGCTGTTCGGGGCCCTCCGCCGGCGTGTAGTACTCGGTGACGGAGGCCCGCCACTCCTCCATGCGGCGCACCCGCTCCTTGAGGAGGGCGACGGCCTCCTCGCGCGGCAGGTCCACCATGAAGCCGAGCGCGGCCGTGAGGATGTCCGGCCGCTGGTCGTACGTCGTCAGGGACTCGCGGAGGAGGGAGAGGAACTCCTCCGTGCCCTGCTCCGTGATCTCGTACTCCGTGCGGGGCGGGCCGCCCACCGTGGAGGGGGCGACCTCGTGGGCGCGCAGCATGCCCTGCTTCGCCAGCTGCTTCAGGGCGTGGTAGATCGACCCGGGCTTGGCGTTGGACCACTCATGGGCGCCCCAGTACTCCAGGTCGTTGCGGACCTGGTAGCCGTGGGCGCGGCCGTGCTGGCGCACGGCCCCCAGGACAAGGAGCCGGATCGCTGACATGTACCGCGCCCTTCCACTCAGCCCCCCGAGTCATCAATTTTGACTAGGGTAGCCCTGCTCCAGCGCCACCAGCTCGAAGGCCGTCCTGCCGTCCAGCGACTCGCGGATGATGTCGGCGTGGCCCGCGTGCCGTCCGATCTCCTCGACCAGGTGCAGCATCAGCCAGCGCATCGACACGGCGCCGTCCTTCGGGAACCACGGCGCCTCGGGCAGCGGGAAGGTGTCGTCGAGGCTCGGGACCTCGCGGATGAACGCCTCGGTCTCGCGGGCGACCCCGTCCCAGAACGCCAGCGTCTCCGCGAGCGTCTCGCCCTCCACGAGGACGAATCCGTCGCCCCACGTCTCCTGCGTGCGGGCCTTCTCGTTGGGCTTCTGCTGCGCCATGCGGAGCCAGTTGAGCTCCACCTCCGCGACGTGCTTCACGAGGCCGCCGAGGGTCAGCTCACTGGCGCTCGGGCGGGTCTTCGCCTGCTCGTCGGTGAGGCCGATGACCGAGCGGCGGATGCCGCCGCGCTGCGCCTCCACGAAGGCGATCAGGGCGCCCCGCTCGTCGCCGTGGGCTTCCGCGCTGACGTGGGTGACCATGGTGTCCGCCTCTCTCCCGCCCGCTGTCGCGGGCCGTTCCGCCGGGCTCGTCCGCCGGGCTTTTTCGACACCACAGACGCTACGGAGCCTTGCGGTCAGTTTCTGTCCGCAAGGCTCCGGGAGCAGGAAGAAATCGAGGTGGATCAGAACGGGAAGCGCGATCGGCCGTGCTGCACCGAGATCCACTTCTGCGTGGTGAACGCGTCGACCGTCGACTCGCCGTTCAGCCGCCCGATGCCGCTGTTCTTCTCGCCGCCGAACGGCACGATCGGCTCGTCGTGCACGGTGCCGTCGTTCACGTGGATCATGCCGGTCCTGACGCGCTTGGCGATGCGTACGCCGCGCTCCGTGTCGGCGGTGTGCACGGCGCCACTCAGGCCGTACGGCGTGTCGTTGGCGATGCGGACCGCCTCGTCCTCGCCGTCGAAGGGCAGCAGCAGGGCGACGGGACCGAAGATCTCCTGGGTGCGGACCGGGGAGTCCTCGGGCAGGTCGGTCAGGACCGAGGGGGCGACCAGGTTGCCCTCGGCGCGCCCCTGCAGCAGCGCCTTCGCGCCCGCCGCGACGGCCTGCTCGACGACAGCCGTGACGGCGTCCGCCTGCGAGGAGTTGATGAGCGGGCCGATGTGGGTGGCGGGGTCGGCCGGGTCGCCGACCTTCAGGCCCGCGACCTTGTCGACGAACTTCTCCGTGAACTCCGCCAGCACGGACCGGTCCACGAGGATGCGGTTGGCGGCCATGCAGACCTGGCCCTGGTGCACGAAGCGGCTGAAGACCGCCGCGTCCACCGCGTAGTCGATGTCGGCGTCGTCCAGGACGATCAGCGCGCTGTTGCCGCCCATCTCCAGGATGGAGCGCTTGAAGTGCGAGGCGCAGACCGTCGCGACATGGCGGCCCACACGGTCCGAGCCGGTGAAGGAGATGACGCTCGGCACGGTGTTCTCGAGGAAGGCGTCGCCTATCTCGGCTATGTCCGTGATCACTACGTTGAGCAGACCGGCCGGCAGGCCCGCGTCCTCGAAGACCTTCGCCACCAGGCTGCCGCCGAGGACGGGCGCGTTCTGGTGCGGCTTGAGCACCACGGCGTTGCCGAGGGCGAGCGCGGGGGCGACACTCTTGATCGACAGGAGGAACGGGAAGTTGAACGGGCTGATGACGCCCACCACACCGACCGGGACGCGGTAGAGGCGGTTCTCCTTGCCTTCGTCCGGGGACGGCAGGACGCGGCCCTCGGGGCGCAGCGCGAGATGGACGGCCTCGCGCAGGAACTCCTTGGTGAGGTGGAGCTCGAAGGCGGCCTTGAGGCGCGTGCCGCCGAGCTCGGCGACGATCGCCTCGGTGATCTCTTCCTCGCGGTCCTCGACGATCCGCAGGGCGCGCTCGAAGACGGCTCGGCGCGTGTAGGGGTTCGTCTCCGCCCAGTCCCGCTGCGCCCGCTCGGCCGCGCGGTAGGCCTGGTCGACCTCGTCCGCCGTGGCGACCGTGATGGACGCCAGCTTCTCCCCGTCGTACGGATTGAAGTCGATGATGTCCCAGGAACCCGACCCGGCCTTCCACTCCCCGTCGATGTACTGATTGGCCAGGTCGGTGAAGAAGGACATGAGCGGACCCCTTGCCGCGGCAGCAGACGGCCGCAAACGGAAGCAGACACCTGATCTCACGTCATAGTACTTATGTTTCAGGTGAGTTGGAGTAGACCACGGAGAAGATCCCGGCTGCCGACCGGATCGGGACTGTCCTTCTGCAGCTGCGCGACCACGCGCTCGTACTGGGCGACTTCCTCGGCCTTGTCGAGGTAGAGGGCGCCGGTGAGCTGCTCCACGTACACGACATCGGAGAGGTCGGACTCCGGGAAGCTCAGCATGGTGAAGGCGCCGCTCTCGCCCGCGTGCCCGCCGAAGCTGAACGGCATGACCTGGAGAGTGACGTTGGGGCGCTCGGAGATCTCGATGAGGTGCTGGATCTGCCCCCGCATCACCTCGCGGTCGCCGTACGGACGCCGGAGCGCTGCCTCGTCCAGGACGCAGTGGAAGCGGGGTGCGTGCTCGGAGGTGAGGAGTTTCTGGCGTTCGAGGCGCAGGGCGACGCGGCGGTCGATCTCGGCGCGGCTCGCGCCCTTCATGCCGCGGGCGACGACCGCGTGCGCGTACGCCTCGGTCTGCAACAGGCCGTTCACGAACTGGACTTCATAGACGCGGATGAGCGAGGCCGCGCCCTCCAGGCCGATATATGTCTGGAACCAGCCGGGCAGGACGTCCGAGTAACTGTGCCACCAGCCCGTGAGGTTGGCCTCTTTGGCGAGCGAGAGCAGCGCGCCGCGCTCGGCGTCGTCGGTGACGCCGTAGAGCGTCAGAAGGTCCTCGACATCCCTGGACTTGAAGCTCACCCGTCCCAACTCCATGCGGCTGATCTTCGATTCGGAGGCGCGGATGGAGTACCCGGCCGCTTCGCGGGTGATGCCGCGGGATTCCCTGAGCCGCCTCAGCTGCGAGCCCAGCAGGATGCGCCGTACCACCGAGCCGCTCGACTCCCCTGCGGTCACTTCGCTCAATCCTCCCGATCGACTGGAAGCCAGCAGTCTGCCATTAAACGCTTCGGGCCGTACACGTCCGGTTACAGAAACAGAAAGGGTCCGAAAGGTCCTCAGAAGAAGTCGTGGGAAGAAATGGGCAAGAAGTGGCACGGGATCGACCAAGACGGGCGCGTGCACGTGCATCTGCCCTTGCATCTGCTGTGCGCATTCGGAACCATGGTCCGCGCGCCACCGCTGTACCGACCGCACCATCGGCGACCGACCGCGCCAACCGCTCCATCGCTACGTACCGCGAAACCGGGGAGTGCCTCGCATGGGGACGAATGGATCGACCATGCTCGAGCCGTTAAGGCAGGGGCTACCTCCGATCGACCCCTCCGCCGTCTCGGACGCGGCCTCCGTCGCCCTCCCCGCCCGCTACGAAGCAGTGGGCAGCGCCCGGCAGTTCACCCGCAAGACGCTGGGCCAGTGGGATCTCGACGAGCGGTTCGACGACATCGCGCTGGTCGTCTCCGAACTCGTCACCAACGCGCTGCGTCACGCGCTGCCCGCCGACACGCCGCGCGATCACCATCACCAGGAGCCGCCCGTGCGGCTGCACCTGATGCACTGGGCGACGCGGCTCGTGTGCGCGGTGCGCGACCCCAGCGACGAGAGTCCGGTCGCGCGCGACACGGACGACGACTTCTCCGCGGAGTCCGGGCGGGGCCTGTTCCTCGTGGACTCCTTCAGCGACAGCTGGGGCTGGCACCCGCTCGCCGGCGCGCTGCGCGGCAAGGTGGTCTGGGCGCTGTTCAGCCTGAGCTGAGCCCGGTCGAGTCAGCCACCTATCAGGTGGTCGAACTCCCCGTCCTTCATCCCCAGCAGCATCGCCTCGATCTCGGCGCGCGTATAGACGAGCGCCGGGCCGTCCGGGAACCGCGAGTTGCGCACGGCGACGTCGCCGCCCGGCAGTTTCGCGAACTCCACGCACGAGCCCTGCGAGTTGCTGTGCCTGCTCTTCTGCCAGACGACCCCGTGAAGCTCCGTGGCCGCCATGCCGTTAAACGCGTGGTGCACAGATCGCTCCCCGGGTCATGCGGTGCCGTGTGTGGCTCTAGATGCAGTGGTCAACTGTCCCGGATCATAGCTGTGTTCACATGCAGATGCATGGGCAGATGCACGTGCACGCGGGGTGTTCCCTTGATTACAGGCTTGTCAGCACCTGTTCCGGAGCCCGGACCGGCCGGATCGAATTCCTCGTGCACTAGGAAGAGACGCATGCCGCGCCCTTGGTGTTCCACGATCCGGGTGGCGGTCCGGTCGGCGAAGTCGGCCGAAACGCGGCGGGTTACCGCGGCGACCCGTACGGCAGCAGTGCCATCTCTCGGGCGTTCTTGATCGCCGCGGCGATCCGGCGCTGCTGCCGCGCCGACACGCGCGTGACGCGTCGGCTGCGGATCTTGCCGCGGTCCGAGATGAACTTCCGGAGCAGATCGGTGTCCTTGTAGTCGATGTACGTGATGCCGGCGGCGTCCAGAGGGTTGGGCTTCGGCTTGTGCGGGCGGGCCGCGGACTTGCGCGGGGTCAAGGGTCAGACCTCCAGGAGGGTGTCGAAGGCGGGGGGCAGGTTCTTCCAGGCGTCGCGCCCGGCGGCGTACTCCTCGTCCGTCAGCAGGCAGGACTCCAGGAGCTGTCGGAGCCCGTCGCGGTCCAGGCCCGGCGAGATGAACACCAGGTGGTTGCAGCGGTCGCCGTGCTCCGGATGCCAGTCGAGGGCGGCGGCCGCGCGGCGCACCGGCGGGACCATCTCCCACGCGGCGTCCGGCAGCGAGGCCAGCCACGGCCCGGCGCTCTCGACGCACAGCGCGCCGCCCGCCGCGTCCCACCCGAGCAGCGTGTCCGGATGGTCGGCCAGCCAGAACCGGCCCCGGCTGCGGGCGGCCGCGCAGGTCAGATCCTCCAGCGCGTCGTACAGCCGCCCCGGGTGGAACGGCCGCTCCCCGCGCCATACGAGGGTCGCGACGCCGCACGCGTCCGCCTCGGCCGGCAGCAGCGCGCAGGCGGGGTGCTGCGCCGCGGCGGCGGCCTCGACGTCGAACCCGGCGAGGGCGGCCGCGGCCAGCTCGCCCCGCCCGACCGGCACCTGTCGTGCCGTCGGGTGGAGCTGGGCCAGGAGGGCGCGGTCCTCGTCATCGGCTGCGGCGTCATCGCCGTCCGCCACGGCGAGCACCGGCGCGTACTCCAGCTGGCGCGCCCAGGTGTCCGCGACGGTGCGCTGATCGCTCGGGGCCGCGGCGAGCCCGGCGTCCATGAGGTCGTCGCCGTTGCTCAGGCAGGGCAGGAGCAGAGCCGGGTCGACGGCCGTGACGACGCCGCTGAGGACGAGGGTGTCCCCGGCGTGCGCGGCGACGACCTCGGCCATCGCCTTGGGCTCGACCGAGTCCCACAGCTCGACGACCGCGAGGCGGGTGAGGCCCGCGTCCGCGAGGCGCCCGAGCTCGGGCATCAGGTCCTCGCGGAGCGCGCAGCACGCACAGTCGTTGACCAGGGGCGCGTCGCCGGTGGAGAGCACGCCCGTGGTGTCGCGGACCGTGCGGACGACGGTGCCGTGCACGGCGGTCGACAGGTCGTGGTGGAGGGCCACGCTGTCGGGGACGGCCGCGAGGAGCTCGTCGACGGCCGCCTTGCGGGCGACCGCGTGCAGACCGCCGACGATCACGACGTCCATGCGGCGCGGCGGGTCCGTGGGCGCGGGGTCCGTGGACGCCGGGTCCATGGGCGCCATCAGCGCTTGCCGAACCGGCGCTCGAAGCGCTCGACGCGGCCCGCCGTGTCCATCACGCGGGCCGTGCCCGTGTAGAAGGGGTGGCTCGCGGACGAGACCTCGACGTCGATGACGGGGTAGGTGCGCCCGTCCTCCCACTCGATCGTCCTGCCGCCGGTGGCGGTCTCGCTGCCCGCCGCCGTCGAGCGGGTGAGGAAGGCGAATCCGGCGGCCTTGTCGCGGAAGACGACGGGGCCGTACGGGGGGTGGATGTCCTTGCGCATGACGGTCAGCGCTCCTCTCGGAAGTCGACGTGGCGGCGGGCCATGGGGTCGTACTTGCGGATGGTGAGGCGGTCGGGGTTGTTCCGCCGGTTCTTGCGGGTCACGTAGGTGTAGCCGGTCCCTGCTGTCGAGCGGAGCTTGATGACGGGGCGTAGTTCGTTGCGGGCCATGGGGCTAGTATATGAAAATGACTCCCGTTTTCAACAAGGAGTCCCGTCCACCACCGCATTCCGACCGAGAGGTGCGTCACCTTGTCCGCCCACTGCCGGCTGACCGGAGCGGAACCCCGCTTCGGCAACAACATCTCCCACTCCCACAGGCGTACGTCCCGCCGCTTCGACCCCAACGTCCAGCGCAAGCGGTACTGGCTGCCGAGCGAGGGCCGGTACGTGCGGCTGCGGCTCAGCACGAAGGGGATCAGGACCGTCGACCGCATCGGGATCGAGGCGGCCGTCGCCAGGATCCGTGCGCGCGGGGTGAGGATCTGATGGCCAAGAAGAGCAAGATCGCGAAGAACGAGCGGCGGCGCGTGATCGTCGCCCGGTACGCGGCCAGGCGCGCGGAGCTCAAGGAGATCATCCGCAAGCCGAGCACGGGGGACGCCGAACGGCTCGCCGCACAGCGGGAGTTGGCGCGGCAGCCGCGGGACGCGAGCGCGACGCGCGTACGGAACCGGGACAGCGTCGACGGGCGCCCGCGCGGATACGTCGGGGCGTTCGGGCTGTCGAGGGTCAAGCTGCGTGAGCAAGCGCACGCCGGATTTCTCCCCGGGGTGCGCAAGTCCTCCTGGTAGCTTGGCGCGCGATTTGGCCGGGCCGTGACCGCCCGGCGCAACACTGCGTCGACCAGGGGGACTTCAATTGCGTACGTACGTCCGTAGTGTCCGGGTGCTCGGTACGGCGGTGGCGGGTCTCGCGGCCGCGCTGGTGCTGAGCGGGTGCGGGAGTGACGGGGGCGGGGATGGGGACGGGGGTGGCGGTGGCGGCAAGAAGGACCGCGGGTCGTCGTCGGGCTCCTCGGGCTCGTCCGGTTCCTCGGGTTCCTCCGATGGCGGGACCGGTGACTCCGGTGGCTCGGGGGGCTCCGGTGGCGGCAGCCTGGAGGGTTCGTGGATCGCCACGTCCGGCGGGAAGCCGCTCGTCCTCGCGGTCAACGGCAAGACCGCGACGCTCCTGGGTGAGGACGTGCTGTGCAACGGCAGCGTGGCCGGCGAGACCGGCTCGCAGACGCTCACCCTCAAGTGCCCGAAGGGCGACGGGGACCGTACGGCGGGCCGGATCGAGTCCGTGAACGGCAAGTCGATGAAGGTCGCCTGGGAGGGCGCGGGCACGGACGAGTTCCTGAAGACGGAGGGCGGCAAGCTCCCCGAGGGGCTGCCGACGGGGCCGCCGCAGTCCTGACACCACCGCACTCTCCCCTCCCCACCCCACCCCCTTCAGCGGGCCGCGGGACCCTCAGGGTTCCGCGGCCCGCCGTCATCCGGGTGCTTCGTGGACGTACCGTCGACGAGCATCGGCGGAGGCGTGGTGTCCAGGGCGTCGGACAGTTCGTCGAGGGTCTCCAGGAGCAGGCCCGCGCCCCTGCGGACCACGCGGTCGGGGACGCCCTCGCCGTCCCACTCGTCCAGGGCGGCGCGGACCGCCTCCCACTTGGGCACCCGGCGTTCGCGCAGTGCCTTCGCGCCCTGCTCCGTCGACTTGCGCAGCGCCTCGGCGAGGCGGGCCGCCGCGGGGACGGGGGTGTCGCCGCGCTCCGGCAGGTGCGCCTCCATCAGCATGGCGACGCGGCCCAGCTGGGCGAGCGCCTCCTCCGCGTCTGCGGCCGCGGCGCGGGAGAGGCCGCGGTGGCGCACCGGCTCGTTCTTGGCCCGGTCGACGGCTTCCTGCCAGGCGACGCGGGCGTCGCGGGCGGCGAGCAGGGCCTCGCGGACGTCGGGGCAGGCCTTGCCGGCGGGGTGGGCGTAGCGGTCGACGACGGCGGCGGCGTAACGGCCGTCGGCGATCAGCCAGTCGGCCAGGCGGGTGCGGAGTCGGGGGGTCTCCCAGGCGGGGTAGAGGGCGTACGCGATCATCGCGAGGACGCCGCCGAGCAGGGTCAGGACGACGCGCTCCGGGACGGTCTGCGTCCACTGCTGGCCGCCCATCCCGAGCAGGAAGACGACGTACGCGGCCACGCAGGCCTGCGCCGCGACCTGTCCGGTGCGCATCAGCAGGTACATCATCCCGGCGCAGAGCACGGCGAGCGCGGCGGAGAGCCCGGTGCCGGGGTGGGCGAGCTGGACGAGCCCCGTGGCGAGGGCGACGCCGACGAGGGTGCCGCCGAAACGGGCGACCGCGCGGGAGTACGTCTGGGAGAAGTCGGGCCGCATCACCATGACGGAGGCCATGGGGGCCCAGTAGCCGTGCCCGAGGGGCAGCCAGTGCCCGAGCAGGTAGCCGGCGGCGGCCACGGCGGTGACGCGGATGGCGTGCCGCGCGATCGGCGACTCATGCCGCAACTCCCCCCGCACGGCCCGCACAGCGGCGGGCACCAGCGCGAAGAGGGTGGGACGGAGGAGGGGGGTGGGGGCCGTGGCGGGGGCGGGCGCTGCGGCAGGGGTGGGCGCTGGCTTGGGTGCGGGTTCCGCGGGGGTGGGCCCGGGGGAGGTGGGTTCTGCGGGAGCCGCCTCGGCGGAAGCGGGCCCCGCAGCAGCCGGGCCGGCGGGAGGAGCCCCCGCGGCAGCCGACCCCGCGGAAACGGACCCCCCAGCAGCCGGGCCGGTGGGAGCAGGATCCGCGGGAGTCGGCCGCGGGGGAGCGGGCCCCCCAGCGGCCGGGCCGGTGGGAGTGGAGCCCGCAGTAGCGGGCCCGGCGGGCGTGGGGGTGGTCGCTCGGGGAGTCGGCTCTGTCGCGGGGGTGTCTGGGGTGGGGCCGTTGGAGTTGCCTGCTGTTTCCAGGACGTCTTTCAGGAGTGCGCCCAGGCGGGTGGCCGCGCGGTACGCCGGGCCCGTGAGGATCGCCCCCGTGTCCGGGGTGCGCAGCGCGGCCTGCGCCTCCGGGGGGATCCTGACCGGCTCGCCGTGCCGGATCGCCCGCGCCGCCGCGTCCAGGACCGCGCCCGCCGCCGCCAGGAGTTCCCTGACCCGGTCCCGCTCCTTGCCCTCCGCGGGGACGCCCACCGCCGGATCCGCCAGGGAGGCGAGGACCGGGCGGATGCGTTCGGCGACGCCCCGCGCCCCGTGCAGCTCGGCGGGGCGCGTACGGGCCTGACGTGCGGTGATCGTCGCCGCGTCGCGCGCCGCCATCAGCGGTTCGGGGTCGAACGGGGCCACGGGGTCGTGGCGGAGCCGGCGCGCGTAATCCGCCTCGGCCGCCAGCGCGTCGGCGAGCGCGTCCCGGTGGGCGCCCCACCGGCGTACCGGAAAGAGGATCACCAGCGCCGCCTGCACGCAGCCGCCCACGATCATCATCGCCGCGTGGCCCGCCGCCGCGGCGACCGATGTCGGGATCGTGACCGTCACCAGCATGATCGCCACGTTGGACGACGCGATGATGCCGACCGTGGGCCCCACCGCCCAGCTCAGGCCCGCGAGGAACGTCCACAGGCAGAGCAGGGCGAGGAAGAGGAGCAGGTGGGAGCCGGTGAGGTAGCCGAGGAAGGTGGAGACGGCGAGGCTCGTGCCGGAGGCGAGCGCGAGCTCGGGCCGCGGCCGCCAGCTGCGCTGGAACGTGGCGATGGCCGCCTGGAACGCGCCGAACGCGGAGCTCGCCGCCACCGCGGGACCGAACAGCGTCAGGCTGAGACCGATGACGACGGCGAGGCCGGCGGCGCCGCGCAGGGCGACGAGCGGTTCCAGACGTTTGCGCTCGACGGTCAGACCCGCGCGAGCTGTCTCTTTCAGCGCGCGGAGCCAGGTCACATGGTGATGATACGGGGCATATGGGGTGGGGTGGCGGGTGTGCCCGCGGGGCGGTCACGTCGCGTTCAGCGCCACCGTCGGGTGCAGCCGCGCCGCCCCGACCGCCGGGTAGAGGCCCGCCACCATGCCGATGACCAGCGTCGCCGCGAACCCCGCCGTCAGCGACCACGGCGGCACCACCGGCGTCCAGCCCCGGCCCAGCGCGAACGCGTACGTCGCCGCCGCGCCGAGCACCGCTCCCACCGCCCCGCCCAGCGCCGACAGGAGCAGGGACTCCGCCAGGAACTGGAGCCGTATCGCCCCCTTCGTGGCGCCCAGCGCGCGGCGCAGGCCGATCTCCGCGCGGCGCTCCAGGACGGAGATCACCATCGTGTTGGCGACGCCGACGCCTCCGACCAGCAATGCCACCGCGCCCAGGCCGAGCATGAGCGCCGTCAGGCCCTCGTCCGTCGCCGCCTTCGCGGCCAGCGCGTCCGAGGGACGCGAGACCTTGACCGAGCCCTCGTCGCCGGGGCGGACCGTGCGGGCCAGGACCTCTCGTACGTCCTCGACCGTGTCGTCGGGCGACCGCTCGAAGATCATCGACGGGTGCCCGTCGAAGCCGAAGTACTTCTCGGCCGCCGGGAAGCCGACCAGCGCGACGCGGTCCAGCGTCGGGACGAGCTCGACCGGCTCCAGGATGCCGATGACGACCACGTACGAGTCGCCCATCATGATCTTCTCGCCGGGTGCCGTGACACCGAGACGGTCCGCCGCCACCGACCCGAGAACGGTGACGGGGAGCCTCTCACTGGCCCTGTCCAGCCACCGGCCCTCCCCCACGCGCGCGTTGAGGGTCGTCAGGAGGTCGGTACGGGCCGCCTGTGCCGTCACGCCCGCCGTCCGTTCCTCGGGGACGACGTCGCTGCGGCGGATGCGGGCGTCGACGTTCCCCGTGGCCGTGGCGTGCCGGACCGGGCCGATCCGCTCCACCATCGCCACCGCCGACTTGGGCAGCGCCACGTCACCGCCCATGGCGTCCTTGCCCGCCTCCGCGGTGAGGAGGTTCGTGCCGAGCCGGTCGAGCTTCGCCATCAGGTCCGACTTGCTGGACTGGGAGAGGCCGACGACCGCGACCATCGTGGCGATGCCGATCGCGATGCCGAGCGCGGAGAGGACGACCCGGGTGCGGCGGGCGCGCAGGCCCACCGCGCCGACGCGCAGGATGTCGCCGGGTGAGAGGCGAGCAGGCTTCTTCACCTGTTCCCTTGCCCTTTCTTCTGTCATCGGACCGCGTCCGGCACGATCTCGCCGTCCCGGAAGCGGACGCGGCGCGGCAGGGCGTCGGCGATGTCGTGGTCGTGCGTGATCACGCAGACCGTCGTGCCGGTCGCGTTGAGCTCGTGGAGCAGCTCCATGACCACCGCGCCGGACGCCGTGTCCAGGGCCCCCGTCGGCTCATCCGCGAGGAGGAGGGACGGCTCGCCCACGAGTGCGCGGGCGATCGCCACGCGCTGCTTCTCGCCGCCGGACAGTTCGGTGGGCCGGTGGCCCAGCCGGTGGCCGAGCCCGACCCGTCCGAGAGCGGCGCGGGCGCGGGCGCGGCGCTCCTTGCGGGGCACGCCCGCGTAGAGCAGTCCGTCCGCGACGTTGTCGACCGCGTCGCGGCCCGCCGCCAGGTGGAAGTGCTGGAAGACGAAGCCGATGTGGCGGGCGCGCAGCGCGGACAGGCGGGCGTCGGAGAGCGCGCCCACGTCGTGGCCCGCGACGCGGACCGTGCCGGAGGTGGGCTTGTCGAGCGTGCCGACGACGTTCAGCATCGTCGACTTGCCGGAGCCCGATGGCCCGACGATCGCGAGGAGCTCGCCCGCGCGGACGGTGAGGTTCACGCCGCGCAGGGCGTGGACGTCTCCGGCGTACGACTTGGTGACGTCCCGCAGTTCGACGACGGGGATCGCGTCGTCCGCAGCCGCGCTCTTGGTAGTCACGGGATGCGTAACCGCGCTCTCCGTAGTCACATGCTGCGTAGCCGCACGCTTCGTAGTCACGTGATTCGTAACCGCATGCTCCGTAGTCACGTCCTTCGTCACAGCGTCGCCACCCCGACCTTCGTGCCCTCCGCGATGCCGGGACCGCTGACCTCGATCCTGCCGTCGGCGGTCATGCCGGTCTTCACGCGCACCATGCGCGACGTACCGCCACTGACCGTCTGGAGGCCGTAACCGCCGTGCGCGCCGCGCAGGGCGACCACCGCCTCGACCGGGACGGTGAGCACGTTCTCGCGGGACTCGCTCACGAACCGCACGGTCGCCGTGGCCTTCGCGTCCTCGCCCGCCGCGGCCGACCGGCCGCCGTCCAGCGTGATCTCGACCGTGATGCCGTCACCGGACCCGCCGCCGCCTTCACCGTCCTGCTCCTCCGGTCTCACCGTGCCCGTGACGCGGCCCGGTTCCTTCCTGCCGCTCGGCAGCGTGACCTCGACCTCGGTGCCCCGCGCGGCCAGCGACGCGTCGGACTCGTCGAGCTCGGCGCGTATGACCGGCTGCGTCGAGGCGACCGTGAGGACGGGCCCGTCCGGGCCGACCGGGTCCGCGAGCGCCGCGTCCGCGGAGACCACCTTGACGCGGTCGGGCTGGAAGACCACGTCTCCCTTGCCGACCCGGCCCGTCGGCGTGCGGTTGAGGGACTTCTGCCACCGCTTGACGGCCGCTTCGGTCGCGTCGTCGTAACGCGGGTCTACGTAGAGGCCCGCTCCGTAGCCGAGGGCGGTCAGGTTGCGTTCCAGCTGGAGTACGTCGCTGCCGCGGTCGCCCGCCTTCATCTCCCGGAACGCCGGTACGGGCCCGTAGAGGAGCGTCACCGGTTTGTCGTCCCGTTCGTAGAGGGCCTGTCCGCGGGCGACGGTGGCGCCCTCCCGCGCGGCGACCGTCACCGTCCCCTCGACCGGCGACTTCACGGCCCGCCGCCCCGCGAAGTCGATCTTCCCGTCGGCCGTCTCGGACCGCACGAGGTCGGTGCGGGTGACCTCGGCGGTGGCGGCGGGGAGCGCGGACCCGCCGCCTCCCGCGCCGGACTCGTCGGCGGTGACGACGAGGAGGCCCGCCCCGGCCGCCGCGACGGTCAGTACGGCCGCGCCCATGAGGAGCCCCGTACGGCGTCGCATCACTGCATCCCGTCCAGGCCTTCGAGGAGCTTGTCCTTGCAGGCCTCGCGGGCCGCCTTGTACGCGGGCGAACGCTCGTCCATCGTCGGGTCCGTCGGGTTCGGCTCGCCGCCGGGCATGACGTTGCCGCCGGACATGGTCGGGTAGGCGAACTTCGTCATGCCGTTCTCCCGCATGCACTTGGCGTGCGCGAGCATCGACTCGTAGTCCTTCTGGGCGTCGCGCTCGGGCTCCAGGTTCATCGCGGCCCGCAGCTCGGGGTTGCAGACGCCGTTCTTGCCGCCCTTGTACTCCTCGCCCTTCCCGTCCGGGTCGACCAGCTCGTCGATCTTCGACCAGTCGAGGTAACCGCTCAGCCGGGGATCCGGGTAGTCCTTCAGACCGGCCTTGGAACGCATGCACTGGACGTACTTGAGCTGGGCGTCGTAGAAGGCGCTCTTGCCCGCCCCCTTCCCCTCGGCCGCACCCTGACCCCTGTCGTCCTGACCCTTGCCGTCCTGGCTCCCGTCCTGCCCGCCGGACTCCTCAGGCGCCGAGGCGACCCCGGCGTCCTTCGCCCCGCCGTCGCCGTCCCCACCGCCCCCGCAGGCCACCGAGAACACCAGGACGGGGAGGGCGACGAGGCCGGTGAGGCGAAGGTGGAGGCGGCGGCCGCGCCGGGCGGCCGCGCCCGCTGTCGTGTGAGAGCACTTGGTCATGGCGGCAATGTGCCGCCGCCACATGGTGGCCGCTGCACGAGCGCATGATGGACGCGTAACGCCACATGATGAGCACGTAACAATGCCCCGCCCGGCGCGGATCCCCGCCCCAACCCGCCCTGAACCGGGCAAACCCTCGCCCATAATCGTCGGCATGCCCCGAGTCCCCCACGTCCTGCTGATCGAGGACGACGCGTCCGTACGCGACGGAATGGAGCTCGTGCTGCGCCGTCACGGGTACGCCGTCGACACCGCCGCCACGGGTGAGGACGCCCTCGCGCTGCTCGCAAGGCCCGCGGGGCACGACGTCGAGCTCGCCGTCCTCGATCTGATGCTGCCCGGCATCGACGGCTTCGAGGTCTGCCGGCGGATCCGCGCCTCCGGGTCGGCGATCCCCGTCATCATGCTGACCGCGCGGGGCGACGACAGCGACATCGTGCGGGGCCTGGAGGCGGGCGCCGACGACTACGTGGTCAAACCCGTGACCGCGCCCGTCCTGGAGGCACGGATCCGGGCGGCGCTGCGGCGGGCCGAGCCGGTGCGGGTGCGGCCCGGCGAGGACACGTACGCCGGACTCGTCATCGACCGTGCCGGGCTCACCGTCTCCAAGCGCGGCACACCCCTCCCGCTTCCCCCCACCGAACTGCGGGTCCTGCTGGAGCTCTCCGCGTCGCCGGGGCAGGTCTTCAGCCGCGAACAGCTGCTGCGCTCGGTGTGGGAGCACGACTTCCTCGGGGACTCGCGGCTCGTGGACGCGGCGGTCGGGCGACTGCGCGCCAAGATCGAGGACGTGCCCGCCAAGCCGGTGTTCGTGCAGACGGTGCGGGGCTTCGGGTACCGGTTCGGGCCGGTATGAGACACGGGTCCGCACCCTCAAAGAACACGCCGAAACCACGGGCCCCGTGGAAGGTCTGGGGCGGGCTGCGAGGACGCCTCGTCGTCGCGTTCGTGCTGGTCGCGGTCGTCAGCGCGGTCACCGCCACCGGGCTCGCCTACCGCGAGTCCCGCAACGCCGTCCTGGAACGCAAACAGGACGCCGTGCGCACCGACTTCAAGAACCGCGTCGACCAGGCGGCCGCCGACCTCGCCGTGCCGCCCGACGAGGTCTCCCTCACCCGCTTCGCGGTCGGGGTCGCGGACGGGCTCGGGGACACGGTGGTCGTCGCCGAGTACCGCACGCTGCGGGCGTCCTCCGACGCGTCGGCCGACCGTACGCGGATCTCCCGCGCACTCCGCGACGCCGTACGCACGAGGAACCGGATGAGCTTCCAGCGGGTCGACCGGCACGGCAGCCCCTACCTGGTGGTGGGCACGCCCGTCACCTTCGACTCCGGGACGCCGTCCGGGCTCGACGTCTACGCCATCAGCTCGCTGCGCGCCGAGCAGGACGACACGGCGGGCATCCTCGACGCGGTGCGGGACGGCCTGCTGCCGGTGCTGCTGCTCACCGTCGCGCTCGCGCTGCTGGCCGCCCGTACGGTGCTGCGGCCCGTACGGGAACTCGGCCGGGCGACCCGTCGGCACGCCGCCGGGGACCTGACCTCCCGGGTCGTCGTGCCGAAGGGCCGGGACGAACTCGCCGACCTGGCGCGCGACTTCAACGACACGGCGCAGGCCCTGGAAACATCCGTCGACGAGCTCCGCGAACAGGAGGCCAAGGCGCGCCGCTTCGTCGCCGATGTCTCGCACGAGCTGCGGACACCGCTCGCCGCGATGACGATGGTCGCCACCGTCCTCGACGAGGACGCGGCTCAGCTGCCGCCCGACACGGCGCACGCGGCCCGCACGGTCAGCGCGGAGACGGCACGGCTCTCCCGGCTCGTCGACGACCTGATGGAGATGTCCCGCTTCGACTCGGGCGCGGCACGGCTCAACCTCGGCGAGGTCGACCTCGCCGAGACCGTGCGGAACACGCTGACGCTGCGCGGCTGGACGGAACGGGTACGGGCCGAACTCCCGCCCGGCGTCCGGGCGGTGGTCGACCCGCGCCGCATCGATGTGGCGGTCGCGAACCTCGTCGGGAACGCGCTGCGGCACGGGGCGGAGCCGGTGACCGTGACGCTGGCGCCGGGGGGCGACTGGGTGACGGTGGAGGTCGCCGACCGCGGTCCGGGGCTCGCCCCCGACGTACTCCCCCACGTCTTCGACCGCTTCTACAAGGCGGACAGCGCGCGGACCCGCTCGGAGGGCAGCGGCCTCGGCACGGCCATCGCGCTGGAGAACGCGCGGCTGCACGGGGGGACGATCGAGGTGGCCAACAGGCCGGAAGGCGGCGCGGTGTTCACACTGCGGCTGCCGTGGCGGCGCGGGGAAGGAGCCGAGGAATGAGGCACGTACGCGCAAGCCTGTCGGCGGTCCTGGCCGGACTGGTCCTCGCGGGGTGCGGAGTGCGGCCCACCGGTGTGGTGGACGCGGGCGAGGCGGCGGGCGGGCTCACCAAGGGCCTGCGGATCTACTTCGTCTCCGAGACGGGCCGACTGGAAGGGGTCACCCGTTCGCGCACGATCCGCGCACCGGCGGACGTCATCAAGCTGTTGATGTCGGGCCCTTCGAAGGCAGAGCAGCAGGCCGGGCTCACCACGCTGGTGGAGGGCGGCGCATTCGACGTCACGGGCAAGGGCGACCACCTCACGGTGCGCGTCCCGGACCTCCTCATCGACCCCACCGCGCTGGACGACCGCAACCTCACCGGCCAGCTCGTGTGCAGCCTGGCCCGCGCACAGGCGGTCCTGGACGAGCGGGGACGGACACGGCCGGACGACGTGCGCGTGACGGTGCGGGCCGCGGACGACGGGGAGTTGGGGCCGTACGTCTGCTCGGACTTCTTGAAGTAGTCGCCGGGTTCAGGGCAGCGCGGGGCCACGGCCGCGCGGGGCGACATGGGCGCGGTCGGCGGCGGCCGTGCCGTGGTGCCAGCCTTCGGCGTCCGTCACTCCTCGGACGCGCGTCGTGGTCGTCTCGGGGAACATCCGCTCCGCGTGGTCCGTGACGGCGACGTCGCGTGCGGCGAGGACGGGAAGCAGGGCCGCCGCGTCCCGGGACTCCCCCGCCGCTTCGGTCGCCGCCTCCCGCACCGCGTGCTCGCCCGCCTCCGCGAGGCGGCCGCCGATGCGGTGCGCGTACGCCATCAGGAAGGACTGCCGGAACGTCTTCGTGCGCTTGCGGCCCGCGGCGCGCTGCCCGGCCTCCGCCTTGGTCATGGCAGCGGTCCCCTGCACGAGAAGGGAGGTGTGCAGCAGCTCGACCGACTCCAGATCGTGGTCGAACCCGACGACGGTCGAGAAGCCGTACGCCTCGTTCCACACCGCACGGCAGTGGTTCGCGGCGGCGACGGCGTCGAGCAGGATCGCCTTCGCCGTCTCGTACGGGGCGTCCACGCCGATCCGGCACGCCGTCGGTACGTCCTTCGCATGGGTGCGGGCCGCGAGCAGCGCCTCGTCGAGCGAGTGCCGCGCCATCAGCTCCTGCGCCTTGGCGGTGAGCGCCTCGGCCTCCTCCGGATAGCCGGTCGCCTCGGCCTTGGCGAGGAGGGCGCGGATACGGGTGAGCGTGCGCGGCTCGCCGTGGACAGGCCCGGGGACGGTGTCGCCGGGCGGCGGACCCGCCGGCTCGATCGGGGGGAGACGCAGGAGGAGCCGGTACAGCTGAAGGTGGACGGTGGCGCGGGTGAACCGGTCGCCGTGGTCACCCCCGGACCCGCCATCGGGGCCGAGATCGGCGAGCTGGGCGGGCCAGCGGGGCGGAAGGTGGGCGTAGCGGGCGGTCTCGGCGCGGATGAGGTCCGCGGCGAGGCGTACGTGCCGGTCGTCCAGGTCGCGCCGGACGAGACGCACCACATCGGCGGGCTGCCAGCCGTGCCGCCAGGCCCTGTGCAGGTACTCCTCACCGCGTCGGCGCAGCTCGGCGTCCGTGTCGGGGGCGGCCGCGAGGAGGGACGCGCCGGTGTCGAGACCGTCGTCGCCGTCGCCGTACAGCGCCGCCGCGAACGCTCTGTCGATCACCGATTCCATGAGGTCAGGTTAAGGGGACCGGGCGGACCCCCGAAGCCACCCACAACCTGTGGACGAACCATCATCCACACCCTGTGGACGAATCAGCTGTCACCGCCCTCGTCGATGAGGCGCCGCACCTCACGGTCCACCAGGCCGAGCCGCGCCTCCGCGACGAGCGGCACGGCGCGGCGCTGTCTGCGCGCCTCGTGTACGTCGATGTCGACCGTCACCAGTCCCGGCTCCCACTTCGGCGCCTGCGCGACGACCGTGCCGCGCGGGTCGACGACGCGGGAGCCGCCCCAGAAGGAGGCGCCGTTCTCGTTGCCGACGCGGTTCACGAAGACGACCCAGCACTGGAGCATGCGGGCGGTGTACGAGAGCAGTGTGTCCCAGTACAGCCCCGTGTCCATCGCCTCCGGGTCCAGGCTGGCCGCGCTGTTCGTCGGTACGACGATGACCTCGGCGCCGTCCTGCACGGCGAGCCACGGCAGTACGGGCTGCCAGGCGTCGTTGCAGACAAGGGTGGCGGCACGGCCGTGACCGCCGGGCAGGTCGTACGCGCGCAGATGCTGCCCGGGGCTCACGTGCTTGCGTTCCTCCCACGCCAGGTAGTTGGGGAGGTACAGCTTCCGGTGTACGTGGAGGAGGCGGCCGCCCGTGTAGTACGCCGCGGTGTTGTACGCCCGCAGGCTGGTGTGCTCGTGGAGGCCGACCAGGACGTCGGGGCCGCCGGGGGCGGAGAGGGCGAGCAGGCGCGGGTCGTCCGTCGTGACCGACATGTCCTTCTTCAGGCCGCCCAGGTGATACCCGTGGAGGCTCAGCTCCGGGAAGACGACGAGATCCGCGCCCTGGGTCGCGGCCTGGGCGATGTGGTCCCGTGCGGTGTCCAGGTTCCGGCCGATGTCTCCCAGGGCGCAGTCGGTCTGCGCCAGCGCGACTCGCATGCGTCGAGCTTTGCAGTGGCCTTCGCGCCCCGCGAGCGGAGGTCCTCCGGACGGGGGCGGGACACCCCGCGACGCCCCGTGCGGGTAGGGGCACCGATCCCGCCGCTTCGCGGCGGATGGTCCCCACCCACCCGCCCGTTTGCCCCGCGACGTTCAGTGGGAGTAGGGGCCCGGCCCCCTCCCCCCCCGGGCCGCAGCCGCTCGCGAGACGGGAGGGGACGTGGGGGTATGTGCGCACGGAGCACCGAGCCAGCCATGGCGGTCGGGAATGTCGAGGCGGGGCGTAGGGATGGCGAGTACGCACATACCCCCGCGGCCCCGCACCCACAGACGAGGCAAAGGCGCCCCCGCCCGATGTCAGTGGCGAGTGCGAGACTCAAGCGTATGGCTGGTCAGCGGTGGGTCGTAGCCGTCACAGAAGGGGGAGGAGCCGAGCTCGTTCCCCTCGGCAGTGACGGCCTGCCCGCGGGCCCGGTCCTCCGAGAGCCCGACCTCGCCGAAGCCGTCCGCTCCCGCCCGGACGTAGACCGATGGGTCTGGCGGTCCACCGCCGACATCTACCCCCGCCTCCTCGCCGCCCGCACCCCCATCCCCCGCTGCTACGACATCGAGGCCGCCGAACTCCTCCTCCTCGGCCACGAAGGCCGCCTCGGCGAACCCCGTTCCGCCGCCGCCGCCCTGGCCCGCCTCCGCCACACGCCCGTACCCCCGGACCCCCCACCCCGCGCCGCCGAGCCCGGCACGCAGGACTCCCTCTTCGAGCCGCGCCCGGGCGGCGCCCCCGTCACGATCGACGAACTCGTCGAGGTGTACGCGGACCAGCAGCGAAGACACGACGCCACCGCCCACCCGGGCCGAATGCGGCTGCTCACCGCCTCGGAGTCCGCGGGCATGCTCGTGGCCGCCGAGATGAACGCCGCAGGGCTGCCCTGGCGCGCCGACGTGCACAGGCAGCTCCTGAACGAACTGCTCGGCGAGCGGTACGCGGGCCGGGGCGAACCCCGCCGCCTCGCCGAACTCGCCGACGACGTGTCCGCCGCGTTCGGCCGCCGCGTCCGCCCGGACCTGGCCGCGGACGTCGTCAAGGCCTTCGCGCAGGCCGGCATCAGGGTGAAGTCGACGCGCCGCTGGGAGCTGGAGGGGCTCGACCACCCCGCGGTGAAGCCCCTGATCGAGTACAAGAAGCTGTACCGGATCTGGACGGCCCACGGCTGGAGCTGGCTCCAGGACTGGGTGCACGACGGCCGCTTCCGCCCCGAGTACACCCCGGGCGGCTCGGTCAGCGGCCGCTGGACGACCAACGGCGGCGGCGCGCTGCAGATCCCGAAGGTCATCCGCAGGGCCGTCGTCGCCGACCCTGGCTGGCGGCTCGTCGTGGCCGACGCCGACCAGATGGAGCCGAGGGTCCTCGCCGCGATCTCCCGCGACCGGGGCCTGATGGAGGTGGCGGGCAGCGAGGAGGACCTGTACACGCGCCTGTCGGACCGCGCCTTCTCCGGCGACCGCGACCACGCGAAGATCGCGCTGCTGGGCGCGGTGTACGGCCAGACGTCCGGCGACGGCCTGAAGAACCTCGCCGCGCTGCGCCGCCGTTTCCCGCTGGCCGTGGCGTACGTGGACGACGCGGCGAAGGCGGGCGAGGAGGGCAGGCTCGTACGGACCTGGCTGGGCCGGACGAGTCCTCCGGCGGCGGGCGCGGGCGAGGCGGACGAGGCGGGAATCCCACAGGAGGAAGCACCGGGCAGCCCGAGCAACCCGGGTAACCCGGGCACCCCGGGCACCCCGGGCACTCCGGGCGGACCCGCCTCCGGCGACGGGGAGTTCGTCCCCGGGTACGCGTCCACGAACGCCCGCGCGCGGGGCCGCTTCACGCGCAACTTCGTCGTGCAGGGCAGTGCCGCGGACTGGGCGCTGCTGATGCTGGCGGCCCTGCGGCGGACGATCGCGGAGGGCGGGCTGCGGGCGGAGCTGGTGTTCTTCCAGCACGACGAGGTCATCGTGCACTGCCCCGCCGAGGAGGCGGAGACGGTGGCGCTCGCCGTGCGCGAGGCGGGGGATCTCGCGGGCCGGATCGCGTTCGGGGAGACACCGGTCCGCTTCCCGTTCACGACGGCGATCGTGGAGTGCTACGCGGACGCGAAGTAGCGAGCAGCGAGAAGTGAGCGGCGAGAAACAGCACCGCCCGCCCCACCACTACGCCGCGAGCAGCTCCTTGAGCTCGTCCGCGACCTTGCTGTCCGTCCCGTCCAACGCGGCCAGAGCCGCCCGCCACTGCTCGTACGCCTCCGCCTCGCGCCCCTCCGCCCGGAGGAGGAGCCCGCGCTGGTGCCCGGCCAGGCCCGTCATGTGGGTGTCACCGCGGTGTTCGGCACGGTCGAGCAGCGCGGCGCACTCGCGGGTCGCGTCCGCGGTGCGGGACAGTCCGCGCAGGGCGCGGACCAGACCGAGGCGCGCCTGGGACGCACCGTGCCAGTCCTCGTACTCGCCGTGCAGGCGCAGGCTCTCCTCGAAGTGGCCGAGGGCGGCGGCGGGTTCGCCGAGGGTGAGGTGGGCGTAGCCGATGTTGCAGTGGGCGGACTGCCGTACGACGGCGTGCCCGAGGGTGTCGCCGATGGCGAGGCTGCGTTCGTGGTGGGCGATGGCGGCGCGGGCGTCCGTGTGCTCGTACAGGTTGCCGAGGTGGCTGAGGGTGATCGCCTCGCTGAGCGGATCGCCGAGTTCCCTGGCGAGGTCCAGGCTCCGGTGCAGGGACTCGGCGGACTCGGCGTGCCGGCCGAGGCCTTCGAGGAGGAGGCCGCGGTTGTTGAGGCCGCGGCGTACGCAGGACACGTGGCCCAGCGTGCGCCAGAGGGCGAGGGCCTCGTCGTTCAGGGCGAGGGCCTCGCTGTGGCGCCCGGACATGAAGTGCACACCGGCGGCGTCGGTGAGGGCCTGCGCCTCGGCGGCGGTGTCGCCCTGGCGGCGGGCGGCGTCGAGGGCGAGCGTGCCGAGTGCGGCGAGTTCGGTGAGGCGGCCGCGGCGCTGGAGGTAAGGGAAGAGGCAGCGGACCAGGACGGGGAGGAGGCCCGCGGGATCGGAGTGCCGTTCGGTGAGGGCGAGGATGTTGGCGAGTTCGGTGTCGCCCCAGGCGAAGGCGGCCTCGGCGGTGAGGGGCGGGCCCGCGTCGGGGACGGGCCGGCCGGGGCGCGCGAGGGCGGCGTCCACGCCGCGGAGGCGGTCCGCGCGGTCGAGGCTCTCCGGGAGGATGGCGAGGAGGGTACGCCGAGCGGACTCGGCGTACCACCGAAAGGCCTCCTCAACGAGGTCGACCACCTCCCGGCCCACACCAGCGGCGGCCTCGCCCGCACCGACCGCCGTCTCCCTCGCGAAGTCGCGGACGAGGTCGTGCGGGGTGTAGCGGCCGTAGGACGTCTCGTCGAGGAGGGCGACGTCGACGAGGCGGTCGAGGGCGGCGCCCGCGCGGAGTTCGTCGGTGCCCAGCAGGCGGGCGAGGAGCGGCACTCCGTACGTGGGGAGGTCGAGCGCCCCGATCCCGGCGAGGGCGCGCGCCGCGTCGCGGTCGGCCTCGCGGTCGGAGGTCCGCAGGGCGTCGAGGGCGACGGCGAGGGAGCGGCGCACGCTCAGGTCGTCGTACTCCAAGTGGTGCAGGCGGCCGCCGCTGACCGTGAGGAGGTCGGCGAGGGCGTCCGGGGTGAGGGCGCGCCGGGCGGCGAGGCGGGCGGCGACGATGCGCAGCGCGAGCGGGAGCCGGCCCGCGAGCTCGACGAGAGGGTGCCCGGCGTCGAGCCCGGCGCGACCGGAGACGGCGCGCAGGAGTGCGGCGCTGTCCCCGTCGGAGAGGGGTTCGAGCGGGAAGCGTTCCGCGCCGTCGAGGGCGGTCAGCGGTGAGCGGCTGGTGACGACGACCGCGCACCCGTCGCCGGCGGGCAGCAGTGGCCGCACCTGCGCGGCCGTCGCGGCATCGTCGAGGACCATGAGGGTGCGGGTGGGCGCGAGCAACGACCGCAGCAACGCGCTCGCGGCGGCGGGGTCTTCGGCGCCGTCCGGCGCGCACCGGGGTTCGGCACCGAGGTCGCGCAGGAGCGTGGCGAGGGCCTGGGCGGGGGTGAGCGGCGCCATGCCGGGGGTGGCGCCGCGCAGGTTGACGTACAGCTGCCCGTCCGGAAACTCCGCACGCAGCGCGTGCGCGACGTGCACGGCGAGAGCACTCTTCCCGACCCCGGCCATCCCGGACACGACGGCAACGCGCCCTCCCCCGCGCAGGGTACGCCGCAACTTCCGCACGGCCTCGGACCGCCCGGTGAAGTGGGCTGCGGCAGGCGGCAGTTGGGCGGGACCGACCGTTTCGGCGGGATTGGCGGGTACGACGGACCCAGCGGACCCGGCGTTCCCAACAGACCTAGCGTCCCCAACGGACCCAGCGGACCCCGCCGACGCGGCAACCACCGGAGCCCCCGGACCCACCGGTTCCCGCGCAGCCCCAGACCCAGACACCCGCACCCCAGCCCCAGCCCCAGCCCCAGACACCCCCACCCCAGCCCCACGCACCTCAGTCCCCCGCCCAGGCACAGAAACCGGCGCAGACCCAGGCCCCCGCAACACCTCCCGATGCGCCTCCCGCACCGCCTCCCCCGGCTCCGTGCCGAGTTCCTCGATCAGTCGGCGGCGGAGTTCGCGGTGGACGGCGAGGGCCTCCGCCTGGCGGCCCGTGCGGTGGAGCACCAGCATGAGCTGGCGGTGGAACACCTCACGGAGGGGATGCTCCGCGACCAGCGACGCGAGTTCGGGCGCCAGCGCCGTAAGCCCCGTGCCGAGTGCGAGTTCCGCGTCGTACCGCCACTGCAGCGCGAGGAGCCGCGCCTCCTCCAGGCGCGGTACGAGCGGGTGGCCGTCCAGTGAGTCGGGGAGGCCGCTCAACGGCGTACCCCGCCACAGCGCGAGCGCGTCCGTCGCGCACCCCGCCGCCCGCGCCCAGTCCCGCTCCGCGTGCGCCGCCCGCGCCCGTGCCACGAGCTGCTCGAAGACGCGTACGTCCAACTCGCCCTCACCGACCCGCAACCGGTACCCCGGCGGGACCGCGTGCAGCCGCCCCGGGTCATCGAGGAGCCGCCGCAGCCGCGTCACGTGGTTCTGGAGGGACGCCTGCGCGGAGGCGGGAGGAGACTCGCCCCACAGGGCGTCCTTGAGCGCGCCGAGGGAGACGACCCGGTCGGGTTCGAGCAGCAGCGCGGCCAACAACGCGCGCCCCTTCGCACTGCGTACGGGGTGCGGAACGCCCTCCGCGTCGTACACGGCGGGTGCCCCGAGCAGGCCGAACCGCAGTCCGCACCGCTCGCTCAACGCCTTCCCCCCATGCCATGTCGCGCCGTACCGCAGGACCGTTGGCCACATGTTAGCGATCTGTTGGCGTGGCCTGATGTGATCTCTTCATCGGACCTGGCCCGCCGGTACTCGCGCACAGCGCGTTGCTCGGGGGAGTGTCGCCGCCGCGGCTGGGTCCGGGGGCAGAGAGAGCCCCGGTCGGCGGAGGTGACCGACCGGGGCTTTCGCCCTGCCCGCCCTCACGCACCGGCGACGGTCCGCCCCCGTACCCACCGCCACAGCCCGCCCTCACCCCGCCGGCAGCCGCACCGTGAACAGCGAGCCCTTCCCCGGAACGCTCTGCGCGGACACCGCCCCGTCGTGCGCCTCCACCAGTTTCCGCACGATCGACAGACCGAGCCCGCTGCCGCCCGTCGCCCGCGTCCGCGACTTGTCCGCGCGCCAGAAGCGGTCGAAGACGTGCGGCAGATCGGCGGCCGCGATCCCCGTCCCCGTGTCGGCGACCTCGATCAGCACCCCCTCCGATGTCGTACGGCAGCTGATGCGGACACTGCCGCCCTCCGGCGTGTGACGGACGGCGTTCGAGACGAGGTTGCCGATCGCCTGCCGCAGCCGCAGCGGATCGGCCGTCACCCACGGGTCGCCGAACGCCGTGGCCCTGAGCCGTACCCCCGCCCCGTCCGCGCGCGCCTGGTGCGCCGCCGCCACCTGGTCGGCGATCTCGGCGGCCCGCACCGGCTCGCGGTGCAGGCGGAGCGTACCGGCGTCGGCTGCCGCCAGATCCTGGAGGTCGTCGACGATGTGCTGGAGCAGCAGCGCCTCCTCCAGGAGCGAGGTGACCAGTTCGGGGTCGGTGTCGACGACCCCGTCCTCCGCCGCCTCCAGCCAGCCGCGAATGTTGGACAGCGGCGTGCGCAGCTCGTGCGCCACGTCGCTGACCATGGCCTTCCGCTGTTCCTCCAGGGCCTTGCGGTGGGCCGCCATGTCGTTGAACGCGGCGGCCAGTTGACTGATCTCACCGGCCGAGCGCGTGGCCCGCTCGGGGACCGGCTCGCTCGACTCGCCCGTCTTCATGCGCCGCGTCGCGGTGGTGAGCGCGCGCAGCGGCCGGGTCAGCCGGGTCGCGGCCAGCGCGGTGACGGCGACCGTGACGGCCAGGACGGCCGCGGCGAGCCAGGCGAGACGGATGGTGTTGGCCCGCGAGAGGCTGAAGGCGGGCGCGCTCCGGGTGCCGTCGGAGCTGGTGATGAAGAGGAGCGCGGGCGACGAGACGTAGGGGCCGAGCTGCTCGCGGCGCGCGGTGTCGACGCAGGACGCGGTGGCCGCGGTGGTGGACTCGGGCCCGACGGACCCGGCGTCCGGCCGGATCGCCGTCGGCTCACCACTGGGCCAGACCCCGCTGTCGGGCCCGTCGGGTACGTCGGGTACGTCGGACCCATCCGGTACGACCCGCTCCGCGGCCGGCACCGACGACGGTACGGAGGCGGCGACCGGCTTCGGCCCGCCCCGCCCCTCCAGGTCGAGGCCGACCGGCACGGGGGCGAGGCCCTGCCGCTTCAGACAGGCTCCGGTGAGGGCGTTGAGCTTCTTCAGGGCCTTCTGCTCGGTCGCGGTGGGCATCTCCAGTGGTGGCGTACGGCATTGGGACCGCAGGAACTCGCCCGGGTCGTGGTCGACGCGGACGGTGGGGCGGCCGCCGGGTCCGACGACGACCTGAGGAGTCATGCCGAGGTCCGCCAGGCAGGCCGCGCGCCGGTCGGCGGCGTCTTTCAGGCGCGTACGTTCCACCCTGGTGAGCCGGTACGGGCCGACCGCCCGCGGATCGATGCGGTCGGCGGCGCCGGTGGTCCCCTCCTCCATCGCCGTCTCGTCCGTACGGCCCGGGGTGAGCGCGCTGTCGACGGAGAGCGGGTCGAGGACGGCGGAGGCGGTCGGAGGGAGGGGAGCGGCGCCGGACTTGCCGTCGGTCTTGGAGGTGTCCTTGGAGGTGTCCTTGAGAGTCCCCTTGTCGCCGCGCCCGGAGCCGCTGTTCTTCTCGCCGTGCCCGGAGCCGCTGTTCTCGCCGTGCCCGGCGCCGCCGTTCTCCGAGGACGCGTCAGGCCCCTCGGAGCCCCCGCCCTCGGCGGCGCCACCCCGCTTCGGCGGCGCCGCCGAGTCCGCGATGACCTTGCGTTCCTGCGTGGTGAGGGCGATGCGGCGGCCGGTCTGCCGGGACAGTTCTCGGACGGCCTCGTCGGCGCCCCGCCACTGTGGGGAGGTCGCGCCGACGCCCAGGAGCTTGTCGTAGATACGGGCGTCGTCGGCGAGTACCTGCCCCTGCTCCTGCCGCAGCGCACCCGACGTGGTCTGCGCGGCGAGCCACGCGGTGGCGGCGATGGAGCCGATGGAGACCAGTACGGATACGGCGAGCAGGCGGGCCAGCAGGCTCTTGCGCAGCGGGACGTCACGCGCCACGCGTCGCCCCCACGCCGGAGCCGACACCGGCACCGGTATCTACATCCGCCCCCGTCCCCATCCCCGCCCCCATCCCCGCCAACTTGTATCCCACCCCGAACACCGTCAGGAGCCGGTCGGGCCGTCGCGGGTCGGACTCGATCTTCTTGCGGAGATTCAGTACGTGCACGTCGACCGTACGCGCGGATATGTACCCCGACGACCCGTGGATACGGTCGAGGAGCTGCGGCCGCGTGAAGACTCGGTCCGGCTCCTCCGCGAGGGCGCTGAGCAGGTCGAACTCGCCCGGCGTGCAGTCGACGTGCCGCCCGTCGACCGTCACCTCGTGCCGCAGCGGGTCGACGACGAGGCCGCCGACCCGCAGGATCCGCCGGTCGGTTCCGGGCAGCGGCGCGTGGATGCCGCCCGCGCGGCGCAGCAGCGTCCGGACCCGGGCCATGAGCTCGCGGGGACTGTACGGCTTGGTGAGGTAGTCGTCGGCGCCCGTGTCGAGACCTTCGAGGAGGTCGTCCTCGGTGGTGCGGGCGGTCAGCATCAGGACCGGGAGGCGGGTCAGCTCGGTGGGACCGTTCCCGTCCCGGAGGAGACGGGTGACTTCGAGGCCGTCGGTGCCCGGCATCATCACGTCGAGGATCAGCAGGTCAGGCAGCCTGCGCCGCACCTCGGCGAGGGCGGCGGACCCGTCGTGGACGACGGCGACCTCGTGGCCCTCGCGTTCCAGATAGCGGCGGACCAGCTCGGCCTGCTTCTCGTCGTCCTCCGCGACCAGGACAAAAGCGCACATGGCGTTGAGGATAGGCACGGCCCGACGGATTCCGGTGGGGCAAATGGGATCACGACGGCGGCCTGACAGGATCCTCACAAGTTGCTGAGAGGCTGCCCCGGGCCGCGCCAGGACCTACCAGGTCGGCCGCGCCCCCACCCCTCCGTCCACCACCAGGTCCGTTCCCGTGATCCACGACGCCGCGTCCGAGGCGAGGAACACGCACGCGTTGCCGATGTCCTCGGGCGTGCCGAGCCTGCCGAGCGGCGCCGCCCTGCCCCACCGCTCCACGCCCTCGGGCCAGTCCCCCGCGAGCCCCGGCCGGTCGATGAGGCCCGGCGAGACGCTGTTGACGCGGATGCCGCGCGGCCCGTACTCCAGGGCGGCGGAGCGGGCGAACATGATCAGGGCGGCCTTGGACGCGCTGTAGTGCGCGTGGGCCGGGGCGGGGTGCGAGCCCTCGATGGACGCGATCTGCGTGACCGTACCGCCGCCGTCCTGCCCGGCCATGACCTCCGCGGCCGCCTGCGTGCAGCAGAACGCACTCGTCACGTTCGCCTCGGACAGCTCCCGCCAGTCCGCCGCCGACATGCCGGCCAGCTCCTGCAGGGGCTGGATGCCGGCGTTGTTGACCAGCGCGTCGAGCCGCCCCCGCCAGGCCCGCGCCTCCTCGACCAGCCGGTGGCACTCCTCCTCGCGCGTGAGGTCCGCCGGTACGGCGACGGCGTCACCGCCCGCCGCGACGATCCCCCCGGCCACCTCCTCGGCCCGCTCCTTGCCCCGCCGGTAGTGCACGACGACCGCCGCGCCCGCCCGCGCGAACCGCCGGGCGATCCCGGCGCCGATCCCTCCGCTGGCCCCGGTCACCAGCGCGACCCTGCCGCCCAGCCAGGGCAGCGTCTCGTCCCGCGGAACCCCTGCCTCACTCACCATGTCCAGCCACCTCCTCGCCGTCGCCCGAGGGCATCCGCAGCGGTTCCCCCGCCCGGCACAAGGCCCGGATGAGCCCCGCCCGCCCCGGGTACCGCGCGCTCAACTCGTCCGCGTCCCCGCCCTCGTAATCCTCCTCGACGAAACCGGGTGCCATGGTCGTCCCGAACAGCGCCCAGCCATGCGGCCCGCCGTCGGCCGGGACGTGCGCGCCCATCCACGTGCCCGCGGGGACGACCAGCTGCACATCGCCGCCGGGTCCCAGGGCGGCCGTGCGGTCGGTGCCGTCGGGGGCGAGGAGCAGCAACTCCAGCGCGTCGCCCTCGTAGAAGTGCCAGATCTCGTCGGTGGGCAGGCGGTGCAGGGCGGAGAAGTCGCCGGGGGCGGTGGTGAGGAGCACGATGATCGCCGAGCCCGCGGGGCGCCCGGTCGCGTCGGGCGGTCCCGCCCAGGTCCGCCGGTACAGTCCGCCCTCCACGGGCAGCGGCCGCAGCCCATGCCGGGCGGCGACCTCCTCAGCTGTCAGCACTTTGTCGACCATGGTCGATCGCTCCCCACCGCGTGAGCGTCGTAACCGCGGGTCTCGCGCGAGCGGCGCCGGACAGCAGTGGGGGCCGGGTCACGTGACGGGTGACCCGGCCCTCCCCTACTTGCCCCCGTATTACGGGGTCGTCGGCGTCGCGTCGTACCCGAACCGCGCCGCGGTGGCGACCAGACCCGGGTGGGCGAAGCGTTCCGCCAGGTCGCCCTCCCCGATCCACTCGCGCCACTCGCCCACTTGGCCGCGCCGCATGATGCGGGCGTTCTTCGTGGTGTCGTCCTCACCCGCGGACGCCGCGTCCTCACGGGCCCGCATCGCCTTGAACGAGCTGCGCTCGGCGGCCTGTTCGACGACCTCGGGCGGCACCGCGAGCCCCAGCGCCGCCAGCATCGCGGTGATGGCGCCCACCGGGTGGGACTTCAGGTCCTCGAACCGTACGACGGCGAACTTCGAGAACTCCGGCGCCGCCTCCAGCCAGCTCCGGTAGAAACGGGCCCAGCCGGGGATCGAGGGCTCTCCGTCCCCGAGCCTGACGCGGTCGAGGAAGTCGGGGTAGGTGAGCTTCCCGATCATGTCCGCGGCGTCCGGTATCCAGGAGCCGCCGAAGGACGAGAACCACTTGTACGACGAGTAGATGGTGTCGCGCGGGTCCCGCACCACCAGGATCGCGGTGTTGACCGCGGACTCCGCGAACACCTCGGGATAGAAGTGCGTCTTGATGAACCGCTTGGCGACGGCCCCGCTCGCCGCCCGGTCCAGCGCCGCCTGGCTCTTCTCGGACGTCGCCGCGAGACGCTGCCGGTAGTAGTCGAGGCGGCTCTCCACCGACTGCGACGCGCCGTCCGCCTCGTCGGGCGACTCGACGTACGGGTCGAGGTAGTCGAAGCCGAGCTCGAACACGATGTTGGCCACGAGCGCCTGCCCGGAACCCGGGTCACCGGCGACGACGATGTCGTCCTCGCCCAGCAGGCGCGCGCTGCGCCGGGCCAGCTCGTCCGGACGCAGTTCCCTGGCGGAGTCCTCGGTCATGTCAGAAGTCCCGTCTCTCGTCCGTCGGGTGGCCCGTCGTGTCGCTCGCCGGTCACTTCTTGGCGCTGCGGGCCGCGACCGCCCTGGTCAGGTAGGTGACCTCGAGCTTCTCCGCGTCCGCGAGGCGCTCGCGGATGTAGTCGAGGAACTGCTCGAACTTGGCGTCGCCGAGCTGGACCCGCACGTCGTTCACCGACTGCCACAGGCCGATGTAGTGGTCGATGCTCTGCTCGACGGAGTGCCGGCCCTCAAGGACGACGACGTCGTCGAAGCGCGGGCTGGCGTTGAACTTGTCCGACAGCTCCTTGATCATCTGCGGGTGGGCCGAGGTGATCCGCTTGCGCTCGCCCATCAGGCGCTTGAGCTCGTTCTCGATGTCCACGAGAACCGGATTGACCTCGATCAGCCGCGGATTGTAGAGCGCGACGAACCAGCCGCCGGGCCGCAGGACGCGGCAGAACTCGGCGGTGCCCACCTCGAAGTCCACCCAGTGGAAGGAGGACGCCATGCTGATCAGGTCGGCCGAGTTGTCGTCGAGCCCGGTCTCCTCACCCTTCCCGGCGCGCCAGGAGATCGAGTAACCCTTGGAGTCCGAGATGCCTTCGGCCCGCATGTTGTCGTTCGGCTCGACCGCGGTGACCGAGCGGAAGCCGCCGTCCGCGACGATGCGGGTCCACAGGCCGGTGCCGGCGCCGACGTCGACGGCGTCGAGCTCGGCGGCCGGGCGGCCCACGAGTCCGATGAGCGCGTCCCGCACCGACGTCGCGTATCCCTCGCGGTACTTCGAGTAGTCCTTCGCCAGGTCGGTGAAGTCTCCGTGCTTGAGCTTGGTGGTCGACGTCGTCATGCGGCACTCCTTAAAAAGTTCACTGAAATCAGAATTACGAAGGGGAAGGACGAGCCCTTGGAATACCCGCCGCTAAGCCACTCGCGCCGACAACCGCTCCTCGTGCGCGAGACGAATCATCGTGGCCGCGGCCTTCGGGTCGACGTCCCCGTAGTTGGTGACGACGAGATCCGGGTCGGTCGGAAACTCGGCGGACTGACCGATTCCGACCACGTCCTTCTCGTCGTTCCCGCTGTAGACGCCCTTGCTGTCGCGCCGCTTGAGTTCCTCGACGGGCACGTCGAGCAGCACCTCGAAGTAGTCGGGCTGGTTCTCGCGGTTGTGCCGCTGCACCTCGTGGAACAGCGAGATGGTCGCGACGACCACCAGATGTCCCTGCTCCGCGAGCAGTTGGGAGAGGCGCGCGTAGGTCATGGATGTCTTTATCCGGCTTTCGCGGTCAAAACCGGAGGTCATCATGCCAAGCGCGGTCCGCACCTCGTTGCCGTCGAGCAGGATCGGCTGCTGCCCGCGCTGGAGCAGCTGACGGACCAGTTCGCGGGCGACCGTCGTCTTGCCGGCCTCGGCAAGCCCGGTCACCCAGATGACCGCGCCGCCGGAATCGGCGCCTCCAACTCCCGTGGTTCCCATGGATGGCTCCCCTCGATGGACGTACGGTGGCCCGTTCGGCGCGGGCGAACTCTTCACAGCACGACTGCACTGCTGTAAAATCCCTCAGAAAATTTTGGCACGCCGAAAAATGCAGCATGCATTACTCGCGAAAAGCTCGAGTATCCCCGTAAAGACCCCGTCAGTATTGTCCCGGCGTTTACCGGGCGTCCAATATCTGTTTGTACTGAAGCCTAGATCGGTCAGTTATGGAGATACGCCAGCTCGAGTACTTCGTCGCTGTCGTCGAGGACGGCAACTTCACCAGGGCAGCGGCCAGGGTCCATGTGACACAACCGGGAGTGAGCGCGCAGATCCGCCGGCTGGAACGGGAACTCGGGTACGAACTGCTCGACCGGTCCGGACGTACGGTCCGCCCCACCGCGGTCGGTGAGGCCCTGCTCCCCTATGCCAAGGCCGCGTTGGCCGCGATCCGCGACGCCAGACTCGCGGTCGACCAGGTGGCGGGGCTGCTGCGGGGCCAGGTGAACGTCGGCATGGTGACCGTGGTGGCGACCCTGGACGTGCCCGGCATGCTCGCCGAGTTCCAGGCGGAGCATCCCACCGTGGAGGTCGCGTTGCGTCAGGGCGGCACCGACGACCTCGTCGACGCGCTGAAGGACGGCGAACTCGACATGGCCTTCCTCGGGTTGGCCGGAGAGCCCCCGTCGTTCCTGCGCACGGAGGTCATCCTCGCCGACCCCCTCGTCGCGGTGCTGCGCGCCGACGACGAGTACGCGGAGCGGGAATCCGTGCTGCTCAAGGAGCTCGCGTCCCGGCAACTGCTCTCGCTGCCGAGCGACAGCGGCACCCGGCGACAGCTCGACGCCTCCCTCGCCGCGGCCGGCATCGACGCGCCCATCGCGTTCTCGGCGAGCGACCCGCAGGTCCTGGTGGACATGGCAGCGCGCGGGTTCGGCGTGGCGATCCTGCCGCGGGGCGCGGTGCGGTCGGCGGACGAGGAACTGCGTCTCGTCCCGTTCGCCGATCCGGACATGCACGGCCGGCTGTATCTGGCGTGGCCCGACGACCGTACGATCGATCCCGCGGCGCAGGCGGTCATCCAGCACGCGCTGGACCGCATTCAGGCCCGCCCGCACTCAGGAACGTAAACCCGCCCTTGCGTCGGCGGCCTGACGTGGCGTCACTTCACGGTCTGCGGCTCGCCCGCCTCGACGCCCTTGTCCTGCGGCGGCGGCTTGGCGGCCAGGAAGTCCTTGGCGCGGATCAGGAAGAAGGCGAAGACCGCGCCGGCCAGCGCGAGGACACCGGTCATGATCAGCAGGTCGTTGAGTGCCTCGGCGTAACCGGAGTGCAGGGCGGTGGCGACCTGGTCCCGTGCGGACGCCGGGAGCTTCTCGCCGAGACCCGATACGTTGCCGTGCTCGACGGCGGCCGCGATCGCCGGGGCGTTGCCCGCGAGTTCCGGGATGCCCGACAGGTTCCGCAGGACGTCGTCGTGCAGGGACGCCGTGAAGACCGAGCCGAGCACCGGGATGCTGGCGGCCATGCCGACCTGCCGGAAGGTGATGTTGATGCCCGACGCGGTGCCCGACCGGTCCGGCGTGACGACGCCGACCGCGGTCGAGGCGAGCGGCGGGTTGACGATGCCGCTGCCGACACCGGCGACGACGAAGCCGGGGATGAGGTGGGTCCAGCCGCTCGACGCGTCGTTCCCCGACATGAGGAGCAGACCGATGCCGACGAGGAGGAGACCGGGTCCGATCAGCCACTTCACCGGCAGTTTGCTGCTCATCCGGCCCGCGACCGTCGACGCGACGAGGGCGCACACGCTGATCACGAGGAGCCGGACGCTGGACTCCAGGACGGAGTAGCCGAGTCCGTTCTGCAGGTAGAGGACCAGGTAGAGGAGCATCGCGAACAGCGACCCGTTCATGGTGAACGCGGCGATCGAGCCGCCCACGAACGTCGGGGTGCGGAACAGCGACAGGTCGAACAGCGGCTCCGCCGAGCGGAGTTCCACGATCAGGAACGTGACCAGGAGGAGTGCGGCTCCGCCCAGCCACATCACGACATCGGTGTTGCCCCACTCGGTCTCACCGGCCCGGATCAGACCGTAGATCAGCGCGACGAGACCGCTGGTGAAGAGGACGAAGCCCGGCCAGTCCAGCTTGAGCCTGCCCCGAGACGGCGACTCGTCGACCTTCCACAGCGTCACCAGGATGGCGAGGATGCCGATGGGGATGTTGATGAGGAAGATGCCGCGCCAGCTGATGTGCGCGGCGATCAGCCCGCCGAACACCGGCCCGAGACCGGAGGCGAGACCCGTCACGGCACCCCAGACGCCGAACGCGACGCCCCGCTCCTTGCCCGCGAAGGTCCGTGCGAGCAGCGCCAGCGAGGTGGCGTACATGACGGACCCGCCGATGCCCTGCGCGGCCCGCGACAGGATCAGCACGAGTGGCGAGGAGGCGATGCCGCAGAACAGCGAGCTGACGGTGAAGACGGCGAGGCCGACGAGGAACAGCTTGCGGTAGCCGAACCGGTCGGCCAGCGAGCCGCCGACCAGGAGCATCGCGGCGAGGGTGAGCGAGTAGGCGTCGACCACCCACTGCGCGTCGGCGAAGCTGCTGTCGAGCCCGTCCTGGATCTGCGGCAGCACAACCGTGACGATGGTGGCGTCGAGCAGAAGCATGAAGGTCGACGCACAGACGACCACCAACGTCCACCATCGTTTGGCCATGACGGATCTCCCCCGGTACGCGGTACTCGGTTACTTGGGCTGGATGAACTCGGGCTGGTCGAGAATGCGCAGCCACGAACCGTCGGGCTGACGGCGCACGACCTGGGCGCGTGCGCCCGTGCCGTCCTTCGGCGGGGTGGACGTGAGCGCGATGTCACCGTTGATCAGAGTCGGAAGGGGCTCCTCCGGCTCGAACTTCGGGTTGCGCGTCATCGCCATCTCCCACAGCTTGCGGATGGCCTCGCGCCCCTGCGTGATCTGCCCGGGCGGGAAGGCGACGACCGCGTCCTCCGCGTAGAGCTCCGCGACGCCGGTCGCGTCGCCCTTGTTGGCGCGCTCCACGAACAGACGCGTAATGTCTTCCGGCTTGTATGCCTTCTCATATTCGGACACAGGGGGCCTCTCGTTCAGAGCTGATTTCCAGCACCGACCAGCTTGGTCGCGCGGAACGGGCAAGTCCAACTCCCTTTGGTTCTGGTTGCTAGAAGCAATGGATCTGGTTCGCGTCGAAGGCGCGTCGGGTCCACTGCCGCGAGACCCCGCGCACGACGCCGACTGAGGAATTCCTCAGTCGCCACCCGGGCGACGGAGCCGCGTCCCCCGTACGCTCACTGGCTTCCCGCCCCCACCGCCTCTCGGCCCGCGCCCGCACCGCGTTCCTCCCGCCCTCAGAGCCTGTGTCACAACCCACCGAAGACGGAGGCACTCATGCACAGTCACTCACCGCGCACGACCAGTCACGTCATGCGAGCGCTGCCATGAGGGTGGACGTCGCCTGGTGGCACCTGGACGGCACGCCGCAGACCATCGACTCCCTGCGCGAGCACCTGCGCGACCACACCCTCGAACGGTGGACCCAAGTGCCCGGCCTGCGGCTGAAGATCTACTTCGCGGACCGCGAGCGGAACCGGTGGGGCGCGGTGATGCTCTGGGAAACGGACGAGCGGCCGCCGCTCGACGAGCTGCCGCCGAACGCCGCCCTCGCCCTGATCGGCAGGGCCCCCGACGTACGCGCCACGTTCGAAGCGGAAGGAACGGTGGAGGGGCTGCACGATCTCGCCTCGCTGCAGGCGCTCGGCCCCGCGTTCGACGGGACGGCCGGAACGGTGTTGACACCGCGGAAAGGCGGCGGTTCCAATGCGACGGTTATTCCGAGAGGGCCGAGAGAGACACGAGAGTCAGCGGGTTCACGAGAGAAATCGCCGGGCGGCACGTCGGAAAGGAAAGCGACAACATGACGTCGAATACGTCGAATACCTGGGACATCCTCGACCTCCCGCCCGGCGTCCGGCCCGACCCGGACGAATACATCAAGGCCGCGATGGAGTGGCACTTCGGCCCCGACACCGGTTCGCCCTACTGGCTGGAACGCGCGAAGTCCCTGGACTTCGACCCGCGGACCGACGTCAACTCGGTGGCCGACCTCGTACGTTTCCCCAACGTCGCCCCCGAACTGCGCACCGTCCGCGCCGAGGACCTGATCCCGCGCGGATACGGCGAAAACCCGGACGTACGCGGCGTGTTCGAGAGCGGCGGCACCACCGGCGCACCCAAACGCGTCGTCCTGCACGGCGACTGGCGCCGCCGGCTGCTCCACTGGACCGGCGAGCAACTGGACGCCCACGGCTTTCCGCGGGGCGCAAACTGGCTGGGAATCGTTCCCAGCGGTCCGCACATCGTCGGTGAGTTCTTCCGGGGTTCGGCAACGACGCACGGCCGCCACGGATTCACCATCGACCTCGACCCGCGCTGGGTGAAGCGGCTGATCTCCGGGGGCCGCGGCGGCGAGGCCGACGACTACGCCGAGCACGTCGTCGACCAGGCCGCCGACGTACTGCGCTCGCAGGACATCGGCATCCTCACCGTCACCCCGCCGATCCTGGACCGCATCGCGCGCCGCGACGAACTCGTCGAGCTCATCAACGACAAGGTCAGAGCGATCCGTTGGGGCGGCACGCAGCTCGACCCCGACTCCCGTCAGGTGTACCGGACGGAGATCTTCCCCGACACCGTCTTCTCTGGGAACTACGGCAGCACGATGATCCTCGGCTTCGCCGGCGAACGCCCCGGCCTCGGCGACGACGACCCCTGCGTCTTCGACACGCTGAGCCCGTACGTCACCTTCTCCGTCGTCGACCCGGAAACGATGCGGCCCGTGGCGTACGGGGAACGCGGCCGGGTCGTGGCCAGCCACGTCAGCAAGTCGTTCCTGCTCCCCAACAACCTCGAACGCGACCTCGCCACGCGTGTCGAACCGGTCGACGGCGGCCCCGGCGACTCCGTGGCGGACATCGCGCCGGTCGGCAGATTCGAGAACGAGGACGTGGTGGAGGGGGTGTACTGATGCCCGCCTCCACCTCTGCCTCTGCCTCCGCCTCCGCCTCTCCCTCCGTCTCCGCTTCGGAGGGGCCGGTACAGCAGCCTCTGCGGCTGGACGCCCTGGGCCCGCGCGGCGAGTTCCGCGCCAGGAACCGCCAGCCGGTCACGGACGTGACGGGCGCACTCGCCGCCGAACTGAGCCTCGTACCCCCACCGTTCGTGAGCCGCACCCACTCGGCGCTGCGCCGCGCGGAACCCGCTCCGCCGGACGAGCGCGTACGCCGGATCGCCACCGCGGCCGACCTGTTCGCGACGGGCACCGTCGCCGGGCTCGGCGTGGCCGAGTACCGCCTCCTGGTCAGCCGCGTCGGCGGCGTCCCGCTCACGGAGGTCGCCTCGGCGGTCGACCGCATCGCCGAACGGCTCCGGGACATCGGCACGGGACTCGCGCGGGCACGGCCCGCGGGCGCGGTCACCGACTGGCGCGACCCGCAGGTCAGGGGCGGCCGGGCCGCCCACACGCGGCGCGGCGACGTCTTCGCCGTGCACGCGGCGGGCAACCACCCGGGCACCCACAGCCTGTGGCCGGAGGCCCTCGCGCTCGGCTTCCGCGTCGCCGTACGCCCCTCGCGCCGCGAACCGTTCACCCCGCACCGGCTCGTCTCGGCGCTGCGCCTCGCGGGGTTCGGGAACGACGAGGTCACGCTGCTGCCCACGGACCACGCGGGCGCCGACGCGGTCCTGCGGGGCGCCGACCTCGGTCTCGTGTACGGCGGCGATGACGTGGTCCGCAAGTACGGCGCGGACCCGACCGTCCTGCTCCAGGGCCCCGGCCGCTCCAAGATCCTCCTGACGGCCGACGTGGACTGGCACGACCACCTCGACACGATCGTGGACTCCGTCGCCGGACGCGGCGGCACGGGCTGCGTCAACGCGACGGCCGTCCTGGTGGAGGGCGACCCGACGCCGCTGTGCGAGGCGCTCACGGAACGGTTCTCGGCGCTGCCGAGCCTGCCGCCGGAGCACCCGGAGGCGGTGCTTCCGGTGCAGCCGGCGGCGGGCGCGCGGGCGCTCGCGGAGTACGTGGGGCGCCGGGCCGAGGGGACCCGGCCGTGGCTGGGCGCGGACACGGTCGCCGACGAACTGGGCGACGGCAGCGCGGTCCTGCGCCCCGCCGTCCACCAGCTCGACCGCGCCACCGCGCCGCAGCTCGGCGCGGAACTCCCCTTCCCCTGCGTCTGGGTGGCGCCATGGCGCCCGGCGGACGACGGCCTGTCCCCGCTCCGCGACACCCTCGTCCTCACGGCCCTGACCCACCAGGAGCCCTTGCTGGACCGCCTCCTCGCCGACCCGACGATCGCGAACCTGTACATCGGCGACCACCCGACGCACTGGATGCGCCCCGGGCTGCCGCACGACGGCTACCTGTCGGATTTCCTGATGCGCACGAAGACGCTGATACGCACCTGACGCCACGCCCCCGCAGGCCCGTGGTCACCGCCGGGCCCCCGCAGGTCCGAGGTCACCGCCGGGCCCCCGCAGGCCTGTGGTCACCGCCGGGCGGCCCGGCCGTCCACCTCCTGCGCGACGTTGAGCCAGACCTCTCCGCAGGCACGCGCCACGTTCGCCACCATGTCGACGCAGTGGGCCGGCACGCTCTCGATGAGCCGGCTCCACTCGTCCGGCGGCAGCGTGGCCGCGTCGAGGAGCCGCAGGAGCAGGCGCCCTGAATCGGTGAAGCGGATGGAGGGGTCCCGCTTCAGGATGGGGATGAGCTCGGCGGCGCTGCCGACGTCGGCGGACGCGCCGGCCGCCGACGCGGTGGTCGCCATCCGCGCTCCCGACGACACGGCCGTGTCGACCGTATGGGCGGCGTCGACCGCATCGGCCGCACCGGCCGCGACCCGGGCGGACACGGACAGGGATGCGGCGACGGGGTTGGTGGCGGCCGGGTTCGCGGGGGCGGTGGCCACGGAGAGATCGGACGCGTCGGGCGCGCCGGGCGTGCCGGGCGCGTTTTGGGGTCGCCGGTACGGACCCCCGCCCCGCACCCCCGCCACAACCGCCACCCTCTCCCCCTCGCCCTCGCCCTCCCCCTCCACCAGCCTCCGACGTACGTCGCGCGCGGTGGAACGGGAGACCCCGGCGGCCCCGGCGATCTGCCGCAGGGTCGCGTCGGGATGGGTCCGGATGAACTCGCCGGTCGCGGCCCGCGCCACACTGCTGTCGACGGGCCGCGTCCGTCCGTCGCGCCCGATCCGCACCGGCGCGGCGGGCAGATCGTCGCCGAGCCGGCGCCGGATGCTCCCGACCGTCTTCGGCGAGAGCCCGGCGAACGAGGCGATCATGCGGTCGGACCACTGCGGGTGGGACTGGATGATCCGAGTCGCCGCGGCGTTGCGGTCGGCCCTGGTCAGGGGCAGTCCGTGGGTGGTGTTGGCCTGAACGGCCACGACGAAGACATCGGACTCGTACCCGTCGAGGAACCGGACGGCGATCTCTCGCTCGCCGCGCAGCACGGTGGCCCGCAGCCGGTGCATCCCGTCGATGACGCGCATGGTCGGCCGGTGGACGAGGATGGGCGGCAGATCCGACCCGGCCTCGGCGAGAACACGTATGTGGTCGGCGTTCTCACCCACGAGCCGCGGCGAGTCGGCCGACCACAACAGATCGACGGCTATCCGCTCGACCGGCAGAGAATGCGGTCGAATTTCCCAAGGTTTCTTCTCTTTGGCATGCATATGAACCCGTCGCCCCCTGTTCAGAGTTCGCCCGCACGCGGGGGAAATCCTCACCCCCGCAAAGCGGATTCAAATATTCCCTTCACCGCGCTCACCGCTCCCATCCGTAAACGGAACTCGCAACGACACCGGAACCGGGAATAGTTGTTTACTTAAATTACCGCTCCGGTACCCCCAGGGGCCACTGTGACAGCGACCACGCACGCCAGACTCACACACAATCAAGCCAAATCCCACAAAGAGCTTGACAAGACGCCACTGGACAGACGCTCGACGCCCCCTCAACCGGAATTCAACCAGAAGCAACACACCTAACTGCACGCCTTACTAGAATTCAGAGCCATGGAACTAAGGCAGCTCGAATACTTCGTGGCGGTGGCCGAAGAGGAGAACTTCACGCGCGCAGCGGAGCGCGTGCACATCAGCCAGTCCGGAGTGAGCGCCCAGATCCGGCAGTTGGAGCACGACCTCGGCACGTCCCTGTTCGACCGCTCGGGCCGCAGCACGAGGCTCACCCCGGCCGGCCGCGCCGCTCTGCGCCACGCCCGCTCGGCGCTGGCCGCCGTGGACGCCGTGCGGCAGGCGGTGGACGAGGTGAACGGCCTGATCCGCGGTCGGCTCGTGGTCGGCATGGTGACGGCGTGCACGGTCACCCCGCTCTTCGACGCGCTGTCCGCGTTCCACCACCACCACCCCGGCGTGGAGATCACCCTCCTCGAGGACACCTCCGACCGCCTCATGGAACGCCTGCGCGCGGGCACCGCGGATCTGGCCCTGATCAGCACCGCGGGCACGCCCCCGCCGACCCTGGAGACCTACGAGATCATCCGCGAACCCCTGGTCGCGGCGATGCCCGCCACGCACCCCCTCTGCGCCCACCCCGAGGTGACCCTCGCGGACCTGGCCCAGCACTCGGTGGTGAGCCTCCCGACGGGCACCGGAGTGCGGAAGGTCTTCGACGAGGCGTGCGCGGCGGCGGGAGTCCATATGGAGATCGCGTTCCAGGCCGGCGCCCCGAGCGCGATCGCGGACCTCGCGATCCGCGGCCTCGGAGTGGCGATCCTCTCCGACTCCCTGGTGTCCCAGCACCGCCCCCACCTGACGACCCGCCCCATCACGGACATCCCCACCGAGCCGGTCCTCTCCCTGTCCTGGTCCACCACGGACAACCCGGCCCTACGCCAACTGCTCCACCACTGCCACACAACGTTCTCCCGCACGGCTCCGACCCCGCCAGTCCCGGAGCCGCAACCGGCCCTCTGACGCCCCCGACCCCGAACGCAAAGAACCCCAGGTCAGAGTGAATCCGACCTGGGGTTCCAGATGAGCCGCCTTCGGGATTCGAACCCGAGACCTACGCATTACGAGCTGTCCGGCCTTGATCCACGGCGGTCCGGGGACGTCCCCGCGCGAGCCGACCGCGCAGGTCAAAGGCGGTAGCGGACGTTCGCGGACGAGAGCAGACGATGCCGGATGAGGCGGCAACCGAGACTAGAACTGAGACTGGCCCCAGCCGCCCGACCAAGCTGGGACAGGTGCGCGACTACGGCTTGGGCAGCTCAGTAACGAAGGTTCCGATGCCCGGCTGCATCTGTGCGAGCCCCGCCTCGCGAAGCTCAGTGAGTACTCGTCGGGCGGTCATCTGCGCAATGCCGAACTCACCCTGGATCGCGAGGACGCCCGGCAACTGGCTCCCCGGCGGGTACTCGCCATCGGCGATCCGCTGCTCAAAGACCGCGTAGACCTGCTTCCACCGCGGGATGTCCGGCTTCCAATCCATGATCCGAAGCTAGGCAGGGCAGGCTGTATCGGCGAGACGAGATAGCTTGCATGGCCTAGCCACCCTAGCTAGCTAGGCCTACGCTGCGGGAACGCACATCACCCCCGCGGCCGCGCGAACGACCCGGGGGCGTGGACGACTGACGTGGAGTCGACATGAACGAGGCTACGCAGGACCCGATCACACGGACCAGCCCAAGTCCGGCCGTGATGGAGCCGGGAAGCTACGGCTACTGCTCGTGGCACCACGGTTATAGCGCGGGAATCCGCGTCATCAACGTGATGGAACAATGCTCCGGCCCTGGGCGCGTGGACTTCGCGTGCCTCCCCTGCCGCGAGCAGCACAACCTAGTCCCGTTCGCCGACCGGCCATGACCGAGACGCGGCGCCCGAAGCCACCACGCGCCAGCACGCTCAACGCCTGGCAGTACCTCGGCTGGCACTGCTGCTGGTGCGACGCCCCGATCTGGCACGGCGCAAGGTCCGCCGGCCGCGCCCAAGGACACGAAGGAGCACACGACTTGTCCATCGAGGTGTACGAGTGCGGCCCCCACTGCCCGAACCGCCCAGCCGCAACCGAACTCGACTGACCAGGCGCCACAAGAAGGAAATGCGGCTGAAAAAGCTTCGCGGCCGAGGAGCTAACTCTTTGCGTCTCCGGTTCGCCTAGGGTCTATCTTCCTTGCCTCTTCCAGCACTCGCATCATCCCCTCATCAAACAACAGTGGGTGAAAGACGGCGCAGAGTTCTTTGACCAACGGAAGGGGCGCCCCATTCCCGGCACAATTTTTCGAGATCACTTCGAAGAAAGCCGTAATCATTGCCTTCGAAGTGGCCATATCAAGATCCTCGAAATCCTGAACTTTCAAATGATCCCAAACCAGCAGGGGGAAATCTTCCGTAAATCCGCCCTTCGGGTTTACGGCTTTTATGGAGACCCCGAAATCGAAATCCAGAGACGCCAGCACCCCCCTGTAGAAGCTCTTGTTTTCTTCGAGGCCCATTTCGACAGCCTCAGCGAGGCAGGATCTTGCATAAACAATCGCGCGATTCGCATGCTCAATGCGAGCAGCCCACGCGAGCTTTATCACGGCATCTTGATTGAAAGCAAATTCTCTACTAAAGCGAAGTCGAGTAACCGCGTCGTCAGATCCGTCCCTTAGTTCCACATGGTCAAACTGGTCTTGCGGAAGTGTAAACCAGCCTCGATTCTCGTTTACGCTCCAAAGGACCACAACCACAAGGTCCGCAGTCCTGGCCCATCGCAACACCTGACGAGCCTTAACCTTTACCGCAGGCAGTGGACCCGAGCAATCCTTTTGCGTCCCTTTCACCTGCACCCATACGCGTGCTGGATCTAGTCGACCCTCAAAGCAGACTTGCACCATGAGGTCTTCCCCATAGTCCTCATGAATCTCGTCGACTGCATGTCCTTGAAGGTTCCACTCTCGCCTCACACCTGCGACCGCTATGGAAGCAATCCTGTGTTGCACCGGACGATTTGTCACGCTTCCCCCTGCCGGAAACCGACTTTCAACACCGCCTTCGCATCGCGCCGCGAAATTCACCCCCTTCGCGAGCGCCACTTCTTTCTGTACCAACGCATCCGGATCGGGCGCCTTGCGACGCCGGGGCGCACCTCCCACTCCCTGCCAGCATTATCGATCACATCCATGTGTTCAATTTTGCATTTCACGCCGTTTATCGGATTCAGTTGTACGGCATACTCAGGGGCCAAATGGGCAATATTGATCGTATGCGGGGTGCACGCAATGGTCTCTCCAGGTGGAATTCTGACGTCTTGGATAAGATAAATTCCACTCTCACTCCCTGTACCTACGGACCAGACCCCTGTAAACCCAGGTTCGCTTGGCTCCATAAGAGTTCCGTCATCCCGGCAAGGCCATTGCGCGAGATCACGGATAAGCCAGCTAGGCGTAAGTTTGTACCTTACAGACGTAATCTCCACTGGGAGGTTGCTAGCATTTTTGAGCCAGATAGTGAGGTCTACTTCTTCAGTCCGCGTCGGGTCACTAGGTGACCTAATCGCGTATTCGATATTCCACCACACCGCAACAAGGTCTACGTACTTCCGGTCGTTCGCATTGTGATCCTTACCGAAAATGATCAAAGCCAGCACGAGTGATGCCCCGCCGAACCAGGCTGGAACGGTTCCCATATCAAGCTGAAATCCGAGGAGCATGCTGCCACCTGAAAGTCGACCCTGGAGCTACCATAATGGCACGCAAAACAGGATAGCGGCATGTACTCGAACAGTTTCGGTTCGAGCGGTCATGTCCCTGTAAGCCGCCCGCCGATCATTCGGAGACGGCCACACGCGCTGGGACAGCAACTGCTTTCAGCCCTAGCAGCGCTCCCCACACGTGTTCCTGATCTACAAAGAGCCCCGGGAACTGGACCCGAGGCTCTTACGTCGACAGCGTTCACATGTTGGGGAGCTGCTGACGAGCAAGTGCTTTCGCGCGCTTGCCGATTGCTCCCATTCTGGCCTCCCACTCTGCGCTCCCACGGTGGTCCGGGTGAGCGGTCGTCTGGTCCGGGTGCTTGCGGTAGTGCAGTCCTGCCTCGCCGATGAACCAGCCGTCAGCCATCACGTCGAGAGCCAGCAACAGGGCGGTGTCTTCCGACGCGGGTAGCGCCATCCACCCCCCGGCTTCGGCAAGCAGGCTCTCCCGGATGCAGAGCGATGCGGGATGCACCGCGGGGCGGTGCGTGGTCGACCAGTAGGCGTACAGCTCGCCCCGGGGAAGCTGGCCGGGGGCCGGGTCGCCGAGTGTGTAGTGCACCAGTGAGCCGTCCGGCATGAGGTCAAGCACCTTGCACACCGTCCAGCCGACGGACGGGTGCGTCTCCATCACCTCGATGTCCCGGGCGAGGGCGCCGGCGGGCAGGACATCGTCAGCGTCCAAGACCTTCACCAGCTCGCCGCGGCTGCGGCCCCAAGCCATGGTCCGGGCGACTCCAGGACCGCCGCGCCTGTTGTCGCCGACCGCGACGCGCGCGTCTTCGCGGATGTCGGCGGGCACGTCCGTTTCCTTGCCGCCGTCGACCTGGATCAGCCACTCCCAGTCCCAGCCCGTCGGCAGCTCCTGCGCACAGAGCGAGGCGAAGGCATCGGGCAGGAAGAGCAGCGCCGCATCGTGAACCGGCGTCACGACCGACATGATCCGGGTCATGGGGTCCACCTCTCCAGCGGCACGGAGTACCGCAGCTCTGTGCGTTCACCGGGGAGCACCACGTGCGAGTACTCGACGACGTCGCCCTCGGTCGAAACGCTGGTCTTGTCCAGGAGGAGCACGGCGCTGCCGGTCGGGATGCCCAGCTTGCGAGCCTCGGCCTGGGTGGCGAGCCGGGTCCTGACGCCGTCGTCGATCCGGTCGATCTCAAGCCCGATGGTGCTCAGTTGATGGTGCGTCCCGCCGGGCCACGGTTCCTTGGCGCTGTCCAACAACTCGGGGTTACGGGCGGCGACCTCATGGACGAGGTAGGAGTCGATCAGCGATAGCGCGGTTGGATCGTCCCCGGCACTGTGCCAGTACTGCCGGTGCAGCATCAGGGTGCCCACCTCCACGCCGAATCGTTCGGCGAGTTCTGCATCGGCGGGGACGGCCCTGAACGTCGCGTGCGTGTGGATCTGGTCGTGCTCCAGACCCGTGTCCTTGTCGACCACGCCATTGTTGCGGCGCACCTCGTCGGGCCTCAGGGCGAGCTTCTTCTCCCAGACGTAACGCTCCTGGTGGCGGCGGATCTGGTGCGGCGGGCGTTGGCGCACCTTCGTCCCGTGCCCGCGGACCATGCTGACCAGGCCCTCGGCCTCCAGCGCCTTGTACGCCGCAAGGACAGTGGTCTTCGATCCCTTGCCTTGCTCGACCAGGTCCCGAATCTGCGGGAGCTGGTCTCCGGGCTGATACCCGGATGCGCCGGCCGCGATGTCCCGAGCGATCTGATCCGCGAGTCCACGCCATTGCGGCGTTTTGGGTGCCATACAGAACCCCTCCTCATCAACCAGGCCAGTGAACCACAGTCCCGGGATTGACAGCTATCCCGGGACTGTTGACAGTCCCGGGACTTCATGTAAATCTCTTGCCATGCCCAGCGACAGTCCCGGGACAGCGTTCCGGAGGGTTGCCGCATGAGCAGCGTGGTCGGGATAGCTCGCTTCTACGTGAGGTCCTATGCCGCCCGCCGCTTGACCAGCACGACCGCACGGCCAGGAGCCCCGCGTTGGACGGGGGGAGGCGACCCGGCGCCTTGTCATTCACCGGAGGGCTTAGACCGAAAGGTCACGTCTCCATACGCCTACGACGGGAGCGCAAGCTCCCGAAGGAGACAGGTACTTCCGCCCCGGTATCCAGCCGTGAGGACGCGGGATCGAATCCCGCCCGGGGCACTGCGGTCACCCGACCGCGTGCACGTCCCTCCCACCAAGGAGCAGTCCATGAGTGACAACAACCGGGCCGTCTTCGACTTCGGCGACAGCGTCACGTTCGGCGGAGACATCGTCCTGGGGGCCCAGGTCGGTGTGTCCGGCGGTGTCGTCTACGGCGACGTGGTCATGGGTGGCGGTGCGAGCACCGACGCCGAGGACGACGAGTAGAACCCCACCTGCCCCGTTCGGGGCGTTGCGGCCGCTCCTGTCGGCCGTGCCGCGCTTGCTGCGCGGCTACCACCACAACGGCGCGAGCCCCCGGAGGTGCAACTCCGGGGGCTCTGTTGGGGCCGTTGCCACCTGCTAGGGAGAACACGACCCATGAAGCACATCGCAGCACTTCAGGCGGCCGTTACCGCCGCTGACTTCGAGGGCGAGCCGACGGCCGCCGAGCTGGACGCCATCGAGCACGAGATGCCCGCGATCCTCGCGGACGTCGAGCTGCTGGACGCGCAGATCATCACCCTGGACCGCACCCCCAACGAGGTCGACGCCCGCCGCATCCGCCGGGCCCGCCGCAAGGTGCTCGCCGCCCGCCGCGCCCTGACCAACACGAGCGCGCCGGTGAACGTCCCGGGGGTGGGGGCATGAGCGCCATCGACTCCAACCTGACGGCCGCGCACGCCGAGGTGAAGGCCGAGATCGCCCGCACCGACACCAAGACCAGTCTCCTGCTCGCCTTCGTCGGTGCGCTGCTCGCAGGAACGTGGACGGTCGCCAAGGACGCACCCCTGTACGTGCCCGCCAGTGCGGTGGGCGGCCTGGGGATGGCGTTGCTGCTCGCCGCTGCGGGGCTGTTGCTGTCATCGGTGCGTCCGAACCTGGGCGGTCGGCACGGCTTCCCGCTGTGGGCAACGCTCAGCGCCGAGGAGATCACCGCTGAACTCGCCCACGACCAGCGGGCGCGGGACATCGCCGGACTCTCCCGCATCGCGGTGCGCAAGTTCACCGGCCTGAAGCGAGCGGTCGACCTGACCCGCGCGGGCGGTGCCCTGCTCGTCCTCGCCGCGCTCCTCCAGGCGGGAGGTGCGCTGTGAAGGCGAAGACGGTACTGCCCGCGGTCGCGATGACGGCCGTGTCCATGGTCCTCACCCTCGCCGTAGTCATGATGTGGCTCGGTAGCACGGTGCCGTGGCCCGTCGCCCTGGTCGTCGGTCTGGGCATCGACGGCGGATGGCTGGCCACCCTCGCCTACGAACGCCGTCTCGCCGCGCAGGGCGACCACAACCGCGCCGTGACCGCCGTCGGCTGGTCCTTCGGTCTTCTGGCCGCCGGGGTCCTGGTTGCCCACGCGGTGAGCGTCGAGGAATCCGCCGGCGCATGGCTGGCGGTCGCCTGGCTGCCGATTGCTGCCAAGGCGCTGTGGCTGGTGCACGGTCTGTGGGAGCGGACCGCGCTCACCACCCACGCCTTGGATGCCATTCAGAGCATTCAGCAGGAGGCGCGCGATGAGGCGGCCGTGGCCCGTGCCCGGCTGCGGGCCGAGGCGAGCACCGAGGAGACGCGGCTGACGGCTGTGACGGCCGCCGGGGCACGCGTCGCCCGCGTCCAGGCCAAGACCGCCCGCACCCTGTCCGGGGCCTGGTCGACGCTGGAGACGGCCCGCAAGGGCGAAGGCACGGGCAAGGCCCTGACCAGCGTGACGAGTCCCGTCACACCCGGCGTCACAGCCCGCTGGGAGCTTCCCGTGTGGGGCCCGAGCGAGCAGGTCCCGGCGTTGGAAACGGCCGCACCCGCGCTCACGGATGCCGCGCTCGACCAGCTGGTCGACGCGATCCGCACGAGCGAGGACCCGGCCCTGTCCTACCGCGACATGGCCACCCGCTTCCGCGCCGCCGGGCACGCCGCGTCCGAAGTCCGTCTGCGGGCCGCCTGGAAACGCGTCGCCTGATGGCCCCCGCGTATGCCGAGTGCTCCAACCTGCCCGGTATCGCCGCCCCCTCCCGCACCCCCATCCCTGACCAGGCACGTTTCCTCACGAGGAGGCCCCCTGTGGGTACCCCTGACATCAACCGCATTGACCGCGAGATCCGCACCACCAAGCGCAAGCTCGAAGCCGCCGCCAAGCGCGAGATGTGGGCGCTCAACGGCCGCGAGCGCCGCGCCCTGGCCTCCGCGATGGCGGGCGTGACGACCGCGGTCGTGCGGCACAAGAACCCCACCCGTGCCGAGGAGAAGGGCGCGACGACGTGGGAGTCGGCGCAGACGCGGCTTCAGGCGGAGATCAACGCCCTTCAGGTCGAGCGGGATGAGGCCGTGAAGCGGGCCGCCGCCGACAAGGCCGCCAAGAAGGCCGCGAAGTCCTCGGGGTGGTGGTGACCATGGCCGCCAAACCGGCGCCTCCCGGTGAGTGCCCGCAGTGCTGGGCGCACGCCCACGACAAGAGCATCCACAAGGCCCTCAAGGGCGAGCAGTGCCAGCCGTGCCTGGACCACATGAACAACGGCCACCCCTTCCTGGTGCCCAAGAAGCCGTCCAGCTGGTGGTGACCATCCCCGCCCCTGCTCTTCCCCCTCGCCTTCCCGCCCCGTCTGGGGCAGTCAGGAGTGATGCCGTCATGAGCGGCAACGTCGTACCCCTGCACAAAACCCCCGCCCCGCCCGACACCGAACCGGGCCCGAACCTCACCGCGGTGCCCGAGCCCGCCCCGGCGCCCGTCGTGCCGCTGTGGGTGCGCTCCGGGCGCGCCGTGCGGCACGCGGTCACCCACGAACGCACCCGTGAGGCGGGCCGGTTGGCCGTGCGGCACGGCATGTACGTGGTCGGCGGCACCCGCATCGTCACCCGTCGTGCGTGGGACGGCCGCACCGGCGCCCGCTACGAACGCCTCCTCCGCGCTGCTGAAGCCACCGGGAACTATGAGGTGGCCGCGGAGTGGGAGGAGCGGCTGCAGCGCTTCCGCGAAGCCCGTCACCGCCGCCGCATGGACCTCCTCAAGTCCCCCGTGGACGTGGCCAAGGGACTCGCGGTCGGGACCGGCGCCGGCATCGGCGCGCTCGTCGGGCTCGGGGTAGTGCTGGCCATCGCCAACGAGGACATCACTGACGTCCTCACGCCGTTGATGGCGGTCATCGAGTTCATCCGCCTGCTCATCACCATCGTCTCCGTCGTCTGGGGCCCCGCCCTCAAGGTCGGGCCGCTGCTGGTGCTGCTCGCGCTGTGGAGCGTGGGCCGCAAGCAGCAAGCCGCACCGAACTGGGTGCTCCCCGCCAACGCCCGCTCCGGCGAGGGCGAGCCCATCACCCCCTCGATCGTCGTCAAGGCCCTGGGTGACCTGGGGGTGCCCGCGCTGCGCAACGCCATCAAGGAGATGGGCGATGCGGGCGCGGCGATGCTGGGCCCGATCCGGATCGCCGGATGCGGCGTCGAAGTCGACGTCACCCTCCCCTCCGGGGTGTCCACGGTCGAGGTGCAGCAGCGGCGGCGCAAGCTCGCCGAGAACCTGACCCGGCACGAGCACGAGGTGTTCATCACCATCCCCGAAGCCGCCCGCACCGTCCGCCTGTGGATCGCCGACTCCGGTGCGCTGGACGAGCCGATCGGTCCGTCTCCGCTGGTCACCGACGAGACGATGACCGCCGACTACTGCAAGGGCAAGGCGCCGTGGGGGCAGGACCTGCGCGGCGACGCGGCCGCCCTCAGCCTCTACCAGCGCCACCTCCTCATCACGGGCCTGTCCAACCAGGGCAAGACCGTCGCCCTGCGCTCCCTGGCCCTGTGGCTGGCCCTGGACAAGTCGGTGCAGTTCCTCATGGGCGACCTCAAGGGCGTGGGCGACTGGGCCATGTTCGACGGCCTCGCCCACACGCTCATCCAGGGGCCGACCGACGAGCACGTCATCGAGGTCACCGAGATGGTCGAGGCCGCGGTCGAGGAGATGAACCGTCGCATCCAAGCCCCGCCCGGCACCACCTTCCCACCCCTGATCGTCCTCGTCGACGAGGCGCAGGTGGCGTTCATGTGCCCCGCCAAGGACGAGGACCGGCGCCCCTACGGCGGCTCGAAGGCCAACTCCCGCTACTTCATGGCCGTCCGCAAGATCCACAACCAGGGCCGTGCGGTGAACGTGCTGATGTGGCAGGGCACCCAGGACCCGACCAACGAGAACCTGCCCAAGCTGGTCCGCGAGGGCGCCCACACGCGCGCGTCCCTCGCCCTGGGCACCGAATCGCAGGCCCGTATGGCGCTCGGGGACAAGGCCGTGGACGGGGGCGCGGCCCCCAACCTTCTGCGTCCGGGCCTGGACCGGGGCACCCTGGTCGTCGCCTCCGACGGCATCACCATCCCGGCCGGACAGTCGTCCATCACGGTGCGCACGCACTACATCGACGACGACGCGGCCAAGGCCATCACCGACCGCGCCAAGGCCCTGCGCGATGGGGTCACCACCCTGCACGCCATCGACCGGAGCGAGCAGCGCGACCCGCTCACGGACATCCTGTCTGTGCTCGGGGACGCGGCCCGCGTGCGGACCAAGGACGTGCTTGCGCGGCTCGCCGCGCTCGACGCGGGCGCGTACGGCGAATGGTCGTTCATCAACCTCAAGCGGGTTCTCGACGGCGCGGGGGCGGAGCCGCACAAGTCCGACGGGGTCATGGTCGTCTCCCGTGACCGGGTCGCCCGCGCCCTCGCCAACCGCCCCGAGGACGAGGGTCCGGACGCTTCCATTTCGCACATCGACTAGAGGGAGCCAAGCCGCTTCGGGTCAGGGAGGCAGGGAGAACTCCCTGACCACCTCCCTGCCCCGCCTCCCTGGCCCTGACCTGCACAAATGATCGTTCAGGGAGGCAGGGAGGCACCACAGGTCAACCCCCGAAAACCCCCTCCTGAGCGCCCCCACAAGTGGGTGTCTCTGCCTCCCTGCGCTCTCACCCGAAGGGATTCCGTATGTATCCCAACCACACCGGCCGCGCGCCCACGAAAGGGGCCGTGACCGTCCACCAGCCCGCCCCCGTCACCGTCATCCCCGGCGTTCCGCTGGCACCGGTCCAGCCGTCCACGGTGGCGGCCGTGCAGTCCATCGTGCTGCCCGACGGCCGCATCGTCACCGGCTACGCCATTGACGCCGCCAAGCCCGAACCGTTGGCCGCCAAACCGGCAATCTCACGGACGGCGGTGAACATCGCGCTCGGCGGTATCGGCTTCGGCGCCATCTGCGGCGGGCTGCTCCTGCTCACCACGTTCATCGCTGCCCTGGCCGCCCTGGTGCAACAGCTCATCATCCTCGCCGCCGTCATCTTCGGCGGATGGATCGCCATCCAGATCTTCGGCGGCGGTTCGCGCGGCGGCATCACGGTCAACGCCCGCAAGGCCGTGATCAAACGCAATCACTTCCACGGCTGAGGCCGCCAGCGGTCACGATCGCTCTCGCTGGACCCAACCGGCCACGAGACCCACGACCAGCGGCACCAGCGCCCACACCGACGCCTCCAAGGCCGCCTGTGGCCACGGCAGTTCGTCGATCCAGTGCTTCACCCCCATGAAGACCACGACCCCCACCCCGTAGGCGGCAACCACCACCCCGGCCTTGTACCAACCCGTCATGGTCCTGCGCCTACTCCCGCTCGCCCGCCCTACGAGGCAAGGGCGGCCCCTGCATCTCGCCAAAGAACCGGGGCCGCCCTTGTCCACCCGTCCTCTACAGACCTGATGGAGGTCTCCAGCATGACGCAACCCACCGATGTTCGGGGAGAGCGCCTGCAGGCCGCTCTTTCCCTCGCAATCTCCGGGGCGCCGGTCCTGCCTTTGCGGGCCGGGAAGACACCCTTCGGCAACTGCCCCAGCTGCGCGGACAACGCGTGCGGCGGCCGACCGAACATGAAGACCCCCGGCCCCTGCACCTGCCCCGCCCCCTGCCACGGATGGGCCGCCGCGACCACCGACCCGAACATCATCAGCTCCCATATCTGGCGCGAAGCGTGGCTGAGCGCGAGCGCGATTGCGTACCACCCGGGCGGGGCGGGACTGACAGTCGTGGACCTGGACGACGCCGACGCCATCGCTTGGGCCCGCACGAACCTGCCCGCCACCCGTACCGTGCCCACCACCCGCGGCGAACACTGGATCTACCTCGGGGCGATGCAGTCCGCCAACGCGGTCCGCCCCGGCGTCGACATCAAGTCGACCATGGCCTACGCCCGCTGGCTCGGCACCGGCACCGGCACCATCACCGCCCTGCCGGATGCCGTCCGCGCCCTCACCGCGAAGTCCTCCCCGGTCCGGACCATGGCCCAGGCCGTCACCGCGCCCGCGCCGGTCGGGGACGGCCCGTGCCCGCACCGCACCCCGACCTACCTGACCCGTGGCCTGGCCATGGCCGAGCAGCGCATCACCCAGGCCACCACCGGCGTGCACGCCACCGTCTACCGCACCTTCCTGGCCGTGCTCGCCAAACACGGCCGGTGCGGCTGCCTCACCGACGCCCACGTCACGCGTCTGTTCGCCGCCGCGCAGGCCAAGGGCGAGACGTCCCGACACTGCACCGACGCATGGACCAACGCCCGCACCTCGCTGGGGCTGTGACATGTCCGAGGACGAGAAGAACCCCGCCCGCGAGGTCATCACCGACTACGCGCAGAGCCACTTCCGGTACTTCCGCACCGCCGACGGCACCGTCTACGCCCAGAGGAAAGGCCACCCCGTCGCCCGCCCGATCCGCTCCCAGGGCACGACCGGCAGCCACCGCCAAGAACTCATGGTCGGCCTCTTCCGCGACGGGGTCGGCGTCTTCAACGGAACCGCCCTCAAGGAGGCGTTGGACTTGATCGAAGCACTCGCCCTGACCGAGCAGGTACAGCCCACCCACATCCGCGTGGCCCCCGGCTTCGACGGCGCCACCTGGCTCGACCTGGGCCGCGACGACGGGCAATCAGTGCGCATCCACCCCACCGGCTGGGACATCCGCGTCCCCGACCCCGAAGAGGTCTGCTGGCGCCGCACCCAGCTCACCGGCGAACTCCCCATCCCCGCAAAGGACACCAACGGCAAGGGCCTGGATCTGCTGCTGCGGCTGTGCAACTTCGCCGACGCCCAGACCGAATGCCTGGCCATCGCCTGGCTCATCGGCTGCCTGGGACCCTCCGTCCCGGTGCCGGCGCCCTTCCTCACCGGCCCGCAGGGCGCGGGCAAGTCGACCGGCGGACGGATGCTCATCCGCATCATCGAGGGAATGAGCGGCGACCTGCGCCGCGCCCCCAAGGACGAAGAGAACATGATCACGGCCGTGGCCGCCGGATGGATCACCGCTCTCGACAACCTCTCGCACCTGCCCCCGGACCTGTCCGACCTCATGTGCTGCGTCATCACAGGAGCCGAGAGCATCAAGCGCGCCCTCTTCACCGACGGCGACGTCGTACGCTCCCGCTACCGCCGCCCGATGCTGCTCACCGGCATCGACGTCGGCGTCATCCGCCCCGACCTCGCCGAACGCCTCCTGACCCTGCGCCTGGAACGCCCCCGGGTGCGGCGCACCGAAGCGGAGCTCTGGGCGGAGTACGCCGAGATCCTGCCCACCGTCCTCGGCTCGCTCCTCGACCTCACCGTCAAGGTCCGCGCGGCCGAAGCCGAGACGCCGACCGACCTGCGCATGGCCGACTTCGCGCACCTGTGCGCGAAGCTCGACGCGGCCATGGGCTTCGGGACGCTGGCCGCCTACCGGGCCAGCTTGGACGACCTGAACGACGACGTCATCGAAGGCGACCTGCTCGCGCAGACCGTCCTTCGGTACGCCGCCGGGCTCGCCCCGGGCGAAGAGGAGCGGATGGCGTCGGCCGAGTGGCTGCACTGCCTCACCACCCTCTACAGCGGTGAGGAATGCCGCCCCCTGCCCAAGGGCTGGCCCACCACCGGCAAGGTGCTCTCCGACCGGCTACGGCGCATCCAGCCCACCCTGGCCGCTCGCGGCGTCCTGGTCGAGTGGGGCCGCACCCGCGCCGCCCGCTACATCGAACTCAGCCGTCCGCCCCTGTCCCCGCCGCACGAGCAGCAGACCACGTTCTGACCGCGCCCGGCGGCGGACAAGCAAGAGGAGCACGCCGCGGCGCCGGGTGCTCCTCTTGCTGTTCGGCGGCGACAGCCGCCCTGCACAGGTCGCGCCGCGAAGCGGCCCGTTCTTCATGTCCTGAGTGGCCACGCACGACCACAGAAACCACCCCCTTCTTTTCCTAAGTAGGGAAGATCTGCGTCACCACGTCACCGCACCCCCGACACACGGCCGCTGACCAGCACAGACACCGGTGACGCAGACGGCCAATCCTGCGTCACCCCCACGTCACCCGCGTCACCCCGTGACGAGTGCCTGCGTCACAGGTGACGCAGGGCCCTACCCGCCGCGTCACCCAAACCCACAGGTCAGAAGCCTGATTGACGCAGGTGACGCGATGACGCAGAAATCCGCACCTAGGACACACGCGGGCAGGAGCTCCCAGCCCACCCCCAGGCGTACACGAACTCCCAGGAGGCATCCCGGATGAGCACCGCGATCGCTGCTCCCGTCGACCGACTTCTGTACAAGCCCGAAGAGGCCGCCGAAGCCCTCGCCATCGGCCGCTCCACGGTCTACGAGCTGATGGCCGAAGGCGCCTTGAAGTACATCAAGTTGGGCCGCACACGCCGCATCCGCCGCTCCGACCTCGAAACCTACGTAGCAACCCTCTCTCCCCTGCCCAACTGACCCACGCACGCCCCTGGGCGCCCCGAGCACTGCGCTCGGGGCGCCTTTCGCATGGAGGAGCGCATGAGCCCCCGCAAGGCCAACCAGGAATCCACCATCTACTTCGGCGACGACGGATGGTGGCACGGTCGCGTCACCATGGGTGTGCTGCCCGACGGAAGCCCCGACCGCCGCCACCGCATGGCACGCACCGAACCCGCGGTGCGCCGCAAGGTCCGCGAGCTCGAAAAGCTCCGCGACGAGGGACGCGCGACGAAGGCCGGCCGCAAGCCCACCGTCGGCCAGTGGATGGAGACCTACCTGACCGACATCGCGAGCCTGAAGCTCAAGCCCCGCTCCCTCGACGACTACTGGTCCAAGACCCGCAACGACATCATCCCCGGCGTCGGTCGCCACCGCATCGACAAGTTGCAGCCTGAGCACCTGGAACAGATGTACCGCGCGATGCTCGACGCGGGACGCGCCCCGTCACACGTGGTCAAGGTTCACCGCATCCTGTCGCGGGCCCTGAAGATTGCCCATCGTCGACGGATGATCGGCGAGAACGTCGCCACCCTGGTCGATCCGCCGAGCATCGACGAGACCGAAGCGAACCCATTCACCAAGGAAGAGGCCACGGCGTTCCTGGAAGCGGCGGCCAAGCGACCCACATTCATGCGGTGGATCGTCGGCGTCGGCATGGGCTTCCGCCAAGGCGAGACGCTGGGCCTGCGCTGGCCCTACGTCGACCTCCAGGCCGAACTGTTCCACCCCCAGTGGCAGCTTCAGCGGCTCACCTGGCGGCACGGCTGCGGCGACCCGCACGCCTGCGGTGGACGCCTGCACCGCTTCGAGCCGTGCCCGCCGGACTGCACCACCCACAAGGACTACAAGCGCGGTTGCCCGAAGCCGTGCACCGCGAAGTGCGTCAAGCACGCGAGCATCTGCCCCGACCGCAAGGGCGGCGGTCTCGTCTTCACCCGCCCCAAGACCAAGAAGAGCACGAACCCAGTACCGATCCCGGCCGCATTCATCCCCTACCTGCTCGCACACAAGGCACAGCAGGAGGAGCTTCGGGAGGCGGCCGGTGAACTCTGGCAGGAGCACGAGGCCGTGTTTACTCGCCCCGACGGGCGCCCCATCGACCCCCGCGACGACTGGGAGGAATTCAAAGATCTCCTCGTCGAGGCGGGTATCGACGACCGCCGCCTCTACGACGGAAGCCGCCACACCGCCGGCACCATCCTCAACGAGCTGGGCGTCGACATGCCCACGATCATGGAAATCCTGCGGCACACCCAGATCAGCCAGACCCGGCGCTACGTCAAGGGCCGGTCCCACCTCTCCAAGGACGCGATGCGTCGGATGGGCGAGACCTTCATGCCGCCCGTGTCCGTGATCTTGCCCCGCATAGAGAGCAGCCCGGCAGCGGCCCCCGAGGAATCCGCCCCTACTGAGACTAGAACTGAGACTGGAGACACCCGCGCGGCCCGCGCCCGCCGCCGACGCCGCATCCGCTGAACGAGAAAACCCCAGGTCAGAGTTAATCTGACCTGGGGTTCCAGATGAGCCGCCTTCGGGATTCGAACCCGAGACCTACGCATTACGAGTGCGTTGCTCTGGCCATCTGAGCTAAGGCGGCGCGCCGTCCGCACCATCGTGCGATCAGCAACGCGGCCAAGTCTACACAGTTTTTCGGGGTGCTCCGCACACCCCCCTCGGGGGGCTATGAGCAGCGCTTTCCGTCCTTGGGGACGGTGCCCTTCAGGAGGTAGGCGTTGATCGTCGAGTCGACGCACTCGCTGCCGCGGCCGTACGCCGTGTGGCCGTCGCCGTCGTAGGTGAGGAGGTGGCCGGAGGAGAGCTGGGAGGCGAGGGCCTTGGCCCAGCGGTAGGGGGTCGCCGGGTCGCGGGTCGTGCCGGCCACCAGGATCGGCGCCGCGCCCTTCGCCTCGATGCGGTGGGCCTCGCCCGTGGCGCGGACCGGCCAGTACGCGCAGTTCAGCGAGGACCACGCGAGGCCCTCACCGAAGACCGGGGAGGCCTCGCGGAAGGAGGAGACGCCCTTCCGCACCTCCGCGGGGGAAGCGAACGCGGGCGGGAGGTCCAGACAGTTCACGGCCGCGTTGGCGAACATCAGGTTCGCGTACTTTCCGTCGCCGTCCCGCTCGTAGTAGCCGTCGGAGAGGGCGAGCAGGCCCGAGCCGTCCTTGTTCTTCATCGCCGAGGTGAGCGCGTCCCGCAGCTGGGGCCAGCCCGCCTCGTCGTACATCGCCGCGATCACGCCCGTCGTGCCGAGCGCCTCGCCGAGCCGCCTGCCGCCGCTGCCCCCGATGAGCAGCGGCTTGCGGTCCAGCTCGCCGAAGAACGCTTTGAGGCGCTTGCCCGCGTCCTCGGGGCTCCCCGCACCCAGGGGGCACTCCTTCCCCCTCGACGCGCAGTCCTTCGCGAAGGAGCGGAACGCCGTCTCGAAGCCGGCGGTCTGCTCGCGGTTCATGCGGCGCGCGGACAGCGACGGGTCCATCGCGCCGTCCAGGACGAGCCGGCCCACCCGCTCCGGGTACAGCTCGGCGTACGTCGCGCCGAGGAACGTCCCGTACGAGGCGCCCACGTATGTCAGTTTGTCGTCGCCCAGGACCGACCGCACGACGTCCATGTCGCGGGCCGCCTCGACCGTGGAGACGTGCGGCAGGACCTTGGCCGACCGCTCCTTGCAGCCGGACGCGAACGACTGGAAGGCGGTGCGCAGGTCGTCGGCCTCGCGGCGGTCGTCCGGCGTGACGTCGGTCTGTGTCCACGCGTCCATGCGCTCGCCCTCGAGGCAGGTCACGGGCTCGCTGCGGGCGACGCCGCGCGGGTCGACGGCCACCATGTCGTAGCGCGCCCGGACCTCCGCGGGGTAGCCGAGGGCCGCGTACGACTGGAGGTACCCGATCGCCGAGCCGCCGGGCCCGCCCGGATTGACCAGGAGCGAACCAAGGCGGCCCTTCTTCTTCGTGGCCTGCTTGCGCGAGACCGCCAGCTGGATGTCGCCCGCCGCCGGCTTCGCGTAATCCAGCGGGACCTTCATCGACGCGCACTGGAACCCGGGCGCACCGCAGTCGCGCCAGCTCAGCTTCTGCCCGTAGTACGGGGAGAGTTCCGCCGGTGTCGAGCGGGACAGCGACGCCAGGGAGGCATCCGCCGGTGAACTCCCGTTCGAGCAACCGGAGATGAGCAGCCCCGCGGCCACGAGCACGATGCCGCCCGTACGCAGGGGGAGATGACGGCTGCGGCGACGGTTACGGGGGCGACCGCTGCGACCGCGACTGCTGATGTCCATCCCGCGAGGGTAACTCTCCGCGCGCGAACGGTCACACAACGCGCTCGTACGGGTGAAGTCGGCACCCGCCGCCAACCCTCGGCCGACGCGCGGCCGTTCAGCCGGCCCGCAGCGCCACCGTCATCGCCTCCACCGCGAGCAGCGGCGCCACGTTGCGGTCGAGGGCGGTGCGGCAGGCGCTGATCGCCTCGATGCGACGGAGCGTGGCCTCGGGCGCGGCGGCAAGCGCCAGGCGCTGCAGCATGTCCTGGACCTCGGTGTTGGCGATGGCCACCTGCGAGCCGAGCTGCAGGGCGAGCACGTCTCTGTAGAGGGCGGTCAGGTCGGTGAGCGCGAGGTCGAGGCTGTCGCGCTGCGTACGCGTCCTGCGCCGCTTCTGCTTGTCCTCCAGCTCCTTCATCGCACCGGCCGTGCCCCGCGGCATCCGGCCGCCCTGCGCCGCGCCGAGCGCCGCCTTCAGCTCGTCGGTCTCCTTGACGTCGACTTCCTCGACGACCTGCTTCGCGTCCTCGGTCGCCGTGTCGATGAGTTCCTGCGCGGCCTTCAGACAGCCGCCGATCTCCTCCACCCGCAGCGGCAGCTTCAGGACTGCGTTCCTGCGCTCACGCGCGCGTGGGTCGGTCGCGAGGCGTCGCGCGCGGTCGATGTGCCCCTGGGTGGCGCGCGCCGCGGCCGCCGCCACGTCCGGCTCGATGCCGTCCCTGCGGACGAGCATGTCGGCGACCGCGTCCACGGGAGGCGTACGCAGCGTCAGGTGCCGGCAGCGCGAACGGATCGTCGGGAGCACGTCCTCCAGGGAGGGCGCGCAGAGCAGCCACACCGTGCGCGGGGCGGGCTCTTCGACGGCCTTGAGGAGGACGTTCCCCGCGCCTTCGGTGAGGCGGTCGGCGTCCTCCAGGACGATGACCTGCCACCGGCCGACGGCGGGCGACAGCTGTGCGCGCCGGACGAGTTCGCGGGTCTCCTTCACACCGATGGAGAGCATGTCCGTGCGGACCACCTCCACGTCGGCGTGGGTGCCGATCAGGGCGGTGTGGCAGCCGTCGCAGAACCCGCAGCCGGGGGCGCCGCCGAGCGCGCGGTCCGGGCTGGTGCACTGCAGGGCGGCGGCGAAGGCACGCGCGGCGGTGGCGCGCCCGGAGCCGGGCGGGCCCGTGAAGAGCCAGGCGTGCGTCATCTTCGACGACTCCGGAGGCGGTGTGTCCGTCCCGGCCGCGGTCACCAGCGCGTCGGCGTCCCGGGCGGCGGCGCCCAGCTGCTCGCTCACCCGCTCCTGCCCCACCAGGTCGTCCCACACGCTCATGGGGTCACCGCCTTACGCTGCGCTCTGCCGCTGTTCTGCCGGACTGCCCATTGTGCGGGACACCTCTGACAATCCGGCCCGGCCTCCGTGTTCAACGGCCTCGGCGCTCAGCGGTCGCGACGACCGCGCCGTCCCCGTCGGCCACCATCACGGTCGTCCTCGTCCTCGTCCTCGTGCGACCCGAGCAGTTCGTCCGCGAGCGACGGCAGGTCGTCCAGCGGCGTCTCCTCGGCCCAGTCGGAGGCCCCATGCCGGGGCACGCCCCGCTCGTCGACCTGCGGCAGCTCGCGCGTCCGGTCGTTGGCGCCGTCGAGCGAGGACGCGGGCTCGGCGGCGGGCCGCTCGTCCCGGAAGTACCCCGGCGGCACCTTGTCCTGCCCCACGGCGGGCAGCACGGCCGTCTCGTCCGCGGCACCGGCGGGCTCGGTCGCCCGCGGCAGCACCGCGGTGTCCTCCGCGCTCGGCCCCTCGGCACCGGCATCCGTGCCGATCGCGGGCAGCACGGCCGTCTCGTCGGCGGCACCGGCCGGGGGCTTCACCACGGGCGTCGGCACGGTGGTCTCGTTGTCGGGCACGGACGGCGTGGCCGGAGCCTTCTGCGCAGGAGCAGGGGCCTTCTTTTCAGAAGCGGGGGCCTTCTTCTCGGGATCGGGGCCCTTCTTCTCGGGAGCCGCCGGAGCCGCAGCCGGCGCCTTGCGCACGGGAGCAGCCGGAGCCGCAGCCGCCGTAGCCGCGGCCGCGGAAGCCGCAGCCAACCGCCGCGCCTCCTCCGCCCGCAGCAGCGCCTCCTCGGCCTTCCGCTGCTTCTCGAGCCGCCGCTCCTCCGCCTCGGCGCGCAGCCGCGCCTCTTCCTCGGCCTCGCGCTTGCGCCGCGCCTCCTCGGCAGCCCGCAGCTTCTCCTCGGCGAGCAGCCTGGCCTTCTCCTCCTCGGCCTTGCGCCGCGCCTCCTCGGCACGCTTCCTGGCCTCCTCGGCCTGCCGCTCGGCCTCCCGGCGCTGGGCCTCCTCCAGCTCGCGCCGCTTGCGCTCCTCCTCCTCGGCACGGAGCTTGGCGAGCTGCTCCTGGCGCTCGCGCTCCAGACGCTCCTCCTCGGCCTTGCGCGCGGCCTCTTCCTCGGCCTTGCGCCTGGCCTCCTCCTCGGCGGCCTTGCGGGCCTCCTCCTGAGCCTTCACCTCGGCTTCGGAGAGCGGCAGTACGAGGTCGAGCCGGTGCCGGATCACGGTCGTGACGGCCTCCGGCTCCTGGGAGGCGTCGACGATCAGATAGCGCCCCAGATCGGCGGCGGCCAGCGTCAGGAAACCGGAGCGCACGCGCGCGTGGAACTCGGCGGGCTCGGACTCCAGCCGGTCGGGGGCCTCCGTGAACCGCTCGCGGGCGGCCTCGGGCGACACGTCGAGCAGGCACGTCAGGTTCGGTACGAGACCGCCGGTCGCCCAGCGGTTGATGCGGGCGATCTCGGTCGGCGACAGGTCACGTCCTGCGCCCTGGTAGGCGACGGACGAGTCGATGTAGCGGTCGGAGATGACCACGGCACCGCGTTCGAGGGCGGGGCGCACGACGGTGTCGACGTGCTCCGCGCGGTCGGCGGCGTACAGGAGCGCTTCGGAGCGGTGCGACAGACCCGCGGACGACACGTCGAGGAGGATCGATCGCAGCCGCTTGCCGACAGGCGTGGCGCCCGGCTCGCGCGTGACGACGACTTCGTGTCCCTTGGCGCGGATCCACTCGGCGAGCGCCTCGGCCTGGGTCGACTTGCCGGCGCCGTCGCCGCCCTCGAGGGCGATGAAGAAGCCGGTGGCGCAGGGCGCCTGCGCCGGGTCGTCGCCGCCGCGCAGCGCGTCGAGCAGGTCGTGCCGGAGCGGTACGCCCTGCCGGTCGTCGGCCTTGGCCAGGACCAGCGCGGCCACCGGCAGCAGCAGCGCGCCGACCAGCATGAGCGTGAACGCGGCGCCGCCGTGGTCGAAGACGAACTTGCCGTTGACCATGCGGTGCGGCCCGATGAGGGCGGCCACGACCGGGGCGAGCAGGGCGCCGAGCGCGAGGGTGAGGCGTACGACCGCGTGGAGGTGTTCCGTCGTACGGGCCCTGCGGTAGTCCTCGACCTCCTGGTCGAGCAGCGCGTGGCCGATGTTCGCGGCGACGCCCGCGCTGACCCCGGAGAGGGCCAGGAGCAGCAGCACGGTCGTCACGTCGGGCACGAGCCCTGCGACGAGCAGCGCGATGCCGGTGAGGGCGATGGCGAGCGCGAGGAGCCTGCGGCGCGAGAGCGTGGGCAGCAGGAACGGCGCGGTGCGGATGCCGACGGCCGTGCCGCCGGTCAGGGCGAGCACGATCAGGCCGTACGTGACGGGCCCGCCGCCGAGGTCCTTGGCGTGCAGCACGGCGACGGCGACGGCGGCCGCGACGGCCCCGGCGACGGCGGCGCAGGCCGTGACGAAGAGCGGGATGGCGCCGGTGCGGCCCTTGTCGGTGCCGGTGCCGGTACGCGGCCTGCGCAGGCCCTCGAGCGGGCTGCGCGCGCGGGGCGTCTGCGTACGGGGAAGTTCGAGGAAGTACAGGATCGACAGGGACGCGGCGAAGAGACCGGCCGCCACGAAGGAGGCGAGCCCGGCCTGATGCAGCTCGAACCAGTCGAGGCCCGCGCCGAGGAGGTTGCCGACGAGGGTGATGGCGACGAGGGCCGCGGCCGCGAGGGGCAGCGCCAGGAATCCCGTACGCAGGGACAGGCGCCGCAGCGCGTCCATGTGGTCCGGCAGCGGCCGTACCGTCGCGCCCTCCAGGGGCGGCGCGGGCAGCAGCGCGGGCGCCGCGCTCTCCTTGGCGACGGTCCAGAAGCGCTCGGCGACGCCGACCACGAAGGACGTCACCAGGATCATCGCGAGGGCGTTGTCCGGGGTCCAGTCGATCCACAGGGGTGCGACGACGAGAAGCGCGGCACGCACTCCGTCGGCGCCGACCATCGTCCAGCGGCGGTCGAGCGGACCACCCGGAGAGGTGAGCGAGGTGAGCGGGCCCAGAAGCACCGCTCCGAAGAGCAGCGTCGCGAGGACGCGTGCTCCGAAGACGGCGGTCACGGCGAGGGCGACACCGCGATAGCCGCCCCCGAAGGCGGCTTCGGCGATGGCCGACTGGAGCGCGAGGATCACCAGGACGAGGAGCGCGAGCGCGTCGCCGACACTGCCGACGAGATGGGCGCTCCACAACCTCTTCAGCTGCGGTACGCGCAGCAAGGCGCGGACGGCACGCTCTCGGGAATCTGCGACCAGGGCGTCGTCGGGGGCCGGGTTTCCGGCCGTTGGCTGCTCGGCACGCGTCATCCGTCCAGCCTATCTGGACGGACCGACTCCCCGGGGAGCCACCCGAACAAACGACCGTCTGGTCCGGGTGGCGCCCACGTCGGGAGGCGGTGTCACTCCTCCGAAACAGCAGCCTTCGAAGCGGCCGTCTTCTTGGCGGCAGTCTTCTTGGTGGCCGTTTTCTTCGCGGCCGTGGTCTTCTTGGCAGCCGTCTTCTTGGCGGCGGTCTTCTTCGCGGGGGCCTTCTTGGCGGGGGCCTTCTTGGCCGCCTTCTTCGCGGTCTTCTTGGCGGGGCCCTTCGCCCGCTTCTCCGCGAGGAGCTCGTAGCCCCGCTCGGGCGTGATGTCCTCGACGGAGTCGGCGGCCCGCAGCGTCGCGTTCGTCTCACCGTCCGTGACGTACGCTCCGAAGCGGCCGTCCTTGACGACGACCGGCTTCCCGCTCACCGGGTCCTCGCCGAGCTCCTTCAGCGGCGGCTTCGCGGCGGCGCGGCCACGCTGCTTCGGCTTGGAGTAGATCTCCAGGGCCTCTTCCAGCGTGATGGTGAAGAGCTGCTCCTCGGTGTCGATGGAGCGCGAGTCGGTGCCCTTCTTCAGGTACGGCCCGTACCGCCCGTTCTGCGCGGTGATCTCGACGCCTTCCGCGTCGGTACCCACCACGCGCGGGAGGGACATCAGCTTGAGCGCGTCCTCCAGAGTGACCGTGTCGAGCGACATGGTCTTGAAGAGGGAGGCCGTACGCGGCTTGACCGCGTTCTTGCCGGTCTTCGGGGTGCCCTCGGGGAGCACCTCGGTGACGTACGGGCCGTAGCGGCCGTCCTTGGCGATGATCTGGCGGCCGGTCTCGGGGTCGGCGCCCAGCTCGAAGTCACCGCTCGGCTTGGCGAGCAGCTCCTCCGCGTACTCGACGGTGAGCTCGTCGGGGGCCAGGTCGTCGGGGACGTCCGCGCGCTGGTGGTTCTCGGCGTCGCGCTCGCCGCGCTCGATGTAGGGGCCGTAGCGCCCGACGCGCAGCACGATGTCGTTGCCGACGGGGAAGGACGACACCTCGCGGGCGTCGATCGCGCCGAGGTCGGTGACGAGCTCCTTGAGGCCACCGAGGTGGTCCCCGTCGCCGTTGCCCGCGTCGGCGGCGCCGCCGGAGCCCTCGCCCTCGCCGAAGTAGAAGCGCCGCAGCCACGGCACGGCCTGCGCCTCGCCCCGCGCGATGCGGTCGAGGTCGTCCTCCATCTTGGCGGTGAAGTCGTAGTCGACGAGGCGCCCGAAGTGCTTCTCGAGGAGGTTGACCACGGCGAACGACAGGAAGGAGGGCACGAGGGCCGTCCCCTTCTTGAAGACGTACCCGCGGTCGAGGATCGTGCCGAGGATCGACGCGTACGTCGACGGGCGGCCGATCTCGCGCTCTTCGAGCTCCTTGACGAGGCTGGCCTCGGTGTAGCGGGCCGGGGGCTTGGTCGCGTGGCCGTCGACGGAGATCTCGTCGGCGGAGAGCGCGTCACCCTCGTTGACCTGCGGAAGCCTGCGCTCGCGGTCGTCCAGCTCGGCGTTCGGGTCGTCCGCGCCCTCGACGTACGCCTTGAGGAAGCCGTGGAAGGTGATGGTCTTGCCGGACGCGCTGAACTCGGCGTCGCGGCCGTCGGAGGCGCGGCCGCCGATCTTGACCGTGACGGAGTTGCCCGTCGCGTCCTTCATCTGGGAGGCGACGGTCCGCTTCCAGATGAGTTCGTAGAGCCGGAACTGGTCGCCGGTCAGACCGGTCTCGGCGGGCGTGCGGAAACGATCGCCCGAAGGACGGATCGCCTCGTGCGCCTCCTGCGCGTTCTTGACCTTCCCGGCGTACGTGCGCGGCTTGTCCGGCAGGTAGTCGCTGCCGTAGAGCTGCGTGACCTGTGAGCGCGCGGCGGCGACCGCGGTGTCCGACAGGGTCGTGGAGTCCGTACGCATGTACGTGATGAAGCCGTTCTCGTACAGCTTCTGGGCCACCTGCATGGTGGCCTTCGCGCCGAAGCCCAGCTTGCGCGAGGCCTCCTGCTGCATCGTCGTCGTACGGAACGGGGCGTACGGCGAGCGGCGGTACGGCTTCGACTCGACCGACCGCACGGAGAAGGCGGTCTCCCGGAGGGCGGCGGCCAGCGCGCGGGCGTTCGCCTCGTCCAGGTGCAGGGTGCCCGCGCTGTTGGCCTTCAGCTGTCCGACGGAGTTGAAGTCGCGGCCCTGTGCGACGCGCTTGCCGTCGACCGTGGTGAGGCGGGCGACGAGCTGCGAAGGGTCGGAGGCGTCACCGGCGCGGCCGGTGCCGAAGGTGCCGGTCAGGTCCCAGTACTCGGCGGAGCGGAAGGCGATGCGCTCGCGCTCCCGCTCGACGACGAGGCGGGTGGCGACGGACTGCACACGGCCGGCCGACAGGCGCGGCATGACCTTCTTCCAGAGGACCGGCGAGACCTCGTAGCCGTAGAGGCGGTCGAGGATGCGGCGGGTCTCCTGGGCGTCGACCATGCGCTTGTTGAGCTCGCGCGGGTTGGCGACGGCGCTGCGGATCGCGTCCTTGGTGATCTCGTGGAACACCATGCGGTGGACGGGGACCTTGGGCTTCAGGACCTCGAGGAGGTGCCACGCGATGGCTTCGCCCTCGCGGTCCTCATCGGTGGCGAGGAAGAGTTCGTCGGACTCCTTCAGGAGGTCCTTGAGCTTCTTGACCTGCGCCTTTTTGTCGGCGTTGACGACATAGATGGGCTGGAAGTCGTGTTCGACGTCCACGCCGAGGCGGCGCACCTCACCGGTGTACTTCTCGGGCACCTCCGCGGCGCCATTGGGGAGGTCGCGGATGTGCCCGACGCTGGCCTCGACTACGTAGCCGGGGCCGAGGTAGCTCTTGATCGTCTTCGCCTTGGCAGGCGACTCGACGATGACGAGTCGGCGGCCGCCCTGTGCGGTCTCGCTGGTCGGGGACAACTTCGCTCTTCTCTCCGGTCGGCGCTCGGTGGCAGTGCGCGGCAGCAGTGCTCGGTCGCACTGCCGCTTCGCACCCCTCACTCGCATTGCGCGACGGCAATGCTCGTGGCAGTGCGGTGACAGTGCCCGCATGGCTTGCGTTGCGCTGTCGCTGCGGAGTGTGACGGTACATCCCGCCCCCGTGTCAAACGGGAAAAGCCCGCAACGGCCACTCGAACGGTAACCCGACTACCGCCATTCCTGCCGCCCGGAGTGGCGACCCGCTGTTTCAGCACCTCGCACGGCCGGAGCCCGTGCGAGGCCTGAGTGATCACTGGGAAGCGTGCGCCGCCGGGGGCGCGTCGCGGCCGCTCTCCTGCCGCTTTGCCTCCGCTTCACAGCCGCGTGAAGCACCACACTCCGAGGAGCAGGGCGGCCGCTCCCGCGAGCGTCGCGAACGTCACCGATGCGACGGGGTTCACACCCTGGGCGACGGGAGCGCGGTGCGCTGCACGCACACCCGTCCACATCAGCAGTCCGGCGCCGAACAGTGCGAACACCGTTCCGGCGAAGATCGCTGGCCCGCTCTCCATGGTCTTGCCTCCCCGTGCCGAGTTCCCCTTCGGGGAGGCTGACACGCACGGGAATCGGGAGGACGAAATCGGGGTGAACGGCGGGCGGGCATGTTGGCCTGATCAGCCCCCAACCGGCCCGTAACCTCCCCCTACTCCGACGCGGGCAGCAGGAAGCCCTGCTGCACGAGGAGCCTGATCTGCGCGGGCGTACGGTCCCGCAGCAACACCGGGTCCTCGCCGACGAGTTGCGCGATGGCGTCCAGGATGCGACCGGCGCTCAGCGAGCCGTCGCAGACGCCCGCGAACCCGGCGCCCACGGTGTCGACCTTGGTGGCCCTGCGCATCCCGCGGTTCTGGCGCAGCACGACGTGCTCCGGGTCCTCGGCGCCCGGCAGTCCGACCTGCTCCTGCACGACCTCGTCGGCGAGCTTGAAGTGCGCGGCGAGCAGCGCGGCGTCGTCGTGCGCGCGCAGGTACTCCTGCCGTTCGAAGAACTCCCGCACCGTGTCGCCGAGCGGCTGCTCGACGGGGTGCGGCCACTCCTCGACGGTGACGGACGGCTCGGCGGCAGCCGTCTTCCTGAGCGTGATCCAGCCGAACCCGACGGCGCGCGTGCCCCGCGCCTCGAACTCGTCCAGCCACGCGTCGTACCGCGCGGCGTACTCCGCGGAGTCCGTGCGGTGGTCCCCCGCGTCGCGCAGCCACAGCTCGGCGTACTGCGTGATGTCCTGCACCTCGCGCTGCACGATCCAGGCGTCGCAGTCACGCGGCACCCAGGACCGCAGCCGGTCCTGCCACTCCTCGCCCTCCACGTGCTGCCAGTTGGCCAGGAAGTGCGCGTACCCCCCTTCGTTCAACCGCTCCCCCGCCTCCTGAACGAGCGAGCGGCACAGATCGTCCCCGCCCATGCCGCCGTCCCGGTACGTGAGCCGGGCACCGGGCGAGATCACGAAGGGCGGGTTGGAGACGATCAGGTCGTACGTCTCGTCGGCGACCGGTTCGAAGAGCGAGCCCTCCCGTAGGTCCGCCTCCGGCGCGCCGGACAGCGCCAGGGTGAGCCGGGTGAACCGCAGGGCGCGGGGGTTGAGGTCGGTCGCGGTCACGCGCGTGGCGTGCTGGGCGGCGTGCAGGGCCTGGATGCCGGATCCGGTGCCGAGGTCGAGTGCGCTCGCGACGGGCAGGCGCACCGTGATGCCGGCCAGCGTGGTGGACGCGCCGCCCACGCCGAGGACGACGCCCTCCTCGTGCTTGCCGATGCCACCGGCGCCGCCGACCGCGCACCCCAGGTCGGAGACGATGAACCAGTCCTCACCGCTCGGTCCGCCGTACGGCCGCACGTCCACCGTCGCCCACAGCTCGCCGTCCCGCTCGGCCAGCCAGTCGCTCTCCAGGAGTACGTCGACGGGGAGAACGTCGGCCACGCGCGCGTGGGGCACCGATTCCTGCAGCAGGAAGAGGCGTACGAGCGCCGGGAGGGCCCCGTCCCCGCGGGTGGCCCGCAGCGCGGGCACGGTCTCGCTGCGGGCCAGCGCGGTGTAGGCGGGGGCCCCGAGCAGTTCGAGCAGCCCGTCGGCGGTGAAGTCGGCGGCGAGCAGGGCGTCGCGCAGGGCGGCGGCGACGTCGGCGCGGTCGGACGAGGGCAGGGGAAGGGTGGCGTTACTCACCCCTCCATTGTGGCCCGCCGGGCGCGCCGATGCCCTCGGCACCGCGTGGGCGCCGAGGGCATCACGAACTTCGGGGAGCGTACGGAACGTACGGCCGGAAGAGCGGCACGTACGGCTGGAAGGGTCAGCTCTTGGCGGACGGTGTGGCGGACGCGCTCTTGCAGCTGTCCTGCTTGCGCATCGCCTTGCCGACGTCGCCCTCCTGCAGCTTCTCGAGGGCTTCGTTGCCGCTCTTGCTGAGCTTGTCCAGTTCGCCCGCGACGTCCTTGAGGCCGTCGGCGAAGTCTGCCTGGTTCTTGGTGTCGAGGCCGTCCACCTGCTTCTGCAGGTCGCCGTAGGACTTGGAGATGCCGTTGAGCTCCTTGACGGCGTCGTCCGTCTTCTTCTTGCCGTCGTCGACCGGGGGCGCGCCCGCGTTCTTCACGGCGTCACCCATCGACTTGTAGGCGTCGGACATGTCCTTGAACGCCTTGGAGTCGGTCTTCTGGACGTCGCCCGGCGAGCTGTTGTCGGAGGTCTCCTTCTGGATCGCGGCGTTGGCCGCCGCGATCTTCTTCGACTGCGGCTGCACCGAGTCACAGACCTTCTTGGCCCAGTCGTCCAGCTTCTTGTTGCCGTCGTCGCTGCACCCTGACAAAGCGAGTACCAGTACCGCACCGCCGGACAGTGCGGCTGCAAGCTTCTTGTTCACCGGATTGGTCCCTTCCATGGCTCTCGGCCCCGGAACTTACACGCCAACTGGGCTACATCCGCATGCCGGGGGCTCGGTACCTCCGCTATTGCAGCCATTTGCACCAAGCGGTGTACGGGAACGAGGTGCGAGAGAAGGCTCACGGATCTTGCCGTGGACACACGTCGGGCGGACGGCGCATCAAAAAGCGCCGTCCGCCCGCGTGTTGGGCAGAGCCCGACTCGGAGTCACCGAGCCGGGTCACGAGACCTCAGCCCCTACGAGACCACCGCCGGGTCGGCCGGCTTGGCCACCCGCTCGTTGTTGCCCTCGTCCCCCACGGCGATGCCGCGCCGCTTGGAGACGTAGACCGCGCCGATGATGACCGCGATGGAGAGCGCCGCGATCAGCGCCCGCATCCCGACACTGGCGTCGTCCCCGTAGCTGAACTTGACGACCGCGGGCGCGATGAGCAGCGCCACCAGGTTCATCACCTTCAGCAGGGGGTTGATGGCGGGACCCGCGGTGTCCTTGAACGGGTCGCCGACCGTGTCACCGATGACGGTCGCGGCGTGCGCCTCGCTGCCCTTGCCGCCGTGGTGCCCGTCCTCGACGAGCTTCTTGGCGTTGTCCCAGGCACCACCGGAGTTGGCGAGGAAGACGGCCATGAGCGTGCCCGTGCCGATCGCGCCCGCGAGGAATGAGCCGAGCGCGCCGACGCCGAGCGAGAAGCCGACCGCGATCGGCGTGAGCACGGCGAGCAGACCCGGCGTGGCCAGCTCGCGCAGCGCGTCCTTGGTGCAGATGTCGACGACGCGCCCGTACTCGGGCTGCTCGGTGTAGTCCATGATCCCGGGCTTCTCACGGAACTGCCGCCGCACTTCGTAGACCACGGCGCCCGCCGACCGCGAGACCGCGTTGATCGCGAGCCCCGAGAAGAGGAAGACGACCGCGGCGCCGAGGATCAGGCCGACCAGGTTGTTGGGCTGTGAGATGTCCATCACGAGGTTCATCGGTGCGCCGTCGCCGAGTTTCTCGCCGACGTCCTTGGCCGCTTCCGCGATGGCGTCGCGGTACGACCCGAAGAGCGCCGACGCCGCGAGGACCGCGGTGGCGATGGCGATGCCCTTGGTGATGGCCTTGGTGGTGTTGCCGACGGCGTCCAGGTCGGTGAGGACCTGCGCGCCCGCGCCCTCGACGTCGCCGGACATCTCGGCGATGCCCTGCGCGTTGTCGGAGACAGGCCCGAACGTGTCCATGGCGACGATCACGCCGACCGTGGTCAGCAGTCCCGTACCGGCGAGCGCGACCGCGAAGAGGGCGAGCATGATCGACGTGCCGCCGAGCAGGAACGCCCCGTACACGCCGAGCCCGATCAGCAGCGCGGTGTAGACGGCCGATTCCAGACCGACCGAGATACCGGCGAGGACGACGGTGGCCGGGCCGGTGAGCGAGGTCTTCCCGATGTCCCTGACGGGACGCCGGGTCGTCTCGGTGAAGTAGCCGGTGAGCTGCTGGATCAGCGCGGCCATCACGATGCCGATGGCGACGGCGACGAGCGCGAGGACCCTTGGATCGCCGTCGTGGCCCTTGATCGCGGCGTCCGTGACGCCGTCCAGGTCCGCGTACGTGGACGGCAGGTAGACGAAGACCGCCACGGCCACGAGCGCCAGCGAGATCACCGCGGAGATGAAGAAGCCGCGGTTGATGGCGCTCATCCCGCTGCGGTCGGAGCGCCGGGGCGCCACCGCGAAGATGCCGATCATCGCCGTCACGACACCGATGGCCGGGACGAGCAGGGGGAACGCGAGACCGGAGTCGCCGAACGCCACCTTGCCGAGGATCAGCGCGGCGACGAGCGTCACGGCGTACGACTCGAAGAGGTCGGCGGCCATACCGGCGCAGTCGCCGACGTTGTCGCCCACGTTGTCGGCGATGGTCGCGGCATTGCGCGGATCGTCCTCCGGAATGCCCTGCTCGACCTTGCCGACCAGGTCGGCGCCGACGTCGGCGGCCTTGGTGAAGATGCCGCCGCCGACACGCATGAACATCGCGATCAGTGCGGCACCGAGGCCGAAACCTTCGAGCACCTTCGGCGCGTCGGCCGCGTAGACGAGCACCACACAGGAGGCGCCCAGAAGACCGAGCCCCACCGTGAACATGCCGACTACGCCGCCCGTGCGGAAAGCGATCTTCATGGCCTTGTGCGAGACAGCGGTGAGATCCTTTTCGGGTTCACCTTCTGCCGGAGTGGCCTCTCGGGCAGCGGCTGCCACGCGCACATTGCTGCGTACGGCGAGCCACATACCGATATAGCCGGTGGTCGCCGAGAACGCCGCTCCGACCAAGAAGAAGATCGATCGTCCGGCGCGCTGATTCCAGTCGTCCGCGGGCAGCAGCATGAGCAGGAAGAACACCACGACGGCGAATACGCCGAGAGTGCGCAACTGCCGGCCCAGATAGGCATTCGCGCCCTCCTGGACCGCTGCCGCGATCTTCTTCATGCTGTCGGTGCCCTCGCCCGCCGCGAGTACTTGTCGTACGAGCACACCCGCGACGATCAGCGCCGCCAGCGCGACGGCGGCGATCACCATCACGATGAGACGGTTGTCATCTGTCAGGACTGCGGCTGCGAAGGTTGTGGGATGGTCAAACTGATGAGGGGTAGAAAGCCCCGCCATTCGTCCTCCTTGACGCTTGGGCTGAGCTCAAGATGTGGACGGATTGTAGGGAGCGGAACCTGATCAAAACAGAGCGCCACAAACGGAATTGACCTGAGATTGCTTCTCAGCAAATGATCGCGCGGCCGGATTGGCCCCGAAAGCGGTAATGCCTCAAAACCGTTGACAGTTGACCGGCGAAAGATCGTCGATCCGGGCCGCAAATGATCGGAAAAACAAAAGGCCCAGTTCACCGTGGTGGTGACCGGGCCTCGGAGGCTGAACGGGGTGGGGCGGAGCGGGTCGGGGCGGGTGGGCCCGCGTCGAGGTGGGGCGGGTCAGGGCACGAGGGGCGCCGGCGTCGTCGGCCAGCGCATGCGGATGAGACCACCGGCCTCTCCGGCCGTGACCTCCACGTCGTCCACGAGGCCGCTGATGACCGCGAGGCCCATCTCGTCCTCGCCCTCGGCATCCGTCTCCTCGCCGTCGTCGAGACGCGCGCCGGGCGCCCGGTCACCGGGCGCCGCACGGGGAGCCTCGTCGCCGACCTCGATGGAGAACTGCTTCTCGTCCTCGATCAGCGCGACCCGCACCGGCGCCGTCACTCCGCTGCTCTGATGCAGCCCGACGGCGCGCGTGCAGGCCTCGCCGACGGCCAGCCTGACCTCGTCGAGAACGGCTTCGTCCACCCCGGCCCTGCGCGCCACCGCGGCCGCCACCAGACGGGCGGTCCTGACGTGCTCGGGCAGGGCGCTGAAGCGGAGCTCAACGGTGGCCATGCATCCCCCTCGACATACGCACGTGCTGTCAGGGGACCGGGCCGCAGGCCCGGCCCCCTGCTGTACTGCCGTCCCGGGCCCAGGGGCCCGGAAGGTCCGGCGCTCGGTCGAAGGCCACTCAGTCGGTGGCCGCGACCGCTTCCTCGACCGAGGTGTGGATGGGGAACACCTTGGTCAGACCGGTGATACGGAAAATCTTGAGAATGCGCTCCTGGTTGCAGACCAGGCGCAGCGAGCCCTCATGGGCACGCACACGCTTCAGGCCGCCGACCAGCACGCCGAGCCCGGTGGAGTCGAGGAAGTCCACGCCCTCCATGTCGACGACCAGATGAAAACTGCCGTCGTTCACCAGCTCGACCAACTGCTCGCGCAGCTTCGGCGCGGTATATACATCGATTTCGCCACCGACCTCGACGACCGTACGATCGCCGACGGTACGGGTCGACAGGGACAGGTCCACGGATCCTCCAGCACCTTGCTATCGAGCGGTCATCCCTCGGGACACCTCGGCAGAGCCCCCAGGTCGGATCGCCAGCCGCGATGGCATTCAATCACTTACCGGCAGGCGTGCACGACGCCTTCGGACCATTGTCCATCCCGCCAGTGACACACTCGATGCCGATGGCCAAAATTTCTCCCACCGGAGGACCCTCTGCGGGCGCCCCGGCACGCACGTCCCCGCGGACCGTTCTCGACCGGCTCACCGCGGGGCCGAGCCGTGCATCGCGCGTCACTCATACGGAGCACCTGCCCCCACGTGAGGCTCGGTATGCAGTCTGGCCCGACCGCATCCGACCCGAGGTCATATCCGCCGTCCAGGCCGCCGGCATCGAGCACCCCTGGGCGCACCAGGCGCTCGCCGCCGAGCACGCCCTGGACGGGGAATCCGTGGTCGTCGCCACCGGCACCGCCTCCGGCAAGTCCCTGGCCTACCTCACCCCCGTCCTCTCCGCCCTCCTGGACGGCTCCGAGGCCCCGAACGGGCGCGGCACCACCGCCCTCTACCTCGCCCCCACCAAGGCCCTCGCCGCCGACCAGCGCCGCGCCGTCCGCGAGCTGGCCGCCCCCCTCGGCAACGCGGTCCGCCCCGCCGTCTACGACGGCGACACCCCCTTCGAAGAACGCGAATGGGTCCGGCAGTACGCCAATTACGTCCTGACCAACCCCGACATGCTGCACCGCGGGATACTCCCCTCCCACCCGCGCTGGTCCTCCTTCCTGCGCTCCCTGCGCTACGTCGTCATCGACGAGTGCCACACCTACCGCGGCGTCTTCGGCTCCCACGTCGCCCAGGTCCTGCGCCGCCTGCGCCGCCTCTGCGCCCGCTACGGCTCCGAGCCCGTCTTCCTCCTCGCCTCCGCCACCTGCGCCGACCCCTCGGCGTCCGCGGAACGTCTCACCGGCCTCCCCGTGAAAGAGGTCGCCGACGACGCCTCACCCCGCGGCGACCTCGTCTTCGCCCTCTGGGAACCCCCTCTCACCGAGCTCCACGGCGAGAAGGGCGCCCCCGTCCGCCGCACCGCCACCGCCGAGACCGCCGACCTCCTCACCGACCTCACCGTCCAGGGAGTCCGCTCGGTCGCCTTCGTACGCTCCCGGCGCGGCGCCGAACTGATCTCCGTGATCGCCCAGGAACGCCTCGCCGAAGTCGATCGCTCCCTGCCCCGGCGTGTCGCGGCCTACCGCGGCGGCTACCTCCCCGAGGAGCGCCGCGCCCTGGAGCGCGCCCTGCACTCCGGCGAACTCCTCGGGCTCGCCGCCACCACCGCCCTCGAACTCGGCGTCGACGTCTCCGGCCTGGACGCGGTCGTCATCGCCGGCTACCCCGGCACCCGCGCCTCCCTCTGGCAGCAGGCCGGCCGGGCGGGCCGCTCGGCGCAGGGCGCGCTGGCCGTCCTCGTCGCCCGGGACGATCCACTGGACACGTATCTCGTCCACCATCCCGAAGCGCTGTTCCAGCAGCCCGTCGAGTGCACGGTCCTCGACCCCGACAACCCGTACGTCCTCGCCCCCCACCTCTGCGCCGCCGCCTCCGAACTCCCCCTGACCGAGGAGGACCTCGCCCTCTTCGGCCCCACCACCGAGGAACTCCTCCCGCAGCTGGAGGCCGCGAAGCTCCTGCGGCGCCGGACCAAGGCCTGGCACTGGACCCGCCGGGAGCGGGCCGCCGACCTCACCGACATCCGCGGCGAGGGCGGAAAGCCCGTCCAGATCGTCGAGGAGGGCACGGGGCGGCTCCTCGGCACGGTCGACGCGTCCGCCGCGCACACGTCCGTGCACGAGGGCGCGGTCCACCTCCACCAGGGGCGTACGTATCTCGTCCGCCACCTCGACCTGGAGGACTCGGTCGCCCTCGTCGAGGAGGCCGCGCCGCCCTACTCCACGACCGCTCGCGACACGACGGCGATCTCCATCCTGGAAACGGACACGGAGATCCCCTGGGGTGCGGGGCGCCTCTGCTACGGCTCCGTCGAAGTCACCAACCAAGTCGTCTCCTTCCTGCGTCGGCGCCTCATCACGGGTGAAGTCCTCGGCGAGACCAAACTGGACCTCCCTCCTCGTACGCTGCGGACGCGCGCGGTGTGGTGGACGGTGACCGAGGACCAGCTCGACGCCGCACGCATCACCCCCGAGATCCTCGGCGGCGCGCTGCACGCCGCGGAGCACGCGTCCATCGGGATGCTTCCGCTCTTCGCCACGTGTGACCGATGGGACATCGGTGGCGTCTCCGTCCCGCTGCACCCGGACACGCTCCTTCCCACGGTCTTCGTGTACGACGGCCACCCCGGCGGGGCGGGCTTCGCCGAGCGGGCCTTCCACACGGCCCGCGAGTGGCTCACGGCCACCCGCCAGGCGATCGCGTCCTGCGAGTGCGAGGCGGGCTGCCCGTCCTGCATCCAGTCCCCCAAGTGCGGCAACGGCAACGATCCGTTGCACAAGAGGGGGGCGGTGCGGTTGCTTTCTGTGCTGTTGCGGGAGGCGGGGGGCGCCTAGGCTGCGGGTGCGCCTGTGCTCTGTCTGTGGGTGCGGGGCCGCGGGGGTATGTGCGTACTCGCCATCCCTGCGCCGCGTCTGGACATTTCCGGCCGTGGTGGTGTGCTCGGTGCTCCGTGCGCACATACCCCCACGTCCCCTCCCGTCTCGCGAGCGGCTGCGGCCCCGGGGGGGGGAGAGCAAGGGGGCCGGGCCCCTACTCCCACTGAACGTCGCGGGGCAAACGGGCGGTGGGTGGGGACCATCCGCCGCGAAGCGGCGGGGTCGGTGCTCCTACCCGCACGGGGCGTCGCGGGGTGAACGGGGGGGGTGGGTGTGATCCGCCGCGGAGCGGCGGGGTCGTGCTCCTACCCGGCAGGGCGCCGCAGGGGCGACCGAGGGGACATCACCGGCCCCGCCCGGGCCCGCACCGTCACGGTGAAGGGCCCCGCCGAGGAAGAGACCGAGACCGCCGAGGTCTCGCCCCGCACCCCGCACCGAACAACCCGCGCACCCTGCGCCGCAGCCACCCTCCCCGCCCCCGCACACGCCTCGTCGGACCCCGCCGCCCACCGGTCCGCCGCCGCGAGCGCCGCCAGATCCGCCGCGCCGCCCGCCCGGTGCCGGGCCACGACGACCTGCGTCATCGCGAGCACCGCACCGCAGATCACGCCGAGTACGGCCATCACGACGACCACCCACACCGTGGCGGCCCCGCGATCGCGACCCGCACCTCGCCACGTGACCCTCATACGGCCACCCCCACGCTTTCCTCCGCCAGCGCCACCGCTTCGGACCGCAGACGCAGGCCCAGGCCCAGCACCTCGGGACCGGGCGCGTCCGCCACGACCTCGACCCGTACGAGGTCGGCGTCACGCCGCACGGACACGCTCGCCCCGCGCGGCGCCGCCTGCCGAGCCGCGGCCATGGCCACGTCGTCGGGGTCCTGTCGGGCCGCCGCCCGCGCCCCCGCCCTGGCGGCGTCCACGCACTGGATCTGCGCGGAGGCCGCCAGCAGCGTCCAGATCAACGCCATCGTGAAGAGCACCAGCGTCGGCAGCACCACGGCCGCCTCCGCCGTCACGAAGCCCCGGTCCGACGGGCGAGGAAAGCGCACCCGGAATCGGGCGTGCCACCTTCGGCCTTGGAGCCCCGCCTCAGAACGGCACATCGAGCGCCCTCTCCACCAGCCCCTGCAGCGCCGCCTTGACCTGCCCGCTCGTCACCACCTTGTAGAGCAGGCCGGCGAAGCCCACCGCCGCGATCAAGCCCATGGCGTACTCGGACGTCACCATCCCCGCATCCGAGCCCGGTGGCTTCAGCGACCGCCATGTCCGCGGACTCAGAACGCTCAGCCTTCGCATCATTCGCCGCCTCATCACAATCCCCGTCATCACGACCTCCGTCATGTCTTCCTCGGTCCCTCGTTCGTGTTCGGTTCGGCGGCGTCGGCCGCTCATCCCGTGCTCAACAGCCCCTCCGCCAGGCCGATCACCACCGGCAGCACCCCGACCGCCACGAACGCCGGCAGGAAGCACAGGCCGACCGGGGCCGTCATCAGGACCGCCGCCTTGCGCGCCTCGGCCGTCGCCGCCCTGGCGCGGTCCGCCCTGGCATCCGCGGCGAGGCGGGCCACCGGATCCGCCGTCGGTGCGCCGGAGTCACCCGCGCGCTCCAGGAGGCGGGCCAGGGGCGCGGCACCCGGTATTTCGCTCAACTGGCGCCATGCGGCCCTTGGTTCGCCTCCCAGGCGTACCTCTGCCGCGCCCCGGGACAGCCGTGCGCCGATCGGCCCCCGCAAGGACTCCCCCACCGCGTGCGCCGCCGCCAGCGGGCCCGCACCGGATGCGATGCACGCCGCCAGAAGGTCAGCTGCCAGCGGTAGTTGGCGGGCCGCCTCGTGTGTCTCTTCGCGCCGGTCCAGCGATGGTGTGCGTTTCTGCCGGACGTTGCGCCAGGCGAGGTATCCGACGACCGCCGCGGCCAGCGCCCCCGGCACGCCGCCCACCAACACATAGGCCGCGCTCGCCGTCCCGGCCGGCGTCAACCAATGCCGTTGCTGCGCCCAGCGGTTCGGGCGTGGTCGCTTTCGGGCTCCGCCCTCCGGCGGCCTCGGCCCCGGCAGAACCCTCTCCGCTCGCCTTCGCTGTGCCCTCTCTCTCCGCGCAGCCAGTGCCGTCAGCGTCAGCCAGAGCGCCGCTGCTGCTACCCACACCGTCACCCCCAGGCTGTGGACAACGTTCACCGCTCCTCCGCCCTTCGCACGATGCGCAGCGCCCACCACGCCCCGGCGCCCTCCAGGACTGCGCCCACGGCCAGGCACGTCAGTCCGGGGCCGGTGTGGAGCAGGACCCGCAGCGGCTCCGCTCCGAGCGCGCTGCCCATCAGCAGGCCCAGTACGGGGAGGGCGGCCAGCATCACGGCCGTCGACCGGGCGCCCGCCAGTTGGGCGCGTAGGTCTGCGCGTTGGTCGCGTTCGGAGCGCAGGGCGGCTTCAAGGCGATCCAGTCCTGCGGCGAGGCCCGCGCCTCGGTCCACCGCGACCCGCCAGCACGCCGCAAGGCCCAGGAGGCCCTCTGCGCCCGGCTCCCGGGCCGCCGAGCGCAACGCGCCCGGTACGTCGCCGCCGAACCGCGCGGCGGCCAGCACCGCGCTCCTGGCGGCTCCCGGGCCCGCGTCGCTGGCTACGGGGTCCTGGAGAGTCAGACGCAGCGCGTCCCCGGGCTGCCGGCCCGCCCGCACCTCGGCCGCCAGCTCCCCGAGCCAGGCGATCACCGCGGCCCGGCGCCGCTCCCGCTTCCGGCGCGCGTCCCGGGCTCGTCGTACGCCCGCCGCCAACGGCACCCCGGCCGCGCCCGCGGCCAGCGGCACCACGGACTCGCCCAGCAGCGCCACCGTGGCCCCGGCCGCCAGGCACCACCACTCGGGGCGCAGCCTGGCACGAGCTGTTGCGATCAGGCCGGGCCATCGCGGATTGGAAGACGGTTGTGGAGCGATGGGTGTCAGGAGTTTTCGGAGGCGGTGCGACTCGTGGTTCCGTCGGGTCAGCAGCCAGACCGCGGCCCCCGCGCACATCGCCAGCGCCGCTGTCCACGTACTCGTCGCCATGGTCATCCGCCCTCACCGCCGCCCGCGAGGAGGGTGTTCAGGCGGTTCCAGCCCCGTTCCCGGGTGAAGGCCCTCTCGCCCCATCGCAGTGCCGGGACCGTTACCACCAGGCCCGACTCGGCGCGTTCCAGGACGTGCACCTCGGCCATGCGGCGGCGGCCCGTCCGGTCTCGTACGAGATGGATCACCATGGACAGCGCCGCCGCCAACTGGCTGTGCAGGGCGGCACGGTCGAGGCCCGCGGTCGTGCCCAGGGCCTCCAGGCGGGCGGGCACGTCTCCGGCGGCGTTGGCATGAACCGTGCCGCAGCCTCCCTCGTGCCCCGTGTTCAGCGCCGCCAGCAGGTGCACGACCTCCGCGCCCCGCACCTCGCCCACGACGAGGCGGTCCGGGCGCATCCGCAGGGCTTGGCGCACCAGGTCGTCCAGGCCGACGAGGCCTGCTCCTTCCTGGTTCGCGGGTCTGGTTTCCAGGCGCACCACGTGCGGGTGGTCGGGTTTGAGCTCCGCCGAGTCCTCGGCGAGCACGATCCGCTCCTTGGGGCCGACCAGGCTCAGCAGCGCGCTCAGCAGTGTCGTCTTGCCGGTGCCGGTGCCGCCGCTGATCAAGAAGGAGAGGCGGGCTTCGAGCAGGGACCGCAGGATTGCGTCGCCGTTCGGTGGAATCGTGCCTGCCTCGACCAGTTCCGTGAGGGTGAAGGCCTTGGGGCGTACGACCCGCAGGGAGAGGCACGTCGAGCCGACCGCCACCGGTGGCAGGACGGCGTGCAGGCGCGTGCCGTCCGGGAGGCGTGCGTCCACCCAGGGGCGTGCGTCGTCCAAGCGGCGGCCCGCCACGGCCGCGAGGCGCTGTGCGAGCCGCCGCAGGGCTGCGGCGTCCCGGAACGTGATGTCCGTGAGCTCCAGGCCGCCGCCCCGGTCCACCCACACCTTGTCGGGCGCGGAGACCAGCACGTCGGTCACGGAGGCGTCCGCGAGGAGGGGTTCCAGAGGGCCTGCACCGACAAGCTCCGAGCGCAGTTGTTCCGCCGCGCCGAGGATCTCCGTGTCACCGAGCACCCGGCCCTGGGCCCGCAGGGCCTCGGCGACGCGGGCGGGGGTCGGCTCGGTGCCGCTCTCCGCGAGCCACTGCCGCACTCCGTCCAGCATCCGGGCCCCGACGACGGCGCTCATACGCCTCCTCCCACCGCGTCGGCAGGCACGCGGCCCCAGAAGGCGGAACAGAACCGTGCGAGCGGCCCGCGCGCCGCACCCCCCGGAGGCGTCCCCGAGGCCTGCTGCGCCGCCAGGCCCGCCTCCCACGGCACCTCCCCGGCTAGCGGGAGCCCGAGGAGCCCCGCGACCTCCTCGGCATCGAGCCCGCCGGACGCCGGGCCCCGCGCCACCACGACCCGCAGGTCCCGCAGCGCCATGCCCGCGGCGGAGGCCACCCGCCGGGCCCCCGCCACGGCGCGCAGCTCCGCGGGCACCACGAGCAGCCCCAGGTCCACCTGGGCCATGGCCTCGGCGACCGCCTCGTCGACCCGGCGCGGCAGGTCCACGACCACCGCGCCGCCCCGCCTGCGGGCTGCCGCGACCACCGCTCGTACGGCTTCGGGGGCGACCGCCACCGCCTCTCCGCGATCCCAGCTCAGGACCCGGAGCGCATGCATGTGGGGCAGCGACTCCTCCAGCGCGCCACCGCCGACCCTGCCCCGCGAGGCGGCGAAGGCCGGCCAGCGGAGCCCTTCGGCGTGCTCGGCGCCGAGGACGACGTCCAGACCGCCGCCCAGCGGGTCCGCGTCGACGAGCATCGTGCGCCGCCCCTCGCGGGCCGCCGTGACCGCGAGGGCGCAGGCCACTGTGGAGGCCCCGGCCCCGCCTCGGCCGCCGATGACTCCGACGGTGACCGCGGGGCGCCCCACCCCCTCGGCGACGTCGGCGATGCGGTCCACGAGCCATTGCTCGCCGTCCGGCAGGACAAGCACGTGGTCGGCGCCGATCTCCACGGCCCGCTGCCAGACACCGGGATCGTCCTGATCCCGCCCAACCAACACGACCCCGCGCCGTCGCACTGCTCCGCGCACCCGGTCGGCCGCGTCGTCCCCGACCAGGACGAGCGGGGCCGCGTCCCAGCTCCCCCGGCGCTCGGGCCCCCCGTGATGCACCTCTGGAAGCGCCCCCGCCGCGGCGCACAGCCGCAGCAGGTCATCCAGCAGCTCCACGTCCTCCGTGACGATCAGCGGTCCACCCGGCCTGCCCTCGGCCTGCGCGGCCACGTCACTCGAAAAGACTCCGCCCACGATCCTCGTCCCCCTCTTGGCACATGACTCCTGTTAATGCCGCGCTCGTCTTCGGCGAAGAACCGGGCAAAGCAATCCGGCCATGAACTTCGCGAGTGGAACGGGCGGAATCAGCGTGTGGCAGCGCGAGAAAACGTGTGGATCTTGGTCAATAACTGTGGACAAGACAGCGCCTGTGAATAAACCCATCACCCATACCGGTGACATCCCGCAGCCTTCGCCAGGACTTCCACAGAGCAGCCCCACGACTACACAGAGTCACGAATCTTGGGTAGGGCGCGAGAAGGTCAAGACGGCGACGAGAACGGCTCAAGGGCCGAAAGAGGATCGACGGAGGGTTCAAAAACCCATCCGGACATGCGACGACCCCCGCCGGGGGGGAGAGCGGGGGTCGTCCCCACGGTCCGACTCGGGGGGGGAGGAGCCAGACCGGGTTAGCACGGTCGCGAACGATCCGTGACTTCCATGGTGTACCCGAGAGCCTTCTCAGGCAAACCCACGCGCCTCAGCTTACGCCGAATGGTGGGCGCCTATGCTCGGCCTCGTGGAAAACCACTCCCTGCCCCGCACTGCCGCGTTCTTTGACCTGGACAAGACGGTCATTGCGAAGTCGAGCACTCTCACCTTCAGCAAGTCGTTCTACCAAGGTGGCCTGATCAACCGCAGAGCGGTACTGCGCACCGCGTACGCGCAGTTCGTGTTCCTCGCGGGCGGCGCCGACCACGACCAGATGGAACGGATGCGTTCCTACCTCTCCGCGCTGTGCCGCGGCTGGAACGTGGAGCAGGTCAAGGAAATCGTCGCCGAGACGCTGCACGACCTGATCGACCCGATCATCTACGACGAGGCGGCGTCCCTCATCGAGGAGCACCACACCGCGGGCCGCGACGTCGTCATCGTCTCCACCTCGGGCGCCGAAGTCGTCGAGCCGATCGGGGAACTCCTCGGCGCGGACCGTGTGGTGGCGACCCGCATGGTGGTCGGGGACGACGGCTGCTTCACCGGCGAGGTGGAGTACTACGCGTACGGGCCCACCAAGGCGGAGGCGGTCAAGGAGCTCGCACAGTCGGAGGGGTACGACCTCGACCGGTGCTACGCCTACAGCGACTCGGCGACCGATGTGCCGATGCTGGAGGCGGTCGGGCACCCCTTCGCGGTCAATCCGGACCGCGCGCTGCGCCGCGAGGCGCTCACGCGCGCGTGGCCGATCCTGGACTTCCACCGTCCGGTGCGCCTGAAGCAGCGCATTCCCGCGCCACCTCGGCCCGCGCTCGTCGCGGCGGCCGCGGTGGGCGCCGCAGCGGCCACGGCGGGGCTCGTCTGGTTCGCCAGTCGGCGCCGCGCGACGGCGGGCTGACCGCGCCCCGCGAACCACTCAGCGGCCACCGCGACACCAGCGAAATACGACCTGTCCGGTTCATGCCTGTTTGAACCTAAAAGTAAAGAAGTGCAGCCAGGACTTCCGCTTACTCCAGGACAGGAGTACAAAGGAGTCAACGGCCCGCGAGACCAAGGACATCCGAGAGGATCACCTTCAAACGCAGTAAAGGCCCCACGGACCGAAGCATGGACATCGAGCACCCACGCGACGTCGACCCGTCGATTACGGGCCAGCCGCACCAGGTGACGGGCAACGTCCCGACCTGATGGGCAACATTTCGAGGACGCTTGGTAACCCGGTGAACATGCCAGCGGCGGTACGGACTCCGTACCGCCGCAACCCTGTTCAGGCCCCTGTCGGCCCCGGTTCCCTCACGCCGCCCCGCGCTGCAGCGCCTCGCAGACCGCCGTCGACTCCCTGACGCCGAGCTCGACCGCCTTGCCGCAGTGGGCGATCCAGGCCGCCATGCCCTCCGGCCTGCCGGACGCGTAGCCGTCGAGAGCCGCCACATAGGCCGCCCGCCCCAGCTCGCCGTACCCCGCCTCCGCCGGGCAGACCGACTTCGGGTCGAGGCCGCTGCCCACCAGGACGATGCGCTCGGCCGCGCGGGCCACCAGGCCGTTGTGCGAGCCGAAGGGGCGCAGGCTGGCCAGCTCGCCGTGGACGACGGCCGCCGTCACCAGGGCCGGCGCCGCACTCCCCGCGATGATCAGCTGCGAGAGCCCCTCCAGGCGGCCCGCCACCTCGTCCGCGTCCGGCACGGGAAGTTCGATCAGCGGTTCGTCGACGGGCTCACCGGCGAGCCGCGGGCGGCCCGCGCCCTCCGCGGAGTCGGCCGCGGCGACCAGATGGAGGCGTGCGAGGACCCGCAGCGGCGACTGCCGCCAGATGGACAGGAGCTGGCCGGCCTCCGCGGTGAGCCGCAGCGCCGCGCCGACCGTGCGCTCCTCCCCGTCACCGCTGAAGTCGGTGCGCCGACGCACCTCTTCGAGTGCCCAGTCGGCGCCGGACAGTGCCGCCGAGCCCCGGGCGCCGCGCAGCGCCGCCTCCGAGGTGATCTCGTTGCTGCGGCGCCGCATGACCCGGTGGCCGTAGACCCGGTCCACGGCCTTGCGCACGGAGTCCACGGAGTCGGCCACGCCGGGGAGTGCCCCGAGGGCGGCGAGCGGATCGGCTGTCGTACTCATGAGTACGACCCTACGTACTCCAGGGCCCCGCTCCACGAAGGAGTGGTCTTCTTCACGCACATGACGCACGCAGGGTGAGCGAGCCACTACGCTTTGTGGTTATGAAAATCGCTTTCGTGGGGAAGGGCGGCAGCGGCAAGACCACGCTGTCCTCGCTCTTCATCCGGCACCTCGCCAGTACCGGCGCGCCCGTCATCGCCGTGGACGCCGACATCAACCAGCACCTGGGCCCCGCCCTGGGCCTCGACGAGGCGGAAGCCGCCGAGCTGCCCGCCCTGGGCGCGCGCCTGCCGCTCATCAAGGACTACCTGCGGGGCTCCAATCCGCGGATCGCGTCGGCCGACACGATGATCAAGACGACGCCCCCCGGGGAGGGCTCTCGGCTCCTGCGGGTGCGCGAGGACAATCCGGTGTTCGACGCTTGCGCGCGGATCGTGGAACTCGACGACGACACCGTCCGTTTGATGGTCACCGGGCAGTTCACCGAAGCCGACCTCGGTGTCGCCTGCTACCACTCCAAGACCGGAGCGGTGGAGCTGTGCCTGAACCACCTCGTCGACGGCCGCGACGAGTACGCGGTCGTGGACATGACCGCAGGTTCGGACTCCTTCGCCTCCGGCATGTTCACCCGCTTCGACATGACGTTCCTGGTGGCCGAGCCGACGAAGAAGGGGATCTCCGTCTACCGCCAGTACAAGGAGTACGCCCGCGACTTCGGCGTGAGCCTCGCGGTCGTCGGCAACAAGGTGCAGGGCCAGGACGACATCGACTTCCTGCGCGAGCAGGTCGGTGACGACCTCCTGGTGACCGTCGGGCACTCGGACTGGGTGCGCGCCATGGAGAAGGGGCGCCCGCCGCGCTTCGAGCTCCTGGAGGAGGAGAACCGCAGCTCCCTGCGGGCGCTGCAGGCGGCGGTCGACGCCTCGTACGAACGCCGGGACTGGGAGCGGTACACCAGCCAGATGGTCCACTTCCACCTGAAGAACGCGCAGAGTTGGGGCAACGAGCGGACGGGGGCCGACCTGGCCGCGCAGGTCGACCCCGCCTTCGTGCTCCGCGAGCGCATGACCGCCACGGCCTGAGCCGGACGCCGGGCCGCACGCCGGGCCCGGGCCGGGGAACGCCGGGTCCGGGCCAAGCCACCGGGCGCTACCGCTTGTCCGCCGGAGCGCCCGGGACGCCCTTCGGGGCCGGCGCGGGCCGCGCGGAGAGGAAGGCCGGCCAGCCCTCCTTCGGCGCCTTGCCGACCGGCAGCCCGGTCAGCTTCGCCAGCACCTTCGGATCCTGCGCGTCGAGCCAGTCCGCGAGCTGGCGGAAGGAGACGCAGCGCACGTCGCGTTTGGTGCAGACCGCCTCGATGGTCTCCTCGATGGCGCGCATGTACGTGCCGCCGTTCCAGGACTCGAAGTGGTTGCCGATGATCAGCGGCGCACGGTTGCCCTTGTAGGCGCGTTCGAAGCCCTGAAGCAGGCCGTCACGCATCTGGTCGCCCCAGTACTCGTGCTGGGACGGGTCTCCGTGCGAGGTCGAACCGGACTGGTTGACCATGAAGTTGTAGTCCATGGTGAGCGTCTCGAACTTGCGGCCGGGGACCGGGACGAGCTGCATCGACAGGTCCCACAGCCCTTCCTTCTTCTTGGGCCAGACCTGGTTGTTGACGCCGCTGGTGTCGTAGCGGAAGCCCAGCTCGCGGGCGGCCCGCATGAAGTTCTTCTGCCCTTCGAGACAGGGCGTGCGGGCGCCGATCAGTTCCTTGTCGTAGTCGAAGGGCAGGGGCTGCGCCTTCTTCACGCCGGTGTTGGTCTTCCAGGCCTTCACGAAGGACTTGGCCTGGTTGATCTCGTCCTTCCAGTCCTCGACCGACCACTCGCCCACACCGCCGCCGGTGCCGCAGAAGTGGCCGTTGAAGTGCGTGCCGACCTCGTTGCCCTCGAGCCAGGCGCCGCGGAGCTGCTCCACGGTGTCCTTGATTCCCTTGCGGTCGTTGAAGCCGATGTCCGAGCTGCCGGCCATGTGCTGCGGCGGCTTGTAGAGCTTCCGCTTCCCCTCGGGGAGCATGTACACGCCGCTGAGGAAGTACGTCATCGTCGCGTCGTTCCGCTTGGCGACCTTGCGGAAGTGCGAGAAGAGCTTCTGACTGTCCTCCCCCGCCCCGTCCCAGGAGAAGACGACGAACTGCGGGGGCTTCTGGCCCGGCTTCAGGCGGGCGGGTCTGGGCAGGTGCGGCTGTCTGCCGGTGAAGGCCGTGGAGCCGTCACCGATCATCCGGACGGCGTTCTTGGGGGCGTGGGCACCCGCGCCCTTCTTCGGGCCCTGCGTGCCTTCCTTCGCTCCGGTGCTGCCGTCGGCGCAGCCGGCCAGTGCCGCTCCGCACGCCACGAGGGCGGTCAGGCTCGCGGTGATCCTCCGGGTGGCGGCCATGTTCCGCCCACCTACTTCCGTGCAAGTCGGGACATTTCGACCGAAACTCGCACGACATGTGGAATCTGATGTTCCGACGAGCCGATTAAATTCTTTATTCACTCATCAGGGTGACTGATTGCACCATTTGCCCTGAAAATCCGTCCCAGACCTTTACTCTGGATTACGATCCGTTTACCGAGAGTTGAGAAATCCCGCCGCTGCACGCCGTGACCCACGGCCGCGCAATGCCCTCCGGAGACCTCCGGAGGACCCCTTGTCCCGCGACCGCGCTGCCCCGGAGGAGACGGGAAACATGTCTGCCTGCGTCCCCACTCGCACCCCTGACTCGGCTCACACGCCCCGCGCCAACAACCCCCACGCCCCGCCGCCCGGCAAGAGGTTCCGCATCGCCGGTGCCGACCTCTCCGCGTCGGTCGCCGTCTTCCTGATCGCCCTGCCACTGTCGCTGGGCATCGCACTCGCCACCGGAGCCCCGCTCCAGGCAGGCCTCGTCGCCGCCGCCGTCGGCGGCATCCTCGCCGGAGCGCTCGGCGGATCACCGTTGCAGGTCAGCGGGCCCGCCGCCGGCCTCACCGTCGTCACCGCCGACCTCATCCAGCGGTACGGCTGGCGGACCACCTGCGCCATCACCGTCCTCGCCGGACTCGCCCAACTCGGCCTCGGCTGCCTGCACGTGGCCCGCACCGCGCTCGCCGTCAGCCCCGCCGTCGTGCACGGCATGCTGACCGGCATCGGCGTCACCATCGCCGTCGCCCAGCTGCACATCGTGCTGGGCGGCACCCCGCAGAGCTCCGTGCTCGACAACCTGCGGGCGCTCCCCGCCCAACTGGCCGACCTGCATTTGGCGGCCCTGGCGATCAGCCTGCTCACCCTGGCGATCCTGCTGCTGTGGCCACGGATTCCCGGGCGGGCCGGGCGCTTCACCCGCGTCCTGCCCGCGGCCCTGATCTCCGTCGCCGCCGCGACAGCCGTCTCCGCGCTCGCCGGACTCCGGGTCGACGAGGTCGACCTGCCGTCCTGGCGCAGCCACGCACTGGTCGGGCTCCCGGAAGGGCCCGTGCTCGGACTCGTCGCCGCCGTGCTCACCATCACGCTCGTGTGCAGCGTGCAGTCGCTGCTCGGCGCCGTCGCCGTCGACAAGGTCATCGCCGGACAGGCTGAGCTCCATCCGGGCGTGCGCCGCTCCGACCTCGACCGCGAGCTCCTCGGCCAGGGCGCGGCGAACATCGTGTCCGGGGCGCTCGGCGGGCTGCCCGTCGCCGGGGTCGCCGTGCGCAGCATGGCCAATATCCGGGCGGGGGCCGTCAGCCGGAACTCCACGATGCTGCACGGCGTTTGGGTAGTAGTCGCCGCGCTGCTCCTGGTGCCCGTCCTGGAGCTGATCCCCCTCGCCGCCCTTGCCGCGCTCGTCATGGTCGTCGGCATCCAGATGGTCAGTCTCAACCACATCCGCACCATCACCCGCCACCGCGAAATCGTGGTCTACGCCGTCACGAGCCTCGGCGTGGTCTTCCTCGGCGTGCTCGAAGGCGTGGCGCTCGGCGTCGCCGTCGCCGTGGGCGTCTCGCTGCACCGGCTCGCCCGCACCCGCATCACCCACTGCGAGGACGCCGGCGTCCATCACGTGCGGGTGCGCGGTCAGTTGACGTTCCTCGCGGTGCCGCGCCTCAGCAAGGCACTGCACCAGGTGCCCCACGGGGCCGATGTGATCGTGGAGTTGGACGGATCCTTCATGGACCATGCCGCGTACGAATCGCTGCAGTGCTGGCAGGACGCGCACACCGCGCACGGCGGCAGCGTCGAGGTCACCGGCCGCGCCGGGACCCGTATCTCCGTGCCCGCCGGAGGGTCGGGGCCGGGGAGCCGGGAGCTGGTGGGCGCCTCGCACTCCTGTTGCAGGCCGTGGGCGCCGTGGCGCAACCACCACTGCGACCGGCCGCAGGAGGAGCGGGAGCAGGGACAGGAGGGGCGCCGACCCAGCGGGCACCAACTGGCCAGCGGGATCAGCGCCTTCCAGCGGAACACGGCGCCGCACGTGCGGGGCGAGCTGGCCCGGCTCGCGCGTGAGGGGCAGCAGCCCGCTCAGCTCTTCCTGACCTGCGCGGACTCCCGTGTCGTCACGTCGATGATCACGTCGAGCGGTCCCGGTGACCTCTTCGTCGTCCGCAATGTGGGCAACCTGGTGCCGCTGCCGGGCGCCGAGAGCGGGGACGACTCGGTGGGCGCCGCCATCGAGTACGCGGTGGATGTGCTCAAGGTGCGGTCCATCACCGTGTGCGGGCACTCCGGATGCGGTGCCATGCAGGCGCTGCTCAACACGCCGCCGGGCGGCGCACAGACGCCGTTGAAGCGGTGGCTGCGGCACGGCCTGCCGAGTCTGGAGCGCATGGGCGCGCAGGACAGAGCGTGGGCGCGTCTCGCCGGGCGCGCGCCGGCCGACGCGGTCGAGCAGCTCTGCCTCACCAATGTCGTGCAGCAACTGGAGCACTTGAGGGCGCACGAGTCGGTGGCGCGCCGACTTGCCGAAGGTGATCTTGAGCTGCACGGTATGTACTTCCACGTCGGTGAGGCGCAGTCCTATCTGCTGACGGAGGGCAGCGGTGCCGAGCCGCTTCCCGACGAGGTCTTCGACCAGGTGGCGCCCACAGCGCAGGCCGAGGTCGAGCGAACGCCCTCGGCGTAATCCCTCCGGGTAATCCCTCCCTGTGATCCCGACGGGTGACCCCACCGGGTGACCCGTCGGGAAACGTACGAGTAAAGGTCTAAACCAATTTTCGGCAGCCCCTTGTCACCACGGGTTGTGTCTGATGAGCTGTGGCTTCGGACACAACGGTCGCCTCCGGCAAAGCAGCGCAAGGGAGATGTCGTGAGCAACGAAAGCCTGGCCAACCTTCTAAAGGAGGAGCGTCGATTCGCGCCGCCGGCGGAGTTGGCGGCTGCCGCCAACGTCACGGCGGAGGCGTACGAGCAGGCCAAGGCTGACCGGCTCGGCTTCTGGGCCGAGCAGGCCCGCCGGCTGACCTGGGCCACGGAGCCGACCGAGACGCTCGACTGGTCGAACCCGCCGTTCGCCAAGTGGTTCGCCGACGGGAAGCTCAACGTCGCGTACAACTGCGTCGACCGCCACGTGGAGGCCGGCAACGGCGACCGCGTCGCGATCCACTTCGAGGGTGAGCCCGGCGACAGCCGGGCCATCACCTACGCCGAGCTGAAGGAAGAGGTCAGCCGGGCCGCCAACGCCCTGACCGAGCTCGGTGTCCAGAAGGGCGACCGCGTCGCCGTCTATCTGCCGATGATCCCCGAGGCGGTCGTCGCGATGCTGGCCTGCGCCCGTATCGGCGCCGCCCACTCGGTGGTCTTCGGCGGCTTCTCCGCCGACGCGATCGCCAAGCGCATCGAGGACGCCGACGCCAAGGTCGTCATCACCTCCGACGGCGGGTACCGCAGGGGCAAGCCCTCCGCACTGAAGCCCGCCGTGGACGAGGCCGTGAGCCGCGTCGACGGTGTCCGGCACGTCCTCGTCGTACAGCGCACGAAGCAGGATGTGGCGTGGACCGAGGGCCGCGACGTGTGGTGGCACGAGATCACGCGGAAGCAGTCCGCCGAGCACACCCCCGAGGCCTTCGACGCGGAGCACCCGCTCTTCATCCTCTACACCTCGGGCACCACGGGTAAGCCGAAGGGCATCCTGCACACCTCCGGCGGCTACCTCACGCAGGCGGCGTACACCCACCACGCCGTCTTCGACCTCAAGCCGGAGACCGACGTCTACTGGTGCACGGCCGACATCGGCTGGGTCACCGGACACTCTTACATCACGTACGGACCGCTGGCGAACGGCGCGACGCAGGTGATGTACGAGGGCACCCCCGACACCCCGCACCAGGGCCGCTTCTGGGAGATCGTCCAGAAGTACAAGGTCAGCATCCTCTACACGGCGCCCACGGCCATCCGCACCTTCATGAAGTGGGGCGACGACATCCCCGCGAAGTTCGACCTGAGCAGCCTGCGGGTGCTCGGGTCGGTGGGTGAGCCGATCAACCCCGAGGCGTGGATGTGGTACCGCAAGAACATCGGCGGCGACCGCTGTCCCATCGTGGACACCTGGTGGCAGACCGAGACCGGCGCCATGATGATCTCGCCGCTGCCGGGCGTGACCGAGACCAAGCCGGGCAGCGCCCAGCGCGCCCTGCCGGGCATCTCCGCCACCGTCGTCGACGACGAGGCGAACGAAGTGCCGGACGGCGGCGGCGGTTACCTGGTCCTGACCGAGCCGTGGCCGTCGATGCTGCGCACCATCTGGGGCGACGACCAGCGGTTCATCGACACGTACTGGTCGCGTTTCGAGGGCAAGTACTTCGCCGGTGACGGTGCCAAGAAGGACGAGGACGGCGACATCTGGCTGCTCGGCCGCGTGGACGACGTGATGCTCGTCTCCGGGCACAACATCTCCACCACGGAGGTCGAGTCGGCGCTCGTCTCGCACCCGGCGGTCGCCGAGGCGGCGGTCGTGGGCGCGGCGGACGAGACGACCGGCCAGGCCATCGTCGCCTTCGTGATCCTGCGCGGCACGGCCAGCGCCGAGGACGAGGGACTCGTCGCGGACCTGCGCAATCACGTGGGCGCCACGCTCGGCCCGATCGCCAAGCCGAAGCGGGTCCTTCCGGTGGCCGAGCTGCCGAAGACCCGGTCCGGCAAGATCATGCGCCGTCTGCTGCGGGACGTCGCGGAGAACCGGGAGCTCGGTGACGTCACCACGCTCACCGACTCGTCCGTGATGGACCTCATCCAGACGAAGCTCCCGGCCGCCCCCAGCGAGGACTAGGGCGACTCAGGCCTTAGAAGACCCTCCGCGATACGGCTAAGGGCACCCGGCGCCAAGCGCGCCGGGTGCCCTTTTTGCACTTAAGGTGAAGATCACTGGATTCGTCCGGGCGTACGTTAGGTAAGCTAAGGACCGCGTCAACGTCGCGACAAGATCACGCGGCGGTACGACGCGCGAGAAGTACCAAGGTGCGCCGGGAAGTCTGGTCGGCATGTGCTCAGCCCTGCCTACCCGACCGGAGGTCGACTCACGTGTCCGCGCCCGTCCCCAGCAAGAACGACCGCAAGGTGCTCGGCCGCCTTTCCCTGCCCGAGCGGAACTTCGTCGCGGAAGCCCTGCGCGCCGAGACCGTCGGCGGTGTGCTGCTGCTCGTCGCCGCGGTCGCCGCGCTGATCTGGGCCAACACGGCCGGCGGATCGTACGACTCCGTCCGGAGCTTCCACCTCGGACCCGGCTCACTCGGGCTGAACCTGTCCGTGCAGCACTGGGCGGCCGACGGGCTGCTCGCCGTCTTCTTCTTCGTCGCCGGCATCGAACTCAAGCGTGAGCTGGTCGCGGGCGACCTGCGCGACCCCAAGGCGGCCGCGCTGCCCGTCGTCGCGGCACTCTGCGGCATGGCCGTGCCCGCGCTCGTGTACTTCCTCACCAACACCGCGGGCGGCGGCTCCCTGGACGGCTGGGCCGTACCGACCGCCACCGACATCGCCTTCGCGCTCGCGGTCCTCGCCGTCATCGGCACCTCGCTGCCGTCCGCGCTCCGCGCCTTCCTGCTGACCCTCGCCGTCGTCGACGACCTCTTCGCGATCCTGATCATCGCGGTCTTCTTCACCAGCGACCTCAACTTCGCCGCGCTCGGCGGCGCCGTCCTCGGCCTCGTCGTGTTCTGGCTGCTGCTCAGGAAGCGGGTGCGCGGCTGGTACATCTACGTTCCGCTGGCGCTCGCCATCTGGGGCCTGATGTACAACAGCGGGATCCACGCCACCATCGCGGGCGTCGCCATGGGCCTGATGCTGCGCTGCCACAAGGAGGACGACAGCGAGGAGCACTCCCCCGGCGAGCACATCGAACATCTCGTACGCCCCCTCTCCGCGGGCCTGGCCGTGCCGCTGTTCGCCCTGTTCAGCGCGGGAGTCGTGGTCACGGGCGGCGCGCTCGGCGACGTCTTCACCAAGCCGGAGACGCTCGGCGTGGTCCTCGGTCTGGTGGTCGGCAAGGCCGTCGGCATCTTCGGCGGCACCTGGCTCGCGGCGCGCTTCACCAAGGCGGAGCTGAACGACGATCTGGCCTGGCCCGACGTGTTCGCGGTCGCCTCACTGGCGGGCATCGGCTTCACCGTCTCGCTGCTGATCGGCGAGCTCGCCTTCACCGAGGACCCGCTGCTCACCGACGAGATCAAGGCGGCCGTCCTGACCGGCTCCCTCATCGCGGCGCTGTTCTCCGGGGTCCTGCTGAAGGTGCGCAACGCCAAGTACCGCAAGCTGTGCGAGGACGAGGAGCGCGACGACGACCTCAGCGGTGTCCCCGACATCTACGAGATGGACGACCCGGCGTACCACCACCGGATGGCCGCCATCTACGAGAAGAAGGCCGCGGAGCACCGAAGGCTTGCCGAAGTAGCGGGTGGGGAACGCGAGGATGGCAACGGTCCGGCATGATCTGAGCAGACACTTCTCAGAAGAGATCAGAAGAGAAAAAGGGGAGAACGCGATGAGCTCACCCGACGGCCCCGTCGGCGCCGAGCGCAGCCTCGGCCAACTGGTCGCCTCGGCGACCGGTGAGATGTCCGCGCTGGTCCACGACGAGATCGCGCTGGCCAAGGCGCAGCTGCGGCAGGACGTCAAGCGCGGCGCGATCGGCGGTGGCGCGTTCGCCGCGGCCGGAGCGGTCCTCATCTTCTCGCTGCCCATGCTGAGTTTCGCACTGGCGTACGGCATCCGTACCTGGAGCGGCTGGAACCTCGCCGTCTGCTTCCTGCTGTCCTTCGCCGCGAACGTGCTGGTGGCGGGGTTGCTCGCGCTGATCGGCGTCGTCTTCGCGAAGAAGGCCAAGAAGGGCAAGGGCCCGCAGAAGGTCGCCGCTTCGGCCAAGGAGACGGCTGCCGTACTGGGGAACGTCAAGCCGCATCCCCGCGCGGTCGGCCCGGCGGGTGCTGTCGACGTACGAATCGGTGAGACGGGGGCCACTGTGGCACGCTCGTCCTCATGACGGACCCCGCCGCCCAATCGGCCCAATCCCCCGCCTCGGTCGTACGCATCGAGGGGCCCTGGACCCACCGGGATGTGGCCGCCAACGGCGCGCGCTTCCACATCGCCGAGATGGGGGACGGGCCGCTGGTCCTGCTCCTGCACGGTTTCCCGCAGTTCTGGTGGACGTGGCGGCACCAGATGGTGGCGCTCGCGGATGCCGGTTTCCGGGCCGTCGCGATGGACCTGCGGGGTGTGGGCGGCAGCGACCGCACGCCTCGCGGCTACGACCCGGCGAACCTCGCCCTGGACATCACCGGTGTCGTACGTTCTCTCGGTGAGCCGGACGCCGCGCTCGTCGGGCACGACCTGGGCGGATACCTCGCGTGGACGGCGGCCGTGATGCGGCCGAAGCTGGTGCGCCGCCTCGCCGTCTCCTCGATGCCGCATCCGCGGCGCTGGCGCTCCGCGATGCTGTCGGACCGCAAGCAGACCGCGTCGGCGTCGTACGTGTGGGGCTTTCAGCGGCCCTGGGTGCCGGAGCGTCAACTCGTCGCCGACGACGGTGCCCTGGTGGGCCGTCTGGTGCGGGACTGGTCCGGGCCCGGCCTGCCGGACGACGAGGCGGTCGAGACGTACCGGCGGGCCATGTGCATCCCGTCGACGGCGCACTGCTCGATCGAGCCGTACCGCTGGATGGTCCGGTCGATGGCACGCCCCGACGGCATTCAGTTCAACCGCCGCATGAAGCGCCCGGTGCGGGTGCCGACGCTGCATCTGCACGGCTCGCTGGACCCCGTGATGCGGACGAGGAGCGCGGCGGGGTCGGGCGAGTACGTCGAAGCGCCGTACCGCTGGCGGCTGTTCGACGGCCTCGGACACTTCCCGCACGAGGAGGATCCGGTGGCGTTCTCGACGGAGCTCGTGAACTGGCTGAAGGACCCGGAGCCCGACCGCTGAAGGTCTCGGAGCCCGTTCGCTGAAGGTCGCGGAGCCCGTTCGCCGACATATTCATACGAACGTCTGTCCTACGAACGCCAATTGCCTCGCGCATAGGCCAATTGGGGCCCCTGAGCGCGATTACCGACCATGGGGCACGGGCAGACGTCGGGGTATGGGCTGGACGCACGACTACAGTGACGTAGCACGCAATCGCCGCTCGGCCACAGCGCTGAACAGCCGTGAGAGGGGCGGGCCGCAGGACCCGGGTCATCACGGCCCCCCTCAGGAAATGGGCATTCCCCGCATTCTCCGCCGGAGGGCCCGCTGGGTCTCCGCGCGGCTCCGGCACACCCGCGACTGACCCCGCTCTTCTTCGGACCCTCCGACCGCCGCCTCAGAGCGCGCAGCCCTCGCTGTCGACCTCTTGGTTGGCGGTGCGGCCCTTCTCGATGTCCTCGCGCACCTCGTCCGCCGTCAGCGCATAGCCGGTGTCCGGGTCGTCGAGGGACTTCGCGAAGACCACGCCGTAGACCTTGCCGTCGGGCGTGAGCAGCGGGCCGCCGGAGTTGCCCTGGCGGACGGTCGCGTAGAGCGAGTACACATCACGGCGCACGGTGCCCCGGTGGTAGATGTCCGGGCCCTTCGCCGTGATGCGGCCTCGCACGCGCGCGGGACGCACGTCGTAGGGCCCGTCCTCGGGGAATCCGGCGACGATGGCGCCCGCGCCGCTCGTCGCGTCCTTGGACGTGAACTGCAGGGCGGGTGCCCGCAGCGTGGGCACGTCCAGTACGGCGATGTCGCGCTCCCAGTCGTAGAGGACGACCTTCGCGTCGTAGATCTGGCCCTGGTCCCCTATCTGGACCGTCGGGTCGTCCACGCCGCCGACCACGTGCGCGTTGGTCATCACGCGGCGGTCCGCGAAGACGAAGCCGGTGCCTTCGAGGACCTTGCCGCAACTGCGGGCCTCACCGCGGACCTTCACGATGGAGCGCTTCGCCTTCGTGGCGACCGCGCTCTTGGCGAGCTTGGGGTCCGGAGGCTTGACCTCCGTGATCGGCTCGTCCGAGAACGGGCTGAAGACCTGCGGGAATCCGTTGCGCGCGAGGACCGATGAGAAGTCCGTGAACCAGGTGTCGGCCTGGCCGGGCAGGGCCCGGTCGACGCCGAGCAGCACCTTGGAGTTGCGGACCTCCTTGCCGAGCGTCGGCAGCGTCGCACCCGCGAGGAGCGAGCCGATCAGCCAGGCGACGAGGAGCATCGCGACCACGTTCACCAGGGCGCCACCCGTCGCGTCGAGGGCGCGGGCCGGCTGCCAGGTGATGTATCTGCGCAGCTTGTTGCCGAGGTGCGTGGTGAAGGCCTGCCCGATCGAGGCACAGACGATCACGATGACGACGGCGATGACCGCCGCCGTCGTACTCACCGTGGCCGCGTCGTCGTCGTTGAGCGCGTCCCAGATGATCGGCAGGAGGTAGACGGCGACGAGACCGCCGCCCAGGAAGCCGATCACCGAGAGGATGCCGACCACGAAGCCCTGGCGGTACCCCACGACCGCGAACCACACGGCGGCGAGCAACAGCAGGACGTCCAGCACGTTCACCGATTCAATCCTCGCCTCGCATCGCGGTCGCCGTACCCCGCAACCTTGTCATGCGCGCCAGTCGAGCGGGACCTGCCTGCCGCGGTCCCAGGGGCGCTCCCAGCCCGCGAAGTGCAGGATCCGGTCGATGACGCCGGCCGTGAAACCCCAGACCAGCGCGGACTCGACGAGGAAGGCGGGGCCGCGGTGACCACTGGGGTGGACCGTCGTCGCGCGGTTCGCCGGGTCCGTGAGATCTGCCACGGGAACCGTGAAGACCCGGGCGGTCTCGTTCGGATCGACGACGCCGACGGGCGTCGGGGTGCGCCACCAGCCGAGGACGGGCGTCACGACGAAGTCGCTCACGGGGATGAACAGGCGGGGCAGCTCGGCGAAGAGCTGGACGCCGCGGGGGTCGAGGCCCGTCTCCTCCTCGGCCTCGCGCAGCGCGGCACGCAGCGGCCCCTCGCCCTGCGGGTCGCCGTCCTCGGGGTCGAGGGCGCCGCCGGGGAACGAGGGCTGGCCCGCGTGCGAGCGGAGGGAGCCCGCGCGCTCCATCAGGAGTATCTCCGGGCCCTTCTCGCCCTCTCCGAAGAGGATGAGCACGGCGGACTGGCGTCCGGCGCCGCTCTCCGGGGGCAGGAACCGGCTCAGCTGGAGCGGCTGGACGGTCTGCGCGGCACGGACGACCGGGTCGAGCCAGGAGGGCAGACCCGCGGTGCTGAGCAACTCCCCCCGGGGCGGCCCGCCCTCGTGGGCCGCTTCTCCTCGGGGCTGCCGCCCCGCGTGGGTCGCTCGGTTCGTGTCGCCGTCATCCGTGGCGTTCGTCGTCTCGCTCGCGTGCGTCATCGGCACCCCCGTCCGTCTCTGGACAACGCTCTTTCCCCTGCGGTTCGTTCCGCGGTTCGTTCCACCCTGCGTCGGTGTCACCTCATCCCGCGGCGAGCGGGGGCGCCGGCTTGCCGGGGTAGTCCGGCGGCGGCTTCAGACGCTGGCCCGGGAAGCCGCCCATCTCGTACTTGAGCAGCTTCTTCGCCTTCTCCGGGTCGGTCTCCCCCTCCCCGTACGACGGGCAGAGCGGGGCGATCGGGCAGGCGCCGCACGCGGGCTTGCGGGAGTGGCAGATGCGGCGGCCGTGGAAGATCACGCGGTGCGAGAGCATCGTCCACTCGCTCTTCGGGAAGAGCGCGGCGACCGCCGTCTCGACCTTCACCGGGTCGGTCTCCTCGGTCCACTTCCAGCGCCGCACCAGACGGCCGAAGTGCGTGTCCACGGTGATGCCGGGGACACCGAACGCGTTACCGAGCACGACGAACGCGGTCTTGCGGCCCACTCCGGGCAGCTTCACGAGATCATCCACGCGGCCGGGGACCTCGCCGCCGAAGTCGTCCCGCAATGCCTTCGCCAGGCCCATGATCGACTTGGTCTTGGCGCGGAAGAAGCCGGTCGGCCTGATCAGTTCCTCGACCTCCTCGGGGACGGCCGCGGCCAGGTCCTCCGGGGTCGGGTACTTGGCGAAGAGGCGCGGGGTCGTCTGGTTCACGCGCAGGTCGGTGGTCTGGGCGGAGAGGACCGTGGCGACCAGGAGCTCGAAGGGGTTCTCGAAGTCCAGCTCCGGGTGCGCGTACGAGTACACGTCCGCGAGCTCGCGGTTGATCCGCCGGGCGCGGCGGACGAGCGCGGCGTGGGACTCCGGAGCCTTCTTGGCGGCGGCGACCTTCTTGGGTGCGGCGGTCTTTTCGGCGGTCTTCTTGGCCGCGGTGGCCTTCTTGGTCGCGGCGGTCTTCTTGGTTGCCGCAGTGGCTGCCTTCTTGGTTGCCGCGGCCTTCTTGGTGGGGGCGGCGGTCTTCTTCGCGGGCGTCACCTCCGCCGCTGCCGCCGCCGTCGTCGTTTTCGTCGTCTTCTTCGTGCTCACAAGGCCGACCTCATCGCCGGGGACATCAGGGAACCTGTCCGATTTGTCGCTTTGCCAGGGGAGTAGGACGCATGTTCGCCCACAGCGGAATCGCGGGGTGCGGCCACCTGCTCAGCCCCCTCGGCCTGCGCTCTCACCGGCTTTTTGGACACCCGGCCAGCCTAGAGCCCGGCACTGACATTCGTCCTTGACCCCCGGTATCGGCCCCCAATTGGCCCCCTCCCGCACAGCTTGCGACGCCGGTGCGGCAGACTTGTGACTGATCACACTGTTTGGACCGTCCGGCAAAATGGGGAACACGGACCCCTGATATGCGGGGGAATCAAGATCCCCTGAGCAGGTCGACAAGGAGAGAACTCGTGGACGACGTTCTGCGGCGCGCCCCGCTCTTCGCGGCGCTCGATGACGAGCAGGCCGCGGAGCTCCGCGCCTCCATGAGTGAGGTGACGCTCGCGCGCGGGGATGCTCTTTTCCATGAGGGTGACCCCGGAGACCGCCTCTACGTGGTCACCGAGGGCAAGGTGAAGCTCCACCGCACCTCGCCCGACGGGCGCGAGAACATGCTCGCGGTGCTCGGCCCCGGCGAGCTGATCGGTGAGCTCTCGCTCTTCGACCCGGGCCCGCGGACCGCCACGGCCTCCGCGCTCACCGAGGTGAAGCTGCTCGGCCTGGGCCACGGCGACCTCCAGCCCTGGCTGAACGCCCGCCCCGAGGTGGCCGCCGCACTGCTGCGCGCCGTCGCCCGGCGCCTGCGCAAGACCAACGACCAGATGTCCGACCTGGTCTTCTCCGACGTGCCCGGCCGTGTGGCCCGCGCGCTGCTCGACCTGTCGCGCCGCTTCGGCGTGCAGTCCGAGGAGGGCATCCACGTCGTGCACGACCTCACGCAGGAAGAGCTGGCCCAGTTGGTCGGCGCCTCCCGAGAGACCGTCAACAAGGCGCTCGCGGACTTCGCGGGCCGCGGCTGGCTGCGGCTGGAGGCCCGCGCCGTGATCCTGCTGGACGTGGAGCGGCTGGCCAAGCGGTCGCGCTGACGCCCGCATCTGTACGTGGATGGGTCCCGCCTCTTGGGAGGCGGGACCCATTCGCGTTTGTACGAGGGCTGAGTGCCGCGTCAGATCAGCCCGTGCTCCCGCAGGTAGTCCAGCTGCGCCCTGACCGAGAGCTCCGCCGCGGGCCACAGGGAGCGGTCCACGTCGGCGTACACGTGCGCGACGACGTCGGAGGCCTCCGCGTGACCGTTCTCCACGGCCGTCTCGACCTGGGCGAGCCGCGTGGCGCGGTGGGCCAGGTAGAACTCCACGGCGCCCTGCGCGTCCTCCAGGACCGGCCCGTGGCCCGGCAGGACCGTGTGGACGCCGTCGTCGACCGTCAGGGACCGCAGCCGCCGCAGGGAGTCCAGGTAGTCGCCGAGGCGGCCGTCGGGGTGCGCCACGACCGTGGTGCCGCGGCCGAGGATCGTGTCACCCGTCAGGACCGCCTGGTCCGCGGGCAGGTGGAAGCAGAGCGAGTCCGCGGTGTGGCCGGGGGTCGCCACGACGCGCATCTCCAGGCCGCCCGTGGTGATGACGTCCCCGGGCGCCAGACCCTCGTCGCCGAGGCGCAGAGCGGGGTCCAGGGCCCGTACAGGGGTACGCGTCAGCTCGGCGAAGCGGGCGGCTCCCTCCGCGTGGTCGGGGTGGCCGTGGGTGAGCAGGGTCAGGGCGACGCGCTTGCCGAGCTTTTCGGCCGTCTCGATGACGCGGCTCAGGTGGGCGTCGTCCTCGGGACCCGGGTCGATGACCACGGCGAGCGGTGAGTCAGGCTCGGACACGATCCAGGTGTTCGTGCCGTCGAGGGTCATCGCGGAGGGATTGGGCGCGAGAACGTTGACCGCGCGGGCGGTGGCGGGGCCGCTGAGGACCCCGCCGCGGGGCTGCCCGGGGAGGGCGGCGGCATCGGTCATGCGGGGGTGACTCCTGTCTGGGGCGGGCGGGTACCGAGCGGGGATCGACCCTTCATTGCTCCCTGCCCGTCCCCACCCGCTTGGTGAACTCGTCGTGTCCCGGCCAGGAGAGCACCAGCGTGTCGTTCTCCAGGCGGGCGCGGGCGAGGACCGGCGTCATGTCCTGCTCCGGGGCGGCGGCGAGGGCCGCGCGGGGCGTCGGGTGGGCGCTCAGGGACCGCAGGGTCGCGATGGTGGGCGGCATCATCAGGAGTTCGCCGTCGTCGTAGCGGGCGGCCGCCTCCGAAGGGCGGATCCACACCGTGCGGTCGGCCTCCGTGGAGGCGTTGCGCGTGCGCTGGCCCTCGGGGAGCGCGGCCACGAAGAAGAACGTGTCGTAGCGCCTGGGCTCGAACTCGGGAGTGATCCAGCGCGCCCACGCGGCGAGCAGATCGCTGCGCAGGTACAGGTTCCGGTGGTCCAGGAACTGCGCGAAGGAGAGTTCGCGGGCCACCAGGGCCTCGCGGTCGGCCTCCCAGTCGTCGCCCGTGGTGTCGCCGACGACCGTGTCCGGCGTCCGCCCCGCGAGCAGGACACCCGCTTCCTCGTACGTCTCGCGGACCGCGGCACAGACGATCGCCTGGGCCTCGGCCTCGTCGTCGACGCCGAGCCTGGCCGCCCAGGACGCGCGCGTGGGGCCCGCCCAGCGCACCAGGTGGTCGTCGTCGCGCGGGTCGACGCCGCCGCCGGGATACGCGTACGCGCCTCCGGCGAAGGCCATGGAGGCGCGTCTGCGCAGCATGTGTACTTCCGGCGCGCCGTTCCCCGCCTCGTCGCGCCCGTCCCTGAGCAGCATGACGGTCGCGGCGCGGCGCGGGGTCGCCGGCGTCAGCTCGCCGCTCGCGAGGGCGCGGATGCGGTCGGGCCACTCCGGGGGGTACCACTGCCCATTTGCCATGGGCGGAGGCTATCCCCTAGTGAGCTGATGTTCGAGAGGCAACAATCGGTGCCTACGGAGAGCCGTTTGGTGAGAACGGCCACTCCGAAGGAAACGTTTTGCGCCTCGGTTCACGCCTCGGTCAGTTCCACCTGGAACTCGACCTCGACCGGAGCGTCCAGCGGCAGCACGGCGACGCCGACGGCGCTGCGGGCATGCACGCCCTTGTCCCCGAGGACCTCGCCGAGGAGCTCGCTCGCGCCGTTGATCACGCCGGGCTGGCCCGTGAAGTCCGTGGCCGACGCGACGAACCCGACGACCTTCACGACGCGCGCGATGCGGTCCAGGTCACCGGCGACCGACTTGATCGCGGCAAGGCCGTTCAGCGCGCAGGTGCGGGCCAGGTCCTTGGCCTCCTCCGGAGTCACCTCGGCGCCGACCTTGCCGGTCACGGCGAGCTTGCCGTCCACCATCGGGAGCTGGCCCGCGGTGTAGACGTACACGCCGGACTGGACGGCCGGCTGGTAGGACGCCAGCGGCGGCACGACCTCCGGCAGCGTCAGTCCGAGCTCGGCGAGGCGGGCCTCGACTGCCCCGCTCATGCCTGCTTCTCCCGCTTCAGGTAGGCCACGAGCTGCTCGGGGTTGTTCGGCCCGGGCACGACCTGGACCAGCTCCCAGCCGTCCTCGCCCCAGGTGTCCAGAATCTGCTTCGTGGCGTGGACGAGCAGAGGCACGGTTGCGTATTCCCACTTGGTCATATGGCCGACTGTAGTCGCTGTGAGGGGCTGCTCAGGGTGGGCTCCTGCGTGGTCCGGGCGACGACTGGTTAGGCTCGGAAGGGTGAGCAGGCTCCAGGTCGTCAGTGGCAAGGGCGGTACCGGCAAGACCACGGTGGCCGCGGCCCTCGCGCTCGCCCTCGCGACGGAGGGCAAACGCACCCTCCTCGTGGAGGTCGAGGGCAGGCAGGGCATCGCGCAGCTCTTCGAAACCGAAGCGCTGCCCTATGAGGAGCGGAAGATCGCCGTCGCTCCCGGGGGCGGGGAGGTGTACGCCCTCGCCATCGACCCCGAGCTCGCGCTGCTCGACTACCTCCAGATGTTCTACAAACTGGGGGGAGCGGGACGCGCCCTAAAGAAGCTCGGGGCCATCGACTTCGCGACCACCATCGCGCCCGGACTCCGGGACGTGCTGCTGACCGGCAAGGCCTGTGAGGCCGTGCGCCGCAAGGACAAGCGCGGGCGGTACACGTACGACTGCGTCGTCATGGACGCCCCGCCGACCGGTCGCATCACGCGCTTCCTGAACGTGAACGACGAGGTCGCCGGGCTCGCGAAGATCGGGCCGATACACAATCAGGCGCAGGCCGTCATGCGGGTCCTGAAGTCCCCGGAGACGGCCGTCCACCTCGTGACGCTGCTCGAGGAGATGCCCGTCCAGGAGACGGCGGACGGGATCGCCGAGCTGCGGGCCGCGCAGCTGCCCGTGGGCCGCGTCATCGTCAACATGGTGCGCCCTGCCCTGCTGGGCGACGCCTCCCTGGAACCGGTCCTCGACCGCACGCCCCGTACGGCCATCGCCAAGACGCTGTCCGCCGCCGGGCTCGGCGGGGCGCGGCGGGGTGGGGGCGCGGAGCGGCTCGTCGACCCGCTCCTGGAGCAGGCCGCGGAGTACGCCGAGCGGTACGCCCTGGAGCGCGACCAGCGCGCCCAGCTGACCGAGTTCGGTCAGCCCCTGCACGAACTCCCGCTGCGCGCGGGCGGCATGGACCTCGCGGGCCTGTACGAGCTCGCCACGGCACTGCGGAAGCAAGGGATCTCATGACCAGGGACCGCACGACCAGCGACCGGACGCCCCAGGAGCCCGCACGCACCCTGGCCCCCGAACGCACGCTCGACGTGGACGCCCTGATCGACGATCCGAAGACCCGGATCGTGGTCTGCTGCGGCTCCGGAGGCGTCGGCAAGACGACCACGGCCGCGGCCATCGGGCTGCGTGCGGCGGAGCGGGGCCGCAAGGTCGTCGTGCTCACGATCGACCCGGCGCGCAGGCTCGCCCAGTCCATGGGCATCGACTCGCTCGACAACGTCCCGCGCCAGGTCAAGGCCATCGAGCCGGTCGAGAGGGCCGATGGCTCCGAGGCGGCCGGCGAGCTGCACGCCATGATGCTCGACATGAAGCGCACCTTCGACGAGATCGTCGAGGCGCACACGGACAAGGAGCGCGCGAAGGCGATCCTCAACAACCCCTTCTACCAGTCGCTCTCCGCGGGCTTCGCCGGCACGCAGGAGTACATGGCGATGGAGAAGCTGGGGCAGCTGCGGTCCCGGGACGAGTGGGATCTGATCGTCGTGGACACGCCGCCGTCGCGCTCGGCCCTGGACTTCCTCGACGCGCCCAAGCGCCTCGGGTCCTTCCTGGACGGGAAGCTGATCCGGCTCCTGATGGCGCCGGCGAAGGTGGGCGGCCGGGCCGGGATGAAGTTCCTGAACGCCGGCATGTCGATGATGACGGGGGCCCTCGGCAAGCTGCTCGGCGGTCAGCTCCTGCGTGACGTGCAGATGTTCGTGACGGCCATGGACAGCATGTTCGGCGGGTTCCGTACGCGCGCCGATGCCACGTACCGGCTGCTGCAGGCGCCCGGCACGGCGTTCCTTGTGGTCGCGTCGCCGGAGCGGGACGCGCTGCGGGAGGCGGCGTACTTCGTGGAGCGCCTCGCCGCGGACGACATGCCGCTCGCGGGGCTCGTGCTGAACCGGGTGCACGGCAGCGGCGCCGCCCAGCTGTCGGCCGAGCGGGCGCTGGCCGCCGCGGAAAATCTTGAGGAGAGCGGCATTGTGGATCAGGAGGACGGGAAGGTAGCTGTTCGTAACTCCCCCGAGAATGACGCGACTTCAGAGAATCCCGCGCCGTCCGACTCAGCGAACTCCACGCCGTCCGAGGACCCCGATCCCTCCGGGGACTCCGACGATCCCTCCCGGGTCCCCGACCCGTCTGCGCACCCCGACCCGTCCGTCGAGGAACTGACCGCTGGACTGTTGCGGCTGCACGCGGAGCGCATGCAGCTGCTCGACCGTGAGCAGCGCACGCGTGACCGCTTCACCGCGCTCCACCCCGAGGTGGCGGTGGCCGAAGTGGCCGCGCTCCCCGGAGATGTGCATGACCTTGCGGGGCTCCGGGCCGTAGGGGACCGGCTGGCGGGCTGACGGAACGTGGGGTTCATCGGCCCGGACGCCCGGTTGCGCGGTCTACCCGACCGCCGCGTAGCTCTCGTACGTCTCCTCGTCCTCCAAGTCCACGGGCAGCAGGCCCGCGCCGCGCTCGTACTCGGAGCGCGCTGTCTCCAGGAGCCTGCGCCATGAGGTGACGGTGGGACGCCTGCGCAGCAGTGCGCGGCGCTCTCGCTCCGTCATGCCACCCCACACGCCGAACTCGACGCGATTGTCCAGCGCGTCGGCCAGGCACTCGGTCCGCACCGGACATCCGGTGCACACCGCCTTGGCCCTGTTCTGCGCTGCTCCTTGAACGAACAGTTCATCCGGATCGGTAGTGCGGCAGGCCGCCTGCGCACTCCAGTCGGTTACCCAGCCCATACCGGCGCCGTCCTCTCCCGAATCGAGGCTCCCCCACGGCGGCAGCGGCATATGCACCGCCGCCAGTTGAGGACGTTACGGAAGGTGGGCACAGCGCAACACCCCCTTCGGGCCCAATCTTGAATGGCCCGAACGGACTATGCGTAAGCGGCAGATCACCCGACGGAGTGAGCGGGCGACATCCGTGAGGAACCCGGCATTCCGGGACAGTTCAGTTGAGTCACAACGGACGCCGGGCGCCACATAAGGCGAATTCGGACATGATTCCGTCGGATTTCGGAGCGACCAGGCCTTGGTGCCGAACCGCTCTGCTGTGACAGTTGGGAGCAGCTTAGGCCAAGGCATTAAGGCGTGTCCGGCGAATCAGAACGTAGGCTGCCCTCATGGGAAAGAAGCGCTCGGGCGGTGGTCTGTCACCTACTCAGCAGGCCGCGAAGTTCCTCGGAGTCAGCGTTCTGGCGGGTGCGGTGCTCGCCGGGATCGCCCTGCCCGCCTTCGGGGCACTGGGCCTGGCGGCCAAGGGCTCGGTCGAGGGGTTCGACGAGATCCCCGCCAACTTGAAGCAGCCGCCGCTCAGTCAGCGCACCACCATCCTGGACAACCAGGGCGGGCCGATCGCCACGGTCTACTCGCGTGACCGCACGGTCGTCCCGCTCAAGAACATCTCGCCGTACATGCAGAAGGCGATCGTCGCGATCGAGGACGCCCGTTTCTACGAGCACGGCGCCGTCGACCTCAAGGGCATCCTGCGCGCGCTCAACCAGAACGCGCAGAGCGGCGGGGTCTCGCAGGGCGCGTCCACGCTCACGCAGCAGTACGTGAAGAACGTATTCGTGGAGGAAGCCGGCGACGATCCGACGAAGGTCGCCGAGGCCACGCAGCAGACGATCGGCCGCAAGGTCCGCGAGCTGAAGTACGCGATCCAGGTCGAGGAGGAGCTCGGCAAGAAGCGGATCCTCAAGAACTACCTGAACATCACCTACTTCGGGCAGCAGGCGTACGGCATCGAGGCCGCCTCCCAGCGGTACTTCTCCAAGCACGCCAAGGACCTGAAGGTCCAGGAGGCCGCGCTCCTCGCCGGGATCGTGCAGTCGCCGAGCCGGTACGACCCGGTGAACGACGCCGCCGAGGCCACGAAGCGACGCAACGTCGTGCTCCAGCGCATGGCCGAGACGCACGACATCACGCAGGGGGAGGCCGACGAGGCCAAGAAGACCGACCTCGGGCTGAACGTGAGCCGCCCGAAGAACGGCTGCATCACCTCCGTCCGCGGCGCCGGCTTCTTCTGTGACTACGTGCGCGAGGTGTTCCTCAACGACCCGGTCTTCGGCAAGACGAAGGAGGACCGGGCCAAGGTCTGGAACCGGGGCGGCCTCAAGGTCCGCACGACCATGGACCCGCAGGCGCAGGACTCCGTGCAGGCGTCGATCAAGAATCACGTGAACAAGACCGACGACGTGGCGACCGCCGCCGCCATCGTCGAGCCGGGCACCGGCAAGATCCGCGGCATGGGCCAGTCGCGTCCTTACGGCTTCAAGAAGGACGAGACCACGATCAACCTCTCCGTGGACGACTCCATGGGCGGCGGCGCGGGCTACCAGCCCGGTTCGACGTTCAAGCCGATCGTCGCGGCGGCGGCCCTGGAGGGCGGCAAGTCGGCGGGGCAGACCTACTCGTCCCCGTACGAGATGCCGTACCCGCAGCGGGTGTCCGCCTGCGGCGGCAAGCAGTGGGTGAACTCGGGCGGTGACAAGCTGACCAACGAGAACGAGACCGAGGTCGGTCCGTACGGCATGCGGGAAGCGACCGCGAAGTCGGTCAACACCTACTACGTGCAGCTCATCGGCGACATCGGCATCTGCCCGGTGACGGAGCTGGCCGCCAAGATGGGCGTCGAGCGCGCCGACGGCAAGAAGATGGACCAGGCGCCGTCGATCGCCCTGGGCACGCAGGAGATGTCGCCGCTGACGATGGCGGGCGCGTACGCGACGTTCGCCTCGCGCGGCACGTACTGCACGCCGATCGCCATCGAGTCGATCGCCACGCTCGCCGGCAAGTCGCTGCCGGTGCCGAAGTCGACGTGCTCGCGCGCGATGTCGGAGCGGACCGCCGACACCATCAACACGCTCCTCAAGGGCGTGGTCGAGGACGGTACGGGCAAGCAGGCCGGTCTCGGCTCCCGCGCGAGCGCGGGCAAGACGGGTACGACGGACTACCGCTACGCCGCCTGGTTCGTGGGCTACACCCCGAACCTGTCGGGCGCGGTCTGGGTCGGCGACCCGATGCACAAGCGGCGCATGGTCGACATCACCATCGGCGGCGTCCCCTACGGCAAGGTCTTCGGTGGCGAGGTGCCGGGTCCGATCTGGCGCGACGCGATGAGCGGCGCGCTCGCGGGCAAGCCGGCGCCGAACTTCCAGACCGTCCACATCCCCGGCGGGGACAAGGACCGGGACGAGGACCACGGGGGCGGTGGTGGCGGTGGCCACGACGACGGCAAGCCTGGCGGTGGCGGCGGTGGCGGCGGTGGCGGCCACGGTGGCGGTGGCGGTGGCGGGAACCCTTGGCCCGACATCTCCTTCCCTGACGGCTGGCGGCGGTAGCTCCGGCCGGCCCACGGGGTCCGGGTGACGTGAGGTCTGTACGTGGATGAGGGCGCCCCCTGAGGCAGGGGGCGCCCTCGTCGTCGTACCGGGTGGGGACTCAGCCCGCGAGGAGCTTCTTCACCGTGGCGGCGACGCGGCCGCCCTCGGCCAGGCCCGCGACCTTCGGGTTCACGATCTTCATGACCTGGCCCATGGCACGCGGCCCCTCGGCGCCGGCGGCCTTGGCCTCGGCGACGGCCTGGGCGACGATGTCCTGGAGCTCGTCGTCGGAGAGCTGCTTCGGCAGGTACTCGGCGAGGATCTCGCCCTCCGCCTTCTCCTTCGCCGCCTGCTCGGCACGGCCGCCCTCGGCGAAGGCCTCCGCCGCCTCACGGCGCTTCTTGGCCTCGCGGGCGATCACCTTCTGCACCTCGTCGTCGGAGAGCTCACGGGCCGTCTTGCCCGCGACCTCCTCCTTCGTGATCGCGGTGAGGGTCAGCCGGAGCGTCGAGGAGCGCAGCTCGTCGCGCCCCCGGATCGCGGCGGTGAGGTCTTCGTGCAGCTTCGACTTGAGCGTGGTCATGCGTTGATTGTGGCAGGTGCGGACGATTCTCCGCGCACGGATTTAGCGGGGGCCGATTCCCTTGGGGCGCGGGCCGGTTGCTCCGGTACCGCCTCGCGGGCCGCACTTCCGGAGTCACTGCCCGGGTCTGAGACGATGGGGTGATGCGCGCGCGATACGCAGTACCCCTGGGCATCACGGCGACGGCCGCGGCCGGTCTCGCCTATTCGGTGGGCATTGAGCCCCGTTCCTTCCGGCTGAGGCGGGTCACGGTGCCCGTGCTGCCGCCGGGGATGCGATCCCTGCGGGTCCTCCAGGTCTCCGACATCCACATGGTGTCCGGGCAGCGCAAGAAGCAGCGGTGGCTGCGTTCGCTGGCGGGCCTGCGGCCCGACATCGTGATCAACACGGGTGACAACCTGTCCGACCCGGAGGGCGTCCCGGAGACGCTGGACGCGCTCGGGCCGCTGATGGAGTTCCCCGGGGCGTACGTCTTCGGTTCCAACGACTACTACGGCCCCATGCCGCGCAACCCCGGCCGCTACCTGATCGAGAAGGTGCAGGGCAGGCACGGCCTGAACGGCAACGCGCCGGCCGTGGGCGTACCCCGCAACCCGTGGGAGGGCCTGCGCGACGGTTTCGACGCGGCGGGCTGGGTGAACCTCACGAACACGCGGGGTTCGCTGAAGATCGACGGCTACGAGATCGCGTTCACGGGCGTGGACGACCCGCACATCAAGCGGGACCGGTACGCGGAGGTTGCGGGCGGTCCGGAGGCGGGCGCGGACTTCTCGATGGGCATCGTGCACGCGCCGTACCTGCGGTCGCTGGACGCCTTCACGGCCGACGGGTACCCGCTGATCCTCGCGGGGCACACGCACGGCGGGCAGCTCTGCATCCCCTTCTACGGCGCCCTCGTCACCAACTGCGACCTGGACACGGACCGCGTGAAGGGCCTCTCCCGGCACGAGTCCGAGGGCCGGACGTCGTACCTCCACGTGTCGGCGGGGTGCGGGGCGAACCGCTACACCCCGATGCGGTTCGCGTGCCCGCCGGAGGCGACGCTGCTGACGCTGACGGCGCGGGACTGAGTCGGTCCCGGCCGCACACACGGAAGGCATGCTTCCGGCGGTCGTGCTTACGGTGGAAGCATGATCGCGCCGACTTCTCCAAGGAACAGGGACAGGAACAGGAACAAGGACAGGGGCAGGGGTACGAGCGGTACGAACGGAGCCCGCGGGAGTGCCGGCGTCCCGGCAGAGGCAGTCGTACCCCCGACCCGGCGCCCCTTCGTGGCCGCCTTCCGTGCGCTGATCGTGCTGGCCGCGGTGACCGGGATCGTCATCGACCTGGTCATCGGGGACCCGCTGCGCGTCCTCAGCTACTTCACGGTCCAGAGCAATGTGCTGGTGGCGGTGGTGCTGGGACTCTCCGCATGGCGCTCGGGGAAGGGCCGGCCGCCCCCCGCCCCATGGCTGTCCGCAGCCACACTGCTCTTCATCACGATCACGGGCCTCGTCTACCACTTCGTCCTGGCCGACGAGGCGAGCGGCTTCTCGATGACGGAGGGCGCCGCGGCGCTCTCGAGCTGGCACTCGGCGTCCAACCACCTCCTGCACACGGTGACGCCGATCGGCGTGGCCCTGGACTGGCTCCTGTTCACCAGGCCGGGCGGCCTCCGCCCCCGCCACGCGGCCCTGTGGTTGCTCTACCCCTTGGCCTACCTGGCCTTCGCCCTGACCCGCGGCGCCCTCATGTCCCCCGGCCCGACCGCCCGCTACCCCTACCCGTTCCTCGACGTGGACCTGCACGGCTACGCGGGAGTCCTCCGCAACGCCGTGATCTTCGGCCTCGCCTTCTACGCCTTGGCCCTCCTGATCGTCGGCCTCGACCGCGTCCGCCCGGTCCCGCGGGCCCCTGGGAGCGGCCCTCCGAAAACCGGATTTCGTCTCCGGCCGCCGGTCCGCTAAAGTAATCGATGTCGCCACGACCTGCCCGAGAGGCCAGGCCAGTGGAACAACGACATCGGGGTGTAGCGCAGCTTGGCAGCGCGCTTCGTTCGGGACGAAGAGGTCGTGGGTTCAAATCCCGCCACCCCGACAGAGAAACACCAGTTCAGGGCCGGTGCTGAGAGATCAGCACCGGCCCTGAACTGTTCTCCAGAGGCTCTCTGGAGAAATCCTGGAGAAGATCTTGGAAATCGTCTCCAGACCAGCGCCCTACCCGCGAGCCCTCAGCAGTGCATCCAGAGCAGCCACGGGCGAGCCGGGGCTCATCGCTCGGCGTGCGTCCAACGCCTCCTCCCACATCCCGGTGAGCGCGTTCATCAGTGCCTGCCGCATCCCGGGCGTGATGTGGTCGTAGCGGGACTGCACCGAGCCGTCCTCGTGGCCCATGCGCTCGTCCATCAGTTTGGGCGGGGTCCCTGCCTCTCTCATCAGGGTATTGTGCGTATGGCGTAGCCCGTGCGGCGTCAGGCCGGGAGCGATCGGCACCCAGCACGCCTCAGCCCGCTTGGACGCCCCTCGCCCACGTGCCGGAATCCCGGGCCATGGCTCAGCGACTACCGGCACTAGGTGCTCTTCCTGATTGCCGCGTCCGGGGTACCGTCCGGTGGCGGCAGGTCGAAAGAGCCACGTGGCGAAGCCCGAGCGCCGCCAGTGTGCGGCCAACTCCCCCGATGCCGCGTTACGGACGTAGCCGAGACCGGTGATGGCCTCCAGCACCTTCACCCGAGTCGACTCCGCCACGGCGTCCGGGCGGTTGAGGACGTTCGAGACCGTCCCTGTCGAGACGCCGGCGCGGCGAGCCACGTCGACCAGCTTCGCTCCCGGGCGGCTCGCAGAGCCGTTGGCGGCACCGTGACCACGAAAGACGTAGGCCAGTCCGTGACACTCGCAGGGCTTCGGTTTCGTCCGGGCGATGTGGCCCGCAACCAGTCTGGCAAGAAAATCCGGGGTGTCGATGTCCCGATAGGAGTCGTCCTTGGGCGGGCAACGGTGCAGTTCGCCGGTATCCAGCTCGTAGAGCTGCCACTCCACGCGAATGCCCTTGGGCCGGACGAACTCGGTCTCAAGGCCAACGACCTCGCCCCAACGCATTCCTGTTTAGCCCTTGAGGATGCCGCCAACGAACTCATCGTCCCGGCCGGACAGCAGCGCCATCCGCTCGGCGAGGAGCAGAATGCCGAGTGCTGTGGTGACCGCCTTCTCCGGGCCACGGTTGCGGGAGCGGCCGGCGCGCTTCCCTCGTCCGCGCCGCTTGGTTGCCGGGTTGGAATCACGCAGGCCCTCGTCGACGGCGTCGGCAAGGATCAGGTGCAGGGTCGCCCGCCATGTCTTGACGCTGGTGGCCGCGTAGGGAACGGCGCCCACACCCCGGGGTGCGCGCCCGCGGCCAGCACCTCATCCGGCAGGGAGAACCCCTCATCGCGCGCATCACAGCCGAGCGCGATCACGGACGGGAGGGAGGCGCGGGTGGAGGTGGACATCTGGTCGTAGGAGGGTCGCTGCAGCGACACGATCAGCGAGATTCCCGCGGACCGGGCCTCTTGGGCGATACCGGTGAACGCGTCATCCCCCAGGGTCCGGAGGGTGTTGGCGGCCTCCTCGAACCAGGTCACGAGAAATGGCATCCCCTCACAGCCACACGCCCGCCCGTCAGAGCGGCACGTGTGTTCAGCACTGTTCTGCCGCTCGGCTGCGGCAGGCACCCACTGCCGGTAGCCGTGGGCACCCAGCCACCGCGTGCGCGCCGGGATGACCGCCTCGACAGCGGCCACCATGACCTCCGTCTGAGTGCCGCCTTCGACACCCCAGTCCATGCCGGGACGCAGGGTGTTGAAGTCCTGGAAGGCTTTCGGGTCGGAGAACCAGACGATGACGTCCCGTCGGGAGAGGATCTCCGTGAGCAGGTTCAGGGCGGCATCGCCCTTGCCGGAACCGGTCCCGCCAGCGATCAGCCCGTGCGTGGAGTTGCGACCCGCGTCCGGGTCACCCGGAAGCCACATCACCAGCGCGGCGCCGTCGTCGTAGCGGCCGATGACCAGCGGCTCGGCGATCGAACCCCCCAGGTTGGAGGGACCTGCCCACTCGACGACTTCGGCCAGCATGTCTTCCGGCACGATGACCAGTTCCCCGCGCCGGGCCGAGCCCGGGTCCGGGGTGTACCGGACGGCGGACGTCGGCAGGTCCAGGGCGGAGGCGATGTTTCCGAGCGCCTTGGTCATGTCGTCGTTGGTCTGCGTACCGGCTTCCAGTGCGACCGGTGCGGTGACGCGGTTGGGCTCCACCTTCGCGGCGCCGATCTGCGCCCGGGCGAGTCCGATCTTCTCCATCAAGCCCTTGTCGGAGCCTTCACCGGCCGGGTCCGGGTTGTGCCGCAGCACCATCCGCACGTTCCACGACAGCGCGATGACCGGCCCGCCCATCAGGTACAGGTCGTCGATCGGCCCGGCGGTTGGTCCGGCGAGGCAGGCCGCAGTGATCCAGGCGGAGCCCGCGGCCACGGTGATGGCTGAGTGCAGGCGCCGCTGCTGGCTGGTGTTCTTGCCGATCAGCCGGGTGGCGCCGGTCAAGGCCACCGACCCCAGGGTCAGGCCTACGGCGGCCCCCGTGCTTTCGGCCCACCGTAGGTGGCCCAGGACTCCGGCCAGGCCGGTACCGGCCCAGCCCAGCCACGGCGGGATGTGCGGCTTGGCCCGGTGGAGCAGGTACTTGCCCACTCCGCCGGCGTCCGAGCTGCCCTGCAATTGGACTTCGAGCAGCTCGGCAAGCTGCTGCTGTGTGTTGCGCTCAGCCATCGGGCAACCTCCTTACTGCTGGGCCCAGTTGATGACCGGCTGCTGCGGCCTGCGGGCGCGGTGACGGACGCGATTGATCTCTTCCTCGTACTGCTGCTGGAAGGTCGAGTAGCAGGCCGCGGCGTTCTTCGCCGCGTCCCGCAGGGCGTCCGCGGACTTCTGCATCTTGCGGGTCACCTTCCGGGCGCGGGCCCGCGAGCCGCCCAGGCGGCCCTCCGGGTCCGGCACGGCGGCGAGCACGCCGTTGAGGATCTCGGCGGCCATAGCGACCTCGATGGACAGGGTCACCCCGGCGGCCCGCAGGGTGTTGCAGTAGTTGCGCACCTGCGCCGGGGAGCCGAACTCCGGGGGCGGGAGCAGGGACTGGGAGCCCCCGTGCCCGCCTCCGCCGCCGTTGAAGGCGGGGGCGCCGGTGTTGGTCTTGTTGCCCGCGTTGACGTTGATGGTGAAGCCCGGCGCGAACGATGCGCCGAAGTTCTTGGTGTTCATCGCGTTCTTGGCCTGCGAGCCGTTGGCCCCGGCAGCGGGAGCGGCAGCGACATTTGCCATCAGGCGGTTTCCCTTCGGTCAGCGGGAGCGGACGACGAGCCAGGCGGTCTGAGCGACCAGCCAGGACAGGAGCCAGATCAACGGAAGCGGGCCCGTAAGCGGCCCGAACCCGGCAGCGAGTGCCGCCCAACCGAGGGCGGCGCTGGTCAGGACGGCAAGGCCGACGCGCCAGGCCAGCACCGACGTGCGGGCGGGCGGCGGCGCTGCATGAAGCTCAGCCACAGCAGCGGCGCCGCGGCGACCGGGGCGAGCAGCAGGCCGGACCACCAGGCGATCGCATGCAGGATCGCCGTCAGCGGCCACGCCAGCAGGGCCAGGCCGGTGGGGGCCAGAGCGGTGCGGAAGCGCCACAGCGTGCGGCCCAGGAAGCCGAACGCTTCGCGGGTCAGCGAGGGGTGCTCGGGGACGACGACCACGAACGGCTGCGAGCGGCGCCCGCGCTGCCGCGGGATGTGGACGGTGTGGACGCCCGCGGCCGTCTTCAGACCACGGGAACGGGTACGGCTGGACACAGCAGAACTCCCGGAGAGGTGTGGGTGAGTGGTCAGGCGGCGCGCTGTTCGTCGGTGCGGGTGAGGGTGTCGAACTGGCTGGGGGTGATCAGGCCTGACTCGCGCCATTCGGCGAGCAGATCGGCTTGTCCCTCGATGGCCTCGCACTTGCCGCACAGCCGCCCGGCTGGGCGGCGCCGTCGGGAGCCGGGCGGGCGCTGGCCCCACTTGCACGCGGTCAGACCCCCGGCTTCGGCCTCGCGCTCCAACTCCCGTAGCGGCTGGGCAGCGTGAGGGTAGAAGAACTCGATCTCATCGAGTTCGTCGGGCTTGGCGAATGCTCCGCACAGGCACTCCCCGGACATGTGCAGGTGAACGGTGACCTCGTTCAGCGGCAGCGCGTTCGGGGTGCACAGCATGTGGTCGGCGTGCTGGTGCGGGATGGTGCAGCGGTAGCGGTCGCGGTATTCGCGCATGTGGGCGTCGGTCCAGTGCACGATCGGGGAGACCCAGAGCAGGGCACCCTCGCGGTCGACCTCTTCGGCGTTGCGAAAGCGCCGATCGGTCTCGGCCCAGCGCATGCCGCCCAGGTAGACGACGTTGCGCGAACGTGTTGGGTGGTCTCTGGGATGCCGGTACCGGTGTTGACGTGGGCTATCGCGTCCATGCGATGGCGGAAGAGGTGGTTGACCACCACGGAGTCGTTGCCGCCGGAGAACAGACCGATCTTGGGGACGACCGGGAACGCGGCCAGGACGCGATCGTAGATGGCGAACGAGCGGGCTATCGCCTCATCCAAGGTCAGCGCTTCCGGCTCGGTTTCCGCCTTCGGCGGCCGACCCGTGACGCGGTCCGCCATGCCCGGGAGCACGTCCCCCACCGGCCGGCGGTGCTTGTTCCGGGAGGTCATGCCACCACCTCAACCGACCCGTACTCGCGGCCAAGGTGGCCGGCGTCGCGAAGCTCCTGATAGCGGGTGGACACCCAGCCGACCGACCAGCCGCACAGCTCAGCAGCGGACCGGACCGACAGCCCCGTCTCGAACGCGGCCTGCACGGTCGCCCGTGCACGGTCCTCGGGGAACTTCTCGGCAGCGGGCCCGGCGGCCAGCAGGGCGGCGCGTTCACGCTCGGCGCGGGCCTGCCGTTCGGCCTGTTCACGGCGTTCACGCTCCGCACGGGCGGCCCGCTCCCGCTCGGCTCGCTCGGCGGCCTCGCGCTCACGGCGTTCACGCTCTCGCGCCTGCTGTTCACGCTCGCGCTCGGCGCGTTCACGCGCCTCCCGCTCTGCCTGCTCGCGGGCTGCGGCCTGCTCCCATTCCTCGCGGCGGGCCCGGTCCTCGCGCTGTGTCTGCTCGCGGATCAGGCGGGCTTCGTGTTCACGCTGTTCACGCACCAGCAGCGCCGCGTGCTCGCGCTCCTCGCGGGCCAGCCGTACGGCTGTCTCGCGGCGCTCGGCAGCCGCCTGCTCGCGGGCTTCGCGCTGTGCCTGCTGCCGTGTCTCCAGCTCAGTCACGGCCGCGGCGATCGCGCGTCGGTAGGCGAGCCCTGCCTCAGCGGTGACGATCAGTAGAAGCGGGGCGACTGCATGCACGGCCACGCCGACCAGGTCTTTTCGCAGCGCGGAGTCCGCGACGTTCAGGGCCAGGGTCATGCAGCCGGTCATCCAGCGCAGCACGATCGGCCACCGGCCGCCGTGTCCCCCGAGCAGGACCAGTACGGCATCCAGGCGGATGACGATCAGCACGGCCGCATCGACCACGGTCGGCAGGATCGGCGCCGTCCACGCCCATTTGGCTGGCGTGTGCGCGGCAGCGAGTGGGGTGACGGTGAGGATCGAGTAGAGCATCGCGCCCGCCACGATCAGCCACGTACCGACCGACAACGCGCGCTCGGCTGAACGGATCTGAACGGCGTTCACGCACCCGCCCCCGTCCATGAACGGACCCGCGTCGCGGCGATCAGAACGACCGGCGAGGCGGGATCATCGTGGGTCTCGCTGTCCTCGGTCCACACCCACTCAGCGCCCGGTACCGGCTCGAAGCCGAGCACGCTGAGTGCCTCCGTACGCTCCGTGAACGTCGGCACCGGCAGAGCACGGTCAAAGCCGAACTCCGGCCAGCACTCCGTGGTGTGCAGCAGCACCACGTACAGGCGCCACCGCCCCTTGAACACGGACATCTGCGCCGTGAACTCCCGCTCCATCAGGCCACCACGCCGGTGTCGACGGAGTTGACCAGCTCCACCCGCGCGGCCAGCGCCCGACGCCGGGCCCGGCGGATGCGCCGCTGGTCCATCTCGGTCGGGGTGCGGTCGAGGGTGGCGATGTGCGCGTCGAGCAGGTCGATGTCCGCGAGGATGACGGGCATCTCGCGGTCGATCGCGTCCAGCTCCGCATCCGTCGGCTCGTTCCAGTCGGCGAACGCGGTAACAGCTTCCTGAACAGTGACGATGTCGCTCATTGGGTCGTGTCCTCTCAAGGTGAACGGCCCGAACAGAGCCCCCGGAGTTGCACCTCCGGGGGCTCACGCCGTTGAAGTCGGTAGATCCGGCTCCCCTCAGGCTGCTCGTGCGAGACGAGCAGCGGAGGCAACCGGCCGCGGCACTCGGGGCCGCCGCGGGGTTGGAAACGTGTGGGTGCGGGGTCTTGCAGCCGCGCGGCCGTCACTTCGGGGGAGACGGCTCAGAAACCCACGTATTCGCGATGTCAAAGAACACCCAGCGCGGGGCTCGCGGCGTGCGGCCAGAGCCGCCTTCCTGCCGAGCAATCCCGAACCGGCACGGCCTGAAGGCAGCCCAAAGAAGACCCCTTCCGGCCCGCTGCCCTAGGACTGCGAGCGGCCCGAGAAGACGATGACACGCAGTCCTAGGACTGTGCTTCACTGGTTCGCGTCGAGAGGAGTTCTGCGTGGCACCGAAGTGGCGCGACCTGGCGGACAGGCTCGCGGAGCAGATCAGGAGCGGCGAGTACGCCCCGGGCGCCCAGTTGCCCCAGATCAGAGACCTAGTCGAGGCAGGGGAAGGCTCAAAGGAAACCGTCCACAAGGCCTACAAGGCTTTGGAGGCTGAAGGCCTCGTGACGTCCACACGCGGGCACGGCACCGTGGTGCGTCCGCGCGCTCCGCTCAAGCGGCTCGGCATCTCCCGTTACGACAAGGCGAAGTGGCGCGACGGTGACGAAGTTGCGTTCATAGCTGACCGCGTTGCATCGGGGCGCGCGTACAAGCGCAACGAGCAGACGCAGACCGTGAGTCGCGTCCAGGCTGACAGCCTTGTCGCGGAGGGGCTTGGCGTCCCAGTTGGCTCCGAGGTGTACGCGCGCGCCCGCCTCGTGAAGGAGGGGACGCAACCGACTCACGCCCTGACCAGCTACTACAGGCCGGAGCACGTCGAGGGGACGCGCATCGTCGACCCCACCCCGGGCCCTGCCGGCCGCGGCGGCGGGTACCGGGTCCTCTACGACGCCGGATACGAGATCGACCACATGAGAGAGGCCCTGTTCGCACGCATCCCGACGGCAGATGAGGTGCAACTTCTACAGCTCCCCCTCGGTGAGCCTGTAGTCGAGCTGCACCGGACGACGTACACGGCAGATGGCACGGTGGTCGAGTTCGCGGTTGGCATCCACTCGGCTTCCCGCTTCGCGTGGGAGTACGACTTCAAGGTTCCGGACTCAGCGCACGACAGGAAGGGGCAGGAATGATCTCGGCACAGGCATGGGCGGATGCCCGGCTTCTGTGGGACTACCACCGCATGCACCACGACCCACGGCCCTGTTCGGTGGCCATCGGTCTGGGCAGTCACGATCTCGGGGTGGCTGACGTGACGGCGGAGCTGTACCACCAGGGCATGGCACCGGTCATCGTGTTCACGGGGGCCACCAGTCCAACGACCCGGGCGCGCATGCCGCGCGGTGAGGCTGTCCACTACCGAGAGCGGGCGCTGCAGCTCGGGGTGCCCGAATCTGCCGTACTCCTGGAGCCGCGTGCCACGAACACCGGCGAGAACATCGAGTTCTCAAAAACGGTGCTGGCAGAGGCCGACGTCAAGGTCTCGTCCGTCCTGCTCGTGAGCAAGCCGTATGAAGAGCGGCGCTCGTACGCCATGATGCGGAAGCTCTGGGCAGAGGTCGAAGTGGTGTGCGCTTCCACGCCGATGGGCTTGGAGGAGTACGCCGCCTCCATCGGCGACGCTCGCATGGTGATCGACATGATCGTGGGCGCCCTGCAACGGGTGCTCGTCTTCCCGGGGTGGGATCTGGCTATCGAGCAGGATGTACCGCACGCCGTCGTAGCCGCCTATGAGCGGCTGTGCGTCGCGGGCTTCACCAGCCGGCTCCTGCCAGCTGATGTTGCTGCCCGTCCTGGCGCGTGATGTGAGGACGCCCGTATAACAGAGGCCCGTGACATCAAGGCCACGGTCCCCGGCAGCACTCGTCTGGCGCCGCGCCTGCAAGGAGCATTGCGGCCCTGTCACGCCTAATGCGACCATTCGATCCTCAAGTGTGTGCGATCCACCGGGAGAGGCAGCTATGGAGATCGCGGAACTCGTAAACGAAACAACCCCTTTCGTTACCGCAGCAATAGCTGCATACGGGGGCGCTGTTCTCAGCAGAGCCGAAACAGCTGCAGCCGACGCCACAGCGAACGTAGGTCGCCGAATCCTTCAAGCCGTCTGGCAACGAAGCAACCAATCGGAGCTCGACCTCGCTTTGCAAGAAGCCGCCGATGACCCAAACGACCCAGACACGCTCGGCGCCTTGCGTCACCAAATTAAGAGGGTTCTTCGCGAAAACCCTGACCTGACAGCGGAAATCGCTTCCATGCTCCCGCCCCGAAACACTCATGTAGAAGTTTCCGCTACAGGCGATCGATCAATAGCTGCTCAGAACATTTCAGGGTTCGCGATTACGGGCGATAACCCGTGGATCCAAAAATGACATACGCCAGTAACAACACTCCCGAAGGGTACATCACCTCATCAGGAACTCGCTCGATTGCAGCCGGGGCCATAACCGGCCTAGCAATAACGGGCGATGCCCACCTGACCGTTCTATCGCCAGAGGCACTTACTCCTGTCGAATCCCTGAACGCACCACCACGACTAACTAACATCCCTCCGCGAAACAGGTTATTTGTAGGAAGAGAACGCGAAATTGAACAGCTGAATCTAGAGGTCAACTCACAATACGCTCCTCGCATTACTGTCATCCATGGCCTGGGCGGAATCGGGAAGAGTACGCTTGTTGCAAACTGGGCAGTCGACGTCACACACAAACCCGCGTGGTGGATTGCCGCGGACAGCCAAACGTCAATAAGGGCAGGTCTAGCAGAATTCGCTTGCGCCCTCCAGCCTTCCATCGCCAATTCCCTTCCTCAGCAAGCCCTCACAGAAAGGGCGATCAGCTGGCTTTCAAGCCACGAGAATTGGCTCCTAGTTCTAGACAACGTAACGGATCCCAGCGATATTAACCTCATAACGTCGCGCGTGAAGCATGGCCTGATCGTAGTAACCTCGAGGAGAACTACGGGATGGCATCACGTCGACAGCGATATCGCCCTTGAGGCACTCTCAACGAGCGAAGCGAAGGATCTGTTCGCCGCAATAGTAAATCCGAAGTCGAAGCAATCTGACGTTGCCATTACTAAGCTTTGCGCCGAGTTGGGTGAACTCCCCTTGGCCGTCGAGCAAGCAGGAGCATTTTGCGCAGAGAGCGGGATCTCGGCCGACGAGTACTTGGAGTTGCTAGCTACACATCCAGCCGCTACATACCGAAACGGTCCCGAGGGGACCCATGCCGATCGAACGGTCGCACGAGTCTGGAACATTACCCTGGATCGATTGGCCGATGATCCCGTTTCGACTCTCTTGCTCCACGTTCTCTGCTGGTACGCTCCAAATTCCATCCCTAGAAGTCTTGTCGATAAAGTCAGCGACGCTCCGGCGCTCACTAAGGCCAGGGGGCGCCTAGCAGCTCATAGCATGATTTCGATCGATCCTGAGTCGCAGTCTATTAACCTACATCGACTCGTTCAGGCCGTCGGACGCACTCCAGACCCTATGGATCAGTATCGCTCAAAAAATTTGATAGCGTCAGCACGCTCCATCGCACTCAGACATCTCAAATTGGCGCTGTCAGGTGATCTGTTAGAGCCGGGCAATTGGCCTTCCTGGCGAGCCATCATTCCCCACGTCAGTCATTTAGCCGATTACAGCTCGCCCAGTGAAGACTGCGAGGTTCTGTGTTCAGTGCTAAGTTCAGCAGGAATGTTCTTGGTCAACCAAGGACAGTTTGGGGAAGCCCGCCGTCTCCTGGAGAGATCGATCACAGGTTTCTCGCGCCTTTTCGGTAGTGTCGATGTTCGGACACTTCAGGCTCGTATCACTCTCGGCGCTGCACTCATTTCTCTGGACGGTCCAGCTAAGACCCTTCCATATGTCAATCGCGTTCTGAAGGATGCAGAGAAATATCTAGGCAATGACCATGAAGCCACGTTGTCATCAAGAAACAACGTCGCCTACGCCTACATGTGGACTGGACAGCCGAAACGGGCCATACCTCTCCTGAAAGAAACAATAGCCTCTCGTGAGAGGACTGGGGACGAGGGCCTCGAAATCCTCGTATGCCGCCTAAATCTGGCGCGGGCGTATCGCGACTTGAAGGACTTCGACACATCGCTCACGATCACTACTTCCATCCTGGATGAAGCTATAACCACGATAGGCGAAGACCATCCATTTATCATCTCTATCGAAAGCGCCCTAGGTGGAATCTACCATGAGACTAGAGAACACAGGAAAGCTCTAGACATACAAAAGAAGTGCCTAAGGGATAGCGAGAAGCTCCTCGGGAAGAGTCATCCCGAAACTCTGGCGGCACAGAACAACCTCGCCGCAAGCTATTCGATGATCGGAAATGAACGACGCGGACTCAAGTTGACTGAAAAAACCTTGAAGGATCGCGAAAGAGTGTTGGGTTATTTGCATCCTGATACTATTTTGACCCGAAATAACTTCGCTGCGGCGTTGTTGCAAACGGGCAACCGTACTGTGGCAAAGCACCTGTTCATCCAGAACCTTGCTGAATGTAAAGATGTGCTGGGTCCCAACCACCCACTCACCAGAGCCACAGAAACTGTACTGTCCCTTCTTCGTTAAGGATTGTGGTGCCAGCCCGTCAAATGGTACGGGTCACCAATGCGAGTGATGAGGGAAGTCAGTAACCTGAGCGGTTCCAGATTCCCGAAGCAGTGTCCCGTTCGAAGCAACTACGAGCACTTCCCCTTCAAGGTTGTCCTTGAAGGGAAGCTCAAATGCTCCTAATCTCCCGGAGCGTGGGCTCCACCAGGTTTCCGTGAACGCCGAGAGCTCGTCACGTTGCCGCGAGAACAGCTCTTACCGCAGGGGGCGTACGCCATGAATTGGCCTACGCCCCTGCCCGGTCCGCGACTTTACCTCCGATGACGACTGCACGGCCGGGAGTTGGGGGCGCTGTCACTTCGATCGGGCTATCCCTCAGGAGTACCATCGGGCGGGCTGTCTCGGCCGATGGATCGTTTAGACACCTGAGTAGAGGTCACGTGAATGTGTGCGACAGCATTTTGATGGCTTGCAGCCCCGATTCATTCTGGGCTGCAAGCCATGGAATCGTTGAGTCGCCCGTAGCGGTCAGTTCGAGAGCGGGGCCGGGAGCGTGAAAGTCTTTTCGTCGGCGCCGCGGGCCGCCGCGATACGGACGCGCAGCTGCTGGATGTCATTGACAGGCACCTTGTCGCCGACGACGAGGTAGGTCAGCAGGTCTGCGGCGAGGTTGTAGTTCTCCTTCTTCGTGAGGATGTTGTAGGCGGAGTTGATCAGAACGTCGCGCCACAGCGGGCTCGTGATCTTCCAGTCGACCCTGTATGCACGCTCGACGGCATCCTTGAGGGTCAGCTCTTCGTCCGCCTCCATGATCTGGGAGAGCGCCTGGAACAGCACGATGTGGGTGGCAGGCTTGAACAGCAGCCCGTAGTCAGTGTCCTTGGCCCGCAGGTCGGGGAGCACCTTGGTGTTGTCGCGGCCATGCTTGAGCATCGGCATACCGTCCAGGACGGTCGTCCACCAGCCCTGTACGTGCTCGTAGCCCTGGTCCAGGACGTCCTCTGCGGGGCGAACGTGGGTCTTCTTCTCGTTCAGCGCATCCGCCATCTCGTAGTGCTCGGCGATGATGCGGACAGTCTCGTAGACGGCGCTGAGGGTCGTGAGCTGGACGCTCCGGTCGGCGATGGTGTTGGTCTTGTAGTTGACCAGCGACTCGCCCTTGTGGTTCTTCCCGGCGAGCGGACCGTCGTCGTCCGCGAGGCGGCGGGTGAGGATGGCGAAACCGTCGTCCTCGCTGGTGAGGATGTTGTCTCCGCGGCTGGTGTTCTTCGCGTAGCGGTTGACCTTGTTGAAGATCTTCCGGGTGTGCTGGGTGGAGATGCGCGGGACGATGATGATCGTCACCTCATCATCCGAGACGAACTTGGCCTGGTCGCCCTCGACCGTGCGGCCGATGACCACCTCGCGCAGCGCGGCGAAGCGGTGCTGCCCGTCGAGGATGATGCGATCGCCGCTTTCGATGGTCAGGAAACCGAAGGACTCCTTCGACATCGTGGACCGGTACGCCTTCGGGAGGCTCTTTGCCACCTCGCTGAAGGACTCGAACTCCGGCTCCTCGTCCGCGTCCAGCAGGACGATGAGGGCTCCGAAGAACCGGTCCGGCGAGTTCGCCAGGTACGGCGCAATCTCGGTCCGCACCCGGGTCTCGTTGAGCTCGCGCTGCAGGCGTTCGGTCAGCCCGGTGGTGGCCCACTCCTCCTGCTCGCTCGCCGGCCGCGCGACCTGGACAAGGTCACTCACCTTCATCGTCGTCACGTAGTACGGCGTCGATCCCATCTTGCCCCGAATCGCCGTGTGCACAGTCGCCATGCCGCCTCCTCAGGCTGTTTGTAACTCCACCATAGATGTTTGCGTATACAGTTTCCAAGCGACCTGGCGATGTTTGTGCAAACAAGCAGGTCCCTCGGGTTCTGCCCAGACGTTGGCGCCGGCTTCGCTAGCGGTGGCGGTCTCATTGCCGGCCCCGAACGCCGCCCACTCCGCTCCGGACCGTGGGAGCCCGTCGACACCCAGCGTGCGCACTGAGCAGTGCTGATTCGTGTTTCGCATACGCCCACGAACGCTCGTGGGTCAAGATCGGATAATCGCTCTGCGAAGGTCTCGGACTCAGTCGCCCGCCTACCGTAGGTCCCGACGCAGAGTGGCGCGCACGGATACAGCTGCAGCGAATCCCGGCGCCCCTGCTCATACCTCCATGGAGAAATCCTGGAGATGATCTCGAGACGGTGACTCCGAGGCACCAACGGAGACCGACGCATCCCAATGCCCTGAACTGCATCTTTGGCCTGGGTACCAATTCGGCAATCTTCCAGGGCCTAATTCGGGACGAAGAGGTCGTGGGTTCAAATCCCGCCACCCCGACAGTGAAGTACCAGGTCAGGGGCCTGATCCACTCAGTGGATCAGGCCCCTGAGTGGTTTCCGAGGCCACTCTGGGAGCCGTTTGGGAGCCGATCTTCGCATCTGGCTCCCAATCTCGTCAGCTGAGTCCGTTGTCAGACCCTGCCGCTAACGTCGAGTGGCACAGGTCTCTCGTACATCAGCAGGGAGCAAGGCATGCCGACCACATCAGAAGACGGGCGTGGGGTGGACCGCCGCAGAGTGTTCGTGATCCACGGACGCAACGAGCGCGCACGCCGGGGACTGTTTGAGTTCCTGCGTGCTATCGGACTCGACCCGATCGAGTGGTCGGAAGCAGGCCGCATGACGGGAAAGGGCTCGCCGTATATCGGAGAGATCCTCGACGCGGCATTCGGTAGCGCCCAGGCCGTCGTCGTCCTGCAGACTCCGGACGACGTCACCTATCTGCACGAGAGCCTGACTCACCCAGGCGATCCAGAGTGCAACCCGCAGATGCAGCCCCGCCCGAATGTGCTCTTCGAGGCGGGCATGGCCGTGGGGCGAGACGCGGATCGCACTGTGATCGTGGAACTCGGACAGGTGAAGGTCTTCAGCGACATCCACGGCCGACATGTCGTCCGCCTCGACAACAGCGTTAAGAAGCGGCAGGATCTCGCGACCCGTCTAGAAACCGCAGGGTGCGCCATCCGGCTAACAGGAACGGACTGGCATGAGGCTGGGGACCTGACCCCACCTGTTCCTCCGGGCGGCGGGCTCCCGATGGGCCGGAAACTGCCGTCATCTCAGGCGTCCGGCACACCCCGGCTCAAGGCCCGGTACATCGACAATGGGCGCGGGAAGATCGACGCTGTCGAGATCACCAACCACGGTCCCGGTGACGTGTACGACCTCGACGTCGACGCGGATGCCAAGGTTGGCCTCGTCATGCGAAACGCAGACGAGTTCCCCGTCCCGAAGCTACCCGAAGGCAAGTCCGTGCGCGTGGGGCGCATGTCGTCGGACTCTCTCGCGTCACGCTCGAACTCGTACTTCAACATCACCATCAGTGCCAAGACCGCCGATGGGACACCAATCGAGATCGACGAGTTCGTGAGCGGAGCGTGACATGGACATCCAGTTGACCTTCCCTCTGGATCACGACGGGTTCCTCCGTCGGGAATGCCCGCACTGCGTACGCCAGTTCAAGTGGCATCACGGTCCGGCGAACGAAGAAGCCGAAACGCAGCCCGCCCCGGCGGCCTACCACTGTCCTCTGTGCGGGAAGCCAGCAGGGATGGACTCCTGGTGGACGCAGGAGCAACTCGAATACGCCCAAGGTGTGACTATTCCTGCAGCGACGCGAGAGGTCGAGCAAGGATTGCGGGACGCGTTCAAGGGAGCCAGCAGCAAGCACGTGAGGTTCGACTGCAAAGGCGGCATCGACGCACCGGACGTACCGACCCCGCTCACCGAGCCCGACGACATGGTCATCGTGACGTCCCCATGCCACTCGTACGAGCCGGTAAAGGTCCCCGAAGACGCGTCCCGCCCGTATCACTGCCTCGTATGCGGGGAAGCCTTCACCGTCTGATCCCAGGCAATAGAAGCAGCCGTGACGCGAAGCAAGCGCTGCGCCCCACGCGGTGATCGCGTGGGGCGCAGGTGTCGCACATCAATCAGGCGTCGTCAGGCCACGGGCCTGCTTGCGTGCGTGCAGGAGATCATTGAGGGCGCGCACAGGTGACGTGGAGCTCATCGCGAGGCGGGTGTCGAGCGCTGCCTCCCATTGCTCGGTCAGTCCCAGCATGAGGCGTTTGCGCATGCCTGGGGTGACGTGGGCGTAGCGCGCCGAGACCGAGCCGTCGATGTGGCCCATGCGTTCGTCCATGAGCACCTTCTCGGTCCCCAGGTCCTCCATCATCGTCCGGTGCGTGTGGCGGAGGCCGTGGGGCGTGAGTCCTTTGGCTATCGGGAGCCAGCAGGCGTCGGCCCGATCGCTGGCACCCCGCCCCCGTGCTGGGACACCGAGCCACGGCTCTCCAAGCAGGGGCACCGGCCGTGGCTCCTGTGGCGCCTTCTTCGGATACCAGCCAGAGACCGCCGGCGTGAACAGCCAGGTCGCAAAACCGTTTCTGCGCCAGTGAGCGGCAGGCTCCGGCGCAGTGCCGCCCCGTACGAATCCGAGGTCCGCGATGGCCTGCTCGACCTTCGCTCGCGTGGCCTCGGTGACGCGCTCGGGGTGGTTGAGGACGTTGGACACCGTGCCAGTGGAGACGCTGGCCCGACGCGCGACGTCGACGAGCTTCGCGCCCTGGTGGCCGCCGGTGCGAGCTGCGCCCTGGCCTCGGAAGACATAGGTCTTGCCGTGGCAGGGGCACGGTGTGGGCTTCGTACGTGCGACGTGGTTGGCGACCAGAGCCAACCACCAGCCCATCGAGTCAATGGTGCGGTAGCTGTCGTCCTTGGGCGGGCAGCGCACCAGCTCGCTCGTGTCGAGTTCGTACAGCTGCCACTCGACACGGACGGCCCCAGGGCGGACGAACGTGGTTTCAAGGCCGACGATCTCGCCCCAGCGCATGCCGATGTACCCCTTGAGGACCACGGCGACGAACTCGTCGTCGCGACCCGACAGGAGAGCGGCCCGCTCGGCAGTCAACAGGACGCCGAGCGCATCGGTGACCACCTTCTCTGGGCCTCGGTCTCGGGAGCGACCGGCGCGCTTGCCTCGCCCGCGTCGTCTGGCCGCCGGGTTCGAGGTGATCAGGCCCTCATCGATCGCGTCCTCGAAGATCAGGTGGAGCGTCGAGCGCCAGGTCTTAACGCTGGAGGCCGCGTAGACGGCCTTCTCCTTCTTCTCCCACAGCTCGACATCCGTGCGCAGGATGCCGGCAAGCGCCTTGTCCTCGAAGTCGGGGAGCAGATGCTCCTCGATGTGGCGCTTGTAGTTCTGCATCGTCGACGCGGCCAAGTCCTGGGCCTCGTACCAGCGGCTCGCGTACTCGCCGAATGTCTCCTGGCCCAGTGCCGGGTCGCGCCAGTCGCCGCGCCTGTATTTGTTCTCGGCCTCGCTCGCGGCGCGCTGGGCCTCGCCCTTGGTCGCGAACTTGATCGCCTTGCCGCTTTCGTCGACGACCGTGAGGTGCTTGCCAGGCTCGATCTTGTATCGGCCGCGCCAGTAGTTTCCGCGCTTCTCCGCGAAGCCCACGTCTTGCTGTCCTCCCCTTGTTCTGTTTCGGTTGATGCCGCGCTACGCGACCGCGTCGTACTGCATCCGGCGCGGCGGCCGAGCACGCAGGCGCGACGTCGGGGTGCCGAGCGCCCGACGAGGTTGCGTGGTGGCCTGAGCGGTGGGCGCTGAAACGAGAGCAGCCACCGCCGCAACACCTTGCGCAGCACGCGTCGGCCGCTCCTCGTAGAGGCGGACGATCTCGGTGAGGTGGCCGGCGGTGAAGCGGTAAGCGCGACCGACTCGCGTGTGTGGGATCAGGCGGCGGCGTGCTCGGTCCATGACCCACCAGGCCGAGCAACCGAGGATCTCGGCCATCTCCTCGGGCCGGTAGAGGCGAGGCAGGGAAGCTCCGCCCTCAGCGCCGGGAACGCCAGGTGTGGGAGTAGAGGGCATCGCGGGGTGACGCTGCAAGGGGCGTAGGTCCTATCTCGGTGGTGGGTGTGCTCGGTCAGCGGTGCGGGACGAGCCTCGTCACGGTCACGGTCCCTGGAGCAGCACAAGGGGCGAGACGAGGAGGGCTTCGGCGATCACAAGGAGGTCGTCGACGTCGCAGCGGCGCTGACGCGTTCGATGGGGGACAGCGTCCTGTTGGGCAGGGGATGGCCGAGGGCAGGCAGCCATGCGGCCAACTCGCGCTGAGCGATGCCCCGTTCTGCGCCGAGAATTTCGACGGTTCGGGCAGCTCGTATTCCCGCGCCGTCGTTTTCAAGTGATCGTGCTGCCATGGCTCCAGTTGTAGCGTTCATTCGCCGGTTTGGTTAACCGGCGATCGTGGTCTATGTTGCGCCGCACATGAGTTCGGTGCGGAGGGATTCACTGGTCCTTGAAGTCCGGGTTCCGTAATGCCAATCGGCATCAAGGGGCTGCTCTGACGTGGGGTGTTGTGTTGTAGCTTCCCACCGGGAGGCCGTCAACCGCTTGGCGATGTGATGCTTCTGGCTCGGCGACGAGGGACTATTTGGTCAACCGCCGATCGTGCCCTACCGTTTTCGCACCGCCCTCTTCACCCGATTCTCGGCAGCCTTTCTGCCGTCAGAGATTCGGCCGCATTGGGCTGGACTTGTGCGACCTGGGTGTGGCTATGTTGACGACACCCCCAGGAAACGCGAACGGTTCTCCGCGCGCCCGCGCGAACAACCGGTCTCCGCCCTGCCCTTATGCCCACTCCGCCCCCGACCGACGGTGAGCCGCGGCTGCACGCCCACCGGCAACCGAGTGAGGACCGCACCCTCTTGGCACGAATCCGCACCATCAAGCCCGAAGCCTTCGTCTCCGAGTCCCTGGCCGTCGTCACCCTGACCGCCGAGCGCACCTTCTTCGGCATGCTCACCCAGGCCGACGACCAGGGCCGCCACCGCGACCACGCCGCGATCATCGCCGGACAGCTCTGGGTCCTACGTCCGGACCACACCCCCGCCGATGTCGAGGATGACCTCGCCCAGCTCGCCGATGCCGGCCTGATCTGCCGCTACCAGGGGCCGGACCACAAGCGCTACCTGCACATCGTCACCTGGCGAGAGCACCAGAAGATCAACCGGCCAAGCAAGAGCCGCCTCCCCGGCTGCCCGCACCATGACTCCTCGACCGGCGCGATGCCGATCGTCGCCGAGGGTACCCAGTGGGTCTCGCGGCGCACGCCAGAGATCCGGCTCCCGATCGACCGACTCGGGCGAACAAGCGAGACGGGCATCCCGTACCTCGCGCCCGAGGTGCAGCTCTTCTACAAGGCGAAGGCGACCCGGGACAAGGACGAGACTGACTTCGAAGCGGTACTGCCGCTGCTGGACGCTCCGGCGCGTGCTTGGCTGGCGGGCGCGCTCAAGGTGATCGCGCCCACCCATCACTGGCTCCGCCGGCTCCTGCCGGTCAGCCGAACGTGAGCAGCGGTACGTCGTAGAGCCCGGGGTTCCGGGGCCGGGTCATCATGGGCGACGTGACCTCCACGATCACCAGTTCGCTGAGGAACTGGGCCTTGGCGCTGAGGAGTTGGCTCGTCCTGCCGTCGGCCGACTGGGCCTTCAGTCCGGCGGAGACGTGGATGTGCGGGAGGATCCCGCCAGTGGCGCGACGTGGGCTCGGCGAGGGAGTCGCGGCCCAACTCGCTCTTGTAGACCTCGTGGACGCTCCCGAAACGGGCTTCTGTGTAGTCAAGGCCGAGCAGGGCGGCAGCGCGGCGGGCCGATGCCTCGTCGGGCCCGTCGATTCGAGGAGCATGGCCAGACAGGGCCAGGTGTCGAAGCCGAAGGGAGGTCCGTCCATGCACACCACGGCACCAGGTCGCAATGGGTAAGACCTGGCCCCGCTCGGTGCATGGAACACGTCAGCGAGAGGTCGCGTCGAGGCCAGGACTATGGCCGAACCTGGATGAGAGCGTGAGTGCCGCTGGTACGCCACGCCGCACCGGACTGTTCGAGGGAGTTCAGCGTTCCATGGTCCAGGCCGACAATGACGTCGGACTTCAGGGTGCGGAGGGCTGCGACGGCTCCCGGGAAGTACGCGGTGAGGTCGCTGAATGGCGCCGTGGCGTCCCACAGCCGGTCGCCCACCAAGCGCCGGTAGTTGAGGTCACCCTTCAGGATGGTGAGCGTGGCGGCCTCGAACTCGCTCCTGAGGTCCTCGGGCATCTCCTCGTACGGCAGCGGAGCGCAGAAGAAGAGGTGGGTGCGGACCTCCAGGCGTCCTGACGCCATGGCCTTCCACAGTCGGCCGCCGATCGTGCCGGCTTCGCCGGGTGCCTCGGTGAGGCGGCGGAGGCAGTCGACGACGTCCGCCGTCATCGCGTCGGAGACGTAGTACGGGTACGGCTTGACGTGGAGCATAACCCGCTCAGCGTGCCGGCGTTCGAGGAGGTGATCGATGAGGATCAGGTCCGGGATCAGCTCGCGGCCGGCGTTGTCCGCCACCACGGCGACGGTCGCGGGCGCTCCGGCGGGCAGGAGCTGCCAAAGCACGCCGCTCTCGTCGGCGACCAACGCGGAGGCAGCTTCGCCGGCCGCTGGCTCCCCCGCCGAGACACGGAAGCCGAGGTCCGCGCGGTTGCCCCAGAGCGAGGCGTGGAGCAGTGCTGTGGCCCGCTCGTCGGCAGGTACGTCGGCGAGCGCGTCCAGAGCCCGCAGCTCCTCCTCCACCGCCTCGCTGCGCAGTTCGGCCTGCTTGAACGGAGCGAAGGGATCGACTCCCTGCCACGGGCCGGTACCGAAGTACTCGATGGCGGCGAGGAGCCTGCGGTAGAAGTAGCTCTCCGCCCACAGGAATGGGGCGTCGAACCAAGATCGCCCGAAATGCTCCCGTCCCCAGTACGACCACTGCCCCTGATCGTGCTCCGCAGGAGCGAGCGGTTCAACAACGCCGTTGGTGATCTCGTCCAGCAGGGCATCGAGGGCCTCGTGCTGTCGACGGCCGTACGGGAAGGCGTCTCGCACCTGCTGGATCAGGGCCGGGTGGCGTTTGGCCAGGACGCCCCAGGCGAACGAGCCGGGCTCGTTACTCAGGATGACTGGCGCCTCGCGGTCGGCGGTCTGGCCCGAACTGCTGTTGGCCCCTTCGTCCGCGGTGCTGGGAGTCTTCTCTGTCATGGTGTCCAAGCCCTTCGCTTGTTGCTCATGAGTCCTTGATCTCCAGGGACACGACCCCCGCCGCACTGCCCACCAGCACCTCGCCCGTACGAGGTTCGAAGGCCGCGCAGTGCAAGGAGGCATCCACCCTGACCTCGGCGATCTGGTGCTGCTCGCTGAGTGACCACAGGCGTACCGTTCCATCCGCCGCGGCCGATACCAGGTGGTCCTCGTCGTTGAGGAAGCCCAGCATGAGGATGCGGCCGGTGTGCCCGGAGAGGTGGGAGGTGAACCTGTCCGTAGCCAGGTGCCGTACCGCGATATCACCGGTTCCCGCCCCGACCGCGACGCGATGCCCCGGTCCGTCGACCGTGACGGCGCGGGCCCACCCGCTGGGGCTGGAGAACCGGCCCTTGAACTCGCCGGTGAGGGCGTGCCACACGCGTACGGAGCCGTCGCCGCCACAGGCAGCGAGGAGATCTCCGCTGTCGTCGAAGGCAAGCGAGCGCAATCGGCCAGCATGAACATCCTGGCTCCACAGCAGCGCCCCGGCGGAGAAATCCCAAACCCGGATGTGTCCGTCGCCCGTACTTGCGGCAAGTCGGGATGTCGAGCGAGCCATCCCCACGGCCCACGTACGTGGGGTGTCCTGGTTCAGGATGAGGGACCACGCCTTGTCGAGCAGCGACCAGACCCTGACCGCTCCGTCGCCGCAGGCGGCCGCGACGTGCTCACCGCTGCCTGCCAGGGACCAAACTCGCCCATCGGCTGCGGCGAGCCTCCTGCTGACCGTCCCGGTCGAGGTGTCGATGACACCGATGCCGCCGGCACCGTCGCCGACCACAGCGGTACGGCCGTCGGCGGCGAACTGCGTGGACCACACAGTGTTCGAGCCGCTGGCCAGCGTCCTGAGCCTGCTCCTGCCCACCGTCCAGACGCGAACAGCGCCGTCCTCACATCCCGCTACCACGGAGCCGTCGCCTGTTCTGGCGAGTGAACGCACCCAGTCGACGCCCGGAGGAGGCTGAGTCTCGCCCGCTGGGCCTTCCGCTGAGAACGCCTGGATCCTCGGCTCTTCGGTGGCGGCGACGATGGCATCGTCCGAAGACAGGGCAACGGCACGCACGCGCGCCTTGAGATCGGCGATTCGGCGAACGAGAGCGAGCTGGCCATCCGCCGCGTCCCACACGGCGATGGAGCGGTCACCTGATCCGGAGACCAACAGAGAGGAGCCGGGGGCGAAGGCCACGGAACGTACCCAGTCGCGGTGAGCGGCGCGTTCGTCCAGGAGACGACCTGTACGCAGGTCGAAGAGGCGGACGAACTCGTCCTCGCCGGCCACGGCCACAAGCGAGTGGGAGTCTCCTCCAATCGCCACGGACCAGACGGGAGTGCCGACCGTACGCATCGACCGCACGAGCACGAGCCTGTCCACGTCCCACACATGCACAGCTCCGTCCTCGGCCCCGGAGAGCAGGAACGGGCCGGATGGGGAGAAGGCGAGGCTGCGGATGCGGCGATTGTGCCCGGGCAGCACCCCGATGGGTTCTCCGGTGTCGGTACGCCATAGTCGGATCGCCCCGTCGTCTCCTGCCGAAGCGAGGACCAGCCCGTCCGAGGAGAGCGCGGTGGCGAACACCCACCCGATGTGCGCCTGATGGGCTCGGAGTAGCCGACCGGTGTCGACGTTCCACAGCCTGACCACTCCGTCCTCGCCACCCGACGCGACCATGTCGCGAGCGGCGCAGACGCTGACAATCGCACCAATGTGGCCGGGGGCCGCTCCCGTGGTGTCGTCCTCGGGAGGCAGTAGCCACTTCGGAGCGAGCACCACCTCCGCACCAGTGACGCGTTCGAGGGTTCGCGTGGCCTGGGACAGAGGTGAGCGCCGCAGCACGATGGAAAGCGTCGAGGCGATGTCAGCCGGGCTTTCCAGTCCGCTCAGCAGGTACCCGGCGCCGGTCAGGGCGCGGGCGGTCAGCCACTCCTCACGCTGGGGGTGGCCGGCCTCGCGCCGCCCTGGCAGAGCGTCGAGGACGGCGGCGTCCGCGGTCAGGTGCTGGTGTCCGACGAGCGCGACCTTGCGTACCACGTACGACGGGGACGCCAGGAGGCTGACGAGCTCGGCGTCGAGCTCGGCTTCACGCAGGTGGTAGGGGAGATGGCGCCACAGGTAGCCCTCGGTCTCGTCCAGCGTCTCCCACGCGCCCTCGATGCCGTGCCAGTATGACTCGATAAGGGACCGGTGAAGGGCCGCCCAATGATCGCCGATCAGGTGGCGCAGGTAGGACCGGAACACATCATGCAGCACGATGGCGTCCCGGTCGGCGAGATAGGCGCTGATCAGGGACCGGTCGGACAGCAGTCGGCAGAACTGCCTCACCACGTGAGGCGCCCATCCGTGCGCTGTTCGCCACCAGTGAGTGAGCATCGACACGGGGATCGGCAGCGACGGCGGGAAGACCGCGAGCGAGAGGTACCGGTCCCGCAGGTCCGAGTGGCCCGCGATCGAGACGCTTTCCTCAAGGCTGCGGAGACTGGACGCGAGGGCCTGCCCGATCGCGTTCTTCCGCTGGTCCGAGTCCCAGACGTCGAATGCCTGGGGGCCGTACGCACGGATCGTCGCGCTCGTCTCAGCCACCACACGACCGGCCGGGGCACCAGAGACGACCTCCTGTGCGACGTTCGCCCCGACGATCGACGCCAGCAAGGGCCATCCTCCGCACGTGCCGGCAAGGCGCGCGGCTTCGGCCTCGCCCAGGTTCCCAACGTTGCGGACGAGCAGCTCTCGGATCTCGCCCGGCGCCATGGGACCCAGCCGTACGACCCTGGCGGCGCTGGGGCACACGCGCACGTTCCGGGTGGTGACGAGCCGTACGCAGTCCTCCCCGCCCAACAGGAAAGGGCTTAGATCGGCCGCGGACCAGACGTTGTCGATGACGAGGAGGGCACGCCGTCCGTGGAGCAGACGAGCCAGGTGGAAGCCGGCCTGCTCCGGATCCGCGAAAGAAGGGCGGCTGCCGTCCAGATGAACGCACAGGTCGGAGATCAGCTCGACAACCCTCGCCGCTGCGCACCCCTCGCCTGTCTCCACCCACAGGAAATCCGAGAAGGAGTTCCGTACACGAGGGTCGTGGCACACCTGCGTCGCGAGCGTCGTCTTACCGAACCCGCCGGGACCGCACAGGGCGACCGTGGAGGTGCTGTTGTCCGCCGACGCCTCCCGTAGGACGGCGACGAGCCCCTCGAAATCATCTGACCTGTGCACCAAGCCGGGCTCCGGGACGGGTATCGGGAGGTAATGGTCCGGTGCGGGCGCGGCAGAGGACATCGGAGCACCAACAGAGTCCCAGAAGCGCTGCCGCACCTCCGCGTCGCTCCGCTCCAGCGCCGTATCCAATAACGCCTGGGAATCCGGGGTGAGAACGATCTCCTCGCCTCGGGCCTCCCAATTGGACACCGTCCGGTCGCTGACGCCGAGGTAGGCGGCGAAACGACGCACGCTCCGACGCGTCGCGAGCCGCAGAGCGCGCGCCTCCCTTCCGGTCCAGCGCTGCACTGTGGCCACCGAAGCTCCTTCGACCGACACCAACGACGGTAACAGCGTAGGGCGGTCTGACCAGGGGCGTAGGGCCTTCGGTGCGACAGGAGTTCAGCACCGATTCGGCACCCGGGCCGTCCCAGCCGAAGAAACCGGCAGTCCCGCGATCGCCCGCATGAGCGACGGCGTTGCCACGCGAGTGCGGCGCGACGGCAGCCCGCTGTCCCGCACCGCTCGGCAGTCTGCTCATCACGGAGCGCTGCCGCTCCGCGTGGACGACGAAGGGGTGGTTTCAGGTGATCGGAACGAAGCAGCATGGCGGTGAGGGCGGGTGGTCCGAGAGGCAGATCGCCTACTACCGAGCACGAGCCGGCGAATACGACGACTCCTACAGCGACCGCATGCACATGCCTCAGCTCGCGCACGTTCTCGACGGCCTGCCGATCCGCGGCGACGCCCTGGAGCTGGCGTGCGGTACCGGCCAGTGGACCCGGCTGATCTCCGACCGCGTAAGCAGCCTGACCGCGCTGGACGCCGCGCCGGAGATGCTGTCCGTGGCCCGAGAGCGGATGCACGGGACCGCGACTCGCTTCATCGAGGCGGATGTCTTCAGCTGGGAACCGGATCGCCAGTACGACACCATCTTCTTCGCCTTCTGGCTGAGCCACGTGCCACCTGTGGAGATGGAAGCCTTCTGGGACCTGCTGAGGTGGACGCTGGCGCCGGGCGGCCGCGTGGTGTTCCTCGATGACGCACCTGCCAAGGCGGAGATCGAGGAGGGTGTGGCCGAGGCCCAGATGCCCACGGTGCGCCGCAGGCTCGCCGACGGATCCCACCACCTGGCCGTGAAGGTGCTGCGTGACGCCGCCGACCTCACCTCGCAGCTGCGCGACCTGGAATGGGATGCCCAGGTCGAGTCGATCGACCGGTACCACATCGCTGGTGTCGCTCGCCCCTGGACGAGCGAATGACGAGCATGAGCGGCTACCCGGCCCGACCGAGCGTCCGCGCCGGCGAAGTGCTCCGGCTGCACATCTCCGCTTCGGCCCCGCGCTTCCACGTCGACTTTTACCGCTGGGGCGCGACGCCCTGTCACGCGGGCCACGTCGAGTGGCCCGGCGGCACCACCGAGCACGGCACGTTCGAAGCGGACTGGCGGTGGCCCGCCTACGAGTTCCCCGTACCTCCCGAGTGGAGGTCCGGGGTCTACATCGCGACGCTGAGCCGGGAGCCGGCATCGGGCACACCGCCGATGGACTCCCGTCAGGCGCGGATTCTCTTCGTGGTCACACCCTCCGCGCCGTCTGGCCGCACGGTCCTCTTCAAGATCCCGACCTTCACCTACCACGCCTACAACACGGCAGGGGGAGGCAGCCTCTACAGCGCCGCCGAGGTCACCACGCTCCGACCCGGAGGCGGCGTCGGCGGCCCCGTCAAGGGCCTGCCCGACCCATACGACACCGCCTCCCCGCGGCAGACCTTCGCTCACTGGGACGCACCCTTCATCAAGTGGATGGAGGAGAACCGGATCGAGAGCGACTACTGCACCGACCTGGACCTTCACGAAGGCCGACACCTCCATGACGGATACCGCCTCCTGGTCGCCGCCGGTCATGACGAGTACTGGAGCACCGAGATCCGCCGAAACGTCACCGCGTTCCGGGACGGCGGGGGCAATATCGCCAACTTCGGTGGCAATACCTGCTGGTGGCGAGTACACGTGGCCCGGGACGGGGCCGGGCTGCGCTGCGACAAGTTCCCGCCTGGAGCCTCGGCCGAGACGGACCCGGACAGCTCGTACGGCTGCCCCGATCACTGGTGGGAATCGGAGCCCGAGAACTCCCTTCTCGGCGTGAGCTACCGAAACGGTGGTGGCCACTGGGACGGTCCGCGTACTCCCCTCGGGTTCACCGTCACGGAAGCGGAACACTGGCTCTTCTCCGGCACGGGCCTGCAGACGGGCGACGTCGTCGGCCGCGACGGGGCACTGGTCGGCTACGAATGCGACGGGGCGGCGTACGAGCTCGACGCGTCCGGCCGACCGCGCCCGACAGGCCGAGATGGAACTCCGAAGAACTTCGAGATCCTCGGCATCGCGCAGCTGCCCGGCGACTGGAACTTCGCGGCTCGGGAGGCGATGGACAGCCCTCGGGCAGCGACCGTGGGCCTCTACACGGCGAACGGCACGGTCTTCACCGCCGCCACGACCGACTGGGCTCGCCTTCTGGCCACCGACCCGCAGGTCGCGGCCATCACCCGCAACGTCTTCACCCGTCTCTCCTGACCGAAGGGATCGTCGTGTCTGGAAACGTACGGCCGCTCAAGGTGATCATTGGCGTCAACGGCATCGGTATGGGCCACTCGGTCAGGCAGAGCGTGATCGCCCAGTACCTCCGCGACCGCGGGCATGAGGTGCGCATCGTCACCAACGGCAGCGCCCGCCTGGAGTACTTCCGAGACCTCGGCTTCCCTGCCTGGGACGGCTGGATGCCGACGCTCCTCGCCCGCGCCGACCGCATATTCGCGAGCGACGCGATACGCGCCAACATCTGGCAGGCCCCCGCCGGCCTCGCCAAGCACATGCGCCTGCGCCGGATCGTGCGGGAGACCGGCGTCCCCGACGTGTTCATCACCGACTACGAGCCCAACACTCCTCGCCTCGCATATCACTTCGGCAGACCGCTGATCTCCGTCGACCAGCAGAGCAAGTACCGACACCTCAACCTTCCGACCGTCGGCCGATACGCCAGGACCGCTGACGAACAACGCCTCCGCTACTTCGCGCCACGCGTCGACCGGTCGTTCATCTGCTCGTACGTCCCCCTGAAGGCGGACGACCGACGGCTGGAGTTCATCGCCCCTGTCATCCCCGACTCGGTACGTTCCACGCCGGTCACCACCGAACCCCTCGCCACGGCATACTTCTCGCGCTACTTCGACCACGGACCGGAAGAGTCCGTCCGAACGCTGACCGCCGTCTTCCGCCAGTACGTCCCGGACCGCGCCCTACGGATCTACGTGCAGCCGACGGAGATCGGCAAACTGCGGCAGTACGCCGACGGCAAGATCGAAATCCGTACCTTCGACCGCGAGGCGTTCATCAGGGACATGGCGCGGTCCGAGGCTGTCTTCTCCAACGCCGGCTTCAACCTCATCAGCGAAGCCTTCGTCCTCGGCAAACCGGTCCATCTGATCCCGCTGCCCACGTATGACCAACACTGGTGCGCCAAGGTCGTCCACGAGGCGGAACTGGGCACATCGGTGCCCCGCATCGACGGCGGAGCGGTGCTCGACTTCCTCAACCGAAATCGAGAGCTCCGCGCCAACGTCGTACGCCACCGGGACGAGCACCTCGCGGTCGACCCCCGGGAGCGGATCGCCGCCTACCTGGAGAGCCTGCCCACAGCCCGTTCTCCGATCTTCGCCCCAATCACACGGTAGGCGCGCCATGGGAACGCCACCGCTCGCCGCGTACCTGCACACCACCGTGACCGTCACCGCTGTGGTGGCCTGCTACCGCTTCATGATCTCGCCGACTGTACGGGCCATCGCGGGCCGTCCTACCCCGTTGATCCTCGTCACGAGCATCGCGCCCGCCGTACTGCTCATCCTCCTGCCATCGCCCGATCCCGGACCGATCCGGTGGTTCGCCCTGTTCGTGATCACGATGCTCACCTGGCAGGGCGTGACGAGCGACTACGACGTAACGGAGCCGATCGGACCGCAGCGCCTGGACAAGCAGCTGCTTTTGGTGCTGGGTGCCGTTTCGTGCTTCTGGCCTCCGGCTCTCCTGGCTTGGATGGGGGTGTACTGCGGCAAGCTCCGAGGCTGGAAGCACCACGCGATGATGCCGTTACGGCTGCTCAAGGCATACCTCGCCTGGTTCGTCGTGGCGACGCTCTGCGAGACTTCGGGCTCGTCGCCGGCCCTCCTGCTCGTGCTCGGCTGCGTCTCGCTCTCTCATTACGTGAAGCCGGCTTGGAGCAAGGCCCGACTCGGGCCGCGACCCTGGTCATGGGCCTGGCACAACCGCACCCACTACCTGATCGCTTCGGCATACTCCTGGGGCTGGGCACGCTTCCTGCGTCCCGAGACCGTGTCCCGCGTACTGCGCCGTGCACGCGGCTTTGACCGCCCCATCAATATTCTCGCGATGGCGATCGAGGCGGTGGGGCTGATCGCCTTCCTCGACCGCCGCCTTCTGGTCGCGGTGCTCGCGGGCACGGCCCTCTTCAATCTCGCCGTCGCTCTCGCCTCCGGCATCCTCTTCTGGGAGAACATCGGCACCAACATCGCTCTCGCGATCACCGTCGGCCTTCTGCCCGCTGCGGAGTACGACGCGGCGGCCTTCGGCTGGCCAGCCGCACTGCTGGCACTCGCGGTGCTCTTGCTCAGCGCCGCCGACCTGCTGTGGCAACCCTGGCACCTGGGGTGGTGGGACTCCCCTTTCACAGCCCGTGTCCACTGGCAGGTGGAGACCGCGTCCGGCGAACAGCAGGGCCTCTACAACGGCTTCATGTGCCCATACGAGCGGGAGTTCGGCCGCGTCCTGGGCTACTTCCTGACGAGCGAACCGGTCCTCCACGACCACCTCGGCATCGTCTGGGACCGGCGGCTCCGCGACCTCATCGTCCACGCGGACGGGGATCCGGACCGGCTGCGGAACCTTAAGGAGACCTACGGCCGCGCGCAGAAGGACGAGCAACTGGCGAACGAGCACGTCGACTTCCTGACCACGATGTTCAGCCGACTCAACAGCGGCGTGCCGAAAGGACCGTTGCCCAGGACACTGCGCTGGCTCAAAGCGCCTGGCGGACAGCTCTACCGGTGGGGCGACCTTCCTCCCTACCGCGGCGACGAAGCCGTCCGCCGCATCACCATCCGGTACGAGGAGCGCTGCTACCGCCCCGCGACCGGCGACTTCGTCCTGCTCGCCCACGACGTCCTACACGAGATCGACCTCGAACCCCCGAAACCCGACCACGGGAGCCCCTCATGCGCAAAATCTTCATCGACTGCGGCACCAACCTCGGAATCGTGCTGAACCGCTTCATGCACGAGCTTCCGGATCACGAGTTCTACGCCTTCGAGCCGAACGCGGAGCTGATCCCTTCCATCCGCCGGCACGTCGAACAGGCCCAGGACTCGGCCCGTATCGAGATCTCCCCGAGCGCAGTGTGGACCCATGACGGCACGATCGACCTCTTCCTCGGCCACCACGAAAGCTCCACCGTGATGCCGGGCAAGCGCGTGCCGCCGATGTACGACCAGCAGATCGACTACAGCTCGCCGGTCCCGGTGCCCGCCATCGACTTCAGCGCCTGGCTCCGGCGGACGGTCAGTCCCGGCGATCACGTCGTCGTGAAGATGGACATCGAAGGTGCCGAGTACCCCGTGCTCACCAAGCTGCTGGACGACGGGACGATCAACCTGATCTCGGTCCTCTACATCGAGTGGCACCACGACCGCTTCCCCGCCATGAGCCGTGCCGAACACGACCATGTCGCTGCCGCGGTCTCCGCTTGTGTCGACGTCCGCGACTGGGACTGATTCGAGAAAGAGGACGCCACGCCATGCGCACCAAGCACATCTACCTGATCAAGCACGGCGAGACCGAGGAGAACCTGCGGGGCATTCACCAGGGCCAGGCCGTCGGCGGCAGGCTCAGCGAACGCGGCAGGAATGACATCCGCGCGGTCGGCGCCGGCCTCGCCGGAACCGGGATCACCGTGGACCAGATGCTCGTGAGCCCGATGTCCCGCTGCCGCGAATCGGCGGCGCTGCTGACCGCAGTGCTCAGGCCGACCAACGTACTCGTGGACGAACGCCTCGCTGCCAAGAACAGCGGCCACCTCGGTGGCCGGCCCAGGGAGCTCGCCGCCTCTGAGGCAGCACACCATGGCGTGCCCATCCACCAGTTCCGCACGCCAGGCGGCGAGTCATCGGAGGAAGTGCAGGCCCGCTATGTGGACCTGTGGAACCAGGTCCGCACCGGGCCACATCGGACGACCGTCCTCGTCGGGCATGGTGGGGGCATCGCATGCCTGCTGCTGTGGCTGACGGGGAACGGCTTCGAGCGCTACCTCCAGCACGTCCCTGGGTCAGCCGGTCTCACATGGGTCGAGGCGGACGACACGGCGTCCGACATCCGACTGATGAACGTGCCTCCCGCGAGCCTGCCCAGCCGTCTCGACCCCCGTACCGCCCGATGAGAGAAGGGACGGTACGGGCTCGGGGGACACGGTCAGGCGTCCGGGGCACCGCCGAAGCGCTCACGGTAGGACTCCAGGTCCTCTTCCGTGATCTTCGCGAAGAGCACTGGCGGCACGGTGAACGCGGTGCCGGCCGTGACGGCGTCCAGGGCCTTGGCCTGCTCGGCGGTCACCCAGGGCGCGGTGTCGTTCTCCAGGGCGAAGGCCCCGCGCATGGTGGCGGCCGTGGCCGGGATGAAGGGCTCCGAGACGACCGCGTACAGGTGGATCAGGTTCATCGCGGTACGCAGGGTCAGCGCGGCACCGTCGGCATCGGTCTTGATCTCCAGCCAGGGAGCCTTCTCCTCCAAGTAGGAGTTGCCCGCGGACCACAGGGCGCGCAGAGCTGCGGCGGCCTTGCGGAACTGGAGCGCCTCCATGTGCTCCTCGTACTCGGCCAGCAGATGCGCGATCTGCTCGCCGAGCTTCGCCTCCGCCTCGCCGGCGGCGCGGCCGGCCGGGACCTCGTCGCCGAACCGCTTCCGGGAGAAGGACAGCACGCGGTTGACGAAGTTGCCGAGGGTGTCGGCCAGGTCCTTGTTGACCGTGGCGGTGAAGTGCTCCCAGGTGAACGACGAGTCGTCCGACTCGGGGGCGTTGGCGATCAGGAAGTAACGCCAGTAGTCGGCGGGGAGGATCTCCAGGGCCGCGTCGGTGAAGACGCCGCGCTTCTGAGAGGTGGAGAACTTGCCGCCGTAGTACGTCAGCCAGTTGAAGCCCTTGACGAAGTCGACCATCTTCCACGGCTCACGGACGCCCAGCTCAGTGGCTGGGAACATCACGGTGTGGAAGGGGACGTTGTCCTTCGCCATGAACTCGGTGTACCGGACGTCGTCGGCCTCGTACCACCACGACTTCCAGTCGCGGGTCTCGCCGTCCCGGGCGGCGTCCGCCCATTCCTTCGTCGCGCCGATGTACGCGATCGGAGCGTCGAACCAGACGTAGAACACCTTGCCCTCAGCCGCGAGCTCCGGCCACGTGTCGGCCGGGACCGGCACACCCCAGTCAAGGTCCCGCGTGATCGCACGATCGTGCAGACCCTCGGTCAGCCACTTGCGGGCGATCGACGTAGACAGGTGCGGCCACTGCTCACTGACCGCGTCGATCCACGCCTCGACTTCGGTCTGAAGCTTGGACTGCAGCAGGAACAGGTGCTTGGTCTCGCGGACCTCCAGCTCCGTGGAGCCACTGATCGCCGAGCGCGGGTGGAGAAGGTCGGTCGGATCGAGCACACGAGTGCAGTGTTCGCACTGGTCACCGCGGGCCTTGTCGTAGCCGCAGTGCGGGCAGGTGCCCTCGACGTACCGGTCCGGCAGGAAGCGCCCGTCGACCGGCGAGTACACCTGCCGGATTGCCCGCTCCTCGATGAAACCGTTCTCGTTCAGCTTGCGCGCGAAATGCTGAGTGATCTCGCGGGTCTGCTGCGAGGAGCTCCGGCCGAAGTAGTCGAAGGCCAGCTCAAAGCCGTCGTATACGGCCTTCTGGGCGTCGTGGGCCTGCGCGCAGAACTCGGCGACGGAGAGCCCGGCCTCCTTGGCGGCCAGCTCGGCCGGCGTGCCGTGCTCGTCGGTGGCGCAGATGTAGAGGACGTCGTGACCGCGCTGGCGGAGGTACCGGGAGTACACATCCGCCGGAAGCATCGACCCGACCATGTTGCCCAGGTGCTTGATCCCGTTGATGTAGGGAAGCGCGCTGGTGACCAGGTGTCGAGCCATCCTCGGATGCTCCATTTCGTACGTACGGCGCCGGTGACAGTGCCACGGCGGGCCCAAGTCGGGAGGCTGCAGCCGATGCGATCACTCCGATCGCACGCTGTTGTCGCGCACGGTGACGGAACGGGTCTACAAGCCACCGCCATCGTATCGAACCGGTGCTTTCCCCATCCCACAGGTTTTCTGACCGGCCTGGGCGGAGCGCGAAAAGCACTCGGCCGTCCAAGACAGGCGGCCAAGCGAGTCTCGTACGGCCGAGGCGCTTCCCATCTTAGAGCCACCGCCACGCCACGGGCCGCGCCCGCCGTACACATCCGCACGCTTACACAACGAGGTGGACAGCATGATCGAAAAGCGTGAGACCCAGCGGCTCCGCGTCGCGGTCGTGGGACAGGGGTATGTCGGGCTCCCGCTCGCGGTGAGAGCCGCCGAGGCCGGGCACCAGGTCGTTGGCTTCGACGTGGACGCGGGGCGGGTCAAGCGACTCATGCTCGGAGAGTCCTACATCGAGGACGTCACCGACTCGCGTCTGGTGCCGCTCCTCGCTGCCGGCGCTTACCGGCCCACCCTCGACCCCTCCGACTGCGCGGGATTCGACGTAGCGGTCGTCACGGTACCCACGCCGCTCCGCGACGGAGCTCCGGACCTGTCCCATGTCGAAGACTCGGCGCTGCTGCTGGGCCACCACCTCACTCGCGGGGCGAGCGTCGTCCTGGAGTCCACGACGTACCCGGGCACCACGGAGGAAGTATTCGGCCCCCTCCTCGAAAGCACTTCCGGCCTGACGGCGGGCTCCGACTTCCATCTTGGCTACAGCCCTGAGCGCATCGACCCTGGCAACCCGAAATGGAGACTGGAGAACACCCCGAAGATCGTCTCCGGGATCGATGCGGCGTCCCAGGAAGCAATCCGTCACTTCTACGCATCCCTCGTCGACAAGGTCGTCCCGGTGGCCAGCTGCAAGGAAGCCGAGCTGACGAAGCTGCTCGAGAACACCTTCCGGCACGTGAACATCGCGCTCGCCAACGAGCTGGCGATCTTCGCGCACGAGCTGGGCATCGACGTCTGGGCCGCCATCGACGCGGCCTCCACCAAGCCGTTCGGCTTCATGCGCTTCACCCCGGGGCCGGGAGTGGGAGGCCACTGCCTGCCCATAGACCCCTCCTATCTGTCCTGGCGCGTCCAGCGGACCGTGGGCCGCAATTTCCGCTTCGTCGAGCTCGCGAACGACGTCAACAACCACATGCCCGACTACGTCGTCCGGCGCCTGGTCGACGGCCTCAACAAGCGCAAGAAGTCCGTGAACGGCTCCCGGGTACTGCTGCTCGGCCTCGCTTACAAGGCCAACACCGGGGACGCCCGCGAGACGCCCGCGGCGCGGATCGCGGAGCTGCTCATCGGCATGGGCGCGGAGGTCCAGGCGGCCGACCCCCACGTCAGCGACGACGCTCACCCGCGCGCCGACGGCCTGGCGAACCTCAGGCGAGTCGACGTCACGCCGGCCGGACTCGCGGCGGCCGACGCCGTCGTCCTCCTCGCCGACCACGACGCCTTCGACTACCCCCTGATCACCGCGCACGCCCCGTACATCCTCGACTGCCGCCGTCAGCTCGTCGGCGCACACGTCGACTCTCTCTGAAGGGAAGCCACATGAAGATCGCGATCACCGGCGGCGCCGGGTTCATCGGAAGCAACCTTGCCCGTACCTTGACCGACCACCCCAAGATCACCCGGGTCCGGGTGGTCGACAACCTCTCGACCGGCCGCGAGGCCAACATCGCCGGCCTCGACGTCGACTTCTTCAAGGGCGACATCCAGAACGCCGACCTGCTGGACCAGGTGTTCCGCGGCGCGGACGCCATCGTCCACCTCGCCGCGCTGCCCTCCGTACCGCGCTCGGTCCGAGACCCCCTGGCCAGCCACGAGGCCAACGCGACCGGAACCCTCCAAGTCTTGGAAGCCGCACGCCGCGCGGGCGGCCTGCACGTGATCGCCGCGTCCTCGTCCTCCGTGTACGGCGCGAACCCTCGCCTGCCGAAGCACGAGGACCTCACCACAGCTCCGATGAGCCCGTACGCGGTGACCAAACTCGCCACGGAGGCGTACCTGGGCGCCTACCACCACAGTTTCGACCTGCCCGTGCTGCCCTTCCGCTTCTTCAACGTCTACGGCCCAGGCCAGCGCGCGGACCACGCCTACGCCGCGGTCATCCCGAAGTGGATCAGCGCCACACTCGCCGGCGAGCCCGTGACCGTCTACGGCGACGGCACCCAGACCCGCGACTTCACGTACGTGGGCACCGTCTGCCGCATCCTCACCGACGCCCTACTCCGCCGGATCGTCGAGCCCCGCCCTGTGAACTTGGCCTTCGGGACTCGTACACCGCTCCTGGACCTCATCCCGGAGATCGAGACGGCGACTGGTCACCACGTCCGGCGGAAGCACGTGTCCGCTCGCACCGGCGACGTCCCTCACTCTCAGGCCGATAGCAGTCGTCTGCGGGCGCTCTTCCCGACGGTGGCGCCGGTGACACTTGAGGAAGGCATCTCGGCGACCGTGCGCTGGTTCCGCAACTCGGTGAGGAGCGGGACTCCATCGCATGTCGTTGGCCAGTCGTTCAACCCTACAAGCTACAACGCCCTGTACGCATGCCCATCTCTGCAGGAGCACCCTCGCGGCAGCTCACCTGCCACTCCGTACGTCCCGCCAACTGCCAGGCGTTGAGATTTCGACAAGGCGCCGTTAGTGCCCGCTCAACTTCGCCATACTCCGAGAGTGAGCGAGGAGACACCGGGGAAGGTCATGACTCAAGAGGCCAGAAGCAGGAGATGGCTCACTGCCATCACGCGAGGCAGCTTGTCCGTCCCCGCCCGTCAAGCCCTACTCGACCGACAGATCCTTCCCGACGAATCTGTCTTCGACTACGGATGCGGGCGCGGGGAAGATGTTCGCGCACTGCGGCACCTGGGATGCGATGCCGCCGGCTGGGACCCCTTCTACGAGCCCGATGCGCAACTGAAGTCGGCCCCGGTGGTACTTCTCACGTACGTCCTAAACGTCATCGAGGACCCTGTCGAACGGCGGCGCACTCTCCAGAACGCCTGGGATCTCGCAGGGAAGGTGTTGATCGCTGCCGCACGCCTGTCTTGGGAGAGATCGAAGGTCAACGGTCAGGAGTTCGGGGACGGTCTGCTGACCCGGCGCAAGACGTTCCAACACTTGTATGGGGCCAACGAGCTCCGGACCTACGTTGAAGAGATCACTGGTGTCCGGGCCGTGTCCGCCGCACCAGGGATCATCTACGCATTTAAGACCGACAGCGACCGGTTGAGCTATCTCGCACGCCGCATCGTCGCCGACGACGAGTGGCTGGCTTCCAGCGACACCGCTACCGCAGTAGCCGCGCTCATCAACCACGTGGAGCGCCGCGGACGCCCTCCGCGCCTGGAAGAAACACCCCGGCTCACAGCCCAACTACTGGCGCGCCTGAGCCCGGCGGAGGTACGCCGTCTCGTACGCGAGTCCGCCGACCCGGCCAAGGTGAGCGAGGGTGCCAAACGCACCACTCTCAACACGCTACTGTTCCTTGCGGTCGATCTCTTTAACGGCCGCGGTCCGTTCACCAGTCTGCCGCTGACTGTGCAGCTGGACATTCGGGCGTTCTTCTCTTCATACAAAGAGGCGTGCCGACGAGCCGACCGGCTGCTGCTCAAACTTCGGGACGACGCCTACGTCCGTGGAGCTATGAGCGCCTCCAACGTTGGCAAGCTGACCCCAACCGCGCTTTACGTTCACGCGAGAGCGGTCGATTGGATGCCGACCGTGCTGCGCTTGTACGAGCACTGCGCCTCGGTTGCAGCCGGGCGACCGCAGGCGTGGACCGTTGTCAAGCTCTGCCACCGGGGCCGTGCAGTGAGCTGGTTGGACTACCCGGAGTTCGACCGCGACCCCCACCCACGCTTGCTGACGTCCTACCAGGTGGACTTGGAGACCTTCGAGACGTCCCATCATTCGTATGAAGGTCGTAGCAATCGGCCGCTCCTCCACCGAAAGCACGAATTCCTGCACCCCGATGATCCAGAGGCGCCGAAGTACCGGCGCCTGACGGAGGCTGAGGTCAAAGCTGGGTTGTATGCACACCCGCACCAGATTGGTACTGAGGCTGGCTGGGAGAGCGAGCTTGCTCGGTGCCAGCGCGCCCTCCACGGGCACCGCCTCGTCCGAATTCGCGACTAGGCCCACTCAGGCCCGAGGCCGAAGCTTGCCAACACCGTTGGCCAGCTCCGCGACGTCCAGCGTCTCTGCTTGTTCGGGATACCAGGAGAACCGCAGCCCATTCCTCGCCAATTTGTCGGGCAGGTCCATTGCGGTGAGAACGTGGCTCGGCGTGTAGGAGGCGCTAGTGCACGCAGAACCCGTCGCGACCGCGACGAGTTCCTTGAGGGTTACGAGGAACGCTTCAGAGTCCACATCCTCGAAGGAGATGTTGAGGATGTGCGGGACGACGTGATCCTGGTCACCATTCAGATGGAAGCGCTCTGATGCCAACCCTTCGAGGAGCTTCGCGCGCAGTTCCAGGGCTGCAGCCTGCCACCGGGCATGCTCCCTTTCGAAGATCTTCGCGGCCTCGGCCAGGCCCATGATCAAGGGCACGGGGAGGGTGCCGGGCCGCAGGCCGCGTTCCTGCCCGCCGCCAAACATGATCGGCTCCAAGGGGGGCCGCTCGTCATCCATGCTTTCTCGGCGTCGAGCGACCAGTGCGCCTACGCCTTTGGGTGCGCCGATCTTGTGACCACTAATGCTGATCATGTCGATCGGCGCGGTCAGATCAGCAGGGACCTTGCTGTACCCCTGAGCTGCATCCACGTGCAGGTACGTCAAAGTGGATTGAAGCTCGCGCGCGAGGTCGGCAACGGGCTGGATGACCCCAGTCTCGTTGTTCACGTGCATCAGCGACACGAGCAGGGTGTCCGGTCGCAACCGTTCCAACACAGCCTCGACCGCGACCCGGCCCGAGGGGCCGGGCTTGAGGAAGTCCACTTCGAAACCTCGGCGAGCTAGGTGCTCCAGGGGCTCAAGCACCGCCTTGTGCTCGATGGCGGAAGTGATGATGTGGCGCCGGCCGGTCCGCTCGCCGTAGGCAGCTAGCCCAAGCAGAGCGATGTTGTTGCTCTCCGTAGCGCCGCTAGTGAAGATCAGCTCATCAGGCTCTGCCCCGACGGTCCCCGCCAGGTAGTCGCGGGCACGTTCAACCGCACGCTTGGCGCGGAGGCCGTACTCATGGCGGCTACCGGCGTTCCCGAACTCGGCCGTCATCCAGTGCAGGACAACATCGGCCACCCTCTGGTCCACGCGCGTCGTCGCCGCCGCGTCGAGGTACGTCACCATCGAACCCAACCACCTTCGAGCGTGATTCCCACGTGCTGTGTACGTCATTTACCTGACGTACGATAGCGTGTGCAGGTGGGATCTTCTGTCACTCCTCAACCTGCGGAACCGCCGACATCTGCCGGTTTCGAGTACATTTTTCCGGCCATCCGCGGTGTCCAGGCAGGACGCGAGTTCTACGTGTCCATGTGCCCACTGCGCCTCATCCCCAAGATCTTCCTCTTCGATGAGGACGAGTTGGCCCCCGAGGTGCGCGCGCAGCGGACTTTGAACAAGGGGCGACTGCCGGCGCTGACCCGCTACATCATCGACAACCCCACCGACTACGTCTTCAGTGCGCTGACCGCTTCTGTCGATGGCGACATCCGCTTCGAGGGCATTGCGGACAGCGGCGTGGGCATGCGTGCCGGCCAGATCCGCATCTCGATGGCTGCCCGGTTCCTCATCAACGACGGCCAGCACCGGCGCGCCGCGATCGAGCAGGCACTGAAGGAGAACCCCGACCTCGGCGAGGAGACGATAGCCGTGGTGTTCTTCCACGATGCTGGCCTCGCTCGCTGCCAGCAAATGTTCGCTGACCTGAACCGGCATGCCGTGAGGCCCCCCCGCTCCATCGGTGTGCTGTACGACCACCGTGATGATCTGTCCACCACTGTGCGGCTGCTGGCCATGCGTGCCCCGATGTTCAAGGGGCACGTGGACATGGAGAACAGCACCTTGTCGCAGCGCTCCCGTAAACTGTTCACTCTGAGCTCCCTCTACTACGCCACGCAGTCTCTGCTGCAGGACCTAAAAATCCGCAAGCAGCAGTCCCACGAGTTGGCCGAGGCGTACTGGAGCGCGATCGACGCACTGATCCCAGAGTGGGACATGGTGCGACGGCGTGAGATGTCGGCATCGGAGATGCGCCGCGACTTCCTGCACAGCCACGGCATCGCCTTGCATGCGCTAGGACGTGTCGGCAACACGTTGCTGCGAAGGTCCCTGGCGCCACGGAGCTGGTCCCCAACCCTTCAGCGCCTGTCCACTGTGGACTGGACACGTTCCAACACGGACTGGGAAGGGCGAGCCCTTGTCGGCGGGAGGGTCTCCAAAAGTCGACAGAACTTGACCTTGACCGTGAACTACGTGCGGCAGCACCTCAAGCTAGAGCTGAGCCCCGAGGAACAGCGCGTGGAAGACGCCTATCTGCGAGGAGAGTCATGAGCACCCCCAACTCGACGAGGACCTTCCAAGACAGGCCCTTGGCGGAGGTCGTCGAAGAGCTGACGGAAGAAATCCGCGAACTCTATATCGCGGATGAAGTGCCCTGGGTCATCGGGTACAGCGGCGGAAAAGACTCCACTGCAGTTCTCCAACTGGTTTGGCTCGCGCTAAGGGGCCTGCCCACCGGCCAGCGCACCAAGCCAGTCCACGTGATCAGCACGGACACTCTGGTGGAGAACCCTGTCGTTTCCGCCTGGGTTGGCCAATCCCTGGACACCATGCGTGCCGCCGCGCAGGAACAGCAGCTTCCGATCGAGTCACACAAGCTGACCCCGGACGTCAAAGACACATTCTGGGTTAGCTTGATCGGTAAGGGCTACCCCGCGCCCCGGCCGAGGTTCCGCTGGTGCACCGAACGGTTGAAGATCAAGCCGTCTAACGCCTTCATCCGACGAGTTGTGCGACGTCACGGGGAGACCATCCTCGTGCTGGGAATCCGCAAGGCCGAAAGCCAGGCCCGGGCTCGGTCGATGGCCCAGCACGAGAAGCGTCGCGTTCGCGACCGCCTCTCGCCCAATGGAAAGCTTCCCAACTCCCTGGTCTACTCCCCGATTGAGGACTGGTCGACCGAGGAGGTGTGGGCGTTCTTGATGCAGTACCCCAACCCGTGGGGCCACGACAACAAAGATCTGCTGACGATGTACCAGGGCGCGTCCGATGATTCCGAGTGCCCCCTGGTTGTTGACGACACCACGCCCTCATGTGGGGACAGCCGGTTCGGCTGCTGGACCTGCACGCTTGTCGAGCAGGACAAGTCGATGACTGCCATGATTCGCAATGACGACGAGAAGGAGTGGATGCGGCCGCTGCTCAAGCTCCGCAACGAGCTCGACGACGTCAATAACGAGAACCAGACACGCGACTTCCGCCGGATGAATGGCAATGTCCAGCTACTCGGCGACGGCGACCGAACCATCCCTGGACCGTACAAGCAGTCTGCTCGCGAGGACTGGCTCCGCAAGCTTCTCAGCGCGCAGAACAAGGTACGGAACCACAAGAAGGCGCCGGAGCACGTGCGCGGCATCGAACTGATCTCGATGAAGGAGTTGCACGAGATCCGCCGGATCTGGGTGTTCGACAAGCACGAGGTTGAGGACTCCCTGCCGCGAATCTACGAGGAGGTGACCGGCGAGACGTTCCCCGGCTTGCCCCTGGACGAGCAGCTCGTGCTGGGCGCGGAGGAGATCGGTCTGCTCAAGGAGGCGTGTGAGGACGACCCGATCCACTTCTCCATGACGCGTGAACTCCTCGCGGTCGAACGGCAATACCGGACAATGTCCCGACGCGCCGGCCTGTTTGAGTCTTTGGAGAAAGCCATCAAGAAGGGCTACTACGAGGACGCGGACGACGCGCTGCAGTTCGCCCAGAAGCTGAAGGCACTGCGCGAGAGTGACCCAACCCAGCTGTCGCTGAACGAAGAGACCACCACCGATGCACCTGCATAGCCTGACACTCCAAGACTTCGGCGCCTACCAAGGTCGGCAGCACCTCGACCTTCGAGTCAAGCCCAAACGCCCGATCATCTTGATCGGCGGTCTGAACGGCTGCGGCAAGACGACGCTGCTCGACGCGATCCAGCTCGTGCTGTACGGCCCTAGGGCCCGTTGCAGCGGGCGAGGCAACCGCGCGTACGAAACATACTTGCGCGAAAGCATCAACCGCGCAGCCGACTCCGCCAAGGGGGCCGCGCTGCAGCTGGAATTCTCGATCACCGTCGAGGGCCGCAGCCGCACCTACGAGGTCGACCGAACCTGGGCCCTCATCGGCAAGAACGTGAGGGAGAATCTGGCCGTCACCATTGACGGCCGGTATGACGCCACGATCAGCGAGAACTGGGCAGAGCACGTCGAGGAAATCCTGCCCCTAGAGGTTGCCTCGCTCTTCTTCTTCGACGGTGAGAAGGTCGAGCAGCTGGCCGACCCTGAGCGGGCAGCCGGCGTAATCGAAGCCGCCGTCCATTCGCTGCTCGGTGTCAGGGCTGTCGAACAGCTGCGCACCGACCTCCTCGTCCTTCAGCGCCGACAGAGGCTGTCATCAGAGGACCGGGGAGCCCTTGAGCAGCTCCACGGCCTGAAGGCCCAGAAGCGGGCAGCCTCGGAGGAGGTGTCCGCCCGAGAGACGGAACTGGACCAGGCCAACAAGCGCCACACCGAGGCCGAGGCAGAACTGAAGAAGATAGAGCGGCAATTCAAGCGCGCGGGTGGACATCTGTTCGAGGAGCGCCTCGCGCTCGAGGCCGCCAAGGCAGCCGCGGCGGACCGCCTGGCGCAGGCGCAGAAGTCGCTGCGCGGTCTAGCCGAAGGCGCATTCCCTCTGGTGCTGCTCCGTGATCAACTCGCCACGCTGATGGAACAAACCGTCCAGGAGCAGGAAGCGCACGAAGCGCGTCAGGTCGTTGGCATCCTCGAATCTCGGGATGCATGGCTGATTGATCAGCTGCCAGACAGCGTGCCCGCCGCAGCCCGCACCGCATTGAAGAAGAAACTGACGGTCGAGAGGAAGAAGCGCGCCGCAGCAGCCGACCTCGGCTTGGACCTGGACCTGCCGGACAACCTCATCCAGAAGTTGTCCACGCTGGATGAGATTCTGCGAGCTGACGAGGCTCGCGCCGCCGAACTCCTGGAAGCAGCCGACAAGGGTGCGCACGAGCTGCAGCAGGCTGAACGTCAACTGGCTGCCGTTCCAGACGAACGTAAGATCAAGGACCTTATCGACGCGCGCCAGGCGGCCAGGGATGAAGTGACCGTCGCCCGTGCCGCTGTCGAACAGGCCACCCAACTGTTTGCGGAGGCCAAAGCCCGCCAGGCGCGGGTTACGGCCGACTTCGAGCGCACACGCGAGAAGCAGGCCCTACCGCTGGTCCGCGAGGAAGAGCTCAAGCGAGTCGCCGCCTACGCGGAGAAGGCTCGCGCGACCCTGGAACGCTTCGGCTCTGCTCTCCTGCGCAAGCACATCAGCAGCCTGCAGGTGGCTGTCCTGATCAGCTTCCAGACTCTGATGCGCAAGAGCGGGCTAATCAAGAGCCTGCGGATCGACACTGACAAGTTCACCATCGCTCTGACCGACCAAGACGGGGAGCCTGTCGACCCCTCCCGGCTCAGCGCCGGAGAGCGGCAGCTCTTGGCCGTGTCCCTCCTGTGGGGGCTGGCCAAGGTGGCCGGCAACCGGCTCCCCACCGTCATCGACACCCCTCTGGGGCGCCTGGACAGCCGCCACCGCGAACATCTCGTTGACCGTTACTTCCCTTACGCCGGCCGACAGGTCCTGCTGCTGTCTACAGACGAAGAGATCGACGAGAACCTCTTGAACCGGCTGCGGCCCTCCATCGCCCAGAGTTACGTCCTCGCGCACGACGACACCACGTTCACCACCCGCGTCGGCAAGGGCTACTGGTGGACCGAGGGAGCCCTCCATGCCGTCTGAGATCACTATCCGGCTTTCCCAGACCGCCAAAGATCAGCTGGGCTGGCTCAAGCGCAACACTGGGCTAACCCAGTGGAACGAACTGTGCCGCTGGGGGCTCGCGCTGTCGCTACATGACCCGTCCACACCGCTCGTGCGGGACATCACCACCGACTCGAACGTGGAGATTTCCTGGAAGACCTTCGCCGGACCATACGGCGATGTCTACCTGTCTCTCCTGAAGCAGCGGTGTGCGAAGGATGGAGAGGAACCCACGGACGCTGCTGTGAGCAAGACCCTGCTGATCCATCTGCACCGCGGTATTGGCTACCTCGCTGGCCGCCAGGATCTGCGTTCCATCCAGGACCTCATCGCCATCACGACCGAGTAGCCACGGCCCGTCGGAGCCCGCTTCCCCTGACTGGGGAGGCGGGCTTTGCCATACCAGTCGCCTAGAACCTGTTGCCCCGTCAAAAAATTTGCGCCGCAAGCGCAACAACTCTTCCTGCCACCCGACCTCTAGAGGTAGGGAGACCAAAGCGCGCTCAACGGCGCGGACTTCACGCAAACGGCCGCGCTCTGTCAGCCCCTGGCAGTACGCTGGGCCTACAACCACATAACACCGCTTCACTTTTCGGACGTGTGCCACCGCATGGGGCCCACCACCAGACACCCGGAGCGAACAGCATGATCAGCCACCCCGTCGCCGGGGCGGTCAGCGCGCTGCAGAAGCAGGCGCTGGCTAGCAGGGACACCTACGAGCTCGACCGTATCGACCGCGCACTCGACGAGCTCCTGCGCAACCCGACGGACGCCTCTACTCCAGGCCCTTACCGCACCAAGTCGGCCATGGGGCATGCTTACGAGGTGCTCGAGCGTCGCCGAGCCATCGCCCGATTCATCCCGCTTGCTCCTGACCACGTCAACCGCGGGCAGACCGATTCCAGCCTTCTGGCCGCCGAACTCCTCGCGTGGGTCAACACCGAACCGAACCTCACCCACGCAGAGCGGGTATTGCTCAACAACCTCGCCATCGGCCACGACGCTGCCTCCTTGGCCGACCGGCAAGCGGTACCGCTGCAGCGCATGCGTGAGCGCGTCAGCCGAGCCCGGCGCCGCGCGCGAGCCCTCTGGCAGGCCGCGGAGGCAGCGTGACCCCCATCCCTGTAAGGCTCAGCCCGAGCCTCGTGCGTACGCTCATACCGCCGCAGCGGATCGGCACCTACGTCCTGTACTCGGAGGACGGCCACCCCACCTACGTCGGCCGAAGCGACACGGACATCCGTCGACGGCTCCTACGGCACTGCTCAGACCGCCGCGCCGACTACTTCACCTACGACGTACACCACAGCGCCGCCAGCGCTTACATGGTCGAGTGCGCGCTGTTCCACCTTCTCACCCCTGACGCCTCCAATCGGATTCACCCGGCGCGACCAGAGGGGCACCCCATTCCCTGCACCTTCTGCCTACCCCAGCAACAGGCCGCTCGCCGAGACCGCGTCTACGCCGCCCAGGAGCACGTGTGGCCCGCTACGACGAAGGACTGACGATGACTACACCCATGTTCCTCGCCCCACACGACCAGCGCGCCGATCTCATTCAGGTCGACCGGGCGCTGGACTCCATGCGGGACGCCGGCTTCGACCTGACCGCGGCCATCGGTGAGCCGCTGGACAACTCCATCGAGGCCGAGGCCACCCTGATGCGCGTGCGGACGATCTTCGGCCGCGGCAAAAAGACGATCGACAGGATCCTTATTGCCGACAACGGCGTCGGCATCGAGCCCGCAAAGATGCACCACGTGCTCTCGATGGGCTACAGCAGCCGCTACGGCGAGCGAAAGGGGCTGGGACGTTTCGGTGTCGGGCTCAAGCTCGCCGGGCTCAGCCTCGGTGAGCGCATCGACATCTACAGCCGACAGACCGGCAGCACGAAGATCTACCACAGCTACATCGACCTGCAGGAGATCCGCGAGGGGAAGCAGCACTACATCACCACCGACGAGGTCCAGGAGTGGCCCGCCGAGGCCGCCAAGCTGATGACCGGCCGTGACGAGACACCGTTCGCATCCGGCACACTCGTCGTGTTCGGCAAGATCGACCGACTTTCCAGCGGTGGGACCTACGGCACCTCGCTGGATCAGAAGATCGCTGAGCTCCGCAAGTTCATCGCCCGTGCCTTCCGCACCTACATCGATACGGGCAGGACCATCGAGCTGGACGGCAAGGTCACCACGCTGCATGATCCACTGTTCCTGCGCGACAACCCGAGAATCATCTCGCGCTACAAGCCGCTCGACCCCCGCGGTGAGCTCATTGAAGAGACTGACCTAAGGATCGACGGCCACAAGGTGCACGTTGCCGTCGCCATCGTGCCCCGCGAATTCCGTCCCTACTCGGGTGCCGGCGGTGGCACGGACCACAAGGGCCACGACATCTCCGAGTTTCAGATCAACGAGGACAACACTGCCAAAATCAGTATCCTGCGCAACGGTCGGGAGATTTACTACGACATCGTGCCACGGCTGCTCGAAGGTGGACGCAGCGACAAGGTCCTGCGCTACGTCGCAATCGAGGTGAGCTTCCCAGCGGAGCTGGACGAGTACTTCCAGGTGCGCAATGTCAAGCGCGGGACGGAGCCGGTCAGCAAGCTCCGCAGTGAGCTTCGCGAATGGCTGAAGGCACCCGTGAAGCAGGCCCTCAAGAAGGTCCGCGCGGACTGGAAGGAGACCGAGAAGCGCAAGCGTCTTGAGGACGGTGAGCACACCGAGACAATGGACACTGCAGCTCGGGTCTTTCCGAACTTCCCGAGAGGGATTGCCGGCCGTGGCGCGACCCCGGAAGACGAGGAAAGGGTTGTCGAGCAGGCTGTGGTCGATCTCGGTCTGGACCGAGAAGAGGATGCCGAGAAGATCGAGCGGATCCGCGAGCAAATCCGCACCAAGCCCATCACCCTCATGGGCGGTTCGTGGCCCGGCAAGGAACTACTGGTCATTGACCACCTGAACGGCAAGGCCGCCGTCAAGTTCAATCTCCGACACGCTCTGTTCGACCGGGTGTATCTGCCCCTGAAGAAGCTCGCCGATGAGGGCACACAGAACCTGGATCCCGAGGAGATCACCGACCTTGCACGGCGGGCGCAGACCGCCGTCGACCACTTGCTGATCGCCTATGCCCACGCAGAGGCGATGTACCCAGACCCCGAGCGGCTCGACGACCTCCGGACCTACTGGGGCATGTTCACCGAGGCGCTTCTGCGGGAGGCGTTCAGGGACCAGTAGGGAACCCTCCGGTGGGGGCCCAGCACCCCACCGGAGGATTCCCCGGCATCGGGCTGCCGTGCCCCGGCGGCATCCCTTGCCTCCAGCATCGAGGCATCCAGTACGTCTTGCGCCGTGCATCACCAGCATCCGCCGCCATGCGGCAGAACCGATTGAGAGGCATCACCAAGAATGTTTGGCTCAGGTTCCAAGCTCACGTTCCGCGACTTCGTCCAGGGAACCTGGGGGAGCTTCGACACTCCGGCTGGCCGAGTCGACTACATCATGACCAAGGCGAGGCTGGGTGGAGACGCCGACGCGCCGGAGCGGCAGCTCACCAAGAGCCTCGCGCCCGTTCGCGAAGTCATGGACCCTGGGGACCTGGACTTCAACCAGCTGCTGCAGCGTGACCTCGACGACCACCGTGTCGCCGGCAAGCTGATCCCGTACCTGTTCAAGCAGCAGATGACGGGGCCGGCATTCTTTCCGCCGATCGTCGCCGTGCTGCTGCCCTTCCAGGCCAAGAAGCCGACTACCTTCCCAGCTCTTGGGGCGCCCATCCCGGTGGACCACGATGATGCGCGCTGGCAGGAGGAACAGGCTGGCAACGCGTTCCGTATCCACCGCCTTCTCGGGGGAGACGGCAACCTGCACCCCGCGAACCTGGGCAAGCTGTGGTGGAACCAGTCCGAGTCAAGTCTGGTTGTTCTCGATGGACAGCACCGCGCCATGGGGTTGCTGGCCGTGGAACGCACTCTGTCCCGCTCGTGGCAGGGCGCTGGAATGCAGTTCCGGCCCTTCTATGAGCACCAGGTCGAGCAGCTGCTGCGGGACCACCAGGTCACCGAGGGCGACCTGGCGAAGATCGAAGTCCCCGTCACGGTGTGCTGGTTCCCGGAGGAAACCGGGGAGTCCTCACGTCCCCACGAGGCCGCCCGCAAGCTCTTCGTCGACGTCAATAAGGAAGCCCGGCCGCCAAGCGAGTCTCGAATCATCCTGCTGTCCGACGGCGAGCTGTCCAACGTACTCACTCGGAGCCTTCTGAGCGCCTTGCGTGGCCGGGCAGAGAACCAGCTGCCGCTTTACGCAGTGGAGTACGACAACCCCGAGATCAACGGAAGCCGTCCCGCACGCTGGTCCGTGATGACGAACATTCACCTGTTCAAGATGGTCGTCAAGCGGTGTATCTTCGGCCCGCCCAAGTACCTGACCAATCTGGCGCAACCGTTCGGTGGTAGGGAAAAGTTGGAGGACCGTGACAGCTTCATGCGCGAGCAGCTCGACCTCGTCAGCTTGCTCCCGCCCGAGTTCAGCGATGGCGGACGCCACTACGTTTTGGAAGCCATCGGAGAAACGGAATTTCCGTTGGGCCGCGCAGAGGAGCTGGTCGGCCGGTTCATGGACTCCTGGGGGACAGTCTTTTTGACGCTTCTGTCCAAGACGGCGCCCTATCGGGCACATGCCGCCGGCCTCGCCACCTTCAAGGACAGCTGGGATACAACCCACAACCACTCGGCGCTCGCGTATGACGCCCTCTTCGGCGGTGTGGGGATCTACTGGACCCTACGCGACAGCTACGACGAGTACCAGCGGCAACGCTCCGAAGGAAACGGTCATCTGCCGGTGAAGACGGATGTCATCCGGGCTTGGGAGGCATTGAAGGAGAAGGAGGCCGAGTTCGAGGAGCACCGCGCCCGCGCCTACCTCAACGCAGCGACTCCCCTCGCCATCAAGCAGTCGAAGGCTGCGTTCGCAGTATTCAACACCCACGCCTGCCAGCTCGGCATGATCATGACGCTTGCCTCTCTGTGGGAGATGCGCAAGAACCAGCCGGGTGGAGCCGAGCTCAAAGACCTGCCCGCCTTCGCCGCGTCACTCGTCGACGCTTGGAACGCGTTCTTCGAGCTGGACCGCCGGAGGGCCCACGATCGCCGGCATGCCTTCAGCAAGGAGGCGAGCAAGTCAATCAACCAAATTGTTAACATGGACACACCAAATGCGGTGTACTTCCGGTATTTCTGGCTGCAGGCGCTCGCCACCCCGTCGGCGTGGCAACACATCGCCCCGTGGCTGATCGACCGCACGGCGTTCGACAAGGGCTTGAGCCAGTCCCGCCGCCTCTACCTCGACCTGTGCACCAAGCAGCAGTCGAACGCGCTCAAGGTCAGTGAGCCCACCCTCGGACCGGGCAAACGGGAAGAAAAGGCTACAGACCTGGCCACCAGTGCGCTCAAGAAGGCGCTGGGCACCTGGTTCGAAGTATCGGGCGAGGAGTTCGAGGCGTGGCGGGCCTCCCAGCCCGGTCGGCCCGTCCAGTCTGAACTGGATCTGGATGACACGTCGAGCCCGAATGAAGCCCCGGATCGCGACTGAGCATCAAGGTCGCTGGCTTAAGGCTGGGACGCCCCGAGATGCCGGAGGCGGCACCACAGAGCAGTCCCAGCCTGGCCGCGCCCGTAATTCCTCAACGGCCGCGACAGCGCCAGTAGGACGACTGGATGGCTTCCATCCGCTGGCCCGAGTTGCCAGGTTAGGGCCAGGACGCCGCATCCCGAAGCTTGACCAGGCTTCCAGCTCGAATCTCCCACACCTCTTTGAATGGCGCGCAATGAGCTAGCACGTCAGCACCGTCTCGCTTCAACTCGTGAGACCGAGTCTTGGCGAGAAACATGCGACTGGGGCGCGTCACCTGGTCTGCATTGGTTGATTTTGCATATCGAGCGAAACCCATATGCAGCAGAAACGGACATCCGCCTACCGGGTCAGTAGCGGCGAAGGTCGCACATTCAACATGCATAGGAGGAACGAGCGTCAAGCGGCTCCTCATGACCACCGGACCGCCGATCACCGCTCGCCAATACCCGAGTGGTTCACCACACAAGCCGCAGAGCTCGTCACGGATGCACTCCAGCCGTCTGGCGCCGTCAACCTCAGTGAAATCTGGGCGCCCGTCAGGGCGGATCACTGTGACATATGTGATTGGGTAACCTCGCTGATCACGAGGTCGCTCAGCAAGCCTTGATGGCAGCGAGGCATGAAACCTGTGGGAAATTGGGTCATCTGGTCTCATCGACTGAACTCCCGTGCGCTTGGTCTGCTTCGGCCCGCTCGGCTTCCGACGAGACCCCTTATACGCCGACGATGCCTGGGGCGAGGAATGGTCCCGCGCGACGCCTCACATTGAAGATGCCCAGGCTCTTCGCCGACCTTTTTAGGTTGCCATGGCGTTCGACGCTATATCCACTCATCCGCGTCTGCCGTGAGCGATCTACCGTCGGCACCCAGCCGTACTCCGACAACGAAAACTTGAGCAACAGGCCCCACCGATAGGATGGACCGCAATTTTTCAGGCGTTCATTCTCTTTGCAGGCTCGGCTAAAATCCCGGTCAAGGCCCTCCCCGCGCCGAGTCCCCTGACCGCTGTGGAGAGAATGAAGGCAGGAAGCGACATTCATGGGGGCGATACGACATGGATTCTTTCGAGTTGGGGCGGTTGACTGACCACGACTTCGAGGCGGTCTGCCGTGACCTGTTCAGCGATGTCCTCGGTGTGCCGCTGGAGATCTTCCCCCGCGGCCGAGACCGTGGCATCGACCTGCGGCACACTGGACCCGCCGGGACGACCGTCGTTCAGTGCAAGCACTGGCCGCGCGCCCGCCAGAGGACGCTGATCGGACGCCTGATCAAGGATGAATGGCCCAAGGTCCATGCGCTGGCACCCGACCGCTACATCATCGCCACGACGGTCGGCCTGACCGTCGACGGCAAGGAAGAGCTCCGGGCCGCCTTTGCCCCCTACGTGCGCGGCACTGGCGACCTGTACGGCATGGACGAAATCGTCGCCGAGCTGCTGCGCCGCCCGGACCTGGTCCGACGACACTTTCGGCTCTGGCTGAGCAGCACGACCGTCCTTCAGACCGTGCTCAATCAGGACCAGTACCTGCGCTCGTCCTGGCTGCAGAAGCGACTACGACGAGTCGCCAGCACCTTCGTCCCGCATGAGGCCTTTGAACGAGCTAGGAAGCTCTTGGACTCCCAGCGGGTCTGTGTCATCGCCGGCATTCCCGGGGTAGGCAAGACAACAGCGGCGCTGATGCTCGCGGCCTGGCTGATGGGCAACGGCTATGAGGTGCACGAGATTTCCCAGGACATCGACGAGATCGGGACCCTGTGGCGTGACGACGCTCGGCAGGCATTCCTCTACGACGACTTCCTAGGGCGAACGGCCCTGGACGCCCCGTTGACCAAGAACGAGGACAACCGGCTGCTTTCAGTGATCCGCGAGATCCAGGAGACGCCCGGGAAGGCGCTTGTGATGACGACCCGCGACTACCTACTGGAGCACGCACGTCTTCGTCACGACCGACTGGCGGCACCAGAGGTGTCGGACGCGGTTAGCGTGATCCAGCTGACGGACCTGGATCTCGTTGTTCGGGGCCAGATCCTCTACAACCACGTCCATGGATCTCCTCTCCCGACGTACGACAAGCGGCGGTTCGCCGATCCGGAACTTTGGTGGCCGGTGGTCCGGCACAAGAACTTCAATCCGCGTCTGGTCGAGGAAACACTGAGGCTGTCCAGTCGCCAGGGGGATGACATCGCCGCAGCAATGCTGGAGAACTTGGACGACCCGCGGCGTGTCTGGGAACGCATCGTGGAGAGCGAGCTGACGGACGAGGCTATCCACCTGCTCGAGCTGCTGTTCACCTGGCAATCCGCCGACCTCGCAGATCTGGAGAGGTCCTGGCGCCGGTATCGCAGGGAGATGGGCCAGGCGGCAGACGGCCGGACCTTCCGCAGGGCTATCCAGGTGTTGGACGGCACGATGGTCTCGGTAGAGCGTGGGCAGGTGACGTTCCACAATCCGTCGATTGAAGACTACGTACGGTTCCACCTCGACGCCGGTCGCGCCCACTTCGCAGAACTACTCAAGGCGCTTAGCCCCAATCCAGCGGTCCAGGTACACCGGCTCGTCGAGGCGGCGCGGATGGCCGATGGAGCAGGCATTTTGGCACGGCTGCAGGAGCACGAGTCGGTTGTGGTCCCCCTCGTCCAGGCGATGGGGGCCTACGTCTGGACCGGGCCGTCGGACGAGGACGACAGCACGTCGACCCATCTGCAGTGGGTACTGGAAACGGCCAACTTGTTGAACTCCGCGATGCTGGCCGCGTACGTGATGGAGGAGGCACCCTCCCCGTTCACCTCATATGAGCACTTCGCCCACCTGGAGAGCCTGGCTGACTCTCTCAGCGCCAGCCCGTTGGTCCCGGAGAAGTTCGCCGAGGGGTTCTGGGAGGAGCTGGTCGAGACCATGCACTGGGAGCTACTGGAAAGCGTCGAGGCTGGTGACTGGGATCGAGCCATGGCGATGTACGACTGGCTACGCCGGAAGCCCGGCGCGTCCCGTGAACCGGTGACCGAGAAGCTGGTCCAGTGCGCTCTTCAGCAACTGTGCCAAGTCGCCGCGGAACCGGAGCGCGAACCGCATAACACAGAACTGGAACCATTGGAGGAGTTGGTGGGCTTCCTCTTGGCGCAAGGAGCCGAGGACAGGCTGCCTGAGGAGTTCGCCATCGTCTACGGCAGAGTTGAGCGCGTAGCCGCCGCCCAACAGGCGGATCGGAGAGTGCGGCTCCAGAAGCACCAGGCCCAGCAAAGCGAGCGTACCGACACCGCGCACAAGCACTCTCTGGTCACCGAGCTGATGCGGAGGCTTAACGAAAGGTGCTGACCGCTTCAAGGGCGGCGCAGAACCGGTCGACGCGGGCCGAACGCGAGTCTGCTCGGCCTCGCAACGTTCTGGGCGGGGAATCAGCTGTAATGGGGGGCCCTCCCCTGGGAGCCATCTGGGAGCCAACCCACTCCCCAAGCCCCTCTCAGACCATCCGAGACCATCGCGCACCAACGTCCTGACCAGGCAAAACAGCATACTGTCCGGTGGCGATCTCGCCCGGACCTCATTCGGGAAGAGGTCGTGGGTGCAAATCCCGCCACCCCGACAGAGAAACACCAGGTCAGGCCCAGTACTGAGAGATCAGTGCCGGGCCTGACCTGGTGCATAGGGTCCCCGGGAAAGGTCCGGGAAATGATTCCGGGCTGCCCCTTTCAGGCGACCTGACGTGCGCATGCACCGAACGCTTCTCGCTCCGTGCCTGCTCGCCACGCGGCAAGCCGTGGTGCGGCGGTGCCTGCTTCGAGCCATGGGGGCAACCGCCGACGCCGTGGTGATTACGCACATCTGTTGAAAACCAGCGCCGCGTCTCACGCCCTCAGGAGTCCGATGCCGCGGCCATCACCGAGGCAGAAGAACGCGTGGTGTGGGCCGATCAGATTGCCCCCAGCACGGGAGAAGAACGGACGGGCCGTGATGAGCCCCATCAGAGCTTTCCCTCACTAGAGGCAGGCGCTCCCATGGTGACTGGCTGCTCATTCACCATCCGCCCATACCTTGCGCACGTACATACGCGCCTCGACGGGTGCCGATATTCGCTCAAATACGTTAGGCATCGTGCGATATATGCAGTCTATTCCGTAGCGGTGCAGCAGAGAGACGCTCTTTGCAGCAGGGCAGGTCGGGAAGAGAGCACTCAGTCTGTCTGCCGGAGAAGGACTATGAGGCGCGTAGTCCAGAAGCTGGGCCAAAGCAGCGCGCACATAGTTGTGGTCACCGCTGCTTTTCGCCTCGATGATCTCTGTTCCATCGGGACCGGTCACGTGAAGGTCCGTGACACCGGAAGGCGTACGCAACCGCGTAACCTCCGCTCCAGCCAGAGTGGCCTTGTACTCTCTCACCAGTAGCGCTTCGGCGCGTAGCACCTGTATTTCGCGCTCGTCTCGCCGGTACACGGCTGTCGAAGCATGTACTGCCTCAACGGGGACGACCAGAGTTCCCTGGGCGATGGCGCTCGCCACTTCGGCATCCCGGGCAAGCTTGCGGCGATTTTCGGTGACCGTCGTGATCCCCAACCCTTGCAAGACCTCATCCGCCTTGCTGCCCGCGAGTACTCGCAGGCCCATGAAGTTGTCGCCCACGTTGAAGCTTGGCAACTCCCATATCTCCGAGTAGGGAATTTCAGTGTGCCGAAAAGAGAGCAGGCTGTAGACGTTGCGCCAGCTTCCCTTGTCCGGATCAGGCGTCCACATCGCGTCGGCGAAGTCGGAGTTCCTGAACGTGACCCCGACTTCCCCGATGCCTCGGACAAGATTCCTTCCTGTGAATAGAACGACGTCGCCAGTACGGAGTCGATCCATGTTCTTGTCCTGAACCGAGGTCGCTCCCCAGAAGCGGGCAGAGCCTGACGGGTGAAGCCTCTGCAACGCCGCCCTCTGCTCCTCGGAGAGTGCGGCAGCGTATTTGTCCGAGGAGAAGCGGATCTCCTGGTCGAGCGTGTCCCGCCAATGAAGCCGCGCTACAGGGTTTCCGTATGACGGTTGGATCGCTACGAGCGGCACGTTGTTGCCCCCTTCAAGTCCGTCTTGTCATTTTGTCATCCCCTTCAGCGGTGTGGGTCAACAGCACCACGAGGTCGGGCCCATCAGACGCTGCAACAAACGGAGTTGCGACCGGTCTCCCATACGCCGTGACCGGACGGTCGTGGACCGCGTTGCTCCGATCGAGTTGATCCCCACCTCATCGGAGACACCAGTGACTCGCTCGACCTGGTTCGTCACGGCCGCGCTCGCCGCGTCCTCTGTTCTGTTGCTGACCGCGTGTGGTGGTTCGGGTGGTGGCCCGGGCGACGATGAGATCGCCGGTGCTGATGTGGGGAGTGAGAACTCGGCTTCGTCGTCTCCGTCCGCTTCGGTGGGCGGGGGTGGCCGGCCGGAGGTCGAGTTGCCCAAGTCGTTTCGAGCGGACTTCGAAGGATGGAGGAACAGCGATCCGGAGCTGCAGGCCATCCTGGAGGACGGGAAGGGCCGGTTGCGGGCCGGGTACGCCGCCATCCTGGCGGGCGATCCGCAGTACAGCGCGTTGCGGTTCTACAGCACCAGTACGGCTCGCAAGTCCGGATCCGACTGGGTGAAGACGTACAAGGACCTCACTCTGAAAGGGAGCGTCCGCGTCTTCGCGCCCGACGTGCACGTGAGCAACGAGGGGTTCGGCGTCCTCTTCTACTGCGTTGATGAAGCCAAGGGATATACGCGGAATCTGAAGACGGGCAAGGTCTCGGGGACGCCCACGGGAGAGGATCCGAAGGTCCAGTACCGGACACGGCTGGACAGAAACGCTCGCGGTGTCTGGCAGACCTCGTCCGTGGAGACGGACGAGGGAGGCTGCGACCGGTGAGGCGACGTCGGCACCCGGTCGGGGAGACCTTGGTACTGCTCGCCGCCGCTGCTGCTTTCTTGCTCCCCTCAGCAGCGCTTGCCATTGGCGACGGCGGGAAGGAGTCGCCGGGAAGCGGCGACGGGACGCGCAAGTCCGTGCGGGGCGGTGTCGTGGGCAAGGAGCTCGTGGCGTCCGTGGCTCGGTCGAGGATTCGAGTCAGTTATCCCGGGGGCCAGGCGGCCGGCGCTTCCGTGTCCGCGCTCACATCCGTCGACCCCGACTGGGAGCCTCCGGTCTGCTGGTACGAGCCGGTGTTCTCGCCGCGGCAGCTTAAGGACGCCGTCGCCACCGGTGAGGGCGGGCTCGTCAGTGCTCATGTGTGGTGGAGCAACAGGCTGTGGGTCGATCACTATGAGAAGGGCGGGGTCACGGGGGTCGGCCTTGGGTCGCGGCTACCGGGAGGCGGTGGCAGCGGCCAGGGGTACAAGAACTACAACCTCGGCAAGAAGGGCATGTTCTGGCGGAGTACCGTCCGCGACGGCATGTACCAGGACTCCCGCGCGTGGGACTGCGGTCGCGTCATGTTCTGGCAGGACGCCGGCACCCTCCCCGAGGATGCGAACGCTCCTACTCCCGAGACCCTCGCCGCCTTCGCGTACGACAAGATCAAGGTGCCGGACACCGAGATCGAGTTGAAGCCCACGGGCGGGTCGACGGTGAATCTGCCCACCTGGGTGTGGCTGGACGAAGCGACCTTCGACGACGTGACCGTTCGTGCCGAGTTGCCCGGCACGGGCCTCTACGCCGTGACCACCGCCAAACCCGTGGCGCTGCACCTGGAGCCCGGCACCGGCGACGCGGTGACCTTTCCCGCCGGTGGTGACTGTCCCGTCAACGAGGACGGCTCCATCGGTGCCCCTTATAGGAGGGGTGCTGCCGGGGAGGACCCGCCTTGCGGGGTTCGGTATCTGCGGGCCACGGGCAGCGAGCCGTATCCGCTGACGGCATCGGTCACATGGGGGATCTCTTGGGAGGGGACGGGTGGCTCGGCCGGGCGGCTGCCCGATGGGGTGTTCGAGGGTGTTCGGAATGTCGCCGTGCAGGAGGTTCAGGCCGTCAATCGGTGAGCGGCGGCTCAGGCGTGGGCTGCTCGTGGCGTGGCTCAGGGACGCGTACTCCTTGGGCGCGGGCGCGGGCACGGGCGCGCCAACGGGCTCGTGGGTCACTCGCTCGCCGAGGACCATCGAGGACGCCGAGGACGTCGGCAAGTAGAGCTCGTACTCCGCGTCGTATCGGTGCCGGTCCCTCCCCTCGTGGGGACCGGCACCGATCGACGCGGACGGCGCCGACCGTGGTGCTCCCGCGTATCGGCGCGGATCAGGGAAAGTCCGGATCCGCGTTCGATGTGAATGCGGTCCGGTTATGGCCGTCTGCACAAGTCTTCGGAGCCCACCCGGCGACCCCGTCGTCACTCCGGCACAAGCCAGGCTCAGAACGATCGGTGGTGTCAGCCGCCTTCGCGAGCAGTGGGCCGATGACCTGCCAGGACGCTGCGTGGTTGGTTCGCTACTGCGATGAGATCCTGCCAGTTGCGGGTCCCGCAGAGGAGGCACCGGATCCGTCCGGACTCCTTCGCCGCAGGTCAGCCGTATAAAGTGAGTTTTCCGGTCCGGATGACCAAGTGCGGCGGAAGTAAGGGGTGGAGGCCTTGAGTTCCGACTCAGGGGCACGCACGAGCTTCGCGGAACGTCTCGCGCTGCTGTACAAGGAAGCCGGCAACCCGCCCCTCAAGCGCGTGGCCGAAGCGGTCGTCCGCCTCCAGCGGGTCGACGAGCGCGGGCGACCCGTACGCGTGTCCGCCCAGCGGATCAGCGACTGGCGGAGGGCCAAGAACGTACCGGCCCAGTTCGCCGCCCTCGCCGCGGTCCTGCACGTCCTGATCCCCGAAGCGCGCCGCGAGCGGCCCGCACCCGTCTCCCCCGGTCTCTACGACATGGCCCAGTGGCACCGCCTCTGGGAGCTCGCCGTCGCCGACCCCGTCGGCGAGCGGGCAGCGGGAGTCGCCGGTCCCGACGGAACCCCGGACAGGGGGGAGGCGTCAGGGAGCGGGGAGGGGGGCAGTCCTGGTGCGGGTGGGGTTCCTGGTGTCTGTCCTTACCGTGGGCTCGCCTCCTATCGGTCTCAGGACGCCCAGTGGTTCTTCGGGCGCGAGCGGAGCACCGACGCTCTCGTCGCCCAGCTCCGCGCCGCCTCGTCGGGCGGGCTCGTCATGCTCGTGGGCGCGTCGGGCGCCGGGAAGTCCTCCCTTCTCAACGCCGGTCTCGTGCCGACCCTTCAGGGGGGTGCCTCGCTGGCCCAGGAAGCGGGCAACGCGTGGGTCGCCGGGCCCGTTCTTCAGCTCGTGCCCGGTGCCGATCCCCTCACCGAGCTCACCCGGAACATCCCCGAGCTCGCCCGCGTCCTGCCCGCCGCGGAGGACGCGCCGGGCGCCGGGGTGGACGAGCCGGGGGTCGCGATCGACGACCGTGCTCGTGCGTGTGCACAGAGCGTGCGGGAAGCCATCACCGCTTGGGGCGAGCGGGAGGCCGGTGCGGGAGCGGGGGAGCGCTCCGTCGCCGAGGAGGCCGGGAGGGCCGAGAAGGCTCAGGGGGCTCAGGGGGCTCAGGGGGCTCAGGAGGGCGTAGACGCCGTCCGTGCCGTACATGCCGTACACGCCGAGACCGAGGCGCCAGGGTCCGTAGACCGTGGCCGGCCGGTCCGTCGGCCCGTCATCATCGTCGATCAGTTCGAGGAGACCTTCACCCTCTGCCCGGACGAAGCCGACCGGCGGGCCTTCATCCGGGTTCTGCATGCCGCCTGTTCGCCCGGTGTGGGCGAGGCTCACGCTCCGGCCCTCGTCGTCCTCGGGATACGGGCCGATTTCTACGAGGAGTGCCTCAGCTATCCCGAGCTGGCCGACGCGCTGCAGCACCGGCACATGGTGCTCGGGCCGCTGACGACGTCGGAGCTGCGCAAGGCGGTCACCGGGCCCGCCAAGGCCGTGGGGCTCGAACTGGAGCCGGGGCTCGCCGAGCTGATCGTGCGGGAGGTGAGCACGGACGGGCCCCGCGGGGCGCACGACGCGGGTGTGCTGCCGTTGTTGTCGCACGCGCTGCTCGCCACCTGGCAGCGGCGGAAGACGGGGCGGCTGACGCTGGCCGGGTACCGGGCGGCGGGCGGTATCCAGGGTGCCGTCGCGGCGACCGCCGAGCGTGCCTGGTCCGGGCTCGACCCGGCGGCGCGGACGGCGGCGCGGCTGCTCCTGCTGCGGCTCGTGCGGCTCGGCGAGGACACCCAGGCCACCCGGCGAAGGGGTACGCGTCGGCAGTTGGCGGAGGAGTCGACCGATCCGCACAAGACGGAGGAGTCCCTCGAGGCGCTGGTCCGCGCCCGGCTCGTGACCCTCGACGCGGAGACCGTGGAGATCACCCACGAGGCGCTGCTGCACGCCTGGCCGCGCCTGCGCGACTGGATCGACGAGGACAGGAACGACCACCTGCTGCGGCAGCGTCTCGAAGAGGACGGCAAGTCCTGGGAGGACTCCGATCGGGACTCGTCGCTCCTCTATCGGGGGTCTCGGCTCGAGCAGGCCCGTGAATGGGCCCGGACTGCCGGGGACACGTATCTGACCAAGGGCGCCATGGAGTTCCTGGCCGCCTCCGCGCGGCTGCGCAGGCGCATGGTGTGGATCAGCCGGGGCGCGGTGGCGACCCTGGTCGTCCTCGCGATGGTCGCCGTCGTGTCCGCGGTCGTCGCCCGGCAGCAGCGGGACGACGCGGTCTTCGAGCAGGTGGTCGCCGAGGCCGACCGCGCCCAGCACACCGACCCGTCCCTGTCCGCCCAGCTCGACCTGGTGGCGCACCGGCTGCGGCCCGGCGACGAGGGCACCAAAAACCGGCTGATCTCGATCGTGAACGCGCCGCTCGCCACCCCGCTCCTCGGCCACAAGGGCGCCGTCTACCTCACCTCGTTCAGCCCGAACGGGCGGCTCCTCGCGACGGCCAGTTACGACCGGACCGTACGCCTGTGGGACCTCTCCGACCCGACGCGCCCCGAACCGCTGGGCAAGCCCCTGACCGGGCACAAGAGCTGGGTGAGCACCGCGGTCTTCAGCCCGGACGGCAACACCCTGGCCAGCGCGTCGGACGACGGCACGATCCGGCTGTGGAACGTACGGGACCCGCGGCATCCGCGGCTCCTCGGCAGTCCCGTGACCGGGCAGGGCGGGGCCATCTACCTGCTCGCCTTCAGTCCGGACGGGAAGACGCTCGCCGCCGCCAACGAGGACAAGGCCGTCCGCCTGTGGGACGTGGACGAGCCGCGCGAGCCGAAGCGGATCGCCACGCTGACCGGGCACACCCAGGCCGTGCGTTCGGTGGCGTTCAGCCATGACGGGAGGACCCTCGCGGCCGGCGGGGACGACGGCACGATCCGGCTGTGGAGCACGGACGATCCGGAGCGGCCCGAGCCCGTCGGCAGGGTGCTGCGCGGGCATTCGACCACCGTGCACTCCGTGGCCTTCAGCCCCGACGACGCCACCCTCGCGAGCGGGGGCGCCGACAACACGATCCGGCTCTGGGACGTCTCCGACCCGGAGCACGGCAGAGCGCTCGGGACGCCGCTCACCGGGCACACCGGCCCGCTCTGGTCGGTCGCGTTCAACCCGGCGGGCACCATGCTCGCCGCCGCGAGCGCGGACAGCACGGCGAGCCTGTGGAACGTCCGCGACCCGTCGCATCCTTCGCAGGTCGGTGAGTCGCTGTCGGGCAGCAGCGGGGAGATGTACGCCCTGGGGTTCAGCCCCGACGGACGGTTCCTCGCCACCGGGAGCGGCGACAACAAGGTCCGTCTCTGGTCGGTCTCCACGGGGGACATGCTCGGCCGGATAGGGGCGTTCCGGCCCGACGGGAAGGTGCTGGCGACAGCCTCTCGGGACGAGAAGGTGCGGCTGTGGAACGTGGAGCGGCCCGAACGGCCCACTCCGCTCGGCAAGCCGTTCCGGCCCGGGGAGGGCAACGTCCGGGCGCCGGTGTTCTCGCCGGACGGCCGTACGCTCGCCGTGCTCACGGGCAACCGCGCGGTGCAGCTGTGGAACGTCGCCGACCCGAAGCACCCCGTCCCCTACGGGCCGCCCGTCCGGCTGCGCACCCGGTTCGCGGCCGCGCTCGCCTTCAGCAGGGACGGCCGCACCCTCGCGACCCCCTACACCGACCGCACCATCCAGCTCTGGGACGTCACCTCGCCCACCAGCCCGCACAGGCTCGGCGAGCCGCTCACCGGACATCAGGGGTACGTCAACTCCCTCACGTTCGGGAAGGACGGGCGCACGCTGGTCAGCGGCAGCGCGGACGGCACCGTACGGCTGTGGAACGTGACCGATCCGCGGCGGGCCGCACCCTTCCAGGCGCCCCTACGGGGTCATCAGGGTCCCGTCAACACCGTCGTCTACAGCCCGGACGGGCGCACGCTCGCGAGCGGCAGCGACGACGGCACGGTGCGGCTTTGGGACATCGCCGACCCGCGCGAACCGGTCCGGCTCGACGCCTCACTCGCGGGCCACACCGACGCGGTCGTGTCGCTGACGTTCAGCAAGGACGGCCACACCCTGGCGACGGGCGGCAACGACAACACGGTGCGGCTCTGGAACGTCGCCGACCCCACGGACACGTCCCCCATCGGCCAGTCGATGAGCCCCAACACCAAGATGGGCAGCTTCCTGTCGTTCAGCCCGCAGAGCGGCATGCTGGGGGTCGCGAGCGGCACGGATACCGTCCGGTTGTGGAACTTGGACACCGACGAAGCGGTTAAGCGTATTTGCTCGACCACCCGGGGTGTTCTCACGCGGGAGAAATGGGATGAGTATCTGCCCCGGCTCTCGTACGAACCGCCGTGCGACGAGTAACGGGGCGCCGTGCGACGAGTAACAGACGGGCGTCACACGGGCCTTTTCGGCCAGAAGCCTGCCCGTTCGGGCACGCCGTCCGCCTTCTGGACCACTCGGCGGCGTACGTGATCCCGATCACAACTCCATACTTTATTAGCGGAGTTGACTCCCACTATGCATTCGACCTTGTTACTGTTGGAACAGAGCCCGATCGCTGGTGCATCCCCCGTCGCCAGCGATCGGGCCCTTCCATTTGCGCCGACGCTTTTACCTTTTAGGCAAGAGATCGTTTCGTAGGGAAACTTTCCGCTCGTGGTCGCCTGCCGCGGTCATCAACTCCTCTTGAGGAGTCGTAGGGTGTGGGCCGGTCCCGACGGACCGGTCCCCGACGACGGATGGTGAGCGCGGTGCCGAAGGCATACGAGCAGATAGCGGACGACATCCGCCGCTCCATCCGCACGGGCCTGCTGCGGCCCGGCGAGCGACTGCCCGCCGAGACGAAGCTCGCCGAGCAGTACCGGCGCAGCGTCCCGACGCTCCGCGACGCGCTCCGCCTCCTGCGGGAGGAAGGACTCATCGAGAAGGAGCACGGGCGCGGCAACTTCGTCCGCAGGCCGCGCGCCTGCGTCGTCCGCGACAACTCCCGCCACCAGTGGGAGAAGAACCGCGTGCACCAGCCGGAAGAGCGCAGGGCGCGCACCGGCGCCACCGAGCACGACACCGCACTCGAACTCCAGGACCTCGTCTTCCACGCGGCGTACCGCGAGGTCCGCGCGGACGCGCAGCTCGCGTCCGCCTTCGCCGTCCCGGAGGGGACACCCCTGATCGAGCGCTCCTACCGGACGCGGTACGCCGCCGAGGACGCGCCCTTCAACCTGGCCACCTCCTACCTGGTGCGCGACCTGGTCGCCGGGAACCCGGACCTCCTGGACGACACCAAGGAGCCGTGGCCCGGCGGCACGCAGAACCAGCTGTCCACCGTCGGCATCGAGCTGGACCGCGTCGAGGAGCGGATCACCGCCCGGCCGCCCACGCCGGAGGAGGCCGCGGAGCTGGAGCTGCCGCCCGGCACGTCCGTGCTGCTGCTCCGCAAGACGTCGTACGACACGGAGGGCCGCGTCGTCGAGGTCGCCGACGTCACCCTGCCCGGCGACCGCACGGAAGCCGTCTTCACCACTCCCCTGGAAAGGTGGTGAGTGCCGTGCGCCGGCGCATCATCATCGTCACCGCCGTCCACGCGCCGTCGGCCCCGTTCCTGGCCGACGCCTACGCGTCGCTGCTCGCGCAGGAGCTGCCCGACGGGTGGGAGTGGCACTGGCTGATCCAGGAGGACGGCAGGACCGACCAGGTCGCGCCGCACGTCCCGGACGACGAGCGCGTCACGTTCCGGCAGGGGCGGCCCGGCGGGCCCGGCGTCGCGCGCACGATGGCGCTCGCGCACGCCGACGGGGAGTACGTGAAGGTCCTGGACGCCGACGACCAGCTCGCCCCCGGCGCGCTGGCCCGCGACCTCGCGGCGCTCGAAGGGGACCCCGCGATCGGCTGGGCCACGTCACGGGTGCTCGACCTGCTGCCCGACGGCTCCACGGTCGGTTTCCCCGGCGACCCCGCACACGGGCCCGTCGAGCGCATGACGGTCATCGACTACTGGTCCGGGCACGACTACCGCGCGCCGGTCCACCCCGCGACGCTCTTCGTCCGCCGCGACCTGCTCGTCGCCCTGGGCGGCTGGATGGCGCTGCCCGCATCGGAGGACACGGGGCTGCTGCTCGCGCTCAACTCCGTCGCGCGCGGCTGGTTCTCGTCCGAGGTGGGGCTGCTCTACCGCAAGTGGGAGGGCCAGGTGACGGGCCAGAGCGCCCACACCGACCCGGCGGAGCGGGACGCGCGCATGGCGGTGGTGGCGGATCGGGCGCGATCGCTCTGCGCGTTGGGGTGGGGCTACCCGTCGTCGGGTGGCTGACGTCACGCGTCACGCTCCCGGCGGGTGGGGGGCGGTCCTATCCCGCCGCTTCGCGGCGGATCACACCCACCCACCCGTTCACCCCGCGCCGCAGAGTGGGCGCAGAAAAGCCTCAGAGCGTCTCCGCGTCCACCCTGGAGAACACCAACTCCGTCTCCCCCGTGATCGGCTCGCGCCACCGCACCGGGGGCGCGGGGCGGCGGATCGCGGCCGGGTAGGTGTCGGGCGCGTACTCGTTGATCAGCCGGTACGCGTGGAAGCCCGCCTCGCGCATCGTCTTCATCAGCTCGTCCACCGAGTCGCCGAGCTGCTCCATGCGGTCCGGCGTCACCTCCACGGCGATCTCCACGTCCTCGCGGAGGCTGCCCAGCGCGGGAGCGAGGCCGCGGACGACGCCGCCCTCCGCCCCCTCCACGTCGATCTTGATCACGCGCGCGCGGGCGAGCTCGTCGGGCTCCAGGAGCTCGGGCAGCGGCACGGCGTCCGACTCGAAGGTGGACTCGGCGGGTCCGTCGTACGGGACGATGCTGTTCGCGCCCATGTTGTTCGAGCTGGCGAGGATGAACGTGAGCCGCTTGTGCGCGTCCGAGACGGCCGCGTTGACCGCGCGGATGTTGGAGCACGCGTTCAGGTCGGCGTGCAGCAGCACCCGCTCGTGGAACGCGGGCGACGCCTCGATCGCCACGACCCGCCCCTCCGGGCCCACGAGCCCGGCCCCGAGGACGGCGAAGTAGCCCACGTTCGCGCCGACGTCGACGAAGACGTCCCCGGGCCCGAGGCGCCCGCGCAGCCACCGCGTCATGTGCGGCTCCCAGGCGCCGAACAGGTACACGTACCGCTGGATGAGGTCCTGCGTGTCGACGGCGAACCGGTTGCCGTACCGGTCGGCGACGACGCGGCGGCGCGGGTGCTCGCGGAGGCGCGGGTTCAGGAACCGGGCGGCCAGCGCCGCCTTGCCGACGGTGCCGGGGGCGTCACGCACGTACCGCCGCCCGAGCGTGACCATCGTCTCCGAAAGGGGGGTGCTCATTCGATCGCCTCTCCGTCGCGCGCCTCCGCGGCGGTCGCTGTCGCGGTCGAATGAACCGTATCGGCCCCTCCCCCGCCCCCTACCGCCCGGCCCGGTCGAACGGCAGGTCCAGCATGCGGATCGCGTTGCCGCGCAGCAGCTTGTACGCGATCTCCTCCGGGAGATGGCCCACGTGCTCGGCGGCGACCTCCTTGGTGTGCGGCCACGTGGAGTCGACGTGCGGGTAGTCCGTCTCGAAGGTGGCGTTGTCGACGCCGACGGTCTCGATCGCCTCGATGCCGTGCTTGTCGCGGAAGAAGCAGCAGAAGATCTGCCGGTAGTAGTACGTCGACGGGGGCTCCGGGATCAGGTCCTTCACGCCGCCCCACGCCCGGTGCTCCTCCCACACGTCGTCGGCGCGCTCCAGGGCGTACGGGATCCAGCCCATCTGGCCCTCGCTGTAGGCGAGTTTGAGCCGCGGGAACTTCACCAGGACGCCGCTGAAGAGGAAGTCCATCATCGACGCCATCGCGTTGTTGAAGGAGAGCGAGGCCTGGACCGCGGGCGGCGCGTCGGGTGAGGCGGCCGGCATCTGCGACGACGAGCCGATGTGCATGTTCACGACGGTCCCGGTCTCCTCGCAGGCCGCGAAGAAGGGGTCCCAGTACCCCGAGTGGATCGACGGCAGACCCAGGTACGTCGGGATCTCGCTGAACGTGACGGCCCGCACCCCGCGCGCGGCGTTCCGTCTGATCTCCGCGACGGCGAGGTCCACGTCCCAGAGCGGGATCAGGCAGAGCGGGATCAGCCGGCCGCCGCTGTCGCCGCACCACTCCTCGACCATCCAGTCGTTGTAGGCGCGGACGCAGGCGAGGCCGACCTCCTTGTCCTTGGCCTCGGAGAACGTCTGGCCGCAGAAGCGGGGGAAGGTCGGGAAGCAGAGGGAGGCCTCGACGTGGTTGATGTCCATGTCCGCGAGGCGGGCCTTGGGGTCCCAGCAGCCTTTGCGCATCTGCTCGCGGGTGATGCCGTCCAGCGTCATCTCGTCGCGCGAGAAGCCGACGGCGGCGATGATGCGCTTGTACGGGAAGATGCTGCCCTCGTACTCCCACCAGTCGGTGATCTGTCCCGCCGGGTCGGTCGTGAACCGGTACTTGCCACCGACGTACTCCAGCTCGCCGATGCCCGCGGTGAAGGGCTTGGGACCCCGGTCGCGGTACTTGGCGGGGAGCCATGTCTCGAAGAGGTGCGCGGGCTCGATCACGTGGTCGTCCACGCTGATGACCCGGGGGAGTTCCTTGGTGCCGTCCTCGCTGCTGACCACTGTTGTGCCCCCTACTGATCTGACGATCCATCAGATTTGGCGTCGGATCGAGGTTATGGGCTCGCCCCTTCGGCGGCAAGCGTCCGCCCGCAACTCGGCCCCTTGCGCGTCGCGGCCCGATCCGCTGAACTGACGCCCCGTCAGGTTGGCTTGGGAGGATGCGCGATGCAGACGATCTGGCTCGGCGGAGCCGAGTGGGTGGCCGTACTCCGGATCGGGATCGGCCTGTGGTGGCTGGAGAGCTGGCGCCACAAGGACAAGAAGACGTGGTTCGGCGGCGGTGGGATCGGATGGGCCGCGGGCATCGCCGAGAAACACCGGTGGTCCGCGGTGCGCGAGGGCTTCAACGTGGTGGTGAAGCCGCGGCCGCGCGTGATGGCGTACGTCGTCGCCTACGCCGAACTGGCCCTCGGGCTCGGCCTGATCGTCGGCTTCCTCACCCCGGTGGCCCTGGTCTGCGGGTTCGTCCTCAACCTCGTCTACCTCGTCCTGATGATCCACGACTGGGCCGAGCAGGGGCAGAACCTGATGATGGCGCTCGCCTCGTTCGTCGCCTTCTTCGCGATGAGCTGGCAGACGTGGTCGCTGGACGACGCGCTGGGGATCTTCCTCTGACCGTTCCGCCGAACTACTCGCATACGTCTGGCCAGTTGCGGCCCGACCTGTCACCCTGCCGCACATCCCGCACGAACCGCCCGCGGACAGGGAGACGGCCATGACGGAACGCAGCCACGCCGCACGTGCCAAGAGCGCGGCCCTCCGCGCCGCCTCGGTCTGTCACCACGTCGAGCGGCACGAGGCACCGGAGCACGTCGTCTGGAAGGCGGCGCACGCGGCCCGCGTGTCCCTCCAGGCCCTCGCCGTCCTCTCGGAGTCCGCCCCAGACCCGGCGGCGGACTCGCGCTGCGCCCGCAACGCGGCGGCGGCCGCGGCCCAGGCCGCGCAGATGGGACAGCAGCACGACGGCGACAGCGACCTCGCCGTCGCCGCCTGCCGTGCCGCGCTCGGGGCGTCGCAGGCCGCGGCGGCCGCGGCGGGGCGGGAGGGGCTCGGCGCGGACGAGGCCCTGAACGCCGCCGCCGACGCGGCCGAGTCGGCGGCCGTCGCGGCCGCCGAGCGCGCGGGATGGATGCGGCCCGGGCAGCGGCTCCCCGAGATGTCGACCGGTATGCGCAGCCCCGAGCTGATGTCGATGATGCACTTCTGACGGGCGTACGCGCGTCGCTCGGACGGTGGAATTGCCCGGGTTACTAACGATGTCGGGCGCACCTTCCCGCGCTCTGTGCCGTTTGAAGGACCATGAACACCTCGAAGCGCATGCTCACCGCTCTGACCCTGACGGCGGCGGCCGCCGCCTCCGTCGCCGCTGCCGCCCCCGCCCAGGCCGCCCCCATCCCCGGCGAGAACGCGCGCCGCAGCGTGGGCCACGTCGTCGGCGAGACCCTGATGGACCCGGCCGAGACGGGCCGGGACATGCTGGACGCGGGCAAGACGGGCCTGACGGTGATCGAGACCGGCATGAAGTCCGTGCGGACCAGCTCGCGGAACATCAACAGCTAGGGCCTGTGCCGAAAGACCCGTGTGCGGAGCACCGGCGCCGACGGACGCGACACCGTCGGCGCCGGTGCTTTTCCGTGTGCGCGCTCAGGACAGGGGCGGCGGGCCGGAGGAAAATGGGAGCGTGCTGACCGTCCTGGTGCTGGTCGGGCGGGAGCGGGCGACGGAGCTGATCTCCCGGATCGAGAGCATCCCCGAGGTGTGCGTCCTCTCCCACACCCATGACACCTCTCTGGCCCTCGCCCGGGCCAGGGTGCTGCTGCCGGACGCGCTGGTCATCGACGCGAGCGCCCCCTCCGCGAACGCGGACGCGGTCGTCCACCGGGCGCGCGGCCTCGGCCTGCCGAGCGAGCTGATCGTGCACGCGGACGACCGTCACCCGCCGGACGGCCTGGTCCGCACGCTCACCCGACTGGCCCGCGACCAGCACCCCGTCTAGACACAGGCCCTAGGCGCCGGGAGTGCGGCGGCTCTGCAGAGTGCGGGCGAGGCGCGGGCCGAGGCGCTGTTTCAGCCGGCGCAGGGTCTGGAGGCGGCCGAGGGTCCGGTCGACGTGGAAGTACAGCTGCGGCGGCACGTAGGGCAGCAGGGGCGAGTGGCGCTGGCCGAGCAGGGCGAACATCTGGTGCGGCGCGAGTCCCATGTAGCGCGGCAGGTTCTCGTACCACTGGGCGCTGTGCCGTGCGGCACTCTGCACCGAGAGCAGGGCCTGTCTGCGCTCCTGTTCGTACGCGGCGAGGGCGGCGGGCAGCTCCCGCGGCTCGGCGACGGAGCCCACCGCGCGGGCCAGGCTCATCGCGTCGCGCAGGGCGAGGGTGGTGCCGGCCCCGATGGAGTAGTGCGTGGTGTGGGCGGCGTCGCCGATGAGCGCGAGGTTGCCGTGGGACCAGGACGTGTTCGTGACGGTCGGGAAGGCCTGCCACTGGGCGTGGCTCTCGATGTCCTTGCGGCCGAGGAGCTCATGGCCGGCGAGCAGGTCGGCGAAGAGTTTCTCCAGCAGGCGCAGGGCCTCCGCGTGGCCGAGCCGGTCGAAGCCGAGGGCCGCCCAGGTCGTGGCGGAGCACTCGACGACGCAGGTGCTGTGCTCGTCGCTGAAGCCGTACGCGTAGCACCAGATCCAGCCGTGTCCGGTCTCGACGAAGGCGAACGTGAACGCCGTGAAGACGCGGGTGGTGCCGAGCCAGATGAAGCGGTTGGCGCCGGTGGTCACACGCGTGCCGAACTCGGCGGCGTGTTCCGTGCGGAGCCCGCTGTGCGCCCCGTCGCCCGCGACGACGAGGTCCGCTTCGGGCAGGTCCGCGCGGCCGCCGATCTCCTTGCCGAACTCCAGGCGCACGCCCAGGGAGCGGGCCCGGTCGGCGAGGATCGTACGCAGCCGGTGGCGGCCGATCGCATGGCCGAGGTCGCCGTCCTGCGCGGTGGTGCGGTCGCCGACGTACGCGAATCCGCCACGCCAGCACACCGACTGCTCCTCGATGAGGCGGGCCGACTCGGGGTCGTGGGCGTGCAGGTCCGCCAGCAGGTCGGGCCAGTACGTCACGCCCCAGCCGTAGCTGGTGCCGGCCGCGTGCCGCTCGTGGACCGTGACCTCGTGAGCCGGATCCCGGAGTTTGGCGAGGATGGCCAGGTACAGGGAGGCGGGCCCTCCACCGACACAATCGATCTTCACGCGCGCTCCTGTGTGGTCTTCGGGAGGAGCCTCAACGTAAGGGGCGGCGGCACGTGCGGAGTGAGCCACGCTGCGGGGCACACGGATGAAACGTCTTTCCTGACGTCAGACGGGTACGGGTCTCGGCCGTGACGTGTCCGGTGGGCTGACGTCTCCCCGCCGGTCCTGTATACCCGCAGAGAGCAGATCGTCGGTTCCGCACAAGCTGTCGCCCCGGAGGTGTGAGGGGTATGTCGCCACACCGTCTGTCCATCGCGGGCCTCGCGCACTCCGACGTCTGCGCCGTGCTGCGGCTCAGCGGCGAACTCGACCGGGCGTCCGAGAAGTTCTTCATGGACACACTGGCCGTCGCGGTCGACGCGGGCCGGCGCCACATCGTCCTCGACGTGACCGCCCTGACGTTCTGCGACTCGCGCGGCCTGAACTGCCTGCTCGCCCTCCACTGGCTCCTGCGGCGCAGAGCGGGCGCCCTGATGCTCGCGGGTGTGGGCCGGCGCCTCGCCGCGCTGCTCGAACACAGCGGCAGCGCGGCCCTGTTCTCGTCGCACACCTCGGTCGGCCAGGCCCTGCGCTCCCTGCCGGAACCTGCCCGTCCGCACTGGCCGCCGCCCGCGGACCGGAGTTCGGACGAGGGCGTGTCCAGGCCCTAGCGGGTTCAGGACCTCGCGAACGTACGCCAGGCGGCGCACCCCGAGATGCGATCAGGGCCCGGCACCAGTGTGCTGACGGACATGAAAGACGACATAGCGAGCCCTGCGGAAGCGACCACCACCCGGCGCCGCGCTCTGGGAGCCGCCGTGGCACTACTGGCCGGCGGGGCGGTACCGCTGACGGCGACGCGGGCCGCGGCCCGTGCGGACGGTGCGCCGTCGGACGCGTCGGACCACGTCTGTGCCGGTGAGTACGATCCCGGGTTCGAGGCCACCCTGGCGGCGGCGGACGACCGCCTCGGGGCGGAGGAGATGCGGGGCATCCCGGAAGGGCCGCCGCAGCAGTACGCGTTGCCGCTGCGCCGCGGGTTCAGGGTCACCGCGCGCTACGGCATCCGCGGCGACTGGCTGGCCGGCCACCACACGGGCATCGACCTGGCCGTTCCGCAGGGGACACCCGTGTACGCCGTGGGGTCGGGCGTCGTGCTCGTGGCGCGGTGGTCGGGCGCGTACGGCAACGCCGTGACGGTACGGATGCCGGACGGGCACTACGCCCTCGTGGCGCACCTGTCGAGCATCGCGGTCCGTGAGGGCGCGCGGATCGGCGCCGGGACCTTCCTCGGCAGGAGCGGCGCCACCGGACGTGCCACGGGCCCGCACCTCCATCTGGAGGTGCGGGCCCGTCGCGAATACGGATCGGACATCAATCCGGTGAGTTACCTGGCCAAGCGCGGAGTGCGGCTCCTGTGACGGTGCCGATGCCGGTCGTGGTGATGGTGACGGACGGCGTCACTGCACCAGGTTCGTGACGGGGGCCACCTGGTCCGTGAGCTGGTGCAGCTGGCTCAGGTCGTTCAGCCGGTTGAGGCCGGCGAGCTGGTTCGCGAGCCTCGGCATCTGGGCGCGCTGCTCCTCGGGAATGCCGGTCGCCGCGATGTCGTCGATGGTGCTGAGCAGCGAGATCTTGCCCTCGTCGGAGGCGGGGGCGGGGGCCGCCTGCGCGGCCGGCGCGGCCAGGGCCGCCGCTCCGGCGGCCAGCGAGACGGCGGCGATGAGTCGTCGTGCTGATGTCATGTCCTCAAAACCTGTCGGGCGGCGCGAAGGTCACGGGTTCGCCGCCGCCCTCACTCGGGAAGCTCATCCGACCGCGCCGGGTACACGCGGTGCGCCCGGCCGCAGCCGTCGACCACCCGCCCGGACTACTTGTCCCACAGCAGGTCATCGCCCACGTCACCCCAGGTCACAGTCGTACGCGCCTGTTGTCGTTCACACGTGCGGACGTAGCACGGATCGTCTGACCGCGCGCGGACGCCGTCGATCCGGTCCAGCTTGGGTCTGCGCGCGGCACATCCGTGCCTGCGCGCACCCGTTCCTCGAAAGGAAAGTCTGATGCGCAGCTTCGCCAAGGCCGCGGCGGTCGTCGCCCTCTCCGCCCCCCTCGTGCTCGGCGGTGCGGGCCTCGCCTCCGCCGCCCCGGACGACGACGGCCCGGCCTACGAGAAGTCCGTCCACTGGGCCAACGCGAACGGCGGTTCGTGCACCAAGATCGTCAGCGGCTTCAAGAACGGCAAGGCCTACTTCTACAAGGTGACCCGCACCGCGGGCCCGAACGGTGCCTGGGGCAGCGGCACCGGTTCGCACTCCTGACGCAGGTGCGGGGCCCCCGGCCCGTGTGCTGAGTCTGCGTGGCAACGAGAGACGGCGTGTGTCGCCCACGGCGGCACACGCCGTGGCCTCCCGGTCCGCGCTGCGGGCCGCGGTGCCGTGTGCGCTGCCGACGGCGGTCGCACTGGGCGGCATGACTCCCGCTCAGGCGGTCGACAGTTCGTCCGGCGCGACGAAGACGGCACGCTGACCCGACGGAGCGTCACCCGCCACACCTCTGCCCCTCGTCACCCCTTCAGTGCACGCGGGATGAATCCCCGGGACAGCTGAGTGACGCGCTGTCACCACAGGTCAGCGCAGGGTGACGGAGGTGATCCGATGATCGTGCCACGGTCCCCCGGGACATCTCGGCAGGCATATCCGTGCGGACCTGCACACGGTGGTGTCGGCAGGGCACAGCGAGCGCGCCCTGACCGTGGCCGGCAGGGAACCTCCTGACTCCCCGTCCTCGGGATCCCGGCCACTCCGATGCTCGCGTCAATCGAAGGGAATGCGTCACATGCGCAAGCTTGCCAAGGCGATCGCTGTCGGAGCTGTTGTCGTCCCGGTCGTCCTCGGTGGTGCCACCGTCGCGTCCGCCGACTCCGGCCCGGGCTACGGGAAGGCGGACAACTCCGCGACCATCTACGGCGGTTCGTCGTCCAAGACTCTGAGCGGCTTCATGGACGGGAAGGCCTACTTCGTGAAGGTCTCGAAGACCGCCAACTCCACCGGTGCCACGGGTAACGCGACCGGTTCGCATTCCTGACCCGGCGGCTCCCCTGGAGCCGTAGGGCAGCAGGCCCCGAGGAGCTCCTCCTCGGGGCCCGCCGGTGCGACCCGCTCCCCGCACCCGCACCTCTCGCCCCCACGCACCCCGCAGCACCTGCCCGAAACGGAGTTCCGATGCCCGCCCCCCGCACCCTGCTGAGCACCATGGCCCTCGCCGTCGCCTGCCTCGCCGCCGGGACCGCCACGACGGCCACCGCCCTGACCGGCCACGAGGCGCAGCCCGAAGCCGCCCCTGCCGCCGCCTCGCCCGCCCCCGCCGCGCCGTCCGCCTCCGCTCCCCCGGCCTTCACGCGGACCGACAGCACCCGCACGGCCTCCGCCATCACCGAACTCTCGGCCGAGGAGATCAGCACGGGAAGGACGGCGCGCGTGAAGGTCACCGGGCGGCTCGTCGAGGGCTCCACGCTCACCTTCCCGCTGGCCCGGATCCCGCTGACCGTCCAGGTCACCGACACGACGGCCGGCACGCCCGCCCGCTGTCACGCCCGCACCACCAACCGCGGCACCTTCAGCTGCTCGGTCGCCGTGACGGCGGGCTCCTCGCGCTCGGTGAAGGCCGCCTTCGCGGGCAACGAGCTGTTCGCCCCGAGCACCTCGACCACCAGCATCGGCTCCACGGACGAGGCCGCGCTGCCCGCCGCCCCGCTGCTCCCCTCGACCACCACCCCCGCCCCGGCCGCAACGTCCGCCACATCCGCCACATCCACCAAGGCCCCCGCGGCCAAGACGACGGTCCCCCGCACCTCCGCGACGGACGAACCCACCGCACCCGCGACGCCCACGCCCCCGGAACTCCCGACCACCCCGGCGAATGCCTCCCCGAAGCACGCCAAGTTCACCGACACCACCGTCTGGGACTGACAAGGGCCAATACTTTGAGCTGATCGGGTTGGATGACTGAATCACTCACTCGGCACGGCCGGGGCACTTCCCACGCCCGCGTACTCGGCGCGCAGAGTAGGAAACGTTCGTACTCCTCGCGGCAAGACCCAGGGAAGGGAAGCCTCGTGAAGGCACGTCATCTCCTCATGTCCGCAGTGGCGACGGCCGCCGTGCTCACGGTGGCGGGAGCGCCGTCGGCGCAGGCCGCGCCGGATCCCGCCGACTGGAACTCCGGGGCTCCCTCGCCCGCCTGGGCGGGGGAGTCCTTCTCGTTCGGCAAGGACTCGATGCGGCACACCGTGACCACTTCCGGGTTCCGCGCGGACGGCACCGCCTACTTCGTCAAGAAGGAGATCCGTTTCTCGCCGGACGGAATCTCTTTCACCAATATCTCCTCGCACTCCTGAAATCGGATCTCCTGCACGGCATTCGGTAGGTGTTATGCCGTGACCTCACCTTGACGAACGGCGTTAGGAATTACGCGGCTGTGTGTAGGCAGCCGCTCTATCCGAGTCAAAGGAGAACGTGATGTCTCGCATCGCGAAGGCAGCCGCTGTCACCCTCAGCACCGGAGCCGTCGTCATCGCCGGTGCCGGCATGGCCATGGCGGACGCCGGCGCGCAGGGCGCCGCGGTCGGTTCCCCGGGCGTCGTCTCGGGCAACCTGCTCCAGGCCCCGATCAACATCCCGGTGAACGTGTGCGGCAACACCGTCGACGTCATCGGCCTGCTGAACCCGACCTTCGGCAACAAGTGCGCCAACCCGGGTGGCGGCCACCACAACGGGGGCCACCACGGCGGCGGTCACCACGGCGGCGCCGGTTACGGCAACTGACCCGAACCCGACGAAGCCCCCGGTGCGCGTTCCACCGGGGGCTTCGTGCTACTCCCCGTACGCGTAGAGCCCCCGGTGACCGAGGAGTTCGTCAGGGCTCGCGTCCCACGGCGGCATCGGCTCGTGGCGGGCGACGATGCGCCGGTACTGCGGCCGGCCGGGCTCGGGCGGCCGCTCCGGGAGGTAGCGCGGGGAGCGGGGGTGGCGGCGCTGCCACCGGTCCCACAGCAGGTCGACGAAGGCGTGGTTGAGCCAGAAGACCGGGTCGTTCACGGAGGCGCCGCCCAGCATGTGCCCGCCGACCCAGCGGTGGACGCGGTTGTGGTTGCGCCAGCGTTCCGTGCCCCGCGCCGACGTCCAGCCCTCCAGCTTGTTGCGGAAGCCCCCGGGCGAGGTGGAGTCCCAGGGCTCCACGTCGTAGCGGGGGTCGTCCATGGCCCATGCCACGTCCCGCGCCGTGGGCAGGTCGATGGGGTCATGGGGGCGGCCGAGGTCACGGGTGAGGAACTCGCCGTCGGTGACGTCCTCCTTGATCGGCCAGTGCCCGCTCCGGTGCGCGAAGGGACCGGTCATGACCTGCCGGTCGCCCCGGCGTCCGTTGCCGCCCATCAGGTCGGCGCCCCAGAGCGTGCCGCCGCGCCCGCGGTCCTTCGTCCAGTCCCAGTAGGGAACGGTGACGGCGGGGTCCACGCGCCGCAGGGCCCGCTCGAACTCCAGGAGGAAGCGGCGGTGCCAGGGGAAGAACGAGGGCGTCATGTGGGCGACGCGGAGCCGGTCGTCGCCGTCCGACACGTAGAAGTCGATGTGCATGCGGACGAATTCGTCGTACTCGCCCCGGCGTTTCAGCTTCAGCACCGCGTCGACGAAGCGGCGCCGCTCCGCCCGGCTGAGGCCGCTCTGGTTCCTGCGTACGTGGGCCATGACCGCCCCCTCAGTGGACGCGGCCGCTGAGGGCGCGGAGGGGGCCGAGCTCATCGACGGCTCCTTGCGCGGCCGCGAGCGGCGTCGCGTACGACTGGTAGTGGTCCACCATGCTCAGGTAGCTGCCGTCCGCGCGGCGCATGAGGCCGAGCTGCCGCCCGTCGACGGTGATCCGCCAGCCTCCGGAGGCGTGGCCGCCCTGGTGGGCCGTGGGTTCGCCCTGGATGCGCCGCCCGCGGTACGTCTCGTCGAACGGTGCGTCGCCGGGCGGGTCCGGCGGCGGCGCGTCCGGTACGGCGCGGGCGATGCCCGCCGCGGCCAGGCATGCCGTGGCCGCGGTTCCGATGAGGTGGCGGCGGGTCATGCGGTCGAGGAACGGGGAGCCCATGGCGTCCTTTCGTCGACGGGTCCTGTCAGCCGGTCCAGAAGTCCCACCAGCGCGTCAGGATGAGCATTCCGATGACGCCCATGTGCAGGGCGGGAAAGACCCACGTGAATTCACCGAGTGCGGTGCGCAGCCATCGGGGTGCGGGCAGGAATCGGGACCGTACGTTATGTGCTGTCACGTACCAGAACATGAGTGTCGTGGCGGCCCAGGCGAGACAGCACCACAGGCAGAGGGAATTGATCCGGTAGAGGGACTGGAATTGCAGCCAGCCGCAGAACGCGACGCCGAATGCGGTGCCCGCGTTGAAGGTGAGCCAGTACCAGCGGGGAAAGCGCGCACCGCCGATCAGTCCGGCGCCGACGCAGATGACGACCGCGTAGGCGACGAGCCCCAGCATCGGGTTGGGGAATCCGAAGGCCGCGGCCTGCTCGCTCCGCATGATGTTGCCGCAGGCGACCACGGGGTTGAGGCTGCACCCGGGGACGTAGTCCGGGTCCTTCATCAGGTGGAGCTTGTCGAGGGTGATCACCCAGGCGGCCAGGAGCCCCGCCGCGCCGGTGCCCGCCAAGAGCAGGCCGAGCCACCGGCCTGCGGCGGGGGCGCCGGGGCCGGCGGGCGCGGGGCGCGCCGCACCGGGCTCGCCGACGGCTTGGAGCGGTACCCGGTGCGGCAGGTCGGTGGTGCGGCTCATCGGCGCAGGCTACGGGCGGGCAGCAGGCAATGCGCCGCGCTCAGCATGGTCTCCTCGGCCCCTGCGAACTCGCTGAGGCGCTCCTCGGAGACGGGCTCGCCCGGCTTGGCGTCCGGCCACGCGCGCGTGGTGGCCATGAAGTAGGCGTGGCCGCGCTTCTTCACAGCGGCGAGCCACTCCGGCGGCACCACGCACTGGGCGTTCAGCTGGGGCATGCTCACGACGGCGTTCTCGCCCTCGACGAGGAGGCTGACCGGCAGGGAGGGGTTGCGCGCGCCGTCGATGAGGGGGCCGCCGACGGGCAGCCCGGCCTCGTCGAGGAGGTGGCGCATCGCTTCGGCGGTGGACTCGGGGCCGCCCTCGGTGTCGCCGAGGGAGTACGCCAGCAGGAAAGGCATGTCCTTTTCGTCGTCGGGGTGTTCACCGCTCCAGGCGAGAACAGCCACGGTTCCCAGATCAGTTACTTGGAAGGGGCGCTGTTCGCTGGAAGTTGAGGTCATGAGGGGAACCGTATAGACGTGGGCGTACGGGTCCGGGCCCGTTGTCACCCGTGTGGCCCAGCGCGGAAACGCCATCACACGATGGGGTCACCCGGTCGGCCGCGGAGCTGACGGCCGTACTCACACGGCATGCGGACATGCCGAAGGGCCGGTCCGTGGAAGAGGTGACCGGCCCTTGCGCGGACATGAAGCGCGTTTTAGTGGCCGATGGGAAGGCCGCCGAGGAGCTCGGTGGGACCGCCCGCGGAGTTGATGCTGTCCGTGGTGTCCGTGACCGTGCTGACGACCGAGTCCTTGTTCTCGGTGTCGAGCATGTTCGTGCTCACCGGCTTGGTGTCGAGCAGGTGCGGGGTCTGGCCCGCAATGGTCTCGAGGCCACCGTTCAGGCTGGTGGGTGCCAGGTCAGCGGCGAACGCGGGGGCGGCGGAGCCGGCCACGGCGATCGAACCGGCGAGAACTGCAGCAGCCTTCAGGGCCTTCATCATGTTCCTTTCTTTGGCGACGCGCGCCGCCTTTTGGAGCACCGTTCAGGCATGGAGCGCCTGTTGTCTCTTACCCCGGGACTAACGAGCGCGAGACGGTACGGAAACCCCTGGCCCCGAAACTTCACCGATCCCACTCGGATAAAGAATGCAAATCAGAGCGCGGGTGTCTTCGGCAGTGCGGGCGTCTCGGGCAGCGCCGGGGCGGGCAGGCCGCCGCCCGTGATCGAGGCGACGAGGAAGTTGACGACGCCGGTGAGGATCGTGGGGACCTGCGCGGCGACGGCCTTGATGTCGCCCGCGGTGGCGGCCTTGAGGAGGGCGTCCACCGCCTTCTGCAGCGCCGCCACGGCGTCGGCCTTGGGGTCGAGCGGCGCCTTGTCGGCACGGGCCGCGACGCCGGTGACCGTCTTCGGGACCGCCTCCGTGGCCGTCTTCGGGACCGCCTCCGTGGCGCCCTTGGCCGGCGGCTTGGCCGCCGCTTCCAGGGCCTTCTTCAGCGCTTCGGTGTGCTTCTTGACGTCTTCGGGGGAGAGCTTGTTGCCCGGCGCCTTCAGCACGGCGGTCAGCAGCTCGCTGACGGCTTTCAGGACACCCTCGATGTTGATCAGCTGCTGGACCTGGGCCAGCGGGTCCGGCGCCGCGGGCGCGCGCGGGGCGGTCCGGGCCTGGTCGCGGGAGGCGTCGCCGACGGAGGCGAGGGCCGGTCCTGCCGTGCCGAGGAGCAGCGCCGCGCACAGGGTGGTGGTCGCGAGGCGCCGTACAGGCAGAGCGCGCATGGTGTGTCCCTTTCGGTGATGCATCAGATCGTGTGATCACCGTGAAAGCGCCGCACGCGGTCCGCAACCGAGCGGCTGCGGAACGTATCGGCGGTTCGTGGTTCATGTGAGCATCTGCGCAGGTGGGACAGGGATCTGACGGTCGGTCGGCCGTTCGGGGGCGCGCACTCCATTCGGGGCACCGCCCGTCATACCGGCCGTCCGGCGCGCACCGCGCCGAAACGCGGAACGGCCGCCCCCGCTTCCGCGGGGACGGCCGCTCTGAACCGACGGTGCGTCAGTCGTTGACGCACGTGTTGCCGAACGCCGGGTTCAGCAGACCGATGACGTTGATGCTGTTGCCGCACACGTTGACGGGGACGTGGACCGGCACCTGCGCGTTGTTGCCCGAGATCACGCCGGGGGAGTTGGTGGCAGCGCCCTGCGAGCCGGCGTCGGCGGCGGCGACGCCCGCGGTGCCGGCCACGGCGGCGGCGGCGACAGCGGACAGGGCAAGAGCCTTGGTGGTACGGGACATGGAGTGCTGCTCCTTGGTGATGATGCGACGTACGGGCGGGCTGCCCGTCTGGAGGGATCAACTGCCGACGTCGGTGCCGAGTTGTGCGCCCAGACGGGTGATGCGCGCCGGCAACCGCCCGTGACGGGCCTTCACCAATCCGACACACGCCCGGAGGTCGGCCGAGCCTCCCGCGTCAACGGCTACAGTTGCGCTTCCCTTTAGGGCATTCCACTTATATGCCCTCAGGTAAGTGCAAAGAGGGTGAATCGCCCTTATCTCCGCTGTGGTTCAGAGTTCACACACTCGGAAGGCCAACGCCGTCATGCGTCACTCCCTGGGCCTGCGTCGCATGTTCGTCATCCCTCTCGCACTGGCCGCGTGCCTCGCCGCGACCGGGACCGGCTCGGCCGCCCCGCCCGGCGACGGCGACAGGAGCGGCGAGAAGAGCACCGAGAGGACGCGCATCGATTTCGCGCAGCGCTACAGAGCGGTGCAGCACGGCGGGATCGTCCGGGCCGCCAACTCTGCGATCACCTGCCGCCGCGCGGTGGACCGTACGGCGGAGTCCTGCGCCCGTACGCGGGGCGGCCGTCCGGGGGCGAACGACGACTTCGACATGTTCTACGTCGACGTCGACGACGACCCGAACACCTACAACTCCAGTACGGGCGAGGTCCGTCTGCCCCCGCACTCCCGCGTCTCCTACGCGCGGCTGTACTGGGGCGGCAACCTCCGGGTCGGCGAACAGAAACCTCCCAAGGACAACGGACGGGTGCTGATCGCCGAGCCCGGCGGCCATTACAAACCGGTCATCGCCGACACCCCGGTCGGCCACCGCGTCACCGACGGCGCCGACGCCTTCCAGGCCTCCGCCGACGTCACCCCGCTCGTCCGCTCGGCGGGCGGCGGTGCGTACACCGTGGCGCAGGTCAACGTCGCCAAGGGGCACTCCAAGGCCGGTGCCTGGGGCGGCTGGACGCTGGCGGTGGCGTACGAGAACGCCGCCGAACCCCTGCGCGCCCTCGCCGTGTACGACGGCTTCGACGCGACCGGCGAGCACGGCACCCGGCACGCGGTGCGGCTGCGCGGCGTGCCGGGCGGCACGGCGGGCACCGTCGGCGTGGTGGCGTACGACGGCGACCGCGGGCGGCGCGGCGACACCGTCGCCGTCTCGTCCGGACCCACCGGCCCCGTGCCGCTGACGGACGCCGCCAACCCCGCCGGTGACGCGCTCAACTCGACCATCAGCGAGCCGGGCGCCCCGGCCCGCAGGAACCCCGCCCACCCGAACACCCTCGGCTACGACTCCGACGTCTTCCCGCTGGCCGCGGGCCACGGACGGCGCGGAGATCTGACGGTCCACCTCGCCTCGCGGGACCCGGCGTGGGTCGGCGTGGTCTTCGCGGCCGTCGCCGCGAAGCGCTAGGGCAGCCCCCTGGCACCCGTCGCCCCGCTCCGCTTCCGCGGTGCCCGCACCGACTCGAAGGAGACGCGCATGCCTCTGCCTTCAGCACCCCGCCCCCCACGGGTCCTGCACGTCAGCCAGCCCGTGGAGGGCGGCGTGGCACGGGTCGTCGTCGACCTGGCCGCCGCGCAGGCCGCCACCGGCACCGACGTGCACGTGGCCTGCCCCCCGGACGGTTTCCTGCCCGGCGCGCTGCGCGCCCTCGGCCCCGGCGTCCGCGTCCACCCCTGGACGGCGTCCCGCTCCCCCGGCCGCGGCCTGCCGGGCGAGGTGCGAGAGCTGCGGCGCGTCATCGACGACGTGGGGCCCGGCCTCGTCCACGCCCACAGCGCCAAGGCCGGGCTCGCCGCACGTCTCGCCCTGCGCGGCGGCATCCCCACGGTGTTCCAGCCGCACGCCTGGTCCTTCGAGGCGGTCGGCGGCCCCACCGGGTTCCTCGCCCGCCTGTGGGAGCGCCGGGCCGCGCGGTGGGCGGCCCGCATCGTCTGCGTCAGCGAGGCGGAGTGGGTGACCGGACGCCGCGCCGGCATCTCGGGTTCGTACCAGGTGATCCCCAACGGTGTGGACACCGACCGGTTCGCGCCCACCGGGCAGGACCCCACGCACGTCCCGCTGGTGGTGTGCGTCGGCAGGCTCTGCCGCCAGAAGGGACAGGACGTCCTCCTGCGCGCCTGGCCCGCGGTGGCCGCGCAGGTGCCCGACGCCCGCCTCGTCCTGGTCGGTGAGGGACCCGACGACGCCCGGCTGCGGGAGCGGGCCGGGCCGCGGGTCGCCTTCGCGGGCGCGGCGGCCGACGCCGCGCCCTGGTACCGGGCGGCCGACGTGGTCGTCCTGCCGTCCCGCTGGGAGGGCATGGCACTGGCCCCGCTCGAAGCCATGGCCTGCGGCCGTCCGGTCGTCGTCACCGACGTGGACGGGGCGCGGGAGAGCCTGCCGCCGTCCCACCGCCCGCACTCCCTCGTACCGCCGGAGGACCCCGGCGCCCTCGCCCGGGCGCTGGTCGCCCTGCTGCGGGACGGGCGGCTGCGGGACGAACTGGGGCGGCGGGGCCGCGAGCACGTACTGGACCACCACGACGCACGGCGCGCCGCGGCCGCGGTCGACGCGGTGTACGGCGAGCTTCTGGGCACGGCGCCCACCGAGTACAGGGAGTGCAGCACGACGTGAGTGCGGAACGGACCGTTGCTTCCTCATCGGCTCAGTCACGGCAGGACACCCAGGCCCCGCCCGGCACCTTCGTCGTCGCGCCACGCGAAGCGACGGCCCTGCGCGGCGGCGCGACGGCGCGGCTCCCGGCCCGGCAACGGCGCTCGGCCGCCGCCTTGGTGGCCGTCGACTGCGCCGCCGCCCTGGCCGCCCTGCTGCCGCTCGACGACCCCCTCCGGCAGGCCGTCCTCGCCCCGCTCCTCGTGCTCGCCATACTGGCCCTGAACGTGCAGGGCCGCCTGTACGAGTACGCCGCGCTGCCCGACACGCTCGGCCAGTTGCCGTCGCTCGCCGGGCGGACCGTGCTCGCCTGGTCGGTCACCGCGGTCCTCGCGACCGCACTGCCCGCCGTCGGGCCGCTCGCCCCGCGCACGCTGCTCGCCATGGCGGCGGTCCAGTGCCTGCTCAGCCTCTGCGGGCGCGCCCTCGTCCACCGGCACCGGCGGGCCGCCACCGTGCGCAGGCCCCGGCCGGTCCTCGTCCTCGGGCCGAGCGGCCAGGCCCGCGGGGTGGCGGCCGCGCTGCTGCGGCGCCCCGGCTGCGGCATGCGCCCCGTGGGCATCGTCGGCGAGACCGCCGACGCCCCGCAGGACGAGGAGGACGACGCCGAGACGCAGGGCGGGCCCGAACTGCCCGTTCTCTGCACGGAGGACGAACTGCACCGTGCGGTGATCCAGAACGACGTCGGCGCGGTGCTGCTCGTCGCCGGACACGGTCCCGGGCCCGGCCCCGCCCGATGGCTGCCGGTCCTGCACGGCCTGGGCTGCGACCTGTGGGAGATCGAGGCGCACCGTGCGGTCCCTGTGCCCGCGCCGGACGGACCCCGGCAGTACGTGGCCGGGTTCGCGTGCCGCCCCCTGACGTCCGCCGCGACCCGCGGGACCGGCGTCGGCAAGCGGCTCCTGGACATCGCGGTCTCCGGAGTGCTGCTGCTCGCGGCGGCGCCGGTCCTCGCGACCTGCGCGCTGGTCCTGCGGACCGTCGAGGGACCCGGCGTGATCTTCCGCCAGGAGCGGGTCGGCAAGGACGGGCGGCTGTTCACCCTCCTCAAGTTCCGCACCCACCGGCCCGCCGACCCGCAGGAGGCGGCGACCCGGTGGAGCGTCGCCGACGAGCACCGGATGAGCGCGTTCTGCCGGTTCCTGCGCGGCACCTCGCTCGACGAGCTGCCCCAGCTGTGGAACGTGCTGCGCGGCGACATGAGCCTGGTCGGGCCGCGCCCCGAACGGCCCTTCTTCGTCACGCAGTTCAGCCAGACCTATCCGGACTACGCCCACCGGCACCGCATGCCCACCGGCATCACGGGCCTGGCCCAGATCCACGGGCTGCGCGGCGACACCTCCATCGAGGACCGGTGCCGCTTCGACAACGCCTACATCGACAGCTGGTCGTTCTGGCAGGACCTGTGCATCCTGCTGCGCACCCTCGGCTGCCTCGTCCGCCGCACCGGGAGCTGACCACGGTGACCCACGCCCCGTCCACCGCCGTCCCGTTCGGGGCGCGCCTGCAGGACCTTCGCGACGCCCTGCCGCCCTGGCTGCGGCGGAGCGCCCCGGTGCTTCCCGTGGTGCTCATGGTCGCGCTGCTCGCCCTGCCGGCGCCCGCCGAGGGCGCGTCGTCCGGCGGGGGCGGCACGGGCGGCGCGGCCGACGCGGTGTCCGCCCTCGTCGTCGGCTGCTGTGTCGTCCGTGCCGTGCGGTCCCGGCAGCGGCCGCTGACCCGCACCGCCGCGGTCCTCCTCGGCCTTCCGGTCGTCGGCATCACCGCGGCGGCGTTCGGTGCCTCCTCCGCCGCGACCGGCGTCGCCGGCGCCGCCCGCTACCTGCAGATCTTCGTGCTCGTACCGGCCGCCGTCCTGATGCTGATCCGCGACGCCCACCACTTCCGCCTCCTCGCCTGGTCGTTCGTCGGGCTCGGGCTGTGGCAGGGCGTCATCGGCGTACACCAGAACCTCACCGGCACCGGCGCCTCGTACATGGGCGAGGACATCCGCGCGGTCGGCACGTTCGGCTCCACGGACGTGATGGGGATGGCCACCGTCGTGTCGTACGGCCTGGTCTGCGCGCTGGCGCTGGCCTTCCGGCCGCACGCACCGCGCCGGCGGACGGCGGCCGTCGTGTGCGCGGGCCTCCTGACCGTGCCGCTCGCCCTGTCCTTCAGCCGCGGCGCGTGGATCGCCACCACCGCGGCCTGCACCGTGGTGCTCGTGCTGGCCGGGGTGCGCCGTGCGGGCAAGGTGTTACTCGTCGCGGCCGCCGCCGCCGTCGTCCTGGTCGCCGGATTCGGCGTCGGCTCGGCGATGCTCCAGGAACGCCTCAGCAGCATCACCCAGGTCACGGACACGCCCGACCAGTCGGTGACCGACCGCTACACGATGTGGGCGGCCTCCGCCGACATGTGGCGCGAGCACCCGGTGACCGGCGTCGGTCTGAAGGGGTTCCCCGACCACCGCGACAGCCACGCCTCGCTCGCCCTGTCCTCCGGCAGCGACACGGCGGGCGCGGGCAGCGGCTTCGTGCGCCAGCCGCTGCTGTCCCCGCACAACATGTACCTGCTGGTCCTCAGCGAGCAGGGCCTGGTCGGGCTCGGCACGCTGGCCGGTGCCTGGGCGGCGCTCCTGGTGTGCGCGGTGCGCCGGTGGACGGGGCAGCGCGCGGGGCGGGACGGGACGGGAGGGGCGCACGGGACGGGCGGGCCGCGGCTCGACTGCGCGCTGGTGGCGTGCGGGCTGCTGGTCTGGCAGCTCATCGACTTCGTGTACGCCGACATCGGCGGGCCCTCCACCGTCCTGACGGCGATCGCCTTCGGGATGGCCGCCTGGTGGGCGGTCGGCGCCCACGACCTGCCCCCCGCGGCCTCGCACGGAGAGGCGGGCGCGCGATGACGACCGTGCCGCAGGAGGTGGCCCCCGACCCGGACGCGCCGCCCACCGCCGGGACCACCGCGACCGCCACGACCGCCGCGCCCCCGCCGCGGGAGCCCGCCGAGAAGACGGGCGGCTCGTTCCTCGCCAAGGCCGCGCTGGTCACCGCCGCGCTGTCCGTCGCCGGATCGCTCCTCGGGCTCGTCCGCGACCAGGCCCTCGCGCACTTCTTCGGCGCCGGGACCGACACCGACGCCTTCCTCGTCGCGTGGACGCTCCCCGAGCTGGCGGCGACGCTGCTCATCGAGGACGGCCTCGCCTTCTTCCTCGTGCCCGCGTTCAGCCTGGCCCTCGCGCGCCGCGCGGACGGCCCGCCCCTCGACCCGGTCCGCGAGTTCGTCCGGGCCTCGCTGCCCCGCATGACCCTGTGGTTCGTCGGAACCGCCGTCCTGCTCATCGCGGCCGCCCCCTACCTGGTCGCGGTCCTCGCCCCCGGCCTGCCCGACCCGCGGCTCGCCGTCGACTGCACCCGGCTGACCGCCACCTGCGCGCTGACCTTCGGCCTCACCGGCTACTGCAGCGCCGCGCTCCGCGCCCACCAGCGGTTCGTCGCGCCCGCCACGGTCTACGTCGCCTACAACGCGGCCATCATCGCCGCCCTGTTCGCGCTCGCGGCGCCGCTGGGGGTGCGGGCCGCGGCGGCCGGTGTGGCGGTGGGCGGGGTGCTGATGGTCGCCGTACAGGCGCCCTCGCTGTGGCGGCAGCTGCGGCGGCCGTACCGTCCCGGGCCGAATGCCGCCGCCCCTTCGGCGGGCCCCTCGGACAGGACACTCCAGACCGCGATCATCTGGACCGTCCTGCTGTTCGCGCTGTGCCGCCAGTCGCAGGTCCTCATCGAGCGGTTCCTCGCCTCGTCGCTGCCCGCCGGGGCCATCTCGCACCTGAACTACGCGCAGAAGGTCGCGCAGATGCCGATGGTCCTCTCGCTCATGATCTGCACGGTCACCTTCCCCGTGGTGGCGCGGGCGCTCGCCAAGGGCGAGACGGAGCGGGCCCGCAAGCGCGTCGAGCGGGACATCGTCCTGGCGGGCTGCGTCGTGCTCCTCGGCGCGGCCGCGGTCGTCGCCGCCGCGCCCCCGCTCATCGAACTGCTCTTCCAGCGCGGCGCCTTCACCGCCAGGGACACCGCCGCCACCGCGTCCGTCATGCGCGTCTACGCCTTCGGCCTGCTCGGCCACACGCTGGTCGGCGCGCTGGCCCGCGCGCACTTCTCCGTCGCCCGCACCACGTGGATCCCGCTCTACGCGATGTCCGTCGGCGTCGTCGCCACCGCCGGGATCGGCTTCCTGACCGTCGGCACGTGGGGCGTCCACGGGATCGCCGCCGCCAACGCGACCGGCATCTGCGTCACCGCGCTCCTCCTGCTGCGCGGCATGGGCCCGCGCACCGTGCCGATCAGGACGCGGGCCCTCGCCGGACAGCTGGGCCGTCTCGTGGTGGCCGCCGCAGGCGCGGCACTGCTCGGTGCCGTCTGCGCGCAGCGGGTGGCACACCCCGCCCTCGCGGTCCTCGCGAGCTTCACCGTCGTGACCGTCTCCTTCGTGCTCATCGGGCTGCTCCTGAGGGCGCAGCCCTGGCCGTCCGCCCTTCGCACCGTCAGCAGAAAGCTGCGCCATGTCCGTTGACCTCACTCCGCCCGCGCCGTCCGGCACGGAGCCGTTCCTGCGGCTGCGGCCGCCCCGCACCCCGGCGTGGGTGGCGATGTACCACTCCGTCGCGGACCCGTCCGACGATCCGTACGGGATCACCGTCTCCCCGGAGCGGCTCGGCGCGCAGCTGCGCTGGATGCGGCGCCAAGGGCTGCGCGGCGTCTCGATGAAGTACCTCCTGGAGGCGTGCGCGCAGGGCCAGGAGCACAACCTGGTGGGCCTCACCTTCGACGACGGGTACCGCGACTTCACCGAGCACGCGCTGCCGCTCCTCCAGCAGTACGACTGCACCGCCACCGTCTTCGTCCTGCCGGGCCGCCTCGACGGTGACAACGCCTGGGACCCGCTCGGCCCGCGCAAGCCGCTGCTGGGCGCCGACGGCATCCGGCACATCGCCGAGTGCGGCATGGAGATCGCCTCGCACGGGCTGACGCACGTCGACCTGACCGCCGCCGACGACCGCGTCCTGCGCCGCGAGGTCGCCGGCAGCCGGGCCGCGCTGCACGACCTGACCGGCACCGAGGCGCAGGGCTTCTGCTACCCCTACGGCACCGTCGACGAGCGCGTCGCGACCGCCGTCCGCGAGGCCGGATACCGGTACGCCTGCGCCATCGCCCCCGGCGCCCTCACCGGCCCGTACGCCCTCCCCCGCGTCCACATCGGGCAGGACGATACCGCGTGGCGGCTGCGCCTGAAGCTGCGCACCAACCGGCTGCGGCGCCGCGTCCTCGCCCGCGCGGCGGTGACGACCGCATGAGGGTCCTGCACATCATCACCGGGCTCGGCGTGGGCGGCGCGGAGCAGCAGCTGCGCCTGATGCTGCGCCACCTGCCGACGGACTCCGACGTCGTCGCGCTGACCAACGCGGGCACCGTCGCGCAGGGCATCGCGGCCGACGGGATCCGCGTCACCGACCTGGGCATGTCCGGCAACCGTGACGTGGCGGCGCTGCCGCGGCTCGTCAGGATCATCCGCGCGGGCCGCTACGACGTGGTGCACACGCACCTCTACCGCGCCTGCCTGTACGGGCGCATCGCGGCGCGGCTGGCGGGGGTGCGCGCGGTGGTGGCCACCGAACACTCCCTGGGCGACTCGCAGATGGAGGGCAGGCCGCTGACCGCGGGGGTCCGCGCCCTGTATCTGGCCGGGGAACGGCTCGGCCGGGTGACGGTCGCGGTCTCGCCCGCCGTGGGGGCGCGGCTGCACCGGTGGGGCGTGCCGCGGCAGCGGATCCGGGTGGTGCCGAACGGCATCGAGGTGGAGCGCTTCCGCTTCGACCCGGCGAGCCGGGCGCGCACCCGGCAGCACCTCAGGCTGCCCGACGGGGCGTTCGTCGTCGGCGGCGTCGGGCGGCTCGCCGCGGGCAAGCGCTTCGACGTGCTGCTGCGGGCCGCCGCACAGCTGCCGGACGACGTCGTCGTCGTCCTTGTGGGGAGCGGCCCCGAGGAGCCGGAGCTCCGCCGACTCGCGCACCGGCTCGGGATCGACGGGCGGGTGCGGTTCGTCGGCGAGTCCACGCACGAGGACAGCGGCGCGGTCACCGGCGACGACGCGCCGGACCTGCCCTCGCTCCTGTCCGCCATGGACGCGCTGGCCTCCCCCTCGCCCGAGGAGGCCTTCGGTCTGGCCCTGGTGGAGGGCCTGGCCAGCGGCCTTCCGGTGCTGTACGCCTCCTGCCCGGCCGTCGAGGGCCTCGACGCGGCGGACCGGTCCGGCGCCGCGTACTGCCCGAGCGATCCGGACTCCTTCGCGCGGGCCCTGCACGGCCTGCGCGGCGACGTCCCGCCGCACCGCGAGGCACCGGCCGCGGTGCGGCACTACAGCATCAGCCGAAGCGCCGGCCAACTGATGGACGTATACGCGTCAGTTGCGCCCGGCCCGACCCTGGAGGTGACCCCTCGATGAGCGACTCCGTGAACGAGCGCCCGCGCACCCTCGCCCTGCGGGCCCGTGCCGCGCGGCTCCCCCGCTGGTCGGCGCTGCCGGCCTGCGCGGTCCTCGGCGCCCTGGCCGGTGCCGGGTACGGCGCGCTGCAGACGCCGCAGTACACGGCGACGAGTTACGTCGTCGCGGTCCCGCAGGAGAAGGGCGACCCGGCGACGGCCCTCGGCTTCGCGCAGGCGTACGGCCGGGTCGCCACGCAGCTCGCCGTGCTGGGCGACGCGCAGGTGGCGGCGGGCATGTCGGCGACGGAGCTGCAGGACAAGGTGAAGGTCGCCACGTCGCCCGACGCCCCGATGATCGCGGTCTCGGCGACCACCGACAAGCCGGAGTCCGCCGCGATCACCGCCAACGCGGTGGCACGGTCGCTGTCCACCAGCGCCAACCACTCCAAGGACAGCACGCGGATCAAGCTGATCCCGTTCTCGCGCGCCCTGCCGCCCAACGACCCCGCGTCGCTCTCCACCGGCGTGACGACCCTCGTCGGCGGGTGTGCGGGCGGGCTGCTCGGCGGCCTCGCGCTCCTGGTGCGCCCGCGCGCCCGTACGGAGGCGGTGGCGGGCCCTTCCGTGCCGGGACCCGCGTCCGCGCTGGTGCGGAGCGCCCCGTGAGTACGGCGGCGCGCACGGAGCCGCGCACCGCACCCGACACCCGACCGGCGGCCGAACTCTGCGTGGACGAGGACGAGTTCGACGCCCTCGCCGAGCCGTGGGGCCGCCTCCACCGGTCGTGCGGGGCGGCGACGCCGTTCCAGAGCCACGCCTGGCTGTCGTCCTGGTGGCAGTCGTACGGCAGCCCGGGGCGGCTGCGCGTCCTGCTGGTCCGCGACGGCGCCCGCCTCATCGCCGCGGCGCCGCTGATGCGGGTGGACCGGCCGCTGCCCGCCCTCAAGCCGCTGGGCGGCGCGATCTCCGACTTCACGGACGTCCTGGTGGACGACGCGTGCCGGGAGGAGGGCACGGAGGCGCTCCTGTCCGGCCTGTACGCGCTGGCCAGGACCGCGCTGATCGACTTCGGTGAGGTCAGGCCGGGAGCCTGCGTGGAGGGGCTGTACGCGCGCTGGCCGGGACCGCGCCGCACCCTCGCGGGCTCCCCCTGCCTCGAACTTCCCGCGCTGCCCATGGACGGCCTGCTCAAGCGGCTGCCGACGCCGCGGGCCCAGCGCACCCGCGCCAAGATGCGCAAGCTCTCGGCGCTGGGCGTGGAGAGCCGTGTCGTGCCCGCCGACGAGGTGGAGAACTCGGTGCGCACGCTGCTGCGCCTGCACCAGCTCCAGTGGCAGGGCCGCAAGGTGACATCGGAGCACCTCCAGCCGCGGTTCCATGAACACCTGCTGCGCTCGATGCGGCCGATGGTCGCGGCGGGCGAGGCGGTGGTCACCGAGTTCAGCCTGGACGGCGAGGTGATGGCGGCGGACCTGACGCTGCTCTCGCGCACGCTGGCGGGCGGCTACCTGTACGGGGCGCACCCCCGGCTCAGGGAGCGGAAGGTCGATGTCGCGACGATGCTGCTCGACGCGTGCACCCGGCACACCGGCGGCGAACATCCGCGCGCGCTGAGCCTGCTGCGCGGCGACGAGCCGTACAAGCACCACTGGCGCCCCGAACCGGTCGCCAACCAGCGGCTCCTGCTTGCCCGCAGGCGCACCGCGCCGCTGGCGTGCGCGGTGGCGTGGGGCGTGGCGGGCCGCCAGTGGGCGAAGCGGCGGCTGCGCGAGCGCGAGGAGCGGCGGAGCGGCGGAACCGGGCGCGGTGGCGGAGCCTCGACGTGACGGCTCGCACCACCGCGGTCCCGCGAGGGGTCAGGACTTCGTCGGGTCCCCGGTCTTCTGGTCCTCGGTCTTCTGGTCCCCGGTCTTCTGGTAGTCCTTCCACCAGTCGAACCGCAGGCACAGCTTGCCGCCCAGCCACTTCTCGACCCACTCGCCGAATTCCACCGGCGAACAGTTCGGCGGATTCACGGGATTGGTCGGCTCGGTCGGTACCGTGTCGCGGCCCGAGAGGATCTTGCGGTAGATCTCCGCGGACTCCGGATTCTGCTTGCACTGCCACACGCCGTGCGGGCAGTAGTCGGTGACCGTGTTGTACAGCGGCTTCTTCTCCTTCATCCATTCCAGCATGCGGCGCATGTATTCCTCGTTGTCGCCGTTGCGGAACAGACCCCATTCCGGATATGAGATGGGCTTCTTGTGATCCGCCGCGAAGTCCACGTGGTGCTGGAGTCCATAGGGCTCCTTCACCTGCTCGTCGAATGACATTCCGCGGGGCTGGTCGTACGAGTCCATGCCGATGATGTCGACCGTGTCGTCACCGGGATAGCAATTCGTCCACGGAACGGCGTCCCGGCCCCTGCTCGGCGTGAAGTCGAACTTGAACTTCTGCCCCGGCACCGAACGCATCGTGGTGACGATCCTGTTCCAGTACTTCTTCCAGGACTCCGGGTCCGGACCGCAGCGATGGGTGTAGGTCGTGCCGTTCATCTCCCAGCCGAGCACGACCACCGTGTCCGGCACGCCCAGGTCGACCAGGCGCTTGGCGAGGACCCGGAAGTGCTCGTCGAAGGCGCCGGTCGCGCCCCTCCTCAGCTGCCCGGCGACCTCGGTGTCGCCGACGCCGTCCTCGTTGCGTTCGAGCATCGGCACGTTGAGCACGAAGATCCTGTCGTCCTTCGCCTTGCGCCACTCGGCCCATTTCTCCAGGAAGTTCGGGGCGCCCTCGATATTGCTCCAGAGGTCACCCGGGAGGTACGTATGACCGACCCGCAGTTCGGCCCCGCCGAGCCACCGGCTGAGTTCGGTCATCCGCTCGACCCCGCGGGGACCGTAATCGAGATAGGCGCCGAAGGCGGGGGCCGCGGAAGCGCCCCCGGGTGGTTCACCGTCACGTTCCGCATCCGCCGTATGCCCCGGCACCGTGGCCAGCGCGAGCGACGAAACGATTCCCGCGGCGATGAATGCGACACGTCCACGGCGCCGAAGCCGTTGTGGGGTGTGTGGTGCCATGTTCGCTCCTCTTTCACTGACACTCCGTCATATGTATTTCTATTACGCCAATCGTGCTTCTAATCCTGTGTTCCACCACATCGCCCGCATGGGCGATCGACAATCGAGGGTGACGTTGCAGCCTCTGGACACACGCATTCCTGCGGTCCTGTTGCGGATCGACAGGAATCCCTTTCACCACGGGACGCTGGGCGCCGTACGCTCGCTGGGGCGGGCCGGCGTCGAGGTCCACCTGGTCGCCGACGACCGGCGCAGCCCCGTACAGCGCTCCCGCTACCTCCACCGGATGCACGCGCCCCCCATGCCGGGCGCGTCGCTCGCCGAGGTCGCCGCCGTGCTGCGCCGGGTCTCGCGCCGCCTGTCCGGGCCCGCCGTGCTGATCCCCCTGGACGACGCGAGCGCGCTCGCCGTCAGCGCCCTGTACGAGGAGCTCACCGACTGCTTCCTGCTGCCCCGCACGGCGGGCAACGTCGCCGAGCGCGTCGCCGACAAGGCGACCCTCGCGCAGCTCTGCGCCCAGGCGGGCGTGGCCCACCCCACGACGCTGGCCCCGGAGTCCGCCACGGAGGCCGCGGGCGCCGTCGACCGCCTCGGGTCCCCCGCCGTCGCGAAGTGGAGCCGCCCCTGGCTGCTGCCCCGCGACACCGGCCTGCGCAGCACCACCGTGATCGCCTCCCCGCGCGAGGCCTCCGAGCTGTTCGAGCGCCGCGCCGAGGCGGGCAGCCGCCTGCTCCTCCAGGCCTTCGTGCCCGGCGCCCGCGACGCGGACTGGTTCGTCCACGGCTGCGCGGGCCGCGACGGTGTCGTACGCGGCGGGGGCACGGGCCGCAAGCACCGCTCCTGGCCACGCTCGGCGGGCCTCACGGTGAGCGGCGAGTGGGCCGAGAACCCCGCCCTGTGGTCCGCCGCCACCCAGGTCGTCGCCGCCCTGGAGTACCGCGGGATCTTCGACCTGGACTTCCGCAGGGACCCCGTGACCGGCGACTTCCACCTGATCGACTTCAACCCGCGGCCCGGCGCCCAGTTCCGCCTCTTCGCCGACGGCACGGACACGGACGTCGTACGCGCCCTGCACCTCGACCTGACCCACCGCCCCGCCCCGGCCCCCGCCGCCCTGCCGGGCCGCACGTTCCTGGTCGAGAACTACGCCCCGCTGGCCGCCCTGCGCGCCCTCGCCCGCCCCGGCCCCCGCCCGTCCCCCGGCGGCGAGCTCGCCTGGCACGCCGACGACGACCCGGCGCCGGGTGCCGCCCTGCGCCGCCTGTGGCGCCGCCACGTGCTGCGCCGGCTCGGCGCCGCCCTGCGCCACCGCACCCACAAGCTCCTGACGTCCCTGTCGATCAGGGCGCGGCAGCACGCGCCCGCCGTACTCCCCGGCACGCCCAACAGAGAGCGAGCAGTCACCGATGCATGACCTGCTGATTGTCGGAGCGGGCCCCTACGGCCTCTCGGTCGCCTCGCACGCCGCGGCGGCCGGCCTGGACGTACGGATCTTCGGCAGGCCCATGGCGTCCTGGCGGGACCACATGCCGCGCGGCATGTTCCTGAAGTCGGAGCCGTGGGCGTCCGACCTGTCCGACCCCGCGGGCCGCTTCGGCCTGGCCGCGTACTGCGCCCGCGAGAACCTGCCCGCCGAGCACGGCAGACCCCTCCCCATCGAGCACTTCGCGTCCTACGGCCTCTGGTTCGCCGAGCAGGCGTCCCCGCCCGTCGACGAACGCCTCATCGCCTCCGTGCGGGCCGTCCCCGACGGCTACGAGGCACGGACCGAGGACGGCGAGCTCCACCACGCGCGGGCGGTCGCCCTCGCCGTGGGCGTACTGCCCTTCACCGAGATCCCCCGCGCCGTCCGCGGCCTCGGCGCCGAGCACGTCTCGCACAGCAGCCACCACGCCGACCTCGCGGGCTTCCGCGACCGGGACGTGACGGTGCTCGGCGCCGGGCAGGCCGCCCTGGAGACCGCCGCGCTCCTGGCCGAGCAGGGCACCCGGGTGCGGATCCTCGCCCGGTCGCCGCGCGTGGAATGGAACACCGTGCCGCCCGCCTGGCAGCGGCCGTGGTGGGAGTCGCTGCGGGCCCCGCACACCGGCCTCGGCTGCGGCTGGCGCAACAAGTTCTACGCCGACACCCCCGGCCTCTTCCGGCTGCTCCCCGAACCGGCCCGCGCCCGCGTCGCCGCCGACGCGCTGGGCCCGGCCGGGGCGTGGTGGATCAGGGACCGCGTCGAACCGCGCGTCGAGGTGCGCGTCGGCCACCGGGTCGCGACGGCCGAGGCCGTCGGCGGCCGCGTCCGGGTCAACACCGTCGCCGCCGGCGGCGGAGGCCTGAGCTTCGCGACCGACCACGTCATCGCCGCCACCGGCTTCCGCGCCACGACCGACCGCATCGGCGTCCTGCCCCCGGAGCTCCGCGGCGCCCTGCGCTCCCTCTCCGACGGCACGCCCTACGTCAGCGACCGCTTCGAAAGCTCGCGGCCCGGCCTCTTCCTCGCGGGCCTGACGACCGCGTCGAGCTTCGGCCCCGCCATGCGCTTCGTGTACGGGGCCGCGTTCACCGCCGAACGTCTGGTGCGGGGCGTCGAACGGCACGTACGGCGCGGACGTCGCACGACCCTGCCGGTCCAGTCGTACGACGAGCACGCGCCGAGGACGGCGGCGGCCGCACGCTGAACGGGTGGCACCGGGACGCGCGGGGGCGTGGCGGTCCGGTGCCCAACTCCGTTGCCTCTAGCCTCGGTTCAGGTGACGCGCCGACGCCACCGGGCTCGGCTTCCGTGTCCGTGATCGCTCCACCGAAGCCGAGCCACCAAAGCGGCTCTCTTATGAGTGACACCGCGGGCGAATGGGTGAATGGCTCTTCCCGCGCGGGCCGTGCGGTGATGCACTTAATGCGCTTCATGGGACAGGCCAGGTCGCTTTCCGCCAGCCGTCGGCTCCTATGCCGTGGGACAGCGACATTCAAAGAGGCAGGTCTCTACCTCCCTTGCGCCGGCAGGGAAGCAATTCCGTCTGCTTCCCTGCCGGCGTATTGCCGTTCCCGGCCCCCCGTAATTCCCGGTCAGCGCCGGGGAGATGCCATTCCCCGCCGGTACAGGATCGCGCCGCCGAGCAGCATGGCCGCGCTGACTCCCGCCGCGCCGAGCAGCCTGTCGTCCGCGCCGGTCGCCGCGAGCAGGTCGCCGGGGGCCGATGTGCCGTGGGCCGACGCTGCGTGGACCGGCCGTGCGGCCCGGTCGCCGTGCGGCGTGTGGCCCGACGTGGTGGACGAGGACACGTCGGAGTGCCTGGGGGCGCCGGGGTGGCCCGGGGGCATCGCCCGGGGGTGCGTGTCGCGCCCCTCCGGGGTGTGTCCGGCCGGGGGGACGGTGCCGGACGGAGGTTGCTGGTGGTGCTGGGGCCGACCGGGCCGGTCGGGGTGGTGCGGGGTGCCGGTGCCGACGCCGCCTTCGGCGTTGCAGCCGTTGCCCATGACGGGAGAGAGACCGGCCACCACGTCGGCGGTGTTGCCGCAGGCGTGCACCGGCACGTCGGCGGGCGCCTTCGCGTTGTTGCCCGCGCCCACACCGGGCGAGTGGGCCGCGTCACCGACGGCGGAGGAGCCGGCGGAGTCCGTGGAGCGGGCGGAGTCGCCGTAGCCGGAGCGCGACGCCTCGGGCCCGGAATGCGAAGGACCGGCGTGTGAATGGCCGGGATGCGCGGGGGAAGAGGAACCGCACGAGTTGCCGAAGGCCGGGTTGCCGGCCCCCACGCCGTTCGCACTGTTGCCGCAGACGTTCACCGGCACCTCCACCGGCGCCTGCACGTTGTTGCCCGACAAAAAGCCTGGCGAATCCGCTGCCTGTCCGCTCGCCCCACCGGCCGCGAACGCGGAGGCGCCGGACAGGGACAGGATGCTCGTGGCCGCCGCGGCGGAGAGCATTCCTTTGCTGAGGGCCTGTCGCAATCTATTGGTCTTTCTCTGTCCGAGGGTGAAGCCGGCCCCGGCGCCGAAAGGCTGCCGGGGCCGGCTGAGGCACAGCAGGAACTGCTGGGCGCCTACGTCAGTCGTTCGCGCACTGGTTGCCGAACGCCGGGTTCAGCAGCGCGATGATGTCGACGGTGTTCCCGCACACGTTGACGGGAACGTGGATCGGCACCTGAACGTTGTTGCCGGAGATGACGCCCGGGGAGCCCACGGCCGCGCCCTCCGCGCCTGCGTCGGCGAATGCCGGAGCGCCCATGCTCAGGGCCATCACGGTGCCGGCAATGATCGTTGCGCTCTTCTTGAGCTTCACAGCTTTTCCCTTCTTTCGGGTCACGCCTGAACGGCGACCTGAGTCCTGGTCAACGAGCGGTAGGGGCATAGGAAACCGCGGAGTTGACAATTTTCGGAAGTTCACTCGACTGCGATCACAGGGCATGAAAAAGCCCGGGCCACCCGAGGAGGAAGGAATTCGGGCGGCCCGAGCAATTACTGCGGTTCGGCAGATCAGCCGTTGTGCTCGCCGTTGCCGGCCAGCAGCGAGAGGTCGTCCAGGAGGTGCGACAGCGGCTCGTCGCCCTTGGCCTGGGTCGAGTTCTCGGTGCACTGCTGGGTCTGCGGCGCCGAGAGGATCGGGATGTCCTGAACGCCGACGTTGACCAGCGCGACGATGTTCTGGATGTTGAGCTTGGCCGGGAGACCGATGCAGGGCTTGTTCAGCGAGCCCTGGACCAGGGACAGCTGCGGGCTCATGTCACCCTTGGTCGCCGAGTTGCCGAACGACTGGCTCGCGCCGTTGCCGCTCATCGACTCGGTGCCGCTGTCGTTGCCGATGGCCATCGCGGGGGCGGCGATACCAGCGGAAACGGCGACGGCGGCTGCTGCCGTCGCCATAGCCTTCTTAAGCATTTGAGTTCCTTTTCTGGGGCAGACGCTCACGTTACTGCGGCCTGCTCAACTCCCCACTCCGCGTTTGGTTCCGCGCATTCACTCCATCGGATCGATCAACGGCCCGCAGGGCGACAGACCCACCCCATAAAAGCCCCCACCGAGATAATGGTCTGATTATTCACGGACCGTTGATTAACACCCCCTGTGCGGCCGCGCATTGGGCCATGAGAGTGAAGTTCAGCAACTCATTCCGTCTCCGGCAGTTGCTCAGGGCGCTCCGAGGACGGGGCTAACTCAGAGAGGAACACCTGTGATCAAGAAGGTTATGGCTGCAGCTGCGGTCACGGCTTCCGTCGTCGGCATGTCGGCCGCGGCAGCGCCCACGGCTCTCGCCACCGGCGACGACAGCAGCACCGAGACCATGAGCGGCAACAACGCCATGCAGTCGTTCGGCAACTCCGCGACGTACGGCAACATGAGCCCGCAGATGGCGCTCATCCAGGGTTCGCTCAACAAGCCCTGCATCGGCCTCCCGGTCAAGGGCAACATCCAGAACATCGTCGCCCTGGTCAACGTCGGCATTCAGGACATCCCGATCCTCTCGGCGCCGCAGACCCAGCAGTGCACCGAGAACTCGACCCAGGCCAAGGGCGACGAGCCGCTGTCGCACGTCCTGGACGACCTCGCGCTCCTGGCGGGCAACGGCGCCCACAACAGCTGATCCGGACAACCGGCATCACTCGCCCGGCGGCGCCCTCGGGGCGCCGACCGGGCGAACCGCCCGGACAACGTGTGTGGCGGTGGACTCCTCGGGCAACCGAAGAGTGAACAGTCCCCACACCATCGGTGGGAGTGATGCGCTGTGACAACCGACAGCACGCAGGAAACCCGCATCCTCACCCGCCCCCGCACCCCGGCAGCCGCCCGGGACGTCGTACGCGCACTACTGCGCCAGGGGCAGGGCGACGCCAGCGAAATGGCAGTCGACGACGCGGTTCTGGTGACCTCCGAACTGGTCACCAACGCGCTCAGGCACGGAGGCGGCCTGCGCGGATTCGAGTGCCGTGTGCGGCCCGGCTTCGTCGAGATCGCCGTCGAGGACGGCAGCGACGTGGTCCCGCGGTCCCGCCCGCGCACCAGCCTCCTCATGAGCGGCGGACACGGCTGGCCATCCGTGTGCCAGCTGGCCGACAATGTGTCCGTGACACATCTTCCCGAGGGCGGGAAGTGCATCGTCGCCCGCGTACCGCTGGCCGCGTGAACCACGCCCGGGAGGGCACGGTACGCACCCGTGTGGCTACCCGGCGGACCGGCAGGGACGGGGTTCCATGAGGCCGTCCCCCATCCCCTCCCGGAAGGGCCGGTCCCTACGGTGCAGCGATACGTGAAGACAGTCCTCGTGACAGCGGTGGCCGCGGCGACGGCCCTGCTGCCCGGCGCGGCGAACGCCGCCGACCGGCACGAGGTCACCCTGGAGCCCACGGCACGGCTCACCCCGGACGGCACACAGGCGGTCGTCACCGGCACGTACACGTGCGAGGGCGTCCAAGGGCCCGTACGGCTCAGGGTCACCCTGCGGACGCACCAGAAGCGCGAGCTGAACGCCGACGAGAAGCAGGCCGTGTCCGGCCTCTACCAGTGGCTGGGGCTCCCCGCGCTGCCCGTCCCGAAGACGACGACGTCGAACACCTCCAGGGAGCAGATCCTGGACGGCACCTGTGACGGCACCGCCAAGGCCCACCCCTGGCGCCACACCTTCACCGGCGGGGTCGAGAAGGGCACCAAGGCCTCCGTCACCGTCGCGATGACCTCGGTGGACGCGCGTACGGCCGAGTCGAGGAAGCTCGCCGACGCGACGGGCGACGTGACCTTCGCCTGAGAGCCTGAGAGCCTGTGGCCGGTGCCGGAGGGCGGGTGCCGCCTCACACGCGTCCCGTCACCGTCACCGAGACGCGTGACAGCTCTCCGGTCAGCCGCTCCAGCGTCTCCGTCACCGCGGCGCGCAGCTCGCGGGTGACGTCGAGGGCGCGGTGGCCGCGGCGCAGGACGACGTAGATCTCCGCGTGCCAGCCGGCGCCCGCCTTGTCGCGGCTGATGCGGACCGCCGAGGAGCGCGGGGCCGCGCCGGCGCCCCGTCGCAGCGGGGCGGCGGCGCGGAAGAGGTCGGCGAGGCCCGGGCGCAGGAAGGCGACGCCCCGGGTGCCGAGGACGGCCTCCTGGACGGCCTCGGCCAACGCGGCACTGGAAGCGAGTCGTTCCGTCACGGGAGCCGTCCTTCCGTGGTGTCGCCGTCGTCGTCGGCGGCTTCGTCGAGGAGGTCGGCGACCGTCACGTCGACGGCCGCGACGCGCATGCCCAGTTCGGTGTCGACCGCCTCCAGGATCGCGCCGCGGACCCGCTCGGCGACCTCCTGGAGGTTCCAGGTGAGGGCCACGGCCACCTCCGCGCGGATGTGCACGGGCCCGCGCGGCCACCGGCTCGCGGGGGCGGCGCCCTCCTGGGCGAGCGCCTCGATGCGGCAGCTGCCCGCCCGTACCCCCGGCAGGGACTCGGCGGCCGCGCGGACGGTCCTGGCGGCGGCCGCCTCCACGATCCACAGGTCCTCCGCCGCCTCGCCCAGCGGAAGCGTGCGCCCCGGCCGCAGTTCGAGACGGACCACGTCCATGACGCGGCCGACGAGCGCGGACGCGTCGGACTCGTACTCCCGCGGATCGCCCTCGCGGTCCCCCTCCCGCGCGGCGGACACCACGTCCTCCAGGCGCCACAGCGTGCGCAGCGCCTCGGTGCAGTGCGGGCAGGCCTCGGCGTGCGGATCGCGGCCGCCGCTCTCCGCGCGCTCCCAGACGTCCCACAGCGCACGGCCGCAGGGGAGCCGTTCGTCGGGTCCGTCCGTGGTCGGTTCGTCCGTCATCGGCCCGTGCTCCTCGTTCAGCGCCATGCGGCCATCGCCTCCGTCAGATGGCGCCGCGCCCGGAAGACGCGGCCCCTGACCGCCTCCGGGCTGATGCCCACCGTCTCGGCGATGGTGTCGTAGGGGAGGCCGTTGAGCTCGCGCAGCACCCAGCACACGCGCTGTTCCGCTGACAGTCCCTCCATCGCCCTGCCGAGGTCCGCCACGGCCGCGTGCGACTCGGCGACCCTGGCCGGGGACGCCTCGTGCTCCGGAGCCTGCGGTTCGGGCACCTCGCCCAGGTCGAGGGCGGGGCGGCGGGCCCGCAGCACGTTCAGGCACCGGTTGGTGACGATGCGGTGCATCCACGTGCCGAACCGGGCGTCCCTGCGGAACTCCGGCATCTTGCGCCAGGCGCTCACGAAGGAGTCCTGCACCGCGTCCTCGGCCTCCGTCCGGCTCCCCAGCAGCCGCGTGGCGAGCCGCAGCAGGCCGGGCGCATGACGGCGCACGAGCTGCTCGAAGGCCTCTTCGTCGCCCTCGGCGGCCCGTACGGCCAGCAACCCGTCGTCGCGCGGCACACGTGGCTCCTCTCGCTCCAGTCCTACACCTGTGACACGCGGCGAACCACCCGCGTTACGCGCCACGGGTGCGGACGCCGGCGGAAGAACTTCGCGCGAGGCGCGTAACGAATCCGGGGCACACGGGTCCTAGGGGTTGAGCAGTCCCCGACGACCTGATGACGAGGAGATGCCTTTCATGGCGACTCAGGAGAGCACTTCGAAGACGGCCTCGACGGCGTCACACGGCGCCGAACAGGGCTTCACCGGCGCCGTGCAGACCGTGCCGGGCAGCACCACCGTGACGGGCCGCACCGGGGCCGCCGAACCGGCCGCGACCCGCGGCAAGACGTCCATCGCCGACGTGGTGGTGGTGAAGATCGCCGGTACGGCCGCCCGGGAGATCCCCGGCGTGCACGACATGGGCGGCGGGCTCTCGCGCACGATAGGCGCCGTCCGGGACCGGGTCCCCGGCGGGCGCCCCAACGTCGGCCGGGGCGTGAAGGTCGAGGTCGGCGAGCGGCAGACGGCGATCGACCTGGACATCGTCGTCGAGTACGGCGTGCCCATCACCGACGTCGCCCACGAGGTCCGCGAGAACGTCATCGCCGCCGTGGAGCGCATCACCGGGCTCGAGGTCGTCGAGGTCAACGTCGCCGTCAACGACGTACGACTGCCCGACGACGACAGCGCGGACTCCGCCGGCGAGACGCGCGTGGAGTAACCGGTGAGCACAGCTCTGGTGGGCCTGGTGGCGGGGATGGCCCTGGGGTTCGCCGCGTGGTTCGGCGGCTTCGGGGCGTTCCTGCTGGTCGGCGCGCTCGGCGCGGTCGGCTTCGTGGTGGGGCGCCTCGTGGAGGACGGCACGGACGTACGGGGCTTCCTGGGCGGCGGCCGTGACCGGGGGCGGCGATGAGCGTTCCCGCGGCGGACCGCGGCGCGACGAAGGTCGCCGACCGCGCGGTGCGGCGGATCGCCGAGCGGGCCGCCACGGAGGCGCTCGCACCCGGTGAGGTGCGGACGGACCGGAGCACGGCGTCGGTCCGCGGCCGCAGGGCCCGGGTCGACGTCGCCGTGACGCTGCCCTATCCCGCGGTGCTCGACGAGTCGGGCGAACGCGTCCGGTCGCACGTCGCCGACCGCACGGCACGGCTCACCGGTCTCGCCGTGCCGTCCGCGCGCGTGCGGGTGCGTGAACTGCGCGTGCGGGCGGCGGAGGGCTGGGAGCCGGAGGCTCAGGAGGTCGCAGGCGGGGTCGCCGGCGGGATCCGGGCGCGGCGGCCGTGGTCCGCGCGCCGCGTGCCCGTGGCGGTGGCGGCACTCGTCGCCGCCGCCGTCTGCGGCGTGCTCCTGTACGACGTCCTGTCCGTGCACGCGGCGGGGCGCGCACCCGCGCGGTGGCGGGCCGACTTCATGGAGTGGCTCGCCACGCACGGGCCGCACCGGGGCGTGTGGCCGGGCGCGGCGGCGGCGTTCGCGGTGTTCTGTCTCGGCGTGTGGCTGATGGTCCTCGCCGTCACACCCGGCTCCCGCGGCCGGCTCGCGATGCGTCCGCCGCTGCCCGACGTCCACGCGGTCGTCGACCGGGGCACGGTGGCGGCGCTGCTGCGGGAGGCCGTGTCCGGCCTGCCCGGCATCACGCGCGCGCGGGTCCGGGTCGGACGGCGGAGGGTCACCGTGCGCGCCGGTCTCGCCTTCGGCGAACTCGACGCGGCCCGTACGGCGTTGACGGAGACGGCGGAACAGACCCTGGCATCGTGCGGGGTGGCGAGGCCGCCGCGGCTGCGGGTCCGGCTGCGCACGGAACCGGCGTGGCGTGCGCCCGCGCGGGGAGGTGAGGACGGATGAGCGGCCTCCGTACCGGCGTCAACCGCACCGCCCTGCTCTGTCTCGGCGCGGCGCTCCTGGGCACGGGGGCGGTGCTCGCGACCGCGACGGACGTCGTACGCGACCGGCTGCCGTCGGACGTGCCGCGCCTCGGCGCGGACCGGGTGTGGGTCGACGGGGCGCGGCTCGGACGGTGGCGGGACCAGGCCTTGTGGACGCCGGCCGTGATCGCCGGGCTCTCCGTCGGCGTACTCCTGCTCCTGTGGTGGGCGTGGGCGCAGGTGCGCGGCGGGCGCCTGCGCGAACTGCCGCTCGGGCAGCCCGACGTCACCCTGTCCGGGGCCGCGCTGGCGGCGGCGATGACCGAGCGGGCGCGCGGGATCGAAGGCGTGGCCCACGCGCGCGTGCGGCTGCGCGGGGGTCCGCGACGGCGCTTGCGCACGGGTCCGCGAGGGGTGCGTGTCCGGATCACGCTGGCCCTGTCGCCGGACGCCTCTCCGGAGGCGGTGCTGCGGTGCCTCGCCCGGCAGACGGTGGCCGAGGCGCGGTCGGCGGTGTCACCGCGCCCGCTGGTCGCCGACGTACGGCTGACGGGCGGGCGCGGCAGGGACAACCCGGCCCGTCGAGTCAGTGTTCGGTGAGGAGCCCGGAGCGGAGCTTGGCGAGGGTGCGGGTCAGGAGCCGTGAGACGTGCATCTGGGAGACCCCGAGCACCTCGCCGATCTGGGCCTGCGTCATCTCACGGCCGAAGCGCATCTCGATGATGTGCCGCTCGCGCTCGTTCAGCTGCTCGATGAGCGGGGCGAGCGCGTGCAGGTCCTCGAAGAGGTCGAGGGCGGGGTCGTCCTCGCCGAGCACGTCGGCGTAGTCACGGCCCTGCGAGCCGTCGTCCTGGCTGACGGGGACGTCGATGGAGCCCGCGGTGTAGCCGTTGGCGGCGACGAGGCCGTCGTTGACCTCCTGCTCGGTGAGGCCGAGGTGCTCCGCGAGTTCACGGACGGTGGGCTCGCGGTCCAGCTCGGCGCCCAGCGCCTCCTTGGCCTTCGCCAGGTCGACGCGGAGTTCCTGGAGGCGGCGCGGGACGTGCACGGCCCAGGTGGTGTCGCGGAAGAACCGCTTGATCTCACCGGTGATGTACGGCAGCGCGAAGGTGCTGAACGCGACCTCGCGGGACAGGTCGAAGCGGTCGATGGCCTTGATCAGGCCGATCGTGCCGACCTGCACGATGTCGTCGATGTCGGTGCTGCCGCCGCGGAAACGGCCGGCCGCGAAGTGCACCAGCGACAGGTTCATCTCGATCAGGGTGTTGCGCGCGTACTGGTACTCGTGCGTGCCCTCTTCGAGGACCTGGAGCTTGTCGAAGAATAGCTTCGACAGGTCCCGTGCGTCCCTGGGCGCGACGCTTCCCGCGTCCTCGACCCACGGCAGTTCGCTGCTGGACATCTCAGTCAACTGAGTGGGTGTCTGCACTGGTTCACCTTCGCTCTGGGGCACGGGCCGGATATCCATTGTCCCGCCTGCCCAGTACTTCCGGGATTAAGCTCACCATGCGAATTCAGGGTGCGGGGGGAGTCGCCCTCACGGGGCGGAGCGGGAGGCGCACATGGCGGAGATGTTCCTGCGACGGCTGAGCCGTTGGCAGGCGGAGGGGCAGCGAGAGGCCGTCGCCGACTTCTATACGGAGACCAGTGGCGCGGAGACCGGTGGCGGGGCCGGTGGCGTCCGGGCGGACTTCCTGCGCCGGTTCGAACACGACGTACAGCAGACGGACTTCGACATGGTCGTGGCCCACGTCGCGGGCAACCTGGTCGGCTGCCTCTACGGCTACCGCACCGAGCGGGGCGGCGAGTGGTGGGAGGCGTTCCGCCACGTCCTGTCCCCCGCCGTCGTCGAACAGACCACTTCGGGGCGGGTGTTCCTGCTGAGCGAGGTGATGGTGGCGCCCGCTGAGCGCGGCTCGGACGTCGCGTACCGGCTGCGGACGCTGCTCCTCACCCGGCACACGTCGGACGTCGTCGTCGCCGTCATCAGGCCGGACGACGACCGGGGGCGGGAGGTGCTGCAGTCGTGGGACTGGACGAAGCTCGGCGAGTTCGCGCCGCGCAAGGAGGGCTGGCTGCGCCCGCCGTCCCCGCTCCCGTAGCGGTCATCGGTCATCGGTTCCCGGGTCTGCTCGCCCGCAGGGAGTACATGAGGGGGATCCGGGGCCGGTCCGCGGGGAAGCGGTAGACGCCGTCGCGGAGTTCGAGCGCGCCGAAGCGCTCGAAGAGGGTCTGGTCGCGCTCGCGCAGGAACTCGATGCGCAGACCCGCGGCGGCGAGCGCGGAGACGACGTCGCCGATCGGGTGCTGCCACTCGACGGTGCGGTTGTGGACGGTGGGCGTCGTCGTGTCCGCGTATCCGCCGGGAGCGTCGTCGACCCAGGCGTCGCGCGCGAAGTAGTCGTGCTCGACGCGCGAGCCCGTGGCGTCGTCCAGGACGTCGGTGAGCGGGTGGAACTCGGACAGGTAGAGGAAACCGCCGGGCGCGACGAGGGAGGCGGCGGTCTCGGCCCAGCGCTGGATGTCGGGCAGCCAGCCGAGGGCGCCCACACCGGTGTAGACGATGTCGTACGAGGCGTCGGGCACCGCCTCCGCCGCGTCGTACACGTCGGCGGCGACGAAGGTGGCCTGCTCCGGGGTGAGGCCGAGCTCGGCGGCGAGCTCGCGGGCCGCGTCGACGGCGGGTTCGGAGAAGTCGAGCCCGACCACGCGGGAGGCGCCGTGCCGCGCCCAGGACAGGGTGTCGAGGCCGATGTGGCACTGCAGGTGCAGCAGGGACTTTCCGCGTACGTCGCCGACCTCGGCGAGCTCGTGGTCGCGCAGGGGGTCCTTGCCGGCGCGGAAGGCGTCGAGGTCGTAGTAGTCGCTGGCGAGGTGGAGGGGGACGCGCTCGTCCCAGCGCCTCCGGTTGGTCTCGCGCCAGTCGGCGGGCGTCGGGGAGTACATGGTCGAAAAGTTATCCACAGGCTGGGGAATCCCGCCAGCGGTTTGTCGGCGGGGACAGGCACTATGGGGGCATGAGCGAGACGGGTGCGACGAGCGGGCCGGGTGCGGGGAACGTCACGGAGGCGGAGTCCTCCGCGCCGGATGTGCGGGACATGTCCGAGATGCCGGACTGGGAGAAGCGGTTCAGGGCGCCTCGGGTGTCCCTGCCGGACTGGGCGGAGGACGCTCCGGAGCGCGCCCTGTTCGTGTCCAACGCGACGGGGACGTACGAGCTGTACGCGTGGGACAGGACGACCGGCGTCCAGCGCCAGGTGACGGAGCGGCCGAACGGCACGACGGACGGCGCGCTGTCGCCCGACGGCGAGTGGATCTGGTGGTTCGACGACACGGACGGCGACGAGTTCGGCGTCTGGCGGCGCCAGCCGTTCGGCGGCGGCGCGGACGAGCCCGCGGTGCCGGGCCTGGAGGCCTCCTATCCGGCGGGGCTCGCCCTCGGCAGGGACGGCGGGACGGTGGTCGTGGGCCGCTCGACGGACGACGACGGCTCGACGATCCATGTCGTACGTCCCGGCAGCCCCGCCCCGGTCGAGGTGTACCGCCACCGGGAGTCGGCGGGCGTCGGCGACCTCTCGCACGACGGCACGCTGATCGCCGTCGAGCACACGGAGCACGGCGACGCGATGCACTCCGCCCTCCGGGTGATCAGGCCCGACGGCTCGACCGTCGCCGAGCTGGACGACACCAAGGGCGGCACGGTCGAGCTGGGCCTCGAGGTCCTCGGCTTCGCCCCGGTCGACGGCGACACGCGCCTGCTCGTCGGGCATCAGCGGCGCGGCCGCTGGGAGCCGCTGGTCTGGGACGTCGCGTCCGGCGAGGAGGACGACCTCGTGCTCGGCCTGCCGGGCGACGTGAGCGCCGAGTGGTACCCGGACGGTTCCGCGCTCCTCGTGGCCCACGGCTTCGAGGCGCGCGGCGAGCTGTTCCGCTACGACCTGGCGACGGCCGAGCTGGAGCGGATCGACACTCCCGCGGGCTCCGTCTCGGGGGCGACGGCCCGCCCCGACGGCTCGGTGGAGTACATGTGGTCGTCCGCGGCCGAGCCGCCGGTGGTCCGCTCCACGGCGGGCGGCGTGGTCCTCGACCCGCCCGGCATGAAGGCGCCGAAGTCCGTCCCGGTGGAGGACGTGTGGGTGGACGGCCCCGGCGGCCGCATCCACGCCCTGGTGCAGCGCCCGGCCGGCTCCTCCGGCCCCCTCCCCACCGTCTTCGAGGTGCACGGCGGCCCCACCTGGCACGACAGCGACTCCTTCGCGGCGGGGCCCGCGGCCTGGGTCGACCACGGGTACGCGGTCGTCCGCGTCAACTACCGCGGCTCCACGGGATACGGCAGGGAGTGGACGGACGCGCTCAAGCACCGCGTCGGCCTCATCGAACTGGAGGACATCGCGGCGGTCCGGGAGTGGGCGGTGACGTCCGGCCTCGCCGACCCCGACCGGCTCGTCCTCGCGGGCGGCTCCTGGGGCGGGTACCTCACCCTGCTCGGCCTCGGCACGCAGCCCGACGCCTGGGCGGTCGGTCTGGCGGCGGTGCCCGTCGCGGACTACGTGACGGCGTACCACGACGAGATGGAGGCGCTGAAGGCGATGGACCGCACGTTGCTGGGCGGCACGCCGGAGGAGGTCCCCGAGCGGTTCCGCGCGTCGTCCCCGCTCACGTACGTGGACGACGTGAAGGCGCCCGTCTACATCTCGGCGGGCGTGAACGACCCGCGCTGCCCGATCCGCCAGATCGACAACTACGTGAACCGTCTGGCCTCGCGGGGGGCGGTGCACGAGGTGTACCGGTACGACGCGGGCCACGGGTCACTGGTAGTGGACGAACGCATCAAACAGGTCACCCTGGAACTAGCCTTCACCACCCGCCACCTCCCCTAGCCCGGGCAGCCGGGCCGACAACCCCGCCGCTCCGCGGCGGATCACACCCACCCACCCACCCGTTCACCCCGCACCGACCGGTGCAGGTAGGAGCAGGCCACGCGGCGGGGCTGCTCCTACGCCCACCCTGCGGAGCCGGGTAAACGGGCGGGCGGGTGGGAGTGGCCGCCGCGGAGCGGCGGGGCCGACCCCAGGGAGGGGTGCCCCGTGGGGGCCCCGTACCGTGGGGGTGTGTACCGGTTTCTGCTGACGCCCCGCTGGTGGGGAATCAACGTCTTCGTCGCGCTGGCCATCCCCTTCTGCATCTTCATGGGTTCCTGGCAGCTCGGCCGCTTCGAGGACCGCGTACAGGATCACGAGTCCGCGAAGGAGCAGGCGAAGGAACAGTCCGCGGAAGCGAACGGTGACGCCGCGGCCCGCCCCCTCCGCTCCCTTCTCCCCGTCGACAAGGAAACCTCCGGCGAGCAGGCCACGGCAACGGGCCGCTACGGCAGGCAACTCCTCGTACCGGATCGCGAGTTGGACGAGAAGCGCGGGTTCTACGTGCTGACCCTGCTCCGTACGGACGACGGAAAGTCACTCCCCGTGGTCCGCGGCTGGCTCCCCGGCGACGCGAACGCGGCGAAGGCCCCGGCCGCCCCCAAGGGCGAGGTCACCGTCAAGGGGGCGCTCCAGGCCTCGGAGAGCCCGGGATCCAACGGGGTCAGCGCCGCGGGCGGCCTGCCCGAGGGCCAGCTGGGCGCGATCAGCTCGGCATCGCTGGTCAACCTCGTACGCGACGACGTGTACGACGCGTGGATCACCCTCGACAAGGCCGACGCGGGTATGAAGGCGGTCCCGGCGACCGCGCCGAACAACACGGGCCTGGACCTGAAGGCGTTCCAGAACCTGGGCTACACCGGCGAGTGGTTCGTCTTCGCGGGCTTCGTCATCTTCATGTGGTTCCGCCTGTTCCGCCGCGAGGCGGAGTTCGCCCGCGACGCACGGCTCGGCCTGCTCCCGGACCCGGAACCCACGGAGACCGGCACCGAAGCCCCCGCCTAGGACCTGGGCCCCGCACCTCAGGCAGGAGCGAAGACGTCCCCGTCCGCCCCGTCGAGGATGAACCCGTTGTCGAAGCGGACCCGCACGCTCACCCGAGGCGCCCGTTCCTGGAAGGCGGTCCACGCGGGCTCCAGCGCGCCGACCTTCTCCTCGAGCTGCTTCCTGCTCTCCGTGGGCATCTCGCCCCCGAACGCGTCGAGCAGCGACTTGAGCCGCTCGTACTCGCGTACGTCGTCGCTCTCGTCCTGAGCGTGTCCGACCACCTGCTCGACGGTGCCGACCGTGCCCGCCGCCAGCGACAGGACCCCTACGACGACGCCCGACACCTCGGCCGAATCGGTCAGCGGGGTGTCCGCCGCCAGCATCACCCGCTGGCCTGCCTCGAGAGCCATCCGCTCCCCATCTCCTCGCGCCGTCACCGTGCTGCACTCAGGACGCGATGGTAGACCGGCCCTGACCGGCCCTAGGAAGCGGGCAGCACCCCGGTCCGGTACACCGTCCCCGCACACGCGTTGGTGATCGTCGTCCCCGCCGAAGGCGCCCCCGCCTCCGCGGTCAGGGACACCACGACGCTGCCGTCGGCGACGCCGCCGTCCGTGCGCCCGAGCTGCGGGCTCATGCCCTCGGGCGTCCCGCCCTCCGGCGTCCCGCCGCCGCCCTCGGAGGGCGTCGGGTTGGGCGTGGGCTCGCCGGTGTCCGTCGGACACTTGTCCGACGGGAGCCAGGCGAACTTCACCTCGTACGCCGCGCCGGGCTGCAGCACGAGCGGGCTGGCCTCGAGCGACGGGTCGGGCAGTCCGGCCGCCGCGTCGCCCGCCGTGTGGTCGACCACGCCGACCTTCGCCGGGTCGGCCGCGCCCTGCGCCACCGCGGCGACGGCGCCCGCCGCCTCGACGGTGCAGCTGCTGTCGGAGATGTTGGAGACGCGGAAGGAGCCGTAGACCGCTCCGTTGGCGTCCGCCGGGTTCGTGCTGCCCGTGGCGCCGAGCTGGGTGGCGTCGCAGACGGGCGAACTGGCGGCCTCGGAGGTGGAGGGGTCGGGCGCTCCCGTACCGCCGCCGCCCGTGCCACCCTTCCCCTTGCCGTCCTTCTTGCCCTTCTTGTCCTTCTTGTCCTTGCCCTTGGACTTGTCGGGCTTCGCCCCCGCGTCCTTCTCGCCGCCGTCGGGGCCCTTGCCGTGACCGGAGCCGCCCTGCGCGTCCTGGCTGTTGCCCGCGATCGAGGTGCGGTCGTCCGAGTCGCCCTTGGAGGTGGTGACGTGCACGAGCGCGGGGACGGCGGTGCCGATGAAGAGCGCGGCGGCGGCGAGACCGACGACGGCCTGACGCTTGCGGGCCCGGCGCGCGGGGACGGCCTGCCGCAGATGGTCGAGGGCGCGGTCGCCCGGCTCGATCTCCTGTACGGCCTGCCGCATCAGCCGCCGCAGCGCGAGCTCGTCGGACCCGAGGTCACCCTCGTACCCCTGCGCATCCTGCACACCTTCGGAGCCACGCCCACCCTCGGGGCCGGCCCCGCCCCCGACCACGGCACGAAGCCTGTCCAGCCCGGCACCGGCACCGGAATCACGACCGGCACCATCATCCGCCCCCGAGTCGGGCTCCGCCCCCGACTCGGCCTCCGCCTCGGGATCGGATCCGGCCCCGCGATCGGGGTCGGAATCGCCTACGGGACCGTGGTTCACGTCGTCGTTCCTGCCATGCCGCTCAAATCCGCCCTGCTCGTCACGCTTGCGCTCACTCATGCCGGCGCCTCCATGGCGACCCGTAGGGCCGCGATGCCGCGCGAGCCGTACGCCTTCACCGAGCCCAGCGATATGCCGAGCGTCTCGGCGACCTGCGCCTCGGTCATGTCGGCGAAGTACCGCAGCACGAGGACCTCGCGCTGGCGCCGCTGGAGGCCGCGCATGGCCTTGATCAGCTCGTCGCGCTCCAGCTGGTCGTACGCCCCCTCCTCCGCGCTCGCCATGTCGGGCATCGGCTTCGAGAGCAGCTTCAGCCCGAGGATGCGCCGACGCAGCGCGGACCGCGAGAGGTTCACGACGGTCTGGCGCAGGTAGGCCAGCGTCTTCTCCGGGTCCCGCACCCGCTTGCGCGCCGAGTGCACCCGGATGAACGCCTCCTGCACGACGTCCTCGCAGGACGCCGTGTCGTCCAGGAGCAGCGCGGCGAGGCCGAGCAGCGACCTGTAGTGGGCGCGGTAGGTCTCGGTGAGATGGTCGACTGTTGTGCCCGCGGTCATCGTGTCGTCAGCGCCCTCGCGCTGCGCCGGAATGCGGGTCGGACGCGCCGCGGGCATGGGTGCGATCACCGGCATGCCACCGGTCGCGCGGGGGCGGCGAGTGGGGCGCAGTGTCGCCGCGCCTCTCGCCTGTACCGCTGTGAAGTCGAGTACCTCTGCCACGCTTGTTGGACACGCTTCCCCCCATCAGGGTTGTACGCATCCGTCGTTGCGTTTGCGGCAGGTCGCGCGGGCACCGCTCGTGACGATGCATCAAATGCCCCCATGCGTACCAGCTCTTCCCCTATGCCCATTATTCCGGCGCTCGGGCCACCCCTAAGGGCGACCGCTAAAGACGTCCCCCCGCCTGCCGCCGGTTGCAGTGATCAGATGCGAATCTTCGAACGCGGAGATGATCCAGTTCAAGGACGCACGACCACCGAGTTGGACACAGAACTTACACAGATCCCACAAAGGGCTCGGCCCTGGGGTGGTATGTACCAATACCACCGCAGACGCGAAGGAGACGCCACAACGGCCTCAGCCGGCCGTGAACTCCCCGGCCACCAGCTCCGCGATCTGAGCCGTGTTCAGCGCGGCCCCCTTGCGCAGGTTGTCCCCGCACACGAAGAGCTCCAGCGCGGTGGGATCGTCCAGCGACCGCCGCACCCGCCCCACCCAGGTCGGATCGGTGCCCACGACATCGGCGGGGGTGGGGAACTCCCCCGCGGCCGGATTGTCGAACAGCACGACGCCCGGCGCGGTCGCGAGGATCTCGCGGGCCCGGTCGACGGTGACCTCGTCCTCGAAGCGCGCGTGGACGGTCAGCGAATGGGTGGTCACGACGGGCACGCGCACGCACGTCGCGGCGACGCGAAGCCCCGGCAGCCCGAGGATCTTCCGCGACTCGTCCCGTACCTTCATCTCCTCCGACGACCAGCCGTCGTCCTTGAGGGACCCGGCCCACGGCACGACGTTCAGCGCGACGGGCTCGGGGAAGGGCCCGGTGTCGTCGCCGACGGCCCGGCGTACGTCTCCGGGGCTGGTGCCGAGCTCGCTGCCCGCGACCAGCTTCAGCTGCCGCCGCAGCGTGTCCACGCCGTCCCTGCCCGCCCCGCTCACCGCTTGGTACGAGGAGACGATCAGCTCGCGCAGCCCGAACTCGGCGTGCAGCGCGCCGACGGCGACGATCATCGAGAGCGTCGTGCAGTTCGGGTTGGCGACGATGCCGCGCGGCCGCACGCGCGCGGCGTGCGGGTTGACCTCGGGGACGACCAGCGGGACGTCCGGGTCCATCCGGAAGGCGGCGGAGTTGTCGACCACGACGACGCCCTTGGCGGCGGCGACGGGCGCCCACTGCGCGGACACCTCGTCGGGTACGTCGAACATGGCGACGTCGACCCCGTCGAAGACTTCCTCGGACAGGGCCAGGACCTCGATCTCCTCCCCGCGCACGGTCAGCTTCCTGCCGGCCGAGCGCGGAGAGGCGACGAGTCGGATCTCGCCCCAGATGTCGGCGTGCTGCGACAGGATCTGGAGCATGACGGTGCCGACGGCCCCGGTCGCTCCGACGACCGCGAGCGTCGGCTTACGGCTCATCGGCCGGTGCCTCCATAAACCACGGCCTCGTCCGTGTCGGAGTCGAGCCCGAAGGCGGTGTGCACGGCGCGGACGGCTTCGGTCACGTCGTCGGCGCGCGTGACGACCGAGATGCGGATCTCGGAGGTCGAGATGAGCTCGATGTTCACGCCGGCGTCGCTGAGCGCCTCGAAGAAGGTCGCGGTGACGCCCGGGTTGGTCTTCATCCCGGCCCCGACGAGCGAGATCTTCGCGATCTGGTCGTCGTACCGCAGGGAGTCGAACCCGATGGCCGCACGGGTCTTCTCCAGGGCGTCGATGGCCTTGCGGCCCTCGGCCTTGGGGAGGGTGAAGGAGATGTCGGTCAGGCCCGTCGAGGCGGCCGACACGTTCTGCACGACCATGTCGATGTTGACCTCGGCGTCCGCGATGGCGCGGAAGATCGAGGCGGCCTCGCCCGGCTTGTCGGGCACGCCGACGACAGTGATCTTGGCCTCGGAGGTGTCGTGCGCGACACCGGAGATGATGGCCTGCTCCACCTTGCGGTCCCCTTGCGGTTCGTTGCTGACCCATGTGCCCTGCAGCCCCGAGAACGAGGACCGCACGTGGATCGGGATGTTGTAACGGCGGGCGTACTCCACGCAGCGGTGGAGGAGCACCTTGGAGCCGGAGCTCGCGAGCTCCAGCATGTCCTCGAACGAGATCCAGTCGATCTTCCGGGCCTTCTTCACCACACGCGGGTCGGCGGTGAAGACACCGTCCACGTCCGTGTAGATCTCGCAGACCTCGGCGTCGAGAGCGGCGGCGAGGGCGACGGCGGTCGTGTCCGAGCCACCACGCCCGAGGGTCGTGATGTTCTTCCCCTCCTGGCTGACGCCCTGGAACCCGGCGACGATGGCGATGTTGCCCTCGTCGACGGAGGTCCGGATGCGGCCCGGGGTGACATCGATGATCCGTGCTTTGTTGTGGACGGAGTCGGTGATGACGCCGGCCTGGCTGCCCGTGAACGACTGGGCCTCGTGGCCCAGGTTTTTGATCGCCATGGCCAGCAGGGCCATCGAGATCCGCTCACCAGCGGTCAGCAGCATGTCGAATTCGCGCCCGGCAGGAATCGGGGAAACCTGCCCGGCAAGATCGATCAACTCATCCGTCGTGTCACCCATGGCGGACACCACGACAACGACCTGATGGCCGTTCTTCTTGGCGTCGACAATCCTCTTGGCGACCCGCTTGATGCCCTCGGCATCGGCTACGGAGGAGCCTCCGTACTTCTGCACGACAAGGCTCACGTGCGCTCCTCGCTCAGTCCGTCTCTTACCGCACTACTGCGGTCGGCTCAGTCTAACGAGCGGCCGAAATTCGCCAGGGCGATATCGCATCGTGAGATGTCCCGCTCACGAGCTGATCACCCGGGCATACGCCCCCGCTTCTCGGGGAGTACGTTCCGACCGCTCGGCTTGGCACATGCCCGGTTCGGAGCGGGGCACTCCGGAAAGTGGGGTGGGTCACAGGTTCTGGCCGGGGGCCTCAGGCGGTGTACTCCTTGAGCTTGGCCGTATCCAGGGTGATACCGACGGGATCGGGGAGCTCGACGGCGTCACCGAACGCTCGCCGGACGAGGCTGCGGTACCGCCCGCCCACCGGATCCGCGTATACCCGGACCTCACCCGCGTCCCGGTCGACGAGGAGATACACCGGAATCCCGGAGGTGGCGTACCCGTCGGGCTTCTCGACGCGGTCGCGACGGTCGGCGTCCTGGTCGTAGGAGGTGACCTCCACGGTCATCAGCACGCCGGTCGGCTCGGCCCACTGTCCCTGGCCCACGAAGTTCTCGTCCGGTGCCAGCACGCCGTCCGGGCGGGCCCGGCCCTTCCGGTACCCCTCGATCTTGAGACCCTGCTCGGGGAAAAGGGACAGCTCGGGCCGCTGCTGCATGCAGTGCTTGAGCAGCCACATCACGATCTGGCCGTGAGAACCGTCCGGCACCGGCTTGACCTGGACCTTTCCATTGATGAACTCCAACCGCACCGTCTCGGGCGCACGGTCGGCCAGCTCCTCGAATTCCTCGACGGACATCTGGGGCCGGTCGGTGGTCCTGGGGGTCATGGCGTCGCCTCCTTGACTCCATGGTGCCCGGACCGGCACGTCCTGCACGCTCATACGCCGCCCCCCTGCCCCGTCGGCAACCCGGCGGCCCGGCGCAGCTCCGCCACCCGCTCGGTTACGTCGACCACGCCGTCGTCCCCGGCGGGGCGCGGGCGGGCGAGGAACGTGTCCGGGACGTATCCGGTCCGCTCCTCCGGAGGGCAGCACTCGGTACAGATTCCATTGACCAGCTCCACGGAGGTGTCCGGCTCCTCGCAGAACGGGCAGATCATCACGGCACGGGTGACGCGGGCGCGTGCCTTGGCGGGGGCGGCTTGGCGCTTGGGGGGCATTTTGTTCTCCAGCCTGTTCCGGGCGAGGCCGCCCGGGTTGGTGACGGTGGGCGGCAGCGCGTCGGTGAGGGCGCGGGTGATGTCCTGCGGGGTGGCCCCGCGCGCGAGCCACTCCGCTGCGCGGGGCTCGAGCTGTCTGCACTCACCCTCGGAGAGGGCCATGCGACGGTCGGCGGTGCGGAGCTGGGCGAGGGTGCGGTGCGCGGCGCTGGGCTCAGCGTCCAGGGATGCGGTCGGCTGCGGCTCCGGCTCGGTCACCCTGGCCAGCCCCGACTGGTAGGCGTCGGTTACGTCCCGCCCGTGCCGCTCGCGTACGAACTCGGCCCACCACTCCGGGGACTTGGGCTCCTTGGACCAGTACGTCCTGGTCACCCACCGCATCGAGTTGTCCTCGACGGTGATGTGCTCCTTGACCCACCGCAGGTGACCGGCCTCGGTGAGGCGTCGGAGCGAAGTACGGATGGCCTGCTGGCCGTAGCGGGGGTGGGCTGCGGCGAGGGCTTTGTAACCCATCGCGGCGCCGTTGGGGAGGTGGTGCAGGAACGTCGCGACTTCGGCGTCGCGGGGAAGCAAATGTGCGAAGTCGGGTTCGGTGTCCGGTTCTACGTCACCCACGAGGCGCTTCCCGTACCCCGATTTGGCCATCGGGTGGGACGGGGAGGGGAGGGCAGCATTAGGGTTGGCGTAAGCCACGGTCGATACCTCTAATCGATCCGTAGGACTAGGCCTCGGAGCCGGTGTTGGCGCACCGACCGGGGCCGTTCTATTGCCGCGAACCTAGAGCGGCTTTACGCTCCGACGCAAGCTGACTACGGAACGTCACTCCTGAGGGTGACGGAACCCGCAACTCCGCTATGGGGAGGGTTGGTTGGGTTCATTTCATCGGTGAACCAGACCCAGGAAAGAGCTCGGGTCCCGGGGCTCAAGCCCCGGGCTGAACTGCGGCGATGAAGGCGAGCCACGCGGGGGCGGACAGGGTGAGCACGGGGCTGGAGGAAAGCTTCGAGTCCCGGACGCGAAGAAGCACGGGGCCGGATTCGTACGATTCGAGGGCGACTTCCAGGCAGGCGCCGCCCTCGTCGTCACTGTGACTCGACTTGAACCACGACAACCGCTCGCTCACTGCTCTCCCACCATCCGCTCGATGAACCGGACCGACTCGGCAGCACTGAGGGCCTCTGCCCTGAGCATGCTAATCCGCTCCGTGTATACACCGACGACTTCTGGCTCCGATGTCAGCTGCGAGGCCAACTGGCCTTCACTGAACGCGTACCGCTCACGCTCGCTGGTTTCCAGCAACACCATCGCTCCCAGAAGAGCAGAGGGAATGGCGCGGTCGAAAGGCAGTACCTGGACACTGACGTTGCCCCGACGCCCTACCTCCAAGAGGTGGAGCAACTGCTCCTTGCCCACGTGTGGTCCACGCAGCACTGCCTCGTACAACACAAAGCTGCAGGCCACCGGCGGGGTGCGTACCAGTAGCGCCTGCCTCTCGACGCGCGCGGCGACTCGCTCGTCCACCGTCTCCTCGTCCAACGGCGGGCAACGATTGCCGATCAGGTCCCTGGCGTACGTCTCGGTCTGCAACAGACCCGGCACCAGCGCGACCTCGTACCACCACAGACTGATCGCCTGTTGTTCGTACTCCATGAAGTCCTGTGCGCGCGGCGGGAACTTCTCCGCCTTCACGTAGTCCTTCGCCGCACTCAGCAGCCCAGCCGCCCCGCACAACCCGTCGGCCACGTCCAGGACCCGGGCGGTCGGCATCCGAACGCCCTGCTCCATGGCCTTGATGGTGTCCGGCGAATAGTTGGAGGCGGCGGCCAGCTCCTCGCGCGAGACGTTCGCCTTCATGCGCCACCGCTTCAACTGGTTCCCGCTGTACCGCCAGGTCGAGTTGTACTGAACGGACACAGCGACCACCTCCATCGGATACACGGACGCGCGTATCCCCTGAGTCACTACCGAGCGTAACTCCGCACGCACCACGGTGTGACCATGACGAACGCAATTCACTGGCCGGAGTGGGTCCCCCTGGCGGGCCACCATCTGCGCGTCTCAGGCGTCCACTTCGACGCCCTCCGTATCCAGGGCGTACGAGGGGAACAGGTCGCCGCGCGGCTGGTCGCGGAGGCGGACGGGAACGCGGGCCCCGTCATCTGCGAGGCGACGGGGTTCCGTTGGATGTACTTCCTGGTGGCGCCGGGGGCGACGAAGGGTCACAACTGGCCGCTGGGCGTGCAGCGGTTCGGCGGGTCGGGGTGCCGGACGGTGACGTACATCGGCGTCCCGGCGCTGGCCGGCAACACATGGCCCCTGTTCTGGTACTCGGAACCGACCCCGACGGCGCCCTACGTCGACCCGGCTCGACTGCTCGCGGCGGTCACGCCTCCGGCCACCGCGTAGGTCAGATCAGCCCCGCCCTCAGGCCGAGTACCCCGTGGCAACCACAAGAAGCGCCGTAGCAGCGGGAGTTGCGTTGGTTGCCTCACGCCGCGCCGCCCACCCGATCCCCATACTCAATGGACACCGTGAGCCTCGCGCCGAGCGCCGCCGCGTACGAGCGCATCGTCTCCAGGTTGTGGATCTCGCCCCGCTCCACCTGCGAGACCCGCGCCTGGGAGATCCCAACCGCCTTGGCCACGTCCGCCTGGGTCAGGTTCTGTTCTTCACGGATCTCCCGGAGGTGATGTCCGAGAACGTGCGCCTCGGTGGCGGTACGGGCCGTCTGCTTGCGGCGCTCCCACTCGGCGTCGGAAACATCGGGCGCGCTCTCCCGCATCCGGCGCTTCACCTCTGCCCAGCTGCTGTACTCACCCATCAGACGCCTCCGCTTTCTCCTGCACCGTCCCGTGACGCCAGGTACTCGCCATAGCGCGCCTCGGCCACGGGAATCGCCTCGTGGTACCAGTCCCTCCAGCGTCCGGCCTTGTCGCCGCCCACCAGTAGGATCGCCTGGCGCTTGGGGTCGAAGACGAAGAGGATGCGGACCTCAGTCCTTCCCGAGCTTCCGGGACGGAGTTCCTTGAGGTTATGGGTTCGGCTGCCCGTAATCCTGTCGACGAGCGGGCGTCCCAGTGCCGGACCGTGCTCCGCCAGCATGTCGACAGCCGCCTCGACCAGGTCAGCCGACACCGCGTCCTCCTCTGCCAGCACGAGCAACCACTTCTCCACCGACGGGTGAAGATTGATCTGCCAGTTCATGCTCCGCATCCCAGCCTAGGACGCGAGCAGATAGAAGGGAATCCTTATACGCTCAGCTGATCGAGTGAATGGGGTCCATGCACGAGCGTCGGGGGGCTACTTGATCGTCCGCAGCCCCAACGGCCCCGCGATCTCCTCCGCCATGACCCGCCCCGCCTCCTCCTCCAGGCCGTCCGCCTGGAGGTCCTCGTCCGTGTCGAGGCCGTCCAGGTCGTCCAGGGGCTGGTTGAGGCGGACGTGGGCCACCAGGGACTGGAGGGCTCGGAGGGCGCCGGAGGCTGTGGAGCCCCAGTTGGAGAAGTAGGAGAACTGCCACCACCAGAGCGCTTCGGTCGTGCGGCCCGCGCGGTAGTGGGCCAGACCGTGGCAGAGGTCCGCGACCACGTCTGCCAGGTCGTCCGAGATGCGGCAGGGGACGGGGGCCTTGCGGGGCTCGTACGGGTCGAAGACCTCGGAGTAGACGTCGATCGGGTCCAGGAGGGTGGCCAGGCGCTCGCGGAGGTCGTCCACGTCCTGCTCCGGGCCGAGGTCCGGCTCGTAGCGCTCCTCGGGGACGATGTCCTCGTGTGCGCCCAGGCGGCCGCCGGCGAGGAGGAGCTGGGAGACTTCCAGGAGGAGGAACGGGACCGCCGAGTCCGGTTCCACGCCCTTCGCGACCTCCCTGACCGAGACGATGAAGCTCTCGATCTGGTCGGAGATCTGGACGGCGAAGTCGTCCGGGTTGTCGGTCACGGTGTTCAGCGTGGCGTCAGACATCTAGGAGTCGTCTCCCCTCGAAGGCGCGGCCCAGGGTGACCTCGTCCGCGTATTCCAGATCTCCCCCGACAGGGAGTCCGCTGGCCAGGCGGGTGACCTTCAGGCCCATGGGCTTGATCATGCGCGCGAGGTACGTCGCCGTCGCCTCGCCCTCCAGGTTCGGGTCCGTGGCGAGGATCAGCTCCGTGACCGTGCCGTCCGCCAGGCGTGCGAGAAGTTCTCGTATGCGCAGGTCGTCCGGGCCCACACCCTCGATCGGGCTGATCGCGCCGCCCAGGACGTGGTACTTGCCCCGGAACTCACGGGTTCTCTCGATTGCTACTACGTCCTTCGGTTCCTCCACGACGCAGATCACCGAGGGGTCCCGGCGCGGGTCCCTGCAGATGTTGCAGAGCTCCTCCTGCGCCACGTTCCCGCAGGTCGCACAGAAGCGGACCTTGTCCTTCACCTCAAGCAGCGCGTGCGCGAGCCGACGGACGTCCGTCGGCTCCGCCTGGAGGATGTGGAAGGCGATCCGCTGCGCGCTCTTGGGACCGACGCCGGGCAGCCTGCCCAACTCGTCGATGAGGTCCTGAACCACGCCCTCGTACACGGAACGCCTCTCCTGCTGTAGTGCTGCCTAGGGTGTCCGGCTTCTACGTACCGTAGTTGGCCGGGGGGTTTCTTAGAAGGGAAGGCCCGGGATGCCGCCGCCGCCCAGGCCCTGCGCCAGCGGACCCAGCTTCTGCTGCTGGAGCGCCTGCGCGTTCTCGTTCGCCGCCTGGACCGCCGCGACGACCAGGTCCGCCAGCGTCTCCGTGTCCTCGGGGTCGACCGCCTTCGGGTCGATCACCAGGCCGCGCAGCTCGCCGGAGCCGTTGACCGTCGCCTTGACGAGGCCGCCGCCCGCCTGGCCCTCGACCTCCGTGCGCGCCAGTTCCTTCTGCGCCGCCGCGAGGTCCTGCTGCATCTTCTGGGCCTGCTGGAGCAGCTGCTGCATGTTGGGCTGGCCACCACCGGGGATCACGATCAGCTCCGTTTCGTACGGGTCCGTTTATGCGGGTCCATCTGGCGGGGTTGCCGCCAAGAACGAGCCTACGTGGTCGGCGGGCGGGTCGCCCCAGCACTCTTTCGAGTGAGATCCAGCGTCTTCCTATACCTGATCAAGCAGCTCTTCCGGGCGGAAAAGCCGTGAATCCGGGCTCATGGCCACCCATTGGGCGGTAGGAATTGGTGTCGATACGCGTGATCTCGTTGGAGGAGTGCCGGGTGAGCCAGCCGGAGATGCAGCCCGAGGGGGTGCCCCCCGAGGGACAGGGGGCAGGGACGGGGGCGGGGCCGGGCAAGGAGTCGGGGGCGGCTCCGGGGGCCGGCGCCGGGTCGGGGGCTCGGGTCGGGGATCTGACCGGGCGGGCCTTTCCCCTCGGTGACTGGGGCGATCCCGCCTGTCGGCTCGACGAGCTCTACAGGTGGGTGGAGCGGGGTGCTCTGAACACCGCCGACTGGTACCTCACCGACCGCGGCAGGAAGCGCCGCGCGGCGCGCCTCCTGCGCGTGGGCGCCGCCCTGGGCGCCGTGGGCGCCGGCGTGCTGCCGCTGCTCGATCTGGCGGGGGTGGGGGCAGGGAACGCGGGGGCTGCCGGTGGTCTCGCCGGGTGGGGGTTCGTGTCGTTGCTTCTGGGGGTCGCCTGCGTGGGGTGCGACCGGTTCTTCGGGCTCACGTCCGGGTGGATGCGGGACGTGGCGACCGCGCAGGCCGTGCAGCGGCGGCTGCAGGTGCTGCAGTTCGACTGGGCCAGTGAAAGTGTGCGGGAGGTGCTCGGACCCACCGAAGGGACCGCCGGGGAAGCCGCCGAGCGCTGCCTCGGAGTGCTGCGGAAGTTCACCGACGACGTCACCGAGCTCGTGCGCGCGGAGACCTCCGACTGGATGGTCGAGTTCCGGGCCGGGCCCGTGCCGCTGGCCATGCAGGCGATGGTGCCGGGCGGGGCGCCGCGCGAGGCGTCCGCCGCCCCCGGACGGTTCCCGCTGCCGCCCGGGGCCCGGCCCAACATGCCCCGGCAGCGGCCGCCCGAGCCCCGGTGACCCGACCCGGAGCCGTCTACTTGCGCCAGAACAAGTGGTGCGTCACTCCGCTCGGGCTCGGCACGACCTCCAGGTGGTAGCGGTCGGTCAGCTCCTCGGGCGAGTTCCAGAGCCGTACCCCCGCCCCGATCTTCATCGGCGACACCGCCACGTGCAGCGTGTCCACCAGGTCCGCCTCAAGGAACTCGCGGACGATCGTCGGGCCGCCGCCGAGCCTGACGTCCTTGCCCTGCGCCGCCTCCTTCGCCTGCTCCAGGACCGTCGCCGGGTCGCCCGCGACGAAGTGGAACGTGGTGTCGGAGAGCGTGAAGGACGGGCGTTCGTGGTGGGTCATGACGAAGACGGGGGTGTGGAAGGGGGGCTCGTCGCCCCACCAGCCGCGCCACTCGTGGTCCTGCCACGGCCCGCGCTGCGGGCCGAACTTGTTGCGGCCCATGATCTCGGCGCCGATGTTGTGGCTGAAGTCTCGGGTGAAGTAGTCGTCCAGACCGCGGCTCCCGCCGGGGTCCGTGCGGTTCGGCCAGCTCGCCGTCGCGCCGGCCCAGGCGGACATCTCCCGGGGGTCGGCGTGGCCGAACGGCCGCTCCAGGCTCTGGCCCTCGCCCGTGCCGAAGCCGTCGCTCGACACCATGAAGTTCTGGACCTTCAGCAGCTGCTGCCGCTCTTGTCTCCGGTTCACGTCGCTCGCTCCTCCTGAGTGTGTACGCGCGTACGACAGTCAGACCCGGTGGGCCGCCCGAACTCATCGCCGAGCTGCGGATGATCAGCTGTAGATGATCATCGAGCCCTGCGCCAGGCTCCGCGTCGCCGCCGCGTGCAGACCCAGCCACACGTGGCGCTCCCGCGCGAAGGGGCTCTCGTCCGGCGGCGGCGGGGCCGCGGGCTCCTCCAGGGACGTGGGGGCCGACGGCGGGGCCGGGGCCAGCGGGGGGTTCGCCGGGTCTATGCCGATCGACGGGGCGACGTACTCCAGCTCGCGCAGGAGCGCCTGGGACGAGCCCAGCGGGCCGCCGCCCGCGAGCAGCTCCTCGTTGGAGAGCGGGACCGGGAAGTCCACGGGGACGTACGCGCCCGCGTGGTCGTAGTGCCAGACCAGGTGGGACTGCTGGGCCGTGGCGTCGAACATCTCCAGGAGCTGTTCGTAGTCCCCGCCCAGCTCGTCCACGGGCGTGACCTCGAGGCCGCAGATCTGGAGGAGGTAGGCGCGGCGCAGGAAGTGCAGCGCGTCGTAGTCGAAGCCCGCGACCGGGGCGACGTCGCCGGACAGGCCCGGCATGTAGGCGAAGACGGGTACGGGCGGCAGGCCCGCCTCGTGCAGTGCCTTGTCGTAGACGGCGAGCTCTTCCGCGAACGGGTTGTCGGCGCTGTGGCACAAGACGTCGACGAGCGGGACCAGCCACAGATCGCAGGCCAAGAAGGTCTCCTCGGGTCGGGTGGGGGGGCGGGGACTCAGGCAGCGTAGTCGCGGCCCTGTCCCCTAACTGCCCTTGCGCAGGTCCCATATCCATACGCCGTCCACCCACTTTCCGGGACGGCCGAGAAGCGCGTCCACGGTCGCGCGCAGTTGTCCGTCGTTCTGTTGCGGGGCCAGGACGAGGAGGCCCGCCTTCCAGAACTCCAGGTCCTGGCGCACCGCCTCGCGCCAGTCGGGCGTGACCTCGGGGACGCGGCCCGAGGAGCGGACGTCGCGCAGGAGGGTGGAGGTGTTGCGGGGCGAGGGCCCGTAGATGCCGATGCGGTCCGGGCCCCAGGGGCCGTTGAAGTAGCCGCCGGGGATGCGGAAGCCCAGGTCGGCGGCGACCTGCCAGTGCAGGCCCTCCGCGTTGGCGGGGTCGGGGACCGGCACCGGGACGAGGGTCTCGCCCTTGCCGAGATACGTCCGCCAGGTGCCCTGCGCGATGAACGGCGGCACGTCGACCCGGTCCACGGCCTTCAGCGGCGCCGGGAAGACCGGCAGCAGCGCGAGGGCGACGGCCGCCACCCCAGCGAACCGGTGTGCGCGCCGGGGAGCGCGGAGCAGTCGTACGAGCGCCAGCGCGAGGAGCATGCCGAGCGCCGGGGCGCACACCATCGCCACGCGCGACTCGATGACGGACTCGAAGAGAGGTCGGCCGGAAAGCGCCGCCCACGGCCCCGGCAGGACGAGGTCGGTGAGCGGAATGCGGAACTTCGGGCCGAGCGAGAGCAGCGCGGCCGCGAGCACGGTGAACGCCAGCGCCTTGACGACCGTGCGCTCCCAGAGGCGTACGACGATCGCGAAGGCCAGGACGGCGAGCGGCCAGCCGTAGAAGGCGTTCTGCTCGGTCGGGTTCATGGCGAGGTGGTCGGCGGTCTCGTGGCTGCCCGCGAGTGAGCGCTCCGCGAAGGAGAGGAAGGCGAGCGGGCTGTTGCCGACGTTGTCGCCGTGCAGCACGCTCTTGTAGCTCTGCGGGCCGAAGAACTGCCAGTAGAGGGGGTACGCGACCAGGGGGATCGTGACGGCCAGGGCGATCCCGAGGCCGCGCGCGAGCGGGCGCCACGCGGCGCGTGCCACGTCGCGGCGCACGGCCGCGTACGCCAGCGCGAAGAGCAGCATGCCGAGCGCCGCCAGGAGCAGCGGCTCCTCGCCGAGGAAGATCTGGTACGTCGTACAGAGCCCGAGGACGACGCCGTCGCGTACGACCCGTGTGCCCTCGCAGAGCCGCAGCGCCCGCTCGATGATCAGCGGGATCATGAAGAGGACGATGAAGTTCGGGTGGGCGTTGGCGTGGCTGACCATCGGGGGCGCGAACGCGGCGAGGGCCGCGCCGACGGCGGCGGCGCCCCGGTGCGGGACGAGGCGTCTGCGGATCAGCGCGTACCAGCTGACGGCGGTGGCCGCGAGGCCGCCCGTCATCGCCACGTTCAGGGCGACCGCCGGACCGAGGAGCCAGGTCACGGGCGCGAGCGGCACGGACAGGCCCAGCATGACCGTGTTGGCCATGAGGTTCACGCCGTCCGGGACGTTCTGGAGGGTGGTGAACAGGGGGTTGTTCAGGTGCCGGACGTTGTCCGCCGTCACCGCGAAGAACCACTCCCACTGGTTCTGGTCCTGGAGCGAGTCCGGGATGTAGCGGTGGGCGGGTGCCGTCCAGCGGCTGGAGTACAGGGTGACCGAGAGGGCCAGGAAGAGGAGCGCGACGAGGACGTCGGCGCGGCGGACCGTGCGGGCCTTGAGGGTCGTCAGCTCGGCGAGGACCTTCACGTAGTCCAGCGGCCTGACCTTCGATCCCTCCTGGTGGGACCAGCGCACGGGCACCTCGGCGACGGGCCACCCCTGCCGCCTGAAGTACTGCAGTATCTCGACGTCGATGCCCCAGCCGTGCAGCCGGGACGCGGCGAACGCCTCACGGGCCCGGTCGCCGTCGAAGAGCTTGAAGCCGCACTGGGTGTCGCGGATTCCGGGGACGGCGACCGACCGTATGAGGAAGTTGCCGGTACGGCCGAGCAGCTCGCGCAGGCGGTGCTGGTGGGTGTCGATCGTCGCGCCGGGGCGGGCCCGGGAGCCGATCGCGGCCGCGTGGCCGTCGGTGAGCGCCTTGTCGAGGTGGTCGAGCTCCTCGATGGGCGCGGCGAGGTCGGCGTCGGTGACCAGGACGCGGCGGCCGTACGTGGCGAGGACGCCGAGCCGCAGCGCGTGGCCCTTGCCGCGGTTGCGGCCGCCGCGCACGAGCTGGACGCGGGGGTCCGCGGCGGACGCCTCGGCGGCGATCTCCGCGGTCCGGTCGGTGGAGCCGTCGTCGACGACGATCAGTTCCCAGGCGCCCCGGTAGGCCGTCTCGAGGTGGTCGCGGAGCGCGTCGAGCGTGGGGCCGAGGCGCTGCTCCTCGTTGTACGCGGGGACGACGACGGACAGGTCCACGCCCAGGTCCGCACTCATGCAGCGGCCAGCCGCTCGATGAGGGACAGGGAGTGCGCGTTGTACTCCCTGACGATCGCGTGCGCGGCCTCCGGGTCGTTGCGCACGAGGGCGTCGACGAGCTCGGTGTGCCGGGACCAGAGCAGACCGCGCAGGTCGCCGCCGTTGATGTCGCTCCAGCGGCGGAGGTGGGTGACGGCGCAGACCCAGGACTTCAGGCGCAGGCGGTGCAGGAAGTCGGAGAGGTGGGCGTTGCCGAAGAGGGCGCTGAGCTCGCGCCAGAAGCGGAGGTCGTAGCCGATGAGGACGGTCAGGTCGCCCGCGCAGGCGGCGCGGGCGGCTTCCTCGCCGCGGCGGCGGACGGAGAACAGGGCGTCCGCCGTGTCCCTGCGGGCGCCGTGTGCCATGAGGTCGCGGAAGATGCCGTCGGCGATGAGGCCGCGGGCCTCCAGCATGCCGCGGTAGTCGTCCAGGGTGTGCTCGTGGACGCGGAAGCCGCGGTGCTGGTCGGCGTCCAGGAGGCCCTGCGCGGTGAGGTTCACGAGGGCCTCGCGGACGGGGGTCGCGGAGACGCCGTACTGCTCGGCGATCTCCTTGACCGTGAATTCCTGCCCCGGCTCCAGCCTGCCTGCCAGGACCTCGTCGCGGAGGGCGTCGGCGATCTGCTGGCGCAGAGTGCTGCGGATGACGGCGGGGCCGTCGGTGCCGGGCATCTGGTTTCCCCCGCGGAGTCTGACGTGGTCGACGTGGTCGTCTTGCTTACGAGCACGTCACACTACGCGGTCGGGGTTCCGGGGCCGGGGGCGTGCGTCACACCCCCGACCGGCCCGTCACCCCAGGTGAGGGGCGTTACACGGTGTGTTCGTCGGCCGCCGAGAGGGCCGCGTCCAGCGCCGCGAGACCCTCCTTCGCCTCCGTCTCCGTGATGTTGCACGCGGGGACCACGTGGGTGCGGTTCATGTTGATGAACGGCCACAGTCCGTGCTTCTTCGCGGCGGCGCCGAACGCGGCCATGGGGGCGTTCGCGTCTCCGGTGGCGTTGTAGGGCACGAGGGGCTCGCGCGTCTCGCGGTTCTTGACCAGCTCCAGGGCCCAGAACATGCCGACGCCGCGCACCTCGCCGACGGAGGGGTGGCGCTCGGCGAGCGCACGCAGACCGGGCTCGACGACCTGGGCACCCAGCTTCGCCGCGTGCTCCACGATGCCCTCCTCCGCCATGACGTTGATCGTCGCGACGGCTGCGGCGCAGGCCAGCGGGTGGCCGGAGTACGTGAGGCCGCCCGGGTAGGGGCGCTTGGCGAAGGTCTCCGCGATCTTCCCGGAGATGGCGACGCCGCCGAGCGGCACGTATCCGGAGTTCACGCCCTTCGCGAAGGTCAGCAGGTCCGGGGTGACGTCGAAGAGGTCGGCGGCGAACCACTCGCCGGTGCGGCCGAAGCCGGCCATGACCTCGTCGAGGATGAACACGATGCCGTACTTGTCGCAGAGCTCGCGGACGCCGGCGAGGTAGCCGGGCGGGGGGATCATGATCCCCGCGGTCCCGGGCACGGTCTCCAGGATGATCGCGGCGACGGTCTGCGGCCCCTCGAAGACGATGGTGTCCTCCAGGTGCTGGAGGGCGCGCTCGCACTCCTGCTGCTCGGTCTCCGCGTAGAAACGGGAGCGGTAGAGGAAGGGCGCCCAGAACCGGACGACGCCCGCCGCTCCCGTGTCCGAGGCCCAGCGGCGCGGGTCGCCAGTGAGGTTGATGGCCTGGTGGGTGCCGCCGTGATACGAGCGGTAGGCCGAGAGCACCTTGGGGCGGCCCGTGTGCAGGCGGGCCATCCGGGTGGCGTGCTCGACGGCGTCGGCGCCGGCGTTCGTGAAGAAGATCTTGTCCAGGTCGCCGGGGGTCCGCTCGGCGATGAGGCGTGCGGCCTCGGAGCGGGCTTCCACGGCGAAGGCGGGGGCGAAGGTCGTCATCGTCGCCGCCTGTTCCTGTATGGCGGCGACGACCTTCGGGTGCTGGTACCCGATGTTGGTGTAGACGAGTCCGCTGGTGAAGTCGAGGTAGCGGTTTCCGTCGTAGTCCCAGAAGTAGGCGCCCTCGGCGCCGGCGATGGCCGGCGGGTCGATGAGCTCCTGTGCGGACCAGGAGTGGAAGACGTGTGCGCGGTCCGCGGCCTTCACGGCGGCGCCGACCTGGGGATTCGGCTGAGGGGTCATGGGGCCGAGGGTAGATGTCCACGGAGTGGACGGGACATGGGCGTCTTGTCGTACGTGGCGTCTTGAACCCGACAGAGTGTCGGGGGACGTGTGCTCGCGGGCCGCGGGCCGGTGGTAGCTGGTCGCGCAGTTCCCCGCGCCCCTGGGGAAGACCCCTGGGCGCTGCCGTATGCGTCCCCTCATGGTGCGGGGTGGGAGGACTGCCCAGGGGCGCGGGGAACTGCGCGAGCAACCACATGCGGCCCGCACGGAAGGTGGACTCCCCCAGGGGCGCGGGGAACTGCGCGAGCAACCGCATGCGGCCCGCACGGGCAAGCGGGGCTCAGTCGTCGTCCCTGTCCGGGAGGATCTTCGCCTTCGGCGTGCCCCCCGCGCAGCGGATCTCATACGGGAGGTCCGGCTGATCGTCGTCGTCACCCGGCTCCGCCTCCAGACGAGCCACCGCCCCCGGCCCCCGCTCCACGTCGTCATCGATGTGGAACCCGTCCGCCGGACTCCAGGAGACGAGCCGCACCGTGCCGTCGGCCCGGCACTCCACCGTCGCCGACCCCCCGGTGAAGCGGACCGTGGAGCGCTCGGCCGAGGGCGTCGACGTAGGCGTCGACGTAGGCGTCGGCGGCGTCGGGGGCGTGGACGTCGACCGTGACGTGGGAGTCGGCGTAGACGCCGTCAAGGCTTTCCGTACCGCCGCCTCGTCCAGCGGACGACTGTGCGCCGCACCCCCCGCCCCGTCCGAGTCGGAGCTCGCCAACTGCCAGGCGCCCAGCGCCCCCGCCGCCGTGCCCACGGCCACCCACGCCGCCGTTACGACCGCGTTCCGCCACTTCCTCATTCCGCCACTGTGCCGCATCGTTTCCTAACGCCCGGTTAAGAGTCCGGTCAGATAAGAATCCGGTCAGACCCCGGCAAGGCTCGTGCCCCGGCCCTCACTACGGTGGTTGTATGGCACATCTTCTCGTCGTCGAGGACGATCCCCAGCTCCGCGGCGCGCTCGTGCGGGCCCTGCGCGACAAGGGGCACGCCGTGGCGACCGCGCCCAGCGGCATGGCGGGGCTCGACGCGGCGGTGACCAGCAGGCCCGACCTGGTCGTGCTCGATCTGGGGCTGCCCGACGTCGACGGGGCGCAGGTGCTGCGCATGCTGCGGGCCGTCAGCGACGTCCCCGTCATCGTGGCGACGGCGCGGGACGACGAGCCCGAGATGGTCACCGTCCTGGAGGCCGGCGCGGACGACTACATCGTCAAGCCGTTCGGCGCCGCCCAGCTCGACGCCCGCGTCAAGGCCGTACTGCGGCGGCTCGGCGTGTTCGAGACCGAGGAGCCGTTGCGCGTGGGCGGTCTCTCCGTCGACCCGGCCTCCCGTGAGGTCACCCTCGACGAGGCCGCCGTCGACCTGACGCCCCGCGAGTTCGACCTCCTCGCCTACCTCGCCCGCCGCCCCGGCCAGGTCGTCTCGCGCCGCGAACTGCTCGCCGAGGTCTGGCAACAGCCCCTGGGCGGCGCCGACAAGACCGTCGACGTCCACCTGTCCTGGCTCCGCCGCAAGCTCGGCGAGACGGCCCAGCGCCCGCGCTATCTGCACACCGTCCGCACGGTCGGCGTCAAGCTGGCACCACCCGGCGAACAGGAACCCTGCGACCAGGATCCCGCCTGATGCGCCGCAGCCTGCTCCTCCTGACCGCCGCCACGACCGCTCTCGTCCTCACCGCCCTCCTCGTCCCCCTCACGCTCCTCACCCGGAGCCACGCGGCCGACCGCGCCACCGCCGAGGCCACCGCCCGCGCCCAGTGGGTCGCCCACGCCCTCGGCCCGGTCCTCGCGACCGCCGACGAGCGGGAGACCGCCGAGCAGACGGTGGAGAGCGTCAACGGGAATGATCTGCCCAGCACTTCGCTCATCCTCGCCGACGGCGAGGTCATCGGCCCCCGGCTGGGACACGGATCCGCCGTCACGGACCCCGTACGCCTCGCCCGCACCGGCCGCGCCTTCACCTACGAACCCGGCTCCGGCGGCCGCCTCGTCCTGGTCCCCGTGCAGGGCGCCAAGGACGGCACGGCCGTCGTGCAAGTGACGCTCAGCGAAAAGCAGTTGTACGCGGGCACGCTCGCGTCCTGGCTCGTGCTGGCCGGCATCGGGGTCGGTCTCGTACTCGTGGGTCTCCTGCTCGCCGACCGGCTCGGCGCGCGCCTGGTCGGGGCGACGCGCCGCCTCGCCCGTACCGCGGACCGGCTCGCCGCCGGTGACCTGACGGCCCGCGCCGAGCCGGAGGGCCCGCCCGAGCTGCGCCTGATCGCGGGCGAGCTGAACCGTCTCGCCGCCCGCATCGACGAGCTCCTCACCGCCGAGCGCGAGAACGCCGCCGACCTCGCGCACCGCCTGCGCACCCCCGTGGCCGCCCTGCGCCTTGATGCGGAGACCCTCCGCGACCCGGACGAGGCGCACCGCATCGCCGCGGACGTGTCGGCGCTGGAGCGCAGCGTCGACGACGTGATCCGCAAGGCCAGGCGCCCCCTGCGGGAGGCGCCTCGCGCGGACCTGGCGGCGGTCGCACGGGAACGTACGGCGTTCTGGGCGCCGTTGGCGGAGGACCAGAGCCGAGCCGTGCGCACCGACACCCCCGACACCGAGATCCCCGTCCCCGTCCCCGCGGACGAACTCACCGCCGCCCTCGACGCGCTCATCGGCAACGTCCTGGACCACACCCCGCACGGCACCGCCTTCTCCCTCACCGTGCGCCGCGCACCCGACGGGCGGCGGGCGGAGCTGACCGTCGCCGACGAGGGGCCAGGCTTCCCCGACCCTGGGGCCGCCCCCGACCGCGGCACGAGCGGCGCGGGCTCCACGGGCCTCGGCCTGGACATCGCGCGCCGCACGGCGGAGGAGGCGGGCGGCACGTTCGAGACAGCGACGGCCACGCCTCAGGGCTCCGGCGCCCGCGTGACCCTCACCTTCCCCCTTCCGCGCCCCCTGCCCCTCACGCCCCCGCGCGCGCACCCCGGGGGAACGCCGTCCGGACCGCCCGAGCCCACTTGTTGATGCCCAGCTCGGGCCTGACCGCGGCGTACCCCCCGCAGTACTTGGTGAAGTCCGCCGCCCGCACCCCGAACCGGTGCAGCACGCGGTCGGCCTCCGTCAGATGGCCCTTGGTCTTGGTCTCGACCAGGACCAGTCCGCTGTCGGCGGCCGCGCTGCGCCCCGTCACCGTGTCGCGCACGACGAGCCCCGCGTCGCAGGTGACGCGCTGCCCGTCGGCGACGAACGTGGCCCGCTGGTAGTCGGTGACGAGGGAGGTGGTGAGCCCGTCCGGCGCCTCGATGCCGTACGACCCGCGCAGCACGCCCGCGAGGAACCCGAGCCGCACCCCGTCGAGGGCGTGGTCGTCGCCTTCCAGGCGCTGCCGGTGCTTGACGGTCTCGCCGCGTCCGCTCTTCAGCTTGATCTCGAACTGCCGCTCGCCGCTGTCCTGGTAGACCCGCTCCCGTATGCGGTAGCGGAGGCGGCGGCCCTGGCGGTGGTCGTGGAAGGTGCCGAGGTCCGGGGTGTCGTAGTACGTCGAGTGGTACCGGAACCAGCGCTTGCCGCCGATGCTGAGCGCCCGGAAAGGGCCGCCGGACCGGCGCGGGTCGGTGAGGAGGGCGGCGAGATCCTCGAAGATCTCGACCGGCACGAGGTAGCTGTTGTCGAAGCGGGCGAGCAGCTCCGCCCTGGCGTTGACCTCGTCCAGCGCGATGGGGTGCGCGGCGGTGGCGGCGCGGCCGATGGCGCGTACGGCGGGGTTCACACGGTCTCCTTCGGGTGGCTGGGGGCGATCGTGCGGGACCGGGTCGTGCGTCGTCGTACCGTCAACTCCCGGGAGGTCACGGAAGGTTCCGGCTGACGGAAACGTACTTCCAACACCATGAGGTCACGTACGTAGTCGACTTCCTGGACGGTCCACCCCAGCGGCTCCCCGAGCCGCCGCGCGAGTTCGGCCCGCAGGGAGTCCTCGTCGCGGTGGACGGAGTCCAGGGTGACGACGGTCCGCCGGTCGCGGGCGAAGAGGCGGGGGTGGTCGGCGCCGTACATCACGGCGAGCAGGACACCGGCGAGGAGCGCGGCCACGGGCAGACCGAGCGCGGGCAGACCGCAGAGGAGCCCGAGTACGAGGGTGATGAAGTAGTACGCGACTTCCTGGTGCTGCAGCGCGTCGGAGCGCAGCCGCACGATCGAGAGCACGCCGAAGAGCCCGAACCCGAGCGCGAGTCCGCCGTCGCCGCCGACGGTCCCGAGTCCGGCGACGATCGCGAACAGGGCGACGTTCAGGGCGAGATACGCGGGGACGAGCTCGCGCCTGCGGTGCCGCGGATAGAACACGCCGAAGGTCAGCAGGGCGACGGCGGCGAGGTCGAGTCCCAGGTGGGCGCAGAGGGTCAGGGTGCTGTCCATGGCGAGGACGCTAGGGAGCGGAAGGTTAAGCCCGCCCCTGGCGAGCGTTAACGAACGTCCCCGGCCCCTCCATCCCCGGACCATTGACAGCATGCTGTCATTACGACAGCATGCTTACATACGCAGCAACGCAAGGCACGCCACTCGCTCGCACCGCTCGCACCCCCGGAGGCTCGCATGTCCCTCACGTCCCGCAAGCCCGTGCACCTGGCCCTCTACGACACGTTCGCCGACTGGGAGACGGGCCACGCCACGGCCTGGCTCGCCCGCTTCGGATACGAGATCCGCACGGTCGCCCCGACGGCCGAACCCGTCGTCTCCCTCGGCGGCCTGCGCGTACAGCCCGACCTCTCCCTCGCCGAACTGCGCCCCGAGGACAGCTCCCTGCTGATCCTGCCGGGCGCGGACCTGTGGGACACGAGCGACGACCTCGCCCCGTTCGCCCGCACGGCCCGCGCGTTCCTGGACGCGGGCGTCCCGGTGGGCGCGATCTGCGGGGCCACGGCGGGCCTGGCCCGCGAGGGGCTGCTCGACGACCGCACGCACACGAGCGGGGCGTCCATGTATCTGGCCGCCACCGGCTACAAGGGCGGCGAGAGATACGCCGAGACGGACGCGGTGACCGACGGCGACCTGATCACGGCGGGCCCGACGGAACCCGTCGCGTTCGCCCGCGAGATCTTCGGCCGCCTCGGCGACGTGCTCGACGCCGAGAAGCTCGACGCGTGGTACCGCCTCTTCCACGACTCGGACCCGGCGGCGTACGAAACGCTGAACTCGTGAGCGACGACCGCCAGGACCTCCTGAGCCGCACCGCACTGACCGTCTTCCGCCTCAACGGCCAGTTCCTCACCGCGTCCGAGGAACTGGCCAAGCCCGCCGGGCTCACCGCTGCCTGGTGGCAAGTGCTCGGCGCGGTGCTGCGCGACCCGCTGCCGGTCGCGGGAATCGCCCGCGCGATGGGCATCACGCGCCAGAGCGTGCAGCGCGTGGCGGACCTCCTGGTCCGCAAGGGCCTCGCCGAGTACGTCCCGAACCCGGCCCACCGCCGCGCCAAACTCCTCCGCCCGACGGAGGAGGGTCGAGCCGCGGTGGCCCGCATCGAGCCGGGCCACGCGGACTTGGCGTCCCGCTTGGCGGACGCGCTCGGCGAGACGGAGTTCGCGGATACGGTACGGGTGCTGGAACGCCTCGCCACGGTCCTGGACGACGTCGTCGACGCGGACGCGGGGGCCTCCGGGCCCGTCACGGAACCGTAGACGGCGGTCCCTGCACATCCTGTCGTACCGCCGCACTATCCTCACCCTGTTGCACACCAATGGGGGGAGGTCGGTGCGGCGATGGAGAAGCTCGTGCCCGGGGATCCGCAGCGGATCGGCGCGTACCGTCTGTTGGCGCGGCTCGGGGCCGGAGGCATGGGGCACGTGTACCTCGCCCGGTCCGAGCGGGGTCGTACGGTCGCCGTGAAGCTCGTTCGCCAGGAGCTCGCCGAGCAGGAGGAGTTCAGGAACCGGTTCCGGCAGGAAGTGCAGGCCGCCCGGCAGGTGGGGGGTGCGTGGACCGCGCCCGTCCTGGATGCCGACACCGAGGCCGCCATCCCGTGGCTCGCCACCGGGTACGTGGCCGGGCCCTCCCTCCAGAGTGTCGTCTCGCACGACCACGGGCCCCTGCCCGAGCGGTCCGTCAACATTCTCGGGGCCGGGCTCGCCCACGCCCTCAAGGACATTCACGCCGCCGGCATGGTCCACCGTGACCTCAAGCCGTCCAACGTCCTCGTCACCATCGACGGGCCCCGCGTCATCGACTTCGGTATCGCGCGCGCCCTGGAGACGGTCACCGACGGCGGTCTCACCCGTACCGGCGCGCTCGTCGGGTCGCCCGGGTTCATGGCGCCCGAGCAGGTGCGGGGGGACCGGATCACCCCCGCCTGCGACGTCTTCTGTCTCGGGTCCGTGCTCGCCTACGCCGCCTCCGGCGCCCTGCCCTTCGGCACGGCCAACAGTGGCGTGCACGCGCTGATGTTCCGCATCGCGCAGGAGGAGCCGGATCTGGAGGGGCTGCCCGAAGGGCTCGCGGAGCTGATCGCCGCCTGCCTTCGCAAGGAGCCGGGCGACCGGCCCTCCCTCGACGAGGTTCTCGAGCGCACGGGGGCCGCCGACGCCCTGGGGGACGACGGGCACACGCTCGATCCCTGGCTGCCCGGCGCCCTCGTCGCCCAACTGGGGCGTCACGCCGTGCAGTTGCTGGACGCCGAGGATCCCGAAGACGCGGGGGAGGAAGGCGCCGAGGGCCCCAAGGGTGTGGGGAAGCCTCAGGGGGCCACTCCCCCTCCGCCCGGCAAGCCCGGGACCGCCCCCCTCGACCACCTGCCCACCATGGTCTCCGGGCAGGCCCCTCCCACGCCGCCGCCCGGCGCCCCGGTGTACGGCTACCCGCAGCACGTCCCCGCGCCGCAGGCGGCCCCGGCCCAGCACCCCGCCTACGGATACCCCCACCAGCCGCCCCCGCCCGGGTTCGGGTCCACTCCCCCCTACGGGCCCGTTCCGCCGCCCGAGCCCGCGCGGCGCAGTGGGCGGTCCACCGCCGCGCTGATCGCCGTCGCGCTGATAGTGGCTCTCGGAGCGGGCGGCACCGTCTACGCCGTCATGAACGGCGACAGCGCCGAGGACAAGCAGCGCGACGACTCCGCCAACGGAAACCAGGCCAGCAGCGCGCCGAGGACTCCGGGGCCCTCCACACCGGGGCCCGAGTCGAGCTCTCCCGAACCGTCGCCGTCCGACAGTGACGACGGCGCCATCCCGGACAAGTACCTCGGCACCTGGTCCGGCGGCCTCGACACCGACGACGGCCACAGCACCCGCGAACTCACCCTCCAGCAGGGCGAGACCGGCGACACCGTGCTGTCCGTGACGGCCGACGGGCCCGCCGACGGCGGCGGCACCTATCACTGCGTCTTCCAGGGCAAACTCGTGTCCGCGTCCGGCGAGCGGTTGCGCATCGGGCCCACCGAGGTCATTGTCGGCGAGCCCATGACGTCCTGCACGCCCGGCGACCCGAGCGTCATCACCATCCTCGGCAACGGCAAGCTGCGGCGCGCCAACACGGACGGCAGCGGCGAGCTGACGTACGACAAGGGGAACTGAACCCTCCGGCAACAGCTGCCGACGGGACCGCGAAGCCGGCGCCCGCCGGCTCCGCGCCGCCTACCGTCACCGCCCATGGACTGGTTGAGCGCCGAGAACACCATCGCCGTGCTCACCGCTGTCCTCGGGCTCGCCGCCACCGTCGGCGCGCTCTGGTACGAGCGGAGGGTGCCTCGGCGCAAACGCATCGGGTATCGCGTCCAGTTGGACACCGCCATAGGCGACAACGTACGGACGGGCGGCGCCAACGCCCGCCTCGGGCTCTTCGACGAGACCCCCGAGATGTCCGACGCCACGCTCGTCCTGCTGCGCGTCGAGAACGACGGCTCGCAGGCCGTCTCCGACGCCGACTACAGCGGGCGCGCGCTCCACGGGCTCACCGCCGTCTTCACCGGACGCACCGTCCGCGGCCTCGCCGTCACCGCGCCGTCCGGTGACGACCACCTGATGGAGCACTTCACCGCAGCGGCCGGGCTGCGGTACGAGGGCAGCACCCTGCACATCCCGCGCGTCCCCCTCAACCGGGGGCAGCACTACAAACTCCTCGTCCTGCTCACCGGCGGACCCGTCGGCGGCGAGGTCACGCTCTTCGGCGGCATCCAGGCAGGCGACGTACAGCCCAACCGGTCCACCACCGTCGACGACAAGCCGCCGCTGCTGTCCCGGCCCGCCCAGCTCCTGACCGTCCTGCTCACCCTGTCCGTCGTCACCTTCGCCTCGATCATCGTGCTCCGCGAGGACGACTGCCCCGGCTCCGCCATCACGGTCAGCGCCCATGGCAGCGCGGCGGGCGTGCGGGAACTCGACGACGCGGGGCGGAAGTTCGCCCGGGAGAAGCGTCGAAAGGGGGCCCCGGCCCTGCTCGCCTTCTCCGACGGGCCCAAGTCCGACGGCTTCCCCCGGCTCGCCGAGACCCGCGTCGCCGTCTCCGTCTTCGCGCTCGTCCTCAACGACCACGTGCCGGTGCGGAATCTGACCCTGCCGCAGGTGCGTCGGATCTACCGCGGCGACGTACGCAACTGGAAGGAGCTCGGCGGGCCCGACCTGCCCGTCGTCCTCGTCAGCCGCGGCTCAAGCTCCGGGACCCGCGACACGCTCCAGCGCCGCGTCCTCGGCGGCACCTTCGAGATCAAGGCGTCGTCCAACGACTGCCTCGGCAAGGACGACCCGTCCGTGCCCGTCACCCGCTGCGAACTCGACTCCACCGACCAGGTCCTCGACACCGTCGGCCGCATCCCGGGCGCCATCGGCTACGGCGAACTCCGCGCCGCCTCCGGCCTCAAGGGCCTGCACCGGCTCGGCCTGGAGGGCCACGCCCCCTCGGCCGAACACCTGGAGAGGAGCGGCTACCCCTACCGCGAGATCGAGTACGCCTACACCTACGGCCTGCCGCCCGGGGACTCCCTCGCCGCCGGGTTCCTCGCCTACGCGCGCGGCACCGGCCTCGACGTCATCCGCACCCACGGCCACCTGCCGTGCGCGACGCCGGAGGGGCTGCGGGTATGCGCGGAGGGGCGCCCCGGCGGCGGTGCCGGGACGCCCCTCTCACCGAGCTCGGAGAGCTCGCACAGCGGTGGTTCCTAGACGAACGAGTTGATCTCGATCGTCTCCGTGCGGCCCGGGCCCACGCCGATCGCGGAGATCGGCGCGCCGGACATCTCCTCCAGCGCCTTCACGTAGCCCTGCGCGTTCTTCGGCAGGTCGGAGAAGGTCTGCGCCTTGGTGATGTCCTCGGACCAGCCCGGCAGCATCTCGTAGATCGGCTTCGCGTGGTGGAAGTCGGTCTGGTTGTACGGGAGCTCCTCGACGCGCTTGCCGTCGATCTCGTACGCCACGCAGACCGGGATCTGCTCCCAGCCGGTGAGGACGTCGAGCTTCGTGAGGAAGAAGTCCGTGAGGCCGTTGACGCGCGTCGCGTAGCGGGCGATCGGGGCGTCGAACCAGCCGCAGCGGCGGTCACGGCCCGTCGTCACACCACGCTCGCCGCCGATGGTGCGCAGCGCCTCGCCGTCCGCGTCGAACAGCTCCGTCGGGAACGGGCCCGCGCCGACGCGGGTCGTGTACGCCTTCAGGATGCCGATGACCCGGCTGATCTTCGTCGGGCCCACGCCCGTACCCGTGCAGGCGCCGCCCGCGGTCGGGTTCGAGGAGGTGACGAAGGGGTACGTGCCGTGGTCCACGTCCAGGAGCGTGCCCTGGCCGCCCTCGAACAGGACGACCTTGTCGTCGTCGAGCGCGTTGTTCAGGATCAGCGTCGTGTCGGCGACGTACTGCTTGATGTTCTCGCCGTGCTCCAGGAGCTGCTCGACGATCTGCTCCGACTCGATCGCGCGCCGGTTGAAGACCTTGGTCAGGAGCTGGTTCTTCTGCTCCAGGGCCGCTTCGACCTTCTGCTTCAGGATCGACTCGTCGTAGAGGTCCTGGACGCGGATGCCGGTGCGGTTGATCTTGTCGGCGTACGTCGGGCCGATGCCGCGGCCGGTCGTGCCGATCTTCCGCTTGCCGAGGAAGCGCTCGCCGACCTTGTCGACCGTGACGTTGTACGGCGTGATGATGTGCGCGTTGCCGCTGATCAGCAGCTTCGACGTGTCGACGCCGCGCTCGTTCAGACCGCTCAGCTCGGAGAGCAGGACCGACGGGTCGACGACGACTCCGTTGCCGATGACGGGCACGCAGTCCGGGGAGAGAATCCCGGAAGGGAGGAGATGCAGCGCGTACTTCTGGTCGCCGACGACGACCGTGTGGCCGGCGTTGTTGCCGCCCTGGTAGCGCACTACATAGTCCACGGAGCCACCGAGCAGGTCAGTGGCCTTTCCCTTGCCTTCGTCACCCCACTGAGCACCGAGCAGCACAAGTGCGGGCACAGGCGTACACCCCTTCCGGGCGGGGCATGTCCAAGGTCTGGGGCCGTAGCCGCCGTATGGGTGTGCCTTGGATGCTGCCCCGGAATAGACGAAGCCCCTGGCGCAATAGCGCAAGGGGCTCTTGCACAAAGATGCTACCCGAGGTCTCAAAGAACGGCTAAAAGAAAGGGCGCACGTTGTCGGCTCGCGACCAGCTCCTAGTCGTCATCGACCCGGTCGCCCGGCGCACGGACGGTGAGTCGGTACGGATCGCGAAGGATGTGCTCGGCGCGGGCGCCGCGGTCCGGGTCTGCCTCCCCGACGGCCCCGAAGACTTCACGAAAGCGCTGGCCAGACGGGGTGCGCGGCGGCTCGTGGTGATCGGCGACGACCGGGCGCTGCTGCGTGCGGTGGCGGCGCTCCACCGGGAGCGGGACCTTGCGGGGTGTGCTCTGTCGGTCGTCCCCGTGGGCGCCGCGCAGACCCTCACGCTGACCCGTCGGCTCGGGGTGCCGACGGGGGCGGTGGCCGCGGCGCGGGCGGTCCTGGAGGGCGTCGAACGCCGGCTCGACCTGTTGGTGGACGACAGTGACGGGGTCGTCCTCGGGGATCTCCGGATTCCGCCGGTGGGGGCGGACAGGTCCCGCCCCGCGGTGTCCGTGTCCGGGGAGGACGTCTCCTCGGCCGTGGGCGCGGGGGGCTCCTCGCGGGTGGTCGCCGGAAGGGCGGGCGTGGGGGCGGAGGGGCACACGTGGCTGCGCTCGTGCCAGTCGTTCGTCCGCACGCTCGCGGCACGCCCCGCGCGCCCGTCCCGGGCCGTGCCGCCGGCCCGGCTCCGGATCGAGGCGGACGGGGTCACGCTCGTCGGCCTCGACCAGCCGGTCGAGACCGTTCGCGTCACCGCGGGGGGCGGCGGCCTGGCCCGCGTGGAGGTTCACCCGTCGCCGTCGGCGGGGGCGGACGCGTCGCCGGTACGGGTGCGGGCGCGGACGGTGACGGTGTCAGGAGCGGACTTCCGCTACCGCGCGGACGCGGTGGTGGCGGGCCCGGTCCGGACCCGCACGTGGACGGTGCGGGCTCGGGCCTGGGGGCTTACGTTGCCTCGGTGAGAGGTCCTGCTAGGCGCCTCACACCGTCACCACGAGCTCCTCGAAGCCCCGGATCACGAAGTTCGGGGTACGCGGCGGGTCCGCCGCGAGGCGGAGGGCCGGGGCCCGCCGGAGCAGTGCGTGCAGGGACGCCGACAGCTCGATGCGGGCCAGGGGCGCGCCGATGCAGTAGTGGATGCCCGCGCTGAAGGAGATGTGCGGGTTGTCCCGGCGGGAGAGGTCGAGGTCGGCGGGGGCGTCGAAGACCGCGGGGTCGTGGTTGGCGGAGCCGAAGAGGAGGGCCAGCTCGGCGCCGCGCGGGATCGTCACGCCGTCGATCTCGATGTCGTCGAGGACCCAGCGTTCGAAGAGCTGGAGCGGCGTGTCGTGGCGGAGCAGCTCCTCGACCGCCGTGGGGACGAGTCCGGCCGGGTCGGCGCGGAGCGCGGCCAGCTGCGCCGGGTTGCGGAACAGCGCGTGCCAGCCGTTGACCGTCGCGTTCACCGTCGCCTCGTGTCCCGCGTTGAGCAGGAGCACGCACGTCGAGATCATCTCTTGTTCGGTGAGCGACTCCCCGTCCTCGTGCGCCGCGATCAGGGCGGAGACCAGGTCCTCGGTCGGGTTCGCGCGGCGTGCCGAGATCAGCTCCCGCAGATACGAGGAGAAGTCCAGGGAGGCGGTGACCGCTCGTGCGGCCGTCTCCTCCGACGGGTTCAGTTCGTACATGCCGCAGATCGCCGCCGACCAGGGGCGCAGCAGTCCCCGGTCGCTCTCCGGGATGCCCAGCATCTGGGCGATGACCGCCACCGGCAGCGGTTCGGCGACGCGGGCCTTGAGGTCGCCGCCGCCGTCCGCCACCAGGTCGCGGACGAGCTCGTCCGCCAGCTGGTCGACGTAGGGGCGCAGTCGCGTCACCGTGCGCGGCGTGAACGCCTTCGCGACCAGGCGGCGGATGCGCGTGTGCGTGGGTGCTTCCAGGTCGAGCATGCCGTTGTCGTTGAGCGTGTGGAACGGCTCGTGCTCGGGCGGCGGTGGCGTGCGGCCGAACTCCTCGTGCGTGAAGCGATGCAGGTACGTGCGGCCCAGACGCCGGTCGCGCAGCAGGGCCGAGACGTCCGCGTGGTGCGGGATCAGCCACTGGCCGGTGGGCGGGCAGTAGTGGGCGCGGCCCGCCTCGCGCAGCCGTGCGTACGCCGGGTAGGGGTCGGCCACGAACTCCGGCGAGGACGGGGTGAACACCTCTGCCGCTTCGAACGCTGCGTCCATGGGGGGACGCTAGGGCCTGTCACCCCGGTGTGACCAGCCTCGCCTCGTACGCGAACACCGCCGCCTGCGTCCGGTCCCGCAGCCCCAGCTTCACCAGGACCCGGCTGACGTGCGTCTTGATGGTCGACTCGGCGACGACGAGCCGGGAGGCGATCTCCGCGTTCGACAGGCCCTGCGCGATGAGGACGAGGACCTCCGTCTCGCGCTCGGTGAGCTCCCCGTACTGCTGCGCCTGGACGGTCGCCGAGAGCCGCGGCGTCTCCGCGAGCTTCGAGAACTCCGTGATCAGGCGGCGCGTCACGGTCGGCGCGAGCAGCGCTTCGCCGGACGCCACCACCCGTACGCCGTCCGCGAGTTGCCGCGCGGACGCGTCCTTGAGGAGGAAGCCGGAGGCGCCCGCGCGGAGCGCCTGGTAGACGTACTCGTCGAGGTCGAACGTCGTCAGGACGAGCACCTTCGCGTCGCCCTCGGACGCGATGATCTCGCGGGTCGCCTCGATGCCGTTCAGCTCGGGCATGCGGATGTCCATCAGGACGACGTCGGGGGCGAGTTCGCGGACGCGTTCGACCGCCTCGCGGCCGTTGACGGCCTCGCCGATGACCTCGATGTCGGGCATGGCGTTCAGGAGGACGGAGAAGCCCTCGCGCACCATCATCTGGTCGTCGGCGATCAGGACCTTGATCGTCATGCGTCTTCTCCCGCCGGGTCCAAGCGGTCCGCGAGCGGCACCGGCAGGAACACCGTGACCTCGTAGCCGCCGTCCGCGGCCGGTTCCGCCGTCATCTCGCCGTTCAGCATCGTCACGCGCTCCCGCATGCCGGTGATGCCGTGGCCCGCGCCGGGGGACGGCTTGACCAGGCCGGTCGCAGGACCGTTCACGATGCGCAGGCCCAGACCGCCGAGGACGTAGCCGACCTCGACGCGCGCCGCGGCGCCGGGCGCGTGGCGCAGGCTGTTGCTGAGCGCCTCCTGCACGATGCGGTACGCGGAGAGCTCCACGCCCTGCGGCAGCTCGCGCACCGCCCCGGTGATCACCTTGTCGACGGTCAGACCGGCGTCGCGGACGTTGGCCAGGAGCCGGTCGAGGTCGGCGAGCGTCGGCTGCGGGGCGTCCGGCGCCTCGTAGTCCTCGGCCCGTACGACGCCGAGGACGCGGCGCAGTTCGGTGAGCGCGGACACCGCGTTCTCGCGGATCGTGATGAACGCCTGCTCCAGCTCGGGCGGCGGGTTCTCCACGCGGTAGGGCGCGGCCTCGGCCTGAATGGCGACGACCGACATGTGGTGGGCGACCACGTCGTGCAGCTCGCGCGCGATGTTGGTGCGCTCCTCAAGGAGGGTGCGCTTGTCGCGCTCGATGGCGGTGACGGTGCGCTGCACGGTGACCTCGCGCTGCGCCTCGCGCCGTACGTGCACCACGGTGGTGACGAGCAGCGCGAGCGCCGAGACGAACAGCATCATCGGGGCGTCGGAGGCGCCGGGCGACCCGAGCCAGAACTCCGTGAAGAGGCCGTACGCCGCCGTGCCGAGCCACATCCACAGGGCGGTGCGCGGTCCGGTCCTGGCCGCGACGACGACCATCACCACGATGTGCGCGAAGAACGCGGGCGGCGTCCACGGCCAGCCGTCCCAGGTGTTGCCGAGCAGCGCGGTGAACGGGGTCGTGGCGAGCGAGACCCAGAACGCGCCGACCGGCCTGACCAGGGTCATCAGGATGGCGGCCGCCGGGACGAAGCCGGTGAGGAGGTGCGCGACCTCGTCGGTGCCGAGACCCACGTTGTAGGCGAGCACCAGGGTGAACAGGGCGGCGGCGACCACCAGGGCGTGCGGGGCCCACACGGCGTACGCGCGTATCCGCTGCGGGAGGAGGCGGGCCAGGCGGCCCTCCGTCGTCCTGGGCGGCAGCAGCCGGTAGGCGAAGGCGTCGCGGAACAGCGCCTCGCGCAGGCCGCCGCAGGCCTCCCGCACGAAGTGGTACTCGGGGCTCTTCGGGCCACTGGCCTTGAGCTGCTCAGTCGTATCGGTCACGTCTACGAAGGTACGGGCAGGCGGCGGACGGGTCGTCCACAGCAAGACGGGTTCCGCGGGGTCCGTCGCAGGTACTACTCGGGGGTTCTACGGGGTGCTCCGGCCCGAGGGGCGCACCACGCCCGTCTCGTACGCGTACACCGCCGCCTGCGTGCGGTCGCGCAGGCCCAGCTTCACCAGGATGCGGCCGACGTGCGTCTTCACGGTCTGCTCGGCAACGACGAGCCGCGCCGCGATCTCCGCGTTCGACAGACCCTGCGCGATGAGGGCGAGCACCTCCGTCTCGCGTCCGGTCAGCTCGCCGACCCGGGGCCTGAACGGGCCGCGCGTCCCGCCGTCCATGCGGGAGAACTCCGCGATGAGGCGCCGGGTGATCCCGGGCGCGAGCAGCGCGTCCCCGGCCGCCACGACACGGACCGCCTCGGCGAGCTGGTCCGCCGACGCGTCCTTGAGCAGGAAGCCGGAGGCGCCGGCGCGCAGCGCGTCGTACACGTACTCGTCGAGGTCGAAGGTGGTCAGGACCAGGACCCTGACGTCGGGCAGCTCGTCCGTGATGCGGCGGGTCGCCTCGATACCGCTCAGCTCGGGCATGCGGATGTCCATGAGGACCACGTCAGGACCGAGTTCGGCGACCTTGGCGACCGCGTCCGCGCCGTCGACGGCCTGGCCGATCACCTCGATGTCCGGCTCAGCGTTGAGCAGGACGGAGAAGCCCTGCCTGACCATGATCTGGTCGTCGGCGATCAGGACCTTGATCGTCATCGCGTGGTCTCTCCGTCGGTGGTCGGTGTCGTCAGGGTCGTCGGGGGTGCGGCCGGCAGGAACGCCGACACCTCGTAGCCGCCGTCCTGGGTGGGGCCGGTGGCGAGGTCGCCGCCCAGCATCGTCGTGCGCTCCCGCATGCCGAGCAGCCCGTGGCCCGCGCCGGGCGAGGGCGGCGCCGCGGTGCGCGCGCCGGAGTCGGTGACCCGGACGTGCACCCCGGCCCGCGCGTACCTGAGGTCGATCCGCACCGTCGAGCCCGGCGCGTGCCGGATCGCGTTGCTGAGGGCCTCCTGCACGATCCGGTACGCCGACAGGTCGACGCCGGGCGGCAGCGGGCGCCGCTCCCCCGCGGTCTCGCGGCGCACGGTCAGTCCGGCCGCGCGCGCGTTGTCGACGAGGACGTCCAGGCGTTCCAGGGTGGGCAGCGGGGCCTGCGGGGCGGCCTCCGCGTCGCCGGGGTTCTCCGAGCGCAGGACGCCGAGGACGCGGCGCAGCTCGGTGAGGGCTTCGAGGGCGTTCTCCCGGATGCCCGCGAGGTTCTCCCTGAGCTCGTCGGGCGGGTCCTGGACCAGGTGCGGGGCGACCTGCGCCTGGATGGAGATGACGGACATGTGGTGGGCCACCACGTCGTGCAGTTCGCGGGCGATGCGGCTGCGCTCCTCCAGGAGGGTGCGGCGGGCCCGTTCCTCGGCGGTGATGGTCTCCTGCTCGACGAGCCGGGTGCGGGCCTCGCCGCGGCCGCGCAGGAGGGTGCCCACGAGGGTGACGGCGCCGAACGCGAAGGCGGCGAGGGGCACGGTGGTGTCGTAGGGCCCGGGGCTGCTCGTCTGCTGCAGCAGGAGCGGGGCGCCGATGCTCAGCACGCACGCCGCCCAGGCGGCCCTGGCGGGCAGCCGGAGCGCGAGGAGCAGCGTCACCGTGGCGTGCGCGAACAGTGCGGGCGGTCCCCACGGCCAGGGTTCGGGGCCCTGGACGAACGGCACCTCCGCAAGGGCGGACGCGGTCGTGTTCACGACGAGGGACAGCCACCACGCGGGCACCGGCCGCACCAGCGCGAGGAGCAGCGCGGCGGCCTGGAGCAGCGCCATCAGCGTGCCGACCGTGTGCCCGAGGTGGTAGCGCTGCGACCACTGGTCGAGGTTGCCGAGGGTCGTGGTGACGGCGACGCCGAGGATCACGACGTGCGGTGTCCAGCGCAGCAGCCGGGGCCGGCGGAGCGGCGGCAGCGGCATCCGCGCCACCGTCCCCAGGTCACGGCGCAGGCTCGTGAGCCCCGCCGCGACCGCCCGGTCGAACCGCTCCCCGTCGCCGCTCCCGCGGTCCGCCTCTTCCACAAGATCAACCCTAGGCACGCCGCACCGCCTCCGTCGCCGCGCCCCCGGCCCGCACGACACGGGCCCGGGTCCGGCCGCCCTGCTCGTACGTGCGGAACGCCGTCCAGCACACCGCAAGGCCGAGCCCGAACACCGGCAGCCAGGCGACGCGGGCCAGGACCCAGCCCGGCCCGTCCGGCACCGTGTGCAGGCCGGGCAGCGGGGTCCCGGCGAGCAGGCCGAGCGCGGTGACCGCCATCAGAGCCGTCTGGTGCCAGAGGAAAATCGTCATCGCGGAGAGGTTCACGAGCGCTACCGCCGCCCACGCCCCGGGCCTGCGCAGCCACCGGCCGAGCGGCACCCGCAGCAGCACGGCCAGGCCGCACTGGGCGAGGCCGAACGTGACGGCCGCCAGGGTCGGCGGGTCCAGGTTCGACACCGTCCCGCCCGGCACGCCGACCATCGCGGCCGGGTAGCCGGCCCACAGGACGAGCCCGGCGGTGGCGACCGTGCCGCCCACGAGCAGCACCCGCCCCGCGTTCCGCGTCAGCTCGCCCCGCGCCCAGGCCGCGCCCAGCGTGTACGGCACGAGCCAGCCCGCCGCCACGTTCACCCAGCCGAGCCAGGCGGGGCCGCCGAAGCCGAACCGCACCAGATCCACGTGGAGAACGACGGCCAGCGGCCACAGCGGGTTGAGCCGTCGCACCAGCGGGGTGGCGGCGGTCAGCGCCGCGAAGACCAGCAGGAACCACAGCGGCGAGAGCGCCAGCTTCACCAGCGTGTGGACGGTGGCGAGGTCCGCGCCCGAGAGGAGCAGGCCCGCGGTGACCGCCGTCCACAGCGCGAGGACGGCCGCGACCGGCCGGAAGAGACGGCCGAGCCGCGCGGCGAGCCACGCGCGGTATCCGGTGCCCCGCGCGCGTGCCGACTCGTACCCCTTCGCCGCCACGTACCCGCCCACCAGGAAGAACACGGCCAGCGTCTGGAGGACCCAGGAGATCGGGGCGAGCCACGGCATGCCGCTCAGCGGGCTCGCCGTGTGCAGCGTGCCGCCGTCCGGGACCAGGGCGGTGACCAGCCAGTGGCCGCCCACCACCCCGAGGACGGCGAGGGCACGCAGCGCGTCGAGGGCGCGGTCCCTGCCGGGCGGTGCGGCGGCGTCCAGGTGCCGGACGAGGGCGGACAGGCGGTGCTCACGCATGGGTGACCTCCGGTGCGTCGCCGCGCACGATCCGTGCGAGGTTGCCGAGCGGGACCGAGCCCGGCTTCAGGTAGTCGCTGTGGCCGCCGTCGCCCGCCGCGAAGACGCGGGCGCCGTAGTCGGCGGAGACCGGGTCGGTGCCGAAGCCGACGGTCGTGCCGAAGAGGCCGGCGCTGGTGTGCGGCACGTCGGCGATCCAGTCGCCGGAGCCGCGCCCCGCCCAGATCCTGGCCCGCGTGTGCAGGTCGGCGGCCTTGTCGACACCCGTGCCGGGGCTGCCGTAGAGCGCGATGTCGGCGACGTCCAGGCCGCGCGGGCCCGTCGCGGCACTGGCGCACACCACCGAGCCGTACGAGTGGCAGAGCAGGGATACGCGCGCGTGGGCGTTGATTCCGTGCAGCCCGGCGACGAACGAGCGCAGGGCGGGTGCGGCGCCGTCCGCGCGGCCCGTGGTGAGGACGGCGGGGCTGACGGTGCCCGGCGTCTCGTACCCGAGCCAGGCGACGACGGCCGTGCGCGACCCCGGCTTCGCCTGCCGGTCGAGCTCCGCGCGCAGGGCCACGGCCCCGGCGCGGAGCCTGCCGTACGAGTCGAGGGACGTGTCCGAGCCCGGCACGAGGACGGCGACGCGGTCCGCGTGCGCCAGGTCGCCGAACACCTCGGCGGTGCGGCCCGCGCCGCGCCCGTCGAAGGCGAGGAAGTCGCGGTGCGGGGAGGCCATGGCGCGCAGGGCCGCGGCCCGGCCCCGTGCGCCGTACCTCCCGGCCTGGACCGCCGCCTCGGTGGCGTTGGCCCGGTTCGCCGCGTAGGCGCCGGGGAGCGTCGCCGCCGTGACGCGGCCGAGGGAGGCGGGGGCGGGGGCCGGGATCTCCGGGCGGGCGGCGCCCGACAGCGGGAACACCACGGCGGTGGCGACACCGGCGGCCAACAGGGTGCGGCGCAGCCGCCCGGCCCGGAACCTCATCACGTCCTGCCCTTCCGCTTCTTCGCGGGCCGGCGTTCCGACTCGCTGTCACGGAAGGGAAGTTATGGATCGGGCTCTGTAGCTCACATCACGCTGGGGTATACAGCCGCGCGTAGCTCTCAGGTATGACGGGTATCCCCGGGTCCCACGGGCGCTCCACCGAGGGTCGTCAGAACGCCAGTTGCGCGATCTCCTCCGCGACGACCGCGCACGCGTCGGCCGCCGGGTCGATCAGCGGGAAGTGCCCCACGTCCTCCAGGAGCGTCAGGCCCACGACCTCGCCCGCCCTGGCCGCCGCGTCGGCGTACGCCTCGGACACGGCCTGCGGCACGACGATGTCGGTGCGGCCCTGCACCACGGTCGTGGCGATGCCGGTGGGGAGCAGCGCGGCCGGGTCGGCGTACGGCAGCCGCTCCTCGAAGCGGGCCGCCCCGCCCAGGAGTTGCGCGGACGCGCCACCGCACACCTCAAGGGTTTCCGCGGTACGGAGGTCGGCGATCGGCGCGAGCGCGACGACGCCGCGCAGGGGGGCGGGCCGTTCGGTGCGCCAGGGCGCGTCGGCGGGCAGCAGGTGGCGCGCGGCCGCCCAGAGCGCGAGGTGGCCGCCCGCGGAGTGCCCGGTCACGACGGTGCGGCGCGGATCGGCGGACGGCAGCGCGTCCCGTACGAGCGCGGGGAGCGCGTCGAACGCGGCGGCCACGTCGTCGAAGGTCTCCGGCCAGCGCCCGGCGACGGGGCTCGTGCCGCCCTGGGCGGGGATCGGGCTGCCCCTGCGGTACTCGACGTTGGCCACCGCGAAGCCGCGGCGGGCCAGGAAGTCGGCGAAGGGGGTGACGTGCTGCCGGTCGTAGGGGGCGCGCCAGGCGCCGCCGTGCAGGACGACGACGAGGGGGGCGGGGCGCGGGGTGTCGCCCCTGGGGGCGTAGAGGTCCACGACCTGGTCGGGGTGATCGCCGTACGCGACGGTGGCGTCCGGCTTCACGGCGGGATGCGAGAAGGCGGCGTCGGCCTCGGCGGCATCGCGGGCCACGGCGGCGTCGTCCGGCATGCGGCAACCTCTCCTCAGCAGTGCGGCTGGCGTTCGGGCCCCCGCCCTTCCGGTGGACGGAAAAGCGGGGGACAAGATCCGCCGGACGCTATCAGGCCAGGGTGCTCGCGAGGACACGAGCCGCCCGCTCGGCGTCGCCGAAGGAGACGTACAGCGGCGTGAATCCGAACCGCAGCACGTCCGGCGCGCGGAAGTCCCCCACCACGCCCTGCTCGATGAGCCGCTTCATGACATCGCCCGCACCCTCGCAGCGCAGCGCGACCTGGCTGCCGCGCTCGGCGTGCGCGGCCGGGGTGAGGGACTCGACGCGGCCCGTCGGCACGTACGCACCGACGCAGCGCAGGAAGAAGTCCGTCAGGGCGAGGGACTTGGCGCGGACCGCGTCGATGGACACGCCGTCCCAGGCGTCGAGGGACGCCTCCAGGGCGAGCATCGACAGGATGTCCGGCGTGCCGACGCGGCCGCGCAGGGCGCCGTCCGCCGGCTCGAACCCGGGCCGCATGCCGAAGGGTTCGGCGTGCGAGTTCCAGCCGGGCAGCGGGGAGTCGAAGCGGGGCTGCAGGGCTTCGCGTACGTAGAGGTACGCGGGCGAACCCGGGCCGCCGTTCAGGTACTTGTAGGTGCAGCCCACCGCGAGGTCCACGCCGTGTTCGTCCAGGCCGACGGGGAGCGCGCCCGCCGTGTGGCACAGGTCCCAGACGACGAGCGCGCCCGCCGCGTGGACGGCCGCCGTGAGGCCCGGCAGGTCGTGCAGGCGGCCGGTGCGGTAGTCGGCGTGGTTGAGCAGGACGGCGGCGGTGCGGGCGCCGAGGACACCGGGGACGTCGGCGGGCGCCACCGGGATCAGACGGCAGCCGGTGAGACGGGCCGCCGACTCCGCGATGTACCCGTCCGTGGGGAAGGTCGTGGCGTCAACGACGATCTCGTCGCGTCCCTCGGAAGGGTGATCGGGGCCCCGCGCGATACGGACCGCGGCCACCAGCGCCTTGAACACGTTGACGCTCGTGGAGTCGCCGACGACGACCTGGCCCGGGGCGGCGCCGACGAGCGGGGCGATGCGGTCGCCGATGCGCTCCGGCGCGGTCCACCAGCCGCTCTCGTCCCAGGAGCGGATGCGGAGCCTGCCCCACTCGTGGGTCATCACCTCGGCGAGGCGGCCCGGCACGTTCGCGGGCAGGGCGCCCAGCGAGTTGCCGTCCAGGTACACCGTCTCGTCGAGGACGAACTCCTCGCGCTTCGCGGCGAGTTCGTCCTTAGAGTCGAGCGCATCGGCCTCGGACCGCAGGTCGGGCAGGTCGGGCAGGTCGCCCCCGCGTATGTCAGACATGGCTCCTCGCAGTCCACAGCTCGGGGAACACGCTCTTCGTGGCGCGCTTCTCCAGCCACGCCACGCCCGCCGAGCCGCCCGTGCCCGTCTTGGAGCCCATGGCGCGGCGGGTGGCGACGAGGTGGTCGTTGCGCCAGCGCCAGACCAGTTCGCCGACGTCGGTCAGCGTCTCGCCGAGCCTGGCCAGGTCGGCGCTCTCGTCACCGGAGTAGAGCTCGGTCCAGACGGCCTCGACCTCCGGCGACGGCTCGTAGCGCTTGGACAGGTCGCGCTCCAGGACGGACGCCGGTATCGCGTAGCCGCGGCGGGCGAGGAGGCCGAGCACCTCGTCGTACAGGCTCGGCTCGTGCAGGGCCTTCTCCAGCTCCGCGTGGACGCGGGGCGCGCCGCGGTGCGGGACGAGCATCGACGCGGACTTGTCGCCGAGCAGGAACTCCATGCGGCGGTACATCGCGGACTGGAAGCCGGACCCCTCGCCGAGCGCGCCGCGGTACGAGTTGAACTGGGCCGGGGTGAGCTGGGCGAGCGGGCGCCAGGAGGCGTTCAGGGCCTCCAGCTCGCGCAGGCTGCGCTTGAGCGCCGCCTGCGCCACGGGGATGTCGTCACGGCGCAGGGCGTGCGCCGCGGTCTCCCACTCGTGGACGATCACCGTGAACCACAGCTCCATGACCTGCGTGGTGACCAGGAAGACCATCTCGCCGGGGTCGTCCGAGCGCAGGTGCTGCAGATGCGTGAGGACGTCCGCCTGCACGTAGTCCTCGTACGGGGTGGTGCCCGCGAAGTCGAGGTTCGGGCTCTCCGCCTCGCCTGCCTCGGTGGACGCCGCGCGCTCCTCGGGGGATGCCTCATGCGTCTTGGGGGACATCACTGTCTCCTCGATACGTACTCCGGGTAGCGGTCCGCCCCTGCCGTTACCGGCACGGGGGCCCCGGTCCCCACGGGCATCTTCTGCAACTTTCCCGCAATCGGCAAGGCACACGAGGGCGAGACAGCAGCTAAAGGCTCATGGCGCTTTCTTCGACACCCTGCTCCGCACCCGCGCTGCCGCGGCGGCGCTCACGGCAGGCGCGCAGATGGGCGGCGTTCCCGCAGCCGCGGACCGAGTGCCAGACGCCGCTGTTGTTCCGCGAGCGGTCGTAGAACGCGGCGGAACAAGCCGTGTTGCGGCAGATCTTCAGACGGCGCCAGGTGCCGGACGCCTGGGCGAGCAGCCCCTCGGCGAGCACCGCGGACGCCAGCCAGCGCGCGCCCGCGCCCTCCGGCTCCAGGGTGAGGGTGCCGTCGCCCGCGAGCCCGACGACGACCGGCGCGGAGGTGAACCGCACGGCCTCGCCGCCGCAGTCGCCCGCGGCGAGCGCGCGCCGCACCTGGTCGCGCAGGCAGCGCAGCTCGGGCAGATCGGCCGCCGACAGGGTCAGGCGCACGTCACCGCGCCCCGTCTCGGCGGCCCAGCCGCGCACGGCGGGGTCGGCCCACCCCTGGGCGCGGTCGAGCGCTCCGTCGGCGAGCAGGTCGACGGAGTCGGGGCGGCCGGCGGGGGCGGTGTTCAGGAGGTCCTGGACAAGGGCGAGACCGCCGGGCGCGGGGGTCAGACCGAGACGCTCGGTCGCGGGCCAGTTCATGCCTACACGGTACTAGCCTCGCGCTCGCCACCACCCGGTGTGACATGACTGAAACGCTTACAGTGCTGTCACGGGCGTACGATGCACGCATGACTGTCACGGATACCGCCACCTCGCGCGCCGCCCGACTCCTCGGCCGCCCCTTCGACATCAACGGCCTCAGCCTGCGCAACCGCATCGCCATGGCCCCCATGACCCGCGAGTTCTCCCCGGACGGCGTGCCCGGCGCGGACGTCGCCGCGTACTACGCGCGCCGTGCCGCGGGCGGCGTCGGCCTGATCGTCACCGAGGGCACGTACATCGACCACGACTCGGCCGGCAGCAGCCATCGCGTCCCGCGCTTCCACGGCGAGGCCGCGCTCGCGGGCTGGCGGCGCGTCGCGGAGGCCGTGCACGCGGCGGGCGGCAAGATCGTGCCGCAGCTGTGGCACGTCGGCGCGACCCGCAACGAGGGCGACGGGCCCTTCCCTGACGCGCCCCCGGTCGGCCCCTCGGGCCTGAACCTCGACGGTGAGCCGAAGGGCCACGCGCTGACGTCCGCCGACATCGACGAGATCATCGCCGCGTTCGCGCGCGCGGCGGCCGACGCCGAGCGGAACGGCTTCGACGGGGTCGAGCTGCACGGCGCGCACGGATACCTGATCGACCAGTTCTTCTGGAACCGCACCAACCGCCGCACCGACGGCTACGGCGGCGACATCGCCTCACGCGCCCGTTTCGCGACCGAGATCGTCGAGGCGGTACGAGCGGCGGTCTCGCCTTCATTCCCCGTGATCCTGCGCCTCTCCCAGTGGAAGGCGAACGCCTACGACGAGAAGCTGGCCGCGGATCCGGCCGAACTGGACGCCCTGCTCGCCCCATTGGCGACCGCGGGCGTCGACGCCTTCCACGCCTCCACGCGCCGCTACTGGCTCCCCGAGTTCGAGGGCGACGACCTGAACCTCGCGGGCTGGATCAAGAAGCTCACCGGCAAGGCCACGGTGTCCGTCGGCTCGGTCGGCCTCGACAAGCAGTTCACGGCCGCGGCGACGTTCTCCACGGAGACCACGTCGACCGCCGGCATCGACCGGCTCCTCGACCGCATGGAGCGCGACGAGTTCGACGTCATCGCGGTGGGCCGGGCGCTGATCGCCGACCCGGAGTGGGCGAACAAGGCGCTCACGGACCGGGTGTCCGCGGCGGCCCCGTACGACGCGGGGATGCTGCGCAGGCTGCTCTGACTCCGTCCGCGGCGCCGCCGTGGCTGGTCGCGCCCACGCGGCGGAGCCGCATATGTCACAGCCCCGCGCCCCTAAAAGCACCACCTCCCCGGCGCCGGGAGGGTTTCAGCCCGTCCGGCGATTGAGGACGAGGCCGTTCAGGCCGAAGAGGGGGGTCCGGGGGCAGCGCCCCCGGGCGGTGGCCCGGACCCCCCGTGCCGTCAGCCGAGCGTCTTCGACGCCGTCTCCGAGGAGTCACGGAGGAAGCCCGCGCAGCGCTCGTACTCCTCCTGCTCCCCGATCGCCTGCGCCGCCCGCGCAAGGGCATGCAGCGCACGCAGGAACCCCCGGTTGGGCTCGTGCTCCCACGGCACCGGCCCGTGGCCCTTCCAGCCGCTGCGGCGCAGCGAGTCCAGACCCCGGTGGTAGCCCGTACGGGCATACGCGTACGACTCGACGACACTGCCCCGCTCATACGCCTCGTCGGCGAGCTGCGCCCAGGCGAGCGAGGACGTCGGGTACTTCGCGGCGACATCGGCGGGCGCCGCACCGTTCGCGAGCAGCTCGCGCGGCTCGGGGTCGTCGGGCAGGTGGGTCGGGGGCGGTCCCCCGAGCAGATCCTTGTGAATGGCCATGGGCCAAGTCTGCGCCATACGCGTGCGGGCCCGGCACCCAGGGAAGGGTGCCGGGCCCGCACGGAGCCGTAAACGCGTAAACGCCTACTTCAGCCTCGTGCCCGTGGAGCGCAGGTTCTCGCACGCCTCGGTGACCCGCTTGGCCATGCCCGCCTCGGCGGCCTTGCCCCAGGTGCGCGGGTCGTACGTCTTCTTCGAGCCGACCTCGCCGTCGACCTTCAGGACACCGTCGTAGTTGCGGAACATGTGGTCCACGACGGGACGCGTGAACGCGTACTGCGTGTCGGTGTCGAGGTTCATCTTGACGACGCCGTTCTCCAGGGCCGTGGAGATCTCCTCGGCGGTGGAGCCGGAGCCGCCGTGGAAGACGAAGTCGAACGGCTGCGAGCCCGCGGCCTTGCCGTACTTCGCGGCGACACCCTCCTGGAGGTCCTTCAGGAGCTCGGGGCGCAGGACGACGTTGCCCGGCTTGTAGACGCCGTGGACGTTGCCGAAGGACGCGGCGAGCAGGTAGCGGCCCTTCTCGCCCAGGCCCAGCGCCTCCGCCGTACGCAGGGCGTCGTCGACGGTCGTGTACAGCTCGTCGTTGATCTCGTGCGTGACGCCGTCCTCCTCGCCGCCGGTCGGGGTGATCTCGACCTCAAGGATGATCTTCGCGGCGGCGGCCTTCGCGAGCAGCTCCTGGCCGATGGCCAGGTTGTCGGCGAGGGTCTCGGCGGAGCCGTCCCACATGTGCGACTGGAACAGCGGGTTCCGGCCGGCCTTGACGCGCTCGGCGGAGATGTCGAGCAGCGGGCGGACGTAGCCGTCGAGCTTGTCCTTGGGGCAGTGGTCGGTGTGCAGCGCGACCGTGATGTCGTACTTCGCGGCGACGATGTGCGCGAACTCGGCGAGCGCGACCGCGCCGGTCACCATGTCCTTGTTGTGCTGGCCGCCCAGGAACTCCGCGCCACCGGTGGAGATCTGGATGATGCCGTCGCTCTCGGCCTCGGCGAAGCCGCGCAGGGCCGCGTGCAGGGTCTGCGAGGACGTCACGTTGATCGCCGGGTAGGCGAACTTGCCTGCCTTCGCCCGGTCGAGCATCTCGGCGTAGACCTCGGGAGTTGCGATGGGCATGTGTCCGCTCCTTGTGATGTGCGGGGTATGTGCTGGGCCCTGACCTATGGGGGCGACATCATCGTCGCCCCCATCTTTCCAGACTCGCCGGGCGGTACCGGCCGGTCGAAAGTCCTCGGAACCTGTCTCAGTCCGTCAGGCCGAGGTCGTCCTTCGAGTACGCGAAGAGGTAGGGCACGCCCGCGCCCTCGGTGATCTTCTCGCCGGCGCCGGTGGCCCGGTCCACGATCGTGGCGACGCCGACGACCTCGGCGCCCGCCTCGCGGACGGCCTCGACGGCGGTCAGCGGCGAGCCGCCGGTGGTGGAGGTGTCCTCGACGACCAGGACGCGGCGGCCCTTGATGTCGGGGCCCTCGACGCGGCGCTGCATGCCGTGCGCCTTGGCGGCCTTGCGGACGACGAAGGCGTCCAGGCGCTTGCCGCGGGCGGCGGACGCGTGCAGCATCGCGCCGGCGACCGGGTCGGCGCCCATGGTCAGGCCGCCCACGGCGTCGAAGTCGAGGTCCTTGGTCAGGTCGAGCAGGACCTGCCCGACCAGGGGCGCGGCCTCGCCGTCGAGGGTGATCCGGCGGAGGTCGATGTAGTAGTCGGCCTCCAGGCCGGAGGAGAGCGTCACCTTGCCGTGCACGACGGCCTTGTCCTTGATCTGCTGCAGCAGCTCGCCGCGTACGTCAGTCATGCGCAGAAGCTTAGGGTCTGTCCGGCGGGTCAGGCCGCCATGGGTGGGCCGTCGCCTCTTCGTGCGGGTGAGCGGCGGTCTGGTGCGTGCAGCTGCAAGGCGGAGGAAGGCGGCGACGCGATGGGGGTGTCCCCTGGTCGAGCGGAGCCGAGAGCTTGGGGAAGTCGGCAACTGACGACAACGCCGCAGATGTGCGTGCCGGACCGCCGCGTCCCAGGCATGACCCGCCGGACAGGCCCTACAGCCGACGCCACGTCCACGTCGTCGCCGTCTCGAGGGGCTCGATGGGGGTGACCAGGCGCGGGTCGGTGTTGAGGCCGTTGGGCGGGCCCGTCTGGGGCTCCACGCAGACCGCGGCGTCCTGCTCGTCGTAGACGACGACCCACGGCTCACGGCTCTTGACGTTCACCGCGAGCCGACCGGGCCAGGTCAGGGTCACGTCGACGCCGTCGGGCATGCCGAAGCAGTCGTCCCAGGGGCCCGGCCGCACGTCGATGCGGCGGCCCGTGGGCAGGTGGTCGTCGCCGCGCTCCTCCTGCCAGGCGGCGTCGAAGTCGATGCGGACGGGTTCGCCGCCGTCTTCCAGGACCCGGTTGAACCAGGGGTGCCAGCCGGCCTGCGCGGGGAACGAGTCGCCGTACGTCTCGACACCCATGCGCAGCGTCAGACCGTCCTCGGTGAGCTCCACGATCTGGGTGACGCGGCCGGGGTAGGGCCAGGGGTCGGTCAGGTCGTACGTGAAGACCGCCTCGGTCTTCGACGTCCGCGCCGTGCGCCACTCGGCGTCGCGCGCGAAGCCGTGGATGGCGTGGGGCGGGGAGTTCAGCGGCATCTGGTGGACGGCCGCGCCGTCGCGGAACCGCCCGTCGGCGATCCGGCCGCACCAGGGCACCATCGGGAAGCAGCCGTACTTCTTCCCCTGGCGCAGCAGCTCGACGCCGCCGACACGCAGACTTCCGATACGGCAGCCGTTGCCCGGCTGCACCGTTACTTCCGCGTCGCCCGCGGTGAGGGTCACGTCTTCGGTACTCACGGAGCCGAGCCTATGACGTGGAGCGTCAGCGGCGGCGGCGCAGGGCCCGGCCGACGACGATCGCCGAGGCGAGCGCGAGGGCTGCGGCGGGCGCGGCCCAGCGGAGCGTGGCGTTGGCGGCCAGGGACTCGGGGGCGGGCGCCGGTGCGTACCGGCCGCGGGGCGGGGCGTGGTCGACCTCCTCCGCGCTGCGGCCGATCATGGTGCGGCGGGCGTGGGCGGCCTCGGCGGGCGGTACGCCGATGGTCTCCAGGTCCTCCAGGTCCTCGATGGTCTCCAGGTCCTCGATGTCGTCCGCGTCGTCCAGGACGTTGGTGTCGTCGAGGTTGATGCCGTCGTCGTCGAGGTCGTCGACGTCGTCGAGGTCGTCGGCGTCGCTCAGCGGGTCCAGGGACGGCGGCGGCACCTCCGTCCGGAACACGGTCACCGTGTGGGTCGGCGGCTCCTCCGACGCCGGCTCCTCGGGCGTCGGTTCCTCGGGTGCCGTGTCGGGCGGCGCCCCCGCGCCGAGCGCCTCGGCGAACCGGTCAAGGAGCCGGTGCACCGCGGACTCCACAGCCTGGGGAGAACCCTCCGTGATCCGCCCGTCGGCGGTCCCGCTCCCGCCGAAGACGAGGTTCGTGCCCTCGGGGAGCGGTTCGAGCCGCACGGTCAGCGTGAACTTCACCGAGCCGGAGCCGCGCACTTCCTCGCCCTCGGCCTCCAGCGCGTACGTCCCGTCCTTGCGGGCGTCGGTCCGCGCCGAGCCGCGGTAGGTGATGGAGTGCCCGTCGACGCGGACTTTGAGGCGCCCGGAGAGCGGCCCGGCCGTCTGCCCCTCGCCCCCTTCGTCACGCCCTTCGTCGCGCTGGAGCCCGGGCACCGCCCCGGCGACCCTCTCGGGGTCGGCAAGGACCTGCCGGAGCCGCTCTGCGGAGACCGGGACGAACACCTCATGCTCCATGGCAATTGAGCCTACCCACGTGTCCGCCACCATGTGCGACAGTTCGCCGGTCCGTGTACGTCAGTTCGCGTAACGCGGATGCATCAGGGTGGACGGCGCGAGACCCCGCTGCCGCGTCAGCTCGGCCGCGGGCCCCCCGGCGCGCACCACCGCCGACCCCGCCGCCCTGCGCAGGACCGGGCGGGTCCGCGAGGCCAGCACGAAGCCCCAGTCGCGGGGCGCCGTCGGCCCGCCCGCCGTGCGGTCGGGCCCGGGGGCGAACCCGGACTCCCTGCCGCCCACCCGGTACGCCACGGTCCGCAGCCCCGCCGCGCGCAGCGTCGCCTCGACGGTCCAGAAGACACGGGGTCTGGTCGTCAGGGGCCCGGCGTGGACGGCGAGGCGGCCGCCGTCGGCGAGGACGCGAGTGGCGAGGCCGTAGAACTCCTGGGAGTAGAGCTTCGTGCTGGGCGTGATGCCGGGGTCGGGCAGGTCGGAGATCACCACGTCGTACCGCGTGCGGGCGAGGCGCAGCCAACGGAACGCGTCGGCGTGGATCACGCGGACGCGCGGGTCGCGGTAGGCGTGGGCGTTGAGCTCGCTGAGGGCCGGGTCGTGCCGTGCGAGGTCGACGACGCCCGTGTCGAGTTCGACGACGTCGACGCGGCGCACGCCCGGGTGGCGCAGGATCTCGCGGGCCGCGAGGCCGTCGCCGCCGCCGAGGACCAGCACGCGCGCGTGGGGCCCGCGCATCGCGGGGGCGACGAGACCCCGGTGGTAGCGCGCCTCGTCGCGTCCGCTGATGCGCAGGCGGCCGTCGAGGAAGAGGTCGAGGGAGCCGAGCCGCCCGCCGGTGAGGACGACTTCCTGGACGTCGGTCTGCACGGCGACCCGCACGTCCCTGCCGTACACGGCGCGCCGGGCGGCCCGCTCGAAGTCGTCGACGAGCACGGCGGCGGAGGCGAGCAGGGACAGGACGACGACGTTGACGGTGAGGAGCACCCAGCGGGCGCGGACGCTCAGATCCTGCCGGAACAGGCCGAACACGAGTGCGCCGCCCGCGATCGCGTTGACGGAGCCGGTGAACAGGGCGCCCGTCAGCTGTCCGAACAGTGGCAGGAGCAGGAAGGGGAAGGCGAGCCCGCCGACCAGCGCCCCCACGTAGTCCGCGGCGAACAGGTCGGCGACCGCGCCGCCCGCATCCTGTCTGCGGATGCGCTGGATGAGCACCATGAGGAGCGGCACCTCGGCGCCGATGAGGACACCGATGGCGAGGGAGAACGCGACGAGCAGATACCGCGAACCGCCCGCCCACAGCTCGCCCCTGCCGCCGGACCACGCGAACGCCGCGTACAGCACCATGGCGCTGCACCCGCCGACCAGCGCGAGCGCCGATTCGAGGAGGCCGAACCAGGCGGACGCGTGGTGCCTGAGGCGTTTGGCGAGGAGCGAGCCGATGCCCATGGCGAAGACCATCACGGAGAGCACGACGGACGCCTGGGTGACCGAGTCACCGATCAAGTAGGCGGCGAGGGCGACGAGTTCCAGTTCGTAGACGAGTCCGCAGGCAGCGCAGACGAATACGCCCGTGAGGACGAGGAAGCGTCCCGTCCGGGGCGACACCGGCAGGCGCACCGTCGACTCGATCACGCCTGGAACGCTACGTCACCGCACGCTCACACCGGGTCCCCCACATGGGTGTAAACCGGGGTGCGCACCCCCACCCGTGTACGGGTCGCGACGAGTTGCCCCTCCTGGGGGTACGCGTGCCACGTACGCCACATCAGGGCCCCTTCGTGCCGCTGCGCGAGGAGCGCGGTGAACGCGTGCGGGCTGCCGGGAAAGACGCCCGCGAGCCCGTGCGGGTGCTCGGCGACGAGGGCGAGCAATTCCTGTGCGCGGCCCGCGAATTGGCCGTGCGACAGGACTTCCACCCGCGCCGCGAATTCGTACTCCCATTCGCCGACGCGCTTGGAGACGCCGAGCGGCAGCGGCGTACTGCTGCCGGGGATACAGGCCACCGTCTCGGAACAGCCGCCCCGCTCCTCCTCCAGGAGGACCTGATGCGAGGCCCCGAGGAGCCTCAACTGCATTCTTGCGTCGTCCAGTTCGAGGTCGAGGGTGGCGAGCGCGGGCAACGGCTCGCGCCCCAGGGCCCAGGCGAGATCCGCGGCGCGCGTGTCGGTATAGCCAGTCTTCAGGGTCGTGAGCATGGGTCGGCTCCGCTAACACGCAATGGAGGTGGGGCCGGCGCACCCGGAAGAGGCTCCGGGCGGTCGGTATGCCGGCTCGTGCCCACGAAAACGTCTTACGGGTTTCCGGATCGCTGTCCGTGAAACCTGTGCCGGTCGGTGAAACCTGCGCCGGTCCGTGAAACCTGCGCCGGCCTGTGAAACCTGTACCGGACGTCCGAGGGCGGTGCTGACGTTTAAGAGGGAATCATGGTCGGCGACACTGCCACTGCACTTTTACCCAACTACGTACGGTTTCCATCCCCATGAGGGCTACACAGTTCAACTGTTCAGTACAGCCACATGGCACGACACAGAAACGCCCGGCGGTGGTTTGAGCCGCCCCGCCGGGCGTTTCCGTGGACCGGTGGACCAGCTGCCCCGTGTCAGCTGCCTCCACCGCATCCGCCCCCGCCGCCTCCGCACGAGGACCCACCGCCCCCGCAGGAGGACCCGCCTCCGCACGAGGAGCCGCCGCCGCACGACGACGAACCGCCGCCGCACGAGGACCCGCTGCCCCCGTGTCCGCTCCCGGCCCACCAGCTGCCGCCGCCCGCCGACCCCGACGCCGCCCCCGAACCACTCCACCGCGACCGGTTCCCGCGCCGGCCGCGTCCCCCGTAACCGACCGCCGCGACCAGCGCGAGCACGAGCACCGCCACGAAGACGAAAGCCACGATCATGGCCCCCACACTCCTTCCGTTCCCCCGAAGCCGGTCCCCCCGTGGGCCGTGCTCCGTGCGTGACAGGGGGATGCCCCTGCCCGCACCGGCGCAAAGCAGAGTTGAGGAACTCCAGAGGTTCGGCGCAGGATGGCGGCCATGACCTCCACTTCCGGGAGCGGGCGCCCGCTGCTCAATCGCCGCCTCGCCGAGTTCGGTACGACGATCTTCGCCGAGATGTCCGCCCTCGCGGTCTCCACGGGCGCGATCAACCTGGGCCAGGGCTTCCCGGACACCGACGGGCCCGAGGCCGTCCGTGAGGCGGCGGTGCGGGCGCTGCGCGACGGGCGCGGCAACCAGTACCCGCCGGGTCCGGGCGTCCCCGAGCTGCGCACGGCGATCGCCGAGCACCAACTCGCCCGGTACGCCCTCTCGTACGACCCCGACCGCGAGGTCCTCGTGACGGCGGGCGCGACCGAGGCCATCGCCGCATCGCTGCTCGCCCTCGTCGAGCCCGGCGACGAGGTCATCGCCCTTGAGCCCTACTACGACTCGTACGCCGCCTCGATCGCCCTCGCCGGCGGCACCCGCGTCCCGGTCACCCTGCGCCCCGGCGACGGCCGCTTCCGCCTCGACCTGGACGAACTGCGCGACGCGGTCACCGACCGCACCCGCCTGATCCTCCTGAACACCCCGCACAACCCGACCGGCACGGTCCTCACCCGCGCCGAACTCACCGAGATCGCGAACCTCGCCGTCGAACGGGACCTGCTCGTCGTCACCGACGAGGTCTACGAACACCTCGTCTTCGACGAAGCCGAACACATCCCGCTCGCCACCTTCCCCGGCATGCGCGAGCGCACGGTCAGCATCGGCTCGGCGGGCAAGACGTTCTCGTTCACGGGCTGGAAGGTCGGCTGGGTCACCGCGTCGCCGGAGCTGGTCTCGGCGGTCCGCTCGGCGAAGCAGTTCCTCACGTACGTCTCCTCGGGCCCGTTCCAGTACGCCGTGGCGGAGGCGCTCGCCCTCCCCGACTCCTACTTCGACGACTTCCGCGCGGACATGCGCGCCAAGCGGGACCTGCTGAGCGAGGGCCTGACGGCGGCGGGCTTCGACGTCTACCGCCCGGCCGGCACGTACTTCATCACGACCGACATCACCCCGCTCGGCCTCGCCGAGAACGACGGCTTCGCCTTCTGCCGGGCACTCCCGGAGCGGGCCGGCGTCGTCGCCATCCCGAACGCGGTCTTCTACGACCACCGGGACGCGGGCGCGCCGTTCGTACGGTTCGCGTTCTGCAAGAAGACGGCGGTCCTGGAGGAGGCGGTGACGCGCCTCAAGTCACTGGCGGGCTGAGGTCGCACCGCGCACGCCGAGAGCCCGGCGGGCTGGACTGCATCCATCCCGCCGGGCTCTCACATGCCTACGGGCGGCCCTCAGGCCTCGGCGTCGCCCGGCTTCTCGTTGGTCTCGCCCTCGGCGGAGTCGACCTCGGACTCCAGGCCCAGCTGCTCGACGAGCCAGCGGTCGAACTCGATCGCGGCGCGCACCCAGCTGACGGTCGACGACACGAAGTGCTCCAGCGAGACGCCGGTGCCGATCAGCATCTGGGCCTCGCCGATGAGGCGGACCGTGCCGTCGTCGTGCGTGTGGCTGTATACCTTCGGCCACAGGGTCCGGCGGTTCCAGTCGTCGATCGACTCGAGAAGCCGCTGCTTCTCCTCGATCTGGTGGGGCCGGTCGTAGAACGTCCGCACCGAGAAGACCTGCTGGTCGTCCTCGCCGCGGAACATGAAGTACGTACGGAACTCCTCCCACGGCGCCGCGAGGTCGCCCTCGTCGTCGACGACGTGCTTGAGCTCCATCTGGTCCAGGAGCTGCTTGACCAGGTCCTGGTCGGGGACGACGGGGCCCGCCGGTCCTGCGCCCTGCTGCGGTTCGGGCTGTCCCCCGAAATTCGGAATCGAGGACGGGTCGATGCTCACGTACTTTGTCCCTTCGTATGGATGGGCCCATCCTCTCTCAGGAAGGGGCCCCCGGGGCAAGCCCGGCCCCGCGTCTGCCGGGTTTCTGCCGTTCGCCATCTGCGGACAGCCGTGCCCGATCGCGCAGTTCCCCGCGCCCCTTGGAGGGCGCTGCGCGCCCGTCAGGGGCGCGGGGAACTGCGCGAGCAACCACGATCCTGCCGCAGGCGGCGAACCACCTGCTCCGGCAGACGGGATGCCGACTACAGCGACTTACCCGCAGGGGAGCCCGACGCGGGGCCCACGATCAACCCATCCTCGAAACGGTCCACGCGGACCACATCGCCGTCCTTCACCTCGCCCGCGAGGATCTCCTTGGCGAGCTGATCGCCGATGGAGGTCTGGATGAGCCGCCGCAACGGCCGCGCCCCGTACGCCGGATCGTTGCCCTCGTCCGCGAGCCAGGCCAGCGCCTCGGGCGTGACGTCCAGCGTGAGCCGCCGGTCGGCGAGCCGCTTCGCGAGCCGGTTGATCTGCAGCTCGGCGATGTGCGCCAGCTCGTCCTTGGTGAGCGCGGAGAAGACGACGAGGTCGTCGAGCCGGTTGAGGAACTCCGGCTTGAAGGAGGCCCGCACCACCTCCAGGACCTGTTGCTTCTTCTCCTCCTCGGAGGTGAGCGGCTCGACCAGGTACTGACTGCCGAGGTTGGACGTGAGGACCAGGATCGTGTTGCGGAAGTCGACCGTCCGCCCCTGCCCGTCCGTGAGCCGCCCGTCGTCGAGGACCTGGAGCAGGACGTCGAAGACCTCCGGGTGCGCCTTCTCGACCTCGTCGAGAAGGACGACGCTGTACGGGCGCCGCCGCACCGCCTCGGTGAGCTGGCCGCCCTCCTCGTACCCGACGTACCCGGGAGGCGCGCCGACGAGCCGGGCGACGCTGTGCTTCTCGCCGTACTCGCTCATGTCGATGCGGACCATGGCCCGCTCGTCGTCGAAGAGGAAGTCCGCGAGCGCCTTGGCCAGCTCCGTCTTGCCGACGCCGGTCGGGCCGAGGAAGAGGAAGGAGCCGGTGGGCCGGTCGGGGTCGGCGATCCCGGCGCGCGTGCGCCGCACCGCGTCGGAGACGGCACGTACCGCCTCGCCCTGCCCGATGAGCCGCTTGCCGAGCTCGTCCTCCATGCGCAGCAGCTTCTGCGTCTCGCCTTCGAGGAGCCGCCCGGCGGGAATCCCGGTCCAGGCGCCCACCACGTCGGCGATGTCGTCGGGCCCGACCTCCTCCTTGACCATGGTGTCCTTGGCCTGGGCCGCGGCCTCCTCCTCGGCCTCGGAGGCGGCTTCCAGGTCGCGTTCGAGGGTGGGGATCTCGCCGTAGAGGAGCTTGCTCGCCGTGTCGAAGTCGCCGTCGCGCTGGGCGCGCTCGGCCTGGCCGCGCAGCTCGTCGAGCTTCTCCTTCAGCTCACCGACACGGTTGAGGGACTGCTTCTCCTTCTCCCAGCGTGCGGTGAGCCCGCGCAGCTCCTCCTCCTTGTCGGCGAGATCGCGCCGCAGCTTGTCGAGCCGCTGCTTGCTCGCCGGGTCCGTCTCCTTGCTGAGCGCCAGCTCCTCCATCTTCAGGCGGTCGACGGCGCGCTGGAGCTCGTCGATCTCGACGGGCGAGGAGTCGATCTCCATGCGCAGCCGGGACGCGGCCTCGTCGACGAGGTCGATGGCCTTGTCGGGCAGGAAGCGCGAGGTGATGTACCGGTCGGAGAGCGTCGCGGCGGCGACGAGCGCGCTGTCGGCGATCTGGACCTTGTGGTGCGCCTCGTACCGCCCCTTGAGTCCGCGGAGGATCGCGATGGAGTCCTCGACGCTCGGCTCGGCGACGAGGACCTGCTGGAAGCGGCGCTCCAGGGCCGGGTCCTTCTCGATCCGCTCGCGGTACTCGTCGAGGGTGGTCGCGCCGACCATCCGCAGCTCGCCGCGGGCGAGCATGGGCTTGAGCATGTTGCCCGCGTCCATGGCGGAGTCACCGCCCGCGCCCGCGCCGACGACGGTGTGCAGCTCGTCGATGAAGGTGATGATCTGCCCGTCGCTCTCCTTGATCTCGGAGAGGACGGTCTTGAGGCGCTCCTCGAACTCGCCGCGGTACTTCGCGCCGGCGACCATGGCGCCCAGGTCGAGGGAGACGAGCCGCTTGTTCTTCAGCGACTCGGGGACGTCCCCCTTCACGATGCGCTGGGCGAGCCCCTCGACGACGGCGGTCTTGCCGACGCCGGGCTCGCCGATGAGCACGGGATTGTTCTTGGTCCGCCGCGAAAGCACCTGCACGACGCGCCGGATCTCCTGGTCCCGCCCGATGACCGGGTCGAGCCTGCCCTCGCGGGCCGCGGCGGTGAAATCGGTGCCGAACTTCTCCAGGGCCTTGTACTGGCCCTCGGGGTCGGGTGTCGTCACCCGGCGCCCTCCCCTGGTCTTCTCGAATGCGTCCAGCAGCTTCCTGCTGCCGGCTCCGTGCTCGGTGAGTACGTCACCCGCCCTGCCGCCCTTGGCGGCGATGCCGATGAGCAGGTGCTCGGTGGAGAGGTAGTCGTCCCCGAGCTCCTTGGCGCGCTGCCCGGCGTCCGCGACGACGGCCAGCAGGTCGCGGTCGGGCTGCGGCGGCGCGACGGTGGACCCCGTCACGCTGGGCAGCGCGGCGAGAGCCCGCTCGGTGTCCGCGCGGACGGCGGCCTGGTCGGCGTCGACCGCGGCGAGCAGGTCGACGATGTTCTCGTTGTCCTGGCCCTCCAGCAGCGCCAGCAGCAGATGCGCGGGGGTCAGGTCGGGGTGACCGTCCTTGACCGCACGGCTGGTGGCCGCGTTGATCGCGTCCCGGCTCCTGTTGGTCAGCTCAGCGTCCACGCGTGTCTCTCCTCCTTACGGGTCCACGGGGTCCGGGCCCCCTGCGAGGCCTGACTTACCCAACGTACACAAAGTTGAGTCTATTCCACTCAAGGAGCCCCGAGAAGTCCGGCCGGGCCCGAACAGCTAAGTTCCGACCCATGGCACCCACGGCACCCACGCCCCCTCCGAGCCGGCGCATCGACCTCTCCGCCCCTCCCGAGCCCTACCTCAGCTTCTGGCGGGAACGGCGCGTCTGCACCCTGACGACCCTGCGCCCGGACGGCACGCCGCACGTGGTGCCAGTCGGCGTGACGTACGACCCGGAGGCGCGGGTCGCCCGCGTCCTCGCCCGCAAGACGAGCCGCAAGGTCGCGCACGTGCTGGCGGCGGCGGGCACGGAGGGCCCCGGGGCGCGGGTGGCGGTCTGCCAGTTCGAGGGCAGGCGCTGGGCGACGCTGGAGGGACTCGCGGAGATCCGTACGGAACCGGCGGAGATAGCGGAAGCGGAACGCCGCTACGAGGAACGCTACGGGCGGCGCCCGTCCCCGAACCCGGACCGGGTCCTGATCGAGATCAGCCTGACGAAGGCACTGGGCAAGGTCTGAGTACCCCGGACCGGCCCGGCGACACACCACAGCGGCGCCACCGTGTTCAGGTCCACGGTGGCGCCGCTGCTGGGGGAAGTACCTGCGCGATTTACAACGACGGGGGAATCGCGTCAGGCACTGCGGGGGGTGGCTGTGATGTTGTCCGGGACGCTCACGGCGTCCGGGTCCTGCTGGCCCTGCTGCCCGACCATCTGGTGGTCGCGCCGGTCGAGATTGACGAAAACCATCCCGTACCGAATGGCGCACCGCACGGGCTGCGGCGCACCGCGCGGCCGCCGCAGGCACCGGTAGGCCCGGATCTCCTCCTCGTCGTCGCGGGTGACGACGATCGGCTCACCGAGCAGGGTCACCATCAACGAGTCGCCGCGGTGGGGGATCGCGGTCACAAGGTCGATGAAGTGCCAACCGGATCGATAGGCGGTGGCCATTTCACGGCGGAAAGTACGGTCGTCGGGAGGGGTGCTCATGCCGCGCCTCCCTTGGGAACGGACGACCAAATGACATCGCCTTTACCGCCGGACGCCCATACGACGTCCCCCTTGGCGGAAGAGCTCCAGATGACATCCTGGGTCGTCACACCCGACTCCGACGCGTGCGTTGCAGCGGCATCGGCGTCCGAGAGCGCATCGAGACCACTGAACGCGCTGGCAGCCAACCCAACGGAGAAGGCACAGACAAGTACCGAGCGAAGCATTCCCTTGCGCATAGCGGGCTTCGTCCTCACTTCCATAGCGACTCTCCCCCGGCCTTCAAAGACGATGGCTCATTCAGCCATGCGAACACCACAGGACCGATGCATCATGTTCCTGCACGTTCAGGACCCTGGGGGGTGGAGCTATGACAACAAACAGCCCAATTAGGGCACATCCACACGCCATGGCCGAACTATGTGATGCGGGAAAGCGGCTCTACGCCACGGCGCTGCGGACCGGACGCATCCGGCGGGCGGAAGCGGAAGCCGCTCCCTGCCTGATGGAGTTCGCTCTCCTGGACCCCGATCCCGACGACGCCGAGTGGCTCCGCCCCGTTCCGCCGACGTCCGCCCTCGCACAGCGGCTTCGGCCCATCGAGCGGGAGATCCAGGAGCGAAGGACCCTCGCGAACGAACTGTCCGACGCTTTCGAGCCATTTATGGCCATCAGCGCCCAGGACCGGCCCGCCGTGCATTCGATCACCGTCCTGGAGGGCGGGAGTCGCATCAACGCGGCCATACAAGTCGCGATAGCCGAGTGCCAGTCCGAGGTCATCACGGTGCAGCCCGGCGGGGGCCGCAGCGAGGAGATCGTCACCGAAGCCGTGAAGCAGAGCCAGCGCATCCTCGACCGCGGGATCCGGATGCGGACGCTCTACCAGCACACCGCGCGGCACAGTCAGGCCACCATCGCCTATGCCGAGCACATGCGGCAAGGGAAAGTCGAGGTGCGCACTCTCGAGGAGCTCATCGAGCGGTTGATGATCTTCGACAGAACCGTGGCCTTCATCCCGGCCCGCGAAGACCGCCAGGCAGCCCTCGAACTCCGCCACCCGGGGCTCGTCCAGTACCTGGTCAACGTCTTCGAGCAACTCTGGCAGCGAGCGGCCCCCTTGCTCGAGGAGGCGCCGTACGCCCCCTCGACCGACGGCATCACCGGAGTCCAACGCTCCATAGCCAAACTCCTCGTGGAGGGCCACGTCGACGAGGCGATAGCCCGGCGCCTCGGCATGAACGTCCGTACCTGCCGCGCCCACATCGCCAAGATCGCCGCCGCCCTCGGCAGCGGCAGCCGCGCCCAGCTCGGCTACCTGATCGCGCAGTCGGGAATCCTCGACCAGGACCATCCGAAGTGACCCCCGAACCCCACTCCCACGGCCCGGACGAGCTGTGCGAGGCGGGTTCGGAGTTGTACGCGCGCGCCCTGCGGGAGAGTCACGTACCGCGGGAGGACGCCGAACCCGCGCCGTGCCTGGTCCGGTTCGGGCTGCTGCGCCCGGACCCGGAGCACCCGGACCGGCTCCGTCCCGTCCCGCCCGCCGTCGCCCTGCCCCGGCTCCGCGAAGCCCTCCAGGAACGCATCACCCACGAGGTGCACCGTCAGGTGCGCCTCGCCGAACAGTTCGCACCACTGATGACGCTCGCCCGCGGCGAGCGCGCACCGGTCACGGACCCTTCCGTCACCGTCCTGAACGGATTCCCCCGCATCCGGGCGGCCATCGCCGAAGCGCTGGACTCCTCCAGCCAGGAGTCGCTCGTCATCCAGCCGGGCGGAGTCCGGCTCCCCGAAGCGCTGGCCCAGTCGCACGCGCTCGCGCAAGGCCTCCTCTCCCGGGGTGGCCGGATGCGGACGCTGTACCAGCACACGAGCCGGCACTCGCTGCCCGTCCTCGCCTACTACGAACGGCTGCGGGGGGACACCGAGGTCCGCACCCTGGACGAGGTGACCGAGCGGCTCTTCGTCTTCGACCGGACCGTCGCGTTCATCCCGGCGAACAAGGACCGCAGCAAGGCACTCGAACTCCGGCACCCCGCCGTCGTCGACTACCTCGTCGCCATCTTCGAACGCCTCTGGCGCCTGGGCACCCCCATGTTCCCGCAGACCGCGCAGCTGCCCTCGGACAACGGCATCACCACCCGCCAGCACGCCATCGCGAGCCTCCTCGTCGAAGGCCTCACGGACACCGAGGTCGCCGACCGGCTCGGCATGAACGTACGCACCGCACGCGTCCACATCGCCAAACTCGCCGCCACCCTCGGCAGCAACAGCCGCGCCCAACTCGGCTACCTCATCGGGCGGTCCGACATGCTGAAGCGGGCCGGCGGCGCATAGACTCACCGGCCCTTCAACCAACCCGCAGGGAGCGCAACGTGCCCGTGGAGCACATACCGCACGGAGTGGAGAACCTCTGCGAGCCCGGAGCCGCGGTCTACGCCCGCGCTCTGCGCGACGGCGGGATCCGTGCCGTCGACGCCGAAGCGGCGCCCTGCCTCATCGACTTCGGGCTGCTCCACCCAGGCCCGGACGACATGCGGTGGCTGCACCCGACCGCGCCCGCCGTGGCCCTGCCCCGGCTCCTGCGCACCATCGAGAACCGGGTGGCCCAGCACCGTCGCCGCGAGGAGAGGCTCACCGCGGTCTTCGAGTCCTTCCTCGGGCCCGACGGCGTCTCCTCGTCCGACGGGGAGACCCCCGCCATCAGCGTCCTCCAAGGCCTCCCCCGGATCGAGGGAGCCATCGAACAGGCCATCACCGCGGCCCATGACGAGGTGCTCGTCATTCAGCCGGGCGGGGTCCGCCCGCCCGAGACGCAGGCGCGGATCGCCGCCCGCGAGCAGGAGATCCTGTCCCGCGGCGCCCGGCTGCGGACGCTGCGCGTGCACACGGCCCGCGAGTGCCTGCCCGAGCTCGCCCACTACGAGGGACTGGACGGCGACATCGAGGCCCGCACCCTCGACGAGGTCACCGAGAGCCTCTTCGTCTTCGACCGGACCGTCGCGTTCATCCCGGCCAGCAAGGACGACGGCATCGCCCTCGAACTGCGCCACCCCGCCCTCGTCGAATACTTCGCCACCACCTTCTGGCGCCTGTGGCGCCTGGCCACCCCCATGTGGCCGCAGGCCGCGCCGGCACCGGTCGACAACGGCATCACCGACCGGCAGCAGACCATCGCGGGACTCCTCGTCGAAGGCCTCACCGACGCCGAGATAGCCGACCGGCTCGGCATGAACATCCGCACCGCACGCGTCCACATCGCCAAACTCGCCGCCACCCTCGGCAGCAACAGCCGCGCCCAACTCGGCTACCTCATCGGCCAGTCCGGAATCCTCGACCAGGACCGGTGACGCCCCCGTCCAGAAGCAGTCACTCCACCCGCGGGATCCGGCCCGGCCACTCTCGGCCTGCATAGAATCGCGACGCTTCAACCAGGCAGGAGGGGGCTCGCATGGCCACGAAGCACTTATCGCACACCGTCGAAGAACTCTGTGAGGCGGGGCTGTCCGTCTACGCCCGTGCCCTGCGCGAAGGCCGGATCCACAACAGCGCCGCCGAACCCGCCCCCTGCCTCGTCGACCTGGGCCTCCTCCAGCCGGGCCGCGACGACCTGCAATGGCTGCACCCCACCGCCTCCGCCCTCGCACTGCCCCGCCTGCTCCGGTCCGTCGAGCACCGCGCCAGGACGCCCCGCCGCCGTGAGCTGCGGCTCAGCGCCGCCTTCGAGCCGTTCGCCTCCCTCGACCTGCGCATCGGCTCCGGCTCCGGCACCCCGTCCATCACCGTCCTGGACGGCCTGGCCCGCATCAACTCCGCGATCGACCGCGCCATGAACGAGGCCACCGAGGAGTTCCTCGCCGTCCAGCCCGGCGGCACCCGGCCGCCCGAGACGCTGGCCGAAGTCTTCCCCCGGGACCAGGCGATCCTGACCCGCGGATGCCGTATGCGGACCCTTTACCAGCACACAACGCGCCATTCTCTGCCCGTGCTCGCTTACTACGAACAGCTCGACGGCGACACCGAGGCCCGCACTCTCGACGAGGTCACCGAGCGCCTCTTCGTCTTCGACCGGACCGTGGCGTTCATCCCCGCCAGCAAGGACCGAAGCGTCGCCCTCGAACTGCGCCACCCGGCCCTCGTCGAATACTTCGCCACCACCTTCTGGCGCCTGTGGCGCCTGGCCACCCCCATGTGGCCGCAAGCCGCGCCGCAGCCATCGGAGGGCGGCATCACCACCCGGCAGCGGGCCATCGCAGGACTGCTCGTCGAGGGGCTCACGGACGCCGAGATAGCCGACCGGCTCGGCATGAACATCCGCACCGCCCGCGTCCACATCGCCAAACTCGCCGCCACCCTCGGCAGCAACAGCCGCGCCCAGCTCGGCTACCTCATCGGCCGGTCAGGAATCCTCGAACGCCCCTGACCGCCCCGCCCACTCCCGCAACAACGCCTCCCTCTCCCCCGCCCGAGGCGACCCGCCCTCGCGGCGGCGGCCCCAGTCCGACATCGCGGTCAGGGTGGTGAGGAGGGAACCCGCGCCCTCCGTGAGGCGGGACAGGAGGGTTCGGGAGAGGTCGTACTCCGTCCGGGAGTAGCCGACCGCCGCGGCCGTGTACGCCGTCAGCCGCGTCTCCGTGCCCGTCGCGTCCGTGACGCGGACCGTCATCGTCGGGGCCTCGTCGCCGCCGCCGAGGCCCACCGTCAGCACCATGTCGACGGCCGCGCCCACGTGCCGCTTCAGGGTCTTCACCGGGACGTCGTCGATCGTCAGCGCGTGCACGTCCTCCCAGGGCCACATGCCGGTCTGCCTGTCGCCGAGGGCCAGTACGCCCTCCGTGGTCAGGCGGACGCCCGGGGCGAGCCCGGCCGGCTTCGCGCCCACGTACACGTCGCCCTCGGCGATCCAGAACAACCCCACCATGGCCATGAACGGCTCCACTCCCCGTAGCCCGAAACAGCGATACAGGGCCGGGAGGTTCTCACCTCCCGGCCCTGTATCAGCGTACGAAACCAGCGTACGGAACCTACTGGTCCGTCGGTCTCTTCGGGCGCCACACCACCAGCGCGCTCGCCTGCTGCACGTCCTGGTAGGGGACGAGGTCGCGGCGGTACGAGGCGTGCACCGCCGCTTCGCGCTGCTGCATGGCCGCCGCGGCGCCGTCCACGGCCGCGGAGAGCTCCGCGACGCGCGACTGCAGCGCCGCGACCTGGTTCTCCAGCTCGATGATGCGCTTGATGCCGGCGAGGTTGATGCCCTCTTCCTGCGACAGCTGCTGCACGGTGCGCAGCAGTTCGATGTCGCGGGCGGAGTAGCGTCGGCCGCGGCCCGCGGTGCGGTCCGGGGAGACCAGGCCGAGACGGTCGTACTGCCGCAGGGTCTGCGGATGGAGACCGCTCAGCTGGGCCGCCACCGAGATGACGTACACCGGCGTTTCATCGGTCAGCTGGTAGGGATTACGACGACGGCCGACCCTGTCCATGGGGTCACGCTCCCTTCGCGGCCTGGAACAGTTCTGCCCGCGGGTCGTCGCCCGCAGTCGCCTCGCGGTAGGACTCCAGGGCGTCCTTCGCCGACTCCGACAGGGAGGTCGGAACCGCCACCTCCACCGTCACGAGCAGGTCGCCCCGGGTGCCGTCCTTGCGGACCGCGCCCTTGCCCCGGGCCCGCATGGTACGGCCGTTCGGCGTCCCCGCGGGCAGTTTCAGGGTGACGGGCGGGCCGCCCAGCGTGGGCACCTTCACCTCGCCGCCGAGCGTCGCCTCCGGATAGGTCACCGGGACGGTGACCGTGAGGTTGTCGCCCTTGCGGCCGAACACCGGGTGGGTGTCGACGTGCACGACCACGTAGAGGTCGCCGGCCGGGCCGCCGCGCTCGCCCGGCGCGCCCTTGCCGCGCAGCCGGATGCGCTGCCCGTCCGAGACGCCGGGCGGGATCCGCACCTGCATCGTCCGGGACGACTTGGCGCGGCCGCTGCCGCCGCACACCTCGCAGGGGTTCTGGGCGATGAGCCCGCGCCCCTTGCAGTCCATGCACGGGTCGGTGAGGGAGAACCCTCCGCCGCCGCCCCGCGAGACCTGACCGGTGCCGACGCAGGTCGGGCACACGCGCGGTGTGCCGTTCTTGTCGCCGGTGCCCGAGCACGCCTTGCAGGGCGCCTGGGAGGACATGCGGAGCGGCACCGTCGCGCCGTCCACCGCCTCCGTGAAGTTCAGCGTGACCTCGGACTCGATGTCCTGGCCGCGCCTCGGCTGCGTACGCGTGCCGGCTCCGGCACCCGCGCCGCCGCGGTTGAACAGGCCCCCGAAGACGTCACCGAGGCCGCCCCCGAAGCCGCCGCCGGCCGCTCCACCGCCACCCGGGGCGCCGCCTCCGAAGAGGTCGCCCAGGTCGAAGTTGAACGAACCGCCGCCGCCTCCGGGGCCCTGCCGGAATCCGCCGTTGCCGAAGAGAGCACGCGCTTCGTCGTACTCCTTGCGCTTCTTGGGGTCGCCGAGGACGTCGTTCGCCTCGGAGATCTCCTTGAAGCGCTCCTCCGCCTTGGTGTTGCCGGTGTTGGCGTCCGGGTGGTTCTCGCGTGCGAGCTTCCGGTACGCCTTCTTGATCTCGGCTTCGGTGGCGTCCTTGGGGACGCCGAGGACCTTGTAGTAGTCCTTCTCGATGAAGTCCTTGGTGCTCATCCCCGACGTCCCTCCTCACTCATGTCGTGACCGTCAGCCCTCGTCCGGGCCACCGGTCTCCTTCTCGTCCGCCTTCTCCGCGGCGGAGCCCGCAGAGCCTTCGGGCTCCTCGCCCTTGACGGTCTGCGCGCCCGGCTGGGGCTCGGCGACGGCCACCCGCGCGGGGCGGATGGTGCGCTCGCCGATGCGATACCCGGGCTGCAGGATCGCGACGCAGGTCGTCTCGGTGACGTCCGGTGCGTAGCTGTGCATCAGCGCTTCGTGGATCGTCGGGTCGAAGGGCTCGCCCTCCTTGCCGAACTGCTGAAGGCCCAGCTTGGCGACGACCGTCTCCAGCGACTCGGCGACCGACTTGAAGCCACCGACCAGCTCGCCGTGCTCACGGGCGCGGCCGATGTCGTCCAGGGTGGGCAGGAGCTCGGAGAGGAGGTTCGCCGAGGCGATCTCCTTCACCGTCACCTTGTCCCGCTCCACACGACGGCGGTAGTTCTGGTACTCGGCCTGCAGCCGCTGGAGGTCCGCGGTGCGCTCGTTGAGCGCGGTGCGCACCTGGTCCAGCTGCGCGGTCAGGCCGACGTCCTGGGCGTCCTGTGCGGACGTCTTGTTCGCTGCTGCGTCCCCGGCCGGGGCCGCCGGGCTCTCCTCGGTGGAGGGCTCGGCGGCCTTCGGCGCCGCGTCATCAGGGGTGGCGCCGGAGGGGACGTCAGGCTTCTCGGCGTTCTCGCCGAAGCCCGGGGTCTCCTCGGTCATCAGGCGGCGCCACCCTTCGCGTCACCGGGCTTCTCGTCGTCGACGATCTCGGCGTCGACGACCCCGTCGTCCTCCTTGGCCTGGTCGGCACCCGGGGCGGCGCCCTCGGGACCGCCCGCGGCCTGCGCGCCCTGGGCGTCGGCGTACATGGCCTGGCCCAGCTTCTGCGAGACGGCGGCGACCTTCTCGGTGGCGGTGCGGATCTCGGCCGTGTCCTCGCCCTTGAGCTTCTCCTTCAGCTCGTTGACGGCTTCCTCGACCTCGGTCTTCACGTCACCGGGGACCTTTTCCTCGTTGTCCTTGAGGAACTTCTCGGTCTGGTAGACGAGCTGCTCGCCCTGGTTGCGGGACTCGGCGGCCTCGCGGCGGGCGTGGTCCTCGTCCGCGTACTTCTCGGCCTCTTCGCGCATCCGGTTGACCTCGTCCTTCGGCAGCGAGGAGCCACCGGTGACGGTCATCTTCTGCTCCTTGCCCGTGCCCAGGTCCTTCGCGGTCACGTGCATGATGCCGTTGGCGTCGATGTCGAAGGAGACCTCGATCTGCGGGACGCCGCGGGGCGCCGGCGGCAGACCGGTCAGCTCGAACATGCCGAGCTTCTTGTTGTACGCCGCGATCTCGCGCTCGCCCTGGTAGACCTGGATCTGGACCGACGGCTGGTTGTCCTCGGCCGTCGTGAAGATCTCGGAGCGCTTCGTCGGAATCGTGGTGTTCCGCTCGATGAGCTTCGTCATGATGCCGCCCTTGGTCTCGATGCCGAGGGACAGCGGGGTCACGTCGAGGAGCAGGACGTCCTTGACCTCACCCTTGAGGACACCGGCCTGGAGCGAGGCGCCGATGGCGACGACCTCGTCCGGGTTCACACCCTTGTTGGCGTCCTTGCCGCCGGTGAGCTCCTTGACGAGCTCGGCGACGGCGGGCATGCGGGTGGAGCCACCGACGAGAACGACGTGGTCGATCTCGGAGAGCTGGATGCCCGCGTCCTTGATGACGTTGTGGAACGGCGTCTTGCAGCGCTCCAGGAGGTCGGACGTGAGCTGCTGGAACTGGGCGCGCGTGAGCTTCTCGTCCAGGTGCAGCGGGCCCTCGGCGGACGCCGTGATGTAGGGCAGGTTGATCGTGGTCTCCGTGGAGGAGGACAGCTCGATCTTGGCCTTCTCGGCCGCCTCGCGCAGGCGCTGGAGCGCCATCTTGTCCTTGGAGAGGTCCACGCCGTGGCCGTTGTTGAACTGCTTGACCAGGTAGTCGACGACGCGCTGGTCCCAGTCGTCACCACCGAGGTGGTTGTCGCCGTTCGTGGCCTTCACCTCGACGACGCCGTCGCCGATCTCGAGGAGCGAGACGTCGAAGGTGCCGCCACCGAGGTCGAAGACCAGAATGGTCTGGTCGTCCTTGTCCAGGCCGTAGGCAAGAGCGGCGGCGGTGGGCTCGTTGACGATGCGCAGGACGTTCAGACCCGCGATCTCACCGGCCTCCTTGGTGGCCTGGCGCTCGGAGTCGTTGAAGTACGCCGGGACGGTGATGACCGCGTCGGCCACCTTCTCGCCCAGGTACGACTCCGCGTCGCGCTTCAGCTTCTGCAGGATGAACGCCGAGATCTGCTGGGGGTTGAATCCCTTGTCATCGATGTCCACCTTCCAGTCGGTGCCCATGTGGCGCTTGACCGACCGGATGGTCCTGTCGACGTTCGTGACCGCCTGGCGCTTGGCGACCTCGCCGACGAGCACCTCGCCGTTCTTCGCGAAGGCGACGACGGACGGCGTGGTCCTGGCGCCCTCGGCGTTGGTGATGACGGTGGGCTCGCCGCCTTCGAGAACGCTGACGACGGAGTTAGTCGTGCCCAGGTCGATGCCGACCGCACGTGCCATTTCGGTTCCTCCAGATGTACTTCTTGAGTGGATCTGGCTCAAGCATGCATGAGCGCTGCGCTGGCGTCAACAGATGTGAGTCTGGGCCACTCAAGTCTTATCCGGCACTTAGGCGCAAGTAGGAGCCCCTCCCGGGGTGGGTTTCTCGACTGCGGGCGCGTCGTGGCTGGTCGCGCAGTTCCCCGCGCCCCTAAAAGCCACGGCTTCCCCGGCACCTGCGGAAGCACCCCCGTACGCGCGAAGGGTTGCCTGAGCGACGCAGATCACCGCCTTGCTGGCTACAGTGCGGCGGAGTAAGTGGGTAGTCTCAGACGGACTGCATAAGTTACCGCTTAGTAATAGTTCGCCTCGCAGGCCCGAGGAGCCCCCAAATGCAACTCGCCGCGATCATCGTGTCGCTGGTCCTAATCGCGGTCGGCGTCGCGCTGTTCGGCCGTGCCATCGTGCAGATCTACCAGTTCGTGCGACTCGGCCAGCCCGTGCCCGCCGGACTCAGGACCGACAACCCCTTCCAGCGCACCGTCACCGTGGTCAAGGAGTTCCTCGGCCACACGCGCATGAACAAGTGGGGCATCGTCGGCTTCGCGCACTGGTTCGTGGCGGTGGGCTTCTTCTCGCTGCTGCTGACGATCGTCAACGCCATCGGCCAGCTGTTCAAGGCCGACTGGATGCTGCCGATCATCGGCGACTGGGCGCCGTACAACATGTTCGTCGAGTTCATCGGCACGATGACCGTGCTCGGCATCCTCACGCTGATCGTCATCCGGCAGCTGAACCGCCCCGACCGGCCGGGGCGCAAGTCCCGCTTCGCGGGTTCCAAGACGGGCCAGGCGTACTTCGTCGAGACCGTCATCCTCATCGTCGGCGTCTGCATCTTCACGCTGCACGCCCTTGAGGGTGCCCAGCACCACGTGGACAGCTACGAGGCGTCGTTCTTCATCTCGTACCCGTTCGTCTCCTGGTTCGCGGGGATGGACCTCTCCACCCTCCAGAACCTCACGTACTTCTTCGCCGGCCTGAAGATCGCGACCTCCTTCATCTGGATGATCGTGGTCGGCCTGAACACCAACATGGGTGTGGCCTGGCACCGCTTCCTCGCCTTCCCGAACATCTGGTTCAAGCGCGAGGCCGACGGCGGTACGGCACTCGGCGAGCTGCAGCCCATGACGTCCGGCGGCAAGCCGATCGACTGGGAGGACCCGGGCGAGGACGACGTCTTCGGCGTCTCCCAGGTCGAGCAGTTCAGCTGGAAGGGCATCCTCGACTTCTCCACCTGCACCGAGTGCGGCCGCTGCCAGTCGCAGTGCCCCGCCTGGAACACGGGCAAGCCGCTCTCCCCGAAGCTCCTCATCATGTCGCTGCGCGACCACGCGCACGCCAAGGCGCCGTACCTGCTCGCGGGCGGCGGCAAGACCATGGAGGGCGAGGAGAAGGCGACCGAGGAGCAGCTCAAGGACGTGCCCGCCGCCGCCCTCGCGGAGGCCGAGCGCCCGCTCATCGGCACGCACGAGGAGAACGGCGTCATCGACCCCGACGTCCTGTGGTCCTGCACCACGTGCGGCGCCTGCGTCGAGCAGTGCCCGGTCGACATCGAGCACATCGACCACATCGTCGACATGCGCCGCTACCAGGTGATGATCGAGTCGGCCTTCCCCTCCGAGGCGGGCACGATGCTCAAGAACCTGGAGAAGAAGGGCAACCCCTGGGGCCTCGCCAAGAAGCAGCGCCTGGAGTGGACGAAGGAAGTCGACTTCGAGGTGCCGGTCGTCGGCAAGGACATCGAGGACCTCACCGAGGTCGAGTACCTGTACTGGGTCGGCTGCGCCGGCGCCCTGGAGGACCGCGCCAAGAAGACGACGAAGGCGTTCGCCGAGCTGCTCCACATCGCGGGCGTGAAGTTCGCGATCATGGGCGGCGACGAGAAGTGCACGGGTGACTCCGCGCGCCGTCTCGGCAACGAGCCGCTGTTCCAGCAGCTGGGCCAGGAGAACGTCGCCACGCTGAACATGGCGTTCGGCGAGGATGACGAGGACGAGTCGACGAAGAAGCCGAAGACGGCGAAGAAGATCGTCGCGACCTGCCCGCACTGCCTCAACACGCTCGGCAACGAGTACCCGCAGCTTGGCGGCGACTACGAAGTCATCCACCACACGCAGCTGCTCCAGCACCTCATCGACGAGGGCAAGCTGATCCCGGTGACGCCGGTCGAGGGCCTCATCACCTACCACGACCCGTGCTACCTGGGCCGCCACAACAAGATCTACACGCCCCCGCGCGAGATCATCGGCAAGGTCCCCGGCCTCCGCAACGAGGAGATGCACCGCCACAAGGAGCGCGGCTTCTGCTGTGGCGCGGGCGGTGCGCGCATGTGGATGGAGGAGCGGATCGGCAAGCGGATCAACACGGAGCGGGTGGACGAGGCGCTGTCCCTCAACCCCGACATCGTGTCCACCGCGTGCCCGTTCTGCCTGGTCATGCTGACCGACTCCGTCAACGGCAAGAAGAACGACGGCCAGGCGAAGGAGTCCCTCCAGGTCGTGGACGTCGCGCAGCTCCTGCTCGACTCGGTCAAGACGCCGGCGGATCCGGCGGACGAGGCGGAGTCGGCGGATGAGCCGGAACCGGAGCCGGTGAAGTAGCGGCTGGTCCACTGACGTGGCCCGACCCCGTTCCCTCCTCGCGGAGGGGGCGGGGTCCTCGTCTTTCAGGCGGCAGCCACGACCCCCGTCAGCTCACACCACACGAGCTTCCCTCGCCCCTCGTCCCGCTCCCGCGCGCACCAACCCCACCCGTCGGCGCATTCCCGTACGATCGCGAGCCCTCTGCCCGCCGTCTCGTCCCACCCGGTGGCCTTTTTGGCCGGGGACGGAGGCGTGGGGTCCGTGTCCCACACCCCGATGCGGAGCACCGCCCCTGCCCACTGCATGCGCAGGGCGGCGGGGCCCTTGGTGTGCTGCACGGCGTTGGCGATCAGCTCGGTGGCGACGAGCTCGGCGGCTTCTGCCAGGTGGGGCAGGCCGTATGCCTTCAGGATGAGGCGGAGGGTGTGGCGGCTCACGGGGACGGCGAGGGGGTCGTTGGGGATGGTGAGGGTGTAGGTCCAGGTCTCGGTTTCCGGCATCGGTGAACTCCGTTGTGCGGTACGGATGTTGTCCTGCCGCGGCGGTCACCTGGCGGTGGCTGTGGCGCGACCGCCATGGCATGGCGGTGCGGTGCGCTTCCGTTGGTCCGGGACCTCAGCGTGTGCGACGCGTCACTGACGGTAGGGCTAAAATATTCGCCCCCGCAAGTCGCTCGCGTAACCTGACACCCGAATGGGGTGCATCAACCCCACGTCCTGACACGGTCGTTGGCGGAGGTAGCAGTCGCGTGCCAGCAAGGATTCAGCCAACCGCCCGGCAGCGGCGCCTCGGAGCCGAGCTGCGCAAGCTCCGAGAGAGCGCCGGGCTCTCGTCCGGTGAGGCCGCGGGACTGCTCGGGGTCAAGCAGGCCCAGATGAGCCAGTTCGAGGCGGGCAACGCGGGGATCAACGAGGAGCGGGTACGCCGACTCGCGGCGCACTACGCCTGCGCGGACGCCGAGTTGATTGCCTGCCTTGCGGACATGGCCACCGACACCACGCGCGGGTGGTGGGAATCTTTCCGAGGCGTGCTGCCCCCGGCGTTCCTGGACCTGGCCGAGCTGGAACATCACGCACACTTCATGCACGTCATCGGTACCGCGCAGGTTCCTGGCCTGCTCCAGACCGCTGATTACGCTCGTGCGGTCTTCGCGTTCTGGCGCCCCGAGCTCCCGGCCAGCGAGCTGGCCCCACGAGTGGAACACCGACTGCGCCGTGCGGCAGTACTCAATCGAGAAGAGCCGGCGCCGTACATCGCCGTGCTGCACGAAAGCGTGCTGCAGACCCGCGTCGCCGACCGTGGTGTCAGCCGTACGCAACTCAGGGAAATCCTCCGCAAGTCAGAGATGCCCAACGTCACGGTGCGCGTGGTGCCGTTCGACGTCGACGGCTTCGCGGGGGCGGGAACCACGCTGTTCTACGCAGGCGGGCCGGTAGCCGCTCTGGACACCGTTCAGCGGGACGCACCATACGGCTCTTCCTTCATCGATGCCGATGCCCAGCTCCTGGCCATGCGAACGCTCTTCCGTAAGGTAGAGGCGATGGCACTTGAACCCGGCCCCTCGCAGGACCTGATTCACCGCTTGCTGAAGGAGCTTTGAGCTGTGCCCGATTGGCAGAAGTCCACGTTCTCCGGGGGCGGTGACGGCAACGAGTGCATCGAGGTCGCCCGAGACAAGAGCGACCTACTCCTCCGCGAGAGTGACGCCCCCGATGACATACTCGCCCTCACCCCCGAAGCCCTCTCGGCCCTGATATCGCACGCTACGCACTCGGACGCGACCCGCAAAGCGGTCTGAGCCGTGCCACCGTGGCAGAAGTCCTCTTTCTCCGCCCCCGGCGACGGCAACGAGTGCATCGAACTGGCCAAGGTTGAGCACGGGTTGCTGCTCCGCGAAAGCGACACCCCGGACCGCAGGCTCGCCCTCACCTCCGACACCCTCGGCGCTCTCCTGCGCCAGATACAGAAGCCGTGACTCATGACCCAGTGGCAGAAGTCCTCCTTCTCCGGTCCGGCTGACGGCAGTCAGTGCGTCGAACTCGCCCGCGACGAGTTCCATCTGCTCCTCCGTGAGAGCGACTTCCCCGACCACGCACTCACCCTCTACCCGCCAAGCCCTCGGCGCCCTCCTCAGGAGGCTGTCGACTGCGGCCCGCGCCGGATGGTGACCGGGGCCGCCCGGTGTGATCCGGAGTGTGGCGCCTCCGGGCCAGCAGTAAAGGGCGCTCCCTTCGGTCGCGTCGGCTACGCCGATTCCGCTCCGCTCCACCCTTGACTCCCGCCCCTCCACCGCGACTCGACCCTTGACCCGGACGGCCAGGGGTGGGGCCGGCGGATCCGGGCGGGTGGGCCATCACCATTCATCGCCGGGTGCGGCCCGGCCCATCGTGGCCGACGGCCAGGGTGGCGTGGCCGCCCACCGCGCGGCCAAGCCGCCCGGGCCATCCCCTCGCGCTGCCGGGTGCGACCCGGCCCAACGCGAGTCGCCCCCACGGTTCGGGGCGGGTCAGCCGCTCTCGCTTCCGCGTGCGGACCGGCTCATCGTGGGCGGGAGCGATGGCCGATGTGCTGTTCCTGGTCGAGGGTCCTCTCCGGCACCTACTTTGCGAAAGTTGCGAATCGATCGGCCGCGCGCCCCCTTCGGCAGACCCAATGCGCCCCCGGCGAGCGAGTCGGGCCGCCCCCTCCGGCACCTACTTCGGGAAAGTTGCGAATGCGTCCGCCGCACGCCCCCTCGGCGGACCGGGTGCGCCCCCCTGGTATGCCCGTTTGCTGTGTCGGGTGCGCTTGACGGGTGGTGGGCGGGGCGGCGCGCGGGGTGTGGGCGGGGGGGCGCGCGGCGAGTCGGTTCGCAACTTTCCCGAAGTAGGTGCCGGAGGGGGCCGGTAGCGGTGGCATCCCTCCGGTCGCCCCCGGATGATCACCCCGCGTACGGCGTGCCGACCCGACTGCCCCTCTCACCCCGCACCCCTCACCCTGTGCACCCTCCCGCCCGCCATCCATCTCGCACGCATCCGACGTGGCGCACTGACATGCCGGGAGGGGCGCATTGGGCTTGGGTGGGGGGCGCGCGGCCACTCCATTCGCAACTTTCCCAAAGTAGGTGCCGGACGGCGCGGCCCCCGACCGGACACAGCACCTCGACCATCCCGCCCACGCACGATGGACCGGTCCGCACCCGGAAACGAAAGCAGCTGACCCACGCCGAACCCTGACCGCCGCCCACGATGAGCCGGGCCGCACCCGGCCGCGCGAGGGAATGACCCGAGCGGCAACCGCCGCGCGGCTGGCGGCGCCGCGACCCTGGCGACCGCTCCCGATGGACCGGGCCGCACCCGGCCGCGCAAGGGGATGACCCGAGCGGCGACGCCGCGCGGCTGGCGGAGCCGCGACCCTGGCCGTCGGCCACGATGGACCGGGCCGCACCCGGCCGCGAAGGGTGATGACCCATACCAGCGGTCCCCGCCGGCCCCACCCCTGGCCGTCCGGGTCAAGGGTCGAGTCGCGGTGGAGGGGCGGGAGTCAAGGGTGGAGCGGAGCGGAATCGGCGAAGCCGACGCGCAGCGCAGCGGAGCGCCCTTTACTCGCGGCCCGGAACCGCCACACTCCGGACAACACCGGGCGGCCCCGGTGACCATCGAAGGCACCGGCCCACCGAAGTCCGCCCCAGACCTGGCGTGATGGAAACGGGACCATCCTGGGCTCCTCCCGCGAGGGAGGCAGGAGCATCATGGGCTGGTTGTTGTCCACGTGGCGTTCGGGATGGGTGAGAGGCATGCGGAGTGCCGGGGTACGGGGCGCGGGACGGGGCACACGGCGCGGCGGGTTCGCCGGGGCGGCCGCCGCCCTCAGCTGCGCGCTGCTCCTCGCCGGCTGCGGAAGCCACGACGACGACGCCACCTCCGATGACGCCTCGCACAAGCCCGTGAGCATGGCGGGCAAGGGCGCCCCCCAGCAGCCCATACCGCGAGGCAAGGGCGGCAAGGGCGGCAAGGGCAGCACGGTCGAGGATGACTTCAATGGTGACGGGGCCCGTGACCTCGTACTCGACGACCTCGTCCACCCCGACCACAGCGACGACGCGGGGATCGGGATCGTGTACGGCAGAGGGCAGGGCAGGCGCGGGCTCAACCCCGGCGCGCGGCAACTCGTGAGCGCGCACTCCAACGGCGCCCGCACGAACGGCCGGCTGCCCGCCGCCTTCGACTCCGAAGCCTCCTGCGACCTCGACGGAGACGGCTTCAGCGATCTGCTCGTATCGACGGATCCCCCCTACGACGGGCAGGGACAGCCGCCCGTGCCCCTCCAAATCCTCTTCGGCTCGCCGAAGGGCCTCACCGGCAAGGCAGTGAAGTTGCGCGTGCCCCCGCAGGCACGTTTCGGCAACGACTGGCCGGACCAGCCGGTCTGCGGCGACTTCGACGGGGACGGCGCGAACGACCTCGTACTGCACGCGACCGGCGCCCGGCTGACGTACCTACGCGGTCCGTTCAAGCGGAACGGCGCCCCCCGTGCCGCGGGCAAGCCCGTCACCGCGCCCGGCAACAACCTCGTGACCGGCCGCGCCACGGACGTCGACGGCGACGGCTACGACGACGTACTCGTCCGCAAGGCCGCCGACGCGGCGGGCGCCGCCACGAGTGCCCTGGTCATGGGCGGCCCCCAGGGCCCCGACGAGACCGGCGTGCTCCTCCCCGCGGGCAAGGACATCGCCTTCGGCCGCTTCGGCAAGGGGAAGGGGATGGACGCGGCCGTCGCCGGTCCCAAGGGCGTCGCCCTGCGCTACGACGTGCCGGGCACCCTGAGGGAGTCCCTGGAGGCCAAGGACATGGCCGTCGACACGGGTGACCTCGACGGGGACGGCCTGAGCGAGCTGGTCCTGAACGGCGCGGCGAGCGGGTCCGGGGGCAGCGCGGGGGACATACGCGTCTTCCGCGGCCGTACGTCGGAGCTCTCGTCCGACGCCACCGCGCTGATCCAGCCGCCGGACCACGGCATGACCGAGGTCCTCCACGTCGCGGACTTCGACGGCGACGCGCGGGCCGACCTGGTCGTACGCACGTACCGCGGGGACAGCCAGGACATCGTGGGGGTGTACCAGGGCCGCCCGGGTGACCTCGTGGCGCGCAAGCCGCTGGTCACGTTCTCCACGGCGGAGTTCCTCGCCCTGCGCGGGCGGTGACCAACTGCCGTACGCATGACGGCTACCGCACCACCCGTTCACCTGACGGCCACCGCACCATCCCCGCCACACAACCCTTCATACGACTCACGAGTCACACCCCCCGGAAGCCATACCCAAAGGCTCACCCCAAGGCTCACTTCCGGGAGACCCACGTGCGCGTAAGAAACCTGGCCGTCACCGCCACCGTCGCGGCCCTCGCGGCGACGGGCCTCGCGCTGCCCATGGCCGGTACGGCGAGCGCCGCCCCCGCCCTGAAGGACGACTTCAACGGCGACGGCTACCGCGACCTCGCCATCGGATCCCCCGACTCCAACTCCGTGACCATCACGTACGGTTCGGCGAACGGCGTGTCGAAGGGACGGTCCGTCACCGTCACCCAGAACACCGCGGGCGTGCCCGGCGTCACCGAGCCGGGCGACGAGTTCGGCGAGAGCGTGACCAGCGGCGACGTGAACCACGACGGCTTCGCCGACCTGATCGTCGGCGCCCCCGGCGAGCAGGTCACGGGCAAGCCGTCCGGCTCCGTCTCCGTCGTCTACGGCGGCCGGAACCCGTTCACCTCCGGCGGCCGCGCCCTGAACTCCCCCGCCGACACCACAGGCCGCTTCGGCGAGGCAGCCGTCTGGACCGACCTGGACTACGACGGCTCACCCCAACTGGCCGTCATCAGCGGCGACAACTGGTACTACTACACCGGCACGGGCGAGAACGGGAACGTGTACGGCCTGGAGGTCGACTTCATACCCGAAGGCGCCCGCCTCGACGGCATGGTCGCCGGCAACTTCAAGTACAAGGACGGTGTCGGCTTCGTCCTGTCCGGCGAGCGCGCGGACGGCGGCGCCTGGACCGCGCACATGAACGGCGGCGTCGGCGACTACGGCTACCGCGCCGAGATCCTCGCCGAGGGCGGCGACCCCACAGCTACGCGCGACGCGGCCACCGCGGGCGACGTCGACGGCGACGGCTACGACGACCTCATCACCGGCAACCCGCGCGACGCGGCCGGCGGCAAGGGCGGTTCGGTCACCGTGCGGCGCGGCGGCGACGGCGCGTTCGGCGCGCCGGTGACGTACAGCCAGGACAGCGCGGGCGTCCCCGGCGCCGACGAGACGGGCGACGGCTTCGGCGCCGCCGTCTCCGCGGGCGACGTCACCGGCGACGGCCTCGCGGACCTCGCGGTGGGCGCACCCGGTGAGACCGTCGACGGGGTGGCCGCGAGCGGCAGCGTCACCCTGCTCACGTCCGTGCGCGGCGCCTTCACTTCGGGCCGCGCCTGGCATCAGGAGACCACCGGCGTACCCGGCGTCGCCGAAGAGGGCGACCGCTTCGGTACGTCCGTACGCCTCAAGGACATCAACAAGAACGGCAAGGCCGACCTGGCCACCGGCGCGCTCGGCGAGGACATCGGCACGACGCGGGACGTCGGCGCCGTGTGGGTCCTGCGCGGCACGTCGACGGGCCTGACCACGTCCTACGCGACGTCGTTCAACGGCTCGGACTTCGGGGTCGGCGGCGCGGGGGCGGGGTTCGGGCGCGCGCTGCGCTGACCTGCCCCCTCTCCCCCTTCTCGCGATCACGGCCCCTCTCGTACCCCCTACACACCCTGGAGATCCCTCCATGTCCACGTACGCGCGTAACCACCTACTCGGCGCCGCCGCACTCTGCGCCGCCACCGCCCTCGGCGTCACCGGCCTGACCGCGGGCAACGCCGCCGCGGCCACCCCCGCTGCCGCCGACGCCCCCTCCAAGATCCGCGGCGACTACAACGGCGACGGCTACGTGGACCTCGCGGTCGGCGTGCCGAGCGCCACCGTGGACGGCAAGGCCAAGGCCGGGTACGTCAACGTCGTCTGGGGCGGCGCGTCGGGCCTCGGCAAGCACGGGTCGACGACCGTCAGCCAGTCCACGGCCGGCGTGCCGGGCACCGCGGAGGCGGGCGACGGATTCGGGTACGCCGTCGCCTCGGACGACATGAACGGCGACGGCTACAGCGACCTGATCGTCGGCGCGCCCGACGAGGACACCACCGTCGGCCTGAGCGTCGGCACCGTCGCCGTCGTCTGGGGCGGCGCGAACGGGTTCAAGGGCGGCTTCACCGCCGCCAACGGGAACTTCGACAGTTCGCAGTACGGCGCGCAGCTCGCCACCGGCGACTTCGACAAGGACGGCGACAACGACATCGCGTTCAACGCCCACTTCGACGAGTCCAGCTCCGTGGTGGTGCGGCCCGGCCCGTTCACCGCGGGCTCGCCCGCCACGCTCGACCGGGTCACCGGCTGGCACTTCGGGGGCTCCACCGCCCTCGTCGGCGGCGACTTCGACGGCGACGGCGGGGACGACCTCGCCGTCTCGTACAGCGGCATGGAGATCGGCGGTACGACGGTCATGAACCGCGCGTCGGGCCAGTGGAAGGAGACGTGGCGGACGTCCGACCGCACGAACACGTCGCTCGCGGCCGGCGACTTCGACGGGGACGGCACGACGGACCTCGCCGTCGGCAACGTACAGCCCAACCCCGAGGTCGAGGAGACCACCTGCGCGGACCGGCTCGGCGGCGCGATCCTGACCGTGTACGGCAAGAAGGACGGCGCGCTCGGCGACGGCGGCACCGCGTGCACCACCCAGGACTCGCCCGAGGTCGGCGGCACGGCGGAGGCCGACGACAACTTCGGCGCGCATCTCGCCGTCGGCGACCTCGACGGGAACGGCGGCGCCGACCTGATCGTCGGCGCCGACGCGGAGGCCGTCGGGACGGCGCGGAACGCGGGCACGTACTGGACCCTCGCGTCGGCCGGCGCGGGCAAGCCGTTCACGGGTCCCGCCTTCAGCCAGAACACCGCGGGCGTCGCGGGCACGGCGGAGGCGGACGACCACTTCGGCCAGTCCGTCGCGACCGGCGACTACAACGGCGACTCCCGGCCCGACGTCGCGGTGGGCGCGCCCGGCGAGGACAGCAGGAAGGGCGGCGTCTGGTACGCGCCGAGCGCGAAGGACGGGGGCCCGCGTCCGGAGGTCACGTCCGTGACGCCGGGCAAGCTGGGGCTCGCGGGGGCGCGTGAGTACGGGATGGTTCTCGGGCGGTAGGCAGGGCACCGTCGGCCATCGCGCACCCGGCGGACTCGGCGCCGTCGAATCACCGGCTTCGCCGAGTTCGTCCTCAAACGCCGGACGGGCTGGAACCTTCACCCCAGCCCGTCCAGCGACCGAAGGGTGAGACAACTCAGCGCCCCCGTACAACCCTTGCCCCCCACCATCGGTCTCTCCTTCGCCGACCGTGGCGTGACGCCCGGGCCAATGCCCGGTGAACGCGCCCGTCGCACCCCATCGACTGCGGATGCCCGCCAGGCATCCCCGCACGCTGCAGGAGTACCGCATGGCCAAGCACAAGCGCACCTCCACCACCGGCCGTTCCAGACGTACGCGGCTCGCCGCCGCGACGGCCGCCACCGCCGCGCTGACCGGCGGACTGCTCGCCGCCACGGGCGCCACCGCCTCCGCCGCACCGGCCGAGCCGCTGCCCTCGCACGAGGCCGACTTCAACGGCGACGGCGTCGCCGACCTCGCCACCTCCGCGGCCTACGCCAACGTCGGCGGCAAGGACCAGGCCGGCCAGGTCGTCGTCACGTACGGCGGAAGCAGCCTGCGCCACAAGACGTACAGCCAGAACAGCGCGGGCGTCCCCGGCTCCGCCGAGGCGGGTGACATCTTCGGATACGACACCGCCTACGGCGACTTCGACCGCGACGGCTACGACGACCTCGCGATCGCCGCACCCGGTGAGGACGTCGGCAGCGACAAGGACGGCGGCACCGCGCAGATCCTGTGGGGCTCCCCGAACGGGCTCTCCGGCGGTACGACGGTGAAGGACCCCCGTCCCAGCGGCCACGACTACTTCGGCGGACCCATCGAGGCCGGCGACTTCGACGGCGACGGCAACACCGACCTCGCCATCGGCGCCCGGTCCGGCGCGGCCACCATCGACGTGGTGGACGGCAAGATCTCCCGTACCAGCGGCACCGGCAGCGGCCACTACACGGTGAAGCCCGCCATCCAGAGCGGCGAGGGCGCCGGGCCCTTCAACCTGCACTCCGGCGACGTGAACGGCGACAAGAGGGAAGACCTCATCGTCGACGGCTACTCCACCGGCGACAGCTACAACGCCAACCTGTGGGTGCCCGGCACCGCCGACGGCCTCAAGACCACCAACCAGCAGCGGCTGCCCGGCGGCATCATCACCGACGTCGGCGACACGGACAGCGACGGCTACGGCGACATCGTCATCGGCCTGGAGTGGGACGACGAGATCGCCGGCGCGAACAAGGGCGGCTCGGTGTACGTGGTGCACGGCTCCGCCAACGGGCCGTACGGCGGCACGCAGGTCTTCACCCAGGACACCGACGGCGTGCCGGGCGCGGGTGAGAAGGGCGACCTCTTCGGCAACGAGCTCGACCTCGGCGACATCAACGGCGACGGCCACCTCGACCTGGTCGTGGGCGCGGCGGGCGAGGATCTCGGCGGCGTCACGGACGCGGGCTCGGTCACCGTCATCTACGGCAAGGCCGACGGTTCTGGCCTCTCCACCGAAGGCGCCGTCTTCCTCGACCAGAACACGCCGGGCGTGCCCAACTCGAACGAGAAGAACGACTACTTCGGCGCGGACGTCCACGTCGACGACCTGAACGGCGACGGGCGTGGCGACGTCACGGTCGGCGCGTACGGCGAGAACGGCGCGAACGGCGCGCTCTACCCGCTGACCAGCAAGAGCGACGGCACGCTCGCCGGCTCGACGGGCGTCTACACGTCGACCGTGGGCGTCTCCGGGGCGGGAACGCCGCGCCTCGGCATGAACTTCGCCGACTGACCCCCACGGGACTGATCCACACGGGACTGTTCCCCGCGGGGCTGATCCCCACGGGTCACCCCTACCGCTCACCCCGGGCCCGCACCGCCTGTGCGGGCCCGGCTCCACCATCCGCCCTCCTCCCCTCGGAGCCCCCATGCGCGCACGTACCCACACCCTGGCGTTGGCCGCGGCGACCGTCCTGGCCGCCACCGGCCTGACCCTCCCCCTCACGACCTCGGCCACCGCTGCCCCGGCCGCGGCTCCGGCCGCCGCCCCGCTGAAGGCCGACTTCGACGGCAACGGATACGCGGATCTCGCCGTGGGCGTGCCGGGCGGCACCGTCGACGGCAAGGCGAAGGCGGGCTACGTGAGCGTCGTCTTCGGCGGCCCGGGCGGCCCGGGGTCCAGCAACGTGCGGCGCATCACCCAGGCCACAGTCGAGGTGCCCGGCACGCCGGAGGCAGGCGACCGCTTCGGCGCGGCCGTCACCACGGCGTACATAGACGACGACAAGTACGCCGACCTGGTCATCGGCGCCCCCGGCGAGGACATCGACGGCAAGACGGACGCGGGTTCCGTCACCGTCCTCTACGGCACGGGCGACGGCTTCGCCCTGGCCAATACGGCGGCGCGGGGCGCGAAGGCCGGCGACGTGTACGGAAACGCGCTGGCCGCAGCCGACTTCACCGGCGACACGGACGTCGACCTGGCGATCGGCGGCAAGGACCAGATCGTCTTCAACGCCAACCCGTACACCGCCGACACCACCCCCGGCATGGCCCGCCGCATGGGCGGCCGCGCCCCCGTCCTCACGACCGGCGACTTCGACTCCGACGGCCTCCCCGAGCTGGCCGTCGCGTACTACGAGCAGAGCCCCACCCGCACGCAGTCCCACGTCCAGCTCTACCGCTACGACAAGAACGACGAGGTCCCCGGCGACCTCGACCTGACCTGGAGCAGCGACAACAGCGCGGCGAACGCGCTGGCCGCGGGCGACTTCAACGGCGACGGCCACGACGACCTCGCCCTCGGCAACTGCCGTGAGATCGCCGACGAGAACATCGACGACCCGTGCGGCCCCGAGGAGCTCGCCGAGGGCGGCGGCATCCACATCCACTACGGGGACGGCGACGGCCTCGTGTGGGAGGGCCAGACCCTCAACCAGGACACCCCGGGCGTCCCGGGTGTCGCCGAGAAGGGCGACGACTTCGGCAACGCGCTCGCCGCGGCAGACATCGACGGCGACGGGAAGGACGACCTGGTCGCGGGCGCCCCGGGCGAGGCCATCGGCAGCGCGGCCGGCGCGGGTGCCGTCACCGTCCTGAAGGGCGGCGCGAACGGCATCCTCACGGAGGACGGGAAGGCGGTGGGCGCGGTCTCGTACCAGCAGAACTCCCCCAACATCCCGGGCGGCGCCGAGGCGGGCGACCGGTTCGGCGCGGCGCTCGACTTCGCGGACCACAACGGCGACGGCAGCCCGGACCTCTCGGCCGCCGCACCCGGCGAGAACGCGTCGGCGGGCGGCGTCTGGAACCTCCCGCACCTCGCGACCGGCACGACGGGCACGACGGTCGTCACCCCCAAGTCGCTGGGCCTCGAAACGGTTTCGGGCCCGCTGACGTACGGAGCGTCGCTGGCGCACTGAAACGCGTACGGGAACACCCTTCCGGGTCACCCCTCCGGGTACCCCTAGGGGTTGTCACAGGTCGGCCGCAAAGCCGCGTCTCCTCCCGGGGAGGGACGCCCCGCCCCCGCAGAACAGGTACGTTCGATTCGTGGCTGGATTCAGGATCGGACGCGGCCGGGACAACCGCGCCCCGCGACCGCAACAACAACCGCGACCGCACCAACAACCGCGGCAGCAGCCGTACGGACAGCAGGCCCCGCAGCAGGGAGGGCAGCAGCCGTACGGCTACCCGCCTGCGCCGTCGGCCCCGCAGTACGGGGGCGGCGCACAGCAGTACGGGGGCGGCGCACCGCAGGGCGGCAGCAGGCCGTACGGCGGCGGGGGCGGCGGCAACCAGCAGTGGCCCCAGGCGGGCGGCGGCGCCGGCAACCATGGCGAGCCGGAGTACTTCGGCGGCCATGACGACCGCGGCCACGGCGCCCCCCAGGGCGGCTACGACCCGTACGCGGCGAACAACCCCGGGCACACGCAGGCCTTCTCCATCGGCGAGGACCCGTACACCCAGGGCGACACGTACCGCGCGGGCCAGGCGAGCGCGGCCCCCGTGGGCCCGCGCCTGCACTGGAAGGACCTGCTCCGCGGCATCGTGCTGCGCCCCGGCCCGACCTTCTTCCAGATGCGGGACTACGCGATGTGGGCCCCCGCCCTCATCGTCACGTTCCTCTACGGCGCGCTGGCGATCTTCGGGTTCGACGAGGCCCGCGAGGACGCGATCAACGCGACGCTGTCGTCGGCGGTCCCGTTCGTCCTCACCACCGGCGTCGCGATCACCATCAGCGCGTTCATCCTGGGCGTGGTCACGCACACCCTCGCCCGCCAGCTCGGCGGCAACGGCGCGTGGCAGCCGACGGTCGGCCTCTCCATGCTGATCATGTCGCTGACGGACGCGCCCCGCGTGATCGTGGCGATGTTCCTCGGCGGCGGCCAGCCCTTCGTCCAGCTGCTCGGCTGGGCGACGTGGATCGCGGCGGGCGCGCTGCTCACGACGATGGTCAGCAAGTCCCACGACCTGCCGTGGCCGAAGGCGCTGGGCGCGTCGACGATCCAGCTGCTGGCGATTCTGTCGATCATCAAGCTGGGCACGTTCTAGTAGGCACGTATGCGAGAAGGGGCCGGTGGACTTGGCGTCCACCGACCCCTTCTCACGTACTCACACGCTTACGCGCTCACACGCTCACACGCTCACGCGCTCACGCGTCGAGAACCTGCCCCTGACGCTTCACGACGGGAGGCTCGACGCTCCACGGGAAGTTGATCCACTCGTCGGTGCGCTTCCACACGTACTCGCACTTCACGAGGGAGTGCGACTTCTCGTAGATGACGGCGGACCGCACCTCGGCGACGTGGTCGAGGCAGAAGTCGTGGACGAGCTTCAGCGTCTTGCCGGTGTCGGCGACGTCGTCGGCGATCAGCACCTTCTTGTCGGTGAAGTCGATGACGTTGGGAACGGGCGCAAGCATCACAGGCATCTCGAGCGTCGTCCCGACCCCGGTGTAGAACTCCACGTTCACGAGGTGGATGTTCTTGCAGTCGAGTGCGTACGCGAGACCGCCCGCGACGAAGACGCCACCGCGGGCGATGGAGATGATCACGTCGGGCTGGTACCCGTCGTCGGCGATGGTCTGCGCGAGCTCCCGCACAGCACGGCCGAACTTCTCGTACGAAAGATTCTCGCGCACGTCACTCATGCTGGATGTCACACCTGTGTCCGATGGAAATTGAGGAAGGAACGGGAGGCGGTGGGCCCCCGCTGTCCCTGGTAACGCGACCCGTAGCGCTCCGACCCGTAGGGGGCCTCGGCGGGCGAGGTGAGCCGGAACATGCAGAGCTGCCCGATCTTCATCCCCGGCCAGAGCTTGATCGGCAGGGTCGCCAGGTTCGAGAGCTCAAGGGTCACGTGCCCGCTGAACCCCGGGTCGATGAACCCGGCGGTGGAGTGCGTGACGAGCCCGAGCCGCCCGAGGCTGGACTTCCCCTCGAGCCGACTGGCGAGATCATCCGGCAAGGAGATGACCTCGTACGTCGAGGCGAGCACGAACTCCCCGGGGTGGAGGATGAACGGCTCATCGCCCTCGGGCTCCACGAGCCGCGTCAGGTCGGCCTGCTCGACGGAGGGGTCGATGTGGGGGTAGCGGTGATTCTCGAACACCCGGAAGTAGCGGTCCAGCCGCACGTCGATGCTCGAGGGCTGCACCATGGATTCGTCGTACGGGTCGATCCGCACCCGTCCGGAGTCGATCTCGGCCCGGATGTCCTTGTCTGAGAGAAGCACGCACCGAGGATACGCAGAGCGCGGGGGCCGCCCCCAATCGGACGGCCCCGCGCGCCCCGGTGCTCTCGTTAGCTGCTGCCGCTACTGCCGCTGCTGCTACTGCCGCTATCGCCGCTACCGTCGCTGCAAGGTGACCGGCACGGCGTGCCGGAGCCGGGCACACCGCGGGCAGCGGATGAGCCGGCCAGGACCGAGCCGGTCCGCCTGCTGCATCGGGAACGAAGCGGTGCTGAACACGTGCCCTTCGGCACATCGGACGACGGTGCGCTCCATCAAGTCCTGTAGTCCCTTCCCCAGTCGTAGGTGAGCTCGTACGTACCCGTACCACCCGTACAAACTCGTCTTACGCTCGCCTCCGAGCCGACGACGAAAGGCCACATTACGGTATGAAAGGGACGCTCATCCAGGCGGCACGACCGCGTGCCACGGTACGCCCCAACTCCCTGCGGACGCACGGCGCATCCCCCTCCCGGACAGCACTCGGGCCCCGCGGCGAGAGCGCCGGGGGCCCGGGATGAGGTAGAGTGTGCGACGTTACGACACCGGTTCATACGGCGTCTTTCGCGGGTGTAGTTTAGTGGTAGAACATCAGCTTCCCAAGCTGAGAGTGCGAGTTCGATTCTCGTCACCCGCTCTTACTCGAACCCCCGGGTCATGGACCCGGGGGTTTCTTGCTGCGCGGTGTGCGGTACGCGCGGGCGGGCGGGCCTGAGGAAGGGGAACCCCGATGCGAGTGCTCGTCATGCTCTCCAAGGCGATACTCACCACCCTGGCCACATGGCTGACCCTGACGATCCTGATCGCCCTCCCCGCCCTGCTCCCGCCGCGCTGGGAGTACTACCTGATCTCCCCCGCAAGCGTGGGCCTCTACCTCCTGGCCATGCTGACGGCGCCCCCCATCGCCTGCTGGAAATTCCGCGACTGGATCCGAACGGTCCCGGGGGACGAGGGGCGCACGAACATCTGACGGTCCTGCCCCGCGCGTGACGCTGCTCAGAGGGCGGTCGGGCGGTCCTCGATGTCCCGGAGGATTGAAGGTGCCCCCGCAGCCGTCGCCCTCGTGTGCTCCTTCGACCTCTTCAGGCGGCGCCGCCAGGTGAAGCGGGAGCGCTGTGGGTGCCAGAGGGACTGATAGACGAGTTCCGTGGCGCCGGAGAACGCGTCCATGTACGTCGTGGACACGCCTCCGCCGAACTCCGGGTCCGGGTTGCGCTCCCACTCGCGGCGGCTCTCCAGGTAGATCGCCACGCGTGTGGTGACGTACCAGCCCGAGACCTCGCGAGGCACCCCCGCCGCCATGGCGGCCGACTCGAAGGCGTGTACCGCTGTGCGCAGTTGCGGCCACTCGTTGTCCCTGCCGTGGGCCCAGTGCGCCTGCTCCAGGGTGGCCATGGCTTCGCGAGCGGTGGCGCGGGACCGACGGCGCTCCGGGCCTGCCGACACGTACTGCGTCACGACTGCGCCGACACTGCCGGCTCCGAGGAGTTGGATGAGGGAGGCGAGGTCGGCCATGCACGGAAGGTACAGCGTCCGCTTCGGTGCTCTTCTGCCAGTGGGTTCAGGCGTCGCCGGAGCGGGGCCCGGCCGTCGCGGCTACCTTCGGCGGCGGACGTACCAGGCGACGGTCAGCACGATGAGAGCCGAGAGCACGAACGCCCACACAGTCGTGGCTGTGCTGCGGGACGAGTACACGATGGCCACCATGCATGACGGGTACCCCGTACGCGGCCAGCCCCTCAGAGTTGTTGTGGACCACCGTCCGTCATTGCCAGAAGATCTCTTCGACGACGATCTGGGGGTCGTGCACACGGCGCATGAAGGTGTAGCGCAACCAACCGTGATAGTTGTCGAAGTGCAGGAGGTGCGGGCCCTTCGGGTTTGTTGACAGCGAGGGCTCGACCCTCATCGTGTCGGGCAGCTCGGCGTCCGTCTCGATTCCTCGGAAGTACGGGTCCTTCGCCGTCACCAGTTCGGCGCGAGCGGCGTCGACGATCTTCCGGACGTGCTCGGGCAGTGCGTCGCGTGCCGCTTGGGCTTTGAGGGTCCAGTCCATCTGCCACGGTGGCCCCATCAACGCGTCGCCGCTCAACGGCCGGGCTCCGTGCGGGCGGCCATGTGACGGATGTTGGAGGCTTCCTCCACCAGCTTCCTGGCTTCGGCGAGGTCGGTGGCTTCCGTGGCGCGCGCTTCGAGGTCCGTCAGGTGAGCGTCGAGATGGGGGTCACGGGCGATCGCGTACTCACCCCACCAGCGCGCCATGAACGCCGGTACGGGACCGAGGTCGTACGTGTCGGCGATCGCCCGCTTCCAGTGCGCGTCGAAGTCGGCGAGCAGCCGCGGAGCGTTCTGGGCGATGGCTTCGCGGAGTGCCTTGGGCGTTCTCTCCGGCATGGGAGGGACACCGGGTGAGTCGGTAGCAGGGGTACTCATACTCTGTCCTCCGTCGCCCTCGCTTCGATTCCGGAGCCTACCGCCGCGGCCTGCGCCATGCAGAGGTTCACGTCAGTCCCGTATCAGTGCCCGAGCCCCACCGGTGTCGGCTCGGCTGCCGAGCGGTGCCGGACCGACGACATAGGGAAGGAGCCTCGCCGGCGAGCTTGTGTCAACCGTCCGGGGCGGTTGGCCCGGTTGGTCGACGAGGCTCGGGAGGGGCAGCGGGCGTCCCTGACCGTGGGGGCCAGGGACTTGATCGGGGGAGTCCTCTGTTGTCCGCGTTGTCAGGTGTTGCTCGTGCATGAAGGGGAAGCCGCGCACGGCGTCGCCGGGCGCGGGGACTGTGACGCCGACGGGCCCGGGTCCCGGCTCCGTGGGCGGATCAAGGGCATCGCCGAGCGGACGCCCGGCGCCGTCGACCTCATCGTCAGCGGGCACTCGCACGACTCGTCCGCCAAGGTCGCCGACCGGACCGTCGGACACATCTCCGCCGACATGCCGGGGCGGGGGTCCAAGGAGAAGGAGACCCCCCTCGGCAGCCTGCTCGCCGGCGCGCAGGTGGAGGCCACCCGCGGGGAGCGGGCCGAGTTGGCCTTCCTCAATCCGGGCGGCATGCGTGCCGGCCTCGTCCGCAAGGGCGACGGGGCCATCACCTTCGCCGACGCGTTCCGTACACAGCCCTTCGGGACGCCGCTGGTGACCATGACGCTCACCGGGGAGCAGTTGCTCAGTGTGCTGCGTGAGCAGTTCTCCGGTGCCAACGCCGACGACCCGCGGTTCCTGCAGCTGTCGTCCGCGATCAAGTGCTCGGTCGACATGGGGCGGACCGGGGCGGCGCGGCTGCTGACCGAGACCGTCCAGGTCAAGGGGGAGCGGGTGACGGCCGGGAAGACGTACCGCGTGACCGTCAACGACTTCCTCGCCGGGCAAGGCGCACCACTTCCCGCGGTCATGTCATATTCGGCGGCCATTTTCCTCCCTCTCCCGGCGGGGCCGACTCCGCTAGGCTCGGTACGTGACGGCCGCCCAGCCCAGCCCTCCTCAGCCCGACGACGACCACCCCACCGCCGGCCGGACCCCTACGGGCCCCTACGCCGTCGTCGCTGTCGCGTCGTCCGCGGGCGGCATCCAGGGGCTGAGTGAACTCCTGGGGGCACTGGGTCCGGAGTTGCCCGTGCCGGTGCTGGTGGTCCAGCACCTCGACCCGAGGCACCGGACCGTGATCGCCGACGTGCTCGACCGGCGTACGGATCTCCCGGTCGAACTCGCGGAGCCCGGGGAGAAACCGGCCCCCGGCACCGTCCACATCGCGCCACCCGGGCGCCACCTGCTCGTCGGCTCGGACGGGGACCTGACGCTCTCCGACGCGGAGCTGGTCCACTTCGTACGTCCCTCCGCCGACCTCCTCTTCGAATCGGTCGCCGCGTACTACGGGCCCCGCGCCATCGCCTGCGTGCTGACCGGTACCGGAGTGGACGGGGCGATGGGTGTGGAGGCCGTGCATTCGCGCGGCGGGACCGTGATCGTCGAGGATCCGCGGACCGCGGAGTTCTCCGGGATGCCCCAGGCGGCCCTGAATACGGGCGCGGTGGATTTCGTGCTACCTCTTGTGGAGATCGCGGCGGTCGTCCGCGGCCTTCTCGACGCCACGGGGCAGTGATGAACGAATCCAGCAAAGAGCCGCGCCACGAACCTCGCCACGAACCCCGCCACGAACCCCGCCATGAGGGCCGTGCAGAGAACCGCAACGATGCTCAGCAGTCGGAACCCAATGAAGCCCTGGAAGAGCTGCTGCTCTTCATCAGGGAGGCGCGCGGGTTCGACTTCACCGGATACAAGCGTTCCACTCTGGGACGCCGTATCCACAAGCGGATGTCCGACGTCGGGATCGTCTCGTACCAGGACTACCAGGATCTCCTGGAGACGAGCGCCGAGGAATTCAGCGCGCTGTTCAACACGATTCTGATCAACGTCACCTCTTTCTTCCGTGACCCGGAGGCCTGGACCTTCCTCCAGCACGAGGTCGTCCCCGAACTGATCGCCGATCTCACGCCCGACCAGGAGATCCGGGTGTGGAGCGCCGGCTGCTCCAGCGGCGAGGAGGCGTACTCGCTGGCGATCATGTTCGCGGAGGCGCTGGGCATCGAGGAGTGCCTGCGACGCGTCAAGATCTACGCCACGGACGTGGACGAGGAGGCGCTGCGCGAGGCCAGGTCGGGGCTGTACCCGCCGAAGTCGCTGGAACCGCTCGCCACCGAGCTGCGGGACAAGTACTTCGAGCCGAACGGCGCGCAGCTCAGCTTCCGCGCCGACCTGCGCCGCCGGGTGATCTTCGGGCGGCACGACATCACCCGCGACGCCCCGATCTCCCGGCTCGACCTGCTGATCTGCCGGAACACGCTGATGTACTTCAACGTCGAGGCGCAGACACAGATCATCGACCGTTTCCACTTCGCCCTGCGCCAGGGCGGCTTCCTCTTCCTCGGCAAGGCCGAGATGCTGCTGAACGACGCCGACCGGTTCGAGGTGGCGGACATGCGGCAGCGCGTCTTCCGGCGGCGTACGGGAGAGGCGGGACTGCCGTACCAGCCCGCGCCCCTGAAGGTCAGGAGCAGTTCGGGGCTCGAACTGCACTCCGTGGCGCGCACCCGGCAGCTGCGCGACCTGGTCCTCGACGCGGGACCGATCCCGTGGATCGCGATCGACGGCGACGGCGCCGTCGTGGTGATCAACAGTCAGGCGCGGGCCCAGTTCGGGCTGAGCTCCAACGACGTGGGCCGTCCCTTCCAGGACCTGGAGATCTCCTATCGGCCCGTCGAGCTGCGCTCCCTCATCGACCAGGCCACGCACGAGCGCCGGACGCTGCGGGTCAACCGGGTGGAGCGGCGGGTCGGCGAGGAGGTCCAGTACCTCGACATCCTCATCCAGCCGCTCTCCGGCCCCAACGGCCTGCATGTGGCGACCACGATCTCCTTCACCGACGTCACCGTCGCCACGCAGCTGAAGGCCGAGGTCAAGCGCGTACGCGAGGACCTGGAGACGGCGTACGAGGAACTCCAGTCCACCAACGAGGAGCTGGAGACCACCAACGAGGAACTCCAGTCCAGCATCGAGGAGTTGGAGACCACCAACGAAGAGCTCCAGTCCACGAACGAGGAACTGGAGACCACCAACGAGGAACTCCAGTCCGGCAACGAGGAACTGGAGACCATGAATGACGAGATGCGCATCCGCACCGAGGAGCTCGACGAGGCCAGGGCGTTCCTGGAGGCCGTGCTCACCAGCATCGCGGCGGGCGTGGTCGTGCTGGACAGCAAGCTGCGGGTGAAGAGCTGGAACCGGGGCGCCGTCGATCTGTGGGGGCTGCGCAGCGACGAGGTCGTCGACAAGGTCTTCTTCGACCTGGACTTCGGGCTGCCGACGGAAGAGCTGAGGCCGCTGGTGCAGGAGTGTCTGCAGAGCCGTCAGCGGACCGGGCCGATGCCCGTGCACGCGCTGAGCCGCATCGGGAGGCCGATCACGTGCGACGTCTTCTGCTCCCCGTTCGACGGCCACAACGGCGGTGTGGTCCTCATGATGGAAGAGAGCCGGATGCCCTCCACCGATTGACCTCGCGGGCGTACGCTTCGGACATGGAGCCGCACGGGTACGAGGAAGCCCTCGATGTGGCCGCGACCGCACGAGGACGTGCCGCCCGTGCGCTCGAGCGGGCGGCACGTGCCGCGGCCGCGGCGGAGCGGCACGAACGGCTCGTGGTGTCCGATCCCGACAGCGCCGCATTCCACGCGCAGGTCGCCGAGACACACCGGCGGACGGCCGCCTGCCACCGCTCGTCCGCCGCCCTGCACGCCTCCTTCGCCGACCGCACCTCGGCGTGGGTCCGGGGCAGAGGGAGCCGGCCCCGGTTCATGACCGCGGTCGCGGACGCGCTGGGCACGGACAGCGCCGCGATCACCCTGGTCGACTCCGCACAGAACCAGCTGGCCGTCGCCGTCTCGGACGAACCCGCTCTGACCGCCCAGGACTTGGAGTTCGTCCTCGGCGAGGGCCCGTGCCGCGACGCGGCGTCCGGGCGTTGTCCCGTCCATTCGGTGGGCGAGGAGATCGAGCGACGCTGGCCCGGGTACGGTCCGGCCCTCACCTCCATGGGGATCACGTCGGTGCTCGCCGTCCCCCTGGAGACGCAGGCCGCCTGCTTCGGCGCCCTCGCGGTGTTCGACCCGCGCGCGGGGCTCCTGGGGTCCACACACCTCGCCGAGGTCACGGCCGCCCTCACGCGCATCGTGCTGCTCGGACCCGACGCCGACCCGGAACTGTACGGCGGCACGGACCACAGGGAGACCGTCCAGCAGGCGGCGGGCGTCCTTTCCGTGCGGGTCGGCTGCGGTGTCGGCGACGCTCTGGCACTGATCAAGGCCCGGGCATTCGCCGAAGAGACGACGACCGAGGCCATCGCCCGGCGGATCCTGAACGGAGATCCGTATCTCTGAATCCATGAGGAGCTCGGCAATGACGCCCCAACAGCAGCTGGCCGATGTGTTCGTGGCCCTGGCCGGCAGCGCGACGGAAGGCTCGCCGGACGTATCCGAAACCCTTGCGATTCTGGCGGAGCGCAGCCCGCGCCTCCTCGGTGTGCGCGCCGCGTCCGTGGTGTACACGCCGGGCGGGCGCGAGGAGGCGCGGGCGAGTGGTTCCGATCCCGGCATGACGCGCCTGGAGCGTGAGGCGCTCGCCCGGCGCGAGGGCCCGGCCCACGGCCCGCACCGCGCCGACGCGCACCTCGCGGCGCCGCTGTTCCTCGACACCGCCCCGGTATGGCATCGCTGGCCCCACTACGTCCCGCGGGTCCTGGCGCTCGGCCACACCCACGTCGTCGCCCTCCCCCTCCAGGTGCCGGACCGCACGCTCGGGGCGCTCGTCCTTTTCTCCGATCAGGCGGACGTCCCCTCGGCCGACGCACGGGCGCTGGGCCGGTCCCTCGCGGACTTCACCGCCGTCACGCTGCACCGCGCGCAGGAGGCCGAGCAGGGCAGGACGCTCACCGGCCAGCTGGAGCGGGCCCTGACCAGCCGCGTGATCATCGAACAGGCGAAGGGCGTGCTCGCGACGCGCAGGTCGCTGACGATGGACGACGCGTTCGACGCGCTGCGGTCGCACGCGCGGTCCCGGCGGCGGCTGCTGAACGACGTGGCGCGCGAGGTGGTCGACGGGCAGGCGGACCCGTCGTTGACCGACCCCGACGATCCCACCGATCCCACTGGTCCCTCCGCCCCCACCGATCCCTCCGCCGAGACGTCGCAGGAGCACGACAGCGGGACGTGAGCGGTACGGCAGCGGAACGTGAGCGGTGCCCGTCAGAGTTGTGTCTGTCAGCAAGCCTGCAGGTCAGGCCCTGATTCCCAGCAGCTCAGACCATTCACTTCCGGGGGAATTCCCATGCGTACGTTCCGCAGCCGCTCCACCGTTCTCGGCCGCTCCACCGCTCTCGCCGCCACCGGCGCCGCCGTGCTCGCCCTCTCCCTGACCGCCTGCGGCAGCGGCTCCGACACGAAGGCCGCGGAGCCCGCGGGGGCGACGGTGGCGGCGACCGGCACCAAGTCCGAGACCACGGTCTCCGTCGGCGCGTCCCACGACGTCAAGGCCGCGGGCGCCACGGTGGCCGCCAAGCCGGGCGGAAAGCGGACCGTCACGGCCGCCACGCCCGTCTGCACCACCAAGGACGTCTCCATCAGCGCCGCGCGCCACGGCGGCCCGCCCTACACCCACATCGTCCTGACCGCGAAGAACACGTCGGGCCACAGCTGCAAGATGACCGGCTTCCCGGAGATCCAGTTCCTGGAGAGCCACAAGCAGGACGTGCCGGCCGTCGCCAAGAGCAAGCCCGCGTCCCCGGTCGTCCTGAAGGCGGGCGCTCCCGCGTACGCGATGGTCAAGATCTCCGACGGCGGCGTCGACGAGACCAACGAGCCCGTCTCGGCCTTCCAGGTGACGCTCCAGGGCGGCGGCGGCATGGCCGCGGTCCGGGCTCCGGGCAGCGGCGGCATCGCCGTCGACCCGGCGAAGGCGCTCACCGGCTACTGGACGTACGAGCTGCGCAACGGCGCGGACGACTTCTAGGAGCGGTCAGTGGGCGGCGGCGCGGGTGGTCGCCCAGAGGTAGCCTTCCGGTGTCATCACCACAGGACTGGCAGCCTTTCCGGGACGCGCTTGATGTTGCCCGTACGCCAGACCAGTTGGTCGGCGGGGAGTGCGAGCCTCAGCCGCGGGAGCCGTTCGACGAGAACGGCGAGTGCCTCCGCCGCATGGACCCGGGAGATCGTCGAGGCGGGGCAGAAGTGGGCACCCGCGCCGAACGACAGATGGTTGTTGGGCGAGCGGTCGAGGTCGAACCGTTCGGGGTCGGGGAACTGCTCGGGGTCGTGGTTCGCGCCCTCCACGCAGACCAGGACCAGTTCGCCCGCGCGCACCAGGACCTCGCCGACCCGCACATCCGCCCGCGCGATCCGGGGCAGACCGTCGCCGATCGACAGGGTGCTGCGCATCAGCTCCTCGACCGCGCGGGGCATGACCTCGGGCTCCTCGCGCAGGCGGTCCATCGCCTCCGGGTGCCGGACGAGGGTCAGCACGGCGTGCAGCAGGAACACGTAGGTGCTCATGGCACCGGCGCCGAAGAGGGACGTGACCGTGGCGGCGAGCATCTCGTCGGTGAGGTCGCCGCCGTCCCGCTCCGGGTCGTCGCGCAGTTCGCAGAGGCGCCGGATGAGGCCGCGCCGGCCGGCGCGGTCGGCGCGCACGAGTCGGAGAACGAAGGCGTAGTCCTTGTCCCAGTTGGCGGTGCACTCTTCGTAGGCGACGGGGCTGGTGACGAAGCCGAGGTCCAGGCCGTCCATGAGCCGCAGCCCGTCCTGGTACGGCAGGCCGAGCACCTTGCACACCAGGGCGGCGGAGTACGGTTCGGCGAACCGCGCCCGCAGGTCGAGCGGCCCGCCCTCCTCGACCATGGCGTCGACCAGTTCGTGGGCCCGCGCGGACAGCCACTCCGCCGTCGCGGGGCCCGAGCGGGGCCCGAAGGCGCGCATCACCTCCTGGTGGAGCCCCGCGCTGTTGACGTTGCCCATGGTGGCGACGGCCTCGGGAGGGATCGTCAGGGCGTACTGGCGCGGGACGTCGGGGGCCGCCGTGTCGTGCAGGCTGAAGCGTTCGTCCTCCAGGACCTGTTGGGCCAGCGCGTAACTGGTGACCAGCCACGCGTCGTCGCCCGTGAGGGTCCGGATCCGAGCGATGGGGCTCTCCTCGCGCAGCCGGGCGCATTCGGGGGGCACGATGTCGCCGCGCCGGGACAGGGGCCATACGACGTCGGCGTACGGGGGCGGGTCGGAGGTGGAGCTGGAGGTGCGGGTCAGCCGTGCGGTCATGAGGCTCTGCCTTTCTTCCGCGGTACGGGCGGTCAGTGAGACGGGCGGTCAGTCGCGGCATTGGACGATGGCGTAGCCCTGGTTGTCGGCCGGCCGCAGTCCCCGCGGGCGGTCGCCGCCGAACAGCAGGTGTCCCAGGGGAAGGACGGAGTGGTAACAGTGGACGGACGAGGCGACGCCGAGAATGCGGGGCGTGTCGATGAAGAACGGCAACTCGGCCTCCACATAGGCCAGTGCCGCCCGCACCTGGGCGGGTTCGGGCATGCCGTGCGGTCCGAGCCGACTGCTGAGGAACTGGTACGCCGTGGTGTCCTGGGCAGCCCGCAGCCCCACGTCAGTCCGTAACGCCGTCCGTGTCCGTGCCCGCACTTCCTGGTAACCGGGCTCGGCGAGGAATCCCGACAGGGGCCGGGCCCGCACTTTCTCCGCCGCCGTGCCGATGTCGTCGCAGGCACCGCTGATACGGCGCCGCATGCCGCGCAGTTGCTTGGCCACGCTTCTGCGCGCGGCGGGGGGCTCATAGCCGAAGGCTTCGAGCATGGCTTCCAGCGCGACATCCGCGTACACGACATCGACTGCGGCGAAACGCTCCGTCGCCCACGCCATTGCGTCGGCCAGGCGGCGACGACTGAAGTAACTATTGCCCGTACTCACCCCGAACAAAGCGTGATTGCCGTCGCGAATCACACCTTCACTGTTCGGCCCGAGAGCCGAGAATCGCACGCGGTCATCGGTTATGGTCTGAGGTTCGCTGTAGCCCATCTGCGGCTCCTCGCATGCCGATACGTGACGAAACACGCTCGACACCAAGGTCCCACACGGTGGCATGCAGGAGACCGTAAACCGCTCGAAAGTACTGCCGTGGGGTAATTGCTACCGGAATTGCACGCCCTTTTCACTCGGCCCGCATCCCGGGCGCACGCCCCGCGCGAAAAGCGGTCGGAAAGGCGCCGGGGTAAGGCTTTGGAGAATTGGGAAAACTAACGTTGGAGTCACATCTGGAAAAACGAATCTCCCGCTCACCGCCCACCGCCGCCGCCCCGCACCGGGAAGCCGTGTCGACGGGCCGCGGCCACCGCCAGCAGCACCGGCACCAGGAGCAGCAGGATCGTCCACGGGAAGGACGACGTGCCGGCCAGGCCGAGCAGGACGCCGCCGAAGACTCCGCCGCCCGCCATGGCGACGTTCCACAGGGTGACCAGCATGGCCTGGGCCGCGTCCGCCGCGCCCGCCTTGTCCGCCGCGTCGCCCGCCGCGGTCTGGAGGAGCGTGGGAGCGCCGCCCCAGCCGAGGCCCCACAGCGTCACGGCGACGTACACGAGCGCCGGACTGTCGGAGAACGCGGCCAGTACCGCCGCCGCCACGCCGACCAGGAGCACGCTCGCGAGCGTCAGCGCGCGCAGCCTGCGATGGATCAGCGCGCCCACGATCCAGATGCTCACCAGGGACGCCGCGCCGAAGACGAGAAGGACGAGGTCGGTCGAGCCGCCCATGCCGAGTTCGTCGAGGAACGTGGCGATGTACGTGTAGAGGACGGTGTGGGCCAGCACGAAGACGAGGGTGACGAAGAGGACCGGCGTCACACCCGGTACGCGCAGAGCGTGCAGCGTGTGCGGCGCCGTGGCCCCCGCGCCGCCGGACTCCTGCCCGGGGTGGTCGGGGACGAGCGCGGCGATCCAGGCCAGCAGGCCCACGGTGAGCCCGGTCATGGCCAGGAACGCGACCTGCCAGCTGACCACCTCGCCGAGGAACGTCCCCGCGGGCACGCCCAGCGACAGCGCGACCGGGATGCCCGCCATGGCGATGGCGATCGCCTTGCCCTGGAGGTGGGCGGGCGCCATGCGGCGGGCATAGCCGGCGAGCAGCGCCCAGGCGAGTCCGGCGGCGACACCGGCGACGAAACGGGCCGCCATCGTGAGGAGGTAGGCCTCCGAGACCGCGGTCACGGTGTTGGCGGCGGCGAAGCCGGCCATCGCCGTGAGGAGCAGCCGCTTGCGGCGCCAGCCCGCGGTGGCGGCGGTCAGGGGTATCGCGGTGAGGGCGGTGCCGATGGCGTAGACGGTGACGGTCTGGCCGGTCGCCGACTCGCTGACGCCGAGGTCGGCGCTCATCGCGGGCAGCAGGCCCGCGGGGAGGGTCTCGGTCAGGCTGGTGATGAAGACGGCGGTGGCGAGGGCGAGTAGGGCGGGGAGGGGGAGTTTGGGGGGTGGGGTGGGGGAGGTTTCCTTCGAGGGGCGTCGGCGGTTTGTGGGCTTTGTGGGCTTTGTGGGCATCGCGGGTGTCCTATCGGTGTGTTGCGGGGTCGCGGGGGTGCGGAGGTCTGCGGGGAGCCGGGGATTGCGGCTTACGGGGCGGGGGCGGGAGCGGGGCCGGTGCCCCTGGAGCCGGGCGGGGCATCGTGGCCGCTCGTGACGACGAGCAGGTCGACGCGGCCGAGCCGCGCCTTGACCACGGGGACCAGCGCCTCGACGGCCGCGACGTCGGCGGGGTCGCAGCGGATGACGTGGGCGCAGGAGCCGACCTCGACGGCGGCCTCGTCGAGGTCCGCGTCGGGGCCGCCGGTCACCAGGACCTCGGCGCCGCCCTCGACGAGCAGCTTGGCGACGGTGAGGCCGAACCCGTTCGCCCCGCCCAGGACCACGGCTTTCCTGCCTGCGTACTTGGGCATCGGCTCGGTCCCGTCTTCCGGCTGTCCGGTTGGTTGCTGCTGACGGGGACGACTGTGCTCGCGGGCGCTTCGGGACGGCTGACGGTTCACTGACGGTTCGTTGCGGGCCCGTTGCGGGCCCGCTGCCGGTCCGCTGCCGGTCCGCTGCCGGTCCGCGACCAATCCGCTGCCGGTCCACCCGGGAGGGCCGGTGGACACGCTGTGTACGGTGATCCGCATGCGGTTCGGGGTGCTGGGTCCACTGGCGGTGTGGGACGGCGAGGGGGAGCCGGTCAAGGTTCCCGAGGCGAAGGTCAGGGCTCTCCTCGCCGACCTTCTGGTGCACGAGGGGCGGCCGGTCTCCGCGGACCGGCTCATCGACGACCTCTGGGGCGACGCGCCGCCCGGCAACCCCGCCAACGCCCTCCAGGCCAAGGTGTCCCAGCTGCGCCGCGTCCTCGGCCGGGACCGCGTGGTGCACCAGCCGCCCGGTTACCGTCTGCGGCTCGACGCGGCGGCGGGCGACGAGGTGGACGCGGACCGGTTCCGCGCCCTGGTCGAGGAGGCGCGGCGGGCACAGGACCCGCGGGCGCGGGCGGACGCGCTGGGGGAGGCGCTCGCGTGGTGGCGGGGGCCTGCCTACGCCGATCTGGCCGACGCGGAGTTCGTACGCGCGTCAGTGGACCGGCTCGCGGAGCAGCGCCTCGCCGTGCTGGAGGAGCGGGCGGAGGCGCGGCTCGCGGCGGGCGACCATACGTTGCTCACGGGTGAGTTGGCGGACCTGGTGGCCCGACACCCGCTGAGGGAGCGGTTGCGGGCGGTGCAGATGCGGGCGCTGTATCTGGCGGGGCGGCAGAGCGAGGCGCTCGCGTCGTACGCGGGGCTGCGGCAGCGGTTGGCGGCGGAGCTTGGCGTCGACCCGGGGCCGGAGCTGACGTCCCTCCACGAGGCGATCCTCCGCCAGGACCCGGCGCTGACCCGCCGCCCGACGGAGCCGGGTGTCGACCCGGGCATGGCGGAGCCGGATATCGACCCGGGCATGGCGGAGCCGGGTATCGCCCCGGGCGTGGCGGAGCCGGGTACCGCCCCCGGCGTGGGCCCGGCCCCGGCCCGGAGCGCCGGTCCAGCTGCGGGCCGAGAGGGTGCGCACCTCCCCCTCCACCTCCCCCTCCCCCTCACCGCCCTCATAGGCCGCGACCGGGCCGTGGCGGACGTCGGTGAACTGCTCGCCTCCGCACGGCTCGTGACGCTCACCGGTCCCGGTGGCGTCGGCAAGACCCGCCTGGCGCTGGAAGCGGCGGCGTCCGTGGCGGCCGCGCCCGCGACCCCCGTGGACGTCCGGCTCGTGGAGCTCGCCTCGCTGCGCGGCGACAGCACCCTCGCCGACCTCGCCGTCTCCGTCTCGGCCGCCCTCGGCCTCCGCGACGACACGCCCCCCGGAGCCCCCGCCGCGGCCGCCCCCGCCACCCCGCTCGACCGCCTGACCGCCGCCCTCCGCGACCGCCGCACGCTCCTCGTCCTCGACAACTGCGAGCAGGTCGTCGACGAGGCCGCCGCACTCGCGGACACGCTGCTGCGTGCCGCGCCGGGCCTCCGCATCCTGGCCACGAGCCAGGAACCGCTGGGCCTGACCGGCGAGACCGTCTTCCTCGTGGAGCCGCTCCCCGCCGCGGACGCGGTCCAGCTCTTCGCCGCCCGTGCCGCGGCGGCGGCCCCCGGTTTCTCCCTGCTCCCCGGCGGGGACGACGAGGCGGCCGTCGCGGAGATCTGCCGCCGTCTCGACGGCATCCCGCTCGCGCTCGAACTCGCCGCGACGCGCGTACGGGCCTTGGGCGTACGGGAGTTGGCGGACCGGCTGAACGACCGGTTCCGCCTCCTCACCTCCGGGCGGCGCGGCGCCCCCGCCCGCCAGCAGACGCTGCGCGCGATGATCGACTGGAGCTGGGAGCTGCTCACCGCGCCCGAGCGCATCGTGCTGCGCCGCCTCGCCGTGCACCGCGACGGCTGCACGCTGGACGCGGCGGAGGCGGTCTGCGCGGGTGACGGGGTGACCCGCGACGAGGTCCTCGACCTGGTGACGCGCCTCGTCGACCGTTCCCTGGTCGTCATGGCCCCCGGCCCCGCGGGGACGGCGCCGCGTTACCGGCTCCTGGAGTCCGTGTCGGCGTACGCGATGGAGCGGCTGGAGGCGATGGAGGACCTCGCGGGCGTACGGGAACGGCACCTCCGCCACTACCTGGCCCTCGCCGAACACGCCGAGCCCCGCCTGCGCGACGGCGCCCAACGGCGCTGGCTGTCCCGCCTGGACGCGGAGGCGGCGAACCTGCGGGCGGCGCTGGACGAGGCGGTACGGGGCCCTGCGGGGGGCGAGGCGGTCCGGCACCCCAGCCGGGACGAGACGGAACAGCACCCCTGCCGGGACGAGGCGGATGGGCACCCCTCCCGAGGCGAGACGGAACGGCACCCCACGCGGGGCCAGGCGGATGGGCACCCCTGCCGGGACGAGGCGGATGGGTACCCGTCACGGGACGAAGCGGTACGGCTTGCCGCTGCGCTCACGTGGTGGTGGCTGCTGCGGGGGCGCCTCACGGAGGCACGGCGTGCGCTGACGACGACGCTCAGCAACGCATGCGGTGTCGCGAGCGGTGACCCGCTCGGCAGCGCGGCCGGGGCCACCCCCGGCAACACATCCACCGCGGCACCCGGCGACGGACTCGCCACCCCGCCCGGCGTCGCGAGCGGTGACCCGCTCGGCAGCGCGGCCGACGCCACCTCCGCCGACACACCCGCCACCGTCCCCGGCAACGCGCCCTCCGCGTCGCCCGGCATCGGCGAACTGACCCGCCTGCTCACGGTGTTCCGGCTTCTGACCGGCGACCTGCCCCCCGCCCCCGCACACCGCACCACCCCACCCACCACCGCCACTGCCACCGCTACGGCCACAGCCACCGCCACGACCCCCCGCACCCTCTGGCTCCACGCCTACGCCGTCTTCAGCGCGGGCGACCCCTCCGCCAGCGAGGAGGTCAACGCGCGGGCCCTCGCCCTCGCCACCCGTACCGGCGACCAGTGGACCACCGCCGCCGCGCTCGCCCTGCGTGCCATGCACGCGCTGATCCGTGGCGACCTCGACACCATTGCCCGCGACGGGGGACGCGCCGCTGCCCTCTTCGCCGGGCTCGGCGACCGCTGGGGCGAGCTGCAGACCGTCGCGCCGCTCGCCGCGCTCGCCGAGATCAAGGGCGACTACGCGGAGGCCGCGCGCCGCCAGGAGGAGGGGCTCGTCATCGCGCGCGAGCTGGGCCTCCAGGCGGAGGTCGCCGCCCGCCTCTCCGGCCTCGGCCGGCTCGCCCTGCTCACGCACGACTGGGACCGCGCCCACGACCTGCACACCCAGGCCCACGATCTCGCCTCCGCCCACGGCTACCGCTACGGCCAGATCCACGCCGAGATGGGCCTCGCTCTCGGCGCCCGCCGCTCCGGCGACCTCGACGCGGCGGAGGCGCACCTGACGCGTATCCGGGACCGGCACGCCGACGTGTCCTCCCCGGCCGGCGACCACCTGCGCCACGCCGAGCTCGGCTTCATCGCGGAGTTGCGCGGCGACGGGCCCGGTGCCGAGGCCCACCACCTCCTCGGCCTCAAGACCGCCCGCGCCCTCGCCGAGCCACGTGCCGTCGCCCTCTCCCTGGAGGGCCTCGCGGGCGCGGCGGCCGTGTCGGGCGCACCCGTTCGGGCCGCGGAGCTGCTCGGCGCGGCCGACGCGGCCCGCCGCAGCGTGGGCGCCCCGCTGCCGCCGGCCGAACGCGGCGACGTGGACCGGATCGAGGCGGCGGCACGCACCGCGCTCGGCGGGACCGCGTACGCGGAGGCGTTCGCGCGGGGCGCCGCATCGCCACCGGACCGCCTGCCACCCATCTGAGCCCCCGCCACCCGCGACCCGCGACGCGACCCGCGCCACCTCGCCCCACCCCACCCCACTCGACCCGCCCCGCCCCGTCGCACAGATCTTCGACGCTCCCCCACCCACCCCCGTACAGTGGCGAGATCCCGCATCCCACGATGCGGGCCGTGGAACCACCAAGGGGGGCCTGACATGGCACTGTTCGGAAACGCGCACACCGTCGACCCGATGAAGGCGCAGAACGAGTACGCGCGGCTGCTCGGGCACGGCGAGCAGGTGCACGCCGCGTACACGCTGATACGCGACACCATGCTGTTCACGGACCGTCGACTGATCATGGTCGACAAGCAGGGGATCACCGGCAAGAAGGTCGAGTACCACTCGGTCCCGTACCGCAGCATCACGCACTTCGCCGTGGAGACCGCGGGCCACTTCGACCTCGACGCGGAGCTGAAGATCTGGGTCTCCGGCAACCCCGCGCCGATGCAGAAGACGTTCACGAAGGGCGTCGACATCTACGAGGTCCAGGCGATCCTCACGCAGTTCGTGGCCCGCTGACGGTCGCCGAAAGGGTCCGCGCCCGCAGACCTTCGGCGACCACGCATAGACCAAAGTGCGATGAGCGCGATCCGCGCTGATCGGCATGCTCGGGATCACCGGACGGCGGCGGTTGGGGCCGCCGCCGGTTCGGGATCACGGGAGGCGCTGTGCGGGACGACGTCGGTGGGATCGCCGCAATCGGTGGGATCAGTCGGGGGCGGTTTCTGGTGGGGGGCGCGGCCGTCGGGGCCGCGGTCGCCGCCGGGGCGCTGACTGCGGGGGCAGGGAACGCCGCCGCCAGGGCGGGCGAACGGCAAGGACTGCGGTATCGCGGCGTCTGTTACGAGGTGGGGGACGGGGACGGGCCCGCCACCGCGTGGAGCGCGCGGCGCATGCGGCGCGACCTGCGTGCCATCCGCCATGAGCTGCACGCCAACTCCGTCTCCGTGTATGGCACCGGCGTCGACCGCCTCGCCGCGACCGCCTCCGAAGCCGCCGAGCACGGCCTGCACGTCTGGCTCCAGCCCCGCCTCGCCGACGTCCCGGAGCGGGACATCCTCGACCATCTCGCCGAGACCGGCCGGCACGCCGAACGCATGCGGCGGCAAGGGGCCCGCGTGTACCTCAGTGTCGGATGCGAGTTCGTGCTGTTCGTGCCCGGGATCGTGCCGGGTGCCGACGCGCTGGAGCGGGTGCGGAACATCCTCAAGGGCAACTACGACCCCGAGCGGATGGTCCGGGAAGTGCGGCGCTTCGTCGGGCTCGCCGCGAAGACCGGCCGCCGCGTCTTCCGCGGCCCGCTGACGTACGGTGCCGCCCACGACGACGACGTCGACTGGTCCCTCTTCGACCTCGTCAGCGTGAACTACTACGGCTACCACGGCAGCGCGCGCGGCTACGTGAAGGACCTCTCCCCGCACACCCGTTGGGGCAAGCCCGTCGCCATCACCGAGTGCGGCTCCTGCACGTACGAGGGGGCTCCGCAGGACGGGGGCATGGGGTGGTACGAGTCGGTCGACTACTCCGTGGAGCCGCCGGTGATCACGGGTGGGCTCAAGCGCAGCGAACGTACCCAGGCCGCTTACCTCTCCGACGTCTTCGACGTCTTCGAGTCCATGAACCTGCACGCCGCGCTGGTCTACCAGTTCGTCAGCCCCGAACTGCCGCACCGGCCGGACTCGCCCCGCCACGACCTCGACGTCGCGAGCTACGGGCTCGCCAAGGTCCTGCGGAAGCGGCCCGAGGACCCCGATTCCCCCTGGCACTGGGAGCCGAAGGAGTCCTTCCGGGCGCTGGCCCACCGTTTCGCGCGCGCCGAGCGTCGATGACCCGCGCGCGGCTTGGCCTGCGGAGGTCTTCCTTCCCCGTCGCCCGTGTGTTTGCCTAAGGGCCATTTCGGCTGTCTGGGGCGGGAGTTGCCGCATGCGGAAGCGGACCGGGACGCGGAGTCTGTGGGGCGCGGGGGTTCTCACCGGGGTGCTGTTGCTGGGCGCGTGCGGGGACCCCGGCGCCGGGGACGCGGCGCCGGCGGACCTTCCCGAGGCGTCCACGCCCGCGACGCCTCCTGAGCCGTCCGCCACGCCTCGCGAGCGTGCCGCGCGCGACGCCCCGGACAAGTCCTCGCGCGCCCCCAAGGTCCTCTACCTCGGCGACTCCCTCGCCATGGAGAACCAGGTCGTCCTGGGGCAGCAGCTGAAGTCCCGCCTCGGTGCGCGCTACCGGAGCGCGCCCTACTCCGGGACGACCCTCTGCGACTACCTCGACGGCACGGGTGAGGACTCCCTCGTCCCCGACAAGGACAAGGCGGCGGCTCTCGTACGGGCGCAGCGGCCCGACTACGTCGTCCTCCAGTTCTGGGGCAACGCGTGGGGCTACACGCCCTGCATGAAGGGGATCACGTACGACAAGCGGCGGGCGGAGTATCTCGACCGGTACGCGGCGGACGCGCGGCGGTTGGCCGCGCAGATCCGGGGAGCGGGGGGTGGGCGGGCCCGTGTCGTCTGGGTCCTCCAGGGCCCCGACCCGATCACGCCCGACCGCGTCCGCCGCGTCAACGCCATCTACCAGGCGCAGGCCCGCGCCACGGGTGGCCTCGTCGCCGACGCGGGCAGGACGGTGGCTCCGGGCGCGGATCGCTATACGTGGGTGGAGAAGTTGCCGTGCACGGCGTACGAGCGGGCTCACCCGGAGTACTGCACGGAGCCGGGTGCGGGGCTCACGGCTCTCCACCGCGAGAAGGACGATTACCTGCACTTCTGTCTTGCGCCCACCACGGCGAAGTCCCGCCCGTGCCCGGTGCGTTCGCCGGGCATCCGGCGGATGGCCGAGGCGGTTACCTCGCGGGTCGCGTCAGATCTCCGCTAGCTGCGGCGGCGATGAAGTGGGTGAAGGCGGTTCGGGTGACGGTGAAGGTGGGGCCGGTGGGGTTCTTGCTGTCCCGCACGGCTACGGTTTCGTTGCACTGGGCTTGGGCGAGTTCTATGCATTCGCCGCCAGTGTCCGAGCTGTAGGACGACTTACGCCACGCGATGCCCGTCAGCTTCTGGCTTGTCCCCATAACGCTCCTCCATTACGCGGGCGATTAGCGCCGCCGAGGACTCCACGGAGAGCGCGGCGGCTCGCAAATGATCGTAACGGAGTGAACCCTCCTTGAGGGCTTGCGGGTTCGCGGTCATGTGCCCCTGGACGAAGTCCTCCGTATAGACGAGATCCGGGTCGTTCTCGAAGCGGAGCAGGGTGAACGAGCCGGGCAGACCAGCATGTGCCCCAACCGTGAAGGGCAGCACCTGAAGCCTGGCCCACTCCCGCCGCGCGGACAGGTTCGCGAGGTGTGCAAGCTGGTCTCGCATGACAGCGTGACCGCCGATTTCTTGGTGCAGCACTGCCTCACTCAGCACCACCCACATCAGCGGTGCGTTCTCACGCTCAAGGATGCGCTGCCGCTCCATTCGTGCCGCCGTACTGGCATCCAGGTTGTTGTCAGTCCTGGCTCCCAGTACGGCACGTGCGTAGTCCTCGGTCTGCAACAGTCCGTAGACCAACTGCGCCTGGAACGTGGAGATGTAGGTCGCCCGAGCCTCCATCTCCGCGTATGCCTGGAACCACGTCGGCAACTGGCTCCGCAAGACCAGCCCCACCAGGCGCGAGAAGAGCCCATCCGTTCCCAGCGCCGCGTCCACCCGCTCGGAGAAGTCCCTCGTCGGCACCCTCCTCGTCGTCTCGACCTGGCCGATGAGGGACGCCGTGACGAAGACGCAGGAGCCCAGTTGCGACTGGCTGAGGCCCGCCGCCTCGCGCAGGCGGCGCAGCTCCGAGCCGTAGTAGTCGAGGGGGGACGCGCTGGGGTCGAGGTCGCGCAGTTTGACCATGTGCCGAGAGTAACCAGGCCATCACCGTCAGGTGATGGAAATCACGTGACTCGCCCCGTCACCCGTTCGGCCCACACCACTCGCACCGGACCCCGCCCCGCTCGACGCTGAAAGCCCCTACGTGTCCCTACGGAAGAAATGGGGCGGCGCCATGAGCAGCAGTGCCACCGCGCCCAACAAGCCGGACAGCCCCCGTCACGACGAGAGCGGCTCCGCGCTCTGGGCGTCCGGCGGGACGATGTTCGCCGGTGTCCTGATGATGGTGAACGGCATCCTCGGCATCTTCGAGGGGATCGCCGGTATCGCGAAGGACGACGTGTACGAGCGTGTCGGCGACTACGTCTACAAGTTCAACCTCACCGCGTGGGGCTGGATCCACCTGATCCTGGGCATCCTCGTGGCCGTCGTCGGCTGGGGCATCCTCAAGGGTGCGAGCTGGGCCAGGGCGACCGGCGTCGCGCTCGCCGCGCTGGCCATCGTGGCGCAGTTCCTGTGGCTGCCGTACACGCCGGTCTGGGCGCTCATCTCCATCGCGATCGGCGTCTTCGTCATCTGGGCGCTCTGCAATGACCGTTCCGACGTCGCGGGACCGTGAGGTCAGTGGTCGGCCCGGTCCGCCGGGACGCCGAGTGACGTCAGCCCGTCGAGCACCAGGTCCACGCCCACCGCGGCGAGCAACAGTCCCAGCAGTCGGCCCAGGAGCTCGATCGTCGCGTGGTGCGTGCGGCTGAGGGCGCGCGCCAGTACGACGACGCAGAGCAGGTCGACGACGATCACGGTGACGTACGCGCCGACGACCGTCGACCGCCACGTCCAGGAGTCACGCGCGGCCCCCTCGATCAGTACCGCCGTCATCGCGAGGGGGCTCACGACGTACGGCATGAGCAGCTGTCGTACCCCGCTGACCAGGTCCGGTGTGTCGGGGCCCGGGGCCTCCGTGCCGAGGTGGATGCCGAGGACGAGGCCGACGGCGTAGATGAAGAAGATGACCCCGCCGGCGACCTGGAGCGCGGGGGTCGAGATGTGGAAGAGATCGAGGAGCCAGGGCGAGGCGATGCCGGTCACCAGTCCCACGAGGACCGCCGCCGCCGACGAGATCAGGGCGATCCGGCGCAGCTCGGCGGTGGGGTGGGTCTGCGCGAGCCCGGCGAAGGCGAGCAGGACCTTGGGGGGTCCGACCACGGAGAAGAAGGTGATGAATGCGGCGGAATAGCTCAGAGCGGTCATGGGGGCATCCTGCACGGGGGGCCGGGGGCGGCGGGGAAGGCGGGCGGGGACTTCGGTGGGCCGGTGCCTTCGATGGTCACCGGGGCCGCCCGGTGTTGTCCGGAGTGTGGCGGTTCCGGGCCGCGAGTAAAGGGCGCTCCGCTGCGCTCCGCGTCGGCTTCGCCGATTCCGCTCCGCTCCACCCTTGACTCCCGCCCCTCCACCGCGAGCTGATGTTGACCCGGACGGCCAGGGGTGGGGCCGGCGGGGACCGCTGGGATGGGTCATCCCCTTTCACTGCCGGGTGCGGACCGGCCCATTGCGAGCGGGCGACATGCTCGATGTGCCCTGCCCGGTCGGAGGCCGCGCCCTCCGGCACCTACTTTCGGAAAGTTGCGAATCGATCGGCCGCGCGCCCCCTCAGCAGACCGAATGCGCCCCCAGCAATTGAGTGGCAGCGGTCCCTCCCGGCACCTACTTCGGGAAAGTTGCGAATGCGGCCGCCGCACGCCCCCTCGGCGGATCGAGTGCGCCCCCCTGGTATGCCCGTTTGCTGTGCCCGGTGAGCTCGACGGGTGGTGGGCGGGACGGCGTGCGGGGTGTGGGAGGGGGGCGCGCGGCGGGTCGGTTCGCAACTTTCCCGAAGCAGGTGCCGGAGGGGGGCCGGGGGCGGTCGCCTCCTCCGGTCGGCCTGGTGATCACCTCGCGTACGGCGTGCCGACCCGGCCGCCGCACACCGCGCACCCTGCTGCCCCTCACCCCTCACCCCGCATCCGGCATCCGGCATCCGGCATCCGGCATCCGGGGCACCGTCCCACCTCCTACCCGCCTCGCGCATCCGACGTGGCGCACTGGCATGCCAGGAGGGGCGCATTGGGCTTGGGCGGGGGGCGCGCGGCCAATCGATTCGCAACTTTCCCAAAGTAGGTGCCGGGGGGGGGTGGCCTGTCCCCACCGCCGGGGGCGCATTCGGTCTGCCGAGGGGGCGCGCGGCCACTCCATTCGCAACTTTCCCAAAGTAGGTGCCGGACGGCGCGGCCCCCGACCGGACACAGCACCTCGACCATCCCGCCCACGCACGATGAGCCGGTCCGCAGCCGGAAACGAAAGCGGCTGACCCGCCCCGAACCGTGACCGCCGCCCACGATGGGCCGGGCCGCACCCGGCCACGCGAGGGAATGACCCGAGCGGCAACGCCGCGCGGCTGGCGGAACCGCGACCGTGGCGGCCACCCGCGATGGACCGGGCCGCACCCGGCCGCGAAGGGTGATGACCCATCCCAGCGGTCCCCGCCGGCCCCACCCCTGGCCGTCCGGGTCAAGGGTCGAGTCGCGGTGGAGGGGCGGGAGTCAAGGGTGGAGCGGAGCGGAATCGGCGAAGCCGACGCGGAGCGCAGCGCAGCGCCCTTTACTCGCGGCCCGGAGCCGCCACACTCCGGACAACACCGGGCGGCCCCGGTGACCACCCGGTGCCGGTCCACCGAAGTCCCCGCCCGCCCCCCCCTAGAACGCCGCCGGCCCCCCATTCGCAGCAACCACATCCCGCACCACCCGAACAAACCCCTCCACCCCCGCACTCGTCCCCACCGCCCGGTGGATCAGCGCGACGTCCGCGGACGGCACGTCGTGCAGGGGCACGAACGTGACGCCGGGCCGCGCGTAGTACTTCTCCACGGACGCGACGACCGGCGAGACCCCCCGCCCCGCCGCGACGAGCGTCATCAGTTCCTGGAAGGAGGCCACCGCCTGGCCCCGGCGGATCTCACGCCCGCTCGGCGTGCGCGGCGGCACGTGGAAGTCCCACCAGTACGCGGGCGCCCCGTTCACGACGCCGAAGAACGTCTCGCCCGCCAACTCCTCCAGGGAGACGGAGGTCCGCCCGGCCAACGGGTGGCCGACCGGCATCGCGAGGAGACGCGGCTCGTTGATGACGATCGGGCCGACCGCCAGGTCCGGTTCCCGGACCGGAAGGCACGTGAAGAGCACGTCGATCTCGCCGCCCCGCAACGCACCCAGCGGATCCTGGAACTGGGTCTCCCGCATCCGCACCTCCACCCCCGGACTCCGCTCCCGGAACAACGTCAGGATCGGCGCGGTCAGCGTCCCCGCACCCGCCCCGAGGAAGCCGACGTTCAGCTCACCGCCGACGCCCCGCGCGGCGTCCTTCGCGCGGGCCACCGCCGCCTCCATCTCCTTGTGGAGCGGCGCCAGATCCTCGTACAGCTGACGCCCGAGCGGCGACAGCCGCACCACGCGGCTCGTGCGCTCGAAAAGCGGCGCACCGATCCTGCGCTCCAGCTTCTTCAGCGTCTGGCTGACCCGCGCCTGCGAGAGCAGCAGCCGCTCCGCGGTGCGGCCGAAGTGCAGCTCCTCGGCCAGGGTCAAGAACGTCTCCAGCTCTTGCCGCTCCACCGCATACCCCCTGTGACCTGCATCGATAAGCCCGAGCGCGTCGATCGTTTCACGGATCGCCGTTGATGGTGGATCGCGGTCGGCGGATCTTTGAGGAGTCAGGACGGCGGCCCGCCGAACGGACACCTTCTCCCCCCAACCACCTGGAGCCCGCCATGATTTCGCGTACCCGCACGGCCTTCGTCGCCACCGCCACCGCCACCGCCGTCGCCCTCGCCCTCACCGCAGGAGCCCAGGCCTCGCCCGCGGAGCGACACGCGTCCTGGACCGCCGCCTGGGCGAGCGCCCCACAGCGCCCCAGCACCGGCTTCAAGCCCAACTGGTCCGAGGCCGGCTTCGACGACCAGACCCTCCGCCAGGTCGTCCGCGTCACCGAAGGCGGCGACAGAGCCCGCATCCGGCTCTCCAACGCGTACGGCAGCTCGCCGCTGCGGATCGAGAGCGCGACGATCGCCCGTACGAAGGAGAAGGGCTCGGCATCCGTCGAGAAGGGGTCGCTCACCCCGCTCACCTTCGGCGGAAAGCGGGGCGTCACCATTCCCGCCCAACGGCAACTCGTCAGCGACGCCGGCAAGCTGGATCTCCAACCCTTCGAGTCCGTCACCGTCACCCTCCACCTCTCCGGTACGACCGGCCCCGCCACCTTCCACGCCCAGTCCTTCGCGACCAGCTACCGCGCCGACGGGGACCACACGGCCGACACGGGCGGCCGCGCCTTCGGCGAGTCCACGGAGTCCTGGTACTACCTCTCCGGCGTGGACGTCGGCGGCTCCCCCGCGGCACGCACAGCGAAGAAGCGCGACGGCGTCGTCCTCTTCGGCGACTCCATCACCGACGGCTTCGCCTCCTCCACCGACCGCGACCGCCGCTGGTCCGACGCGCTCGCCGAGCGGCTGGAGAAGGCGGGCGAGCCGCGGCCCGTCCTCAACTCCGGCATCGGCGGCAACATGGTCCTCAACGACTCCGCCTGGTACGGCGAGAAGAGCGCCAACCGGTTCGCGCGCGACGCCCTCGACCTGCCCGGCGTCGGCACGGTCGTCGTCCTCGAAGGCCTCAACGACATCGGGTACAGCGAGACCGACAAGCCCACCTACAAGCCCGCCCCGGTCGTCTCCGCCCGCGAACTCATCAACGGGCACACGGAGTTGATACGTAAGGCGCGTGCCAAGGGCGTGCGGATCGTCGGCGCCACCCTCCTCCCCCTCGGCGGCTCCGACCACTACGGCAAGCACGCCGCCGCCGTGAGCGACGAGTTCAACGACTGGGTACGGACGTCCGGCGAGTACGACGCGTACGTCGACTTCGACAAGGCCCTCGCCGACCCGCGGGACCCCGAGCGCATCGCCCCCGCCTACGACAGCGGCGACCACCTGCACCCGAACGACGCGGGCTACCGGGCCATGGCCCGCGCGGTGGACCTGGAGACCCTGTGATGATGACGGCGCGGCAGAAGCTCGTCCTGACCCTTCTCCTCGGCTCCCAGTTCATGATCGCCGTGGACTTCTCCATCCTGAACGTCGCCCTGCCCGTCGTCGGCGAAGGCCTCGGCTTCGCCCTCGCCGACCTCCAGTGGATCGCCACCTCCTTCGCGCTCGCCGCCGCCGGATTCACGCTCCTCTTCGGCCGCGTCGCCGACCTCTTCGGGCGCAAAAGGCTCTTCATCGGCGGCATGGCGCTGCTCGGCCTCTCCTCCGCCCTGGGCGGCCTCGCCACCTCCCCGGAGGTCCTGCTCGCGGCGCGCGTGCTGCAGGGTCTTTCCACGGCGGCCGTCACCCCCGCCGGGCTCGCCCTGCTCACCACCGCGTTCCGCGAGGGGCCGCTGCGCGACCGGGCCCTCGGCCTCAACGGCGCGCTGATGTCCGCCGGCTTCACCACCGGCGCCATCCTCGGCGGACTCCTCACCGAACTGCTCTCCTGGCGCTGGGCGTTCTTCATCAACGTGCCCGTCGCGGCCGCCGTCGTCGCCCTCGCGCCCTCCCTCCTCACCGACTCGCGGATCGTGTGCAGGCACCGGCTCGACCTGCCGGGCGCGGTCACCGTCACGGGTGGGCTGCTGGCCCTCGTCCACGGGCTCACGCGGGCCGGTGAGAACGGCTGGACCGAGCCTCTCGCCCTCGGCTCGCTCCTCGCGGGGGCCGCGCTGCTCGTCGCCTTCTGGTTCGTGGAGCAGCGCTCGCCCGCGCCCCTCGTGCCCGTCCGCATCATGCGGCGCCGCTCGGTCGTCTGGGGCAACGCGGCGGGCCTGATCGCCTTCGCCACGGAGACCTCGCTGGTCTTCCTCATGACGCTCTACCTGCAGGAAGTACTCGGATACTCCGCTCTCGCCACGGGCCTCGCCTTCGGTGTCCTCGGCGTCGGCACGGTGGTCGGCGGGCTGCTCGGCGGGCGGGCGGTGAGCCGGTTCGGCGGGCGGGCGGCGATCCTCGGCGGGGGTGTGGTGCAGGCCGCCGCCACGGTGTCGCTGGTCGCGCTCGGGACGTCCGGCGGGTGGCTGTATCTGCTGCTCGCCGCGACGTTCGTGGGCGGTGTCGGCAACATGCTGCTGATCGTGGGCTTCATGGTGACCGCCACGTCGGGCGTCGCCGACTCCGAGCAGGGCCTGGCGACCGGGCTCGCGACGATGACCCAACAGGTCGGGATCACCCTCGGCATCCCCGTGATGAGCGCGATCGTGGCGGCCCGGACAGGAGGCCACGCGGATCCGCGGGGCGTCCTGTCCGGGGTGGGGGTGGCCGTGGCCGTCAACGCCGGGCTGGTGCTCGCGGCGTCACTCCTCGTCGCGCGCCGGCTCGGCGGCGGCCGGGAGCGGAGGACGGGGAAGAGTACGGCTCACTCGGTCGTGTAGTAGCGGTAGAACACCGCCGCGAACACACCCGCCGCGACCACCAGCGCGATCACGGTGGACCGCAGCACACTCGACCCGCCAAGGCTGCAGAGGAAGCCGAGCGCGATGCCCGCGAACGCCGCCCAGGACAGGGCGCGCAGCTCGCGCGGGAGCGAGGGCGCCAGGCGGTGCAGGGCGAACATGACGGCGGCGAACATCAGGCCGGTCACCACTCCGAACATGACGTTCCCGGTGGTGATCGGCCCGCCGTCGCGCCGGATGGCGCAGGCCCAGAGTCCGTAGACGACCCCCGCGAGCAGGGCGAGGCCCGCCCAGCGGGACGCGGATGTGGAGGACGTCGCGGGCGTCCGGGTGCGGGGCGCGTAGTGGACGGGTGCGGTGTGTGCCATGACGGTTCCCTTCTCGGCCCCCTGCGTACGCGATTCAGTACGTCAGTCAGTACGTCAGTCAGTACGCGCACGGGTCCTCGGACGAAGACCCGCAGCTCGGCACGTGACGGCCGCCCGTGTCGACGTACTCCGCGCTCACCCAGCCGCGCTCGCCCTCCAGCCAGTACCACCGCGGGTTGCCGTGGACGGACATGCCTTGTACGGCGCATTTGACGCGGTCCTCGCTGCCGTACGGCATCTTCGCCAGGATCCTGCCGTGCGTACTCGGCTCGTCCCTGACCTTCAGGTCCGGGCCCGAGACGACGGTGCCCCAGATGACGCCGTCGTTGTTGTGGGCGGGAGCGGCGGCAGCGGTGGCGGTGGCCGCAACGGTCCCGAAAGTCAGCAGCGCCGCCACGCTCAGAGCGATTCGCATGATCAGCCTCCTCGCCCCCTCATCCAGATAACACCCGTTCGGGCGAACGCTCCACCGGAGAGCTTCCCTACGCTGAAAGCGATGAGTTTCCGGGGCGGCCCGGGTCTGCCCTCATGACGAATCCTTTACCTCTTGCTCCTGTGAGAAGGCGGGCGGACATGAGCAGCATGGCCATCGAGACCGCGGGTCTGGTGAAGACCTTCGGCGACAACCGCGCGGTCGACGGCATCGACCTCTCCGTCCCGGCCGGCACGGTCTACGGCGTACTGGGACCGAACGGGGCGGGCAAGACCACGGCGGTCAAGATGCTCGCCACGCTGCTGCGGCCCGACGGGGGCGAGGCGCACGTGTTCGGGCACGACGTCGTCCGGGAGGCGGACGCCGTACGCGGCCGGGTGAGCCTGACCGGGCAGTACGCGTCGGTCGACGAGGATCTGACCGGCCTGGAGAACCTGATCCTGCTCGGTCGGCTCACCGGGCACTCCAAGCAGCGGGCGCGCGGGCGTGCCGGGCAGCTGCTCGAAGCGTTCGGGCTCACGGAGGCCGCGGCGCGGCAGGTGAAGAACTACTCGGGCGGCATGCGGCGCCGCATCGACATCGCCGCGTCCATCCTGAACACCCCCGACCTGCTGTTCCTCGACGAGCCGACGACGGGCCTCGACCCGCGCAGCCGCAACCAGGTCTGGGACATCGTGCGTGCGGTCGTCAGGCACGGCACGACGGTCCTCCTCACCACGCAGTACCTCGACGAGGCCGACCAGTTGGCGGCGCGGATCGCCGTCATCGACCGGGGCAAGGTCATCGCGGAGGGCACCAAGGGCGAGCTCAAGGCGTCGGTCGGCGCGGGCTCGGTGCATGTGCGGCTGCGGGAGGCCGCACAGCGCGAGGAGGCGGCGCGGCTCCTCGGCGCGGTGCTCGGTGAGCAGGTGCAGCTGGAGCCGGATCCGGTCGCGCTGACGGCGCGGGTGGGGGCGGACGGGACGAGTACCGGATCGAGTGGGGGTGGTGCCGCCGAGCAGGCCTCCCGGGCGCTCGCCGAGCTCGCCCGCGCCGGGATCACCGTCGACGACTTCTCCCTCGGCCAGCCCAGCCTCGACGAGGTGTTCCTCGCCCTGACCGGCACGGACGCCTCGCACCAGACCCCCACGACGGACCTGAAGGAAGAGGCCACGGCATGAGCACCGCAGCCACCACCAGCGAGTCGCAGGACCTCGCGCCGGTCAGGACCGAGTCCCTCGCCGAGCTCCTCATCGCCACCGAGCGGCCGCCCCGGCCCTCCGCGCTGTCCGCCTGCCTCACGTTCGGCTGGCGCGCCATCCTCAAGATCAAGCACGTGCCGGAGCAGCTCTTCGACGTCACGGCGTTCCCGATCATGATGGTGCTGATGTACACGTACCTGTTCGGGGGCGCGCTCGCCGGCTCCCCGTCCGAGTACATCCAGTACCTGCTGCCCGGCATCCTCGTGATGTCCGTCGTCATGATCACGATGTACACGGGCGTGTCGGTCAACACCGACATCGCGAAGGGCGTCTTCGACCGCTTCCGTACGCTACCGATCTGGCGCCCGTCGACGATGGTCGGCTATCTCCTCGGCGACGCCCTGCGCTACGCCATCGCGTCGGTCGTCATCCTGACCGTCGGCCTCATCATGGGCTTCCGGCCGGACGGCGGCTTCGTCGGCGTCGTGGCGGGAATCGCGGTCCTGCTCGTCTTCTCCTTCGCGTTCTCGTGGATCTGGACGATGTTCGGGCTGCTGCTGCGCACGGAGAAGTCGGTGATGGGCGTCAGCATGATGGTGATCTTCCCGCTGACGTTCCTCAGCGACATCTTCGTGAAGCCGGAGACGATGCCGGGCTGGCTGCAGGCGTTCGTCAACAACAACCCGATCACCCACTGCTCGTCCGCGGTCCGCGCCCTCATGGACGGCACGTCGCCCACGACGGAGCTGGCGTGGACGCTCGGCTGGGCGCTGCTCCTGGTGGCGGTGTTCGGGCCGGTGACGATGCGTCTGTACAACCGTAAGTAGGCGCTGTTGCCCCATATGCAGTCGCCCCGGTCGCGCCCCGCGTGACCGGGGTCTTGCCTTGGAGGCGTGCCGAAATCCGTCCGCGGTCCGCTGTCCGTCGCCCTGCTGGTCCTCGCCTGCGTCCTGGTTCCGCTCGGCGTGCTCTCGATCTGGGCGACGTACGAGATCGGGGACCGGGACAGTTACGTCGCCACGATGGCGCCGCTCGCCTCCGACCCGGCGGTGCGGGCGGCGGTCGCCGACGAGGTCACGGGCTCGGTGATGAAGGAGATCGACGTGGGCCCGCTGCAGGGCACGGTCGAGACGTTCGTACGGGACGCGGTGGGGTCCTTCACGGAGACGGCGTCGTACAAGACGGCCTGGAACGCGGCGAACCGCGCGGCCCACGACGCCGTGCAGTCGGCCCTGAACGACGACTCGAACGGCGAGGTCACCATCGACCTCGCGCCCATCACCCGGCAGGTCAAGCAGCAACTGGTGGACGACGGAGTGCCGTTCGCGTCGAAGATCCCGGTGAAGCACACGGACATCACGGTCCTCCAGTCCAAAGACCTCGGCTGGCTCTGGAAGAGCTTCCACGCGCTCCAGGTGGCGGGCGTCTGGCCCGCGGTGGCGGCGGCGCTGCTGACCGCCGCGGGCATCCTCCTCGCCGCCCGCCGCCGCAGGGCGGTCCTCGGCACGGCCCTCGGCATGGCGCTCGGCGCGGCGCTCCTGATCGCCGCGGTGGCCATCGGCCGCGCCCTCACCCTGGACGACCTCCCCTCGGACATCTCCCACGACGCGGCGGGCGCCGTGTACGACGCACTGACGGAGACGCTGCGGGTGACGGCGTGGGTGATCGTGGGGGTGATGGTGCTGGTGGCGGTGGTGGCGTGGCTGGGACCGCGGGTGCGGCTGCGGGGGCGCCGCCGCGCCTGACCCGGTGCGGCGGCCGCCGGGCAACCGCCGTCCGCCGTGTCCCGTCTCTGGGAGAGGATGCGGGTGACCGGTGTGAGGGGTGGCTTCTTGGACAGCGCGGAGAGTGTGGCCGTCGGGGCCGACGTCGAGGAGGAGACCGACCCGCCGGAAGCCCGGCGGCGGGTGGGGCGCGTCGCGGCCTGGGCGGCCGGGCTGCTCCTCGCGGGGGTCAGCGTCGTCGCCGGGTTCCGTGTGGCCGACTCCGACGGAGTCACCCCCGTGCCGCAGATCCTCGCGTTCCTGCCGTGGCTGCTCGTGCCCGCCGGTGCCGGGCTGCTGATGGCCGTGCTCGCGCGGTGGCGGGTCGGGATGCTGTGGGGAGTCCTCGTGCTGGGGGTGCTCGCCTGGTACGTGCAGCCGTACGGGAACACCGACGCGCCGAGCGGGCCCGCCGTCGCCGAAGTGCGGGTGCTGACGTCCAACGTCGAGTTCGGCGGCGGCACCGAAGGGCTCATCAAGGCCGTGCGCGAGGAGCGGCCCGACCTGCTCTTCGTCGAGGAGTGCGACTTCGCGTGCTCCGCGCTGCTCCGCAAGGAGCTGCCCCGCGCCGACTACCCCCACCGCGCGTCCGTCGAGGCGTCCGGCGCCGAGGGCTCCGTCATCCTCGCCAAGATGCCGCTGAAGAGCGCGGCCGGCGTCGAGGGCACGCTCGGCATGCCCGGCGCCGTCGCCGACATCGACGGGCACGACGTGCGCGTACAGCTCGCGCATCCCATGCCGCCCCTGCCCCGCGGGGTCGACCTGTGGCGGTCCGAGCTGGGCAGGATCCAGAGGTACGCCGCAGCGGGGGACGGCGCGCCCACCATCATCGCCGGGGACTTCAACGCCACGCAGGACCACGCGGCGTTCCGGAAGGTCCTCGACGCAGGGCTCCGCGACGCCGCCCGGATCGCCGGCCCGTCCCGCACCCCCAGCTGGCCCGCCACCGCGCCCGCCCCGCTCGGCGCGCAGATCGACCACGTCCTCGCCACGCCCGACTTCTCCGCCCGCGACGCCCGCTTCCTGGACATCGGCAACACCGACCACCGAGCCCTCGCCGTCACACTGACCCTGCACAAACCCGCAACAGAGCGTTGATCCTCCGGCCAGGGCAAGTAACGTAAAGCGCCGATAATGGGCACATGCCCCGAGAGTCCCGCCCCGCCCGTCCGGTCTCACTGAGCCCGCTCACCCCACCCGACTGGCTGGTCAGGTCCCTCAAACCGCAGTCCGCGCCCATCCCCTGGGCGGCCGTGGCCCGCGCCTCCGTCGCGATGGCGCTCCCCCTCGCCCTCGGCATCCTCGCCGGACAGCCCGCGTACGGCGCGCTCGCCTCCATGGGCGCCCTCTCCGGCGTCATCGGCGACACCGCCGACGCCTACCGCATGCGGATCTTCAACATCGCCGTCCCGCAGCTCTTCGGCGCCCTCGGCGTCACCCTCGGCTCGCTCGTCTTCGGGCACGGGTGGGTCGCCGTCGGGGCCGTCACCCTCATCGCGCTCGTCTCCGGGATGATGTCGACGATCGGCGCGGTCGCCTCCGTGTCGGGGCTGCTCCTGCTGCTCAACTGCGTGGTCGGCGCCGGGCTGCCCATGCCGGGACAGTGGTGGCTGGCGCCGCTCCTGATGACCGGCGGCGGCCTCCTCGTCCTCACCCTCGCCCTGCTCGCCTGGCCGCTCCGCTCCGGCGTCCCCGAACGCGCCGCCGTCGCCGCGTCCTACCGCTCGGTGGCCGCGCTCCTCGACGCGGCGGGCACGGACACGTACGACGAAGCGCGCACCGCGGTCACCGCCTCCCTGAACCAGAGCTACGACCTCGTCCTCGCCCGACGCACCCGCGACCACGGCCGCAACCCCGAACTGGTGCGCCTGGTGGCCCAGCTGAACGCCCTGACCCCCGTCATCGAGGCGGCCCCCGCCGCCGACCAGGCCGCCCGCCACGCCTGCGTACGCCTGCCGCCCGAAGTGCCCGCCGCGGTCCGCGCGCTGGCCGACGCGGTGGAGCGGGGCGAGGCCCCCCGCACCGACCCCGCCGAGGCGCCCGCCCGCGCCGCCGCGCGCATCCCCGAACCCCAGGACCACGCGGCCCGCGCCCTCGACCACGCCGTACTGCACGCCGCGGAGACCCTCGCCGACCCCGACCCGCTCGGCGTCATCGAGGCAGACGACCGCCTCGGCCGCCCCGCCGACCTGCGCGTCCGTGCCCGCCGCGCGGCCCGCAACGTCGTCCTGTCCGGCGCCTCCTGGCGCTACGGCCTGCGCCTCGCCCTGTGCATCGGCCTCGCCCAGTCCCTGGTCTCGATCATCGAGGTGCCCAGGTCGTACTGGGTCGCGCTCACCGTCACGTTCGTCCTCAAGCCCGACTTCGGCTCGGTCTTCTCCCGCGCGGTCCTGCGCGCGCTGGGCACGGCGGCGGGCCTCGTGGTGGCGGCGGCGGTCCTCGCCGAGGTCCCCCACGGCTGGTGGGACGTCCCGGTGATGATGCTCCTGGCCCCGCTGATCCCGGCCCTGACCACCCGAGGCTACGGCTACCAGACGGCCGCGATCACGCCCGTCATCCTGCTCCTCTCCGACATCCTCAACCACCAGGGCCTCGGCCTCGTCGTCCCGCGCCTCGTCGACAGCCTGATCGGCTGCGGGATCACGCTCGTCGCCGGGTATCTGCTCTGGCCGGAGAGCTGGGGCACACGGATCGGCGACCGGCTCGCCGACGCGGTCGCGGACACGGCGCGGTACGTGGAGTGCGCGTTCGGCGACGGCGACGCGGCGGCCCGCGCCCGCATGCGCCGCGGCCTCTACCGCGACCTGTCCGTCATCCGCTCCGAGTTCCAACGCGCCCTGACCGAGCCCCCGCCCACGGGCACGCGGGCGGCCGCGTGGTGGCCCCTGGTGGTCGCCGTCGAACGCATCCTGGACGCGACAACAGCGGCAAGGGTCCGCATCCGCCACGGAGCGGCTGCGCCGAAGCCCGACGAGGTGGCCGAAGTCGCCCACGAACTACGGTCCCTGGCGGACCGCCTGCGCACATCGGTGACCCTGGAGAAGGGCAACGTGAACTTCACCGACGACACCCAGGACAGCGTCCTGGAACCCCTACGCCAGGAGGTATCGGCAGCACGAGCGGTGGCGTCCCCGCAGGGTGACTAAAGGGCGCGGTACAAGCTGTGGCGCCACCGCAGGGTGACCAAAGGGGCGCGGGGAACTGCGCGACCAGCCACAGCCGGCCCGCAGCTCCCCGCGAATCCTCAAGACCCCGAAGGCCCCGCGCCTAGCGGACCTTGTGAAGGGCCTTGGCCAACCCGTTGGCCCACAACTGGTCCACCCGCCCCCGCTCCGCGGAATCCGGCTGCGAGTTCGTGCAGGACGGACCGGGCCCACCCCCGGACATCAACTGGCTGCAAGGCCCGTCATACGTGTCGGGCAGCCCGAGCACATGCCCGGTCTCATGCGCGGTGACGCGAGTCGAGTCGTACTCCTTGTTCTGCGCGTAGTCCAGGAAGATGTACCCGTTCCCATGACCGTCCGTGCTCGCGTACGAGCCGCGCGCGTCGTTCCCCTCGCGGTACGAGAAGCTCGCGCCCGAGCTCCCCTCCTGCAGCTTCACGTTGGAGACCGCGCCGTTCCAGATGGACGTGGAGCTGGCTATCTGCTGCGCGAACGTGGGCGCGCCGGACGCGTCGTACGTGACGGTCACCGACTTCGCGCCGGGGTTCGCCGCACGCTTCTCGGCGACCGCCTTCACGACGGCCTCGAAGAACGCCTTGTTGGCCTTTGCCTCGGCGGCGGACCCTTCGTACGCGGCGTACGAAGAGGTCGCGGAGACCGGCGCCGACGCGGAGCCGGCAGCCGTGGCCGAGGTCGCGCCGAGTCCGGCGACGGCAAGGCCGAGGGCAGCGGCGACGGACAGGTAACGCTTGTTCATGTGTGGGGGGCTTCCTACTCGTTCCACGACCGCGTGGGGGCAGTCGATGAAAGGTGAACGGTTCGGTAGCTGTGAGTGTCGGGGAGCGTGGGGCGCGTGGGAATGATGGCAACACGCGATAGCCCGGAGCTATCGCCATGACCCGGCCTGCCCAGAACGGCCGGTTCTCATGGGGTTTGAGCGTCTGGTGCAGCGGCCGTACCGCCTCTACGCTCATCGGCCATGGAGCTCGAGGTGAGGCACCTCCGCGCGCTGTGCGCCATCGCCGACACCGGCAGCCTGCACAAGGCCGCGCGGCAGCTCGGCATGAGCCAGCCGTCGCTGACGACACAGCTGCGCCGCATCGAGCACGCGCTCGGCGGCCAGCTCTTCTCCCGCGAGCGCACAGGCTGCCGCCCCACCCAGCTCGGCCGGGTCGTCCTCAGCCGCGCCCGGCCCCTCGTCACGGAGATGCGGGCGCTGGTCGCGGAGACGAAGGCGGCCGCCGCGCGCACCGCCGAGGGCCCGCAGCTGCGCATAGGCTCCACGGCGAGCCGTGCCATACCGGGCTGGCTGCGCAAGCTGCGCGCACGTCTGCCCGGCACCGAGATGTCGCTCCAGATGGACGTGTCCGCGAACGCGCTGCTGCGCATGGTGGAGACCGGCCACCTCGACATCGCGTTCGTGCACGAGGTGGAGGGCTGTCCGCTGCGGCTGCCGGAGAGCCTGCGAAGACGGGTCCTCCTCGACCGTGAGCCGCAGTTCGTCTCCCTCGCCGCGGACCATCCGGCGGCGGACCGGCCCGTCGTACGCCTCTCCGACCTCGCCGAGGACCGCTGGATGGTGGACCCGACGGTCGACGGCGAATGGGACGGTCTGCGGCGGGTCCTGACCGCGGCGGGCCTCAACCCCCGTGTCCTGCACGGCGATTACCTCACCGCGTCGTCCCTCGTCGCCACCGGCGAGGTCGTCGCCCTCTGCCAGCCGACGTCGCGCGGCAGGACGGACATGGCGGTACGCCCGCTGTACGGCGACCCCCTCGGCGTACGCCTCATCCTGGCGGCACGCACGGAGGAGGAGCTCGACGCGGTGTACGGGGAGCTGGAGGCGGCCTACTGGGAGGCGGCCCGACAGGCGCCCGCGTATACGGAGTGGTTGCTGAGGTCGGGCGACGCGCGGGGGACGACCGGTGGGCCGACCGGCGGGACCTTGGTCCCCGCAAGCCGGTGACCTTCGGCGACACACCCTCTGACCTGCGGTTTTAGGCGATTTACGGTACTGGGTCCCGCCCTGGGCGCACTTGTTACATTCCCTACGGATGACGCACACATGGCACCCGTAGCTTCGTGTCTGTCGCCACCGCAAAGGGGCACAAACACGGACAGCTAGACGAGGGAAGTCACCGCCATGCGCGCCACCCGCCGTACCTTCCGCACCGCCGCCATCGCCACCGGAGCCATCGCCGCTCTCGCCGTCCCCACCACGGCCGCGTTCGCCGCGGACGCACCCTCGACGCCGCAGGGCCAGGTAGCGCAGGACGACCAACAGGGCACCCAGGACCAGACCGGCAAGGACGAGAACCAGAAGCAGGACGAGAACAACCAGGACAAGTCCAAGGACGACCAGAACCAGACGGACAAGGACCAGACGGACAAGGACCAGACCGGCAAGGACAAGGAGCAGCCCCCCGTCCCCGGCGGCTGGGAGTCGAAGGGCACCACGGACCTCGGCAAGGGCTGGACCGCGAGCGTCGAGGTCAACGCCTCCGCCCGGACCGCCAAGGCGACGATCTCCCTGAACGGCGCGGCGAAGGGCTCCCTCACCGCCTACGAGAAGTCCGCGTCCACGACGATCGACGGCAACACCTTCACCCTCACCCCCGACGGCACGGCCACCGCCAAGCTCACGGACAAGAACAAGGACAAGGACAAGAAGGACCCGGTCGTCGGCGGCTGGGAGTCCAAGGGCACGACGAACCTCGGCAAGGGCTGGACCGCGAAGGTCGACGTCAACGCCTCCGCCCGGACCGCCAAGGCCGCGATCTCCCTGAACGGCAAGCCGAAGGGCTCGCTCACCGCGTACGCCACGTCCGCGACGACCAGGATCGACGGCAACATCTTCACGCTCACGCCGAGCGGCACCGTCACGATGAAGGCCAAGCCGACCCCGCCGAAGCCGCGGCCGGACCACAAGCGCGTCTTCGTGCGCGAGTACAAGAACCTCGGCGGCAGCGGCTTCGACGCGAAGGTCTACAAGGTCAAGAACGGCTACGAGGCCGACATGATCGCCAAGCTGCCCGACACCGGCAAGAAGTCGGTGTGGGACACGCTGAAGCAGACCGGGAACAAGCCCGCGTACGGCCAGCACAACGGCGCCCACTTCGTCCTCAACCCGGACGGCACGATGAAGGGCTGGACCGAGGGCAAGACCAAGGGCAACGGCAACAACACCGGGCATCGCACCAACAACGGCACCAAGCCGCAGCCCCACCCCCGCAACGACTCGCAGCAGGTCGTCCCGAAGGGCGGCGTCAAGGCCGGCGCCGACGGCGTCCAGTCGGAGTCCTCGTCCGACGACGCCCCGCTGATCGCCGCGGGCGGCGGCATGGCGGCGGCGGGCGCGGCGGGCCTGGGCTTCGCGCTGTACCGCCGCAAGCAGAACGGCTGAGTGTGATCTGACGGCAGCACCAGCAGTACGAGCAGCACGACGGATGGGGCACCCCGCGCAAGCGGAGTGCCCCATTCACATAGCCCTACGGGTCAGACGCCGATGTCGCAGCCGTCCTCACGCCACACCGAGACGACCGATGGGCGGACGATCTTGCCGGGGCCGTCGGGCCAGGCGCTCGCCGGCTTCTCCACGGACGCGCCGTCGATTTCGCCCGGGTGCTGCACGGAGACGAGCACGCGCCGGTCCTGGACGAGCGGCCCGCACGTCTCGGCGCCGGTCGGCATCGTCAGGAACTGCTTGAGCTCACCGCGCCGGTCGCCGCGCGTGGCCACACCGAACAGGCCGTCGTGCGAGCCGAGTTGGTTGCCGTCGGTGGAGATCCACAGGTTGCCGTGCGGGTCGAAGGCGACGTTGTCCGGGCAGGAGATCGGGGAGACCCGCTCCTTGGGGAAGCCCGCGAAGTACGTGGCCGGGTCGTTCGGGTCACCGGCGACGAGGAACAGCGACCAGCCGAAGGAGGTCGCGTCCGCGCGGTTGCGGCGCTCGGTCAGCTCCAGGATCTGCCCGTGCTTGTTGAGGTTGCGCGGGTTGGCCTCGTCGGCACCGGCCTTGCCCGCCTTGCCCCGGTCGGAGTTGTTGGTGAGCGCGACATACACCTTGCCGGTGTGGGGCGACGGCTCGATGTCCTCGGGCCGGTCCATCTTCGTGGCGCCCACCTTGTCGCCGGCGAGGCGCGTGAAGACGTACACCTCCTCGGCGGTCATGCCGTCGACGTGGCTGACGGCCTTGCCGCCGGGCCCGGCGGTGGCGAGCGGAATCCACGTCCCGCTGCCGTCGAACTCGCCGTCCTCCGGCAGCGTCCCCTTCCCGTCGATCTCGTCGGCGGGCGAGTCACCGGTCAGCTTGGCGACGTAGAGCGTCCCCTCGTCGAGCAGGCTCAGGTTGTGCTCGTGCGCGGCGCGGGACGTGCCCTTGGCCATGCGCTTGCTGCTGACGAACTTGTAGAAGTAGTCGAACTTCTCGTCGTCACCCATGTAGACCACGGGGCGGCCGTCGTGCGTGAGGCGCGGCTGCGCGGCCTCGTGCTTGAAGCGGCCGAGCGCGGTGCGCTTGCGCGGGGTCGAGTCCGGGTCGTACGGGTCGAGTTCGACGACCCAGCCGAAGCGGTTGGCCTCGTTGGGCTCCTGCGCGAGGTCGAAGCGGCGGTCGAACCGCTCCCACTTGCGCTCGGAGGCGGCACCGGTCACGCCGTACCGCTTGAGGCGGGCGACGGTGGTCGGGTCGGTGACCTTGTCCGCGTTGCCGAAGTACTGGTTGAAGTTCTCCTCGCCGTGCAGGGTCGTGCCCCACGGGGTGGTGCCGCCCGAGCAGTTGTTGAGGGTGCCGAGGACGGTGGTGCCGCGCGGGTCGGCCTTGGTCCGGACGAGCTCGCTCCCGGCGACGGGCCCGGAGAGCCGGAACGGGCTGGTGGCGGTGAGCCGCCGATTGAGGTGATGCCGGGAAACGGCCCGCAGCGCGCCGCTCCTCCTCTCCCCCTCCACGACGACCACGGACAGACCGTGCGCGGCCCAGGCGATCTCGACCTGCTCGCGGGTGGGGTTCGCGGGGTCGTACCCCTTGAACATCAGAATCTCGTCCGTGTACTCGTGGTTGGCGACGAGGACCTGCCGGCCGTGCTCGCGCCGGAGCGGCAGCAGGCTGAGGAAGTCGTTGTTGTACCCGAACTGCCCGGCCTGCGCCTTGGCGCTCTGCTTGTCGGCGTCGAAGGCGGGCGCGCCGCGGAGGATGGGCTCGCCCCACCGTATGACGACGTTCTGCTCGTACCCGTCGGGGACGGTGACGGTGTCGGCGGTGTTGGGGGCGACGGGGTCGAAGCGGAGCCCGCGGGCCCCCTTGTGCTTGCGGCCCTTGGCTTGGTTCGTGACGGGTACGGCGGCAACGGCCTCGCCCGCCCCCGGCCCGGCGAGGACCGCGCCACCCGCGGCGGTGGCGACGGTCACGACGGCGGCGGCGCGCATCATCGAACGGCGGCTGAGCGCACCGGCGATGACGTCGCCGACGTACGCGTTGTCGCTGGTGTTGGGCACCTCGCCGAAGCAGGCGTCACCGCAACGGAACCGGCAGGTCAGGGCGGAACGGCCGCCGCTCCCCTGATGCGAGGTGATGATCGGCAGCAGCTTGGGCACGGGTCCTCCGTCGTTGTGGCTTGATTCCGCCGTGAGGCTAGGCGCGGGGTTCGGCACGGCGGCGGCCTGCGGGTGAACGGAGGGTGAATCCGTGGCGCATGGGAGGGAGTTGCGGTGTGGGTTCGCGGCGCGGCCGGTGAGCGTGACGCCCGTGGGTGGTCGCGCGGGTGACCTCGCCCGGGTGACGAGTGCCGACCCTGCCCAAGATCGCGTACTACGGCGGCTAACCTTACGTGTCCGCCCTGGCCAGGGATTTTCGGAATCAACTCACGCGAAGGGTTGCGCACATGGGCATTCTGAACCGCCTGCGGAACGCGTTCGGACGGTCACGCAAGGAGAGCGTTCCGGAGGCACGGGAGCCCGAGCGTGCGACGGGTACCGACCAGGGCCCGGCTTCTACCTCCACCTCTACGTCCGCTCCCGCCCCGGAGCCGGATACGGCCGCCCCGGTCACGGTGACGGTCCCGTCCCCCTCCCCGGAGCCGACCCCGCCCCCGAAGGCCAAGCTCCCCTCCCCCAGCAAGGAGCCCACCCCCACGGTGGACGACTTGGTAGCCGCAGCCTTCGACAACGTCACGGTCCCGCCCCCTTCCCGCGAACCGAAGCCGGAGCCGAAGGCGGAGGCCGAGATCGCCGCCGAGGCGGAACCGAAGGCTGACGCCACAGAGACCGAAGCCGCTCCCGCCGCCCCCGAGGCAGAGCCGAAGGCTGACGCCACCGAGACGGAGACCGCCCCCGCCGAGCCCCCGGCGGAGCCGCAGGCTGACAGCACCGAGCCCGAGGCCGCCACCGCCGAGTCCCCGGCGGAGCCGAAGGCTGACAGCACCGAGCCCGAAGCCGCCACCGCCGAGTCCCCGGCGGAGCCGAAGGCTGACAGCACCGAGACCGAAGCCGCCACCGCCGAGTCCCCGGCGGAGCCGCAGGCTGACAGCACCGAGACCGAGGCCGCCACTGCTGTGGGCAATCGTCCCGCTGGGCGGGACGGGTGGGCACAGCCCCCGGTGCAGGGCACCGACGAAGAGGGCGCTCAGGAGGCCAAGCCCGAGCCGCAGGCTGAGGTCACGACCACGGACAAGCCCGAGCCGCAGGCTGAGGTCACGACCACGGACGAGTCCGAGCCGCAGGCTGAGCCCGCCCCGGAGGGCGACGGTAACCGAACCCCGGGGAACGGAAAGCCCGCCGTCTCCGCGGCAAAGGTGCGATCAAAGGCCCCCGCCCTCGCCACCGCCTACCGAGCCGCAGGCACCGCCCTGAAAAAGCACGACCTCACAGGAACCCGAGCCCAGGTCTACCTGGTCCTCGACCGCTCCGGCTCCATGCGCCCGTACTACAAGGACGGCTCCGCCCAGAGCCTCGGCGAACAGGTCCTCGCCCTCGCCGCCCACACGGACCCGGACGCCACCGTCCACGTCGTCTTCTTCTCCACGGAGATCGACGGCACCGGCACCCTCACACTCTCCGAGCACGAGAACCGCATCGACGAGCTGCACGCCGCCGCGGGCCGCATGGGCCGCACCAGCTACCACCGCGCGATCGAAGAGGTCGTCGCCCACTACGAGAAGTCGGACCACAAGGGCGAGCCGGCCCTGGTCGTCTTCCAGACGGACGGCCCCCCGGACGTGAAGGGCGTGGCGACGCAGGCGCTGGCGGACGCCGCCGCGCACCCCCTCTTCTTCCAGTTCGTCGCGTTCGGCGACCACGACGCGAAGGGCTTCGACTACCTCCGCAAGCTCAAGGCGGACAACGCGGCGTTCTTCCACGCGGGCCCGACCCCGCGCGAGCTCACGGACAAGGAGCTGTACGAGGGCCTGCTGGCGTCCTGGCGCCCGTAACCCGGCGTACCCCACTCCAGGGGGCGCACCGAGAGCCACCGGCCGTACCGGAACCCACCGGCCGCACCGGAAGCCCCCGGTCCACCCCCTGGAATCGAGGTGAGTGGATCTTCACGGGGCCGTTAGGATTTCGACCATGGCGGCCACTGGATCCGAGAAGCAGGGAGCGAACGAGAACGCGAAGGCGTTCTACGTCTCGACCCCCATCTACTACGTAAACGACGCTCCTCACCTGGGCCACGCCTACACGACCGTTGCAGGGGACGTGCTCACGCGCTGGCACCGTCAGCGCGGCGAGAAGGTGTGGTACCTCACCGGCACGGACGAGCACGGTCAGAAGATCATGCGCACGGCCGAGGCGAACGACGTCACCCCCCAGGAGTGGTGCGACAAGCTCGTCACCGAGGCCTGGAAGCCCCTCTGGGAGCACCTGAACATCGCGAACGACGATTTCATCCGCACCACGGAGAAGCGTCACACCGACCGCGTGCAGGAGTTCGTCCAGGATCTCTACGACAAGGGCGAGATCTACAAGGGCGGCTATGAGGGCCCGTACTGCGTGGGCTGCGAGGAGTACAAGCTCCCCGGCGACCTCATCGAGGCCGAGGACGGCACGAAGCTGTGCCCGATCCACAAGAAGCCGGTGGAGCTCCTCAAGGAGGAGAACTACTTCTTCAAGCTGAGCGAGTACACCGACAAGCTCCTCGCCCTGTACGAGGCCAACCCGGACTTCATCCAGCCGGAGTCCGCGCGCAACGAGGTGGTGAACTTCGTCCGGCAGGGCCTCCAGGACCTCTCCATCTCCCGGTCGACGTTCGACTGGGGCGTGAAGGTCCCCTGGGACGACAAGCACGTCATCTACGTCTGGATCGACGCGCTCCTGAACTACGCGACGGCCGTGGGCTACGGCGCGAACGAGGAGAAGTTCGCCTCGACGTTCCCCGCGAACGTGCACCTCGTCGGCAAGGACATCCTCCGCTTCCACGCGGTGATCTGGCCCGCGATGCTCCTGGCCCAGGGTCTCCCGGTCCCCGGCAAGGTCGCCGCGAACGGCTGGCTGATGGTCGGCGGCGAGAAGATGTCGAAGTCGAACCTGACCGGCATCAAGCCCCAGGACCTCACGTCGCACTTCGGTGTGGACGCGTACCGCTGGTACTTCCTGCGCGCGATCGCGTTCGGCAGCGACGGCTCGTTCTCGTGGGAGGACTTCTCGGCCCGCTACACGAGCGAGCTGGCGAACGACTACGGCAACCTCGCGTCCCGCGTCGCCGCCATGATCGGCAAGTACTTCGGCGGCGAGCTGCCCGCGGCGACGGCGTCCGGCGACGCCGAGCAGGCGGTCCAGGACGGCCTCGCCAAGGCCGTCGCGACCGCCGACCGCGCGATCGGCGAGGAGCTGGACTTCCAGGGCGGCATCCTGGCGATCTTCGACTTCGTGAAGCAGGTCAACGGCTACATCACGGAGCAGGAGCCGTGGAAGGTCGCGAAGGACGACTCCGAGGCGGGCCGGGCCCGCCTGGCGACGATCCTCTACACGGCGGCGGAGTCCCTCCGCGCGGTGGCGGTCCTCCTCAACCCGATCATGCCCGACACCTCCCAGAAGCTCTGGGACTCCCTCGGCGCGGAGCCGCTCCTGGGCGCCCTCGCCGACCAGGACGTCCGCGCGGCCGCGACGTGGGGCACGCTGCCCGCGGGCGCGACGGTCACGAAGGGCGCGGTCCTGTTCCCCCGCCTGGAGGAGCCGAAGAAGGACGCGTAAGCGCTGACACGCACGTACGACGAGGGGCCGGAGAACCGCACGGGTTCCCGGCCCCACGGGCGTACGCCCCGCCGTCACACCGAGGCGGCATCCCCTTACCCGTACGGATGCCAGCCGGACGTCTGCACCGTGAACCCCATCGGGTCCGGCAGGGTGATGGGCTGGCCGAAGATCCCCTTGCCCGTCTCGACGTAATGCCTGCCGTCGAGCTCCAGCAGATGCCACGTGGCATCGTTCGGATCGACGATCAGATACACCGGAATGCCGACGCCCGCATACCGCTCCCGTTTGTCGTCCCAGTCCCGCTTGATCGCCGTACGCGTCGTGGAGACGGTCTCGACCACGGCGAGCAGGATCTGCGCGGGCCAGTCGGACTCCGCGTCATCGCCCGGCCGGTCCTCGCTGCGGATGATCACGGCATCCGCACGGGGCCGATAGTCGTCGGCCACCAGAACCCCTCGCTCCGACCAGGCCTCGAAGGGGTCGGGGGTGTGCCGCACGAGGCTCCGCCCGGGCAAGTCGTGCAGGTGTCCGGGGTTGGCCTGCATCACGAGCTCACCGTCGAGCAGCTCGACGTGCAGACCATCCGGCACCTCAAGCTCGTGCCACATCTCGATGAGCTGGTCCTTCTTCATCACGCTGGCCTCCGCCCGACTCAGGTACGCCATCCACATTACGAGGTCCGAGCTACGCGACGCCGAGTTCGCACCAGACGTACTTGCCGGAGTCGGTGGCGACGGGATACCAGCCCCACCCGTCGGCACAAGCCCGCACGAGGTCGAGCCCGCGCCCCTGCTCGGCCCCCGCGTCGGCGATGCGTGGGGGCGGGGCGGGCGGCGTCGGGTCCGCGTCCCACGCCCCGATCCGCAGGACCCCGCCGGCGTATCGGACGCGGAGTGCGGCGGGGCCCTTCGTGTGCCGCACGGCGTTGGACACGAGCTCTGTAGCCAACAGCTCGGCCATATCGATGAGTTGCGGCAGGCAGTGCAGGGCGAGGATGAGACGGAGGGAACGACGGCAGATCGTGACGGCGCGCAGGTCGTGGGGGATGTACAGGGTGTACTCCCAGGGTTCGCTTTCGCTTCCAGGCATGCGAGAACTCCTGTGGTCAGGGGGGGAGTTACCGGGCGCGGCGGGCTCTGGGCGGTGGCAGTGGCACCCTCGTCATGGCATGACGGGGTGGTGCGCTTCCGGGGTCCCGGTTCTCGCAGCGTGTGCGACGCGTCACCGACGGTAGACCTCAATATTTAGGTGCCGCAAGCCATTGCCGTAATCTGGCACCCGAACGAGGCACTCCAGCAGGTCAGTTGCACGGAGGAGACGCGATGGCATTGCGGTCCCACCCCACCGCCCGGCAACTGCGCCTGGGCGCCGAGCTGCGCAAGTTGCGCGAGGCTGCGGGCATGACGGCACGGGACGCGGCCGCGCTTCTCGGGGTGAACGCCTCGCAGATGACCCACATCGAGTCCGGACTGTCAGGCGTGAGCGAAGTACGCCTGCGCCGCCTGGCAGCGCACTACGCATGCACGGACGAGATCCTCATTGGCGCCCTGACGGCCATGGCGACCGACCGCACCCGCGGCTGGTGGGAGGAGTACCGGGGCGTACTCCCTCCGGTGTTCCTGGACGTCGCCGAGTTGGAACACCACGCAACGTACCGGCACGACGTAGAGCTGCTTCATGTACCGGGCCTTTTGCAGACCAGCGACTATGCGCAAGCGGTCTTCTCATACACACGTCCCGAGTTCCCCGTCGATGAACTGGAGACTCTGGTCCAGCATCGGATGAGGCGTCGCACCATTCTCGAAGGAGAGCACCCCGTCGAGTACGAGGCGATCATCCATGAGTCAGCCCTACGCATCAGGGTCAGTAGGCGCAAAGCCTTCCGGGCTCAGCTGGAGCAGATCCTGAGCCTGTCCGAGGCGAGCCACGTCACGGTGCGCGTCATTCCATTCGCCCTGGACGACTTCGCGGGCGCGAGCTGCGCCATGATGCATGTCGGCGGGCCGATCACTCGCCTCGGCACCGTATTGCGAGATGCCCCGCACGGCACCGCGTTCATCGATTCCGAGGCTCAACTGGACCACTTTCGAACGCTTTTCCGTAAGGTGAAGGGGTCGTCACTAGAACCCGATCAGTCGCGACACTTCATCCACCAGCTGACCAAGGAGTTGTGAGGCGAGCCATGGCCACCCCGAAGAACTGGCAGAAGTCATCGTTCTCCGGCAGCGGAGACGGCAACAACTGCGTGGAGCTAGCCGCCACCGGCCCGCAGATCCACATACGCGAAAGCGACACCCCCACCGCCAAGCTCCTCACCACCCCCGCATCTTTGGCCAGCCTTTTGCGCACCATCAAGGCGAGCGAACGATGAGCACCGCCGCCTGGCAGAAGTCGTCCGTCTCCGGCGGTGGTGTGGGTAACGACTGCGTGGAACTGACCGCCGCCGGCCCCCACATCCACCTCTGCGAAAGCGAAGACCACGCCACGAACTGATCACCGCCCCGGAGACCTTCGCGGGACTCCTCCGTGCCCTCCGGACCGGCAAGCCGCCCGGCCAACAGCCGTAGCGCGGAGGGGAACGTTTCCTCCGCACTCGAAAGAGTGATCGCCCTCCCCGAGTGGGGAAACTCGGCCCATGATCCGCCTAGCTTCCTCACATGGTCACATCGCAACACGAGGCCTCGCACAGGATCTTCCAGGACCGCCCCGAGCTCCTGACGCCGGTCTTCCGGCTCCTGGGCGTGGCACTCCCCGAGAATCCGACCGTCGAGGTGATCACGCCGGACGTCACCGAGACCCGGCCCATCGAGCGCCGCGTCGACACCCTGCTCCGGGTCAGCGCCCCGAACGGCCGCGCATTCCTGCTGGTCGTAGAAGCCCAGCAGCGCAAGGACCGGGAGAAGGCGGTGAGCTGGGGGTACTACCTGACGTACCTCTACTCGAAGTACCACATCCCCGCCCTGCTCCTGGTCGTCTGCCAGGACAAGGCCACCTCGACCTGGGCGCTCGGCCCCTTCCGGATCGGGGTGGAGGGATGGACCGCCCTCAGCGTGCACCCACTGGTCCTCGGGCCTGACAACGTACCGATGATCATCGACCCCGAAGAAGCCGCACAGGACCTTCCTTTCGCCACCTTGTCCGCGTTTACGCATGCGCGTGGCCCGGAGCACAAGGCCATACTGGAGGCACTGATCACCGCCCTGGGATCAACCGGCGACGGCAAGACGTTCGACTACTACTGGCAAATGCTGGCCGCAGGCCTGGGCGACACTCCGGCCCGAGCCACCTGGAAGGACTTGGTGAAGATGGCTGCGGATATCTACTTCCCCGGACAGGGCACCCTCGCCGAGGAACTGTTCCTCGAAGGCGAAGCCAAGGGTGAGGTCAAGGGCGAAGCCAAAGCAATCCTGCGCTTCCTGGAGCTGCGCGACGTCCCCATCTCCCCCACCGCCCGCGAACGCATCATGACCTGCACCGACGTCCCCACCCTCGACCGCTGGCTCGACCGCACCACCACAGCAACCGATGCGGACGACCTGTTCAGCGATGGACAAGACCCCGAGGAGCAGGGCGAGTAAGCCCAGACGCGCGAGGCGGCCCCGTAGCCCGAAAGCCACGGGGCCGCCCGACCGCGGGAGGACGGCTTTGCGTGCCCTCAGCCCTCGCACGCGTCGATGTCGTCCTCGCATCCGGCCACGTCGCCCGGATCGATCGTGGTCAGACGCCACGCGATGACCCCCGTGCCGGCCTTCACCGGGTCGACCCGGGCCTTGAACCCCCTGCCCGGCGGGATGTTGTACTGGTCCGCCTCCCGGTCCCCGCACTCCACGCCGTAGGCCTGCTCCTCCTCGCCACGGGACAGGGTGAGGGTGAGCTCCTGGGCACCGTCCGTGTCACACGTGATCTCGAAGCGGTACGGGTCGCCCTTACCCGTAGCAGGGAAGGACTTGTCCAGCCCTGAACCGACGTACGCCGTGTCCGCGTCGACGAACTCCGCCTCCCTGCCGTCGTCCTCAGCCGCGGCACGGAGCGCCCGCTCGGTCCGCTGCAACGCGTCGTCCGGCTCCCAAGGCCGGGCCTCGCCCGACGTCATGTCGGACGCGGACGGTGACGGCTCCGACGCCGCACCCCCGCCCGCACAGCCGGACAACAGCAGCAGCCCCGCCGGGACGGTAAAGGCAGCCAACGGAACACCCCGACGTATACGCATGAAACGACCCTATCCGGGGTCAACCACCACCCTCAGCCGCCGCCTCAGGCCCCGTACGACCCCACCAACCGCCCCAACTGCCGCCCCACCACCCGCAACGGCTCCTCGCTCCGCGCGACCTGCGCCGTCACCTCCGCGCCCTCCAGCGCGCTGATGACCGTCGACGCCACCTCGCGCGCGTCCTCCGCCGCGAAACCCGCACCGAGCAGCCGGTCCTCGACGATCCGCTCCCAGCCGCGCAGCGCCTCCGCGCACACCCGCTGGATCTCCGAGTCCGTGCCGAGCGTCTCCAGGGCCGCCGCCGTGACGGGGCAGCCGTCGACCCACCCCGACTCCCGGAGGGCCACCGCCAATTCGCCGGCGCAACGCTCGATCGCCGGGCCCGGGGCGTCCTCGCCCGCCAAGCCCTCCCGCAGCATGACCGCGAACTCCTCGGCGGAGTAGGCGATCGCGGCCACCGCGACCGCCTCCTTCCCGCCCGGGAAGAAGTGGTAGACGGAGCCCAGCGTGGCCTCCGCCTCCTTGGCGATCTGCTTGATGCCCGTTCCCACGTACCCCTGCCGCTGGATGAGGCGTGCGGAGACGGCCACGATCCGGTCGCGGGTACCGAGGGCGCCGAGGGCACGGGGGGCTGAGCTGTTCTGGGCCATGCCCCCACCCTACCCGTCATTAAGTAGAGCGTTCGTTCTAGAGGCATGCTACGTTCCTCCCACGCGCTGAATAGAGCGATCGTTCTAGAGAGCCCGGAGACACCCATGCCCACCGCACCGCAGCAGTCCGTCACCGTCATCGGCCTCGGCCCCATGGGCCAGGCCATGGCCGCCGCCTACCTCGACCGCGGCTACGACGTCACCCTCTGGAACCGCACCCCGTCCCGCGCCGACGCCCTCGTGGAGCGGGGGGCGATACTCGCCGACCGCGTCGAGGACGCCCTGCTCGCCAACGAGCTCGTCATCCTCAGCCTCACCGACTTCGACGCGATGTACGCGATCCTGGAGCCCGCCAAGTCCGCCCTCGCGGGCCGCACCCTCGTGAACCTCAGCTCGGACACCCCGGAGAAGGCACGGGCCGGGGCCCGTTGGGTCGCCGGGCTCGGCGGGACGCATCTGACCGGTGGCGTCCTCTGCCCGCCGCCCCTCATCGGCACCCCGGACACCTCGACGTTCTACAGCGGGCCGCGCGAGGCGTACGACACCCATCGCGCCGCCCTCGAAGTCATCACCGGGACGACCGACTACCGGGGCGAGGACCCGGGGCTCGCCGCGCTCATGTATCAGCTGAACATGGCGATCTTCTGGCCCGCGATGATCGCGTTCTGGCAGACCGCCGCCATCGCGGGCGCGCACGGCCTGACCGCCCAGGAGATCGCGCCGTACGTCACCGAGAACTTCGCCGGCATGGGCCACTTCGTCGACTTCTACGCGTCCCGCATCGACGCGGGCAACCACGCGGGCGACGTCGACCGCACCGCGATGGGTCTGGCCAGCATGGAGCACGTCGTCCACACTGCCTCCGACGCGGGCGTGGACACGGCGTTCCCGGAGGCCGTGCACGACATCTTCCGGAGGGTGGTGGCGGCGGGCCACGGCGCGGACAGCTTCTCGCGCGCCGTGGAGCTCATGAGCAAGCCCGCGGCCTGACAAGCACGCCACCAGCCGTCACGCCACCTTCGGCGCCACCCGCATCCCGATGCAGCAGCACTCCGTGCCGTCGCTCAGCGTCGAGAACACCACGGGCATGTAGCCCTCGCTGAACGACGGCCCCGCGCCCGTGCCCGCGAAGGCGGACTCCGTCACGGCGTACAGGTCCACGTCCAGCGGCGGCGAGAAGTCCTTCATGCCGTCCACGAACTCGTAGACCAGGTGGGGCGCGCCGTCGCGCTCGGAGACGGTGATGACGACGCCCGCCCGCGCGTACGTACCGACGTACCGGGAGAAGTCCACCTCCGGCGCCTGCGCGGGCGGTTCGAACGCAGCCGGCATCCGCACGCCCGCCAGCTCGCCGAGCAGCTCGCGGAAGAGGGCGGCGTAGAGCTCCCGCGCGCCGCCGCCGTTGGTGAGGAGCGCCACGGCTACGCCCGCCCGCGGCACGACGCGCAGATAGCCGTACTGGCCGATGGAGGCGCCGTCGTGGCCGTAGCCCGCGATGCCGTCCCAGTCGTAGAGGGTCCAGCCGAGGCCCCAGCCGTCCGCGCTGACCGTCCACTTGTCGGGCACGTCGGCGACGCGGCGCTGCATGTCCGCGACGGCTCCGGCCGTCAGCAGCCGCGTGCCGTCGGGGGCCGTGCCGCCGTCGAGGTGCAGGCGGGCCAGGCGGGCGACGTCACCGGCGGAGACCAGGACCCGGCCGTACGGGCCCGCCGAGCGCGGCATGAGGTCCCAGGCAGGGGCCGGGTCCGGGTACCGGCCCGGTTCCCCGAGGTGGCTCATCGCGACGCGGTACGACAGCGCCTCCTCGGGCAGCGTCATGGAGCGTTCGAGTCCCAGCGGGGCGAACAGGCGGTCCTTGAGGGCTTGGTCCCAGGTCGTGCCCGTCAGCACCTCGATGATCCGCCCGAGGACGTTGTAGCCGAGGCTGCTGTAGGAGACGGCGGTGCCGGGGCGGCAGTCCATCGCCACGCCCTTGGCGGCCTCGACGTATCGCGCGAGGCAGTCGTCGCCGCGCCCCGCGTCGTAGGTGAAGTCGCACGTCAAGCCGCTGGTGTGGGAGAGGAGTTGGCGCGTGGTGATGGAGTGCGTCGCTTCGGGGTCGGCCGTTTCGAACTCCGGCAGGATCTCCTTCACCGGTGCGTCCAGGTCCAGTTCGCCCTCGTCGGCCAGGCGCATGATCAGCGTCGCCGTGTAGACCTTGGCGATCGAACCGGACTGGAACACCGAGTCCGTCGTCACCTCCACGCCGGTCCCGCGGTGCAGCACGCCGCTCGCCAGTTCGTGGATCTCGCCGTCGACGAGGACGGCGAGCGCGGCGCCCGGCACGTGATGGGCGGCGCGCAGCTCGTCGAACCTGGCCTGCCAGCGGGCGAGTTCGAAATGGTTCTCAGACATGGCGTCCTCCACGGTGGTGTCACGATGAGCGATGCGTACAGCGTTCCGTCGTTGCGCACACTGTACGCACACGGATCAGCTGTACGCAATGTGCGTACGGCGTGCGCTACCGTGGAGGGGAATCGTCCGCCCACCCCAGGGAGACCCCGTGACCGCCGAGCAGAAGCCCGAGATCGCCTCCGTCTGGACCCGTCCGCGCCGGCAGCGCGAGCAGCTGAGCCGGGAGCAGATCGTCGCGGAGGCCGTGCGGCTGCTCGACGCGGACGGGCTCGAAGCCCTCAGCATGCGCAAGCTCGGCACCCGCCTCGACGCGGGCGCGACCTCGCTCTACCGGCACGTGGCCAACAAGGACGAGCTGATCGAGCTGGTCGTCGACGAGGTCTACGGAGAGCTTTCCGTGCCCACCGCGCCCGGTCCCGCGCAGTGGCGGGACGCGGCCGCCGACAGCGCGCGCAGCCTGCGAGCGATGATTCTGCGCCACCCTTGGGTCGCCTCGGTGCTCGGCCAGGTCGGCCTCGTCCACCTCGGCCCGAACGTGACGAAGATGTCGGAGCGGATGGCCGCGGTCTACCGGACGGCGGGATTCCCCGAGGCCGAAACCGAACTGGCCCGCAGCACCGTCATCTCCTACGTGATCGGCATGGCGACCAGCGAGGCCGCGTATCTTTCACTGATCGCCCGAAGTGGGCGCACGGAGCGGGAGTTCGCGGACAGCCTGCGGGCCGACGGCACGTCGGACGCCCCTTCCGGGGACCCTGAGCAGGTGCGCGAGGAGACCTTCGACTACGGGCTCCAGCGCGTGCTCGACGGGCTCCAGACACGGCTGGCCTCGACCGCCCCTTGAATCACGCTCGGTTCGACTGCCCACTCGAAACGGGAGATACGCGTCACGGTGAGCTAAGTCATGCGCTGAGGAGGCTTAAATTGACGCCACCTTCACACGTGTGTACGTAGGCTTCACGACATGGCCACGACTCCCTCCCCCGACCGGCGACGCACCGCCGACGAGGTCAATGAGGAAATCCGTGCGCTGTGGTTGCGCGCGGGCGGACGCCTCCGACCGGATGAACGCCTCGTATACGAACGGCTCGTGACGGAATGGGCCGAGGCGGAAGCGAACTCCTCCCCGACGACGGCGGCTTGACCTGATGGTCCCGCCCGTGGGCAGCGCCCTCAGGGGCGCTGTTCAGGGGCGCGGGGAACTGCGCGACCAGCCACGAAGCACCCGCAGCCGAAGCGAACATGAAAAGGCCCCGGAACCAAAGGTTCCGGGGCCTTACAAGTCAACCTGAACCGCTACTGCGCCGCCGGCTTACGCAAAGAGATGTTGAGCTCCCGCAAGCGGGACTCGTCGAGCTCCGTGGGCGCCCCCATCATCAGATCCTGCGCATTGCCGTTCAGCGGGAACGAGATCGTCTCGCGAATGTTCGGCTCGTCCGCGAGGAGCATCACGATGCGGTCGACGCCGGGCGCGATGCCACCGTGCGGCGGCGCACCGAGGCGGAACGCCCGCAGCATGCCCGCGAACTCGTGCTCGACGGTCTCCGCGTCGTAGCCGGCGATCTCGAACGCCTTGAGCATGACCTCGGGCTCGTGGTTCCGGATCGCGCCGGAGGAGAGCTCGATGCCGTTGCAGACGATGTCGTACTGCCAGGCGAGGATGTCGAGCGGGTCCTTCTCCTCCAGGTCCTTCATGCCGCCCTGCGGCATCGAGAAGGGGTTGTGGGAGAAGTCGATCTTCCCGGTGTCCTCGTCCTTCTCGTACATCGGGAAGTCGACGATCCAGCAGAAGCGGAAGACGCCCTCCTCGAAGTGGCCGGCGCGCTTCGCGGCCTCGACGCGGACGGCGGACATGATCTTCGAGACCTCGTCGAACTCGCCCGCGCCGAAGAAGACGGCGTGCCCGGCCTCCAGGCCGAGGCGCTTCGTCAGCTCCGCCACGTTCTCCTCGGTGAGGAACTTGGCGATCGGGCCCGTCAGCGAACCGTCCTCGGCGACACGCACCCAGGCCAGGCCCTTCGCGCCCTGCTCGACCGCGTAGTCGCCCAGGCCGTCGAAGAACTTGCGGGACTGCGACGCCGTGTCCGGCACCGGCAGGGCGCGCACGTGCTTGCCCGCGAACGCCTTGAACTCGGAGCCCTCGAAGATGTCCGTGATGTCGGTCAGTTCGAGCTTGGCGCGCAGGTCGGGCTTGTCGTTGCCGTACTTCAGCATCGACTCGCGGAACGGGATGCGCGGGAAGGGCGAGGTGACCTCGCGGCCGCCGCCGAACTCCGTGAAGAGCTCCGTCATCAGCTTCTCGATGGGCTGGAAGACGTCTTCCTGCTCCACGAAGCTCATCTCGACGTCGAGCTGGTAGAACTCGCCGGGCGAGCGGTCCGCGCGGGCGTCCTCGTCGCGGAAGCACGGCGCGATCTGGAAGTAGCGGTCGAAGCCCGAGATCATCAGCAGCTGCTTGAACTGCTGCGGGGCCTGCGGGAGCGCGTAGAACTTGCCGGGGTTCAGGCGGGACGGGACGACGAAGTCACGGGCGCCCTCGGGGGAGGTCGCGGTGAGGATCGGCGTCGCCATCTCGTTGAAGCCGAGGGCGACCATCTTCGAGCGGATCGAGGCGATCACGGCGCTGCGCAGCATGATGTTGCGGTGCATGCGCTCGCGGCGCAGGTCCAGGAAGCGGTACTCCAGGCGGCGCTCCTCGTTCACGCCGTCCTCGGCGTTGATCGTGAAGGGCAGCGGGCCCGCGGCGCCGAGCACCTCGACCTCGCTCGCCTCGATCTCGATCTCGCCGGTGGGCAGCTCCGGGTTCACGTTGTCCGTGCCGCGCGAGACGACCTTGCCGTCGACGCGGACGACGGTCTCCTTGGACAGCTTGTCCAGGACCTCGGCGGCCTTGGTGCCGGGGCGGGCCACCAGCTGCGTGATGCCGTAGTGATCGCGGAGATCGATGAAGAGAATGCCGCCCAGGTCTCGGCGATTGTGCAGCCAGCCGCTCAGCCGGACGTCGGTGCCGACGTCAGAGGCGCGGAGCTCGCCGCAGGTGTGGGACCTGTACCGATGCATCGTCGTTCATCCAGTCTTCGCGAATAGGGGAGAGAGCAGACCCCCACAAGGCTACCGTCCGGCCGAAGATCGGTTTCCGGATATCCGCCGCGGCCGTCCTCCCGAGGGCCTCGCACGGGCCCGCGACGACGGGGCTCGGTGGCGCCTACCGTGTACATCTTCCTAAAGTGGGTCAATGCGCACCGACGATCCCCTCCTACAGGTGGGGGACGACTCCCTGCCTCCCGTACGGGACGTCCTGGCCGCGATCGCGACCGGGCTGTGGCGCTGGGACAACGCGTCCGGGACGGTCACGCTCGACGCCGAGGCGGCCCGGCTCCTCGGCCTGCCCGCCCGCGCCCAGACCCTCACCGAGGCGGGCGTCCGCTCCCGCTTCCACCCGGTCGACTGGAACGAGATCTACGGAACCGTCCAGCTCGCCGTCGCCGAGGGCACCCTCGCCGAGGCCCGGCTGCGCATCATGGACGAGACGGGGCGGCGGGTCCTGCGGACCGTGCGCAGCCGCTCCAAGCCGGTGATGCACGGGGCGACCGAGGCGTACGAGCTGGTCGGGACCTTGCAGGAGGTCACCGAACCCGCGCCCGGGACCGCCGCCCGCACCCCCGTCACCGGGGACTGGCGCCGCTCCCGCGAGGCGTTCCTGCTCGACGCGGGACGTGCGCTCGCCGAGGCGCGCTCCACGGAGGAGGTCCTCAGGGTCGCCGGGGGGCTCTCCATGCCGGGGTTCTCGCCGGACGGCCTCGCGGTCTTCGGGGTCGAGGGCGAGCGCCTGACGATCATCGGGCACCACGGCCACGAGCCGGGCGACGACGGGCCCTTCTCCGCGATGCCGCTGGACACCGACTATCCGGCCGCGGAGGTGGTGCGCACGGGCCGCGCCGTCTACCTCTCCACCCCGGAGGACTACCGCAGGCGCTACCCCGCCGCCTGGCCGCTCGCCAGCCGCTTCGAACGGCAGTCGTGGGCGTTCCTGCCCCTGACGGTCGCGGGGCGCACGATGGGCGCGTGGATGGCGGCCTTCACGTATCCCGTCTCGTTCACGCCCGACGAGCGCTCCGTCCTGACGACGGTGGCGCGGATGCTGGCGCAGGCCTTGTCGCGGGCCGGGGTCGCGGAGTCCGAGCGGGAGCTGACGGAGGGTCTTCAGCGGTCGATGCTGCCGATGCTCGGGCCGCAGATCCCGGGGATGAGCGTGGCCGCCCGGTATGTGCCGACGGGTGGCGGGCTGCAGGTCGGCGGCGACTGGTACGACATGATTCCGCTGCCCAGCGGCCGTATCGCCTTCGTCATCGGCGACGTGCAGGGGCACGACGTGCGGGCGGCGGGCCTGATGGGGCAGCTGCGGATCGCCCTGCGCGCGTACGCCTCCGAGGGCCACCGTCCCGACGCGGTCCTCTCCCGCGCCACCCGCTTCCTCTCCGGGATCACGGAGTCGATCACCTACGGGTCGAGCGGCACGGGAGCCGACGAGGCCATCGAGTACGACCCGCGCTTCGCGACCTGCCTGTACGTGGAGGCCGACCCGGCGACCGGCGTCCTGGAGATGGCCCGCGCGGGCCACCCCGAGCCCGCGATACGCATGAGCGACGGAACGGTTCTGCTGCGCCCCACCGCGGGCGGCCTGCCGCTCGGCATCGACCCGGACGCCGACTATCCGACCACCCGGCTCGTCCTGGAACCCGGCGAGACGATGCTGATCTGCACCGACGGCCTGATCGAGACCGGCGGCCACGACCTGGACACCGGCTGGTCGCGGATCAGGGCGACGCTGGAGGAGTACGCGGGCGAGGGCGAGCCCGACGCCCTGGAGCAGCTCGCCGACGCGCTCGTGCAGGCCGTGCACGGACCCTCCTCGCACCACACCACCGGGCCCTTCGCGGACCGCCGCGAGGACGACATAGCCGTGCTGCTGCTGAGCAGGACGGGCCGCTCGGAGCGGCGCACGGACGCCCGCCGCACGGTCCTGACCGTCGCGCAGGCCGAGCCGGAGCGCATCGCGGGGGCCCGCAGCCACCTGCGGGACCTGCTGCACGACTGGGCGGACGACGACCAGGTCGACTCGGCGGTCCTGATGGTCTCCGAGATGCTCACGAACGTCCTCGTGCACACGGACGGCGACGCCCTCATGGTCGCCGAGGTCACCGGCGAGCCCGGGGCACGGCGGTTGCGGGCCGAGGTCGCCGACGGCAGCGACGACCTGCCGCACAAGCGCCACCCGGGCGAGCTCGCCTCGTCGGGCCGCGGCCTGGTCCTGATGGAGCTGCTCGCCGGGGCGTGGGGCGTGGACCCGCGCGGCGACGGCAAGAGCATCTGGTTCGAGCTCTACGAGGACGCGGGCGCCTCCGGCGGTTTCGTGGACGTGGACGAGCTGGACGACCTGGACGACGCGGACGAGCTGGACGCCGACGTGCCGGAGTAGCGCCCGCGCAGCTCGGAGACGATGCCGAACGCCGCCGCCGTCAGCGGCACCGCGAGCAGCATCCCGAGGATCCCCGCCACCGAGGCGCCCGCGGTGATCGCCAGCATCACGACCGCCGGGTGCATCTGCACGGTCCTGCTCTGGATCATCGGCTGGAGGATGTGTCCTTCGAGGACCTGCACGGCGAGGACCACGCCGAGCGCCCACAGCGCGATGGCGAACCCCCGGTCGGCGAGGGCGACCAGGACGGCGACCGCGCCGGACAGGAAGGCGCCCAGGTAGGGGATGTACGCGCCGACGAACACGAGCGCGCCGAGTCCCCAGGCGCCCGGGACGCCGAGGATCAGCAGTCCGACCGTGATGCACAGGGCGTCGATGAACGCGATGATCGTCGTTCCGCGCATGAACCCCTCGATGGCCTCGAAGGCGCGCCGCGCCATGGCCTCGATGGAGTCGGCGCTGTCACCGGGAGCGAGCTGGCGCAGGGTGTCCATGGCGCGCGCGGAGTCGCGCAGGAAGAAGAAGACGAGCAGCAGCGCGAGGACGGCCATCGCCATCATCTCGCCGACGGTGCTGAGCCCGCTGATGACGCCGGAGGCGGCGGTTCCGCCGAACTTGCCGAAGAGTTCCTTGGCGTTGGACGCCATGTCGTCGAGCGAGGTCCCGGCCGCCCCGAAGTACTTCGACAGGTCCGTCGCGGCCTGCTTGAGGGAGGCGAGGATCTGGTCGCCGCTGTCGATCAGGGCCTTGACGACGATGTAGCCGGCGCCGCCGACGACGGCGACGACGGCCGCGCAGGTGAGGCCGGCCGCGAGGGAGCGCTGCACCTTCATCTTCAGCAGCCGCCGGTACAGCGGTCCGAGGAGCGCGGTGCCGAGCAGCGCGAGGAGGACCGGGGTCACCGCGGTCTTGAAGGTGACGCACAGCCAGATCCCCACGGCGGCCACGCCGGTGACGAGCAGGACGACGACGCACCAGGCGGCGATGCGGCGCACGGGCTCGGGCAGGAGGGTACTCACCCCTCCTACCCGAGCACGGGCTCACGCGTGGTGCACCTTATGTACGGCTACATGCCGTGGACGGCCGGAACCGTGCCGAGCAGACCCTTCTGGAAGTCCTCGAAGGCCTGCTGCAGCTCCGCCCTGCTGTTCATCACGAACGGGCCGTAGTGCGCCATCGGCTCGCGGATCGGCTGCCCGCCGAGCAGCACGACCTCCAGGTCGGGGGCGTTCGCGTCCTGCCGCTCGTCCGCGCGGACGGTCAGCGAGGAGCCCGCGCCGAAGACCGCGGTCTGGCCCTTGTGGACCGGGCGCCGCTCGGCGCCCACGCTGCCGCGTCCCGCGAGGACGTACGCGAGGCCGTTGAAGTCCTCGCGCCAGGGCAGCGTCACCTCGGCGCCGGGACGCACGGTCGCGTGGATCATCGTGATCGGCGTGTGCGTGATGCCGGGGCCCTGGTGCCCGTCGAGCTCACCGGCGATGACGCGGAGCAGCGCGCCGCCGTCCGGGGTGGTGAGCAGCTGGACCTGGCCGCCGCGGATGTCCTGGTAGCGGGGGTTCATCATCTTGTCCTTCGCGGGCAGGTTCACCCACAGCTGGAGGCCGTGGAAGAGGCCGCCGGACATGACGAGGGACTCCGGCGGCGCCTCGATGTGGAGCAGGCCGCTGCCGGCCGTCATCCACTGGGTGTCGCCGTTCTGGATGGTGCCGCCGCCACCGTTGGAGTCCTGGTGGATGAAGGTGCCGTCGATCAGGTACGTGACCGTCTCGAAGCCTCTGTGCGGGTGCCAGGGGGTGCCCTTCGGCTCGCCCGCCTCGTACTCCACCTCGCCCATCTGGTCCATCATGATGAACGGGTCGAGGTGCTTGTAGTTGATTCCCGCGAAGGCCCGGCGCACCGGGAAGCCCTCGCCCTCGAAGCCGCTCGGCGCCGTGGTCACGGTGAGCACGGGGCGCGGCGTCGCGTCGGCCTGCGCCACCACTCGGGGCAGGGTCAGCGGGTTCTCGACAGTCACTGCAGGCATGGTCGGTACCTCCTGTGCACTCACTTTAGTTGAACGTAGAACTTTCTGCCACCTGGAACGAACGGGGCCCGGCGGGAATTCCCTCAGGGCTCCAGCTGCAGGTAGTCGAGGTTCCAGTTCTGGAAGGCGCCCTCGTCCAGGGAGAGGCGCACGGTGTGCCGGCCGCGGGTGAGCTGCCGCGGGTCACGGCTGTCCTGGAGGAAGAAGGCGTGGTGGGCGGTGGTGCCCGCGACGCGCACGGGCCTGCCCGGCCTGCCGCCGTCGTAGGCGATCCGGTAGGTGCCCGCGGGCTCGTACGGGGACGACACCCGGACCTTGAGCGTGTACCGCCCGGTCTTCGGCACGTCGATCGCGTACGTGAGCCACTCCGAGCCGCGCATCCAGCAGACCACCACGGCCCCGTCGTGGTCGCACACGTCGACGTTCTCGCCGGGACGCCCAGGACCGTCCCCCCGGTTCCCGTCGTCGGTGTCGTGGTACGCCTTGCCCTCGCCGCCGGGGGCGTACCCCTCCGCCTGGACGCGGACCGCGCCGGGCGGCACCCGGCCCGCGGCGCCCGTGCGCAGATAGGACCTGAGGGTCTCCACGTTGTCGGTCTGCAGGATCGTGGCGCCGTAGTCGGCGATGAGCCTGCCCCAGCCGCGCTTGGGGTCGATCAGCGAGGCCTCGTCGGTGAAGCGGGCGGAGAAGCCGTACCGCATGGTGTTGAACCAGACGCGGCCGGTCGACCGCAGCCCCCGGACGAAGGCGGGCGCCGCCACCTTGTCGCGGACGTCGTCGAAGACGACCTCGAACGCGGGCGGCCTGCTCTTCCCGAACTCCTCCACGGACGCGGCGTTGTCGTCCTCCACCACGTGCATGTAGAGCGCGCCCTTGTGACGGTCGAGGAACGCCCGCACCTCCGGCACCGGGGCGTGGGACTTGAGGATGCCGGTGCGGACGGTGCCGGTCTCCTCCAGGACCCGCCAGACGGCCTCGCGGTCCTCCCAGGCCTGGTCGAGGTTGACGAGCCCGAGCGTGCGGGCCGCCTTCATGGCGTCGGCGACGGTGGGGACGCGTTCGCCGGTGAGCGGCGCCTGGCGGCCGCCGAGGCCCGCGCGCAGCCTGAGGCCGCGCAGCTGGGCGAGGGTGAGGTCGGAGACGCGGCCCCTGCCGTTCGTGGTGCGGTCGACGGTCGCGTCGTGCATCAGGACGGGCACTTTGTCCTTGGTCATGCGGACGTCGACCTCGACGATCTCGGCGCCGTCCGCGAAGGCCGCCCGGAGCGCGCCGATGCTGTTCTCGGGGGCCTTGCGCCACTGGCCGCGGTGGGCGGCGGTCATGACGGCGGCCTTGGGGCCGTGGTCGAGGAAGAGGCGGCGGGCGCGCTCGGCGCCGTTCTCGGCGGGGGCGGTACGCGTATCCGCGGGGGCGGCGGTCTCCGCGGGGGCGGTGCCGAGCAGGGCGGCGCTCACCGCCGCGCTCACGGCGGCGGTCACGAGAACGGCGGGACGGCGACGCGGGATCCTGGACGAAGGCATACGTCCGAGCATCGGTGGCGGCCCGCGTCCACCCCCGGATCAACGCGCGCGCGTCACCCGTACATGCGCCGCATCGCGAAGTCGACCATCTGCTCCACGGCCTTCGCGTCGAAGACCATGCGGTGCTCGCCCTCCATGTCGAGGACGAAGCCGTACCCCGTCGGGAGCAGGTCGATGACCTCCGCGCCGGTGATCACGAAGTACTTGGAGTCCTTGCCCGCGTACCGGCGCAGCTCCTTGAGGGAGGTGAACATCGGGATCACGGGCTGCTGCGTGTTGTGCAGCGCGAGGAAGCCGGGGTTGTCGCCGCGCGGGCAGTAGACCTTCGACGTGGCGAAGGCCTGCTGGAAGTCCTCGGCGGACATCGACCCCGTCGTGAAGGCGCGCACGGCGTCCGCGAGGGACGGCGGCGAGGGCTCGGGGTAGAGCGGAGGCTGCTGGCCGTAGCCACCGCCGGGCATGCCCTGCATCTGCTGCGGTGGCGGCTGCGCGCCCGGCGGGGCGTACTGCTGCTGGGCGCCGGGGTTCTGGTCGTAGCCGTACATGCGCGTAAGCGTACTGAGTCACGGACGTCACAGATGGGCGGTTAGGGGTTGCGCCTTATTACCGACGGGTAGCATCATCGTAGCTACTTGCTGGTATTCATCCCTTTCCTGCTTACGGAGCCTTCGCCATGGGCCACTACAAGTCGAATCTCCGCGACATCGAGTTCAACCTCTTCGAGGTGCTCGGCCGCGACAAGCTGTACGGCACCGGCCCGTTCGCGGAGATGGACGTCGACACCGCCAAGAGCATCCTCGACGAACTGCGCCGCCTCGCCGAGAACGAGCTGGCCGAGTCCTTCGAGGACGCGGACCGCAACCCGCCGGTCTTCGACCCGGCGACCAACACCGCGCCCGTCCCCGCGTCCTTCAAGAAGAGCTACCAGGCCTTCATGGACTCCGAGTACTGGCGCCTCGGCCTGCCCGAGGAGATCGGCGGCACCACCTCCCCGCGCTCCCTGATCTGGGGTTACGCGGAGCTGCTGCTCGGCGCGAACCCGGCCGTGTGGATGTACTCGTCGGGCCCCGCGTTCGCCGGCATCCTCTTCGAGGAGGGCAACGAGGCGCAGAAGAAGGTCGCCGAGATCGCCGTCGAGAAGCAGTGGGGCTCGACGATGGTCCTGACCGAGCCGGACGCCGGTTCGGACGTGGGCGCGGGCCGCACGAAGGCCGTGCAGCAGGAGGACGGCTCCTGGCACATCGAGGGCGTGAAGCGCTTCATCACGTCCGGTGAGCACGACATGTCGGAGAACATCCTCCACTACGTCCTCGCCCGCCCCGAGGGCCACGGCCCCGGCACGAAGGGCCTCTCCCTCTTCCTCGTACCGAAGTACGAGTTCGACTGGGAGACGGGCGAGCTGGGCGAGCGCAACGGCGTGTACGCGACGAACGTCGAGCACAAGATGGGCCTCAAGGCCTCCAACACGTGCGAGATGACGTTCGGCGACCAGCACCCCGCCAAGGGCTGGCTGATCGGCGACAAGCACGACGGCATCCGCCAGATGTTCCGCATCATCGAGTTCGCCCGCATGATGGTCGGCACGAAGGCGATCGCCACGCTCTCCACGGGCTACCTCAACGCCCTCGAGTACGCCAAGGAGCGCGTCCAGGGCCCCGACCTGGCCCAGTTCATGGACAAGACCGCGCCGAAGGTGACGATCACTCACCACCCGGACGTGCGCCGCTCCCTGATGACGCAGAAGGCGTACGCGGAGGGCATGCGCGCCCTGGTCCTGCACACCGCGGCCGTCCAGGACGACATCCAGGTCAAGGAGGCGGCGGGCGAGGACGCGTCGCAGCTGCACGCCCTCAACGACCTGCTCCTGCCCATCGTGAAGGGCTACGGCTCGGAGAAGTCCTACGAGCAGCTGGCGCAGTCGCTCCAGACGTTCGGCGGCTCGGGGTACCTCCAGGAGTACCCGATCGAGCAGTACATCCGTGACGCCAAGATCGACACCCTCTACGAGGGCACGACCGCGATCCAGGGCCAGGACTACTTCTTCCGGAAGATCGTCCGCAACCAGGGCGCCGCGCTCAACGGCCTCGCCGAGGAGATCAAGAAGTTCCTCGCGGTCGGCACGGGCGGCGAGACGCTGGCCGGTGCCCGCGAGGAGCTGGCCAAGGCGGCGGTCGAGCTGGAGGCCATCGTCGGCGTCATGCTGACGGACCTCGCGGCGACCGAGCAGGACGTGAAGTCCATCTACAAGGTGGGCCTCAACACGACCCGCCTCCTGATGGCCTCGGGCGACGTCGTCGTCGGCTACCTGCTCCTCCGCGGCGCCGCGGTGGCGGCGGAGAAGCTGGAGACGGCCTCCGCCAAGGACAAGGCGTTCTACACCGGCAAGATCGCCGCGGCCAAGTTCTTCGCCACGAACGTCCTCCCGAACGTCGCCGCCGAGCGCAAGCTCGCCGAGGCGGTCGACCTGGACCTGATGGAGCTGGACGAGGCGGCGTTCTAGTCCCGCCCAGGACGTACGGGCTCATTTCGCACGTCAGCCCGATGCCGCCACCTGATTCGTTCGGGTGGCGGCATTGTCGTATGCCCTGGGTACGCTGACGGCACGGCCGAGAATCCCGTCCATGGACAGCCTCACGGCGGACGACTTCTTCGCCCTCGACCTCCCGCGGCACGCACAGCTGATCGACGGAACCCTGATCGTCCCCGAGCCACAGGGCAACTTCCATTCCGTGTCACCGTACGTGCTCGCACAGGGCCTTCGTCGCACCGCGCCCGGACGGCTGCGCGTACGGCGCCAGATGTGCGTCGTCATCGGAGCCAGGGATGTCCCGGAGCCGGATCTCGTGGTCGTGAACGCCTCGGCCGACGGCGGCCCCTGTCTGATGTCCTACGCGGCCCGTGACGTCCTGCTCGCCGTCGAGGTCGTCTCGCCCGACTCCGAGGAGCGCGCCCAGGACACCAAGCCCCGCAAGTACGCGGCCGCCGGCATCCGGCACTACTGGCTGGTGACCATGGACGAGAACAACCGGCCCGCGGTCCACACCTACGAGCTCGACCCGCACACCGGCTCCTACGCACCCACCGGCATCCACCACGACCGGCTCAAGCTCGCCGTGCCGTTCACGATCGACATCGACCTCACCGAGATCGACCGCCTCTGATCGCCCCGCCACCCGGACAGCCGCCCCATTAGGCTGGCCGGCATGCGCACACCCTCCGGGCCCTTCGACCGTGGCCACACCGAAGACCTCATGACCTTCCTCGCGGCGAGCCCCACGCCGTACCACGCCGTGGCGAGTGCCGCCGAGCGTCTTGAGAAGGCCGGTTTCCGGCAGGTCGAGGAGACCGACTCCTGGGACGGCACGACCGGGGGCAAATACGTGCTCCGCGGCGGCGCCATCGTCGCCTGGTACGTCCCCGAGGGCGCCTCCGCGCACACCCCCTTCCGCATCGTCGGCGCCCACACCGACTCCCCCAACCTGCGCGTGAAGCCGCAGCCCGACGCGGGCGCCCACGGCTGGCGGCAGGTCGCCGTCGAGATCTACGGCGGACCGCTCCTCAACTCCTGGCTCGACCGCGACCTCGGCCTCGCGGGCCGCCTCTCGCTGCGCGACGGCACCACGCGGCTCGTGGACATCGACCGGCCGCTCCTGCGCGTCCCCCAGCTCGCGATCCACATGGACCGCTCCGTGCACACCGACGGGCTCAAGCTCGACAAGCAGAAGCACATGCAGCCCATCTGGGGCCTCGGACACGACGTCCACGAGGGCGACCTGATCCGCTTCCTGGAGGAGGAGACCGGCCTCGACGAGGGCGACGTCACCGGCTGGGACCTCATGACGTACGCCATCGAGCCCCCCGCCTTCCTCGGCCGCGACCGCGAACTGGTGGCCGGTCCCCGCATGGACAACCTTCTCTCCGTGCACTCCGCGACGGCCGCCCTCACCGCCGTCGCCGCCCAGGAGAACCTCCCGTACATCCCCGTGCTCGCCGCCTTCGACCACGAGGAGAACGGCTCGCAGTCCGACACCGGCGCCGACGGTCCGCTGCTCGGCGGCGTCCTGGAGCGGTCCGTGTTCGCGCGCGGCGGCTCGTACGAGGACAGGGCGCGCGCGTTCGCCGGGACCGTCTGCCTCTCCTCCGACACCGGCCACGCCGTCCACCCCAACTACGCGGAGCGGCACGACCCCACGCACCACCCGCGCGCCAACGGCGGACCGATCCTCAAGGTCAACGTGAACAACCGTTACGCCACCGACGGTTCGGGCCGCGCGGTCTTCGCCGCCGCGTGCGAGAAGGCGGGCGTCCCCTTCCAGTCGTTCGTCTCCAACAACGCGATGCCCTGCGGCACGACGATCGGCCCCATCACCGCGGCGCGCCACGGCATCAAGACGGTCGACATCGGCGTCGCGATCCTCTCCATGCACAGCGTGCGCGAGCTCTGCGGCGCCGACGACCCGCACATGCTGGCCAACGCGCTGGTCGCGTTCCTGGAGGGCTGAGCCCCGAAGTCCTGTGTGGGTGCGGAGCCTTCGGGTACCCGGAGGCTTCGTAGCCACTACGCAGGGAGGCGGTCCATATGGGCCTCGGCGGATGCATACTTCTGATCGCCGTGGGTGCCATCCTCACGTTCGCGACCGACTGGGAGATGGGCGGGCTCAACGTCACCGTCACCGGTCTCATCATGATGGCCGTGGGCCTCATCGGTGTCGCCGTCTTCACCAGCATCGCCCGGCGCAGGAGGGCGGTGGTCCCGCCGGTCGCCCAGACGACCGTCGTCGACCCGGACCAGCAGCCCCGCGGCTACTGACGCCCGATGCGCCACCACCCGTGCCCGAAGTGCGGCGTTTCGGGGTAGTCATGGGGTAGTCATGCGCCATGAGACTTCTCGTACGCGACCGCATGCTCGGCATCGGTGACGACTACTGGATCGAGGACGACCAGGGCCGCAAGGTCTTCCTCGTCGACGGCAAGGCCATGCGCCTGCGCGAGACCTTCGAGCTGAAGGACATGCAGGGCAGGGTGCTCATCGACATCCACGCCAAGATGCTCGCCCTGCGCGACACGATGGTCATCGAGCGGGAGGGCGAGCCGCTCGCCCGGGTCAAGCGCAAGCGCCTGTCGCTGCTGCGCAACCACTACCGCGTCGAGCTGGTCGACGGCACGGAGCTGGACGTCAGCGGCAAGATCCTCGACCGCGAGTTCGCCATCGAGTACGAGGGCGAGCTGCTCGCCGACATCTCGCGCCGCTGGTTCCGCGTACGCGAGACGTACGGCCTCCAGGTCGTCCGCGAGGACGCGGACCCGGCCCTCCTCCTGGCGGTAGCGGTCTGCGTGATCCGCCTGGCGGAAAAGGAACGGGAGGGGGACGACGACTGAGCCGACGCGTGGGGCTGGGCCAGCCCCGCGCCCGAGGATCGCGGCGAAGCCGCGTCCAAGGGGCGCGGGGAACTGCGCGACCAGCCACGACGCACCCGCACCCGCACCCGCAGTCGCGACTCAGATCCGCTTCGGGGGGGCCTGCCCGAGGAGCCGGTCCTTGAGCGCCGGAAACTGCTCGCGGGTAGCCGAGACCTGCCCGGGATCGAGCTCAACCGTGAGGACCTCCTCACCCTCACCCGCCTCGGCAAGCACCTGACCCCACGGGTCGACGACAACACTGTGCCCCGCCTGCGGCACCCCCGCATGCGCCCCACCCGTCCCACAGGCAAGCACGTACACCTGGTCCTCCACCGCCCGCGCCCGCGCGAACAGCAACCAGTGCTCAAGGCGTCGCGCCGGCCACCCCGCCGGCACCACGAACATCTCGGCGCCCGCGTCGACGAGCCCCCGGAAGAGCTCGGGGAAGCGCAGGTCGTAACAGGTCGCGAGCCCGAACGTCGCGTCCGGCGTACGGAACGTCGCCAGCTCGGAGCCGGCCGCCATCATGACGGCCTCACCCTTGTCGAAGCCGAAGCGGTGGATCTTCCGGTACGCGGCGGCGAGCTCACCCGCCGGGGAGAAGACGAGCGAGGTGTTGCAGAGCGGGCCATCCGGGTCCCGCTCGGGGATCGAGCCCGCGTGCAGCCACACACCCGCCTCACTCGCGGCCTTCGACATGGCTTCGTACGTCGGACCCTCCAGCGGCTCCGCCTCGTCCGCGAAGGACTCGTACGCGAACGCGCCCGTGGTCCACAGTTCGGGGAGAACGACCAGATCCGACCCGTCCCGCGCACTCACTTCACGTACCAGTGAAGCCACCCGCGACCGACGGGAATTGACCGGTTCGTCCTCGTCTACGGCGATCTGGATCAGAGAGGCGCGCACACTACCACCGTCCTGGCATTCGAGTCGGCAACACAGGCCTACGATCGTCACACGAAAGCACTGCCGGGGTGCCTGCGGGCAGCGTAACTTAACGTCTCAGACACCCACCGCCCGCGCACAACCGCAAGGGGTCCCGTGAGTCTCCATCCCAGCCTGCAAACCTACGCCGATGCCTGGACGCACTCCGTCGAAGCGATATCCGAGCTGGTGTCGCCGCTCGCCGAGGGGGAGTGGAACTGGGCCACCCCCTGCCCCGGCTGGTCGGTGCGCGACATCGTCTCCCATGTCATAGGCCTGGACTGCGAGATGCTGGGCGACCCCCGCCCGATCCACACCCTGCCCCGCGACCTGTACCACGTACAGACCGAGGGCCAGCGGTACATGGAGATGCAGGTCGACGTGCGGCGCCACCACACCGCACCGGAGATGACCTCCGAGCTGGAGTACACGATCATCCGCCGCTCCCGGCAGCTGCGGAACGAGTCGCGGGACCCCTCCACGAAGATCCGCGGCCCCCTCGGCTCCGAGCAGACACTCGAACTGGCCATGCGGCTGCGGGCCTTCGACGTCTGGGTGCACGAACAGGACCTCCGCACCACGCTGCGCAAGCCCGGCAACCTCGACTCCCCCGGGGCGTACGTCGCACGGGACCTGCTCCTCAAGGGCCTCCCGAAGGTCGTCGGCGAGAAGGCCGGCGCCCCCGCGAACTCGGCGGTCGTCTTCGACGTCAGCGGGCCCGTCGAGTTCCTGCGCACGGTCCGCATCGACGCCGAAGGCAAGGGCACCGTCGACAACGCGCCCTCGCTGGGCCCGCTCGCCACCATCGCCCTGGACTGGGAGACGTACTTCAGACTCGCCTGCGGCCGCGTGACGTACGCGTCGGTCGCGGACCGGATCAAGGCCGAGGGCGACCAAGAGCTGGCGGACGCGATCCTGCGGAACTTCGCGGTGACGCCGTAACCCCGTCAGGCGGGGACCTCAGGCCGGGACGTGCACGGCCTCGACGCGGCTCGCGACGAGCTGCTCCCGTTCCCTGCGCACGGCCCGCGACTTGAGCCGCAGGATCTGGACGAGGCCGAACGCCTCCAGGACGAAGACGGCGGAGAACGCGATCCGGTAGTTGTCGCCGGTCGCGTCGAGCAGCACGCCGATCGCCAGCAGGGTCGTCATGGAGGCGATGAAGCCGCCCATGTTGGTGATGCCGGACGCCGTGCCCTGCCGCTCCGGCGGGTTCGCGGGCCGCGCGAAGTCGAACCCGATCATGGAAGCGGGCCCGCAGGCGCCGAGGACCGTGCACAGGACGATCAGCAGCCACATCGGGGCGTGCTCGCCCGGGTAGGCGAGCGTCGCGCCCCAGGCCGCCGCCGTCGTCCCGATGGTGCCGAGCGCCAGCGGGAGGCGCGCGGCGTGGTGCCGGGCCACGATCTGGCCGTAGACGAGACCGATGACCATGTTGGACAGCACGACGAGCGTGAGCAGTTCACCGGCGGTCGCCCGGGACAGGCCCTGCGCCTCGACGAGGAACGGCAGGCCCCACAGCAGCAGGAACACCATCGCGGGGAACTGCGTCGTGAAGTGCACCCACAGACCGAGCCGGGTGCCGGGCTCCCGCCAGGACAGGGCGATCTGCTTGCGCACGAACGCCGCCCCGGTGTGCGGCACCGGCTCCGGTTCGTGGCCCTCGGGGTGGTCCTTCAGGAACAGCGACATGAGGACGAGGACGACGACACCGCACAGCGCGCTGCCGGCGAACGCGGCCGTCCAGCCGACGGAGTGCAGCAGGCGGGCCAGGACGAGCGTCGAGACGAGGTTGCCCGCCATGCCGACGAGGCCGGCGAGCTGGGCGACCATCGGGCCGCGCCGGGCAGGGAACCAGCGGGTGCCGAGCCGCAGGACGCTGATGAAGGTCAGCGCGTCACCGCAGCCGAGCAGGGCGCGGGAGACGAGCGCCATGCCGTACGAGGGCGAGAAGGCGAAGCCGAGCTGCCCGATCGTGAAGAGGACGACCCCGATGGTCAGCACCTTCTTGGTGCCGAGCCGGTCGACCATCAGGCCGACGGGTATCTGCATGCCCGCGTAGACGAGCAGCTGAAGTATGGAGAAGGTCGACAGGGCCGACGCGTTGACGTGGAAGCGGTCGGCGGCGTCGAGGCCCGCGACGCCGAGGGACGTCCGGAAGATGACGGCGACGAAGTAGACGGCGACGCCGATCGACCAGACGAGGACGGCCTTCCTGCCGCCCGGGGGGTCACCGGGCAGGGAGACGGGTGCGGTGGACGCGCTCATCGGACCTCGCCCCTCGCCAGGTTCTGGAACCAGCCGACGTGCCGCGTCACGACCGCCACCGCCGCCTCGGCGTCACCGGCCACCAGCGCGGCGAGGATCTCCTCGTGCTCGGCGAGGGTCTTGGCGATCCGGTCGGGGTGCGAGTGCATCACGGCGACGCCCATCCGCAGCTGCCGGTCGCGCAGCTGGTCGTAGAGGCGGGAGAGGATCTCGTTCCCGCCGCTGCGCACGATCTCCGCGTGGAAGCAGCGGTCGGTGACGGCGGCCGCGGCGAAGTCCCCGGCGGCGGCCTGCACCCGCTGCTGGGCGAGTAGCTCGGCGAGCCGTTCGAGCAGCGCCGCGGGCGCGGGGACGGCCTTGCGCACCGCGTGCGTCTCGACGAGCAGCCGCGTCTCGACGACGTCCGCGATCTCCTGCGCGGAGACGGGCAGCACGAGCGCGCCCTTCTTCGGGTAGAGCCGCAGCAACCCCTCGACCTCCAGCTTCAGCAGCGCCTCGCGCACGGGGGTGCGGGACACGCCCACGGCCTCGGCGAGCTCGCCCTCGGTGAGGAGCGTGCCGCCTTCGTAGCGGCGCTCCAGGACGGCTTGCTTGACGTGCGCGTAGACGCGCTCGGCGGCGGCGGGACGTTTGGCGGGAGTGGCGGAAGCAGCGGGGGCCGTGAGGGTGAGAGCGGTGGCGGCTGGCATGCGCACAGCATAGATACAACAGGTATACAGCGGTATCACCGTCCACATGCCGGGCACCCCGGCTCAGGCGCCCCGGCGCGCGCCCGCGCCCGAATTTCCCCGGTGCATCAGCGCATCCATCCGCCCCTCTCGTTCGTCTAATGAGTGAGCGGCACCCTCATGCAGCCGCAGCCCAGGGGCATTTGGAGCATTTGTCTTGAATACCGGCATCAAGGGCGCACGTCGCGCGACCGCCGTCCTCGTCACCGCGAGCGCGATGCTCGCCGGCGGCGCCCTCACCAGCCCGGCCCACGCGGCCGCACCCCCGAAGCCGTCCATCGTCGCCAAGGGCGGCTATGTGATGAACAACGCCACGGGGAAGAGCCTGTTCACGAAGTCCGCCGACACCCGCCGTTCCACCGGCTCCACGACGAAGATCATGACGGCGCGCGTGGTGCTCGGCCAGCGAAACCTGAACCTGAACACCAAGGTCAAGGTCGACAAGGCGTACAGCGACTACATCGTCCGCAACAACTACGCCTCGTCGGCCCGTCTGATCGTCGGCGACAAGGTCACCGTCCGCCAGCTCCTGTACGGCCTGATGCTGCCGTCCGGCTGCGACGCCGCCTACGCGCTGGCGGACAAGTTCGGCAAGGGTTCGACCCGCGCCAAGCGCGTGAAGAACTTCATCGGCCAGATGAACTCGACCGCCAAGACGCTCGGCATGCGGAACACGCACTTCGACTCGTTCGACGGCATCGGGCACGGCGCCAACTACTCGACGCCGCGCGACCTGACGAAGCTCGCGAGCAACGCGATGAAGTACTCCACGTTCCGTACGGTCGTGAAGACGAAGTCGACGAAGCAGAAGGTCACCACGAAGTCCGGTGGCTACCGCAACATGTCGTGGACGAACACGAACAACCTCCTCGGCTCCTACCGCGGCGCCATCGGCGTGAAGACGGGCTCCGGCCCCGAGGCGAAGTACTGCCTCGTCTTCGCGGCGACCCGCAACGGCAAGACGGTCATCGGCACGGTCCTGACCTCCTCGTCGCTGGCCAACCGCACCAAGGACGCCAAGAAGCTCATGGACTACGGCTTCAAGGTCGCGTAACGCCGTCCGGCAGCACGACGAGGGCCCCGCCGCGGTGACGCGGCGGGGCCCTCTTCATATACGTGCTTACGCCCAGGTCATGAGCCGCTTCGGCTGCTCCAGGATGGCCGCCACATCGGCGAGCACCTTCGAGCCGAGCTCCCCGTCCACCAGGCGGTGGTCGAAGGACAGCGCGAGCGTCGTCACCTGACGGGGCTTCACCTTGCCCTTGTGGACCCACGGCTGGAGCTTGATCGCGCCGACCGCGAGGATCGCGGACTCGCCGGGGTTCAGGATCGGCGTGCCCGTGTCGACGCCGAAGACGCCGACGTTCGTGATCGTGACCGTGCCGCCCTGCATGGCGCCGGGCGAGGTCTTGCCCGCGCGCGCCGTGGAGACCAACTCGCCGAGGGACTCGGCCAGTTCGGGCAGCGTCTTGGCGTGCGCGTCCTTGATGTTCGGCACGATCAGACCGCGCGGGGTGGCCGCGGCGATGCCCAGGTTCACGTAGTGCTTCTGGACGATCTCCTGGTTCGCCTCGTCCCAGGCCGCGTTGACGTCCGGGTTCCGCTTGATCGCCACGAGCAGGGCCTTGGAGATGAGCAGCAGCGGGTTGACCCGCAGCCCCTCGAAGGCCTTGTCCTGCTTGAGCTCCTCGACCAGCTTCATCGTCCGCGTCACGTCGATCGTCACGAACTCCGTGACGTGCGGCGCCGTGAACGCCGAGCCGACCATCGCCTGCGCGGTGGCCTTGCGGACGCCCTTGACGGGGATGCGGGTCTCGCGGGCGTCCGTGCTCACCACGGGAGCGGGCTCGGGGGCGGCCTGCGGCGCGGGGGCCTCGGTCACCACCGGCTGCGGCTGCGGCTGCGGCTGCGCGGCCGGGGCCACGGCCGCGTGCACGTCCTCGCGGGTGATGATCCCGTCGGGACCGGACGGCGTGACCGTCGCGAGGTCCACGCCGAGGTCCTTGGCGAGCTTGCGGACCGGCGGCTTGGCGAGCGGCCGGGCGCCGTTGTGCCCGTTCAGGGACGGGGACTGCGGTGCCGGTACGGGTGCCGGTGCGGGTGCCGGCTCTGCGGCAGGAACCGCCGCCTCGGCCGCGGCGGGCTTACGGGCCCGTCGCTTGGTGGAGGACTCGGCGACCCCGTACCCGACGAGCACGGGCTTGCGGCCCTCCGGAGCGGCGGTCTCGGGCTCGGCGGCCGCCGCGGCCGGCGCCGGCTCGGGCACCGTCGCCTGCTCGGCGACCGCGGCACCTCCGCCCGCCCCGCCCGAGACGTCCACCGCGATGATCACCTGGCCGACGTCGACCGTGGTGCCCTCGGGGAACCGCAGCTCCCGTACGACGCCGTTGAACGGAATGGGGAGTTCGACGGCGGCCTTGGCCGTCTCGACCTCGCACACGACCTGGCCGTCCGTGACCGTGTCACCGGGCTGGACGTACCACTTGAGGATCTCGGCCTCGGTGAGCCCTTCGCCCACGTCGGGCATCTTGAACTCGGCAAGAGCGGTGTCTGTCATCGTCGTCACGACCCTCTCCCTCAGTACGCCAGCGAGCGGTCGACGGCGTCGAGCACCCGGTCGAGGCCCGGCAGGTACTCCTCCTCAAGGCGCGCCGGCGGGTACGGGGCGTGATAGCCGCCGACCCGCAGCACGGGCGCCTCCAGGTGGTAGAAGCACCGCTCGGTGATGCGCGCCGCGATCTCCGCGCCCGTGCCCAGGAAGACCGGGGCCTCGTGGACGACGACGAGCCGCCGCGTCTTCTCGACGGACGCCTGCACGGAGTCGAAGTCGACCGGCGACATCGAGCGCAGGTCGACGACCTCCAGGGACTTGCCCTCTTCCTCGGCGGCTGCGGCCGCCTCCAGACAGACCTTCACCATCGGGCCGTACGCGGCGAGCGTGAGGTCGGTGCCCTCGCGGGCGACGGTGGCCTTGTGCAGGGGGCCGGGGATGGCCTCCTTGTCGACCTCGCCCTTGTCCCAGTAGCGCCGCTTCGGCTCGAAGAAGATCACCGGGTCGTCGCTCTGGATGGCCTGCTGCATCATCCAGTAGGCATCCGCCGAGTTCGAGGGCGAGACGACCTTGAGGCCCGCGACGTGCGCGAAGAGGGTCTCGGGGGACTCGCTGTGGTGCTCGACCGCGCCGATGCCGCCGCCGTACGGAATGCGGATGACGACCGGCATCTTGATCTTGCCGAGCGCGCGGGCGTGCATCTTCGCGAGCTGCGTGACGATCTGGTCGTACGCGGGGAAGACGAAGCCGTCGAACTGGATCTCCACCACGGGGCGGTACCCCCGCAGGGCGAGGCCGATGGCAGTGCCGACGATGCCGGACTCGGCGAGCGGGGTGTCGATGACCCGCTCCTCGCCGAAGTCCTTCTGCAGTCCGTCGGTCACCCGGAAGACGCCGCCGAGCTTGCCGACGTCCTCACCCATGATGAGGACCTTGGGGTCGTTCTCCAGCGCGGTGCGCAGGGATTCGTTGATCGCCTTGGCGATGGGAAGTTTCTGGACAGCCATGGTTACTTGACCTCCCCGGCCGCGGGGGCGTCCGCGAACGACGCCTGGTAGGCGGCGAACTGGGCGCGCTCCTCGTCCACGAGGGCATGCCCGTCGGCGTAGATGTTCTCGAAGATCGCCATCAGATCCGGATCCGGCATCGCCCGCACCACCTCTCGCACTCGCTTGCCCAACGCTTCGCTCTCGTCGTCGAGTTCCGCGAAAAATCCCTCATCCGCGTGACCTTCGGACTCCAGGTACGCCCGCAGCCGCAGGATCGGGTCCTTGGCCTCCCAGGCCACCCGCTCGTCGTCGTTGCGGTACTTGGTCGGGTCGTCGGAGGTGGTGTGCGCGCCCATGCGGTACGTGAACGCCTCGATCAGCGCCGGGCCCTCGCCGTTGCGGGCGCGCTCCAGCGCCCACTTGGTGACCGCGAGGCAGGCCAGGACGTCGTTGCCGTCGACCCGTACGCCGGGGAAGCCGAAGCCCTGCGCGCGCTGGTAGAGCGGCACCCGGGTCTGCTTCTCGGTGGGCTCGGAGATGGCCCACTGGTTGTTCTGGCAGAAGAACACGACGGGCGCGTTGTAGACCGCGGAGAAGGTGAACGATTCCGCCACGTCGCCCTGGCTGGAGGCGCCGTCGCCGAAGTACGCGATCACGGCCGAGTCCGCGCCGTCCTTGGCCACGCCCATCGCGTAGCCGGTGGCGTGCAGCGTCTGCGAGCCGATGACGATCGTGTACAGGTGGAAGTTGTTGCTGTTCGGGTCCCAGCCGCCGTTGTTCACGCCGCGGAACATGCCGAGCAGGTTCGTCGGGTCCACCCCGCGGCACCAGGCGACGCCGTGCTCGCGGTAGGTGGGGAAGACGTAGTCGTCGTCGCGGGTGGCGCGGCCCGAACCGATCTGGGCGGCCTCCTGGCCGAGCAGCGAGGCCCACAGGCCCAGCTCGCCCTGGCGCTGCAGAGCGGTGGCCTCGGCGTCGAAGCGGCGGGTGAGGACCATGTCGCGGTAGAGGCCGCGCAGCTCCTCCGCGGTGATGTCCGCGACGTACGCGTCGTACACCGCGTTCTTCGCGTCCTCGACCCGCTTGCCCTCGGGCGTCAGCAGCTGAATGAGCTCGGGCTCGGTGCTTTTCTGCGGCGCGGGCTTCCTGGCGCTTGCGCGCTTGCCGCCGCCGGTACTGCTGCGGCGCGGTTTGCGCGCGGCGGTGCTCTCCACGGTCACGTGTGCTCCTCCGTCGGTCCGGCCCCCGGGGGTTACCGGGAAAACCAGTACGGCTCGCCTGGTCCGTGCCCGCGCACGGGGTGGGTGCGACTCAGCCGGGAACAGGCGTGACAGGTGCCCCGGCGAGCGCCCTGCACAAAGCACGTTACCCAGTGCTTCCCATTTCTGTGAAACCCCATCTGACCTGCGAATTTGCTTGGATTTCCAAGTAAACGGTCAGTCAGTCGACATACTCGGATTTCCGAGTATGTCGAGAAAACCGGGAACACTTCCTGGTCACAGCACTGATCACAGCCTGGCAGGGGGCCGGAACACCGGCACGTTATCCCGGCCACCCCGGGGACGGGAAGGGTTCCGAAGGGTTCCGCACGGGCAGACAAAGAGATCGTGTGTGAGACTGGCCCCGTGCGCGAAGATGGAAAAATTACGGTTTTTCTCCTCGACGACCATGAAGTGGTCCGGCGTGGAGTCCATGAGCTGCTGTCCGTCGAGGCCGACATCGAGGTGGTCGGCGAGGCCGGCACCGCGGCGGACGCCCTGGTCAGGATCCCCGCGACCCGCCCCGACGTGGCGGTTCTCGACGTACGCCTGCCGGACGGCAGCGGTGTCGAGGTGTGCCGCGAGATCCGTTCGCAGAACGAGGACATCAAATGCCTGATGCTCACCTCGTTCGCCGACGACGAGGCCCTTTTCGACGCGATCATGGCCGGTGCCTCGGGCTATGTCCTCAAGGCCATCCGCGGCAATGAGCTCCTCACCGCCGTGCGCGACGTGGCTGCGGGCAAGTCCCTGCTCGACCCCGTCGCGACGGCCCGGGTCCTGGAGCGCCTGCGCGACGGCAACAACGCCAAGGGCGACGACCGCCTCGCCAACCTCACCGAGCAGGAGCGGAAGATCCTCGACCTGATCGGCGAGGGCCTGACCAACCGCGTGATCGGTGAGCGGCTGCACCTCGCCGAGAAGACGATCAAGAACTACGTCTCCAGCCTGCTGTCCAAACTGGGCATGGAGCGGCGCTCCCAGGCCGCGGCGTACGTGGCGCGCATGCAGGCGGAGAAGCAGCACTGACGCGCCCCGGAGCGCGACGGGCGGGACGATCCTTCGGTTCAGGGACTTACGTCCTCCGTTGATGGGGGCGGGATCCCCTTTTCCGACGCCCCGTCGATGAACCAAGGTGGGTGCATGCCCACCGACGACCGGCTCGCCTTCGAACTGCTCCGCCGCACCGACTACGGCCGGGTGGCGACCAGCATGCGCGCACTGCCCTTCCTCGCCGCGGCGCGGCACATCGTCGTGGACGGGAAGATCCTGCTCCGCATGCACAAGGGATACGGCTACCACCAGGCCTGCGTCGGCAGCGTCGTCGCGTACGGCGCGGACAACCTCAACGTGGCGAGCGCGAAGGACGTCCAGTGGACCGTCCAGCTCGTCGGCGTCTGCGACCGGGTCGAGCCGACCAACGCGGAGCTCGAACTCTTCGGGCCCACCCCGCACTACGTGGACGGCGAGCTCTTCGACCCGGTCTACCTGCGGATAGAGCCGCAGTTCACCACGGTCCACACGCTGCACACCGGTCACGACCGCCAGCTGCAGCACATTTTGTAACCCGCCGGGCCCGGCTCAGGCCCCTTCGCCGTCGGCGCCGCCGTTGCCCGCGCCCTCGTCGTCGCCACCCGGGTCGGTCGGGTCGTTCGTCGGCTCGGTCGGGTCCTTGGTGGGCGGGGACGGATCACCGGTGGGCGTGGACGGATCACCGGTCGGCGTCGTCGGGTTCCCGGTGGGCGTCGTCGGACGCGTCGTCGGGTACGTCGGATTCGTCGGCCGGTTCGTCGGCTCGGTGTAGTCCGTCTCGCCGCCCGTGCCCGTGTCCGGGTCCGACGTCTCGTCCTGCGTCTCGTCGTCCGCGCTCTTGCTCGGCTCCTTCGACTGGGACTGCTTCGTCGCGGGAGTCTTCGGCGGGTCCTTCTTCTCCTTCTTGTCGCTCGCGCTCAGCGCGAACGCCACACCCACCGCGATGGCGATGATCGCGAGCACGGCGACGATCCACAGCCTGCCTCGGCCGCCCTTGCCGCCGTGGTGCCCGCCGTCGAAGCCGCCGTCGTCACCCGGCGGCCGCAGCATCGGGCTCGGGATCTGCGCGGTACCGGAGTCCGGGTGCGCCATAGCCGTGGTGCCCCCGACGCCCATGGCGGGGGTGTTGCCGCCCTCGTGCATCGCGACGGGGCCGGTGTTCCAGGTCCCCGTGTGGCTGCCCTGCTCGGCCAGCATCTGCAGCCCGTACTGGACCAGGCCTCGCATCTCCTCGGCGGTCTGGAACCGGTCGTCCGGATCCTTGGCGAGGGAGCGCATGACGAGCCCGTCCAGCTCCGGCGGCGCCGCGTCCGAGACCTCGGACGGCGGCACGGCCTGGTCCTGGACGTGCTGATAGACGACGGAGAGCGGCGTCTCACCGGTGAACGGGGGCCGCAGGGCGAGCAGCTCGTAGAGGAGACAGCCCGTCGCGTACAGGTCGGAGCGGTGGTCGACGGCCTTGCCGAGCGCCTGCTCCGGCGAGAGGTACTGGGGCGTGCCCATGACCATGCCGGTCTGCGTCATCGTCGACTGCGCGCCGTGCAGGGCGCGCGCGATGCCGAAGTCCATCACCTTCACCGCGCCGGTGTGGGTGATGATCACGTTCGCGGGCTTGATGTCGCGGTGCACGATGCCGTGCTGGTGCGAATAGGCCAGGGCTTCGAGGACGCCCGAGACGATGATGAGCGCCTGCTCCGGACCTGGCGCCTCCGCGTTGAGCAGCAGATCGCGGATCGTCCGGCCCTCGACGATCTCCATGACGATGTACGGGACGACGTTCGGCCCGACGACGTCTTCACCGGAGTCGTACACGGCGACCACAGCGTGGTGGTTGAGACCGGCGACGGACTGCGCCTCGCGCGTGAAACGCGCCTTGGAGACGGGGTCCTCTGCGAGGTCGGAACGGAGCAGCTTGACCGCGACCGTACGCCCGAGACGTACGTCTTCGGCCGCGAAGACCTCGGCCATGCCGCCCCGGCCGAGTCTGTGGGTCAGCCGGTACCGGCCGTCGCCGACGAGCCCGCCGTTCCCCCACAATTCAGGCGCGTCTGACATACCGCCGCCAGTCGCCTCGGGGTCGGACGGGCCCTGAGCGCGCTGCGTCTGTGCCATCAGTCCTCGCCGTCGTTTCTGGTCGTGGTACTTGGTGCCGAGTACGTGGAGATACCGGGTACTCAGTCGGCCACGCTACAGCCTTCGCGCCCCCCGCCGGTCCGAGGTGGACCGGACATCAAAGCCGCCCCGGGGCCCCATGCGCAAACTTGTAACGCTTCCGAGACGCTTCTTGCGCGTACGGTCACGGAACGGGCACCGAGCTTGACGCGTCATCGTCCTCGGGCAGACTTGGCCTGGAATAGCGGTAATCGATCAGGAGCCGCGGAGCCGTCCGGCAGCCGCGCCGATGGGGGACGCACGAGATGAGCAGCCAGGACGGCGCACAGGGGCGGTACGCGGGGCGTTCGCTGGCCGGTGGCCGCTACCAACTGCGCGATCTGCTCGGCGAGGGCGGCATGGCCTCGGTGCATCTCGCGTACGACACCGTCCTCGACCGCCAGGTCGCAATCAAGACACTTCACACCGAACTCGGTCGCGAACAGTCCTTCCGCGAGCGCTTCCGCCGCGAGGCCCAGTCGGTGGCGAAGCTCACGCACACGAACATCGTCTCGGTCTTCGACACCGGTGAAGACGACCTGGACGGCACGACGATGCCGTACATCGTCATGGAGTACGTCGAGGGCAAGCCGCTCGGCTCCGTGCTCGACGCGTCCGTCGCCCAGTTCGGCGCGATGCCGAGCGACCAGGCGCTGAAGATCACCGCGGACGTCCTCGCGGCGCTGGAGATCAGCCACGAGATGGGCCTGGTCCACCGCGACATCAAGCCCGGCAACGTCATGATGACCAAGCGCAACGTCGTCAAGGTCATGGACTTCGGCATCGCCCGCGCGATGCAGTCCGGCGTCACCTCCATGACGCAGACCGGCATGGTCGTCGGCACCCCGCAGTACCTCTCGCCCGAGCAGGCCCTGGGCCGCGGCGTCGACGCCCGCTCCGACCTCTACTCGGTCGGCATCATGCTCTTCCAGCTGGTCACCGGGCGGCTGCCCTTCGAGGCGGACTCGCCGCTCGCCATCGCGTACGCGCACGTCCAGGAGGAGCCCGTCGCGCCCTCCTCGATCAACCGTTCCTTGCCGCCGGCCGTGGACGCGATCGTCGCCCGCGCGCTGAAGAAGAACCCGAACGAGCGTTTCCCGACCGCCGAGGCCATGCGCGACGAGTGCCTGCGCGTCGCCCAGTCCTTCCAGGCGGCGGCCCCGAGCATCGTGCCCGGCGCGCCGACCGCGAGCGGCGCGGGCGTCGGCTCGGCGGTCTTCCCGCCGGTCGACACGTCGATGCCGCAGAGCGGCGCCGTCCAGACGCCGTACCAGCCGGGTTCGTACGGCCCCGCGACCCCGGCCCCCGCGCCCACCCCGGGCTACGGCTACCCGCAGCAGAGCGGCTACCAGACCCCGCCGCCCGTCAACGCGTACGCACCGCAGCAGCAGGGGGCGCACACCCCGCCGCCGTACAACCTCTCGCCGCAGCCCGCCACGGCGACCTCGCCGTCCGGTTCCGGGGGCTCGGGCGGCGGCAAGGGCGGCAAGCGGAACATGCCGGTGGTCGTCGGTTCGATCGTCGTCGCGCTCCTCGCCATCGGCGGCCTGATCACCGCGCTGACGCTCAACGGCGGCGACGAGGGCAAGGAAGCCGGCGGCGACAAGACGAAGCAGCCGGTCGCCGGTCACAAGGGTCCCGACCGGACCCAGGTGATCGAGACCGAGAAGTGCACGGAGCCCGAGGTCGGCTACAACGACGAAGAGAAGATCAAGGTCCCGGACTTCACGTTCAAGGACTGGAGGTCGGTCCTCTCCTGCCTGCAGTCGGCCGGCTGGGGCTTCGACAAGCGCAAGGTCAATGAGAACGCGTACGGCGAGGACACGGTCATGCGGCAGACCCCGAAGGAAGGCACGGAGGTCGACCCGAAGAACCTGGAGATCCAGTTCGACGTGTCCACCGGCAATCCGGCCTAGTCCCGGTTTCGCAGGTCTCACGCGGAGGGGCTCGGTACGCGGTGTGCGTACCGAGCCCCTCTGCGCTGTCCCAGTTCAGGATCAAGGTCAGGGTCTACAGGTAAGGGCCGCCCGTGCGGCCCGCGATGCCGCCGCTCTCGTCCTCGTCCTCGCCGCCGCCCACGCCCGGCGGCAGCGCCCGCCGCATGGACTCCAGCTGGGCCCGCGCCGCCATCTGCTGGGCGAACAGCGTCGTCTGGATCCCGTGGAAGAGGCCCTCAAGCCAGCCGACCAGCTGGGCCTGCGCGATCCGCAGCTCCGCGTCGCTCGGCGTCGCCTCCTCGGTGAAGGGCAGCGAAAGCCGCTCCAGCTCCTCGACCAGCTCGGGGGCGAGGCCGTCCTCGAGCTCCTTGACCGAGCTCGCGTGGATCTCCTTGAGACGGACCCGGCTCGCCTCGTCGAGAGGAGCCGCCCGCACTTCTTCGAGCAGCTGCTTGATCATGCTGCCGATGCGCATCACCTTGGCCGGCTGTTCGACCATCTCCGTCACCGGGACCTCGCGGGATTCGTCGTCTCCGCCGCCACCGAGTGCCATTCCGTCCTGGCCCACGACCAGGACCTGGGGGCTCTCCGGCGACCGTTCGTTCCTCGGCATCTCCATGCCGCCATTCTCTCGCACCCGTACGTCACACATCGGTGGTGCCCCCATACGCGGCTGATCCACCCTGTGAGGCGACCTCTGGCCGGCTCTCAGCCGCGGCTCATCCGCGGCGCAGCCGGAGCCCCAGGAAGCCGAGTCCGAGTCCGATGAGGACGAGTCCGCCGCCCAGGGGGAGGACGCGGAGGTTGGGCAGCACGGGGCCGACCGGGGCACGTTCGGTGGGGTCGGCCGCGGTGTCCCGGTGGGCGGCCGGGGTCGGCCTCGGCTGCCTCGGGGGCGGGGCGACCGGGGGCGGGGTGTGGGGGACGGGGGTCGGATCCAGGATGGGCGGCTGCGCGCCGCCCGGACGCTCACGCCCCTCACCGGCGGGGCTGCCGGCGCGCGCGGTCTCCTCGACCGTGGTGACGGTGGTGTCGGGCGCGGATTCGGCGGCGTGCGCGGTGGGGGCGGGGGCGTACGCCGTCAGGGCCGCGAGGTACGCCGCGCCGACCAGGGTGATCGCGGGGGCCGTGCGGCGGCTCGCCCAGGATGCCTTCACGGGATCAGCGTCACATGAGGGGGCATGTCCGGCATCTCGGGTGGGGTGAGCGGGCGGGGCAGTGCCCCACCCGCCGCCTGTGACCCGCTACCGGGTGAGCAGCACCTTGCCGATGTGGCTGCTCTCCTCCAGGACGCGGTGTGCCGCCGCCGCGTCCCGCATCGGCACGGTCTGGTCCACGATGGGCCGCACGTGGCCCCCACCGATGAGCGGCCAGACGTGCTCCCGTACGGCCGCGATGATCGACGCCTTCTCGGCGGCCGGGCGGGCGCGGAGCGACGTGGCGGTGACGGCGGCCCGCTTGGTGAGCAGCGCGCCGATGTTCAGCTCGCCCTTGGCGCCGCCCTGCATGCCGATGATCGCCAGGCGGCCGTTCACGGCGAGGGCGCGCACGTTCCGGTCGAGGTACTTCGCGCCCATGTTGTCGAGGATGACGTCCGCACCCGCCCCGTCCGTGGCGCGCTCGATCTCCTCGACGAAGTCCTGCTCGCGGTAGTTGATGAGGACGTCGGCCCCCAGCTCGCCGCAGAACGCCAGCTTCTCCTTGCTGCCCGCCGTGACGGCGACCTTCGCGCCGACGGCCTTGGCGAGCTGGATCGCCATGGTTCCGATGCCGCTCGAACCGCCGTGCGCGAGCAGCGTCTCGCCGGGCCTGAGGTGGGCGATCATGAAGACGTTGGACCACACGGTCGAGGTGACCTCGGGCAGCGCGGCCGCCGTGACGAGGTCGACGCCGTCCGGCACGGGCAGCAGCTGGCCTGCCGGGACGACGACCTGCTCCGCGTAGCCGCCGCCGGAGAGCAGCGCGCACACCTCGTCGCCGACCGACCAGCCGGAGACGCCGGGGCCGAGTGCGCTGATGCGTCCCGAGCACTCCAGGCCGGGGTACGGGGAGGCGCCGGGCGGCGGGTTGTAGAAGCCCTGCCGCTGCAGCAGATCGGCGCGGTTGACGGCGCTCGCCACGACCTCGACGAGCACCTCGCCCTCGCCTGGCACGGGATCGGGGACCTCGGCCCAGACGAGCGCTTCAGGGCCACCGGGTTCGGGGATCGTGATCGCATACATGCTGGCGAGGCTACTCCCGGCTCAGTTCGGACGCAGAGGCTTGATGTCCGGGGCGACCGACGTGCCGGGCGACGCTCGTACGATCGTGATCAGGCGGTCCGTGAGCTCCAGCTTCCCGACGGCCGGGTCGTCGTATCCGAGCACGCGATGCCCTCGTACGACACTCACCACCAGGTCGTCCGTCTCCCGCACGCTCAGCCCCACCTCGGCCTTTATGACCGGACGTTCGACGAGGTCGAGGCCGCTGCCCTGCTGGATGAGGTCCTCCATGACCATGCCCGCGCTGGGGCTGAGCACGGAGAGACCGAGCAGCCGGCCCGCCGCACTGGCGCTGGTGATCACGGCGTCCGCGCCGGACTGACGGAGCAGCGGCGCGTTCTCCTCTTCCCGCACCGCCGCCACGATCTTCGCGCCGCGGTTCAGCTGCCGGGCGGTGAGCGCGACCAGCACCGCCGTGTCGTCGCGCTGTGTCGCGATGATGATCTGGCGGGCCCGCTGCACCTCGGCGCGGAGCAGCACATCGCTGCGCGTGGCGTCGCCGATGACGCCCGCGAACCCCTCCGCCGTGGCCGCGTCGATCACCTTCGCGCTGGGGTCGACGACCACGATCTGCTCCGGCTTCAGACCGGTCGCACAGACCGTCTGGATCGCGGAACGACCCTTCGTACCGAAGCCGACGACAACAGTGTGTTCACGCAAGTTGGACCTCCAGCGGGACAGACGCCATTCCTCGCGCGTCCGTTCCGTGAGCACTTCGAGAGTGGTGCCGACCAGGATGATCAGGAAGAGCACGCGCAACGGCGTGACCAGAAGAATGTTGGTGAGCCGCGCGCTGTCGCTGTACGGGACGATGTCGCCGTATCCCGTGGTGGAGAGCGTGACCGTCGCGTAGTAGGCGGAATCGAGGAAGTCGAGACGGTTGTCCGAGTTGTCGTGGTAGCCGTCGCGGTCGATGTAGACGAGGACCGTCGTCAGGGCCAGCACGAACAGCGCCATCGCGAGACGCCGGGTGACCTGGCGCAACGGACGCTCGACCGTGCGCTGGGGCAGCTTGATGCGGTGTGTCGTGTGCTGCTCTTCGGGGTGACGCGCCATGGCGTCATGCCCGGGAAGTTTCACGTGAAACGCTCCTCGCCGTCTACGACTGCCCCATCCCCGGGCCCAGCCCCCGCCTCGGGCCCGGCCCCGGATCCGGTGCCGATACCGGCTCCGGAACCTGCGCTGTCATCGGCTTGGCCCCCGTCAATCGGACCACCGTACAAAGGCGCGCCCGCGCCCGTTCCGGTGCCCACCTCGGGAACGGCCCAGGGCAGGTCAAGTACCTCGACCTCCCTGCCCGCCCTTGCTCCGCCGGGCGGCACGACGGCCAGGCCGTCGGCCGCCGCGATCCCGCGCAGCATCGCCGGGCCGTTGAAGTGCAGCGGCACGGCACGCTCACCGCGCAGGGCGACCGGGACGAGGCGGGTGTCGTGCGGATGCCCCTGGACGCCGTCGCGCAGGGGAGCGGTGTACGTGGAGGGCCCGCCGCAGCCCGCCGCGCGGCCGGAGAGCGTGCGCAGCAGGGGTTCGGCCAGCGTGAGCAGACCGGACACGGCGGCGAGCGGGTTGCCGGGCAGGCCGACGAGGTGCCGCCCCGCCCCGACGCGGGCCAGCAACATGGGGTGTCCCGGGCGCACCGCGACGCCGTCCACGAGCAATTCGGCGCCGAGCCGACGCAGGATGGGGTGGACGTGGTCGACCGGGCCCGATGCGGTTCCGCCCGTCGTGACGATCAGGTCGGCGGTGGACGAGGTGATCGCGTCGTGGAGGGCTTCGGCGTCGTCACCGAGCCGCCTGACGGCGGTCACTTCGGCGCCCAGCGCGTGCAGCCAGGGCGGCAGCATCGGGCCGAGCGCGTCCCGGATGAGCCCTTCGCGCGGCAGGCCGTCCGTCAGCAACTCGTCGCCCAGGACGAGGACTTCGGCGCGAGGCCTGCGGAACACCGGCAGGGCGTCGTACCCGGCCGCCGCGGCGAGCCCGAGTACGGCGGGGGTCACCAGGGCGCCGGCGGGCAGGAGGTGCTCGCCTGACCGGCACTCCTGGCCGCGCGGCCGGATGTCCTGGCCGGTGATCACGTCGCGCAGGGCGTGCAGTCTGCCCTTGTCGTCGATCCTGCCGTGCTCGCTGCGCAGCACGGCCGTGGCGTCCTGCGGAATGCGGGCGCCCGTCGCGATCCGGACCGCCTCACCGTCGGAGAGGGCGTCCGGCCGACCATGCCCGGCCAGGATTCCGTCGGCCCGTACGGCCCAGGGGCCGGGCCCGCCGACGACCCAGCCGTCCATCGCCGAGGTGTCGAAGGACGGCAGGTCCGTGAGGGCGGTGAGGGGCGCGGCGAGGATCATGCCGAGGGCCCGGTGCAGCGGTACGTCGACGGGCTCGGTGCCGGGCCCTGGTACGGCGCGCTCGGCGCGGGCGCGGGCGGCGGGCCAGGGGGTGGTGTCGCGGTGCTCGTCCGGGGCGGGGGCCTCGTGGCTGCCGGAGCGGGCGGCGGGGGTGGAGGGTGGCGCGGACGACGGTGGGGAGGGTGGGGCGGGGGCCGACGTCGGGGGTGGGGCCGATGGTGACCGGTGCGCGGGGTCGCCGGGGGTGCTGTGAGTGCTGTGGGTGCTGTGGCTGCTGTGGGCGTCACGGTGCCCGTTCACCAGGGCGAGCGCCTCGTCGAGCTCGGCGTCCGACGCGGGCTGCCCGGTCATCCGGCGCTCGGAGGCGTCTGGGGGGCGGAGCCGGGTTTCGCGGGGGTGGGGGTCGCGGCGCCTGGCTGAGGGGTGCCGGGCTGAGGGGTGCCGGGCTTGGCGTCCTGCTGGTCCTCGTCCGCCCAGCGGGCCGCGAGAGCCGCGGCCTTGCGGGTCGCCTCGGCCACCGCCTCGGCACCGCCGCCCGCTCCGCCGCGCGCCGCGGCCTGCGCGGCCGCGTACCCGACGAGGAACGTGGTCAGCGGTGCCGCGGGCCTGGCCACGCCGTGCGCGGCGTCGCGAGCGAGGTCCAGGAGGGCGCCGGTGTCGACGTCGAGCTCGATGCCCAGCTCGTCCTTGACTGCGGAAATCCATTCATCCAACACGTTGCCATGCTCCCTGATCCGCGCCCGGGCGGACGCGATGTCGTCCCAGGTGTCGCAGTCGAAAGCGGCGAGGGGGTCGGCGACCCGGGTGAGGGCGAGCCGCCCGGTGAGCCGCCGCAACGGCAACCCGGCGAGCCCACCGCCCTTGTGGCTGTGGCCGTGGCCGTGGCCGTCCCGTTCGCCGAGCACGGCGATCTCCCGCAGGAGTGCGTCACGCCGATAGGCCGCGACGAGCGGCTGGTCGCGGCCGTCGGGGTCGGTGAGGACCGCACCGTCCGCCCCGCTCCCGGCCAACGCGTCGAGGAGACGGCGTACGGTCGGCTCGCCCAGGAACGGCAGATCGGCGGAGAGCACGACCACCCGTTCCGCCGACGTGCGCGCGAGCCCCGCGTCGAGCGCGGCCAGGGGGCCGCCGCCCGCGGGCTCCTCGCGCGCCCAGACGACGGGACGCGCGGTCGGCCGAGGCGCGGCCACCACGACGGTCGTACCGGCACCGGAACAAGCCGCGAGCACCCGGTCGATCAGCGCGCGGCCGCCGACCCGCACCCCCGGCTTGTCCGCGCCGCCGAGGCGGGCGGCGCCGCCCCCGGCGAGCACGACGGCGTCGTACGGGTCGCCCTCTTTCGTGGTCACACCCCGAGTATGGGCATACGAAGGATCATTGACACCCCTGCGAAGGGCCCTACGGGCAGGGGCCTTACGTCACGCGCCGCTGGAGGCCCCTTCCGCGCCGCTACGCCTCACACCGACCGCAGCAGCACCGCCGGCTGCTCGACACAGTCGGCCACGTACCGCAGGAAGCCGCCCGCCGTACCGCCGTCGCACACCCGGTGGTCGAAGGTGAGCGACAACTGCACGACGTGCCGCACGGCCAACTCGCCCTGGTGCACCCACGGCTTGGGCACGATCCGGCCGACGCCCAGCATGGCCGCCTCGGGGTGGTTGATGATCGGCGTGGAGCCGTCGACCCCGAACACCCCGTAGTTGTTGAGCGTGAAGGTGCCTCCGGTGAGCTCCCCCGGCGTGAGCGTTCCCGCGCGCGCGGACTCCGTGAGCCGTATCAGCTCCGCGTTGATCGAGTCCGTCGACCGCGACTGGGAGTGCCGGACCACGGGGACGACCAGGCCGCGCGGGGTCTGCGCGGCGAAGCCGAGGTGGATGTCGGCGAACTGCCGTACCTCACGCTCCTCCATGTCCACGGTGGAGTTGAGCGCCGGGAAGCGGGCCAGGGCGGCCACGCTGATCCGCGCGAGGAGCGCGAGCAGCGACACCTTGTGGCCGTCGCGGTCCGTCATCGCGTCGTTCATGGACCTGCGGGCCGCCAGCAGCTCGGTCGCGTCGGCGTCGACCCAGCAGGTCGCCTCCGGTATCTCGCGGCGACTGCGGGACATCTTGTCGGCGACGAGTCCACGGAGTCCGGTCAGTGGGTGGCGGGAGTAGAGGCCGGCCTTGCGCGGCTCCTCTCCGGCCTCCACGCTCTGCCGGGCTTCGTGACGCCCGGCGCGGATCAGCTCGTCGTCGTCCCGGACGGCTGCCTTGACCGCCCGCGTGCGTGCTTCCACGGCGGCGTCGACGTCGGCCCGCAGAATCAGCCCGTCCGGCCCGGACCCCACCAGACTGCGCAGGTCCACGTCGTTCTCCCGCGCCAGCTTGCGCACGAGCGGGGAGATCACGGGAACCGGCCCGTCGGAGGCGGAGGCGGGTGCGGCGGCGTGCGCGGCGGGAGCGGCCGCCGCCGGAGCGGGTGCGGCCGCCGCCGGAGCAGCGGGTGCCGGTGGAGCAGCGGGTGCCGGTGCGGCAGGCGGGGAGGCCGGCGGGGCGGAGACCCGCACAGTCCGCACCCGACGCCGCCGCGCAGGCGCCGCAGCCGTCCCGTACCCGACGAGCACGTTCCCGGAGGACTCCTCGGCGTCCTGCTCCGCGGCAGCACGCTCCGCGGCCGTCTGCAGCGCCCGCTCGGCAGGCTCCTCAGGCGCCCCGCCGGAAACCGCTCCGGCCGAGACCGCCCCGCCGGAACCCACCGCGCCAGAACCCGCCCCGCCAGAACCCGCCCCGTCAGAGCCTTCTCCCACCGCGACCGTCAACAGCGGTGCGCCCACCGGCAGTTCCGCGCCCTCCTCGCCGAAGCGGGCCGTGACCACGCCTCCGTAGGGACACGGCACCTCGACCATCGCCTTGGCCGTCTCGACCTCGACGACCGGCTGGTCCACGGTCACGACGTCACCAACCTCGACGAGCCAGCGGACGACTTCCGCCTCCGTCAGCCCTTCCCCGAGGTCGGGCAGCTTGAATTCAAGGACCTGCGCCATCAGCTGTCCGCCTCCCACTGCAGCCGCGCGACCGCGTCCAGGATCCGGTCCACGCCCGGAAGATGGTGCTTCTCCAGCATCGGCGGCGGATACGGGATGTCGAAGCCCGCGACCCGCAGCACCGGCGCCTCCAGGTGGTGGAAGCACCGCTCGGTGACGCGCGCGGCGATCTCGCCGCCGGGGCCACCGAAGCCGCCGGACTCGTGGACGACGACGGCCCGCCCGGTCCGCCGCACGGACGCGGCGACCGTCTCGTCGTCGAACGGCACCAGGGAGCGCAGGTCGACCACTTCGAGGTCCCAGCCCTCGGCGCGGGCCGCCTCGGCCGCCTCCAGGCAGACGGGCACGGACGGCCCGTACGTGATGAGCGTGGCGCTGCGTCCGGAGCGCCGGACCACCGCACGGCCTATCGGTTCAACGGTCTGCGGCGCGTCCGGGTTCCAGTCCGCCTTCGACCAGTAGAGCCGCTTCGGCTCCAGGAAGACGACGGGGTCGTCGGAGGCGATGGAGGCGCGCAGCAGCCCGTAGGCGTCGGACACCGTGGCGGGGGTGACGACGTGCAGGCCGGGCGTCGCGATGTAGTACGCCTCGGAGGAATCGCTGTGGTGCTCGACGCCGCCGATGCCGCCGCCGTAGGGCACGCGCACGGTGATGGGCAGCGGCAGCGTCCCGCGCGTGCGGTTCCGCATCCGCGCCACGTGCGAGATCAGCTGCTCGAAGGCGGGGTACGCGAACGCGTCGAACTGCATCTCGACGACCGGCCGCAGCCCGTACATCGCCATGCCGACCGCCGTGCCGAGGATGCCCGCCTCGGCGAGGGGCGTGTCGGTGCAGCGGTCCTCGCCGAACTCGGCGGCCAGCCCGTCGGTGACCCTGAAGACACCGCCGAGCGCTCCGACGTCCTCTCCGAGGACGTGGACGGACGGGTCCTCGGCCATCGAGTCCCGCAGCGCGCGCCCCAGCGCCTGCGCCATGGTGGCCGGTTTCGTCGCCGGTTTGGTGACCGGCTTGGCCGCGACCGTGCTCATCGGGTCTCCTCCTCAGCCTCTTCCGCGGCCACTTCGAGTTCGGCACGCAACTGCGCCGCCTGCTCCCTGAGCTGGGAGGTCTGCTCGGCGTACACGTGCGTGAAAAGGTCCATGGGGTCGAGCACGGGCTCCTGGTTCATGTGCTGGCGCAGGTCGGCGGCCATGGCCTCGGCGTCTTCGCCTGCCTGCCGCTTCATGTCGTCGTCCAGGAGTCCGCGCTCCGTCAGCTCCCGCTCCATGAGCAGGATCGGGTCGTGGTCGCGCCAGGCTTCGACGTCGGTGTCCTGCCGGTAGCGCGTGGCGTCGTCGGCGTTCGTGTGCGCCTCCATGCGGTACGTGACCGCCTCGACGAGCGTCGGGCCGCCGCCCTCACGCGCGCGGGCCACCGCCTCGCTCAGCACCTCGTGCATCGCCGCCGCGTCGTTGCCGTCGACCAGGCGCCCCGGCATGCCGTACCCCACGGCCTTGTGGGCCAGGGACGGGGCCGCGGTCTGCTTGGCGAGCGGCACGGAGATCGCGAAGCCGTTGTTCTGCACGAGGAAGACGACGGGGGCCTGCCACACCGCGGCGAAGTTCAGCGCCTCGTGGAAGTCGCCCTCGCTGGTGCCGCCGTCGCCGACCATGGCGAGCGCCACGACGTCGTCGCCCTTGAGCCGGGCCGCGTGCGCGAGGCCCACGGCGTGCGGGAGCTGGGTCGCAAGAGGGGTACTCAGGGGCGCTATACGGTGCTCGCGCGGGTCGTACCCGGTGTGCCAGTCGCCGCGCAGCAGGGTCAGCGCGCTCGCGGGGTCGAGGCCGCGGGCGACCACGGCGAGCGTGTCCCGGTAACTGGGAAAGAGCCAGTCCCGCTCCTCCAGGGCGAGGGCGGCGGCGATCTCGCACGCCTCCTGCCCGGTGCTCGAGGGATAGACCGCCAGCCTGCCCTGCTTGGTCAGCGCCGTCGCCTGCGTGTTGTACCGACGGCCGCGCACGAGCTCCGCGTAGAGCCGGCGCAGCAGCTCCGGGTCGACCTTGTCGGCGGCGTCGGTGCCCAGAACGCGGTAGGGCTCCTCGTCCGGCAGCAGCGGCGCGGGGTCGGTCCTGGGCTGCCAAGCGGGGGGCGGGGTGGGCCGGTAGGCGCCCCGCTGCTCCATGACCGTCATGACGGCACCTCCTGGGGGAAGCGGTCTCCTCGTGAGGAGCGGCAAAAGAGGCGCGCCGACGTGATGCGCCTCACCTACCGATTGTTCGGTCGTCGGCACATTTTGGCTACAGGCACCTCCAGGCTGTGGACAAACGGTTCTGCACAGCCTGGGATGGATGCAGTACGTCCATGGTAGGGAGGCGGGGGGACATGGCATCTGAACGAATGGCCGACGGGCCGGACGGCGACCGCCCGGAGCCACAGATCCCGGATCCGCGCCCCCTGGACGCCATAGACCGCGACATCCTGCAGATCCTGCACACGGACGGTCGCGCCTCGATACGTTCCGTGGCCGAACGGGTCCATGTGTCACGGGCCAACGCGTACGCGCGCATCAACCGCCTCATCGACGACGGCGTCATCCGGGGCTTCGGGGCGCGCATCAATCACGAACGCGCCGGGCAGGGCGCGTCCGCGTACATCACGCTCAAGATCGTCCAGAACACCTGGCGCACGGTGCGCGAGCATCTGCGCGCACTGCCAGGTGCGTCCCACATCGCGCTGGTCAGCGGTGACTTCGACGTACTGCTTCTGGTGCACACACCGGACAACCGGGCCCTGCGCGAGCTGGTGCTCACCCGGCTGCAGTCCATCCCCGAAGTCCTCAGCACGCGTACGTTGCTGGTCTTCGAGGAGGACGACATGGAGCCGGAGAGCTGAGAGCCTGCCCCGCCCCGGGGTCCCGGGCTCAGCGGTCCGTGCGCAGGCCCGCGAAGGCCAGCTGCACGACCGCGTCGGCGATCTGCTCGCCGTTGGCGGCGCCCCGGCTCTCCGGCCGGTACCACTCCACGATGGAGTTGATCATTCCGAAGAGCAGCCGGGTGGCGAGCCGCAGTTCGATGTCGGAGCGCAGGTCGCCGCCGGCGACGGCCTCCTTGAGCAGCGCCGCCACCTGCTGGTCGAACTCCCTGCGCCGTTCCATGGCCCAGCGCTCGGTGTCCGTGTTGCCGCGCACCCGCAGCAGCAGCGTCACGTAGGGCAGTTCGGCGACCAGCACCTCGACGGTGCGGCGCGTGACGTACTCCAGACGCCGCACCGCACTGCCCACGCGCGCGTGCTCCTCGGCGAGGATCCCGAAGAGCCCGTCGAGCGCCCGGCTCACGGCACGGCGCAGCAGCTCCTCCTTGCCCGCCACGTGGTGGTAGATCGACGACTTGGAGATGCCGGCGGCCTTGGAGAGGTGCTCCATGGACGTGCCGTCGTAGCCGCGCTCGTTGAAGACCCGGACGGCCACGCTCAGCAGCGTCTCCGGGGTGTACGTGTCGCGCCGGGCGGTGGTCATGAGTACTCCTCTCGCACGGCTTGGCGCCGCAGTGCCTGGGAGGGCGTGTAACGCCCGGTGGGGTACTCGTCGTGCAGGGCATCGAGCGCCTCTGCCACCCGGTACGTGGTGAGGCGGCGGCCCCAGGCGATGGGCCCGAGCGGGTAGTTGACGCCGAGCCGCATGGCGGTGTCGATGTCCTCGGCGTCCGCGACGTCGCGCCCGACGGCGTCCAGGGCGAAGTCGACGAGCATCCACACCGTGCGGGCGACGATCATGCCCGGCGTGTGCCCAATGACACTGACCTTCTTGCCAAGCGCCTGGAAGAGGCCGATCGCCTCCTTCAGGGACTGTTCGTCGACCCTGCTCGAAGGGGCGAGGGCGATCCTGGTGGCGGCGCGGTAGTCCAGCGCCAGGTCGAAGTGGATCGTGGGCTCGGCTGCGGCGTCGGCGGCCGTGCCGTCGGCCAGGGCGAGCCGCGCCCCGCCGGGGAGCCCGATGAAGCCGGGGTACTCGAGGGTGCCCTCGCCGCGCCCGACCCGGATGCCGGCCTCCTCCATGAGGGCGGTCAGCGCGTCCGCCGGGAAGAGGTCGCCGTGCACGGTGACGGACTCCGGCGCCTGCGCGGGCTCCGCCGTGTGCGGCTCCGCGCGCGGGGCGTCGTCCCCGTACGCGTACCAGCCCTGCCCCGACTTCCGTCCGAGGCGGCGCGACTCCACGAGACGGCGCTGCGCAAGCGACGGCGTGAACTTGGGGTCCTGGAAGAAGGACTCCCACACGGAGCGCGTGACGGCTTCGTTGACGTCCTGGCCGATGAGGTCGGTGAGCTCGAAGGGGCCCATCTTGAATCCGCCGCACTCGCGCAGGACGGCGTCGATCGTGGCGGGGTCGGCGACCCGCTCCTCGTACAGGCGCAGCGCCTCGGCGTAGAAGGGCCGGGCGACGCGGTTGACGATGAAGCCGGGGGTGTCCGCGCAGCGCACCGGGGTCTTCCCCCAGGCCTTGGCCGTCTCATACGCGCGCGTGGCCGCGGTCTCCTCCGTCGCGAAGCCGCTGACGACCTCGACGAGGGGCAGCAGGGGCGCCGGGTTGAAGAAGTGCAGGCCGACGAAGCGGCCCGGTGCGCGCAGGGCGCCCGCGATGGCGGTCACGGAGAGGGACGACGTGTTCGTGGCGAGCAGACAGTCCTCGGGGACGACCTCTTCGAGGTCCAGGAACAGCCGCTGCTTCACGTCGAGCTGTTCGAGGATCGCCTCGACGACGAGACCGCAGTCGGCGAGCTCGGCGAGGCTCTCGGCGGGGGCGAGGCGGGCGCCGGCCGCGGCGCGGTCCTCGGCGGTGAGCCTGCCCTTCTCGACGAGCCGGTCCAGTCGCGCACCGATCGCGTCGGCCGCCGCCTTGGCCCGGCCGGGCGCGGCGTCGTACAGCCGCACGGGGTGGCCCGCGACCAGGGCGACCTGCGCGATGCCCTGCCCCATGGTTCCGGTGCCGACCACGGCAACGGCGCTGCTGAGCTCGAGTGCTGTCATGTTCGCGATCCTCCCGCACGGCCCGTCGGCCGCAGGGTCCGGGGGTGGCCGTCAAGAAGTTGTCCACAGCTTTGACGGACCCTCTTGTCCCGACCGATCGTTCGGTTACTCTAGCCCTGTCAGAGCGTTCCTGCCCACCGTCCCTGCCCAGCTCGCCAGCTCGACGAAGAGCTGCCCGAGGAGGAGTTGGTCCCGTCATGGCCGCCGAACTCACCGCGCCCCAGCTGATCGCCAAGCACCGGCCCACCCTCGACCAGGCGCTGGAGACCATCCGCACGCGTGCGTACTGGTCCCCGCACCCCGAGCACCCGAAGGCGTACGGGGAGAACGGCTCCCTGAGCCTGCCCGAGGGAAAGGCCGCCTTCGACGCCCTCCAGGGCACCCGCTTCGACCTCGACCAGCCCGGCACGGATGACTGGGTCGGCGGCGAAGTCTCCCCGTACGGCCCGGAGTTGGGGATCACGTACCCCCACCCGGACATCGACACCCTGCTGCCCGCCATGCGTGCCGGGATGCGCGCCTGGCGCGACGCGGGCGCGGAAGTGCGCGCGATGGTCTGTCTGGAGATCCTGTCGCGCATCAGCGCCCGCACGCACGAGTTCGCGCACGCGGTCATGCACACCAGCGGCCAGGCCTTCATGATGGCCTTCCAGGCAGGCGGCCCGCACGCCCAGGACCGGGGCCTCGAAGCGGTCGCCTATGCGTACGTGGAGCAGACCCGCACCCCCGACGCCGCCGAGTGGACCAAGCCCCAGGGCAAGCGCGACCCGATCGCGCTGAACAAGCGGTTCACCCCCGTCCCGCGCGGCATCTCGCTCATGATCGGCTGCAACACCTTCCCGACGTGGAACGGCTACCCCGGCCTGTTCGCCTCGCTCGCCACCGGCAACCCCGTCCTGGTCAAGCCCCACCCGCGCGCGGTCCTGCCCCTGGCGCTCACCGTGCGGATCGCCCGCGAGGTCCTCGCCGACGCGGGCTTCGACCCGAACCTCGTCTGCCTGGCCGTCGAGCGGCCCGACGAGGGCATCGCCAAGACGCTCGCCGTGCGCCCCGAGATCAAGCTGATCGACTACACCGGATCGACGTCCTTCGGCGACTGGCTCGAGGCCAACGCCCGCCAGGCGCAGGTCTACACGGAAAAGGCCGGCGTCAACACTGTCGTCGTCGAGTCGACGGACAACTACAAGGGAATGCTGGCCAACCTGGCCTTCTCCCTGTCCCTGTACAGCGGCCAGATGTGCACCACCCCGCAGAACCTGCTGATCCCCCGCGACGGCATCCGGACCGACGCGGGCGCGAAGTCGTACGACGACGTGGTCGCCGACCTCGCGGCCTCGGTGAACGGCCTGCTGGGCGACGACGCGCGGGCGAACGGCATCCTGGGCGCCCTGGTCAACCCGGACGTGAAGTCCCGCCTCGAAGCGGCCGCGGGCCTCGGCGAGGTCGCCCTCCCCTCGCGGGAGATCACCAACCCGGAGTTCCCTGACGCCGTCGTCCGCACCCCCGTGATCGTCAAGCTGGACGGCGCCAAGCCGGACGCCGAGGCCGCCTACCTGAGCGAGTGCTTCGGCCCGGTCTCCTTCGCGGTCGCCGTCGACTCGGCGACGGACGCGGTGGAGCTGCTGCGCCGCACGGTGCGCGACAAGGGAGCGATGACCGTCGGGGCGTACACGACGTCGGAGGAGATCTCCGCCGCCGTCGAGGAGACCTGCCTCGAAGAGTGCGCCCAGCTGTCCCTGAACCTCACGGGCGGTGTCTACGTGAACCAGACGGCGGCGTTCTCGGACTTCCACGGTTCGGGCGGCAACCCCGCGGCGAACGCGGCGCTGTGCGACGGCGCGTTCGTGGCCAACCGCTTCCGCGTGGTGGAGATCCGCAAGGACGCGTAACGCGCGACGCGTGACACGTGACGCGCGGCGGGTCAGGCCTCCGATCCCGGGGGCCTGCCCGCCGACCAGTGGAAGAGCGCCATGCCGACGCTCGTCGCCAGGTTGTAGCTGGAGACCTGCGGGCGCATCGGCAGGGACACCAGGTGGTCCGCGCGCTCGCGCAGAGCGGCCGACAGCCCGCTGCGCTCGGAGCCGAAGGCGAGCACGGCGTCGTCCGGGAGCTTCAGCCCCCTGATGTCCTCGCCCTCCGCGTCGAGCGCGAAGACCGGCCCGGGCGGCAGATCGGCCACATCCATCCGCTCCACCGCGGTCGCGAAGTGCAGGCCCGCGCCGCCGCGCACCACGGTGGGGTGCCACGGGTCGAGCGTGCCGGTCGTCACGACCCCGGTCGCCCCGAACCCGGCGGCGAGCCGGATCACCGCCCCGGCGTTGCCCAGGTTGCGCGGGTCGTCGAGCACGACGATCGGCGCGGACCGGGACGTCCTCCGCAGCTCCTCCAGGTTGGCCGCGCGCGAGGGACGTACCGCCAGGGCGGCCACGGCCGTGGGATGCAGCCGCGGCACCAAGCCGCGCAGCCGGTCGTCGGGGACCTCCGTGAGGAGGTCGCCGAGGGCGTCCTTCACGTCCGGCGCGAGCTCGTCCGCCAGGGCCAGGACGGCGGGCCGGTCACTGGTCAGCGCCATGGGGACCCGGGCGCCGAAGCGCAGTGCGTGCTTGATCGCATGGAAGCCGTCGAGCAGCACGGACGTATCGGCGAGCCCGCGCCAGGCGCGCACGGCGCCCTCGGGGTCCGCCCCGTCCGTCCTGTTCATGGCGTGAAGCCTACGTGGGCGGGCCCGGTGGGTTCCTCGCCCAGAGCCCCTGCCACGGACTCTCCGGCCTCCCCGGCCTCCCCGGCCTCCCCGGACCGCTGCTCCGGCATCTCACCGCCACGGGAGAGCGGAAGGCGGGATACCGCCCCTTCACGCGCGCGTGCCGCCCACCGGCCGAGCCGCCGCAGGAACGACGTCGGCAGGAAGACCGCGTCGGCGGCGATCATCGCGAGCGAGAAGAACGGCAGCCCCAGAATGACCGCGATCGCGGCGTGCTCGGCGATCATGGCCACGAGCAGCACGTTCTTGACCCGGCGGTTGAAGAGGGTGAAGGGGAAGGCCACCTGCACGGCGACCGTTCCGTAGGTCACCAGGAGCACCATGATGCCGTGGGACGAGAGCAGTTCGGAGAGGGCGGGCCACGGGGAGAAGTAGTCGAGGTTCAGCGGGTAGTACACGGCCGTGCCGTCCTGCCAGCGACTCCCCTGGATCTTGTACCAGCCGGCGGTCGCGTAGATCAGACAGGCCTCGACCATGATCACCAGCAGGCCGGCGTTGTGGGCGACGTTGGCCACGACGTCGAGCAGCTTCCGCAGCTCACTCTCCGGGGCCCGCCGCCCCATGGCCCACCAGAAGCCGTGCACCAGCCACAGGCCCCAGAAGAGCAGCAGCCAGCCGCCGCTGAGCTCCCCCATGAACGTCACGACGGAGAGTCCGAGCCCGAGCACCCACCACAGGACGGGCCCGACAGGGCCGACCGGGTCCGCCGGCCCAACCGATTCCTGACCGCCCTCACGCGCGCGTGCCGCTCGCCGCGCGTCCAGCGACCAGACCTGACCGCAGCGCGTGAAGACCAGATACGTCGACATCAGGTGGATGACGTTGTCGCCGCCGTCCCCCATGAAGATGCTGCGGTTCTGCAGCGACAGCACACCGATCATGAAGAGCACGGACATCGCGCGCGTGTGCCAGCCGAGCAGCAGCAGGACGCTGCTGAGTATCCCGAGGCCGTAGACGATCTCGAACCAGAGGTGTCCGTCCGACCACATCAGAGCGGTGAAGGCGCCGTTGTTGGCGATGAGCTGCTGGGCCATGTCCCAGTTCCAGGGACCGTCGGGCCCGTACATCTCATGGCGGTGGGGGAGCTCGCGCAGCAGGAAGAACAGCCAGGTGCCGGCGAATCCGATACGGATCACCGCGGTCTGGTACGGCCCCAGGGCGAACCCCGTGACGTTGTTGATGCCCCGCGCCAGCGGGTGCTCGAAGCGGCTCATCGGGCAGCACCCTCCGCCAGCGGCAGGTCGTCCGGCTCCACCGTCCACCACGGGAGCACCCGGTAGGCAGGCTTGAGGGAAACCTTCTCGTCGCTCCACTTCGGCGGCCGCACATTGGTCGTCTTCGAGCGCAGCTGCACGCGCGCGATCTCGTCTCCCTTGCGCCCCGGCTCCTCGCGCTCGAGGCGCATGTACGCGATGCGGCGGACGTAGCGCTCGGAAAGCTGGCCCCGCACGCCGACGGGACGATTCTGCGAGTCGTGCGAGCCCACGTAGAAGTCCCAGGCGCGGCGGAGTTCATTTTGCTGCGTGTGGCTGGGCAGCAGGCTCCCGTCGATGGCGGCGCCGTCCTCCGCGGAGAGGCCGTACCAGTCGGTGGTGCGCACGCCCCCGTCAGCCGTGCGGAGCTCCGCACGGGCCTGCACCGCGACGTTCTGCTGGAGCGGGTTGGGCGCGAAGAGCTTCCAGTTCTGCTCGAACTCGGGGTAGATCCATTCGTCGACCACGTCCCCGTGCTGCTTGGTCAGCGTGTTCGAGGGCGCGACGTGCAGGAACAGCATGGCGACGTGGACGCAGGCGGCCGCGGCGACGACGGCCAGGGCGCACGCGGCAGCGATCTGGTACCCGAGCCTGAGCCCGGCGATCCCGACCCGGCCCGGCCGCTCGGCCTCCGGGCCCCCTGCTTCGGCCCCGACAGACTCACCGGGCCCCGCACCGGAGCCCTCGTCGTTCCGGTCCATTCCGCCCCGTTCCCCGTTCCCGCACCGACCCTGCCGCCGGAACGGTACTCACGCCCGCCCACCGCGCACAGCGTCCGTGAAGTTATCCACAGGGTTGACACCTTATGGCGGAGGACCGCACCATTGAATTCAACGAACCGAACGATCGGTCGGGCGGTTCGCTCACAGGTCGAGGGGGACCGAGATGGCGACAGCAGCCGCACACCAGGCGGCGGGCACGGAGCCGGACGAGGCCGCGCCCGCAGCGGACTCAGCCGCGCGCACGGCGGAGCACCAGGCCGTCTTCGACGCGGCGGTCGCCGCCGACGAGCGCATCGAGCCGCGCGACTGGATGCCGGACGCGTATCGCGCGTCCCTCGTGCGCCAGATCGCCCAGCACGCGCACTCCGAGATCATCGGCATGCAGCCCGAGGCCAACTGGATCACGCGCGCCCCCTCCCTGCGGCGCAAGGCGATCCTCATGGCCAAGGTGCAGGACGAGGCCGGCCACGGCCTGTATCTGTACAGCGCGGCGGAGACCCTCGGCACGAGCCGCGACGAACTGCTCGACAAGCTGCACTCCGGCCGCCAGAAGTACTCGTCGATCTTCAACTACCCCACGCTGACCTGGGCGGACGTGGGCGCGATCGGCTGGCTCGTGGACGGCGCGGCGATCACCAACCAGGTCCCCCTGTGCCGGTGTTCGTACGGACCCTATGCGCGGGCGATGGTCCGCGTCTGCAAGGAGGAGTCCTTCCACCAGCGCCAGGGGTACGAGTCGTTGCTCGCCCTCAGCCGCGGCACCGAGGCGCAGCACGCCATGGCGCAGGACGCGGTGGACCGCTGGTGGTGGCCCTCCCTGATGATGTTCGGCCCGCCCGACGACGAGTCCTCGCACTCCGAGCAGTCGATGACGTGGAAGATCAAGCGCCACTCGAACGACGAGCTGCGCCAGCGCTTCGTGGACATCTGCGTCCCCCAGGCGGAATCCCTCGGCCTGACGCTCCCCGACCCGGACCTGGTGTGGAACGAGTCCCGGGGGCACTACGACTTCGGTGCCATCGACTGGACCGAGTTCTGGGACGTCCTCAAGGGCAACGGTCCCTGCAACGACCAGCGCATAACCCAGCGCCGCCGCGCCCACGAGGAGGGCGTCTGGGTCCGCGAGGCAGCCGCTGCGTACGCGCGCAAGCAGACGCCCCCGCGGGGCACGGCAACACAGCACGGAGAGGCGACAGCATGAGCAGCTCTACCGACTGGCCGCTGTGGGAGGTGTTCGTCCGCTCCCGCCGCGGGCTCTCCCACACCCACGCGGGCAGCCTGCACGCGCCGGACGCGGAGATGGCCCTGCGCAACGCCCGCGACCTGTACACGCGCAGGAGCGAGGGCGTCTCGATCTGGGTCGTGCCGTCCGCCGAGATCACCGCGTCGTCCCCGGACGAGAAGGACTCCTTCTTCGAACCGGCCGGCGACAAGCCGTACCGCCACCCGACGTTCTACGAAATCCCGGAAGGGGTGAAGCACCTGTGAGCTCCCAGGCCCCCGTGACCGCCCCGGCCACCAGCCCGCCCGTCTCGACCGACGCCGCGGCCCTCCCCGCCCTGGCCCTCGGCGACGACGCGCTGGTGCTCTCCCACCGGCTGGGGGAGTGGGCAGGACACGCCCCCGTCCTCGAAGAGGAGGTCGCCCTGGCGAACATCGCCCTCGACCTGCTCGGCCAGGCCCGCCTCCTGCTCTCCATGGCGGGCGACGAGGACGAGTTGGCGTACCTCCGCGAGGAGCGCTCCTTCCGCAACCTCCAGCTGGTCGAGCAGCCGAACGGCGACTTCGCGCACACCATCGCCCGCCAGCTCTACTTCTCTACCTACCAGACACTGCTGTACGGCGAGTTGGCGTCCGGGGACGGCGCGTTCGCCCCTCTGGCCGCGAAAGCCGTCAAGGAAGTGGCCTACCACCAGGACCACGCCGAGCAGTGGACCCTGCGGCTCGGCGACGGCACGGACGAGAGCCACAGGCGGATGCAGGCGGGCATCGACGCCCTGTGGCGGTTCACCGGTGAGATGTTCAAGCCGGTGCCCGGACTCGACGCCGACTGGCAGGCCATCCAGCAGCGGTGGACCGCGTCGGTGACCTCGGTCGTCGAGCGGGCGACCCTGACCGTGCCGCAGGGCCCGCAGACCGGCGCGTGGACGGCGGGCGCCGGCCGCGAGGGCCTGCACACCGAGTCGTTCGGCCGGATGCTCGCCGAGATGCAGCACCTGCACCGCAGCCACCCGGGGGCGTCATGGTGACGACCGCGCCCACCGCGCTGGAGGCGGAGCTCCTGGCCCTCGCGGGCTCGGTGCCCGACCCCGAGCTGCCCGTGCTGACGCTGGCCGAGCTGGGCGTGGTGCGCGGCGTGCGGGTCCTCGCGCCGGGCAAGGTCGACGTCGAGCTGACCCCCACCTACACGGGCTGCCCTGCGATAGAGGCCATGTCGGCCGACATCGAGCAGATTCTGCACGACCACGGCGTGGCCGAGGTCGCGGTGCGCACCGTGCTCTCCCCCGCCTGGTCGACCGACGACATCAGCGCCGAGGGCCGCCGCAAGCTGGCCGAGTTCGGCATAGCTCCCCCGCGTTCCCACGCGGCCGACGGACCCGTTCCGCTGAGCCTGTCGATCCGCTGCCCGCACTGCGGCTCGACCGACACCGAACTGCTCAGCCGCTTCTCCTCCACGGCCTGCAAGGCACTGCGCCGCTGCGCCTCCTGCCGGGAACCCTTCGACCACTTCAAGGAGTTGTGATGGCCCGCTTCCACCCGCTCCGGGTAGCGGCGGTCGACCGGCTCACCGACGACTCCGTGACGCTGACGTTCGACGTGCCGCCGCCGCTCCGCGAGGAGTACCGCTTCACGCCGGGCCAGCACCTCGCCATCCGCCGCTTCGCGGACGGCACGGAGATCCGGCGTACGTACTCGATCTGTTCCACCGCCCCGCCTGTCGACGCCCCGGAGGAGCCCCGGTTCCTGCGCGTCGGGGTGCGCCTCGTCGAGGACGGCGCCTTCTCCACGTACGCCTTCAAGGAAGTCGCCGTCGGCGACGAGCTGGAGGTGATGACGCCGGCCGGACGGTTCACGCTGGACCCGGCCCCCGGACGCTATGCGGCGATCGTCGGCGGGAGCGGCATCACACCGGTGCTGTCCATCGTCACGACGCTCCTGGAGCGGGAGCCGAAGGCGGACTTCTGTCTCATACGCAGCGACCGCACCGCCGCGTCGACGATGTTCCTCGAAGAGGTCGCCGACCTGAAGGACCGCTGGCCCGACCGGTTCCAGCTGGTCACCGTGTTGTCCCGTGAGGAGCAGCAGGCGGGTCTCGGCTCCGGGCGGCTCGACGAGGAGCGCCTCTCCCAGCTCCTGCCGGCGCTGCTGCCGGTGTCGGAGATCGAGGGCTGGTTCCTGTGCGGTCCGTTCGGCCTGGTGCAGGGTGCGGGGCGGACGCTGCGGTCCCTGGGTGTCCCGCGTCGCCGCGTCCACGAAGAGATCTTCCACGTGGACGACGGAGGCGTCACCGCCGTCGCCGCCCCCTCGACGCCTGCGCCCGCGCACAGCACGATGACGGCGACCCTGGACGGCCGCTCGGGCACCTGGCCCGTGCAGCCCGGCGAGACCCTCCTGGAGACAGTGCTGCGCAATCGCGCCGACGCTCCGTACGCCTGCAAGGGCGGGGTGTGCGGCACGTGCCGGGCCTTCTGCGTCTCGGGCGAGGTGCGGATGGACCGCAACTTCGCGTTGGAGCCGGAGGAGACGGAGGCCGGATACGTGCTGGCGTGCCAGTCCCGCCCGGCCACGGACACCGTGGAGCTGGACTTCGACCGCTGACCTCCGCTACGGCGGCTCGCCACCCGGCCGCGCCCCACTGCCGGCTCCTCCCTTCCGTGAATCCGTTCCCTTCGCTTCCCATTCCCTTCCCTTAGAACCTGTTCTATCTTGACGCTCCGTCAGTTACGAAGAGGCGGAAGAGGCGACGGGTACGTCGGCCGACCGGGGCACGGGAGGACGGGCAGTGGACTTCACCTTCACCGAGGAACAGCAGGCCGTGGTCGAGGCGGCGAAGGCACTCTTCGCGGGCGTCGAGCCGGACGGGGTGCCCAGCCCCGCCCTCACACCCGGCGCCGTCGCCGACGACTTCGACCGCGCCCTGTGGTCCCGGCTCGCCGACGCCGACCTGCTGGGCGTGCTCGTCGACCCGGAGCACGGCGGCGTGGGCCTGGACGCCATCGCCCTGTGCCTGGTGCTGCGCGAGTCCGCGAAGGTGCTCGCCCGGGTCCCGCTCCTGGAAAGCAGCGCCGCCGCGTTCGCCGTCCAGGCCGACGGCGGCGACGAGTTGAAACGGAGGGTGCTGCCCGCAGCCGCGCGCGGCGACCTGGTCCTGACGGTCGCCGCCAACGGCCGCACCGGCCACGACCCCGCCGACCTCGCCGTCACCGCCCAGCGCGACGGCGACAGCTGGGTCCTGGACGGACTCCAGACAGCCGTGCCCTGGGCGCAGAACGCGGACCTCGTGGTCGTGCCCGCGCACACCCCGGAAGGCCACACCGTCCTGGCGCTCGTCCCCCGCCCCCACGAAGGCCTGACCGTCGCCGAGCAGATCTCCACCAGCGGCGAACGTCTGGGCGAGCTCCGGCTGTCGGCCGTGCGCATCGCCGCGTCCGACGTCATCGAGGCCGAGGGCGCGTGGGACCGGCTGCGCGACCTGCTCGCCACCGGCACCTGTGCGCTCGCGCTCGGGCTCGGCGAGGGCGTGCTGCGCATGACGAGCGACTACGTCAGCAAGCGCGAGCAGTTCGGCCACCCCGTGGCCACGTTCCAAGCGGTGGCCGTGCAGGCGGCCGACCGCTACATCGACCTGCGCGCGATGGAGGTCACCCTCTGGCAGGCCGCCTGGCGCGTCAGCACCGGCGCGGACGGCGCCCTGCCGACGACGGGAGATGTCGCCGTAGCGAAGATCTGGGCTTCGGACGGCGTACGCAGGGTCGTGCAGACGGCCCAGCACCTGCACGGCGGCTTCGGCGCGGACACCGACTACGCCCTGCACCGCTATCACGCCTGGGCCAAGCAGCTGGAGCTCTCCCTCGGCCCGGCGGCCGCCCACGAAGAGGCTCTGGGCGACCTACTGGCCGCCCACGCACTCGGCTGAGACTCCAGGTCAGACCACCGTGCCGGGCTGGCCCTTGTCGTCCACCACGGGCCGTCCCGAGGCCGCCCACGCCTCCATGCCACCGGCGACGTTGAACGCCTCGATGCCCTGCTGCCCCAGGTACATGGCGACCTGGGCGGAGCGCCCGCCGGACCGGCAGATGACGTTGACCTTGCCGTCCTGCGGCGCCGCCTCGGTCAACTCGCCGTACCGCGCCACGAATTCACTCATCGGGATGTGCAGCGCACCCTCGGCATGGCCCGCCTGCCACTCCTCGTCCTCACGGACGTCCAGCAGAAAGTCGCCATTCGTGAGGTCGTCGACACCGACCGTGGGCACCTGAGATCCGAAAACCATGCCCCCGACGCTACCCGAAGGCACACCCCGTCAGGAGCGCAGTCGCGCCAGCTCCGCCTCGCGCTCGGCGACCTGCGCGAGCAGCTGCTCGGCGATCTCGTCGAGCAGCGTGTCCGGGTCGTCGGGGGCGAGCCGCAGCATGCCGCCGATCGCACTCTCCTCCAGCTCCTTGGCGAGGACCGTCAGGAGCTCCTTGCGCTGGGCGAGCCACTCGAGCCGGGCGTACAGCTCCTCGCTGCGGGTCAACCGCTGCTCCACCGGGACGGGGCCCGCCGCCCACTCCTCGGACAGCTCCCGCAGCATCGCCTCGTCACCTCGCGCGTACGCCGCGTTGACCCGCGTGATGAACTCCTCGCGCCGCTGCCGCTCACCCTCCTCCTGCGCCAGGTCCGGGTGCGCCTTGCGGGCCAGCTCGCGGTAGAGCTTGCGGGCCTCCTCGCCGGGGCGCACCCGCTGCGGCGGCCGCACCGACTGCTCGGTCAGCATCGCGGCGGCCTCGGGGTAGAGCCCGTCGCCGTCCATCCAGCCGTGGAACAGCTCCTCGACGCCGGGCATCGGCATCACCTGTGCCCGTGCCTCCTCCGCCTTGCGCCGGTCCTCCGGGTCACCGGTCCGGGCGGCGGTGGCCTCGGCGATCTGCGCCTCCAGCTCGTCGAGGCGCGCGTACATCGGGCCGAGCTTCTGGTGGTGCAGGCGGGAGAAGTTCTCCACCTCCACGCGGAAGGTCTCCAGCGCGATCTCGTACTCGATCAGTGCCTGCTCGGCGGCGCGCACGGCCCTTTCGAGCCGCTCCTCGGGACGTTCCCTGGGAGGCTCTTCGGCGGAACGCCGCTCGTCGCTCCCTGCCGGCCCTTGCGACCCATCCGGCCCCCGCGACCCGTCCGGCTCTTCCGACCGCGCCTCGGACCTCTCCCTGAGCCGCGCCTTCAGCTGCTCCTTGAGCCGCCCTTCGGAGCCCGGCTGCCGCGCTCCCTCCGGGGGAGTCTCAGGCGTCTCGGGCTGCGTCGGCTCGGCTTCCGGGGTCGTCACTCGTCCAGCCTAGGCCACACACGCCCCAGCCCAGGAAACCCGCCCGCGCCACGCCCGGCCCCTCCGCCGTCACACCCCCGACTCCGCCGGCACACGCCCCTCCTTCACCGCCTGCACCAGCAGCGCGTGATCCGCCTCCGTACGGTCCGCGTACGCCGTCGCGAACCGCGCCATCGCCTCGTCCAGCTCGTCGTTCTTCCCGCAGTACCCGGCTATGAGGCGCGGGTCCGCGCTGTGCGCGTGGGCGCGGGCCAGCAGGGCGCCGGTCATGCGGCCGTAGTCGTCCAGCTGGTCCGCGGCCAGCTCGGCCGGGTCGACGCTGCCCTTGCGATTTCTGAACTGCCGTACCTGGAAAGGCCGTCCGCCGACCGTCGTCCACCCGAGCAGGAAGTCGCTGACGACCTGCATCCGCTTCTGGCCCAGCACCACCCTGTGCCCTTCGTGCTCGGTCTCCGGCGCCTTGAAGCCGGCCACCGGCAGATGCGGCAGCAGCGCTGACGGCCGTGCCTCCTTGACCTGCAGCACCAGCGGTTCGCCCCGGTGGTCGAGGAGCAGCACCACGTACGACCGCAGACCGACGCTGCCCGTACCGACGACGCGGAACGCCACGTCCTGGATCGCGTACCGCGCGAGGAGCGGCAGCCTGTCCTCCGTCAGCGTGCTCCGGTACTCACCGAGTGCCGCGGCCACCGACGCGGCCTCCGCGTCCGGCACGCGCCGCAGCACGGGCGGTGCCTCGACGAAGCGGCGTCCCTCGGCGCCGTCCGCGCCCACGACCTTCTCGGTCGACTTCGCCGCGAAGCGGGCGCTCGTGTTCTGCCGCGCTTTCTCGGCGACCCGCTCCAGGGTCCCGAGGAGGTCACGCGCGTCCGTGTGCGAGACAAGCTGCTCGTCCGCGATGGCGTTCCACGCGTCGAGGACCGGCAGCTTCGCGAGCAGCCTCATCGTGCGGCGATAGGCCCCGACGGCGTCCAGGGCCGCCTCCTCACAGGCGTCCTCACCCGCCCCCGCCTCGCGCCCCGCGAGCACCAGGGACGTCGCAAGCCGCTTGAGGTCCCACTCCCAGGGGCCGTGCACCGTCTCGTCGAAGTCGTTCAAATCGATGACGAGGCCGCCCCGCGCGTCCCCGTACAACCCGAAGTTCGCCGCATGCGCGTCACCGCATATCTGCGCGCCGATACCGGTCGACGGCGTACGCGCGAGGTCGTACGCCATGAGGCCCGCGGACCCCCGCAGGAAGGCGAACGGCGACGCCGTCATCCTGCCGACCCGGATCGGCGCGAGCTCGGGGAGCCGACTGCGGTTGGACTCCTCCACGGCGGCCACCGCGTCGGGCCGCGCGCCATCCGCCTCGAACTCCGCGTGCGCGGCACGGGGCACCCGCCGCCGCACCGCCTTGCCCTCCGCCTTCGGCGACCCCTGCGCGGGCCACTCGGCGAACCCCCGCACCCGCGGCAGCCGCTCGCCACGCTGCCCGGGAATCCTCCCGCCGTGCTCCACCACGCCCCTCGCCCCCCGCCGACCGTCGGCCAACCTGCATCCGGCCTCGAAAGTACCGCCGCGAGCGGAAAGCCGTCAGAGCCTGTGGATAACTTCGGTGACATACATCACCGGACCCCGCCCCGACGCACGCGGGCGACCATGAGCGGGCTCAGCGGATACAAAAAGAAGCGGCCCCCTTCCGGACTTTCGTCCGGAGGAGGACCGCTTCCTCGTTGTGCGCGAGGGGGGAGTTGAACCCCCACGCCCTTGCGGGCACTGGAACCTGAATCCAGCGCGTCTGCCTATTCCGCCACCCGCGCATGGGTGCTGTCTTTGGGTCTCTCACTGTGTGGTGCGAGCGCCTGCCGACATCCAGAAGATTAGCACGCTGCAGCGGGTGGATTCACATCCGTATTCGGCGGGCAACCGGCACCAGAAGCCTCGCGTGCGCCTCGGGCGGGGCTCGCCCGCCCCACGGACCGATCCTGACCCGCCCGGCACCCCGGGCCCGTATTCACCTCTTCCCGGCCGAGCTCGCCGGGGTCCACAGCCAGGTGCGGGACACTGGCTTCGGGCCCCCTCTACGATCCCTTCTAAAAGGAGGCTCGAGCAGACGTCCCGAGCAGCTGCCCGTAAGGGGTTCCGGGGCCGGAATCAGGGCTTGATCAGGGGTCCCGGAGGGTCCTTGGACGCCGGCGCGGGCATGTCTTGTGAGAGGCGACACTCGTCGACTGGGCGGACAGGGGGAACCAGCCGATTTCCCGGCGCGTGGATACGATCAGTAAGCAGTACCAGGATGACTACGACGGAGGAGGTGCCCCATGGGAGTCCTGAAGAAGTTCGAGCAACGACTCGAAGGTCTGGTCAACGGCACCTTCGCCAAGGTGTTCAAGTCCGAGGTCCAGCCCGTCGAGATCGCCGGCGCGCTCCAGCGGGAGTGCGACAACAACGCGACGATCTGGAACCGCGAGCGGACCGTCGTCCCGAACGACTTCATCGTCGAGCTGAGCGCCCCCGACTTCGAAAGACTGAGTCCGTACTCGGGCCAGCTCGGCGACGAGCTCTCCGGCATGGTGCGTGACTACGCGAAGCAGCAGCGGTACAGCTTCATGGGGCCCATCAAGGTCCACCTGGAGAAGGCCGAGGACCTCGACACCGGTCTGTACCGCGTGCGCAGCCGCACCCTCGCCTCCAGTTCCTCCCAGGCGCCCGAGCGCGCCCCCGCGGGCCCCGGCGGCCCGGCGGCCCCCGGCCGTGGCGCGGGTGGCGGCGGAGGAGCCGCGGGAGGCTATCCGCAGCCGCCGTCCGGCGCTCCCGGAGGCGCACCTCCCATGCCCGCCGCGCCGCCGCCCGGCGCGGGTCGCCCCGGCGGGCAGTCCCCGGCTCCGAACAGGCCCGCGGGCCCCGGTGCCGGACCACTTCCGGGCGCCCAGGTGCGGCGCTGGATCGAGATCAACGGCAATCGCCATCAGATCTCCCGCCCGACGCTGGTGCTGGGTCGCAGCACCGACGCCGATGTGCGGATCGACGACCCCGGCGTATCCCGTCGGCACTGTGAGATCCGGACCGGAACGCCCTCGACGATCCAGGATCTCGGGTCTACCAACGGCATCGTGGTAGACGGGCAGCACACCACCCGCGCTACGCTCCGCGACGGCTCGCGGATCGTCGTGGGCCAAACCACCATCGTTTACCGGCAAGCCGAAGGGTGAAGCGGGGGCAATGTCAGAGCTGACCCTGACGGTCATGCGGCTAGGTTTTCTGGCCGTTCTGTGGCTGTTCGTGATCGTGGCCGTCCAGGTCATCCGCAGCGACCTGTTCGGAACGCGCGTCACACAGCGCGGTTCCCGGCGCGAGCGGCCCCAGCAGGCCGCCCGCCAGCAGCAGGCCGCACCTCCCCAGCAGCGCCAACAGCAGGGCGGCGGCGGCCGCTCCCGGCGCGGCGCCCCCACGAAGCTGGTCGTCTCCGAGGGCATCCTCGCCGGGACGACGGTCGCGCTGCAGGGCCAGACCATCACGCTGGGCCGTGCGCACGACTCGACGATCGTGCTGGACGACGACTACGCCTCCAGCAGGCATGCCAGGATCTACCCGGACCGTGACGGCCAGTGGATCGTCGAGGATCTCGGGTCCACCAACGGCACGTATCTCGACCGGACCCGACTCACCAGCCCGACGCCCATTCCGCTGGGCACGGCGATCCGCATCGGCAAGACCGTCATCGAGCTGCGGAAGTAGTACATACGTCATGACAGAGCGCGAGCGGAGCGAGCGAGCCGAAACGGCTGTCCAGGCACTGGACGCCGGCGCGCTCCCGACCGGAGGGTGGGCACCGTGCGGATGTACCCGGAGCCGACGGGCGAGGTGCGCATGAGTCTGTCTTTGCGCTTCGCCGCCGGATCGCACAAGGGCATGATCCGGGAGGGGAACGAGGACTCCGGTTACGCCGGCCCGCGTCTCCTCGCGATCGCCGACGGCATGGGGGGCCAGGCCGCGGGTGAGGTGGCGAGCTCCGAGGTCATCTCGACGCTCGTCACGCTCGACGACGACGTCCCGGGCTCGGACATCCTCACGTCGCTGGGCACCGCCGTGCAGCGGGCCAACGACCAGCTGCGCATGATGGTCGAGGAGGACCCCCAGCTCGAGGGCATGGGGACCACCCTGACCGCCCTCCTGTGGACGGGTCAGCGCCTCGGCCTCGTCCACGTCGGCGACTCGCGCGCGTACCTCCTGCGGGACGGCGTCCTGACGCAGATCACGCAGGACCACACCTGGGTGCAGCGCCTCGTCGACGAGGGCCGCATCACCGAGGAGGAGGCCACCACCCACCCGCAGCGGTCGCTCCTCATGCGCGCGCTGGGCAGCGGCGACCACGTGGAGCCCGATCTGTCGATCCGCGAAGTGCGCGCCGGCGACCGGTACTTGATCTGCTCGGACGGCCTCTCCGGAGTCGTGTCCCACCAGACCATGGAGGACGCCCTCGCGTCCTACCAGGGCCCCCAGGAGACCGTGCAGGAGCTCATCCAGCTCGCGCTGCGCGGCGGCGGCCCCGACAACATCACCGTGATCGTCGCCGACGTCCTGGACATCGACAGCGGCGACACCCTGGCGGGCCAGCTGTCCGACACCCCCGTGGTCGTCGGCGCGGTCGCCGAGAACCAGCTCCAGTCGCAGGACGACGGCGCGATGCAGACGCCCGCGGGCCGTGCGTCCGGCCTCGGCCGTCCGGTGCCGCCGCAGGCGCCCCAGGGCGGGGGCGGCTTCGGCCCGCCCGGCAGCGGCGACACCGCGGGGTACGTCCCCGAGGGCAGCTTCGGGGCGTACGGCGACGAGGACTTCGTGAAGCCCGGCGGCGGCCGCAAGTGGCTCAAGAGATCGCTTTACGGAGTGCTGGCCCTCGCCGTCATCGGCGGCGGTCTCTACGGCGGCTACCGCTGGACCCAGACGCAGTACTACGTGGGTACGAAGGACGAGCACGTGGCCCTGTACCGCGGCATCGACCAGGACCTCGCGTGGGTCAGCCTTTCGAAGGTCGAGAAGGATCACCCCGAGGTCGAACTCAAGTACCTGCCGCCGTACCAGCGCAAGCAGGTCGAGGCCAACATCGTCGAGGACAGTCTCGACGAGGCCAAGAGCAAGATCGACGAGCTGAGCCTGCAGGCCACCGCGTGCAAGAAGGACGCCGAGCGTCGCGAGGTCGAGCGCCAGAACAACGCCAAGACCGGCGAGGGCGAAGCGGGCGGCTCCACCGGACTGCGCACCGCGCCGTCCCCGGACCCGACCTCCCCCGGCGGCGACGCCAGGACCGACAAGAACGACAAGAACAACCCGACCGACAAGAATAAGTCCAAGACCGCACCGACTCCCACACCCGGCCCCAGCCTCTCCGAGGATGAGCAGAAGCTGGTCCCGCTGTGCGGTAAGCAGTAAGCAGCCGTTGGGGGCCTCTGCACGCCATGAGCAGTAGTACTACACACACGTCGACGATCGGCGCGATCGGGGCGCCGAGCAGGCGCAACACCGAGCTCGCGCTGCTCGTGTTCGCCGTCGTCATCCCGCTGTTCGCCTACATGAACGTGGGCCTCGCGCTCGACGGCAAGGTGCCGTCCGGCATGCTCGGCTACGGAGCGGGCCTCGGGCTGCTCGCGGCAGTCGGTCACCTGGTCGTCCGCAAGTTCGCGGCGTACGCGGACCCGCTGCTGCTGCCGCTGGCCACCCTCCTGAACGGCCTGGGTCTGGTGGTGATCTGGCGCCTCGACCAGTCCGAGCGGCTCCAGCAGCTGCCCAACTTCAGCGTCGCGGCCCCGAACCAGCTCATGTACTCGGCGATCGGCATCGCCCTGTTCGTCGGCGTGCTGCTGCTACTCAAGGACCACCGCGTCCTTCAGCGCTACACGTACATCTCCATGGTCGGTGCCCTGGTCCTGCTGCTCCTGCCGCTCGTGCCGGGCCTCGGCATGAACGTGTTCGGCGCGAAGATCTGGATCCACATCGGCGGCTTCTCCATCCAGCCCGGCGAGTTCGCGAAGATCGTCATCGCGATCTTCTTCGCCGGGTACCTGATGGTGAAGCGCGACGCGCTCGCCCTGGCCAGCCGCCGCTTCATGGGGCTCTACCTCCCGCGCGGACGTGACCTCGGCCCGATCATCGTCGTCTGGGCGATGTCGATCCTGATCCTCGTCTTCGAGACCGACCTCGGTACGTCGCTGCTGTTCTTCGGCATGTTCGTCGTCATGCTGTACGTCGCCACGGAGCGCACCAGCTGGATCGTGTTCGGCATGATGATGTCCGCGGTCGGTGCGGTCGGCGTCGCGTCCTTCGAGCCGCACGTCAAGCAGCGTGTCGACGCATGGCTCGACCCCATGCGCGAGTACACGCTGAGCCAGCAGGGCGTGGTCGGCCACTCCGAGCAGGCGATGCAGGCCCTGTGGGCCTTCGGCTCGGGCGGCACCCTCGGCACCGGACTCGGCCAGGGCAACTCGGACCTGATCAAGTTCGCGGCCAACTCCGACTTCATCCTCGCCACCTTCGGTGAGGAGCTCGGGCTCGCCGGCATCATGGCGATCCTGCTCATCTATGGACTGATCGTCGAGCGCGGCGTCCGCACGGCGCTCGCCGCCCGCGACCCGTTCGGCAAGCTCCTCGCGATCGGCCTCTCCGGCGCCTTCGCCATCCAGGTCTTCGTCGTCGCGGGCGGCGTCATGGGCCTCATCCCCCTGACCGGTATGACGATGCCCTTCCTGGCGTACGGCGGTTCGTCCGTCATCGCCAACTGGGCCCTGATCGGCATCCTGATCCGGATCAGCGACACCGCGCGCCGGCCCGCCCCCTCCCCAGCCCCCAGCCCCGACGCCGAGATGACGCAGGTGGTCCGACCGTGAACAAGCCCCTGCGCCGGATCGCGATCTTCTGCGGGCTGCTCATCCTCGCCCTGCTCGCCCGGGACAACTGGCTCCAGTACGTCCAGGCCGACACCCTCGCCAAGCACGAGAAGAACCGCCGCGTCACCATCGAGCGCTACTCGCAGCCGCGCGGCGACATCATCGTCGACGGCAAGCCCATCACCGGCTCCAAGGCCACTCCGGGCAACGACCTGAAGTACAAGCGCACCTGGAAGGACGGGCCCATGTGGGCCCCCGTCACCGGGTACTCCTCGCAGCGCATGGGCGCCACGCAGCTCGAGAGCATCGACGACGGCATCCTCACCGGCAACGACGACCGGCTGTTCTTCCGCCGCACCCTCGACATGCTGACCGGCGAGAAGAAGGAGGGCGGCAATGTCGTCACGACCCTCAACTCCGCCGCGCAGAAGGCCGCGTACGAAGGCCTGAAGGGCCGCGGCAAGGGTGCCGTCGCCGCACTCGACCCGTCCACCGGCGCCATCCTGGCGCTGGCCTCCACGCCGTCGTACGACCCCGGTGAATTCGCGGGCAACACCAGCGCGGAAGCCGAGAAGTACATCAAGCTGGACAAGGACAAGGACAAGCCGATGGTCAACCGCGCGCTGCGCGAGACCTATCCGCCCGGCTCCACCTTCAAGGTGGTCACGGCGGCGGCGGCCCTTGAGCACGACCTGTACAACAGCGTCGACGAGAAGACGGACTCGCCCCTTCCGTGGACGATGCCCGACACCACGCAGCCGCTGAAGAACGAGGGCGACCTGCCCTGCAAGAACGCCACGATGCGTGAGGCGCTGCGGGTCTCCTGCAACACCGTCTTCGGCAAGATCGGCTCCGATCTCGGCAAGGACAAGATGCTGGAGACGGCGAAGAAGTTCGGCTTCAACGAGCAGCAGTTCGTCCCGGTCCGCTCCAACGCCTCCAACTTCCCCGAGGAGATGGACCGGCCGCAGACCGCGCTGTCCTCCATCGGACAGTTCGAGACCGCCGCGACCCCGCTGCAGATGGCCATGGTCGCCTCCGCGGTCGCCAACGACGGCACCCTCATGGAGCCGTACATGGTCAGCGAGCTGCAGGCGCGCAACCTCGACGTGGTCGAGAAGCACTCGCCGAAGGAGATGAGCGAGCCGCTCTCGAAGGAGAACGCGCAGAAGCTCCAGGAAATGATGGAGACGGTCGTCAAGTCCGGCACCGGAACCATGGCTCAGATCCCCGGCGTCACTGTCGGCGGCAAGACGGGTACGGCGCAGCACGGCGTCGCGAACAGCAAGAACCCGTACGCCTGGTTCATCTCGTACGCGAAGACGGACTCCGGGTCGCCGGTCGCCGTCGCCGTGGTGGTCGAGGACAGCGACGCCAGCCGTGACGACATCTCGGGTGGCGGCCTCGCCGCGCCGATCGCCAAGAACGTGATGAAGGCAGTCATCGACAGCAAGAAGTGACCCCCGTCACGGCCCCTCCACATCGGTGCACGTTGCGGTACCGGTCCGGTATCGGGTGACGGTCGCGGCCGGGTCACGTAAGTGGAGCCGGGTACCGTATGCCCGGACAGCACACCGCCGGACCACACAACGGTGCGGTCGGGACCGACGGAGAGGGCTGGATTAGCTATGGAAGAGCCGCGTCGCCTCGGCGGCCGGTACGAGCTGGGCCAGGTGCTCGGCCGTGGTGGCATGGCCGAGGTGTACCTCGCGCACGACACTCGGCTCGGCCGCACCGTGGCGGTGAAGACGCTGCGGGTGGACCTCGCGCGCGACCCGTCCTTCCAGGCCCGGTTCCGCCGGGAGGCCCAGTCGGCCGCCTCGCTGAACCACCCGGCGATCGTCGCGGTCTACGACACCGGCGAGGACTACGTGGACGGGGTCTCGATCCCGTACATCGTCATGGAGTACGTCGACGGCTCCACGCTGCGTGAGCTCCTTCACTCCGGTCGCAAGCTGCTGCCCGAGCGGGCCATGGAGATGACGATCGGCATCCTCCAGGCCCTGGAGTACTCGCACCGCAGCGGCATCGTCCACCGCGACATCAAGCCGGCGAACGTCATGCTGACGCGCAACGGCCAGGTCAAGGTCATGGACTTCGGCATCGCCCGCGCCATGGGCGAGTCCGGCATGACGATGACGCAGACCGCCGCGGTCATCGGCACCGCGCAGTACCTCTCGCCCGAGCAGGCCAAGGGCGAGCAGGTCGACGCGCGCTCCGACCTCTACTCCACCGGCTGTCTCCTCTACGAGCTGCTCACCGTCCGGCCGCCCTTCGTGGGCGACTCCCCGGTCGCCGTGGCCTACCAGCACGTGCGTGAGGAGCCGCAGGCCCCGAGCGTCTTCGACGGCGAGATCACGCCGGAGATGGACGCCATCGTCCTGAAGGCCCTCACCAAGGACCCGGACTACCGCTACCAGTCGGCCGACGAGATGCGCGCCGACATCGAGGCCTGCCTCGACGGCCAGCCCGTCGCTGCCACGGCCGCCATGGGCGCGGTCGGTTACGGCGGCCACCCCGACGACCAGCAGACCGCCATGCTCCGCCCGCAGAACGGTGGCGGCCAGACCTCCATGCTCCCGCCGGTCAACCCGGACGACGGGGGCTACGGCTACGACGAGGGCCGCGGCCGTCGCCAGAAGAAGAGCAACGTCTCGACGTGGCTGCTCGTCCTCGCGGGCATCCTGGTGCTGGTCGGCGCGATCCTCATCGGGAAGTCCGTCTTCGGTGATGACGGCGGGAGCGACGGGTCGATAAAGGCCCCGAAGCTCATCGGTGAGACCGAGGACGAGGCCAAGAGGTCGGCCACGAACGTCGGCCTGAAGTTTGAGGTCGGCGAGCGCAAGGCGTGCGCCAAGTACCCGAAGGGCGAGGTCTGCAGCCAGGATCCCGGGGTGGACGCCGAGATGAAGAAGGGCGACACCATCTCGGTGACCGTCTCGACGGGCACCCCGAAGATCTCCGTCCCCGACGTGCAGGGCCTCAGCTTCCAGGAGGCCAAGAGCCAGCTCGAGGACAAGGGCTTCACCAACATCGAGAAGGCGACGGAGGAGTCCGACCGGACCCCCGGCAAGGTCATCCGGCAGGACCCCGCGGGCGACGCCAAGGCGGAGAAGAGCGAGACGATCACGCTCACCGTCGCCAAGGAGAAGAAGCAGGAGTCCGTCCCGGACGTCACCGGCCTCGACTACGAAGCGGCCGCGAAGCAGATCACGGACAGAGGCTTCACGCCCGCCCGCCAGGACGTCGCCAGCGAGGACGTCGAGGAGGGCAAGGTCATCAAGACCACGCCCGCGGCCGGCACGCCCGCCGACCCCGGTTCTACGGTCAACGTCCAGGTCGCCAAGGCGGCCGAAGAGGAGGAGGCCACGGTCCCGCCCCTCACCGGCCAGAAGCTGAAGGACGCGCGCAAGGCCCTTGAGGACGCGGGCCTCAGCGTCGGCACCATCACGGGCCCGCAGGACGACGACGCCCTCGTGGTGCTTTCCCAGCCCAACGCCGGCGAGAAGGTCAAGCCCGGCACGGCGGTCAACCTGACCACCGCGGGCGGTGGCGGAGGAGACAACGGCATCGGCGGCGGGGACGGCGGCGGCATCGGCGGCATCGGCGGCCTGTCCAATGGCAGCAACGGCCACCGGGACGACCGCTGGTGGGACTGATCTGACCCGCACGCGACACACACGGAGAAGCCCCGGTACCGCTCAGCGGTACCGGGGCTTCTCCGTTGCCGCCCAGGCCGAGGCCCTCCGGGCTACTTCAGCTCCGCCGGAGGCGTCCGCTTGCCGTCGACCTTCTCGATGCGTTCCAGCTCGCCCCACACGACGTACCGGTAGCGGGACGTGTAGACAGGCGTGCAGGTCGTCAGCGTGATGTAGCGGCCCGGCTTCTTCGCACCCGATTCCTTGGGGACGGGGTTCAGGACCTTCACGTTGAACTTCGAGGTCTCGGGCAGCTTCGCGTAGACCTTGTAGATGTACCACTTGTCCCGGGACTCGTAGACGATCGCGTCGCCCTTGTCGATCTTGTCGATCTTGTGGAACTTCGCGCCGTGACCGTCGCGGTGCGCGGCCAGCGTGAAGTTGCCTTCCTTGTCCTCGGGCAGCGCCGACTTGATGGGGTCCTTGTAGTAGCCGGCCACGCCGTCGTTGAGGACCTTGCTGCTCGTGCCCGCCTTGACCAGCACCTCGCCGTTGCCCATCGCGGGTACGTGCAGGAAGCCGATGCCGTCCTTGGTGTCGATGGAGCCGGGCCCCGCGGCCCAGTGGTCGCGCACGCGGTTGCCCTGCTTGTGCGCCTCGCGGTCCGCTATGACGTTCGTCCACCACAGGGAGTAGACGACGAAGAGTCCGAGCACGAGGCCCGCGGTGATGAGGAGTTCACCGAAGACGCTGACCGCCGTGGCGATGGGACCGCGGCCGCGGCGCCGTGGCGCGGGGGCCGGCGCGGGCGCCTCGTCCTGCTTCTCTTCATCGGTCGTGGCTGCCACTGGTTCCGCCCCGTTCTCACCGTTCTAGTTCACGAGCGCGCTGGGTTTTCCCTTGTCGCGCGGTCGCTCCTCGACCATCTTGCCCCAGACGATCATTCGATACTTACTCGTGAATTCCGGGGTGCAGGTGGTCAGTGTGATGTACCGGCCGGGTTTGGTGAAGCCCGAACCCGGTGGAACAGGACCGATCACACTCGTGTTGCTGGGAGCGGTCTGCGGCAGGATGCTCGCCATCTTGTAGACGAAGTACGTGTCCTGCGTCTCCACCACGATCGGGTCACCCGGCTCCAGGCGGTTGATGTACCGGAACGGCTCGCCGTGCGTGTTGCGGTGGCCCGCGACCGCGAAGTTGCCCTTCCTGGCCTCCGGCATCGCGGTCTTGGTGGCGCCTTCGTTGTAGTGGCCGACCATGCCGCGGTCGAGGACCTTCTGCTTGTCGATGCCCTCGGCGACCGGCACGACGACGTCCAGGCGCGGAATGTGGAGGAGGGCGAAGCCCTGTCCGGGCTCGAAGCTGCCGGGCTTCCCCTTGCCCTTCGCCCAGCTCTCCTGGAGGTCGTGCGCGGCTCCGTCGGCCTGCTGCTGGGCACGGATGTTCGTCCACCAGAGCTGGTACGTGACGAAGAGGAGCATCAGGACGCCGACCGTGATGAAGACCTCGCCCAGCCCCCGGCTGATCACCGCGCCCGGAGAAGGCCTGCGGGCACGCTCCGCGCGGCGGGCCTCGACGCGTGACAGGGGGGCGGCGCCCGGACGGGGCTCAGGGGGGCGCGTGCCACCCTTCTTGGCGGCCTTGCGGCGGGCAGCCCGGCCTTCGGCGGGGCTTGGCTGTGTGAGGCCTGACCGTGTGAGGTCCGGCTGTGTGAGGTCTGGCTGCGTGGGGCCCGGCTCCGCTATTCGCCGCGTGTCGGCGGTGCGCAGGCCCATGGTCTCGTCGTCCGGCACGGGGGCGGGCTGCTCAGGGGCGTAGGCACCGTACAGCTGCTCGTACGTGGGCTCCGGGGCCTGCTCCGGCTGTTGCGGCTGGTGCCCGTTCCAGTCGCGGTCGTACCCCTCGGGGTCGTACCACTCCTGTTCCTGCGGCTCGGCAGGTGTCCGCTGCTCCGGATCCGCGGTGCCGCCGCCACCGCCACCGCCGCTGCGGAACCACGGCGAGGGATGCTGCCCCGGCAACGGATCCGTCAGGGGGTCCTCCAGGTGATCGACCGCCGCCTCGAACGCACCGTCCTCCCCGTACGCGTCATTCGCGTCGTACGGGGCTCCGGAGGAGTCGCGCTCGGGGCGCAGGGCGGTCACGCCGTGGCCCTGCCCACCACCGGGGCCAGCCCGCTCGACCGGGCGACGGCGCCGGTGTCTCCGCACTCCGCCAGCCAGTTGGCCAGCATGAGGTGGCCGTGCTCGGTCAGCACGGACTCCGGATGGAACTGGACGCCCTCGACCGCGAGTTCCCGGTGGCGCAGGCCCATGATGATGCCGTCCTCCGTGCGCGCGGTGATCTCCAGGTCCGCCGGGACAGTGGCGGGCTCGGCAGCGAGCGAGTGGTAGCGGGTCGCGGTGAACGGCGACGGCAAACCGGCGAAGACGCCCTTGCCCTCGTGGCGGACGAGCGAGGTCTTGCCGTGCAGGAGCTCGGGGGCACGGTCCACGACCCCGCCGTACGCCACCGCCATGGACTGCATGCCGAGGCAGACACCGAAGACGGGCACGCCGGTGGCGGCGCAGTGGCGGACCATCTCGACGCAGACACCCGCCTGTTCGGGGGTGCCGGGCCCCGGCGAGAGCAGCACGCCGTCGAAGCCGTCCTGCGCGTGCCGCAGCTCGACCTCGTCGTTGCGCAGCACCTCGCACTCGGCGCCCAGTTGGTACAGGTACTGGACGAGGTTGAAGACGAAGCTGTCGTAGTTGTCCACGACCAGAATGCGGCTGCGGGTGCGGCTCGTGCCGCCGACGGCGCTCACTGGCCGTCCACCGTGACGTCGTTGAAGGGCAGCAGCGGCTCCGCCCACGGGAAGATGTACTGGAACAGCACATAGACCACGGCGAGGACGAGCACCAGGGAAATCAGTGCCCTCACCCATGCGTTTCCCGGCAGATGCCGCCAGATCCAGCCGTACATGCCGTCCCTTCCGTCGCGTACGGCCAGGCCTCCCTCGCCGTACCGCACCAGACTAACGGCGCAGTGCCTCCGGTTTCCCGGCCTCCACGGGCTGGGTCGCGTCCAGATGTGCCCAGACGATCAGCCGGTGGCTGTGGCCCCACTCTGGTTCGCAGGTCGTAAGGGTGAGGTAGCGGCCCGGGCCGTCATAGCCGGATTTGCGCGGCACGGGATCGATGACGTCGATGTCGCCGGGGAGCGTCTTGTAGGGCTTCTTGTCGATGCGGTACGTGAACCAGGTCGCGCCGTCGGTGAGCACCACGGGATCGCCGGGTCGCAGTTTCGGGAAGTCCTTGAAGGGGTCGCCGTAGGTGCGGCGGTGACCCGCCACGGCGAAGTTGCCCTTCTGGCCGAGGCGGGCGGTGGAGGCGTAGTGGCCGAGGCCCTTCTTGAGGACGTCGGTTCCGGTGCCGTGGAGCACGGGCTTGTTCCACGTGAAACCAAAGCGCGGGATGTACATGACCGCGAAGGCCTTGCCGTCTTTGTAAGGGGCCGGTTTGTCGGAGGCCTGGTCGTCCGACGAGCCCGTCGAGGTCTCGGTCGGCTTGCCGTCCGTCCCCGTGGAGACCGCCCCCTGCGCCCACCGGTCCTGCAGCTCGTCGATCTGGCTGTCCATGGCGTTGTCGGCCTTCACGCCGGTCCAGAACAGGACGTAGACGACGAAGAGCACGATCAGCGTGCCGACGGTGATGCACAGTTCGCTGAACGTCCTGACCAGCACGCGCACGGACACGGGTCCCCCCAGGTGCGGCTGTCCGCGGCTACTCCGCGGGCTTCGCGTAGTGGAGATCCACTGTGCCCGAGTAGCCGGGAAGAGTCACCGCTCCGTCGTCGTCCACTTTCCAGCCGAGACCGTACGCATTGACGTACAGCATGTAGTTCTGGATCTCGGGAGAGGCCGTGAGGGCGGTCCTGAGCTTGTCGGGATCGCCGACCGCGGTCACCTTGTACGGCGGGGAGTAGACGCGGCCCTGCAGGATCAGGGTGTTGCCGACGCAGCGCACGGCGCTGGTGGAGATCAGGCGCTGGTCCATGACCTTGATGCCCTTGGCACCGCCCTTCCACAGGGCGTTGACCACGGCCTGGAGGTCCTGCTGGTGGATGACCAGGTCGTTGGGCTGGGGCTCGGGGTAGCCGGGGAGCTTGGCGGTGGCGTCGGGCGGGGCGTCGGCGAGGGTGACCGTGACCGCCTTGCCCTTGAGCTTCTTGGTGCCGGCGTTCTCCTCGAGCGCCTGGAGCCGGGCGTCGTCCGCCTTGGTGCCGCCGCCGTCGCGCTGGGCGAGCGATTCGACGTCGTCGCGCAGGTTGCCGTTGGACTCGTCGAGGGCGCCGTTCTTGTGGCTGCGCTCCTGAATCAGGTCCGAGAGTTTCAGCAGCGAGGCGTCGGTACGAATGTTGGTGCCCTTGGCCGTGTTGAAACTGGTGAAGAAGATCAGCCCGGCGAGAGCGAAAACAGCACCCGTAAGCACCCGAACCGGACGCCATCGGGGGCGACGAACGGGACCTTTGTGGGAGTCGGCAGAATTGCTCAACGTACCCTTATCTCCTTCGACGCCGCGGAAGCACTACGCTAACGGACGCCCGGGGGAGGCTTCAGCTCCCCGTGACGTCCCGCCCGGCGCCAGACACCAGTTACCTGCGCGGCCACGCAGCGCATCGACAGGAGAGACCCTCGTGCCGAAGTCACGTATCCGCAAGAAGGCAGACGACTACACGCCGCCGCCCGCGAAGAAGGCGACGAACATCAAGCTGACCAACCGCAGCTGGGTGGCTCCGGTGATGCTGGCGATGTTCCTCATCGGTCTCGCCTGGATCGTCGTCTTCTACGTCACAGACGGGAAGCTGCCGATCGATCCGCTGGGCAACTGGAACATCGTGGTGGGCTTCGGCTTCATCGCCGCGGGGTTCGGCGTCTCCACCCAGTGGAAGTAGCCTTCCCCGGCTGAACGCAAGCCCTGCCCTGAGTTATCCACAGCGCTATCCACATGGGGAAAAGGTCTGAAGATCTGTGGATAACCTTCGGCCGGTTGACGCCGGTGTGACTGGCCGATCGGAACTCTGTTCGCCGCTCGCCCCTTGTCCTTCCTGGGGAAACCCAGGTCAGCGACAGGGGGCACGGTTGTTCCCCACGGCATGCACAAGATCCGCCACACGCTGTGGACAACGTCGGTACGTCAGGTGAGCTCGGCGGTCCGCACGATGACCATGACCACCGTGGCGAGCAGCACCAGCGCACAGCTGCCGTACTGGATGAGGTTCCGCCGCTCGCGGGGCGCGTGGACCATGGCGTAACCGACGATGAGGCCGCCGGCGAGCCCACCGACGTGTGCCTGCCACGCGATGTTGGGCCACCAGATGGTGATCGCCATGTTGATGGCCAGGAGCGCGATCACCGGCCGCATGTCGTAGTTCAGGCGCCGCATCAGGATGGCGGTCGCTCCGAAGAGGCCGAAGATGGCGCCGGACGCTCCGAGAGAGGGCTGGTTCGGCTCCGCGAGGAGATACGTCAGCGCGCCGCCCGCGAGACCCGAAGCCGCGTAGAGCGCGAGGTAGCGGACGCGGCCGAGCGCGGCTTCCAGCGGGCCGCCGATCCACCACAGGCTGAGCATGTTGAACGCGATGTGCATGTAGCTGCTGTGCAGGAACATCGCCGTCACCAGGCGGTACCACTGGCCCTCGGCGATGCCCTCGACCGTGCCGAACTCCGGGACGAAAGCCCGGCCCAGCAGGTCGAAGCGGTCGGTGAAGCTGTCCCCCACCGTCAGCTGCACGAGGAACAGGGCGAGGTTCAGCCCGATCAGGATCTTGGTGACCAGACGCGGGTCGGCGGCGACCGTGCCGCCCGCGACCGTGCGCGGCTGGTTGGCCGTCGGCGCGTGGCCGGTGCCCGAACCGCCGCGGACGCACTCGGGGCACTGGAAGCCGACCGAGGCACTGATCATGCATTCGGGGCAGATGGGGCGCTCACAGCGCGTGCAGGTGATGCCGGTCTCCCGGTCCGGATGCCGGTAGCAGGAGGGCACGCCCGACGCTCCCTGTGGCTCCTTCGGGCTGCCTGGCGCCTGGTCCATGGGGTCCCCTCAATCTCCGTACGAAGGCACTGCGACGGCACACGTGGCAACGCGCCGCCCCGCCCTTCCTTACGGATGGGCGGGGCGGTTTGGTTCCCTCGCTGAACGCGCGGGTACGCAGGTCAGGCGTCGCGGGTCTCGATGACCACGGACTCGATGACCACGTCGTTCACCGGGCGGTCGGTGCGCGGGTTGGTCTGGGTGCCACCGATGGCGTCCACGACCTTCTTGCTGGCGTCGTTGGCGACCTCGCCGAAGATCGTGTGCTTGCGCGTCAGCCACGCCGTCGGCGCGACCGTCACGAAGAACTGCGAGCCGTTGGTGCCCGGACCCGCGTTGGCCATCGCCAGCAGGTACGGCTTGTCGAAGGCGAGGTCCGGGTGGAACTCGTCCTCGAACTCGTAGCCCGGGCCACCGGTGCCGTTGCCCAGCGGGTCGCCGCCCTGGATCATGAAGCCGCTGATCACCCGGTGGAAGACGGTGCCGTCGTACAGGCGGTCCGAGGTCTTCTTGCCGGTCGCGGGGTGGACCCACTCGCGCTCGCCCTGAGCGAGCTCAACAAAGTTCTTGACCGTCTTGGGCGCGTGATTCGGCAGAAGCCGGACCTCGATGTCGCCCTGGTTGGTCTTCAGGGTGGCGTAAAGCTGCTCAGCCACGATCTGCCTTCCGTTGTCTTCTGTGACCCCCCGATCCTCGCACGGACCGGATTGGGACGAGTAGCCACCGACTGGGCGCGCGCCGGAGGGATCCGTGGCATTGTCGGCCGAGAGCTCTCCGCTGCAGAGATTTTGCCTGGTTCAGAGACTGAAACGCTCAGAAAAAGGAACTCAGGATGCCGGGGTCAGCTTCCATGACCCGGATGCCCGCCCTCGCATGTCATCGGAGCGATCCGAAAGGCATGATCCCTGAAAGGGTGGAAAGGTGACATACCTATACGCCACCGAGGAGGAGGATCCCGTGACCCGCATCGACAGCGTGCGCGCCGCGACCGGCTCGGCCAAGGACAGCGTGCGTCACGCCGCGGACGCGGTGGCACCTTACGCCGACACGGCCAAGGACCGGGCCACTCACTACGCCCACGAAGCGCGCGTACGACTCGCACCCAAGGTGTCCTCTGCTGCCCAGCAGGCCGCCGAACAGGCCCGCGTGCAGTACAGCGCCCACGTCGCCCCCCGTGTCGAGCAGGCCCGCACCCATGTGCCGCCGAAGGTCGACCACGCCGCGCACGAAGCAGCTGCCCGCACCCGCAAGGCCGCTCGCCAGGCCGCCGACTACTCCAGGCCCCGCATCGAGCAGGCGGTCGCCGCCGCCCAGCCCGTCCGCGAGGAGGCCACCTCGCGTGGAACGGCGGCTCTCGCCGCGCTGCGCGGCCAGGTCTCGGCGAAGGAGATCCAGCGGCTGGCCCGCAAGCACGAGCGCCGGGCCAAGAGGGGCCGTCTCGCCAAGCGGCTCGCCGTCCTCGGCCTGCTCGCAGGCGGTGCCGTGGCCGCGTGGAAGTGGTGGGACAAGCAGGCCAACCCCGACTGGCTGGTCGAGCCGCCCGCTGCCACGGAGGTGCCGGACAGCACGCCGCTGACCTCGGTCGACGGCAGCGCCCAGGCAGCCCTCGACCCCGAGGTGCAGGCCAAGCAGGCGGAGGCCGAGGCCGAGGCGAAGGACCAGGACAAGCGGGGCTGACGCCGCGTACGACGTCGTGGGGCGGGGGGCCGACTGGTCTGCCCGCCCCCCGTTGTTTCACGTGAAACACCGTCTCCGGGCGGCTCCGGCTTGTCCCGCACGGGTGGTCCCTGGTTGGTGCTCGGAGGAAGGGGAACTGCTCCTGGCATGGCTGCGAACCAAAGCTTGAACCACGACGAGGCGCCTGTCCTGGAAGCGCTGGAGCGCTACCACAAGGCCGACGAGCTCGCCTTCACCCCGCCGGGCCACAAGCAGGCGCGCGGCGCCGACCCGCGGGTCAGAAAGGTGCTCGGCGAGGCGGTGTTTCTCGGCGACGTACTCGCCACGGGTGGACTCGACGACCGGCTGAGTCGCCACCAGATCCTGGAACGTGCCCAACGGTTGATGGCCGACGCCGTCCACGCCGAGCACACGTTCTTCTCGACCTGCGGCAGCTCCCTGTCGGTCAAGGCGGCCATGCTCACGGTGACCGCGCCGCACCGCCGTCTGCTGGTCGGGCGTGACGCCCACAAGTCCGTGATCGCGGGCCTGATCCTCTCGGGCGTCGAGCCCGTCTGGGTGGAACCCGCCTGGGACCCCGAGCGCCACATCGCCCACCCGCCGCCGGCCGAGGCGTTCGAGAAGGCCTTCGCCGCCCACCCCGACGCCGACGGCGCGCTGGTCACCAGCCCCACGCCCTACGGCTCCGCCGCCGACCTCGGCGGCATCGCCGACGTGTGCCACCGGCGCGGCAAGCCCCTGATCGTCGACGAGGCCTGGGGCGCGCACCTGCCCTTCCACAGCGATCTGCCGACTTGGGCGATGGACGCGGGCGCCGACATCTGCGTGACCAGCGTCCACAAGATGGGCAGCGGCCTCGAACAAGGCTCGGTCTTCCACCTCCAGGGCGACCTGATCGACCCCGCCGTCCTCGCGTCCCGCGCGGACCTCCTCGGGACCACCAGCCCCTCCGTCCTGCTCTACGCCGGGCTGGACGGGTGGCGCCGACAGATGGTCCAGCACGGCGAGCGGCTCCTCGGCGACGTCCTGGACCTGGCCGCCCACACCCGTGCCGCGATCGAGGAGATCGACGGTCTGCACGTCGACGACGCCGACGACTACTGCGGACCCGGCCGTGCGGCCGACCTGGACCCGCTGCCCGTCGTGATGGACCTCTCCGCGCTCGGCACCACGGGGTACGCCGCCGCCGACTGGCTGCGCGAGCACCACCACATCGACATGCACCTCTTCGACCACCGCCGGATCAGCGCCCAGCTCACCTACGCCGACGACGAGGCCACCACCACACGCCTCCTCGACGCGCTGCGCGACCTGTCCAGGCACGCCGACGAACTGGGCGACGCCCCGCAGGTCGACGTCCCCAGCCCCGGCGACCTGCGGATGCCCCAGGCGGACCTGCCCCGCGACGCCTACTTCGCCCGCCCCGAGGACGTCCCCGTGGACGAGGCGGCAGGACGCATCGCCGCGGAGATGATCACCCCGTATCCGCCGGGCATCCCCGTCGTCCTGCCCGGCGAGCGGCTGACGGAGCCCGTCCTGACCTATCTGCGGTCGGGCGTACGCGCCGGCATGAACCTTCCCGACGCGGCCGACAGCTCGCTGGAGACGGTGCGCGTCGTACGAGACGAGGGACGGTAGGGGCGTGGCCCGCAACGTGGAGAACGCGGACGACACGGACGGCCTGAACGGAGCGGACGGTCCGGACGACGTGGCCAAGGGCATCGCGGCCTTCACCGCACTCGCGGACTCGTCCGTGTACGTCGTCACCGCCGTGGCGGACGGACAGCGCGCGGGCTGCCTGGTCGGCTTCGCGAGCCAGTGCTCCCTGGAGCCCGTCCGGTTCGCCGTATGGCTCTCCAAGGCCAACCACACCTACCGGGTGGCCTTGGCGGCGACCGCTCTCGCCGTGCACCAGCTGCCTCGGGACCGGCACGACCTGGCGGAGCGCTTCGGATCGCTGTGCAGCGACCGGACCGACAAGTTCTCCGGACTGCCCCTGAGGGAGGGGCCGGAGGGAGCCCTCGTCCTGTCCGACGCCCTCACCTGGTTCGTCGGCCGCATCCACGACCGGTGCGACGGGGGCGATCACGTCGCGTTCCTGCTCGACCCGATCGCCGCCCACGCCCCGGCCCCGGACTCGCCCGAAGCCGGCTCGCCGCTGACGCTGCACGACGCGGGCGACATCAGCGCGGGCCATCCCGCGTGACGCGACCGGAGTGACGCGACCGGAGTGACGCGATCAGACTCACCGTTGTCCATGCTGCGCATCCACGGCCACCGATATCCGTGGTGCGTTCCGTACCGAGCACGGAGGCGGACGTCATCCCGCCCGGGTGAGGCTGGGGCCACATCACGTCCTCGGCCCACAGGAGCACCCATGGCATCCATGGCACCCATGAGCGCCTCTCCGCGTTCCCGCGCCCAGCGTCGCCACGACACCGAGCACCGGCTCGCCCACGACACCGACGTGTGGGTGGCGAGCGCGTCCCCGGAGGGCACGCCGTACCTGGTGCCGCTCTCCTTCGACTGGGACGGCGAAGCGCTGTGGTTGGCGACCCCGGCCGACAGCCCGACCGGCAGGAACCTCGCGGCCACCGGGGCCGCCCGCCTGGCCCTGGGGACCACCCGGGACGTCACCATGATCGAGGGACACGTCCAGGTCTTCGGCATCGACGAACCGCCGAGCGGACAAGCCGACCGGTTCACCGCACGCACCGGCTTCGATCCGCGCGAGCAGACCGCCCCGTACAACTGGTTCCGCATCGTCCCCCACCGCATCCAGGCCTGGCGGGAGTCGAACGAACTGCGGGGACGCGACCTCATGCGGAAGTCCGTCCGGCTCGACTGACCGGGCGGCCGCCGCGTACGAAAAATGCCCTCCGAGTCTGCGTTCCCGCAGGTCGGAGGGCATTTCCTCGGTGGAGCCTAGGGGAGTCGAACCCCTGACATCTGCCATGCAAAGACAGCGCTCTACCAACTGAGCTAAGGCCCCGCGACGGTACGCCGAACCGGAAGAATCACGTCCCGGCGTGCATCGCAGACCAGAGTACCGGGTCACCCCCCGGATCCCGCAAAAGGATTGGGGGTCCCGGTCCACGACCACTCTCCGTAAGATGCTCGACGTGGTTCGCGGCAGCGAACCGCGGTCTTAGGGGAAGCGATGGGGAGACGCAATGGACGCCGCACAACAAGACACCACCGCGAGAGCACGAGAGCTCCAGCGGAACTGGTACGGGGAGCCGCTGGGGGCGCTCTTCCGTCGCCTCATCGATGATCTGGGCCTGAACCAGGCACGCCTCGCCGGAGTCCTCGGCCTGTCCGCGCCCATGCTGTCCCAGCTGATGAGCGGTCAGCGTGCCAAGATCGGCAATCCCGCGGTCGTCCAGCGCGTCCAGCTCCTCCAGGAGCTGGCGGGCCAGGTCGCGGACGGCAGCGTGAGCGCCGCCGAGGCCACCGACCGCATGGACGAGATCAAGAAGTCGCAGGGCGGCTCCGTCCTGACCAACACCGCGCAGACGGCGACCAGTTCGGGCGCACCCACGGTCAAGCGCGTGGTGCGCGAGATCCAGTCACTGCTGCGCTCCGTCGCGGCAGCCGGCGACATCATCGATGCCGCCGACTCCCTCGCCCCGACCCACCCGGAGCTGGCAGAGTTCCTCCGGGTGTACGGCGCCGGGCGCACCGCGGACGCGGTCGCCCACTACGAGGCGCACCAGAGCTGAGCCGTCGACCGGGCCGCGCACGGCCCGGAGGGGGAGCGGAGCGCGACCATGGGTGAGGTCTTCGCCGGCCGGTACGAACTGGTCGACCCGATCGGACACGGGGGAGTCGGGGCGGTCTGGCGCTCCTGGGACCACAGGCGCCGCCGCTACGTGGCCGCCAAGGTCCTCCAACAGAGCGACGCACACGCGCTGTTGCGGTTCGTCCGGGAGCAGGCACTGCGGATCGACCACCCCCATGTACTCGCGCCCGCCAGCTGGGCCGCCGACGACGACAAGGTCCTGTTCACCATGGACCTGGTCGCCGGCGGCTCGCTGGCGCACGTGATCGGGGACTACGGCCCACTCCCGCCCCAGTTCGTCTGCACCCTCCTCGACCAGCTGCTCTCCGGCCTGGCGGCCGTCCATGCCGAGGGCGTCGTCCACCGTGACATCAAACCGGCCAACATCCTGCTGGAAGCGACCGGTGCGGGGCGTCCTCACCTGCGCGTGTCCGACTTCGGCATCTCGATGCGGAAGGGCGAGCCCCGGCTGACCGAGACCGACTACGTCGTCGGTACGCCCGGCTATTTCGCTCCCGAACAAATGCTGGGCGCCGAACCGGACTTCACCGCCGACCTCTTCGCCGTCGGCCTCGTCGCCCTGTACCTCCTGGAAGGCGCCAAGCCGGACGCCAAGGCACTGATCGAGTACTTCGCCGAACACGGCACGCCACGGGCCCCTCAGGGCATTCCCGAGCCCCTCTGGCAGGTCATCGCCACCCTGCTCCAGCCGGATCCCCAGACGCGCTTCCGCACGGCCACGGGTGCGCGCAAGGCCCTCGCCTCCGCCGCGGAAATGCTGCCCGAGCCGGGCCCGGACGACGAGCTCATCGAAATTTTCGACCAACTCGCCCCCCTGCCCGCCGGTTTCGGCCCCCACGGCCCCGACGACACCACCGGCCCCCACGGTCGAACAACCAGCTCAGACACCTCGCGCATCCCCACTTCACCCCCGCAGTCACACGCACACCGGGCCGCGCACTCGCGCCCGCGCTCCGCACCTCGCCACGCGCGCCCCGCCACCGCGCCCGAGGTACCCGAAGCGCCCTCTGTGCCGCCCCCGCCTCCACACCTGCCGCCACCGGCAACGGACCCCACGCCCACGTCCGGGCCGCCCGCCCCTGGACCGGCATACACAGCCGGCTTCCCGTCGGCTCAGCCCTTACAGGCCGCCGAACAGGCCGAACCGGGCGTACAGGTCGTACAGCCCGTACAGCCCACGCCTCCGGAACCACCGCAGCCCCGCTACGCCCCGCAGCCACCGCACACCCCGCCTGCGCAGCAGCCGTCTTCTCTTCCACCTCCCCAGCCGTCGACTCCCCCCACTCCGCTGCCTCTGCGGGCACCCGGCCCCGACCCCGCACACGCCGTGACGTCGTCGGCCCGCCGCGGCCACGCCCTGGCCCCCGCCGTCGCTGGTGCCTCGGCTCATCCGTACACCGCTCAAGCCGCCCAGGTCGCGTATCCGAACCCTCCGAACCCTCCGATCCCGCAGCTGCACGCGGCACCCCACGCCGCTACGCACGCCGCCCCGCTTCCGGCCCCCGGGCGGCGTCCCGGGCCACCCGCGAAGGTGGCGGTCCCGATGCTGCTCGTGGCGCTGGCCTGCCTCGCGATAGGCGTCTGGGCGCTCACGCAGCTCTGAGGCCCTGACTGCCCGGAGCTCCGATGTTCAGAACCGCTCTTGCGGCGGCCCGAACCGCGCAGCCGCCCCCGCTCTGCGTCGAGCGACCAGCGTCCACACCCCGAGAATCCCGAGCAGCACCACTCCGGTCCCGATCCCGCCGACGGCGATCACCGCCATCAGCTCGTCGTCGCGCCCACCACCGCCTCCCCCGGCACCGTCCCCGGCCGCCGCCGTCTCTCCCCGCTGCGCAGCCTCCGCATCGCGCTCGGACACGCCGAAGTCGTCGGCGGGCCGCGGTGACCCCGCGTAGGCGGGCCCCGGCCGCGGCGAGCCGTCGACGTCCACTCTCAACGTCAGGTCCAGCGGCGCCTCGCCGAACTTCTCCGCGACGTCGGGGCTGAGGTGGACCGACACGTAGTACCAGCCGGCGAACCGCATCGCGGCCACTTCGTCGGTGAGGGCGAAGCGGTTCTCGTACGCGACCGGGGGCAGCGGGTCCAGGGACGACGACTTCTGTTTGCCGTCGTACGCGGTGTCGGAGTCCTCGACCCGGGCGCGCACGGGGTTGTGGAGCGCGGTGACCAACGCGGACGAGACGTACCCCCTGTCCCGGTCGGGCCCGAACCCCGTCGCCCCGGTTCCGGCCCCGCGCCCGGTCGAACTGCCGAGCTCCGCGGTGACGGAGATCTGCTGCCCCCAATCGACCGGCACGCGATAGAAAAGGGTCTCTCCGGGCTCGATACCGGCCCCCCAGACCCCCTTCTCCAGTCCTCGCGCATCGTTGAAGCTCGTGCCACCCCCGCGCAGCACGCGCGCTCCGGAAGGCGGCACGGGGGACGCGGAATTCCACGCCCGTGGCGGCACGGTCGCACCGTCCTTCCGCAGCACGGGTTCTGACGCCACGTGGAGTTCCAGGTCCCAGTCCTCCCGGGCGGTCGCCGACCGGACGGTCCCCGACGATCTGGTCCGCTCGACGAGCACGTAATACGTACCGGCGCCCATACAGCTCTTCTCGCCGGTACCGACCCTCCGCGCCGCCGTGGCGGTGATCGGACGCGGGCTCTCCGAGGAGCCGAACCGCGCTTCTTCCGCATCCAGGGGACTGCAGTTGTTGCCGTCGGAGTCCTGGACGGACACCTCGATCCCGTCGGCGTAGGAGACGACGGCGTCGGCCTTCGGGAGGGCTGTCACCGACACGTACGCGTTCTCCGCCGCCTTCAGCTCCAGACGGTAAAAACGCTGTCCCACGCGCGGGAGGGAGCTCTTGTACGTCCGGCCGGGGGCAAGCCGGGGTCCTTCGACGCTGTTCATCGCACCCTCGACGGTCTCGGCCCCTTCGGCGAAGGCGTACGGGGAGGGAGGGTCGGACACGCCCGCGGCCGCCGCAGGTCCAGGGAGCAGCGCCACCACGCACAGCGCGGCAGCCACCGCCGCTGCCGGAGCGGCTCGCCCTAACCCTGAGCCCAGCCCCAGGCACCCCTCCAGCCGCCGCCCCATCACACCTCACCCCTCGCCGAACCGAACCGAATCACCCGAACAACCAACCCGACCGATCCCAGCCGCCTTACCCGTCCCACCAGTCCCGACTGTCCCACCAGTCCCGACCGTCCTGCCCGCCCTGCTCGTCCCGTCCGTCCTGCCCGTCCGACGCGGCACGGACACCACCACGAACGGGCCACCGACGCAACCGCGCCACCCCCGCCATTCACAGCCGCAACCGTTCTATTCGCAGAGGCGAACCGGAAGAGGAGAAGCGTCCGACACCGACCCCTCAGGCGTCCGGACAGCACAAAGCCCCGGCCGCAAAAGCGACCGGGGCTTGTGAAGTGACTGTGTCGGTACTCACGAACCCGTGGGCACGGAGTCAGTCGCCTCCGTCCACAGATCCTGCTCGGCGCGATCCGCCTGGATCTGGCGGTACACGAGGAGCCCGCCGATGGCGGCCAGTGCGACCAGGAGAAGCTTCTTCACCGCGCGACCTCGTCTTTCCTTGACGTAGGGGACTTCTGGCGCCCGACTATACACACCGAGCGATATCGATCGGTGACCTGGTTGGACCTCAACTCGGGGCCCCCTGAGAGCAGTAGAAACGGACCCGACAGCTCCGCGGGGCGCTCCGTCGGCAGCCCTCATCCACTGTGACTTTCGCCGCTTTGCCCCTTTCTCGGCGCCCTTGGGGCCATCCGGGTGGTGTTCATCTGAACATCGACGCGCCACGAGCGTCGGTCCACCACTCTCGGCCCCGCATACACATGATGAGGAAAGTACGCAAATCGCCCAACCCGAAATGAGGGGCAATGACCGGCAACAAGGCCATGAAGCTCTGGACCACGATCGTCACCGCGTTCCTCGCGCTCTTCGCCGCGATGGGTCTCACCACGACGGCAAACGCGGCCACGGCCGTACAGGAGACCACGAACGCGCGCAACGCCACGGTGTGCGCGCCCACGCCGACGATGGCGCTCTGGTCGGCCGCCTACGAACGGTCCTTGCCCCCGACGATGAAGCAGCGCATCCGCGCCGAGGCACACGGCTCGTCCCCCAGCTGCCGGCACCTGCCCACGACGGACACCGAGGCCGAGACCGACGCCACCGCGCAGGAACCAGGCCTGGCCCCGGAGCCGTAACCCCGGACCCACCCCCAGGGCCCACGCCCTGAACCTGAACCCCAGAAGACCCCCGGCCACCACAGGCCGGGGGTCTTCTCGCATGTACGACGCCCCGGCGGAGACCAGAAGCCGACTACCGGGCGCCCATGAACACCCCAGCGGCACCCATGAACACCCCCAGCCCCCTAGACCTCACCGGAAAACGCCAGAACCCCCAACCGTGACCGGTTGGGGGTTCCGTGCTGGTGGGGCTAACAGGATTTGAACCTGTGGCCTCATCCTTATCAGGGATGCGCTCTAACCAACTGAGCTATAGCCCCGCCGCGCTGCGGTGTGTGTCCCGCGCGCTGACCTCTGAAGATTAGCGCACCTGAGGGCCAGTCCCAAAATCGATACCCGCGCGCGGGGGAGCGAGGACTATTCGTCCTCGGCAAGGGTCAGCTCGACGCCGCCCACGAAGCCCGCGGAGAGGTTGTAGATGAAGGCGCCCAGCGTCGCGAGAGCGGTCGCCAGCACGACGTCGATGACCGCGATGATCGTCGTGAACATCAGGACGCGCGGCAGCGACAGGAAGGACTGGAGGTCGAAGCCGTTGGACTCGTTCGACCCCGTGGCCTCGGAGATCGTGCCGCCCACCGTCGAGAAGACGCCCATCGCGTCCATGACCATCCACAGGACGGCCGCCGCGACGATCGTGCAGATGCCGAGCGCGATGGAGAGCAGGAAGCTGACCTTCATCACCGACCACGGGTCGGCCTTGGCCACCCGCAGGCGCGCCTTGCGCGTGCGCGGGGTCGTGCGCGCCCCCGTGCGCGGTCGGCGCACCGCGCCCGTCTGGGAGCCCTGCTGGTACGCCTGCGGCGGGTGGTACGGCTGCGAGGACTGGGCCGACTGCTGCTGAGGCTGACGCTCCCCGGGCAGCGCCCCGCTCGCGCCACCAGCGCCCCGCGCACCGCCGACGCCACTCGCGGCACCATCGGCACCCGAGCCGCTCGCCCCGCCCCCGCCGACCCCCTGCTTGCCTCTGTTCTTGTTCTTGCTCTTGCCTTTGCCCTTGCCCGCCGCGTACGCCGTGTCGTACTGGTCGGAAGTCTGACCAGAAGTCCCTGGCCCTCGGGTGTCCGTCACAGTCCCCCCCTGGGATCCATGAGACTCGTCGGAGTCGTGTGCATCAGTGGCGGAGCCACGGGCACCATCCGTGCCGGTAGTGCCGGTTCGATTTGCCCCGGCGCCCGTGGCTCCGCTCACGATGACTCACTCCTCGCGCTACTCGGCCGAGGAGTCCACGCCCTCGTCCGTACCGGTGGCCGGCTCGGCGGTGTCCGATTCGTCGACGACGATGTCCCCGTCGACTTCCTCGGCCTCGCGCCCGGCCTCGGCGTTACGTGCGATGCCGACCACGGCATCGCGCTTGCCCAGGTTGATCAGTTGGACGCCCATGGTGTCACGGCCCGTCTCCCTGACCTCGTTGACTCGCGTACGAATCACACCGCCGGACAGCGTGATGGCGAGGATCTCGTCGGTCTCCTCGACCACCAGGGCACCGACGAGCTCGCCGCGGTCCTCCACGATCTTGGCGGCCTTGATGCCGAGGCCACCGCGACCCTGAACGCGGTACTCGTCGACGTTGGTTCGCTTTGCGTACCCACCGTCGGTGGCAGTGAACACGAACGTACCTGGACGAACGACATTCATCGAGAGCAGTTCGTCGCCGTCGCGGAAACTCATTCCCTTGACGCCCGAAGTGGCGCGGCCCATCGGGCGCAGCGCGTCGTCCGTTGCGGTGAACCTGATCGACTGGGCCTTCTTGCTGATGAGCAGCAGGTCGTCCTCGGAGGAGACCAGCTCGGCGCCGATCAGCTCATCGTCCGAACCGTCCTCCGTCTCACGGAGGTTGATGGCGATGACACCGCCGGAGCGGGGCGAGTCGTAGTCCTTGAGCGGTGTCTTCTTTACGAGGCCGCCCTTTGTGGCGAGAACCAGGTAGGGCACCGCTTCGTAGTCACGGATCGCGAGGATCTCGGCGATCTGCTCGTCCGGCTGGAAGGCGAGCAGGTTCGCCACGTGCTGGCCGCGGGCCTCGCGGCCGGCGTCCGGCAGTTCGTAAGCCTTCGCGCGGTAGACGCGGCCCTTGTTCGTGAAGAACAGCAGCCAGTGGTGTGTCGTCGACACGAAGAAGTGGTCGACGATGTCGTCCTGCTTCAGCTTCGTGCCGCGCACGCCCTTGCCGCCGCGCTTCTGCGAGCGGTAGTCCTCGGTCTTGGTGCGCTTGATGTAGCCACCGCGCGTGATGGTGACGACGATGTCCTCTTCGGCGATCAGGTCCTCCATGGACATGTCGCCGTCGAAGGGCACCAGGGCGGAGCGACGGTCCTCGCCGAACTTGTCGACGATCGCCGCGAGCTCCTCGCTGATGATCTGGCGCTGCTTCTCGGGGGAGGCCAGGATCGCGTTGTACTCGTTGATCTTCGCCTGGAGCTCGTCGTGCTCCGCGACGATCTTCTGACGCTCCAGGGCGGCGAGGCGGCGCAGCTGCATCTCGAGGATCGCGTTCGCCTGGATCTCGTCGATCGCCAGGAGGCCCATCAGGCCCTCGCGGGCGATGTCGACGGTCTGGCTGCCGCGGATGAGCGCGATGACCTCGTCGATGGCGTCCAGGGCCTTCAGGAGGCCACGCAGGATGTGCGCACGCTCCTCGGCCTTGCGCAGCCGGAACTTCGTGCGCCGGACGATGACCTCGACCTGGTGCGTCACCCAGTGCCGGATGAACGCGTCCAGGGAGAGGGTGCGCGGCACGCCGTCGACCAGGGCCAGCATGTTGGCGCTGAAGTTCGACTGCAGGTCGGTGTGCTTGTAGAGGTTGTTCAGCACGACCTTGGCGACCGCGTCGCGCTTCAGGACGATGACGAGGCGCTGGCCGGTGCGCGAGGACGACTCGTCGCGGACGTCGGCGATGCCGCCGACCTTGCCGTCCTTGACGAGGTCGGCGATCTTCTGCGCGAGGTTGTCCGGGTTGGTCTGGTACGGCAGCTCGGTGACGACCAGGCACTGGCGGTTCTGGATCTCCTCGACCGCGACGACCGCGCGCATCGTGATGGAGCCACGGCCCGTGCGGTACGCCTCCTCGATGCCCTTGCGGCCCACCACCAGGGCACCGGTCGGGAAGTCGGGGCCCTTGATGCGCTCGATGAGGGCGTCGAGGAGCTCCTCGTGCGAGGCCTCGGGGTGTTCGAGGGCCCACTGCGCGCCCGCCGCGACCTCGCGGAGGTTGTGCGGCGGGATGTTGGTGGCCATGCCGACCGCGATGCCCGCCGAGCCGTTGATCAGCAGGTTCGGGAAGCGCGCCGGCAGGACCGTCGGCTCCTGGTTGCGGCCGTCGTAGTTGTCCGTGAAGTCGACGGTCTCCTCGTCGATGTCACGGACCATCTCCATGGCCAGCGGCGCCATCTTGCACTCGGTGTACCGCATGGCGGCCGCCGGGTCGTTGCCCGGAGAGCCGAAGTTGCCGTTGGAGTCCACCAGCGGCATCCGCATCGACCACGGCTGGGCGAGGCGCACCAGGGCGTCGTAGATGGAGGAGTCGCCGTGCGGGTGGTACGTACCCATGACGTCGCCGACGACGCGGGCGCACTTGTAGAAGCCCTTTTCGGGGCGGTAGCCGCCGTCGTACATCGCGTACAGGACACGACGGTGGACGGGCTTCAGGCCGTCCCGTACGTCGGGCAGCGCGCGGGACACGATGACGGACATCGCGTAGTCGAGGTAGGAGCGCTGCATCTCCGTCTCGAGCCCGACGGGCTCGACACGCATGCCCACGCCGGGAACAGCGGGTTCCTCTTCGGGCGTCACAGGGGTGTTCTCGTCGGCCATTGCTGGTCAAAGTCCTTTCGAGGTGCGGCTTGTACGGGCCGACTCAGATGTCGAGGAAGCGAACGTCCTTGGCATTGCGCTGAATGAACGAGCGCCGTGCCTCGACGTCCTCTCCCATCAGCACCGAGAAGAGATCGTCGGCCTGCGCCGCGTCGTCCAGGGTGACCTGGCCGAGCACGCGGTGTTCCTGGTCCATCGTCGTGATGCGCAGCTCCTCGGCGTTCATCTCACCGAGACCCTTGAAGCGCTGGACCGAGTCGTCCTTGATGCGCTTGCCGGCCTGGCGGCCGAGCTCCACCAGGGCGTCGCGCTCGCGGTCCGAGTACGCGTACTGGAAGTCGTCCCGTGACCACTTGATCTTGTACAGCGGCGGGCGCGACAGGTAGATGTGCCCGGCCTCGACCAGCGGCCGCATGAAGCGGAACAGGAACGTCAGGAGCAGCGTGTTGATGTGCTGGCCGTCGACGTCGGCGTCCGCCATCAGGATGATCTTGTGATAGCGGAGCTTCTCGATGTCGAAGTCCTCGTGCACACCGGTGCCGAAGGCGGAGATGAGCGCCTGGACTTCCTGGTTGTGCAGGATCTTGTCGACGCGGGCCTTCTCGACGTTCAGGATCTTGCCTCGGATGGGCAGGATCGCCTGGTACATCGGGTTGCGGCCGGACTTCGCCGAACCACCGGCGGAGTCACCCTCGACGATGAAGATCTCGCACTTCGTCGGGTCGTTCGACTGGCAGTCGGAGAGCTTGCCCGGCAGGGACGCCGTCTCCAGGAGGCCCTTGCGGCGGGTCAGGTCGCGCGCCTTGCGGGCGGCGACGCGCGCGGTGGCGGCCTGGATGCCCTTGCGGATGATGTCCGCGGCCTCGTTGGGGTTGCGGTCGAACCAGTCCGTGAGGTGCTCGTGCACGACCTTCTGGACGAAGGTCTTCGCCTCCGTGTTGCCCAGCTTGGTCTTGGTCTGGCCCTCGAACTGGGGCTCGCCCAGCTTCACCGAGATGATCGCGGTCAGACCCTCGCGGATGTCCTCACCCGTGAGGTTGTCGTCCTTCTCGCGGAGCAGCTTCTTCTCGCGCGCGTAGCGGTTGACCAGGCCCGTCAGTGCGGCCCTGAAGCCCTCTTCGTGCGTACCGCCCTCGTGCGTGTGGATCGTGTTCGCGAAGGAGTACACACCTTCGGTGTACTGCGAATTCCACTGCATGGCGATCTCGGCCGAGAGCATGCGCTCCTTGTCCTCGGCCTCGACGTCGATGACGGTCGGGTGGATGACCTCACCCTTGCGGGAGTTGAGGTACTTCACGAAGTCGACGATGCCGCCTTCGTAGTGGTACGTGACCGTGCGGGCCTCGGCGGCCTCGTCGTCGGTCGCCTCGGCCGAGTCCGCACCCGCCGTGGCCTTCGCCGACTCGCGCTCATCAGTGAGTTTGATCGTCAAACCCTTGTTGAGGAACGCCATCTCCTGGAAACGCCGCGCCAGCGTCTCGAAGGAGTACTCCGTCGTCTCGAAGACGTCCGGGTCGGCCCAGAAGGTGACCGTGGTGCCCGAGTCCTCGACCGCCCCGTGCTTGGCGAGCGGGGCCGTCGGGACGCCCAGCTTGTAGTCCTGGGTCCAGCGGTAGCCGTCGCGCTTGATCTCGACCGCGAGCTTGGTCGACAGGGCGTTCACGACGGAGACGCCGACGCCGTGCAGACCACCGGAGACGGCGTATCCGCCGCCACCGAACTTGCCGCCCGCGTGGAGAACGGTCAGCACGACCTCGACGGCCGGCTTCTTCTCCACGGGGTGCATGTCGACCGGGATGCCACGGCCGTTGTCGACCACGCGCACGCCGCCGTCGGGGAGGATCGTGACGTCGATCGTGTCCGCGTGCCCCGCGAGGGCCTCGTCCACGGAGTTGTCGACGACTTCCTGCACCAGGTGGTGCAGGCCACGTTCACCGGTCGAGCCGATGTACATGCCGGGTCGCTTGCGGACCGCGTCCAGACCCTCGAGGACGGTGATCGCGCTGGCGTCGTACGAGGGCGGTGCCTCGCCGTTCTCGCCCGCGGCGGTGGACGGGATGTTCTCGTTGGGGTTGCCGGAATCGGCCACGAAGCGCCCTTTCTGGCACAGCACAAGCCAAGCTCCCGGCGGTGGCCGGAGCGGCTGCGTCGTTCAGCGATAGTCAGCGTTGCTCGGTGCGTCCCACAAGTGGGGCGGGATTAGCTTCCAGTCTACCGGTAGCGCTGACAGTGATGGGGGTTTGCCGGTACCTGAGTCCTCATGTGCCGCCCTGAACCGGCCTCGGCCGACTCCCCATATGGGGCCCAGGGCTCCAGAACGCTCACAGCGGCACTCAGCGCTTCGGGACGTCAACCCCCAGCTACCGTCGCCGACGGCCTCAGCCGTAGGTGTCCCCGGGGCCCGTGCTGCCGGGTGCGCGCAAGGGGCCGAAGCGGTGCGCGGGGCCGCCGGGACCGAGGACCTTGATGAGGCGCACGGTGCCGTGGCCGAGGTCCTCATTGAGGCGTGCGACGAGCTGTGGGGCCATGAGGCGCAGCTGGGTGGCCCATGCCGTCGAGTCGCACTGCACGGTCAGGACGCGCTCGTCCTCGTCGTACCGCTGGGGGACGCAGTGGTTCGCCAGGTCGCCGCCGACGATCTGCGGCCAGCGCCCCATCACACCGCCCACGGCGGCGGGCGTCTCCCAGCCGCGCTCGGTGATCAGGCGGTTGATCGCGGAGCCGAGCGGCAGCGGGTCACGCCCGTCGGAGCGCGCCCCGGACCGCAGTCCGCCGCGCCGGGCCTGCTTCTTCTGCTGCGCGGCATCGCCACGCGCGCGTGCCTGTTCCTTGGCGGCGCGCAGGGCGACCCTCGCGAGGTCGACGCCGGAGGGCTCGGGGGTCTTCGGGGCGGGGGTTTCCGGGGTGCCCGCGGAACCGGCCCCGGAGGCGCCCTCGAAGGGCTCTTCGGAGCTCATACGCGGTCCACCGCGCCGTCCGTCACCTGGAAGCGCGTGCCGGTGAGCACGCCCGGCACGTCGTCGTCCACGGCGGCGGTGACGAGGACCTGCTCGCCGGGGGCCACCAGCTCCGCGAGCCGCTCCCTGCGGCGGGCGTCCAGCTCCGCGAACACGTCGTCGAGGACGAGCACCGGCTCGTTGCCCTCGGCCCTCAACAGGTCGTACGAGGCGAGGCGCAGCGCCAGCGCGTACGACCAGGACTCGCCATGGCTCGCGTACCCCTTCGCGGGGAGCTGGCCCAGCTTGAGGAGCAGATCGTCGCGGTGCGGGCCGACCAGGGTGACGCCGCGCTCGATCTCCTGCTTGCGGGCCTCCTCCAGGGCGGCGGTCAGCTGCTCGTAGAGCGCTTCACGCGTGTGGCCGTCGCCGGGAGCCGACGGCTTGTACTCCAGGGAGACAGGGCCGCCGCCGGGAGCCAGCTGTTCGTACGCCTTGTCGGCGAGCGGCTGCAGCGCGGAGATCAGGTCGAGCCGCTGGGCGAGCAGCTCGGCTCCCGCGCGGGCGAGGTGCTGGTCCCAGACGTCGAGCGTGGACAGGTCCATGGTCCGGCCGCCGTGGCGCCGGGCGAGGGCGGCCGACTTCAGGAGGGTGTTGCGCTGCTTCAGGACGCGGTCGTAGTCGGAGCGGACCCCGGCCATGCGCGGGGAGCGCGCGGTGATCAGCTCGTCGAGGAAACGGCGCCGCTCACCGGGGTCGCCTTTGATCAGCGCCAGGTCCTCGGGCGCGAACAGCACCGTCCGCACGATGCCCAGCACGTCACGGGGCCTGACCTGCGACGACCTGTTGATACGGGCGCGGTTGGCCTTGCCGGGGTTGAGTTCGAGCTCGATCAGCTGCTGGCGCTCGCCCTGGCGGACCTGGGCCCTGATGACGGCGCGCTCGGCGCCCATCCGCACCAACGGGGCGTCCGAGGCGACCCGGTGGCTGCCGAGCGTGGCGAGGTAGCCCACGGCCTCGACGAGGTTGGTCTTGCCCTGGCCGTTCGGGCCCACGAACGCGGTGACGCCCGGATCGAGAGGGACCTCGACCCGGGCGTACGAGCGGAAGTCGGCCAGCGACAGATGCGTGACGTGCATGGTGTGCGCCGACCTCCCCCGGCCTACTTCTCTTGCAGAGGCCTGTGCACAACCGCCGGGGTTGCGCACAGGCTGTGGATCAGTGCTCGCTCTTGGACTCCACCGCGTGGCCACCGAACTGGTTGCGCAGCGCGGCGATCATCTTCATCTGCGGGGAGTCGTCCTGGCGCGAGGCGAACCGCGCGAAGAGCGAGGCCGTGATCGCGGGCAGCGGCACGGCGTTGTCGATGGCGGCCTCGACCGTCCACCGGCCCTCGCCGGAGTCCTGCGCGAAGCCGCGCAGCTTCTCCAGGTGCTCGTCGTCGTCCAGCGCGTTGACCGCCAGGTCGAGCAGCCAGGAACGGATGACCGTGCCCTCCTGCCAGGAGCGGAAGACCTCACGGACGTCCGTCACCGAGTCGACCTTCTCCAGGAGCTCCCAGCCCTCGGCGTAGGCCTGCATCATCGCGTACTCGATGCCGTTGTGGACCATCTTCGCGAAGTGGCCCGCGCCGACCTTGCCGGCGTGGACGGAGCCGAAGTCACCCTCCGGCTTCAGGGCGTCGAAGATGGGCTGCACCTTGGCGACGTCGTCCTTGTCGCCGCCGTACATCAGCGCGTAGCCGTTCTGGAGGCCCCAGACGCCGCCGGAGACGCCACAGTCGACGAAGCCGATGCCCTTGGCCTTCAGCTCCTCGGCGTGCTTCTCGTCGTCCGTCCAGCGGGAGTTGCCGCCGTCCACGACGATGTCGCCCGGCTCCAGCAGCTCGCCCAGCTCATCGATGGTGGCCTGGGTCGCGGCCCCGGCCGGGACCATCACCCACACCACCCGAGGGCCCTTGAGCTTGCCCACAAGCGCTTCGAGACTGGGGACATCCGCGAGATCCGGGTTGCGGTCGTATCCGATGACGGTGTGACCTGCGCGGCGGATGCGCTCGCGCATGTTGCCGCCCATCTTGCCGAGGCCGACGAGACCGAGCTCCATCAGAGGTTCCTTCACTAGCGAGGTGGCGTTACGGCACTTTCGTACCTGCGTCCGAGCCTACGCCCGGACGCACGCACACACCTGTGGGCTCAGCCGCTCAGACGTACGGGCATGATCAGGTACTTATACGCCTCGTCCGCCTCGGCGTCCACGGCCGGCTTGCCGCTCAGAAGAGCGGGCTTCGTCGACGTGGTGAACGACAGCTGAGCGACCGGCGAGTCGATCGCGCTGAGGCCGTCGAGCAGGAACGTCGGGTTGAAGGCGATCGAGATGTCGTCACCGTCCAGCTGGGCGTCGACCCTTTCCACAGCCTGTGCGTCGTCGCTGGAGCCCGCCTCCAGGATCAGCACGCCCTGCTCGAAGCTGAGCCGCACCGGCGTGTTCCGCTCGGCGACCAGGGCGACACGCTTGACGGCCTCCACGAAGGGGGCGGTCTCGATCACGGCCACCGAGTTGAACTCGGTCGGGAACAGCGTGCGGTACTTCGGCAGGTCGCCTTCGAGGAGCCGCGTGGTCGTACGCCGCCCTGCGCCCTCGAAGCCGATCAGACCCTCGCCGGCACCCGAGCCGGACAGGGCCAGGGTGACCGTGTCGCCGCTCGTGAGCGCCTTGGCGGTGTCCAGGAGCGTCTTGGCGGGCACCAGGGCCACAGCGGACGCCTCGGGGTTCTCCGGCTTCCACAGGAACTCGCGGACCGCGAAGCGGTAGCGGTCGGTGGAGGCCAGGGTGACCGTGTCGCCCTCGATCTCGATGCGGACACCGGTCAGCACGGGCAGCGTGTCGTCCCGTCCCGCCGCGATGGCCACCTGGGAAGCGGCAGAAGCGAAGACCTCGCCCGGGACGGTTCCCGTGGCGGTCGGCATCTGCGGCAGTGCGGGGTACTCCTCCACAGGGAGGGTGTGGAGCGTGAAGCGCGAGGAGCCACAGACCACCGTCGCCCGTACACCGTCTGTGGAGATCTCCACCGGGCGGTTGGGGAGCGCGCGGCAGATGTCCGCGAGCAGGCGGCCCGAGACGAGGACCGTGCCCTCCTCGTCGATCTCCGCGTCCACCGAGACGCGCGCCGAGACCTCGTAGTCGAAGCTCGACAGGCTCAGTGCGCCTTCCTCGGCCTTCAGCAACAGGCCCGCGAGGACGGGCGCGGGCGGCCGGGCCGGGAGGCTGCGCGCCGCCCAGGCCACTGCCTCCGCGAGTACGTCGCGTTCAACCCGGATCTTCACCTAAGCCGCCTCCTGCTGTTGCTGGCTGCTCTCGCCCGCTGGGCCTGTGGCCCTCGTCGTCTGACTCGGTGTCTCTCAGCCATGCCGTGGGAAGGACACCGGGGACCAGTCTGACGCACCGCACTGACAGTCGGTGCCTGTCGGGGTCAAGTCGTGCCGGGAGGTGTCGGAGCTCCGGAGCGAGAGTTGTGCACAGCCCCAGCTTCGAAACCATTTCCCCGGTCTCTCTAGTTGGGAGTAGTAGTAGGGGCTGTGGAAACCGTGGATAACAGCGAAAGCGCTGGTCAGACCCGGTTTTTTATCCACTGACCCTGTGGGCGGCACCGGTGGACAACCCGGTGTTTCTGTGGACGGGCGAAAGTTCTGCACACCCGGTGCACAGGAAGGGGCCACTTCTCCCCAGCGCTGTCCCCAGCTTTACCCAGCTTCCCCACAGGCCAACCGACCACCTTGGTGTGACGCCTTTCACTCGACACGGTGAGAGGGCGCGTCGCGTTGCCGAACAGTGGACAGCCGTGTGGAGAAGCTGGGGAAAGCTGGGGACAACACGCGCCGTCCTGTGGGCCGCCGGTGGACAACTTCATGCACAGCCTGTGGACGAAATTTTTCTCCACAGTCTGTGGACAGTCTTCGTCCACGAATCCACAGTCACCTGACCTGGCCTGATGATCTCTCAGCAGGGCCCCCTGTGGACAGCGTCTGGACAACTTTCCGGTCCCCAGGGTGTGGAGGGGAAAAAGTCGCCCAATCTGTGGAGAACCCCCGCCTGAACAGGGGAAATCGAACAGATACGACTCGCACGCGCGCGTGCGACGACCGGCACGCGCGCGTGCAGATGCTGAAAGGGCACCAAAAAGGCGCTCCAGGAGGAGTCCTGGAGCGCCCTCGGCGACGTTCTACGGAGGCTGTCAGCCGTTCTTGATGCGGTTGGTGAGCTCGGTGACCTGGTTGTAGATGGAGCGCCGCTCGGCCATCAGAGCGCGGATCTTGCGGTCCGCGTGCATCACGGTCGTGTGGTCGCGGCCGCCGAACTGCGCGCCGATCTTCGGCAAGGAGAGGTCGGTCAGCTCCCTGCACAGGTACATGGCGATCTGCCGGGCCGTCACCAGGACGCGGCTGCGCGAGGAACCGCACAGGTCGTCCACCGTGAGCCCGAAGTAGTCGGCCGTGGCCGCCATGATGGCCGGCGCGGTGATCTCAGGAGCCGCGTCCTCACCGCCCGGGATCAGGTCCTTGAGGACGATCTCGGTGAGCCCCAGATCCACGGGCTGCCGGTTGAGCGACGCGAAGGCCGTCACCCGGATCAGCGCGCCCTCCAGCTCACGGATGTTCCGCGAGATGCGCGACGCGATGAACTCGAGCACCTCCGGAGGGGCGTTCAGCTGCTCCTGCACCGCCTTCTTACGAAGGATGGCGATACGCGTCTCCAGCTCCGGCGGCTGGACGTCGGTGATCAGTCCCCACTCGAAGCGGTTGCGCAGTCGGTCCTCCAGCGTGACCAGCTGCTTCGGCGGCCGGTCGCTGGAGAGCACGATCTGCTTGTTCGCGTTGTGGAGCGTGTTGAAGGTGTGGAAGAACTCCTCCTGCGTCGACTCCTTGTCCGCGAGGAACTGGATGTCGTCGACGAGCAGGATGTCCATCTCGCGGTACCGCTTGCGGAAGCTGTCGCCCTTGCCGTCGCGGATGGAGTTGATGAACTCGTTGGTGAACTCCTCCGAACTCACGTACCGCACGCGCGTGCCGGGATAGAGGCTGCGGGCGTAGTGCCCGATCGCGTGCAGGAGGTGCGTCTTGCCGAGCCCCGACTCCCCGTAGATGAAGAGGGGGTTGTACGCCTTCGCCGGCGCCTCGGCGACGGCGACCGCGGCCGCGTGGGCGAAACGGTTCGACGCACCGATGACGAAGGTGTCGAAGAGGTACTTCGGATTGAGGCGTGCGGTGGGCTCGCCAGGACCCGTCGCGGGCGCCGGCTGCGCGGCCAGCGGGCCGGGGGCGCCGCTCGACGAGGTGGGGCCGACAGGACCGCCCCTGTGCACGCCGTGGCCGCCGTGCCCGCCGCCGCGGGGGCCGCCGCCGTGCTGATCCGACATGTCATGACGCTCGCGCCGGTCCTGCGGCTCGGAGCGCTGCTGCTCGTACGGAGAGCGCTCCTGTGGCGGTTGCGAACGGTAGTCGTGCTGCGGCTGCTGCACCGGGTTCGCGTACGGGTCGCGCTCGGGGAAGCCGAGCCGCTGCTGCTGCCAGCCGTAGTCGTCCTGGGGCTGCGGCCAGGCGCCGGGGGCCGGGCGCTGGTAGTCCGGGTAGGCGGGGCGTGCGGTCGGCATCTGATCGGACCGGGAGCCGCCCTGGTGCTCGTCCGAGGAGCGCCGTCCATAGCTGTCGTACGTGTCGCGTCCCTGCCCCGAGGCAGGCGGCAGCTCAGGCTCTTCGTAGCGGTGCTGATGAGACTGCTGCTGGTGGGAGGACTGCTGGTGGGACGGCTGCTGCGGTGCCTGCTGATGCTGGACGGGCGGGGCCGGGGGGCCCGGCTCGCCCACGGAGTCGTCGACCGTGATGGCGATGCGGATCGGGCGCCCGCATTCCCGGCTCAGGGTCTCGCTGACCACCGGCGCGAGACGGCCTTCCAGTACGCCCTTGGCGAATTCGTTCGGGACGGCGAGCAGTGCGGTGTCCGCGACGAGCGCCAGGGGCTGACAGCTCCGCAGCCACCGCTCGTCCTTCGCCTCGACGCCCTGTCCGCGGCCCTCACCCAGCAGATGTTCCAGAACTCGTGGCCACACTGCGGCAAGATCGGCAGGTACGTCAGCCACAGGGCACGCTCTCTCACGGGGTCCCACGAACGTGTGGTTCCTGGGACGGAAATAGGGATGGGGAGAAGGAAGGGAACGAATCGGAGTTCCGTCACGGTAGTCAGGGCGACGGGTACGGTTCAAGTTGTTGTCCACAGGCTGTGCACAGTGTCTCTCCATCGCGGTCGGTTTGACCGGATGGCGTAGCCCCGCGTACCGTGACCAGGTCGAGTTGTCGATGGCTGCTGCCGCCTGCCTCCGATGGGCAAAGATCACGATCTGTGATTGTGAAGCGGTGCACTCGGTGCGTATTCGCGAGCTTCTCGTGGGCGCACGGTGACAGCCAGGCGATGTCCCGCCACCACCGAATCATTTCTGGAGCCCCCGAGTGAGCAAGCGCACCTTCCAGCCGAACAACCGTCGTCGCGCCAAGACCCACGGCTTCCGCCTGCGGATGCGCACCCGTGCCGGCCGCGCGATTCTCGCGAACCGTCGTGGCAAGGGTCGCGCCAGCCTGTCCGCCTGATTTCAGTCAGGTCATGACGTCGTGCTGCCTACCGAGCATCGGCTGAGGCGGCGCGAAGACTTCGCGACCGCGGTACGCCGAGGACGCCGGGCCGGACGCCCGCTTCTCGTCGTCCATCTACGTAGCGGCGCAACGGACCCGCACGTGCCAGGGGAGAGCTCTCCCCCGACACGTGCGGGTTTCGTCGTCAGCAAGGCCGTGGGTGGAGCCGTCATACGCAACACCGTGAAGCGCAGACTCCGCCACCTCATGCGCGACCGGCTGGCCCTGGTGCCCCCCGGTAGCCTGGTAGTAGTACGAGCGCTGCCCGGAGCGGGCGACGCCGACCATGCACAGCTGGCCCGAGACCTGGATGCCGCCCTGCAGCGGCTGCTGGGAGGGGGCGCGCGATGAAGTACCCGCTGCTGGCTCTGATCAAGCTGTACCAGTGGACGATCAGTCCGCTTCTGGGCCCGGTGTGCAAGTACTACCCGTCGTGTTCCCGCTACGGCTACCTGGCCATCGACCGGCACGGTGCGATCAAGGGATCGGCGCTCACGGCCTGGCGCATCCTGCGGTGCAATCCGTGGTCGCTCGGTGGTGTCGACCATGTTCCGCCGCGCAAGCGTCCGCGGTGGCACGAGATGCTGCGCGCTTCCTGGCGCGAACGCAAGGGCGGGACCTCCGCCGCAAGCGAGCCGACCGGGGATCTTCCCCCGGGCACGGCCGCCGAGACCGAGACCCCGTCCCATGCTCAAGGAGCCTGATTAGTGGACACGATTGCCAGTCTCTTCAGCTTTATCACGACACCAGTTTCGTGGGTCATCGTCCAGTTCCACTCGGTGTACGGGAAGATCTTCGGTCCCGACACGGGCTGGGCCTGGGGCCTGTCCATCGTGTCCCTGGTGATCCTGATCCGGATCTGCCTGATCCCGCTCTTCGTGAAGCAGATCAAGGCCACTCGGGCGATGCAGACGCTGCAGCCCGAGATGAAGAAGATCCAGGAGCGCTACAAGAGCGACAAGCAGCGCCAGTCCGAAGAGATGATGAAGCTGTACAAGGAGTCGGGTACCAACCCGCTCTCCTCGTGCCTTCCCATCCTGGCCCAGTCGCCGTTCTTCTTCGCCCTGTACCACGTGCTCAACGGCATCGCGACGGGCAAGGAGATCGGCGTCATCGACGGCCCGCTCCTCGAGAGCGCGCGGAAGGCGCACATCGTCGGTGCCCCGCTGGCCGCGAAGTTCACGGACAGCGCTGACAAGGTCGCCTCCCTCGGCGCCACGCTGACGGACGTCCGGGTCGTCACCGCGGTGATGATCGTCCTGATGTCGGCGTCGCAGTTCTTCACGCAGCGCCAGCTGATGACGAAGAACGTCGACACCACGGTCAAGACGCCCTTCATGCAGCAGCAGAAGATGCTGATGTACGTCTTCCCGGTCATGTTCGCCGTCTTCGGCATCAACTTCCCCGTCGGTGTTCTCGTCTACTGGCTGACCACCAACGTGTGGACCATGGGCCAGCAGATGTTCGTGATCCGCCGGAACCCCACCCCGGGCTCCAAGGCCCAGGCCGCCTTCCTGGAGCGCCTGCAGAAGCAGGTCACCCACCACAAGAAGGTGCGCGGGCGTGGCAACACGAACGTCATCAAGGCGATCGTCGCCAAGGGCAGGGACCGCAACGAGTTCGAGCGCAAGTTCATCAACGGTCTGACGAAGTCGGGCCTCGCGGCCCAGGCCGACGGCACCGTGGTGGAGAGCGAGTCCGCCGTCCTCACCGAGACCGAGGACGGCAGCCCCGCCGGCGGCGGCCCGAGGCGCCAGCAGCCCAAGCGCCAGAGCAAGGCCAAGCGCCAGTCCGGCGCCGTCCAGGCCGGAGCCGGCGAGGCGGGCGCCACCAAGGCGACCGAACCCTCCGACGCGAAGCCCTCGCTGGAGAAGACCGCGGCCGAACCCGAGGACGACTCCCCCAAGACCAAGCAGGCCGGTGGCAACAAGCAGGGCACCCCGCCCGGCTCCGGTCAGCGCAGCCGAGCAAAGTCGGGACAGCGCAAGGGTCAGCAGCGGCCCAAGCACCCGTCCTCCAAGAAGTAGAAGGAGCCCATCCAGTGACGGAAGGCACCACCACCTCCGCCGCAGCTGAGGCCGGCGACACCCTGACCCGCCTTGAGCAGGAGGGTGAGATCGCGGCGGACTACCTCGAAGGTCTGCTGGACATCGCCGACCTCGACGGCGACATCGACATGGACGTCGAGGCCGACCGGGCCGCTGTCTCGATCATCAGCGACAGCAACAGCCGTGACCTGCAGAAGCTGGTCGGCCGTGACGGTGAGGTCCTGGAGGCGCTTCAGGAGCTCACGCGGCTGGCCGTGCACCGTGAGACCGGTGACCGCAGCCGCCTGATGCTGGACATCGCGGGCTACCGCGCCAAGAAGCGCGAGGAGCTCTCGGAGCTCGGCGCCAAGGCCGCGGCCGAGGTGAAGAGCAGCGGTGAACCGGCCAAGCTCGAGCCGATGACGCCCTTCGAGCGCAAGGTCGTGCACGACGCGGTCAAGGCCGCCGGTCTGCGCAGCGAGTCCGAGGGCGAGGAGCCGCAGCGCTTCGTCGTCGTACTCCCCGCCTGAGCGACACAGCGTCAACCGGCCCCGTCTGTTCGCAGGCGGGGCCGATCTTTGTCAGCCTGATAGACAGCCACCCCAGTGCGGTACGGAAGGACGGTCCCCGTGACGGAGGCAGCGGAGCTCCCCCCGGCGCCGGAAGAGGCCCGGACGGTATTCGGTGAGCGCTTCCCGGACGCGGTCCGGTACGCGGAACTGCTGGCCGACGCGGGAGTCCAGCGAGGCTTGATCGGCCCTCGCGAAGTACCGCGGCTCTGGGAGCGGCATCTGCTGAACTGCGCCGTGCTGTCCGAGGTCGTGCCCGAGGGCGTCACGGTCTGCGATGTCGGCTCTGGCGCCGGGCTGCCGGGTATCCCACTGGCGCTGGTCCGCCCCGACCTGAAGATCACGCTCCTCGAGCCGCTGCTGCGGCGCACGAACTTCCTCACCGAAGTGGTGGAGCTGCTCGGCCTCGACCACGTGACGGTCGTGCGAGGGCGTGCCGAGGAGGTCCTGGGCAAGCTGCCGCCGGTCCATGTGGTCACGGCTCGCGCAGTGGCGCCCCTGGACCGCCTGGCGGCCTGGGGTGTCCCGCTGCTGCGTCCGTACGGAGAGATGCTGCTCCTGAAGGGCGACACCGCCGAGGAAGAGGTGAAGGCAGCCGGTGCCTCTCTGAGCAAGCTCGGCGCGGTGGACACCTCCGTGCTGCATGTCGGTGAGGGCATCGTGGACCCGCTGTCCACGGTCGTGCGGGTCGAGGTCGGGGAGAGCCCCGGCGGTGTGCGCTTCGCAGCGAAGCGCGCCAAGGCTGCCCGTGCCGGTCGTGCACGCCGCCGCCGCTGATCCGTCCTGACGACGAGCCGTACTCCACAAAACCTGCCAAACGTACCCATACCGGGGTGTCGCGCCAGCGGCACCCCGGTAGCCGTGCATCGTGTTTCACGTGAAACGTCGCTCACTGCTGCATGGCATCATCAGCCGCGGCCGCGCTGCGGAACCCCGCGACCGTCGACCACTCGGTTCCCTCGATAAGGGCACGGAGTTGTCCACAGAGGTGGATTCGTCCACAGAAGACCGGGCCTCGCTGGTTCACGACCCTCAAAGCATGGGAGGCTCTGTTCATTGCGAGCCTGATGTCGAGGAGAGTGAATCCTTGCGGTCCGACGCCAACATCGCGGGACCGATGACCGATCCGGTCCCCGGTCCCCGTACCGAGTCGGCGGGGGAGGATGTTTCACGTGAAACACCGACCCCGATGGACGACACACCCATCGGTCGTGCTGCCCAACTGGCGGTGGAAGCGCTCGGCCGCGCAGGCGAAGGTCTGCCGCGCCCCGAGCAGACCCGCGTCATGGTGGTCGCCAACCAGAAGGGTGGAGTGGGCAAGACGACGACGACCGTCAATCTCGCCGCTTCGCTCGCTCTGCACGGCGCCCGCGTCCTGGTGATCGACCTCGACCCTCAGGGCAATGCCTCCACAGCTCTCGGTATCGACCACCACGCCGAAGTCCCGTCCATCTACGACGTGCTGGTCGAGAGCAAGCCGCTCTCCGACGTGGTCCAGCCCGTCGTCGACGTCGAAGGGCTCTTCTGCGCTCCGGCCACCATCGACCTCGCCGGTGCGGAGATCGAGCTCGTGTCACTCGTGGCACGGGAGAGCCGGTTGCAGCGAGCCATTCAGGCGTACGAGCAGCCGCTGGACTACATCCTCATCGACTGCCCGCCGTCGCTTGGCCTTCTGACGGTCAACGCGTTGGTGGCCGGCGCGGAGGTGCTGATCCCCATCCAGTGCGAGTACTACGCACTGGAAGGACTCGGACAGCTCCTGCGCAACGTCGACCTGGTGCGGGGACACCTCAACCCGAACCTGCACGTGTCGACGATCCTGCTCACCATGTACGACGGCAGGACCCGGCTCGCCTCGCAGGTCGCGGACGAGGTGCGCAACCACTTCGGCAAGGAAGTCCTGCGGACGAGCATTCCGAGATCGGTCCGCATCTCCGAAGCGCCGAGCTACGGACAGACGGTCCTCACCTACGACCCGGGGTCGAGTGGCGCCCTCTCCTATTTCGAAGCGGCACGCGAGATCGCGCTGCGAGGGATCGGGGTGCACTACGACGTCCAGCACGCCCACATGGGCGCTCAGAACGACCAGCACAGCATGACGGAGGGGATGCAGTGAGCGAACGACGCAGAGGGCTGGGGCGAGGCCTCGGTGCCTTGATCCCTGCTGCCCCGACGGAGAAGCAGCCCCCGCACAACGTGGGCGGAGGTTCGACCTCCCCCACAGCCGTCCCGGTGCTGACCGCCGAGCGAGGCGTGGCTGCCGCGAAGGTGACCTCGCTCCCGCAGAGCCCTGTTTCACATGAAACGGCAGAGCCGCCTCAGCAAGCGGCGGAGTCGCCCGAGAGCCAGACCGTGGCCGGGGCGCACTTCGCCGAGCTGCCGCTCGATGTCATCACGCCGAACCCGCAGCAGCCGCGTGTGGTGTTCGACGAGGACGCCCTCGCCGAACTGGTGACCTCCATCAAGGAGGTCGGTCTCCTCCAGCCGGTCGTGGTGCGGCAGCTGGGTCCCGCGCGCTACGAGCTCATCATGGGCGAGCGGCGCTGGCGGGCGTGCCGTGAGGCGGGTCTTGAGCGCATCCCGGCCATTGTGCGGGCCACCGAGGACGAGAAGCTCCTCCTGGACGCCCTTCTGGAGAACCTGCACCGGGCTCAGCTGAACCCGCTGGAAGAGGCCGCGGCCTACGACCAGTTGCTCAAGGACTTCAACTGCACGCACGACCAGCTGGCGGACCGTATCGGCCGGTCCCGCCCGCAGGTCTCCAACACCCTGCGGCTGCTGAAGCTCTCTCCTGCTGTACAGCGCCGGGTCGCCGCCGGAGTTCTCTCCGCGGGTCACGCCAGGGCACTGCTCTCCGTCGAGGACTCGGAGGAGCAGGACAGGCTGGCGCACCGGATCGTCGCCGAGGGCCTCTCCGTGCGTGCGGTCGAGGAGATCGTGACCCTCATGGGCTCACGGCCCCAGAGCGCCCCGAAGGCCAAGGGGCCGCGTGCCGGCGCCCGGGTCTCCCCGGCTCTCAGCACGCTGGCGACGCGGCTCTCCGACCGGTTCGAGACCCGCGTCAGGGTGGACCTGGGGCAGAAGAAGGGGAAGATCGTCGTTGACTTCGCCTCCCTGGAGGACCTGGAGCGCATCCTCAGCACGCTGGCTCCGGGAGAGGGACCGGTCCTGAAGAACGGACTGGCCGAGGACACCTCGGAGAACGACGGTCCTGAGGACGGCAAGGCCTGATTCGCACAGGTCAGCACCGCGGGAGCGGGTCGTGTCCGGTCTGTCCGGAACACGGCCCGCTCTTTGCTTTCCTACGGTTTCGATGCGATCTCATCGTGGATACGATGCGTTCGGGTATGGCGCATCCACCTGACGGCACCTCATTGGGGAGGCGGGGGCCATGCGAACGATGAGCCGCACCGGACTGATGACCGCGGGCCTCGGGCTGGGGGCGGTCGGCGGCTTCGTCGGCAGCCTGCTCAGGGAACGCAGCGCGCTGACCGCCGCCCGCAGCGCGGCGGCCGACGGAAGTGAGGAACCGCCTACATGGGGCGCCGGCTCGTACCGCTCACACTGGACAACCTCCCGGACCTTCCCAACCGGTGCCGGAGCTGTGTCTTCTGGGAGCTGGACCCGGTCAGCGGCCAGGCCGCGGTAAAGGCCGGAACGCCCGAGCTGGAGAAGGAGGCGTGGATCTCCGCCGTCCTGTTGGAGTGGGGGTCCTGTGGCCGCGTCGTCTACGTGGACGACGTACCGGTGGGCTTCGTGCTCTATGCCCCTCCGGCCTACGTTCCGCGCTCCACGGCGTTCCCCACGAGTCCCGTGTCGCCGGACGCGGTTCAGCTGATGACTGCCTGGATCATGCCGGGCTACCAGGGGCAGGGGCTGGGACGGGTCATCGTCCAGACGGTCGCGAAGGATCTGCTGCGTCGGGGCTTCAAGGCGATCGAGGCCTTCGGTGACGCGCGGTGGGAGAAGCCCGCATGCGTGCTGCCCGCGGAGCATCTCCTGTCGGTCGGCTTCAAGACGGTCCGTCCGCACCCTTCCTATCCCCGGCTGCGGCTCGAACTCCGTACGACGCTCTCCTGGAAGGAAGACGTCGAGCTGGCGCTCGACCGGCTGCTGGGAGCGGTGCAGAAGGAACCGGCGCTCCGGCCGCTGTGAGTCGAGAAGCAGACGTCTGAACGGCGAATGGACCAGCCCCCGCGGGGACTGGTCCATTCGTGTTTCACGTGAAACATCGCCAATGATTACTCGGCGATGAAGTCCGCCAGGTCCTTCTCGATGGCAGCCTTCGGCTTGGCACCGACGATGGTCTTGGCGACCTCGCCGCCCTGGTAGACGTTCAGGGTCGGGATCGACATGACGCCGTACTTGGCGGCGGTGCCGGGGTTCTCGTCGATGTTGAGCTTGACGACCTGGATCTTGTCGCCGTGCTCCTTCGCGATCGCCTCGAGGGAAGGGGCGATCTGGCGGCACGGGCCGCACCAGGCAGCCCAGAAGTCCACCAGTACGGGCTTGTCGCTCTTGAGGACGACCTCCTCGAAGGAGGCGTCGGTCACGTTCTGCAGGTCGGCCACGGGAAGGCTCCTTTTACTCGGTGGTGCGGTGGGGGAAGAGGTGTCAGACGGTGACGATCGCCTTCTCGCTGTCCACGAGGGCAGCGAGGAAGCGCTCGGCGTCGAGAGCGGCGGAGCAGCCGGTACCGGCCGCCGTGATCGCCTGACGGTACGTGTGGTCGACGACGTCGCCGGCCCCGAAGACACCGGGCACGTTCGTCCGGGTCGAGGGCGCGTCGACCTTCAGGTAGCCCTCGTCGTCGAGCGTCAGCTGCCCCTTGAAGAGCTCGGTACGCGGGTCGTGGCCGATCGCGATGAACAGGCCCGTGACCGGAAGCTCGGACGTCTCACCCGTCTTCAGGTTGCGCAGCGTCAGGCCGGAGAGCTTCTGCTCGCCCTTGATCTCGGCGATCTCGCTGTCCCAGATGAACTTGATCTTCGGGTCGGCGAAGGCGCGCTCCTGCATTGCCTTGGAGGCGCGCAGGGTGTCGCGACGGTGCACGATGGTCACGGACTTGGCGAAGCGCGAGAGGAAGGTGGCCTCCTCCATCGCGGTGTCACCGCCGCCGATCACGGCGATGTCCTGGTCCTTGAAGAAGAACCCGTCGCAGGTGGCGCACCAGGAGACACCGCGTCCGGAGAGGGCGTCCTCGTTCGGCAGGCCGAGCTTGCGGTGCTGGGAGCCGGTCGTGACGATGACGGTCTTCGCGCGGTGCACGGTGCCCACGGTGTCCGTCACGGTCTTGATCTCACCGGTGAGGTCCACGGCGACGATGTCGTCCGGCACGAGCTCGGCGCCGAAGCGCTCGGCCTGGGCGCGCATGTTGTCCATGAGCTCGGGGCCCATGACACCGTCCTGGAAGCCGGGGAAGTTCTCCACCTCGGTGGTGTTCATCAGCGCACCGCCTGCGGTGACGGCGCCCTCGAACACCAGCGGCTTCAGCGACGCGCGCGCGGTGTAGAGCGCCGCCGTGTAGCCGGCGGGCCCGGAGCCGATGATGATCACGTTACGGACGTCGGTCACGGCTTGATTCCTCGTCTCTGGGGACTGCTGCGTACTGCCAGTGGGTGCCTGTCTCAGGACTCTCACCCCACCCAACGGATCCTACGGGGCATGCATTCCCGTCCGTGTCCACGCACACGTAAGCCGCCGGAAACAGACCGGAGAAAGAGACCCGGAAGGAGACAGGAGCGTCAGCTCTGCGGGTACGCGTGCGTCATGAGGACCTTGCCGGCCGGCGGCGAGGACTTGCCCACACAGGCCGCGTCCACGATGTACGCGGACACCTTGGTGCTGTCGGAGTCATGGGGCACCACGACGAGGTAGGCGCGCTTGCCCTCGTACGAACCCTCTTCGGCGGCGAGCGGAGTCCTGTCACCGATGCCGCGCTGAATGCACTCCGGAACCTGCACCTGGACCGCGGTCCTCGGAGAGTTCTTCCCGGGGGACTCCGGGCTGGAGCGGGTGTCGAAGGACGGCGTCGAGGCGTCCGACTTCCCACCGGTCTTGTCGGAGCCGTTCTTCTTGAGGAGATCGGCGACGCGGCCCTCGAGCTTCTGTCCGGAGAATGAGCTGCTCGCCGAGTTCTGCCGCTCGGACGCGGTTCCTGTCGTCCCGTCGGAATCGTCGCCCATGGTCTGGATCAGCAGGGAGCCGAGACCGATCGCGGCGGCGGTGAAGACAGCTCCGAGCACCGCCGTACGCCGACGTGTGCCGCGCGGTCGGCTGCCGCGGCCCGGACCGGTGGCAGCACGGGCATGGCCCGCGGGGCGGTCGGTGCCCCCGGAGGAGGCAGAGACGGACGTTGTTTCACGTGAAACACGCGTCGCGCCGGACGAGGAGGGGAGTCCCTCGGAAGTGGTGGAGACGAGCAGCGCTTCGGCCGCCAGCGCCGCGTCGATGCGTCCGGCGACGTCGTCCGGCATGCGCGGCGGTCCTGGCAGCGTGCCGAGCAGGCTGCGGATCTCCTCCAGAGAGGCGTGGACGTCGGCGCAGAGCTCGCAGTCGTCCAGGTGCCGTCGTACATCACTCGTGCGCGACGGGGAGAGCAGACCCTCGGTCAGATCCGAGATCTCAGCGACGTCCGGGTGTCCGGCCGAGTCGGTCGTATCTGTCACGCTCGCCCACCTCCGCCCTTCACGGCAGCTGAATCACTTGGTCCTGTATCCCGTGGCCCTGCTGCCGGTGGGACGGATGTCCCCTGAGTCCGGTTCCTTCCTGAGAGGGGTTTCCCGCTTTTCGCGTCGTCGCGCTCCCCGTCGCTGCCGTCCCCGTCGCCCGGAGGCGGATTGGTGCGGAGATGAGTGAGCAGCGGCAGGAGTCTGGCTCTGCCGCGGGCGCAGCGGCTCTTCACCGTGCCCGTGGGCACCTCCAGGACGCGGGCGGCCTCGGCCACCGGATAGCCCTGCATGTCGACGAGGACGAGGGCGGCCCGCTGATCGTGCGGGAGTGTGCCCAGAGCCTCCACCAGCTCCCGGTGGAGGTCGCCGCGCTCCACAGGGGCGGCAGCCGACTCCTCCGGCTCCAGGAGCTGCTCCAGGCGCTCGGCGTCGTCGATGGGGGAGGTCTTGCGAGAGGCCGCCTTGCGCGCGCGGTCCAGGCAGGCGTTCACGGTGATCCGGTGCAGCCACGTCGTCACGGCCGACTGCCCGCGGAACGTGTGTGCCGCGCGGTAGGCGGAGACCAGGGCGTCCTGTACCGCGTCGGCCGCTTCCTCGCGGTCCCCGAGGGTGCGCAGCGCCACGGCCCACAGCCGGTCGCGATGGCGTCGCACCAGCTCGCCGAAGGCATCCGGGTCGCCGGCGACATGAGCGGCGAGGAGGTCCTGATCGCTCATGTCACCGTGTGCGGTGCCGTCCATCGTCGAACCCCCTCCCCCAGTGCGTGCGGCGGGCCGAGAGCCCTCAGCCCTTGAGCTTCACGTCCGTGATGGCTTGCTTGTACCCCGCGCTGTAGTACCCGTCGACGGGGGAGTTCGGCACCTCGGTCATCCAGAGAAGCACGTACCGGGACTTCACCGGCTTCTTGGCCTTGAGCTTCAAGGTCTGACCCGTCGTGGTGGCGGTGCCGATCTCCTTCATGGACTTGACGTCCGCCGAAGGCGTCAGCGAGTCCGCCGCGTACAACGAGATCTTGGTGCGGTCGCCGCCGTACCGGAGGGCCACCGTCGCCTCGGAGACGTTCTGCTCGGAGCCGAGGTCGTAGACGATACCCACGCCCGCCTTGAAGGGGGCGAGCGGCGGCCCTTCGTTGAACGTCTTCGTGCGCCAGAGCGAGGACGCATCCTTGTCGTACGTGTGGCTCACGTTCGACGGGTCCTGGGTCTTGCCCCCGACGACGAGTTCCTGGCCGCCCTGGATGCTGATCGGCTTCGCGGGCTTCGGCTGGCCCTTGTCGTCGCCGTCGTTGGTGTGCGTCGTACCAGGGTCCCCGGAGTTCTCCCGGTCCATCAGGGCGTCCGCCAGCTGCCAGCTGCCGAGGCCCAGCGCGGCGATGAGCAGCGCGGAGACCCCCCACTTGAGGGCCCTGCCAGTGCGGCTCTGCAGCGGGGGCGGCGGGGTGGGCACGGGCTGGGTGACGCCGGGATGGGCCGCAGGGCGGCCGTACGTGCCCTGTTGGTACGTGGTGCGCTGGTACTCGGGGGGTGCGGTGAACACGGGCTCAGGCGGGCGGATGCGGGGCATCTCGCCGATCGCCTTCACCAGCTCCTCCGGCGTCGTGCACGGAGGGTCCTGGCGGGAAGCGGTGGCGCCGTCGTTGACGAGCGCCCGCATGGCGAGCTCCGACAGGCCGCGGTGGACGCCCGCGCGCACCTGGTCGGGGGCGATGAGGCCGACGTCCTTGGGGAGTCCGGAGAGACCGTACGCGTCGTCCTCGTAGGGCCAGCGCTGGGTGAGCGAGGCGTACAGGAGAGCGCCGATCGCTTCCGTGTCCGTGCGCTGGGGCGTCTCGGAGCTGATGCCGCGCAGCGCCGCGTTCACGGCGAGTCCGCGAATGCGGTACTGGCCCGTGGAGGTGCGGAGCACGGCACCCGGGGTCAGACGCAGGTGCGCGAGACCCTCACGGTGCGCCGCGGCCATGGCCTGGGAGACCTGGCTGACCAGCTGGTAGGCGTCGTGGGCCTCAAGCGGGCCGGCGGCGAGCAGCGCGGTGAGTTCCGTGGCGTCCGGCAGCCACTCGTGGACCACGTAGACGAGGTCGTTCTCCTCGACGGCGTCCAGGACCTGCACGAAGCGCGGGTCGCCGAGCAGTGCCGAGGAACGGGCCGCCGCGAGGACCGAGCGGGCCCGCGGGTGGTCGGCGGGCAGGAGATGCACGCCGACGGCACGGCGCAGCTTCTCGTCGACCGCACGCCAGCTGCTGAAACCGTCCAGACGGGTGACGCACTCCTCGAGCCGGTAGCGTCTGGCGAGCTTGTGGCCACTGTGCAGTTCTGGGGGTGAGGAGACCCCGCGGCTCTCTGACTTGTCGGTCTCCGCCGCCTCTTCTTCTGCTGCCGTGTCCCGCTCCCGGGTCTGGGCCACCCCGTCGGCCGTGGCCTGTTCCGCCTTTGCGGTCAGCGGCTCGTCGCCGCTGTTGTCTGCCACGTCGACGGCAGCCGTGCTCCGTTCCGCCACCGTCGTTCCTGCCTCCCCATCCATTGCGCTTCGTCGGACGCCAAAGCCAATTGTGCCCACAGTCCGGCGCTATGCACGACACACGGTGGCCGACGATGGTTGTGCGGGCCCGCTCATCTCACCGACCGAGACGGCCGCGGACCATGCCGACCATGGAGTTGAGCTCCGCGATCCGCATCTTTCGGGCGGCCACGAAGAAGACACCGAGAAGTGCGATGCCTCCGACGACCAGGGCCACGGCGGAGCTGAGCGCCCCGCTGCCCATCACCCTCAGGATGGCGAAGCCGATGCCGCCCCCGACGATCGCCGCCGGGACCGAGGCGCCGAACAGCCGGGTGTACGTACGTGCCACCTGGGCACCGTCCAGATCGCCGCCCAGCCGCGCGCGCAGCCTCCGCCAGGCGACACCGACGCCGACCGCGTAGGCGAGGCCGTAGGAGGCGCCCATGCCGACCACGGCCCACCGGGCGGGCAGCACGAAGAAGCACAGGGCCGAGGCCGCCGCGTTGACGGCTGCCACGATCACGGTGTTGTAGAAGGGCGTGCGGGTGTCCTCGTAGGCGTAGAAGCCGCGCAGGACGACGTACTGGACCGAGTACGGAATCAGGCCGAGCCCGAACGCCATCAAGATGTAGCCGATGTTCTGCGCGCCCGAGCCGGAGCCCGCGTACAGCAGCGTGGCCATCGGGACGCCGAGGGCGAGGAAGGCGAACGCACAGGGCACGATCGCCACGGCGGAGGTCCGCAGACCGTACGAGATGTCGTCGCGGACCGCGGCGGGGTCGTCGTCGTTCGCGGAGCGGGAGATGCGGGGCAGGACCGCGGTCATCACGGAGACCGTGATGATGGCCTGCGGCATCTGCCACAACAGCAGCGCGTAGTTGTACGCGGTGATGCCGGTGCCCGAGTAGCCGTGGTCCTCGGCCGTCGCACCGGCGCTGGTGGCCAGCTGGGTCACGACGATCATGCCGAGCTGGTTGGCGAGGACGAAGAAGAACGTCCACTTGGCGAGGCGCGCGGCCTTGCCGAGGCCCTGCCCGCGCCAGTCGAACCGGAGCCGCAGCCTGAAGCCCGCCTCGCGCAGGTACGGCAGCATCGAGAGCGCCTGCACGGTCAGGCCGAGCAGGGTGCCGAGGCCGAGGAGCCGCACGCCGTCGGGCGTGATGCTGCCCGCGTTGACCCCCGAGTCGGTGAAGCTGCCGAAGGCCCAGATGAAGGCGCCGAACGTCGCGATGACCACGATGTTGTTGAGGACCGGCGTCCACATCATCGCGCCGAAGCGCCCGCGGGCGTTGAGGATCTGACCGAGCACGACGTGCAGGCCCATGAAGAACATCGTGGGGATGCAGTACCGGGCGAAGGTGACGGCGACGTCCATCTTCGCGGGGTTGTCGGCGATCGTCGGCGACATCATGCGGATGAGCGCGGGGGCCGCGATCACACAGATGACGGTGACGGCCCCGAGCAGGACCATCACGAGGGTCAGGAGGCGGTTGGCGTAGCCCTCGCCCTCGTCGTCGTCGTTCTTCATGGCCCGTACGAGCTGCGGGATGAACACCGCGTTCAGGGCGCCGCCGCCGACGAGGACGTAGATCATCGTCGGGAGGACGTTGGCGACCTGGTACGAGTCGTTGAGCGTGCCGACGCCGATCGCGGCGGCCATGACCAGCGTGCGCAGGAAGCCGGTGAGGCGGGAGACGATCGTCCCCGCCGCCATGAGCGCGCTCGACTTCAGCAGGCTCGAGGCGCGCCCGCCCGCCTTGGCCGCGGGCGCCGGTGCGGGGGCGGCCACGGGTGCGGCTGCCGGGGCGGCCGCGGGGTTCGGGACCATCGGCTGGTCGGTCGGCGCGTATCCGCCGTGGGCGGGCTGCTGGTACTCGTTGCCCTGCGGGTAGCCGTGGCTCTGGGGGTAGCCGTTGCCTTGGGGATAGCCGTTGCCGTCCCCCTGGCCATAGCCGTCGCTCTCGGCGTGGCCGCCCTGCTGGTACGCCCCTTGCGGGTAACCGCCCTGCTGGTACCCGGCCTGTGGGTGGCCGGCTTGCTGGTAGCCGCCCTGCTGCTGGTACTCGTCCTGCTGGTAGGCCGACTGCTGGCCGCGGTAGCCGCCCTGCTGCTGGTCGCGGAAGAGATGAGCGAACGCGTCCGGCTCGTGGTGCTCCTCGCCGGCCTGGGTGACCAGGTCGTCGACGCCCACGAACTGTGTGGTGCGGGCGTCGTCGCCGTACGGGAGGTGCCGGGTCGGGCCCTCCGGCTCGGGAGGCGGGGTCTGCGCCCACACGCGCGGGTCGGGGGCGTGCTGCGGGGATTGCGGCTGGGCGTAGAGCGGGGGCTGCTGCTGATAGGTGCCGGGCGGCGGCGGGGGGTGCGCCGCGCGGTCGTAGAGCGCCTCGGACACCGGGTCCTGGGCGGAGAGGTCCTGCGCCCGGTAGGGATCCTGGTCGTAGGCGTCCTGGAGATAGATGTCCGGCGCGGGCTGCGGGGGTACCTGCCCGTGCTCGGGGGAGCCGGGCGGCGGGCCTCCGGGCGAGGCGGAGCCGCCCGAGCCCTGGCCACGGTCACCGTCGTACGGCGCGTTCATGGTTACCCCACCTCATCGTCCCCGGGCCCACCGGCCACGACATCGCTCAACGGTCCACTCTCTCACCCGTGTCCGACGGGTCGGTGCTTTCCGGAGCGGTGTCCGGTGTCGGGTCACTCGGGTGCTCGGGGTCGTCCGTCCCGGCGTCGCGGCCGGATTCGCCTTCGGGGCCGTGGTCCGGACCGTCCTGCGAGCCCTGTTCCGGGCCTTCGTCCGGGCCTTCCTGGGCGCGTTTGCGGGCCGCGCGCTTGCGCTGGGTGTACATGCGGAAGCCCGCGAGCACGAGCAGCAGCAGTCCGCCCGCGATGACCAGCATCACGGTGAGGGTGACCTCGGTGACGTTGACGTCGAAGCGCACGGCTTCGCCGTAGGGCTCTCCGTCTTCGGTGTAGAGCTGCGCGTACACGGGAACCGGGCCGTTGGCGTTGGCCGTGGTGGTGAACTTCACGGACTGCGAATGACCGCCCGCGATCTTGATCTGCTTCTCTTCGAACTGCCCGTCGCCGATCTTCAGACGGGTGGGGTTGTTGGAGGAGAGGCGCAGGACCAGGTGGTCCACGCCCTGCACCAGGTTGTTCTGCACCGACACAGGGATGGTCGCGCTGCGCCCGGAGAGCTTCGCGTCGGACCGCTGGACCAGCGACACCTGCTTGGTGAGCTCCTGGAGGTACGCCCACACGCTCTGCCGATAGGCGTTCCCCTCCCGCGGGTGGCCGCGCCAGGACGTCGCCATCTCGCGGTCTATGGCCCGCCCGAAGGGGGTGACCACGCGGTCCTTGGCGGTGAGGATCACCTGGAAGCGTTCGAGCGAGTTCTTGGTGTTCTGGATCTTCTCGAAGGCCTGGCGAGGCAGCTCCTGCTTGCGCAGTGCGGCCGGGTAGGCGGCGGCCGAGGGCACCCGGGTGGTGGCCTGCGGGTCCGGCTTCGCCTTCGCGGCGGCGGTCAGTTCCTGCGGCTGCGACCACTTTCCGTCCTCGAGGGCGCTGAGCGCCTTCCCCATGGTCTGCGCCTGGCTGGCCGTGGGCATGCGCTGCGGAGCGACGACGATGCTGCGCTGCCTGTCGGGGTCCTGCAGGTTGATCATCAGGCTCTGCGCGAGGAACTCCTGCACGGCGAGCGTGGAGCTCTCCGCCCCGGTCATGTCGCCCTGGAAGGCCGTGGAAAGCCGTGCGTCGGCCACCACCGCGGTGGTGCCGCCGCCGATGGGCCGGGCCGCGGACGGCGAGTACTGCAGGCCGTTGGTCTCGCGCAGGCTGTCGCTGCGGGCGATCACCGTGTGCGCGCCCGCGGAGGTGGCGACATCGACGACCGACGGGTCGATCGCTCCCTCGGCGGGCCAGGCGAAGTCGGTGGTGGGCGTCACCTGGAGGATCGTGGTGACCGCCTTGTAGCCCGCTTCGGTGGCCTCCTTGAGGTGGCCGAGGGAGCCGCTTACCGCCTTGCCGGTGTGCGCGAGGGAGGCGAGGTCGGGGTCGGCGAAGGGGAGCGCGACGACCTTCTTGTCCTTGACGGCGCTCTGGAGGTCGTTGAGCCACTGGCCGGCGACCGACTGCTGCTTGCCCGCCCTGGTGGTCTCTCCGTCGGGGTTCTCGACCCGGTAGTTCTTCGTCAGCGCCTCGACCGAGGCGAGCAGGTCCGGATCGATGACCCACGTGACGTTTAGACGGCTGCCGAGGGACAGCAGCTGTTCCAGACGCCCGCCCGGGGCCAGCTCGTCGGCGAGGTCGTCGTTCTTGAAGACAGGCGTCTGTTGTTCGTCGGAGCCGGTCCTCGCCGTGAGGTGCGTGGCGGTGGTGAGCGGCCACAGGTACGTCGTCTTCGTCTTCGTGTCCGCGGCGTCGGGCTGCCACGGCAGGAAGGTCCGCTCGATGCCGAGCACCTGGGGGTAGGGCTGGGCGGCGCTCTGGCCGGTGAGGGTGACACCCAGCTGGTAGACACCGCTGGTGCTCAGGGACAGTGCCTTCACCGGCACGGAGATGCTGAAGTCCTGTCGCACGCCGGGTGCGAGCTTGGAGATCTTCTCGACGTACTTCCCGCCGACCTCCGAGCCGTCGGAGCCCGGCTGGAAGCCCGTGCGCTTCGCGGCGCTGTCGATCTCGCTGCGGCTGCCGAGGGGCGATCCGATGCGGAGCCCGACCTGTGCCGCCGTCACCGTCTGCTTGCCGTTGTTGGTGACCGTGCCCGAGACCGTGAGGGTGTCGTCCTCACCGGGGGTGGTGGGGGTGAGCGCGTCGAGGGAGACATCGACGGTGCGTGACCCGGTGGCGTCGGCCTTCACGCGCGACGCCGCGGCTGCCGCCTTCGCGCCGGGCCCTGAGGCGTGCGCCACGGGGCCCACCGGCGCCTGCAGCAGTCCGGCCAGCAAAGGGGTTCCCACCAGCAGTGCTGCGGTGCGCCGCAGCCACCGGCGGGCAGGTGAGGGGCTCGTCCCCGGAAAGTCTGCCGCCTCGGCCACGCGTTCGCCCGTCCCTCGTCGTCAGTGGTCGTCGGTTGTGCGTCCACGCATGGTAACGATGCGCGCTGTGGCGAAGTGCCGCGGACTGCTCCACGTGATCGGAAGACGCGCCGGGGCGCTCGCACCGGCCCGCGGGGCGGACGGTAATCGGGTCGGCCGAGGGCGCGCGAGGCACGTACCCTTTTCTGTTGTGCCGAACGCCAATGAAGACAATCCCAGCGCCCTGAGCCAGGTGCAGCGCCGCGCGGTCAGCGAACTGCTGCGCGTCTCCCCTGTCGCGGACGACCTCGCCCGCCGTTTCCAGGAGGCCGGGTTCTCCCTCGCCCTGGTCGGCGGCTCGGTCAGGGACGCCCTGCTGGGCCGGCTCGGCAATGACCTGGACTTCACCACCGATGCCCGTCCCGAGGACGTGCTGAAGATCGTCCGGCCGTGGGCCGACGCGGTGTGGGAGGTCGGGATCGCCTTCGGCACGGTCGGCAGCCAGAAGGACGGCTACCAGATCGAGGTGACCACATACCGGTCGGAGGCGTACGACAGGACCTCGCGCAAGCCCGAGGTGTCCTACGGCGACTCCATCGAGGAAGACCTCGTGCGCCGTGACTTCACCGTCAACGCGATGGCCGTGGCGCTCCCCGAGAAGGAGTTCGTCGACCCCCACGGTGGGCTCGACGACCTCGCGGACCGTGTGCTGCGCACCCCCGGCACGCCGGAGGACTCCTTCTCCGACGACCCGCTGCGGATGCTCCGGGCCGCGCGCTTCGCCGCGCAGCTGGACTTCGAGGTGGCTCCGGACGTCGTCGCCGCGATGAAGGCGATGGCCGAGCGCATCGACATCGTCTCGGCGGAGCGCGTACGCGACGAATTGAACAAACTGCTTCTCTCCGCACACCCGCGCCAGGGCCTCGCCCTCCTGGTCGACACGGGCCTCGCCGACCGCGTCCTCCCGGAGCTGCCCGCCCTGCGTCTGGAGCGGGACGAGCACCACCGTCACAAGGACGTGTACGACCACTCGCTGATCGTCCTCGAGCAGGCGATGGACCTGGAGACGGACGGCCCCGATCTGACGCTGCGGCTCGCCGCGCTGCTGCACGACATCGGCAAGCCGAAGACGCGGCGCTTCGAGGGCGACGGCCGGGTCTCCTTCCACCACCACGAGGTGGTCGGCGCCAAGATGGTCAAGAAGCGCATGACGGCGCTCAAGTACTCCAACGAGCTCGTGAAGGACGTCTCGCGCCTGGTCGAGCTTCACCTGCGCTTCCACGGCTACGGCACGGGAGAGTGGACGGACTCGGCCGTACGACGCTATGTACGCGACGCGGGTCCCCTCCTGGAGCGACTGCACAAGCTGACCCGCTCCGACTGCACCACCCGCAACAAGCGCAAGGCGAACGCCCTGTCGCGCGCGTACGACGGTCTGGAGGAGCGCATCGCCCGCCTCCAGGAGCAGGAAGAGCTGGACTCGATCCGCCCCGACCTGGACGGCAACGACATCATGAAGGTCCTGGACGTGAGCCCGGGCCCGGTCATCGGCCAGGCCTACAAGTTCCTGCTCGAGCTGCGCCTCGAGAACGGCCCGATGGAACGGGACGCGGCGGTCGCGGCGCTCAAGGAGTGGTGGGCCGCCCAGAACTGAGCGGGTCCGGTGGGTGTTTCACGTGAAACACCCGCTCTCCGACGACACTGCTCTCCGACATACGCCGAGGGGCGTTGTTTCACGTGAAACCGTGAAACAACGCCCCTCGCTGGTTCCTGCTGCCGATTACGCCTTCTTCAGGCAGAGCACGACGTTGTGGCCCTTGCCCGACTGGTAGTAGGCGATCTCGGACGTCTTGACCGTCTCGCACTTGGAGCTGTCGCTCGTGCCGTCGAACTTCTCGACGACCTTGAACTCGGAGTCGCTCGAGGAGCAGTCGACCTCTTCAAGGTCTGGCCGGATGTCCGTGCCCTTGTTGTGCATGCAGCTGCCGACGCTGGTGGACTCGGCGTCGCTCTTGCCCATGTACCACTTGCCGACGCCTATGAGGATCGCGACCAGGATGAAGCCACCGATGCGCAGGAGCAGCTTCTTGGCGCCACCGCCACGGCGGGGAGCAGGCGGGGGCACGGGCCCACCCTGGTTGAAGGCCGGGTACGGGGCCGTCGGGCCGCCCGGCTGGCCCTGCTGCGGCGGGTACGGGGCCGGGGGAGCCTGACCGTACGGAGCGACACCGCCCTGGGGCTGGCCATAGGGGTTCTGGCCCTGGGGCGGGTACGGAGTCTGGCCCTGGGGCGGCGGAGTGGTCACTTTGGGGGTCCCCCTCGAACGAGAGCGCGATGGCGCGAATACGACGCCCGTAAGTTATCCGGGTCCACCGACATCTCTGTAGCCCAGAAGGGCTCTGTGTCATTGATGTGACACTTATTGCGCGCCGAAACGGGCCATACCGCCAGCAACCGCCGCGTAGAGCAGAGCGACCACCAGGACCAGCGGGACCGAGCGGCCGTCCGGGGGGAGCATCAGGGCCGCCACACCCGCCGCGCCCACGAATGCCACGTTGAAGAGCACGTCGTAGATCGAGAAGACCCGTCCGCGGAAGCCATCGTCCACCGCGGACTGCACCACCGTGTCCGTGGCGATTTTCGCGCCCTGGGTCGTCAGGCCCAGGAGGAAAGCGGCGACGAGGAGAGGGGCGGGTTCGAAGGGGAGGCCGAGTGCGGGTTCGAGGAGTGCCGCCGTGGCCGCACAGGCGACGATCCAGCCACCCGGGCCAAGGCGGCCCACCGCTGCGGGCGTGACCACGGCCGCCACGAAGAACCCCGCGCCCGAGACCCCAACGGCCAGGCCGAGCAGCGCGAGCCCGTCGGCCTCCGTCGACGTCCAGGCGTACCGGCACAGCATCAGGACCATGACGGTCAGCGCGCCATAGCAGAACCGCAGCACCGTCATGGCGGCCAGCGCGCGGGCGGCCGCCGGGCGCTGCCTGAGGTGTCGCACTCCGGCTCCCAGACCTCGTGCCGTACCGGCCAGCGCGGTCGCGAGCCGGGGCTGGACCAGGTCCGGGTCGGGGCCGAGCAGCTCGCGCGCCATGCGGAGCGAGGCGAGCGCCGCGCACAGGTACAGGGTGGCGCCACAGAGGACCACGGCCGCATCCGAGTCCGAGGCCACCAGACGGATCACGAAGGCGAGGCCACCGCCCACGGTCGCCGCGAGCGTGCCCGCGGTCGGCGAGAGGGAGTTCGCGAGGACCAGCCGGTCGGCGTCGACCACCCTGGGCAGCGCGGCCGAGAGCCCCGCGAGGACGAAGCGGTTGACGGCCGTGACGCAGAGGGCGGAGGCGTAGAAGAGCCAGACGGGGACGTCGCTCAGCATCAGGACGGCGGTCAGGGACGCCAGGGCGGCCCGCAGGAGGTTGCCGTAGAGGAAGACCTGGCGGCGCGGCCAGCGGTCCAGGAGGACGCCGGCGAAGGGGCCGACCAGGGAGTACGGGAGGAGCAGCATGGCCATGGCGGAGGCGATCGCTCCGGGCGAGGCCTGTTTCTCCGGGGAGAAGACGACGTACGTGGCGAGCGCGACCTGGTAGACGCCGTCCGCGCCCTGGGAGATCAGCCGTACGGTGAGCAGCCGCCGGAAGTCCCGCAGCCGCAGCAGTATCCGCAGGTCACCGACGACAGCCATGGATCACAGCCTCACATACGAGGAGGGTCCCCGGGCGGAATGCCCGGGGACCCTCGACAAGCAACAAGGAGAGGGCTGTTTAGCGCTCGACCTCGCCCTTGATGAACTTCTCGACGTTCGCGTAGGCCTCGTCGTCGAAGTACTGCACCGGCGGGGACTTCATGAAGTACGAGGACGCCGACAGGATCGGGCCACCGATGCCGCGGTCCTTGGCGATCTTCGCGGCGCGCAGGGCGTCGATGATGACGCCGGCCGAGTTCGGGGAGTCCCAGACCTCGAGCTTGTACTCCAGGTTCAGCGGGACGTCACCGAAGGCGCGACCCTCGAGGCGGACGTACGCCCACTTGCGGTCGTCGAGCCACGCGACGTAGTCGGACGGGCCGATGTGGACGTTCTTCTCGCCCAGCTCGCGGTCCGGGATCTGCGAGGTGACGGCCTGCGTCTTCGAGATCTTCTTCGACTCGAGGCGGTCGCGCTCGAGCATGTTCTTGAAGTCCATGTTGCCGCCGACGTTGAGCTGCATGGTGCGCTCGAGACGGACACCGCGGTCCTCGAACAGCTTCGCCATCACGCGGTGCGTGATGGTGGCGCCGACCTGCGACTTGATGTCGTCGCCGACGATCGGGACACCGGCCTCGGTGAACTTGTCCGCCCACTCCTTGGTGCCGGCGATGAAGACCGGGAGAGCGTTGACGAACGCGACCTTGGCGTCGATGGCGCACTGCGCGTAGAACTTCGCGGCGTCCTCGGAACCGACGGGCAGGTAGCAGACGAGGACGTCGACCTGGCGGTCCTTGAGGGTCTGGACGATGTCGACCGGGGCCTCGTCGGACTCCTCGATGGTCTGGCGGTAGTACTTGCCCAGGCCGTCGTAGGTGTGGCCGCGCTGGACGGTGACGCCCTTGTTCGGCACGTCGCAGATCTTGATGGTGTTGTTCTCGCTGGCGCCGATGGCGTCCGAGAGGTCGAGGCCGACCTTCTTCGCGTCGACGTCGAACGCGGCGACGAACTCGACGTCTCCGACGTGGTAGTCGCCGAACTGGACGTGCATCAGGCCCGGGACCTTGGTGTCCGGGTCTGCGTCCTTGTAGTACTCGACGCCCTGGACCAGCGAGGCGGCGCAGTTGCCCACGCCGACGATGGCTACGCGAACCGAACCCATTCCGGTTGCTCCCTGTGTGATCTCGGTATTCCGGATGAGACCCGGCGGAACGCTGGGTCTCATTTGGCGGGGTCATCGGACGGATCCGGCGGCGGGTCGTTCTCCCGCCGCCGGGGCAGGCCCGCCGACTCCCCAGATGTGCTGTTCTGCTGAGCGGAGCTGCCGGGGGCGGACCGTTGCTGGTCCCGCCCCGCTCGCTCGCTCTCGATGAGCTCGTTCAGCCAGCGCACTTCGCGCTCCACGGACTCCATGCCGTGCCGCTGCAGCTCAAGCGTGTAGTCGTCCAGGCGCTCCCGGGTACGGGCCAGGGAGGCGCGCATCTTCTCCAGGCGCTCTTCGAGGCGGCTGCGGCGGCCCTCGAGCACCCGCATCCGGACATCTCGCGAGGTCTGCCCGAAGAAGGCGAAGCGGGCGGCGAAGTGCTCGTCCTCGTACGCGTCGGGGCCGGTCTGCGAGAGCAGATCCTCGAAGTGCTCCTTACCTTCCGCCGTCAATCGATAGACGATCTTGGCGCGACGTCCCGCGAGCGGAGCCGCCAGGGCGTCTTCGGGGGTGCTGCCCGACTCCTCGATCAACCAGCCGTTGGCGACCAGCGTCTTGAGGCACGGGTAGAGCGTCCCGTAGCTGAAGGCCCGGAAAACTCCCAGCGATGTATTGAGTCGTTTGCGCAGCTCATAGCCGTGCATCGGGGATTCGCGGAGCAGACCGAGGACGGCGAATTCCAGGATGCCGGAGCGCCTGCTCATCTTCGCCTCCCGTCTCCCACGGTCCCTCAGTACGGCCTTTATGCCGAGCTGATGTATCGACTCGATACATCGAGACGATAGAACGGCGATCCGGTTGAGACAAGAGGGGGCACGGTGAACGGCGTCACATCACCGATTCGTAGGAAGTAACTTGCCTGATTTGGGGTGAACTTCGGCTCTAAGAGGGTTTTGACGGTGCGTAGTCTGTGCGCCATGCATGCCGCCGGGAACCAAGTGACGTCAGGGAGCGTCGTGGTCCTCGGTGTAGTGCGGGCGCGTTCAGGAACGGGCGCTTCCGCACTTCGGGGGGACCGGAAACCAGCCGCCGTTTCCAGGCGTGGACAGCTGCGCCTGCCCGAGGAGTAATCGTTCGATGAGCGAGCACCGTCGCAAACCGCCGCAGCCGCAGGGCGGCGGACGCGCCGCGGCCAGGCGCGGCACCCCAGGGGCGCCGTCCGGTCGACGCGCGGCACCGCGGGGCGACACAGGATCACCCTCTGCCTCCTATGGAGGACCGGGGCCCGGTTCCGGGGCGCCCGACGACGGGGGCCGCCCCCCTGGCGGCAGGGCCGAGGCCCGGCGCGCCGCACAGCGCAGCGGTTCGGTCGGCGCGGGCGGCGGACGCCGCAGGGCGCCCGACGGCGGTGGGCGTGCGGGCGGCGGTGGCGGTCGTCGTGGCGGTGGCGGGTCCGGCGGATCGTCCGGTCCCGGCCGTGGCAGGGGCCGAGGCGCGGAGCCTCCCCGTAAGAAGCGGTTCATCGACTACCCGCGAGCGGGCAAGTTCGGCGCGCGCCGCTGGGTGCCCTCGTGGCGTCTGGTCACCGGTGTGTTCCTCGGCTTCTTCGGCGGTCTGATGGCGGTCGCCGGCATCTCGTACGCCCTGGTGGAGGTGCCGGAGGTCGACAAGGCGGCCAAGGCCCAGAACAACGTCTATTACTGGGCCGACGGCAAGCAGATGGTCGCGACCGGTGGTGAGCGCAACCGCCAGATCATCGACTACGACGACATCCCCAAGGAGATGCGCTTCGCCGTCATGTCGGCGGAGAACAAGACGTTCGAGGACGACAAGGGCGTCGACCCGATGGGCATCACCCGTGCTCTGGTCAACATGGCCAAGGGCGGGCAGACGCAGGGTGGCTCCACGATCACCCAGCAGTACGTGAAGAACGCGCGGCTCGGCGATCAGTCGCAGACGTTCACGAGGAAGTTCAAAGAGCTCTTCATCTCGATAAAGGTCGGCCGGACGGTGTCCAAGGAGGACATCATGGCCGGTTACCTCAATACCGCTTATTACGGGCGCGGGGCCTACGGCATCCAGGCGGCGGCCCGGGCGTACTTCAACAAGGAAGCCAGCGAGCTGGACCCGAGCCAGTGCGCGCTCCTGGCGACCGTGCTGAAGGGCGCCACGTACTACGACCCGGCCGGCTACCCCGAGATCGATCCCGCGGCCAACAAGCAGGACAACACCGCGCGTGCCAAGAAGCGCTGGGCGTGGATCCTCGACGAGGAGGTCAAGGACGGCCGCCTGACGAGCGAGCAGCGCGCCAAGTACACCAAGTTCCCGAAGCTCCAGAACCCGCGGTCGAACATGGACTTGGCAGGTCAGACCGGCTACCTCGTGGACCTGGCCAAGGCGTACGTCATCAGGAACACCAACATCACCGCCGAGCAGCTCCAGCGGGGCGGCTACGAGATCCACACGACCTTCGAGAGGAAGAAGGTCAACGAGCTCGAGAACGCGGTGAACAAGGTCCGCAAGGAGAAGATCAAGCCGAAGGTGCGGCCGGAGAAGGACACGCACGTTCAGTTCGGCGGGGCCTCGGTGGACCCGAAGGACGGCGCGATCAAGGCCATCTACGGCGGTGAGGACGCGACCAAGCACTTCACCAACAACGCCGACCAGACCGGTGCCCAGGTCGGTTCGACGTACAAGCCGTTCGTGCTGGCCGCCGCGTTCAAGTACGGCGTGCGCGACCCGGACGGGCCGGAGGAGCAGAGCGAGTCCGAGCGCACCATCGTCAACCCGAAGAGCCTCTACAGCGGCAAGAACGAGCTGAAGATCCAGAAGTACAACGGCCAGATCTGGACGGACCGCGACGGCAATCAGTGGAACCAGAAGAACGACGGCAACCAGTCCTACAACCGTCCCACCTTCCAGATCGACCTGCGTGAGGCGATGCGGGAGTCGGTCAACTCGGCCTATGTACAGCTCGGCATGGACGTCGGCCTGGACAAGGTGAAGGAGGCCGCCATGGACGCCGGCCTCAAGGACGACAGCTCCATGGCCGGTGCCACCTACCCGTCCTTCTCCCTCGGCACCTCGTCGCCGAGCGCGATCCGGATGGCCGGTGCGTACTCCACCTTCGCGGCGAGCGGCAAGCAGAACGAGCCGTACTCGGTCAAGGAGGTCGAGCACGAGGGCGACACGGTCTACCGGCACGAGAAGCAGACCAAGCAGGCCTTCAGCCCCGAGGTCGCCGACAACGTGACCGATGTGCTGCGGACCGTCGTGGAGAAGGGCACCGGTACCTCCGCCAAGCTCGCCGGCCGCCAGGTCGCCGGCAAGACCGGTACGACCGACGGCAACAAGTCCGCCTGGTTCGTCGGCTACACGCCGCAGCTGTCGACGGCGGTCAGCATGTACCGGCTCGACGACGACGAGACCAACAAGAAGCGCAAGTTCCTGGAGATGTTCGGCACGGGTGGCGAGGAGAAGATCCACGGCGCCTCGTTCCCCGCGCAGATCTGGCAGGACTACATGGAGCAGGCGCTCAAGGGCAAGCCCGTCGTGAACTTCCCCGTGCCCGGCCCCATCGGCAAGGTCGTCGGCGAGACTCCGCCTCCGCCGCCGACCCCGACGAAGACCGAGGAGCCGGAGGAGACCAAGTCTCCGACGCCCACGGAGACCGAGCCCACGAAGCCGCCGTCGGAGTCGCCCGATCCCGAGGAGTCCTGTGACCCGTTCGACTGGGACTGCAAGCACAACGGCGGTCAGGAGAACGGCGGAGCCGACGGCGGTGTCGACGGCGGGCCCGGCGGGGAGTCTCCGCCGCCGACGGAGGACCCGGTCGGCGGTGGTGGCCCCAACGGCAGCAATGGCAATGGCAACGGAGGGGGCGGCATCTTCGGCGGACCTTCGGACTGATCCGAGGTCGCCGGGACGTCCCGGCGGGCCGCCGGGGGCGCTCCCCCGCAGATGTTTCACGTGAAACGAGGGTCGTCGCACCGGTGGGTGCGGCGGCCCTCTCCGCGTTCCCAGTCGCGTACGGCAGGATGGCGGGCATGCCCAGTGCAGACCCCAGCGCAGAGACGCCGCGCACGAGCGCGTACGAGCCTGTGAGCCCGCAGGAGCAGGAGCCGGTACGTCCCACGAGAGAGGACGAGGTCGCCCGGTCCGGCAGCGAGCTGGTGGGCGGCCCGGTCGGCCGGAGAGTGCTGTTCGCGGCGTCCTGGTGGACCCCCGTGCGCACCATCGCCCTCGTCGCGCTCGGCATGTTCGCGCTCGGGATGATCCAGAAGATGCCGTGCTACAACGGCGCCTGGTTCTTCGGTGCCAGCTCGCAGTACACGCACGCGTGCTACTCCGACATCCCGCACCTCTATCAGGGACGCGGCTTCGCCGACGGTCTGGTGCCGTACTTCGACCGGCTGCCCGGCGACATGGAGTACCTCGAGTACCCGGTGCTCACCGGCGTGTTCATGGAGATGGCGTCCTGGGTGACGCCCGGCAGCGGATCCATCCAGCACCAGGAGAAGATCTACTGGATGGTCAACGCCGGGATACTGATGGCCTGCACCGCGGTCATCGCCGTGTGCGTCGCCCGCACCCACCGGCGCCGCCCCTGGGACGGCCTCCTCGTCGCCCTCGCGCCGGCCTTCGCGCTGACCGCCACCATCAACTGGGACCTGCTCGCCGTGGCCCTCACGGCCGCCGCGATGCTGATGTGGTCACGCTCGCGCCCTGTCGCCTTCGGTGTGCTCCTCGGGCTCGCCACGGCCGCCAAGCTGTATCCGGTGCTCATCCTGGGGCCGCTGCTGATCCTGTGCTGGCGCGCGGGCAGATGGCGGGCGTTCGGCACCGCGCTGCTGGGCACGGTGGGCGCCTGGCTGGTCGTGAACCTGCCGGTGATGCTGCTCGCGAACGACGGATGGTCGAAGTTCTACACGTTCAGCCAGGAACGCGGCGTCGACTTCGGGTCCTTCTGGCTGATCCTCTCCCAGCGGATGGACTCGCCGTTGAGCACCGACACGGCCAACACCCTGGCCACCGCGCTGATGCTGCTCGCCTGCATGGGCGTCGGCGCCCTGGGGCTCACCGCGCCACGACGTCCGCGCTTCGTACAGCTGGCCTTCCTGGTGGTCGCGGCCTTCATCCTGACCAACAAGGTCTACTCGCCGCAGTACGTCCTGTGGCTGATCCCTCTCGCCGCTCTCGCCCGGCCGCGCTGGCGCGACTTCCTGATCTGGCAGGCGTGCGAGGTCGCGTACTTCCTCGGGATCTGGCTCTACCTGGCGTACACGACGAGCGGAGACGCCCACAAGGGGCTCCCGACCGAGGGGTACCAGCTCGCCATCGTCGTGCACCTCCTGGGCACGCTGTATCTGTGCGCCGTGGTGGTGCGCGACATTCTGCTGCCCGAGCGGGACGTGGTGCGGCTGGCCGGGGATGACGACCCCTCAGGGGGCGTCCTGGACGGCTCGCGGGACGTCTTCGTGCTGGGCACCGCGGGGAATCGGCCCCGGGCCGCCCTGCACACCGTGGAGGGCCCCGCCGTGAAGTGGGGATCAGCGGCCGACATGCCGCGCTGAGGAGTGTGCGCACACGCGGAAGGGCCGGTACGAAGCGTCCTCGTACCGGCCCTTCCGCGCTGGATCGATCCGCCTCAGCGGTCGATGATCCGGTCGAACTGCGTGGTGGTGTGCCGCAGATGCGCCACCAGCTCCTCGCCGACCTTCGGCTCCGGCGCGTCCGAGGGCACGAAGAGGATCGAGACCTGCATGTGCGGCGGCTCCGCGAACCAGCGCTGCTTGCCCGCCCAGACGAACGGCGACAGGTTGCGGTTGACGGTCGCGAGACCCGCCCGCGCCACGCCCTTGGCCCGCGGCATCATGCCGTGCAGCGCCTTCGGGGCCTCCAGGCCCACACCGTGCGAGGTGCCGCCCGCCACGACGACCAGCCAGCCGTCGGACGCGGCCTTCTGCTGGCGATAGCCGAAGCGGTCGCCCTTGGCGACGGCGGTGACGTCCAGGACGGCACCGCGGTACTCGGTGGCCTCGTGATCGCCGAGCCAGAGGTTCGTGCCGATGCGGGCACGGAACCGCGTCTGCGGGAACTGCTGCTGCAGGCGCGCCAGTTCACCCGCCTTGAGGTGGCTGACGAACATCGTGTGCAGCGGCAGGCGGGCCGCGCGCAGGCGGTCCATCCAGCCGATGACCTCCTCGACGGCGTCGGAGCCGTCGGTGCGGTCCAGCGGCAGGTGGATCGCGAAGCCTTCGAGGCGTACGTCCTCGATGGCGGCGTGCAGCTGCGGAAGCTCCTGCTCGCTGACGCCGTGGCGCTTCATCGAGGACATGACCTCGATGACGACGCGGGCGCCCACGAGGCCGTGCACGCCGTCGATCGACGACACGGAACGGATGACGCGGTCGGGCAGCGGAACCGGCTCCTCGCCCCGCCGGAACGGGGTCAGGACCAGCAGGTCGCCGCTGAACCAGTCCTTGATCCGCGCGGCCTCATAGGTGGTGCCCACGGCGAGCACGTCGGAGCCGAAGCGCGTGGCTTCTTCGGCGAGGCGCTCATGACCGAAGCCGTAGCCGTTGCCCTTGCAGACCGGGACGATGCCCGGGAACTGCTCCAGCATGTGCTTCTGGTGTGCCCGCCAGCGCGCGGTGTCGACATAGAGCGTGAGCGCCATGGCTGGATCCCGGAACCTTTCGTGTCTGCGGTGTATCAGAGTTGTGGAAGGAAATTGTGCGGGATCAGCGGCGCGACATGTAGATGTCCAGCGCCTTGTGCAGCAGCTTGTTGAGCGGGAAGTCCCACTCGCCGATGTACTCGGCGGCCTCGCCACCGGTGCCGACCTTGAACTGGATCAGGCCGAAGAGGTGGTCGGTCTCGTCCAGGGAGTCGGAGATGCCGCGCAGGTCATAGACGGTGGCACCCATCGCGTACGCGTCGCGGAGCATCCGCCACTGCATCGCGTTCGAGGGCCTGACCTCGCGCCCGATGTTGTCCGAGGCGCCGTAGGAGTACCAGACGTGCCCGCCGACGACGAGCATCGTGGCGGCCGACAGGTTCACGCCGTTGTGCCGCGCGAAGTACAGCCGCATGCGGTTCGGGTCCTCGGAGTTGAGGGCCTGCCACATCTGCTGGAAGTAGCCGAGCGGCCGCGGGCGGAACTTGTCGCGCACCGCGGTGATCTCGTAGAGACGCTGCCACTCGGGAAGGTCGTGGTAGCCGCCCTGGACGACCTCCACGCCCGCCTTCTCGGCCTTCTTGATGTTGCGCCGCCACAGCTGGTTGAAGCCCTTCTGGACCTCGTCCAGGGAGCGGTTGGCCAGCGGCACCTGGAAGACGAAGCGGGGCTGGACGTCACCGAAGCCGGCGCCGCCGTCCTCGCCCTGCTGCCAGCCCATCCGGCGCAGCCGGTCGGAGACCTCGAAGGCACGCGGCTCGATGTGCGTGGCCTCGGTGTCCCGCAGCCGCTTCACGTCGGGGTTCTGGATGCCCGCCTTGATCGCCGGAGCGTCCCAGCGACGGATCACGACCGGCGGACCCATCTTCACGGAGAAGGCGCCCTGCTGCTTCAGATGCGCCAGCATCGGCTGCAGCCACTCGTCGAGGTTCGGGGCGTACCAGTTGATGACCGGGCCCTCGGGGAGGTACGCGAGATAACGCTTGAGCTTGGGCAGCTGTCGGTAGAGCACCAGGCCAACGCCGACCAGGTGACCGGTCCTGTCGTCGAACCAACCCAGGTTCTCCGAGCGCCATTCGCTCTTCACGTCAGCCCATGCCGGGACCTGGCAATGACTCGCCGACGGCAGTGTCTGGATATACGCCAGATGCTGCTCGCGACTGATGGTCCTCAGGGTCAGACTCATTCGGGGCGCTCCTCGGGCTGGTGTGTCCCCATGGGTACAGGGGCTCCGGCTCTCGCGCCGAAGCCTACTGCGCCCTGCCGAGCGACCCGTCTGGGCGTACGGAACTAAGGCCCCGGCCGCGTGTGCGACCGGGGTGCGCCGCGAGGGCGTCAGCCGACGACGCCGCCGAAGAGACCGCCGTGAGCCATGCCCAGGAAGAAGCCGACCGCGGCGGCTCCGAGCCCCAGGATCAGGCCGAAGCGTTCACGCGTCGTCACCGAGATGAACTGGCCGTACGCGCCCGTGGCGATCCCGACCAGGCCCGTCCACGAGCTGATCAGGTGGAGGTTGTGGAACATCGCCGTCACGAAGGCGATCACCCCGAGCACCAGGGTCACGCCGACGAGCGCGTCCTGGAGCGGATGGGCCTTGCCGTCCGTGGCGAAGAGGGAAGTGTCGGTGTTCGGTCGCATTACCTGTGCCATGAGAGGCACCTCCTGCGGAAGGCGGCGCATCGTAGCGCCATAGACACCCGATGTGTACAGATTCTGCCCGTCCCCCGCCGGATTTCAACCGGAAGCCTCGGTGCGGGTACTCTGTACCGTCTGCACCGGTGTCTGCCCTGGCCACGACATGAACCCCCGCTCGCGGGAGTCGATTGTCAGTGGCGGCCGATACCGTTGCGTACGCATCACGACCCTCCTGCCACGGAACGACCGTGGCCGCTGAGTCCAAAGGAGGTGGGTTCCACATGCGTCACTACGAAGTGATGGTCATCCTCGACCCCGATCTCGAGGAGCGCGCTGTCTCCCCGCTGATCGAGAACTTCCTCTCCGTCGTCCGTGAGGGCAACGGAAAGGTCGAGAAGGTCGACACCTGGGGCCGTCGTCGTCTGTCCTACGAGATCAAGAAGAAGCCCGAGGGCATCTACTCGGTCATCGACCTGCAGGCCGAGCCTGCGGTCGTCAAGGAGCTCGACCGACAGATGAACCTGAACGAGTCGGTCCTCCGGACCAAGGTCCTCCGTCCCGAGATGCACTGAGCCTTCCAGCTCAGCAGCACCCCGGGAATCGAGTAGCAGCAACAAGCAGCCAGCAGCAAACCCGCCGAGAGGTTCCCCCATGGCAGGCGAGACCGTCATCACGGTCGTCGGCAATCTTGTCGACGACCCCGAGCTGCGCTTCACCCCCTCCGGTGCGGCGGTCGCGAAGTTCCGTGTCGCGTCCACCCCCCGCACCTTCGACCGTCAGACGAACGAGTGGAAGGACGGCGAGAGCCTCTTCCTCACCTGCTCGGTCTGGCGTCAGGCGGCGGAGAACGTCGCGGAGTCGCTCCAGCGAGGCATGCGCGTCATCGTGCAGGGCCGGCTGAAGCAGCGGTCCTACGAGGACCGTGAGGGCATCAAGCGCACGGTCTACGAGCTGGACGTCGAGGAAGTCGGCGCCAGCCTGAAGAACGCCACGGCCAAGGTCACCAAGACCACCGGTCGAGGCGGCCAGGGCGGTTACGGCGGCGGTGGCGGCGGCCAGCAGGGCGGCGGCTGGGGCGGTGGCTCCGGCGGCGGTCAGCAGCAGGGTGGCGGCGGTGCTCCCGCCGACGACCCCTGGGCGACCGGTGCGCCGGCCGGCGGCGGCCAGCAGCAGGGCGGCGGCGGTGGCGGCTGGGGCGGAAGCTCCGGCGGCTCCGGTGGCGGCTACTCGGACGAGCCCCCCTTCTAAGCCTCACGGCTTTCCGGCCTCCGGGCCGAGGGTGGGCCGTAACCCCACTTCTTGATCACACAGGAGAAACACCATGGCGAAGCCGCCTGTGCGCAAGCCTAAGAAGAAGGTCTGCGCTTTCTGCAAGGACAAGGTCACGTACGTGGACTACAAGGACACGAACATGCTGCGGAAGTTCATTTCCGACCGCGGCAAGATCCGTGCCCGCCGCGTGACCGGCAACTGCACGCAGCACCAGCGTGACGTCGCCACGGCCGTGAAGAACAGCCGTGAGATGGCGCTGCTGCCCTACACGTCCACCGCGCGATAAGGGAAGGGTGACCGACTAATGAAGATCATCCTCACCCACGAGGTCTCCGGCCTCGGCGCCGCCGGCGAGGTCGTAGACGTCAAGGACGGCTACGCCCGCAACTACCTGATCCCGCGGAACTTCGCGATCCGCTGGACCAAGGGTGGCGAGAAGGACGTCGAGCAGATCCGTCGTGCTCGCAAGATCCACGAGATCGCGACCATCGAGCAGGCCAACGAGATCAAGGCCCAGCTCGAGGGCGTCAAGGTCCGCCTGGCCGTCCGCTCCGGCGACGCCGGTCGTCTCTTCGGTTCCGTCACCCCGGCCGACATCGCTTCGGCGATCGAGGCTGCCGGTGGACCGAAGGTCGACAAGCGCCGTGTCGAGCTGGGCGCGCCGATCAAGACCCTGGGCGCCCACGCGACGTCCGTGCGTCTGCACCCCGAGGTTGCCGCGAAGGTCAACGTCGAGGTCGTCTCCGCCTAAGCACTGCGCTTGGCAGAGCTGAAGCAATCGTTGGGCCGCACCCTTTGGGGTGCGGCCCAACGTGCTTCGTGCAAGGTGCTCGGCTCTGTTTCACGTGAAACAGAGCGTGGCCCCGCCCGCCGCTTTCGGCGTCTCGGCCTGCGGCTCCCGCCGCCTCAGCGCGTGGCGCCCGTGACCAGCCAGTGGCCGGAGCGGGAGCGCAGCCACAGGGTCAGCATCCGGACCGCCATCATCAGCGTCATCGCTCCCCACAGCGCGGTCAGGCCACCGCCGAAGGTCGGTACGAGCAGTGCGACGGGGGTGAAGACGGCCAGCGTGACGATCATTGCCCAGGCGAGGTACGGGCCGTCGCCCGCTCCCATCAGGACGCCGTCCAGGACGAAGACGATGCCGCAGATGGGCTGGGCGAGCGCGATGACGACGAGGGCGGGCAGGGCCGCGTCCTGGACGTCGCCGTCGCCGGTGAAGAGCGGGATGAAGACAGGCCGCGCGAGGACGACCAGCAGGCCGAGGACGACCCCCGACGCGATGCCCCACTGGACCATGCGCCGACAGACGGCGCGGGCGCCGTCAGGATCGTCGGCGCCCAGGTAGCGTCCGATGATCGCCTGTCCGGCAATGGCGATGGCGTCGAGCGCGAAGGCCAGCAAACTCCACAGGGACAGCACGATCTGGTGGGCGGCCACGTCGGAGTCGCCGAGGCGGGCGGCGACGCCGGTCGCGATCATCAGGATGGCGCGCAGCGAGAGCGTACGGACGAGCAGCGGTGCACCGGCTTGTGCACAGGCCCGGATCCCGGCGGCGTCGGGTCGCAGGGAGGCACCGTGGCGCTTGGCGCCGCGTACGACGACGTAGAGGTACACGGCGGCCATGCCGCACTGGGCGATGACGGTGCCCCAGGCGGAGCCGGCGATGCCGAGGTCCGCGCCGTAGACCAGGCCGACGTTGAGGACGCCGTTCGCTACGAAGCCGCCGATGGCGACGTACAGCGGGGTCCTGGTGTCCTGCAGCCCGCGCAGTACACCGGTCGCGGCGAGCACGACGAGCATGGCGGGGATGCCGAGCGAGGAGATGCGCAGATACGTGACGGCGTACGGGGCCGCGGTGTCGGATGCGCCGAAGAGGTCGACGAGAGCGGGGGCGGTGGGCAGGACGACCGCGATGACGGCCGCGCCGAGGAGCAGCGCGAGCCAGATGCCGTCCATGCCCTGCCGGATGGCGGATTGGAGGTCCCCGGCGCCGACCCGACGGGCGACGGCGGCCGTGGTGGCGTACGCGAGGAAGACGAAGATGCTCACCGCGGTGGTGAGGAGCGCCGAGGCGACGCCGAGGCCGGCCAGTTGGGCGGTGCCCAGGTGCCCGACGATGGCGCTGTCGGCGAGCACGAAAAGGGGCTCGGCCACGAGCGCGCCGAACGCGGGGACGGCGAGCGCGATGATCTCTCGATCATGCCTTCGCCGTGCGGCCTTGGGTGCCGCGGGAGCCTGTGTCATGCACACCAATCTAATCTTCCACAGGTAAGAGATGCAATGGCATTGGGACCCTTACTTGCACGCCTGTCGGGCGCGCCGTCACGTGCCGTTTGCGGCGATCTTGGTCCGACTGGGAAAGTTTTTCTTCTGCACAGCCGGTGGACGGGAAAGGCCCAGGTCAGGCGCCGTTTCCAGAACGGGCTGAGGGCTTGTTCACAGGCCTGTCCACCGGGCCGTGCACAGGTTTGGCGGAGTTCTCCACAGCATCGGGCCCGTCATCCACACCGCCTGTGGATAACCAGATTGGCTGACGGTGCCCACAGGCCTACCGTGGTCCGGCGCCCGCCTCGTCGTACGACCTCGGAAACCCCGGAAAACCGACGCGTCAGAACCGGAGTTGGGCCCGCTTATTTGTCAGTGTCGTGCCGTACGAAAGAGGGGCACGGCGAGGTCCGCGCGGCGGACGGGAGGAGGTGGCCCGGTGAGTATCTCCGAGCCTTTGGACGACCCCTGGGCCGACAGCGGTCCCAGTGACCGTCTGCCCGTCTCCCGCCAGCGCCGCGACGGCGGTGGCGGCCGGGGCCGCGACGAACAGCACGATCGTGGCCGTGAGGGCGGCTGGGACGGCGGGGGATCGTCGTTCGAGCGGGTTCCCCCGCAGGACCTCGACGCGGAGCAGTCCGTGCTCGGCGGCATGCTGCTCTCGAAGGACGCGATCGCCGACGTCGTCGAGGTCCTCAAGGGCCACGACTTCTACCGGCCCGCGCACGAGACGATCTACGCCTCGATCCTCGACCTCTACGCGAAGGGCGAGCCGGCCGACCCGATCACCGTGGCGGCCGAGCTCACCAAGCGGGGTGAGATCACCAAGGTCGGTGGCGCGTCGTATCTGCACACGCTGGTGCAGACGGTGCCGACGGCGGCGAACGCGGAGTACTACGCGGAGATCGTCCACGAGCGGGCGGTGCTGCGCCGCCTCGTCGAGGCCGGCACGAAGATCACCCAGATGGGATACGCGGCCGACGGCGACGTCGACGAGATCGTCAACAGCGCCCAGGCCGAGATCTACGCCGTCACCGAGCAGCGCACCACCGAGGACTACCTGCCGCTCGGCGACATCATGGAGGGTGCCCTCGACGAGATCGAGGCGATCGGCTCGCGGTCGGGCGAGATGACCGGCGTGCCGACCGGGTTCACCGACCTCGACCAGCTCACCAACGGCCTGCACCCAGGCCAGATGATCATCATCGCGGCCCGTCCCGCCATGGGTAAGTCGACGCTGGCCCTCGACTTCGCGCGAGCCTGTTCGATCAAGCACAACATGCCGAGCGTGATCTTCTCGCTCGAAATGGGGCGCAACGAGATCGCCATGCGTCTGCTCTCCGCCGAGGCGCGCGTGGCTCTGCACCACATGCGCTCCGGCACGATGACCGACGAGGACTGGACGCGCCTCGCCCGGCGCATGCCGGACGTCTCGGCCGCCCCGCTCTACATCGACGACTCCCCGAACCTGTCGATGATGGAGATCCGCGCCAAGTGCCGCCGCCTCAAGCAGCGGAACGACCTGAAACTCGTCGTCATCGACTATCTCCAGCTGATGCAGTCGGGCGGATCCAAGCGGTCCGAGAGCCGCCAGCAGGAAGTCTCGGACATGTCGCGAAACCTGAAGCTCCTCGCCAAGGAGCTGGAGCTGCCGGTCATCGCCCTCTCGCAGCTGAACCGTGGCCCCGAGCAGCGCACCGACAAGAAGCCCATGGTCTCCGACCTGCGTGAGTCCGGCTCGATCGAGCAGGACGCGGACATGGTGATCCTGCTGCACCGCGAGGACGCGTACGAGAAGGAGTCGCCGCGCGCGGGCGAGGCGGACATCATCGTCGGCAAGCACCGTAACGGCCCCACGGCGACGATCACCGTTGCCTTCCAGGGCCATTACTCGCGCTTCGTGGACATGGCACAGACCTGACCGGCCTGTCCTGACAGGCCGGATCAGATGACGATGACGCGGCGTCCGCGTGTGTGTCCGGCCTGGCTGTCCGCCTGGGCCGCGGCCGCTTCGGTGAGCTGGTACGTCTTCGCGACCGGGATGTGGAGTCGGCCCCGCGCGATGAGGTCGGCGGCCTCGGCGAGGGCCTGCGGCACGTTCCCGGTCACGCCGGCGAACCGGACGCCGTGTTCCGGTGCGGTCAGATCGGCGATGGAGATCACCTTCTGGGGGTCGCCGGTCAGTTCGACGAGGTCGGGGATCACGCCCGAGCCGGCCAGATCGAGCGCGGCGTCGACGTGTCCGAGCTGTCGGACCCGGTCGACCCAGCCCTCTCCGTAGGTCGTGGCGAGCGCGCCCAAGCCGCGCAGGTAGTCCTGGTTGGCGGCACCGGCCGTGCCGATCGCCGTGATGCCGCGGTCGCGGGCGATCTGCAGCACCGCTGACCCGACGCCCCCGGACGCGCCGCTGACCAGCAGCGTCTGTCCCGGCTGCACACCGGACAGGCCGATGATCCGCAGCGCGGTCTCCACCACGGAGGGGTACCCGGCCGCTTCTTCGAAGGTCAGGTTCTCGGGCATCCGGGCCCAGGCCGACAGCACGGCGAACTCTGCGTACGTGCTCGAACCGCGCCCGAACACGCGGTCGCCGACCGCGACCGTGGTGACGTCCGGGCCGATTTCGTCCACCAGTCCGGCGGCGTCCTGCCCGGTCCCGGAGGGCAGCTCGGACACGTGGGTCTGCCGGAACTGTTCGGTCTGACGGAACTGGCCTTCGCGGATCCGCCAGTCCACGGGGTTCACGCCCGCCGCGCGTACGGCGATACGTATCTGGCCCGGGCCCGCGTGGGGCTCCTCGGCCTCGGTGAGCTGCAGGACATCAGGGCCGCCGTACTCGGCAAAGCTCACTCTCTTCATGGCGCCGAACGTAACACTAACCGTTAGTTTTTTGGAACTGTTACACCTTTGGTTTTGATAGCGTCAGCGCCATGACCATCCCGCCGACGCCCACCGGATCAGCCGCGCCGTCCGGCCCGAGCGCGCCGACCGGGCGCCGTGAACGCAAGAAGGCCGCGACCCGCCAGAAGATCGCCGACACTGCCATGCGGCTCTTCCTGGAGCGCGGGTACGACACGGTGGGCATCCGGGACGTGGCAGCCGAGGCCGACGTCGCCGTCACCACGCTCTTCTCCCACTTCGCCTCCAAAGAGGCCCTGGTGTTCGAGCAGGACGACCACTTCGAGCAGCGCCTCACGCAGGCGGTCACCGGAAGGGCACCGCACGAGCCGCTCATCCCCGCGCTGCGCCATGAGATCCACGCGATGGTCCGGCACTGCACCGCGGACGGCACCGCCGCGGTCTACCGCATGATCGACGAGACCCGTGCCCTGCGGGAGTACGAGGAGTCGATGCGGCTGCGCCACGCGGAGGCCCTGGCGGCCGCCATCGCCGCCGATCCCGAGCTGACCCGGACCACGACGGCGTGCCGCACGATCGCGCGGTTCGTGGTCGACGCGTACACCCTGTCCCGTGATGCAGCCGACCCGCAGGCCGCCGTGGACGAGATCTTCCGGATGATCGAGGCGGCCTGGGAGGTCGCCTGATGCCCACCGCTCGGCCTTCGGGGAGGGGCGGGTTCAGAACGCGCTGAGCCCGGTGAGTTCGCAGGACAGATCCCAGAGCCGCGCCGCCGCCTCGGGGTCCACGGCCCAGGGCTTTACGCCGCCGATCAGCATGTCGTCGGTGGTGGCCGGTTCGGCGATGTCGCAGTCCTGGCAGTACACCCCTCCCCGGCTCTCCAGCAGCGGTGAGGTCGCCGCCCACACGGCCGTCGCAGCGCCCTGCTCGGGGCTCTTGAAGCCGACGGCGGGCGTCCCGTCCGGAGTCACCCAGCCCTGTGCGAGCCACTCCTCGCGCGGGATGTGGCGCTGCAGCGGAGTGAGGATGCTGCCGGGGTGCACGGCGAAGGCGCGCAGGTCGTGGTCGGCACCGAGGCGGTTCAGGTGCAGGGAGAAGAGGGCGTTCGCGGTCTTGGACTGGGCGTAGGCCAGCCAGCGGTCGTAGCCGGCGTCGAAGTGCGGGTCGGTCCAGCGGATGTCGGAGAGGAAGTGTCCGGAGGAGGCGACGGTGACGACGCGTGCGCCGTCCGGTGCGAAGGCGGGGCGCAGGCGGTGGGCCAGCGCGAAGTGTCCGAGGTGGTTGATGGCGAAGTGCGCCTCCCAGCCGGGGCCGACGCGTGTCTCGGGGCAGGCCATCACGCCCGCGCCGTTGATGAGGATGTCGAGCGGCCGGCCGGTGTCGAGGAAGTGTTCGGAGAAGACGCGGACGCTGTCCAGGTCCGCGAGGTCGAGGGTGTGCACCTCGGTCCGGGGCAGATCGCGCAGGGCGTCTTCGGCGGTCTCCGGGCGCCGGGCGGGGACGACGACGTGCGCGCCCGCGTGGACGAGGGCGCGGGTCGTGGCGAGCCCGAGGCCCGAGTAGCCGCCGGTCACGAGAGCCGTGGTGCCCGCCAGATCCATGCCCGCGAGAACGTCGTCGGCCGTGCTGTGGGCACCGAAGCCCGTGCCGAGCTTCCGCTGTTTGTTGATCATGCTCTCGACGCTAAAACCTAGAGCGTGCGCTAGGTCAAGAGCCGCCTGACGCGCGGCGTACGGTCGCCTCATGAGCGAGAATCCGGGCGCTGTGCCCGTGGAGAACAGCGGTAGCGGGGGCGGCCTGTCCATAGGCAAGGTCGCCGAGACGACCGGCCTGAGCGTGCACGCCCTGCGCTTCTTCGAGCGGGAAGGGCTCTTCCTCCGCGACATCCCGCGGACCGGCGGAGGACAGCGGGTCTACGAACAGGCGGATGTGGACTGGCTCCTGCTGTGCGGGCGGCTGCGTCTGTCGGGCATGCCGATCGCCACGATCAAGAAGTTCGCGGCGCTCGTACGCTCAGGACCCGGCAACGAGGAGGAACGCCTGGCGCTGCTCCAGGAGCACGAGCGCGATGTACGCGCGAAGATCGACGACCTGAACGCCTGCCTGGAAGTCATCCACGGCAAGGTCACCATCTACGAGCAGCACCTGCGCGACGGGACGGCCGCCGGCCTCTGGTCGCCGCGGCCGCTCACATCTCCGCGTCGCGATTCGTCGGTGCAATGACGGACCACAACGACGCCTCTGCGGCCAACAGCGGCGCCGGGCAGACGCTTGAGGAGAAAACTCATGCAGGCTCGTATGCAGAACCCCGCCCTGATCATCCCTGAGGCCATGACGGCCTTGCTGAGCCTGTCCCAGGTCTCCAGGAAGCAGGGACTGTCCCAGGCGACGATCGAGCTGGTGCAGCTGCGCGTGAGTCAGATCAACGGAAGCAGCGTCTGCGTCGAGGGAAACGCGCGCAGTGCCGCCGCGGCGGGCGCCACGGACGTGCAGTGTTCATCGGTGGCCGCCTGGCGGAGCCTGTCCTGCTTCACGGACGCGGAACGCTCGGCCTTGGCCCTGGCGGAGGCCGCCACGCGGCTCGCCGACCGCCCCGATCCGGTGCCGGCGGCGATCTGGGACGAGGCCGCGCGGCACTTCACCGAGCGGGAGCTGGCGGCACTCGTCCTCGCCATCGGCGTGGCCAACATGCTCAACAGGATCAACATCATCACGCGGCGCTTCGCCGGCTCGCAGCCTTGGGAGTGCTGACAGGCCCGGTAGTCCTGACAGGCGCCGAATTCGCTCGACGCACGGGCGCCTCCCAGGTGAACTGGTCCCATGACGACACCCCGTGAAGAGCTGCTCCCCTCCACCCGCCGAGCCCTGCTGCACCGCCTCGCCACTGCTCAGACGGAGGGCCGGTCCCCCTCGCTGGTGGCCGCGGTGGCCCGGGACGGCGAGCTGGTGTGGGCCGGCGGCCGCAGCATGACGGACGGGCACGAGCCGGACGAGAACGTCCAGTACCGCATCGGTTCGATCACCAAGACCTTCACCGCCGTACTGGTGATGCGGCTGCGCGACGAGGGCGTGCTGGACCTGAACGACCCGCTGGAGAAGCACCTGCCGGGCACCGGAGCGGGAGAGGCCACCATCGCCGAACTCCTCGCGCACACCGGCGGGCTTGCCGCCGAGACCCCCGGAGAGTGGTGGGAGCGCACCCCGGGAACGACCCGCCCGGAGCTCGCGGACGTCCTCGGGGAGGAGCCCTTCAAGCACCCCGTCGGCAGGCTCCACCACTACTCCAACCCCGGCTATACGCTGCTGGGCTCACTGGTCGAGGCGTTGCGGGGCGCCCCGTGGGAGGACGTGCTGCGCCGCGAGGTGCTCGAACCGCTGGGGTTGACCCGTACCAGTGCGCAGCCGCAGGCCCCGCACGCAGGCGGGTGGGCCGTGCACCCGTGGGCGGACGTGATGATGCCGGAGCCCGCCGAGGACCTGGGCCTGATGGCGCCCGCCGGGCAGTTGTGGTCCACGACGGCCGACCTGGTGCGGTTCGGGCACTTCCTGGTCACGGGCGACGACCGGGTCCTCGGCGCGGATTCCGTACGGGAGATGCGGACTCCGGCGGCGCCGCTGCCGACGGGTGAGTGGGACAGGGCGTACGGGCTGGGAGTGGACCTGCTGCGGTGGGACAAGGGCAGCCTGGCGGGGCACGGCGGGTCGCTGCCGGGCTTCCTGGCCGCCCTGTGGGTGAGCGAGGCGGATGGCGTGGCCGCCGTCGCGCTCGCCAACTGCACGTCGGGGCCGCCGGTGGCGGCGTTGGCCATCGACCTGGTGAAGATCGTTTCCGAGGCCGAGCCCCGGATTCCCGAACCGTGGCGGCCGCTGCCCGATGTCGACCCGAAGGTGCTGGAGCTGGCGGGCCCTTGGTACTGGGGCACTCAGGTGCTCGTGCTGCGCCTGACGGCCGACGGCGGTGTGGAGCTGGGGCCGTTGTCCGGGTGGGGGCGTCAGGCCCGGTTCCGGCCCAATGGTGACGGCACCTGGACGGGGCTCAACGGGTATTACGCGGGGGAGCTGTTGCAGGCCGTGCGGCGGTCCGACGGTTCGGTGAGCCATCTCGACCTGGGGTCGTTCGTCTTCACCCGCAAGCCGTACGACGAGGGGGCGCCGATCCCCGGCGGGGTGGATCCGCAGGGGTGGCGCGGCTTCTAGTTCTGCTCCGTCGCGATGTGCTCGGGGAGCCGGGCCTGTTTCACGTGAAACAGGCCCGGTCGCGCGGCTGCTGCGGCTGAGTACCGCCTCAGAGAGGCAACTTGAACCCGACATGCGACGCCTGGAACCCGAGCCGTTCGTAGAAGCGGTGGGCGTCGGTGCGCGTGACATCGGACGTCAGCTGCACCAACTGGCAGTTCTGGCGCCGGGATTCGTCCACGGCCCATTCGATGAACCGGGTGCCGAGTCCGCTGCCGCGCTCGTCGGCGTGCACGCGCACCCCTTCGATGATCGAGCGGGTGGCACCCTTCCGGGAGAGCCCCGGAACGATCGTGAGCTGGAGCGTGCCGACGACGCGGCCCTCGCGCTCGGCTACGACCAGATGCTGGTTCGGGTCGTCGTTCAGCCGCTCGAAGGCCGTGACGTACGGAGTGAGGTCGTCCGGCGATTCACGTGTCGCGCCCAACGGATCATCGGCGAGCATGCCCACGATGGCGGGCAGGTCCGCGGCGGTGGCGGGGCGTATCTCAAGATCTCCCATGACGCGCAGCCTAGGGCCTGACTTCCGACACAGGCCCTAGGGGAGCGACCTACGCGCGCAGGGTTTCGACGGCGTTGACCAGCGGTGCGAGCTCCGGATTCCGGGCAGCCTCGTCGAGCGCCTCGCGTAGTGCCGCGTCGTTCGTGGGACGCGCCTCTGCGAGGAGCGCGGCACCGGCCTCACTGACGTCGGTGTAGATGCCCCGACGGTCCGTGGGGCACAGATAGCGGGCCAGCAGACCGCGCTCCTCGAGCCGGGTCACCAGGCGCGTGGTCGCGCTCTGACTCAGCACCACGGCATCGGCGACCTGCTTCATCTGCAGGTGGCCCCCCTCGCCGTCGTGCTGGCGGTTGAGCACGTCGAGAAGGCTGTACTCCCGCACGCTCAGGCCGTGCTTGGCCTGCAAAGCGCGCTCCACGTGGGCCTCGATCTTCCCGTGGAGCAGGGAAAGGGCGCACCAGCTTTGAGAGAGCGCGGTCAGTGCGGGGTCTGTCGCTGTCATGGCTCTTGGTCCTCCGTCCGGAGCGGCTGCACCCAGGGTAGTCCACCGATGCAATATCCAGCGGTTGCATATTGCCCGCGTCTGCAACTATTGTGGACGCACGTTAAGCGCACCTGCAATCGTTTGGAAGGTAGATCCATGCCTCTCGCGCTTCTGGCCCTCGCGATCGGGGCTTTCGGAATCGGAACCACCGAGTTCGTGATCATGGGGCTGCTTCCCGAGGTCGCGGGTGACTTCGGTGTCTCCATCCCGACGGCCGGCTTCCTCGTGACCGGCTACGCCCTCGGCGTCGTGCTCGGCGCTCCCCTGATGACCGCTCTCGGCACCCGGATCCCGCGCAAGCGGATGCTGATGCTGCTCATGGGCCTCTTCATCGTCGGCAACCTGCTCTCCGCGGTGGCTCCCGTCTTCGGCGTGATGCTGGCCGGCCGCGTCGTCGCCTCGCTGGCCCACGGTGCCTTCTTCGGCATCGGCTCGGTCGTGGCGGCTGAGCTGGTGGCTCCCGAGAAGAAGGCCGGAGCGATCGCCATGATGTTCTCCGGCCTGACGGTCGCCAACGTGGTCGGCGTTCCGCTCGGCACGTTCGTGGGCCAGGCCATCGGCTGGCGGATCACCTTCGTCATCGTCGCCGCCCTCGGCGTGCTCGGCCTGTTCGGCGTCGCCCGGCTCGTACCGGACCTGCCCAAGCCCGAAGGCGTACGGCTGCGTGACGAGATCGGGGCCTTCCGCAACGTACAGGTGCTGCTGGCCATGGCGATGACGGTGCTCGGCTTCGGCGGCGTCTTCGCGGCCATCACCTACATCACGCCGATGATGACGGACGTCGCCGGTTACGCGGACTCCTCCGTCACCTGGCTGCTCGTTCTCTTCGGACTCGGCATGGTCGGCGGAAACCTCGTCGGGGGCCGGTTCGCGGACCGCGCGCTGATGCCGATGCTGTACGTGTCGCTCGGCTCCCTCGCCCTGGTGCTCGCCCTGTTCACCCTCACCGCGCACAACAAGGTCACGGCCGCTGTGACGGTGCTGCTGATCGGAGCGCTGGGTTTCGCGACGGTGCCGCCGCTGCAGAAGCGCGTCCTGGACTACGCCTCGGGTGCCCCGACGCTCGCCTCCGCGGTGAACATCGGCGCCTTCAACCTGGGCAACGCGCTCTCGGCCTGGCTCGGCGGCCTCGTCATCTCCGTGGGCCTCGGCTACACCGCTCCCAACTGGGTCGGCGCGGTGCTCGCCGCCTCCGCTCTCGTCCTGGCCCTTGTTTCGGCCGCTCTGGAGCGTCGTTCCACAGCGTCCGTCCCGATCGTGGCCGCCCCGGCACCCGTCGAGCAGCGGACGCCCGTCCACCACTGACCCCACACCTCTGAAACCGCCCCCACAACCCCCCTCGGTACCCCCAAGCACTACCTCGCAAGGAGAACCCCCTCATGAGCACCACCACCCCCACCGCTGTCGCCCCGCTGACCATCGGGGACGCCGAGGCCCTCGTCACCGCGGCCCGCCGCGCCGCCGAGGAGGCCGGTGTCACGGTCAGCGTCACCATCCTCGACGCGGGCGGCCACCTCCTCGCCTTCCGACGCGACGACAGGGCCGTCCTGATCTCCGGTGAGACCAGCACCCGCAAGGCGTACACCGCCCTCCAGCTGAACGCTCCGACCGCCGACCTGGTCGACGCGGTCCAGCCCGGCGGCCTCTTCCACACCCTGCCCACCGCCCTCGACCGCCCCCTGCTCTTCATCGCGGGTGGTGTGCCGGTCCACCGTGACGGTCGGCTGATCGGCGCGGTCGGTGTCGGCGGCGGCGCGCCCGAGCAGGACCACGGCTTCGCGACGGCGGCCGTCGAGGCCCTCGTGTAGCAGGTCCGAGGCGTACGCGTACGGGCGTACGCCAACGGATGCACAAGAAGGCCCGCTCCCGGTGAACCCGGGGGCGGGCCTTCTGCGTGGGGCCGTGGTGCGAAGACTGCGATCTGCGCTCGGCTCAACCTGCCGCGACGGTCAGCGGCGCGAAACGGCGGGTCCAGTCGCCGGGCAGCTCCGGCACGCCGTACGCCATCACGGCGTTGAAGGCGACGGATTCGAGGCCGTGCCCCTTCACCCAGGCCAGCAGCTCCGCATGCCGTACGTCGATGTCGGTGCGGAGCGGCCGGTCGGTGCCGGCACCGAGGGAGGCGATGAGGGCCTTCGCGGTCTCGGTGTCCCGTGCGACGAGCGGGCCCACGACATGGGTCGCCATGTTGGGCCAGGCACCCGCGTATCCGATGATCTCGCCGCCGGCTTCCGCGACCCGCAGCTGATCCGTGAAGGCGGGGAGCCGGGTGATCACGTGCATGCGGTCGTGGCCGAAGACCTCGGTGTCGAGCCGCAGGATGGACGTCAGGTCTTCCGCGGTGGCCGGCCGGGTGACGACATCCGGCAGGTCCGCCGGGTCTCCTGCCGGAGTGAAGTGCCCCATGACCATCTCGGCCCGGCCGATCACCTCGAAGCCGAGCTGTTCGTAGAGGGGACGGCCGTTCGGCGTCGCGTGGAGGGTGAGCGGGGTGGAGCCCGCCTCCTCGACGGCGTTCCGCATCAGTCTGCGGCCGACACCCTGTCGGGCATACCGCTCGGCTACGAGGACCATGCCGATCGCCGCGAGAGCGGGGCGCCCGGGAGGGCCGTATTGGGTCACTACGTAGGTGCCCATGAGGCCGTTGCCGTCAGGGGCATCGATGCCGTAGCCCGTTCCGGCCGACAGCAGCAGGCCCCACTTGTGTTCTTCACGCGGCCAGCCCCGGTCCTCGGACAGATCGGCGCAGAGCTGCAGATCGCGGGGGGTCAGTCGGCGGATGGGCGGTGCGGAGAGGGAAGGTGTCGACACGCGGGCCAGGCTGTCTGACGTACATCCTCGGCGTCCAGCCGTTTGTGGGCAGAACCACGTAGCTTTCGGCCACGGTTCAGCTGCTCGTTTCACGTGAAACACCACGACGAGGGTCGAGCGAGGGCACTAGCCTCGGCCTACATGGCACGCCTACACCTCTTCGACCTGGACGGGACGCTGCTGCACGGCACGGCAGCTCCGGTGGAGATATCGCGTCAGCTCGGCCTGGACGCCGAGATCGCCGAACTGGAGCGCGAGTTCGTGGCAGGGCACTTGGGCTCACCCGATTATGCGGAACGGGTGCACGCCCTGTGGGCGGAGCTCACGGAGGCCCATGTGACGGCGGCCTTCGAGGGCGCTCCCTGGCTCGACGGCATCCAGGAGACCTGGGCCGAGATCCGCGATGGCGGTGACTACTGCGCGGTCATCTCCCTCTCCCCGTCCTTCTTCGTGGAGAGGCTCGCCGGATGGGGTGCGCATGCCGCGCACGGGTCGCTCTTCCCGGCCGTGCCGTTCACCGAACCCGTGAATCCCACGGGCATTCTCAACGCCGCGGCCAAGGTGAAGATCGCGGACCGTCTCTGTGAAGAGTTCGGGGTGAGCCGGAGCGACTGTGTCGCGTACGGCGACTCGCTTTCCGACCTGGAGTTGTTCGGAGCGGTGCCGGTTTCCGTGGCGGTCAATGCGGATCAACGGCTGGTGAGCCTGGCCACCCACTCCTATGTCGGGCGTGATCTCCGCAAGGCGTACGAATTGGTCCGGCAAGACCGGTAATTGAGGCAATTGGCAGGCGGCGCCCTCGAATTCGGGGGACGAAGGGAGAGGGGCTTGTGCGTTCGGCGGCTGCCGGTATGGTCGATCAAGGTCCGCGCCGGGTGCGTCTCCCCACACTCCGGAGCGCGGCGCGCAGGTGAATGAAGCCTAACGGGGCATAGAGATCCAGAACCGGTACTTCCTGTTATGCGGCCGACGCGGCGGCGGGGAATGGGATGCTGCGATGAGGGGACTGCGGTCAATGTCACATTCTCGACCTACTTGTCCGTAGGGCCCGGGGGGCCGGGGTTCAATGTGGCCATATCGGCCACCGGGACAGAAGAGCGGGAAGAGCGCGGCCAGAAGGGGCAGACGCAGAACGGGGACAGCAGGCAGCTTCCGGCAGGGAGTGCCCAGACCGACCGAGAGATGTTCGAGGCGAGGCACAACATGGACGCTCCGACCACCACGTCGGCCGATGACGGCACGCCCGGCGACGGCGGCGGCTGGTTCACCCCGCGCAAGCCGTCGAAGGGGCCGGAGGACGGGCGAATAACCACCGCCCCGACCACCCAGGAAGCTCCGGAAGACGGAGAAGCTCCGGAGGCCCCCGAAACCCGCGAAGCTCCGCAAGCAAAGGAAGCCCTCGGAGCCAGGGAAGCCCCGCGAGCCACGGAAGCCGCGCGAGCGCCCCAGCATCAGGCGTCGCCCCCACAGGCACAGTCCACCGCGCCCCTGATATCCGTCCGACAGGCGAAACCGGCGCAGAAGGCCTCAGCGGACGCCCTCCTGGTGCAGCGCACGATGGCCGAGATAGAGCCCGTCGCCGACAAGGTCACCTCGTACTTCTACGCGCTGCTCTTCACCCGCCACCCGGACCTCCGAGCCCTGTTCCCCGCGGCGATGGACACCCAACGGGACCGCATCCTCAAGGCGCTGCTGACCGCGGCCGAGCACATCGACCACACCGACGTGCTCGTCGCGTATCTGAGGAATCTCGGGCGCGGACACCGGAAGTACGGCACCCAGGCCGAGCACTATCCGGCCGTCGGCGAGTGCCTGATCGGCTCGCTGAGCCGGTACGCGAGCGCGACCTGGGACGAGGAGACCGAGGCCGCCTGGGTCCGGACGTACACGACGATCTCCCAGATCATGATCGACGCGGCGGCCGAGGACGAGATGCGCGCCCCCGCCTGGTGGTTCGCCGAAGTCGTCTCGCACGATCTCAGGACCCCTGACATCGCTGTCGTCACGGTCCGGCCCGACCAGCCGTACCCGTTCCTCGCGGGGCAGTACACGAGCCTGGAGACCCCTTGGTGGCCCCGGGTCTGGCGGCACTACTCCTTCGCGTCGGCCCCACGCCCGGACGGGCTGCTCTCCTTCCACGTCAAGGCCGTGCCGGCCGGCTGGGTCTCCAACGCCCTGGTGCACCACGCCCGCCCAGGCGACATCCTGCGCCTCGGCCCGCCGACCGGTTCGATGACCGTCGACCACACCACCGACAGCGGACTGCTCTGTCTGGGCGGCGGTACGGGCATCGCGCCCATCAAGGCTCTTGTCGAGGACGTCGCCGAGCACGGCAGGCGGCGCCCCGTAGAGGTCTTCTACGGAGCACGCACCGACCATGACCTGTACGACATCGACACGATGCTGCGCCTGCAGCGGTCCCACCCCTGGCTCGCCGTCCGGCCGGTCGTCGACCAACGGGCACAGCTGCCGGACGCCGTCCGCGAATACGGTCCGTGGAACGAGTACGACGCGTACCTCTCTGGACCGCCCGGCATGATCCGCAACGGTGTCGACGCGCTGCGGGACATCGGCATTCCGGAGGGCAGGATCCGCCACGACGCGGTGGAGGAACTGGTGGCGTCGGACTAGGAAACCTCAGCCTAGATCGGGGGCGTGCATCGCACGTACGCCCTCGATGTTGCCGTCCAAGTAGTGCCGCAGGGACAGCGGTACGAGATGGACCGAGGCAATACCGACTCTGGTGAACGGCACGTGCACGACCTCATACTCGCCGCACGGCTCCTCGACCTCCGGGCCGTGCCGCTGACCGAGGTCCATGGACTCCAGGCGGCAGACGAAAAAGTGCTGCACCTTTACGCCGGTCGCGCCGCCGTCCTCCCCGATGTGCTCGACGGTGTCGACGAAGCACGGCACGACATCGGTGATCTTGGCGCCCAGCTCCTCATGGACCTCACGGTGGAGTGCGTCGACGACGGAATCGTCCTCCGCCTCCACGCCGCCTCCCGGAGTGATCCAGTACGGATCGACGCCCGGCTTGGTGCGCTTGATCAGGATCAGGTCGTCTCCGTCCAGCAGGACGGCACGTGCGGTGCGCTTGACCACGGGTCGGACGGTCATGGGGGAAATGTGGCCCGGACTGTTCCACGTGAAACATCGTGAACCAGCCGCGCCCCCATCAAGCCCAGTCGGTTGCGGCACGCACCAACCACTCGTGCGCCCGCGCAATGTGCGGCATGACGAGTGTTCCGGTGCGCACCGCCAAGAAGTACGTACGCAGCGGAGGTACGGCGGGGTCGAGCAGGGCCACGATGTCGCCACGTTCCAGAGCCGGCGCGCAGAGATACCGGGGCAGCACGGCGAGCCCCGCCCCTGCGGTCACACAGGCGAGGACAGCCCGCAGGTCCGGCACGATGACGGCGCCCGATGCCGTGGGCCTGGCGTCGAAGACGGCCGTCCAGTAGCGGGACACGAACGGCAGCGACTCGTGGACCTCGACCACCGGAATGTCCCGGAACGCCGCCGCCGTCCGGCGACGCAGCCTGCCGCCTCCGATACGCGGCATCCAGCGCTGCTCCGCGACCAGGACGTGCTCCTCGTCGCAGAGCGGTGTCGCGGTGAGCAGCGGACCGCGTGGCCGGGCCGTGGCGATGGCCAGGTCGTGATGGCCGGCCGACAGCCCTTCCAGGGCCTCCTCCGCGTTGCCGAACGAGGCACGCAGGGCGTGGCTCTGTCCGTCCTGGCCGTCCAGAGCGGCGAGTGCGGGCAGCGCGCGCTCGGCGGTGAACTCCGGGGGCCCCACGAGGTGCAGGGTGCGTACCGAAGAGTCCTCGTCGAGACCTGTCTCGGCGATCTCCACGAGGGCGTCCAGATGCGGGGCGGCCTTGTGCGCGAGCTCGTCGCCGATGGTCGTGGGGGTCACCCCGCGGGCCTGACGCAGGAAGAGCGGCCGGCCCAACTGCCGCTCCAGAGTGCGTATCTGGGACGTGACGGCGGGCTGGGAGAGCCCGAGCAGCGCTGCGGCACGCGTGAAGGACCCGGCCCGGTGCACGGTCACGAAGGTGCGCAGCAGGGCCAGATCCATGGCGACGTGCCTCCCCTTCGTGCCCTCAGGGTGCGCCCAACCATAAATATGCCGATAGCTTTCTGTCGCTACTGTGATTGGACACTGACACAGAGTCAACTAGCCTTGTTGGCGCGGTTCTCCGGGCGCAGAACCGGAACGGTCCGAGCCACGAGGGGGGAGGCTCGGACCGTTCGTTGTACGTAGCCGCGGCGAGTGCCTCGCACGCGACTGCCGCATCCGCTCAGTCGGCCGCCGCGGCCGACTCGTCCAGCGCACGCAGCACATCCGCCAGCAGGTCGTCGGGGTCCTCGGCGCCCGCGGAGAAGCGGATGAAGCCCTCCGGAACGGCGTCGCCACCCCAGCGTCCGCGGCGTTCGGCCGTCGACCGCACACCGCCGAAGCTCGTCGCGTCGTCGACCAGCCGCAGCGCTTCGAGGAAACGCTCGGCACGTGCGCGCGTGGGCAGCGTGAACGAGAGCACGCACCCGAAGCGGCGCATCTGCCGCGCGGCGACCTTGTGCGAGGGGTCGTCGGGCAGTCCGGGGTAGCGCAGCCCGGTCACCTCGGTGCGCCCGCGCAGGGCCTCGGCGAGGATGAGGGCGTTCGCGTTCTGCCGGTCGGCCCGCAACTGCAGCGTAGCCAGCGAGCGATGCGCGAGCCAGGCTTCCATCGGGCCCGGAATCGCACCGACGATCTTGCGCCAGCGCCGCACCGACGCCATCAGCTCCGCGTCACGGCAGGCGACGTACCCCAGGAGGATGTCGCCGTGCCCGGTGAGCATCTTGGTGCCGCTCGCCACGGCGAAGTCCGCGCCGAGTTCGAGAGGACGCTGGCCGAGCGGCGTCGCCAGGGTGTTGTCGACCGCCACCAGCACGCCCCGCGCATGGGCCGCCTCGGCGAGCCGCCGCACGTCGCACACGTCGAGGCCGGGGTTGGACGGAGTCTCGATCCACAGCAGCTTGGCGCCGTCCAGGACGTCGAGCTGCGCGTCGTCACCGGTCGGAGCGGTGCGCACCTCGATGCCGTACGCCGTGAGCTGCTCGCGGACCAGCGGAAGGACCTGGTAACCGTCGTCCGGCAGGACCACGGTGTCTCCCGCGCGCAGCTGCGAGAAGAGGACCGCCGAGATCGCCGCCATGCCGGAGGCGAAGACAAGGGTCTCGACGTCCGCCCCCGCTTCCGACCCAGCTTCAGACCCTGCCTCCGTCCCCGCGTCCGGCGCCTCGAGCTCGCCGATGGCCCGCTCCAGGTGCGTCCAGGTGGGGTTCTCGTCGCGCCCGTACGCGTAGCCGCCCGTCGGGTCGCCCGGCAGGTGGAAGTGCGCGGCGAAGACCGGCCCGGGCAGCGTCGGCTCGTGCTTTACCGGCTCGGGCAGCCCGACCCGGACCGCCCGCGTGCCGTCGCCGAGGGCTGCCCGCATGCCGTCGCCGAGGGCCGCACGCGTGCCGTCATCCGTGACCGCCCGGGTGCCGTCACCAGGTCCGGTCCCGGTCCCGGCCCCGGGTCCGGTCCCGGCCCCGGGTCCGGTCCCGCTGCCGTCCTTGCGTCCCGCTTCCGTCATGCCGCCCGCCTTTCCCACTGCTGCACGTACAGCGTCGAGCAGGCCTTCGCTCGCCGCCTCCGTCATTCTCGGACACGCTCCCGGGCTGCTCGATCAGTCGTCGTCGGGCAGGGCGACGTGCAGAGCCCAGGACACGATCGAGATGATCAAGCCACCGAGGACGGCGGTCCAGAAGCCCTCGACGTGGAAGCTGACGTCGAGCTTGTCGGCGAGCCACGAGGTGAGCAGCAGCATCAGGGCGTTGACCACGAGGGTGATCAGGCCGAGGGTCAGGATGAACAGCGGGAAGGTGAGGACCTTCACCACCGGCTTGACCAGGAAGTTCACGAGCCCGAAGAGCAGGGCGACGACGATAAGTGTGCCGACCTTCTTGCCCGTGCTGTCCCCGGTCAGGGTGATCTTGTCGAGCAGCCACACGGCGACGGCCAGGGCCCCGGCGTTGGCGATCGTCTTGACTACGAAATTCTTCATGTGTCTGATCGTGGCAGACACGGGCCGGGAACGGTCGGCCCACGAAGGCCCACAAAGGACCGCGAGCAGCCCACGGCGAGCAGCGGCAACACGGTCACCAGCAAGGGGTGTACGAAGGCGATGAAGGCTTTCCGACTGGACGAGCTGGAGGCGGAGCGTGCCGCGAACGACGGCGCGTATCTGCAGTTCCTGCGGGAGCGAAACATGTCGGTCGGGCTGTACGCGCTCAACGCCGGGGACACCGACCCGCAGCAGCCGCACGGACAGGACGAGGTGTACATGGTCGTCAGCGGCCGCGCGGCGATCACCGTCGGAATGGAGACGACGCAGGTCGCACGGGGCAGCGTCGTCTACGTTCCGGCCGGTGTAGCCCACAAGTTCCACCACATCAGCGAGGACTTGAGGGTGCTCGTCGTGTTCTCTCCCCCGGAGTCCTGACCTCCTCCGCCTCCCGCCACAGCGCCCCGTTCTCCCCCGCAGGTCGACCTCCTCAGGGCTGCGACCTCGGGGTTCCCTAAGGGTCGGATCAGGGGAGGACAAGGGCTCCGAGGCCCCCGCGGAGCCCTTCGGCGCTCTAGCATCGAATGCAAGAAGCCGGGAACCTGCGGAGATTCAGGAATCAGAGCGGAGAGAGGTAAGGACGATGGCAGCCAAGGAGATCTTTGCGGGAATGCCGTGGTGGGTGAAGTGGGTGGCCGTTCCGGTCGTCGCACTCGTCGTGTTCGGCAGCTTGATAGCGACCGTGGTCGGATTCGTGGTCGGCTTGCTCTTCAAGGCGCTCATATTCGTAGCCTTGGTCGGCGGACTCATCTATGTCGTACGGAAGTTCATATCCGGCTCGTCCTCGTCGCGCACGGACTGGTGAATTTTCGCGAGAGTTCCCTCGGGCGAGGGAAGTTTCCCGGTAGGACGCCGTAAGACGGTGGCCGAGGATTAGAGTCCAACTTCCGACGTGGGGGTCGACCCCCACGCACGGGCGTACGTACGTGCACCGCTCCTCCCTCGCCACCCGGGCACGGGCGGGCTTCCACGCGCTTCGGGAGTGAACCTTGGCAGCGGTCGACACCACCAGCTCACCGGTCGACACCAGCACAGACCCTGCCGTCGGCCCCACCCTCATCGGCTCCGTGCAGCGGGCGATGCGGCTCCTGGAAGCCGCCGCGTCGCACCAGAGCGGGGCGCCCGCCAAGCAGTTGGCGCGAGAAGCGGGCCTCGCGCTCCCCACCGCGTACCACCTGCTCCGCACCCTGACCCACGAGGGATATCTGCGCCGGGACAAGGGCCTGTTCGTGCTCGGCGAGGCAGCCGAGCGGCTGAGCAGCAGCGGGGCGCAACAGAACCGGCGCGCACGGATCAACGAGACCCTGGCGCACCTGCGGGACACTCTCGGCGTCCCCATGTACTTCGCCGTCTACCGAGAGGGGGAGATCGACGTCGTGGCTGTCGCGGACACCCCGGGCAACCCCGCCGTCGAGGAGTGGGCGGACTTCCGGGAGACCGGGCATGCCCACGCGATCGGGCAGTGCCTGCTGGGCCAGCTCGACGACGAGGCGCGACAGGACCACCTCGACCGCTACCCGGTTCAGTCGATCACGCGCTACTCGGTCCGGGACGACCGGGCGTTCATCCGGCGGCTCGACTCGATGGAGCGCATGCGGCCCGTCGTGGAGCGGCAGGAGTACGCGCTCGGGACACTCTGCGCGGCCGTCCCGATCATGGCCGGCGACACCGCGGCGACCATGGCCATTTCCGTCCCCTCCGCGCAGGCCGACCGACTGCTGCCGACAGCCGAGAAGTTGCAGCGGGAGATCGGAAAGCTACTAGGGACACTCGCTTTCTCTATCAGCATCTGAAAACTCACTCCTTGTGATCCAGTGCTCACGTTAAGCAAGATGCGGAGGGTGTCAGGGAGCTGGTTCCTGGCCACGTGAGGGCCTCGAGGGCCAAGTGACGGGGTAGGGCGCGCGATGGGCGAGACCGAGACGGTGCAGGCAGAGGTCATGATGAGCTTCCTCGTTTCCGAGGAGCTGTCGTTCCGCATCCCGGTGGAGTTGCGTTACGAGCTCGAGGATCCCTATGCGGTGCGGCTGACGTTCCACTTGCCGGGTGACGCGCCGGTGACCTGGGCCTTCGGCAGGGAGTTGTTGATCGACGGGGTGGGCAGGCCGTGTGGGGACGGGGATGTGCGCGTCGAGCCCACGGATTCCCTGATGCTGGACGAAGCCCTGATCCGGCTTCAGGTCGGCGGGGACCAGGCGCTGTTCAGGGTGGGCATCCCTCCGCTGCTCGCCTTCCTCGACCGTACGGACAAGTTGGTGCCGCTGGGGCAGGAGCGGGCGCTGGCCGACTTCGAGGCGCACCTCGACGAGACGCTCGACCGCATCCTCGCGGAGGAGCAGAACGCGGGTTGAACCGCTGACGTCAACGGACGGAGACCTACGGCATTTTGGTGCATTTCATGAGGTCGAGACCGAGGCCGACGCCCTGCGCGTTCCGAAGCTAACGCTTGCGGCGCCGGCCCTTCCCCCCGCGGGAAGCCCGGGTCGACCCGCCCGCCGCGGTCCGCCCCGGAGGGGTGGAGCGGTCCGCCGAGACGACCAGGGCGGCCAGCGCGGTCGTCACCGGCACCGAGGCGACCAGGCCGATGGAGCCGATCAGGGTGCGCACGATCTCCTCGGCGACCAGCTCGCTGTTGGCCACCGTGCCCACGCTGGACTGGGCGATGGAGAACAGGAGCAGCAGGGGGAGTGCGGCGCCCGCGTAGGCGAGGACGAGGGTGTTGACGACCGAGGCGATGTGGTCGCGGCCGATGCGGATGCCCGCGCGGTACAGGCCACGCCAGCCCATCGTCGGGTTGGCCTGATGCAGCTCCCAGACCGCGGAGGTCTGGGTGACCGTCACGTCGTCGAGGACGCCGAGCGAACCGATGATGACGCCCGCGAGCAGCAGACCGCTCATGTCGATGGACGGGTACAGGCCATGGATGAGGCCGGTGTTGTCGTCCGTGTTGCCGGTGAGGGCGGCCCAGCCGATGAAGAGTGAGCCGAGCAGGCCGATGAGGAGGAGGGAGATGAGCGTGCCGAGTACCGCGACGGAGGTCCGTGCTGTCAGGCCGTGGCAGAGATAGAGCGCGATCAGCATGATGGCGCTCGCTCCGATCACCGCCACGACCAGGGGATTCGAGCCCTGGAGGATCGCGGGAAGGATGAAGAACGTGAGCACCATGAAGCTGATGGCGAGGGCGACCAGCGCCATCACACCGCGGAGCCGGCCCACGACGACGACGGCGAGTGCGAAGATGCCGGCGAGCAGCGCCATCGGGATCTTGCGGTTCACGTCGGTGACGGAGTACTGCAGTCCTTCGGGGGCCTTGGGCTCGTAGGCGACCACCACCTCTTGGCCCTGCTTCAGCTGGCGCGGGGAGTCCGGCTGGATGATCTCGACGAAGGTACGGCCCTTGTCCTCGCCGCTGGTGACCTCGATCGTCGCCTTCTTGCAGATGCCTGTGGCCGTGGACTGCGCGGACTGGCCCTCGGCGGTGGACGTGTCGCCGTTCGGCGGGGTCTGCGAGGGACTGAGCTCCTTGCAGGGCAGTTCCTGCACCTTCGTGACCTTCGCCGACTGCGTCTGCCGGTCGAAGCCGACGCCGGTGCGTTCGTGGCTCGGCGTGCCACCGGGCCAGAGCACCACGAGGCCGACGACGACCGCGGTGGCGAAGGGGATCAGTACGGCGGCGATGACCTTGCGCAGGTGCTGGGAGACCGGCGCGGCGGGGCCGTGACTGTGGGAATGCCCGTGTCCGTGGCCGTGTCCATGGCCCTCCGGCGGCGTCCCGGAGACGGGCGGCTGCGGGGGCGGCGGGGGCGGCGGCTCTGTGGTGGTCACTGCCCGATCATCGCAAGAACGGGAGGGGCCCTCTGTTCAGCGCGCCCGACATGACGCTAGCGTGGAGCCACCTTTGCAATCGCGGGAGCTCGGAGCACCGGGCTGAGAGGGCGCTGACCTCCGTACGAAGCGGCACAAAAAGTGCACGAGCCGTACGGGATCCGCTGCGTCGACCGCCGAACCTGTTACCGGGTAATGCCGGCGTAGGGAGTAGGTCTCATGACCACATCGGACGCACGCACGCCTGCCTCGACGCAGATCCAGGGCGACGAGGCCGGGAAGTCCATCGGCTGGCACAAGGCGTATGTCGAGGGTTCGCGCCCCGACCTGCGCGTGCCGGTCCGCCAGGTGCACCTCACCAATGGCAAGGCCGTCACCCTGTACGACACTTCGGGCCCGTACACCGACCCGTCGGCCGAGACCGACGTCCGCCGCGGGCTGCCGCCGCTGCGGGAGAACTGGATCATCGCCCGCGGCGACACGGAGGAGTACGTGGGCCGCCCGCCGCGTCCCGAGGACGACGGCATCAAGCACACCTCGCCCCGCGGTGGGCTCAAGAACCTCGACGCGGTCTTCCCCGGCCGCCCCCGCCAGCCGCGCCGCGGCCGTGACGGGCAGGCGGTGACGCAGCTCGCGTACGCCAGGCGCGGGGAGATCACGCCCGAGATGGAGTTCATCGGGATCCGCGAGGGCATGGACCCGGAGATCGTGCGCGAGGAGGTCGCCGCGGGCCGCGCGGTGATTCCCGCCAACGTGAACCACCCGGAGATCGAGCCGATGATCATCGGCAAGAAGTTCCTGGTGAAGGTGAACGCGAACATCGGCAACTCCGCGGTGACCTCCTCCATCGAGGAGGAGGTGGACAAGATGACCTGGGCGACCCAGTGGGGCGCCGACACGGTCATGGACCTCTCCACCGGGCGCAACATCCACACCACCCGCGAGTGGGTCCTGCGCAACTCCCCCGTGCCGATCGGCACCGTCCCCCTCTACCAGGCCCTGGAGAAGGTCGACGGCAAGGCCGAGGAGCTGACCTGGGAGATCTACAAGGACACGGTCATCGAGCAGGCCGAGCAGGGCGTGGACTACATGACGGTCCACGCGGGCGTGCGCCTCCCGTACGTACCGCTCACCGCGCGCCGCAAGACCGGCATCGTCTCGCGCGGCGGCTCGATCATGGCCGCTTGGTGCCTCGCGCACCACAAGGAGAGCTTCCTCTACGAGCACTTCGAGGAGCTGTGCGAGATCCTCGCGGCGTACGACGTGACGTACTCGCTCGGCGACGGCCTGCGGCCCGGTTCGATCGCGGACGCCAACGACGAGGCGCAGTTCGCCGAGCTGCGGACGCTCGGGGAACTCAACACGATCGCCAAGCGTCACAACGTACAGACGATGATCGAGGGCCCCGGTCACGTCCCGATGCACAAGATCAAGGAGAACATCGACCTCCAGCAGGAGATCTGCGAAGAGGCGCCGTTCTACACGCTCGGCCCGCTGACCACGGACATCGCGCCTGCCTACGACCACATCACCTCCGGCATCGGCGCCGCGATGATCGGCTGGTGGGGCACGGCGATGCTCTGCTACGTCACGCCGAAGGAGCACCTGGGCCTGCCCAACCGCGACGACGTGAAGACGGGCGTCATCACGTACAAGATCGCGGCGCACGCGGCGGACCTCGCCAAGGGGCACCCGGGCGCACAGGACTGGGATGACGCGCTGTCGGACGCGCGCTTCGAGTTCCGCTGGGAGGATCAGTTCAATCTGGCCCTCGACCCGGTCACGGCGCGGGAGTTCCACGACGAGACCCTGCCGGCCGAGCCCGCGAAGACGGCGCACTTCTGCTCGATGTGCGGGCCGAAGTTCTGCTCGATGAAGATCTCGCAGGACATCCGGCGCCAGCACGGCGGAGACCTCGGCTCCGAGGACATCGAGGCCGGCATGGAGCAGAAGTCCAAGGAGTTCGCGGCCGCGGGCAACCGGGTCTATCTGCCGATCGCCGACTGAGGCACCGTGGCCCATGGCTCCGTGGTCCCGCGCCCCCAGTGGGGTGGCGGGGCCACGAAGCGGTGGTACAGCCCCGAGGCGGTGCGGTTTCGGCCGGGCCGTTACTCCGGCTTGTGGTCGGGCCCGCCGAAGTCGGGGCTGGAGAAGTCGGGGCTCGAGTAGCTCGGACGCGGGCCCGCGGGGCCGCCGTCCGGGCTGCTGAACCCCGGCCTGTGATAGCCGAGTTGAGGCATCCGGCCGTTGGCGCCGGTGCCGCCCGGCTTCCCCGACGGCGTACGGGCGGCGGGAGCACCGCCCGGCTCCCTCAGGGCCTCCCGGAGGAACGGCACGACGCCACGTTCGAGGAGCGCCCGGCCCCAGTCTTCCCTGGCCCGGGACACCTCCTCGTGCCGCTCGCCGTGTAGCCCCGCCGGGAGCGAGGTGGATCCGTTGCGCAGGGCGGTCAGAAGCAGACCGACCGCGGCGACCAGGATGCCCCCCGCGGTGAGCGCGCCGAACAGCCATCCCGCGGTGAGCAGGGTGTCCGCGAAGGCGGGCTCGGGGTTGAGCATCTTCAGGATGTAGCCGACGAGCAGGAATATCGCGGCGGCCGTCCCCGCGAGAACGGGTGCGAGGACCGCGACCACGGCGATCGCTCCGGCGCCCGCCGCTGCCGCCGGTTCGGCGACCTCGCCCATCGTCGTGGCGAGGCCGACGCCGCCGGAGCCCGACTCCGCGGCGCTCTGTCCGCTCCCTTCGCGGATCGAGGTGGATGTCGGTCGAGGTTCGCGCAACTCCTCGCGAACCTTCACGTAGTGCGCGTACTCGACCGCGGCTGCGGCCGTGATCAGTGCTGTCGCGTTCAGGGCCATGGTGCGCAGTTGTTCGGTGTTGAGCCGCCGGCCCACTGCGGCGAGTTCGGGACGTTCAGGTGCGGTGCGCAGCGCCTCGTCGAGGATCCGCTCGTATTCGGGGCGGTCCTCATTGAGCAGGTGTGGAGCGCTGTTCATGTGCATCCCCCGATGCTCCGTAGGGCTGAGGCTCGCATGGCTACGAGCCGTTGGGCAGAAACGGAGGGGAGCCTGCTACGGATAAGCCGATGGTAGAGCCGTGACGGCACGCGGTGACAGGGGGTTTCCGGAAATTGCCCCCCTGGCCAGCGTGATCGTGTAGAGGGGCGTGTGCTCGACGAACGTTCAGACAGACAGCGGGAGTTGGCAGACCAGCAGCTTTCCGGCCATGGTCACCCCGCCGTCCATGGCGATGGCCAGACCGTCGGCGTAGACATGCGGACCCTCGATGACCGGACCCGCGCCGTCCGACTCGTCCTCGGAGCCGACGTCACCCAGGAGGTAGGGGATGGGGCTGTGGCCGTGGACGATGCGTGTGCCGCCGTACATGTCCAGGAGTTCGCGTACGGCCGAGGGGCCCGACTCGTCGCGGAACGCGAAGCGCTTGGTGAACTTGCGGAAGAGGTCCCAGCATTCGTCCGCGTCGTTGCGCGTGAGGGTCTCCCGGATGGTGTCGTTCACCGCCTCGATCGAGTCACCGTAATCCAGATAGGCGGTGGTGTCGGAGTGCACGAGCAGGTGGCCGTCGGCCTCCTCCATCGCGTCGAGGCGGGCCATCCACTGGAGGTGGTGGTCCTCCAGACGCTCCATGTCGGTCTTCTGCCCGCCGTTCAGGAGCCAGGCGGCCTGGAAGGTGGCGGTGCCGGCGCCCGAGTTCACCGGGGTGTCGCCGAAGCGTTTGGCGCCGAGCAGGAGCAGCTCGTGGTTGCCCATGAGTGCCTTGCAGTAGCCGCCGGCGGCGGCGGCCTCCGCGGAGAGCCGCATCACGAGGTCGATGACGCCGATGCCGTCGGGCCCGCGGTCGGTGAAGTCGCCGAGGAACCAGAGGCGCGCGTTGCCCGCGGACCAGTTGCCCTCGGCGTCGAGGAGGCCCTGCTCCTGGAGGGCCGCGACGAGCTCGTCCAGGTAACCGTGGACATCGCCGACGACGAACAGCGGGCCGTACTCCTCGCTCGCCCGCGGCTGCGGGGGCTCCGGCATGACCTGCACCTGGACGGTGTCGCCGCGGTTGATGACGGGCAGGTCGCGCTGGGTCGGCGTGTACCCCTCGTCCGGCGCTGCGCCTGGCGCGCCGGGGTTCACCGGGGCGGGTCCGGTCGTCTCATGGATGTACGCGGGAACGCGGAAGTCGCGCAGCGTCGCCGTCCGCACATCGGGTCCCTGACCGGCCCCCTGAGTCATCGACCCCTCCACCACCATTGCGCCGCATCTGCACCGAGATCGGACTGCTTGGTCGAAGCGGCCCGCGGTGTCGTCCGCCCATCATAGGAATGCGGCTCCCGCTGTGTGGTGCACCAGGGGTGGTGAATCGGTGCCGGACCTTGATTCACCGCGCTTTTCTCCCGAATTGGGCAGAGGTTTCCCCGCTGGTCGCGGGTTGGATGCCTGCCTCTGCCCGGGTCGGGGTGTGGGCGGGAGCGATCAGCCGGAGCCGGGCGAGCGGGGCGGGCTGACCGTCGTGCGCGGCGGTCGTCGCTCGGACGAGGTGCGCACGATCAGTTCGGTCGGTATCACCTGCTCGACCGGGCGTCCCGAGTCGAGGCCTTCGATGGCGTCGATCAGCAGCTGGACGACGGCTGTGCCGATGCGCCGGGGTTTGAGGGAGAGCGTGGTGATGGGTGGTTCGGTGGTGGCGTAGACCGTGGACTCGCTGCAGCAGACGAGCAGGAGGTCGTCGGGGACGCGCAGGCCGTAGCGCCGGGCGGCGGCGAGCAGGTCGGTGCCGTTGGGGTCGAAGAGGCCGTAGACGGCGTCGGGCCGGTCGGGTCTGGCCAGGAGCCGGTCGGCGGCGACGGCGCCCGCGCACGGGTCGTGGGCGGGGTAGGACTCGTAGACGGGGTCCTGGCCGACGCGTTCGCACCAGCGCAGGTAGGCGGTGGTGGACAGGTGGGTGTACGTGTCCGTGGTGGTGCCGGTGAGCAGGCCGATCCGGCGGGCGCCGGCGGCGGCCAGGTGGTCGAGGATCTCCAGGACCGCCGCCTCGTGGTCGTTGTCGACCCAGGCCGTGACCGGCAGGGACCCCGCCGGACGTCCGTCGGAGACCACGGGCAGGCCCTGTCGGACCAGCTCACTGACCACGGGGTCGTGGTCGGAGGGGTCGACGACCACGGTGCCGTCGAGTGCGACGTTCGACCACACGTCCACGGGGCTGCGCCGGGAGGTGGCGGGGAGGATGACCAGGGCGTAGCCCCGGGCCAGGGCGGCCGAGGTGGCGGCTCTGGCCATCTCGGCGAAGTAGGCGAATTCGGTGAAGGTGAAAGGTTCATCCCCGTACGTCGTCACGGTCAGGCCGATGAGGCCCGACTTGCCGGTACGGAGGGTGCGGGCCGCGGCGGACGGGCGGTAGCCCAGCCGCTCTGCGACCTCGCGGACGTGGCGTCGGGTGGCGTCGGGCAGCCGACCCTTGCCGTTGAGGGCGTCGGAGACAGTCGTGATGGAGACACCGGCTGCGGCGGCGACGTCTCTGATGCCCGCTCGACTCTGCCGGTTGCCCCGGCGTGCGGTCTCCGCTCGGCTCACCTGGTGCTTCCCTGCTGCTGTCATGGCGAGCCGATAGTAGGGCTCATGAGGGTGGGTAGCAGGGGCGCATATTCACTCGTTGACAGGCACGTTTCTGCATGGCCGGAGCGGGTCAATGACCTTGGAATGCAAGGGAGTTGCGACGATCCGGCAGTAGCTGCACCTGATCGTCGCGCGCGGGCCTGCCAAAGGTGTCAGGTCTCGAAGAGGTCTCAACTCACCTTCACGAGGGACGCGCGCCACGGAGTGAGCCACCGGCGCGCACGGGAGCATGGGGCGCTCCCCCCTCTCCGCGCGCCTCGCGCAGGGGGTGGTTCCGGAGGGTTCGTACGCGGATTCCGGCAGCCCATTCGCAGCGGGGCCGAATCCTCATAAGGTAAGCAGTATTCGAACTGATGTGACGGCACGAGTGTGAATGGCTCAGAGGAGGACTGCGGTGAGCGAGACGAACCCGAGGCTGCGCGCCGAGCTCGAGGGGATCCCCACCTACAAGCCGGGCAAGCCCGCTGCGGCGGCCGACGGTCCCGCGGCCTACAAGCTGTCCTCCAACGAGAACCCCTATCCGCCGCTGCCCGGCGTGATGGAGAGTGCACTCGCCGCCGCCGGGTCCTTCAACCGTTACCCCGACATGGCGTGCACGGCCCTGATGAGCGAGCTGGCCGACCGCTTCGGGGTGCCGACGTCGCACATCGCCACCGGCACCGGCTCCGTGGGCGTCGCCCAGCAGCTCCTCCAGGCCACCTCGGGGCCGGGCGACGAGGTGATCTACGCGTGGCGCTCCTTCGAGGCCTACCCGATCATCACGCAGGTCAGCGGCGCGACGTCGGTGCGGGTGCCGCTGACGGACGGCGAGGTGCACGACCTCGACGCGATGGCCGACGCCATCACCGACCGCACCCGGCTCATCTTTGTCTGCAACCCCAACAACCCCACGGGCACCGTCGTCCGCAGGGCTGAGCTGGAACGGTTCGTCGACCGCGTGCCGAAGGACGTCCTGGTCGTCCTGGACGAGGCGTACCGCGAGTTCATCCGTGACCCCGAGGTCCCGGACGGCATCGAGATCTACCGCGACCGCCCGAACGTCTGCGTGCTGCGTACGTTCTCGAAGGCGTACGGCCTCGCGGGGCTGCGCGTCGGCTTCGCGGTCGCCCACGAGCCGGTGGCCGCCGCGCTGCGCAAGACAGCGGTGCCCTTCGGTGTGAGCCAGCTGGCGCAGGACGCGGCGGTGGCGTCGCTGCGCGCCGAGGACGAGCTGATGGGCCGGGTCGGTTCGCTGGTCGGCGAGCGCACGCGGGTGGTCGAGGCGCTGCGCGGGCAGGGCTGGACGGTGCCCGAGACGCAGGCGAACTTCGTGTGGCTGCGGCTCGGGGACCGTACGGCGGACTTCGCGGCGGCGTGCGAGAAGGCCGGTGTGGTCGTGCGGCCGTTCGCGGGCGAGGGGATGCGGGCCACGATCGGCGAGACCGAGGCCAACGACATCTTCCTGCAGGCTGCGGAGGCCTTCCGCAAGGAGCTGTAGGGCTTACCCGTAGGGGAGTGCGTGGGTGTCGCCGTCGGTCCGGAGCGGCATGACCACAAAGTGTTGAAGTTCTTGGGAAGGCCTCGGGTGTGACGCCCGGGGCCTTCTTGTGTGCTCGTGGCGCCCCCCGGTGCTCGTGGCGTTCCCCACGGTAAGTGGGACCCCCTTTCGTGTTCCGACAGTCCGTACGACATAATGCTTGTGAATGTGAACGCGTTCACAAGCGTGCCCCGGTTCGTCCCGAGATCAGTGGGAAAAAAGGGGCGACTGGTCGCTGTGGGCACGGCGAGTAAGGAGAGACGCAGTGGACCTGGCTCTGGCGCCGGAAACCCTGGCGCGATGGCAGTTCGGCATCACGACCGTCTACCACTTCCTGTTCGTCCCCCTGACGATCTCGCTCGCCGCCCTGACGGCGATCCTCGAGACGGCATGGGTGCGGACGGGCAAGGAGCACTACCTCAGGGCGACGAAGTTCTGGGGAAAGCTGTTCCTGATCAATATCGCCATGGGCGTTGTCACCGGCATCGTGCAGGAGTTCCAGTTCGGCATGAACTGGTCCGACTACTCCCGCTTCGTCGGTGACGTCTTCGGGGCGCCGCTCGCCTTCGAGGCGCTGATCGCCTTCTTCTTCGAGTCGACCTTCATCGGCCTGTGGATCTTCGGCTGGGACAAGCTGCCGAAGAAGCTGCACTGCGCGACGATCTGGATCGTCTCGATCGGCACCATCCTGTCGGCGTACTTCATCATCGCCGCCAACGCCTTTATGCAGCACCCGGTCGGCTACAAGATCGTGGAACGGGACGGCACCAAGCGCGCGGAGCTCACCGACTTCGCGAAGGTGCTGTTCCAGGAGACGACGCTCGTCAACTTCTTCCACGTCATCTCGGCGGCCATCCTGGTCGGCGGCGCCTTCATGACCGGCATCGCCATCGTCCACCTGCGCAAGAAGCAGCACATCCGCACCATGCGGATGTCGATGCGGCTCGGCCTGGTCACCGCGTTCGTCGGCACCCTGCTCACCGTCGTCAGCGCCGACACCCTCGGCAAGGTGATGTACGAGCAGCAGCCGATGAAGATGTCGGCGGCCGAGGCGCTGTGGGAGACCGAGAAGCCGGCGCCGTTCTCGCTCTTCGCGTACGGCGATGTCGCCAAGGGACACAACGACGTCGCCATCGAGGTGCCCGGCGTCCTGTCCTTCCTCGCCAAGAACAACTTCAACGCCGAGATTCCCGGCATCAACGACCTGAACAAGCAGGCGCAGGAGAAGTACGGGCCCGGTGACTACCGGCCCAACATCCCCACCGCCTACTGGTCGTACCGCTGGATGATCGGCTTCGGCGGGGTCTCGATGGCACTGTGCACCGCGGGCCTGTGGCTGACGCGGAAGAAGTTCTGGCTCGCGCCCGAGCACCGCACGGACGGGGACGAGATCCCCAAGCTGATGCTCACCAAGAACAAGGAGCTCGCGCCGAAGATCGGCAACTGGTGGTGGAAGCTCTCGCAGTGGACGCTGATCTTCCCCCTCATCGGCACCGCCTGGGGCTGGATCTTCACCGAGACGGGACGGCAGCCCTGGGTGGTCTACGGAGTCCTGCGCACCCGGGACGCGGTCTCCCCCGGGGTCTCGCAGGGCGAGGTGCTCACCTCACTCATCGGGTTCACGCTGATCTACGCGATCCTCGCCGTGATCGAGGTGAAGCTGCTGCTCAAGTACGTCAGGAAGGGCCCGCCCGAGCTGACGGAGGCGGACCTCAACCCGCCCACCAAGATCGGCGGACCCGGATCGGGCAAGGGCACCGGCTCGGATTCCGACTCCGATTCCGACGCCGACCGGCCCATGGCCTTCTCGTACTGAAGGAAGGAGCGACGCGGACATGGAACTTCACGACGTCTGGTTCGTACTGATCGCGGTCCTGTGGATCGGCTACTTCTTCCTGGAGGGCTTCGACTTCGGGATCGGCGTTCTGACCAAGATGCTCGCCCGTGACCGGGTCGAGAAGCGGGTCCTCATCAACACCATCGGGCCCGTCTGGGACGGCAACGAGGTCTGGCTGCTCACCGCGGGCGGCGCGACCTTCGCCGCCTTCCCCGACTGGTACGCGACGCTGTTCTCCGGGTTCTACCTGCCGCTGCTGATCATCCTGATCTGCCTGATCGTGCGCGGTGTCGCCTTCGAGTACCGCGCCAAGCGGCCGGAGGAGCGCTGGCAGACCAACTGGGAGCACGCGATCTTCTGGACCTCGCTGATCCCGGCGGTGCTCTGGGGCGTCGCGTTCGGCAACATCGTGCGGGGCGTGAAGATCGACGCCCACAAGGAGTACGTGGGCACCTTCTGGGACCTGCTCAACCCGTACGCGATCCTCGGCGGTCTGGTCACCCTGACGCTGTTCACGTTCCACGGCGCGGTGTTCGCCTCGCTCAAGACGGTGGGCGACATCCGGATGCGGGCGCGCAAGACGGCGCTCGGACTCGGGCTCGTCACGGCCGTTCTCGCGCTCGGGTTCCTGATCTGGACCCAGGCGGACAAGGGCGACGGCAAGAGCCTGATCGCGATGATCGTGGCGGTGGTGGCCCTGGTCGGCGCCATCGCGGCGATCAAGATCGGGCGCGAGGGCTGGTCGTTCGCGCTGTCGGGGATCACGATCGCGGCGGCCGTCGCGATGCTCTTCCTCACGCTCTTCCCGAACGTCATGCCGTCGTCGCTGAACGAGGAGTGGAGCCTCACGGTCACCAACGCCTCGTCCAGCCCGTACACCCTGAAGATCATGACGTGGTGCGCGGGCGTCGCGACGCCGGTCGTGCTGCTCTACCAGTCGTGGACGTACTGGGTGTTCCGCAAGCGGATCGGGACGCAGCACATCGCGGATGCCGCGCACTGAGGCCGTTCACCGTTTCTGTTGGAGGGTGTGTTTCACGTGAAACCGATCGACCCGCGCCTGCTCCGGTACGCCCGCGCCACTCGCTTCTTCCTGGTCGCGGTCGTGGTCCTCGGGCTGGCCGGAGCGGGCCTGGTCGTCGGGCAGGCGATGCTCATCGCCGAGATCGTGGTGGGCGCCTTCCAGGACGGCCGTTCCGTAGGTGACCTGGGCACTCCCCTGGTGCTGCTCGCGGTGGTCGCGGCGGGGCGGGGGCTGGTCTCCTGGCTGACCGAGCTCGCCGCGCACCGGGCGAGCGCGGCGGTCAAGTCCGAGCTGCGGGGGCGCCTCCTTGAGCGGGCGGGGGAGCTCGGGCCGGGGTGGCTGACCGGTCAGCGGACCGGCTCGCTGGTCTCGCTCGCGACGCGCGGCGTGGACGCGCTCGACGACTACTTCTCGCGCTACCTGCCGCAGTTGGGGCTCGCGGTGGTGGTGCCGGTGGCGGTGCTCGCCCGCATCGTCACCGAGGACTGGGTGTCGGCGGCGATCATCGTCGTGACGCTGCCGCTCATCCCGGTCTTCATGATTCTGATCGGCTGGGCCACGCAGAACCGCATGGACCGCCAGTGGCGGCTCCTCTCGCGCCTGTCGGGGCACTTCCTCGACGTGGTCGCCGGCCTCCCGACCCTGAAGGTGTTCGGCCGCGCCAAGGCGCAGGCCGAGTCGATCCGCAAGATCACCGGCGAGTACCGGCAGGCCACGATGCGGACGCTGCGCATCGCCTTCCTGTCGTCGTTCGCCCTGGAACTGCTCGCGACGATCTCGGTCGCGCTGGTCGCTGTGACCATCGGCATGCGGCTCGTCCACGGCGAGATGGAGCTGTACGACGGACTCGTCGTCCTCGTCCTCGCTCCCGAGGCCTACCTGCCGCTGCGCCAGGTCGGTGCGCAGTACCACGCGGCGGCGGAGGGGCTCTCGGCCGCCGAAGAGATCTTCGAGGTCCTGGAGGCCCCGGCGCCGGCCGCCGGGACCGGGCCGGCGCCGTCCGGTGTCCTGACCGTGGAGGGCGTGACGGTCCGGTACCCGGGGCGGACGGCCGACGCGGTCTCGGGGGCGTCCTTCGAGGTGGCGCCCGGGGAGACGGTGGCGCTCGTGGGGCCCAGCGGGGTGGGCAAGTCGACGCTGCTGAACGTGGTGCTCGGTTTTGTGCGGCCCACCGAGGGGCGGGTGTGTGTCGGGGGCGTCGATCTGGCGGAGGTCTCGCCGGAGCGGTGGCGCGAGCGCGTCGCGTGGGTGCCGCAGCGGCCGCACCTGTTCGCCGGGAGCGTCGCGGAGAACGTACGGCTCGCGCGGCCGGACGCGGACGACGCGCAGCTGCGGGACGCGCTGCGGGACGCGGGTGCGCTGGAGTTCGTGGACGCGCTGCCCGACGGGATGGAGACCCTGCTCGGGGAGGACGGTGCCGGGCTCTCCGCCGGGCAGCGGCAACGGCTCGCGCTGGCCCGCGCTTTCCTCGCGGACCGTCCCGTGGTGCTGCTCGACGAGCCGACGGCGGCGCTGGACGGCGGGACCGAGGCGGCCGTGGTGGAAGCGGTGCGCCGGCTGGCTGTCGGGCGGACGGTGCTGCTGGTCGTGCACCGCCCCGCGCTGCTGGCCGTGGCGGATCGTGTGGTGCGGCTGGAAGGCGGGGAGAGGGATGACCGGTCGGCCGTAGGCAGCAGGACCGGTGCGGCCGCTCGCGGTGCGGAGGGCGTGACCGGTGACGTGGTGACGCCGGACGCTCCGAAGAGCGGGCCCACGAGCGTTCCCGACGGCTCCGGGGCGTCCCGTTCGGGCGCCGGGGTGCTGGCCAGGGTCCGGGACGCCGCCCAGGCGCGGCGCGGGCAGCTGGCGCTCGCCCTGCTCCTGGGAAGCCTCGCGCTCGCGAGCGCCGTCGGGCTCATGGCCACCTCGGGGTGGCTGATCTCGCGGGCCTCGGAGCAGCCCCCGGTGATGTATCTGATGATCGCCGTGACGGCGACTCGCGCCTTCGGCATCGGCCGCGCCGTCTTCCGGTACGCCGAGCGCCTGGTCTCGCACGACGCGGTGCTGCGGATGCTCGCCGACACCCGGGTCGCCGTCTACCGGCGCCTGGAACGGCTCGCCCCGGCAGGACTGCGCGGCACTCGGCGCGGCGACCTCCTCTCCCGGCTGGTCGCCGACGTCGACGCGCTGCAGGACTACTGGCTGCGCTGGCTGCTGCCCGCCGCGTCGGCCGCAGTCGTCGGCGCGGGAGCCGTCGGGTTCACCGCCTGGCTGCTGCCCGAGGCGGGCGCCGTGCTCGCCGCCGGACTGCTCGCCGCGGGCGTCGCCGTGCCGCTGGTGAGCGGCGCCGTGGCGCGCCGTGCGGAGCGAAAGCTGGCTCCCGCGCGCGGGGTGCTCGCCACGCGGGTGGCCGATCTGCTCACGGGGACAGCCGAGTTGACCGTCGCCGGTGCGCTGAGGCGACGTACCGCCAAGGCCGTCGAGGCCGATGCCGAGCTGACCCGCATCGCCTCCCGGGGCGCCACCGCCACCGCCCTCGGCGACGGACTCGGCGCCCTCGTCACCGGGCTCACCGTGGCCGCGGCCGCGCTCGTCGGCGTGCAGGCCGTCCACGACGGACGGCTCAGCGGCGTCGCCCTCGCCGCGGTCGTGCTCACCCCGCTCGCCGCCTTCGAGGCGGTGATGGGCCTGCCGCTCGCCGTGCAGTACCGCCAGCGGGTCCTGAAGAGCGCTGAGCGGGTCTACGAGGTCCTCGACGCGCCCGTGCCGGTACCCGAGCCCGCCGAGCCCGCGCAGGCGCCACAGACGCCCTTCCCGCTGCGCGTCGAAGGGCTGCGCGCGCGGTACGAGGGTCAGGACCGGGACGCGCTCGCGGGCGTGGACCTCACGCTGGACCGGGGACGGCGGATCGCCGTCGTCGGCCCGTCCGGATCGGGCAAGACGACGCTGGCGCAGGTGCTGCTCGGGTTCCTCGGAGCGTACGAAGGGACGTACACGCTCGGTGGGACGCACGTGGCTGGTGGGAAGCACGTGTCCGGTGGGACGTGTGCGTTCGGTGGCGGCGACGTGCCCGCGCTGGACGGGGACACCGTGCGCCGCATGGTCGGCCTGTGCGCGCAGGACGCCCACATCTTCGACAGCTCGGTGCGCGAGAACCTGCTGCTCGCCAAGAAGGACGCCACGGACGACGAACTGCGCGACGCCCTGGAGCGCGCGCGGCTCGACGGCTGGGCCTACGCGCTGCCCGACGGGCTCGACACGCTCGTCGGCGAGCACGGGGCGCGGCTCTCCGGAGGGCAGCGGCAGCGGCTCGCGCTGGCCCGCGCGCTCCTCGCCGACTTCCCCGTCCTCGTACTGGACGAGCCCGCCGAACACCTCGACCTGCCGACCGCCGACGCCCTGACCGCGGACCTCCTGGCCGCGACCGAGGGGCGCACGACGCTGCTCATCACGCACCGCCTCGCCGGGCTCGACGCCGTGGACGAGGTGATCGTCCTGGACGCGGGCCGGGTGGTGCAGCGCGGCACGTACGCGGAGCTGGCGGCCGAGGAGGGGCCGTTGCGGCGGATGCTGGACGTGGAGAGGGCGGCGGATCTGCTGGTGGCCGGGTGAGGCGGGCTCGTGGCGCATGGGTGCCGACGCCCGGCCGCATACGGTTTCGACTTTCCCCTGTAAATAGGACTTACTAGGCTCAAAGGCATGTCAGCACCCTCGGCCTCCGCCGACTCCCCGCTCCCCGACGGCTCACCGGACACGGTGGAAGCCGCGGCGGCGCGGGCGACCCGCAGCCTCCAAGGGCTGTCCCCCGAGCTGACGTCACGCGTGCCGCAGCTGCTCGAAGCGATGCGCTCGGTCGGCACCGGGCTCGAACTGCACATCACCCTGGACCGCATCTGCGAGACCGCCGCCGAGCTCGCAAACGCGCACTACGCCGCGATCGGTGTCGTCGCCGAGGACGGCGAGGGCCTCTCCGACTTCGTCTACCACGGCATCGACGAGGCGACGGCGGAGCGGATCGGACGCCTGCCGGACGGGCACCGCGGGCTCCTCGGCGCCCTCATCCACCAGCCGAGGACGCTGCGTCTGGCGGACCTCTCCACCGACCCGCGCTCCTGCGGCTTTCCGGCCCACCACCCGCCGATGCGGACGTTCCTCGGCGTTCCCATCCGCGTACAGGGAGAGATCTTCGGAAACCTCTACCTGACCGAGAAGCGCGACGGCGCCGAGTTCAACGACTACGACGTGCACATGGTCCGTGTCCTCGCCACGGAGGCGGGCATCGCCATCGGCAACGCGCGCCTCTACGAAGCCGCCAAGCAGCGCGAACGGTGGATCGACGGCTCCGTGGCGGTCACCACCGCGCTGCTGTCCGGCAGCGACGCCGAGGAGGCGCTCGCGGTCGTCGCCGAGCAGGCCAGGCACCTCGCGGACTCCGCCGCGGGAATCGTGCTGCTGCCCGACGAAGAGGGCGGCATGGAGGTCGTCGCGGTCTCCTCGGACGAGCCCAACGGGGCGCTCGGCGTGATCGTCCCCCCGGAGAGCCGTATCGTCGCCGACCTCCTCGAAGGAGAGCCGGTCTTCGTCGACGACGCGGCGTCCGACCCCCGCATCATCATGACCGAGATCGCCCGCGCCTACGGGCCCGTCATGATGCTGCCCCTCCAGAGCGACGGCCGCGTCCTGGGGACGCTCGTGACGCCCCGCGCGCGTGGGGCACGCCCTTTCAGCGAGGCCGAGCGGACCCTCGCCACGCAGTTCGCCTCGCAGGCCGCGCTCGCGCTGATGATGGCCGAGGCCCAGCGCGACCGGGAGCGGCTCGCCGTGTACGAGGACCGCGACCGCATCGCCAGGGACCTGCACGACCTCGTGATCCAGCGGTTGTTCGCCACCGGGATGATGCTGGAGAGCGCGCAGCGCAGGTCGGTCGTGCCGGAGGTGCAGGTCGGTGTCGGCCGGGCCGTCGACGAGCTCGACGTGACGATCCAGGAGATCCGCACGGCGATCTTCGCGCTGCAACAGGGCCCCGCGGAGGCGCCCTCAGGGCTGCGCACCCGCGTCCTGCGCGAGATCAACATGGCCGCCGTACCGCTGGGCTTCAAGCCCTCGCACCACTTCGTGGGCCCCGTCGACGCGGTGGTCGGCGAACTGACGGGCAAGAACCTCATCGCGGCGTTGCGGGAGGCGCTGTCCAACGCCTTCCGGCACGCGCAGGCCGCCCGTATCGACGTCGTGGTGGACTCGACCGTGGTCCTCGCGGACGGGCAGCACGGCGTGCGTCTGACGGTCGCCGACGACGGCGTGGGCATCGCGGAGGGCGGCAGGCGCAGCGGCCTGAAGAACCTCAAGCGGCGCGCCGAGTCGCTGGGCGGCGACAGTTGGTACGGGCCGGGCATCGGTGAGGACGGGGGCGGTACGACGGTGGTGTGGGAAGCGCCGTACTGAGCTCTCGCGGGCGCCTGACCGGCCGCCCCTGTTCGGCGGTACGCGTCTGGGCCGTACGGGGCACCGCGTCCGGCGGTGCACGGGTCCGGCGGGGCCCGTGCCGTCCCGGCGGGCAACGATCCGTGTCATGCCTCTGCGCCGTCGTCGTCCGCACCTGTTCGTCTGCGTGCCGGTACTGCTGTGCGCGCTGCTCGTCCCGACGCCTCCCGCCGCGTCCGCCGAGGGACACGTGTCTTCCGAGGGACACGTGTCTTCTGAGGGGCCGAGTGCGAGTGCCGACGTGGTGCGGCTCTACGAAGAGGCCTCCGCCGCGACCGCACGCTACGTAGAGGGGCGTCGGGCGGCCCGCGTCCAGAAGACGAGGGTCCGGAAACTGGACCGACTCCTGGCGGCGGAGCGGCGCCACATGGCGGTGCTGCACGCGGACCTGGGCAGGCTGGCCAGCGCCCAGTACCGCGCCGGAGGCGGCCTGCCCCACACCGTGCAGCTCCTCCTGGCCGACAGTCCGGACGCCCTGATGCGCGGCAAGCAGGTCATGCTGCACGCGGACCTGGCCGTCAACAGTGCCGTCGCCAAGACCCGGCGGGCAGCGTCGGGCCTTGCCGTCGCCAAGCGCAGGGCGGACCGCGCCAAGCGGTCCCTGGACCGGCACAACGCCCGCCTCGCGGACCTCAAGCGCGGCATCGAACGGAAGCTGGAGCGGGCGCGGTGGACCCTGCAGGGCGAGGCCGACCGGTCGGTCGCCGCGGGGCGATGCCGTGGTGCCGTGCGGCTGAACCAGCAGAGGACGCCCGTCACGCGCGCGTGGGTGACGCCCGTGGAGTCGTACGAGCTCTCGGCGGGCTTCGACAGCGCCGGCGGGCGCTGGGCGCACCGGCACACGGGCCAGGACTTCGCGGTCGGGGTCGGGGCGCCGGTGCGGTCGGTCGGTGCCGGACGCGTCGAGAGCGTGTCGTGCGGCGGGGGCTTCGGTATCGAGGTCGTGGTGCGGCACAAGGGCGGGTACTTCACGCAGTACGCGCATCTCGCGGCCGTCACCGTCGACCAGGGGGACCGGGTGCGGGCGGGGCAGTGGGTCGGGCAGGCGGGCACCACGGGCAACTCGACCGGACCGCACCTGCACTTCGAGGCCCGGCTCACGCCCTACCTGGGGTCGGGTGTGGACCCGCGGAGGTGGCTGGCGGAGCGGGGGGTCATCCTGTGAGGCGCTTGCCGTCTGGGGTCAGCCGCCGTCCGACGCCCGCCGGTCCGCCAGGATCCGCTCGATCACGACCGCCACCCCGTCGTCGTTGTTGGCGACCGTGCGCCCGGAGGCCGCGGCGATGACGTCCGGATGCGCGTTGCCCATCGCGTACGACGTGCCCGCCCAGGCGAGCATCTCGATGTCGTTCGGCATGTCTCCGAAGGCGACGACTTCCGCGGGCGTGATGCCGCGCTCGGCGCAGCACAGCTCCAGGGTGCTGGCCTTGGAGACGCCCGGGCCGCTGATCTCCAGGAGGGCGCTGGGGCTCGACCGGGTGACCGTCGCCCGGTCGCCGATGGCCGCGCGGGCGAGGACCAGGAACTCGTCGGGCGCGAGACCGGGGTGGAAGGCGAGCACCTTCAGGACGGGCTGCTCGGCGGCCGCGGAGTCCGCGAGGGTCTCGGCGAGAAGCTTCTCCGCGGGCGCGACGCTCTCGCCCGGCTCCATGTGGAGCGGCGGGTAGGTCTCCTCGTGGTGCAGCCCTCCGGTGCGCTCGATGGCGAAGGACGTGCCCGGCGCGGCGGCGCGCAACCGGTGCACGACGTCGAGCGCGCACTCCCGCGACAGCTCACGGATCTTGACGAAGCTGTGGGTGCCGGGGCCGCCGTGCAGGTCGACGACCGCGGCGCCGTTGCCGCAGATGGTGAGGCCGTGACCGTGGACGTGGGCACTGACGACGTCCATCCAGCGGGCCGGCCGGCCGGTCACGAAGAAGACTTCGATCCCCGCTGCCTCGGCGGCGGCGAGGGCGGCGACCGTTCGGTCGGAGACCGTCTTGTCGTCGCGCAGCAACGTGCCGTCCAGGTCCGTCGCGATCAGCCGGGGCCGCGGCCGCGGTGCGGCCGGGCTGCCGGCTGCGGGGGCGGAGGGGGCCGGGGTCCGGGGCCCAGGGGTAGCTGAGGTCACGCCGTCGATTGTCCCGCACATGCCTGCACGGGCGTGCGCGGGGGCGCACATCTGAGTGGGCGAGCGCTCTCCGGGCCCCCGTAAGCTCTGAGGCATGAGTCTGCGCCTGAGCACCGTGATTCTCCCCGTGCACCGCTGGAACGAGGGTGGCCGCGATCAGTGGCTGCGGGCCGAGGAGCTCGGCTTCCACACGGCGTACACGTACGACCACCTGGCCTGGCGCACGTTCCGCGACGGCCCGTGGTTCGGCGCGGTGCCGACGCTGACGGCCGCCGCGACGGTCACCGAGCGGCTGCGCCTCGGCACGCTCGTCACGTCGCCCAACTTCCGGCACCCCGTGACGCTCGCCAAGGAACTCATCTCGCTCGACGACATCTCCGGCGGCCGGATCACGCTCGGCATCGGCGCGGGCGGCAACGGCTTCGACGCGACGACGCTGCTCAAGGGCGACGAGGAGCCGTGGACCCCGCGCGAGCGGGCCGACCGCTTCGGGGAGTTCGTGCCGCTGCTCGACCGGCTGCTCACCGAGGACGCGGTGACGTACGAGGGGACTTTCTACTCGGCGCGTGAGGCGCGCAACATCCCGGGCTGCGCGCAGCGGCCGAGGCTGCCCTTCGCGGTCGCCGCCACCGGTCCGCGCGGTCTGCGGCTCGCGGCCCGGCACGGTCAGGCGTGGGTGACCACGGGGGACCCGAAGCTCTACGAGTCGGGTACGCCCGAGGAGTCCCGCGAGGCGATCCGCGGCCAGGTCGACAAGCTCGGCAAGGCGTGCGCGGAGGCCGGCCGCGACGTGGCCGAACTCGACAAGATCCTTCTGACGGGCTTCACCCCGGACCGCAACGGTCCGCTGGAGTCGCTGGACGCCTTCGTGGACTTCGCGGGCCGCCACCAGGAGCTCGGCTTCACCGAGCTCGCCGTCCACTGGCCGATTCCCGGCTCCGACTTCGCCGCCGACCAGTCGGTGTTCGAGCGGATCGCCACCGAGGCGGTCGCCCAGCTCGGCTGAGACCGAATCTATTGCAGGAATCAGCGCGTTCCCGGAAACCGCAGGAAGCCGGGCGGCACCGCGGCGGTGAGCCAGACGCCGTTGGCGCTGACCTGGAAGACGTGCCCGGCGCGGTGCATCGCGCCCGCGTCGACGGACAGGACGACGGGCCGTCCCCGGCGGGCGCCGACGCGGGTCGCGGTCTCGCGGTCGGGCGACAGGTGCACGGCGTGCCGGTTCATGGGGCGCAGGCCTTCGGCGCGGATCGCGGCCAGGTGGGCGGCGACGGTGCCGTGGTAGAGGTACGCGGGAGGGGGTGCCGGGGGCAGGTCCAGGTCGACGTCGACGGAGTGGCCCTGGCTCGCGCGGATCCGGCCGTCCTCTACGGCGAAGCGCTGCTTGTCGTTGACGGCCACCACGTGGTCGAGCTCGGCCCGGGTGAAGGGGAAGCGGTGGGCGGCGGCCGCGGCGAGGAGCGCGTCGATCTCCACCCAGCCGTTCGCGTCGAGGGTGAGCCCGATCCGGCCGGGGCTGTGGCGCAGGTGTTTCGACAGGTACTTGGACACCTTCACGGTGCGCTGTTCGTCCGCTGTGCGGGGTCCCTTTGCTGCGGGACGTCCTTCTTTCATGCGCTCAGCGTCTCGGCCCCTCGTTCTCCGCGCACTCGATTTTCGTCCATCGGTTTTTCATCGAGAGATTCCGGTCCAAAGGTTTGATCCACAACCAAGTCGAGTTATCCACAGGTCAGTTGACAAATCTGTGGACAACTGCCGCCCGCTACACGGCGTTTGCCCAACTTACCCTTCGATGCGCACATTTGACGCAAGGGCGTCCAAAGTCCGTTTTTGCACCTCGCGTTCGGCGGCAGCCGCGATGAAAGCCGCCGCGCCCTCCTCCCCAACCAACGCCTGGACAGCCCGCATTGTCGAGGCGGGTAGCGCCACATACTGCGGCTCTTCTGCCGCGGGCAGCACCGCTCCCGCCTCCAAGTGCTGCCGCAGATGCTTCGTCGCGAACAGCCGCATGGCCCGCGCCAGTTCGGCGTCGACCGACTGCTGGGCCAGTGGTCGCAATTTGCGTACGAGGGAGGCCGCCTCGGCCGCGTCCGCTTCCGTCGGCGGGTGATGGTCGAGGTAGCGCGCGAAGACGTGCTCGGTCGTGAACTCCAGGAAACGAGAGGCTATGTGCTCGACCTGACCCCTCAACTCCCGCAAGTGCCCCGAAATCGCGAGCAGCGGAACGCCGGCCGCGTACAACTCCACGGCCACGGAAAGCTCTTGAGGGCTCGGTACCAGGTACTCGTCCTCGCGCCCCGGCACCGGTTCCAGGACACCCAGAGCGACCGCGTCGGCCACCGCCGCCTCGTCCGGGGTGCCGCCGAACGCCGCGTCGAGCTCGGCCCGGGTGATCCGGTCGGCCTTCTCGTCCGTCCACGGCCCGTCGACCTCGGCGACCAGGCCGAGCACCCCGCCGAGGCCGCGCCCGGCGTCCCAGGCCTCCAGGAGCTCCTTGATGGAGGCCAGGGTGTAACCGCGCTCCAGCAGGTCAGCGATCTGCCGCAGCCGTGCCAGGTGCGCGTCCCCGTACACGTTGGCCCGACCGCGGCGCTCCGGGCGGGGTAGCAGACCGCGGTCCTGATAGGCGCGGATGGTCCGGACCGTCGCACCGCTGTGGTGCGCCAGATCCTCGATGCGGTACTCCACGCTGCCCGTCCTCCGTGATGACTCGTGCCGAAGCCCCCGTGCGACCGGCCTAGCCGGTGGCCGTCCGGCCGATCGCGCCCGCCGCCACCCGCGCCGCGGGCGACTGGGCCAGATACTCGACCGCTTTGCGCAACGAGCCTTCCTGCGAGGGATGGTACGACCGCCGCAGATAGCGCGGTATCGCCGCGCCGAGCTCACGCCAGGCGGGCAGCAGGCCCTTCCGGACCGCCCGGTTGTGCTCGGCCAGTGAGTACCGCACCCGGCCCGCGAGTTGAGGGTCGTGGCGGATCAGGTAGGCGGTGCCCCACACCCACAGGTACAGCATCACCGGCGCCGTGACCGTCATGCCCGCGACGCGTCGGGCATACCGGGGCAGGCCCTGCCCACCGCAGTGCTGGAACATGTCGAAGGCGACCGCGCGGTGCTCGACCTCCTCCGCGCCGTGCCAGCGCAGCAGGTCCAGCATCACCTCGTCGGACCCCGCGCGGTCGAGGCCCTCGGCGTGCAGGACCCAGTTGCCGAGGACCGCCGTGAACTGCTCGATGGCGGCGATGATCGACAGCCGGAAGCGCAGCCACTCCTGCGCCGGCACCGGAGCCCCCAGTGGCGGCCTCTCCCCGAGGAGCTTCTCGAAGAGGAAGTCGACGTACTTCGTGAAGGCCGCGGTGTCGAGGCGCTGGGCCGCCAGGTGGTCCAGCACGTGCGCGTGCTGCACGCTGTGCGTGGCCTCCTGGCCCATGAACCCCTTCACGTCGCCCCGCAGCACCGGATCGGTGATCAGCGGCAGGCCCTCCTTGAAGACCTTCACGAACCACCGCTCCCCCGCCGGGAGCAGCAGATGCAGAACGTTGATGACGTGCGTGGCGGTCGGCTCGTCCGGTATCCAGTGCAGCGGCGTCCCGTCCCAGTCGAACGAGACCCGGCGCGGCACGATCGCGTAGTGCTCCTCGGCGCCTGTGCCCGGCTCCCTCTCCGCGCTCACAACGGCGGCTCCAATCGGGCGATCGCGCGCAAGGCCTTCGGGCTGAGGCGCGACATGAAGCGGGCGCCGCGCGCCTCGGGGGTGACCGGGACCACCGCCTGGTTCTTGACGACGGCGTGCAGGATCGCGTCGGCGACCTTCTCCGGCGGGTAGTTCCGCAGGCCGTACAGCCGGGCGGACTTCTTCTGGCGGCGCTTCTCCTCCTCCGCCCCGACGCCCACGAAACGGGACGTCGACGTGATGTTGGTGTTCACGAAGCCCGGGCAGATCGCGGAGACACCGATGCCCTGGTCCGCGAGCTCCGCGCGCAGGCACTCGCTGAGCATCAGGACCGCGGCCTTCGAGGTGCTGTAGGCGGGAAGGCTCTTGGACGGCTGGTACGCCGCGGCCGACGCGGTGTTCACGATGTGGCCGCCCTGCCCGCGCTCGGCCATCTGCTTGCCGAAGAGCCGACAGCCGTGGATCACGCCCCACAGGTTGACGTCGAGGACCTTCTTCCAGTCGTCGCCCGTCGTGTCGAGGAAGGAGCCGGCGAGGCCGATGCCCGCGTTGTTCACCAGGACGTCCACCACGCCGTACTCCGCGGCGACCCGGGCCGCGAGCTTCTCCATGGCCTGCTCGTCGGAGACGTCGACCGCCTCGCCCCAGGCGTCCGGGGCGCCTATCAGGCGGGACATCTCCGCCGTGCGGGCCGCGCTCTCCGCGTCCCGGTCGACGGCCACCACGCGCGCACCCGCCTCGGCGAACGCGAAGGCGGTGGCCCGTCCGATGCCGCTGCCCGCCCCGGTGACCAGGACGAGCTGGCCGCCGAACCGGTCGGCGTGCTTGCCGGTGGCCGAACTCACCTTGGAGGGCAAGCCGTCCTCGTTGGCCGTCACGAACTCACCGATCCACGCCGCCAGCCGGTCGGGCCTGGTGCGCGGCACCCAGTGCTTGGCCGGCAGGGTGCGCCGGACGAGCTGCGGGGCCCACAACTCCAGCTCGTCGTAGAGCCGCTCGGACAGGAAGATGTCCCCGGAGGGCGTGATGAGCTGCACGGGCGCGTGCGCGTACGCATCGGTGCGCGGCCTGCGCAGGCGTGCGCGGACGTTGTCCCGGTAGAGCCAGGCGCCGTGTGCGGCGTCCTGGGGCAGCGACGCCGTCGGGTAGTCGCCCGCGGGGACCTTCTCCATGCGTTGCAGGATCTTCGGCCACTGCTTGCCGAGCGGGCCGCGCCAGGCGAGCTCGGGCAGGACCGGGGTGTGCAGCATGTACACGTACCAGGACTTGGCGCCCTGGCCGAGGAGTTGGCCCACCTTGCGTGGGGTCGGCCGCGATACGCGCTTCTTGATCCAGTGGCCGAAGTGGTCGAGCGACGGTCCCGACATCGACGTGAAGGACGCGATGCGGCCCTCGGTCCGCTTGACCGTGACGAACTCCCAGGACTGCACCGAGCCCCAGTCGTGCCCGACCACGTGCACCGGCCTGTCCGGGCTGACCGCGTCGATGACCGCCACGAAGTCGTCGGTCAGCTTCTCCAGGGTGAAGCCGCCGCGGAGCGGCCGCGGAGCCGTCGACCTGCCGTGTCCCCGGACGTCGTACAGCACGACGTGGAAGTGGTCGGCCAGGCGCTCGGCGACCTCGGACCAGACCTCCTTGGAGTCCGGATAGCCGTGCACAAGGAGGACCGTGGGCCGCTCCGGGTCGCCGAGCTCGGCGACGCACAGCTCCACGCCCCCCGTCCGCACCCAGCGCTCACGCGCGTCCCGCAGCCCCCTGCCAGTGCCCCCGCCCGGGCTCTTGCCGGTGCCCTCGGTGATGTCTCCGGTCGTCATGCGGCGGCCCTCTCCTCAGCCCAGCGCCGCACATGCGGCAGGTCGTCGTCCAGCCAGAACGCGCTCTGCTCGGGGTCCTTGGAGTCGGTGACGACCAGGATCTCCTCGAACTTGGCGCCCGTACCCCTGAATCCGAGGTGCGGTTCGACCGCCCAGAGCCCCTGACGGGGCGGGTGGTCGGAGAATTTGTACGGGGACCACAGCGGCGACCAGCCGTCCCGGTGCCCGTGCAGGGCGTCGCTCGCCAGGCCCTTCAGCGACTGCGTGCCGAACCCGAACAGGTGCGGGGTGAGCCGGCGCTCCTTGACCCGGTCGACCTTGTGCGCGATGACGCCGAACGGATACGCCCGATGCCGGTTCGCGTACCCCTGGCGGACCATGAGGCGGTCCACGTCCTCGTAGATCTCCCGCAGCGGGCGGCGCTCGCGGACCTCGCGCAGGATCAGCTCGCGGTGCGCCTCCAGGTCGGCGAGGAGCTTGTCGTGCACCGGGTTGAGGCCGAGACAGCCGGAGTAGCCGATGTCCGCCGTGAATCCCTTGTACACCGGGGCCATGTCGAGGATGAACGGCATCCCCGGCTCCAGCCTGCGGTTGGTGGGGAAGAACTGCAGCGGGACACGGAAGTTCACGAACGCCGTGCGGTCGCCGAACCAGGCGAACGGCAGATGGAACCAGTCCCGCACGCCCCGCTCGCGCAACCACTCGCGCTGCATCCGCGCCGCCTCGCGCTCCGTCACGCCCGGCTTGAGTTGTGCCGCGACCGCCTCCGCGCATGCGTACGCCAGAGTCTGAACCTCTCTGAACCCCCGCAGTTCCGCGGAGAGTTCGCCTGCCACTGCTGAGGTCATGCCACCGTCCGTCCCGAGTCCGGTCTTCCCGTGTCCGGTCCATCGCCGTACGCGGTCGTAACTTGACACTGATGAATGTGACAATGCCCGGCGGCTACGTCAATAGTTCTGTCCAACCCTGCGGGGAAGGTCCGGAAGAACCCCCAGGGGTCGACTTCAGGACGACCCTTACGGGCCCGTAATACTCCAGAGTGAGGGCGGGCCAAGCCCATGGTCTGACGACCCGATGTGGTGTGCGCCACTACGGTCGAACCGTGACTGTGATCGCGACCGAAAGCCTGAGCAAGCGGTTCCCGAGGGTGACCGCGCTTGACCGGCTCTCCATGGATATCGGGCCCGGTGTGACCGGACTCGTCGGAGCCAATGGAGCCGGCAAGTCCACACTGATCAAGATCCTGCTGGGTCTGTCCCCCGCCACGGAGGGCCGCGCCGCCGTGCTGGGACTCGACGTCGCCACCCGCGGCGGCGAGATCCGCGAGCGCGTCGGATACATGCCGGAACACGACTGCCTGCCCCCCGACGTCTCGGCCACCGAGTTCGTCGTCCACATGGCACGCATGTCCGGCCTCCCGCCCACGGCCGCCCGCGAACGCACCGCGGACACCCTGCGCCACGTCGGGCTCTACGAAGAGCGGTACCGCCCCATGGGCGGCTACTCGACCGGCATGAAGCAGCGCGTGAAGCTCGCTCAGGCGCTCGTCCACGACCCCCAGCTGGTCTTCCTCGACGAGCCGACGAACGGCCTCGACCCGGTCGGACGCGACGAGATGCTCGGCCTGATCCGCCGCGTCCACACCGACTTCGGCATCTCGGTCCTCGTCACCTCGCACCTCCTCGGCGAGCTGGAACGCACCTGCGACCACGTCGTCGTCATCGACGGCGGCAAGCTCCTGCGGTCCAGCTCCACCACCGACTTCACCCAGACCACGACGACGCTCGCCGTCGAGGTCACGGACAACGACGAACACGCCGACGGCACCCAAGCGCTGCGCGACGCGCTGCGGACGCGCGGCATCGACACGGAGACCGGCGGTGAACTGCCCGGTGCCGGGCACACGATCCTGCTCACCGCGGAGGGCGAGGAGACGTACGACATCGTGCGCGACCTCGTCGCCGACCTCGGCCTCGGCCTGGTCCGCATGGAACAGCGCAGGCACCACATCGCGGAGGTCTTCAAGGACGAGCCGCAACAGGAGCCCGTGACCGAGCGCGCGGCCGCCTGGGCCGCCACCGCCGCCGCACAGGAGGCCGCTTCCGCACAGCAGGCCGCCACCGCCGCCGCACCGCACAAGGAGGGAGGGGCGCGATGAGCACCGAGTCCACCCAGATCCACAACATCGGCTACCGGAACTACGACGGCCCCCGCCTCGGCCGCGCCTACGCCCGCCGCTCGCTCTTCTCGCAGAGCCTGCGCGGCGCGTACGGACTCGGGCGCTCCGCCAAGTCCAAGGTCCTGCCGATGATCCTCTTCGCGGTGATGTGCCTGCCCGCGGCGATCATGGTGGCCGTCGCCGTGGCCACCAAGGCCGACGACCTCCCCGTGGACTACACGCGCTACGCCATCGTCATGCAGGCCGTCATCAGCCTCTTCCTGGCCGCCCAGGCCCCCCAGACCGTGTCGCGCGACCTGCGCTTCAAGACCGTCCCGCTCTACTTCTCACGGCCCATCGAGCGCGGTGACTACGTCCTGGCGAAGTTCGCCGCGATGACCTCCGCCCTCTTCGTCCTCACGGCCGCCCCGCTCCTCGTGCTCTACGCAGGGGCGCTTCTCGCCAAGCTCGACTTCGTCGACCAGAGCAAGGGGTTCGCCCAGGGACTGGTCTCCGTGGCGCTGCTCTCCCTGCTCTTCTCCGGCATCGCCCTCGTCATCTCGGCGATCACCCCCCGCCGCGGCTTCGGCATCGCCGCCGTCATCGCCGTCCTGACCATCACCTACGGAGCGGTGTCCACGGTCCAGTCCATCGCGTTCGCGCAGGACAGCAGCGCCGACGCCATCAGCTGGCTCGGGCTCTTCTCGCCGATCACGCTCATCGACGGCGTCCAGACCGCGTTCCTCGGCGCGACCTCCGCCTTCCCCGGAGGGGAAGGCCCCTCGTCCGGCGTGGGCGTCGTCTACGTAGTCGTCGTCCTCGGCCTCATCGCGGGCTGCTACGGCGCGATGATGCGCCGCTACCGAAAGGTCGGGCTGTGAGCACGATCAATATTGACCATGCCTCCCGCTGGTTCGGGAACGTGGTGGCCGTCAACGACATCACCATGAACATCGGCCCCGGCGTCACGGGCCTCCTCGGCCCGAACGGCGCGGGCAAATCAACCCTCATCAACATGATGGGCGGCTTCCTCGCCCCCTCCACCGGCAGCGTCACCCTCGACGACAAGCCGATCTGGCGGAACGAACAGATCTACAAGGACATCGGCATCGTCCCCGAGCGGGAGGCCATGTACGACTTCCTCACGGGCCGCGAGTTCGTCGTCGCCAACGCCGAGTTGCACGGACTCGACGAACGGGCCGCCAAGAAGGCACTGGCCACGGTCGAGATGGAGTACGCGCAGGACCGGAAGATCTCCACGTACTCCAAGGGCATGCGCCAGCGCGTGAAGATGGCGTCCGCCCTGGTCCACGACCCGGCGGTGCTGCTGCTCGACGAGCCCTTCAACGGCATGGACCCGCGTCAGCGCATGCAGCTGATGGAGCTCCTGCGGACCATGGGGGACCAGGGCCGCACGGTCCTCTTCTCCTCGCACATCCTCGAAGAGGTCGAGCAACTGGCCTCGCACATCGAGGTGATCGTCGCCGGGCGCCACGCGGCCAGCGGTGACTTCCGCCGCATCCGCCGGCTCATGACCGACCGGCCCCACCGCTACCTGATCCGCTCCAGCGACGACCGCGCCCTGGCCGCCGCGCTGATCGCCGACCCCTCCACGGCCGGCATCGAAGTCGACCTCAAGGAGGGCGCCCTGCGCATCCAGGCGGTCGATTTCGCGCGGTTCACCACGCTGCTGCCCCGGGTCGCCCGGGAGCACGGCATCCGGCTCCTGACGGTCTCGCCCTCGGACGAGTCCCTCGAGTCGGTCTTCTCCTACCTCGTCGCGGCCTGAAGGGAGCCCTCATGTACGACCCCACTGTCGCCCGGCTCACCTACCGGGCCCTGCTCGGCCGCCGCCGGGCACTCATCCTCTTCGCCCTGCCCGTCCTGCTGATCGCCATCTCCGCGGCGGTACGCGGCTTCAGCGGCGCCGACGACCAAGTGGCCGTCGACGTCCTCGGCGGCTTCGCGCTCGCCACGATGGTGCCGATCATCGGCGTCATCGCGGGCACGGGCGCGATCGGCCCGGAGATCGACGACGGCTCGGTCGTCTACCTGCTCTCCAAGCCCATCAAGCGGCCCGCGATCATCTTCACCAAGCTGATCGTCGCCATCGCCGTGACCATGGCGTTCTCCGCGATCCCCACGTTCATCGCGGGGATGATCCTCAACGGCAACGGCCAGCAGATCGCCGTCGCCTACACGATCGCGGCCCTCGTCGCCTCCATCACGTACGCCGCGATCTTCCTGCTCCTCGGCACGGTCACCCGGCACGCCGTGGTCTTCGGCCTCGTCTACGCCCTGGTGTGGGAGGCCCTCTTCGGCTCGCTGGTCTCCGGAGCGCGCACCCTCAGCGTCCAGCAGTGGTCCCTCGCCGTGGCCGAGAAGGTCGGCAAGGGTGATCTGATCACCTCGGACGTCGGCCTGACGACGGGGACGATCCTGCTGCTCGCGGTCACGGCGGCCGCCACGTGGTACGCGGGCCAGAAGCTCCGCTCGCTGACGCTGGCGGGCGAGGAGTAGTCGCTTTTTATTCGGTGGCGGTGAAGTCCGGCCGCAGGCACAGTAGTTGGTGCCACCGCGTCAGGAACATCTGACGCTCACCTTCTGGGAGAGGAGCCGACGCGACCGCCACCACGGTCCGTCGAGTTCCCGGCAGGGCAGCCGTGAGAGGCTCCGGAGCGGTTATCCGCTCCGTCGAGTCCGCGCACGGGGGAGCTGCCCGGGGCGGCCGCTTCGAGCGCGCAGAATCCGCATCGCTGCGCGGGCCGCCCCCCCAGAGGGGGCCGAAACCTCCCCCGAAAGGGGCCAAGGCCTCAGCCCAGCAACCGCTCCAGCACCACCGCGATGCCGTCCGCCTCGTTCGACGTCGTCACCTCGTCGGCGACCGCCTTGAGCTCCTCGTGGGCGTTGGCCATGGCCACGCCGTGCGCCGCCCAGGCGAACATCGGGATGTCGTTCGGCATGTCGCCGAACGCGATCGTGTCCACGGCCTTCGCGCCCAGGCGCCGCGCCGCCAGCGAGAGGCCCGTCGCCTTGGAGAGGCCGAGCGGCAGGAGTTCGACTATGCCCTCGCCCGCCATGGTCACGCCGACCAGATCGCCCGCGACCTGGCGTGCCACGTCGGTGAGCGCGTCGTCGCCGAGACCGGGGTGCTGGATGTACAGCTTGTTCAGCGGCGCCGCCCACAGGTCGGCGATGTCCGTGAACGGGGTCGCGGGGAGCGGGCCCTCCTGGACCGCGTACCCCGGGCCGACCAGGACCTCGCCGTCGATGCCGTCACGGCTCGCCGCGAGCGCCAGCGGGCCGATCTCCGCCTCGATCTTGGCGAGCGCCAGACCGGCCAGCTGCCGGTCGAGCGTCACCGAGGTGAGCAGCCGGTGCTCCCCCGCGTGGTAGACCTGCGCGCCCTGGCCGCAGACCGCGATGCCGTCGTAGCCGAGGTCGTCGAGGATGTGGCGGGTCCAGGGCACCGCGCGGCCGGTGACGACGATGTGCGCCGCGCCCGCCGCGGTGGCCGCGGTGAGCGCGTGGCGCGTCCGTTCCGACACCGTGTCGTCGGGGCGCAGCAGCGTCCCGTCGAGGTCGGTCGCGACCAGCTTGTACGGGAAGGAGGGCGTGACCGGAGCTGGATGGCTCACTTGGCGATGGGCTCCAAAATCTCTCGGCCCCCGAGGTACGGACGCAGGACCTCGGGCACCACCACGGAGCCGTCGGCCTGCTGGTGATTCTCCAGGATGGCCACGATCGTCCGCGGGACGGCGCACAGCGTGCCGTTCAGCGTCGCGAGGGGCTGCACCTTCTTGCCGTCGCGCATGCGCACCGACAGGCGGCGGGCCTGGAAGCTGTCGCAGTTCGAGGCCGAGGTCAGCTCGCGGTACTTGCCCTGGGTGGGGATCCACGCCTCGCAGTCGTACTTGCGCGAGGCCGAGGCACCGAGGTCACCCGTCGCCACGTCGATCACCTGGAAGGGCAGGCCGAGGCCGGTCAGCCACTGCTTCTCCCACTCCAGGAGGCGCTTGTGCTCGTTCTCCGCGTCCTCCGGGTCGACGTACGAGAACATCTCGACCTTGTCGAACTGGTGGACGCGGAAGATGCCGCGGGTGTCCTTGCCGTACGTGCCGGCTTCGCGCCGGTAGCAGGGCGAGAAGCCCGCGTACCGCAGCGGGAGCTTGCCCGCCTCGATGATCTCGTCCATGTGGTACGCCGCGAGGGGGACCTCGGAGGTGCCGACCAGGTAGTAGTCGTCCTTCTCCAGGTGGTACACGTTCTCCGCGGCCTGGCCGAGGAAGCCCGTGCCCTCCATCGCGCGGGGGCGGACCAGCGACGGCGTCAGCATCGGGATGAACCCGGCCTCCGTCGCCTGGGCGATCGCCGCGTTGACAAGGGCCAGCTCCAGGAGGGCGCCGACGCCCGTCAGGTAGTAGAAGCGCGAGCCGGAGACCTTCGCGCCGCGCTCGACGTCGATGGCGCCGAGGGCCTCGCCGAGCTCCAGGTGGTCCTTGGGCTCGAAGCCCTCGGCGGCGAAGTCGCGCGGGGTGCCGATGGTGTCGAGGACGACGAAGTCCTCCTCGCCGCCGACCGGGACGTCCGGGTGGACGAGGTTGCCGAGCTGCTGCAGGAGGCGCTTGGTCTCGTCGTCGGCCTCGTCCTGCGCGGCGTCCGCGGCCTTGACGGCGGCGGAGAGCTCGCCCGCCTTCTTCAGGAGCTCCTGCTTCTCCTCGGGCGCGGCCTTGGGGATGAGCTTGCCGAGCGCCTTCTGTTCGGCGCGGAGCTCGTCGAAGCGGAGGCCGGACGACCTGCGCCGCTCGTCGGCGGAGAGCAGGGCGTCGACGAGCGCGACGTCCTCTCCACGGGCGCGCTGGGAGGCGCGAACACGGTCGGGGTCCTCACGGAGCAGGCGAAGGTCAATCACCCCTCAAGGCTACCGTCGCCCGGTTCCGGCCCACGACTCCATATTCCGTTGCGTACGGTATGCCCGATTTGCCGGAATGTGAATTCCCGGTCAATAAAAAGGGGCGGCATTCCCCGAAACGGGGCAGAGGGTGCGCACCGCTTGACCGGAACCCCTTGCGGGGAGCGGGACTTGGCGCGCTTGTCCACCGCCGTTGTCCACAGGAACCAGGGCGTCCGGACGGTTATCCACAGGGTGTGCGAAAGATCTGTGGATGTTGGAACATCCCATTCCGTCAGCTGTTCATGCGCCCGGGGAATGCCTTCCCAAACCACCCGCACACCCACTTTCGAGTGGAAATACCTCGCTCCAAAGAGTTGATCAATGGAAAAGAGTGGACGAGGGGTGACGTGCGGGACTGTGGACGCCCTTGGGTGCTCCAGGGCGATTTGTCGACCATGTCATGCTTCGTTGTCGACTTGTCCCCAGGTCGAGACGCAAGCCTGTGGATAACTTCTGTGGATAACGTAAATCTGCAGGTAGGACCGCAGTACGAGCGACGGGACCGGCTAGAAACGGCCGTCCTGGCAGCGCGTCAGCCAGTCCGACGCCGCCATGAACTCGGGGTCCGTCGTACCGGGCCGCGGCGGCTTGACGTCCTCCGTGGCCACCCCCGCCCGCGGATACGACCCGAGGAAGCGCACCTGCGGACAGATCCGCTTGAGCCCCATCAGGGCCTCGCCGACCCGGCGGTCCGTGATGTGCCCCTCGGCGTCCACGGAGAAGCAGTAATTGCCGATCCCCTGACCCGTGGGCCGCGACTCGATCCGCATCAGGTTGACGCCGCGAACCGCGAATTCCTGAAGCAGTTCGAGCAGGGCACCCGGGTGGTCGTCACCCAGCCAGATCACGACGGAGGTCTTGTCGGCACCCGTCGGCGCGGCGGGCCGGGCCGGACGGCCGACCAGCACGAAGCGGGTCTCGGCGTTTGCCGCGTCGTGGATCTCGCTGACCAGCGCCTCCAGGCCGTACGTGGCCGCCGCGAACTCACCCGCGAAGGCCGCGTCGAACCGGCCCTCCTGGACCAGCCGGGCGCCGTCCGCGTTCGACGCCGCCGACTCCCACACGGCGTCCGGCAGATGCGCGGCCAGCCAGTTGCGGACCTGCGGCTGCGCCACCGGGTGACCCGTCACCGTCTTGATGTCCTTGAGCTTCGTGCCGGGCCGCACGAGCAGCGCGAAGGCGATCGGCAGGACGACCTCGCGGTAGATCATCAAGGGCGCACCCTTGGCGAGCTCGTCGACGGTGGTCGTGACGCCGCCCTCGACCGAGTTCTCGATCGGCACCAGCGCGGCCGCCGCCTCACCGCTGCGGACCGCGTCCAGCGCGGCGGGGACGGAGACCATCGGGACGAGCTCCCGGGTGGCCGCCTCGGGCAGCGTACGGAGAGCCGCCTCGGTGAAGGTGCCCTCGGGGCCCAGGTACGTATAGCGCGTCGCCGACATACCGTCACCCTAATGCGCCGCGCGTGGCGTGGCTCACGCGTCTCAGCCAGCGGCCCGGGTCACCCCTCCAGCAGCCGCTGCCCCACGTACTCGCCCTTCTTCGCCCCGCCCGGCACCGCGAAGAGCCCGCTCGCCTCGTGCCGGATGAACTCCGAAAGGGCGTCCCCCCGGTCGAGCTTGCGCTGCACCGGGACGAAGCCGCGCATCGGGTCCGCCTGCCAGCAGACGAAGAGCAGCCCCGCGTCCGGCTCGCCCTTGTCGTCGAAGCCGTCGTGGTACGAGAACGGGCGGCGCAGCATCGCGGCGCCCCCGTTCTGGTCGGGACGGGTGATGCGGGCGTGCGCGTTGGCCGCGATGACGACCTTGCCGTCCGGGCCGGTCTTGTCGAGCTTCGGCTCGGTGGTCTCCGTGCCGCCGGTCAGGGGCGAGCCGTCCGACTTGTGCCGCCCGATCACCGCTTCCTGCGCCTTCGTGCCGAGCTCCTCCCAGTCGTCGAGGAGCATCCGGATACGGCGTACGACGGCGTAGGAACCGCCCGCCATCCATGAAGGGTCACCGTTCGAGGGCACGAAGATCCGCTCGTCGAAGTCCTTGTCCGAAGGCTTCGGGTTGTTCGTGCCGTCGACCTGGCCCATCAGGTTGCGGGTCGTCATCGGCCGTGCGGTGGCGCCCGGCGAACGGTTGAAGCCGTTCATCTGCCACCGCACCCGCGCCGTCCCCGACGCCTCCCTCTGGATCGCGCGCAGGGCGTGGAACGCGACGAGCGGATCGTTCGCACCGATCTGCACCCACAGGTCGCCGTTGCTGCGTGCCTTGTCGAGGTGGTCGGAGGAGAAGTCGGGCAGCGGGTCGAGCGCGGCCGGGCGCTGCTTTTCCAGACCCGTGCGGGAGAAGAAGGAGGCGCCGAATCCGAAGGTGACGGACAGCGAGGACGGGCCCGCGTCCCGGGCGACCGCCGTGTCCCGGCCGTCGGCGGGCTCGCCCGCCATCAGCCGCTCGGCCGTGGCCGACCAGCGGCGCAACAGGGCCGCCGCCTCCTTGCGGCCCGCCCCCGCCGCCAGGTCGAAGGCGATCAGATGGCCGCGGGACTGCAAGGGCGTGGTGATGCCGGGCTGATGTTTCCCGTGAAACATCACCTGTCCGGAGCCGAGGGAGGCCAGCTCCGAACCGGCGGCGGCCGCGGCGTCCGCAGCGTCCGAGGGGGCCGCCGCGTACCCGATGGCGCCGCCCGCCGCGCCGAGCGCGAGGCCCGTCGCGCCGGCGGTGCCGATCAGCCGCCGCCTGGAAATCCCGTTGTCCGCCATGGTGGTTGTTCCGTTCAGCCGATCTGCGCGTTCTTCTTCACGGTGATCTGGTCGATGTCGGAGGTCCGCACCGTCACCGCGATCTTCCATGTGCCTGCCATCGGGACCTGCACGCCGTTCGCACTCCAGTGTCCGGTGGCGATGTGGTCCGGGGCGATGGGCAGCGGGCCGACGTCCTTGGCCTCGTTGGTGAGGGAGACCTTCACCTCGGGGACGTCGAAGGCGCTGCCGTTGGGCCGCTTCACGTACAGGTGCATGGTGTTGCTGCCGGTGCGGCCGGGGTCGAGGTCCAGCTGCACGGTGCCCTTGCCGTCGGTGCCGCCCGTGTCGAACGGGACCTTGAGCTGGAGGGGGCCCGAGCGCTGCGCGGCCGCCGCGGACGTGGCCTTGGCGGCCTCCTCCTCGGTGCGGCCCGGCTCGGTCGTCGTGAGGAACGTCGTCACGCCCAGCAGGACGACGGCGATGCCCGCCTCGGCGAGCACGGAGCGGCGCAGCCCGGAGCGGTACGGATCGGCGTCGCGGATGCGCTTCTCGCGGGCGCTGTCCATGGCGGCCTGCTGGCGCGCCAGCTGGGCGGAGCGCTCGGGATCGTCGTCGCCGCCCTGCCCGGAGGCCGGCACGGTGACCGGCTTGGGGGCGGGCTTCGCGGCCGCCTTCTTCTGGGGCTTCTTCGACGTCTGCCGGGACGCCTGATGCGCCGTCTGCTTCATGCGCTGCTCGACGACCACGGCGGCCGCGGCTTCCGGAGCGAGACCGCTCGCCTCGGCGGCGATCCGCCCGGTCCACCGCCGCGACACGGAGGCGACGCCCACCAGGACGACGACCAGTCCGATCTTGACGAGGAGCAGCTGCCCGTACGAGGTGCCGGTCAGCGCCGACCACGAGCCGACCTGCCGCCACGCCTGGTAGGTGCCGGTGGCGGCGAGCACGACGACGCTGGTGAACGCCACGGTCGAGAACCGCTGTACCGCCGAGGCGTCCACCGCGGTCGTGCGGAACAGCGCGACGAGCAGCGACGCGAGGCCGCCGAGCCAGGCGGCGACGGCCAGCAGGTGCAGCACGTCGACGGGCATCGCGATGCCCGCCTGGATGCCGGTCGAGGCGTGCTCGGCCATGGCCCACGTCGCCGCGATGCCGAGGGCGACGACGGTGCCGCCGATGGCGAGCCCGAAGGTGAGGTCCTTCTTCTCCTTGGGATCCTCGCGCTTCTCGTACGCGCCGAAGAGCACCGCGATGAACAGCGCGGCGGCGGCGAGCAGCAGCAGCCGGGAGACGAGGGCCGCGCCGGTCTTGGTGTTCAGGACGTCGCCGAGTTTGCCCATGTCGAAGGCGTCCCCGAGCTTCCCGGAGCTCGTGTAGGGGGCGCGCAGGAGCAGCAGCGCGAGGGTGGCGGCGGTGAGCGTGACCCAGCCGCCCGTCACGAGCCGCTGCACGGGCCGCACGCTCGCGCCCCGCGGCCAGCAGCCGAGGACGAACGCGGCACCGCCGACGAGCAGGATGAACCCGGCGTACGACAGGTAGCGCGCGGCGTCGTAGAGCGCGCCGACGAGGCCGCCGCCCGCCTCCTGGTCGGGCAGCGCGACCTTCGTGTCGGAGGGCGCGCCGATGGAGAACGTGTAGGCGCCGGCGACCGGGTGGCTGTCGGCGGAGACGACTTGGTAGGCGACGGTGAAGGTGCCGTCGGGCAGGCCCGGACGGAGCCGCACGCCGTACGTGTTGGAGCCCAGGTCCGTCGTCTTGTTCGTGTCGACCCGCTTGCCGGACGGGTCGAGCACCCGCACGGAACCGTCCGACATGGCGACCTTCTCGGAGAAGGTGAGCTTGACCTGGTCGGGAGCCCGGTCGACCACCGCTCCCTGCTTCGGGTCGCTGCCGGTCAGCGCGGCGTGCGCGGACGTGGGCGCGGCACCGGCGAGGAAGAGCCCGGTCGTGGCGAGGAGCACCAGAAGAAGCTGCCAAAGACGCGGGATCCTGCAGCGGGAAGCGATGGTCTGCATCAGCGGTCCGTCCCTCAGTGCGACTTGTGCGACGTGTGCGAGGCGTTGCTGTCGTGCTGCCCGGGGTTGTACGTCGCTTCCTTGACCGGAACCTCGACCGTGATCGGGTCCGACTTCTGGAAGTGCAGCGTCAGGGCGACCTTCTCGCCCTTCTTCGGCTTGTGCGCGAGCTTCTCGAACATGACGTGGTTGCCGCCGCTCGTGAAGGAGAGCTCACCGTTCGCGGGCACGTCGAAGGATTTCTCCTCCTTCATCGTGCCGCCCTTGGTGCTGTGCAGCGTGACGGATCCCGCGCTGTCGCTGGTGGCGGAGGTGAGCTTGTCGGCGGCGCCCTTGTTCGTCAGCGTGAAGAAGCCCGCCGCCATGTCGGCCATGGTGGGCTCGGGGACGTAGGCCCCGCTGACCTTGATGTCGGGCTTCTTCACGGTGTTCCCGGAGCCGGAGTCCGAGTCGTCGTCGCAGCCGGCGAGGGCGAGGACGGCGGTCAGGGCCAGGGCCCCGGCGGTGAGTGCGCGGTGCTTGGTGGTGCGGTGGTTCACGGGGTCTGTCCCTTGAGGAGCTTGGGGAGGTCCTTGGTGTAGTCGCCGGCGGTGGCGTCCTCTCCGTAGAGGACGTATCCCGCGTCGTTCTTCGGCGAGAACGCGAGGACCTGCGTGCCGTGCATCGAGACGATCTTGCCGTTCTTGTCCTTCTTGGACGGCTCGATGCTGATGGCGAGCTGGCGTGCGCCGGCCTGGATGGTGGCGAAGTCGCCCGTCAGACCGACGAAGTCGGCGTCCACGCCCTTGAGCCACTTGCCGAGCTCGGCGGGGGTGTCGCGCTCGGGGTCGGTGGTGACGAAGACGACCTTGAGCTTGTCCTGGTCGGCCTTGGGCAGCGCCTTCTTGGCGACCGCGATGTTGTTCATCGTCAGCGGGCAGACGTCGGGGCAGTGCGTGTAGCCGAAGTAGATCAGCGTCGGCTTGCCCTTCGTCTCCTCGCGCAGGTCGTACTTCTTGCCGTGCGTGTCGGTGAGGACGAGGTTCGGCTTCTTGTACGGCTTGTCCAGGACCGTGGCGGCCTTGCCGGAGTCGGTCTCCGCGGAGACCTCGGCGACCGGCTTCTTGTCGTCACCGCCGCCGCAGGCGGTCAGGGTGAGGGCGGCCACGGCCAGCAGGGCAGCGGCGGCGAGCTTCTTGTTCGTGCTCTTGGTGCGCATACGAAAATGTCCCAGATGTGAGGGGGCCGGGGCGCGCCGGGGCGGCTGTACGCCGCCTCGGCGCACCCCGAAGGGGGCTCAGCCTGCGGCTCAGCTCGTGGCGCGGCGACGGCCCGCGAGCACGCCGAACGCGACGCCCGCGACACCGATGACGATGCCGACGATGCCGAGCACGCGCGCGGTGGTGTCACTGCTGTCGGAGGAGTCCGACGACGCGTTCTCCGACTTGCCGCCCTTGTCGTCCGCCTTGGCGGTGTCGGCGGGGGCGCCGTGCTCGTCGGAAGCGGCGGTCAGCGCGAGGGCGGGCGCCGGGTGCTCCGGCTCCTCCTGGCCCTTCTGCTGCGGCTCGATCCAGCGGACGACGTCCTTGTTGTCGTACGTCTGGACGGCCTTGAAGACGAGTTCGTCGGCGTCCTCGGGGAGCTGACCCATGGAGACCGGGAACTTCTGGAAGGTGCCCGGCTGGATGCCCTTGCCGTCGGCGGTCCAGGTGACCTTGGAGACGGCCTCGTCGATCTTCTCGCCGTGGATCTCCAGCGGCTTGTCGAGCTTGGCCTTGGTGACCTTCACGGTCCAGCCGGGGACGGGCGTCGTCATGACGGAGGCGAGCGGGTGCTCGCTCGGGAAGGAGACCTCGACCTTGTTGGTCGACGCGTCGTCCTGCTCGTTCGGGACCTTGAAGTTGACCGTGGCGTAACCGCCCTTGGCGGCCTGGCCCTCCGGCGAGACGCTGACGTGCGCGAACGCGGGCGCCGAGAGCACGAGAACGGCGGAGGCGGCGACGGTGCCTGCGGCGGCGATACGGGACATCTTCATGACAGGAACACTCCACTTTCGTCAGTGGTGACCGGGCAGGGGGCGCGCAGGGCGCCGTGCCGGGTACGGGATGCGTGGTACGGGGTACGGGGTACGGGGGTGCGTGCGGCCGCGTAGGCACGCGCGCGTGCGCGCCGAGCGACCCCTCCGTACTGCGCTGTGGAGTGTGTCGCTTCAGGCGGCGAGTTCGACGTCGCGGGGGCCGGCCGGCGGGCCGCGCCTGATCACCGCGTCCTCGAGCGCGACCGTGCGCGGCTTCGCGGGGACGAGCAGCGCGGTGCGGGGAGCCCGCGGCCCGGTCGTCTCGGGCGCGCCGGGCAGACCTGCCCGCAGGGCGCGTACGAGAGTGAGCGCCGAGCGCAGGGAACGTACGAGCGCCCCTTCGGCCACCCCGTGCGCCCCGTCGGCGAGCCGGACGAGGCGGAGCAGCGCGAGATCGCCGCGCCGGAGCAGCCACCCCGCGGCGAGGGCCGCGAGGACGTGCGCGATGAGCATCGGCAGGGACGGCACGAGCCCCATGCCGCTCATCGACCCCATGCCCGCGCCGCCCTGCGTACCGGACGTCATCGAGTCCAGCGCCGAGTCGGCGGCAGCGGCGGCGGAACCGCCGTGCCGGTGTCCCGCGGAACCACCGGCCGCTCCGGAACCACCCGTTCCGCCGGGGCCGAGCCCCGCGGTGGTGAGGATCCGGTGGGCCTGCGCCGGCGTGATCGTCGCGGCGCCCGCCCCGCAGACCAGGCGCGCGGCCCGCTCCACCAGGGAGGCGTCACCGCCCGCGGCGGACGTCGCCGCCGTGCCGTGCTGGCCGAGCCCGAACAGCGCGTGCAGACCCAGCTGTCCGGCCGCGAGCAGCGCCGCGATGCCCGGCAGCGAGCGGGCCCGCCCGGCGAGCGGCAGCGCGACCGCGAAGACGGCGAGGAGACCCGCGCCCAGCGTCCACAGCGGGACGGCGGCGCAGGAAGCGAGCACATGGCCCCCGGCGGACAGCGCGACGCAGACCGCGGCGAACGTCGCGGCCCTCAGCAGCCGGAAGTCGGCTCCGTCGCGCGGCTGGCGCTGGTGGGGGGCAGTCATGGCCGGGCCATCATCGCACTGGGCACTCCCCGTGCACACGGCAGGTCCGGAAGGTCCTGTTCCAGGTGATAGGTGGGGCATCGACGGGGAACAGACGGGGCATGTCAGGCCGTCCGCGTCCCGGCGTCCTACACCGAGTGGCGGGTGGCGCGCGTCCGCCGTATGGGCGGCATCACGTCCATCGCGCGCTTATTCGGGTGCGCGGGCGGCAATACGTATCGGTATGTCGAGCCGCAGCCAGGAGGCTGGAGCATGAGCATGTGGTGGTCTCTCCATTTGCGGCGCGAAGCCGCGAGCGTCCCGCTCGCCCGCCGTCTGCTGATCGGCACGATGGAGACCGCGGGCGTGGACCCGGACGTCTCCTACGACTTGTCGGTGGCCCTCAGCGAGGCGTGTGCGAACGCCGTCGAGCACGGGGGCGCGAGCGCCCCCGGGAGCACGCCGGGCGGATACCGGGTCACGGCCTACCTGGACGGCGAGAAGTGCCGCATCGAGGTCACCGACTCCGGCCCCGGCTTTCCCGGTACGTCCCGCCCGGCGCCCCGGCCCGTCGCCTCGGAGACCGACGAGCACGGCCGCGGCCTCGGTCTGATCGAGGAGCTCGCCGACCACGTCCACCTCGGCAACAAGCCGGGCAGGGGCGGCGGTGCGGTGATCAGCTTCGACAAGATCCTCAAGTGGCGCGAGGACGCGCCGCTGATGATGCCGTTGCTGACGGCGTAGGCGTTGGTCACGCTTCTCAGGCCGGCGGCAGCGTCCGCAGCAGCGCCTCAAGGGCCGCCCCGTACGTGTGTTCCGTCGGTGTCGAGTAGCCGACGACGAGTCCGTCCTCGGCGGGCATCGTCGCCCGCGGGTGGCGGAACGCCGCGAGTCCGTCCAGGGCGATGCCCTGCCAGGCCGCCGCCTTGACCGCGGACGCCTCCGTCCCGGGCGGCAGCCGCAGGACCGCGTGCAGGCCCGCCGCGATGCCGGTGGCCGTGATGTGCGGGGATCGCTCGGCGAGAGCCGTGACGAGCCGGTCGCGGCGGTGCCGGTAGCGCTGCCGCATCCGCCGGATGTGCCGGTCGTACTGCCCGGAGGCGATGAACTCGGCGAGCGTGAGCTGGTCGAGGACGCTCGCCCACGCCTCCCGCTCCCCCTTGGCCGCGAGGACGCCCTCCACGAGGTGCTCGGGCAGGACCATCCAGCCGATGCGCACCGCGGGGGACAGGCTCTTGCTGACCGAGCCGAGGTAGACGACGCGTTCGGGGTCCAGGCCCTGCACGGCGCCGACCGGCTCGCGGTCGTAGCGGAACTCCCCGTCGTAGTCGTCCTCAAGGATGAGACCGCCACTGCTACGCGCCCAGTCGACGACCGCCGCGCGCCGGGTGGGGTGCAGCGGGCCCCCGGTCGGGAACTGGTGGGTGGGCGTGAGGAGGACACCACGCACGCGTGGAGCCTGCTTTACGTTCGAATCCGCCGCTTTCCCGGCCGTCGGCTCCGCTGCCCGCCCGGTCAACTCCGCCACGCGCGTGCCCTGTTCGTCCAGACCCAACGGGACCGTACGTACGCCCGAGTCCTCCAGGATCTCGCGGTGGAACCCGAGCCCGTACGACTCCACGGCGAACGATCCGCGCAGCACACCGCCGCCCGCCCCGCGCGCGCCCGCGAAGAGCAGCCGCAGCGCGTGTGCGAACCCCGAGCAGACGACGATGCGTTCGGGGTCGGCGCGCACGCCGCGTGCCCGCGTCAGATAGTCGGCGAGCGCCCCGCGCAGCTCGACGCGGCCCCGCGGGTCACCGGGGCCGAAGGCGTCGTTGGGCGCGCCGTTCAGGGCCCGACGGGCGGCCGCCAGCCAGGCGGTGCGGGGGAAGGACGAGGCGTCCGGCTGCCCCTGGCGCAGGTTGTACGCGGGTGCCTCGGGGCGCGTGGGGGCGGGCTTCGGCCGCCGCGGGCGCTTGGGCGGCTCCGCCCGCTCCGCCACGCGCGTCCCCGACCCCTGCCGCGCCGTCAGCCAACCCTCCGCGACCAGCTCGGCGTAGGCGTCGGCGACCGTGTTGCGCGCCAGGCCGAGGTCGGCGGCGAGCGAACGGTAGGGCGGCAGACGCGTGCCGGGGGCGAGCCTGCCCTCGCGCACGGCATCCCGCAGCGCCCGGATGAGAACGGCCCGGCGGCTGCCGGGACCTGACAGATCGACATGCAGGTCACTGCCGATGCGCTCCGCCAAATTGACCCATGATTCCGGCATGGAAATGCACCCTACTGGAGGTCTTTCACGCGCCTAGATTCATGGTCATGACGAACGACACGACGCACGGCACGAGCCCCCGCCTCAACTTCGCCAAGGCCGCCCCCAAGGCCTTCAAGGCCCTCATCGGCTTCGACGCAGCCGCCCGCGACGGTCTCGACCCGGCCCTCGTGGAGCTCATCCAGATCCGCGCCTCGCTCCTCAACGGCTGCGCGTACTGCCTCCACATGCACACCTCCGACGCCCGCAAGGCGGGTGAGGACGAGGCGCGGCTGCACATGGTCGGCGTGTGGCGCGAGGCCCGCACCTTCTTCACGGAGAAGGAGCAGGCCGCCCTCGCCCTGACCGAATCGGTCACCCTTGTGGCGCAGGGCGGCGTCCCGGACGATGTCTACGTAGAGGCCACTCGGCACTTCGACGAGTCCGAACTCGCCCGGGTCCTCGCCCTGATCTTCACGATCAACACCTGGAACCGCATCGCCCTGAGCACCGCGAAGGTCGCGGGCGAGGACGAAAGGGTCTCCCACTGAGGCCCACTGAAGCCCACTGAAGCCCACTGAAAAGGCCGGCCCCCCAGAGGGGACCGGCCTTCCGTCGTACGACAGGGGGGACTCAGCCCTTGAGCTGCGCCATCCACGCCTCGACGTCGTCGGACGTACGCGGCAGCGCGGCCGACAGGTTCTTGTTGCCGTCGGCCGTCACGAGGATGTCGTCCTCGATCCGGACGCCGATACCGCGGTACTCCTCCGGCACGGTGAGGTCGTCCGCCTGGAAGTACAGGCCGGGCTCGACCGTCAGGCACATGCCGGGCTCCAGCGTGCCGTCCACGTACGTCTCGGTGCGCGCGACGGCGCAGTCGTGGACGTCCATGCCGAGCATGTGACCGGTGCCGTGCAGCGTCCAGCGGCGCTGCAGACCCAGCTCCAGGACGCGCTCGACGGGGCCCTCGACGATGCCCCACTCGACCAGCTTCTCGGCGAGCACGCGCTGCGACGCGTCGTGGAAGTCGCGGAACTTGGCGCCCGGCTTCACCGCCGCGATGCCGGCCTCCTGCGCCTCGTACACGGCGTCGTAGATCTTTTTCTGCAACTCGTCGAAGCGGCCGTTGATCGGCAGCGTGCGGGTGACGTCCGCGGTGTAGTACGAGTGCGTCTCCACGCCGGCGTCGAGCAGGAGCAGCTCGCCGGAGCGGACGGCGCCGTCGTTGCGCACCCAGTGCAGGGTGGTGGCGTGCGGGCCCGCGGCGCAGATCGAGCCGTAGCCGATGTCGTTGCCCTCGACGCGGGCGCGCAGGAAGAACGTTCCCTCGATGTAGCGCTCGCTGGTCGCCTCGGCCTTGTCGAGGACCTTCACGACGTCCTCGAAGCCGCGGACGGTGGAGTCGACGGCCTTCTGGAGCTCGCCGACCTCGAAGTCGTCCTTGACCAGGCGGGCCTCGGAGAGGAAGACCCGCAGCTCCTCGTCGCGCTCGGCGGTGACCTTGTCGGTCAGGGCCGCCTCGATGCCGGCGTCGTAGCCGCGCACGACACGGACGGGGCCGGTGGCCTCGCGCAGCTTGTCGGTCAGCTCGCGCACGTCGGACGCGGGGATGCCGTACAGCTTCTCCGCCTCGGTGAGGGAGTGGCGGCGGCCGACCCAGAGCTCGCCCTGGCCGTCCAGCCAGAACTCGCCGTTCTCGCGGTTGGAGCGCGGCAGCAGGTAGATCGTGGCCTTGTGCCCGTCGGAGACCGGCTCCATGACGAGGACGCCGTCCTCGGTCTGGTTGCCGGTGAGGTAGGCGTACTCGACGGAGGCGCGGAAGGCGTACTCGGTGTCGTTCGAGCGGGTCTTCAGGTTCCCCGCGGGGATCACCAGACGCTCGCCCGGGAAGCGCGCGGAGAGCGCGGCGCGGCGGGCGGCGGTGTTCTCGGCCTGCGCGACGGGCTGCAGGTCGTGCAGCTCGGTGTCGGCCCAGCCGGACTTCATGCTCTCGGCGAGCTCATCGGAAACGCCCGGGTACAGGCCGTTCTTGCGCTGCTTGATCGGCTCTTCTTCGGTCTCTTCCGGGGTCGCCGGGTTGAGCGCCTCCGACACGATCTGCCTCCTATGTACGACACTGGGCCACCCTCCATCGTACGGGCGTACGGAAGGGGTCCCAGGGCCGGAAGGCCACTTACACAGCGTGCCCGGAGCCTCACCCGGAAGCCCTCCACGCGCGCGTGGACACGCCTCACTCGAAGCGCGCCGCCAGGAGCACGACGTCCTCGTCGCTGTCCGCGGCGTCGAGCCCGTCCGGCAGGACGGTGTGCAGCACGTGGTCGGCGATCGCCCCGGGGTCGTCCCTGATGCCCTTGGGGACGCTCGCCGCCGCCGCGTGCAGCCGCGCGAAGGCCCGGTCCATCGGGTCGCCGGTGCGGTGCAGGAGGCCGTCGGTGTAGAGAAGCACCGTTTCTCCGGGCTCCGGAGCGATCTCCACACTCGGCGCCTCCCAGCAGGCGAGCATGCCGAGCGGTGCGGACAGGGACGTCTCCACGTACTCCGTGCGCCGCTCCCCGATGATCAGCGGCGGGCTGTGCCCGGCACCGGCGAGGACGATCTTGCGCCGGGCCGGTTCGCAGTACGCGAAGAGCGCCGTCGCCGACCGCGCGGGCTCGGTCAGCCGCAGCAGCAGCTCCAGGTCGGAGAGGACGGCCACGGGGTCCTCGCCCTCCATCACCGCGTACGCCCGCAGGGAGGCGCGCAGACGCCCCATCGCGGCCACGGCGCTGGGACCCGACCCGGTGACGGAGCCGACCGCGAGGCCGAGCGCCGCGTCGGGCAGCGGCAGCGCGTCGTGCCAGTCGCCGCCGCCGCGCGGCCCGGTGCGGTGCCGGGCGGCGAGCTGCACCCCGGCGACCCGCGGCGGCCGCGAGGGCATGAGCTCCTCGCGGAGGGTGGCCTCGGTGGTGCGGGCGCGGTCCAGGACGAGCAACTGCGCCACGTGCTCGGATGCCTGGCGTGCGTAGAGCCCCACGAGGTGGCGTCGGCGTTCGTCCGGCTCCGCGGGTTCGTCGTACAGCCAGACGGCGGCGCCGATCCGGCCCGCCGTCTCGGTGGCCAGGGGCAGTGCGTAGCTCGCGGCGTAGCCGAGGACGGCGGCGACCTCGCGGTGACGGGGGTCGAGGCTCTCGTCGGCGAGGAGGTCGGGCTGCGCGATCTCGTCCGGCACGGTGCCGGGTCTGCCGTCGCCGGCGTCCAGGAGCCTGCCGTACGAGGTGGCGCGGCGCGGCACCGTCTCGATGTGCCCGAGGTCGGCGCGGCCGAGGCCCAGGCCGATCGTGGTCTCGGGGCCGAGCCCGTCGGCCGGTTCGATGACGGCGAGGCCGCGCCGGGCGCCCACGAGGGCCGCCCCGGCGCGCAGCAGTTCGCGCAGCGCCTCGTCGAGGGTGGCCGTGCGGGCGAGCCGCTCGGTGAGTTCGTGCAACGTGGTGAGGTCGGAGACCCAGCCCGCGAGCCGGTCCTGGATCACCGCGCCGGGTGCGCCGGCGACGGGAGTGCCCGCCGCGCGTGCCGCTGCGGGTGTGGTCTGCGCGGTGGGCGCGACAGTGTGTGCCGGTGGCGGAACTGTGGAATCGATTCCGGCCACTTTCGGAAGGTGCGGGGCGTTCATGGCTGACGGCTTTCCGGCCGGTGCGTAATGCTCAAAAGCATCGCAAACCCCCATGTCACTATGCGCCGCTAGCAATGCCTCCAGATGTACACGCACTGGTGAGGGGATGTCCAGCATTGTCCTGCCGGGATTCATGGTGTTCGGGGGAATTCCGTGAATCCTAAAAGATCTTGAAAAGTTGGCTGAAAACAGCGCCGGGTTGGGGCATATTAGGATCGACTGACGTTGTTCGGTAAAGCGTTGCAGTGGTCGCGCTGGGTACGTACTCAGTGATGGCCAGGGGCAGTTGGGACCGATCCGGAACCTGTCGAAGGACCCGGGCGTCCTAACTCACGACGACCGTGCCCCATCCTCCCGTGGCGGAGGCGGCAAGCAATATCGCGGGACGGCAAACGCCAGGCGCCGCCACCCCACGCCACGTCAACGCTCGGTTCAGAGTGGTTCCCCATGCCGCAGGCTGGGTGCAGATGTGCCAGCTCGTACGTACAGCGAAGTGATCCACACATGGTGTGATGTGGCCCGCAGTCTCCCCGGCTAACGCCGGCGTGCAACGGAAAGGAACGAGCGCTCATGCGCGAGATCCTCGGAAGGCGACGCAGGCTCCTGTCCTGGCGAATCGGAAGGAAGCCCGGCCGGAGCGCCGGACAGCTCGGCGCGGCTCTGACCTTCGCGACCGCATGGCGGTGGCCCGTACTGCCAGGAGTCGGTCTCGACCGGCGCGACGGCACCCGGTGCGCCTGCCCCGACCCCGACTGCGCGGTACCGGGCGCGCACCCCCTCGACCCCGGCCTCCTCGCCGCCACCACCGACGAGCGGATGGTCCGCTGGTGGTGGACCAACCGACCCGGCGCGCCCATCGTCCTCGCCACCGGAGACCGCGCCCCGTGCGCCGTCAGCCTCCCCGCGGAAGCCGGCGTGCGCGCCCTCGCCGCGCTCGACGAGGCGGGCATCAGGCTCGGCCCGGTGGTCGCCACGGACGCCAGACTCCACATCCTCGTCGCGCCGTACTCGATGGCCCAGTTGGGCGAGCTCCTCTACGCGAAGGACTACGTCCCGGGCTCCCTCCGCTTCCACGGCGAGGGGGGCTACATCGCCCTGCCGCCCTCCGTGACCGGACAGGGCCAGGTCCGGTGGGAGCGCGCCCCGCTGCCCGGATCGGCCGCCCCCTGGGTGCCGGACGTCGAGGCGGTCGTGGACGCCGTCGTCGACGCCCTCACTCGTACGGGTGTGAGCGCGCCCGAGTTGTAGGGGAATTGGGCGCGCGGCGAGCGGGCCGCGCGCCCACTGTCGTTATCTTCGGCTCATGCAACCCCGCCTGATCATGCTCCTGGGCGTCGCGGCCGTCACGGTTCTCCTGCCGCTCGCCGGGGCGTCCGCGGGGCCGGTGGGCGACGGTGACGCGAAGTCGCCCCTCCCCACCCCCTCAGCCGCCCCGTCGAACGCACCTTCGGAGCCGCGCGCGGAGACCATTTCCCGGTGCGGCCCCGAACTCTCCTCGCCCGACGGCATCGAGGCCCAGACCTGTGTGCTCACCCTGGCCCGCGACACCTGGGCGCGTACCTATTACCGCAACGCCACCGGCGACGAGCTGACCGCCGTCCTGACCCTGATGGGCCCCGGCGGGCGCACCGTGCAGATGCACTGCGAGGTGGAGGCGGGTGACGAACCGGCAGCGTGCGAGACCCCGCGCGAGCGGTCGGCGGGCGAGGCGGCGGCGTACACGGCCGTGGCGGAGTACGCGGCGAGCGAGGCGGACGGACTGCTGCTGCGTTCGGGCAGCAACTCGGCGCCCCCACAGGGCAGTTGAATCGCCGACCGGTCCCCGGACATGAAAGGGCCCGGTTGCTGGCGACGGGGGATGCACCAGCAACCGGGCTACCTGAACGGTAACAAGAGATCGGCTCTTGGCAAATTCGATCCCAGTTATCCGGACAGGGATTTACTTACCGCTACGGGGAGTTGTGACTGGAGTCACCGATTCCGTTCACAGCCGTACCGACTGACTGGTGCGTCAGTCGGTACGGAACAGCGCGTGTGGGTCCGGTGGGGTCAGCTGAGCGTGACCTGGCGGTTGGTGAGGCCACCGCGCGCACGGCGCTCGTCCGCGGTCAGCGGGGTCTGCGAGGCGAGCGCCGTCGCGAGCCGCTCGGCGAACTCCGCCGCGGGCTTCTCGACGTCCGCCGCCGAGACACCGCTCGGCAGGTCCCACACCGGGACGGTCAGACCGTGCGCACGGAAGGAACCGACAAGGCGGGTGCCCTCGCCGAGGCTCGACGTACCGGCCGCGTGCAGCCGGGCCAGCGCGTCGAGGAGCTGCTCCTCGGGGTGCGGCATGACCCAGCGCAGGTGGTTCTTGTCCGGCGTCTCGCACCAGTACGCGGCGTCCACACCGGTCAGCTTCACCGTCGGAATGGCGGCGTCGTTCGCCCGTTCGAGGGAGGCGGACACCTCCGGCGTGGCGTTCTCCGCGTCCGGCACCCAGAACTCGAAGCCCGAGTGCACAACCGGCTCGAAACGGCCCTCCGGGTCGATCAGGTCCTGCAGCCGCGGCCCGTCGGCGGGGGCACGGCGGCCCTTCACCGGCGTACCCGGCTCGGCCTCCAGGGCGCGCTGCAGGGTGTCGGCCAGGTCGCGGCTGATGTCGCCGGACGCGGTGTCGTTCTGCAGGCCGAGCAGGACCGAACCGTCGTCGCGGCGCAGCGCGGGCCAGGCCATCGGCAGCACGGTGGCGAGGGACACCGACGGGATGCCGTCGGGCAGCCCGTCCTTGAGGGTCAGCTCGACCGTGGCCGCGGGCACCAGCTCGCGCAGCGCGATCCAGTCGCACTCGCCGGGCAGGCCCTCGAACGGGCGCTGGACCAGCTCGGTCACCGCGTGCGCGGCGGCACGGCCGTGACACGCCTTGTAACGCCGGCCCGAGCCGCAGGGGCAGGGCTCACGGGCGCCGACGACCGGATAGTTCTCAGCGCCGCCGGTGCGGGCTCCGTCCTTGACCTGCGACTGCTGCTTGCCCTTGGTCTGAGGGCGCTTCTTGGCCATCTGGGTGTCTCCCGGCTGCGGCTCTGTTGCACTCTTCCGTACGGGCGCGAGCCTAGCCGTTCGCGGATTCAGTCCAGATCGTCGAAGGGGTCCACGAAGGCGAGCTCGGATATCGCGGCCACCGACGGGGCGGCGACGCGCGTAGCGAAATCCTCGTGGTGGTGGCCTCCCTGCACGACGGCCCACACGGTGACCTCGCCGTGCACGTCGTCGCGGACGCCCCAGGCGTCGGAGAGCGCCGTGATGATGTTGAGCCCCCGGCCGCCGTGCGCCGTGACCGACGGAGTGGCGGGCACCGGGCGGGTCGGGCCGCCGCCGTCCGTCACCTCGACCGTCAGCCGGCCCGCCTCGTCGATGTGCCACGCCACGCGCACGTCGCCGTCGCCGACCATTCCTCGGCCCAGTGGCCTGCCATGCCGGCAGGCGTTGCTGAGCAGTTCCGACAGGATCAGTACGGCATCGTCGACGACCGATTCGGACACCCCGCTCATGCGCAGCTGATTGCGCATGTGGTGCCTTGCTTCCCCCACGCCCGCAGGGCCATGGGGAACGGCCATGCTCGACGACGTGGGCACCTCCCGTGCCACCACCAACGCCACCCCCGAGACCTCCTTCGCCCCACGCCACGGTGTGGATGCCCCAATGGACTGGACCGGAAACCGGCCAATCCACGTCCGGTGACGCACTCGTGACGATCGAATACGGAACGAACGCGCCGGTGCACTCCCTGTAACCGGAGTTAATGGAGTCCAAGGTGATTCAGTTGTGACAGAACTTGCTTGGGGCGGTTGGTGATGATCGCGTCGACGCCCAGTTCCGCACAGAGTTCGACATCCTCCGGCTCGTTCACCGTCCATACGTGAACCTGGTGTCCCGCGCGCTTCAGCTTCGCGACGTACGAAGGGTGGTTGCGCAGGATCCGCATGGCCGGACCAGCGATGCGAACCCCTTCGGGGAGGCGTCCGTCGCGGTGGCGCGGCGAGACGAACTGCATCAGGTAAACGGTCGGCAGCGTCGGGGAAGCGGCCCGGACACGGTGCAGGGAACGCGCCGAGAAACTCATGACACGGACCGGCGAGGGGCCCTCCGCGGGCGGCGCGTCCAGGCCGAACCGCTTGAGCAGCAGAAGCAGGCGCTCCTCCACCTGTCCCGCCCACCGGGTGGGGTGTTTCGTCTCGATCGCGAGGCGTACGCGGCGGCCAGAAGCATTACTTTCGGCCACGAGCTCGAGGAGGCGCTCCAGGGTCAGGACCGAGGTGTCCGCCCCGGTGTCCTCACCCGTGGCGGACGCCCAGTCGGGGTCCTCCTCGGCCTCTCCGTGGTGCTTCTTCCAGGAACCGAAGTCCAGGGCGGCGAGGTCGGCCAGTTCGAGGGCGGAGACGGCGCCGCGGCCGTTCGACGTACGGTTGACGCGCCTGTCGTGGACACAGACGAGGTGGCCGTCGGCCGTGAGCCGTACATCGCATTCGAGGGCGTCGGCACCGTCCTCGACCGCCTTCTTGTACGCGGCCAGCGTGTGCTCGGGAGCGTCCTCGGAGGCTCCGCGGTGGGCGACGACCTGAATCTGGTGCTGTCGTGCGAGGGTCACCGCGTCATGGTGCCATCACGGGGTACCCGGAGGCTCGCCGGGCGAGGCCCTCCCGGGGCGCCGGACACACAGGATCGGCTTATGGTGCCCTGACAGCCCATGGGAAAAGCTGACTGCAGACAACTGCGACTGTGACCGTGCGACCGCGTGACATCCGCGTGCCGGCCACGTGCCAGCCGCAGGGTCCGCACAGCCGGCACCACCAGGCCGTGACCGAGAACGCACGTAACGACAGCATGGACCGAGGAGAAGAGCTGTGAGCACCGAGAACGAGGGCAACGAGGTACCCCAGGCCCCGTCCGCGCCCCCCGCGCCGGTGGACGCTCCCGCTGTTCCCGCAGACTCCGCCGACTCCGGTTCCGTGAGCGGTGCCGCAGGACCCTCCGCGGCCGCAGGTCCCTCGGCGTCCGGCGCGTCCGCCGCGCCGCAGGGGCACGAGGGGGCGCCTTCCGCTCCCGCGCACGCCCCCTCCGAGGCGGCGCCTTACGGAGCGCCGCACGGCACTTCGCACGGCACCGCCCACCACGGCGCGCCGCAGCCCGGTTCCGCACCCCAGGCCGCTCCCGCACCCCAGGCCGCTTCCGGTGCCGGGAACTGGCCGCCGCCGCAGCCGCCCGCCGTCCCGTCGTACGCCACGGGCGGCGGCTCCGGTTCGGGCTGGGGCGCCTCGTACCACCCGCAGGAGCCGAAGCCCGGCGGCCGGCGCGGCGGTCTGGTCGCCGCGGTGCTGGCGGCCGCGCTGCTCGCGGGCGGCATCGGCGGCGGCGTCGGCTACTGGGCGGCCGAGCGCGGCGACAGCGACACGAATTCGACCACGGTCTCCGCGCCCGACACGCCCGCCGACCTGAAGCGCGAGCCCGGCTCGGTCTCCGACATCGCGAACAAGGCCCTGCCCAGCGTCGTCACCATCGAGGCGCAGAGCGGCGGCGGCGAGGGCGGCACGGGCACCGGCTTCGTCTACGACACGCAGGGCCACATCCTCACCAACAACCACGTCGTGGCGTCGGCCGCCGAGGGCGGCAAGCTCCAGGTGACGTTCTCGAACGGGAAGAAGTACGCCGCGGAGGTCATCGGCCGCGCCGAGGGGTACGACGTAGCGGTCATCAAGCTCAAGAACGCCCCCTCCGGCCTGCAGCCGCTCAAGCTCGGCAACTCCGACCGGGTCGCCGTCGGCGACTCGACCATCGCGATCGGCGCGCCCTTCGGACTCTCGAACACGGTCACCACCGGCATCATCAGTGCGAAGAACCGCCCGGTGACCTCCAGCGACGGTGGACAGAGCGGCAAGAGTTCGTACATGAGCGCTCTGCAGACCGACGCGTCCATCAACCCCGGCAACTCCGGTGGCCCGCTCCTGGACGCGCGCGGGGCGGTCATCGGCATCAACTCCGCGATCAAGCCCGCCGAGAGCGGCGGCGGCCTCGGCGGCCAGGGCCAGTCCGGCTCCATCGGCCTCGGCTTCGCGATCCCGGTCAACCAGGCCAAGCAGGTCGCCCAGCAGCTGATCAAGACCGGCCAGCCGGTCTATCCCGTCATCGGCGCCTCGGTCTCCCTCCAGCAGGAGGGCGCGAACGGCGCGACGATCTCCAAGGAGGCCGTGAGCGGTTCGGAGCCGGTCACTCCGAACGGCCCTGCGGACAAGGCGGGCCTCAAGCCCGGCGACGTCATCACGAAGCTGGACGACATGGTGATCGACAGCGGCCCGACCCTGATCGGCCAGATCTGGACCCACAAGCCCGGCGACAAGGTCAAGATCACTTACGAGCGCGACGGCAAGGAGCACACGGTCGACGTGACGCTGGGCCAGCGCAAGGGCGACAGCTGACCCGCTAGTCTTGTCCCCGCGCCGTCCGGTTCCGGTCCTGTTTCCGGTGGACGACGGCGCGGGGTGGGTTGCCCGAGCGGCCTAAGGGAACGGTCTTGAAAACCGTCGTGGTTCACGCCACCGTGGGTTCAAATCCCACACCCACCGCATGCAGGTCAGCGAACTGGCTGGTCAGAGGGCGCGAATCCTGATGGGGTTCGCGCCCTTCTCGTTCACCTTGTCTCACCTTGAATCGGGTGTGTACCGCCTCTGACCAGTACGTGTGGGCCAGACGTGGGCCAGAATCACCCACTGTCCTCTGCCTCGAACGCCTTCTGAATGAGCCGGTTCGCGTGCTCTGAGGCGCCCTTAAGGATCTTGGCGTAGAAGCGGTAGAGAACGGCGACACTGTGGCCGGCGCGGTAGGCGACTTCCACCGGGTCCACGCCGCTCTTGATCCAGAACGAGACCGCCGCGTGCCGTAGGCAGTACGGCACGTCGGCCATGTCTGTCTTGGCCTCTTCGGGACTGAGGGCTTGCTCGCGTGCCGCGTTCCATACGTCGCAGTACTCGTTCGAGGTGACCCGTCCGTTGCGGGCCGCCCGGAAGAGTCGTCCGTCATCGGCGACACCGAACTCTTTGATGTGGGCCCGGATCATGCGCACGTACGCCGGTGGCATCGGCACCGAGCGGACAGCGTTGCGGGCGCGGTGCTTGAGTCCGCGTTCGTCGTGCGACTTGCCGCCATCTGTCCAGCCCGAGCCCACCTCCGGGTGGCTCTCCGAGACGAGGACTTCGCCCCAGGCGCCGGGTTCATCCTCGGGAGGCAGGATGAAGTCCTTCTTCCTGAGCGTCACCGCTTCCCCGGGGCGGGTGGCGACGTAGTAGATGCTCCCGAAGAACGCCAGCAAATGCCGTCCGCGTGGCCCTTGTTGTGCGACAGCGTCGAGCAGTTTGCGGGCGAGCTTGGGCCCCGGGACGTAGCGGAAGTCCACCTCGTCCGACGAAGCGGGAGCGGACCAGTCGACGGCGAGGAACGGGTGGCGGGTGAGCAGGGCGCGCTCTTCGACTGCGTAGCGAAAGGCGTTGCTCAGGACCATGCGCTTGCGGTTGGCAGTGTTCTCCGCAGCCTGCTTCCCGTTGAGCAACTTCGAGAGCGCGGCGAAGGCGGCGCGGACGCGTTCGGGCTGGGCCGCCTCGTCGACCTTCAGTGAGTTCTTCGCGATCCAGTCGAGGGCGCGCTTGATCTCCTCGGGCACGTCCTCGGCCTCGCAGCGTGCGACGTGCTCGCCGCCCTCAGACAGGGCTGCACGGAAGGCCCACTGGTAGAGGGCGGCGCGCAGGATCTTGGGGTCCGGGCGCCCCTTGTTCGTGCTGACGAACACCGGGGTCACGACTGCCAGGGATTCCGCGATGCTCGCTCGGTGCTTTGCTGCCGCGCCGGGCCACTTCATGACGGCGTATGCCTTGGCGTGGTCGAACCATGTGGGCATGGAGAGGGTGGCCAACTCTCGGGCGGGCAGACCCGTCTCCACGTCGAACTGCTGCCCTTCCCGAAGGGCCGTCATCAGTTCCGACAGGCGGCCTTCGGCCTGGGGTTTGAGCTTGTAGCTCTTCGAGTGCGGCTCGGCCCCGACCCGCCAACGGAGCTCCCACGGCTTCGGCCGGCCTGAGCGTTTACGGATGGACCAAAAGACGACGTCGTATGTGAGCATGTCTCTCCAGGTGAAGCGGCGCCCGCCTCGGCAGGCCGGTGGCGGGCGCCTGTACGCAGGGTTGACTCAGGCGGCGCTCTGCTCGCAGGACTCCCACCAACGGTCCAAATCCGAGCGGCTGACCCGGAGTTGGCCGTTGGGGAGCTTGCGGAGGCGGGGGGCCTGACCACGGGCGCGCATGCGGTAGAAGGCGGCGCGGCTCATGCCGATTTCGTCGAGGACTTCGGGGAGTTTGAGCATCTGGGGGCGGGCCACGGTCGACTCCTTCGGGGAGGCATCGTCATGGCGGGGCGCTTGGCCCCGTTCTCGGAAGTCCGCTACATCCGCTACAGCGCTACATCGCAGGTCAGCGGGGGCGTTTTTGTAGCGGAGGGGTGGCGTGTAGCGGCTACGCATGCGCTACGGCGTAGCGGGCGTAGCCGCTACACGCTGGGGTGCCGCTACAGATTCAGGGGCTCTGAGCTGGGCTGTAGCGGCGTAGCGGATGTAGCGGATTCCTGGGCAGGGGGCGGGCAGTACCGTGCCCATGCGTCGGCCAGATCCTCAGCGTGGAAGCCCTTGAAGACACCGCCCGCCGTGCGGATGTTGCGGGACTTGACCGGCGTGTTGTCGACGGTCATGTACTCCCCGAGCATCCTGGCGAGCCGCCGGTTGTCGAGGGGCTTGCCGTCGAGGTCGGCCCACGGGGCGTCGTCGAGGGCGTTGAGCCGGTCGAGAATCGCGATGGTGGGCAGCTTGTCCACACCGATCAGGACGTGGTCGCGCAGGTCGGTGAGCAGCCGGATTCCGACGCTGTGCTTGTCCGTGGTCTGAGCCGCCTTGACCAGGGTCATGCATGCCGCGCGGGCCCGCTCCGGCCAGGCGCCGCCTGCCGCGTCCGCGATGGCGAGCAGGGGCTCCCAGACGTCGGCCGGCCGGTCCGTGATGCCCTCGGGCATCTCCGGCCAGGCGCCCATCACGCGCTCGGAGACCTGCTCTGCCCACGCGGCGAGCCGATCGCGCAGGGCGAAGCCCTCTTTCTCGTGGATACGGGTGCGGTAGGGCTCGACCTTCTCGTTCCGAGCCCTGCGCCGCATGCGGATGACGACCGAGCGGGTCAGGATCGTGTCCGGTAGAGAGCCGAGCCCGGCCACGGCGACAGCGGTGTAGGAGTGGAAGGCCTGCACGGTCTGGTTGGCGCCGTCGCCCACGCAGCGGAACATGGGTCGATTGCGGCGGTGGCCCGCGTTGATGAACCCTCGGAGTTGTTCGTTCTCCCCGGCCTTTGGGCCGAAGATGGTGTCGATCTCGTCGAAGAGGATCGTGGGCCGCTGGCCGTCGACGCCCGAGACCGCGCGGAAGAGGGCGGCGGCGGAGGCGTCGACAGCGGCCATCGCGTTCGGCACGAGCGTTTCCACGATCTCCAGTGCCCGGGACTTGCCGGAACCCGGCTCGGGGGAGAGGAAAGCCAGGCGCGGGGTGGACTCGAAGCAGTCGAGCAGGTGGGCGTGCGCGTCCCACAGCGCCACGGCGACGTAGGCGGCCTCCGTCGGGAAGACGTTGAAGCGGCGGTGGAAGGCCTCCACCTCATCGAGCAGTGCCGCGCCGTCGATGGTCTCGCTCATGCGGCGGCCCTTCCTTCCTGGGGGTTGCGCAGGGGGCATGCGTCGCGGTGGTTCTTGTGCTCGGTGATCAGTGAGAGCACCTTCAAGAGGCCGACCGCACTGCGGTCACGGCCGCACTCGCACCGCGAGGTGGCGGTGGGCACCGCGCCGCGCGGGGCGCAGATGTGCAGCCACGCGATGGCGTACCGTCCGTCGCCAGCCTGCGGGTCAGGGCGAACAGCAATGGGGACGCCTTCGGCGACGCCCTTCGGGGCGCCCACGGTCGGGCGCGGCCCACGCTGTTGGGCGGGGCGCGGGCCGGTCGGGGTGGGCGGAATGCTCTTCAGGCGGGGGCGGTTGGGGGCACTCATGCCGTCGTCCGGCGCTGCGGGTTGTGGGCGATGGACCAGTTGAGCGCGCTGCGCAGAGTCGAGCGGCACTGTGACGCGGGCAGTCCCGTGGCCTCCCCCGCCTCCTGAAGAGCAGCCTCCACCCGTGCTCGGGGGAGGTCGCCCCACGCGATGAACCGCCCCAGGGCTCGCGCCGCCGCGAACAACTTCGCCTCGCGCTCCCCGCGTTGGGCCCCGCTGACGGTGCGCGTCTCATTGGCGAGCGCCGTGTCAGCGTATCGGCGGGATTGTGCCGTTACGGCCACAGAAGGGGCCTGTACGGCCTTGCGGGCCGGTTTGAGAATGCTCAGCAACCAGGACGGCACCGGGGCCGCCAGAGGGCCGCTGAGAGCTTCGTAGCTTCCGGAAGGGGTGGTGCTGCCCGCAGCGACAACGTAGCCACCCCACGCTCGGGTGTCGACCAACGGGGCGATGGTGCCCGCCGTGTTGGCCAGACGGACGCTGTCGGGCGCGGTGAAGTACAGGTGCTGCCCGCCGCTCGCAGTCCGGACCCGGTAGGTGTCGGGGACGGCATGCCCGGCGCGCTCGCAGAGCGCCGTGAAGGTCGTCGCGCCGCAAGGCGCGTCCGCACTGCCGTTGTCCTTCGGCATGTCCAGGTCGACGACGAGCAGGCGGGAGGGACCGGTGGCGATGCCGACGTTGTACGGGGCGTGCGACCAGGTGGACCGGATACGGTCCACGTCGGTCGTGGCCCGCTGCTCCCACTTGCGGTGCCCGTCGGCGCACGGGCCCGTGCGCGGGCAGGCGGCCTCGCCGTGCAGCGCGGGCCGCTTGGTGCCGGGACGGAGCGGGAAGACGCACCATCCCCGTTCCGCAGCGTTCACAGCGGCGGTGAGCAGGCTCTCTCGCCGGATGTCGGTCGGTTGCGTCATGCTGGATGTCTCCAGTTCTGATAGGTGCTGGTGACAAGGGCGGCCCCGCGACTTTGGCGAGACGAGGGGGCCGCCCTTGGCGTAGCTAGCGGTCGGGGTGCAGGAAGCAGGGGCCTTCGCCGGGGTCGTCGCAGACACAGACGGCTTGCCGTTCGTACTGCTGGCGGACGTAGCCGCGCGGGTCCTTCTCACCCTCTGCCGCGAGGTGCGCGGCGAGGTGCGGCCGGTCGATGTCCAGCAGCATCAGGGCCGCGGCGAGCGCGGTCTCCGTGACGTCACCGTCACTGAACAGGTCGGGCTCATCCAGCAGCGCGATGCGGTCGAGCAGCGCGGCCTTGCGCAGGTAGTACTCCCGCTCCAACTCGTCGAAGCACTCCGCGTCGGCGACAGTGCGCGTCGTCCAACCGATCTCGCTGAGGATGCTCGGGGCCAGCGCGTACGCCTCCGTCGGGGCGATGTAGCGGATGGTCTTGCAGTGTTGTCCGCTGCTCACAGTGGGCTTCCCTTCCGTGGCTGGTCAGTGCTGGTTACGGGTCTTGGCCCACACGCCGCTCGTGCGGCTGTGGACGGTGCGCTGGTCCTGATGGACCGGACCGGCGTAGTGGTGGTGGATGTCCGGGGCGGGCTTGGCCCGTCGGGCGAGGCGGGCCAGGGCGAGCACGAGGAAGCTCGGGGCGCCGAAGACGAGTCCGCAGACGATCGGGTCGGCGAACTGCGAGACGTACATCAGCACACCGGCCGTGCCGCCGACCATGACCGTGGTGGCGCCCCCGGCGAGCAGGAGCACGCTGGCGTCGGTGGCGCCCTGACTCATCGGCGGCCGTCCGGGCTGGGCGACGGGGGTGGTGTCGCGGTAGGCGTCGGCGATGATCCGCCGCGCCTCCGTTTCGGCCTGTGCTTCGCTCAGACCGGCGCCCGTGGCACCCGTCTCGGGGGTGGTGTCGGGGTGCATGCGGAATCCCTTCACGACAGTGGTCGGGGAGGCACAGGCACCCCCTGCCGGGGGTGCTGTGGAGGGGGTTTCAGGGGTGCTGACCTGCACGCCTCCCCGCCTCCCCGAAGTGGTGTTTTCGCTGATCAGAGCGGGGGAGGCGGCCCGGGGAGGCGGTTGGGGAGTTCTCCCCGCCTCCCCGGACCGGGCGGCCTCGGCTCCCCGCTATCCGACGGGGGAAGCGGAACCGTTGTTGTCGCGGTTGGCGAGGGCCCGCAGGACGTGATCGCGGTGGACGACCATGACCCCGTGGGACTTCTTCGGCTCCTCGCCGTGCTCCTCCAGCTCGCGCTTGAGCCGGTCGTTGGTCCACTGGTCGCCGTAGAACTTCGGGTCCAGCGCGTGCAGCCGCTTCAGCACCTCGTTGGTGCGCAGCCGCGGGGCGTCGCCGAACACGTCGGCGATGTCGGCGAGCGGGTCGCGCTGCTCGCCCGGGTTGATGGCGTGCACGGTCGCGATCCCGTCCCGCAGTGCCTTGGCTCGTGCGGCGATCTCAACGGCCGGTTCGTCGTCGATGAAGTGCGTGCGCACCGTGATGAACGACTGGCCCTTGGGAAGGTCGATGCCGTCCGAGGCGACGACGAGGGTGCCCTTGTCCAGGCCCTGACGCAGCAGGTGCGGGGCCGCACCGTCGTCCACGGCCTTGTCACCGAGGGCCATCCGGGACTGGGTGTCGGTGCCCAGTACGAGGGAGGCGCGGGTGTGTGCGCCCTCGCGGACGAGCTTGGGCAGGTTCTCGTTGGTCGGGTCCTGGGTGCCCTGCCACATCAGCACGTCGACCGCGCGTCCCTGGTTGTGGATTTTGCGGACGGCCATGAAGTACCGGGATGCGGCCTTGGAGCCGCCGTAGGGCCGCTTGTCGTCGCCGATGGCCGGGCACATGAACGCGACCTGTGCTTCGTCGACATTGACGATGAGCGGCGGGAACGTCGCGGCCGGGTCGTTGCGGCGTACCTCGATACGGCGGTTCATCTCTTCCACCGCGGCTTCGACCATCTCGGTCGCCTGGATGACGTGGTCGTCGGAGGGGCCCTCGATGAGGACGTCGGCGATGCCGTCGAACATGCTCCAGTCTCCGACGCCCTTGAGGTCGGCGATCCAGAACTGCACGGACTTGTCGAGCGCCAGCCACAGCGCGATGGCGCGCAGAGCAGCGGTCTTGCCCTGGTTCGAGCGTCCAGTGATGAGCAGGTGCCGTTGGTAGACGCTCAGCTCTGCCGCGTCGCCGCGCAGGTCCTGACCCCACGGCGCCTTGCCAGTCTTATAGTTCGCGGTCATCGTCTCGTCGGTGACCAGCGGAGACGGGCCGATCGGCTCATCCAACGCACCCGAGTCGGCGATCCACAGCCGCACGGTGCGGGCGGCTTCGGGGATGGTGATGAACACCTCGTGCTCGTGCCGGGTCAGGTTCTCGGCAAGCTTGCGCCGCCGCTGCTGAACCTCGTTCGTCGACACCCCAGAGGGCAGGGTCACGTCGACTTCCACGCCGCATCCGGCGATCCGGATGGGCCCCAGCATCGCCGCGCCCGCGTCGCCCATCTCCTTAATGGCGCTCTTCAGCGGGGCGATGCCCAGGTCCCGCAGAGCCTTGACGACGATCGAGGGAGTGATCGGCTCACCCTCACCGGATCGGACGGTGGCGGGCAGGACCCAGTTCGGTGCGGCTTGCTGCTTGCGGCCCACGCTCCACAGCGCGAGCAGCACCAGCAGCGGCCCGACCTTGAGGGCGGGGCCCCAGACGACGGAGACGATGGTAATCAGGAGCCGGATGAACTCGATGACCGCCAGCAACGGCGTGAGGACATCGGCGATGTCCTCGTTGGCGATGGCCAGCACGACCCCGAGTCCGACGAGCGTGCCGATGCCGGCGCCGGTCCCGACCGCGAGTCCCTTGGCCACGTCCACGGGGGACTTGAGGAGGTCCATGCGGCGGCGGTGACGGGCTTCGCGGAAGCGCTGCAGCCGCTCCTCCCACTCCGCGGCCACCTCGTAGTTTCCGGTGGCCTCGGCAGCGCGGAGGAGGCGTTCGTAGCGGGCGCCGGTGCGGCCGTCCCACGTACGACGGGTGACGATGCGGGTGCCGCCGACCACGTACATGCCGTGCCGCACGGCCAACCGGCCCGCCTCACGGGTGCGTTCGTGGGTGACCGCGTGCCGCACGGCGCGCCCGGAGCGCACCCACAGCGGCACGACGGGCGCCGGGGCGGGCTCGGGCACCACGGTGAGGTTCGGGCCCGGTTCGGTGTCGGGCGGGGCGGGGGTTTTGTGCAGGGGTACGACGTTGCCGCTCATGACGGCATCACTCCTGACTGCCCCGGACGGGGCGGGAAGGCGAGGGGGAAGAGCAGGGGCGGGGGTGGTCACCACCAGCTGGACGGCTTCTTGGGCACGAGGACGGGGTGGCCGTTGTTCATGTGGTCCAGGCAGGGCTGGCACTGCTCGCCCTTGAGGGCCTTGTGGATGCTCTTGTCGTGGGCGTGCGCCCAGCACTGCGGGCACTCACCGGGAGGCGCCGGTTTGGCAGCCACGGTCACCACCACCCCGAGGACTTCTTCGCGGTCTTGGCCGCCTTCTCAGCAGCGGCCGCGTTCACGGCGTTCTGCCGCTCCGTCTCCAGGGCGGTGATCTCCGCCTGAAGCCGGGTCGCGGCCGACTCCCACGCCTGGTCGGCCTTCGTGACGTCGCGATCGGTGCTCTTGTGCCGCGCCACCTTGACGGAAACGCTGGTCATAGCGGCGAGGATGGCGCGGCGTTCACGGCCGTTCAGCGGCCACATCTGGCGCTGCCGGGCGGCGTCGAGCTTGCGGGTCGTCTCGCGTATCTGGCGGTCGAGGTGGCGCGTGTCGGGCTTGCCCATCACTCACTCCTAGGAGAGGCAGAGAGGGGAGGTGCGGGGCGCGCAGAGGCCCCGCACGAGGGGATGAAGCGGAGGTCAGGTCATGCACCAGCCGGAGTCACAGCCGGAGTCGAATTCGTCGAACGGCAGCGTGTCCACGCCATCCGGGATCGCGGCCCGTAGCGGCCGGTTGAACCGGGTCAGCCAGACGTGGTCCTTGCCGAGTTCGTCGCGGCGGCGGTTCAAGAGCTCTTCGAGCTGGCACGCCCGCTCGAACAGCTCCGGCTCGTCGCGACGCATGTCGTGCCAGGCTTCCGGCCGCTTGAAGGGGCAGAACCAGCACGAGGACTTCGGCGGCACCGGTAGGCCCGCGCTGCGGATGATCCGGGCACAGTCGATCCGTCGGATACCGCGTTCCAGCAGCGGGTATTCGATGACCTCGTGCGGCTCGCAGCGCCGTTTGTTCGCCCGGTGAATCTCATCGAGGCTGATGCCGATCCCGACCGTGGCCGGGGCGTCCTTGGTGGCACCGCGGCGCTTGAGTTCGTCGCCAACGACCTTGATTTTGAACTGAGCCGTGCACGAGCGGGTGCCGGGGGCCCCGTTCGACATCCGTACCGGGATCTTCAGCGACCGCGAGCCCTCGCGGGTGAGGTCCTGGAACAGGGTGCGGACCTCGCCTGAGCGCTTCATCACCCGATCCAGGACGACCAGCTCAAGGCCGTGGGCTTTGGCGTAGGGGAGGGCGTACTGCTTGAGGTAAGCGAGGGTGCCGGGGTGCTCGGAGTCGTCCCCGACGTTCGCCATCAAGAACGTGCGATAGTCCAGCTCCCCACGGGCGGCGAGGACCAGGGCGGCCATGGACTGCCAGCCCCCGCCGAAGCTGAACGACTTCACCGCCGCGGTGGTGGGCGTGCTCATGTGGCCACCCCCGCCGTGCGGGCCCGCTCCGCAAGGAGCGTGTCCCGCAGCACCCGGGCGTTGGCCGGGGAGGTGCGGATCGCGCGGCGGATGCCCTCGCCGGTCACCTTCGCGTCCGGCCAAGCAGCCGTCGCCGCTCGTGCTTCGGCGAGCAGTTGTTCCGGCGTGCGCTTGGGCTGTCGCGGCTTCGCCGCGTCTGGCACGCGGCCGGTGGCGCGACGCGGTCGGGCTGACTCGGCAGCCACCACGCCCCGCTCGATCGGCACGACCGGAGCCGGAGCGATCGAAGGGAGCGGCTTGGCCGGAAGGGTCGACTTCACAAAGCCGACAGGCACAGGTCGGGGCAGCGTCATCGCGCTGGGGTTGATCGGCGCCGGAGTCGATACCGGCAGGTCAGCCGTAGACCGTTTTACGACGGTCTCAGTAGATTCCTCCGCATTCATCATCGGCGGGTCGATCGGGGCGGGGCGGTGGTGGAGCACCTTGGCGACCAGATCGGATCCGAAGTAGATCGACCCGACCGGCAGCGACGTGGCCAGCAGCACCAGCACCCAGTTGGCCAGGTCCCAGTCGGCCAGTCGACCCCAGGCCACGGTCTGGTCGTGCAGTTCCGGCACCAGACCATGCACGTAGTTCAGGACCAGTGAGGCGACGGTGTAGGTGCCCAGCACCCGCAGTGCGAACCTGCGGTCGTCGCCGACCAGGACGAGGGTGGCGACCAGGGCCAGCGCCATCAGCCCGTCGACCACGAACGGGTACAGCGTCGCGGCCCGCTCGTCGGCACCGACCGCGTTCGCGATGTCCCGCAACGCGTTCCACGAGACCCGAAAGGCCATGCCGACCACACCGACCAGGGCGAGGACCAGCAGGATCTTGCCCTTGCGGTTCATACCAACGCACCCCCGGCCTGGAGGAGCGTGGCGAGCACGAGCAGGGCACCGCCAGCGCGGGTCAGGTCAACGGCCCGCTTCAGGCCGGTGAACTTGGCGACCGCGATGCGGGAGAGTCCAGCGATGTCCCGCGCCCGCTGGTCCTGGGCGAGCTCGGCGGTGATCTCCTCGGCGCTGAGCGTCGCCCACAGCGGGAAGCCGTGCCGACCGCCAAGGTTCGGACGTACCGACGACAGCAACAGCCCCGCCGCCGCGAGCAGCAACGCCATCCCCAGACTGCCCACCACGCAGGCGGGCACGGACAGGGACGCGTCCTTGGCGACCGTCCACGTCCCGGCCAGCAGCGCACCGACAAAGGCGAGCAGGAGACTGGTCTTGGTGTCGGTGCGGGCGATCTCGGCCTTCACCTCAGAGTGCGCGGCCGACAGGTTCGAGTCGATGGCACTCACGCGCCCACCCCCGCAACCGTGGCGGCGGTGTTGGCGAGGGTCAGGCGTGCGGCCAGGGCCTTACGGCGGGCCCGACGAAGGCGCCGTGCGTCCAGCTCGGACGGGCTTCGGTCAAGGGTGACGATCTGCGCGTCCAACAGGTCGACGTCCGCCAGGATGACGGGCATCTCGTGCTCGATGGCGTCCAGCTCAGCGGCCGTGGGCTCCATCCACGGCTCGAAGGCAGTAACAGCCTCCTGAACAGTAACGATGTGGTTCATTGGGTCGTCTCTCCCTAGCAGTAGGTACGGCCCGAACAGCGCCCCCGGAGCTGCAACTCCGGGGGCGCGCGCCGTCGTGGTGGAAGCCGCGCAGCAAGCGCGCGGCACGGCCGACAGAAGCGGCCGCAACGCCCCCAGCGGGGCGGGTGGGGTTCTACTCGTCGTCGTCGGCGTCGGTGCTCGCACCGCCACCCATGACCACGTCGCCGTAGACGACACCGCCGGACACACCGACCTGGTCCCCCAGGACGATGTCTCCGCCGAACGTGACGTTGTCCCCGAAGTCGAAGACGGCCTTGTTGTCGCTCATGGGCTTCTCCTCCCGAGCCCGGGACGTTCCCGGCTCCCCTCAGCGCCGCTCGTACGAGACGAACAGCGGAGGCAACCGGCCGCAGCGGCAGTGCGCTGCGGAGGATGGGTTGCGCTGTACATCACGCGGAAGCCCGCGTAGCCGCCTACTTGGCCGAGGAGAGGCGGCGTGATCCCCATTCAGTTGTCAAGGAACGACCACTCCCCGACGAGCGCGGTAACCCCTGGTCAAAGGGGCTCCCGCATGAGCGGGACCCGCCGGGCGCGGACATAGGTGTGTCGACGTGTCCGCTGCTCAACCGATCTGACTGGCGGGCACATCCCTAAGGTTCCCTAGGGTTCCCTGTGGTGTCAAGCAGTAGGCTAGGGAACCTCAGGGAAGTGACGACAGGAAGCAGGTGTCATGGCAGGCCAGGCCGACAATCGTGCGCCGTACGCGAAAATCGCTGCTCACTACACGGAGCTGATTACGTCTGGTCAGCTACAGCCAGGGACCCTCATGCCGAGCATCAAGAACCTCTCGGAAGAGTGGAAGGTGAGCACGGCTACAGCCGAGAAGGCCCTGCGCAAGCTGCGCAACGAGGGGCTTGTGCGTGGCATCCACGGCATCGGCACCGAAGTTCTGGACCAGCCGACTCCGATGTCGTCAGGAGCCCAGCGGCAGGACCGAGGTCGCCGCACCGGGTCTAGCTGGGGAGAAGGCGAGCGGTCCGACTCCCACCAGGCGGCTGTAGTGCCGGCGCCGGATGAAGTGGCGCTAGCGCTGGACATTCAGCCCGGCTCCGACGTGGTTCGCCGTAGCCGGGTCTATAGGGACCGGCACGGCATCGTCGCTCACAGCACATCCTGGATTCCCGCTCGCTACGGGAAGCTCATTCCTCAGTTGGCAGCGAGCGAGCGCCTGACGGGCGGTACATCGCTACAGCTCATCGCCCAAGCGACCGGCCATCCGATCAGTCACCGAGTCGACACCGCGTCCGCCCTGCTGCTGACCCCGGAATACGCGCGGCTTTTGGAACTGGACTCCGACAACCCGCCGACGGCTCCGGTGGTAGTGATGACAGCCAAGTTCATCGACAGCGAAGGCAACATCGTTGAGTACGGCGTGGACCTCGGAGGCCCCGGTCGAACGTGGCGCACGGAGTCGGAGGTCTCTCCGTGACGGTCATGGATGACACGCTCGCGAGCGTGCTCGAAGACCGCCTGGATAAACTGCTGGCCGCCCGCAGGACTGGCACAGTCACCCCCGAAGGCGAATTGGAGATGGCCGCCATCTCCCGAATTATGACGAGAGCGATGACCCCGCGCCCCCCGTTCTGTGTCCTGATGGCCGGGCTCCCCGGCTCCGGCAAGACGACTCTCTCCCGCGCTCTCACCGCGCGGGGCTACGTACGGCTGTGCCCGGATGAAGAGATGTTCCGTCGACACGGCGTCTACGGAGTGGACTTCCCAAGGGGTGTCTTCCCTACCCTTGAGCGGCCGGTCCTGGAAGACGTGGCGATCGACCTACGGGATCAGCTCAAGGCCGGGCACGATGTCGTCGTTGACCACGGCTTTTGGACTCCGGAAGACCGATCGAAGTGGCGAGCAATTGCCGTCGATGCCGGCGCCACCCCCGTACTCGTCTACCTTGCCGCCACCCACGAAGAACTGTGGGCGAGGATCAGCAAGCGCAACGAGTTCCACGCTGATGACCCAAACGCGATCTACTTCGCCGAGAGCGACCTACAGCGGTACCGCAACCGGTTCTTCCCCCCAAAGGCAGATGAACCTCACCTGTTGTACGAGGGCGACCCCGCGGCCACAGTCGCAGCGCTCGAAGCTCTGCAGTCATGACGCTTAGGGGAGAACACTTCTGAGCCCCCTTCGTATCCTGTGGAAAGCAGAGTCAAATAAGGCAGTATCGGGACACACCTTGAACCTGTGAGCCGGTAGGGCTTTTCCTGTTGCCAGTTTTTCCTGCGCTCGCACGTATTTTCCGTCGCGATGTCTTAGTGGGTTGTTCATATTCTGAATTAGTCCAAATTTGGCGAGCATAATATGCGACTCATAGACGTCTCGTGATATTGCGTAGGCGTTGACCCGCTCGAAACCGGCGCAGTAAACGCCTTCGGTCGAGTGTTTCCCGGGAAGTCTTTGACTCAGGTGCCTCAGAGCCATGTACATTCGAATCTCTGATGGTGACAACAAGTGCACCCACCCCCTTGTGTAGAAACTCTGAGGTAGGTGGACTACGCTTTCATCAAAGGCCGGGATGGTATAGGGGTGGCTCGCTTCCTGTGCTCCGGACTCGTGAAGCAATGACACTCTAAATGTGCTGCGACGTCGACCAGAATTCAGGTACACCAGCCCTTCCTGTTCCAGTCGGCTAAATGCTGACCTGACCTGGCGGGCGCGATTTCCCTGCTCCGATATGCGAACTGCGGCGTTGAGATTGCCTTTGGCTGAAGCCACGACCATATTAGTCCACGAGATATTGCTCGGGCCAGCAAGCAAAGGTATAGAGCTCGGTGCGGGGCGTCCTCCCTGTGATCTGCTTTGGGCCTCCATTAGTAGGATCAAATAGAGTTGAATGTTGATGCCTCGGGGGGCGCTTAGTCTAGAGATTGTAGGGTTTCCCGAATAGGAGTGTATGAATTCGCTCCGCACGGAAAAGCGGAGTTTGCTGCGCAGAGATCGGAGGTGGCTTGTTGCCAGATCGACCTGCGTGCGGAGGCCCTCGACCTGCTGAAGCCGAGTTGCGTACCGGTCTTGCGCTCGTGCCACCAGGGCCCCCACTTCTTGCGACCCTTTGGCCGCACGCCAATAGCGCTCTGACCTGCTGAGTGACTCGTACGGACTAGAAACTACATGCGGGCCAAAGGGTCTGTCCGTGGAACTGGGCAAACCCCGCTTCCGCAGGTCAAGGTGTGTCGGGACGCCAGCCGGGCGGCGTAATCGCCAAGGTCAGGCGTTCAGGTAAAGATGGCGGCCTCCCCGCAGCATCGGGAAGGCCGCCGCACCCAAACCAGTGGAGGGGAATAGGTGCTGCAAGAGAACGTAGGCGACCGGGAGCTGTCGGCTCAATCGCGTGCCGCTTGGTGGAGCCGGGTGAGGCCTGGTGTCGGCATCGCCGCCCTCGCGACGGCCATGTGTGGCTTCGTTGCGGTGGTGCCAGCGTCGGCGGGTCCTCTGAGCGTCTCACTGGGGCTTGTTGGAGTGCTGGTGGGTGCGCGACGATCCAGGCGTGATTAACCATCTGGCGATCTCGTCTGTAGCCGCCGTACGTGGAGCTTGTGGGCCATGTGTGGGCCAGGCGAGGCATGAGGGAAGATCAAGATGTCCCTGATCAGGGGAATCTCTAGCACCCCTTGGCGGTCTTGAAAACCGTCGTGGTTCACGCCACCGTGGGTTCAAATCCCACACCCACCGCCTGTGGTTCGGCGTGACTGCCGACCAGAAAGGGTGCCTCTTCAGAGAGGCACCCTTTTTTCATGTCCCCGCACGCGCGTGGCTCACGCGTGGCCCGTGAGGCGGGCCGCTGAGGCGATGGTCGAGAGGGCCTCGCGTTCGGTGAGGCCGACGCGGATCGCGGCGTCGGTGAGCTGGGGGGACAGGGTTTCGCCGATGCCGTTCTCGTAGGCGCGGCAGGCCGCCCAGAAGAGGCGGGTGTTGCGTTGGCCCTCGTGGGCGGCGAGCACGAACTGGACCAGGCCCTGGCCTCGTTGGTGCGGGGATGGTTCGGGGGACGCGTGGGTGCCGGGCGACGGCGCGGAGTGCGGGGGTGTGTGCCGTTGTGCGCGGCGCGAGAGGGTGAGCAGGCGCAGTAGGGCGGGCGGACAAGGGGCGGGCGGCAGGTGGGCCGTGCCGGGAACGGTGCTGTAGACGCCGTGTTCCGTACGGGAGCCGGGGCCCACCAGGTAGCCGCCGGCGCCCCTGATGTCGATGCCGGGAGCGAGTCGGCCGGCCGAGTTGGGGATCACGAGGTCAGGCGGGCCCGCCAGCCAGATGTGGCGTCCTCCGCTGGGCGTGATCACGACGACGGTGCCGGGGATCGTGAAGAGGTGGCGCAGCGCCAGTTCGCGCAGGGCCGCCGACGCGTCCGTACCGGACTTGGTGTCCAGGTCGATGCCGATCAGGTGGTGGGGCGGCAGCCCGCAGGCGATGCCGTATCCGGTGGCCCAGGGGGCCGCGGCGAAGAGCTCGCGGATGCGTCGCGGGTCCGCCGACGCGTCGTACACGCCATGTCCCAGGCGCCCGCATTCGCCGTGGCAGAGGGCCGTGGGGTGGGGGTCCTCGTGGTGGGGGGAGCGCAGGGCGGGAAGTTTGGAGCGCGAGAGCGGGAGCACCGCGAGCCCGCGCTCGGCGGCGGACAGAGCGTGGGCGAGCGCGAGGGTGGTGGCATGGCGGTCGGTGGTGGCCATGACTCCATGTTCGTACACGTGTTCGAAGAAGGGAAGGGGGAGCGATGGGGTCAGGGGCCGGAAAGGGGGGTTCCGGTAGGGCGGCGCCCCGGCGGACGGGGGCGGAGGTGGCTGTTGGCGGAACGCTTCTGCGCTTGCGGCGCCTGGGCTGAGCTGCGACGCGACTGCGGTCGGCGGAGGCCGTGGATCAGGCCGTGGGGCGCGCGGCGGGTTTATCGACATGTCATCACGCTTGCGGGCGAATCGCGGCTTCCGGGGTAGTTCGCCGGGGATTCGGTGGGCAACTCTGGACTCGCGACGTTGTGCAGCACTCCGAGGTGGTCGGCCAACCGCCCGGAAAACCGCCGTACTTCAGGTACGCCCGGCTCCGGCCGGCGCGGACCACCTGCTCTGGAGGAAAAGACATGGCAAGCATCCGTACCGCCCGCATCATCGCCGCCGCCGCTGCCGTGCCGCTGGCTGCCGCGCTCTTCTCGGGCGTCGCGTTGGCCGACAACGGCGCCTTCGCGAACAACGGATCGAACGCCGGTGTGGCGACCGTGAACGGAAGTGGCGTCGGTGACGACAACTCGGGCAACTCGTCCACCACGCAGCAGCAGGCCGTCGGCAACGGCGCGTCCAACCAGAACAACAGCGCTCAGGTGAACGGCTCCGCGTTCACGGCGATCGACCAGTCGAACGAGAACGTCGCCGTCAACTTCGCCCAGCTCTGGTGAGCCGGCAGCCCTGGGAGGCGATCGGGACGGCTCCCAGGGCGGTGCATCAGTGAACCGTGGGGTGTGACGCTCCCTGTGCGGCGGTGCTTCGGCGCCGCCGCACAGGTGTGTGCAGGGGCGTTCGTCTCTTGACATCGGCACCGTATCTGACGGACAGTCAGAAACCCTTGTCGTACGAGACGGAGAGGCCGCCCCCGTGCACCTCGCCCCCACCGAACGCCAACGCCGGCTCCGCGTCGACCTGCGCACGTACTTCCGGGACGTGATGCCCGACGGGCCGCCCGACGGCACGGACGCCGAGGGCCAGCGGCAGCTGCTGCGACGCATCGGTGCCGACGGCATGCTGGGGCTCGGCTGGCCCGTCGAGTACGGCGGACAAGGGCGCGGCGCCGACGAGCAGTTCGTGTTCTTCGACGAGGCCTACCGCGCCGGCGCCCCCGTCTCCATGGTCACCCTGAACACCGTCGGGCCGACCCTCATGAAGTACGGGACCGAGGAGCAGAAGGCCGCCTTCCTGCCCCGCATCCTCAGCGGCGAATTCGTCTTCGCGATCGGCTACAGCGAGCCCTCGGCCGGCACCGACCTGGCCGCACTGCGGACCAGAGCCGTGCGCGACGGCGACGAGTGGGTCATCGACGGTCAGAAGATCTTCACCTCGAACGCGCAGAACGCCGACTGGATCTGGCTGGCCTGCCGCACCGACCCCGACGCCCCCAAACACCAGGGCATCTCCATCCTCCTCGTCCCGACCGACGCCCCCGGTTTCTCCTGGACCCCGATCGACACGGTGGGAGGTCTGACGACGACGGCGACGTACTACGACGGGATCCGCGTACCGGCCGCGAACCTCGTCGGCGAGGAGAACGGCGGCTGGGGTCTCATCACCAACCAGCTCAACCACGAGCGGGTGGCGCTCGCCGCCATCGGCATGCAGGCCGAGGACTTCTACGCGGCGGTACTCGACCGGGCGCGTACACCCGATCCGGTGACTCGTGAGCGCCGCGTTGACACCTCTTGGGTGCGATTTCGACTGGCCGAAGTGCATGCCCGGCTCGCGGCATCACGCCTGCTCAACTGGCGTTTGGTGGGCGACGTGGGGGCGGGTCGGCTGGCCCCGGGGGACGCGAGCGGCGTGAAGTTCATGGGAACGGAATCGGCGGTCGAGTCGTATCGCATGTGTCAGGAGATCGCGGGCGAGGCGGGGCTCGTGCGGGCGGGTTCGCCGGGCGGTTTCGGGGACGGCGAGCTGGAGCGGATGAACAGGGCCGCGCAGATCAACACGTTCGGGGGCGGGGTGAGCGAGGTGCAGCGCGAGATCGTCGCGACGATGCGGCTCGGCATGCGGAGGGGGCGGCGGTGACGGGGGCAGCGGTGGAGAAGGCAGCGGGCGAGGGGGCAGCGGTCGAGGGGGTGGTGCAGGCCGTGGTGCGGGACATCGCGTACGAGGAGTTGCGGGCGTTCGAGGGCAGGGCCGCAGCGGAGGCGGGCCGCGGCAAGGACCCCGTCAACGCGCCCATGATCAGGCACTGGTGCGAGGCGATGGGCGATACCAGTCATGCCTACGCGGGGGCGGACCCGGTGGCGCCCGCGACGATGCTGCAGGTCTGGACGATGGGCGGCCTCTCCGGCCACGACGGCCGTTCGTCGGCGTACGACGAGTTGTTGGCCCTGCTCGACGGTGCCGGGTACACCTCGGTGGTCGCCACGGACTGCGAGCAGGAGTACGTGCGGGAGCTGCGGCCGGGCGACGAGATCACGTTCGACGCGGTGATCGAGTCGGTGTCGGAGCGCAAGACGACCAAGCTGGGGACCGGGCACTTCGTCACGACCCGGATGGACATCCACGCGGGGGGTGCGCTCGCGGGGACACATCGCTTCCGCATCCTCAAGTACGCCCCGGCGCAGCGGAAGCGGGGACCGCAGGTGGAAGTGCTGCCGGAATCGAAGGCCAAGCGTCCCCGTCCTGTCGTCAACCGCGACAACGCGGGGTTCTGGGAGGGCGTCGCCGGGCACCGGCTGCTGATCCAGCGCTGCGGCGGCTGCGGCACGCCGCGCTTCCCCTGGCTGCCCGGCTGCAACGCGTGCGGTTCGCCCGAGTGGGACACGGTCGAGGCGAGCGGTGAGGGCACGGTCTATTCGTACGTGGTGATGCACCACCCGCCCTTCCCCGCGTTCGACCCTCCCTACGCCGTGGGGCTCGTCGAGCTGGCGGAGGGCGTCCGGATCGTCAGCAACATCGTGGGGGTGCCGTACGACAAGGTGCGGATAGGGATGCCCGTGCGGCTCGAGTTCCTGCGGGTGGACGCGGACGTGGAGCTGCCGGTGTTCCGGGCCGACGCGGGCGGCGTGGGCGAGGCGGGCGGCGCGGCTGGCGCGGGTGGTACGGCTGGCGCAGGTGGCGCCGGAGACGCGGGAGGTGGGGGCTGACATGGACTTCACGCCCACGGAGGAGCAGGCCGCGGCGCGCGACCTCGCCGCGGAGATCTTCGCCGACCTGGCCACACCGGAGCGGCTCGCGGCGGCGGGCACCGGTTCGGACGCCGAGCTGTGGAAGGCGTTGTGCGCGGCCGGGCTGCCGGGCGCGGTGGAGGACATCGGGCTGCTCGGGCTCGTGCTGCTCCTGGAGGAGCAGGGGCGGGTGACGGCGCAGGTGCCGTTCGCCGCGAGCTGCGTCTATGGGGTGCTGGCGGTCGCCGCGCACGGGACGGCGGAACAGCGGGACCGGTTGCTGCCCGCCCTCCGGCAGGGGAGCGCGGTCGCGACGGGGGCGTTTCCGGCGCGGGGCGGTGTGACGGCGTCGGTGATCGGGACAACGATGGCGGCGGACGGGATAACGGCGTCTGCGGGCGGGACGACGATGGCGGTGGACGGGATAACGGCGTCTGCGGGCGGGACGACGATGGCGGCGGACGGGATAACGGCGTCTGCGGGCGGGGCGACGGCGTCGGTGGACGGGACAGCGGCGTCGGCGGCCGGGGCGTTATCGGTGGGCGAAGTGACGTCGGAGGTCGGCGCGTCATCGGTGGACGGGGTGACGTCGGCGGCCGGGGCGTCGTCGGTGGACGGGGTGCTGAGCGGCACCGTGGCGTGGGTGCCGTGGCTTCGGGACGCCTCGGTCGTCCTCGTGGCGGCGCGAGACCACACCCTGTGGCTGGTGCGGGTCGCCGACGCGCAGGTGGAGCCCGTGGAGCTGACCGCGCCCTGGGCGGCGGGGAGGCTCGTCCTCGACGGCACGCCCGGGGAGCGTCTGGGGGGTCCGGGGGGTCTGGAGGGTCCGGGCCGCCCCGGGGCCTACGACGGCGTGCTGGCGGACGCGCGGACCGCGTTCGCCGGGCTGCAGGCCGGCGTCTGCGCGGGATCGCTGGCCCGTGCGGTGGCCCACACGAACGAGCGGGAACAGTTCGGCCGCCCCCTCGCCGCGAAACAGGCCGTGCAGCTCCGCGCCGCCGACGCCTACATGGACACGGAGGCGATACGCGTCACGGCCTACGAAGCAGCGTGGCGCAGGGACACGGGCCTGCCGTACGACACGCACGCCCTCACCGCCGCGTGGTGGGCGTCGGAGGCGGGCAAGCGCGTCGTCCACGCGGGCCAGCACCTGCACGGCGGCGCGGGAGCCGACCTCGACCATCCGGTGCACCGGCACTTCCTGTGGGGGCGGCAGCTGGACGCGTATCTGGGGTGCGGCAGCGAAGTGCTGGAGGAGCTGGGCGAGTTGATCGCGGCGCAGGACAACAGCGCAAGGGGGGACGTATGACGAAGACGGCACAAGGTGACGTACTGGCTCCGCTGGAGATCCCGATCACCCGCACCCTGATCGTGTCCGGGGCCATCGCGTCCCGGGACTACCAGGACGTGCACCACGACGCGGAGCTCGCGCGGGCCAAGGGCTCCCCCGACATCTTCATGAACATCCTGACGACGAACGGCCTGGTCGGGCGGTACATCACGGACCACTTCGGCCCGACGGCCGTGCTGCGCAAGGTGGCGATACGGCTCGGGGCGCCCAACTACCCCGGCGACACGATGGTGTTGCGCGGAACCGTCGAGCAGCTCGATCCCTCCCCCGAAGGGGCGACGGCCGTGGTCAGGGTCGTCGGGGCCAACGACATCGGCAACCACGTCACCGGCACGGTCACGGTGACCGTCCCCGCACGAGGCCCCGCAGGAGGCCCCGCATGAGCGTCCGTTCGCGCGACCGCCTCGGCGGCAGGGCCGCGATCGTCGGCATAGGGGCGACGGAGTTCTCCAAGGACTCGGGCCGCAGCGAGCTCAAACTGGCCGTGGAGGCGGTCGGCGCGGCGCTGGACGACGCCGGGCTGACCCCGGACGACGTCGACGGCATGGTCACCTTCACCATGGACACCAACCCGGAGATCACGGTCGCCCAGGCGGCCGGCGTAGGAGAGCTGTCCTTCTTCTCCCGCATCCACTACGGCGGGGGCGCGGCCTGCGCCACCGTCCAGCAGGCAGCCCTGGCCGTGGCGACCGGGGTGGCCGAAGTCGTCGTCTGCTACCGCGCGTTCAACGAACGCTCCGGGCGCAGATTCGGCTCGGGAGTGCAGCGGCGCGAACCCTCCGCCGAGGGCGCCGCGCTCGGCTGGGCCCTGCCGTTCGGCTTGCTGACGCCCGCCTCCTGGGTGGCGATGGCGGCCCAGCGCTATCTGCACGCGTACGGCCTGACACCGGAGGTGTTCGGGCACGTGGCCGTCATGGACCGGAAGTACGCGGCCACCAATCCCGCGGCGTACTTCCACGGCAACCCGATCACGCTGGAGGACCATGCCGCGTCCCGCTGGATCGTCGAACCCCTGCGGCTCCTGGACTGCTGCCAGGAGACGGACGGCGCCCAGGCGATCGTCGTCACGAGTGCGGAGCGGGCCCGCGACCTCCGGCACCCGCCGGCCGTGATCGCCGCGGCGGCCCAGGGCGCCGGCCGGGCGCAGGAGCAGATGACCAGCTTCTACCGCGACGATCTGCGGGGGCTGCCGGAGATGGGGGTGGTGGCGAAGCAGTTGTGGCGTACGTCGGGTCTCGCCCCCTCGGACATCGACGTGGGGATCCTCTACGACCACTTCACCCCGTTCGTGCTGATGCAACTGGAGGAGTTCGGGTTCTGCGGGCCGGGTGAGGCCGCGGATTTCGTGGCCGCGGCGAGGCTGCCGCTGAACACGCACGGCGGACAGCTGGGAGAGGCCTACCTCCACGGGATGAACGGCATAGCGGAAGCGGTCCGTCAGGTGCGCGGCACCTCCGTGAACCAGATACCGGGCGCCGCGCGGACACTGGTCACCGCGGGCACGGGGGTCCCCACATCGGGGCTGATTCTGGGGTCGGACGGCTGAACGCGGCGCGTGTCCCGGCGGCGGGGCGGGCCGGCGGGCTTTCACTCGCCGTATGCGTATCCGGAAGATGATCATTGGATTCGTCCTCGTCCTGACGGCCCTGAGCATGGACCTGACCGCGTCACCACCGGGCGCGGCCGCACCGGCCACCCCGGGAGGACAGCCAGACCGCGCCACCGCGCCCGACCGCTCCACCCCACGCGCGGCCGCAGAGGTGACGACCTTCCGCGGGTGGGCCTTCGACACCTGCCTCACCCAGTCCACCGACACGATGCGCCGCTGGCGCGACTCCAAGTACCGCGCCGTCGGCGTGTACTACGGGGGCCGCGGCCGGGCCTGCAAGCGGCAGCCGCATCTGAACCACGCCTGGATGCGCGCCGTGAAGGAGATGGGCTGGCGGGTCCTCCCGGTGTACGTCGGGTCGCAGCCGCCGTGCGTCATCGCCAAGAACAAGAAGCACGTCCGTATCGGGAAGCACCCCTGGGAGCAGGGGAAGAAGGAGGGAAGCGACGCGGTACGCGCGGCGAAGGCCATCGGCGTCCGGCAGCACAGCCCGCTCTACCTGGACATGGAGGCGTACACCTACCGGAAGAAGGGATGCGCGGCGACGACGCTCTCCTTCGTCAGGTCCTGGGACCGCGAGGTGCGCCGGCTCGGATACGTCCCCGGGTTCTACAGCAGCGCCGACTCCGGGGTCCGGCACATGGAGGCGGCACGGCGTGCGGGCGTACGGGACCTGCCGTCGGTGATGTGGTTCGCGCGCTGGCACACCAAGCCCGACCTCTACCGGGAGCCCGCGCTGGCGAGTGACGCGTGGCGTCCGGCACGGCGTATCCACCAGTACGCGGGAAACAAGAAGGAGAAGCACGGCGGGCGCACGCTGGTCATCGACCGCAACCTGATGCACGCTCCCGTGGCGCGAGTCGGCTAGGGCGTGTGCCGGGTGCCGTTGGTGCGGGGTGGCTCAGGGCGGTTCTCAGGGGTGAACCCTCAGGGGTCACCCCCGCTCCTCCACCTGTAGGAGGTGGAGCCAGCCCCACTCGTACAACCTGAGGCGGACACGGCTTCGGGACCTGCGGCCGATCCGTAGAAGTAGGGGGCGCTTCTAGCGTGGAGCCATGACCGCATCCATGGTGACCGTGTGCACCAGCGCATCGAATGCCGCGACGCGGGGCACGGGGCCGACGAGGGCCGCCGGGCCCTCCGCGTACCCGTCGTTCGCGTCCTACGTACGGGCACGCCAGCCCGTACTGCTGCGCACCGCCCGCTCGCTGACCGCGAACCCGAGCGATGCCGAGGACCTGCTGCAGACCGCGCTCACCAAGACTTACGTGGCGTGGGACCGGATCGAGGACCACCGGGCGCTCGACGGCTATGTGCGCCGCGCCCTGCTGAACACGCGCACGTCACAGTGGCGCAAGCGGAAGGTCGACGAGTTCGCGTGCGACGAGCTGCCGGAGCCGGAGGTGACGCCGGCGGGGGACCCGGCCGAGCAGCAGGTGCTCCGCGACGCGATGTGGCGCGCGATCATGAAGCTGCCGGCGCGGCAGCGGGCGATGGTCGTCCTCAGGTATTACGAGGACCTGAGCGAGGCGCAGACCGCCGAGGTGCTCGGGGTGTCCATCGGCACCGTCAAGAGCGCGGTGTCGCGCGCGCTCGGCAAGCTCCGCGAGGACCCGGAGCTGACGCAGGCCCGCTGAGCGCGGCCATGGGAACGGCTGACGATGATCGATCATCCCCTGGACTAGTGACATACCGCGCGGTATGCGCGCAGAATCAGCGCAGCCCCCTTACTGCCGCGTAGGCGATGTCCAGGCGATGTCGCATCAGGAGGACGCCGTGCTGAGCACCATGCAGGACGTACCGCTGACCGTCACCCGCATCCTCCGGCACGGCATGACCGTGCACGGGACGTCGCAGGTCACGACCTGGACCGGCGAGGGTGAGCCGCAGCGGCGCTCCTACCGCGAGATCGGTGAGCGCACGGCACAGCTCGCGCACGCCCTGCGCGAGGACCTCGGCGTCACGGACGACGAGCGCGTCGCGACCTTCATGTGGAACAACGCCGAGCACGTCGAGGCCTACTACGCCGTGCCCTGTATGGGCGCCATACTGCACACCCTCAACCTGCGGCTGCCCGCGGACCAGCTGGTGTGGATCGTCAACCACGCCGCCGACCGCGTCATCATCGTCAACGGCTCCCTCCTCGGCCTGCTCGCGCCGCTACTGCCGCAGCTGCCGAGCGTGGAGCACCTGGTGGTCTCGGGCCCCGGCGACCGTTCGCTCCTTGCGGGGGCGCACGCGCAGGTGCACGAGTACGAGGAGCTGCTCGCGGGCAAGCCCACCGCGTACGACTGGCCCGAGCTCGACGAGCGCACCGCGGCCGCCATGTGCTACACCTCCGGCACCACCGGCGACCCCAAGGGCGTCGTCTACTCCCACCGCTCCATCTACCTGCACTCCATGCAGGTCAACATGGCCCAGTCGATGGGACTCACGGACGCCGACACGTCACTCGTCGTCGTCCCGCAGTTCCACGTCAACGCGTGGGGGCTGCCGCACGCCACCCTCATGACCGGCGTGAACATGCTGATGCCGGACCGCTTCCTGCAGCCCGCGCCGCTCGCCGAGATGATCGAGAAGGAGCGGCCCACACACGCGGCCGCCGTCCCCACCATCTGGCAGGGCCTGCTCGCCGAGCTCACCGCGAAGCCGCGCAACGTCAGCTCCCTCGGCCAGGTCACCATCGGCGGCTCCGCCTGCCCGCCCTCCCTCATGGAGGCCTTCGACAAGCTCGGCATGCGCGTCTGCCACGCCTGGGGCATGACGGAGACGTCCCCGCTCGGCACGGTCGCCCGCCCGCCGGCCCACGCCGCGGGCACCGAGGAGGAGTTCGGCTACCGGCTCACGCAGGGCCGCTTCCCCGCCTCCGTCGAGGCCCGCCTGGTCGGGCCCGGCGGCGAACACCTGCCGTGGGACGGTACGTCGGCCGGTGAGCTGGAGGTGCGCGGTCCCTGGATCGCGGGCGCCTACTACGGCGGCGCGGGTGGCGACGTCCTGCGCCCCGAGGACAAGTTCAGCGACGACGGCTGGCTGAAGACGGGTGACGTCGGCGTCATCACCGCCGACGGGTTCCTGACGCTCACCGACCGCGCCAAGGACGTCATCAAGTCGGGCGGCGAGTGGATCTCCTCCGTCGAGCTGGAGAACGCCCTGATGTCCCACCCGGACGTCGCCGAGGCCGCGGTCGTCGCCGTGCCCGACGACAGGTGGGGCGAGCGCCCCCTCGCCACCGTGGTGCTGCGCGAGGGCGCGACGGCCGAATACGCGTCCCTCCGCGACTTCCTCGCAGGCCGTATCGCCAAGTGGCAGCTCCCGGAGCGCTGGGCGTTCATTCCGGCGGTCCCGAAGACCAGCGTCGGCAAGTTCGACAAGAAGGTCCTGCGCAGGCAGTACGCCGACGGGGAACTGGACGTCACGAAGCTCTGACGCGCTTCGTACGTACTCAGTTCGTGCCGATCTTCGCCAGCAGGTCCACGATCCGGCCCTGAACCTCCGCGCTCGTGGACCGCTCCGCCAGGAACAGGACGGTCTCGCCCGCGGCGAGCTTGGGGAGCTCGGTCTCGTCGACGGCGGCTGTGTAGACGACCAGCGGTGTGCGGTTCAACTGGCCGTTGGCGCGCAGCCAGTCGACGATTCCGGCCCTGCGGCGTCGTACCTGCAGCAGGTCCATCACCACGAGGTTCGGCCGCATCTGCGCCGCGAGCGTCACCGCGTCCGCGTCGCTCTCGGCCCGCGCGACCTGCATGCCGCGCCGCTCCAGCGTGGCCGTCAGGGCGAGCGCGATCTCCTCGTGCTCCTCGATGAGCAGGACGCGCGAAGGGTGCTGCTCGCTGTCGCGCGGCGCCAGGGCCTTCAGGAGTACGGCGGGATCGGCGCCGTACGCCGCCTCGCGCGTCGCCTGCCCGAGCCCCGCCGTCACGAGGACGGGCACCTCGGCGGCCACGGCGGCCTGCCGCAGCGACTGGAGCGCCGTGCGCGTGATCGGCCCGGTCAGCGGGTCCACGAAGAGCGCCGCGGGGAACGCCGCGATCTGCGCGTCGACCTCCTCGCGGGAGTGGACGATCACGGGGCGGTAGCCGCGGTCGCTCAGCGCCTGCTGCGTGGTGACGTCCGGCGCGGGCCACACCAGGAGGCGGCGCGGGTTGTCCAGCGGCTCGGGCGGCAGTTCGTCGTCCATGGGCTGGGGCTGCGGCCGGTTCGCGACCTCCACGGCGCCGCCGGGCCCGTCGAGCGGCTCGGGACCCTCGTCCGCGTCCTCGTCCGGGGCGCCGATCGCGTACGAACGTCCCGCGCCCTCGGAGGCCGACGCCGACGCGATGCGCGACTGCGGGTGCTGCGCCGGAGCAGCCGACGGCGACGGGGACGGCTGGGGCTGCGGTTGGGGCTGGGGGTGCGGGCGTGCCGAGGCCTCGGGGCGCTCGTCGGCCGCGGGGTCGGGCGGCGTGGACAGCCTGCGCCTGCGGCCGGAGCCGCCGAGGGTCTGCGACTGCGACTGTGGGGCGGCGGGGCCAGGGGCAGGGCCGGTTGCGGGTGCTTCAGGTGCCGGCATCGGTCCTGCCGTGGCGGCCGCCGGGGGCTGCGGGGCCTGCGGCGCGTGCGGGGGCTGCGGTGACTGGGGGATGCGGGGGGCTCGGGGCGGCTGCTGTCCGTGCTGCTGCCCCTGCTGTCCCTGTTGCCCCTGCGACGGTTGTTGCGGCTGTTGCGGCTGTTGCGGTCGGCCCTGGCCGGGAATGGTGGCAGCGCCCTGCGGCGCCCCCTGCTGCGGGCCCGCCTGCTGCTCGGCGATCTGCTGGCCGAACGGCACGCCCTGCCCGAGCGTACGCACGCTGATGGCGCGCCCCTGCGTCGAGTTGGGGTCACCCGGCGCGGCCTCGGCGGGCAGCGGCTGGGCCGCCCGTGCCTGCGCACCGCGCTCGGGCGGGAGCGCCGTGCCCCGGCCGGGCGTCGGGACGCCGTGTGCGGGAGTACCGGCGGAGTGCGAGGTGCCCTGCGCGGGCACGCCACCGGGCGGAGTCGTGCCTTCGGGCCACGGCTGCGGCGCGGGAGCGGGTGCGGGCAGCGGGCCGGACTCGGCGTCCCGGCCACCCTGCCGCGGGTTCCGCGGGCCCTGGGCGGGCGGAGCCTGGCGGGAGCGGTGGCCCGTCGGGGCCTGCGTCGGATGCGGCTGCGGCGGGGTGTGGTCGTCTTCGCCGCGTACGGCGTTGACGTGCTGCCCGGTGTCGCCCGGTACGCCACCGCCCTGCACACCACCGCCCGGTACGCCACCGCCCTGCGCGCCGCCACCCTGGACGGCCCCGCTCTCCTGACCCGCGTACTGCTGACCGGTGTACTCCTGGCCGGCGTACTCCTGGCCCGGGGCGCGGTCGGCCGTGGCGGGCGGCAGCGCGAAGACGCGTCCGTTGTTCGCCTCCTCGGCCGCGGCACGCTCCTTGGCGGCGGCCAGCGCGCGCCGCGCACGACGCCCCGTGGGCTTCCCCGCGCCCTCGCCCTGCCCGGCACCGGGCGTCTCCGCGGGGCCCGAGGCCAGTGCGGGCAGCGCGTGCTGCTCGCCGACGCGCCGGGCGCGCCGTCCCGTCGCCCCGCTGGGCACGGGCACGCCCTGCGGCGGCACCGTCTCGCCCAACGCGGCGGATCCGGCCGCGTGTTCCGCCGCCGTCATCACGGCGCCCTCGGCCGCGCTCGGCCGACCGCGCCGCCGCCCCGTACCGCCACCAGAGGCCTCCGGCGACGGAGACGGCGACGGAGACGGAGCTTGGGCCGTCACCCCGGGTCCGCCCATCCGCGGACCCACGAGATCCGTGGCCACGGACCCGCCGGGGCTCTCCGGAGAGGCCTCCGCCGCACGCCGCCCCCGACGCCGCCCGGTCCCGCTCGGCGCGACACCTTCACCGGCACCGGCTTCACCAGCTACCGCCGGACCGGCCTCCGAGCCCGTAGCTCCCGCGCCCTCGCCCGCGCCCCCGCCCGCACTCGCGCTCTCCAGGAAGGAGTCCGTCGAGGAACGCCGAGCCCGCCGACGCCCACCACCGGCACCGGCACCCGCACCCGCACCCGAGGGACCGGACGCCTGAGCAGGCACCACGACCGAACCGCTGCCACCCTCCGCGGAGCCGTCGGGAACCGCCCCGATCGGCACCTCCAGCACATACGCACTGCCGCCCATGCCCGGCACCTCGTGCGTCTGCAGCACGCCTCCGTGCGCCCGCACGATGCCCCGCACGATCGGCTCGTGCACCGGGTCCCCGCCGGCGAACGGCCCCCGCACCTCGATGCGGACGACCTCGCCGCGCTGGGCGGCGGCGACGACGATCGTCGAGTCCACATAGCCGCCGGAGACGCCCGCGCCGACGTCCGAGCGCGCGTTGCCGGTCGCGTCGATGCCCGCCACGTCCGCGACGAGGTGGGCGAGGGCCGTGGCGAGCCGTCCCGCGTCGGCGACGAGCTCGATCGGCGGCGCGTGCACCGCGAACTGGGCGCGCCCGGGCCCGATCAGCTCGACCGCGCCCTCCACACCGGCGGCGACGACCGCGTCGAGCAGCACCGGCGTACGGGAGAGCTGTTCGTCGCCCGCGTCGAGACGCTGGTAGCCGAGGACGTTGTCGACGAGCGTGGTCATCCGGGCGTACCCGGCGGAGAGGTGGTGCAGGACCTGGTTGGCCTCGGGCCACAGCTGGCCCGCGTCGTCGGAGGCGAGCGCGTTCAGCTCGCGGCGCAGCTCGTCCAGGGGCCCGCGCAGCGACGAGCCGAGGACGGCGAGCAGCTGCTCGTGCCGCGCGGCCAGTGTTTCGTAGCGCGCCTTCTCGCGTTCGGCGAGCTCTTCGAAGCGGTCCTTCTCGCGCTCGGCGAGCGCCGCGTACCGCTCCTGTTCGGCGGCGAGCTCCTCGGCCCGCTGCTCCTCCGCGGCCTTGATCTCGGCGGCGCGCTCCTCGGCGGCGGTGGTGAGCTCCTCCGCGTGCCGGGCGAGGGCCGCCTCGTACTTCTCGTTCAGCTCGTCGTAGGGCCTGCGGTCGGTGAAGGTCATGACCGCGCCGACGAGCTGGTCGCCGTCGCGTACCGGCGACGTCGTCAGGTCGACGGGGACCTTGGCGCCGCTCTTGGACCACAGGACCTGCCCGCGCACCCGGTGCTTGCGCCCGGAGCGCAGGGTGTCGGCGAGCGGGGACTCTTCGTACGGGAACGGCTCGCCGTCGGCGCGCGAGTGCAGGACCAGCGGGTGCAGTTCCTGCCCGCCGAGGTCGCTCGCCCGGAAGCCCAGTATCTGGGCGGCGGCCGGGTTGACGAGCACGACGCGTCCGTCGGTGTCCGTGCCGACGACGCCCTCGGCCGCGGCCCGCAGGATCATCTCGGTCTGCCGCTGCGAACGCGCCAGTTCGGCCTCGGTGTCCACGGTGCCCGAAAGGTCGCGTACGACGAGCATGAGCAGTTCGTCGCCCGTGTACCCGTGCTGGTCGTAGGCGTTCCTGCTGTCCTCCAGCGGGGAGCTCGTGACCTCGACGGGGAACTCGATGCCGTCCGTGCGCCGGGCGATCATCCGGGTCGGCTTGGTGCGGCCGCGCTCGTCGATGGTGTCCGGGCGTCGCATGGAGCCGGGGATGAGCCGGGAGTCGAACTGCGGCAGCAGATCGAGCAGACCGCGCCCCACGAGCGCGGTGCCGGGTGCCTCGAACGCCTCAAGGGCGATGGCGTTGGCGTTCACGACCGTGCCGTTGGCGTTGACGAGGACGAGCGCGTCAGGGAGCGCGTCGAGTATGGCTGCGAGGCGAGCAGCGCCTCGGGATGGCCTGCTGCTCACGACGACGCTTCCTCCCTGGTTACCGCTGCTTGCCGACTCGCTCAGGCCATTTTGCCCCTCGGCCCGTGGCGTGTCACGGGAGGGAGTCTACGGGGAGTGGTTGTGGGCGCGACGCCGGATGAGAGGGAGGTCGCACGCAGAAGATGTGAGTTTTCCGTACGGCCTGGTCACGCGGAGGTCGCGGGCAGTACCGGTACGAGACCGTCCCATCGCGAGATCTCGCAGCCGTTGCTGCGGTCGTACGTCGCGTCGACCGGCCGGCCCTGCCAGGTTCCCGTGACGTGTGCGGTGGCGGGTCCGCCGTACTGCATCGTGCACATCGAGTCCTTGGGCACGGGCGCGAACGGGTCGGTCCCCCAGACGGTGACCTCCCGCAGCCGCTCGCACGCCTTCGCCGCGTCCGGGTGCGTGCCGCCCGTCGGGTGGCAGTTCAGTTCGTACGTCCCGTCGCCGGCACCGCCCGACCCGGAGACCGTGACGGTGAGGTGGTCGGTGGGGGCGGAAGGGGACGCGTCCGCGGTGGCCTGGGCGGTGGCGGGGAGGGCGGACAGCGCGGCGACGGAGGCGGCGGCAGTGAGGACGAGGCGACGCAGCATTTCTGGCTCCACGAGTACGTTCGGGACGGTTGGCTCTACGGAACTAACGCCGTCCGCCCCGCGATGTTGCGGTGCGGCGTAACGCTTTGCCCTGCGGGCGGCACGCCTAGTACCGTGGGTGCCGCGATTGGTGACACACCCACTGGCTGTGTCATCATCTGCACGCACCCCCGCTCGCGCAGGTGTGCAAGCTGGAGGCGTCGCCTAGTCCGGTCTATGGCGCCGCACTGCTAATGCGGTTTGGGACTTAAATCCCATCGAGGGTTCAAATCCCTCCGCCTCCGCAGCTCGATCCGAAGCCCCGGTCCTCACGGACCGGGGCTTCGATGGTTCTGGAGGACGTTTCCGCAGCTCACAAGGGGTCCGCCTATCGGATTTCACATGGCGGCGGCAGTCATGTAATGTTCTTCCTGTCGCCGCGAACGGGCCGAAGGGCCGGGAAGCGGAGACGAGAACAAAAGAAAAATCAAGCACTCGTAGCTTAACGGATAGAGCATCTGACTACGGATCAGAAGGTTGCAGGTTCGAATCCTGCCGAGTGCACATGGACAAGAGGCCCCCGGATCATCCGGGGGCCTCTTGCGTGTGCGGTGAGGGGTCGCGGCTGTGGAGTGGCGGTGTGCGGGGCTCGGGTGGCCCGACGGGAAGCCCGTGCTGCGGTGGGACTGCGGGCGGCGCAGCGTTCTCGCGTACGGGCGGGACATCGGGTTCCGGGCCGTGGGGGAGCGGCGGTGCGTGGGGGCGCGGGGGAATCCGTGTCCGCTGCGGGCCGTGGTGCCGGGGTCGGCGACGCAGGCGCGGTGTCCGGAGTGCGCGCGGCTCGACCGGGCGTTCTCGGTGGCGGCGGACGGGGTGCCCGACGATCCACGGACGTACCGGGTCTACCTCGCGTGGTTCGGGGCCGGTGTCGTGAAGGTGGGGATCACGGCGGAGGAGCGGGGCGCGGGGCGGCTCCTGGAGCAGGGGGCCGTGGCGTTCTGCTGGCTGGGGCGTGGCCCGCTGATGGCGGCACGGCGTACGGAGGAACTGCTGCGGGCGGCGCTCGGGGTGCCGGACCGGGTGCCGTACGCCCGCAAGCGCGCGCTCCGCGGGGCGCTGCCCGCGTGGCCGGAGAGGCAGAAGGAGCTCGCTGAGCTGCATGAGCGCGCGGTGGCGCTCGGTGGGTGGGCCGAGGCGCTGGAGCGGGTGCCGTTCGACGCCGTCGACCACGCGGGGGCGTTCGGGCTCGACGGTCGGGGCGGTCCGGCGGCGACGGATGGCGTGGTGCGGGAGCTGGTCGACGGCGGGGCGGTCGCGGGGCGGCTCGTCGCGGCGGCCGGGCCCGACCTGCACCTGGAGGTGGCGGGCGGGGGCGTGCTGGTGGTCGACACGCGGGTGCTCGTGGGATGGGAGCTGGCCTCGGCCGACGCGGGGGCGGGGGTGACCGTTCCGGTGCGGGCCGTGGAGGTCGTGGGCGGTGGCGCCGAACAGGGCGGGCTCTTCTGAGGTTGTAGGCAGGGCGGGCTTTTCCGAGCACCTTCCGGGACCGTCGACCGGTTCGCTGACCGAATGGTCAAGTCCGGTCGACCGTTGGGCAAGGACGGCCGAAAAGGGTGGACGCCGGTGCGGTGCGGGCCCGAGTGTGGCGACATGAGTGATCACGCCACCGGTCCTGTCGGACCCTTCGAACCGCCCTACTACTCCGTCGTCTTCTCCTCCGTGCGCACCGAAGGGGACAACGGCTACGACGAGATCGCCGACCGCATGGACGAACTCGTCCTGGACGTGCCGGGTTTCCTCGGCACCGAGTCGGCCCGCACGCCCGGCGGCCTCGGTATCACCGTCTCGTACTTCCGCGACGAGGAGTCCATCAGGGCGTGGCGCGGCAACATGGAGCACCGCGCGGCCCAGCGGCGCGGGCGCGAGGACTGGTACGAGAAGTACGTCCTGCACGTCGCGAAGGTCGAGAGGAGCCACGGCTTTGTGCGGGAGCAGTAGCGAGGGCGGTGCCGACGCCGATCCGGGTGCCCTCGCCGTGCGCGGCGTCTGGGAGCGGCTCGGACTCCCGGGACTCATCGACGTACACACGCACTTCATGCCGGAGCGCGTGCTGCGGAAGGTGTGGGCGTACTTCGACTCCTTCGGGGAGTCGGGCCCGGTGGAGTGGCCCATCACCTACCGGCACGAGGAGGAGCGGCGCGTCGCGCTGCTCGGGGAGTTCGGGGTGCGCGCCTTCACCTCGATGCTGTACCCGCACAAGGCGGGCATGGCGGAGTGGCTCAACGGCTGGGCCGCCGACTTCGCGCGCTGCACGCCCGGCTGTCTGCACACCGCGACGTTCTTCCCGGAGCCGGGCGTGGACCGGTACGTGCGGGAGGCCGTCGAGGCGGGCGCCCGCGTCTTCAAGTCGCATGTGCAGGTGGGCGGGTACGACCCCAACGACCCGCTGCTCGAACCGGTGTGGGGACTGCTCGCCGACGCCGGGGTGCCGGTGGTCATGCACTGCGGGTCCGGCCCCGAGCCCGGCAAGCACACCGGCCCTGAACCGGTCGCCGCGCTCCTCGCGCGCCACCCGCGGCTTCCGGTCGTCGTGGCGCATCTGGGCATGCCGGAGTACGCCGAGTTCCTCACGCTCGCGGAACGGTACGAGGAGGTGCGCCTCGACACGACCATGGCGTTCACCGACTTCAGCGAGGGCCTGATGCCGTTCCCGGCGCGGGAGCGGGGACGGCTGGCGGACCTGGGCGGGAAGGTGCTCCTGGGCAGCGACTTCCCCAACATCCCGTACCCGTACGTCCACCAGCTGGAGTCCCTGGAACGGCTCGGGCTCGGGGACGCGTGGCTGCGCGGGGTGCTGTACGGGAACGCCGCCCGGGTGTTCGGGGTGGAGTGAGGAAGGTCCCTGCCGCGGCGGGCTTTCTCAGGGAATTCACAGGTTCGCGCAAGAGTGCTCTCAGGGGCGCCGCGCAGGGTGTGGGGCATGACCACGACCACGCCTCAGGCGCGTACCGAACTGCTCAGGGCGGACGGGAGCCCCGTCCGTGTGCTCGTCGTGGACGACGAGGTGTCGCTCACCGAGCTGTTGTCCATGGCCCTGCGTTACGAGGGCTGGCAGATCCGCAGCGCGGAGGACGGGGCGGGCGCGGTGCGGGCCGCGCGGGCGTTCCGGCCCGACGCCGTGGTGCTGGACATGATGCTGCCCGACATGGACGGGCTCTCCCTGCTCGGCAGGTTGCGCCGGGAGATGCCGGACGTGCCCGTGCTGTTCCTGACCGCGAAGGACGCGGTGGAGGACCGGATCGCCGGGCTCACCGCGGGCGGCGACGACTACGTCACCAAGCCGTTCAGCCTGGAGGAGGTCGTGGCACGGCTGCGCGGGCTCATCCGGCGGGCCGGTGCCGCGGACAAGCGCAGTGCGGCCACGCTGGTCGTGGGGGATCTGACGCTCGACGAGGACAGCCATGAGGTGACGCGCGGCGGGGACTCCATCCACCTCACCGCCACCGAGTTCGAGCTGCTGCGGTACCTCATGCGCAATCCGCGGCGCGTGCTCAGCAAGGCGCAGATCCTCGACCGGGTGTGGAACTACGACTTCGGGGGCCAGGCCAACGTCGTCGAGCTGTACATCTCCTATCTGCGCAGGAAGATCGACGCGGGCCGGGAGCCGATGATCCACACGCGGCGCGGGGCGGGGTATCTGATCAAGTCCGCGGTGCCCGTCCCTTCGTGAGACGCGTGCGCCTCACCCTGCGGACCCGGCTCGTCCTCTCCGCGGTCGCGCTGATCGCCGTCGTGTGCGCGGTCATCGGGGTGGTGACGACCATTGCTCTCAGGTCCCATCTGTACGAGCAGTTGGACGGGGCCGTCGGCGGGGTCGCTCAGCGGGCCTCCGGGCCTGCCGTCGCGCCGGGGCCCGGCCCCGGCCCACGTACGCGGGACGATCCGCTGGACTTCGTCACGCACGGGCCGCAGGAGATCGGGGCCGTCGGCGCGGAGGTGGGGCGGGACGGCTCGGTCGGGCGGGCGCTCGTCAGCACCGAGGACGACGCCGGTGACACCGTGCCGGACGCGACGGAGCTCGACGCGGCGCAGCTGGCCGCGCTCGGCGGCGTGCCGAGGGACGGTCAGGCGCACAACGTCGACCTGCCGGGGCTCGGGGAGTACCGCGTGACGTACACGAGCGGGCACCGGGGCGACTTCCTCGTCGGGCTGCCGACCACCGAGGTGCGGAACACGCTCAGCACGCTGATCGTCGTCGAGGTCTGCGTCACCGCGGCCGGCCTCGTCGCCGCCTCGCTCGCCGGCGCCGCGATGGTCGGCGTCGCGCTGCGTCCGCTGCGCAGGATCGCGAGCACCGCCACCCGGGTCTCCGAGCTCCCCCTGCACAGCGGCGAGGTGGCCCTGCACGAGCGCGCGCCCGACGCCGACCCGCGCACGGAGGTCGGCCAGGTCGGCGCCGCGCTCAACCGGATGCTCGACCACGTCCACTCGGCGCTCGACGCGCGCCAGCGCAGCGAGACACGGGTACGGCAGTTCGTCGCGGACGCCAGCCACGAGCTGCGGACCCCGCTCGCCTCCATCCGGGGGTACGCCGAACTGACGCGCCGCGGGCGGGAGTCGACCGGGCCCGACACGCGGCACGCGCTCGGCCGGATCGAGTCCGAGGCCGAGCGGATGACGGGCCTGGTCGAGGATCTGCTGCTGCTCGCGCGGCTCGACGCGGAACAGCCGCTCTCATACCGGAGCACTGATCTCGCACCGCTCGTCGTCGACGCGGTCAGCGACGCGCGGGCCGCCGGGCCCGGCCACCACTGGCGCCTCGAACTCCCCGACGACCCCGGTCCGGGCGGGGCGGCCCAGGTGCGTGCGGACTCCGCACGTCTCCACCAGGTCGTCGTCAACCTCCTCGCCAACGCCCGCACCCACACCCCACCGGGCACGACGGTGACGGCCCGGGTCCGGCACGAGGGACCCCCCGAGAGCCCCCGCGTACTCCTGGAGGTCCAGGACGACGGGCCCGGCATCGCGCCCGACCTCCTGCCCACCGTCTTCGAACGGTTCGCCCGCGGCGACGCGTCCCGCTCGCGCCAGGCGGGATCCACGGGGCTCGGCCTGGCCCTCGTGCGGGCCATCGTGACGGCACACGACGGCACGGTGACCGTCGAGAGCGTGCCGGGCCGGACGGTGTTCGCCGTCACGCTCCCGGCGCCCCGCGACACGGCCCTCGACCTCTCACAGCCGGGCCACAGCCTCACCACACAGCCCTGACAGACCACTTGGCGAGTGTCGGCCGCATGCGAACCGACACTCCCCCGGACGTGCTGCCGTCACGGGACCACCTCCCCGCCACCGGGCGTGACGTGCCTGTGCCCGTCCTGGACGTCGTGATCCCCGTCTTCAACGAGGAGAAGGACCTCGGGCCGTGCGTCCTGCGCCTGCACGACCACCTCGCCCGCACCTTCCCCTACCCCTTCCGCATCACCGTCGCGGACAACGCGTCCACGGACCGCACCCCGCAGGTCGCCGCCGAACTCACCGGCCGTGTCGAAGAGGTACGGCACGTGCGGCTCGACCAGAAGGGGCGCGGCCGTGCGCTGCGCGCCGTCTGGTCCGCCTCCGACGCGCCGGTCCTCGCGTACATGGACGTCGACCTCTCCACCGACCTCAACGCGCTGCTCCCGCTCGTCGCCCCGCTGATCTCCGGCCACTCGGACCTGGCGATCGGCTCCCGACTCGCGCGCAGCTCGCGGGTGGTGCGCGGACCGAAGCGGGAGTTCATCTCCCGCGCGTACAACCTCATCCTGCGCGGCTCCCTGCACGCCCGCTTCTCCGACGCCCAGTGCGGGTTCAAGGCGATCCGCGGCGACGTGGCGCGGGTGCTGCTGCCGCTGGTCGAGGACACGGGCTGGTTCTTCGACACCGAGATGCTCGTACTCGCCGAGCGCGCCGGACTGCGCATCCACGAGGTGCCGGTCGACTGGGTCGACGACCCCGACTCGACGGTCCACATCGTGCGGACGGCCGCGGACGACCTGAAGGGCGTGTGGCGGGTGGGGCGGGCGCTCGCGGTCGGGGCGCTGCCGCTGGACCGGCTTGCCCGCCCGTTCGGCGACGACCCGCGCGACCGTCGGCTCACCGGCGTGCCCGGCGGCCTCACCCGCCAGCTCGTCGGCTTCTGCGTGGTCGGCGCGCTCTCGACCCTCTTCTACCTCCTCCTCTACAGCGGGTTCCGTACGTTCACGGGGTCGCAGCCGGCCAACGCGCTCGCCCTCCTGGTCTCGGCGGTGGCCAACACGGCAGCGAACCGGAGGCTCACCTTCGGCGTACGCGGCCGGGACCGCGCGGTCCGCCACCAGGCACAGGGCCTCGTCGTCTTCGCCATCGGCCTCGCCCTCACGAGCGGCTCCCTCGCGGCGCTCGACGCGGCATCGGCCCACCCCGCGCACGCCACGGAGGTGGCGGTCCTGCTCGCGGCGAACCTGGCGGCGACGGTGCTGCGGTTCCTGCTGCTCAGGGCGTGGGTCTTCCCGGAAGGCAACACCGCCGCACCTTCTTGCTCGGCCACCCTCCACGACCCGAGGAACGCACGATGACGATCACCTCTCCCGCCCCGGCGCCGTGGCGCGGGCGCGTCGACGACCCCCGATGGGCGCGCCCCGCGCTGCTCGCACTGCTTGCCGTCACCGCCGGGCTCTACCTCTGGAACCTCAGCGCGTCCGGCTACACCAACTCCTTCTACTCCGCCGCTGTCCAGGCCGGCAGCCAGAGCTGGAAGGCGCTCTTCTTCGGCTCGCTCGACGCGGGCAACGCGATCACCGTCGACAAGCCCCCGGCCGCGCTCTGGCCCATGGCGCTCTCCGTACGCCTCTTCGGGCTCAACTCCTGGGCCGTGCTCGTCCCGCAGGTCCTCATGGGCGTCGCCACGGTCGGCGTGCTGTACGCGGCCGTGCGGCGCCGGTTCAGCGCCGCGGCCGGGCTGATCGCGGGCGCGGTGCTCGCGCTGACGCCCGTCGCCGCGCTGATGTTCCGCTTCAACAACCCGGACGCGCTGCTCGCGCTCCTGATGACCGTCACGGTGTACTGCGTCCTGCGCGCCCTGGAGCACGGCCGCACCAAGTGGCTGGTGTGGGCGGGCGTCGCGGTCGGCCTCGCCTTCCTCACCAAGACGCTGCAGGCGTTCCTGATCCTGCCGCCGCTCGCGGTCCTCTACGCGGTGTGCGCCCCGGTGCGGCCGCGCAGGCGCCTCGGCCAGCTCGCCCTGGCGGCGGGCGCGATGCTCGTCGCCGGTGGCTGGTGGGTCGCGGTCGTCGAGCTGTGGCCCGCGTCCTCGCGCCCGTACATCGGCGGCTCGCAGCACAACTCGTTCCTCGAACTGACCTTCGGCTACAACGGCCTCGGCCGCATCAACGGCGACGAGACCGGCAGCGTGGGCGGAGGCGGCGGTCCCCGTGGCGGTGGCGGTGGAGGCGGCGGTCAGTGGGGCGAGACCGGGCTCGGGCGGATGTTCGACCCCGAGATCGGCGGCCAGATTTCGTGGCTGCTGCCCGCCGCGCTGATCCTCCTGGTGGCCGGGCTCGTCATCACCCGCAAGGCGCGGCGCACGGACACCGCGCGGGCGGCGTTCGTGGCGTGGGGCGGTGCGCTCCTGATGACCGCTGCGGTCTTCAGCTTCATGGCGGGGATCTTCCACCAGTACTACACGGTGGCCCTCGCCCCCTACATCGCCGCGCTCGTCGGCATGGGCGCCACGGTCCTGTGGGAGGAGCGCGCCTCGCGGTGGGCGGGCGCGGTGCTCGGGGCGACGGTCGCGGGCACGGCGGTCTGGGCGTACGTCCTGCTGGGCAGGGCCGCGGAGTACGTGCCGTGGCTGCGGTGGGCGGTGCTCGTCGCGGGGCTCGCCGCGGCGGTGGGTCTGTTGGTCGTGGGGCGGCTCGGGCGTGGGCTCGTGCTGGCCGCGGTGGGTCTGGGCATGGCGGCGTCCGTCGCGGGCCCGGCGGCGTACACGCTGTCGACCGTGGACAGCGCGCACACGGGGTCGATCGTGACGGCGGGTCCGGCTTCGGCGGGCGGCGTCGGCATGGGCGGGCCTCGGGGCGGGGGCGGTCCGGGTGGGGACGGCGGCCCCGGTGGTCCGGGCGGTGTGCCCGGGGGGCCGGGTCCGGGTGGCAAGACCCGTCCGGCCGGGGCTCCGCAGGGCAGTGTCCCTCCGGGAGGCGCGCCTCAAGGGCGGCCCGGCGGCAGCACGAGCGAGCGCGCCGGACGTGGTGGCGGCATGGGCGGGCTGCTCGACGGCGCCCAGGTCTCCGCCGAGGCCAAGTCCCTCCTGGGGCCGGACGCCGGCGACGACTGCACCTGGGCCGCCGCGGCCATCGGCTCCCAGAACGCGGCCAGCTACCAACTGGCCACCGGGGAGCCGGTGATGGCGATCGGCGGCTTCAACGGCAGCGATCCGTCCCCGACCCTCGCGCAGTTCAAGAAGTACGTGGCGGACGGCGACATCCACTACTTCATCGCGGGCGGCGGCATGGGCGGCATGGGCGGAGGCGGCAACGGCACCTCCTCCGCGATCACCTCCTGGGTCGAGTCCACGTACAAGAAGGTCACCGTCGGCAGCGCCACGTTCTACGACCTGACCGAGCCCGGGAAATAACTCCCTTGTACGCCGTACGGGAACTGCTCTACGGTGTACGCCGCGCCACCGCCTCGTACACCGTAGAACAGAGAACCCGGAAAGGGAGGGCAGATGACGGCGACCACCGCCGAGAACCCCACCGCCTCACCACGGCACCCGCAGCGCTGGCTCATCCTCGGCGTCATCTGCCTGGCGCAGCTCACCGTGCTGCTCGACAACACCGTCCTGAGCGTCGCGATCCCCTCCCTCACCCGGGAACTGGACGCGTCGACGTCCGACATCCAGCGGATGATCAACGCGTACTCGCTCGTCCAGTCCGGCCTGCTGCTCACCGCGGGCAGCGCCGCCGACCGCTACGGCCGCAAGAAGATGCTCGCCGCGGGCCTCGCCCTCTTCGGCATCGGCTCGCTGGCCGCGGGCCTCGCCCAGAGCGCGGGGCAGCTCATCGCCGCCCGCGCGGGCATGGGCATCGGCGGCGCGCTCCTCATGACCACCACGCTCGCGGTGGTCGTGCAGATCTTCGACGACGCGGAGCGCGTCAAGGCGATCGGCCTCTGGGCCACCATCAACTCCCTCGGGTTCGCGGCGGGTCCGCTGCTCGGCGGCTTCATGCTCGACCACTTCTGGTGGGGCTCCATCTTCCTGATCAACATCCCCGTGGCGCTGCTCGGCCTCGCCGCCGTCCTGAAGCTCGTGCCGGAGTCGAAGAATCCGCAGGGTGACCGCCCCGACCTCCTGGGCGCGCTGCTCTCCACGATCGGCATGGCCGCGGTGGTCTACGCGATCATCTCCGGGCCCGAGCACGGCTGGACGTCCGGGCAGGTCCTGGTCTCCGCCGCGATCGGCGTGCTCGTCCTCGGCGCGTTCGCCCTCTGGGAGCTGCGCATTCCGTACCCGATGCTGGACATGCACTTCTTCCGCAACCAGCGCTTCGTCGGCGCCGTCGCGGGCGCCATCCTGGTCGCCTTCGGTCTCAGCGGCTCGCTCTTCCTGCTCACCCAGCACCTCCAGTTCGTGCTCGGCTACGAGCCGTTGGAGGCGGGCCTGCGCACGGCGCCGCTCGCGGTCACCATCGTGGCCCTGAACCTGGTCGGCGTCGGCGCGAAGCTGCACGCCAAGATGGGCACGCCCGGCACGATCGTGACCGGCATGAGCCTCAACGCCGCCGGCCTCGCGGTCATAGCGGTGCTCGGCGGCGACAACTACAACGGCATGCTGCTCGGCCTGATCGTCATGGGCGCGGGCATCGCGCTCGCCATGCCGGCCATGGCCAACGCCATCATGAGCGCCATCCCGCCGGAGAAGGCGGGCGTGGGCGCGGGCATCAACGGCACGCTCGCGGAGTTCGGCAACGGCCTCGGCGTCGCCGTGCTCGGCGCGGTCCTCAACTCCCGCTTCGCGTCCCTCGTCGCGGTCTCCGCCGCGTCGTTCCCCGCGGCCATGGCGGCGGCGAAGTCGTCCGGCGAACGCGAACGGATCGCCGACGCGTTCTCCTCCGGGCTCGAGACGAGTCAGCTCGTCGGCGCGGCCGCGGTGTTCGCCGGAGGCGTCCTGGCCGCGGCGTTGTTGCGGAGGGCGGAGAGGGCAGACTCCGTGGGTAAGACAGCGGCATAGCATCAGGGGGAGGCGGACCGCCCGGCTCCGGTTGACCCGAGGACCAACGAGGAAGGTGCGCCATGGCGAAGGCAGCCGGCCGCACGAAAGCCGCGGCGAAGACGAGTGTCTGGCTGCAGGACAAGGCGCCACGCGGCGGCGGCCGCAAGGTCGACCAGCCGAGCGGCCTCGACCGGGACCGCATCACGCGGGCCACGGTCCGGCTCCTCGACGCGGAGGGCCTCGACAAGTTCTCCATGCGCAGGCTCGCCGGTGAACTGAACGTCACGGCGATGTCCGTCTACTGGTACGTGGACACCAAGGACGACCTCCTGGAGCTCGCCCTCGACGCGGTCTGCGGCGAGATGCGGCTCCCGGACACGGAGACGGCACCGGAGGAGTGGCGCGACCAGCTCCGCGCCCTCGCCGACGAGTACCGCGCGACGCTCATCCGCCACCCCTGGGTGTCCCCGCTGGTCGGCCGCTTCCTCAACATCGGCCCCAACTGGCTGGCCTTCGCGCTCGCCATCCAGAAGGCGGTGGGGAACACCGGGCTGCCCGCGTACACGCAGAACGGCGCGATCTCGGCGGTCTTCCAGTTCGTGTACGGCTTCGGGACCATCGAGGGCCACTACCTCGCACGGTGCGCGGAGGCGGGCATGTCCCCGGAGGCGTACTACCGCGAGGCCATCGGCACGGTCCGCGAGGAGCTCGCCGAGCACGGAGTGCTGGAGAGCGCGGACGAGCTGATGGCCGCGCGGGGCGACGACACGGTCGAGGAGATGTGGGCCCGCGACTTCACGATCGCTCTGGACCTGATGATCGCGGGCATCGAATCCCTGCTGGCCAGGAACCCCCCGGGCGGGGAGTGACGGCCGGCGTCACACCTGCGGCAGGACCTCTCCCTGCACGGCCTGGATGTCCAGCGTCACCTTCAGCGTCGTGCCGATCGCCGAGATACCGGCCTGCACCACCTGGTTGTAGTTCATCGCGAAGTCCTCGCGGCGCAGCTCCGCCGTGGCGCGGAACGCCGCCCGCGTGCCGCCCCACGGGTCCGCGCCGGTCCCCAGGTAGCTGAGGTCCAGGTCGACCGGGCGCACGACCCCGTGCATGCCGAGTTCGCCGTGGACCGTCCAGCGGTCCGCGCCCGCGGGCGACAGACCGTTCGAGCGGTACGTGATCTCCGGGTACTGCTCGACGTCCAGGAAGTCGGGCGACTTCAGGTGCCCGTCGCGCATGCCGTTGCCCGTGTCGATCGACGCCGACCGGATGACCGCCTCGACGCGCGACTTCTCGATGTCCTCGGCGGCCCCGGCGATCTCGATCCGCCCCCCGAACTCCGTGAACCGGCCGTGCACGCTGGTGATCCCGAGGTGCTGGGCGACCGCGCCCACGGTCGAGTGCGCCGGGTCGATGGTCCACGGTCCCGGCGGCGGCAGCTCGGTGCCGCCCTGCCGGGCGAGGACGACGTTGCCGACCTCAGCCCGCCCGCTCGCCGTGACGAGCGCGGTCGACGCGACGGGCGCGTAGCCGACGGCGGTCACGATGACGGTGTAGGGCCCGGCCGCGAGGGCGGTCCCGTCCCGTACGACACCCTCGTCGTCCGCCTCGGCACGCAGTACCTGCGTCCCGGTCATGTCCGTCACCGTGACGACGGCGTGGGGCACGGCCCATCCGTCACGCGTCCGGATCCGAGCGTTCAGTGCCATCCCGTTTATCTCCTTGCCGGGCTTCCCGCTCCGGGAAGCCTCACGATACGCAGACGGCCCCCGGCGGGCGGTGACTGGCCGTCCCCTGCCATGTGTGCCACCGCCGGCCCGGGGGCCCTTTCCGCAACCGGCCCGTGGCCGCGCCTCCGCTCGGGGCGCGGCCACGGGCCGGAGCCGTCACTCGCCCGGGTGGGCGAGCTCGATGTCGTGGCCGTCGATGCCGCTGCCGGCCACCGTCAGACCCGTCGCCACCGGCGGGTACCCGGTCGCGATGACCGTGTAGTCGCCGCTGTCCAGGTCGGTGAAGGCGTACGCCCCGTCCGTCCCGGTGGTCGCGGTGGCGACGACGTTGCCCGCGGCGTCCACGAGGGTGACGCGCGCGTCGTTCAGCGGCGCGCCGCCCGCCCGCACGGTGCCGAGCACCCGCGCGCCGGAGTGGAGCTCGACCTCGACCCGGGTGACCCCGGTGCCGCCGACCTCGACGGGCAGCGCGAGCGGCCGGTGTCCGGCGGCGTTCACCGCGATGGTGACGGTGCCGGGGACCAGCTCGGCGAAGGTGAACTCGCCCTGCTCGCCGGAGAGCCCGGTGGCGAGGACGTCGCCGCGCACGTCGGTCACGATGACCATGGCGCCGCTCACGGGCAGCTTGCTGTCCGCGTCCCGCACCAGACCGCTGAGGCCGCTGGTGCCGCTGAGCAGGATGTCGTACGCGAGGGCGTCCTCGCCCACGACGACCGTGGAGGCCTGCGGCTGGAACCCGTCGGCCGACGCGATGAGCACGTACGAACCGGCGCCCGGGGCGTCGACGGAGTAGGAGCCGTCGCCCTGCGCGACCGACCGGCCGAGCTGCCGTCCCGCGAGGGAGATCAGCGTGACCGCGGCCTGCGGGACCGGCGCGCTCTCGGCGCCGCGGACGAAGCCGCGTACCGGGATGCCGTCCGTGATCCGCGGGAGATCGCCGGAGCCCGCGCCGGGCTGCGCGGCGGACGCCACGGCGGCGAGCCGCTGCGTGCCCTCGGGCCCTGTCTCGGCGCCCGAGGCGACGGAGGCGAGCACGGGCTGCTCGGCGGTGGCCGTGGCCACGGCTTCGTCCGCCGGAGCCGCGCCGTCCGTGGTCTCCGAGGCGGCCTGGGCCAGTGCGCCGGACGTCCGCAGCGGGACCTCCTTGATGAACAGCGTGATCAGGAAAGCGATCAGCGCCATCGGAGCGGCGATGAGGAAGACATCGGCGATGCCGTGCCCGTACGCGCTCTCCATGACCGTGCGGAACGGCTCCGGGATCTTCGACAGGTCGGGGATGCCGCCGCCACCGGTGCCGCCGTGGCCGAACTGCGCCGCGGCCTTCGGGCCGAGGTCGGCGATGCCGTCCTTGACGTAGTCGGTGATCCGCGTCGACATGATCGCGCCGAGCGCCGAGACACCCATCGCACCGCCCAGCGAGCGGAAGAAGGTGACGGTGGAGCTGGCCGAGCCGAGGTCCTCGGGAGCGACCTGGTTCTGCGTGCAGAGCACGAGGTTCTGCATCATCATGCCGATGCCGAGACCCATCAGGGCCATGAAGATCGCGATGTGCCAGTACTCGGTGTCGTACCGGATGGTGCCGAGCAGACCGAGGCCCGCCGTCACCAGGACGCCGCCGCTGACCAGCCACGCCTTCCACTTGCCGGTCTTCGTGATGACCTGGCCGGAGACGGTGGACGAGACGAACAGACCACCGATCATCGGGATCGTCATGACGCCGGACATGGTCGGGGACTCGCCCCGCGCCAGCTGGAAGTACTGGCTGAAGAAGACCGTGCCCGCGAACATCGCGACACCCACGAAGAGCGAGGCGAGGGAGGCGAGCGTGATGGTGCGGTTCCGGAAGAGCCGGAGCGGAATGATCGGCTCGCTGGCCTTCGACTCCACGAGTACGAAGATCAGCCCGAGCAGGACCGAACCGCCGACCATGGCAGCGGTCTGCCAGGACATCCAGTCGTACTTGTCACCGGCGAAGGTGACCCAGACGAGCAGCAGGCAGACGGCGGCGCTGATGAAGAACGCGCCGGCCCAGTCGACCTTGACGTCCCGCTTGACGACGGGGAGCTTCAGCGTCTTCTGGAGCACGATCAGCGCGATGATCGCGAAGGGCACGCCGACGTAGAAGCACCAGCGCCAGCCGAGCCACGAGGTGTCGGTGATGACACCGCCGAGCAGCGGGCCGCCGACGGTGGCGACGGCGAAGGTCGCGCCGAGGTAGCCGGAGTACCGGCCGCGCTCGCGCGGGGAGATCATCGCGGCCATGACGATCTGCGCCAGGGCGGAGAGACCGCCCACGCCGATGCCCTGCACAACGCGGCAGGCGATCAGCATCCCTGCGCTCTGCGAGAGACCGGCGACGACCGAACCGCCGACGTAGATGACCAGGGCTATCTGTACGAGCGCCTTCTTGCTGAAGAGGTCGGACAGCTTGCCCCACAGGGGCGTCGTCGCGGTCATGGCGAGCAGCGACGCGGTGACGACCCAGGTGTAGGCGGACTGGCCGCCGCCGAGGTCGCCGATGATTTCGGGCAGGGCGTTGGAGACGATCGTCGACGAGAGGATCGCCACGAACATGCCGAGCAGCAGCCCGGACAGCGCTTCCATGATCTGCCGGTGCGTCATCGGAGCGTTCTCACCGCTGTGACCGTGGTGCGCTCCGTGCTTGGCATGGCTGCCCCGCACACCGGCTGGTGTGGTTGTTGCCATGGACTTCCTTTTCTTACGCGGGTGTACGGGTGGTCTCCGACGTGGTCCGCACGTCGTGGGGGGAAGGGGCCTGCCGGGCCGAAGCCGCGCGGCAGTCCCCGAAGCTGTCGCGCAGGCGCGCCAGCAACGTGCTGAGCTGGACGACCTCGTCGTCGGTCCAGTCGTGCAGGTAGTGGGTGAGTGTCCGGATGGAGAGCTCGGAGAGCTCGTCCACCTTGGCTTTGCCCTCGGGCGTGAGCCGCAGGATCCGGGAGCGCTTGTCGGCGGGGTCGGGATCGCGGACGATCCACTCCCTCTCCGCGACATGGGCGACGTGCCGGCTGGTCACCGACGTGTCGACGGCGAGCAGCTCCGCGAGCCTGCTCATCCGCATCGCGCCGTGGCGGTCGAGCAGGATGAGTACGGCGGCGGATCCGGCGGGGCAGTCGTGCGGAAGGCCCCGTCCGAGGCCGCGCTTCACGGCACCGATGGCGCTGAGCTGTCGGGCCAGCTCCTCGTACTGACGCTGCGCGGCCACGGCACCTCCAATTTTTTGTTGCTTAGGGCAACGATAGAAGCGGTTGGTTGCCGCAGGCAAATTAAAAAGGGCCCATCGGACTAAAGAGTCGGCAAAGCGTTGGGACCCCGGTCGTAAAGTCGCTGGCCAGAGGGGGTTGGGCCGATGGCCGTGGATTCGCTAGGGTCCTGCTCCATGGCACACAACCCCCAGGGCAACGGCAACCCCGATCCCGCAGGCAGCACGCAGATGTTCCGCGCGTTCGTCGACGAGGCGCCGCGCGGTGGCCGCGCGCAGGCGGCACCTTCCTCCTCCGGCCCGCGTGTGGGCCTGATCATCGGCGTGATCCTCGCGATCGCGGTGGTGGCGGGGGTGGCGTGGCTGGCGCTCGCCTGACGGCGTCTGTGAGGCCTCGTTTTTGCCTGCGGGTGTGTGGGGGCTGGTCGCGCAGTTCCCCGCGCCCCTAGGCGGTCCAGGCTGAGCTCGCCCTTTCGGGGGGCCCCAGCGAGGTGCAGGTAAGGGGCGCGGGGAACTGCGCGAGCAACCACGACGCACCCGCAGACGTATGAGCCCCCCGGCAGGGGCTATCGCCAGTTCACCGCGACGTCTCGCGTCTCCACGTGCATGCCGAGCGGAACCCGCCACGCGTCGACGCATACCGGCCAGGTTTTCTCCTTCTTCTGCCCGGCTCCGATCGGCGCCGGCAACTGCGCGGTCGACTCGATCGTGGCCCAGTCGACGCCGAGCGCGCCGATGATGTGCGTCCCGAAGGTCACCGTGCCCGAACGCACCGGTGAGCCACCGGTGTTGCGGAAGGCGACGGTGACGTTCTCGCACCAGCGTTTGTCCGCGGGCTTCCGCTCGGGGTCGCCGACGGAGAGCGCGGCGGGACCGCTGGGCGGGTGGGGCCGAGGGTCGGGGTTCGGGTCGGGCTTCGGCTTCTGAGGTCCGGGGGCGTCCGTTCCGGGACTGTCAGGGCGGCCAGGGCCGGGGCCAGTGCCCGTTCCCGTGCCCGTTCCCGTGCCCGTCCCCGTATGCGGGGCCGATGGCGTGCCGGCCGAGCGGCCCTCCGTAGGGGCGCCGGACTCCGAACCCCTCGCCGCAGCAGGCGACTTCCCCTCCGAGTCGCCTTCGCCACGGGGTCCCGCCGAGGAGGAAGACCCGCCGCCCCCGCGGGCAGCGGACACACCCTCCGCCTCGTCGAGCGGCACCAGCTTCACGTCACCGGTAGGGCCCACGGCCTGTCCCCGCGCCCGCTCGGGGACCGCCCCGGTCGCCACGTAACCGTCGCCGCCGCCGTCGCCACAGGCGGAAACGAGTCCGCCGAGGCAGAGCACGGCGGCACCCGCACCGAGCACGTTCCGCACGTTCCGTACGCCACGTCGCATCGCGCCAGTGTGGCTGACGGGCCGTCAATTAGGAACCCCGTCAGCAACACGGGTCACCGCGCGCCGCGTTGGCGCGCTCAGTCCGAGATGAGGCCTTCGCGGAGCTGCGCGAGCGTCCGGGTCAGGAGCCGGGACACGTGCATCTGTGAGATGCCGACCTCCTCGCCGATCTGCGACTGCGTCATGTTGGCGAAGAACCGCAGCATGATGATGCGGCGCTCGCGCGGCGGCAGCTTGGCGAGCAGCGGCTTGAGGGACTCGCGGTACTCCACGCCCTCCAGCGCCGTGTCCTCGTACCCGAGCCGGTCCGCGAGGGAGCCCTCGCCGCCGTCGTCCTCGGGGGTCGGGGAGTCGAGCGACGACGCGGTGTACGCGTTGCCGACCGCGAGGCCGTCGACGACGTCCTCCTCCGAGACGCCGAGCGCGGCGGCGAGCTCGGGCACGGTCGGCGAGCGGTCGAGCCGCTGGGCGAGCTCGTCGCTGGTCTTCGTGAGGGCGAGCCGCAGCTCCTGGAGGCGGCGCGGCACGCGCACCGACCAACTGGTGTCCCGGAAGAAGCGCTTGATCTCGCCGACGACCGTCGGCATCGCGAACGTCGGGAACTCCACGCCGCGTTCGCAGTCGAAACGGTCGATCGCCTTGATCAGGCCGATCGTTCCGACCTGGACGATGTCCTCCATCGGTTCGTTGCGACTGCGGAATCGGGCCGCCGCGTACCGCACGAGCGGCAGGTTGAGCTCGATGAGCGTGTCGCGTACATAGACGCGCTCCGGGCTGTCCTGGGCGAGCGTGGCGAGCCGCAGGAAGAGGGAGCGGGACAGGGTCCGGGTGTCGATGGCTTCCGAGGCTGTTGAGCTGTGAAGCGCGTCGGGCGCGGATTCGCTCGGGCTCTTGACGAGCGTGAGCGTGAGCACCTTCGAGCTGCCCTGGTCTGCGGACATGCCACCCCCTTGAGGTCGCGGACGGTCGCGGCGAGCGCTCCGTCGGAGGAACGCAGCCTCCACCTGAATACCGGAGGTGGGGCTACGGCAAACGCGGTTCCAGCAGAATGTCACATGTCGGCAACACGCTGTAGTTACTTGTCGACAAACAAGGGTGACATCCGTGCAGGAAAGAGGGGGTCTGGGCCTTTTCGGCAGAGAGTGCCGTCGGGAACAGCCCCGACGGCACTCCACTCGAACCGGTTACGCCTCGATACGGTTTGCGGACCGCAGGCGTGCGAAGCTCCTGGCGAGCAACCGCGACACGTGCATCTGCGAAACACCGAGCTCGGCGCTGATCTGTGACTGCGTCAGATTGCTGTAGTAGCGCAGGAGGAGGATCCGCTGTTCGCGCTCGGGCAGCTGGACCAGGAGGTGGCGTACGAGGTCGCGGTGTTCGACGCCGTCGAGCGCGGGGTCCTCGTAGCCGAGCCGGTCGAGCAGGCCGGGCAGCCCGTCGCCCTCCTGGGCCGCCTCCAGCGAGGTCGCGTGGTACGAGCGTCCTGCCTCGATGCAGGCGAGCACCTCGTCCTCCGTGATGCGCAGCCGCTCGGCGATCTCCGCGGTGGTCGGCGAGCGCCCGAAGGCGGTGGTGAGGTCCTCGGTCGCCCCGGTCACCTGCACCCACAGCTCGTGCAGGCGCCGGGGTACGTGGACCGTGCGCACGTTGTCGCGGAAGTACCGCTTGATCTCGCCCACCACGGTCGGCATCGCGAAGGTCGGGAACTGCACGCCGCGCTCGGGGTCGAACCGGTCGATGGCGTTGATGAGGCCGATGGTGCCGACCTGGACGACGTCCTCCATCGGTTCGTTGCGGCTGCGGAAGCGGGCGGCGGCGTAGCGCACGAGCGGCAGGTTGGCCTCGATGAGCGCGCCGCGCACCCTGCCGTGTTCGGGGCTGCCCGGCTCCAGGTCCTTGAGCTGGCCGAAGAGGACCTGGGTGAGGGCGCGGGTGTCGGCGCCCCGGGTGCTCTGTGTGGTGGTTCTCGCGGGCGGCGCTTCGGGCGCAGTACTGGCCGGCACGGTCAACGCCACCCCTTCTCAGACAGGCACTGTCAGTCAGGCTCAGTCAAGCTCGATCGACGCTCGGTCGACCTCGGTCAACTCATCCGTCAAAAGCGGTCATAGCATCACAAGACATGTGCACTGTGTGCAAGCACCTGATAACTACGTGTTGAGGGCAAGTTGGGGCGCCCGACAGCGGAAGGCCCCGCACCTTCGCGGTGCGGGGCCTTCCGGGAGCCGGTGGGGCGGGCGGCTCAGAACTCGTAGTCGGCGATCACCCACGTGGCGAACTCGCGCCACAGCGCGACGCCCGCCTGGTGGGCCGGGTGCTCGATGTACCGCTTCAGCGCATCGACGTCGTCGACCGCCGAGTTGATGGCGAAGTCGTACGCGATGGGGCGGTCGGTGATGTTCCAGTCGCACTCCCAGAACCTGAGCTCCGGGATCTGTCCGCCGAGGGCGCGGAAGGCCTCGACACCCTCGACCACGCGCGGCTCGTCGCGCTGGACGCCGTCGTTGAGCTTGAAGAGGACCAGATGGCGGATCACGGGCACTCCTTGGAGAGGGAGGGGGGAGAGAACTGCGGCCGGAAAGCCGCTCAGTCCTTGCCTCCGTTGGCGACCCATGTCATGAAGTCGCCGATGCTCTGAGCGGCGCTCGAAATGCCCTCGAACCCTATCTGTACGTAGTCGGCGGCTTTGGCGGGGTCGGTGATGATCACGTAGAGCACGAAGACGACCACTGCGAAAAGGCCGAGCTTCTTCCACTGCACTGCCACGATCTGGCCTCCCCTTGCCGTGCCCCGTGTGACCCCTGTGACGGCGGCGAGTCTAACCCGGACGGTCCTGACGGGGCTTTTAAGGACCAACGACCCGGCACCAGAGGCCCTTTGCCCGCGCTCCGGACGCGGCCCGGGAAGCAGGATGGGTGGTGAGCCCGGCGGATCTGGCAGGAATCCGCGGGGTGAGGGACTGGTCCCACTGCGGGGTCCGCGCCGTCTGCTTCCCCCCTGACGGCGGCGCTGACTTGAGGGCCGGTCCTCGTCGGGGGGAGCGGTTTGTCCCCCCGATGCCGCTTCCCCCGTCCTGACGGGAGAGAGAACCCCGGCGCCGTACAGGTGCCGGGGTTCTTCTCTTTGCTCTGCCCCGGGGTACGACGAAGGGCCCGTCCCTCAGGACGAGCCCTTCGTTTCAAGAGCGGTAGCGGTGGGATTTGAACCCACGGAAGGGGGTTACCCTTCACTCGCTTTCGAGGCGAGCTCCTTCGGCCGCTCGGACACGCTACCGAGAGGAACTCTAGCCCAAGGTGGGCCGCTGACAGAAATCCGTTGGGACCGGCCCGTGATTTCGGCGGTTCAGCGGTGCCGGAAGAAGTCCGTCAGCTGTGCGGAGCACTCCTCGGCGAGGACGCCGTGGACGACTTCGGGCCGGTGGTTGAGCCGTCGGTCGCGTACGACGTCCCAGAGCGAGCCCGCCGCTCCTGCCTTCTCGTCGCGCGCTCCGTAGACGACCCGGTCCACGCGGGACTGCACGAGCGCACCCGCGCACATCGTGCACGGTTCCAGCGTCACGACGAGCGTGCAGCCGGTCAGCCGCCACTCGCCGAGCTCCGCGGCGGCCCTGCGCAGCGCGAGCACCTCCGCGTGCGCGGTGGGGTCGCCGCCGGCCTCGCGTTCGTTGTGCCCGGCCGCGATCACCGTCGTGCCGTCCGGGGACAGCACGACGGCGCCGACGGGAACGTCGCCGCCCTTGCCGGCCAGCTCGGCCTCGGCCAGGGCGAGCCGCATGGGCGCCCGCCAGCGGTCGCGTACGGGGTCGGGTTCGGGGTTGGGTTCGGGATCGGGTGTGGGTGTGGTCGGGTTGATCGGGTCGGTCACACGGGGAACCTAGCGGACGGTCTCCAGCACCTCCGCCGCTCCGAGGATGTCGGCGATCTCGCTGAGCGCGTCGCCGCTCTTCAAGCCGAGCAGATCCTTCTCGGGCACCCCGAGGTCGGCGAGGATCTCCGAGTCGCCGAGCGGCCCGGCGGGCGCACCCGACGTACCGGCGTCGTCATCGTCATCGGGTTCCGGTTCACCGTCGGCGTCGGCGACCGACGCCTCCGGTTCGCCGTCCTCCGTGCCGTCGAGGTCCAGGGCGTCCAGGTCGTCCGCCCCGTCGTCGTCGGGGGTCCGGCCGAGCATCTCGTCGGTGAGCAGGATCTCCCCGTACGAGCTGCGGGCGGCCGCGGCCGCGTCGGACACGTAGATACGAGGGTCCTCCTCACCGTCGACGCGGACGACGCCGAACCACGCGTCTTCCTGTTCGATGAAGACGAGCACCGTGTCGTCGTCGTAATCGGCCGTGGCTTCACGGGCCAGGTCGGCCAGATCCGACAGGGTCTCCACATCGTCGAGCTCCGTGTCGCTCGCTTCCCACCCGTCTTCGGTGCGCGCGAGCAGTGCGGCGAAGTACACCGTGACTCTCCCACTGGTCATAGGCAGTGCCGGTTGGCGGTTTGGGGTCCCCCCGGCGAGGTCGGGGAGCGGGGAGTGCGTACGTAGCCCCGCCCATTCGGAATCGTGGCAGAAACGGCGCCGTCAGGAGAGGTCTTCCGGCCGCTGTGTTCCGCGTCGCGTTTTTCCGTGACCCTTCGCCGGGTGGTGGCCAGTGGGTCGTTACCAGCGGAACGTGCGCATGCGCATCTGCTGTCGCATGCGTGCCGCCCGGGCGCGGCGCGGCTTCACGCGCTCGCGGAGCTCGATGGCCTCGGTGCGTTCCCGCAGGAACTGGGCGCGTCGTCGACGGCGCTCGGTGTCTGTCTCGTCTTCCGGACTGTGCTCCGTCATGCGCCACACCACCTCGGTTCGTACGTCTCCACCTTCCCTCGGATGGCGGTGTTGATGCCAGCGAGAGGCGTGGGGCCCGAGCCCGGTTACTGTTGATGTCATGCGGATCCACGTCGTCGACCACCCGCTGGTGGCGCACAAACTCACCACGCTGCGCGACAAGCGCACCGACTCCCCGACCTTCCGGCGCCTCGCCGACGAGCTGGTCACCCTGCTCGCGTACGAGGCCACCCGGGACGTGCGCACCGAGCAGGTCGACATCGAGACCCCCGTGACGAAGACGACGGGCGTGAAGCTGTCGTACCCGCGTCCGCTGGTGGTCCCGATCCTGCGGGCCGGGCTCGGCATGCTCGACGGCATGGTGCGGCTGCTCCCGACCGCCGAGGTGGGCTTCCTCGGCATGATCCGCAACGAGGAGACCCTGGAGGCCTCCACGTACGCGACGCGCATGCCGGAGGACCTCTCCGGACGTCAGGTGTACGTCCTCGACCCGATGCTCGCCACGGGCGGCACGCTGGTCGCGGCGATCCAGGAGCTCATCAAGCGCGGCGCGGACGACGTGACCGCCGTGGTGCTGCTCGCCGCCCCCGAGGGCGTCGAGGTCATGGAGCGCGAGCTGGCCGGGACGCCGGTGACGGTCGTGACGGCCTCGGTCGACGAGCGGCTCAACGAGCAGGGATACATCGTGCCGGGGCTCGGCGACGCGGGTGACCGGATGTACGGGACCGCGGAGTAGTCAGCAGTTCTTCTTGTCGGACGCTGTGGGCGTCGGCTTGGGCTTGGCCAGCGCGGCCAGGGCCTTGTCGGCGTCCTCTTTTTTCGTCAGGTTCTTGAACTCGCTGCCGATGACGAGGTCGACCTCGCCGCTCCTGCGGGCGTCGGAGCGGTGCTCGGCGCCGGCGAGCTGCGTGCCGAGCACGGGGATCGCGGTGTCGGCGGCGGACTTGGCGCCCAGGAGCAGCCCGGTGCCCTTCACCTTCTTGTCGTACGCCTTCGTCGCGTTGCCGACCTCGCCGATGGTGAAGCCGCGCTTCTTGAGCTCGTCGGCGGTCTTCTTGGCGAGGCCGCCGCGGGGCGTGGCGTTGTAGACGTTGACGGTGATCTGTTTGGGAGTGGGCAGGGGTTTCTGCTTCTGCGACTGCTTCTGTTGCGGCTCCTGGGAGGCGCCCGCCGCCTGTTCGCGGTCGCAGTCGCCCGCGGCGCGGCCTGCCGCCGACGCCTTGCTGCCGCCCGTGAACACGTCGATGAGCTGCAGTGTGCCCCAGCCGATCAGGCCGACGGCCGCGGCGGACGCGATGACCGCGAGCACGATCCTGCGGCGACCGCTGGGGCGGCGCATCCGTGGATATTTGTCCCCCGTGATGCGGTACTTGCCGCCCATGCCGGGGGGAGTGAGCATGCTCATGGGCGCAGCGTAGTGCGGCGGGGCGGCGATGCCTACTAAATGATCATTGCCTGGGGGGCAGTGCAACCCGAAAGGGCCAATGTGGGCGGCGCGGGTCTCTCGGCGGGTGCCCTCGCGGCCGCCGGTCAGCCGAGTTCGAGCACGCGCGCGTGCAGCACCTGGCGCTGCTGGAGCGCGGCGCGGACCGCGCGGTGCAGGCCGTCCTCCAAGTAGAGATCGCCCTGCCACTTCACGACGTGCGCGAAGAGGTCGCCGTAGAACGTCGAGTCCTCGGCGAGCAGGGTCTCCAGATCCAGCTGGCCCTTGGTGGTGACGAGCTGATCGAGGCGGACCGGGCGCGGCGCGACGTCCGACCACTGCCGGGTGCTTTCCCGGCCGTGGTCGGGGTACGGCCGGCCGTTTCCGATGCGCTTGAAGATCACACGGAAAGCCTACCGGGCAAGGCTCTCCGGGCGCAGCCATGGCGACGGAGTGCGACCCTGGGAAATGACGCCCTAAATCGGGTCAAACCGGGAACACGCCAGCCGGGAACAGGGGACGAAGTGAGCGACAGCCAGCCGATTCCGTCCACGCCGGGCCACGCGAACCCCTCGAACGAGTCTGTGGCAGGCGTGAGGGTGACGGGTGGAGACGGGGCTCTGCCTCGGGAGGCCGCTGAGATCGCCGCCGGGTACGCCTTCGCCGGGCCCGCCCTGGAACTCGGTGCGCTGCTGTGGGGCGGCGCGTGCCTCGCCGACGCGCAGATCCGTATCCCGCTGCCCATGCTCAACCGCCACGGGCTCGTCGCGGGCGCGACCGGCACCGGCAAGACGAAGACCCTGCAGCTGATCGCCGAGCAGCTCTCCGCACAGGGTGTCCCCGTGTTCCTCGCCGACATCAAGGGCGACGTCTCGGGAATCTCCGCCCCCGGCGAGGCGGGCGACAAGGTCGCGGAGCGGGCCAGGGACGTCGGACAGGAGTGGGAGGCCACGGGGTTCCCGAGCGAGTTCTACGCGCTCGGCGGCATCGGTACGGGGATTCCCGTACGGGCCACGATCACCAGCTTCGGCCCCGTTCTCCTCTCCAAGGTGCTGCAGCTCAACCAGACCCAGGAGCAGTCGCTGGGCCTGATCTTCCACTACGCCGACCAGAAAGGGCTGGAACTGGTCGACCTGAAGGACCTCCGCGCGGTGGTCCACTTCCTCACGTCCGACGAGGGCAAGCCGGAGCTGAAGGGCATCGGCGGCCTGTCGACCGTGACGGCCGGAGTCATCCTGCGGGCGCTCACCGCCTTCGAGGCGCAGGGCATGGGCGACTTCTTCGGGGAGCCCGAGTTCGACACGAGCGAGTTCCTGCGGACGGCGCCGGACGGGCGGGGCCTCGTGTCCGTCCTGGAGCTCGCCGACGTCCAGGACAAGCCGCAGCTCTTCTCGACGTTCCTGATGTGGCTGCTGGCCGACCTCTACAACGACCTGCCCGAGGTCGGCGATGTGGACAAGCCCAAGCTCGTCTTCTTCTTCGACGAGGCCCACCTGCTCTTCAACGGAGCGTCCAAGGCGTTCCTTCAGGCGATCACGCAGACGGTTCGGCTGATCCGCTCGAAGGGTGTCGGCGTCTTCTTCGTGACCCAGACGCCGAAGGATGTGCCCGCGGATGTGCTCGGGCAGCTCGGCAACCGTGTGCAGCACGCGTTGCGGGCGTTCACTCCCGACGACCAGAAGGCACTGAAGGCGACGGTACGGACGTTTCCCGACTCGGCGTACGACCTGGAGGAGGTCCTCACCGGGATCGGTACGGGTGAGGCGGTCGTGACCGTACTCAGCGAGAGGGGCGCGCCCACGCCGGTGGCGGCGACGCGGCTGCGGGCTCCCGAGTCGCTGATGGGGCCGGTGGAGGCGGGGGAGCTGGAGCGGGCGGTGCGGGCGTCGGCGTTGTACGCGCGGTATGCGGAGGCGGTGGATCGGGAGTCTGCGTACGAGAAGTTGAGTGCGCGGGTGGACGCGGAGCGGGTGGAGGCCTCCCCGGCGGAGGTGACTTCCGCTCCCCGGGGCGGGGGTTCCGTGGTGGAGCAGGTGGTGGGGAGCGGGATGTTCAAGTCGCTGTTGCGGTCCATGGGGACGCAGATCGGGCGGGAGATCTCGCGGTCTCTGTTCGGGACGGCTCGGCGCAGGCGGTAGTTCTGGGGGGCCTTGAGGAGCGGGGGGCAGAAGCAGGAACGGCAGGCCGGTGGAATTGGCGTGCGTGGCGCCTTTCGTTCGCGTTAGCCTCGGACCCATGTCTACGCCCCGCATTTCCTAGCCAGGACACACGCCTCCACGCCACCCGTGTGTCCATTCGCTATTGCGGAGCGTTACCCAATGATCACCGTTCAAGGTGTCGACGTGCGCGTCGGCGCCCGCCTCCTGCTGTCCGGCGTCTCCTTCCACATCGCCCCCGGCGACCGCATCGGTCTGGTCGGGCGCAACGGCGCCGGCAAGACCACCCTCATGAAGGTCCTCGCGGGGCGGACCGCCCCGGCCGACGGCACCGTCACCCGTACCGGCTCCGTCGGGTATCTCGCCCAGGATCCGCGCGCCGCCGACCCCGCCGTCACCGTCACCGACCGCATCCTGTCCGCGCGCGGGCTCGACGAGGCCGTCGCCGCGCTGCGTGCCGCCGAGATCGCCATGGCCGATGCCGTGGGACCGGTCGCGCAGGAGCGGGCCATGGCCGCCTACGTACGTGCGGACGACCGGTTTCAGGCCTACGGCGGCTACGCCGCGGAAGCGGAGGCCGCCCGTGTCGCCGCCGGGCTCGGGCTGCCCGAGCGGGTCATGGCGCGGCCCGTCGGTGAGCTGTCGGGCGGCCAGCGGCGCCGCGTCGAGCTCGCGCGGATCCTGTTCGCGCACCACGACACCGTGCTCCTCGACGAGCCCACCAACCACCTGGACGCCGACTCCGTCGCCTGGCTGCGCACCTACCTGGCCGGGTATGCGGGTGGTGTCGTGCTGATCAGCCATGACACCGGGCTCCTCGCCGACACCGTCAACCGCGTCCTGTACGTGGACGCGTCGCGCGCCACCATCGACCTGCACAACACCGGCTGGCACGCCTACCTCGCCCAGCGCGCCGCCGACGAGCGGCGACGTACCCGCGAACGCGCCAACGCCGAGCGCAAGGCCGCCTCGCTGCGCGCCCAGGCCGACAGGATGCGCTCCCACGTCGCCACCGCCACCGCGGCGAAGAACATGGACCGGCGCGCCGCGCGCATGCTCGCCGGTACGGAGCCGGGGCGGCGGAGCGAGAAGGTCGCGCGCATTCGGCTGCCGGAGCCCGCGCCGTGCGGCCGGATGCCGCTGGGTGCGGTGGCGCTGACCAAGGCGTACGGGGCCCATGTCGTGCTGCACGGCGTCGACCTGGCCGTCGACCGGGGCAGCCGGCTCGTCGTCCTCGGTCTCAACGGGGCCGGGAAGACGACGCTGCTCCGGCTGCTCGCCGGGCGTGAAGTCCCGGACGAGGGGCGGGTGGTGGCCGGGCCCGGGTTGCGGCTCGGCTATTTCGCTCAGGAGCACGACACGCTGGACGGTACGAGGACGGTCCGGGAGAACCTCGCCGGCGCCGCCCCGCAGCTGACCGACGGCGAGGTGCGGCGTGTGCTGGGGTCCTTCCTGTTCGGCGGGGACGACGCCGACAAACCCGCGTCGGTCCTGTCGGGCGGCGAGAAGACGCGGCTCGCGCTGGCCGGGCTCGTCCACTCGGGCGCGAACGTCCTGCTCCTCGACGAGCCCACCAACAACCTCGATCCGGCGTCCAGGGACGAGGTGCTCGGCGCGGTGGGGACGTACCCCGGAGCCATCGTGATGGTCACGCACGACGAGGGCGCGATCGACGCCCTGCGCCCGGACCGGGTGCTGCTGCTCCCGGACGGCGACGAGGACATGTGGAGCTCCGGCTACCGGGAGTTGGTCGCGCTCGCCTGATGGCCGCCGTTGTTGTCGGGATGTCTAGTTGGGTGTGCGGGCCGTACGCGGGTCACCGCTGTGATTCGATGCTCCGATGAGACGAGACCGTGCCGCCGACGCGGCAGACGGGCACCCCGTCCTCCGGCTGCGGGAACGTTCCGGCCAGCGTGATGTGGAGGCCTGCGTCGGTGTGCTGGCGGCCGTGCACAAGGCCGACGGGTATCCGGTCAACTGGCCCGAGCAGCCCGGAGCGTGGGTCGAAGGTGCCGATGCCATCGGTGCGTGGGTGGCCGAGCTCGACGGGCGGATCGTCGGCCACGTCGGTCTTGCCCGGTCCGGGCCGGGGGACGAGGCGCCGGGGCTGTGGCGCGAGGAGGCGGGGGCGGGGGCGGACGCGGGGGCGGACGCGGGGGCTGTGGCGGAGGCGGTGGCCGTGGTGACCCGCCTGTACGTCGCTCCGGACGCCCGCGGGCACGGGATCGGGGCCCTGCTGATGGGCAGGGCCGTGCGGGAGGCGCGGGAGCGCGGTCTGCATCCGGTCCTGGACGTGGTGTCCTCCCACCGGTCGGCCACCTCGTTCTACGAACGGATGGGGTGGCAGCTGTTGGGCGTGGCCGAGCAGGAGTGGGGGCCGGGGCAGCGGGTCGTACTGCACTGTTACGCGGCTCCGGAGGAGTAGCCCCGCCGGCACCGTTTCATTTCAACTCCCGCCGTCTCCTGGCTCCTTCACCCCGCAGCCATTCCGCCACGTCGTCGGCTCCCGCCTCGACCGCGATGTCCAGCGGTGTCATGTCGTCGTACCCGATCCAGTCGGGGTCGGCGCCCCGGTCGAGGAGGTAGCGGGCCGTCGCCAGGTGTCCGCCGTGGCACGCGCCCCAGAACGCGGCGGTGATGTCGGGCGGGCCGGGGGCGTCCGGCGGGCCGGCCTCCACGTAGGACGTGACACGGTCGAGGAGGCCCATCGCCGCCGCGTCCTGCAACGTCGTCCGCGCCCCGAGTTCGAGGAGTCGGCGCGCCGCCCGCCACTGGCCGAAGCCCCGCGCGTCGGCCAGCGGAGTGCCGCCGCCGATGACCGCCCCGCCCGCCTCGATGTCCGCGCCCGCCGCGACCAGCGCGTCCACCGCCGCCACGTCGTCGTTGCTCGCGGCCCAGTGCAGGGGCGTTTCGCGGTGGGCGCCGACGAAGCGTGCGTCGGGGTCCGCCCCCGCCGCGACCAGCACCGCGATGACCTCGGGTCCCGCGGGATAGTGGCCGGGCCAGTCCGTGGCGAGGTGGAGCAGGCTGCGCGTGCCCGCGGCCTCGCCGTGCCGCTCGATGCCGGCGGTGGCCAGGCCGGGATACGCGTCCAGCAGCTCGCGCAGCGTCGTGACGTCACCGTTCCGGATCGCGTCCGTCACGGCTGCGGCCAGCGGGGCGTCGGCGTCGAGCAGCACCCTGTTCGGTTCTCCGGCCCCGTCCGGTTTCTCCATGCCGTCCGGGCTCCCCGTCATGTCCGGCCTCCTGATCGACTGTCTTCGATGGTGGCAGTGTCCACTGACAATGGAGGGCGGCTCCGAGAACCATCGCCACCGCCACCGCGATCAAGTGTTCCCGGCCCGCCAGGTTCGGCTCGGCGATCGACCCGGTCACCGTCGGTACGACCGCGGCGAGGAAGAGCAGCGGGGACCGCAGCGCCACGGACGTGTAGGCGAAGAGGCCGACGATCGCAGCGGAGGCCCCCGTGTCGACCGTGTGCGCGGCATCCGCGGGGACACCGAGCCGGTCGGGGCCGAGGGCGATCATGACGCGTGCCCCGAGGGTTCCGGCGAGCGTGACGGCGTACGCCACCACCAGCGTCCGTACGCGTCCGAAGAGCAGCTCCGCCAGGGCGAACGCCAGGAACAGGCGGGGCAGGCCGGGCCACGCCGACAGGTCCACCGCGGGCACGAAGAGGGATACGGGCGTGCGGAGCAGGGTCAGCCAGACCGGCTGGTCGGCCCGTACCTCACTGAGTACGCGCACCACACCCGCACCCGCGGCCGTCTGCTGGAACTCGTGCAGGCCGATCACGGCGACGCAGGCGACGACGGCCAGCGAGACGCCCAGAGGGCCGCGCTCCCGGAGTCTGCGGCACGGGTTCGCGACGACGTTCCGCCACTCGTGGAGCGCGAACCGCGCTATTCGCGACACCAGCTGTCCATTCTCTTCCGCTCGTCTCTTCCGGCTCGTCCGAACAGACGGGCGAAAGCGGAGGATACGTGATGCTATGCGTCGGGGCCGGTGCGCTTGGGGTCATCCTCGCGGCGCCTGCGCGGGCGGTGCGCCATCAGGTCCCTCGTTCCGCGGGCCTCGTCCGTGCCCACGATCGGGAGCGGGTGCGCGCCTCGGGGCGCGTTCGAGGGGAACCGCAGCAGCGACCCCGTGGGCGGTGGCGGCTCCTCGTCCGCGTGACCGGCATGACCGGCCGGCGAACCGGTTCCCGGGCCGTCGTCGGCCGTACGCGCGTGTTCCGTGGCGCGGGCGTGTTCCGCCCAGCCCTCCTGGAACCAGCGCAGCTGGCTCTGTTGCGCCTCCTCCTCGGTGAGTATCCGGACGCCGTCGACCCCGGCCTCCTGGATCTTCGAACCGAGCTCGATCAGCAGCCCGCCGACGAGGTAGGCCAGCTCCTCGGACGCCCTCGTCCCGCTCTCGGCGCCATGGTGTCCCGCGCCGCGACGCCGTGCGCCCCCGGACGGCCCCTCCGCTTCGTCAGTCGGCATGTTCGCACTCCCTCTGTGCCCCCGGGCTGCGTGAGTCGGCCGTGCGCCGGCCGTGGGTCGGCCCCCATCTGTTCGTCTACTCGACCTGCGGCAGGAACGCCTTCGTGACCCTGACGAAGACCGCCTGCAGTTCCGGGGGCACCCCCATTCTCCGGGCCGCTTCCTCGGGGCTCAGCAGTCGGGGTGCCTCGGGCTCCCCGCCGCGTGCCGCCATGATCGGCAGGTCGTTCTCGGACAGTCGGCCGGAGCGGATCAGCATGTCCCGCAGGGGGACCCCGAGCACCGCGGCGAGGCGCCGCATCGTCTCCAGGTCCGGCATGCTCTGCCGCTGGATGAGGCGGCTGACCGCGGCCCGGTGCACGCCCGCGTCGTCCGCCAGTTTGGACTTGCCACCGCCGCGCGGGCTGTCGATGTCGTAACCGCGCTCGCGCATCACGCCCTCGATCCACTCGGCGAACTCCTCCAGTTCGTCCGCTCGGTTCCGGCCACCCTCACGGCTGTGTTCGTGGTCGCTCCCGGGTCGGTACCCCTGGTCGCTGCGGGCGCTGGCCCGCGGGCTGGACACCATGTCGTCGCTCTCCCCTCGTCGCAGAGCGAGCGTACCGATCGCGCGCGCACCGAAATATGTGCGCGCTCGCACGTTGTTGTGAAGATCCGGCGCGTGCGGGTGCGCGAGGGCGCCCGTACCGCGTGTCCGGGGCCGTCGCGACGTCTGTTTCCGGCCACTGGTGTCTCCTCCTCCGACCTCTCACCCTTCCGTTTTTAGTTGCGCATGCGCACGTAGCGTGGAACTCTGATCACGCATCGACGTCTTCGAACTAATGTTCGCATACCTGCGGAGGGGATGCGCATGCCCAATCGGACAGATCTGCTCGCACCTGCTCTGAACAGCGCGTTCACCGACATACGAGTCTCCGGGCCCCACCGGGACGAGGCTCTCGACTGGCGCAGAAACGCCGCCTGTGCGGATCTCCCCCAGCAGTACGTCTTCACTCGCACCCCGGCAGAGGCCGCGCCGGTATTGCGCGCCTGCAATCAGTGCCCCATTCGCCGGGAGTGCGAAGCCATCGTCGACCCGTCGCACACGTGGTTCGACGGGGTCAGCGGCGGACGCCTGTGGCGCAACGGCCGCGAGGTCAAGCCACGCAAGACGAAGTCGGCCTCGGGCCAGGGGAGGCTGTGATGAGTGACGCCGTCGACCGCGCCGCGCTCTGGATCGATTCGCTGCGACGCCGCTACCCCTTGCTCCTGGAGGAGCTGGCGCCCGGCACGGGACGGACGTTCCGCGAGGTGCGGGGCGGCGGTCCGGATGCCTCCACCGTCGCGCCCGTACGTCTCTACGTCTCCGACGCACTCCGCGACATCGGCGACGGCGTGGTCGAACTGGAGGAGGCGGTACGCGACCGGCTCGGCCTGCGCCGCATCTCCGCCGCCCCGGTGCCGGTCCGCCTGCGCCGCCTCGCCGAACTCCTCGACGTACTGCGGGACCGGGACCTGCCCGACCTCGCCGCCCACGTCGAGGAGGAGACCCGCCGGATGGCCGACCGCTGCGCCCGGGCCCTCGGGGACCCCGAGCAGCTGGTGCGGCTGCCCGGCCGCTGTCCGGCCTGCGACTCCGTGTCGCTGCGCGCCTTTCCCGAACGCGGGGTCGCGATGTGCGTGAACCCGCCGTGCCGGCACGTGCTCGACGAGGAGACAGGGGGCGCGGCATGAACACACCGCTGATCTCGGGCGACCTCGCCGCCACCGAGGCCGACGTCTCGCCCGCGACCATCCGCAAGTGGGTCCAGCTCGGCCACCTGAAGGCCGCGGGGCGGCAGGGGCGGCGGTCGATGTACCGCCTGGAGGATGTGTTCGCCGCGGAGCGGGTCGTGCGGCGGGCGGCAAGAGTGAAGGCGTAGACCCGGACGTAGATCCAGGCGTACGTGAAGAGGGCCCCGCACCGGTTGGTGCGGGGCCCTTCGTACGTCCCCGACCAGCCCCAACACCGGTCCCGCGGAGTTCAGTTGCGGGATCAGGGACCCTGGATCACACTTGGAGCAGCGGCAGAGCTGCGCCCCACACCAGGGGCGGCGGACCTGCCGCTTTGTGTTGCCCACACTCATTTCCCTTCTCATGACAGGGAGTGTCCATGTGTCCATCCTGACCTTCCCCGACGCGGAACGGCTCGTCGTCGACTTCCTCAAGAACCGGGCGGAGCTCGCCGGTTCGGTCGTCGACAACAAGCCGCCCGCCGGGTTCGACGGCACCCAGAAGGCCGTCCTCGTCTCCCGCGTCGGCGGCGCGTGGATCGACGACCGGCATCTCGACCAGCCGCTGCTCGACCTCGAGGTCTACGGCCCGGACAAGACCATCGCGCACGGCATCTCCCTCGCCGCCCGTGCCTGTGTGCTCGAACTGGCCGGTACCTCGTACGGCGGGGCCGTCGTCACCGACGTCGCCGAGGCGGACGGGCCGCGCTGGCTGCCCGACTACAACCGTCCGGCGGGCAACCGGTACCTGTCGACGGTGCGGGTCTCGATCCGCCCCGAGTAGCACGTGATCGCGTAAGACGTGATCGCGCATCATCCCCAGGCCCTGCCGTCCGGCGGGGCCTTTGTCGTAACGACCCTCGTCGTTCCGGCAGTCAACCGAGATCTGAGGAGTTCGCATGGCAGGCAACAACGGCAAGGAAATCCGCGTCGCCGGTACCGGACGGGTGCTGATCGCGCCGGTCGGGACCGACGCGCCGGCCACCATCGCCACCGACTGGGACAAGACGAAGTGGACGGACCTCGGTTACACCACGACCGACGGCATCAAGTTCAACAAGAAGGACAAGATCGACCCGGTCGACACGTGGCAGTCGGTGAGCCCGGCGCGGTTCATCTACTCCGACCGCGACCTCACCGTGAAGTTCCAGCTGCTGCAGCTGAACAAGGCGAACCTGGCCTTCTTCATGGGCGGTGGCGAGGTCAAGGCCGCCACCACGCCGGCGGTCGGCACGCTGGCCGAGGGCGACCTGAAGGAGTTCACGTACGACCTCGCCAACTCCCCGGCGGCGGACGAGCGTGCGCTCGGCATCGAGTTCACCGACGGTGCGGCGAAGTACCGGTTCGTGGTGCCGCGAGGTCAGGTCACCGAGACCGAGGAGATCGGTCTGACCCGCACCGGTGCGGTGAAGCTGGGCGTGACGTTCACGGCGCTGGCCAAGGACGACAACGCGCCGCTGGCGAGCTTCCGGATCAAGGAACTGGCCACGTCGTACTCCTGAGCCGACGGCTCGTCAGGTGCCCCACTGAGCGCGCCTGATTGATTGCGCAAAATCGCCGGTTGCGCTTGCGCGCGACCGCATAGGATCCCAGCGACGCCCGGCCCGTGCCCCCAGCACGGCCGGGCGTCGCCTTGCCGAAGGAGAGACCCGTGTCCGGCTTCAACGTCAACGCCGCCCGCGCCCAGCGCCTCGAAGCGCTCGGCCGGGCGTGGACCTTCGAGCTCGACTCCGACAGCTTCGAGCTGCCGACCGAACTGACCCGCGCGACCGCGCGCAAGCTCCGTGACCTCGATGACAACGACGTGGACGGGCTGCTCGAACTCCTCCTGGGGGAGCAGCAGTACGCCCGCTTCGAGCGGCACGAGGTCACGATGCAGGACATCGCGGCGATCCTTGAGGCGTACGGCAAGGAGACCGGGCTCGGCCTGGGGGAAGGCTGAGCCTCGGCGCGTTCGTCGACGAACACGCCGAGGCTCTTGAGGCCGACCTGCTCCGCTTCTACGGCCTCGACCTCCTGGACTGGCACCGGGGCCGGCTCTCCTCCCGGCGGCTCGCGGTGCTGATCCGGCATCTGCCGCGGGAGGGGGCGGTGGCGCGGGAGACGGAGGGGGAGGGGGCGGAGTGGTCGATCGGGGACTATCTGCTGGCCCATGTGGTGGACCAACTGGCCGAAGCGAACTGGATGTTCGCCACGGTCAACCGCGACGAGGACGCGGAACCCCTGGACCCCCCGAAACCACTGCCACGTCCCGGCACGCCTCGTCCCGCGGAGGGCCGCGTCGAGGAGCGGACGCCTGACTCCGAGCCTGACTCCGAGCCCGCCATGCCGTCGGCGGAGCAGTTGGTCGCCTTCTTCACCTGAGGCGGGGAGCCGACGGGGTCAGCGCCTGCGAAGGGTGAGTTTCCACTTCTGCATCGGACCCCAGCCGCCGAAGGGCTGAGAGATCGCGACCACGCCCTCTCCGGGGATGGTGATGGTTCCGCGGAAGCTGCCGGTGTTGCAGGCGAGCTCCTGTTCCTTGCCGCCTTCGAGATCGAAGTGCCGGACAGAGCCTGCGCCCGCGAATTCGACGTCTGCGCGCTGTGCTCCACCGCGTACGAGGAACATGCGGGAGGCGCCGGCCGAGTTCTCCGACGACAGTTCGGGGAGTTCCGAAAGGCTCTTGCATTCCAGGCTCCAGCGGCCGGTTTTACGGTCACTCGATGCGCCCTTGACGACCAGCCTTTCGTACTGTCCGGGGATCATCAGATGAGTTGTGTCACCCCAGTGCACGAAGCCTATGTGCTCGTGCTTGGTGACGCCGTCCTCATGGATCTCGCCGTGAATGGCAAAACCGGGGCCGAACATCCTGCAGTGAGCCTCGATAAAGAATTCCTCCCCGACCAAGTGCTTGGGGACGTCGAACTCGAACATTCCGCGGCCGGAAAATTGAGTACCGGTATTCCCGGTCATGACTGAACCCTTTCAAGGAGATGTAAAGCCATGGGTGACACCGAGGACAAGCCTCTGAAAGAGAGAGTTGCAGATCTCGAGGAGTCAGTCCAGTCCTTCACGACGAAGATGGAATACGGCGGCGCCAAGGCGGACATCGTCGGTGCCACGGCTGCCGCCACCGGAGTCTCGACCGAGTTCACCGGTTTCGGCACCGGCGTGAAGCTCTGGAGTGCCGAGCTTGATCTCAAGGCGAAGTGGGAGGAGAAGAAACTCAAAGATGCGCTGAGCAATCCTGAAAAACTCAGGCTGGATCTCAACAACGCTGCGTCCGATATCACCCGTATCAAGTCGGACCTGACCAGCCTCGGTAATCGAACCGGCCAGCGCATCACCGACCTCTCCACCGAACTCAACCGCAAGATCGCCCGCAAAGCCGACCTCTCCGACCTCCGGTCGACCGCCAGTCGGCACGACAGTCAGCTCGAAGGGCTTCGGAGCAGCCAGGTCAACGCACTGAACCGCGAGGCCCGCCAGGCCAGGGTCAGCGTCCAGGCGCTGGACGACGAGATCGCCCGGCTCAATGCCCGCTTCTGATCCGGCGCCCGAGGAGTAGACATCCGGAGGAGTAAACACCCATGGCCCTGAACAAGTCCATAAGTACCGCCGCCACCCAACTCGGCCGCATGCGCAGCGCCGCGAGTCAGGCCGCCGCCCAAGTCGGCAAGTTGGGCAAGTCCACCGGCTCCGCCGCGGGATCCGTGAACCAGCTGGGAAAGCCCGCCAGTTCCGTCGCGTCCGCCGTCGGCAAGCTCGGCAAGTCCACCGGCTCCGCCGCCACCGCCGTCGGCAAGCTGCGTACGTCCGCCAACAACAGCAGCAGCGCGGTCAAGCAGCTGCACAGCGGGCTCAAGACCGCCGACGGGTCCCTCGGGAAGGCGAAGAAGGAGTCCGACAAATTCAAGAGCTCGCTCGACAAGCTGCGCGGCTCCGCCGACAAGGCCAAGAACGCCCTGCGTGACGTGAAGCGTCAGGCCGACGCCGTCGACAAGTCCGTCGGCAAGGCCGGCAAGAACGCCGACAAGGGCGGCAAGTCCATGGGCAACCTGGGCAAGGGCCTCAAGGGGGCGAGCACCGCGCAGAAGGGGCTCAACCTCGCCATGGCGTCCAGCCCCTTCGGGCTGATCATGACGCTCGCCGCCCCGCTGATCGCCCAGTTCGTGAACATGGACAAGGTCACCGCCGCCCTCAAGCGCGGGATGGACGCCGCCTGGAAGGGCATCAAGTCCGGCACGCGTGTGGCCGTGGACTTCATCAAGCCCTTGGTCAAGGGGCTCGGCAACCTGATCCTGACCCCGATCAAGGGGCTCGCCACCGCCCTCAACGGAGTGTTCGGCGTCCTCGCCGGGATCAAGATCTCCATCCCCGGCTGGGTGCCGAAGTGGGGAGGGAAGTCGTTCGGCTTCCCTCGGCTTCACGTGCCCGTGCCCCACCTCGCCCAGGGCGGCATCGTCCAGGCCCGCAACGGCGGCACGCTCGCGCTCGTCGGTGAGGCGGGCGAGAGCGAAGCCGTCATCCCGCTCTCCCGGCTCGAACGGATGATCAGCAACGGTGGCGGCAACGCCGTCGCCCTGCGCCGCCTCGCCGAGGCCATGGAGCGCCTCGCCGACCGGCCCGTGCACGTCGACGTCGACTCGCAGACCATCGCCCGCGCCGTCTTCGCCGGGCAGCGCGCCCTCGCCCGCCGCTAGCCGTCGGCCACCCCGCGAACCCACAACAGAACAGGAGGACTCCATGGCCAGGAACCTGTGGATCGGAGCCCCCGGCAGGCTCCGGGAGATCCGGCAGGCGGCGAAGAGCTGGGAGCGTACCGCCGAGCTCAACGTCACCGAGTTCAAGGCGCTCGAAGGTCGTGTCACCACCTTCGCGCCCACCCGTACCATCCGCCGTCTCAAGCTCTCCTTCGAGTGGCTGGAGCCCGAGGACGCCCAGCACCTCGTCCGGCTCGCCCGCCGCGTCGGCACCGGACGCGGCCCGCTCGTCGTCCTCGACCCCGCCTCCGTCAATCTCCTCGACCCCTATCAGGCGGCCGGGCAGTCGGAGATCCCGGGCGGCTGGGACCACTGGTTCACCATGAACGGCGACATCGCGCTGGCCAGGAACGCCGAGGGCGTGACCACCGTCGACTGCCGGGAAGTGGGCGCCGCCGTCGGGTGGATCCACGGGGTGTGGTCCGGCTGGCCTGTCGTGCCCGGCATGCGGGCGTCCTGGCTGCTTCCGGCCGGCTGGGACCCGGCCACCGCCACCGCCCAGCTGGACTGGAAGGCGGCGGACGGGAAGTACCTCAGCAGCAGCCACACCATTGGCGCCTCCGTCACCGCCGTCGTCCCCGAGGGCGCCGCCTACGTCACTCCCGTCGCACGGCCCGGCGCCGTCGGCCTGTTCGGGCTCGCGGGCGGCTGCCTCACCCTCGGCGAAGAGCCCGTCGCGCACGCGCTCGGCGACGGCTGCCCGGCCATGGTGGTCACGGCGTATACGGATGTCCCCTCGGCCAGGCTGCCGTACCGCAACGTCAGTCTCGACCTCGTGGAGGTCCGCGATGCAGCGCTCTGACGAGGTCCTCGACCGGGCCCTGTCCGCACCCGAGCGCGTGCCGACCCACTCCACCCGCCTCGGCGGCAAGGAGGTCGGCCCGCAGGTCCAGTCGTGGAAGGTCGAACGGGCGTACGCGACGGACCTCCCCGAGGCGATGCGCGCCGTTTCGGGCAGCGCCTCCGCTCAGCTGGAGCTGTTGCTCGGCGGCACGGAAGGCGTGCCCGCGCCCCGGCTCTACTCCGCCTGGGCGGACCGGCTCACCGGTGATCTCGTACGCCCCGGACAGTCCGTCGTCCACACGGCGGGGGCGGGCGGGCGCACCGTGCCCGCCTTCCGCGGCACCGTCCGCTCGCGCACGGCGGCCTCCGGCAGCGACACCGTCACCGTGCAGGCACTGGACGGGGCGGAGCGGCTGCGGGGGCCGGCCTATCTGCCGCGGCCGTACCACGGGTACATGTGGGGCAGGCCCGTCGCCACCGCGACGTGGTGCGTCGACGAACTCCTGCGCCAGGGCGGCATCCACAGCTGTCCGCCGCCGCGCGCCCCGGCCGTCGACCTGGCCGACACGAAACCGTTCACCGCGCTCTACGCCTCCCTGCACGGCGGCTTCAACGCGACGTACGGACAGCCCGAGTACGTGCCGAGCCCGTCGACGTACGACTGGATCCGTGAGGGCGCGCCCTTCGAGATGGCCCTGATGCCGAAGGCCGCCGGTCTTGAGGCGTCGTGGATGCCGCGCTCGCGGTTCACCGTGCCGGGCAACGTGTTCCAGGTGGAGTGCTGGGTCAACACGGCGCTCGCGCGGGGCAACATGATCGAGATGTCGGCGGTGTTCGACCAGTCGGGGACGCGCACCGGCTACCTGAAGGCGACGTTCGACATCGCCACCGGCATGGTGCACATCGCGTCCGGGACCAACGGTGTCGGCGAGCAGGTGCTGCCGCCCTGGCCCATCGACACACTGGCCTCCCTGCGGGGGGTCTGGCACCTCGGGTTCATGGTGGACACGACGTCGACCGGCACGGTCGTCGCCCCGACCGTGCAGCCGCGCCTCACCCAGCCCGACGGCAGGTACCGGGTCGGCGCGAAGAGCATCTTCGACAAGGAGATCGCCTGGCAGCCGGTCTCCGAGCTGCAGCAGGTCAACCTGAAGACCGACATGGCGGTCGAGTGCGTCCAGGTCACCGAACGGGTCTGGACCGACACCGCCACCTACCCGCCGGAGGAGTGGGAGCAGCGGGGCCAGTGGACGAAGGGCGCCGTCCTCGACACTCCTGAGCTGCCGCTCTTCGACGTTCCGAAGGTGTCGGGGTCCCAGTGGGACGCGATCACCGAGATCGCCCGGGCCAGCATGTCCACCGCCGAATTCGACGAGCAGGGCGTTTTCCGCTGGCGCGGTCCCTCGCGGTTCACCAAGGTGCCTGCCGTTCCCGACCTGACCGTCACCACGCGCCGGGACATCTCCTCGCTCACCGTGACCGAGGAGATCGACGCGTGCCGCAACCACTGCGAGCAGCCCTACCAGGACTGGAACGGGATCAAGGCGGTGGCCGGCGAGCCGATCCTGGACACGGTGGTACGGGAGATCAAGCCGAACTCGGCGATCGTCGTGCAGTACGCCATGGCCGAGGACGACACCGAGGTCGGACCGCCCGGCGTCCTGGACGACTCCGTCTCCGGCGAGGGGCACCAGGTGCGCTTCGGCACCGCGAAGACCGGGGGAACATCGGTCAAGGGCGATGTCACGGTGAGCTGTTGGCGGGACGGTCCGACGTACTCCGTGCGGTTCGCCAACCACACCGCGTCCACCTTGTGGACGGTGACGAAGGACGGCAAGCCCTCCGTCCGGCTCCAGCCGCTCAAGCGCTCGGCCGATCCGAAGCTGCGCTCGTACGCGCTGGACAACCTGCCCAGTCAGGAGCGCTACGGAAAGCAGCAGTACACGGCACCCTCCGCCGACTGGGTGCAGACGGTCGACACCGCGGTGGTCCTCACGAAGGCCATGATCACCGCCGGCCGCTACCCCGTGCCGCTCCTCGGCGACGTCGAGGTCCTGCACGATCCGCGCATCCAGCTCGGCGACGTGGTCCGGGTGGTCGACACGGCGGGCGCCGAACTCGACACGCTGGCCTGGGTGGTGGGCATCCGCACCACGCACGCGGCCGGCAGCACGCCGCAGCAGACCCTCACCCTGCGCGGCACCGCGTTCAACGGCGTGCCGGCCGACGACGGGCTCACCCCCGACGCGCCGGTCGACCCGACGTACGGCCAACAGCGCAAATACCAGCGGCTCACCGCGCAGTACGCGACGCTCGACGCCCTCACCAAACAGGCGATCAGCTACCGGACCCTGCTGAACACACCGGGAGACACGGCGTGAGCGAAAACGAGGAGGAGCTGCCGTCGGTCGACGGCTACGAGCCGCCGCCGGGACCCATCCAGATCGACGACCCCCTCGTGGAGGCGGGCGACGAAGGTCCCGACCCGAGCCAGCTGCTGCCGCTGCCCATCGAAGGCTGATCCCCAACACCCGCGCGTACCCGTCGTATCTGGAGGAAACGAGCCCATGGTCGCTCTCACCCCCCTCGGCAACCTGCCCTACCCGCAGCCCGCCGACAACGCCGACATCCCCGTCCACCTGCAGTCCCTCGCCGAGGCCGTCGACGGCCGCACCGTGCTGCGGTTCGCCGACGCCGCGGCCCGGGACGCGAAGGTGACCGACCCGATCCCGGGCATGATCGCCTGGCTCAACAACCCGGGCCGGCACTACTACTTCACCACCGGCAAGCTGTGGGCCCCGCTCTCCCTCGGCCCGGGGCACTGGTCGAGCACTCTGAGCGGTACGACGACATCGACGGCGTACGTCGAGACGCTCACCGGCGCCACCGAGCCCTTCGCCTTCACGTTCATCGCCCCGCCGTACGGCACCGTCGTCCTCACGGTCGGCGCCCGCTTCAACAACAGCGCGGCCGGCCTCGCGTACTTCTCGGCCAACGTGAAGCAGGGCACCCGGGTCGTCAGCGCCGCGGCCGACGGCCGCGCGGCCGTCGTCGGCGGCACGAACCAGGTCACGGCGAGCATGCAGTACCCGCTCAGCGGCCTCACGCCGGGCGCCGCCTACACCGTGACCGGCGCCTACCGCACCACCGCGGGCACCCTCACCCTCAGCAACCGCTACCTCACCATCACGTCCCTGATCTGACCTGATCTGTCACGTCCCTGATCTGACGCACACCGGGGAGGCCTCATGGCCACGCCTCTGTCCCCCGACGCCCTCGTCCGCGCCCTGCGCGGCGAGGGCGTCCGCATGAGAGAACACGGCAACTGGAGGACGCACAACCGTAACCACAAGGGCTCCTGGGGCCCCGTGCACGGCGTCATGCTGCACCACACGGCAGGGCGCGACAGCCTCGCCCTCTGCCGCCGCGGCATGCCGGATCTGCCGGGGCCGCTCTGCATCGGGCTCATCGGCAAGGACGGCACGCTCCATCTGGTCGGGTACGGCCGCACCAACCACGCGGGCAGCGGTTCGACCGCGGTGCTCGACGCGGTGCAGAGGTCGAAGACGCTGCCGTCCCGGCCGGGGCCCGACGCCGTGGACGGCAACGCCCGTTTCTACGGCTTCGAGATCGAGAACCTCGGCAACGGGCGTGATCCGTTCCCCGCGGCCCAGCTCGACACGGTCGAACGCCTCTCCGCCGCGCTGTGCCGGGCGCACGGCTGGTCGGGCGCGAGCGTCATCGGCCACAAGGAGTGGACCCGGCGCAAGATCGACCCGGCCTTCTCGATGCCGGTGATGCGGGGGCGGGTCGCCAAGCGGCTCGGCTCCGACGCGCCGGGCGGCGAAGGCGGCGAAGGCACCGCGTACGAACCGTTTCCCGGGGCCGCCTTCTTCGCGATCGGCCGCCACAGCGCGCTGTTCACCGCGGTCGGGCGACGCCTCGTCAAGGAAGGCTGCGGGCGGTACGAGGTCGGACCCGGGCCCGTCTGGACCGAGGCCGACCGCGCCTCGTACGCCGTCTGGCAGCACCGGCTCGGCTACCGGGGCGCCGACGCGGACGGGGTGCCGGGCCGGGCCAGCTGGGACCGGCTGCGGGTGCCGCGGTCATGACCGACGCCACGCGCAGAGGACTGCGCACCGCCGTACAGACACTCGTCACCCTCATCACCGCGCTGCCGCTGCTCGCCGCGGACCCGGGCGTCTCCGACGTCCCGGTGCTCGCGGGCCTCGTGGCCTTCGCCGCGGCGCTGAGCCGCCTGATGGCCGTGCCGGCCGTCGATGCGCTGCTGCCCCCGTGGCTGCGGAGGCGGGGGGTGGACGATGGCCGGGACTGAGACGGGGAGCGTCCCCCTGGAGCTGGAGCGGCTGCGCCGTTCCGTGGACGTCGGGTTCGCCACGACCAGGGGCGATCTCGCCCTCCTGCTCCAGCGCGCCGACCAGACCGACAAGACCCTCTCCGAGCACGAGGACCGCCTCGACGCCCTGGAACGCAGCCGCTGGCCCCTGCCCTCCCTGGCAGCGATCACCTCCTGCACCGCCCTGGCCGTCACCCTCTGGCAGGCGGGCGGCAGGTGAGGCGCTGAACGACACGGGCCCGGCCACCTCGGTGGCCGGGCCCTTTCGTCGTCGCCCGCTATCACCCCCGGAGGGTGACCACCGGCGCCCCGGCCGGGGAGAAGACTCCAGGCGTAATGGTGCAACCGGCACTCCCGAGCTTGGAGGACCTGTCATGGCCACCTCGACACCTGTGCACCACCGTTCGGGCACCACCGCGCAGGCGGCCGCCGCCGGGCTGACCGTCTTCGCCGCGGTCATGCTGATGCTCGCGGGCATCATGGGCTTCGTCCGCGGCCTCATGGCCATACTCGAGGACGACGTGTTCCTCACGACCCGCGACTACGTCTTCCAGTTCGACCTGACGAGCTGGGGCTGGATCCACCTGATCCTCGGTGTCGTCGCGATCGGTGTCAGCGCGGGTCTGTTCGCCGCGATGGCGTGGGCCCGGGTGACCGGCGTGATCATCGCCGGACTGCTGATGATCGCCAACTTCCTGTCGATCCCGTACTACCCCTTCTGGTCCCTGACCCTGATCGCCGTCAACGGCTTCATCATCTGGGGTCTGTGCGTGGTGCGGCGCGAAGACGTCTAGAGCCATGCGGGACGGACGGGAACGTACGCCGGAGAAGGAACGTACGCCGGACAAGCAGGCCCGTCGGATCGCGGAGTTCATCGCCCCGCTCCGGGTGAAGCCCGGAGCGAAGGTGAACCTGTCCGAGGACTTCGACCCCGCGCACAAGGCGGGGATCAAGGACAAGGCGGCCGGGCAGGAACTCCTCGCCGTCGGTGTCGAGTTGCTCGCCGACTACCAGCGCCGCCTGGCCGCCCAGGGCACGCACGGCGTCCTGGTCTGCCTCCAGGCGCTGGACGCCGGCGGCAAGGACGGCACGATCCGGCACGTCATGAGCGGGGTGAACCCGCAGGGCGTGCACGTGACGAACTTCCGGGTGCCGTCGGCCGAAGAGCTCGGCCACGACTACCTGTGGCGCTACGCCTGCCGGCTGCCACGGCGCGGGGAGATCGGCATCTTCAACCGGTCGCACTACGAGGAGGTCCTGGTGGTGCGGGTGCACCCCGAACTCCTCAGCCGGCAACGGGTGCCGGGCGCGGACGAGGCGGGAAAGGCCGTCTGGCGGCGGCGCTTCCGGGAGATCAACGACTGGGAGCGGTACCTGGCCGACAACGGCTTCCGGGTCGTCAAGCTCTTCCTCAACCTGTCCAAGGAGGAACAGCGCACCCGTTTCCTGCGGCGCATCGACGTACCGGAGCGGAACTGGAAGTTCTCCGCGGCCGACGCCCGTGAGCGCACCTTCTGGGACGCCTACCAGTCCGCGTTCTCCGAGATGCTCTCCGCCACCAGCACCCCCTGGGCGCCCTGGTACGTCGTCCCGGCCGACCGCAAGTGGTTCGCGCGCATCTGTGCGGCGGCCGTGCTCGCCGACACGCTGATCGGGCTCGATCCGCGCTATCCCGAGATCCACGACAAGAGCCGGCGTGAACTGGCCCGGGAGAAGATCCTGTTGGAGGCCGAGGCCCCGGAAGGGTCGGCGCCCGACCCGTACGCGGCGAAGCTCGCCAAGCAATCCAAGGGGTCCAAGCAACCCAAGGGGTCCAAGAAAACCAAGGGGTCCAAGAAGACCAAGAGGCGGCAGCGATGACGGCATCCGCACCCGCACCCGCACCTTCACCCGGACCTGGACCCGGACCCGGGCCCGGAAACCGCCCGCCCGCCGCCTGGTACGCGGGGTCCGCCGAGTCCGTGGCCGCACAGCTGGGCGTCGTACCGGCCGCGGGCCTCGACGCCGGGCAGGTGGCCGCGCGGCTCGCCGAGGACGGCCCCAACGCGCTGCCGGAGGAGCGGCAGCGGTCCGGGTGGCAGCGGTTCCTCGGCCAGTACACCTCGTACATGCAGATCATCCTCGTCTGCGCCGCCGTGGTGTCCCTCGCCGTCCAGGAGTGGGGGACCGCGGTCGTGCTGACCGCTCTGACCGTGCTGAACGCGGTCATCGGGATACGTCAGGAGGGCAAGGCGGAGAGCGCCATGAACGCCCTCAAGGCGATGACGAAGGCGACGGCGCGGGTGCGGCGCGACGGCACCGAGGCCAGGGTGCCCGCGGAGGAGCTCGTCGTCGGGGACGTCGTCCTGCTCACCGCGGGGGACGAGGTGCCCGCCGACGGGCGGCTCATCGAGGCCAACGCCCTGCAGATCGACGAGTCCGCCCTGACCGGCGAGAGCGTGCCTGCCGCCAAGGACGCGGCGCCCGTGCGACTGGTGCCGGACGTCGAGCCGACGCCGGCGGATCTGACCAATATGGCGTTCATGAACACCCCGGTGACGCACGGGAGCGCCGTCCTCCTGGTCACCGCCGTCGGGTCCGGCACCGAGCTGGGCCGGATCGCGGGGATGCTCTCGACCACGCCCCGCGAGGAGTCGCCGCTCACCAGGGAGCTGAACCGGCTGACGCTGTGGATCGTGGGGGCCGCGGGCCTGACGATGCTCATCATGTTCGTCCTCGGCAGGCAGCGGGACGAGCCGTGGGACACGCTGTTCATCAGCGCGGTCTCCCTGGCGATCGCCGCCGTCCCCGAGGCGCTGCCCACGGTGACGCAGACGATCCTCTCCCTCGGCGGCCTGGAACTCGCCCGCAGGCACGCCATCGTCAAGGACCTGCCCTCGGTCGAGACCCTGGGATTCACCTCGGCGATCAACTCCGACAAGACCGGCACGCTGACGCTCAACCAGATGACCGTCGTGGAGGTCGTCGACCCCTACGACCGCTACACCGTCTCCGGCACCGGCTACGGCCTGGACGGCCGGATCCACCACGCCGCCGGTACGTCCCCGAGCATCGAGGGCGCGATCCTCCCGTACCTCGTCGCGAGCGACGCGACCCTGGTGGACGGCAAGGTGGTGGGGGACCCGACCGAAGGCGCCCTGCTCGTGCTCGGCCACAAGGCGGGGCTCGACGTCGACGCGACGCGCGCCCGGTTCCCGCGCCTCGCCACGCTGCCGTTCGACCCCGCGTACAAGCTGATGGCGACCTTCCACGAGGCACGGGACGCGCAGGGCCGCACGGTCGTGCGCTGCTTCGTCAAAGGGGCCGCGCCCGCCGTGCTCGCCCGCGCGACCACGGCCCTCTCCTCCGGCGCCGCCGTCCCCTTCGACAAGGCCCTGAGCGAGCGGGCGGAGGGCGAACTGGAGCGGCTGGAGCGGGCGGGACACCGGGTGATGGCCGCCGCGACCCGCGACTTCGACCCGGCCGGGTTCACCCCGAACGGGGACCTCCTGCCCCTGATGACGGAGCTGACGGTCACCAGCCTCGTCGGCATGGTCGACCCGCCGCGCACCGAGTCCAGGGACGCCGTGGCCGCCGCACGGGCCGCCCACATCCGCGTCCGCATGGTCACCGGCGACGACGTCATCACCGGCGCCGCCGTCGCCGAGCAGATCGGCATACCCGGCGAGGCGATCCTCGGCACCGAGTTCGCGGCGCTGAGCGAGCGGGAGCGCCTTGCACGCATCGACGGCATCGGCGTCGTCGGGCGCGTCGCCCCCGAGCACAAGGTGTTGCTCGCCGAGACCCTCAGGAAGAAGGGCGACGTCGTCGCGATGACCGGCGACGGGGTCAACGACGCCCCGGCCGTCAAGGCCGCGGACATCGGCATCGCCATGGGTTCCGGCACGGAGGTCACCAGGAACGCCGGGCGCATGATCCTCGCCGACGACAACTTCGCGACGATCGTCCACGCGGTCGAGCAGGGCCGCAAGATCTACGACAACCTCACCAAGTACATCCGGTTCGTGCTCGTGCTGCTCGTCGCGTTCGTGCTGACGTTCCTCGGCGCGACGCTCTTCGACATCGCCGACGGCGAGCCCTTCACGCCCGCGCAGGTGCTGTGGATCCACTTCTTCGTCAACGCGGCGTTCGGCTTCGCCCTGGGCTTCGACCGGGTCAGCGCGGGCCTGATGAGCCGCAGGCCGCGGCCGCGCGGCGAACCCGTGATGACGGGCGGCCTGATGCTGACGGTCGGGCTCGTCGGGACGGGCCTGACCGTCGGGCTGCTCAGCATGATCAAACTCGGCGACGCGCGGTTCGACAGCCCGGCCGTGGGCAACTCCATCGCCTTCACGACGTTCGCGCTGTGCCTGATCGTCGCCGCCCTCGAGTGCCGCAACCAGACGGGCACGGTGTTCACCGCCGACTCCTTCGACAGCAAGCAGCTGAACTGGACGCTCCTCGGGGAGTTCCTGCTCGCCGTCGCCGTGACCCAGACGGACGTCTTCAACCGGCTCCTCGACACCACCCCGCTGACCATCGGCCAGTTCGGCTGGGCGCTCCTGCCCGCTCTCGCGCTCCTCGGGCTGTGGGAGCTCGGCAAGTTCGCCGCGCGCCGACGGCACCACCCCGCGTCGTGATCCGCCCCCGTCCCGTCCCAGAGGAGGTTCGACATGGCTGAGCACTACACCCGGAATCCGGCCGCCGGTCCCGGCGCACCCCCGCCCGAACCGGAGACCCGCGTCAACGTGGTGACCCTCGGCGGGGTCGTGTTCGCCGCGTGCGTGCTGGGTCTCGTCGGCTCGTTCCACGTCGTCGCGGGCCTCTCCGCGATCCTGAGCGACAACTACTACGAGACGCAGAACAACTACTCCTACGACTTCGACGTCAACACCCGCGGCTGGGTCGAGATGCTCACCGGGGTCGTGGTGCTCGCCGCGGCGCTGAGTCTCTTCTCCGGCAAGACGTGGGCCCGCGCCGTGGGCATCACGATCGCGGGGCTGAGCGCGATGGAGCACTTCTTCTTCACGCCGTACCACCCCGTGTGGTCGGCGCTGATCATCCTCCTCGACGTGGTCGTGATCTGGTCGCTCGCCACGTACGGGCACCGCGAGGCCCACAAGGCCTACGGCGCGCCCATGTGACGCCCAGAGCCTGTCTTTGAACCCCCGCCTGCGCCCCGACGCCCGGCACGCCCGTGCTTCGCGCGAACGACGGGGGTTCAAAGACAGGCCCTGAGAGCCGGGGCGGCGCGCCGAACCTCACCCGCCAGGGAGGAGGACGGCGGCACGGCGGTCCGGTGCGATGCCGGGGTGAACGCATCCAGAGGCACCGACATCGCCGGCACGCTGCTGTTCGTGCCGCGCCTGGTGCTCAGGGCCGCGGGGGCGGGTCTCGACGCGGTCGTACGTGAACTCCTGGCCGCCGTCGTACGGCGCATCGAACTCGACGACGTGGTGTCCCGCGTGGACGTCGACCGCGTGGTCGAGCGGGTCGACGTCGACCGGGTCGTGGAACGCGTCGACGTGGACCGGATCGTGTCCCGGGTCGACGTCAACCGGGTCGTGCGGCGCGTGGACGTGGACGAGATCGTGGACCGCGTCGACGTGGACGCGATCGCGCGGCGCCTCGACGTGGACCGGGTGGTGGAACGGGTGGACGTGGAGCGGGTGGTGGAGCGGGTCGACGTGGACGCGATCGCGCGGCGCCTCGACGTCGACGCCGTCATCGACCGCGTCGACCTCGTCGCCCTGGTCCTCGACGTCCTCGCGGAGATCGACGTGCAGCGCATCGCCCGGGAGGCCGGCAGCGGCATGACGCGCGAGACCGTCGAGGCGGTACGGGAACGCGGCATCAGGGCCGACCGCCTGGTCGCCCGCCTCACGGACCGCCTGCTGCGCAGAACACCCGACGACCGGACCGAAGGCCCGCTGCACCGGCCGGTACGGCCCGCGTGAACGGCGACGCGGCGCACGCCGGTGACGGGGCGTGGCAGGCGCGGGGCCGGCCCGCCGGGCTCGTCTCACGGCTCGTCGCGGCGGCCATCGACGCGCTGGTCGTGGCGGTGCTCGGCGTCCTCCTGCACCTGGGGGCCTCGGCCCTCGTCCTGGTGGTCACAGGACCGCCGTTCAGGACCCTCGACCCGCCCGCGTGGGTCACGGCCGCGTGCGGCACGGCGATCGCGCTCGGCTACGCGGCGGGCAGCTGGGCCACGACGGGGCGTACCGCGGGGGGCCAGGTGATGGGCCTGCGGGTGAGCGCCCGCTCGGGGCAGCTGCTCAGGGCCGCGCCCGCGACGCTCCGGGCCGCACTCTGCCTGGCCCTCCCGGCAGGCCTTCTCTGGATCCCCCTCAGCCGCCGCAACGCCTCCGTCCAGGACCTCCTGGTACGCAGCAGGGTGGTCTACGACTGGACCCCGCGCAGCCCGGCGGTCTCCGCGTACCGCAGGACCGCGCCTTAGCCCCCCGCCCCGGCGGCCCGCGTCGTCGCCACGTTCGGGGCCGAGCCGCCCGGCAGCAGTGTCGCGGCGCCGAGGCCGATCAGGCCCAGCGCGGCGAGGGTGATCATCGCGGCGGCGTACGCGTGGGACGGGTCGGCGACGAGGATCGTGCCCGCGACGGCCGTGCCCACGGACGAGCCCAGGTTCGAGACGCTGCGGGACAGGCCCGAGATCTCGCCCTGCTCGTCCTCGGCGAAGCTCGACTGGACGATGTTGACCGACGGGGTCAGCATCACCCCGAGGCCCACGCCGATGAGGAAGAGCCCGGGGGACGACGCCCAGGCGCTCGCGGAGCCGCCCGACATGACGAGCAGGACGACGATGCCGCCCAGGGTGATGACGAACCCGCCCGTGATGAGCGTGCGCTGGGCGCGGCGTCTGGCGAAGCGCTCGGCGGCCAGGGACGACGCGAGCAGGCCCACCGTGGCCGCCGTGAAGATCACGCCGGTCTCGATGGCGTTGTGGCCGCGGACGACCTGGAGGTAGGCGGCGACGACGAACGACACCCCCATCAGGACGAGCCACTGCACGTGCTGGGTGATCAGGCCCAGGTTGGAGGTGCGGTTGTGGAAGAGGGACGTCGAGAGGAGCGGTTCCTTGCCGGCCCGCTCCATCGCGCGTGCCGAGCGGAAGAACCAGACGAGGACCAGCGCCCCGGCTGCCAGCAGTCCGGCCGCCAGCCACGCGTTGTCGTCGACGGCGAGGATGCCCGTGACGAGGACGATGAGCCCGACGGCGCTGAGCACCGTGCCGCGGACGTCGAAGGACGCGGTGGGGTCCGCGGGCAGCGGGTCGGGCACGCGGCGGCTCAGGAGCAGGATGAAGCCGACGATGAGGGCCTGGAACACGAAGGCCGCGCGCCAGCTGACCGCCGTGGTGATGAGCCCGCCGATGAGCGGCCCCGCGGCCGCGCCGATGCCGCCCATCGCCATGATGGCGCCGAAGGCGCGGGCCCGGTCGGTGACGCCGGTGAACAGCAGCGTGGCGAGGATGTACACGGGCGGGATGAGCAGGGCCGTGCCGATGCCCTCCAGGACGGAGTTGCCGAGGATGAGCAGCCCGAGACCGGGCGCGAACGCGCTGAGCAGGGCGCCCACGCCGTACACGGCGAGCCCCGCCTGGAAGCAGCGTTTGCGGCCGTGGCGCTCGGTGAGCTTGCCGCCGGGGATCATCAGGGCCGCCATCACGAGCAGGAAGATCGTGATGGCGGTCTGGACGCCCTGCACCGTGGTGTCCAGGTCCTCGCTGATGTCGTTGATCATCACGTTCATGTTGGAGCCGGCGAAGCTGCAGATGAACTGGGCGAGGGCGAGGGGGAGCAGGACGTGGCGCGGTCCGTCGGAGGTCGCTCCCGGTGTGGATCCCGCGGTCGGTCCCGGCGGGGCTGTGTGGTCGGCCATGGGGCGCTGCCGTCCGGTCAGGTGCCGCTGTCGGCGGCGACGGCGAACACGTGGGTGCCCCAGGGGGCGAGGTCGACGTAGAGCCCGGGGTCGGTCAGCTCGTCGCCGGAGCGTTCGTGGCGGGAGCCGTCCAGGAGGTCGGTGAGCTGTGCCGCGCGGCCGACGAGTTCGGGCCAGGGCAGCCGGATCCTCGCCTGTGCGGACTGCCCGGAGAGGTTCACGGCCACGGCGAACCGTCCGGGGGCGCCGGTCCAGCTCCAGGCGAGCACGGAGCGGTGGCTGGGGTTGTCGGGCCATCCCTCGGTGTCGAGCAGCCGCCAACCGCCCTCGCGCATCCGGCTCTTGTGGACGGCGGACAGGAGCCGTTCATGGAAGGCGCGCAGCTCCGTGTCGGGCTCCTCGTCGGGCCTGCGGTCGAGGAAGACGGGCAGCTGGGTGCGGCGGCCCGTGAACTGGCCCTCGTGCCACAGCGTCGCCCCGGGCAGCGTCGCGATGACGACGGCCGCCGCGCGTTCCTTGTCCGCGGGCAGCGTGTGCGCGGCCCGCGGCTCGTCGTGGTTCTCCAGGAACCGTACGAGCCTGCGCTGGTAGTCCACGGGCGCCTGGAGGTGCTGCCGGACGGATTCCGCGTCCTCGTGCACGATGCGGTCGTAGAGCCGCTTGTCGTAGCAGAAGTCGAATCCCTGCTGCTGGAGCGCCCATTCGAGGTCCCAGTACGCCTCGGCGGCGAAGACCATGCCCGGGTGGCGGCGCCGGACGTCGGCGAACACGGCGGGCCAGAACTCCTCCTGGGGCGCGAACCCCGCGTACTGCCCCCAGGTGCGGGCGAACACGTCGTTCATGAGCAGCATCGCCATGTCGCAGCGCACTCCGTCGCAGGCGTTCCCGATGCCGGTGAGGACCTGCGCGGTGGCGGCGCGCAGGGCGGGCGCGAAGGCGTCGAGCTGGACGACGTCGGGCCACGGCGGGAAGAAGGGGTCGCGGCCGCGTGCGTACACGGCGGTGCCGGTGTCGAGGAACGCGGCCGGGTCGCGCCGCAGGTCCTCGGCGGTGCCCCGGACGAAGTACTCGGGGTGCTCGGTCACCCAGGGGCTGTCGGGCGCGACGTGGTTCGGCACGTAGTCGAGGAGCAGCCCGACGCCGCGCCGGTCGAGTTCGGCGCGGGCCACGGCGAGCCCCTCGGCGCCGCCGAGTGCCGCGTCGGCCTCGTAGCGGCGGATGCAGTACGGCGATCCGGCGATCTCGTCGTCGGCGATGTCCGGCACCGCCCGTGTGAAGGCGGCCCGCAGCGACGCGTCGCGCAGGGCGATGGCGCGGCCGGCCGGGCTCCGCTCCCACACCCCCATGAGCCAGACGGCGTCGACGCCGTGCGGGGCGATGTGGTCCCAGGCGTCCTTGGGCACGTCGGCGAGGCCGGTGTGCGAGCCGGTGCGCCGCTGGAGCTCGCGCAGCCACACCCGGGTGTTCACTTCGTGCACGACGGGTTGTGCGGGCAGCCCGGTCATGAGGTCCCCTCCCCGGGGTCGGCCAGGAAGTCCCGGGGTCCGAGCCTCCCGAAGAGCATCATCAGGGGGGCCACCAGGCCGGTCCAGCCGGTCTGGTGCGCGGCGCCGATGCCCGCGCCGTTGTCCCCGTGGAAGTACTCGTGGAACGAGATCAGGTCGCGCCAGTGCGGGTCGTTCTGGAACTTCTCCTGTCCGCCGTAGACGGGCCTGCGCCCGTCGGGGCCGCGCAGGAAGGTCGCGCCGAGCCGCCGCGAGATCTCCTCGGCGACTTCGTAGAGGGTCATCCGCACCCCGGAGCCGGAGGGGCACTCCACGGTGAGGTCGTCGCCGTAGAAGCCGTACAGGTTGAGCAGGGCCCGTACGACGAGGGCGTTCACCGGGAACCAGACGGGCCCGCGCCAGTTGGAGTTGCCGCCGAACATCCCCGAGTCCGACTCGGCGGGCACGTAACTCACCTGGTGCTGCTCGCCGTTGACCCAGAAGGTGTACGGGTGCTCGGCGTGGTGGCGGGAGAGCGCGCGCAGCCCGTACGGACCGAGGAACTCGTCCTCGGAAAGCAGCCGTTCGAGTACGCGCAGCAGCTTCTTCTCGTCCATGACCGACAGCAGCCGGGGCCCGCCCGTGGACCCCGCCTGGGCGGTGGCGAGGGTGGCGGAGAGCGAGGGGTGGCGGGTCGCGAAGCGGTGCAGCCGTTCGCGCAGGCCGGACACCTTCGCGAGCTGCGAGGGCCGGAAGACGGTCGACGCGCAGAGCGGGAGGAGGCCGACCATCGAGCGCACTTTGAGGCGGACCGCCTGCCCGTCGGGCAGCCGCAGCACGTCGTAGAAGAAGCCGTCCTCCTCGTCCCACATGCCCTCGTCGAGGTCGCCGACGCGGTCCATGGCCGCGGAGATCCACAGGTAGTGCTCGACGAACTTCAGGACCAGGTCCTCGTAGGCGGGGTTGTGCTCGACGAGTTCCAGGGCGATCTGCAGCATGGCCTGGCAGTACAGGGCCATCCACGCCGTTCCGTCGGCCTGTTCGAGCTGGCCGCCGGTGGGCAGGGGCGCGCTGCGGTCGAAGACGCCGATGTTGTCGAGGCCGAGGAAACCGCCCTGGAAGACGTTGCGGCCGGTCGGGTCCTTGCGGTTGACCCACCAGGTGAAGTTCGTCAGGAGCTTCTGGAAGGTGCGTTCCAGGAACGCGCGGTCGGCGTGGCCGCTGATGCGCTCCTCCATCATGTAGACGAAGTACGCGGCCCAGGCGTGCACCGGAGGGTTGACGTCGCCGAAGTTCCATTCGTACGCGGGGAGCTGCCCGTTGGGGTGCAGATAGGCGTCACGGGTCAGCAGCTCCAGCTGTTCCTTGGCGAAGCCGACGTCCACCATCGACAGGGCGACGGTGTGGAAGGCCAGGTCCCAGGCGGCGAACCAGGGGTACTCCCACTTGTCGGGCATGGAGATGATGTCGTCGCTGACCATGTGGAACCACTCGCGGTTGCGGGTGTCGTTCCCGCGCGGCAGGCTCCACGGGGCCAGGCCGTGCTCGGCGAGCCACGTCTCCAGGTCGAAGCAGTAGTACTGCTTGCTCCACAGCATCCCGGCGAACGCCTGCCGCATGACGCGGCGTTCGTCCTCGCCCGCGCTCTCCGGTGCCAGCTCGTCGTAGAAGCGGTCCGCCTCGGCGATCCGCGCGTCGAAGACGGAGTCGAAGCCGCGGCCGACCGGGGCCTTCGAGCCGGTGGGCGCGAGCCGCATCGACAGGGTCGTCGAGGTTCCGGCGGGCAGGGTGAGGGTCCAGTGGCCGGCCGCCTTGGTTCCGTGCCGGGCCGGGTTGACGGCGCCGATCTCGCCGTTCACGACGTGCCGACCGATGCCGTCCTTGGTGTACGGCGATGCGTTGGGGGCGCCGAAGAGCCGCTCGTTGTTCGTCTCGTTCTCCGTGAAGAGGAGCGGCACCCGGTCGCCGAACCGCAGGTCGTAGCTGCCGAGCTCGGGGTGGGACGCGGTGAGGGAGACGGTCCCGCCGGAGCTGTCGGCCGCGGTGATCCGGGGCTTCGCACCGCCGTCCTCGGTCCACGACCAGGTGTTGCGGAACCACAGCGTCGGCAGGACGTGCACGGTGGCCTCGTCGGGGCCGCGGTTGTCGACGGTGACGCGGATGAGGACGTCGTCGTGCGCGGCCTTCGCGTACTCGACGGTCACGTCGAAGTAGCGGTTGTCGGCGAACACCCCGGTGTCCAGGAGTTCGTACTCGAAGTCGCCGCGCCCGCGCTCCCGGTTGGTGGCCACGAGGTCCTCGTAGGGGAACTCGGCCTGCGGGTACTTGTACAGGTAGCGCATGTACGAATGGCTGGGCGTGCTGTCGAGGTAGAAGTAGTACTCCTTCACGTCCTCGCCGTGGTTGCCCTCGCCGTTGGTGAGGCCGAAGGCGCGCTCCTTGAGGATGGGGTCGCGGCCGTTCCACAGCGCGAGGGCGAAGCAGAGGCGCTGCTTCTCGTCGCAGATCCCGCCGAGGCCGTCCTCGCCCCAGCGGTAGGCACGGGACCGTGCGTGGTCGTGCGGGAAGTACGACCACGCGTCGCCGTTGTCGCTGTAGTCCTCGCGGACCGTGCCCCACTGGCGCTCGCTCAGGTAGGGGCCCCAGAGCCGCCACCGGCCTTCCTCGTCGCCCCTCGGGCCGATCTGTTCGGTGCTCGTCCCTGTGCTCATGGGTTCCCTCCCTGCGGCGAGGTGACCTGGGCAGCGTCAGTCTGTGTGCCGGGTTCCTGCCCGGCCTCACCTGCGGTGGGTGAGGCGTCGTCGCGGTCTTCAGCGGCGGTTTCGCGGTCCTCGGTGGCTGCTTCGGGCCCGCCGCGCGCCAGCAGCGTGACCCCCGCCTCGTACGCGAGGAGCACCAGCGCGACGACGAGCAGCGCCGTCCACGAGGCGAACAGCAGCGCGACGAGGACCGCCACGACGAGCCCGCCCACCCGCAGCACGTCGGCGTGCTCACGGATCCACTGCCGCACCCCCGGCCCCGTGCCCCGGCGCGCGGCCCGCGCCACGAGTCCGCCGAGGGCCCGCGCGCCCTTGGCGACGGTGCGGCGCAGCCACACGGGCACCCTGCCGGGCCCGACGAGGTAGGAGACGACCGCGATGGCGACGCCGAGCCACAGGAGCTGGGCGCCCCGTTCGCGGAGCGTCTCGAACACGGTCCACAGCACGTCGCGCACCCCCTCCCGGTACGCGCCCGGCTTCACCTGGGCCAGGAGCTGGTCCCGCACCGCCCGCAGCACGCTGGTCATGACGGTGACGGCGACCACCAGCCACAGCCCGAACTGGAGGACGGTGCGCCGGCGGTTCGGGGAGACCCACAGGGCGAGGGCGAGCAGGACGGGTACGGCGATGAGGATCCCCCACACCGCCCGCTTGAACAGCAGCACCATGTCCTGGACCTGGCTCAGCTCGCCGCGGTCGTAGAGCCGCACCTGCCCGAAGTCGTCGGGCAGCGTCACGCCGAGCGCCTTCTCGATGCGGTCGTGCAGGTCGGGCGGTATCTCGCCGGAGGTGATGCGGGGCAGGTCGAGGTCCTTGCCGAAGAGCGTGGGGAGCTGGTCCTCCAGGGTGTCGAGGACGTTGTTGATCATGGGGAGGAGGTTCAGGGTGACCGTGTCGCCCTCGGCCCGCACGTTCTTGTTCTTCTCCTCCAGGATCGAGACGATCCGCTCGTGAGCGAACCGGTTGGTGGTGAGCCACAGGTTCTGGAACTCGTCGGTGGCGATCAGTTTCGAGATCGAGCCGCGTACGTAGTCCCGCACCGCACCGGTGACCGGCGGGGCCAGGAACTCCGCCCGGTCGGGCAGCGCCTCCGCCAGCCGGTCCTCCACGTCGAGCCGGTCGAAGACCTGGTCCGTGAGGTAGGCGGACACGGCTCTGTTGACCGCCGGATGGCTCGGCAGGTCGTCCACCGTGTCGACCCACCGCCCGGTGCTCAGCGTGGTGCGCGCGGCCCACACGCCGATGACCGAGGTGACGGTGAGGACGGCCGCGAGCGCGATCAGCACGGCGGCGGTCACGCGCCGGACCACCAGGAGCCGGGCCTTCTTGTTCCGCCGGGTGTCGGCGTCGGCCCGCAGGGTCGCGACCTCCGCGCGCAGCCGCACCAGTTCGTCAGCTTCTTCGTGGGCCATGGCGTCGCACCTCCGGCGCCCACTGTCGGGCAGCGACCGCGGGGCGACCTTCACCTGTGGTGGGTGACGTGGGACGGGGCACGAAGCGGCCCGATGGAAGCGAACCGTCGATTTCCGAGGAAGGGAGTCTCGATGAGCGCCATCGGGCCCGTACAACTGCTGACGGTCGCGTTCGGCCCCTCGGCCAAGTTCGAGGGCCGGGTCATCGAAGAGTTGATCATCCTGGAGTCGAACGGGCAGATCCGCGTGCTCGACATGCTCTTCGTGGAGAAGGAGATCGACGGACGTCTTGTCGCCCTCGACTACCAGGCCGAGGACATGGGCGACACCGTCGCCGCACTGCTCGGCATCTCCCGCGACAGCATGCGGGGAGCGGAGGAGCTGTATCCGTCCGTGGCCGAGGGGAACGCCTTCGGTCTCACGAGTGCCGAGATCAGGGACACGGCCCAGGAACTGGAGCCGGGCACCGCGGCGGCGTTCATCCTCTTCGAGCACGTATGGGCGAAGTACCTGCGCGCCGCCATCCGCAACGCCGGCGGCGTACCCGTCGCCGAGGGGTTCCTCACCGAAGAGGCGCTCCTGCCCATCGCGGCCGAGCTCGTCGCCGCGGCGGACCAGCGGGGGGAGCCGATCTCCCCCCGGGACCACAAGACCAGGGTCAGGAGGAAATGATGGCCGATCTAGTCGTGCTCGGCTTCACGGACAAGGACAAGGCCGAAGCGGTCCTGAGGCTCAGCAAGGAGCTGTCGCGCCAGGAGCTGCTCGACCTGGAGGACGCCGCGCTCGCCTGGCGGACCATGGACGGCAAGGTCCACGTGCGCCAGAGCTACAGCCTCACCGGGGCCGGAGCGGCGGGCGGCGCCCTGTGGGGGACGCTGTTCGGTCTGCTCTTCCTGATGCCGGTGTTCGGTGCGGCGGTCGGCGCCGCCACGGGCGCCGTCGCGGGGAAGCTCTCCGACATCGGCGTGAACGACGCCTTCATCAAGGAGGTCGCGAACACGCTGGAGCCCGGCAAGGCCGCGGTCTTCGCGCTCGTGCGCCGCTCCACCCCGGACCGGGTACGAGAAGCGCTACGCCCCTTCAACCCCACCGTCCTGCGTACCTCCCTCACCAAGGACCGGGAGGAGGAACTCGTCGAGGCGCTCCAGTCCAAGTGAGCCCGGTGTCCGGCGCCGCGTGCGCCGTCCCGCAGGACGGCGCACGCGCGCCGGGCGCACGGAAACTTCACCCGGGTGAGATGGCCGCCCCCATGGGTGCCGTCCCACCCGCCGGACCCAGACTCGTCTTTCCAGCACCACCCGATCCGAGAGGGAGGTGCCGTCGATGGACGACCGCCTGGGGAGGCCGCCTGCCGAGACCGTCTTCACACCCGAAGCACCCGTGCCGGGACCCCGCACGGCCGTGCCCGAACGCCGTACCGCCGTTCCCGAACTGCCCGGGTGGCTCGTCCCGCGCCCGCGGCTCGCCGAACGGCTCTCGCGGGGCGTGCTCGGGCCGCTGACCGTGGTCGTGGGGCCGGTCGGAGCGGGCAAGTCCGCACTCGCCACGGAGTGGCTGCACACCGGCCGGGCCCCCGGCCCGGTGGCCTGCGTGCGGTGCGAGGGGCGCGAGGAGCGCCCCGACGTCTTCTGGCCACGCATCCTCACCGCGCTGAGCGGCGCGGGCGTGGACCTTCCCGCGTTCGACGACGTGCCCGTCAACGAACTGCTCGTCGCACGGCTCTCCGCGGAGCTCGCGCTGCGCGGCACACCGGTCGTGCTGGTGCTCGACGACTTCCAGCCGGAGCCGGGCTCACCGGTCGCCGAGGGAGTCGTCAGCCTCCTGAGGCACACCTCGTCCATGCTGCGCCTGGTCGTGCTCTCGCGCCGGGACCCGCCGCTGCACCTGCACCGCTACCGGCTCTCCCGCGAACTCACCGAACTGCGCACCGCCGACCTCGCGTTCACCGACGCGGAGACCGCGTCGCTGCTCTCCCAGCACGGCCTGGACGTGGCCCGCCACGTGGTGAGGGCGCTGCGGCGGCGCACGGCGGGCTGGGCGGCCGGGATCAGGCTCGCCGCGATGTCGATGCAGGGGCAGCGCCATCCGGACCGGTTCATCGCCCGGTTCGCGGGTGACGACGAGGCGATCGTGACGTACCTGGTGGAGGAGGTGCTCGACGTACAGTCCCCCGAGATGCGCAGGCTGCTCCTGACCACGAGCGTCCTGGAGCACGTGAACGCGGAGCTGGCCACGGAGGTCGCGGGCGAGGAGGCGGGACGGTACTTCGCCACGCTCGTACGGCAGAACTCCTTCCTGCAGCCCCTGGGGCAGGGCTGGTTCCGCTGCCACCGGATGTTCGCCGACGTGCTCCAGCTCAGGCTCCAGCACGAGCTGCCGGGCAGCGTCGCCGGAGTGCACCGGCGGGCCGCGGCCTGGCTGGCGGAGCACGCGTGCCTCGCGGCGGCGGTGGGCCACGCCCTCGCGGCGGACGACGCGCACTACGCCGCGCGTCTGGTCGTCGAACAGCTCGGGATCGGACAGCTTCTGGGCCTCACGGCGACCCGGCTGCCGGACATTCCGGACCAGTGGTCCCCCGCGGAAACGTCCCCCGCGGAGACGCGGACGGAGGACCCCGAGCCGGTGCTCGTCGCCGCCGCCGCGCGGTACACGGACGCCGACGCGGTCGCGGAAGCACTGGCGGAGGCGGCCCGGCTGACCGACGCGCTGCCGGACACGGAGACCGACCGGACGCTCAGGTGCCGGCTCACGCACGCGGTGATCCGGATGGCCGCGGACCACTCCAGGGACCTCGCTGCGGCGCGGGCCGCGGCCGCCGAGTCCAGGGCCCTGTGCGCACGGCTGCCCGCGCACGCGCTGGCCGAGCGGCCGGAGATCAGGGCGCTGACGCAGTTCGTGCTGGGGCGCGCGGAGTTGCGCGCCGGCGACCTGAGGGCTGCCGAGCCGCTGCTCACGAGCGGCCTCAAGGCGGCGGGAGCCACCGAGAACGGCGCCCTGCGCCGGGGCTGCCTGGTGGAGCTCGCCCTCCTCGAAGCGGTCCGGGGCCGCTTCCGCGCGGCCGGCGAGTTCGCCACGCTCGCGACCCGGCCCCCCTTGCCCACCTGGACCGCGCGGGACAGCTCCAACGCGACGCTCCTCGTCGTACGGGCCTGGGTCGCCCTCGCCCGCGGCGAACCGGCCGTCGTACGCGCCGAGTTGGGGCACGTCGGCGCTGCCCTGCACGCGCTGCCCGACCCGTTCACGGCGGGCGTCGCGTCCCTGGTCGGCCGGCTGGTCAACCTCGCGGGGCAGGGCCTGTCCGCGGCGCCCGACGCGCTCCTGGACACGGCGGGGCCGTGGTTGCCGCCGACGCTGCGGCAGCCCCTGGCGCGGGCCTGCGCGGCCTCGCTCGACACACCCTGCGCCCGTGCCCACCGGTCCGCCCCCGGCGACGGGCACGGAACGGCCGACGTCACGGTCGAGCGGCTCACCGCGAGGGAGGAGGACGTGTTGGGGAGGCTGTCGCAGATGATGACCACCGAGGAGATCGCGGAGGACCTGTTCCTCTCGGTCAACACGGTGAAGACCCACCTGAAGAGCGTCTACCGCAAGCTCGCCGTGTCCCGCAGGTCGGCGGCGGTACGGCGGGCCCGGGAGCTCCAGCTGCTGTGACGTGGAGCTGCTGTGACGTGACCCGGGCTCTCAGAGGAGGCGCAGCTCGCGGGCGCGGTGCAGCGCCTGCGAGCGGGAGCCCACACCGAGCTTGCGGTACACGGAACGGGTCTGGCTCCGCACGGTGTTGAGGGAGACGTGCAGGCTGTCGGCGATCCCGCGCAGCGACACGTCCTCCTGCAGGGCGTGCAGCACGACGAGTTCGCGGCGGGTGAGGGGTGCGGTGAGGGGTGCGGTGGGGGCCGTCGGCTCCGCCGGGGCGGGGAACAGAGAAGTGGCGGGCAGCGGGGTGGCGGGCTGTCGGGTGGCGGACTGCGGGGTGGCGGACACCGCCGCCAGGGTCGCCGCCGCCTCGTCCGCGAGCAGTTTCGCCGTGCGCGCGTCCCCCGCCCTCCCGGCGATCTCCACGAGCACCCCGGCCAGCCATACGAGACAGGCGGCCTCCAGGGCCTCCGTGCGGTCCGGCGCGTGACCCGCCGCGCGCAGGGCCGTGCGCAGCCTGGCCCGGCGCCGCCCCGCGCCGCGGAGGCCGGTCCTGCGGCCCGGCGCCGGCGGCCGTGCCGTCGGCGCCCGGCCGTCGTGCGCCGCCGGAATGAGATACACCGTCACCGCGGGCATGTCCTCACCTTCCTGCCGGCCGGCAGCACATACCCAACGTGGCCGTTCCCCGCCGCTCCGGGAAGGGTCCGTGCGGCCTATCCGGAGGGCTTTTCGGCCCTCGTCGGCGGGGGCAGGCCCCGCACCTCGAGGAGTTCGAGCCCCAGCGCCTGGATGCGGTCGAGGATCCCGTACAGCGCGCTCTGATCGATGCCGCCCCCGTACATGACGGTCTCCGCGGGACGCAGCGTGACCGTGAGTTCGGCGAAGGCGGACCGGAGCCCCTCACCGAGTGTGCCGCGCACCCGGATCTCGAACCTGCCGCCGTCGGGGAGCGGTTCGGAACGCCCCGTACCCGCGCCCGGCCGATCGGTGCCCATGGCATCACCTCCTGCGATACCTGCCCGTGCGGCCATTCTTCCGGCCCTGTACCGCGGGGCCTCACCCCGGCCAGGTGACTGTGATTCGGGACCGGCCCGTATCTCGCCTGCCAGGGGTGAACCGCTCCCGGACGGGCCGGACCACGCTCCGGTCCCACCGGAAGTCCCACCGGAAGTTCCGCCGCATGAGGAGGGTGCAGTCATGGCCGAACACGCCCGTCCGCAGGAGCCCGCGGCCGGTCCGCAGGGGTCTCAGGCGGGCCCGCTCGCGGTCGCCACCGTCGTGTTCTCCGTGTGCGTCCTGACGATCGTCGGCAGCTACCACTCGATCGCCGGGTTCGCCGCGATCGTCGACGACAGGTTCTTCACGCGGCCGGACGACTACCCCTACGCGCTCGACGTGACCACCTGGGGCTGGCTCCACCTGATCATCGGCATGATCGTCCTGGCCGCCGCGCTCACCCTGCTCAGCGGGTACCTGTGGGCGCGTGCCGTCGGCGTGACGGTCGCGGGACTGAGCGCGCTGGAGTGCTACTTCTTCACGCCGTACTACCCGGTGTGGTGCGTCGTCATGATCGCGCTCGACGTCCTCGTGATCTGGTCCCTGGTCCGGTACGCGCGCCCCGTGTCGCACAAGCTGCTGGGCGTGGAGGATGTGGCCGACGCGGACGGCACGGACGACCCCGCCCGCCGGTGACGCGCGCGCCGTACCTCAGTGCCTGCGCCCCGCCGCCAGCCGCCCGATGTGCCGCCAGTCCAGCATCGGCCGGGCCCTGCGCATGCCCGGCCGGTGGCGCGGCACGAGCACCCGCAGGGCCCGCGGCCGCACCTCGCAGTGCACGGGCACCCGCAGGGACACGGACTCGCCGTCGACCCCTACCTGGATCCGGTCCTGGTCGGCGTCGACGACCACGTGCGCCGCGTCCGTGCGGACGAGGCCGGCGGCGCGCCGTCCGCGCAGCAGCCCGGCGGCCTGGGCGGCGCCGGTGACCCTGACGCCGACGCAGCCCAGCTCCCCGCCGTCCAGGCGGGACCGGCGTCCGAGGCCCGCGATGTCCCCCGTCCCGTAGGGGTTGTTGCTGACGAGCAGCGCCTGCGGCTCGACGAACTCGACGGGTCCGGCGTGCGCGGAGAGCCGCGGCCCCTGGTGGCCCGCCAGCATGTCGGGCAGCAGCCGCAGCGCGGTCCGCGTCTTGTCGTCCCGGTACGCGGGGCTCGCCACGACCTCGGCGTACGCGCCGAAGGAGACGTTGTTGACGAAGGGGAGGCCGTTCGCGCTGCCGAGGTCGACGTGGAGCTCCACGCCGTCCCGCAGCGCGTCGAGCGCCTTCGACGGGTCGTCCCTGTCGAGCCCCAGATCGAGGGCGAAGTGGTTGCGGGTGCCCGCGGGGATCACCAGGAAGGGCAGGTCCAGCGCGGCGGCGACCTCGGCGACCTGCGCCTGTGTCCCGTCGCCGCCCGCGACCCCGAGCAGGTCGGCGCCCTCGGCGACCGCCTTGCGGGCCATGTCGGTCACGTCGGTCACCTCGCCCTCGTCGTGCCACTCCAGGAGCTGCACCTCGGCGCCGAGGGACCGGGCGCGCTCCGGGAGTTCGAAACGGCCCACCTTCCCGCCGCCGGAGCGCGGATTCATGATCAGCACGGGGTGGTGCACGCGCGGAGCGGGATGCTCGGGCATCGCGGCCGCCCCCTCGTCCCGTACGAGCGCCGCGCGCCCCGTGGCGACCGCGAGCAGCCACAGGGCGACCGCCAGGACGGCGACCCAGGTCAGATGGGCGCGGGTGTACGCGACGAGGACCCACACGGGCGCGCCGACGGTCAGTACGACGGCCAGGACCCGCAGGGCGCCCTGCTTGGCCAGGCTCCACCACAGCCCCGCGGCCACGAGCACAAGACCGACGAGGCCGACGGCCAGCAGCCCGAAGGTCCGCGCCCCGGCGAACACGCCGAGGGTCAGCACGGCGGCGAGGATCGATGCCAGGGACGCCCGCGCCAGCCAGCGGCGCTGCGTCGTCGTCGGAGTCGTCGCTCTCATGGCGACACGGTGCAGGGCGTGGACGGGCCCCACCTCACCCCCGGAAGGTGGTTCGGCACCGCCCCCGGCATCGGCAGGATCGGCTGAGTGGGCGAGGCGCCGGAAAGGGCCTGGAGGGCCGGGAGGGCCGGGAAGGGGCGGGTCATGGCCATGATCGAGGGCCGGGACGTACAGCAGGACCAGCACGTACATCAGGACCAGTACGTACATGAGCACGGGCACGTACAGCAGGACCCGCACACCCATCCCACTCCGCAGGAGCGCGCCGCCCGCGGCCGGGCGGCCCGCGCGAAGGTGCCGCGTTCCGCCCATGCCGAGTTCGCCCCGGCGCGGGACCGCACCGACCCGGTCGAGGTGCTGGAGCGCCAGTCGTCCCGCCGCCTGCCCGAGCTGGTGCCGATCCGGTACGGGCGGATGCTCGAATCACCGTTCCGCTTCTACCGGGGCGCCGCCGCCCTGATGGCGATGGACCTGGCGACGACGGCGTCGACCGGCCTCACCACCCAGCTGTGCGGGGACGCGCACATGCTCAACTTCCGGCTCCTCGCGTCCCCGGAGCGCCACCTCATGTTCGACGTCAACGACTTCGACGAGACGCTGCCGGGACCGTGGGAGTGGGACGTCAAACGGCTGGCGGCGAGCCTCGCCATCGCGGGCCGCGCCAACGGCTTCGGCACGCCGGAGCGGTCCCGCGTGATCCGCGAGACGGTGTGCTCGTACCGGGAGGCGATGCGCGGCTTCGCCCGGATGCGCAACCTCGACGTCTGGTACGCCCGGATCGACGCCGACGACCTCTACGGCACGCTCGCCGGGGAGCTGCGCCCCCGCGCCCAGCGCCGCTTGTCCCGCACGCTCACCAAGGCCAGGGGCCGCGACCACCTCCAGTCCCTGGAGAAACTCGTCCACCGGGTCGGGGACGACCTGCGGATCGCCGCCGACGCCCCGCTCGTGACGCCGCTCGCCGACCTGCTCCCGGAGGTCGAACGCGCCGACCTGGAGAAGCAGTTGAGGGAACTGATCAGCCACTACGTCCTGACGCTGTCGTCGGACCGGCGCGCGCTGCTCGCGCAGTACCGGGTGGTCGACATGGCGCGCAAGGTGGTCGGCGTCGGCAGCGTGGGGACCCGCTGCTGGGTGCTGCTGCTCCTCGGACGGGACACCGGCGACCCGCTGTTCCTCCAGGCCAAGGAGGCCGAGGAGTCGTCGCTCGCCCCGTACTGCGAGGCCAGCGCGTACGCGAACGAGGGGGAGCGTGTCGTGTCCGGTCAGCGTCTGATGCAGGCCACCAGCGACATGTTCCTGGGCTGGGAGCGGGTGTCGGGTCTCGACGGCCGCGAACGGGACTTCTACGTACGGCAGTTGCGCGACTGGAAAGCCATCCCCAAGGCCGAGGGCATGTCTCCGAAAATCATGCGGCTGTTCGGTCGGCTGGCCGGGGCGACCCTGGCCCGCGCGCACGCCCGCTCCGGCGACCGCATCGCCATCGCGGCGTACCTGGGCGGATCCGACCGTTTCGACCGCGCGCTCGCGGAGTTCGCCGAGCGCTACGCCGACCAGAACGAGCGGGACCACGACGCCCTGTCCGAAGCGGTGCGCGGCGGCCGGGTCACGGCGTCGTCATCGACGTAACCCGTACCGGCACCGGCGAGGTCACCGCGTCGTCGGCGTGACGCCCCCACCGTCCGCCACCGGCACGGCGGGGATGCGCAGGAGCCGCCGCACCCGCTCCTCCTGCGCGAACACCTGACCGAGCGCGATGCCGACCGCGACGACCGTGAAGAAGACGATCAGCCAGGACAGGAGCGTGAAGACCGAGCCGAGCGGCCCGTACCGCTCCACGCTGCGCTGCAGCGCCCCCGGCAGCCACACCGCGGCGACCTGCGAGTACGCGACCACCCCCGCCCCGGCGAGCAGCGCCCCCGGCAGCAGGGGCCGCCACGGCACGCGCCCCGCGAGCAGCAGGTGCTGCGTCCACCACCACATGAGGACGGCGCCGACGGCCTGCAACGGAATGCCGAGCACGGGACCCGCCCCGAACCCGTCGTGCAGCAGCCCCTGGAAGAACAGCGCCGTCAGCCAGACGAAGAGCCACACCGCCCAGCGCCACAGCAGGATCCGCATGCCGGAGGCCGGCAGGTGCCAGCAGCGTTCGCAGAGCCGTTGCAGCGCCCTGGAGAAGGCGGTGGCGGACAGCAGCGCGACCAGCACGCTCGCCGTGCCCCAGCTGTGCATCGCCTGCGGCTCGCCCGCGTACACCTGGTCGAGCATGGCCGCCTCGGTCCCGCCCGAGCCGAACAGGGACCGCAGCGACCTGCGCAGCTCTTGCCGCCAGCCGGGCGGGCAGAACGAGGCGACCGCGATGAGCATCGGCAGCGCGGCGAGGAACGCCTGCGCGGCGAGCCGCGTCGCGAGGTCCAGGATGTTCACGCCCACGAGCTGCCGTACGACACGGGCCGCCAGCGGCCGGGCGCGCGTGGCGGTCAGCATGACGGTGCCCCCTCGCAGCAGTGACGCCGGGCCCGCGCTCTGGGATCACTGTCGCGCGGTTCGCCGTACGCGGGTTCGCCCCGCAAGGGTGATACGCCCCCGGGCCGGCGCCCCCGAAGCTGATGCCCACCGGACCGACGGGACCGGACCGAACGGGAGGGCTGGCTGCCGTGGACGACTACCCGATGTTCGACGTCTTCCTGACCATGCTCATCTTCTTCTTGTGGGTGATCTGGTTCGCCATCGTCATCCACATCGTTGTGGACATCTTCCGCAACGAGGATCTGAACGGCATGCGCAAGGCCCTGTGGCTGCTGCTCGTGTTCGTCCTGCCCCTGCTCGGCGTACTTCTCTACGTCATCAGCCAGGGTTCCGGGATGAGCAACCGGAACGTGGCCACCCGCATGTCGGCCTTCGGCCACGACCCCATGGGTTCGTCGGCGGTCGCCGGCGCGGGCGAGCTGGAGCGGCTGGCGGCGCTGCACCAGTCGGGCGCGCTCACAGAGGCGGAGTACGCACGGGCGAAGCACCACGCGCTGCCGATGTGACAGAGCCGTACCGGCCCGCGGGGGTCACCGACTCCGGAACGCGGCGACGGCGGCCTCAATGGTCGGGAAGATATGCCGCTCGTCGATGGTCCGAGTGAGCTCGTACTGCTCGATCTTGCGCCGCACCGGGTCCTTCAGCTCCGCGAAGACGAGATGCACTCCGCGGGCGTTGAGGGACTCGTCGAGCGTTTCCAGGACATCGGCGGCGGTGGTGTCGACGTCGGTCATGGGCTCGGCGGCGATCACGATCCACTCGGGCGCCGGATCGCCCCGCGAGAGCCGCGTGACCTCGTCGCGGAAGGTCTTGGCGTTGGCGAATACGAGAGGAGCGTCGAAGCGATAGATGACGAGCCCGGGAACCCGCTCGGCCTCGGGATACGAGCGGATGTCGTGATACCCGGGAAGCCCGGCGACGAGCCCGAGAACAGTCTCGTACGGCCACCAGACCCGCCGAAAAACGTTCAACACGGAAAGGGAGACGGCCACGGCGATCCCTTCGAGCACCCCCACGAGAGCAACCCCGAGGAACGCGGCGAGGCACAACAAGAACTCCATCCGGCGCTGCCGCCACAGCCGAACCGTGCCGGGAAGGTCGGCCAGGGAGAGCGAAGCGGTGATGACGACGGCGGCGAGCGCGGGCTGAGGCAGATGCCGGAAGAGCCCCGGCACGAGCACGAGCATGAGCACGATGAGGCCGGCGCCCACCACCCCCGTCAACTGCGTACGAGCCCCGGCACGCTCCGCCACAGCAGTACGCGACCCGCTCGTACTCACGGGAAACCCCTGAAAGAGCCCAGCGGCGAGATTGGCCGCGCCCACGCCCGCCATCTCCTGATTCCCGCGCACTTCCTGCCCGGTACGAGAGGCGAAGGCGGAGGCATTGGAAATGGTGTCGGCAAGAGAAACAACGGCGATGCCCAGAGCCCCCGCGAACAGAGGTCCAAAATCCTCGAACCGTACGTCGGGAACGGTGAACGGCGGAAACCCCTCGGGCAACACACCCACGAGCGAGACCCCACGCTCCTCAAGGTCGAACACCACCACGGCACCAATGGCCACAACGACCATGACGAGAACGGCGGGCACGCGAGGCAGCCACCGCTGCAGCGCGAGTATGAGGCCGATCCCACCGCACCCCACGACGACGGCGGCCCCCACGGCCTTGCCGTCGGCGACCGCCCGGGCGACGGCCGCGCACTCGTCGAGCAACCCGTCGGCGTCCACCTTGAACCCGAGGAGCTTGGGCAGCTGGCCGACCAGGATGGTGACGGCGAGCCCGTTCATGTACCCGATCATCGTGGGCTTGGAAATCAATTCGGCGACGTAACCGAGCCGGGCGGCAGACGCCAGAATCATGATGCCCGCGACCATGAGCGACAGCATCGAGGCGAGGGCGACGGCACGGTCGGGGTCACCGTCGGCGGCGACGAGCGGCAGCACCGTCGCCGCGATCATCGGCCCGAGCGAGGAGTCGGGCCCGAGGACGAGAATCCGCGAGGGCCCGCACACGGCATAGCCGAGCAGACACAGGATGGACGTGTAGAGCCCGGTGATGGCGGGCAGCCCCGCGAGTTCGGCGTACGCCATGCCCTGCGGCACGAGCAGCGTCGTCAGCACGACCCCCGCGACGATGTCCTTGCCCAGCCACTCCCGCCGATACGTCCGGACGGCACGCACTCCGGGCACGGCACCCAGCACCGCCCCGAGCCGCCCACCACGGCATGGCCCCCCACTGGCCCCCATGAACGCCTCCCCGCCCCGAATCCCGCTCAGGCTCGCGGAGGCACCGGCCCACGGAATCACCCCACAGGGGTGATCGCCCCAACTCGGCTCCCCCCACCGCGACTTGACGAACAAACTTTGTCAAGCGGCATGTTGGACATCACCTTGACGGGGGCATATCACCCGGTAAAGCGACCCCTTGCCCCCACCCAGCCCCCCCACGCCTGCCCGAACCGTCACCCCGGACCCCGGTGGCTCTCGTCCCACCCGCCCATCCGGCCCCCTGGAGGTGGGCCGTACGCAGTGAGGATGCCGCCATGATCCACGGCGTTCCGCTCCCCGACGGGCATCTGCGCGTCCACCGGGCCCCCGACCACCTCGTCATGGAGTTCCACGGCGAGATAGACATCGCGGCGGCCCTGAAGATCCTGCCGATCCTGGACGCGGCGACCACGCCGCCCGAGACGCTGCTCGTCATCGACCTCACGCCGACCACGTTCTTCGACTGCTCCGGCCTGGCCCTGCTCTGCCGCGCCCGCACCCGCCTGGAGGAACGAGACGGCGACCTGCTCCTGGTCTGCCCCCACCCACTCATCCTGCGCATGCTGCACATCCTCCACCTCACCCCCCGCCTCCGCCCGGCCCCCACGTTGGAGGACGCACTACGCGGACGCTTACGGGCGGCGGGCTGAACGGTCCGAGCGGGCCGAAACGGGTGCCGGGAACGACGAAGGCCCGGACCGTCGAAACGGTCCGGGCCTTCCAAGATTTTTTCAGAAAACGGTCGCCGGGCGCATGGCCATCTGGAATGCTCGCATCTCACTCAGCCAACGCAGAGTAGTCCTTAGTCCCGTATATCTGGTGGTGCGTGATGTCGACTCAGATTGCACAGGTTAATAGACTCTTTATCAGCTACGCGCACGCGGACAATAAGTTATTCGACGACGCAGTTAAGTCTTTCGTTGACGACCTCAAAGGGTTTTACTCAGCGAAAACGGGTAACGATCTATCAGTCTTCTTCGATCGGGAGAGCATCGGGTGGGGGGATGACTGGAGAGCACAGATCGATGGCGAGCTCAGAAACGCATCTATCTTCATGCCAATCATTACAATGCAGTACTTTAATCGACCCGCCTGCAGAGATGAGCTAAATGCATTCCATGGCACCGCGCAGCGGTTGAATGCCAAATATCTGATTTTGCCGGTGGTGATTGCGGGCGCGGCAGGCATGAGGGCCGAGCATGCGATACCCGAGGTATCCGTTATTGAATCTCTGCAGTACAAGGATCTCGAAGAGGCCTTCTTGGCTGGACAAGGCACTCGAGAGTGGCGCAAGGCTATCAGTGTCCTCACGGACGACTTGATAAGCGTTATCGCTAAAGCCGAGACCATCACCCATGAGCCTGAATCAGGGGTTGCTGCCGCCTCTGACGGCTCGGGTGAACTCGATGAGGGCGAAGATTTTCTTGGAACCATGGAGGAGTTGAACGGATACGCTCTCACACTGACACAGCAGGTCGAACAGGCTCTGAACGATCTCAACTCCTGGGGCGAGATTGTACAAGCTAGCTTCACACAAGTGATGCCCGGCATCACAGCGCAACAATTGCAGACGGCGTCAGTCCAAATGGCTGGCCGTCTGAAGGCGCCGTCGGTTAAACTGCACGATTCCGGACTGCAACTGGCCGCGACAGCTGAACAGGCCGATGTGGTCATGAACTCCGCTGTCAAGCAGCTTTCTCAAGTTCAGGCACCGGAAGCTCGGGAAACACTCAGGAATATGATTGGAAGCACGCAGGGGTCGGGGGAGCTTCGCGAAGTGGTGACGGAGATCACCAATTTTTTGGCATTGATGACCGGCGTTGAGGTAATGAGCGCCCCCCTGAGGAACGCTCTGAAGCCGGCCAGGATTGGGATCACCAAAATTCAGGATGCCGTGCGTATTGTCGACCGGTGGGGAAGCATCGCGTAGCACAGTGGCCCAGCGGTGGCGTGTGGAGACAGGAGCGGCGGCCCGGGGAGCCGGGCCGCGCGCGGCGAGCGGTACGCGAGCCGCTTTGAACCAGTAGAGAAAGTGGTAACTCAGCCGGGTCCATGGGGCTCGGAGTCTAAATGGGCTCCGTAGGGCATGAGTTCCGGCTTCTGGTGGTCTGCGAGCGGTAGGAAGAGTACCGGGCGGATCGTCCACGTCACGTGCATGCCTGCGTAGGTCACTGCGAGCGTGCGGGGTTCGGAGTTGAGGAGTACTCGTCTGGTGTCGATGCGGCTTTCGTAGAGCCAGTCCCACGTAACTGTGGGGGCGTCCGGGGTGAGCTCCTTCGTGATGACCCGGAGCGCTGTGGAGAGCCAGCCGTCCGCCTGGGCCGCTGAGTAGGCGCCGAAGGCTGTCTTCACCATCGGGTGGTCCGGAGTCGTGAGGTCCTCCGCCCAGCACTCGCACCAGAAGCCGCGCTGGAGATCGGCGGCGCTCATGTCGGCGTTCAGCATGGGTGTCCGCCTGGAGGTTGTGCGTCCGTGAAGAGCTCCGCCGTCACCGTGTGGCCGCCGTCGCTGTTCCGCACCACCAACCGGTGGGCCAGTGCGCTGACCATGCCCAGACCTCGTCCGTGCGTCGCCTCCTCGTCCGGATGCTCGGCCTTCGGGGCTGTCTCCACGTCCCCGTCGTCCGTGATCGACAGCGCGATGGCCTGGGACGAGACCGCCAACGCCAGATGGAAGCTGCCCGACTGACGGCCGCTGGCCGTGTGCAGGATCGCGTTCGCGCTCAGCTCGCTCACGATCAATTCGGCGTCGTCCGCCAGCGGCGACCCTTGGAGGATGTCGCGCGTCCAGCGTCGGGCTCGGCTGACCTCCTCGGGGAGGCCTGGGCAGGTGAAGGTCCAGACTCGGGTACTGCTCGTATACTCGTGCATACAAGTTCCTTCGTGCTGGTGGGCCACCATGTGCAGCGGGTTCGAGCTAGATGAGTTTCACGCCGTCGTGGGCGCGAATGGCCGGTGGCGATGTCGCGTCGAGTGCGTCCAGGACGCGGATCGCGTAGGCCTCGTCGGCGAGTTCGGTGACTTCGTCGCGGGTCGCCCAGCGCAGAGCTCGGGTCTCGTCGCCGGGCGTGGGCGTACCGTCGGCGGCCTCGCATCGGAAGACCATGGAGACGATCAAGCCCGTCATGTTCTTGTAGATGCCGGTCAGGGTCGCGGGGAGTGCGATTTTGATGCCGGTCTCTTCGAGGACCTCGCGTTGCAGGGCCTCGGGGATGGTCTCCGCGCGTTCGAGGATGCCGCCCGGGGGTTCCCACTTGCCGTTGTCACGGCGCTTGATGAGGAGGGCCCGGTCCCGGTTGTCGACGATGACTCCGGCAACGCTGACAGAGTGCGGGCGGTTCGTGCTCACGGTCCTCGCTCTCTTCCCGGAACCTCGCCGATGGCTAGGCTGCCCACCGTAGCAACAGCGCTCAGCTACTCGTCTAGATATCTAAAGGAGTACATGTGATGTCGCTCCCGAGCCGGCTCGGTGCCGTCGACCCCACCAGTGATCGTGCGGTCTTCCGGCAGATCGCCGACCAGCTGCGCGAGGCCATCGACCGGGGACGGTTCAAGGAGGGCGAGAAGCTGCCCTCGGAAGCCGAACTCGTCGAGCACTACGGGGTCTCCCGGATGACCGTCCGTAACTCCTTCTCGATTCTGCAGGGCGAGGGGCTCGTGCACGCCGAGCACGGCAGGGGCGTCTTCGTGCGGCCACGGCAGCCCGTGCGGCGGCTCGCCTCCGACCGGTTCTCCCGCCGCCACCGCGAGCAGGGCAAGTCCGCCTTCCTCATTGAGGCCGATGCCGCAGGCGGCCACCCGGACGTGGACAGCCTGGAGGTCAAGGAGGAGAAGGCCACCCAGGACGTCTCCACGCGGCTCGGAGGCGTACGGCGGGTGCTCGCGCGTCGGCGGCGGTATCTCCTCGACGGGCGGCCGGTCGAGTTTGCCACCTCCTACCTCCCGCTCGACATCGCACGCGGCACGCAGATCGCCGACCCCAACCCCGGCCCCGGCGGCATCTACGCCCGCCTCGAAGAGCTCGGTCACCACCTGGACCGCTTCGAGGAGGAGATCCGGGCGCGGATGCCTTCTCCCGACGAAGTGCGGACGCTGCGGCTGGCCTCCGGTGTGCCCGTGATCAGCCTCATCCGTACCGCGTACGACACGGAGGGGCGGGCCGTCGAGGTCTGCGACACCGTCATGGCGGCGGACGCCTACGTCCTGTCGTACCGACTCCCGGCCACCTGACGGCTGGTCCGAGAGACCGCTGCCCGTCCGGGCCCGGAGAACGATGAAGGCCCCGACCGGCGAACCGGGCGGGGCCTTCATCTGCCCTGACGGGCGAGTGCGGAGGATACGAGATTCGAACTCGTGAGGGGTTGCCCCCAACACGCTTTCCAAGCGTGCGCCCTAGGCCACTAGGCGAATCCTCCGCCGCAAACAATACAAGACGTTGGGGAGTGCTCGCGAACACGATCCACTCGGGGGGTGCCCGGGGAGGTCCCCGGGGCGGAACCGTTCCTCCCGGCGTCGCTTCCACGGCCCGGGATCCGCTAGTGTGGGGGCCAGCCCCTCACGTGGCGCTATCTGACTGAACTCCCCCAGGGCCGGAAGGCAGCAAGGGTAGGTCGGCTCTGGCGGGTGCGTGAGGGGCGCTTTGCGTTCCGCGCGGTCCTGGTTGTCAGTGGTCGCCTATAACCTCGTATGCGTGTCGTCTCTCGCCTTGTACCGCCGCTATCGCCCGGAGTCGTTCGCCGAGGTCATCGGGCAGGAGCATGTGACCGACCCGCTGCAGCAGGCGCTGCGGAACAACCGGGTCAACCATGCCTACCTGTTCAGTGGCCCGCGCGGCTGCGGCAAGACGACGAGCGCGCGCATCCTCGCCCGCTGTCTCAACTGTGAGCAAGGTCCCACTCCCACGCCCTGCGGCGAGTGCCAGTCCTGCCGCGACCTGGCGAGGAACGGGCCGGGCTCGATCGACGTCATCGAGATCGACGCCGCGTCCCACGGAGGCGTCGACGACGCCCGTGACCTGCGCGAGAAGGCCTTCTTCGGTCCCGCGTCGAGCCGGTACAAGATCTACATCATCGACGAGGCCCACATGGTCACCTCGGCGGGCTTCAACGCCCTCCTGAAGGTGGTCGAGGAGCCCCCGGAGCACCTCAAGTTCATCTTCGCGACGACCGAGCCCGAGAAGGTCATCGGCACGATCCGGTCGCGCACCCACCACTACCCGTTCCGGCTCGTGCCCCCCGGCACCCTCCGCGACTACCTCGCCGAGGTCTGCGGCCGCGAGGGCATGGCCGTCGAGGACGGCGTGTACCCGCTGGTCGTGCGGGCCGGTGCCGGATCCGTGCGTGACTCCATGTCCGTCATGGACCAGCTCCTCGCCAGTGCCCGCGAGGACGGTGTGACGTATGCCATGGCGACGTCCCTCCTCGGGTACACGGACGGCTCGCTGCTCGACTCCGTCATCGAGGCCTTCGCCTCCGGCGACGGCGCCGCGGCCTTCGAGGTCGTCGACCGCGTCATCGAGGGCGGCAACGACCCGCGCCGCTTCGTCGCCGACCTCCTGGAGCGACTGCGGGACCTCGTGATCCTCGCCGCCGTGCCCGACGCCGCCGAGAAGGGGCTCATCGACGCCCCCGTCGACGTCGTCGAGCGCATGCAGGCGCAGGCCGGCGTCTTCGGCGGCGCCGAGCTCAGCCGCGCGGCCGACCTCGTGAACGAGGGCCTGACCGAGATGCGGGGCGCCACATCGCCGCGCCTCCAGCTGGAGCTGATCTGCGCGCGCGTGCTGCTCCCGGCGGCCTACGACGACGAGCGCTCCGTCATGGCCCGCCTCGAGCGCCTGGAGCGCGGCGGGAACTTCGTGCCCGGTGGTGGGCAGGGGGCCGGTCCCTCGATGGGGTACGTTCCCGGGCCCGAGGCCCACGCGGGCGGGCCGCAGGGTGGCGTGGCCATGCCGCCCGCCCCGCAGGGCCCGCCCGTGCCTCCGGGGGGCGGACCCGCGGCTGCGCGAGCGGCGGTTCGGGGGGCCGGCGGGGCGCCTGAGGCGGGGCCGACCCCGGCTGTGTCTCCTGCCTCAGCTCCGGCTGCACACCCTGCTCCCGCTCCGGCTCCCGCCGCGCAGGCGAGTGCTCCGGCGCCCGCAGCTGCCCCGGCCGCTCCGGCTGCCCCCGCAACTCCTCCCGCCGCCGAACCCGCCGGTGAGCGCCGGCCCGGTGGCTGGCCCACGGCTTCGGCTCCCGCACAGGGGGCGTCCGCGCCCCGCCCGGGCGGCTGGCCGACGGCGGCGTCCGCGGGTAGCGGCGCGCCCGCCTCCGCCCCGGCCCCTGCTCCGGCCCCGCAGGCCTCCGCTCCGGCTGCTGCCACCCCGCCGCCCCCGGCCGCCCCGATGGCCGCGGCACCCACGGGCGGGCCCGACCCGCGTTCCCTGTGGCCGAACATCCTGGAGGCGGTGAAGAACCGCCGCCGTTTCACGTGGATCCTGCTCAGCCAGAACGCCCAGGTGGCCGGGTTCGACGGGACGACCCTGCAGATCGGCTTCGTCAACGCGGGCGCGCGGGACAACTTCGCGAGCAGCGGCAGCGAGGACGTGTTGCGGCAGGCGCTGTCCGAGCAGTTCGGGGTGCAGTGGAAGGTCGAGGCGATCGTCGACCCGTCCGGGGGCTCGGCGCCTCCGCCCGCGGCCGGCAACTTCGGTGGCAGCGCTCCGCAGGCTCCGCGGCCCGCCGCGGCCCCGCAGCAGCAGGCTCCGCCCCCGGCCGCCGCTCCGTACTCACCGCCCACGCCGGCCCCGGAGCCCGCCCCGGCCCCTGCTCCGGCCGCGGCTCCGTCACGGGAGCACATCTCGCCCGAGGACGACATTCCTGAGGACGATGACCCGGATCTGGTCGAGTCGGCGCTGTCCGGGCATGACCTGATCGTGCGCGAGCTGGGCGCGACGGTGGTCGACGAGTACCCGAACGAGTAGCTGCCCGCACGGGGATTGCCGGGTAGGACGCCGACCCCGCCGCTTCGCGGCGGATGCCTCCCTCCCACCCACCCGTTCACCCGGCACCGCCACCACGAGGTAGGAACCCGGCCCCCCTGGACCTTGAGTGGGTGTGCCCGCTCCTACTCCCACCGGACGGTGCGGGGTGAACGGGCGGGTGGGTGGGAGTGATCCGGCGCGAAGCGGCGGGGTAGTCCGGAGTGGGCCCGCACCCGAAGGCCCAAACGTGCCGGGGACTGGAGGAACGTACAGGAGGGGGACGCGCGTCCAGTGGGTGGCCCGTACGAACGGGAGGAGCCGCGCGGGCTACCCTGACCCCGTGAAGGTCCTCGTCATCGGCAGTGGTGCCCGCGAACACGCCCTGTGCCGCTCTCTGTCCCTCGACCCCGACGTCTCCGAGCTGCACTGCGCCCCCGGCAACGCCGGCATCGCAGAAGTGGCCGAGCTGCACGCCGTCGACGCCCTCGACGGCGCCGCCGTGGCGGGCCTCGCCCAGCGCCTGGGCGCGGGGCTCGTCATCGTGGGCCCGGAGGCCCCCCTCGTGGCCGGCGTCGCCGACGCCGTGCGCGACGCGGGCATCCCCTGCTTCGGCCCCTCCAAGGAAGCCGCCCAGCTGGAGGGCTCCAAGGCGTTCGCCAAGGACGTGATGGCAGGCGCGAGCGTGCCGACCGCCCGGTCGTACGTCTGCACCACCCCCGCCGAGATCGACGAGGCACTCGACGCGTTCGGAGCGCCGTACGTCGTCAAGGACGACGGGCTCGCCGCCGGCAAGGGAGTCGTCGTCACGGACGACGTCGACGTGGCCCGCGCCCACGCCCTCGCCTGCGACCGCGTCGTCATCGAGGAGTTCCTGGACGGCCCCGAGGTCTCCCTCTTCGCCGTCACCGACGGCGAGACGGTCGTCCCGCTCCAGCCCGCCCAGGACTTCAAGCGCGCGCTCGACGGCGACGAGGGCCCGAACACGGGCGGCATGGGCGCGTACTCGCCCCTCCCGTGGGCCGACCCGAAGCTCGTCGACGAGGTCATGCAGAGCGTGCTGCAGCCGACCGTGGACGAGCTGCGCCGCCGCGGCACCCCGTTCGCGGGACTGCTGTACGCGGGGCTCGCGATCACGAGCCGCGGCGTGCGTGTCATTGAATTCAACGCCCGCTTCGGCGACCCCGAGACCCAGGTCGTCCTCGCCCGCCTCAAGACCCCGCTCGCCGGGCTCCTGATGGCCGCGGCGACCGGCAACCTCGCCGACCTGCCCCCGCTGCGCTGGAGCGACGACGCCGCGGTGACCGTGGTCGTGGCCTCGTACAACTACCCGGGTACGCCACGCACGGGGGACCCCATCGAGGGCCTGGACGAGGTCTCGGCGCAGGATGCCCCGGATGCGTACGTCCTGCACGCCGGAACGAAGCGCGACGGCGACGCCATCGTCAGCGCGGGGGGCCGCGTGCTGTCCGTGACGGCGGTCGGAGAGGGCCTCACCGAGGCGCGCGAGCGGGCGTACGCCGCGCTGTCCCGTATCCGCCTCGACGGGTCCCAGCACCGCACCGACATCGCGGCGAAGGCCGCCACGGAGGCGTGACGCACGCGGCTTCCCCACGCCGCCGGCGCGTGAATTTTCGGCCACCCCGAACCCCCAGGGCCCCGGATCTGACACTGGATCCGGGGCCCTTTCGGCATTCAGCTTTAGCCAAAGCCATTCCATCGGGTGACCGGTGGCCCATCCGGCTGACGACGACCGGCACCCCAACTAGGGTGCGGCGAAAGCGTTCAAGGCGCCCAGAGCCAAACAGACCACCGGCATTGCGATGTCGGTGGCGGGTGCCACAGTGGGGGAGTGAGCAAGACCAACGCCGTTGAAGTGCGCCGTCGGCTCCGGCCGGCGGCGACCGAACAGTAGGCAGCAGGGGGTGCCATCGGTCGTGTCAGGTACGGGTGTAGAGGTGGGCGCGCAGGCCGCGCGCTCCCGGGCCCTCGCCGTGCTGCGTCTGCGCAGCAGAGCGCTGGCCGTCGCCCTGCTGCCCGCGGCCGCCGCCGTCGTGCTGTTCGCGGCGGGGGCCACGGGGCATGCCGGTGGCGGGAGTTGGTACGTCGCGAGCTGGACCGTGGCGGTCGTCGCGCTGCTCGTCCTGCTCGCCGCGGGTGCGGTGGGCCTGGTCGTCGCGCGGGCGCGGCCCGCCCTGAGCCCCACCGTGCCGATCGCCGAGGAGTCGGCGCCCGATCTGTACCGCCTGGTGCGGGACCTCGCCGACCGCCTTGGCGTACCCGCGCCCTCGGCGATAGCGCTCACCCCGGACTGCGACAGCTGGCTCGAGGACCGTACGCATCCGGCGCACGGGCCGCAGACGGGGCAGGGCCGGGGTCGGGCGGGGACGTCGGAGGCCCGGAACGCGCACGCGCGGGGCGCCGCCGGTGCGGCCATCGGCTCCGGTGGCGGCGCAGGCGGGGTTGCCGCCTCCGTCACCTCCGCCACCCCCGTCGGCCCCGTCGCCCCGGTCCTCGTCATCGGCTCCCCGTTCCTGTGGTGGATGCGCGTCGGCGAGCTCCGCGCGGTGCTCGCGCCCGTCGTGGCGGGTACGGGGCCCTCGGCGCACCCCGACATAGCCGCCGCCCGGCGCTTCGTGCGCGGGCTCGACGCGGCGGTCGCGGTCGCCTCGGCACCGGGGCGCGGGCCGCTGGCCAGGGTGGCGCTCGGCGGCGTCGGGCGGGTCGCCCGGCTCCTGCTGCGGCACTGCCGGGTCCACGCCGCCGAGATGGAGCGCGGGGTCGCCGCGGCCGCGGCGGAGCGGGCCCAGACCGTGGACTACGGCGTGCGGATCGTCGCGCAGGAGCAGGTCGGGCTCGCGTACGCGGGCTGGGACCGTCTCCTCACCCGGGTCGCCCTGCCCGCCTGGCGCATGGGGCGCTGGCCCTCGCGCCTCGACGCGGGCGTGGTCTCCGCGCTGACGGAGCTGTCGCGCAGGGACCGGTTGGCGGAGGGCTTCGCCTCACGCCTCGGCGAGCGTCCTGCCTGTGACCTCCTGGAGGAGCCGGGTTCGGTGGACGAGGCGGCGTCACTGCTCGCCGCGCGCCTCTTTCACGGCGGCCCCGCGGAGTCGGGGCCGGACTGGGCGCCGGTGGCCTGGCAGGAGTACCCGGACGAGGTCGTCGACCGAAAATGGCGCATGGACGCGGCGCGGCTGCACCGGGTCCTGGACGCCCTGGAAACGGACGCCCCCGCCGGCCGGGTCACCTCGGCCCCGAAGGTCCCGACCCTCGACCGCGTCCTGACCCATCTGACGACAACCCCGCAGAGCGCTACGGAGAGTGACCCCGCCGAGTACGCGCCCCGGCTCCCGCAACCGCCGGCCCCGGACACCACCACGGCCATCTCCTCCACGTCCACCGACGCGGACGCCGCCACGGCTATCTCCTCCACGTCCACCGACGCGGACGCCGCCACTTCCGCATCCCCGGACACCGTGGCCCCCACCAGGCCGGCCACCACCACCTCTGCCACCCCGGCCACCACCGAAGCGACAGCCGACGCCCCCGCCGCCCCGGACGAGGCCACCTCCACCGACCTGTCCGTCGCCCCCACGGCCCTGGATGCCGCCAGCCCCACTCCCGCCGCCCCGGACGAGCCGACCCCCACCCCCGCCGCCCCGGAAGCCACCCCCACCCCCATTACCCACTCAACCGCCGACGGCCTGGACGACCCCGAGCGCGCCGCCTCCCTCTTCCCCGAGGTCGACGAAGGCGCCGACGACGGCGACGACGAGAGCCGGAGCGGCATGCTCGCCGCCGGGCTCACCGCCGAGATCGCACGCGAGGAAGCCGCCGCGCCCCCACGTCCCGCCCCCACCGGGCAGAGCCCGGACGAAGCGCTCTGGGACGACGGCGCGTTGCCGCTCTTCCCGCTGCAGCCGCCCCGCACCGGCCGTGAGCTGCTCGTCGACCACGTCACGGCGATGGTGTGCTGCGCGGCCGTCGACACCGCGGGCGCCGCTCCCGGCCTCGACTGGCTCGACGGCCCCGCGCTCCTGGTGGGCGGCGAGCGCGCGACGGATCTCACCCCGCGCGTGACGAGCCTCGTCGAGGACGGCGACCCGACCCCGCTGCGGGACTGGCTCACCCGCCTGGGCATCCGCTCAGAAAAACCGGTCCGCCTGGTCTGACCGCGCGGTCCCACGACCCCGAGCCCGTGGACCCGCAGGCAGCCTCCTCCACGCACCCCCACCCCCCACCCCCGCCCCTCCCGGAGCATCACGCTCCGTTCATATCAATTCGCGACGAACGGTGACGGGGCGCGTGCGTAATGTGATGTGCTGGGAGCGGCTGCCGGACCGTATGCACCACAGGGCGGCGCAGGCTCGGGGGAGCGAGGGAGGGGCACAGATGAGGTCGGAGCCGAACCGCCGATGGGAATCGGGTGCGCTGGCGCACGCCGTATCGGACCCTTTCGGCCAGGGCCCGCTGCCCTGGCTGCGCGGAACCGAGCACTACTTCGACGACACCGGCCACGTCGTGCCCTGGTACATCGACCACGCCCCGGCCCCCGGCGCCGCCGACATCCCGGCCCCGCGCACCGGCGGCCCGATCAACGCCGACGACGTGCACTGCCAGATCAAAGGGTTCACCTCCACCGGCGCCGCCGCGCCCGGCGAGGCCATCGACTTCCACGTCACCGTCGACCCGCCCCAGCAGTTCAGCGTCGACATCTACCGCATCGGGCACTACGGAGGAGACGGCGCCAGCAAGATCACCACCAGCCCCCGGCTCTCCGGCATCGTCCAGCCCGCCCCGCTCACCGCCGACCGCACCGTCTCCTGCCACCACTGGTGGCTCTCCTGGCGCCTGCAGATCCCGAGCTACTGGAACGTCGGGGCGTACGTCGCGGTCCTGACCACCGCCGACGGGTACCGCTCGCACGTCCCCTTCACGGTCCGCGACGACCACCCCGCCGACCTCCTGCTGCTCCTGCCCGACGTCACCTGGCAGGCGTACAACCTCTACCCCGAGGACGGCCGCACGGGCGCCAGCCTGTACCACGCGTGGGACGAGCAGGGCGCGCTGCTCGGCGAGAGCGAGGCCGCCGTCACGGTCTCCTTCGACCGGCCGTACGCGGGCGCGGGCCTCCCCCTGCACGTGGGCCACGCCTACGACTTCATCCGCTGGGCCGAGCGGTACGGATACGACCTGGCGTACGCGGACGCCCGCGACCTGCACGCGGGCCGCGTCGACCCCACCCGGTACCGGGGCCTGGTCTTCCCGGGTCACGACGAGTACTGGTCGCCGAGCATGCGCCGCACCACGGAGCAGGCCCGCGAGCACGGCACGTCACTGGTCTTCCTCTCCGCCAACACCATGTACTGGCAAGTGGAGTTGAGCGCGTCGGCCTCCGGTGTCGAGGACCGGCTCCTCACCTGCCGCAAGCGCCGCGGCCCCGGCAAACCGGCCCTCTGGCGCGAGCGGGACGGCGGCAAGGCGGCCGAGCAGCAGCTCCTCGGCATCCAGTACGCGGGCCGCGTACCCGAGCCGCGGCCCCTCGTCGTCCGCAACGCCGACCACTGGCTGTGGGAGGCCACGGGGGCGCACGACGGCGACGAGATCGACGGGCTCGTCGCGGGCGAGGCCGACCGCTACTTCCCCCGGACGGCGCTCCCCGAGCACCAGGGCCGCATCCTGCTCGCCCACTCCCCGTACGAGGACACCGAGGGCGTCGTCCGCCACCAGGAGTCGTCCCTCTACCGCGCCCCGTCCGGCGCCCTCGTCTTCGCCTCCGGCACCTTCGCCTGGTCCCCGGCACTGGACCGTCCAGGCCATGTCGACGCCCGTATCCAGCGCGCCACGGCCAACCTCCTGGACCGCATCTGCAAGCGTGACTGACCACCCCGTCCGTCCGTCGCATGACCGCCCCATTCGACCGCCCCACTCAACCCCTGGCCAAAACCACACCTCCCATACGGGAGAATCGACCTCACTTGGCCAGAACCACGGGAGGGAACCGTGTCCGGATTCGTAGAAAAGCCCGAGCCGCTCCAGGTGCCGGGCCTGGTCCACCTCCACACCGGCAAGGTGCGCGAGCTGTACCAGAACGAGGCGGGCGAGCTCGTCATGGTCGCCAGCGACCGCCTCTCCGCCTATGACTGGGTGCTGCCGTCGGAGATCCCCGACAAGGGCCGCGTCCTCACCCAGCTCTCCCTGTGGTGGTTCGACCAGCTCGCCGACCTCGTCCCGAACCACGTCATCTCCACGGAGCTGCCGAAGGGCGCGCCCGCCGACTGGGAGGGCCGCACGCTGGTCTGCAGGTCCCTGGAGATGGTCCCGGTCGAGTGCGTCGCCCGCGGCTATCTGACGGGCTCGGGCCTCCTGGAGTACAAGGAGTCGCGTACGGTCTGCGGCCTCGCCCTGCCCGAGGGCCTGGTCGACGGCTCGGAGCTGCCCGCGCCGATCTTCACGCCCGCCGCGAAGGCCGCCGTCGGCGAGCACGACGAGAACGTGTCGTACGAGGAGGTCGCCCGCCAGGTCGGCGCGGAGACCGCGGCGCAGCTGCGCCAGACGACCCTCGCCGTCTACGGCAGGGCGCTGGACATCGCACGCGAGCGCGGCCTGATCCTCGCCGACACGAAGTTCGAGTTCGGCTTCGCCGGGGAGGAGCTCATCCTCGCCGACGAGGTCCTGACCCCGGACTCCTCGCGGTTCTGGCCCGCGGACCAGTGGGAGCCGGGCCGCCCCCAGCCGTCGTACGACAAGCAGTTCGTGCGGAACTGGCTGACCTCGCCGGCCTCGGGCTGGGACCGCACGAGCGAGCAGCCGCCGCCCGCGCTGCCGCAGGACGTGGTGGACGCCACACGCGCCAAGTACATCGAGGCGTACGAGCGGCTCACCGGCACGCCCTGGTGAGCGGGGGGTAGGGAACGAGAACGAAGAAGACCCCGGTCCGATGGACCGGGGTCTTTCATCTGGAGCGGACGACCAGGTTCGAACTGGCGACCTCAACCTTGGCAAGGTTGCGCTCTACCAACTGAGCTACGTCCGCGTTGCGCCGTGGCGCGAGGACAACTATACCCAACCTCGCTCGCGTGCGAGACGCACCGCGGCATGCCGGTTCTCGGCACCGATTTTGGTGGCCGCCGAGGAGAGGTAGTTGCGGACGGTTCCCTGGGAGAGCGCGGCGCGCTCGGCGATCTCCGCGACGGGCGCGCCGTCGGCGGCGAGTTCGAGCACCTCGGCCTCGCGGGCGGTCAGCGGGGAGTCCCCGGCGGAGATGGCGTCGGCGGCCAACTCCGGGTCCACGTAACGGTTTCCGGCGTGCACGGTCCGGATGATCTCGGCGAGCCGCTGGGCGCTGACGGTCTTCGGCACGAAGCCTCGTACGCCGACCGCGAGGGCCCGTTTCAGATGTCCGGGTCTGCCATGACTCGTCACGATCATGGTCCTGCAGCCGGGGAGTTCGTCGCGCAGGGATGTGGCCACACTCACACCGTCGGCGCCCGGCATCTGCAGATCGAGGACGGCGACGTCGGGGCGGTGGGCGCGGGCCATGGCGAGCGCCTCGGGCCCCGACGCGGCCTCGGCGACGACGACGAGGTCGTCCTCCAGGGCGAGCAGCGCGGCGAGCGCCCCTCGGATGAGGTGCTCGTCATCGGCCAGCAGCACACGAAGACTCACGCCGCCTCCCTCCTGCCCAGGCCGCTTCCTTCGCTTTCACCGCTCCCGTGCTTCTGCTCCGCCCGCTCCCGCGCACCCGTCCGCTCCGAAGGCGTCGGCAGCGGTACCTGCACGGCCAGCCGGAAGACCCCGTCGCCGGACGTGGAGTCCAGCGTCCCGCCCACCGCGGCGAGCCGCTCCCGCAGCCCGGCGAGACCGGACCCCCGCCCCGCGAGACCGGATCCCCGCCCCGCGGGCCCCGGCCCACGTCCCCCCGGCACGACCTCCGGTACCCCGTCGTTCTCCACGCTCAACGTCGCCCGCCCCTCACTCACCGCGAGGGCGATGTCGCATCGCCCCGCGTCACCGTGCCGCAGCACGTTCGTCGCCGCTTCCCGTACGACCCAGCCCAGCGCCGACTGCACCGACGCGGGCAGTGTCACCTCGGACCCGCTGACCCGGCACTTGATTCCGGCCGCCTCCAACACGCCCTGCGCGCCGGTGAGTTCCACCTTCAGGTCGACCTCGCGGTAGCCGCGTACGACTTCTCGTACTTCCCGCTGCGACTCCTGCGCGATCCGCTGCACCTCGACCATCTGGTCCACGGCCTCCGGGCGTCCCCGGCGCGCGAGCTGTACCGCGAGCTCGCTCTTGAGGGCGATGACGGCGAGGTTGCGGCCCATGACGTCGTGCAGGTCCCGCCCGAACCGCAGCCGTTCCTCGGCGACCGCGAGCCGCGCCTCGACCTCGCGGGCCCGGTCGGCCTCCCACATCACGGAGAGCGTCCAGGCGCCGCAGCGCGCGGAGATCAGCGCGAGGAAGCCCGCGAAGGCGATGATCACGCCGATCGCGACGAGCTGCCCGCCGCGCGCCCCGGCGGCGGCGAAGGCGCCGACGGACACGGCGGCGACCAACGCCATTCGGGTCGCGTAGCCGCGGATCGTGGCGGAGAAGGCGAGCGACTGGGCGAACGGCATCGGTACGAACAGGGCGGTGATGCCCAGCATCTCCGAGGGGACTCCGTCCACCGCCTGGAGGCCCACGGCGAGACCCATCGTGGTGGTCATGAGGACGCCCGCGACGACGAGGTCGCGGCGCGGCAGCGGTGCCCGTCGCAGGTAGTGGTCGACGGAGCGGCGCAGCGACCGACTGGCGTGCAGGCACTGCGCGGCGCCCGACACCATCAGTCCCCACCCGAAGAGCTGCGGGGCGAGGTCGTGGCGCAGGCCCAGGCCGAGCGGGACCGAGACCCAACTGAGGAGGAAGACCCACGGCATCAGGTGCCAGGTCACCGTCGACTGGAACTCGACCTTCTCGATCTTGCTGCGCCCGTGCCAGCTCCGCTGCCAGGCCCGCATCCGGCCGACCACGTCCGTCGCCTCCCTCAGTGCCGGGGTTCCCACCGGAACCACCGCCGTACAGCAAACACCGCGAGGACGGTCCAGGCCACCGCGGTGGCGGCCGCGCCGAGCGCGTCGCCCGCCGAGAGGTTGCCCGCCCAGCCGCCGCGGATCAGCTCGATGACGGGCGACAGCGGAAGGAGCTCGCAGACCGAGGCGAGCTTGTCGGGCATGACCTCGAGCGGGACGAAGAGCCCGGAGCCGATCATCGACACGAAGATCAGCGGCATCGTCATGACCTGCGCGGACTCGGTGGACCTGCTGAAGCTGCCGGTGACGGCGGCCAGCGCGGCGAACATCACGAGCCCCGCGGCGATGCCGAGGACGACGAGGTGCGGCGCGCTCGGCGCCCCCGCGTCGAGGAGCACCGCGCAGCCCACGGAGAGGACGAGGCACTGCACGACGCCGATGAGGACCGAGGGCAGTGCGGCGCCCGCCAGGATCTCGGGATCCCGCAGCTCGCCGGTGCGCAGCCGCTTCAGTACGAGTTCCTCGCGGCGTGCGACGTAGACGGCGGTCAGTGCCGAGTAGACGGCGAAGAGCAGGGAGAAGCCGAGGGCGCTCGGCAGCACAACGGTGCCGACGTCGAGTCCGGTGCCCTTGAGGTCCATGCCGTCGGCGGCCTGCCGCATGCTGAACGGGATGATCAGCGGCACGAACAGCGCCGCGAACAGCGTGCCCTTGCTCCGCCCGAGCAGCGTCATCTCGGAGCGCGCGAGCGCCCGCATGCGCCCCGCGGGCGTCGTCATGGTCATCGTGCTCATGCCGCCATCTCCTTGCTCTTCGCGTCGTTCTCGGCGGCGCGCGCGATCCGCAGGAACGCCTCTTCCAGGGACGCGGCCCGTACGTCGAGTCCGGTGAGCTCGACGCGCGCGTCCCTGGCCCACAACAGCAGCCCGGTGGCCGCGTGCTGGAGTTCGTTCGTACGCAGCCGGACCCGGCGTCCCGTCGTCTCGTGGCCGGTCACGCCCAGCTCGCCGAGGGGCGGCAGGTCGCCGACGAAGTAGCCGTCGGGCAGCTCGAAGGAGATGTGCGAGGGCTGGCTTGCGACCACGTCGGAGACGCGTCCCGCGGCGGCGATCCGGCCCTCGTGGAGGATCGCGAGCCGGTCGGCGAGTTCCTCGGCCTCTTCCAGGTAGTGCGTGGTGAGCAGCACGGTCGTGCCGTTGTCGCGCAGGTCCCGCACCAACTTCCAGGTCTCGCGGCGCCCTTCGGCGTCGAGCCCTGTGGTGGGTTCGTCGAGGAAGAGCACCTCGGGCCTGCCGAGGAGCGCCATGGCGAGGTCGAGTCGGCGCTTCTCGCCGCCGGACAGCTGTTTCACGCGGACGCCGGACCGTTTGCCGAGCCCGACGACGTCCAGGGCCTCGCCGACGGGCATGGCGCCGCTGGTGCACCCGGCCCACATGCGGGCGGTCTCCTGGACGGTCAACTCGGCGGGGAATCCGCCTTCCTGGAGCATGACGCCGATGCGGGGCCGTACTTGGGCGCGTTCGGTGTACGGGTCGTGCCCGAGGACGCGCACGCGTCCGCCGGCCGGGGCGGCGAGCCCCTCGAGGAGTTCGAGGGTGGATGTCTTGCCGGCGCCGTTGGTGCCGAGGAGCGCGAACAGTTCGCCGCGGCCCACGGCGAAGGAGACCCCGCGTACCGCCTCGAAACCGCCCCCGTACACGCGCCGCAGATCGGTCACGTCGATCACTTGGTCCGTCATGGTTCGAGCGTCTCCCGGCCGGGGAGCGGTCGGCAGTGCGCGCTGTCACCGGCCCGTATGACAAATGTCAGAAGCCGCAGGGACACGAAGAAGGCCCCGGTCGAATCGACCGGGGCCTCTCATATGGAGCGAACGACGAGGTTCGAACTCGCGACCTCAACCTTGGCAAGGTTGCGCTCTACCAACTGAGCTACGTTCGCATTGCCTCCGACCAGCTCTCTCTGATCGGCGCGGGCACCAGCTTACCGCAACCGGAGGACCGGTCGGTGAGCGGTGCAGAGCGGGTGACAGGAATTGCACACTGCGCCTTCCCCCTGGAAGGGGGATGTTCTACTACTGAACTACACCCGCACGACTCCTTGGGGCCCGGCCTTTCGGCCTCGCCCCTCGGCGTGCTCCAGACTCTAGCCGATCTGCGGGGGTGCAGCGCAAGTCGGTTGTCCTGAGGGGCGCGGACGCGGTGTTCCGGCGGGCGCTAGTTGGCCGCTTCGAACGCCTCGTAGACCTTCTTCGGGATGCGGCCGCGCGGCGGGACGTTCATGTGGTGCGAGCGCGCCCAGGCGCGGACCGCCGACGGGTCGGGGGACAGGGCCGTGTGCCGGAACGCCATGCCGGACCGCGACCGCTTGCGGGCGGCCTCCAGGTACGGGGCAAGTGCCCCGCGCAGTTTCTCTGCATTGGTTTGATTGAGGTCGATCTCGTACGACGTGCCGTCCAGAGCGAACGCGACCGTTTCCGCCGCTTCCCCGCCGTCGATGTCGTCAAAGAGAGTGACCACGACACGTTGCGCCACGAATATCGGTCCCTTCGCGCGGCTCTCCCGCGTGTACCGCGTTGACATGCGGTGATGCCGACTGTCATGCCGACTGCACGGATGTTTTCGGCAAAGTATCGACTATTGCCTTTTCCTTTGTACAGTGCCCGGCAATGCATTGTGAAGCCTGTCCTAATACCTCCGCGTGTCAGGTTCCAATGACGTTGCGTGATCTTTCATGGATTCATGGTGAAGGTTCTCGGTTCGAAACCTGTTTGAGCACCGGAACGTGACCGTCATCTCGTAGGTTGCTACGAATCTACGCGAGTAGAATTTTTGTGCCGGTAGTCTGAAGGAACCTGCTCAGCACCCAGCAAGCAGCACACGCCAGCACCACACACCGGGAGTGCCAGTGGCACGCGTCGTAGTCGACGTCATGCTCAAGCCGGAGATCCTCGACCCCCAGGGCCAGGCGGTGCAGCGTGCACTGCCGCGCCTCGGTTTCCAGGGCATCTCCGACGTACGTCAGGGAAAGCGCTTCGAACTCGAGGTGGACGGGCCCGTGGATGCCGCGGCCCTCGCCCGTATCCACGAGTTGGCGGAAACCTTCCTCGCCAACACCGTGATCGAAGACTTCGTCGTAAAGGTCGAAGAAGTCCAGGAGACGCGGAAGGCCGAGGAGGCCGCGAAGTGACTGCTCGAATTGGAGTCGTCACTTTCCCGGGAACCCTCGACGACCGCGACACCCAGCGTGCCGTCCGCGTGGCGGGCGCCGAAGCCGTGCCGCTGTGGCACAAGGACAAGGACCTCAAGCAGGTCGACGCCGTGGTGCTGCCCGGCGGCTTCTCCTACGGCGACTATCTGCGGGCCGGCGCCATCTCGCGTTTCTCGCCGGTGATGGAGTCCGTCATCGAGCAGGCGAAGGCCGGAATGCCGGTCCTCGGCATCTGCAACGGCTTCCAGGTGCTCACCGAGACGCACCTCCTGCCGGGCGCGATGCTGCGCAACAACCACCTGCACTTCATCTGCCGGGAGCAGAAGCTGCGCGTGGAGAACGCGGAGACCGCCTGGACCGCCGACTACACGGCGGGGCAGGAGATCCGGATCCCGCTGAAGAACATCGACGGGCAGTACACCGCCGACGAGCGGACGCTGGACATGCTGGAGGCCGAGGGCCGCGTCGCCTTCCGCTACCTCGACGGCAACCCCAACGGCTCGCTCCGTGACATCGCCGGCATCACCAACGAGGCGGGCAACGTCGTCGGCCTCATGCCGCACCCCGAGCACGCCGTCGAGCCGCTGATCGGGACCGGCCGCACCGACGGCCTCGGATTCTTCACCTCGATCCTGAAGAAGCTGGTCAACGCATGACTCTGGACACCGTCAAGCACGCGAGCGAGACGCCCGACGTCAAGCTCCCCTGGGCCGAACTGGGCCTGAAGGAAGACGAGTACGAGCGCGTCCGCGAGATCCTCGGCCGCCGCCCGACCGGCGCCGAGCTCGCCATGTACTCCGTCATGTGGTCCGAGCACTGCTCGTACAAGAGCAGCAAGATCCACCTGAAGCAGTTCGGCGAGAAGGTCCCCCAGAACGACGCGATGCTCGTCGGCATCGGTGAGAACGCCGGCGTCGTCGACGTCGGCCAGGGCTACGCGGTCACCTTCAAGGTCGAGTCCCACAACCACCCGTCGTACGTCGAGCCCTACCAGGGCGCGGCCACCGGCGTCGGCGGCATCGTCCGCGACATCATCGCGATGGGCGCCCGCCCGGTCGCGGTCGTGGATCCGCTGCGCATGGGCGACGCCCAGCACCCCGACACCAAGCGCGTGCTCCCCGGCGTCGTCGCGGGCATCGGTGGCTACGGCAACTGCCTCGGTCTGCCCAACATCGGCGGCGAGCTCGTCTTCGACGCCTGCTACCAGGGCAACCCGCTGGTCAACGCCGGTGCCATCGGCGTGATGCGGCACGAGGACATCCACCTCGCGAAGGCGTCCGGCCCCGGCAACAAGGTCATCCTGTACGGCGCTCGCACGGGCGGCGACGGCATCGGCGGCGCCTCGATCCTGGCCTCCGAGACCTTCGACGACACGAAGCCGAGCAAGCGCCCCGCCGTCCAGGTCGGCGACCCCTTCCAGGAGAAGCTCCTCATCGAGTGCACCCTGGAGGCCTTCGCCGAGAAGCTCGTCGTCGGCATCCAGGACCTCGGTGCCGCCGGGCTCTCCTGCGCGACCTCCGAGCTGGCGTCCAACGGCTCGGGCGGCATGCGCGTCGAGCTGGACGACGTGCCGCTGCGCGACTCCACGCTCACCCCTGAGGAAATCCTCATGAGTGAGTCGCAGGAACGCATGTGCGCGGTCGTGGAGCCGGAGAAGGTCGACCGTTTCCTGGAGATCTGCGAGAAGTGGGACGTCATCGCCACCGTCGTGGGTGAGGTGACGGACGGCGACCGCCTGGAGATCTTCTGGCACGGCGAGAAGATCGTCGACGTCGACCCGCGCACGGTCGCGCACGACGGCCCGGTCTACGAGCGCCCGTACGCCCGCCCGTCCTGGCAGGACGCCCTCCAGGCCGACGACGCGAACAAGCTGGCCCGCCCGGCGAACGGCGAGGAGCTGCGCGAGCAGGTCCTCAAGCTGGTCGCCGCCCCGAACCAGGCCGCGAAGTCCTGGGTCACCGACCAGTACGACCGCTTCGTGCAGGGCAACACCGTGCTCGCCCAGCCCGAGGACTCCGGGATGATCCGGATCAACGAGGAGACGGGCCTCGGCGTCGCCATCGCCACCGACGGCAACGGCCGGTTCGCGAAGCTCGACCCGTACACGGGCGCGCAGCTCGCGCTCGCCGAGTCGTACCGCAACGTGGCCGCGTCCGGCGCCAAGCCCCTCGCGATCTCGGACTGCCTGAACTTCGGCTCGCCCGAGGACCCGGACGTCATGTGGCAGTTCGCCGAGGCCATCCGCGGCCTCGCGGACGGCTGCCTGGAGCTGGGCACCCCGGTCACCGGCGGCAACGTCTCGCTGTACAACCAGACCGGTGAGGCGGCGATCCACCCGACGCCCGTCGTCGCCGTGCTCGGTGTGATCGACGACGTCGCGCGGCGTACGCCGATGGCGTTCGCGGAAGAGGGCCAGCTCCTCTACCTGCTCGGCGACACGCACGAGGAGTTCGGCGGTTCGGCCTGGTCGCAGGTGATCCACGGCCACCTCGGCGGGCTCCCGCCCAAGGTCGACCTGGCGCGCGAGAAGCTGCTCGCCGACATCCTGATCTCGGCCTCGCGCGACGGCATGATCGACGCCGCGCACGACCTGTCGGACGGCGGGCTCGTGCAGGCCGTCACCGAGTCGTGCCTGCGGGGCGGTCGCGGTGCGCGGCTCGTCGTGCCGGACGGTCTGGACGCGTTCACCTTCCTCTTCTCCGAGTCGGCGGGGCGCGCGGTCGTCTCGGTGCCGCGGAGCGAGGAACTGCGCTTCACCGACATGTGCGGGGCGCGGGGTCTGCCCGTCCGCCGCATCGGCGTGGTCGACGGAGACGCGGTCGACGTACAGGGTGAGTTCACGCTGCCGCTGAGCGAGCTGCGCACGGCGCACGAGCGGACGCTGCCGGAGCTCTTCGCCTGACGGATCGCCCCGTAAGGGGCGCGGGGAACTGCGCGCTCAGCCCAAGGGAAGCCGCAGACGCATCTGCCCAGCATGAGGCAGAGGCGTCTGCGGCTTTTCAGTTGTTGCCCGCACGGTTCCCCGCGCCCCTCACGGGGCCCGAGCGGGGTTGCCAGGAATTACGAACTTACGTAATCTCGTACTCATGAGCCTCGAAGATCGCGTCGCCGAGCTCGAACGGCGCATGGCGGAGCTGGAGAGCGCCGGGCCGGCCGCGCCCGCCGTGGAAGAGGGCGATTTCTGGGCCCTCGACGCGCTGAAGGCGCGGCACCCGGTGACGGAGGACGCGGACGGCGCCGTCCTGTTCACCGGAACGGTGCGGGTGCCGACCGGGCACCGGTACGAGTGGCAGTACGGCCTGCTGACCGAGTCCGTCTTCGAGGGTGACTGGACGGAGGCGGCCGAGTCGTTCGCCGCGCTCGGCCATCCCGTGCGGCTGCGGCTGCTGCGGGAGATCCTCGGCGGCCTGCGCACCGCCGCCGAGCTGGCCGCGCTCGACGACGTCGGCACGACCGGCCAGATCTACCACCACCTGCGCCAGCTGACCGGCGCGGGCTGGCTGCACAGCACGGAGCGCGGGCGCTACGAGGTGCCCGCCGGGCGGGTGGTGCCGCTGCTGGTGGTGCTCACGGCGGCGAAGCCGGTGACCTGACCGGTTCCGTACGACTTTGTGACCTTACGACCGTACGAGGGGGAAGTGATGTCCGTAGGCCTGCGTAAATGTGCCGCTGTGGCCCAACGGCTGCTGTGGGTCGTGTTCTTCGCTCAAATCGTCGTCCGGCAGTTCACCGAGCTGCCGTACAACTACTGGCTGAGCTGGCTGCCCGCGCTCGCCGCGATCGGCATCAGCACGGCGACGTCCCGCTCCGCGCGCAAGCAGATCGAGACGGACCCCCCGGCCCCGGTCGAGGTCGAGCCCCCGGTCACCGGCCGCTGGTCCGCGCTGAACAGCCCCGCCGACAAGGTGCCGAGCCACGGCACGCACCACCTGGGGCAGACGTACGCCATCGACATCACGGCCGAGCCCGCGGAAGGCCCCGCCCGCCCCAAGCCCGTCTGGTTCTGGCCGGTCGCCCGGCGCGGGCAGGCCTACCCCGCCTTCGGGGAGCCGCTGCTCGCGGTGGCCGACGCGACCGTCGTGCGGGCCGAGGACGGCCAGCGCGACCACCTCAGCCGCAGCTCCCTCATCGGAGTCCTGTACTTCTGGCTGGTCGAGGGCGTCGGCAGGACGCTCGGCGGCGCCCGCCGCATCGTCGGCAACCACGTCGTGCTGGACCTCGGCGAGGGGACGTACGCCGTGTACGCGCACGTCAAACAGGGTTCGCTCACCGTGCGGGCAGGGGACCGGGTGACCGTCGGGCAGGAGCTCGGCCGGTGCGGGAACTCGGGCAACTCCACTGAACCGCACCTGCACTTCAGCCTGATGGACGGCCCCGACATGGAGACGGCCCGGGGTCTGCCCTTCCGCTGGCGCGGCGTCGGGGTGCCCGCGAACGGCGAGAGGTTCACCGTGCGGGAAGAGGCCACCCCGGTACCGTGACCTGCATGACTGAGGAGCTGGGGCTGCGCGCGCGCAAGAAACGGCAGACCGCCGCGCGGATCTGGCAGGTTGCCGTGGACCTCTGTTCCGAGCGGGGCTTCGACCACGTCTCCGTGGCGGAGATCGCCGAGGCGGCCGACGTCTCGAAGATGACCGTCTTCAACTACTTCGGCACCAAAGAAGACGTGATCGTCGGCCCGCTGGAGGAGCACGCGGAGGACCCGGCCCGCGCGGTGCGCGAGCGGCGCCCCGGCGAGTCCGCGGTCACCGCGGCGCGCCGCCAGTTCCAGGAGCAGATCCTCGGACGCGACCCGTCGATCGGCCTCAGCGGTGACCCGCGCGCCCTCAAGGTGCGTCAGCTCATCAAGGAGACACCGACGCTCGCGCACCGCGTGGTGATCTTCCACATGCGCAGCGTCCAGCTCCTTGCCGACGAGCTCGCCGAGGAGACCGGCGACATGCTTCTCGCCCGGGTCGCCGCGGCCCAGCTGATCGGCGCCCGGAACGCGCTCATCATGCGGAACCACGAGCGCACCCTCGCGGGGGACCCGCTCGACGAGATCGCGAAGGACTGCGCGGAGGCCGCCGAGCGCGCCTTCGACCTGGTCGAAAAGGGACTACAGGGGTACCCCGGAAACGCTTAGGCTCGGCACCATGCCACCGGCCAAGAAGCGCACGCGCTCGTACGATTCCGCCAAGACCCGCGCCGCCGTCCTCGCCCAGTTCGGCAACGTACGCACCGCGGTCCGCACCCTCACCCCCGAGCAGCTCGCCCGCCCCACCCGGCTCGGGGACTGGACCGTGCGCGAACTGTCGGCACACATCGCGATGGTCCTCGGCACCGTCCACCGCTACCTCGCCCTGCCGGAACCGGCCAAGCACGAAGTGCCGCTCATGGACTGGCCGTTCGCCACGGTCACCGCGGCAGCGCAGGTCGACGAGGACACCCGGGCGATCGCCGAGACGGCGGGCGCGGACCTCGACGACCTGTTCACGCGCACGCTCACCGGCATCGAGGAGTCCCTCGCCGCCGCCTCCGACGACCGCCTGGTCCCCTCCCGCTTCGGCGCCATGACCCTCGGCGACTTCCTCGTCACCCGTACCGTCGAACTCACCGTCCACACGGACGACTTGAACGACGCGGTGCCGGACCTCGACGTGCCGTACGACCGGCAGGCCCTGGCCGCCTGTGCCCGGCTGCTCGCGGACGCCCTCGCGGTGAAGGCGCCCGGCGCGTCGACGGAGGTGCGGATTCCGCCGTACGCCGTCGTGCAGTGCGTCGAAGGTCCCCGGCACACCCGCGGCACCCCGCCCAACGTCGTCGAGGCCGACCCGCTCATCTGGATCCGCCTCGCGACCGGGCGTACGGACTGGGCGACGGCCGTCGACGCGGCGCAGGTCAGCGCGAGCGGAGAGCGGGCGGACCTGTCGGGGCTGCTGCCGATCATGGGGTAGCCCGACGCGCGCCCGGCGGGAGATGGAACCGGGACCCCCACTTGTCCCGTCACATTGCCATGCACACGCAGCGAGTGACCCTCACCCTGACCGCGCTGGCCTCCGCGGGGCTGCTGCTCACGGCATGCGGCAGCGAGTCCGGAGCCGGCTCCGACCGCGACTCCGGCGGTCGTTCCGTGACGACCGAGCAGGCACTCACCGGCGTCCGCTGGAACGTGGAGAGCCTCACCGTGGGCGGCAAGAAGCACGACGCCCCGGAAGGCGCCTACCTGAAGATCGGCAAGGACGGGAAGGCCGCCGGCAGCTACGGCTGCAACCACGCGGGCACCACCGTGTCGGTCAAGGGCGACACCGTGGACTTCGGCGAGACGCAGACGACGATGATGGCCTGCGAGGGCGGCGGCCGCATGAAGTTCGAGGAGAAGCTCACGCGCGCGCTCGGCGCGGGCAGGTTCACCGCGAAGGTGGACGGCGACCGCATGACCCTCACCACCGCCGAGGGAGACCGCGTGGCCTTCACCTCGCAGCCCGCCGAGCCCGACGCGCCGCTCACCGGCACCAAGTGGACGGTCAACGGCATCGGCGACGGCAGGACCGCCGCGACCCTGCCGAAGGCCGTGTCCGGCAAGGTCAGCCTGACCTTCGACGACGGCAAGGTCCGCGGCAACCTCGGATGCAACGACGTCTCCGCCAAGGCCGAGGCGAAGGACGGCCGCATCACCTTCGGCAAGCCCGTCACGACCCGGAAGATGTGCCCCGGCGACGCGATGACCACCGAGCGCAAGCTCCTGAAGCTCTTCGACGGCCAGGCGCGGTACGAGGTGCGGGAAGGCACTCTGAAGCTCACCGCGGACGACGGCACGGTCATCACCGCGAACACCGAGAACGGCAGCTAGGCGTAGGGCAGGAGCTCCTTGTCCGTCCGCTCCCACGCCCGCCGCAGCTCCGCGAGGAGCCGCGGCTCCGCGGCGGCCCGGTCGGCCTGCTCGCGCCGGTCCTCCGCGAGGTCGAAGAGCTGGTCGGCGCCGTCCTTGCCCCGGTAGTACTTCCACCCGCCGCGCCGCAGCGCCCGCTCGCCCCGCACCCGCCAGAACAGCTCCCGCTCGGCGAGCCGTTGGCCCGTCAGGAGGTACGGGGCGAGGCTGGTGCCGTCCAGCGGATGCGCGCGGTCCGGCCTGGCGCCGCCGATTTCCAGGAGCGTCGCCGTCCAGTCGGGCGTGTAGACGGGCTCGTCGCTGACCTGCCCGCCGTCGATCCGCGCCGGCCACCGCACGATGGTCGGCACCCGGATGCCGCCCTCCTTGAGAGAGCCCTTGTTGCCGGACAGCGGCCAGTTGTACGAGAAGCGCTCGCCCCCGTTGTCCGACGCGAAGAACACCAGGGTGTCCCGCTCCTGACCGGACCGCTTCAGGGCGCGCAGCACCTCCCCGATCGAACGGTCCAGGTCCTCGACCATCTCCTTGTACTTCTCGACCGAACCGCCGTCCCGGTGCTGCAGCGCCCCCTTCTCGCCCGCCTTGATCCGCCGGACGATCTCGGCGCTCTGCTCCTCGTCGCCGTCGGCTATCCACGGCCAGTGGGGCGTGGTGAAGTTCAGGTTGAGCAGCCACGGCTTTCCGCCGTGGTCCCGCCGCACGTATTCGCTCGCCTTCTCGGTCAGGACCCGCGTGTAGTACCGCAGGTCCTTGTACTCGGCGTCGCCCTCCCGGACGGCCCCCCTGTAGAGGTCGTACTCCCCGGCCAGCCCCAGCTTCGAGTAGTACTCCAGGGCCCCGCCGAAGTTCCCGAAGAACTCGTCCCAGCCGGACTTGGTGGGGGAGTAGTCCGGCAGGTAGCCGCAGTGCCACTTGCCGATCAGCGCGGTCGCGTACCCGGCGTCGCGCAGCAGCGAGGCGAGCGTGGGATGGGTCGGGTCGAGGCCCACGGACCGGTCCGCGATCGGCTCCGCGAGCCCGCCCTTCGTACGCCCGGGGAAGCGGCCCGTGTACAGGCTGAAGCGGGTGGGCGAGCAGGTCGCGGACCCGGAGTAGGCGTCCGTGAAGCGGACTCCCTCGCGGGCGAGCCGGTCCAGGTTCGGCGTCCTGATGTGCGGTGATCCGTAGGACGAGAGGTCGGCCCAGCCGAGGTCGTCGCCGAGGATGAAGAGGATGTTGGGCCGCCGTCCGCCCTTCCGCGCGGCCGCCCGGAACGGCCGCTCCTCGACCCCCGTGCCGGCCTGCGCCTCGGCTGCCGGGAGACCGACCGCGGCGGCGGTCGCGGAGGCGCCGACGACACCGCCGAAGGCGCGCCGGGACAGCTGGGAAGGGGACCTGTCGGACGTGCGACCAGGCTTGTACGAAGACACAACGCGCTCCTGAACGAGGGCAGCCGAAAGCGGCGGTGAAAGGGGTGCGGAAGGGGGCGTTCAGGCAGCGCGACAGATGGCGCTCGCGACACGGACCAGGTCAACGTGGCGGCGCCCCACGAGTGTGACCGTCGGGTCACCGGTGGACTGCATGCGCCGGAGCCTGTCGGAGAGGTCTTGTAGGTGTCAACGAAAGGGCCGGTCTGTTCACACGGGCTTCGCACTCGGCCCGTGCGCACGGCGGCCACGCAGGGTTCGCGATTACGGTCCGTGCAGGGTCCGTATCCCCAATTCGGACCAGTGGTCGATCTCGCCTACACTCGATGGCGTGCCACGTGGTGACGGTCGACTCAATCACGATCTGCTTCCCGGCGAGAAGGGCCCCCAGGACGCTTGCGGCGTCTTCGGTGTCTGGGCTCCGGGCGAAGAGGTCGCAAAGCTCACGTACTTCGGGCTCTACGCCCTCCAGCATCGGGGCCAGGAATCCGCGGGAATCGCGGTAAGCAACGGCTCCCAGATCCTCGTCTTCAAGGACATGGGCCTCGTGTCCCAGGTCTTCGACGAAACCTCTCTCGGCTCGCTCCAGGGTCATATCGCGGTCGGTCACGCCCGCTACTCGACCACTGGTGCCTCCGTCTGGGAGAACGCCCAGCCGACGTTCCGTGCCACCGCGCACGGCTCCATCGCGCTCGGGCACAACGGCAACCTCGTCAACACCGCCCAGCTCGCCGAGCTGGTCGCCGCCCTGCCCAAGGAGAACGGCCGCGCGACCCAGGTCGCCGCGACCAACGACACCGACCTGGTGACGGCTCTCCTCGCGGGCCAGGTGGACGACGACGGCAAGCCGCTGACCATCGAGGAAGCGGCCACCAAGGTCCTCCCGGACGTGCAGGGCGCCTTCTCCCTCGTCTTCATGAACGAGAACACGCTGTACGCGGCCCGTGACCCGCAGGGCATCCGCCCGCTGGTCCTCGGCCGCCTGGAGCGCGGCTGGGTCGTCGCGTCGGAGTCCGCCGCGCTCGACATCTGCGGCGCCAGCTACGTGCGCGAGATCGAGCCCGGCGAGTTCGTCGCGATCGACGAGAACGGACTGCGAACGTCCCGATTCGCGGAAGCGAAGCCCAAGGGCTGTGTCTTCGAGTACGTGTATCTGGCGCGCCCCGACACGGACATCGCGGGCCGGAACGTCTACCTCTCGCGTGTCGAGATGGGCAGGAAGCTCGCCAAGGAAGCTCCCGTCGAGGCCGACCTGGTCATAGCGACGCCCGAATCCGGCACCCCCGCCGCGATCGGGTACGCGGAAGCGTCCGGCATCCCCTTCGGTGCGGGCCTGGTCAAGAACGCCTACGTCGGCCGGACCTTCATCCAGCCCTCGCAGACGATCCGCCAGCTCGGCATCCGTCTCAAGCTGAACCCCCTCAAGGAAGTCATCAAGGGCAAGCGCCTCGTGGTCGTCGACGACTCGATCGTCCGCGGCAACACCCAGCGCGCCCTGGTCAAGATGCTCCGCGAGGCCGGTGCCGCCGAGGTCCACATCCGGATCTCGTCCCCGCCCGTGAAGTGGCCGTGCTTCTTCGGCATCGACTTCGCGACCCGCGCCGAGCTCATCGCCAACGGCATGACCATCGAGGAGATCGGCACGTCGCTCGGCGCCGACTCCCTCTCGTACATCTCCATCGACGGCATGATCGAGGCCACGACCATCGACAAGCCGAACCTCTGCCGGGCCTGCTTCGACGGCGAGTACCCGATGGATCTGCCCGACCCCGAGCTGCTCGGCAAGCAGCTCCTGGAGACGGAGCTGGCGGCAGGCCCTGCCGCCACGGCAGCGGCCGACGCGATCCGTCGCCCGTAAGCCCACGTAGTAACGACACGAAAGCTCTCAATCACCATGCCCGAGACCACTGGTGCCAGCTACGCGGCCGCCGGAGTAGACATCGAAGCGGGCGACCGCGCCGTCGAGCTGATGAAGGAGTGGGTCAAGAAGACCCGGCGTCCCGAGGTCGCGGGCCTCGGCGGCCTCGGCGGCTTCGCCGGGCTCTTCGACGCCTCCGCGCTCAAGCGTTTCGAGCGCCCGCTCCTCGCCTCCGCCACCGACGGCGTCGGGACCAAGGTCGACGTCGCCCGCCAGATGGGTGTCTACGACACCATCGGCCACGACCTCGTCGCGATGGTCATGGACGACATCGTGGTGTGCGGCGCGGAGCCGCTCTTCATGACCGACTACATCTGCGTCGGGAAGGTGCACCCCGAGCGTGTCGCCGCGATCGTGAAGGGCATCGCCGAGGGCTGTGTCCTCGCGGGCTGCTCGCTCGTCGGCGGCGAGACCGCGGAGCACCCGGGGCTGCTCGGCCCGGACGACTTCGACGTCGCGGGCGCCGGCACCGGCGCGGTCGAGGCCGACCGGCTCCTCGGCCCCGATCGCATCCGTAAGGGTGACGCGGTGATCGCCATGGCGTCATCGGGTCTTCACTCGAACGGGTACTCGCTCGTCCGGCACGTGGTCTTCGACCGAGCGGGCTGGGCCCTGGACCGCCAGGTCGAGGAGTTCGGCCGCACGCTCGGCGAGGAGCTCCTGGAGCCCACCAAGATCTACTCCCTGGACTGCCTGGCGCTCACCCGCACCACGGACGTCCACGCCTTCAGCCACGTCACGGGCGGCGGCCTCGCGGCCAACCTCGCCCGGGTGATCCCGGACGGCCTGCACGCCGTCGTGGACCGTGAGACGTGGACCCCCGGCGCGGTCTTCGACGTGGTCGGCCAGGTCGGGCAGGTCGAGCGTCTGGAGCTGGAGAAGACGCTGAACATGGGCGTCGGCATGATCGCGATCGTCCCCGAGGAGTCGGCGGACGCGGCGCTCACCACCCTCGCGGACCGCGGCGTGGACGCGTGGGTCGCGGGCGAGATCACGGACCGCGGCGAGCACGCGACGGGCGCCGCCCTGATCGGTGACTACGCGAAGTAAGACCTGGTGCTGCCCTCCGGGGCAGCACAAAACCCGGTCCGGTGTGGTGACCACCCCGGACCGGGTGAAGTGCAGTTGCTACGTCAACTGCGAATGCCGCGTAGGCAACAGATGCTGCGTATGCAACGAGGTCAAGCGCCGCGGCGCTGCGACGACGGACCGGACTCGTCGGAGTCCTCGTCCTCGTCGTCGTTGTACAGATCCGCGTACTGGGCGTACGGGTCGTCTTCCTCGTCGTCGTCCTCGAACGGCTCGCCATTCGGCGGCTGTTGCGAAGTCGAAGCGCCCAGCTCATTGGCCAGACGCGACAGGTCAGTCCCGCCGCTGCTGTACTTCAGCTGGCGGGCGACCTTCGTCTGCTTGGCCTTTGCCCGGCCGCGCCCCATGGCTCGACCCCCTCGGATACGGGGCTCGACGGCCCCAGAGTCTTGACACGCGTTCATGATCTGGAACGGGCTCTCCGTGGAGAGACCGGTCCGTAGGGCTTCCACGGTACCTGCTCCTGCGGCCATACGGTACGTCGCCCGCAGGACGCGCCTCGGCGCACGACCCTCAAGGAGCCCCGTCCTCGCTGGTCAACTGCGATTTTAACCTCTTCTTGGCGGGCGACCCGCCGACGGGGGTGAGTCTTGTCTCTCCTGTACGTCGACGGGGCCCTGTCAAAACGTCACACAGCGCCGGAACGTCGGATTCCGGACTGTTTCGGCGCGCGTCAGCGCCCCTCGGAGATGCGCTGTTCGGCGATCCTGTCGGCCGCCGCGGCCGGCGGGATGCCGTCCTCCTTTGCGCGAGCGAATATGGCAAGCGTGGTGTCGAAGATCTTCGACGCCTTCGCCTTGCACCGGTCGAAGTCGAACCCGTGCAGCTCGTCGGCGACCTGGATCACGCCGCCCGCGTTCACCACGTAGTCCGGCGCGTAGAGGATCGACCGGTCGGCCAGGTCCTTCTCCACGCCCGGGTGCGCGAGCTGGTTGTTCGCGGCGCCGCACACCACCTTCGCCGTGAGGACGGGCACGGTGTCGTCGTTCAGCGCGCCGCCCAGCGCACACGGCGCGTAGATGTCGAGGCCCTCGGTCCGGATCAACGCGTCGGTGTCCGCCACCGCCGTCACCGACGGGTGCTTGTGGACGATCCGGTTCACCGACTCCTCGCGGACGTCCGTGATGACGACCTCGGCGCCGTCCTCCAGAAGGTGCTCGACCAGGTGGTGGCCCACCTTGCCGACGCCCGCGACACCGACCTTGCGCCCGCGCAGCGACGGGTCGCCCCACAGGTGCTCGGCGCTGGCCCGCATGCCCTGGTAGACCCCGAACGCGGTGAGCACGGAGGAGTCGCCGGCGCCGCCGTTCTCGGGGGAGCGTCCGGTGGTCCAGCGGCACTCGCGCGCGACGACGTCCATGTCGGAGACGTACGTGCCCACGTCGCAGGCCGTCACGTAGCGGCCGCCGAGCGAGGCGACGCAGCGGCCGAAGGCGAGCAGCAGCTCCTCGCTCTTGATGCGGTCCGGATCGCCGATGATCACGGCCTTGCCGCCGCCGTGGTCGAGACCGGCCATGGCGTTCTTGTACGACATCCCGCGCGACAGGTTCAGGACGTCGGCGACGGCCTCTTCCTCGGTCGCGTACGGGTAGAAGCGGGTGCCGCCGAGGGCGGGGCCCAGGGCGGTGCTGTGGATGGCGATGACGGCCTTGAGGCCGCTTGCGCGGTCCTGGCAGAGCACTACTTGCTCGTGGCCTCCCTGGTCCGAGTGGAACAGGGTGTGCAGGACGCCGTTGTCTGCTTCGGTCACTGTGGTGACTCCCGGTCAAGTGCGGCGGTTGGGAGGGCTCCCGTACGGGTGGCGGGGGCCCGATGGGCATGAGACTAGAGGCTGTCCACCGACCTTGGCCTCCCGGTGCCGAGGATCACGTTTTCCGGCGCGTCCGCGGGGGAGAGAGGAGCCGTGCCCAAGGTGTCATCCGTGACGGTCCCGTACGCCTCCTACCTGCGTGTGTACGAGCCGCTGGCCGCTTTCCCCGAGCCGGAGCGCGGCCACTGGGCGCGCTACGCCCGCCGCCCCGACCTGCCCTCCTGCCAGGACGAGCTCCGCCGGTCGCTGGCCGACCTGCTGCCCACGCCGCCGGTGCCCGTCCCGGTGCACGAGAGCGACGACGCGTTCGTGGCGGAAGTCGACGGGGTGCTGCACGTCTGCCCGTGGCGGACCCGGCTGCGCGGCTGGCAGGCCATGGAGGAGCTGGCCGGCCAGCTGCCCCCGACGGTCCTGGACGCGGTGCTGCCCCCGGTGCTCCGCCGCCAGACGGTGGCGGACTACGAACAGTGGCTGGCGCGCAACCCCGACGCGCGCCCCTGGATCCGTACGTCGACGTGGCAGGTGCCGCTGCACTGGTTCGTGCTCGTCTCCGACGAGGAGCGCAGCCACGAGAAGGGCGAGCCGCCGGGGCTGCGCTACCGCACGCCGATGGTGCAGGCGCGGCGCCGGGTCGCCCGCGGGCTCCGGGCGCTTCGGGACGCGCTGGACGAGGGGCCGATCATCGACGGGCTCGTGGACGTCGGCCGGTGGCTGGAGGAGTTCCACCCGCGTTCCATGGTCGAGCTCGACTACGGCGGGCTCGTGCACGCGGTCTCCGCCGACGAGCTCGACGAGGACCACTCGGCGGCGGACGTGGCCGAGGGAATCGAGGCGCTGCGCGTCGGCGACGGCGAGGCGGCCGGCGAGGCGTATGCGAGGCTCGTGGAGCGATGGCGGGCGGTCCGGGACCTTCAGTTCGCGAACTGAGGTCTCCGGTCGCCCCGGTGCCAGGACGTAGGTCCCGATCCGGGCCTTTGCCTCAAGCGTGACGGACCGCACTAACTGCACCCTTGCGCCCATCACCCCTCCTCGTGCCAAAATAGGACAAGGAGTCCGGGGAGGGCTCCTTCCGCCCAACTACGGGCGGATTGCTCAGCATTGCACTCTATGGGGGGTCTGTTGACTCCTGATCGCTCTGTGACTGATCGTCACTGTGGCGTGACTGTCCGCTATGGCATGGTCCATCGGCTTCCGTCGGTGATGAACACCTGGGAGGGCAATTCCATCGGTTTGGCCGACGCGGCTGGACGGATGGTGTAGTTGTAGTGCCGAGGACAAGCCGTTCGTCCTATAACCGACTCGACTCGCGTCCGCCATTTCGGGCAACGCGGGTCAAGGTGCAGAATTTAGAGGAATGAACCGAGAAGGTTCGGTTCTCCCGAGGAGGCCGCTCATGACCGCTCGCACCCCTGATGCCGAGCCGCTGCTGACCCCGGCTGAGGTAGCCACGATGTTCCGCGTCGACCCGAAGACGGTGACGCGCTGGGCCAAGGCTGGCAAGCTCACGTCGATTCGCACGCTCGGCGGACACCGCCGGTACCGCGAGGCTGAGGTCCGCGCACTGCTCGCGGGTATTCCGCAGCAGCGCAGCGAGGCCTGACGTACCGCTCAACCTGCAGTAACCCGCACAACTCGGACGAAGAGCACCACTGCTGCCGGGTCCCCCAACCTGGCCGTACGTCCGACATTTGGCTACACGCGACGAGGGTCCTGCCCCAACGGGGCCCACGCCTGACTCACTTGGGTGCGTCGTTTCGATCGCGCTGGACTCCGCCGGGTCCAGCGCGATCTTTTTTGTGCGCCGAGGACGCGCTGGTGGGCGGGGCCTGAGCGCCCTTGTTCGGCTCTGGGGAGTCCGGGGCGGGCGTCCGGGAAGAGCGCCGGGGGCGCGTCCGGAGGGTGGTGCAATTGCACATATTAAATTGGCCCGTTGTAGGGAGGGTGTAAGTTCCGGGGTTCTTGAAACTTGTTCGGTGACACCCGTCACACGTCGTGAATCTTGTTGCGCACGACACCCCTGCGCTAGAGGAGCCCACGCCTCTCAGCCTCCCACCGGGGCGGGGGTCCGTGCTTCGTCTTTGGTCATGCGTCGGAGGGACTTTCGTCCCCGGCGTCGGGGCGGGCGGCTGGGGGGCTCTCCCGCACGAAGGTGGCCTCGGGGGCCTCGTGCTCCCCTGAGGCTCGCTGAGAGGGCTCCAGGGCGAGCCTCAGCAGTCGGTGGCAGATCGGGCAGTGCCGGGTCACGTGGCGATATCTGGTGGCCGCCGCGAGGTGCGCGCGCAGCAGGGCGCGCGTCTCGTGCCGCGCGGACGCCGAAGAAGCGGACATGAGTCACCTCCCGGGGAGCCTCCCGCGACTCCCTGGTGTCCGGGGTACCGGCGGAATGTGCCCCAGTCAAGACGCAAGAAGGGCCGCACCTTTACGGTGCGGCCCTTCTCTTACTGCGGTCCTGACGGGATTTGAACCCGCGGCCTCCACCTTGACAGGGTGGCGAGCACTCCAAACTGCTCCACAGGACCTTGCTCGCGGCACTTGGTGTTGCGTTGTGCTGCGAGATGAGACTGTACAGCAGCGCAGGCCCGGCGGTCGAACTCACCCTGTGCGGTCGCCCGGTTACGGCACCAGCGCGTCGATCGCCTTCACGATCCGCTTGTCCGAGACGGGGTACGCCGTGCCCAGCGCGTGCGCGAAGTAGCTGACGCGGAGCTCCTCGATCATCCAGCGGATGTCCAGGACCTCCTGCGGCACCGGCCTGCCCTGCGGCATCTGTTCGAGCAGCCACAGGTATTCGTCGCGCATCTCGTGGACCTTCTCCATGCGCGTGGTGTCCCGCTGGACGTTCGTCGGCATCTGCTGCAGGCGCCGGTCCGCCGCCACCATGTACCGCATCAGGTCCGGCAGCCGCCGTATCCCCGTCTCCGTGACGAAGCCCGGCTTGATGAGGGAGTTCAGCTGCTCCCGCACGTCCGCGAGGTTCGCGAGGAGCGTCGGGCTCTTCGCCGACTTCAGCCGGCGCTCGCACGCCTGCCAGGCGGCGAGGACCTGCTGCACCTGTCCGACCGCACGCACGGTCGTGTCGACGATCTCCGCCCGCACCTTGTCGAACAGCTTGCGGTACGACTCCTCGTCCCAGACGGGCCCGCCGAAGTCCGCGATCAGCTTGTCCGCGGCGGCCATCGCGCAGTCGTCGAAGAGGGCCTGCACGGAACCGTGCGGGTTCGCGGACAGGGCGAGCTTCTGCTGGTTGCTCAGCTTGTCGGAGGCGAACTTGGCCGGGTTCACGGGGATGTTGCGCAGGATGAGGCGCCGCATGCCCCGCCACATCGCCTGGAGCTGCTCCGCCTCCGTGTCGAAGAGGCGTACGGAGACGGTGTCGCCGTCGTCCACCAGCGCCGGGTACGCCTTCACCGGCTGGCCGGCGCGGCGCGTCTCGAAGACGCGCGTGAGCGTGCCGAGCGTCCAGTCCGTGAGGCCCGTGCGCTCCACGGCCGCCCCGCCCGTCCGCTCGGCCGTCGCGGCGGCGGCCTGCGAGAGCGCCGCGCGGGCCTTCGGCTTCAGCCGGACCTTCAGGGCTTCCAGGTCCTTGTCCTCGGCGAGCTTCTTGCGCCGCTCGTCGGTGATCCGGAACGTGATCTTCAAGTGGTCGGGCACGCGCGTCAGGTCGAAGTCGTCCGGCGAGACCGGCACACCGACCATCCGCTGCAGCTCGCGCGCCAGCGTGACGTGCAGCGGCTCCTGCAGCGGCACCGCACGCTCCAGGAACGCCTTCGCGAAGTTCGGCGCGGGCACGTAGTTGCGGCGGATCGGCTTCGGCAGGGAGCGGATCAGCTCGATGACCACGTCCTCGCGCAGCCCCGGGATCTGCCAGTCGAAGCCCTCGTCGGTGACCTGGTTCAGGACCTGGAGCGGGATGTGGACCGTCACGCCGTCCGCGTCCGCACCCGGCTCGAACTGGTACGTCACCTTGAACTTGAGCTGCCCCTGCCGCCACGAGTCGGGGTAGTCGTCCTTGGAGACGCCCTGTGCCTTCTCGTTGATGAGCATCGACCGCTCGAAGTCGAGCAGTTCGGGCTCTTCCCGCTGCTTCTTCTTCCACCAGGAGTCGAAGTGCGCCCCCGACACGACGTCCGCGGGGACCCGCTGGTCGTAGAAGTCGAAGAGCGTCTCGTCGTCGACGAGGATGTCGCGGCGCCGCGCCCTGTGCTCCAGCTCCTCGACCTCGGTGAGGAGCTTGCGGTTGGCGGCGAAGAACTTGTGGTGCGTGCGCCAGTCGCCCTCGACCAGCGCGTTGCGGATGAACAGGTCGCGGGAGACCTCGGGGTCGATGCGGCCGTAGTTCACCTTGCGGTCGGTGACGATCGGGACGCCGTACAGCGTCACCTTCTCCGTCGCCATGACCGCCGCCTGGTCCTTCTCCCAGTGCGGTTCGCTGTACGTGCGCTTCAGGAGGTGCTGGGCGAGCGGCTCGACCCACTCCGGCTCGATGCGGGCGTTCACCCGCGCCCACAGGCGCGAGGTCTCCACCAGTTCGGCGGACATGATGAAGCGCGGGGGCTTCTTGAAGAGCGCGGAGCCGGGGAAGACCGCGAACTTGGCGTTGCGGGCGCCCAGGTACTCGTTGCGTCCCCCGCCGCGCTGCTTCGGGTCCTTCTCCTTGCTCTCCTTCGACTCCTTCACGTCCTTCATCCCGATGTGGGAGAGGAGGCCGGAGAGGAGGGAGATGTGGACGTGCTGCTCGGGGGCGTCCTCTTCGTTGAGGTGGATGCCCATCTGCTTGGCGACCGTGCGCAGCTGCGTGTAGATGTCCTGCCACTCGCGGATGCGCAGGAAGTTCAGGTACTCCGCCTTGCACATGCGCCGGAAGGACGAGGAGCCGCGCTCCTTCTGCTGCTCCCGCACGTACCGCCACAGGTTGAGGTAGGCGAGGAAGTCGCTCGTCTCGTCCTTGAAGCGGGCGTGCTGCTGATCGGCCTGCGCCTGCTTCTCCGCCGGGCGCTCGCGCGGGTCCTGGATGGAGAGCGCGGCGGCGATCACCATGACCTCGCGCACGCAGCCGTTCTTGTCGGCCTCCAGGACCATCCGGGCCAGGCGCGGGTCGACGGGGAGCTGGCTGAGCTTGCGGCCCTGCTGGGTGAGCCGTTTCTTCGGGTCCTTCTGCGCCGGGTCGAGCGCGCCCAGCTCCTGGAGGAGCTGCACGCCGTCGCGGATGTTGCGGTGGTCCGGCGGGTCGATGAAGGGGAACTTCTCTATGTCGCCGAGGCCGGCCGCGGTCATCTGGAGGATGACGGACGCCAGGTTCGTACGGAGGATCTCGGCGTCGGTGAACTCGGGCCGGGAGAGGAAGTCGTCCTCGCTGTACAGGCGGATGCAGATGCCGTCCGACGTACGTCCGCAGCGGCCCTTGCGCTGGTTGGCGCTGGCCTGGCTGATCGCCTCGATGGGCAGGCGCTGCACCTTCGTGCGGTGGCTGTAGCGGGAGATGCGGGCCGTGCCCGGGTCGATCACGTACTTGATGCCGGGGACCGTCAGCGAGGTCTCGGCGACGTTCGTCGCGAGGACGATGCGTCTCCCGGTGTGCTGCTGGAACACCCTGTGCTGCTCGGCGTGCGAGAGCCGGGCGTAGAGAGGGAGGACTTCAGTGAACCTGAAGTTCTTCTTGTTCAGCGCGTCCGCCGTGTCGCGGATCTCGCGCTCTCCGGAGAGGAAGACGAGGATGTCGCCCTTGCCCTCGGCCTGAAGCTCCTCGACGGCGTCCGTGATTGCGGTGATCTGGTCCCGGTCGGAGTCATCGCTGTCCTCTTCGAGGAGCGGCCGGTAACGCACCTCCACGGGATACGTGCGTCCGCTGACCTCGACGATCGGCGCGTCCCCGAAGTGCCGCGAGAAACGCTCCGGGTCGATGGTCGCGGAGGTGATCACGACCTTCAGGTCCGGGCGCTTGGGCAGCAGCTGGGCGAGGTAGCCGAGCAGGAAGTCGATGTTCAGCGACCGCTCGTGGGCCTCGTCGATGATGATCGTGTCGTACGCGCGCAGCTCGCGGTCCGTCTGGATCTCGGCGAGCAGGATGCCGTCCGTCATCAGCTTCACGAACGTGCCCGCGCCGACCTGGTCGGTGAAGCGGACCTTCCAGCCGACGGCCTCGCCCAGCGGGGTGTTCAGCTCCTCCGCCACGCGCTCGGCGACCGTGCGGGCCGCGATGCGGCGGGGCTGCGTATGGCCGATCATGCCGCGCACGCCCCGGCCGAGCTCCATGCAGATCTTGGGGATCTGCGTGGTCTTGCCCGAACCGGTCTCACCGGCGACGATCACGACCTGGTGGTCGCGGATCGCGTCGGCGATCTCGTCCTTCTTCTGGCTGACCGGCAGCTGCTCCGGATACGTGATCACGGGCATGCGGGAGCCGCGCTCGGCCATCCGCGCCTCGGCCTTCTCCACGTCCGCCGCGATCTCGGCGAGGACGGCGGCGCGGGCCTCGGGCTTACGGATCCGGCGGGCACCCTCCAGCCGCCGGCCGATCCGGTGCTCGTCGCGCAGCGACAGCTCGGACAGTCGGGGGGCGAGGGCGTCGAGGGCAAGGGCGGGCTGCGTAGACATACGGCATCCAGGATCTCACCCGCGACTCGGCGGTGGCGAACCGATTTCCCCCGCGGACCGCCCCGGCACGTACGATTCCGGGCATGTCGTCCCGCGCGCGCACGCTCTGGAGCCCCCTGGCCGGGGTGCTCCTCATCGTGCTCGGGCTGTTCTGCGCGCCCGCGGCGGCGGCCGGCCAGCAGCAGCCCGTGGAGCGGACGGCGACGGCTTCGGCGACCGTGACCCCTGTGGACGACGGCCACGAACAGCCGGGCTGCGGAAAGGGCGCGCAAGGAGACGGCGAGCAGGGCCCGGCCGCACCGCCCCGCACGAACTCCCCGCACGAACTGCTCCCCGCGCTCTGCCAGGCCCATGGCACGGCCGGCTCCTGGGGCGCCGACCAGGCGGTCCTCGACCTCACGCCGGTACGCGGCCCGCCCGAGCTCGTACCCCTCTCACCCGGCGATCTCTCGGTCCTGCGCGTGTAGGAGGCCCCTGTCTGCACCAGGGGCCCCATCACCGACGCACAAGACGTACGCACAAGACGTACGCACAACAGGACAAGAGAGACCGCTCTGATGCCCAGCAACAACCCCAAGAAGAGCCGCAACATCGCCATCGGCGCGGGTGTCGCCGTCGCCGCGGTGCTGCTCGGCGTCGCCTCGTACACGGCGACCAAGCCCGCCGACTCCTCCGGAGGCGGCACCGTCAAGGAGGAGGCCGCGGGCGCCGCGCCCTCCACCGGATCGCAGGCCGGCGTCTACCCCGAGCTGGAGAAGCTCGCCCGGCGTGACGGCAAGGACCCGCTCGCGCAGGGCCGCGCGGACGCGCCCGTCGTGATGGTCGAGTACGCCGACTTCAAGTGCGGCTTCTGCGGCAAGTTCGCCCGCGACACCGAGCCCGGCCTCGTGAAGAAGTACGTCGAGGACGGCACCCTGCGCATCGAATGGCGCAACTTCCCGATCTTCGGCGCGGACTCCGAGCGGGCCGCGCGGGCCGCGTGGGCGGCGGGCAGGCAGGGCCGCTTCTGGCAGTTCCACGAGGCCGCGTACGCCGAGGGCTCGAAGGAGAAGGGCTTCGGCGACGCACGCCTGAAGGAGCTCGCGAAGGACGCCGGGGTCAAGGACGTCGACAAGTTCGTCACCGACGCGGGCAGCGACGCGGCGAAGAGCGCCGTGAAGAAGGACCAGGAGGAGGCGTACGGCCTCGGGGCCGCCGCGACGCCCTCCTTCGTGATCAACGGGCGGCCCATCTCGGGCGCCCAGCCGGACCAGGTCTTCCACCAGGCCATCGAGTCGGCGGCGAAGAGCGCGAAGCCGGCCGGCAAGAAGGGCGGGGGCTCCGAGTGACCGCCGACGTCGGATACTTCGCCGCGTTCCTGGGCGGACTCCTCGCCCTGGTCAGCCCGTGCAGCGCCCTGCTCCTGCCCGCCTTCTTCGCCTACTCCATCGACTCCACCTCGCGCCTCGTCGCCCGCACCGGCATCTTCTACGCGGGACTCGCCACGACCCTGGTGCCGCTCGGCGCCGCCGGGTCCTACGCGGGCCGCTTCTTCTTCGGCCACCGCGACCAGCTGGTGCTCGTCGCGGGCTGGCTGATCATCGGGCTCGGCGTGCTCCAGATCCTCGGCATGGGCTTCGCGTCGCGGCGGATGGCGGAGCTGTCGGGCCGCATCCGCCCGACCACGGCGTTCTCCGTGTACGCGCTGGGCGCGGTGTACGGGCTCGCCGGGTTCTGCGCGGGGCCGATCCTCGGCAGCGTCCTGACGGTGGCCGCGGTGAGCGGAAGCCCGGTGTACGGAGGGCTGCTGCTCGCCGTGTACGCGCTGGGGATGGCGGTGCCGCTCTTCGTGCTCGCGCTGCTCTGGGAGCGGTTCGACCTGGGGCGCCGCAGGTGGCTGCGGGGCCGGGCGTTCCGGCTCGGGCGGTTCGAGCTGCACACGACGTCGCTGCTGTCGGGCCTCTTCTTCATCGCTCTGGGCGCGCTGTTCCTCGTGTACGACGGGACGACGGCGCTGCCGGGGCTGCTCGGCGTGGACGACTCGTTCGCGGTGGAGCAGTGGGCGGGCGACCTCGGCCGGGCGGTACCGGACTCGGTGCTGCTCGTGGGGGTCGTGGCGCTTGTGGGGGCGGTGCTCGGGGTACGCGGGTGGCGCAGGCGCGAGAACGATAGGTCTGATTCGCCCGTTACCAAGTGAGAAGGATACGTATACGTGGTTTAGCGTATTCGTATGCCTGATCATGAGCCGCACGGCGCGCACGGGCGCGTTCCCACCCGGAGCGAGCGGTGGGACGCGTTCAAGCAGTCGCCCTTCCTGCCCGCGATCGTGCTGGTGTTCATCCTGGCGGCCGCCGCCGGGCTCTTCGCCGGTTCGTACACGTTCTCCATGGCGAAACCGACCCCGCACCACATCCCCACCGCGGTGGTCGACGCCAAGGACAAGGGCGACTCGGCCCGCGGCAAGGCCTTCCTCGACGGCATGGAGAAGGCCCTGAACGCCTCCCTGGAGGTGCGCCGCTACGACACCCGGGAAGCCGCGCGGCTGGACGTGGAGGAGCAGAAGGTCTTCGCGATCCTGGACGTGGCCCGCGGCGGCGACAAGGTGACGCTGGACGTCTCGGGGGCGTCCGGCGCCTCCGTCGCGCAGGTCCTCGCGGAGACCGCGCCGAAGGTCGGCGAGAAGGTCGGCGTCCCCGTCACGGTGAAGGACATCAAGCCGCTCCAGGAGGGCGACCCGCGCGGCCTCGCGATCTTCTACATCTCCCTCGCCGCGGTGATCATCGGTTTCGTGGGCGCGATCCAGCTCAGCGTCCACGCGCGTGGCCTGAACCCGGCCGAGCGGATCGGGTTCACCGCGCTGTACGCACTGCTCGGCGCGTTCGTCATCTCCGCGGTCGTCGACTGGTGGCTGGGCGCGCTGGACCTGCCCTTCGTGGAGTCCTGGCTGATCCTGGCGCTGACGATGTTCGCCTCGGGCATGGTCTTCACGATGTTCAACACGCTGTTCGGGCGGTGGGCGATGCTCCCGACGTGGGGCCTGATGGTGCTCCTCGGGAACCCGTCGTCCGGCGGCGCGGTGTCGTGGCCCCTGTTGCCCTCGGTCCTCGGCCACATCGGGCAGTGGCTGCCGCCGGGGGCGTCGGTGAACGCGCAGCACACGGCGGTCTACTTCGGCGGCCACCAGCACGCGTTCCCGTTCCTGGTGCTCGGCGCGTGGGCGCTGGTGTCCTCGACGGTGTTCTGGGTGTGGCGGCACCGCCATCCGGGCGGCCGGGTCTCGGCACCGGCCCACGCGGGCGCGTAGAAAAGAGGGAAACGACAGAAGCCCCGCCGGTGGCGGGGCTTCTGGAAGAGGTGGCTGGGGCCGGGATCGAACCGGCGACCTATCGCTTTTCAGGCGATCGCTCGTACCAACTGAGCTACCCAGCCACGCGATCCGCGTGGAATCGCAAGCGGTCCTGACGGGATTTGAACCCGCGGCCTCCACCTTGACAGGGTGGCGAGCACTCCAAACTGCTCCACAGGACCAAGCGTTGTGCGAGCACTAGTCTCGCACAAGGTGTTGCGTGCCCCCAACGGGATTCGAACCCGTGCTACCGCCTTGAAAGGGCGGCGTCCTGGGCCACTAGACGATGAGGGCTAAGAGGCCCGCCTGGGCGCTTTGCAGCGCGTCGGGGACGTGAGAAGCATATGGGATGCGGGGAGGTATCGCCAAAACGCTTATCCGGACCCCGGGGACCGGCCCTCCGCGGGCCGGTCGGAGGAGGGAGCGGGGGAGGTCGGGGCGGGGGGTGCGCCGGGGCGGTTCTCCTTGGGGAGATGGCGGCTGACCTCCGCCTTCGTCAGGCCCAGACCGCCCAGCCTGATCTCGTCCCAGGCCTGCAGCCGTTTGGTCGTACGGTCCAGATAGAGGACCGACGCCTCGACCGGGTCGGGGTACTTGTCGTCGACCGCGCGCAGCCCGCTGCCGCCCGTCGATCCCTCGACGCGCAGCCGGGTGCCCTTCTCCATGACCTCCATCTCCTGGCGGTGGATGTGCCCCGCGAGGACGAGCGGCACCTCGCCGTCGGTCTCCCGCGCGGCCGTCGGGTTGTGCGCGACGGCCACGTCGACCGGGGTGCCCGCCGCCTGCTCGGCGCGCAGGGCGGACGCGAGCCGTATGCCCGCGAGGTGCTCGACCGCGTCGCCGCCCGCCTTCTCCGAGCGGTCCGGCGTGTACTGCGGGTCGCCGATGCCGGCGAAGCGCAGGCCCGCGACCGTCTCGGCCCTGCCGTCGTCGAGGACGTGGACGTTCTTGAAGCGCTCCAGGTAGCGCTGGGTGGTGTGCGAGTCGTGGTTGCCGCGCACCCACACGTAGGGCGCGCCGAGGTCGGGGATCGGGTCGAGGAAGCCGTTCTCGGTGGCCGAGCCGTGGTCCATGGTGTCGCCCGAGTCGACGATGACGTCGATGCCGTACTGCTCGACGAGGGACGAGACGATCTTCCAGCTCGCCGGGTTCAGGTGGATGTCCGAGACGTGCAGGACGCGCATCGTGGTGGGGTCCGGCTGGTAGGCGGGGAGCGTGGACGTCACGTCGTAGAGCTTGGTGACATTGGTGACGAGGCGCGCCAACTCCTGCTGGTAGACGTCGAATTCGCTGACGATGCTGCGGGCGTCGCCGACGACGGAGGGAGCGCTGCTGAGCAGTCCCGAGAACTTCGGCTCCAGGACGGACTTCGGGTTCCAGGTGGCGTACGCGGCGGTGCCGGACGCCGCGAGGAGGGCCAGCGCGAGGCCGCCGGCGGCCAGGGCGCGGCGCGGGCGGCGGTAGACGGCGAGGCCCAGTGCGGTGGCGCCGGAGACGACGGCGACGCAGGAGCGTACGGCCAGGTCGAGCGTGCCGTGGCCGACGTCGCGCGCCACCTCGTCCTGGAGCCCGGCGAGCCGCTCGGGGTGGTCGACGAGGGCCTGGGAGCGGACCGGGTCGAGGCGGTCCACGTCGACGTCGAGGCGGATGGGGGCCGTGTGGGAGCGGAGTTCCAGGGCGCCGAGCGGCGAGACGTCGATCTTCGTGCCGCCGGAGACGGAGGGGCGCAGGGTCATGCGGGTGTCCATCGGGCCGACGGGTGCGCGCACGCTGCCGACGATGAGGAGCCCGAGCCAGGCGCCGAGCAGGACGACCGTGATCAGGTCGAGGGCGCGGGCGTACGGGTGGGGCGGGCTGACCAGCTCGTTGACGGGGTGGGTGCGGCGAGCGCGGTAGTGGCCTACGAGGGCGCGGCCCGCCCTGCGTACGCCCTGGAGGACGACGGTGAAGTCGCGGGCCATTGGTCCCATATGCCCATGTGGGGCGGCCGGTATGCCGGGACGGGACGCGGGGTGTGGCTGACAATGGGGGTGTGCTGGAGATGACGCGCGAGGAGTTCGAGGAACTGGTCGGCGAGGCGCTCGACCGGATTCCGCCGGAGTTGACCCGGCTGATGGACAACGTGGCCGTTTTCGTCGAGGACGAGCCACCGGCCGAGGATCCCGAGTTGCTCGGGCTGTACGAGGGGACTCCGCTGACCGACCGGGGCGAGTGGTACGCCGGGGTGCTGCCGGACCGCATCACGATCTACCGGGGGCCGACGCTGCGCATGTGCGAGTCGCGCGAGGACGTCGTCGCCGAGACGGAGATCGCAGTGGTGCACGAGGTCGCGCACCACTTCGGCATCGACGACGAGCGGCTGCACGCGCTGGGGTACGGGTGAGCGAGGGCGTACGGGCGGGTGCGCGGGGCGCGGGCCGTGACGGGCCCGCCGGGGTTGCCGTCCGTGTCCTCTTGTAGCCCACGGGAGTTGGGCAGAGCGTCTCGATTCGCAGAGCCTGTGTCATAACCCCGGCCGGGTGGTCGCCGCCTGGCACGCACGCTCGCCGCGTTGCCGAAACGCCCAGGTAGCTCCGCTGCCAGGACGCTCCGGCGCCTTGCGATCGCACGCACCAGACGACGCCCACTGATCCGACCGGGGTTATGACACAGGCTCTCAGCGCCTCAGGAGGTGCTCGGCCGTGCGCCAGTTGTACGTTCCCGTCCGTTGGGCCGCGGTCGCGGTGGCCGTAGCGGCGACCGCGGGCTGCATGAGCATCGGTGACGACGGGAACGGCCCGGTGCCCGACCGTTCCGCGGGCCGGCACGGCGGTGCGGCCGCCCCCGACGGCGGCCCCGTGACGCAGGGCGGTGACGTCGACGCGGAGGACGAGCGCGGGCGGGACGACGGGCGCGGCAAGGGCAAGAAGAAGGGCAAGGGCCGGTCGTCCCGCGGGGGCGAGGCGGAGCAGGGCGCGGCCAAGCCCTCGGAGTCGTCGACGGCCACGGAGTCCGAGAAGCCGCCGAAGCCCGACGGTCCCGGCAAGCCGACCGCGACGCGGCCCAGGCCCACGCCGACGCGGACGACCGCGACGCCGGACCCGCCGAAGCCCACGCCGACCCCGACGCCGGATCCCACCACCCCGGAGCCCTCGTCGTCGGAGGGGTCGGGGCAGGACGCGCAGCTGCAGCGGCGGGACGAGGAGATCGTGGCGCGCGAGCCGTCGCCGCAGGTGGGGCCGCGTTAGTGGGGCAGGCGGACACCCCTCCCGGGTACCTCTGGGAGGGGGCGGTTTGCCATCTGGGGGTGGGGGTGCGTATGGTGGTAGATCGTTTGATCCCATTTGCCCGGCGCCGACACAGAAGAGCGCCGCGTGGCGCGTACTCTCCCTTGCCGTGGCTGACCGCATCGAGGCGGTCCATTGCGAAATCACGGAGTTGACGGGCGCGTGCCGAGACTCCGGAAGGTTTCGCATTTCGCATGTCCATTTTCAGTTCTGACCACGCCGTCCTGCCCGAGAACGAGATCGTCGAGTCCGTCGAGAACGACGCCGTAGTGGCCGTCGCCGACACCGCCGACACCGCCGAGACCGTCCAGGTCCAGGACGTCACCGAGGCCGAGGCCTCCCAGACCGACGCCGTCGAGGCCGACGCCTCCGACGCCGAGCCCGAGCTCACCTTCGCGGACCTCGGTCTGCCCGAGGGTGTCGTCCGCAAGCTCGCGCAGAACGGCGTGACCACCCCCTTCCCGATCCAGGCCGCGACCATCCCGGACGCCCTGGCCGGCAAGGACATCCTCGGCCGCGGCCGCACCGGCTCCGGCAAGACCCTCTCCTTCGGTCTGCCGATGCTCGCGACGCTCGCCGCCGAGGGCCGCACCGAGAAGAAGAAGCCCCGCGGCGTCATCCTCACCCCGACCCGTGAGCTCGCGATGCAGGTCGCGGACGCCCTCCAGCCCTACGGCGACGTGCTCGGCCTCAAGATGAAGGTCGTCTGCGGCGGTACGTCGATGGGCAACCAGATCTACGCCCTGGAGCGCGGCGTCGACATCCTCGTCGCCACCCCGGGCCGTCTGCGCGACATCATCAACCGCGGCGCCTGCTCGCTGGAGAACACCCAGATCGCCGTCCTCGACGAGGCCGACCAGATGTCGGACCTGGGCTTCCTGCCCGAGGTCACCGAACTGCTCGACCAGGTGCCGGCCGGCGGCCAGCGCATGCTGTTCTCGGCCACGATGGAGAACGAGATCTCCACGCTGGTCAAGCGCTACCTGACCGACCCCGTCACGCACGAGGTCGACAGCGCGCAGGGCAACGTCACGACCATGACGCACCACATCCTGATCGTGAAGCCGCGCGACAAGGCGCCGGTCACCGCCGCCATCGCCGCGCGCAAGGGCCGCACGATCATCTTCGTCCGCACCCAGCTGGGCGCCGACCGCATCGCCGAGCAGCTCTGCGACTCGGGCGTGAAGGCCGACGCGCTGCACGGCGGCATGACGCAGGGTGCCCGCACCCGCGTGCTCGAGGACTTCAAGAAGGGCTACGTCAACGCCCTCGTCGCCACCGACGTCGCCGCCCGCGGCATCCACGTCGACGGCATCGACCTGGTCCTGAATGTGGACCCGGCCGGCGACCACAAGGACTACCTGCACCGCTCCGGCCGTACGGCCCGCGCGGGCCGCTCCGGCACGGTCGTGTCCCTGTCCCTTCCGCACCAGCGCCGCCAGATCTTCCGCCTCATGGAGGACGCGGGCGTCGACGCCACGCGCCACATCATCAACGGCGGCGGCACCTTCGACCCGGAGGTCGCCGAGATCACCGGCGCCCGCTCGATGACCGAGGTGCAGGCCGACTCCGCGGGCAATGCCGCGACCCAGGCCGAGCGCGAGGTCAAGGACCTCACCAAGGAGCTGGAGCGCGCCACGCGCCGCGCCGCCGAGCTGCGCGAGGAGGCCGACCGCCTCACCGCGCGTGCCGCCCGCGAGCGCGGTGACGACCCGGAGGTGGCGATCGCCGAGGCCACCGCCGCCGCGGAGGCCGTCGTCGAGGCCGCCGTGTCGGTGCCGGAGCAGCCGGCCCCCGCCGCCGAGCGTTCCTCCTCGTACGACAACCGCCGCCCGCAGCGTGACGAGCGCGGCAACTACGAGCGCGACCGCCGCAACGACCGCGGTGACCGCGGTGACCGCGGTGGCTTCAATCGCGACCGTCGTGACGACCGTCCCTCGGGCGGCTTCCGCCGCGACGACAACCGTGGTGGCGGCTTCCGCCGCGACGACCGTCGTGACGACAACCGTGGCGGTGGCTTCCGCCGGGACGACAACCGTGGCGGTGGCTTCAACCGCGACCGTCGTGACGACAACCGTGGTGGCGGCTTCCGCCGCGACGAGCGCCGTGACGACAACCGCGGTGGCGGCTTCAACCGCGACCGTCGCGACGACCGTCCCTCGGGCGGCTTCCGCCGCGACGACAACCGTGGCGGCGGCTTCAACCGCGACCGTCGCGACGACCGTCCCTCCGGCGGCTTCCGCCGCGACGACCGCCCCTCCGGCGGCCACCGCGGCAGCGACCGTCCGTTCAACCGCGACCGTCGCGACGACCGTCCCTCGGGCGGCTACCGCTCCGGCGGCCACGACCGCCCGTCGTACAACCGCCGCGACGACCGCTCCGGCTCCGGCTCCGGCACGGGTTCGTTCGGCCGCCGCGACGACAAGCCGCGCTGGAAGCGCAACGGCTGACCGGTAACCAGTAACCGGTGACCAGTGGCCGAAGGGCCCGCCCGACACTCCAGTCGGGCGGGCCCTTCGGCGTAAACGGCGATACCCGATCGGAAGCCGAGGCCCGTCCCGCTATGCTCGGGGGTGCACCGACGCGGACCGTTAGCTCAATTGGCAGAGCAGTGGACTTTTAATCCATTGGTTGTGGGTTCGAGTCCCACACGGTCTACGGCGAAAGCCCCCGGTCAGCCACAGGCTGACCGGGGGCTTCGTTCTGCGGTGTACTGGTTCAGCGACTGCCGCAGCTGCGCGGCGATGCGCGGGGGGACCGGCTTGTCCGTGGTGCCTGCCACCACCATCTCCGCGACCAGCCGCAGTTTCGTGTTGGTGCGCTGGGAGGTGTCCACGAGCACCTTCCAGGCGCCTTGGGGCCCGTGCGCGCCGACGGCCATCAGGATGCCGCGGGCCTGGTCCACGACGGGGCGGCCGGTGAGCGCCCGGTGCAGCTGGGCGTTCTCGCGCCTAAGCGCCTCGGCCTCGCTCTGGAGCCGGGTGACGCGCCGTCGGGACTCCGCCACCAGCCGGTTGCTCACCTCGGATGCCCGGTGCGCCCTCAGCATGAGGCGGAGGCTGCGTTCCCGGGTGGCGTCGAGGTCTTTCAGCAGAACGTTCACGTCTACCGCCATAGAAGGAAGCTGCCCACACCTCGCGCGTTCAAGGCAGGTTGTCGTGGGGGGAGCGCGCGGGAGCGGGTCGGCCGTCGCCGCAGCACGGGCCGCACTCCAGGCGTGGCCGGCCGGGCTCGCCGCCGACGTCGTAGGCCAGGCGCTGCTCGACGCCGCAGGTGCGCAGGTCGAATCCGCAGCGGGCGCACAGGAGCCCCATCGCCGCGGCCTGTTCGGCCGTCCAGGTGGGCCACTCCGCGGCGAGGGACGGCAGGAGCTTCATCACCATGCCGGTGGGCCGTGTCTCGCAGTACGGGAAGGGGAAGCCGAAGTGCGCGTCGGGGATCTCGTCGATCTGCTGGCGGAGCTGCGGCATCCAGCGGACCAGCCTGTCCAGGTCCGGGAACGGGACGCGGACCTCCTGGCCCTTGCGCGGGCCTTCCCCGCGGCCTCGCGGCGGGCGGAACGCGACCACGATGGTGTGCGGCACCTTGAGGACGTCCAGGTCCCGGGAAAGCTCCGCCGCGGACAGCGTCCACGGGCCGGTCCGGTACTCGCGCCACATCGCCAGACCGCCGCCGGTCAGCACGCTGTCGCTGCGTACCGCCGAACCGACTCTGCGCTGTGCGGCCTGTTCGTCCTCGGTTACCACCTGGGCCATGGGTGTACCTCCTGATCACACGTACGACTGCTACGACTGCGCGGTGCAGGGGCGGCGCTGGCGTCGCGGATGTGCCTGGAGGTGTGGTGCGTCGGGGAGCGGCGTGCGGGCGCGTTCGGGCACGCTCGGGCGTCGGGTCTCAACGGTCGCCTCCGGGGTCTGGGGAAGCCGGCGCTGTGCGCCTTCGACCATCCTGCCCGCGGCGGCCGGGGGCCAGCCACAGCGACTCGACCGCGTCTCGAATCGATCGGACGAAGTCCGGCGTGTGACCTGCGGCGGTGCTGTCGGGGTGCCGTTGAGGTGTCGTCGGGTCGTCGTCAGGCGCGGCGGACCGCGGCGACCTCGAACTCCACCGTCACCCGGGAGCCGACGAAGAGGGTGTCCACGGGGTTGGCCTTCACGCCCCAGTCCCTGCGGTCGATCACGGCGCTGCCCTTGAAGCCGACCGTGACGTCGCCCTGCGCGTCGTTCTCGCCGCCCGTGGACTCGACGTCCAGGGTGAGGGGCTTGGTGGTGCCGCGGATGGTCAGGTCGCCGGTGACCTCGTAGTGGGTGTCGTCGATCCGCCGCACCTCGGTCGAGGTGAAGGTGATGTCGGGGTGGTTCCTGGTGTCCAGGAACTTGGCGCGCACCGGGTTGTCGCGGAGCTTGTTGTGGCTCTGGAGGCTCTCGGACCGGATCGTGAGACGGACGGTGGACCGGGCGGGGTCGGCGCCGTCCAGCCGCGCGCTGCCCTCGAACTCCTCGAAGTGGCCGCGCACTTGGGGGCCCACCGCGTGGCTCGCGACGAACCCGATCCGGGTGTGTGCGGTGTCGAGGACGTACTCGCCGCTCAGCTCGCTGAGCTCGGTGATCGCTGACATTGCTGGTCACTCCCGGAGGGCGTCGCGACGTCGTGGGTTTCACGACGATACCGCCGTACGCCGGGTGTGTTCGGGCTGCTCCAGCGCCAAACCAGCCTGAGTCAAGTGGTGTTGCGCGTCGCCCGAATGGAGCAGCCCGGCCGTGCGCGGCCGCGGGGCGCGGGGGACGCTGAACTGCCGGTGACCGCCCGGAGGCCGGCGGCGCGGCGGGAGGTTCGACCATGGCAGCAGTGGCTCGCAGGCGGCGGCAGCGCGTTCTCGTACTGCTCGTGGCACCGCTTCTCGTCGCCCTCGCCGCGGGCTGCGGCGGCGAGGGCGACGGCGACGGGGGTACGCGTACGGCGGCCGCCCGGCCCCTCGACCTCGCGTTCACGCATCCCGGTGTGCTCGTCGGCAAGGAGCAGCTGGAGCGGGCGCGGGACCGGGTGCGGGGGCGGGAGCAGCCCTGGTTCGCGGCGTACGAGCAGATGCGGCGCAGCAAGTACGCGGCCGACGACTACACCGCGCGGCCGTACGCCGTCGTCGAGTGTCCGCCCGACACGCGGCCCGGCCGGGGGTGCGTCGAGGAGCGTGAGGACGCGCTGGCGGCGTACACGCACGCCCTGCTCTGGAACGTGACCGGCGAGCGAGCCCACGCCGAGAAGGCCGTGCAGATCATGGACGCCTGGGCGAAGGTCGTCACCGGGCACACCGAGGACAACGCCGGACTGCAGACCGCGTGGGCCGCCTCGTCCTGGGCGCGGGCCGCCGAAGCCGTGCGCTACACGTACGACGGCTGGCCCGACGGGCAGCTCCTGCGTTTCGAGCGGATGCTCCGCAACGCCTACCTGCCCCAGGTCCGCGACGGCGCCGTCGAGCGCAACGGCAACTGGGACCTGGTCATGGCCGACGCCACCATGAGCATGGCCGTCTTCCTCGACGACCACGCCACGTTCGAGAAGGCCGTGCGGCACTTCAGGACGCGCGTGCCCGCGTACTTCTATCTGGAGTCCGACGGGAAGCTGCCCGTCTCCCCGGCGGGCAGCGGCATCGACACCGCCGCCGAGCTGAAGAAGTACTGGTTCGGGCAGGGCACGTACGCCGACGGGCTCTCGCAGGAGACCTGCCGCAACTTCAAGCACGCGAGCTACTCCCTCGCCGCCGCCTCGCACCTGGCGGAGACCGCCCGTCACCAGGGCGTCGACCTGTACGGAGAGGTCAAGGACCGGCTCCGGGCGGCCTTCGAGTTCCACTCCAAGTACCAGCTGGGCGCGGCGGCGCCCAGCTGGCTGTGCGGCGGCAGGGTGCAGCGCGACATGGGACCCGACACGGAGGTCGGCCTCAGCCATCTGCGGGGACGCCTGGGGCTCGAGATGCCGCAGACCGAGAGGTACACGCGGGAGCGGCGGCCCGAGGGCACGGACGGCCTCTTCGTGGCCTGGGAGACCCTCACGCACGCCGACAGCGCGTAAGTGGTTCGACGCACCCCTCCGGATGGCGTACTGTTGTGTTCACCGACGCGGGGTGGAGCAGCTCGGTAGCTCGCTGGGCTCATAACCCAGAGGTCGCAGGTTCAAATCCTGTCCCCGCTACTGAAGGCCTGAGGCCGGGAAGCATCAGCTTCCCGGCCTCAGGTGTTTTCCCGGCCGTCCCGGCCCCCTGCCGTAACCCGGTCGGCCCACACCAGGTCGCACCCTCCTCCCGCTCCGGGAACCCTGAATGCAGCGCGGTGATGGGCGCGGACTCGGCGGGAGACAAGCGGTGGGGCAGCGAGGAGAACCCGACGAAAGAGGGGGCAGGGGGGCCGCCGGGCCCGAGCGGGCGTTCGTCCGCTCCCTGCCGCTCCTGCTGCTCGTCGTCGGTGTCGTGTACGACGCGATGACCCCGTCGGAGTTCACCGCGTCGCCCCTCTTCACCGCCGCCCCCCTGATCGCCGCCCCCTTCTACTCACGGCTCAACACCGTCCTGACCGGCGTCGCGGCCACGGCCGCCGTCCTGTTCCTGCACTACGGCAACACCGTGAGCAGTCAGGTCGCGGCCGTCACGGAAGTGGTCACCGTGGTGACCGTCGCCGCGCTCGCGATCGTCATCAACCGCGTCGTGCGCCGCAGCAATGACCGGCTCGCCATCGCCCGCTCCATCTCCGAGGCCACCCAGCGCGCCGTGTTGCCCGAGCCGGATCCACGGATCGGCGGGCTCGACTTCGCGGCGCGGTACGAGGCGGCGCAGGCCGACGCGTTCATCGGGGGCGATCTGTACGCGGTGCAGGACACCGCGCACGGCGTACGGCTCATCGTCGGCGACGTGCGCGGCAAGGGCATGGGGGCGGTCGCCGCCGTCGCCGTCGTCATCGGCGCCTTCCGGGAGGCCGCCGAGCAGGAGGCCACCCTGGAGGCGGTCGCGCAGCGCCTGGAGCGGGCGCTGGCGCGCGAGGGCACGCGGCGCGACGGGCTCGACGCGTTCGAGGGGTTCACCACCGCGGTCCTCGCCGAGATCCGGCACGGCGACGGCGCCGTACGGCTCGTGAACCGCGGGCACCCGCCGCCGCTGCTGCTGCGCGGCGACGGACGGCTCTGCGTCCTGTCGGCGAGCGAGCCCGCGCTGCCGCTCGGCATGGGCGACCTCGGGGCCTGGCCGGACCGCGCGGACGAGACGGAGCTGCCGCCCGGCGCGATGCTGCTCTTCTACACGGACGGCCTCTCCGAGGCGCGCGACGCGGCGGGGGAGTTCTACGATCCCGCGACCCGGCTCGGCGGGCGGATCTTCCCGGGGCGCGGCGGTCCGCACGCGCTCCTCGCCGCGCTCGCGGGGGAGGTGCGGCGGCACACCGGGGGCGGCATGACGGACGACATGGCGCTCCTCGCGGTGCGGCGCCCCACCGCCGGGGAGACGGACGACGCGGCCGATGGTTCCGGGGTGACGGCCGGTGACTGAGGTGCACCCCTCCGCATAACAACTGACGCTCTGTCAAGGGAACGTGAAGTTCCGGTGTTTAAGGATGTGGGGTCAACTCGACCCGTTCCGCCCCTTCGTGTCCCGGTACGTACAGCCGATGAGCGTTAACGATCAACCGGAACGGCTTGGAATACCGACCCGCTGTCTATTAACGTTCGATAACGCAGCGCGGTCGTCCCAGCCGTCACTAGAGGCGGCTCCGTGCGCACGCGCCTAATCCCGCAAGGGAGCCGGGGAACCACCAACATGGGGTGAATCGGACCTCTGCGCATCCGTGCATTCGTGCACCCGTGCCAGGTGTCCGTAGGAGACCTTCCTGCTCCGAACCCGTCAGCTAACCCGGTAGGCGAGAAGGAAGGAAAGGAGTGCGCCCCAGTGGCGTCCAACCGGCCTGCCCCCCAAGCCGTGTACGTTCCGAATGACGACGACTTCGGTTCGTACGACGAGGGCTCCTTCGAAGAGTGGAACCCCACCGAGGAGTCCGTCCGTCCCGTCCGCGGCAGGCACCGTGTGCACAAGAAGGGCGGCGGCGGGCTCGCCCGCAGCTCCACCGTGCTCGGCGTGGGCGTCATCGCCGCCGTCGGCGCGGGCGGCATCGCCACCGCGCAGGACGGCAAGCCGCCGGTCTCCATATCGATGCCCGACCTGGGCGCGGTCACCGACTCGCTGCCCGAGGCCGAGTCCCTGCCGGGCGTGGGCTCGCTGCTGTCCGACGACGACGCCGCGGACACCACCACCGCCGTCGCCGCCGCGGCCCCCCTCACCGCCGCGGGCGTCAGCACCGCCGACGCCGAGCAGGGCACCACCCACGCGGGTGAGGCTCTGCGCGCCCGCATCATGCAGCAGGCCGAGAACCAGCAGAACCAGGCGGACACCGCCGTGCGGACCGCGGCCGAGGACGCCGCCGTCAAGAAGGCCGCCGAAGAGGCGGCCGCGCAGCAGCGGGCCGCCGAGAAGGACGCGGACGCCAAGGCCGCCGCCAAGAAGAAGAAGGCGGAGGAGGCCCGGAAGGCGAAGGCCGAGGCCGAACGCCTGGCCAAGCTCGCCAAGAGCTACGCCATCCCCACCTCCTCGTACACCCTCACCTCGCACTTCGGCGACGCCGGCTCCATGTGGTCCTCCGGCCACCACACCGGCCTGGACTTCGCGGCGCCCACGGGCACCCCGCTGAAGGCCGTGCACACCGGCACCGTCAAGGAGGCCGGCTGGGCGGGCGCGTACGGCTACCGCACCGTGCTCGAGCTCGAGGACGGCACGGAGGTCTGGTACTGCCACCAGTCGTCGCTCAACGTCAGCGCGGGCCAGAAGGTCTCCACGGGTGACGTCATCGGCCGCGTCGGCGCGACCGGCAACGTCACGGGACCGCACCTCCACATGGAGGTCCACACGCCGGGCGGCACCGGGATCGACCCGCTCGGGTGGCTGCAGAGCAAGGGCCTCAACCCCTGATCCCTCCGGGGCGAGCGGTCCGGCACCGGTTTCGTTGCGGCTTGCACGGAATTCCGTTTCCGTTGGGGGCGTTGAGGAGCACATGACTTCTCTTCGCCCTCTCGGCTCCTCCGACCTCGAGGTCTTCCCGCTCTCCCTCGGCGGCAACGTCTTCGGCTGGACCGCGGACCGGGCGGCGTCCTTCGCCGTCCTCGACGCCTACACCGCGGCAGGCGGCAACTTCATCGACACCGCCGACGCGTACTCGGCCTGGGTCGACGGCAACAAGGGCGGCGAGTCCGAGACCCTCATCGGCGAGTGGCTCGCCGAGCGCGGCAACCGCTCCGACGTCGTCGTGGCCACGAAGGTCGGCTCCCACCCCGACCACAAGGGCCTGTCCGCAGCCACCATCAAGGGCGCCGCCGACGCGTCGCTCCAGCGCCTCGGCACGGACTACATCGACCTCTACTACACGCACTTCGACGACACGTCGGTGCCCGTGGAGGAGATCATCGGCGCGCTCGACGAGCTGGTGCGGGCGGGCAAGGTGCGCGCCATCGCCGCCTCCAACATCTCCCCCGAGCGGCTCCAGGAGTCCCTCGACCTCTCCGACCGCGAGGGCCTCGCGCGCTACGTGGCGCTGCAGCCGCACTACAACCTCGTCTCCCGCGACACCTACGAGGGCCCCCTCCAGGAAGTCGCCTCGCGCTCCGGCCTCGCGGCCGTCCCCTACTTCGGGCTCGCGGCGGGCTACCTCACCGGCAAGTACCGGGCGGGCACACACGTCGAGAGCGCGCGCAGCTCGCGGGTCGAGGCGTACGTGGGGACGGAGCGGGGCGAACGGGTCCTCGCCGCGCTCGACGAGATCGCACAGGCGCACGGCGCGCAGGTCCCGACCGTGGCGCTCGCGTGGCTGGCTGCGCAGCCCACCGTGGCGGCGCCGATCGCTTCCGCGCGGACGGTGGAGCAGCTTCCTGCGCTGCTCGCGGTGGCGGATCTGGAGCTGACGGAGGCGGAGGTGGCGGCGCTGAACGCGGCGTCCGCGTAGTCAGTCCCTAGGGGCGGTACTCAGTCCCTAGGGGCGGTACGGGTTGTACGGCGTGGGGTAGCCGTAGGCCGGGTGGGGCTGCGGGGGCCAGCCGCCGTACACCCCCGGCGTCCCGGGCGCCGCGTACATCCCGTAGGGCGGCATGGGGGGCATGACCGGTGCCGTCGCCTGGGCCGCGTACGCGTGGGCGGGGCGGGCCGGTTCGCGGCGCTCCCAAAGTTTTTCGAGCAGTTCCCGCTCGCGTACGACGAAGTCGGCGCCGGCCCGTCCGCGGCGGCCCCGGTGGCGCAGGAACGCGAGGGACGTCGCGTACATCTGGTACTCCGCGACCGTGCGGGCCGCGGGCTTGCCCCAGGTGTACGCGGCGTAGTCGCGGGCCAGTGAGCGGGCGCGCATCGAGCCGAGCGCGAACGGTTCGGGCGGCGTGAGCCAGCCCGCCGCCGCGTACACGGGCAGCTCCTCGCGGATCATGCGGAGCTCGCGCTGCCGGGTCCAGATGGCCAGCCAGGTCAGCAGGCCGAACGCCGGGAGCATGAAGAGGGCGTACACGGTGAAGAACCCGAACTGCCCGAAGACGGCGGAGCCGTTCCACAGGGCGTGCATGCCCATCGCGAGCAGCAGCCCGGTGAGCGGGAGCAGCACGCGGCGCACGACCTGCCGCTCGGCCGAGAGCGCGGCGATGCCGAAGCCGATGCCGGTCAGGACCGTGAAGAGCGGGTGGGCGAACGGCGACATGACGACGCGGACGAAGAACGTCGCGGCGGTCACGGAGGCGAGGCCGCTCTCGCGGCTGAGCTGGTCGGTGACGAAGGCGTTGCCCAGATAGAGGATGTTCTCGGTGAACGCGAACCCGGTCGCGGTCACCCCGGCTATGACGACGCCGTCGACGATGCCGGTGAAGTCGCGTCTGCGGAAGAGGAAGACGAGGAGCACGGCGGCGGCCTTCGCGCTCTCCTCGACGATCGGGGCGACGACGGTCGCGCCGATGTTGTCCGCGCCGCTCGGGTCGGCGGTGGCGGTGGCTATCCAGCGGATCGCGAAGCTGTTCGCCACGATCGCGACGAGAGCGGCGGCGCAGGCGCCCCAGGAGAAGGAGAAGAGGAGGTTCCGCCAGGGGCCGGGCGCCACGCGGTCCAGCCAGCGGAACGCGGCGACGAGGAGCGGTACGGGCACGGTCGCGAGGCCGAGCCCGACGAGGAAGCCCTCGGTGCCGGTCTGCTCCCTGACCAGGGCGAGGATCACCAGGCCGGAGAGTGCGAGCAGGGTGACGAGCGCGGCGACGCGTATCGCTCGCCGCTGCCACCAGCGGACACGGAGGAGCTCCCTCGGGGCGGGCGCCTCGGGGGGTATCGGATACGGGGAACCGGTGGCCACGTGGTCGACCCTAACGAGGGATGGGGGTGGCCGCGACGGTGCCTCAGTCCTGGGTGGCTGCCGTGGTCGGGGACACCTTGCGGAACAGCAGGTCGTGGACGACGTGGCCCTTGTCGAGGCCCTGGCCCTCGAAGCGGGTGCGGGGGCGGAAGCCGGGGCGCGGCGCGTATCCGCCGTCGGGCTGCGTGTTCTCGAAGTCGGGGTGCGCGGTGAGCACCTCGAGCATCTGCTCGGCGTACGGCTCCCAGTCGGTCGCGCAGTGCAGCAGCGCGCCGGGCTTGAGGGAGGGCGCGGCGAGCGTCAGGAACTCGGGCTGGATGAGGCGCCGCTTGTGGTGGCGGGCCTTGGGCCAGGGATCGGGAAAGTACACGCGCAGCCCGTGCAAGGACTCGGCCGGCAACATCTCCCGAAGCAGAATAATGGCGTCCCCATTGGCCACGCGGACGTTGTCGAGGCCCTTGCGCTCGGCGAGGCCGAGGAGGTTGCCCTGGCCCGGGGTGTGCACGTCGACGGCGAGGATGCCGGTGTCCGGATCGGCGGCGGCCATCTCGGCGGTCGCCTCACCCATGCCGAAGCCGATCTCCAGGACGACGGGCAGGTCGGGGCGCGGCCCCCGCTCGTCGCCGAAGAGCTCGGCGAGGTCCAGGGTGCGGAGCCCGTCGATGTCCAGGCCCCACGTGGGCCAGAGCCGCCGCAGGGCGTCCCCCTGGCTGGTGGTCACCCGGCTCCGGCGGGGCTGGAAACTACGGATCCGCCGCTCGTGATGCGACCCGGCAGGATCGGGCGAGGGCCCCCCGGGAAACCGAGGAGCCGCCGTGACCCGCCCCCCGCCACGGGTGGGGGCAACATCAGAAGCGTCAGAAGCGCCGGAAACGTCGGCGTCACGAGATGAGTCAGACACAGTGCCCCAATTTTACGCGCTGCCCGCAGAGCGCGGGGCGTGACCGGGACTGCCCCAGGGGCGCGGGGGACTGCGCGATCGGCCGGGACGGACCGGCAGCCGAGCAGGGCCCGGTGGGTCGGGGGCTGGGCGTCGGGCGTGAGGCGGACTACCTCAGGGGCGCGGGGAACTGCGCGACCGGCCGGGACGGACCCGCAGCCGAACTACGACCGGCGGTCGGCCTCAGCCGCCGCCCTCCGCCTCCCGCAACGCGGAGACCGCCCGTCGGGCAACCTCCCTGCCGATGGGCAGAGACGCCGTCGCAGCCGGCGAGGGCGCGTTCAGGACGTGAACCGCCCGCGCCCCCTCCCGTATGAGGAAATCGTCGACCAACGTCCCGTCCCGCAGCACCGCCTGCGCCCGCACCCCCGCAGGCGCAGCCACGAGATCATCGGCCCGAACCGCGGGCAGCAGCCTCCGCACCGCCTCGGTGAACGCGGACTTGGACGCGGACCGCCGCAGCTCCCCCGCCCCGTACCGCCAGTGCCGCCGCGCCATGTGCCAGGACCCGGGCCAGCCGATCGTCCCGGCGAGCTCGCGGGGCCGGACGACCGACCACCCGTACCCCTCCCGCGCCAGCGCCGGCACCGCGTTCGGCCCCACGTGGACGCCGCCGTCGATGCCGCGCGTGAGGTGGACGCCGAGGAAGGGGAACGCCGGATCGGGCACGGGATAGACGAGGCCCCGCACCAGCTCGGGCCTGGCCAGCTCGAAGTACTCCCCCCGGAACGGCACGATCCGCATGCCGGGGTCGTCCCCGGTGAGCCGCGCGATCCCGTCGCAGTGGAGCCCCGCGCAGTTCACGAGGACCTTGCCGCGCACGACGGCCCCGTCGGCGGTGAGGACGGCGACGCCCCGGTCGGCCCGGCGGTCGATGCGGACGACCTCGCCCTGCAGCCCGTACCGGATCTCCGCCCCGGACGCGTCGGCCAGGCGCGCGGCCACCGCGCTGTAGTCACATGTCCCCGTCGTGCCCACGTGGATCGCGGCGAGTCCGCGGACCTCCGGTTCGTACTCGGTGATCTGCGCGGGACCCAGCTCGCGCACCGGAATGCCGTTCTCCCTGCCGCGCTGCACGAGCGCGTGCAGGCGCGGCAGCTCGTCCCGCTCGGTGGCGACGATGAGCTTGCCGGTGACCTCGTGCGCGACGCCGTACTCCGCGCAGAACTTGACCATCTCGGCGGCACCACGGACCGCGTACCGCGCCTTGAGGGAACCCGGGCGGTAGTAGATCCCGCTGTGGATGACGCCGCTGTTGCGGCCCGTCTGGTGCCGGGCGGGGCCCGTCTCCTTCTCCAGGACCGTGACCCGCGTGCCGGGAGTCGTGCGCGTGAGGGCATACGCCGTCGCGAGCCCGACGATCCCCCCGCCGATCACCAGCACGTCGCAGTCGTACGCGACCTTCTTCACCGCGCCTCACCTCCCACCACAGATACTGCCCTGCGCCACTGACAACGCCGCCAAACCTCGGACGCCGGATCCTTCCCGCCCCTTAACCCGCGCCCACCCGTGGGTTCACCCGCGATCGCGACCGGTACGAGCACGACCGGGCACCGCGGCGGCGACGGACTTACGCCGGAGCCACCAGCAGCGGCCGCGCCCGCTCCCGCAGCTCGACCACCCGCGGCTCGTCCCCGTACGGCTCGAGGCGGTGCAGCAGATCCTTCACGTACTCCGTGGTCCTCGCGGACGAGATCCGCCCGGCGACCTCAAGGGCACGCGTGCCCTGCTCGCACGCCGCGTCGAGGTTCCCGGACTCCAGCTCGGCGACGGCCGACACCACGAGCCGTAAGCCGTGCGAGCGCACGAATTCCTCCGTGGGCCGGGACAGCGCCTGCTCCGTGAAGCGCCGCACCTGCCGGGGTGCCTTCAGGTCGCGGTAGCACTCCGCGGCGTCGGCGGCGAAGCGGTCGTACGAGTAGAAGCCGAGCCAGGACGGGTCGTTGTCGCCGTCACGGGCCCGCTCCAGCCAGCCCTCGGCGGCCCGCAGCGCCGCCCCCGCGGCCTGCGCGTCGTTGGCACGCGCGTGTGCCCGTGCCTCGACAAGGCGGAAGAAGCTCATCGTGCGGGCGGTCGCCAGACCCCTGTTCCGTTCCAGCGCGGCCTGCGCGAGGTCGACTCCCTCGTCCCCGAAGCCCCGGTAGGTCGCCTGGAGGGACATGGACGCCAGGACGTACCCCCCGAGGGGGACGTCCGCCGCCGCGCGCGCGAGGCGCAGCGCCTGGATGTAGTAGCGCTGGGCGGCCTCCTGCTGGCCGGTGTCGAAGGCCATCCAGCCGGCGAGGCGCGTCAGCTCGGCGGAGGCTCCGAAGAGGGCACGTCCGACCTCGTCGGAGTACGAGCCGAGCAGCAGCGGTGCCGCCTCGACCCGCAGGCACTCGGGGACCATCGAGGAGCGCCAGTCGCCGCCGCCGTACTTGGAGTCCCAGCGGCGCGCGTCCTCGGCCGCCTCGCGCAGCTTCAGCACGTCGCTGTGGCCGACCTTCAACGGCGCGCCGCCGTCGTCGGTGTGCGCGGTGTCGCGGGACACCTCGCGCGTGACGTCACGGGCGACGGAGCTGTCCGCGGGGGTTATCAGCCAGCGCGATGCGGGTGTCGCGTAGGCACTGACGGCGAAGGAGCCGGCCAGGGACTGCCAGATCCCGCCGCTGCCCGCGCGCCGGCCCGCCAGGTCGAGGCGGTACAACTCGGTCGCGGACTTCACCGCCGCCCCCACGTCGCGCGGGAAGGCGAGGCCCACCTCCGGCGCGGGGTCGGCGTCCGCGAGGCCGATCTCGTGCAGGGGCACGGGGCGGCCGAGCTTCTGCCCGATGGCCGCCGCGATCAGGTGCGGGGCGGCGCCCTGCGGCACCATGCCCTTGGACACCCACCGGGCGACCGATGTCTTGTCGTAACGGAGCGTCAACCCGCGTTGGGCGCCGAGGTCGTTGACCCGGCGCGCGAGTCCCGCATTGCTGATTCCCGCGAGGGCGAGAACGGTGCCGAGCTTTTCGTTCGGCCCGCGTTGCTCCCTGGACATGCGCCACCCCTCGACACAGACGGCTGCCGGGCAGTGGCTGGACCGCGCACGGCATTCGTGCCGTGTTCCCCGGGGGCGTGGCCGGAAAGTCGGCCGCAAGCGCGTTTGGCCGATCCTCCAGGTATATGCCTCCGCGAAAACAACAGCACACACAGCGTAGTTCGCCGCCTCCCAAGCGTTAAGAGGCCCAGTTCCGGATGGCGGGATTGTTGTCCGTACGTAGGTGCCCCGGCGGCGATGTGTGCTCCCGCCGTGTGGCCGTGCGCCCGTGTGTGCGCTCTTCTCCGGCCATGGCGACAGGGCTTCCATTGGCGATGCGTGGGTCGGCCCGCTGCGCTGGAGTCAGTGGGCTGGGGGACACCGCCGCCTCCATCCCCGCGGGCGGCGGACCGGTCCGGGAGGCGAACACCGCCTCCCGGGCTGTGTGTTGCCTTCGAACGGTTCCCTCCCGGGGCTGCGCCAGGCCGATTTGGCCGAAAAACACCCGTGTACAGAAACCGGCATAACGCCCATGGCGGCGGTGTGCGCATGTGTCCGAGCGCGATGTGCGCGTGCGTTCGGGTCCGGCGTACGCCTGCGCCCCGGTGCGGCGCACGCGTGCGCCTGTGACGGCTGAACGCGCCGAGCGCACAAGCTCGCACACGCCGTGCGCAGGAGGTGCGCGTGGCCGCCCGAGCGCTCCTTGGGCCCTCCCCGGAGCCTCAATAAGAAGCAGGGCACCGTTCTGCTCTCAACTACCGCTCACCTGGGGCGCATTCCAGGGGGCGCAAGCCGTTCCGTAGCCCTTCCCGCACGCCTCCTTCGTGGCAGCATGGGACCCCAGTTCTTCGGTGTACTGGGCGGCCGTGCCCGGCGGCGCTCGGCCGACGGCCCGTCCACAGCCTGTGGAGGCAGCGATGCGGTGGTTGGTGGGGTGGAGCAGTACCACCGCGAGATCCTCGGCGGTGGGCTCGGCCGGGGCCACCGGTGACGACGGCAGGACCGTCCACCCCGTGGGTTCCCAACTCCTGTGGGGCGACCCGGATCCGCTCTGGGCGGTCGGCGACTGGCGGGCCGACGAAGTACGCACAGTGACGGCCGACGAGCAGACCCGCATCGCGGTGCTCGGCACCTGCGGAGCCTCCGACGAGGAACTCAGGGTCGGCCTCCTCGCCGCCCGCGGCGGCGCCCTGCGCCACCTGACCGCGTGGTCCGGCAGCTACACGGCGGTCGTCCAGGTCGGCCGCCGCGTCATGGTCGCCGGCGACCTCGCGGGCGCCCGCCCCGTCTTCTACACCCCCTGGGCCGACGGCACGGCCTACGGAACCGCCGCCCTGCCGCTCGCCGACCTCGTCGAGGCCCACCTGGACATCGGCCACCTCGCGGCGCTGCTCGCCGCCCCCGACGTCCCCGAGGCGCTGCACGACTCGACCCCGTACCAGGGCGTGCGGCGCGTACCGCCGGGGCACGCGCTGATCCTGCGCGCGGGCGCGCGGGAGATCGCCGGGTACGAACCGGTGGCCTCGCTCGCGGTCGCCGCGGCCCCCACCGACCCCGACAGCGCGGTGGACGGCGTCCGCGAGGCCCTCATCGACGCGGTACGCGCGCGCCTGACCGCACCCCGCCACGTACCCGGCACGGACATGGACCCCGGCCCGGTGCCCGGCATGGGGCCCGCCGAACGGCGCGCGGCCCGCGGCATGCCGGTGCCCGGCATCGGCGCCGACCTCTCCGGAGGGCCAGCCTCCGGAACCCTCGCACTCCTCGCGGCCGGTCTGCCCGGGATGCCCGGCACGGTGCTCGGCCACGGCACCGGCGCGGGGGAGCGCCTCCTCGCCGTCACCTTCAACGACCTGGCCGTCAACGGCCGCGAGGCCGAACTGGAGCGGGCCGGCGCCATCGCCGCCAACCCGCGCCTGCACCACGTCGTCGTCGCGGCGGGCGAGGACGCACTGCCCTACGCCGACCTGGACGGACCCCTGACGGACGAGCCGAGCGCCGTCCTGGTGGCCGCCCAGCGCCACCGCGCCCGGCTCACGTCGGGCAGCGCCGACCACTTCACCGGCCACGGCGCCCGGCAGGTCCTCGACGCCCACCCGGCCCGCCTCGCCGACCTCCTGATGGACCGCAAACGACGCCACATGGTGCGCCCCGTGGCGGCGCTGGCGAAGGCCGACGGCTCGGTGATGGTCCCCGCGCGCGTGTACGGCGCCGCCCGCAAGCTCGCCCGCACGCCGCACCGCGCGGGCGTCGAATCGCTGGCCGAGCGCCTGCTGCAGCGCCGCTTCGACGAACCCGGCGGAGCCGTCGGGGCGTCACTCGCCGCCCTCGCGTGGGGCAGGCCGGGGCCCGCCGCGCGCTGGCTGACCGGAGAGGCCCTCGCTGAAGTATCGGTTCGCCTCCAGGACACCACCATGCGTCCCGGCGGCCCGGGACAGCGGCCCGGCGAGTTCCGGGCGCGGGCCGCCCTCGCCCGGCACGCCGCGGACCTGCGCGTCCTGGAGCAGGCCGCCGAGGTGCGCTTCCAACGGCTGCACGCGCCCTTCCTGGACAACCAGGTCGTCCGTGCCTGCCGGGCTCTCCCCGAAGCGCTGCGCGTACAGCCCGGGGCGCGGGCCTCGATCCTGCGCACCGTCCTCGAAGGCGCCGGGGTCGCCGACCTGCCCGCCGGCTGGGGCGCCCCCTCCCACGCCTCGAACGCGGCGGCCGCCCGCACGGGGCTCCGCATGGCGGTGGACGACCTCATCGCCCTCTTCGACACCCCGTTGCTCGCCCAGGCGGGCCTGGTCGAGGCCCGCGTGGTCCGCAAGGCCCTGCGCTCGGCCGCCGAAGGGGAACCCCTTCCGCTGGACGGCCTGGCAGACCTGGTCTCCACCGAGCTGTGGCTGCGGCGACTCCTGTCGCGAAGAGGAACGTGCTGGACGGGGACTCCAGCACGGCAACGAGCTGTTCCCACGGGGAGTGTGGTCCCGCAGAGGGGAGCCCTAGGAGCGGGGCGCTAGCAGGCAGGCAGCGGGTCGACAGCGGGTCGGCGACGCGCGCCCCGAAAGAAAGCCCGCGCCCTCGCGCACCCGGACGGGGAGAATGACGAGGTGCGGTACCGAATCCTGGGCGCCACCGAGGCGTACGACGACCAAGGCGCCCCTCTGTCCGTAGGGGGCCAGCGACTGCGTGCCCTGCTCGCCGCCCTCGCCCTCCAGGCGAACCGCACGGCGACTGTCGGCGCGCTCATCGAAGAGGTGTGGGCCGGAGATCCGCCGGCCGACGCCCCCGCCGCCCTCCAGGCCCTGGTGGGCCGCCTGCGCCGGGCCGTCGGCAAGGACGCCGTCGTGTCCGCGCCCGGCGGCTACCGTCTCGCCGTCGCCCCCGACGACGTCGACCTGCACCGCTTCGAGCGCCTCGCGCGCGAGGGCAGGGCGGCGCTGGACCGCGGCGACCCGGCCCTGGCCGCCCGCACCCTGCGCGACGCGCTCGCCCTGTGGCGCGGCCCCGCCCTCGCCGACCTGCCCGACCGCGCCACCGCGGCTCGCCCCGAGGCACAGCGCGCGGAGGCCGTCCGCGCGCGGATCGAGGCGGACCTCGTCCTGGGCCGCGCCCCCGAGGTCGTACCGGAACTGCGCGAGCTGACCTCCGCCCACCCGTACGACGAGGCACTGCGCGCCCTGCTGATCCGCGCCCTGCGCGACGCCGGCCGCGGAGCCGACGCCCTCGCCGCGTACGAGGAGGCACGCCGCGCCCTCGCCGACGGCCTCGGCACCGACCCCGGCCCGGAACTGCGCGCGCTGCACGCCGCCCTGCTCGCGGGCCCGGACCGGCCGCGGCAGAAACCGGCAGGCCAGGAACAGCGGCCGCAGGAACAACAGTCGCAGGGACAGCGGCCGCAGGAACAACAGCAGCGGCCAGGATCACCGCAGCAGCTGTCAGGATCGCAACAGCGGCTACTGGAACCGCACCAGCCACAGCCGTCGCAGGAACCCCAACGGGTGGGGCGAAGCGACCAGAACGGCAACATCCGCACCCGCCTCACGTCTTTCGTCGGCCGGGAACCCGAACTCGACGCCATCCGTTCAGACTTGCGCAGGGCCCGCCTCGTCACCCTCACCGGACCGGGCGGCTCCGGCAAGACCCGCCTCGCCGAGGAAGCCGCCGCCGGGCATCCGCGGGCCTGGCTGGCCGAGCTCGCCCCGCTCGACCACCCCGAGGCGGTGCCCGGCGCTGTCGTCAGCGCGCTCGACCTGCGCGAGACCGTCCTGATGACCAGCGAACTGACCACCTCGCAGGACGACCCGGTCGCCCTGCTCGTCGAGTACTGCGCGCCACGCAGCCTGCTCCTGCTCCTTGACAACTGCGAACACGTGATCGGCGCGGCCGCCGAGCTCGCCGAGACCCTCCTCACGCACTGCCCGGGTCTCACCATCCTCGCCACCAGCCGCGAACCCCTGGGCGTGCCGGGCGAAGCGGTCCGCCCCGTGGAGCCGCTCCCGCCCGACCCGGCACACCGCCTGTTCACCGAGCGGGCCGTCGCGGTGCGGCCCGGCTTCGACCCGGCGGCGGACGCCGACGCCGTCGCCGAGATCTGCCGCCGTCTCGACGGCCTGCCGCTCGCCATCGAACTGGCCGCCGCCCGCCTGCGGCTGCTCACCCCGCGCCAGATCGCCGACCGCCTCGACGACCGCTTCCGCCTCCTGACCAGCGGCAGCCGCACGGTCCTGCCCCGCCAGCAGACCCTGCGGGCCGTCGTCGACTGGTCCTGGGAGCTCCTCGACGAGGCCGAGCGTGCCGTGCTGCGCGAGGCGTCCGTCTTCGCGGGCAGCTGGGACCTCCCGGCCGCCGAGGCCGTGTGCACCGCGCCCGCCACCGACCTCATCGGCGCCCTCGTCGACAAGTCCCTGGTGGTCGCCGTGCCGTCCGCGACCCCCGGCGGCGGCATGCGCTACCGCCTCCTGGAGACCATCCACGAGTACGCGACCGAACGCGCCGCCGAGACCCCGGACCTGCTCGCCGCCGCCGAGACCCGCCACTCCGCGTACTTCCGGGACCTCGTCGCCCGCGCCGAGCCCCTGCTCCGCTCCGCGGAGCAACTGCCGTGGATCAGCCGCCTGGAGACGGACCTCGACAACATCCGGGCCGCCCTGCAGCGCACCGCCGCCACCGGTGACGCGGCAGGCGCGATCGACATGGCCCTGAACACGGGCTGGTTCTGGTGGCTGCGCAACTACCGCAGGGAGGGCGCCGACTGGATGGCCCGCGTCCTGGAACTCGCGCCGCCCGGCCTCCCAGCCGAGGACGACCCGCTGTACTGGCCGTGGATGCGGCTCAAGCTGCTGCACGTGTGCCTCGTCGCGGAGTCCAGGCCCGCGGACTCGCCGGCCCACCACGACGAGTGGGCGGACCCCACACTCGTCGAGGGGCTGCGCGCCGCCTTCTCGCAGCCCCTGCCCGAGACGGCGCGCTTCCCCGGGCTGCTCTGGCCGTTCACCATCTTCTTCACCGGCGGCACCCACGAGGACGCGCTGGGTCCGCTGAACCGGACGGTCGAGAACTGCCGCCGTCACGGCGAGGACTGGGACCTCGGCGTCATCCTCATGTTCCGCACCCACATGGCCGTCGACATGCCCGGCAACCTCTCCGGCGTCGACGAGGACCTGGCCGAGCTGCGGGAGCTGAGCCGCCGGGTCGGCGACCGCTGGATGCGCGCCCAGGTGTGCAGCGCGGCGGGCGAGGCGGCCATGGCCCGCAGCAACCACGAGGAGGCCCGCGTCGAGTACGAGGAAGCGCTGCGCCTCGCCCACGAAGTGGGCGCGTTCGCGGAGTCCTCGTTCCTGCTCGCCCGGCTCGCCGAGGTCGCGTTCCGCGAGGGCGACCGGGCCGCGGCGACGAAGATGCTCGACGAGGCACGCAGGGAGGCCGAGCGGTACGGGGTGACGGACGCACGCGCGTTCGTACGGCTCCTCGGGGCACTGCTCGCCCTGGACGAGGGGGACATCGGCACGGCCCGCGCGCTGTGCGAGGCCTCGCGGGCCGATGCCGAGTACGGCACGCCGCCCCCGCAGTTCAGCGTCGGCCTGAGCGGCATGGAGGCCCGCGTCGCCGCCGCCGAGTCCGGTCCCGCCGCGGGACTGCCCATCGTCACCGGCGCTGTGCGCGAAGCCGTGGAGACCCACTGCTCCGAAGTGATCGTGGCGTCGCTGGTGGACGGTGCCGCGTCGCTGCTCGGCGAACTCGGCGAGCACACGCGCGCGACCCGTGCTCTCGCCGCCGCCACCACCCTGCGCAACGGCAATGCGCGGCCCCACCCGGAGGACGCGCAGGCGGACCGCGTCGAGCGCGCGGCCCTGACGGCGCTCGGCCCCGACACGTACGAGCGCGAGCGCGCCGCGGGCAGCATGCTGACGACGGCCGAGGTGCTGGCCGAACTGGAGCTCGCGACGGCGGCCGTCGGAGACACGAGCGACTAGGCGGACACCTCAGCCTCAGCCTGAGTCCCCCAGGCGCCTAGCGGCAGGTCAGCCGTGACTGTGCCCAGTCCGCGAGCGCTGTCGTGTCGAACGGTGTGTGCGGTTCGACGACGAGCCTGATCGTCTTGCGGCCGGCCAGACCCACATGCACCGGCACCGCCGGGTCACCGCCCTTGACCAGCGGGGACTGCCACAGCCGAGCCCCGTCACCGTACACGGAGAAGCGCACCTTGCCGAGGCCCATCGTCATGTCGTCGACGCCGACGACCGCGTCGTACGTCGCGCAGCTTCGGTTCAGGTCGATGGTGACGGAGGACCGGCCGTGCACGGTCACGCCGTGCGCGTACCGCTTGTCGCCGACCGAAAGGCCCCAGCGCTGCCACACCCAGCTGCTCTCCGTGAGCCGCATCTCGGGACCCGTGCCGTCGCCGGTGAGGCCGTACTTCAGCTCGTTCCACTGGTAGACCCGGGGGGCCGGTGGTGGCGGGGGCGGTGGCTTCGGGGTTGGCTTCGGCGGGGTCGGCCTGGGCTTCGGAGGGGGTGGGGGCGTGGGCTTCGGCTCCGGCTTCTCCTCGGCGGGCGGCTTCGGCTTGGGCGTGGGGGTGGGCGTGGGCTTCGGGGTGGGCTTCGGCGCGGGGGGCGGCGGCTTCGGCTTGGCCGCAGGCTTCTTCTCCGGCGGCGGTTTCCGCGGCACGACCGACTCGGAGACCACGGGCTCCTTGGACGGCGGCGGGTCCGCCGCCTTCGGCTTGCCGCTCCCTCCGGTGAGGGCGATCGCCGCCACGACCCCGGCCGCCACGACGACGCCCGCCGCGATACCGGCCTTCGCGGGCGCGCCGAGCCCCTCGGACGCGGCGGCACCACCCGCAGCGGACCCGCCCGTCGACCCGCCCGCCGCGGCCGCACCCGCGGCCCCCGCGGCGCCCGCCCCGACGGTGCCGCCGCCGACGAGCGCGGCCACCTTCGCGTACCCGGCGGCACCGAACCAGCCGATGACGGCGATCGGCACGACCGCGGGAATCCCGCTCGCGACGTCCTTGATCTGCCCGGCGGCGAGCCGGCACTTCGCGCACTCCTCCAGGTGCTTGCGCAGGCCGCGCTCGGCACGGGTGCGCAGGCCGCCGCGCGCGTACGCACCGAGTCGGTCGGCGTAGCGCGCGCACTCCTCGCTCTCGGTGAGGGTGGCGCTCACGTGCGCCTGCAGATAGGCCTGTTTGAGACCCTCGCGGGCCCGGCTCGCGAGCACGCGCGTGCCGTTCGCGTCGAGGCCGAAGAGCGTGGCGACCTCACTGGGCGACTCGTCCTCGACCTCCGTGTGCCACAGCACGGCCTGCCAGCGCTCCGGCAGGCTACGGAAGGCCTGCATGGCCATCGACTGCTCTGCCTCGTGCATCGCGCGGACGTCCGCGCCCAGCTCCAGACCCGCTCCGAAGGAGCCCACGGACGCCGTGTCGTCGGAGGCCTCCGTGCCCCGCGCGGCCTGCGCGGCGAACACCGCGAAGTCGTCGACGAGGTGCTCGCGCTTCGCCGACTTCGTCCACCCGGCCGCGACCCGGCGCACGGTGGTGAGCAGATAGGCGCGCACGGCGTGCTCGGGGCCGCTGCCGCCGCGCACCGCCTGCAGCATGCGGGCGAACACCTCGGCGGTGAGGTCGTCGGCGGTGTGGGCATCACGGCAGCAGGTGCCGGCGTAGCGCCGCACGGCCTCGGCGTGGCGGCGGTACAGCTCCTCGTACGCGGAGTCGTCGCCGGAGCGCATCCGGGCGATCAGGTCGGCGTCGGGAACCGGGCCCTCGGAGCCTCCAGGAACCGAGGCGCCCGCGCCGCCCTCGCGCTGCGGCGGCACACTCGGACCGGCCGCGTCGGCCGCGCTGACGGGACCGTCCTGGGACGCCTCGTCCCGTCCGTCAACACTCATCGCGGAACGCCCCCGGTTGCACACTCAGACCCGACCACCGGGAAAGCGTGCCACACGGTCGTGCCACGGCCGAGAGGGAAGACGTTCAACCACCCGTCCGGGGCGAGTTCCCGTAATGGAGCACTACCGTTCACCCATTCGGGGAAGGCTCAACGTCCGCACAGCACGATGGAGTTGAGCCTCCCGCCGAACCGGACGGTTACGCGGGCCGCGACCGCAGGCCCTCCAGCAGGATGTCGAGAAGCCGCGACGAGGCCGCCGCCTGCTGTGCCGCGTCCGGCAGCGAGGGCGCCGCCGTGGCGATCACCAGCAGGACGTCGGACACCGTCACGTCCGCCCGCAGCTCGCCCGCCGCGCGGGCCCGCTCCACGAGACGGCCGACGACGTCGAGGAGCGTCGCCGCCCCCGTGTCGTCACCCAGGGAGGTCGACTCCTCGATGGGCGCCTGGCGCTGTTCGACGAGACGCAGGTCGGGGGAGTCCGTGGCCGGCTGCCGCTGCTGCGGCACCCGCACCTCGTCCTCCTTGGCGCCGTCCTCGACGCTCACCCGCAGCACCTGCGGCGGCAGCAGCCGGCCCGCACCCGACGCCACGGACGTCCGCAGGAAGCGCGAGAGCGCCGACCACGGCTCGTCCTCCTGCCCGAGCGCCGCACGAGCCTGGTCGGTCAGCCGGGAGGTCTCCTCCTCGGCTATCCGCCTGACCAGCACGTCCTTGCTCGGGAAGCGGCGGTAGACCGTGCCGACCCCGACCCGTGCGCGGCGCGCCACGTCCTCCATCGGCGCGCCGTAACCCAGCTCGCCGAAGACCTCGCGTGCCGCCCTCAGTACATGTTCGAGATTGCGCTGTGCGTCGACACGCAGCGGTGTCGTGCGCGCTCCTTCCCCCATGTCGCGTCCGTTCCCGCTCGGGCCGACGGCTGATGCCGACACGGGAGCGGAAGTCCAGTGAGTCTCCTGAATGTGCATACACGTTCCCCCGGTAATGACGTCTCCCCCCGGAGACACTCCCCGCCATTGACTACCGAAGTGTGGGGAGCGAGCCCTTCCACGAGCCGGAAAACCGGCCCGACGAGCGCATCCCCCGACACCCCGACGTCACACGAACATAGTTGAGCGGGGGTCAATTCAGAAGAGGCGGGTTCCGCACAGCGCGCCCCCCGATCGGAGTATGCGCCCTTTCCGGCCTTCCCGTACCCCTCTTCCGCTCCCTCTCCGCCCCCGCTGACCTGCGCACCTGGCACGGCCGTCGGCGGAAATCCGAGGCCCTCCCACGCACCGCTCCCGGTCACACAAATTGCCGGGCCTGTGGACAAACGCCGAAGGCGGGTGCGTCATGGGATGGTGAAGGCTGCGATCTCCCGGGGGACGACCCCCGTGCCCCCGGACTGTGTACGCATTCTCGTCGTCGGCGGCGGCTACGTCGGCATGTACACCGCGCTGAGACTCCAGCGAAAGCTGAAACGCGAGCTCAAGCGGGGTGAGGTCGAGATCGTCGTGATCGCCCCCGATCCTTATATGACGTATCAGCCGTTCCTGCCCGAAGCCGCCGCCGGATCCATTTCGCCGCGCCACGTCGTCGTGCCGCTCCGCCGCACCCTCGACAAATGCCGCATCGTCATCGGCGAGGTCGAATCCGTCGACCACGCCAAGCGCACCGCGACCTTCACCACCCTCGCCACCGACGAAGAGGGCACCGGGTCCGCGCAGATCGCGTACGACGAACTCGTCATGGCGCCCGGCTCCATCGCCCGCACCCTGCCCGTGCCGGGACTCGCCGACCACGCCATCGGCTTCAAGACCGTCGAAGAGGCCATCGGCCTGCGCAACCACGTCATCGAGCAGATGGACATCGCCTCCTCCACGCGCGACCCCGCGATCCGCGACGCCGCCCTGACCTTCGTCTTCGTAGGAGGCGGCTACGCCGGCGTCGAGGCGCTCGGCGAGCTGGAGGACATGGCGCGCTACGCGTCCCGGTACTACCACAACATCAAGGCCGAGGACATGAAGTGGATCCTCGTCGAGGCGACGGGCCGCATCCTGCCCGAAGTCGGCGAGGAGATGGGCAAGTACACGGTGCGCGAGCTGCGAAGGCGCAATATCGACGTACGCCTTGAGACCCGTCTCGACTCGTGCGAGGACCGCGTGGCCGTCCTCAGCGACGGCGCCCGCCACCCCACCCGCACCGTCGTCTGGACCGCCGGCGTCAAGGCGCACCCCGTGCTCGCTGCCACCGACCTGCCGCTGAACGAACGCGGCCGCCTCAAGTGCACCGCACAGCTCGCCGTGGACGGCGCCCCGCACGCGTGGGGCGCGGGCGACGCGGCCGCCGTCCCCGACATCACCGCGGACGAACCGGGCACGGAGTGCGCACCCAACGCCCAGCACGCGGTGCGCCAGGCCAAGGTCCTCGCCGACAACATCGTCGCGTCCCTGCGAGAGCGCCCTCTCCAGGAGTACGAGCACAAATACGTCGGCTCCGTGGCCTCCCTGGGACTGCACAAAGGTGTCGCGCACGTCTACGGACGCAAGCTGAAGGGCTACCCTGCCTGGTTCATGCACCGCGTCTACCACCTGAGCAGAGTGCCGACCATCAACCGCAAGTCCCGAGTGCTCTCCGAATGGACCCTGTCCGGCCTGTTCAAACGCGAGATCGTCTCCCTCGGGTCCCTCGAACACCCCCGTGCGGAGTTCGAACTCGCGGCCGGTGGGGAGCGCCCGAAGGAGTCCTCCTGACCGGAGTCAGGAACTCCCCGCACAGGACCGGCGTCTGACGGATGTCAGTCCGCTCCCGACATGCTGTGTTCCCGATCCAGAAGCGACACCACGAGGCCTACCGCAGTGAACTTCACGCGCTGGAGCGCCCGGCTCCCCGGAACGCAGCGCCGCGCAGCAGCGCGGACCGAACAAGCGGTCTCCACGGCACCGCGCGGGGACGGCTCCGTCCCCGCGGCCCGCGCCGAGCGGCCCGCCGCGGCGGGGGAACCCCTCCCACCGGGCGGCGCCGTCGGCCCCACAGGACCCGACGGCATCGAGGAACTGCCCGTCCGCGAGGTGCTCGACCGCATCCCGGCCCTCGTCGCCCTGGTCCACGGCACCGACCACCGCATCGCGTACGTCAACGACGCGTACGCCGCCGCCTTCGGCCCCCGCCCCGTCGGCGAACCCGCGCGCGTGGCACTGCCCGAACTGACCGAACTGGGCCTCCTCCCCCTCCTCGACCAGGTCCTGCGCAGCTCCAAACCGCGCACCGTCAAGTCCCGCAAAGCGGCCTCCGGCCGGTCGTACACGTTCACATGCACCCCCGTGACGCTGCCTCTCGGCGGCTCCGCGGCGGGACCCGAAGAGGGCGGCGGTGTCCTGGTGTTCGCCGCCGACGTCACGGACCACGCCGAGGCCGCCGAACGCCTGCGCACCAGCGAGCGCGCCCAGCGCGAGACCGCCGTCACCCTCCAGAAGTCGCTGCTGCCCCAGGAGTTGGAGCAGCCCGACGACCTGCGCATCGCCGCCACGTACCAACCGGGCGGCACCGAGGCTGCCGTCGGCGGCGACTGGTACGACGTGATCACCCTCGGCGGCGGCCGCACCGCCCTCGTCATCGGCGACGTGATGGGCCGCGGCGTGCGCGCGGCCGCCGTCATGGGCCAGCTCCGCACCGCCGTGCGGGCCTACGCACGCCTGGACCTGCCCCCGCACGAGGTCCTGCAGCTCCTGGACGGCCTCGCCACCGAGATCGACCCCAGCCAGATCGCCACGTGTGTCTACGCGGTGCACGACCCGAACGAAGGAAGCCTCGTCTACGCCTCGGCGGGACACCTCCCCATCCTCGTGCGCGACGAGCACGGCACGATCCACCGCGCGGAGGAGCCCACAGGCCCCCCGCTCGGCACCGGCGGCTGGCTGCACACCTCGGGCTCCGTCCCCCTCGGCCCCGGCTCCACCGCCGTCCTCTACACGGACGGCCTCGTCGAACGGCGCAGCGAGGACATCGACGAAGGCGTGGCCTCACTGGAACGCGCCCTCGCCGGCGCCACGGGCACGCCCCAGGTGGTGTGCGACCGACTGATCCGCGCCCTGGGAGTGACGGCCGACCACGACGACGACGTGGCCGTCCTGGTCCTCCAGCACCCGGCCCGCGCCGGGGGCGACGCGGAACTGTTCAGGAACGCCGCCCTGGAGCTCCTCGGCGGCGTGGAGGCCGCCCCACGCGCGCGTGCCTTCGCCACCGGCGTCCTCGCCAGCTGGCGCTTCTCGCCCGAGCTGCACGACCTGGGGGTCCTCGCGGCCAGCGAACTGGTCGCGAACTCGCTCCAGCACGGCACCCCGCCGATGCGGCTGCGCCTGCGCCGCACCGACCGGCGGCTGATCATCGAGGTCACCGACGGCGATGACCACCTGCCGCGCCGCCGCCGCGCCGAACCGGCCGACGAGGCGGGACGCGGCATCGCCATCGTCGCGACGATCGCGTCGAACTGGGGCTCGCGCCGCACACCGGGCGGCGGCAAGGCCGTCTGGTGCGAGTTCGCGCTCCCCAAGTAGACGTATAGACGTCAGGCAGCCGTTCAGGCGTGCGCGGTCTCCGGCTCGGCCGGAGCCGGGCCGCCCTGCGCCACCACCGGGCTCTTGGCCAGCGAAGGCTGGTTCTGCACCGGCGTGAGGCGGCGCCCGAGGCGCACCGCGAGCACCGTGATGCCCAGCGAGAACAGAACGAACGTCACGATGTACGGGACGTGCAGCGCGGCGCCCATCGGCCCGCCCACGGCCGGGCCGACCGCGAGGGCAAGCTGCTTCACCAGGGCGAAGGCCGAGTTGTACTGACCGACCATGCCGCCCGGCGCCAGGTCGGCGACCAGCGGCGCGACGGTCGGCGACAGCATCGCCTCACCGAGCCCGAAGAGGGCGTACGTCGAGATGAACGCGGCGGTCGCCATCGCCTGGCTGCCGTGCCCGACACCCGCGTACCCGGCGAGCAGCCACGCGAAGGCCCAGATCAGACCGACGGCGGCGATCACACGGGAGCGCTTGCGCCGCTCGACGAACTTCAGGACGGCGAACTGCGCGATGACGATCATGGCCGTGTTGGCGGCCAGCGCGATGCCGAGCGTCGACGCGGAGATGCCCGCGGCCTCCACGCCGTACGCGGAGAGACCCGACTCGAACTGCCCGTAGCAGGCGAAGAAGATCACGAAACCGAGCACGCACAGCTGCACCATGGCCTTGTGCCGCAGCAGCGCACGCATGCCGCCCCGCGGAGCGGAGGCGTCCTTCGGCATCGCGTCCTGGATGGACGGCGCGTGCGGCAGCCGCACGGTCAGCGCGATGCCCGCGAGCACCAGGAACATCACGGACTCGATGGAGAACAGCAGCGTGAAGCTGCTCGGACGGCTCTCGTCGACGATCTGGCCGCCGATGAGACCACCGATGCCGAGGCCCAGGTTCTGCAGGAAGAACTGCATCGCGAAGGACCGCGTGCGGGTGGCCGGCGTCGAGGACCAGACGATCATCGTCGCCAGCGCCGGCTGCATGACCGCCGTACCGGCACCGAGCAGCGCCGCGGAGAGGATCGCCGTCGGCTCGCTGTTCGCAAGACCCAGCGCGATCGCACCCACCGAGGCGACACCCGCGGCTCCCACGAGCACGGGCAGGGGGCCGCGACGGTCGATGACGCGGCCGGTGATGGGCAGGACGATCAGAGCGGCCATGGCGAACGCGGCGAGCACGATGCCCGCCGCACTGGACCCAAGATCCCGCACCTGCGCCACATAGACGTAGAGGAACGGAACCGTGAACCCGATGCCGAACGCGCTCAGCGCGCTGCCTGCCTGAATACGACGCATCGCTGCGCCCATCGCCCTGGTCACTTTCACCTGCCTTGAGTGAGTGGTGTGGTGCTTAGAAGTGAAGACTTCGAAGCTAAAGTTCGAGACTAAACTGTACACACCGAAGGACTTCGATGCCAAGCGGGGCCGTGCCATACTCGGCGCATGGGTGACACCCCCGGCCCAAGTGAGCCGACACTTGAAGAGCAGATCGCCGCGTATCAGCGGGAGTTCCAGGACCTCGACCCCCAGGTCGAGGAGATCGTCTCGGCCCTCGGCCGCCTGAACCGCCGCATGAACGTCGCCTACGGCCGCCAGACGGCGACCCTCGGCATCAGCAACGCCGAGTGGGAGGTCCTCAAGGCCCTCGTCCTCTCCGGAGCCCCGTACCAAATGGGCCCCGGAGACCTGGCCAAGCGCCTCGGCCTCACGCCGGCCGCGATGACCCACCGGATCGACCGCATGGTGGCGGAAGGGCTGGTCACGCGGGACCGCGACGAGAACAACCGCGTCCGCGTCATCGTGGAGCTGACCGCGGAGGGCCGCGAGAAGTGGCTGGAGGCGATGCGCCTGGCCACGGTCTTCGAGGAGGACCTCCTCCAGGACCTGTCCCAGGAGGAGCGCGGCGCGCTGGGCGAGGTGCTGACCCGTCTTCTACGCCGCGTGGAGCACGCCCAGCCGGACGCGGGCGGCCGCCTCACGGACCTGGACTGAACCGCACGTCGGCGGGGTACAGGGCAGGGTTGACAGTCACTTGCCCGACCCGTAAGGTTCTTCGGGTTGCCACGGAGCCGTAACGGTTCTGCGACAGCAACACCCCGCCGCGGGTAGCGGCAAAACAAACTCTGCACGACCTCCCAACGGAACGACTTCGGCATGCCCGAATTCATTTCAACGGCTCGATTATGAGTCGCCGGGAAAACCCGCTAGAGTTTGAGACGTCGGAACGGCCCAACAGCCGCAAAGACAAACCCCGCTGACTGGGAGTCAGGCCCGAAAGGATCTGATAGAGTCGGAACCGCCGGAAAGGGAAACGCGAAAGCCGAAAGGCCGGAGCGGGAACCGGAAAGGCACCGAGGAAATCGGACACGAAAGAGTCTGATAGAGTCGGAAACGCAAGAACAAAAGAAACACCGAAGGGAAGCGCCCGGAGGAAAGCCCGCAAGGGTGAGTACAAAGGAAGCGTCCGTTCCTTGAGAACTCAACAGCGTGCCAAAAGTCAACGCCAGATATGTTGATAACCCCGGCTCACTTCGGTGAGTTGGAGGTTCCTTTGAAAAAACACAGCGAGGACGCTGTGAACGGACGGGATTATTCCTCCCGACCGTTCCGCTCTCGTGGTGTTGCACCGGATTACCGGTACACATTCACGGAGAGTTTGATCCTGGCTCAGGACGAACGCTGGCGGCGTGCTTAACACATGCAAGTCGAACGATGAACCACTTCGGTGGGGATTAGTGGCGAACGGGTGAGTAACACGTGGGCAATCTGCCCTTCACTCTGGGACAAGCCCTGGAAACGGGGTCTAATACCGGATAACACCGTCTCTCGCATGGGAGAGGGTTGAAAGCTCCGGCGGTGAAGGATGAGCCCGCGGCCTATCAGCTTGTTGGTGAGGTAGAAGCTCACCAAGGCGACGACGGGTAGCCGGCCTGAGAGGGCGACCGGCCACACTGGGACTGAGACACGGCCCAGACTCCTACGGGAGGCAGCAGTGGGGAATATTGCACAATGGGCGAAAGCCTGATGCAGCGACGCCGCGTGAGGGATGACGGCCTTCGGGTTGTAAACCTCTTTCAGCAGGGAAGAAGCGAAAGTGACGGTACCTGCAGAAGAAGCGCCGGCTAACTACGTGCCAGCAGCCGCGGTAATACGTAGGGCGCAAGCGTTGTCCGGAATTATTGGGCGTAAAGAGCTCGTAGGCGGCTTGTCACGTCGATTGTGAAAGCTCGGGGCTTAACCCCGAGTCTGCAGTCGATACGGGCTAGCTAGAGTGTGGTAGGGGAGATCGGAATTCCTGGTGTAGCGGTGAAATGCGCAGATATCAGGAGGAACACCGGTGGCGAAGGCGGATCTCTGGGCCATTACTGACGCTGAGGAGCGAAAGCGTGGGGAGCGAACAGGATTAGATACCCTGGTAGTCCACGCCGTAAACGGTGGGAACTAGGTGTTGGCGACATTCCACGTCGTCGGTGCCGCAGCTAACGCATTAAGTTCCCCGCCTGGGGAGTACGGCCGCAAGGCTAAAACTCAAAGGAATTGACGGGGGCCCGCACAAGCAGCGGAGCATGTGGCTTAATTCGACGCAACGCGAAGAACCTTACCAAGGCTTGACATACACCGGAAACGGCCAGAGATGGTCGCCCCCTTGTGGTCGGTGTACAGGTGGTGCATGGCTGTCGTCAGCTCGTGTCGTGAGATGTTGGGTTAAGTCCCGCAACGAGCGCAACCCTTGTTCTGTGTTGCCAGCATGCCCTTCGGGGTGATGGGGACTCACAGGAGACCGCCGGGGTCAACTCGGAGGAAGGTGGGGACGACGTCAAGTCATCATGCCCCTTATGTCTTGGGCTGCACACGTGCTACAATGGCCGATACAATGAGCTGCGATACCGTGAGGTGGAGCGAATCTCAAAAAGTCGGTCTCAGTTCGGATTGGGGTCTGCAACTCGACCCCATGAAGTTGGAGTTGCTAGTAATCGCAGATCAGCATTGCTGCGGTGAATACGTTCCCGGGCCTTGTACACACCGCCCGTCACGTCACGAAAGTCGGTAACACCCGAAGCCGGTGGCCCAACCCCTTGTGGGAGGGAGCTGTCGAAGGTGGGACTGGCGATTGGGACGAAGTCGTAACAAGGTAGCCGTACCGGAAGGTGCGGCTGGATCACCTCCTTTCTAAGGAGCACTTCTAGGCTGCTACGGCAGTCCAGAGGCCACTACGTCGGCACACGTTCGACGGTGGTTGCTCATGGGTGGAACGTTGACTACTCGGCACACTTGATCGTCTTCTCCTTCTAGTACTGCTCGTCAGAGCGTGGAGGGTTGAGGGAAGCGGTAAAGGGTGTCGGGCACGCTGTTGGGTATCTGAGGGTACGGGCTCGTTCCCGACCTCAATGCCGACCCCAGTGCACTCGGGCTACTGGTCCGGGGTGATGGGTGGTTGGTCGTTGTTTGAGAACTGCACAGTGGACGCGAGCATCTGTGGCCAAGTTTTTAAGGGCGCACGGTGGATGCCTTGGCACCAGGAACCGATGAAGGACGTGGGAGGCCACGATAGTCCCCGGGGAGTCGTCAACCAGGCTTTGATCCGGGGGTTTCCGAATGGGGAAACCCGGCAGTCGTCATGGGCTGTCACCCGCTGCTGAACACATAGGCAGTGTGGAGGGAACGCGGGGAAGTGAAACATCTCAGTACCCGCAGGAAGAGAAAACAACCGTGATTCCGGGAGTAGTGGCGAGCGAAACCGGATGAGGCCAAACCGTATGCGTGTGAGACCCGGCAGGGGTTGCGCATACGGGGTTGTGGGATCTCTCTTTCACAGTCTGCCGGCTGTGAGACGAGTCAGAAACCGTTGATGTAGACGAAGGACATGCGAAAGGTCCGGCGTAGAGGGTAAGACCCCCGTAGTCGAAACGTCAGCGGCTCGTTTGAGAGACACCCAAGTAGCACGGGGCCCGAGAAATCCCGTGTGAATCTGGCGGGACCACCCGTTAAGCCTAAATATTCCCTGGTGACCGATAGCGGATAGTACCGTGAGGGAATGGTGAAAAGTACCGCGGGAGCGGAGTGAAATAGTACCTGAAACCGTGTGCCTACAAGCCGTGGGAGCGTCGGACATCAAGCTTGCTTGATGTCTCGTGACTGCGTGCCTTTTGAAGAATGAGCCTGCGAGTTTGCGGTGTGTTGCGAGGTTAACCCGTGTGGGGAAGCCGTAGCGAAAGCGAGTCCGAACAGGGCGATTCAGTAGCGCGCTCAAGACCCGAAGCGGAGTGATCTAGCCATGGGCAGGTTGAAGCGGCTGTAAGAGGTCGTGGAGGACCGAACCCACCAGGGTTGAAAACCTGGGGGATGACCTGTGGTTAGGGGTGAAAGGCCAATCAAACTCCGTGATAGCTGGTTCTCCCCGAAATGCATTTAGGTGCAGCGTCGTGTGTTTCTTGCCGGAGGTAGAGCACTGGATAGGCGATGGGCCCTACCGGGTTACTGACCTTAGCCAAACTCCGAATGCCGGTAAGTGAGAGCGCGGCAGTGAGACTGTGGGGGATAAGCTCCATGGTCGAGAGGGAAACAGCCCAGAGCATCGACTAAGGCCCCTAAGCGTACGCTAAGTGGGAAAGGATGTGGAGTCGCAGAGACAACCAGGAGGTTGGCTTAGAAGCAGCCACCCTTGAAAGAGTGCGTAATAGCTCACTGGTCTAGTGATTCCGCGCCGACAATGTAGCGGGGCTCAAGCGTACCGCCGAAGTCGTGTCATTCCAGCAATAGGGCCAACGCCCGCTGGGATGGGTAGGGGAGCGTCGTGTGCCGGGTGAAGCTGCGCCGGAAGGCAGTGGTGGACGGTTCACGAGTGAGAATGCAGGCATGAGTAGCGATACATACGTGAGAAACGTGTGCGCCGATTGACTAAGGGTTCCTGGGTCAAGCTGATCTGCCCAGGGTAAGTCGGGACCTAAGGCGAGGCCGACAGGCGTAGTCGATGGATAACCGGTTGATATTCCGGTACCCGCTGTGAAGCGTCAAACATCGAATCAGGCGATGCTAAGTCCGTGAAGCCGCCCCGGAGCCTTCGGGCAAAGGGGAGTGGTGGAGCCGACGGACCAGACTTGTAGTAGGTGAGTGATGGGGTGACGCAGGAAGGTAGTCCAGCCCGGGCGGTGGTTGTCCCGGGGTAAGGGTGTAGGGCGCTGTCTAGGTAAATCCGGACAGCTTGTGCCTGAGACCTGATGCCGAGCCGATTGTGGTGAAGTGGATGATCCTATGCTGTCGAGAAAAGCCTCTAGCGAGTTTCATGGCGGCCCGTACCCTAAACCGACTCAGGTGGTCAGGTAGAGAATACCGAGGCGTTCGGGTGAACTATGGTTAAGGAACTCGGCAAAATGCCCCCGTAACTTCGGGAGAAGGGGGGCCATCACCGGTGATGAGTCTTGCACTCTGAGCTGGGGGTGGCCGCAGAGACCAGCGAGAAGCGACTGTTTACTAAAAACACAGGTCCGTGCGAAGCCGTAAGGCGATGTATACGGACTGACGCCTGCCCGGTGCTGGAACGTTAAGGGGACCGGTTAGTGCGCTTTCGGGCGTGCGAAGCTGAGAACTTAAGCGCCAGTAAACGGCGGTGGTAACTATAACCATCCTAAGGTAGCGAAATTCCTTGTCGGGTAAGTTCCGACCTGCACGAATGGCGTAACGACTTCTCGACTGTCTCAACCATAGGCCCGGTGAAATTGCACTACGAGTAAAGATGCTCGTTTCGCGCAGAAGGACGGAAAGACCCCGGGACCTTTACTACAGTTTGATATTGGTGTTCGGTTCGGCTTGTGTAGGATAGGTGGGAGACTGTGAAGCGGGCACGCCAGTGTTCGTGGAGTCGACGTTGAAATACCACTCTGGTCGTGCTGGATGTCTAACCTCGGTCCGTGATCCGGATCAGGGACAGTGTCTGATGGGTAGTTTAACTGGGGCGGTTGCCTCCCAAAGGGTAACGGAGGCGCCCAAAGGTTCCCTCAGCCTGGTTGGTAATCAGGTGTTGAGTGTAAGTGCACAAGGGAGCTTGACTGTGAGACCGACGGGTCGAGCAGGGACGAAAGTCGGGACTAGTGATCCGGCGGTGGCTTGTGGAAGCGCCGTCGCTCAACGGATAAAAGGTACCCCGGGGATAACAGGCTGATCTTCCCCAAGAGTCCATATCGACGGGATGGTTTGGCACCTCGATGTCGGCTCGTCGCATCCTGGGGCTGGAGTCGGTCCCAAGGGTTGGGCTGTTCGCCCATTAAAGCGGTACGCGAGCTGGGTTTAGAACGTCGTGAGACAGTTCGGTCCCTATCCTCTGTGCGCGTAGGAATATTGAGAAGGGCTGTCCCTAGTACGAGAGGACCGGGACGGACGAACCTCTGGTGTGCCAGTTGTCCTGCCAAGGGCATGGCTGGTTGGCTACGTTCGGAAAGGATAACCGCTGAAAGCATCTAAGCGGGAAGCCTGCTTCGAGATGAGTATTCCCACCCCCTTTGAGGGGTTAAGGCTCCCAGTAGACGACTGGGTTGATAGGCCAGATCTGGAAGCCCGGTAACGGGTGGAGGTGACTGGTACTAATAGGCCGAGGGCTTGTCCTCAGTTGCTCGCGTCCACTGTGTTGGTTCTGAAACCACGAACAACCCCATGCAAGGTCACGCATGGTGCGGTTGACAGTTTCATAGTGTTTCGGTGGTCATAGCGTGAGGGAAACGCCCGGTTACATTCCGAACCCGGAAGCTAAGCCTCACAGCGCCGATGGTACTGCAGGGGGGACCCTGTGGGAGAGTAGGACGCCGCCGAACTTTTTTTGGAGAAAACCCCCGCACCGTTTGGTGCGGGGGTTTTCTGCGTTCCAGGGGATTTACGGTTCTAAGACGGGCTCACCAATTTCGTGTCGTACGCCAGGATTACCGCCTGCACTCTGTCTCTCGTTCCCGTCTTCGCGAGGATGCGGCCCACGTGGGTTTTTACGGTCGACTCCGCGAGATGGAGGCGCGAGGCGATCTCCGCGTTCGTCCAGCCCTGGCCTATGACCGTCAGGATCTCGCGTTCCCGGTGGGTGAGTGACGACAGGCGCGGATCCCCCGCCGGATCGAACGCCGCCCCCGACGTCGTCGGCAAGTGGTCCGCGTACGCGTCGAGGAGCCGGCGGGTCAGGCTCGGGGCCACCACCGCGTCACCCGACGCGACCGCGCGGATTCCGGACAGGAGTTCCTCGGGGAGCGCGTCCTTGATGAGGAAGCCGGACGCTCCGGCGCGGAGTCCCGCGTACGCGTACTCGTCGAGGTCGAACGTCGTGAGGATGAGGACGCGGGTGCGGTCGCCCGACGCGATGATGCGACGCGTGGCCTCGATGCCGTCGAGTCCCGGCATGCGGATGTCCATCAGGACGACGTCCGGGCTGAGTTCGGCCGTCATGCGGACCGCCTCGCTGCCGTTGCCCGCCTCGCCCGCCACCGTCATGTCGTCCTGACTCTCCAGGAGCATGCGGAAACCGAAGCGCTGCATGGGCTGGTCGTCGACGATGAGCACGGTCGTCACGTTGCTGTCTCACTGTCCTTCGGGAGCCTGCGGAAGATGGAGATGGACCCGCCAGCCGCCCGTCGGGCGCGGCAGCGGGCCGGCCTCAAGTGTGCCCTCGTACAAGGCTGTTCGCTCGCGCATTCCGGTCAGGCCGCGGCCGCCTCCGGAGAGCCGCGGACCCGAGAGCCGCGGATCCGCGGGCCGCGGCCCGCCCGCACCCGTGTCCGTCACCTCCACCGTCACCCCGTCCTCCCCATACGTGACGTCGACCGCCGCCGTCGCACCCGGGCCACCGTGCTTGAGGGTGTTCGTGAGGGCTTCCTGCACGACCCGGTACACCGTGAGCTGGCGGCCCGCCGGAACGGTGTCGGGGCTGCCCTGGACGGTGGTCCGTACGGGCAGGCCCGCGGCCCGTACGCCGTCGATGAGCTGGTCCAGGTCGGTCAGGGCCGGCTGCGGGGCGAGTTCGGCGGGGGCGGGGGCGTCGTCGCGCAGGACGTCCAGGAGACGGCGGAGCTCGCCGAGGGCCTGGCGGCTGGTGGTGCCGATCGCCTCCAGGGCCTGGGCCGCACGCTCGGGGGACTTGGCTGCCGCGTACGAACCGCCGTCCGCGAGACCCGTGATGACGGAGAGGTTGTGGCCGATGATGTCGTGCATCTCGCGGGCTATGCGGGTGCGCTCCGCGGCCGCGGCGAGCTGTGCCTGTTGGTCGCGCTCGACCTCCAGCTGCCGGGCGCGCTCCACGAGGGCCTCGGTGTAGTCCTGGCGGGAGCGCACCGCGATGCCGAGCAGGGCGACCACGGCGTACGCCCACAGGTTCGGGATGATCTGCTGGTCCCAGCTGTCCTCGGGATAGCGGACCGCGCCCACGACGAGCGGGACCGTCATCATCAGGCCCGCCCACCCGAGCGTACGCAGCGGCAGCCGCATCGCGATGCTGAAGAGCACGAGCATCTGGATCAGCGCGGCCTGCAGCATGGCGCCGCTCCAGCTGTTGACCAGTGCCGTCGCCACCATGACCGTGAGGACCGCCATCGGGTGCCGGCGGCGCCACAGCACCGGCAGCGAAAGACCCACGCTCATCAGGAAGATCAGCGGGCCGGGGACGTCCGTGTCGGGCGCCACGTTGCGCCAGCCGCCGCTCGCGTCGACGAGCGCGGCCGTCACGAAGAACGTGGTCACCGCGAGATCCCAGACGAGCGGGCGGCGCCTGTCGAAGGCGCGCACCCGCTGCGTGAGTCGCTGGAGGAACTGGGTGAGGGGGTGCGGCTCGCTCACGGCCTTCGGCTCGGTCACGGCCTCATCCTCGTACAGGAAGGATCAGTTGGGACCTCATACGTCGCGTCGCTTGAGCAGCATCGCCGCCGCGCCCATGATGGCCGCCGCCCACAGGACGAGCGTGAGGACGGCGGTGCCCGGCGCGATGGTGTTCTCCACGCGGGCCACCGAGCCGAGGGAGCTCGCGGCCTGGGCGGGAAAGTACTTCATGGCGGTGTCCACGGCGCCGAACGGCAGCATCGTCAGGACCTCGGGCAGGATCAGGACCGTCGCGACGAACGCGCCGATCGCTCCGGGCACCGAGCGGAACAGGGCGCCGAGGCCGAGCGCGATAAGGCTCAGCAGGGTGAGGGAGACGGCGCTGGTCGTGAGGGCGCCGAAGACGCCCGGGTCGGTGAGCGACAGCTTCTTGTCGGTGTCCGCGAGCCAGATCTGGGCGACGAGGAAGGTCAGGATGTTCGTCGCGAGGGACAGGGCGAACGCGACCGCCGCGAAGACGCCTGCCTTGGACCACAGGACGGGCACGCGGCGCGGGACCGCGGCGAGCGAGGAACGGATCATGCCCGTCGAGTACTCGCCCGCGGTGACGAGGATGCCGAGGACGGCGAGGCAGATCTGGGACAGCTGGGTGCCGAAGAGGGTGAAGACGATGGTGTCCACGTCGGCGTCGTCGCCGTCGTACGTCGAACCCATGGTGATGCCGACCGCGAGGACCAGGGCGCTCGCGGTGATCAGGGTGATCCACGTCGAGCGGAGCGTCCACAGCTTGTGCCATTCGGAGCGGATGACGCCCTTGGTGCTGAGGCGGTGGACGGGGGCGGTGCGGGCGGTGGGGGCAGGGGGTGCGGTGAGGGCGGTGGTCATGCCGCGACTCCTTCCGAGCGACGGGTGGCGGGGGCGGCAGGGTTGTTCGTCGCAGCGACGTAGTCGACGGAGTCACGCGTCAGGTCCATGAACGCCTGCTCCAACGACGCCGTGTGCGGGGTCAGTTCGAAGAGCGGGATGCCGTGGGCCGCGGCGGTGCGCCCGATGTGCTCCGCGTCGGTGCCGCGTACGTCGAGGACGCCCGGGGTGTCGCCGGAGATCCGCACGCCGGGTCCCGCGAGCAGTTCGGTCAGGTGGCCCGCCTCGGGGGTCACGACCTTGACCGAGCCGGAGCCCGACTCGCGTACGAAGCGCTCGACGGTGGTGTCGGCGAGGAGCTTGCCGCGGCCGATGATGATCAGGTGTTCGGCGGTCAGCGCCATCTCGCTCATGAGGTGCGAGGAGACGAGGACCGTACGGCCCTCCGCGGCGAGGGACTTGAGGAGGGTGCGGATCCACAGGACGCCCTCGGGGTCGAGGCCGTTGACCGGCTCGTCGAGGATCACCGTGGCCGGGTCGCCGAGCAGGGCGGCCGCGATGCCGAGGCGCTGCCCCATGCCGAGGGAGAAGCCCTTGACGCGCTTGCGCGCGACCTCGTGGATGCCGGCCAGGTCCAGGACCGCGTCGACGCGGCTCCTGGGGATGGAGTGGGTGTGGGCGAGCGCCATGAGGTGGTGGTACGCGGAGCGGCCCGGGTGGACCGAGCGGGCCTCCAGGAGCGCGCCGACCTCGTGGAGGGGCGCGGGGTGGTTCGCGTAGGCGCGGCCGCCGATGGTGGCGCGGCCGCCGGTGGGTGCGTCGAGGCCGATGAGCATCCGCATGGTGGTGGACTTGCCCGCGCCGTTGGGGCCGAGGAAGCCGGTGACGGCGCCGGGGAGCACCTCGAAGCTGAGGTCGTCGACGGCCTTCTTGGCGGACTTGCCGCCGTAGTGCTTGGTCAGTCCGTATGCCCGAATCATGTCTTCGATGGTGGCGTTCGCAGGGGCGCGGATCGTCGGACCGGGGGCGGGACGTGGGGGCCTGGGGGTAGTACCCGGGTACGACGGCGACCCTGAGACGACCCGAGGCGCACCTCGCCGGGTGAACCCGGGAGCGCGGAACTTAGGATCACGGCATGGAACACGAGTACGTCGTACGAACCGTCCGCGCCGACGAGTGGCCGCAGGTCAGGGAGTTGAGGCTGGCCGCGCTGCGGGACCCGGCGGCGCCGGTCGCCTTCCTGGAGACGTACGAGGAGGCCGCGGCGAAGCCGGACTCGTTCTGGCAGGAGCGTGCCGCGGGGGCCGCGAGCGGTTCCGCGGTACGGCAGTTCGTGGCCGAGGACGCGGACGGCGTGTGGGTCGGCTCGGTGACCGTGCTGGTCGAGGAGGCCGGGGCGGACGACGTCTTCGGCGGGGTGATCGAGCAGCGGCAGGCGCACGTGGTGGGGGTCTTCGTGCGGCCCGAGCACCGGGGCAGCGGCGCGACGGAGGCGTTGTTCGATGCCGCTGTCGGGTGGGCGTGGGGTCTGGACGGGCTCGAGCGGGTGCGGCTGTACGTCCATGAGGGCAACCCGCGGGCGCAGGCGTTCTACCGGCGCTTCGGGTTCGTACGCAGCGGAGAGGTCGTACCGGTGCCGGGGGACCCGTCCTCGCGGGAGTTCGAGCTGGTGCTGAAGCGGCCCTGACCGGTCCGCACCCGCGCGGCCTGCGGGCCGCGCTGCCGCATCTGCGCAGGAGACGGGGTCGGTCACGCTCGTCTCCGGCTCCTCCGGCTCCTCCGGCTCCTCCGGCTCCTCCGGCTCCTCCGGTACGACGCTGGACGTCGACGGCGGCAAGCGCTGGCACCGCCTGGTCGGTCCCGCGTCTACGTCACCGGCAGTTCGCTGTCCGGCCAGCGTGACCTGCCCTGTTCCCGCGACCGGAGCAGGGCCAGGGTCGGCAGGCCCCGGTCCGCGCCGGTGGAGAGCAGCTCCGGCAGCTGGGGCAGCGGAGCCACCGCGGCGACGTCGTCCAGGACGAGCGTCATTGGTGGGTCGAGCCGACCGGAGGATGACCGTGCGGCCATGCGCCGGCCGTGCTCGACCACGCTGGAGGCGAGTGCCGTCAACAGGGGCATGGCACCCGGGCCTTGGCGGGACTTGGGATCCTCGATCGCCTCACCCACCACAAAAAGCGTGCCCCCTTCATCGACGAAGGAATCCAGGGAGAGCGCATCAGTTCGGTTCGGGGTGCAGGATTCGCGCACGTGCACGGTGAAGAGCGCGGCCAGCGAACGGGCGGTCAGCTCCTGGGCCATGTCCCGACGTTCCGGATGCGCGGTGAGCGCCGCCTCCAGCTCCCCCGCGGAGCCGGACGCGGCCTTCGGATGCGTACGGAGGATGCGTACCGCCTCCTGCACCTGGTTGCCCTGCGACCAGCGGTGCACGATCTTCATCGGCTTGTCCGCGACCGCGGCGGCGTGCAGAAAGCTGCGCATCAGGAGCTGGGCCGTGTCGGCCACGGCGACGTCCAGCTTCGACGCGGGTCTTGTCGGGGCGAGGAGCGCGGCGGCCCGGGTGTCCGCCGTGGCCTTGTCCGCGCAGCCGCGGGTGGGGGACCAGTGGAGGCGGGCCGGGGTGTCGCACAGGTGGGAGGGGTCGTAGAGCAGGACGGGCCCGAGCTTGGCCCGCGCGTCCTTGGTCTCGGCCCACAGGGTGGGATCGGAGGTCAGGACGAGCGCGGCTCCCTCGGCATCCTGCACGGCCTGCACCGCGAGGGGGCGGCGCGTGGCGGGGCCGCCGAGGACCAGGGGGGAGCGGGGGGTGGGGACGGTGGGGACGGTGGGGGGCACGGCCGCGGGAGGTGTGTCGCTGGCGGGGGCTGCGGCGACGGGGGTGACGTGCTCGACGGGTGTGGTGGCGGGGAAGGGCGTGGGGGAGTGGGTGGGGGAGGGGAAGGGCGGTGCGGGGACACCCGGTACCGCCGGAGGGGGGCCCGGTGTCGGGACGGAGGTCGGTCCCGGTCCCGGTCCCGGACCCAGTCCCGGCACCGACCCCGATCCCGGTCCCGGCACCGATCCCGATCCCGGACCCAGTCCCGATCCCGGTTCCGGCACCGGACCCAGTCCCGGGCCGGGACCCGGCGTCGGTGTCGCTGCCTCACCAGGCGCCGCTGCCTCACCAGCTGCCGAAGCCGTAACGGGACCCATGGACCCGCCGCCCCCAGCACCCTCGGCCGGAGCGGTGGCCGATCCCGTCGGCTCCGCTCCCTCCCGCCGAGCCCTCCGGACAGCACGCCACCGCGTAACCGTCCCCATCACGAAGACCGTCATCACGATCAGCACCATCAGCTGGCCGATGAACAGGCCCCAGAACAGGCCGTACCCCGACAGCTGGTCCGCCGGGGTCTCCGGCCAGGCGCCTGCCACGTCCTTGGGGTTGCCGATCAAGTGGCGTACCGCGGGCGGCGTATGGCCGAACGAGACCTTCTCCGGCCACGCGCCCCGCGCGAACCGCCCCGCGAGGTTCGTGGCCGACCAGACGAGGACCGTGGCCCCGATCAGGAACCCCAGGAACCCCACCAGGAGCCCGTCCGGAATCCCGCCGGAGCCGGAGCCGGAGCCGGGGCCAGGACCGGGGCCGTGACCTGGGCCGGAGCGTCCGTTCCCGCCCCCGCCCCCTCTCCGGGGACCGCCAGGATCCGCCGGACCCCGCCCGTGCGGGGACCGCCCCCGCTCCCACTCATCCCGCATGCTGCTCCATGTACGCCGCCCGCTCCTCCGCCTCCAGCTCCGCCGCGCGCAGCGCGTCGTCGGACGGGGCTTCGTGGGGGAGGTCGGCCGACGACTCGGTCATGGCGCGGTCGGTGAAGACCAGCGGCCGTTCCGTCTCGGTGATCAGGTGCTTCACCACCTGCACGTTGCCGTTCACGTCCCAGACCGCGATACCCGGCGTGAGCGTCGGGATGATCTCCACCGCCCACCTGGGCAGCCCGAGGACCCGCCCTGTCGCCCTCGCCTCGTCCGCCTTCTGGGCGTAGATGGTCCGGGTGGACGCCATCTTCAGGATCGCGGCCGCCTCCTTGGCCGCCGCTCCGTCCACGACGTCGCTCAGGTGGTGGACCACCGCCACGAAGGACAGGCCGAGCCGTCGGCCGAACTTCAACAGGCGCTGGAACAGCTGGGCCACGAAGGGCGAGTTGATGATGTGCCACGCCTCTTCCACCAGGAAGATGCGCTTCTTGCGGTCCGGGCGGATCCAGGTGTGCTCCAGCCACACGCCCACGATCGCCATCAGGATCGGCATGGCGATGGAGTTGCGGTCGATGTGGGAGAGGTCGAAGACGATCAGCGGGGCGTCGAGGTCGATGCCGACCGTCGTCGGCCCGTCGAACATGCCCCGCAGGTCGCCGTCGACGAGGCGGTCGAGGACGAGCGCCACGTCCAGGCCCCACGCCCGTACGTCGTCTATGGCGACGTTCATCGCCTCGGCCGACTCCGGCTCGGGGTGGCGCAGTTGCTCCACGATGTCCGTCAGGACCGGCTGGCGCTCGACGATCGTCTCGTTGACGTACGCGTGGGCGACCTTCAGTGCGAAGCCCGACCGCTCGTCGAGTCCGTGCCCCATCGCGACCTCGATGATCGTCCGCAGGAGCGCGAGCTGTCCGGTCGTCGTGATCGCCGGGTCCAGCGGGTTCAGCCGGATCCCCATGTCCAGGGCGGCCGTCGGGTCGAGGCGGATGGGAGTTATGCCCAGCTCCTGGGCGATGAGGTTCCACTCGCCGACGCCGTCCTCGCCCTGCGCGTCCAGGACGACGACCTGCCGGTCCTTGAAGCGCAGCTGCCGCAGCACGTACGTCTTCTCCAGCGCCGACTTGCCGTTGCCCGACTCGCCGAGCACCAGCCAGTGCGGTGCGGGCAGCTGCTGCCCGTACAGCTGGAAGGGGTCGTAGATGTACCCCTTGCCGGAGTACACCTCACGCCCGATGATCACGCCCGAGTCGCCGAGGCCCGGCGCGGCCGTCGGGAGGTAGACCGCCTGGGCCTGCCCCGTGGACGTACGCACCGGAAGCCTGGTCGTCTCGACCTTCCCGAACAGGAAGGCGGTGAAGGCGTCCGTGAGGACGGTCAGCGGATCCCGCATCGCAACAGCCTGCCTCTACGTCGATACCGTCTAGCGCTCGCGCGCTCTAGCGTCGGATGCCGGTCGCGAACGGCAGCGTGTTGACGAAGGCCCTGTGGTGCTCGCGGTCGCACCACTCCAGCTTCAGATACGACTTGCCGGCGGAGGCGCGAATCGTGCGCTTGTCGCGCGCGAGCGCCTCCGGGGAACGGGAAGAGACCGTGATGTACCCGACGAGGTTCACGCCCGCCGCGCCGCTCGCCAGGTCCTCGCCGCGCTGGTCCAGGCGGGAGTGCGAGGCGATGTCGCGGGGGTCGACCGTACGGTTCATCTTGGCCTGGCGGCTCGCCTCCGCCTCGTCGTTCGTCTTCTCGGTGAGCATCCGCTCGATGGCGACCTCGGTGGGTTCGAGGTCCATCGTCACGGCCACCGTCCTGATGACGTCCGGGGTGTGGACGAGCAGCGGGGCGAGGAAGTTGACGCCGACGGGCGTCATCGGCCACTCCTTCACCCAGGCCGTCGCGTGGCACCACGGGGCGCGGGTGGAGGACTCGCGGGTCTTCGCCTGGAGGTAGGTGGGCTCCATGGCGTCGAGCTCGGCGGGCCAGGCGTTGCGCTTCGTCATCGCCTGGATGTGGTCGATGGGGTGGTCCGGGTCGTACATGGAGTGCACCAGCGAGGAGAGCCGCCCCTGACCGAGCGGCTGCCGCACCCGGATGTCGGCTTCCTGGAGGCGCGAGCAGATGTCGGTGAGCTCGCGCGCCATGACGACGGCGAGCCCGGCGTCCTTGTCGAGCTTCCTGCCGCCGGCCGGGCGGGCCGCGCGGGCCATCGCCTGGGCCTCGGCGGCGAGGTCCCGGGAGTAGTGCATGCAGGCGACGAGGTAGGCGCGGTGCTGCTCGCTGCTGGTGGACACCATGGACTGCAGCTGGTCGTACGACTGCTGGAGCCAGGGCAGCGCCCGGTCGTCGCCGCGCACGCTGACGTCCTTGGCGTGGGCGTCCGGGTCGGCGGGCAGCGTACGCGCGAGCATCTGCAGCCGGGTGACGAACCCGTCCCCGTTGGCGACGTGCTTGAGGAGCGTCCCGAACCGGTCGACGAGGGCTTCCTGGTCCTCGCTGTCGCGCAGGCCGACGCCAGGGCCCTCGATCTCGATGGCGGCGGTGACGGTCCGCCGGTCGGCGTGCAGCAGCACGGCGATCTCGTCCGGGCCGAAGGGCGCGGCCAGCCAGCTGATACGGCCGATGCCGGGCGGCGGCCCGACCTCGACCTCCCGCCCGTCGAGCCGGACGCCCGCCTCGGGGGCAGCGGACCGATAGGCGGTACCGCGCTTCAGCGACCGCTTGTAACTCCGATTGATTTCGAACCACTTGTAGAACGTCCGGCCCTTGTACGGGACGTACACCGCCGCGATGGCGAGCATCGGGAGGCCGGAGAGCAGCACGATGCGGAGGGCGAGGACGGGGACCAGGAGCCCGCACATCATGCCGAGGAAGGCGCCCACGATGATCAGGGCGATCTCCCCGGTCTCGCGGTTCTTTCCGACGATCGCGTTCGGCCGGGCGCGGCCGATCAGATATGTGCGGCGGGGCGCGACCGGCTGGGACAGGTGGGACTGGGTCGTCAACGCCCTTCACCTCCCGTGCGGTTGGTACTGCTGTTGCGTGAACCGCCGCGGTGGCCCGCGTGCGGGGTGTCCGTCGCGCTGCTGCGCGGCGGGGGTGCGGCGGAGGGGACAGATCCGCCGCCGTTGGAGGAGCCGCCGCCGGTGGATCCGCGGCTGCTGTGGGCGGCGACGCCGCCGCTGGCGGGATTGGCGGGCCGGGCCTGGCTGCTCCCGCCGCCCTGGTTGCCCCCGCCGCCGTTCCCGTTCCCGCGGGCACTGTGGGTCTTGATGCCCTGCGAGACGAGGGAGGCGGGGGAGCTGATCACGGCGGCGGCCTTGTTCTCGGCGCCGCGCATGATCCGGTTGTTGCGGGAGTTGGCGATCTCGTCCCCGAAGCCGGGGACGAACCGGTAGATCATGGCGCTCGCGAAGATGGCGAGCAGGATGATCGACAGCCCGGAGACGACCGCGGAGAACGAGTCGGGCCCGTCGTCGGCGGAGAGCGCGCCGGCGAGACCGAGCACGATGACGATGATCGGTTTCACGAGGATGACGGCGATCATGATGCCCGCCCAGCGGCGGACGTGCGTCCACAGGTTCTTGTCGACGAGGCCCGCGTACACGACGGTGCCGAGGAGCGCTCCTACGTAGAGGAGTGCGGCCCTGATCACGAGCTCCAGCCAGAGGACGCCGGCGGCGAGGATCGACACGAGCGAGACGACGATCAGCATGATCGGTCCCCCTCCGATGTCCTCGCCCTTCTTCAGCGCGCCGGAGAACGTCCCGAAGAACGTGTCCGTCTGACCGCCCGTCGCTTTCGCGATGACGTCGGTGACGCCGTCCGTCGCGGAGACGACGGTGTAGAGGATCAGGGGGGTGAAGGCGGAGGCGAGGACGGTGAGCCAGAGGAAGCCGATGGCTTCGGACAGGGCGGTGGTGAGCGGCACGCCGCGTACTGCCCTCTTCGCCACGGCGAGGAGCCACAGCAGGAGCGTCAGCACGGTGGATGCCGCGAAGACGACGGCGTACTGCTGCAGGAACTCGGGGTTCGTGAAGTCGACGTTCGCCGTCTCCTTCACGGCGTCCGAGAGCTTCTCGACGGTCCAGGAGGCGGCGTCGGCACAGCCCTTGGCCAGGGAGCTCAGGGGGTCGAGGGAGTCGCCGAGGGGGGACTCGGTGGGGTATTCGCCTCCGCCGCTTCCGCCGCCTTCCTGGCCTTTCTCGCAGTACTTTTTGGCGGGGCCGCGGATGAGATCACAGGCGTCGTCGGACGGCTGTGGGTCCGGCGCCGCGAAGGCGCGCGTGGCGAGCAGCACGGTCGCGGTCTGCACGGTGGTGACGGCAGCGGCGAGCGTGAGCGTGCGGCGGCGACGGGTGCTACCGGGCATAGGTGAACCCCCCGTAACCTTCGACGGCCTTTGCGATCTCATCAGAGTTGGACGCCCGGTCGTCCCCTGGGACAGGGGCGGGACCTGCCTTCTCGGAGTGCGTCACAGCTCTCCAATCACCATGAACCCATACCAATTCCATGGTCATCGTGGACCAGGTGTTGGTCACCGGTTTGGTGGACTTCTCCCCGGCAAGGCCCAGCAGACCGCTGCACCAGACCTCAACGGTCGCCTTGCCCTCCGAGAAGGCGGTGGCCTTGGTTCCGATCGGGGTCGTGCGGGAGATGAACTGGTACCCGCTCGGTGTCGAGCCGTCCTCGTTCAGGCCCACGTTCTTGAAGAACGGGGCCGTGTAGGCCTTGTCCAGCTCGGTCTGGAACTTGGCCACGCTGGACGGAGCCATGACGGTGTTCAGGATGGCGTTGCGCTTGTTCTTGTCGAACATCTCCGCCGAGCCCAGGGGTACGGCGAAGTTCGCCGCCGCGCTCTCGGCGCCCTGCTTGGTCTTGGCGAAACCGGAGGCGATTCCACCGGTCTTGCCACCCACCGGCTTCGTCCCGGTCGCGGCCGTCGGCGACGACGCGGCCTTGTCCCCGTCATCCCCTCCGGAGGACGAATCGTCGCCCCCCCGATTGGCGAAAGCGATCGCGGCGATCAGGAGGACCACGACGCCCACGACGGTGACCAGGCTGCGGGAGGACGCGCGGCCGCCGCCACGCGCGGATCTGCGCACGCCGCCGTAGACGTCGTCGCCCCCGCCCTCCCCCTCGGGAAGCCGCGTCCGGGTCTCGCCCGAGCCGCCGAAGAGGCCGTCGTTCCGGTCGTCGGGACTCATGCCGCGCACGCCCCCTCAACCTCTCGCTGGACCGTCTCGTAGGACACGTATGACGGTAGCCCTGCTGGTTCCCGCGCGGGCGCGGTGTGGTGACCTGACATCAGGGAGTTGCAACCTCAGCCGGTGGGCACGACGGACGGGTGGGGGACAGGGTCGGGGGACAAGGGTGGGGGACGTGGGAGAGGGGACGGCTGGAGGCTGCGCGGGGGACCGCTAGACCGCCATGCCGTAGACGATCGTGAACAGTGTGCCCAGGGACCCGATGATGAAGACCCCGGTCAGGCCCGCGATGATCAGACCCTTGCCCTGCTCCGCACTGAACGTGTCACGCAGCGCCGTCGCGCCGATGCGCTGCTTCGCCGCGCCCCAGATCGCAATGCCGAGACAGAGGAGGATGGCGATCGCCATCACGACCTCGATCATCACGCGCGCCTCGTTGCCCAGGCTCCCGAAGGGACCCCAGTCGGGGGCGATCCCGCCGATGATGGTGGTGATGTCGCCCTTTTCGGCTGCCATAAGCATGTGTAACTCACCGCCCCTAGTGGGTTGTTCTGTCACCTCTGCCCACTCGGTGCAGAGGACAGCTCATTGTCGCCGACAATCGGGCCCGCGCATGTCGCCTTGGCGCCATTCGTTGGCTGAGTTCGTACGTTTCCTCGTACGCGAGGGCCGGTGACTCTGTGTATCACGCGGTACGACGCCGGGCAATGACGGCCCGGCGTGCCTCTGACCAGGTGTTAAGTCAGCCCGAGCCCGGCGGTGCCGCGGGTCACGAAGGAGCAGTCGGTGTATCGGTACGCGGCGCTGAGCTTCGCGCCGTCGGCTCGATTGCGTACGCCCGCACGCTTGTAGAGGAAGTGGTACGCGCCGGCGGGCAGCCGGAGCGTGGTCCTCGGATACTTCGTGACGCCTGTCCTGCAGGCGGCGTCGCCACGGGTCCGGGTGGCGTAAATACGGCATGACGAGCAGTCCTCCAGCTTGACGGTGCCAGTGGTGGGGCCTGTGTAGAGGATCTCCAGCGGGCCGGGGCCCAGGTTGGCGACGGTCAACTCGACCGGGCCGCCCCCTCGCCCCGAGCTGTGGGCCGGGGGCAGGTGGCGGCCAGCGGCGGGGCGTTCCGCCGCGATCTCCGCCGCGACGGCGATGTCCTCGGCACGGTCGCGCTTCCCGCTGCGCGGGTACTCCCTGACGAAGCCCGTAAGGGTCTCGGCGGCCTTCGTGAAGGCGCCGTCCTCGAACTCGTCGACCCCGCAGGCGTAGACGCCGCGTTCCACGGCGCGGGCGGTGGTCGCGTGCAAAGTGCGGGTGTCGCCGGGGAGCGCGGAGGTGGTCCGGCCGAGCGCGCGCAGTTCGTCGACGCCTGTGCACGGGTCGGAGCCCTTGAGCGCGTCCGATCGGGTGTCGATGGCGGCGCGCAGCGCGGGCCCCACCTTCGCGGCCTGGGCCGACTCGGGGAAGGCGCGGATGAGTTCGCTCAGCGGTGCGTCGGCGCCGGGCCGGCCGAGGGCGGCGGTCCCGCATTCGTACAGGGAGGTCGCGAGGCGGTCGTCGGGCCAGGAGGCGAGGGCGCCGAGGCGCTTCCTCGCGGGGGCGGCGAACGTGCCGGGGACGGTGCGCAGGTGTTTGAGCGGGGTGACGGCGTCGCAGTAGCGCCCGGCGGCGTACGGGGCGGCGACGGATGTGTAGTACGCGGTGAGGCTGTCGGGCAGCCGGTCCGCGGCCCGCGACCCCGGGTGGTCATCGGCGAGGTCGCGGTGGACGCGGAGCGCCTTCTCGTACCGGGGGCGGGTCGCTCCGTCGAACGTCCGCCCGTCGAGGGCCTCGACGAGCCGGTCCGCCTCGTCGATGCGGTCGATGAGCATCCGCTCGACGGCTTCGTCGCGCGCGTCCTCGTACGCGAAGGACGCGCCCGCGGGCACGGCGAGGAGCACGACTCCGAGTCCGATGGCGATGGGCGCCCGCAGCGGGTGGGGGCGCGGGTCGTGGGTGGCCAGGTACGCGCCGTGGGCGGCGGTGAGGAGCAGCAGCACGGCGTATCCGACGAGTACGACGCCGGGGACGCCGTCGACGTCGGCGGGCAGTGCGACGAGGAGCAGGGCGGCGGTGGCGGCGCAGGAGAGGAGGGCGAGGAGGCGCCGGTTGAGGAGGAGGTAGCCGAGGCCGAGGCCGGAGAGGTTGAGGAGGGCGGCGGCGAGGGCGTAGCGCCTGTGCGGGGGTGCGGGTGGTGCCGGGGGCGTGGCCCCCCACGGTGGGGCCGGTGGCACGGGTGGCAGGGGCGGGGTGGTCGGCACGGGTGGGGTCGGCGGCATGGGTGGGACGGGTGGCACCGGCAGGGCGAACTCATCGGGGCGGTGGTCCTCCGGAGGGTCGCGGTGGCCCTCCGGGCGGTCCCGGTCCGGTGCGTTCATCGGCGGCTCCCTGGCCGTGACGCTGCGCCGCGGGCCGACGGCCGACGGCCGCCGGAGCGCGCATGGGCCGCTTGGTACCCAATTCACCCACCATCGGGCTTGATTGAGGCGGCGTCAATCGGCGGAGGGGGCGCGGAGCACAACGGCGACAACCCCTGTGACCAGGTGGTTTCACCTGGCCACAGGGGTCACGCACGTACGTCGGGGCGTACGTACGCGGCCTCCGGCCGCCCTGGGCCGTGTCTCAGCCCGCGGGGGAGTCGCTGACCGTGCCGACCGGACTGATCGACAGCTTCGGGCCACCGGAGGGGGCATCGGGGTTGTCCGCGGGGAGGGAGCCCGCGGGCCAGGCGATGGTGACGGTCTTCGTCTCGTTCGGCGGCGTCACGAGGATCTTGGAGACGCGGACACCGGAGCCACCGCTGTTGTTGATGGGGAACGTGATGTTGAAGGCGGCGGACTCGCCGTCCTTGAGGACACCCGGGTGCGCCTTCTCGCCGTTGCGGTCCACGGAGAGGGTGTCGCCGGTGGCGGTCTTGAGGTCGACGCCGGCGTAACCGTTGATGGTGCAGTCGCGGCCGCCGCCGTTCTTGAACTGGACGGTGACGATCCCCTCGGTCTTGTCGGTGCTGTTGTCGACGGCGGAGACCTCCAGCTCGTCGCTGCGGCAGATGCCGGACTTGCCGTTCGTGTTCGAGCCGGTGCCGGCGCCGGTGCCCTGGCCGCTGTCGTTGCCGCCGCTCTTGCCCTCGCCGCCGCCACCGCTCTCGTTGCCGCCGGTGTTGCCGGAGGTGCCGCCTCCGGTTCCCTGGTCGGACCCGCCGCCCGAGCCGCCGCTGCCGCCCGCCGTGGCGCCGGCGGCGGAGTCGGGGGACCCCGCACCCGTGGTGCCGGTGTCGTCTCCGTTGCAGGCGGTCAGGCCGAGCGTGCTGATCAGCGCGAGACCGGCGAGGAGGGTCTGGGTGGCATGCGTGTGCTTCATGAGGGGTCCCCGTGAGGTGGTGTGGATCCAGCTTGCTGGGCTGGGCGGGGCCGGGGTGTTCGGCCTGCTCCACAGCGAAGCGGGTGCCTCCGGGGCGGGGCAAGGAGTACCGGACGATCAGGAACGCTGGAACGCTGACGTGGGCTCTGACCTGCGTAAACGTCCATTCCCTGGAACGGTGCGGTGGGACGCGGCGGGCGCGGAGGTCAGCGTTCGCCCGCGGGAACGCCGTACCAGCGCCATGTGGTGCGGCGGGGCCGGCCGGGGAGGGTGCCGCGTCCGGTGGCCCAGAGGAGGACGTCCCACGGATCGTCCGGTCGGGCGTCCGCCGTCACGTCTGCTGTCACGTCCGCCGTCACATCCGCCGTCACGTCCGGGAAGAGGCGGTCGAGGACGCGGGCGCAGAGGTCGGCGGGCGGTGCCCAGAGGTGACCGATGCCGAGGCCGCCCGCGATGTCGTACGTGTGGACCAGCGTCTCCACGATCCCCATCGCGGCGAAGCCCTCCGGATCGGAGACGCCGTACCCGTGGTGGGCGCGGACCGTCGCGGGCGTGGTCGCGACCATGGCGGTCAGGAGGGCGCCGCACGACTCCAGGACCTGCAACAGCCCCGCGACGCCGGCCTCTCGGTCGGCGAAGGTGACGTTGGAGGGGCCGCCGTCCCGCCGCCGGTACCAGAGGAAGGGCACCTCACGGTCCAGCGGCGGCCGCTCGGGCCCGAGCTGCGCGGCGTACGCGAAGAGGTCGTCCGCGAGGTGCTCGACGGTCTCCCAGCAGTCCCATTCGAGCCCGCCGGCCTTGCCGCTCCAGTCGGCGTCATCGGGGGCCTCCCGAAGGACAGCCACGGCAAGACGTACGGCGGTGGTGACGTCTTCGGCGGTGACGGGGGCGGACTCGATGGCGGCGGGGTCTCCGGTGTCTGGCATGGCGGGACGGTAGCAGCGGGGGTGTGGGACGTGACCAGCGATTTTCGTCGGGCCCGGCCCCCCGAGCCCGTGGGCACCCGTAGCCCCCGTAGCCCCCGTAGCCCGCGGACCTCCGAAGCCCGTGGCCTCCCCGTAACCCGTGGCCCCTCTCAGTTCTGCTCCGCCCGTTCCGACTGCCGCGGTCCCGCCGTCGCCGAGGCCAGGGCGCCGACCACCCAGAGCAGTACCGCGGTGATCATCGCCGGGGTGTGGGTCGAGGGGTGGAGCGACCAGGCCCAGGGTTCGGGGGTGTTGTCGCTGCCCACTCCCAGGAGCAGCGTGGGGCCGAACATGGCCAGCGGGAGCAGCCAGGCCAGGCCGCTGCCGAAGAGGCGGGCGCTGAGCATGGCGAGGCCGAGGTAGCCGATGACGTTGCGGGCCGCCGAGACGAAGACCTCGTTCGTGGCACCCGCGACGAGGGGCAGCGCGGTCAGGCCCAGGGCCAGCGCCAGCAGTACGACCAGGTACAGGGTTCTGTGGCGGGTCATCGGCTGGGCCGACGTCTGCTCCAGGTCCGCCATCGGGGAGAAGAGCGTCGTGGCCAGGATGACCGCGTGGGCCAGCGGGACGATCTCGGCGACGGGGACGCTGAAGTCGACCAGGTATCGGAATTCCGGCACCGCCACGCTCCGGCCCGCGAACGCGGTCGCCGCCAGGGCCACGAGCAGGGCGACGACTGCCGCGCGGGGGAGGCCTCGGCAGCGTACGAAGGAGAGAACCGGGGTCAGTCGGGGGTCGTGGAACAGGCCCTCGCGGGCGGGTTCCTCGGGCTGGGCCGACGGGCTCGGGCGGGTCGGCTCGGGGTTCGTAGGCGGCATCGCGGCGCGTCGATTCGCTCGGGGGCGGTAGGAGGGGAGCAGGGGACCCGTGGTGGCTACGGGAGTGCAGGGACCGGCTCGCACGCGCGGATGGCGTCGGCCGCCGACTCGATCCACCGGTCCTGCTTCGTGCGCGGGGCGCCGGTGATGCGTTCGAGGGCGCGGCCGAACTCCTCGCCGTAGTACTCGCTCGGGGCGCCGATACGGGCGCGTACGGCCGCCTCGAACAGGAACGTGTCGGGGTAGCCGCCCGCGGACTTGAGGAGGTGCGGTGCGCACTTCGGTGACGTGGGCTGGGGGAGGGCCGCCGAGAACATCGCGTCGGTCAGGTCGTCCTTGGTCGCCGCCGGGGACATCAGGGGGAGTTCGGCGGTGGCGCCGGAGGGGCGGTCGAGGCCGTCGGCGTAGAAGGCGCGGTTGAGTCCGGCGAGGGAGCCGAGCCCGGAGTCGACGGTCCGCACGGCGGCGCGGGCCTGGGGCAGCAGGTGGCGGTCGTCCGGCCACAGGCACGCCTTCGTGCGGCCGCTCGTGGTGCAGAGCGGCTGTGCGGGCTGTTCCTTGCGTACGGCCCAGTACGAGTCGGGCACCGGCGTACGGAAGGCCACGAGGGTGCCGCCCGCGACGAGCGCGGCCAGCGCGAGCGCGCCGAGCGCGACGGGGCGTGGTGCGAGGGCGGCGCCGCGCCGGAGCGCGGGCAGCGCGGTGAGGACGAGGCCGAACGCCAGGCACCAGGCGACGGCGACGAGCATGCGCGTCGTGTTGGGCTCGAACTCCGAGCTCCAGAACTCGTCTATCGCCGGGAACAGCTTGTCGAGCGGGGTGTCGGGGACGAATGCGACGACGACGAAGAGGCTGTACCAGAAGACGCCCGCGAAGGGCGCGACCACGCGCGAGGGCAGGGCCGAGCCGACGGCGACGCCGACGGCGATCTCCAGGCCCATCATGCCCGCGCCGAGCAGCAGCGGCGTCCACGCGGGTTCGCTGACGTCGCTGACGCCCGCGGTGCGGGAGAAGGCGACGGCGATCAGTACGGCGTACGCGAGCAGCGCCCAGAGCCAGGCCGCGAGCCAGAGCAGCAGCGACTGGGCCCAGCCGCCGCGGGCGGCGGTATCGGCCCAGAGCCGGGTGCGGTGGCGGAAGGCGCGGCCCGCGCTCCACGCGGCCGCGGCGCTCATCACGGACCCCATCACGATGACGGCGAAGAGCTGGACCTGGAGGCTGGTCTGCGTCCACCAGCCGATCCAGTCGCTCTCGTCGGGGCTCTCCGCGGTGAAGTAGTAGACGCCGACGGCGCCCATGAGGGCGGCGCCCCACTTGGCCTCGCCGCGGCGCATTTCGGTGAGGAGTACGCGCATCAGCCGGCCACCGCTTCCGTGCCGGCGAGATGCAGGTACCCGGCTTCCACGGCACTCCCGTCGATGTCGCCGCCCGCGCCACCCGCGCCACCCGCGCCGCCCGCGTCCCCGTCGGGCAGAGCACACAACTCGGCAACAGTGCCGGTGAACCGGACCGTGCCCTCCAGGAGGACGGCGACGCGGTCGCACACGTGCGCCACGTCCTCGGCGAGGTGGGTGCTCATCACCACCGCGCAGCGGTCGCCCAACTCCTTGATGAGCTTGCGGAATCCGACGCGCTGGGCCGGGTCGAGGCCCACCGTCGGCTCGTCGAGGAGGACGAGGGAGGGTTCGTTGACCATGGCCTGGGCGATGCCGACGCGGCGCAGCATGCCGCCGGAAAGGGCGCCCATTTTGGCACCGGCATGCTTCTCCATCTGCACCAGACGCAGCGCCTCGCGGGCGCGGTCGCGGCGCTGGGCGGCGGGCACCTTGCGCAGCCACGCGGCGTACTCGGTGAACTCGAGGACGGTGAAGCGGGGGTAGTACCCGAAGGACTGCGGCAGCACCCCGATCTGTTTGCGCAGCCGCTGCACGCGGGTCCGTCCCGGGGTCTCCCCCAGGAGGGTGACGTCCCCGGACTTGGGTCTGCGGGCCGTGCTCAGCAGCGACAAGAGGGTGCTTTTTCCCGCCCCGTTGGGCCCGAGGAGGCCGGTGACGCCGGCGGGGAAGGTGAGGGAGACGTCGTCGAGGGCGGTCGTCGAGCCGTACTCGACGGTGACGCGCGCGACCGCCGCGACCGGCTGGGAGCCGGTCGCGGCGGCGCTGTGGGAGGTGCTCACGTGACTCCTGAGTCCTGAATCCTGAATTCCGAGTCCGAATCAGTTCTGGGCGTTCACGTAACCGTCGGGGCGGAAGCTCTTGTCCTGGTAGAGGTACGCGCTGAACTAAAATCACGACGAATTGGTCGTAACTGCTTGGTCGCCGATCATGCTAGGCGCGGACGCTGACGCTCCGTAGGCCATCAGTTCGAGTGTGCACATGGTCACGAACGGGGCGATGGGCGTGCCGGTGCCTGATCGCCGGGGAATGGCCTGATATCGGCGCCGCGCGGGCGGCGCCCACGGGGTGCACGGCGGCTACCGGTGGCTCCGACGCGTCGTGGGCGTGCTCCAGGTCCGACGCCATGAGCCCCCAAAATGTGAGGCGATCGCCGTACACTTGGCGCCGGTGGACTGCCGGGCGGTGGAGGGTGGTTGACGGTGCGTAAGGCGTGGGTCGTCGCGTCTGTCGGGATCGGCGGGGCCCTCAGCTTCATCGCGCTGCTCGTCGTCGGGACGTACATGGCCGCGGGAAGCATGGCCAACGGGGTCGGCGGTGGGTCCGTGGGGCTCGCCAAGGGGGCCGTGCCCGCCACCTATCAGCCCCTCGTGCAGAAGTGGGGCAACCTCTGCAAAGCCATCAACCCCGCGCTGCTCGCCGCCCAGCTCTACCAGGAGAGCGGGTTCAATCCGCGTGCCACGAGCCCGGCGAAGGCGCAGGGGATAGCGCAGTTCATTCCCGGGACGTGGGCCTCGCACGGTCTGGACGGGGACGGGGACGGCGATCGGGACGTGTGGGATCCGAAGGACGCCATTCCGTCCGCCGCGTCGTACGACTGCAAGCTCGCCGGATACGTGAAGGACGCGCCCGGAGACCCCACGAAGAACATGCTCGCCGCGTACAACGCGGGCGCGTACGCGGTCATCAAGTACGGCGGCGTCCCGCCCTACAGCGAGACGCAGAACTACGTGAAGACCATCACCGACCTCTCGAAGAGCTTCGCCCGGCCCGTCGGCCGCGTGGAGCCCTCCAGGCAGGCGGCGGGAGCCATCTACTACGCGCAGAAGAAGCTGGGCACCCTCTACCTCTGGGGCGGCAACGGCACCCCCGAGCAGGGCGGCCGCTTCGACTGCTCCGGGCTCACCCTCGCCGCGTACCGCTCCGTCGGCGTCACGCTGCCCCGCGTCGCCAACGACCAGTACAACGCGGGCCCGCACCCCAAGCGGGAGGAACTCCTCCCCGGCGACCTCGTCTTCTTCTCGGACGACCTGACCAATTCCCGCGCCATCCGGCACGTCGGCATCTACGTTGGCGGGGGATACATGATCAACGCCCCGCGCACCAACGCCGTCATCCGCTTCGACCGCATCGACACCCCTGACTACTTCGGCGCGACCCGTGTCACGGAGGACGGGGCCAAGGCCGTGCCCGCCAAGCCGACCGAAGTGTGAAGTGTGAAGGTTGGCGGCTGAAGTGGAGAGACCTCGTTGAGGATGGGATTCACGGGGTATGTGTGTGTGATGTGGCTTGAACTCTCCGTGAGAACACTCCTCTGAGCTGCAGCGATGTATCTCTCTTCGGTAACGTCTGAGTGATCTTTCGGTGGAGGGTGGAACGTAGGGCGAGGGACAGGGCGTTCCCTTGACTGGACCGACCACGGGGGTTGATGGACAGGGCGTACAGCACGGTGCGCCCACGGGCTAGGAGACAAGGGGCCGCAGCGCCATGGCTGGACTCGATGAATCCGGGTCGAACCCCGACGTCGGCCTGCTCTACGACATCAATGGCCTGGCCAAGGACACCCCGTCCTGGCTCGACAGCGCCATCGCGTTCATCGGGGAGTACGGGCTGTTGCTCGCCCTCGTCCTCTTGGTCGTGTGGTGCTGGTGGGGGCAGCGCAAGCGCGGCACCCTCGACGACGCCGCCTCCTCGGTCGCCGCCGTCGTCTGGGCCCCGCTCGCCGCGGGCATCGCCGTCCTCGTCAACATCCCCATCCGCGGCTTCGTGGAACGCCCACGTCCGTTCCGCGTCCACCACGGCGTCGAACTCCTGGTGGACGGCAAGAACGACTACTCCTTCGTCAGCGACCACGCCACCCTCGCCATGGCCATCGGCGCCGGACTCTTCGTCGCCAACCGGAAGTTCGGCATCGCCGGCCTCGCCCTCGCCGCCGTCGAGGGCTTCTGCCGCGTCTTCATGGGCGTGCACTACCCGACGGACGTCGTCGGCGGCTTCGCGCTCGGCACCGCCGTCGCCCTCCTCCTCTCGCCGCTCGCCATGGCGCTGCTCACGCCGCTCACCAAGATGATCGGCCGCTCCGGACGGGTGGGCCGGCTGGTGTGGGACCGGAAAGTCGCCCCTGTCGCGGCGCCGCTGAGCGGGACGGCGACGACACGGGCGGCTGGAGCGGCCGGGACGCCTGGGACGACTGGGACGGCGGGAGCGACGTCGGTGGATCCGGACGAGAAGGATCTCGCGGCGTAGCGCTCGTTTTCGCCGGGGTGCTCGGCCGGTCCGTGGTACGTGGCGGCGTCGCCACGCGCGCCGCGCTCACCACCACGTTCGAGTCCCAGTGGCCGTCCCTGCCGATGCGGCCGCCGCAGGTGAGCAGGCGCAGCTGGGCGCCGATCGCGGGCGCGTAGACCGTGGCGGTGGGGAAGTCCGCCGTGCGGTACGTGGCGACCGCCGTGACATTGAACGTCGTACGTCGCCCCGCCGCCGTCGTCGTCTCGATCCGGTCGCCGGGGCGCAGGCGGTCGAGGCGGGCGAAGACGGCGTCCCGGTAGCCACGGCGACCCCGGTCACCCCCTTCCGCGGGCGCGTCGCGGTGGCCCACGAGGACCGCGGGGCCCCGCTCCCCCGGGCGAGGGCCCAACTCGTACCAGCCCACCTTCAAGGCGTCCCGGAACGGCGGCACCTCCAGCGCGCCCTGCGGGTCGAGGCCGACCGACAGGACATCCGCGTCGACGCCGATCGCGGGGATGCGGATACGGCCCTCGGGCGCTCGGGCGGGCGCCGGTCCGTCGCCCAACGAGGGCGCGGTGGCCAGGAGCGTGGCCGCCGCGAGCAGCACCGGGGCGGCTGCGACGGTCGCGCGGCGCGGCAGGCGGCCGTTCAGGGGTGGTCCGGGCCGGTGTCCGAGCCGCCGGTGTCCGTGCCCGGGGCGGTGCCGTGGGCCTTGCGGCGGCGCAGGAGCCAGACGCCCACGCCTGCCGCCGCGCCGGTCACCGCCGCGGAAGCGAACGTCAGGGGGCCCGACGCGGGGTGCTCGGCCTCGGCCTCGGCCTTGGACCCGGCCGTGGCGTGCGTCGCGCCGCCTCGGGCCGCGCCGGACGGGGTGGCCTGGAGGGCACCGACGTTCGGATCAAGGGACGTGGGGGACGTGGGGGACTTGGTGGCGGTGGACGTGCTCGGCTTCGGGGGCGTGTACGGGTTCGCCGGCGGTTGCGATGCCGCTTCCGTCGCGGTGTCCGCGGGATGAGGCGGGCTGGTGGATGCCTGCGGGGAGGCGGACTTCTCGGCGGACGTGGAGGACGTCTCGGGGGAGGCCGACTTGTCGGTCGCGTCGGCATCCGCGTCGGCATCGGAGTCGGAGTCGCTGTCCGTTCCCGCGCCCGCGCCCAGCTCCTTGCCGTCCGCGCCGAGCAGGCTCCAGCCCTTCACGTCCTGGCCCTTGGGGTCCTGCCCCTTCTCGTCGCCCTTGTAGTAGTAGAGGGGGCGGGTCTCGTAGATGACCTGCGGCTTGTCGGCGTTCTGCGCGTCGTCGCCGGTCTGGGCGGTCTGGCCCGTGACGTCGTCGGCCTTGGTGGGGTAGCCGATCGCCGCCGGCCAGTCGGTGGCGCACTTCCCGGTGCAGTCGGGGGTGTCGGCCTTGTCGGCGTCGCGCGTGTAGAGCGGGTTGCCGTCCTTGTCGGCGAGCGCCTTGCCCTTGGGGGTGTCGACGAGGGTCAGCTGCTCGGGCTCGGTCGGCTTGTCCAGGGCCACGGCCGGTCCCGTAAGGGCGAGGACGGCCGCCGCGGCCGCCGTCGCCGTGACGACGGCTGTGCGCGGGGCGCCGCAAGATATGCGTATACGCGTGCTGCGGGGTGGGGTCATCCCCCCAGGCCACCCGTGTCCAGCGGGGTGGGCCACCCGGGGGCGTGTCGGACGGGGCCGAACGGGTTGCGGTGCCCGCCGAGCGGGTGACGGGGCGGGGCCACCGGGGCACGGCACCCGGGAGGCGAGGCGAGGCGAGGCGAGACGAGGTGCCCCTCGGCCGCCGTCTAGAGCGCCTGCGGGAAGTCGAAGAACCGCGTCGGGTCGTACTGCTTCTTCAGCTTCTTCAGACGCGGCGCCGCCGCCCCGTAGTACGCCTCGCGCCAGTTCGTCAGCGTCGAGTCGGTGTAGTTCTGATACGCGGCACCGGACGCGTGGCGCCCCATGGCCCCATGCGCCTTTTTCAGCCACGCCCGGGCGGGCGAGCCCGACGTGCCCGCACGCCACGACGCGATGTACTGCGCCAGCATCCGCGAGCGCCGGTGCACGAACGCCGTCGCCGTCGGGTCGACCCGGTTGATAGCGCCACCGAGCGCGGTGAGCGCGATGCTGCCGCCGCTCGCGCCCGTCACGTTCTCGATCTGCGACAGGAGCGTGCGGATGCCCGTCGCCGAGAGCGAACGGTCGAAGAAGTCCGAACTCGCCGCATACGTCTCGCGCTTGAGGGCGCCCTGCGGGCTGCGGCCCGGCGTCGTGCCGGGGAGGTGGCACTGGGCGTCGGCGGAGAAGGACGAGCAGCCCGCGTACACCTCCATCGACTCCTCGTACGTACGCCGCTTCAGGGAGACGCTGCGCGCGGGTGCGCCGATCTTGTCGGCGAGGCGGTCGACGGCGTTCTGCAGCTCGCCGTACGTCCCGAGGGAGAAGCACGCGACGGACACGGTCGGGGTGCCGCCCGGCGTGTTCGCGAGGTGCGCGGACGACCAGATCTCGTCCGGCTGGTCCGGGCCCCACTCCTGCCAGGCCTTGATGACCGCGGCCGCCTTCGACCAGGGCCAGGTCATGTAGGCGGAGACGCCCTGGGGCGCGGCGTGCGTGCGGTAGGTGAGCTCGGTGACGATGCCGAACTGGCCGTTGCCCGCGCCGCGCAGCGCCCAGAACAGGTCCTTGTGCTCGGACTTGGAGGCGGTGAGCTGCTTGCCGTCCGCGGTGACGAGCGTGGCGGAGGTAAGGCTGTCGCAGGTCAGTCCGTACGCACGCGACACCACGCCGTGGCCGCCGCCGAGCGTGAGCCCGGATATGCCGACGGTCGGGCACGAGCCCGCGGGGATGGTGACGCCCTTCGCCGCGAGCGAGCGGTAGACGTCGATGAGCTTGGCGCCGCCGCCGATCACGGCGGAGCCGCCGATCACGGCGGAGCCGCCGCTCGCGCGTGTCTTGCTCAGCTTCGACACGTCGATGATCAGCCGCCCGTCGCCGGACGACCAACCCGCGTAGGAATGACCGCCGTTGCGGATCGCGACCTTGGTGCGGTGGGCGCGGGCGTACGCGAGGGCGGTGCGGATGTCGTCCGGGTGCGCGACGTACGCGACGGCGGTGGGCTTCAGGTCGTCGTACCGCGTGTTGTACAGCTGCCGCGCCGCCGCCCACTTGGCCTGGCCCGGCTGGACGAGGGTGCCGTCCAGATCGCGGGCGAGGGCCTTGAGGGTGGCGGGCGAGGAGGAGGCGGCACTGGAGGTTCTGATGGGGGTGCCGCCGGTGTGGGTACTGGTGCCGGTCCCGGTGCGGGTGCTGCTGCCGGACGCGGCGGCGCCGGTGCCCGCCTTCGTGCCGGTGCAGCCCGCGACCGTGGCGGCGGCCAGGGTGGCTGCCGTTGTGCCGATGAATGTACGTCGTTCCATGACGCCTCCCGTTGCTTCCCGAGGACGAGACGGTGTGGGGGGCGTCGGGGTTCCTTGGAGCTCGCCGGGGGTCAGGGGGACGCTTCGTGTTCCGTCGCGTCCGTACGCGCCTTGCTGCGGGCCCGCCGTGCCGGACCGCGCCACCCGCAGGTGCAGAGCGCCGAGGTGAAACGGCCCTTCTCGACCGTCGTCGTGCGGTGGGCTGAGGGGGCTTGCTGATCGGCCACAGGGTCACCGTACCGACCCCGGGTGAACGGCCGCCCGCGTGACGGGGCAACGTACCGGTCGTTAGGGGAACGACGGGGCAAGTCGCGGGCACGGAGAGCGCTTGGGGGTACACGGGCGATGGTGCACCGGCACAGGCACACGAGGGGCGCGGGCGGCGTGGTCGTCGGCGCCGTCGCATTCGGGCTGATGGCTGTCACCTCCGGGTGTTCACCCTCCGGCGCCGCCGCCGACGGCAGGGGCCCCGGCGATCCGGCCGACATCGTGCACAGGTCCGCCGACTCCCTGGTCCGCGCGGGGAGTTCGAAGGCGTCGACCTCCATGGAGATGGCCAGTGGCGGTACGCGCGTGACCATCCGCGGCAAGGGTGTCTACGACTTCGCGCGGCAGGTCGGACGGTTCGAGGTGGTGCTCCCGCAGGACCCCGCGGGCGAGGACGAGCACCGGCCCATCACCGAGCTGATGGCCGCGGGAGCGCTGTACATGAAGAACCGGGGGGCCGGGGTGCCCGCCGACAAGTGGGTGCGGATCGAGACACGTTCGCTGTCCGACGGGAATCTCGTCACCGGCGGCGCCACGGATCCCCTCGCGGCGGCGGAACTGCTGCGCGGGGCGCGGAAGGTGGGGTTCGTGGGGGAGGAGCGGGTCGGTGGGGTGGATGTACGGCACTACCGCGGCGTCGTCGACCTGCGTGCCGCCGCCCGGGCCGCTTCCGCAGGTCAGCGCGGTGCGCTCCGGGTCGCGGCGGCGAAAGGGTTCAGCAAGGGCAGCGTGCCCTTCGACGTCTACCTCGACGACGAGGGGCGCGTGCGGAAGCTGCGGCAGCGGTTCGCCGTGGCCGACGCGAACGTGGCGTCGACCACGCTGCTCTACGGGTTCGGGGTGCCGGCGAAGGTGCGACTTCCGGCCGAGAAGGACATCTATGCCGGAAAGATTGCGGGTCCGTAGTCGCGTACGGCTGGTGGAAATGGTCCGTCCGTGCCATGCGCGGTGCGTAGACCGCTCCCTACCCTAGGAAGTCGGCATCAGGAAGAGGTGATGAACGTGGCTCCGATGCGTGGCGGTACGGCGGTTCAGGACCACGTCGCCCTCGCCGAGATCGAACTGTGCGGGGAACTCATCATTGCGGCGAGTGCGGCGGCCGAGCGGTTGAGCTTTGACCGGATCGACGAGGTGTTGCAGGTTGCCGAGCGGAAGGCACCCGGCGAGGATCGGTCCCACCCCTCCTCTTGACGCGGGCTGCCGCCCCGGCCTGCACCCGCACCGAGTGTCACGTCCGCATCATGCGCGCGATCGCCTTCGTCGCCTCCTCGACCTTCGCGTCGATCTCCGTACCGCCCTTGACCGCCGCGTCGGCCACGCAGTGGCGCAGGTGCTCCTCCAGGAGCTGGAGGGCGAAGGACTGGAGCGCCTTCGTGCCGGCCGAGACCTGCGTGAGTATGTCGATGCAGTAGACGTCCTCCTCGACCATGCGCTGCAGGCCGCGGATCTGGCCCTCGATGCGGCGCAGGCGCTTGAGGTGTTCGGCCTTCTGCTTGTGGTAGCCGTGCACCTCGTGCGCGGGGCCCTGGGCCTCCTCGGAGGGCGCCTCCAGCGCCCCCGGGGTCGGTACGGCCGTGCCGGCCGCGTCGGCCGCCTCAGTGGTCGTCATGGCGTCCTCCTTCTGGACTTCGGGGTAGAGAGGTGAGCGAGGGGGTAGGTCGGGTTCGGGCGGTGCTTCGGTGGGACGGGAATCTGAGACTTCCCGCACTTTTCGTGCCTCCGCGCCTCGCCCTGCCCGTCCCCATCCTTCGGAAACAGCGCCCGTTCATATACCCCCCATGGGTATATGATAGCCGATTCCGCGGGGGGTGTGCTGATCACTGTGCCTGATGGGCGACACTGGGGGGCGGCCGGTTAGCCGTGGCCGGATGATGCGCCTAGCATCAGCCTGACCGCATCCAAAGCACCCCGAGGACCCCACGTGCGCTTTCGTCTGACCCCCAGGGAGACGAGCTTCTACGACATGTTCGCCGCATCCGCGGACAACATCGTCACGGGCTCGAAGCTCCTCATGGAACTGCTCGGAGCGGACTCTTCCGCACGGGCCGAGATCGCAGAGCGTATGCGGGCCGCGGAACACGCGGGAGACGACGCGACGCATGCGATCTTCCACCAGCTGAACTCCTCGTTCATCACGCCGTTCGACCGCGAGGACATCTACAACCTCGCGTCGTCCCTCGACGACATCATGGACTTCATGGAGGAGGCCGTCGACCTGGTCGTCCTCTACCAGGTCGAGGAGCTCCCGAAGGGCGTCGAGCAGCAGATCGAGGTGCTCGCGCGCGCCGCCGAACTCACCGCGGAGGCCATGCCCAATCTGCGGACGATGGCCAACCTCACCGAGTACTGGATCGAGGTCAACCGTCTGGAGAACCAGGCCGACCAGATCCACCGCAAGCTCCTGGCTCAGCTCTTCAACGGCAAGTACGACGCCATCGAGGTGCTGAAGCTCAAGCAGATCGTGGATGTGCTGGAAGAGGCCGCGGACGCCTTCGAGCACGTGGCGAACACTGTGGAGACCATCGCGGTCAAGGAGTCCTGAGGCCTCGCCATGGACACCTTTGCTTTGATCGTGACGATCGGCGTCGCGCTCGGATTTACGTATACGAACGGCTTTCACGACTCCGCGAACGCCATCGCCACATCCGTCTCCACCCGTGCGCTGACGCCTCGCGCGGCGCTCGCCATGGCCGCGGTGATGAACCTCGCCGGTGCCTTCATGGGCAGCGGGGTCGCCAAGACCGTGAGTGAGGGGATCATCGAGACCCCGCACGGCGACAAGGGGATGTGGATCCTCTTCGCGGCGCTCATCGGCGCCATCGTGTGGAACCTGATCACCTGGTACTTCGGCCTGCCCTCGTCCTCGTCCCACGCGCTCTTCGGCGGCATGGTCGGCGCGGCGCTCGCGGGCGGCATCGGGGTCATCTGGTCCGGGGTCGTCGACAAGATCGTCATCCCGATGTTCCTCTCCCCGGTGGTCGGCCTCGTCGTCGGTTACCTGGTGATGTGCGCGATCATGTGGATGTTCCGCAAGTCCAACCCGCACAAGGCCAAGCGCGGCTTCCGCATCGCGCAGACGGTCTCCGCGGCCGGTATGGCCCTCGGCCACGGTCTGCAGGACGCGCAGAAGACGATGGGCATCGTGGTGATGGCGCTCGTCATTTCCGACGTGCAGAGCGCCGATGCCCCCATCCCGATCTGGGTCAAGATCGCCTGTGCGCTGATGCTCTCCGCCGGTACGTACGCGGGCGGCTGGCGCATCATGCGGACGCTCGGCCGGAAGATCATCGAGCTGGACCCGCCGCAGGGCTTCGCCGCCGAGACGACCGGCGCGGGCATCATGTTCACCACGGCGTTCATGTTCCACGCGCCGATCTCGACGACGCACGTCATCACCTCCGCGATCATGGGTGTGGGCGCGACGAAGCGGGTGAACGCGGTGCGCTGGGGTGTCGCCAAGAACATCATTCTGGGCTGGTTCATCACGATGCCGGCTGCTGCCATCGTGGCCGCGTTGAGCTTCTGGGCCGTGGATCTCGCGTTCCTGTAGCGTCGCCGACGTACGTACCGCACATGGAAGGGCCCGCCCCCGGGAGCCGGGGGCGGGCCCTTCTTGGTGTCCCTGCGGTGGCACCGCCATGCAGCACCGCGGGGAGTCTCGTGGTCGGCTCAGCCGAAGCGGCCCGAGATGTAGTCCTCGGTGGCCTGGACCGACGGGTTGGAGAAGATCCGCTCCGTGTCGTCGATCTCGACGAGCTTGCCGGGCTGGCCGACCGCGGCCAGGTTGAAGAACGCCGTGCGGTCCGAGACGCGGGCCGCCTGCTGCATGTTGTGCGTCACGATGACGATCGTGAAGCGCTCCTTCAGCTCGCCGATCAGGTCCTCGATCGCGAGGGTCGAGATCGGGTCCAGGGCCGAGCAGGGCTCGTCCATGAGCAGGACGTCCGGCTCGACCGCGATCGCCCGCGCGATGCACAGACGCTGCTGCTGGCCGCCGGAGAGGCCGGAGCCGGGCTTGTTGAGGCGGTCCTTGACCTCGTTCCAGAGGTTCGCGCCCTTGAGGGACTTCTCGACGATGTCGCCCAGCTCGGACTTCTTGTACGAGCCGTTGAGCTTCAGGCCCGCCGCGACGTTGTCGAAGATCGACATCGTGGGGAACGGGTTCGGGCGCTGGAAGACCATGCCGATCGTGCGGCGCACGGCCACCGGGTCCACGCCGCTGCCGTAGAGGTCCTCGTCGTCCAGGAGCACCTTGCCCTCGACGCGGCCGCCGGGCGTGACCTCGTGCATGCGGTTGAGCGTGCGCAGGAACGTGGACTTGCCGCAGCCGGACGGGCCGATGAAGGCCGTCACGGAGCGGGGCTCCACGGTCATGGAGATGTCGTCGATCGCCTTGTGGGAGCCGTAGAAGGCGGTCAGGCCCGATACGTCGATTCGCTTGGCCATGGGATCACTGCTTTCGAAAAGGGACGAGCTGAGGGTCGCTGAGGTGGCCGCCGTCAGCGGCCCGTCTTGGGGGCCTTCCAGCGCGCTACGGCGCGTGCCGCCATGTTGAGGATCATGATGAAGCCGATGAGGGCGAGCGCCGCGGCCCAGGCCCGGTCGTACGACGCCTGCGTGCCGGCCGCGTACTGCTGGTAGATGTACAGCGGCAGCGAGCCCTGCGCCCCGTCGAAGGGGTTCGTGTTGATCAGGGGGTTCACCCAGACCAGGAGCAGGACCGGCGCGGTCTCGCCGGCGATGCGGGCCACCGCGAGCATGACGCCCGTGGTGATGCCGCCGATCGCGGTGGGCAGGACGACCTTGAGGATGGTCCGCCACTTCGGCACGCCGAGGGCGAGCGACGCCTCGCGCAGCTCGTTCGGGACGAGCTTGAGCATCTCCTCGGTGGAGCGCACGATCACCGGCATCATCAGGATGGCGAGCGCCATGGCGCCGGCCCAGCCGGAGTAGTCGAACCCGAGGATGAGGATCCAGAAGCTGAGGACGAACAGGCCCGCGACGATCGAGGGGATGCCGGTCATGACGTCCACGAAGAACGTGACGGTCTTGGCGAGCTTCCCGCGTCCGTACTCGACGAGGTAGACCGCGGTGAGCAGGCCGATCGGCACGGCGATCACGGAGGCGAGGAGCACCTGCTCCAGGGTGCCGATGATCGCGTGGTAGATGCCGCCGCCGGTCTCCTCGTCGGCCACCACGCCCATGGAGTGGGTCAGGAAGTAGCCGTCGAAGACCTTGATGCCGCGCTGCACGGTCTCGTAGATCAGCGAGGCGAGCGGGACCACGGCGAGCAGGAACATGACCCACACCAGCGAGGTGGCGAGGCGGTCCTTGGCCTGGCGGGCGCCTTCGACGGTCATCGCGAGGACGTACGACCCGGCGATGTACAGGAGCGCGGCCATCAGGCCCCACTGGATGCGGCTCTCCAGGCCCGCCGCGGCGCCGATGCCGACGGCGACGGCGGCGGATCCCGCGGCCATGGCCAGTGGCGTCCAGCGGGGCAGCGTCGCGGCCTTGAGGGTGCTCGGCCGCTTGACCAGCGGGCCGACGGGGGTGGGTGTCGTGGTGCTCATGCGTTGGCCCCCGAGTACTCCTTGCGGCGCGCGATGATCAGGCGGGCCGCGCCGTTGACCAGCAGCGTGATGACGAAGAGCACCAGGCCGGAGGCGATGAGCGCGTCCTGGCCGTACTCACTGGCCTCGTTGAACTTGCTGGCGATGTTCTGCGCGAAGGTGCCGCCGCCGTAGTCGAGCACCGAGGTGTTGATGAGGAAGTTCGGCGAGAGGACGGTGGCGACGGCGATCGTCTCGCCGAGCGCGCGGCCGAGGCCCAGCATCGAGGCGGAGATGATGCCGGAGCGGCCGAAGGGCAGCACCGACATGCGGATGACCTCCCAGCGCGTGGCGCCGAGGGCCAGCGCGGCCTCCTCGTGCATCTTCGGGGCCTGCAGGAAGACCTCGCGGCTCACGTTCGTGATGATCGGCAGGATCATGATCGCGAGGAGGATGCCGACGGTCATCAGGGAGCGCGGTGCTTCGCCGTTGTAGGAGAAGACGCCGGTCCAGCCGAGGTAGTCGTCGAGCCAGCTGTAGAGGCCGGTGAGGTTGGGGGCGACCACGAGGGCGCCCCACAGGCCGTACACGATCGAGGGCACGGCGGCCAGCAGGTCGATCACGTAGGCGATGGGGGCGGCCAGCTTGCGCGGCGCGTAGTGCGAGATGAAGAGCGCGATGCCGATGGCGACGGGGACCGCGATCGCGAGGGCGATGACCGAGCTGACCACGGTGCCGAAGACCAGGACGGCGATGCCGAAGTACGGCTTGCCCCCGGTGCTGATGCCGGCGGGGTCCCACTCGAAGGTGGTGAGGAAGTTGCCGGTGTTGTCGGCGAGGGCGACGGTCGTGCGGTACGTGAGGAACGCGGCGATGGCCGCCATGATCACGAGGAGCACGATCCCGGAGCCCCGGGAGAGGCCGAGGAAGATCTTGTCGCCGGGGCGGGTGGCGCCGCGTGCGGCGGCCTTGCTCACGGGGGCCGTCGGCCCGGCGTCGTCGACGGGGGGAGGAGCGGTCGTATTGCTTGGTATGTCCATGGGGTTCTCCGGTCTGCGGAGGCGCCGTGCGGGTGACGCAGGCGCTCCGTGGCGGCGGTGCACCGGACGGTGCGGCCGGCCCTGGTACCGCGGGGCCGGCCGCACTCGGTTCAGCTAGCTCAGGCCCGCGACGGTGGAGCGGACCTTGGTGATGATCTCGGCCGGGATCGGCGCGTAGTCGTTGTCCTTGAGGACGTTCTGGCCGTCCTCGCTGGCGATGTAGGTCAGGAAGGACTTGGTGGCGGCGAGGGTGTCCTTCTTGTTGCCCTTCTCGCAGACGACCTCGTACGTCACGAGGGTGATCGGGTACGCGCCCTCGGCGGTCGGCTTGTAGTTCAGCTCCAGGGCGAGGTCCTTGCCCTTGCCGACGACCTTGGCCTCGGAGATGGCCTTGGAGGCGTTGTCGACGGTGGCCTTCACCGGCTCCTTGGCCTCGGTCTTCAGGTCGACGGTCTTGACGCCCTCACCGGCGTAGGAGAGCTCGAAGTACGAGATGGCGCCCGCGGTCTGCTTGACCTGGCCCGCGACACCGGCCGAACCGTTCGCGGACTGGCCGCCCTTGGGCTCCCACGACTTGCCCGGCTCGTAGGGCCAGGCGCTGGGGGCGGCGCCCTTCAGGTACTTGGTGAAGTTGTCCGTGGTGCCGGACTCGTCGGAGCGGTGGAAGGGCTGGATCTTGGTGCTGGGGAGCTTGGCGTCGGGGTTGAGCTTCTTGATCGCCTTGTCGTCCCAGGCCTTGATCTTGTTGTTGAAGATGTCGCCGAGGGTCTTGGCGTCCAGGGTCAGGCTGTCGACGCCGGGGACGTTGTAGCCGATGGCGATCGGGCCGCCCACCATGGGCAGGTCGATGGCCTGGCTGCCCGTGCAGACCTTCTTCGACTTCTCGACCTCGTCGGGCTTCAGCGCGGAGTCCGAACCGGCGAACGCGGTCTGGCCCTGGAGGAACGCGGTGATGCCGGCGCCCGAACCCGTCGGGTTGTAGTTCAGCTGCACGTCCTTGCAGTTGGTCGTGTAGACCTTCCGCCAGGCGTCGATCGCGTTCTTCTGCGCGGACGAACCGGAGGCCGCGAGCTGGCCCTTGGCGTCGTCGCACTTGATGTTGGCGTTGGCGTTGGTCTCCTTGCCGCCATCGCCCGAACTGGTGTCGTCGGAGCCGCACGCCGTGAGGGCCAGGGCGCCGGAGACGGCGATGGCGCCGAGCGAGAGGGCGCGGAGCCGGTTCTTGCGCTGAAGCTTCACTTCGGATTTTTCCTTCCGGGAGCCGCCGGCCCTTTGCTGGCGGCGTGCGATGACTTGCGTCGTGTTGTAAGGCCGAAATTAGGCAGGGCAGGTGAAGCGGCCGATGGGCACGAGTGAACGGCGGGTGAACCTCGGCGGTCGGCCCGGTTAGCCTTTCCGCTACAAAAAGTAGCGGTTGTGCTACGCAGAGTCAGGCATGCTGGTCGTGCGCGGGCGCCGGATACGATCGGCGCATGATCTACCCGTTCCTCGCAGGCGTCACTGTCTGGCTCGCCGTCGCCGCCACGGCTGCAGGGGTCGGCCGGGCGTACTGCCGCGAGTGCCGCGCACGGCGGCGTACGGCCGCATAGTCGCCGCGGACCGCTCAGGCCCTGCCCCGCGGAGCGGCCAGGGCCGCCAGCAGGTCGGTGACGAGTTCGGCGTCCCGCTCGCGCGTCAGGAGGCGGCGGGCCTCGTCGGGCGCGAGCCACCGCAGGTGCGACACCTCGGAGTTGGGCGCGAACGTGCCGGAGAGGGCCTCGGCGGCCCAGTAACGGACCTCCTTGGGGCGGTCCTGCGCGTCCCGGTAGTGGGCGGTGGGGAGTTCGGCGCCGAGCGCGCACGTCATGCCGGTCTCCTCCAGCACTTCCCGCAGTGCCGCGTCCCGCGCCGTCTCCCCGCGCTTCAGTTTGCCCTTCGGATGGGACCAGTCCGACCACTTGGGCCGGTGCACCAGGGCGAGTTCGATGCCGTCGCGACCGGCGCGGTCCGGGCGCCACAGGACGCATCCCGCCGCGAGGACCGTGGCCTCCTCGCCGGGCCGCCCTTCCTTCCCGTACGTCACCGTGTCCTCGCCTCCTCGCGCAGCCACGCCCGCTGGAACACGAACCGGGCCGCCTCGACCTCGTGCCGCTGGTCGGCGTGGAGCACACCCAGCGCGTACGCCGTGGCGGGCGCGATCCGCGGGGTCCGTGCCGCGTGGGCCGCCGCTGCCGCCGCGGACGCCGCCTCGCGGTGGACGTTCAGGGCGTGGCTCGCGTCGGCGATGCGGGGGTCCGGGCGGTCGTGGCCGACGAGGACCTCCTGCGCGTACCGGTACAAGCGCAGCAGCGAGCGGACCTTCAGCCAGGGGGCGTCCTGGGCGTCCGGGGCGGTGTCCGTGGGCGCGAGGCCGTGGGAGAGCGCGCCCGCGTTGTAGGGGTGCCCCGCCTGGCCGAGGGGGAGGACGGCGACGGCCTCCGCGAGCGTCGACTCCGCCTGGTCCGCGAGGGGCACGAGGTCCTCCGCCGTCCCGCTCAGGGGGACCTCGCTGGCCAGGACGGCCACGTGGTCCGCCACCGCGTGGAAGCGGGAGGAGCCGAACGCCTGGAGCGCGGTGGAGTGGGCGCGGGTCCTGGCGAGCGTGAGCTGGCGCTCCAGGAGGGCGGCGGCCTTGGCGGCGCCGACCGCGAGACCGCGCGGTGTGCCGCTGTCGGCGGCGCTCGGCACGGAAGGCTGCGCCCAGCCGTTCTGCCGCGCCGTACGGCCTCCGGCGCCCGAGGTGGCGAGCGCGGCCGGGGCGGGCACCGGCGGCGGGCCCGAGAGCCGGTGCAGGGCCTCCAGGAGACGGTCCAGACGGGAGGCGTACGCGTGCTCCTGGCCCAGCGTGCCGGAGAGCCAGGCCAGTTCGGGCCGGAGCGAGGACGCCCACTCCGCGTCGAGGAGCGGACGGAACGTGTGCAGGGTGGCGCCGATGCGGCGGGCCGCGCGGCGCAGGGAACGGGCGGCCTCCAGGGACTCCTCCGCGCCCTGCGCGTCCGTGCTGGACTCGCGGTGCAGCCGCAGCGAGCGGAGGAACTCCGTGGCCTGGTCCTGCAGATAGCCCGTGAGGGCCTCACCCGCGGTACCCGGGCCCGCTCCCGTATCCGTCATCTCATGGTGTTGCTGTGCCACGCCGGCGCCTCCGGGCGTCTATGAGCATCTCCTGCACGTTGCGCAGGGGCTGGCCGTCCGGGTCCGCCGAGTGGCGGGTCCAGTTGCCGTCCGCGCCCAGGTGCCAGGAGGCCGTGGTGTCCGACATGCCGGTCTCCAGGAGCCGGCTGAGGGCCGCCCGGTGCGCCGGGTCCTGGACCCTGACCAGCGCCTCGATGCGGCGGTCGAGATTGCGGTGCATCATGTCGGCGCTGCCGATCCACACCTCCGGTTCGCCGCCGTTGCCGAAGGCGAAGACGCGGGAGTGTTCGAGGAAGCGGCCGAGCACGGAACGTACCCGGATGTTCTCCGAGAGCCCCTCCACACCGGGGCGGACCGCGCAGATGCCGCGCACCCACACGTCCACCTCGACGCCCGCCTGCGACGCACGGTACAGCGCGTCGATGACCGCCTCGTCGACCATCGAGTTGACCTTGATGCGGACGTAGGCGGGGCGGCCCGCCCTGTGGTGCTGTATTTCCTTGTTGATGCGGGAGATGAGGCCGTCGCGCAGGGACTTGGGCGCGACGAGCAGCCGCCGGTAGGTCTCCCTGCGGGAGTAGCCGGAGAGCCGGTTGAAGAGGTCGGAGAGGTCCGCGCCGACCTCCGCGTTGGAGGTGAGCAGCCCCAGGTCCTCGTAGAGGCGGGCGGTCTTGGGGTGGTAGTTGCCGGTACCGACGTGCGAGTAGCGGACCAGGGAGTCGCCCTCTTGGCGCACGACGAGGGACAGCTTGCAGTGCGTCTTCAGACCGACGAGGCCGTAGACGACGTGACAGCCGGCCTCCTCCAGCTTCCGCGCCCACTTGATGTTGGCCTGCTCGTCGAAGCGGGCCTTGATCTCGACGAGGACGAGGACCTGCTTGCCGGACTCGGCGGCGTCGATCAGCGCGTCGACTATGGGGGAGTCGCCCGACGTCCGGTACAGCGTCTGCTTGATGGCGAGGACGTCCGGGTCGGACGCGGCCTGCTCCAGGAACGCCTGCACGGACGTGGAGAACGAGTCGTATGGGTGGTGCAGGAGTACGTCGCGTTCGCGAAGGGCCGCGAAGATGTCGGGGGCCGACGCCGACTCGACCTCGGCGAGGTCGCGGTGGGTGCCCGCCACGAACTTCGGGTACTTCAGCTCGGGCCGGTCCAGCTTGGCGATGCTGAAGAGGCCGGTGAGGTCGAGCGGTCCCGGCAGCGGGTAGACCTCCGCCTCGCTGATCTTCAGCTCGCGCACCAGCAGGCTGAGGATGTTCGGCGCGATCGACTCCTCGACCTCCAGGCGCACGGGCGGCCCGAAGCGGCGCCGCATGAGCTCCTTCTCCAGGGCCTGGAGCAGGTTCTCGGCGTCGTCCTCCTCGACCTCCAGGTCCTCGTTCCTGGTGAGCCGGAACATGTGGTGCTCCTGGATCTCCATGCCCGGGAAGAGCTCCTGGAGATGCGCGGGCGCGGCGATGACGTCCTCGATGGGCACGTACCGCTGCGGGGAGGCCTCCAGGAACCGCGAGAGCAGCGGCGGGACCTTCACACGTGCGAAGTGCTGATGTCCGGATACCGGGTTGCGGACGACCACGGCGAGGTTGAGCGAGAGCCCCGAGATGTACGGGAAGGGGTGCGCGGGATCGACGGCCAGCGGGGTCAGGACGGGGAAGATCTGCTGCCGGAAGAGCGTGAAGAGCCGGGACTGCTCCTTCTCGGTCAGCTCGTGCCAGCGCACCAGGTGGATGCCCTCGTCGGCGAGGCCGGGGGCGACGTCCTCCTGGTAGCAGGCGGCGTGCCGGGCCATGAGCTCGCGGGAGCGGTTCCAGATGAGTTCGAGCACCTCGCGGGGTTGCAGACCGGAGGCCGAGCGGGTGGCGACACCGGTCGCGATGCGGCGCTTCAGGCCCGCCACCCGGACCATGAAGAACTCGTCCAGGTTCGAGGCGAAGATCGCCAGGAAATTCGCCCGTTCGAGGAGGGGCGTGTTCGGGTCCTCGGCGAGTTCGAGGACCCGCTCGTTGAACGCGAGCCAGCTGCGCTCCCGGTCCAGGAACCGGCCCTGGGGCAGCTCGGCGCCGTCGTGGCCGACCGCGGCGTCCTCGTCGTACGCGTCGAGATCCGCGTCGATGTCGGGGTCGAGGTCGGAGACGGTGGCGGCGATGGTGGCGGGCCGGTGCGCGGCGATGGAACCTACGGAAGGCTGGGCGTGCTGCACATGTCCTTGCGTGTTCTGCTGGCTCATGGACCCATTGTTCCGCGCGGGCACGACGATGGGCGCGTCGGAGAGCGCGGGAGCGAGGTGGAGCTTCCCGTTTGCCTGGGAAGCGCTCCCGTTCTCCGGGGACGGGTCGGGCGCGGCGGGCTGCATTGAGCGAGCGTCGCAAGGCTGTCTGAATGAGTGGTTACGGCGACATGACGTGCGGGACATCGGCCGAAGGCTCCGGGGCGTCTACAGCGTGGCGCCTCCGGCCGATCGTACGGTTCAGGCCACGCGGCGGCGCAGGATGCGGAACGCGGCGTAGGTGACGGCGGCGGCCAGGGCCAGCAGGATGCCGGTCTCCACGAGCTGGAGGGGCCAGAAGTGCGACGAGGGGTGGAAGTCGGAGTACCAGCCGGTGACGTGGTGCTCGGCGATGCAGGCCTTGGGGTCTGGGCCCCAACAAAGCGATTCCGGCAGCCGTTTCCCGTCGGCGGTGAGCATGCCGCGTTCCACCGGCAGGCCGAAGTTGGGCGTGGCCTGCGGATACGTCGGTGCCCAGGTGGCGGTTTCGGTCGCCCACAGGTGGTGGCGGGCCAGCGGCAGCAGGACGACCGCACCCAAGGTGACGGCCGCGGCGGCCGCCATCGCGAGCAGCACGCGGCGCAGCAGGAGCCCGGCGAGGGCGCCGACGGCGAGGCCGAGCAGGGCGTATCCGATGCCGACCGTGCCCAGGGAGCCGTACATGGCCCGCTCGTACCAGGCCGCTCGGCCGTACTCGAGCTCGGGACCGGTGGTCCACGCCCACCGCTGCACCGCGGTGAACAGCACCACTCCGCTCACCACGAGCGCGGCGACCACGGCGAGCCGGGCGGCGAGCCAGCGGGCCGGGGTGACCGACTGCGTCCACGCCCATGTGTACGTGCCCGACTCCAGGTCCTTCGCGACGATCGGGCCCGCGACGAACGCCCCGATCAGGCAGGGCAGTCCGAGCATGGCCATGCCCGCGTAGTCGAGGTTCCTGGTGAACTGGTGCTCGGCGTCGAGGTAGCCGCGAACCGCGCCGCCGCAGCCCGGCGTGGTGTTCGTGATGACGCAGTCCGTCGCCGCGAAGACGTCGGCGGCGTGGCCCACCCACACCCGGTCGGCGGCCAGCGCGGCGGTGCCGAGCACGAACAGACCGAACAGGATCCACAGGACGGTGCGGTGCTGGCGCAGCACCGCGCGGTACGGGCCCGGCAGGGCGAAGGCGGCGCGGCGGACCTGCCGTTCGGCGGGCGAGGCTGTCGTGGCGGTCACGCGGACACCCCCAGCTCCTGCGTGCCGCGCTCCCGGGGCGTGCTGCCGGGGGAGAGGAGCGGTGGCGCTTCCGGCGAGCGCAGGTGGGCCAGCAACAGTTCCTCCAGGGAGGGCTCTTCGACGTCCCAGTCGTCGGCGACCGGGCCGTCGGTGCGGATCAGCGCCGTCAGGCCACGCCCCGCGGCACGGGACTCCACGACGGTGTGCGGGTGGAGCCGGTCGGCCGGGCCGCGGCCCGTGACCAGGCGGTGCGCGCCGATGAGGTCGTCGATGCCGCCCGCGAGCCGGATGCCGCCGCCGGACACGAGGAGCAAGTAGTCGCAGGCCTCGGCGAGTTCGCTCACGATGTGTGAGGACATGACGACCGTCGTGCCGTGCTCGGCGGCCTCCGCCATCAGCGTGCCCATCAGCTGGTGCCTGGCAAGGGGGTCGAGGTCGGCCATCGGCTCGTCCAGGAGCAGGAGTTCGGCGCGTTTGCCGAGGGCGAGGGCGAGCGCGACGCGGGTGCGCTGGCCGCCGGAGAGCGTACGGATGCGGGCGGTGCGGTCGAGACCGTCGCCGCTGTTCACGACGTGCTCGGCGGCGGCCATGTCCCAGATGCCGGCGTTGAGTTCGGCGCCGAGCCGCAGCGTGTCGGCGATGGTCAGCTGCGGGTGGAGCGGTTTGTCCTGGGCGACGTACGCGATGCGGGTGCGGGCCTCGGCGGGGTCCGTGCCGAGGACGCGGATCGTGCCGGACGTGGGGCGGTCGAGGCCCGCCGCGAGGGCGAGCAGCGTCGACTTGCCCGCGCCGTTGGGGCCGACGACCGCGCAGACGCGGCCGGTGGGCAGGCGGAACGTGCAGTCCCGCAGGGCGTGGCGGTTCCGCCCGAAGCGTCTGGTCAGTGCGGTCGCCTCAAGGGCGGTGCCGGTGTCGGTCATACGGGGTCCCCCTGGGTTGCCTGCGGTTGCTGATCCTGGTGCTGCTTCTGGTGTTGCTTCGGGCGCTGCGGGTCGCCGAACTGGTCGTCCAGTACGGCCGTGAACAGCGCCGCCACGTCGTCCCTCTCCAGCCCCGCCTGTCGGGCCCGCGCGGCCCACTCGGCGAGCTCACCCCGGAGCGGCGAGTCGGCCGGTGCGGCGCCGAGTGTCCGGCGCACGAACGTGCCGAGACCGCGCCGCGCCTCGACCAGGCCCTCGCGCTCCAGCTCGCGGTAGGCCTTCAGCACGGTGTTCGGGTTGATGGCCGTGGCCTCGACGACCTCGCGGGCCGTCGGGAGCTTGTCGCCGGGCTCGAGGAGGCCGAGGCGGAGGGCCTGCCGGGTCTGCTGGACGATCTGGAGATAGGTGGCGACGCCGCTGCGCCGGTCGATGCGGTACTCGACCACTGCCTTGCACCACCCTTTCACTAATTGAGTAGTGAAAGGGTGGTGCAAAGAAGGGGCGACGTCAAGTGACGCCGCCCCCTCGGGATGCGGAAGTGCCGGAGGCGGTACCGCGCCTACGACTCCGTGCGGTACATCAGGTCCGTTTCGTGTGTGATGAAGCCGAGGCGTTCGTAGACGCTCACGGCTGCCTTGTTGTCCGCGTCCACGTACAGCATCGCCGTCGGCAGGCCCGCCTCCGCGAGGTGGCGCAAGCCCGTCGTGGTCAGTGCCTTGCCGAGGCCGCCGCCCTGCGCTCCCGGCCGTACGCCCACGACGTACACCTCCCCGAGCCGCTCCTCCGCGTGCACCTTCGTCCAGTGGAAGCCGACGAGTTCGCCGTCGCTCTCGCGTGCGGCGAGGAAGAAGCCCGCCGGGTCGAACCACGGCTCCGCCTTGCGGTCGTCCAGGTCCCGCTGCGTGAGCGCGCCCTGCTCCGGGTGGTGCGCGAAAGCCTCCGCGTTCAGCGCGAGCCACGCCTCGTCGTCCTGTCCGGGTACGAAGGTACGTACCGAAATCCCTTCCGGCAGCGTCGGATCCGGCAGGTCCAGGTCGGCCAGGGGGCGCCGCATCTGACGCAGTTCACGGAAGAGCGCGAGGCCGAGGACCTGCGCCAGGTGGCGGGCCGCGGAGTGTCCGCCGTGCGCCCACACGCGCAGACGGCGGCCCGACTCGGCGAGCAGCGCGGTGCCGAGCGCCCTGCCGTGCCCGTGCCCGCGGCGCGAGGGGTGCACGACGAGCTCGGCGGCGGGGGCCTCCACGGGGTCGGTGTCCTCCAGCTGCGCGTATCCGACGAGCTGGTCGTCGACGGTGAGCAGCAGGTGCCGGACGCCGTCGCGGGCGCCGCCGCGCAGCTGGAGCCGGCCCTGCTCGGACACCGCCTGCTGTCCGTCCGTACGGGCCGCCTCGGCGAGCAGCTCGAGCACGGCTTCGGCCTGCGCGGGGGTGAGTTCGGCGAGGGTGTCGATCTTGCGGAGGGGGGTGGGGGCGTCGGCGGGGCGGTCGTGAATCATGCGCCTATTCTGGCGGGGCGCCTTGGGGGGTGGGGTGCTCTGGGGGTGCTGTTTGTTGGCCGGCTTCCCCGCCGGGGGTGGGTTCATCGCGCTGCGCGCTCGTCCTCAAACGCCGGACGGGCTGAAACCCCCCGGGCCGTGGGCTGGGTTGTCGCGCTGCGCGCTCGTCCTCAAGCGCCGGACGGGCTGGAATGTCCCCGGGGCGGGCTGTGTACCTGAGGGCAACCAGGTCGTAACCCGCAACCCTCTGTTGCGCTACGCGCGTTGACCTTAGGCTTTCGTCGGTCTGCGTCGTCCGTACTCCTAACCCCCGGGGGGAACACGTGTCCGCCATACCCAAGCATCGACGGCCAAGGCGTCGTGCCACCCGTGTTCTCGCCGTCGCGGCGGGGCTCGCCACCGTGGGGGCGCTCGCCGCGTCCCTGCCCGCCAGTGCGGGGCAGGATCATGATCGTGCGGGAGGCGGGAGCAAGGGCAAGCACTCCCGCACCGTCGACGTGCAGCTCCTGTCGTTCAACGACTTCCACGGGAATCTGCAGCCGCCCGCCGGGTCCTCGGGCCAGGTGACGGAGAGGCAGGCCGACGGGAGCGAGAAGAAGATCGACGCCGGTGGCGTCGAGTACCTCGCCACGTCGCTGCGTACCGCCAGGAAGGGCAACCCGTACAGCGTCACCGCCGCCGCCGGTGACCTCATCGGCGCCAGTCCGCTGCTGTCGGGGCTCTTCCACGACGAGCCCACCGTCGAGGCGATGAACAAGCTCGACCTGGACGTCACCAGCGTCGGCAACCACGAGTTCGACGAGGGGGCCAAGGAGCTGGCCCGCATGCAGAACGGCGGCTGTCACCCCAAGGACGGCTGCTTCGAGAAGGGGAAGGACGGGAAGGGCAAGAAGTTCGAGGGGGCGGATTATCCGTATCTCGCCGCCAACGTCACCGACGAGAAGACCGGCAAGCCCATCCTCAAGCCCTACTGGGTGTGGAAGCACAAGGGCGTCAAGGTGGGATTCATCGGGGTGACGCTCGAAGGGACTCCCGACATCGTCTCCGCCGACGGGGTCAAGGGGCTCAAGTTCCACGACGAGATCGAGACCGTCAACAAGTACGCGAAGATCCTCGACAAGCAGGGCGTGAAGTCCATCGTCACGCTCATCCACGAGGGCGGCGTGCCGAAGACCCAGACGTACAACTACGACTGCGACTCGCCCGGCGCCGGCGACGGGATCTCCGGGCCCATCACCACCATCGCCAAGGGCATCACGCCCAAGGTCGACGCCCTCGTCACCGGGCACACCCACAACGCGTACGTCTGCACGATCCCCGACCCCGCGGGCAAGCCGCGCATGGTGACCTCGGCCTCCTCCTTCGGGAAGCTCTACACCGACACCACGCTCACGTACGACCGGAAGACCAAGGACATCGTCCGGACCAGTGTGAAGTCCGCGAACCACGTCGTCAGCCGTGAGCAGGCCAAGGCTCCCGACATGACCTCGCTGATCTCGCGCTGGGACAAGCTCGCCGCGCCCGTCGCCAACAAGGCCGTGGGCTACATCTCCGGGGACATCCCGGGGCGTGGCGCGGGCGTCCCCGAGTCCCCGCTCGGCGACCTCATCTCCGACGCGCAGCTCGCGCACGCCAAGTCCATCGACCCGGAAGCCGATCTGGCGCTGATGAACCCGGGCGGCATCCGTTCCGACATCGTGTACAAGGCGAGCGGCAGCGAGGGTGACGGCGTCGTCACGTACGGCGAGGCGTTCACCGTGCAGCCGTTCAGCAACACCGTCAACCTGGTCGACCTGACCGGCGCGCAGCTCGTCACCGGGTTGAAGCAGCAGGTCAGCGGGTCGAACGAGGCGTCGCCGAAGATCCTGCAGGTGTCGGACGGGCTGACGTACACACTGGACATGACCAAGTCGGGTGCGGACCGTGTCGTCGCCGACTCGATCAAGCTGAACGGCAAGGCGATCGACCCGGCGGCCACGTACCGCGTCGCGATGAACTCGTTCCTCGCGGGCGGCGGCGACGGCTTCGCGGAGCTCGGCAAGGGGACGAAGCCGGTCGTCGGCAGCGACGACCTGAAGGCGTTCAACGACTACCTGACCGCCAACTCCTCCGCGGACAAGCCGATCGCGCCGCCGAAGGCGGACCGCATCACGATCGTGAAGTAGATCGTGCGTGTGATGAAAACGGCGCGTTAAAGAAGCCGCCGAAACCGGGCGTTACCGGATGTAAGGCTTGGGGTGGGGTGTGAACGTATGGTGAGATCACTCGATGCGTTCCCCCCACCGCATAGCCACGCATCCTCCGGATGCGCCTATCGACGACGACCGCACCGACCGGACCGACTACACCAATCCGTACGACGAACTGGCCGCCCTCGCGTCGAACCCGCTGGAGGAGTTCCTCCACGAGGACAAGAGCGACGGCGACGGTGACACGGCCGAGGCCGAGAAGCCCTGGACGCCGCCCAACCACCGTCGCGGCAGCCGCCGCCGCAACCGCTTCGCGGGGCTTCCGCTCGCCGCGAAGGCGCTGGTCGCGGTCCTCGTCGCCGCCGCGTTCCTCGCGCTCGGCGACCGCTGGGCGCTGCTCTACGCCGAGCACGAGGCCGCGGAGAAGCTCAAGGACCAGATGCACCTGAGCGCGGCGCCCGAGGTCGACATCGAAGGGTTCCCCTTCCTCACCCAGGTCCTCGACAAGCGCGTCGACAAGGTGAAGGTCACCGTCCCCGACGTCGCGGCCGACCGGATCTCGCTCGCGAAGGTCTCCGCGACCGCCACGAACGTCACGATCAACGGCGACGGGCCGACCTCGATCAAGGGCGCGAGCATCGGCGAGATGAACGGCGAGGTCCTGCTCTCCTTCGACGACCTCAACCGTGAACTGGGCGCTTCCCAGGTCACGTTCACCGGCCGCGGCAAGGACGAGGTCCTCGCGCGTGGCACGCTGCCCGTCGCGGGCCACGACCTGAAGGTCCGCGCCGACGCCCGCATCCAGCGCAACGGCGACCGCGGCATCTCCACCGACATCGGTGGCATGAGCCTGCAACTCGGCGACCTGGCGACCTACCGCCCGGGTACGCGCGAGAAGGAGGGCCTGCACCTGTCGCAGAAGTCCGCCGACCGCGTCGCCGAGGAGACGGCGAAGGCGAAGGCGCTGCTGTCCGTCCCGGCGATCGTCGAGCGGCTCGGCGTACCGCGGGGCGTGGTCCGCGAGGCCCTGAAGAGCGACGCCAAGCTCAACGAGCTCACGGGCTCACCGCGCTTCGTGAACGACGTCATGGGCCTGAACCTCATCGACGTGGCGATGGGTCACCCCGAGCTCCTGAAGAAGCTCGGCCTCGACCCCGCTCTCTTGAACGGCCTCTCCCAGCTCACCCGCCCCGTCCTCGCCGACCGCCTCACCCTCGCCTTCCAGCTGCCGAAGCTGCCGGGGGCCGGGACGGTGGCGCTGCGGGACGTGACGGTGGAGAAGGAGGGCATCCGGGTGCGGATCGCGGGTTCGGGGATCGGCGTCGGGCAGTAGGGCTACAGAGCCGGTGACTCCGGCGGCGGTGTCGCCGCCCCCGGCAGCCGTACCGTCGCCACTGTTCCGCCGCCCTCCGCCGCCTCCAGCGTCACCTCGCCGCCCGACTGGCGGACCGTGCGGGCCACGATGGAAAGGCCCAGGCCCGAGCCGGGGAGCGAGCGGGCCGAGGGGGAGCGCCAGAAGCGGTCGAAGACGTGGGGGAGTTCGTCCGCGGGGATGCCGGGGCCGTGGTCCCGGACCGTGAGGCGGCCGCGGTCCAGGGTGACCTCCACCGTGCCGCCGGGCGGGCTGAACTTCACCGCGTTGTCCAGGACGTTGACGATGGCGCGCTCCAGGGCGGGGGGCTCCGCGCGTACGTACCAGGGGGCGAGCTCCGCGGTGATCGTCAGTTCGGGGCCGCGGAGCCTCGCGCGGGCGATGGCGGTCCTGGTGAGGTCGTGGAACGGGATCACCTGGATCTTGCCGCCCGCGTCCCCGTCGCCGTCCCCCGCGCCCGTGTCCGGGCGGGAGAGTTCCTGCAGGTCGCCGATGAGCGCGGCCAGCTCGGTCATCTGGGCGGTGACCGACGCGAGCAGTGCCTTGCGGTCGTCGGGCGGGATGGCCCGGCCCGTCTCCTCGCTCCGTGCGAGCAGCTCGATGTTCGTGCGCAGCGAGGTGAGCGGGGTGCGGAGCTCGTGGCCCGCGTCGGCGATCAGTTGCTGCTGGAGGTCGCGGGAGGACGCCAGTGAGGCGGTCATCGAGTTGAAGGACTCCGAAAGCCGGGCGATCTCGTCGTCGCCCTCCACGGGGATGCGGAGACTCAGGTCCTCGGTGCGGGCCACGTGTTCCACGGCGGCGGTGAGTTGGTCGACGGGGCGGAGTCCGGTGCGGGCCACCCAGAGTCCGGCCGCGCCGGCGCCGAGGACGCCGATGCCGGCGACGACGAGGAGGATCAGGGCGAGGTTGTCGAGCGTGTCGTCGATCTCGCTGTAGGGGCGGGCCACGGAGACGGCGAGCTGGAGCTCGGGGCTGTCCTCCAGCGGGTAGGTGTAGACCCGGTACTTCTCGCCGTTCGCCGCGGTGGTGTCGTGGTACGTCGCGGTGCGCTCGCGCGCGGCCACCGCGCTGTCCGACGCGTCGACCTTGATCGACTGGCGGCCCAGCACGATGCAGTTCGTGCCGTTCTTGGCGACGACCTGGATGATCTGCTTGTAGAGGTCCGGCTGGTCGCGGCCCGGGATCTCGCGCAGACAGCGCGCGCCGCCGGCCACCGCGTCGATGTCGATCTGCTGGATCACCTCGCCCGGCTTCGGGCGATTGCTGCTCAGCGCGTCGTCCAACGAGTCCAGCAACGCGTTGCGCACCACGAACCAACACGTCACCGCCGCCGCGGCGACCGCAAGCGCCACCGCCGTCGCCACCAGCAGCGCCAGCCGCGATCGCAGCGGCAGCCCCCGGAACCGGCGCAGCGCCCTGTTCACTCGCCGCCCCGCAGCACGTACCCGACTCCCCGCACCGTGTGCACGAGGCGCGGTTCGCCGCCCGCCTCCGTCTTGCGGCGCAGGTACATGACGTACACGTCGAGGGAGTTGGACGACGGCTCGAAGTCGAAGCCCCAGACCGCCTTGAGGATCTGCTCGCGGGTCAGGACCTGGCGCGGGTGCGCGAGGAACATCTCCAGGAGCGTGAACTCCGTACGGGTCAGCTCCACCGTCCGCGTACCCCGCGTGACCTCGCGCGTCGCGAGGTCCATCCGCAGGTCGGCGAAGGCGAGCGTGTCGCCCTCCGCGTCCTGCCCGGCCCCGGGCGCGTACGAGCTGCGGCGCAGCAGCGCGCGGATGCGGGCGAAGAGCTCGTCCAGCTCGAACGGCTTGACCAGGTAGTCGTCGGCGCCCGCGTCGAGTCCCGTGACCCGGTCGCCGACGGTGTCGCGCGCCGTCAGCATCAGGATCGGGGTGGTCGATCCCGCGGAGCGGAGCCGGCGCGCGGCGGTCAGGCCGTCCATGCGGGGCATCTGGATGTCGAGGACGACGAGGTCGGGACGGTACGCCGCGGCCTTCTCCAGCGCGTCGGCGCCGTCGACCGCGACCTCGGTGCCGTACCCCTCGAAGGCGAGGCTGCGCCGGAGCGCCTCCCGCACGGCGGGTTCGTCGTCCACGATCAGGATGCGCAGCTGCTCGCGGTCACCGGTGCGGTCGCCTTCGGCGGGGCTCATGGGATGCGGTCTTCCTCGGGTCGGTGGGACGGAACGGGGCCGGTATCGCCGGTATCAGCCTCGCACGCGAGGGGGGCCGGAGCGCTCCAGGTCAGGTCTTCGAGCCCGAGCGGAGCTTGCCGAGGTCGTCCTTGACCGCGTCGATCGGTATGGCGAAGCCGAGACCGACGCTGCCGGAGGACGCGGACTCCGAGCCGCCCTGCGACGAACTGGGAGAGTACATCGCCGAGTTGATGCCGATGATGTTGCCGTTCATGTCGATGAGGGCGCCGCCGGAGTTGCCGGGGTTGAGCGACGCGTCGGTCTGCAGCGCCTTGTACGTGGTCTTCGACGAGCCCGTGTCACCGTTGAACTGGCGCCCGTCGAACTCGAACGGCCAGCCGCCCTCCGGGCTCTGCGGCTGCTCTTGGCCCTCGCCCGTGGCGACCGTGACGTCGCGGTCGAGCGCGGAGATGATGCCGCTGGTCACCGTGCCGGTGAGGCCCTCGGGGGAGCCGATGGCGACGACCTCGTCGCCGACCCTGACATTGTCGGAGTTGCCGAGGGTGGCCGGTTTGAGCCCGGACGCGCCCTTCAGCTGGAGGAGGGCGAGGTCCTTCTTGCTGTCGGTGCCGACGACCTCGGCGTCGTACGTCCTGCCGTCGTTCGTCCGCACCTTGACCGACGTGGCGCCCGCGATGACGTGGTTGTTGGTGACGATCTCGCCGTCGCTCCTCGTGATGACCCCGGACCCCGTCGACTTGCCCTGGGCCGTCGTGGCGCCGACCTCGACGATGCTGGGGCTGACCGCCTCGGCGACCCCGGAGACGGTGCCCTTCTTGCTCGTCGGCACGACGTCGGTGCTGGTCGCCGAGGTGCCGCCGTCCCTGCCGGTGAGCGTCTGCACGGCGTACGCGGTGCCGCCGCCCACCGCGGCCGCCGCTATCGCGACGGCGGCGATGAGGGCCACCGGACCCTTGGCGCGGCGCCGCCGGGGGGCGGGTGCCTGAGGTTCTTCCGGCGCGAAGGCGGGCGGGGGCGGCCACGCGCCGTGCGCGGTGCCTCCCTGCGTACCGCCGTGGTGCACAGGCGCTGACGACTGCTGCTGGGGGTACTCGCCGCTGTGGCGGAAGGTCTCGGTCATGGCTATGAGACTGTCCGCCGTACATGAGAGCTGCCTGAGTACGTCCTGAGAAGCCCGGCAGAAGTGCGTATGCCCGATATAAAGGCGGGCCGCGCGGCTACCGGAAGCGTCCTACTTGCAGCCGCAGGACTGCCGCACGACCAGCCGGGACGGGAACAGCTTCAGCCGCTCACGCCGCGACCCGGCGACCCGGAGTCCGTCGTCGAGGACCAGGTCCACCGCCGCCCGCGCCATCGCGGGCCGGTCCGATGCGACCGTCGTCAGCGGCGGGTCCGTGAGCCCCGCCTCCTTCACGTCGTCGAAGCCGGCCACCGCCAGCTCCCCCGGCACGTCGATGCGCAGCTCGCGCGCCGCCCGCAGGATGCCGATCGCCTGGTCGTCCGTGGAGCAGAAGATCGCGGTGGGCCTATCAGGGCGGGCGAGGAGCTCCAGGCCCACCTGGTACGCGTCGTAGCGGTTGTACGGCGCTTCGAAGAGCCGCCCCTCCACCGACCGCCCGGCCTCCCGCATCGCGCGCCGCCAGCCCTCGACGTGGTCGGAGACGGGGTCGCCGACGGTCGGGGTCTCGGCGGTGCCGCCGACACAGGCGACGTACTCGTGGCCGTGCTCCAGGAGGTGGCGGGTGGCGAGCTGCGCGCCGCCCACGTCGTCCGTGACGACCGCGACGTCGTCGATGGCCTCGGGCCGCTCGTGGAGCAGCACCACGCGCGCGTCCCACGCGTCGATCTCGGCGGCGGCCTGGTCGGTCAGGCCGTGGCTGACGAGGATGAGGCCGGAGACCCGCATGCCGAGGAAGGCGCGGAGGTAGTGCGTCTCGCGCTCCTCCACGTAGTCGGAGTTCCCGACCAGGACCATCTTTCCGCGCTCGGACGCCGCCTGTTCCACGGCGTGCGTCATCTCCGCGAAGAACGGCTGGCGCGCGTCCGGCACGATCATGCCTATGAGGTCCGTGCGCCGCGAGGCCATGGCCTGGGCAACACGGTCGGGCCGGTAGCCCAGCTCCTTGATCGCGGCGAGTACCCGCTCGCGCGTGGCCGGGGCGACCGGCCTGGGTCCGTTGTTGATGACGTAACTGACGACCGCGGTCGAAGTACCCGCAAGTCTTGCCACGTCATCCCGAGTCACCTTGGCCACGCGCGGAGTCTACGCGGATGGAACTACCGCTGGGCAGGGCGTACGGCAGCTTCCTTCTGCTCGCCCCGTGGTGCGGCCGCCTTCGCCTTCTCGGCGTCGGCGGCGCGGTCCGCCTTCTCCGGCGTGACGAAGCGGTAGCCGACGTTGCGGACGGTGCCGATCAGCGACTCGTGCTCGACGCCGAGCTTCGCCCGCAACCGCCGCACGTGCACGTCTACCGTGCGGGTGCCGCCGAAGTAGTCGTAGCCCCACACCTCCTGCAGCAGCTGGGCGCGCGTGAAGACACGCCCCGGGTGCTGCGCCAGATATTTGAGCAACTCGAACTCCTTGAAGGTCAGGTCGAGGACCCGGCCCTTCAGCTTCGCGCTGTACGTCGCCTCGTCCACGGAGAGGTCGCCGTTGCGGATCTCCATGGGGGAGTCGTCGGCGGTGATCGACTGGCGGCCCATCGCGAGCCGCAGCCGCGCCTCGACCTCGGCGGGGCCCGCCGTGTCGAGGAGGACGTCGTCGATGCCCCAGTCCGCGGTGACGGCCGCGAGGCCGCCCTCCGTCACGACGAGGACCAGCGGACAGCCCGGCCCTGTGGAGCGGAGCAGCTGGCAGAGGCTGCGGACCTGCGGGAGGTCGCGGCGCCCGTCGATCAGGATGACGTCGGCACCGGGGGTGTCGACGAGAGCGGGGCCCTCCGCGGGGGCGACGCGCACGCTGTGAAGGAGCAGGCCGAGAGCGGGGAGCACCTCCGTCGACGGCTGGAGGGCATTGGTGAGGAGCAGCAGTGAGCTCACCGCCGACCACCTGCCCGGATCGTCCGACTGTCGTGCACGTTTCGCTCGCCCATAACGTCTGGTTCCTCCTCGGTCCCTGCGAGGACGTTTACGGCACTGCTTCGTACTGCTGGAAAACCGTGCTTTCTGCGGGCCCGCGCCCGGAGCCCCGGAAAGCACGAAAGGACCCGGGGGCTGCGCTGCCCGGATCCTCTGCCCAGCAGAATAGCCCACATGAACTCCGGTCCGGCAGGTCAAGAGGCGCGATCTTCTGTGCCTCCGCTCACTCGCGGTCAGCGCGGCGTTCAGCGGAGGGCCACGCTCCGTACACAGGACGGGGTGGCCGTCGAGGCCGCTCACGACCCCGGGCCCGACCCCTCCGGTGAGCTCGCGATCGTCGTCGCGCACGGCTTCTCGGGGGATCTCGCGCGCCCGCACGTGCGCCGGATCGCGGGCGTCCTCGCCCAGCGTGCGGCCGTGATCACCTTCTCGTTCCGGGGCCACGGCAACTCCGGCGGACACTCGACGGTGGGCGACCGCGAGGTCCTCGACCTGGCGGCGGCGGTGGAGTGGGCGCGGTCCCTCGGGTACGAGCGCGTGGTCACCGTCGGTTTCTCGATGGGCGGCTCGGTCGTCCTCCGTCACGCCGCGTTGCACAGGGGGCGCACGGAAGCGCGGACCGACGCGGTGGTGGCCGTGAGTGCCCCCGCGCGGTGGTTCTACCGGGGGACGGCGCCGATGCGGCGGCTGCACTGGGTCGTCACCCGGCCCGCCGGACGCGCCGTCGGCCGCTACGGACTGCGGACGAGAATCCACCCGCACGAGTGGGACCCCGTCCCCCTTTCGCCCGTCGAGTCCGTCCCGCTCATCGCCCCGACGCCGCTGCTCGTCGTCCACGGCGACCGGGACCCGTACTTTCCGCTCGACCATCCGCGGATGCTCGCCGCGGCCGCCGACGGCGGGGCGGAGCTGTGGCTGGAAGAGGGCATGGGACACGCGGAGCACGCGGCGTCCGACGAGCTCGTCGGACGGATCGCCTCGTGGGCCACGGCATCATGGACGTCGGCAACCGCCGACTGAAAGGAAGGGGAGTCGCATGGTGAACGGCACCATTCGTTACTGGGCCGCTGCCAAGGCGGCCGCGGGCGTCGCCGAGGAGCCGTACGAGGCGGCGACGCTCGCCGACGCGCTGGACGCCGCGCGCGAGCGGCATCCCGGTGAACTCGTCCGGGTCCTGCAGCGCTGCTCCTTCCTGGTCGACGGGGCCCCCGTCGGGACCCGGAGGCATGAGACCGTACGGCTGGCCGAGGGCGGCACGGTCGAGGTGCTCCCGCCGTTCGCAGGAGGATGAGCACCATGTCCGATCAGCCCTATGAGGGGTACGAGGGATACGACGGGTACGCGCCGTATCCGCACCAGCAGTACCCCGGACAGCAGCCGTATCCGGAGGAGCAGCAGCAACAACAGCAGCCTTACCCGGACCAGCAGCAGCAACAGCCGTATCCGGACCAGCAGCAGTACTACGCGCAGCAGCAGCAGTACGGGCACGACCAGTACGGCCGGGACCAGTACGGGCGGCCGTACCCCCAGCAGCAGTACTACGCCGAACCCCAGCAGCAGTACGGCCAGGAGCACCACACCCAGCAGTGGGAGGGGCAGACCTGGGAGACGCAGGTGGGCCACCAGGCGCCCGCAGCGGTGGACGTGACGGAGACCGCGTACCTGCCGCCGCAGAGCGCCGCTCCCGAGCCCGCGCCGGAACCGGAGCCCGGACCCGCCCCCGCCGCCGGCGACGCGTCCTCGTACGGGCCCGCCACCACCACCGGCAACCCCCGCATCACCGACGCCCAGCGCGCCCGCGCCGAGGGCCGCTCGCCGATCATCGAGCCGGGGATGCAGCCCGCCGCGCTGACCGCCGTGCTCGGGCTGCTGCTCGCGGCGGGTGCCGCCGTCGGGCAGTACGCGCTGCTCGTACCGCTCGTGCTCCTGCAGGCCGTGACCGCCGCCGGATGGTTCCGGCTCAACGGCATGTGGCCCGCGCGGCAGGGCATCGCGCTCGCCTTCCTCGGCGGTGTCGTCGCGGACGTCGCGCTGCTCGCCGTCGGCAAGGAGGACGCGCCCGCCGCCGTCCTCGGCACGCTCGGCGTGTGGGTGCTGCTCGTCCTCGTGCTGCAGCTGCGCAGCCACGCGGGGGCCGACGAGCGGATGTACGGGCTGATGGCCACGGTGGTCTCGTCGGCGCTCGCGATCGTCGCGGCCGGGCACCTCGCGGCCGCGGCCGACGCGGTGACCGTGGGCGGCATCGCCGTCGCCGTCGCGATCCTCGCCCGCGCGCTGCCGCTGCCCACCGCCGCCTCCGTGATCGTCGCGCTGCTCGCGGCCGCGGGCGCCGGGATCGCGGTCGGCGGGACGACGGAGTACGGCAGCGAGGGCGCGCTGCTCGCGCTCGGCGCCGGGGTCTGCGCGCTGATCGGGCACCGCGTCGCCAGCTACGACTACCCGTCGCGCTTCGTGCACATGACCGCGGGCGTCGCGCTGCCGCTGGCGGCGGCCGCCCCGGCCGTCTACGTCCTCGGACGTGCCATCGGCTGATCGTCACAGCTGATCGACAGGTCCCCCGCCGGGCTCTGTGGCGGGGGACCTGTCCTTTAGGCTCGCGGAAACGAACAGTTGACCTCGGGGGACCAGGTGGGGGAACACCGGACATGAGCAAGCGCGCCATACGCATACTTCTGATCGTCGTCGTGATCCTCGGCGGTCTCTTCGTGGCGGCCGACCGGCTCGCCGTGAACTTCGCCGAGGGCGAGGCGGCCGACAAGATGCGCACCAGCGAGGGGCTGAGCGAGACGCCCGACGTCTCCATCAAGGGCTTCCCCTTCCTCACCCAGGTGATGGGCGGTGAGCTGGACGACGTGGAGGTCGGCATCAAGAACTACGACGCCAAGTCCGGCTCCGACTCCATCCGCATCGCCGACCTCACCGCCCACATGAAGGGCGTCGAGTTCTCCGGCGACTACAGCTCGGCGACCGCGGCGACCGCCACCGGCACCGCCCACGTCTCGTACGACGAGCTCCTGAAGGCCAGCAGGTCCGAGCCCGTCGAGCTGCCGCTCGGCGCGACCGGCAAGGTCGTCGGCCTCTCCGACGGCGGCAACGGCAAGATCAAGGTCGAGGTCGAGGTCAGCAAGGGCGGCGCGAAGCTCCCCAAGCCCGTCCACGTGCTCAGCTCGGTCCGCGTCGAGGGCGACAACATCCGGGTCCACGCCGACCGGATCCCCAAGAGCCTGAACGTCCTCGGCGTCTCCATCCCGCTCCCCGAGGGCACGGCCCGCAACGTCACCGACTTCGACCAGAAGGTCGAGGACCTGCCCGCCGGCATCAAGCTGGAGAAGGTCGAGGCGGCACCCGACGGCGTCGACATGACGGTGTCCGGCTCCCACGTGCGCCTGGCGGGCTGACCCGCTCCTCCGAAGGTCTCGTCCGCAGTACGAGACGGACGCGTCCGGGGTGCGGATGCGGCAGGGGTACGGGACAGTCCGCGGCGGCTCCGGGGCGGCCGCGGGCTTCAACGATTCCCACATCATGGATGATCGCGTCTCAGTATGCGGAGTGCCGGTGACACGGCCGCCCCTCCGTCCCTACGATCGGACCCATGCACCGACAGGCGGACCTCACGAAGCGGCGGGCAGTGGACCTGTGCCGCGTCGCCGCCATGCTCTGTCGCACCTTCTAGCGGGACGCCCCATCCCCGCGTTTCCCCCGGCCTTTCGACGCCATCCGTCAGGGCCTCCCCGTGCGTACGTACGCCGTGCCTCCCCGCACCTCCCGTACCCCGCACGCCCCTTTGCACCGCCGTAACTGCCCCGGAGGAGAGAAGCATGAGCCGCAGCGACGTCCTGGTAGACGCCGACTGGGTCGAGGCCCACATCGAGGACCCGAAGGTCGTCATCGTCGAGGTCGACGAGGACACCTCCGCGTACGACAAGAACCACATCAAGAACGCGATCCGCATCGACTGGACCAAGGACCTCCAGGACCCGGTCCGGCGTGACTTCATCGACCAGGAGGGCTTCGAGAAGCTCCTCTCGGCGAAGGGCATCGCCAACGACTCCACCGTCGTCCTCTACGGCGGCAACAACAACTGGTTCGCGTCGTACGCCTTCTGGTACTTCAAGCTCTACGGGCACCAGGACGTGAGGCTCCTCGACGGCGGCCGCAAGAAGTGGGAGCTGGACTCCCGCGACCTGGTCGACGGCTCCGAGGTCCCGAACCGCCCCGCCACCCAGTACAAGGCCAAGCCCCAGGACACCTCGATCCGCGCCTTCCGCGACGACGTCGTGGCGGCCATCGGCTCGCAGAACCTCGTCGACGTGCGCTCGCCCGACGAGTTCAGCGGCAAGCTGCTCGCCCCGGCCCACCTCCCGCAGGAGCAGTCGCAGCGCCCCGGCCACGTGCCGAGCGCCCGCAACATCCCGTGGTCGAAGAACGCCAACGACGACGGCACCTTCAAGTCCGACGAGGAGCTCAAGGCCCTCTACGAGGACGAGCAGGTCGACCTGGCGAAGGACACCATCGCCTACTGCCGCATCGGTGAGCGTTCGGCCCTGACCTGGTTCGTCCTGCACGAGCTGCTCGGCCAGACCAACGTCAAGAACTACGACGGCTCCTGGACCGAGTACGGCTCGCTCGTCGGCGTGCCGATCGAGCTCGGCGCCAACAAGTAAGACCCTCGACCTCTCTTCCCCCTCAGGAGTACCCATGTGTGGAGCAAAGGCCGGCGGCCCCGACGCTTCGACGATCAAGCCCGGTGAGACGACGATCCAGGGCCAGGTGACCCGCGACGGCGAGCCCGTCACCGGTTACGTGCGTCTGCTCGACTCGACCGGCGAGTTCACCGCCGAGGTCCCGACCTCGGCCACCGGACAGTTCCGCTTCTACGCCGCCGAGGGCACGTGGACCGTCCGGGCGCTGATCCCCGGCGGCACCGCGGACCGTACGGTCGTCGCCCAGACGGGCGGTCTGGCGGAGGTCGCGATCGCGGTCTGAGTCACACAACGCGGTCCGCACGCCGCGCCGAGAACGGCTGAAGGGCCGCACCCCAGGGGGTTGGACGCCACTGGAACGGGGTGCGGCCCTTCGGCTGCGTCCCTTTCCCTTCGGCTATCTCTGTCGCCGGCGTTTGCCGTCCAGCTCGTCCCACCACTCGTCGGACTTCCGGTCCCCGCTGGGGTCGTCCCACCAGCGGTCGTCCGGGCCTCGGCGGTTCGCCGTCATCGCGGCCAGCGGCGGGATCACCATCGCCACGACGCACATCCCGACGGCCACGGGAATCGACCAGAGCCGCACGACACCCCAGGCCAGGACGAACAGACCGACGCAGGTCCCCATCATGGCGAAGTACAGACGGCGCCTTCGCGCGTACATACACCCAGCGTACGTCCGGAGGGACCTCACAGAGAGGGACGGGCGCCGCCCGACTACAGTGGGACCGGCTCTGATACCTGCCCCGACCGCTCACCGAGGAGCACCCCGTGCTTGAGGCCTTCTTCTCCGCCCTGCTGGTTCTTGTCTGCGTCGGCGTTCTCGCGTTCGCCGGGCTGACCGTGAAGAAGCTGTACCAGGGCCAGCGCTGACCCCCGCCCCCGTCACCTCCACAGATCGCCTGAGCTTCCCATGATCGAGATTCCGTCCGACCTGAACCCCGACCTCGTCCCCCTCGCCTGGCTCCTCGGCAACTGGGCGGGCGCGGGCGTCACCGACTTCCCCGGCGCCGAGAAGGCGAACTTCGGCCAGGAGGTCTCCTTCACGCATGACGGCCGGGACTTCATCGAGTACCGCTCGTACAGCTGGATCCTCGACTCCGAGGGCAACAAGGTGAAGCCCCTGGAGACCGAGTCCGGCTTCTGGCGCATCTCCGCCGCCGAAGGTGACAAGGGCCCGCGCCAGGTCGAGGTCGTCATGGTCCGCGACGACGGCGTCGTCGAGGTCTGGTACGGCGAGCTGGCCGACAAGAAGCCGCAGATCGACCTGGCCACCGACGCCGTCGCCCGCACCGCGGCCTCCGGCCCGTACACCGGCGGCAAGCGCCTCTACGGCTATGTGAAGGGCGACCTGATGTGGGTCGGCGAGAAGCAGACCCCCGAGGTCCCGCTGCGGCCCTACATGTCGGCCCAGCTGAAGAAGGTCGTCACCCCCGAAGAGGTCGCGGACATGGCCCGCAACCTCGGCGATCTCCCCGACGACGGCATCGCTTTCTTCAAGTAGACCTAGACTTACCGGTGTGGCGAGCACCGACTCCGACTCCGACTGGAAGAGCGACCTGCGTCAGCGCGGCTACCGGCTGACACCGCAGCGACAGCTTGTCCTCGAAGCCGTCGACACCCTGGAACACGCGACCCCCGACGACATCCTCTGCGAAGTGCGCAAGACGGCGTCGGGGGTCAACATCTCCACGGTCTACCGCACCCTGGAGCTCCTGGAGGAGCTGGGCCTGGTCAGCCACGCCCACCTCGGGCACGGCGCGCCGACGTACCACCTCGCTGACCGGCACCATCACATCCACCTGGTCTGCCGGGACTGCACGGACGTCATCGAGGCCGACACCGAGATCGCCGCGGAGTTCACCGACAAGCTGCGGAAGACCTTCGGGTTCGACACCGACCTGAAGCACTTCGCGATCTTCGGGCAGTGCGGGAAGTGCCGGAAGGCGACCCCCGACCAGAAATAAAAGCGGCGCCCCGCTGGTCGTAGTCTTTGTGAACATGAAGAGCCCCTTGTTGTCCCTGCCCGGCGCCGTCCCCGCCGAGGGCGTGGACGAAGGCGTCGCCGCCCACTACGGCGAACTGTTCCGCGAGCAGCGCGCCCTCGCCGACGGCACCGGTTTCGTCGACCTCTCGCACCGCGGCGTGGTCACCGTCACCGGCTCCGACCGGCTGAGCTGGCTGCACCTGCTGCTCACCCAGCACCTCAGCGAGCTGCCCGCGGGCCAGGCCACCGAAGCGCTGATCCTCTCCGCCAACGGCCACATCGAGCACCACCTCTCCCTCGTCGACGACGGCGAGACCGTCTGGGCGCACGTCGAGCCCGGCACGCAGGACGCACTCATCGCGTACCTGGAGAGCATGAAGTTCTTCTACCGCGTCGAGGTCGCCGACCGCACCGCGGACATCGCCGTCGTGCACCTGCCCGCCGGTTCCATCGCGCCGGTCCCGGACGGCGTCGTCGTACGCGAGACGGCGCACGGCCGCGACCTGTTCCTGCCGCGCGCGGACCTGGAGACGTACGCGGAGGGGAACGGCCCCGCCGCGGGCCTTCTCGCGTACGAGGCGCTGCGCGTCGAGACCCACCGGCCGCGCCTCGGCTTCGAGACCGACCACCGCACCATCCCGCACGAGCTGGGCTGGATCGGCTCCGCGGTGCACCTGCAGAAGGGCTGCTACCGCGGCCAGGAGACGGTCGCCCGCGTCCAGAACCTGGGGAAGCCACCGCGCCGCCTGGTCTTCCTGCACCTGGACGGCAGCGAGGTGCACCTGCCGGTGGCGGGCACTCCGCTGCACCTGGCGAGCGAGGGCGTCGAGGGCCGCAAGCTCGGCTTCATCACCACGGCCGTACGCCACCACGAGCTCGGGCCGATCGCGCTCGGTCTCGTGAAGCGCAACGTGCCGGTGGACGCCGGGCTGGTGGCGGGGGACACGGCGGCGGCCCAGGAAGTGGTCGTGGAGCCGTAGCGGTCGTCCGGCCGGTCACATCTCGATCAGCACCGTGAACGGGCCGTCGTTCGTCAGGCCCACCCGCATCTGCGCCCCGAAGCGGCCCGTCGCGACCGTCGCCCCCAGGGCGCGCAGCTGCGACACGACCTCGTCGACCAGGGGCTCGGCCACCGGGCCGGGGGCCGCCGCGTTCCAGGTGGGGCGGCGGCCCTTCCGCGCGTCGCCGTAGAGCGTGAACTGGCTGATGACCAGGAGCGGCGCGTCGATGTCGCTGCACGACTTCTCGTCGGCCAGCATGCGCACCGACCACAGTTTGCGGGCCAGTTGGGCTGCCTTCTCCTTGGTGTCGTCGTGGGTGACGCCCACCAGGACGCACAGCCCCTCACCGCTGATCTCGCCCACCGTCTCGGGGCCGTCCTTACCCGTGACGACGACGCTCGCTCCGTCGACCCTCTGCACCACTGCTCGCATACGGCCATCATGCCGTGTCGCACGTGTGGCACGAGGCGCCCGGGACGGCCCCGCGATCCCCCCATCCGGGGCCGATTCCGGGCACTCGGCCACATAGCGGCCACTTGGGGTGGCACGATGCTCACACGCGGTGCACCGCGTCGGCCGGTCGAGGGGACGGGTAGAGCCAGATGATGAGCACATCGAGTACGGGGCAGACACCGGGGCGCATCTCGCTGCGGCGCACGCAGAGCGCGCGGCCGCCGGTGCAGCGCACGGGGGGCCGGCTGCTGCCCGAGGTGCCCCAGCACGACCTGGCCGCGCTGCGCCTGCCGGAGCTCCGCGAACTGCGCAGGTCGGCGCAGCAGGACGAGGCCGACCTCAGCTATGTGCGGCGGCTGTTGCAGGGGCGCATCGACATCCTGCGCGCCGAGATCGCGCGCCGTGGGACGCCCGACACCCCGGGTTCCCCGGCACCGGCTCCCGAGTCGACGGTCGTGGGCCGCCTCGCGGAGATCCTCAGGGACGCCCCGGCCCGCCACCGCTCCTCGGCCCGGCACGTCACGCTCGGCACCCCCCTCGGCGAGGAGTCCCGCTCCCTCGCCACGGAGATGCTCGCCGACGTCGAACTCTCCGACCTGGCGGCCCGCACCGACGACGAACTGGACGCGGCCATGGCCCGCCTCGTGCGCTACGAACAACAGGTGTCCCGCCGCAGACAGACCCTGCAGCACACGGCGGACGACTGCTCGGCGGAGATCGGACGCCGGTACCGGGTGGGCGAGGCACAGGTCGACGACCTGCTGCTGTGAGCGGTCCGGGCGGTCATGGTGCCCGGACATGTTCTGGGCCCCGGCCCCCGTAGCAGGACCGGGGCCCAGCCCCCCATCGACTGATCGGACTCCCGGCTCCCCTCCGGATGGGAGCCCGGTCAGCCGGGTCTCGTGGTCGGGCGGGGTCAGCCCGACTGGGCGAGGAGCAGGACGAGCAGTCCCGCGCCGACGCCGCTGATCTTGACGTTCTTGGCCTTGATCCCGATGGTCAGCAGGACGAAGGCGACGATGCCGAGCGGTCCGTACTTCCACTGGATGAGCTGCTCGAAGGCGATGGCGAGGGCGGCGACGGCGATGGCGATGAGCGGCATGACGTTCCCCCATATCGGGCTGGTGGCCAACCCCGGAAGGGTCTGACGAGGTCGCCGAAGTTGGCTACCAACTTCAACTGACTTATCTCCGCTGGGAGTCGACTCATAACCACCTTTCCCGCAACTCCCCTAAGATGGCGCGAAGTTGTACTGTTTGGTTGTGAGCACCGAACACGCCGCCGTCAATGGGCGCAAGCGAGCGCAGCGGAGCCACCGAGAGGTTGCCGACGTGCTGCGCGACCGGATCAGGAGCGGGTCGCTGCGGCCCGGCCAGCGCATGCCGACGCAGGCCGAGCTGGCCGACGAGTTCGGTGTGGAGCGCGGTGCGGTGCGGGAAGCGCTGCGCATCCTGCACCGTGAGCATCTGCTGTCCAATGTGTCCAAGGGCAGCCCCGCCACGGTCGCGGACGCCGCAGAGCGTGCTGCGGCCGGTCCCGGCGAGGCGCGGCCGCAGCCCACGATGGTCGGCCTCGGCCCGCGCATCGCGTCCGCCTTCGACGCGCCGCACGTGGAGATAGACGCGCTCTGCCTCACGTCCATCTCGCTCACCATGGCCATCGGCGAACCGCTGCGCCGGATCCACGCCGGACAGCGGAAACCGGCCAAGGTCGACGTCCGTGTGCTGCTGCCCAGCCGCGACATCGACCTCGCCTTCCCCGCGCCGGTCGACGGCGGGGACCACCAGGGCGACCAGGTCCACCGGCGCTGGCTCGACCAGCGCAACGCGCAGGGCCAGGTGCTGCGCCACAACCTCCTCGCGCTGCGGTCGTCGCACGGCATCGACGTATCGGTGCAGTTCCGCGCGCTGCCGTTCACGCCGCCCGTGAAGCTGTACCTGATCAACGGCACGGAGGCGCTCTTCGCCTACTACACGCTCACCAAGCGGGACGAGGAGATCGGCAAGGAGTCCCTGGAGATGTACGACGCCCAGGGCACGCAGTCGATGCTCTTCCCGTTCAAGGAGGGGGACGGGTTGCGGGACACCACGTTCGTGGAACAGTCCCATCTGTGGTTCAACGCCCTCTGGAACACGATCAGTCGGGATCTGGAGCTGGCGGCCGGCTGATCAGCCGGCCGGGCCCGTCACGATCAGGGCGAGGACGACGGCTCCGATGGAACTGCAGGTGGGGTTCTTCGCCTTGACGCCCACGGTCAGCAGAAGGAGGCCGACGATGCCCATCGGGCCGTACTTCCACTGCACGAGCTGTTCCAGGGCGACGGCGACCACGGCTGCGAGGAGGGCTATGGCGGGCATGGTGGTTCCTCCTTCTGCCATCTTGAGTCAGTTGGCAACCAACTCTGCTTGACTTGTCCCCACTTGGTGGTGATCCCGAAACAACTTCTCTGCAACTCCCCAAAGATGGCGGTCAGTTGTATCGTCTGGTCGTGACCCAGGAGAACGTGGCAGTGAACGGCAGCAGAAGACTCACCCCCCAGTACATCGCCGACACCCTCCGCGACCGCATCCGGGCGGGCGAACTGAAGGCGGGCGAACGCCTGCCGACCCAGGCCGAACTCGCCGAGGAGTTCGGCGTCGAACGAGGCGCCGTACGCCAGGCGATGAAGAAGCTCCAGGCCGAGGGCCTGCTGTCCAACGTGAGCAAGGGCAGCCCGCCGCGCGTCGCCCGGTCGGCGCAGCCCCCCGTGGGCAAGGAACCCCAGCCGTCCATGGTCGCCCTGGCCCCGCGGCTCACTGCGGCCTTCGCCGAGCCGCACGTGCGGATCGACGTGGTCTCGTACACCGCGGAGACCCTGATGATCGCGCTCGGCGAGCCGGTGCGGCTCATCCACGAGGGCCGGCTGCGCCCCCAGTCGATCACCGCGCGGATCCTGCTCCCGAGCAGCGACATCGAGCTCGCGTTCCCCGTGCCGATGGAGGGCGGCGACGCGGACCGGGAACGGCTCCACCAGCGCTGGCACGCGCAGCGCAACGCGCAGGGCCAGGTCCTCCGCCACAACCTGCGCGCCCTGCGCGCCTCCCACGGAATCGACGTCGACGTCACGTTCCGAGCGCTGCCGTTCACTACGCCGGTGAAGTTGTATCTGTTGAACGGGCGGGAGGCGTTGCTGGCGTATTACACGCTGGGGCGTACGTCCGTGGAGCTCGAGGTGCCCGACGGTGCGACCGAGGTGATGGACATCTGGGACGCGGGGGGCATCAAGGCCCCGGTCTTCTCCTTCGAGAAGTCCGCCGACACCTCCCGTGACACGGTCTTCGTCGACGAGTCGCAGAACTGGTTCGACGCCCTCTGGGAAACGATCACTTCTGACCTGACACTCTCTTAAATGACATCTGATTCGACGCAGTCCGACGCGACGCCGACCGAATCGGCGACGGATGAGACCGAACGGTTGCGGGATGTGGTCACCGCCGTCCGTTTCGTGCTCTTCGACTTCGACGGACCCATCTGCCGCCTCTTCGCCGGACGCCCGGCGGCGGACGTGGCGGCGGACCTGGTCCACTGGCTGAAGGAGCGCGGACTGCGCGGGCTGCTCACCGACGAGGAGATGAAGGAGCCCGACCCCTACGTCGTGCTGCGCGCCGTCGACCGCAGGCACCCCCGCAGCGACCTCGTCGTCGAGCTGGAGCAGTGGCTCACGCGGCAGGAGCTGAACGCCGTGGCGACGGCCATGCCGACCGCGTACGTCGACCCGCTGATCCGCACCTGGACGGCGGTCGGCGCCCGGCTCGCGGTGACGACCAACAACGCGCCGTGCGCGGTGGGCAGGTACCTGGCGCGGCGCGGCATCCTGAGCTGCTTCGCCCCCCACATATACGGCCGAACCCATGATCTCAGCCGCCTCAAGCCCGATCCGGACTGCGTCGAGCGGGCGGTGCGCGCCATGGGGGCGGAGCCGCGGGCGACCCTGATGATCGGTGACGCCCCCTCCGACTACGTCGCGGCACAGCAGGCGGGCGTGGGGTTCCTCGGATACGCGCGCAACGAACGCAAGGCGCGGCTGCTGCGCGAGGCGGGCGCGGAACATCTGGTCGACTCCCTCGAACGCCTCTCCAGGGTTGTATACGCCACCGGGCACACGAAGGCGCCGTAAAGGAGCAGGCGAGAGCACGCAAGCGCCACGCCGACGTCCACTATGTGGCATGTGGCAGGAACGGTTCCGTGATCCGGATACCCTCTGCGCTCATGCCGTCCCCTCCGCCTCGCACCCCCCACGAGGCGCCGAAGACCGGGCTCCGCGAGTCGTGGATCCGACGCCTCGCCGAACTGCACCGGGAGCACCCGAAGCGCCAGGTCGTGGCCGGTCACCACAACATCAACCACGTCGTGCCGCTCGGCTGGTCGCTCGCCCTGCTGCTGTGCACGATGCCGTTCCGTGCGCGGGTCAAGTGCCGGATGCCGCGCGAGACGGTGGAGGTGGTGCCCCGCATCTGGCCGAGCGAGCCCGAGCTGCTCGCGGTGGTCAGCCGCCACCTGAAGGAAGTCCCGCGCTGCCTGAGGGACTTCGGCGACTGGTCGCTGCACTCCTACCGGGCCGGGCAGGCGCTCTCCGACGTGGTGCCGTGGGGCCCCATCGGGGAGCCGCTGATGCGCTCCTTCGCGGAGTTCTTCGCCCGCGCCGCCGCGGTGCCCGAGGACGAGCTCCCGCCACGTCCGGACGGCTGGCCCGGCTCGGGCCGTTCCGAGGAGTTCCTCCAATGGCTCATCGACTTCACCGAGCACCGGGTGCACGCCCCGAACCGTGAACGCTTCGACGCGCTCTTCTCGGCCGTCGGAGTACGCCCCGACGCCCTCGCGGCCTTCCGCGACAACCCGGCCCGCCCCCGCCTCACCCCCAGACCTTTCTGCCTCCTCCACACCGACGTGCACCGCGCGAACGTCGTCGTCGACCGCAGACAACTGGCGGTGATCGACTGGGAGCTGGCCATGTACGGCGATCCCCTGCACGACCTCGCCATCCACATGGTCCGCATGGAGTACGAGAAGGACGAGCAGACCCGTGTCAGGGAACTGTGGACCGAGGCGATGGAACGGGCGGGCCACGCCGCCATGACGGCCGGCATGACCAGCGACCTCCCCGTCTACCTGGACTTCGAATACGCCCAGTCCGTCTTCCCCGACATCATGCGGGCCGCCCTCGCTCTGACCGGCCTGCCCGGCCCTCCGGACTCCGCCGACTACGCGGGCGCGGCAGCCCGCGTCTGCCGGGCGGTCCGCCGCGCGGCGGAACCCCTGAAGCTGGACTCGGTGCCGGACGAGGGCGTTGCCGAGAAGGCACTGCGGGAGTGGTACGAGGGGCCGTTCGGGCGGGAGACGTGCTCTTCCTGACCGGTCCGGTCACGGGCACCATGGCCTTCACCGTGGAGCACGGCGTCAACTCCCGTGATGCGAGGGGGCCTGGTGGCTGCGAGAGGTCGTCGTTCGGGGCGGGAGCGCTGGGCGAACGCGGAGAGTGCCCTGACCAAGGCGCTGCTGCTCGGTGTGTTCGTCCTCGGTCTGGTCGCCCAGTTCGTGCGGCCCGTGGGGGATGCGCTGGAGGGCAAGGCCTTCGTGGGCGGTTCGATCGTCAGCCTGGTCGGTTACGTGCTCTACAACGAGGTGCGCGAGCTGAACCGCAGGACGCGTCCCGAGGCCGGTTCCGAGATACGCACGGCGGACCTGGGCGAGCACATCGAGCGCGTGGTGGGGAACAGAAGGGCGCGGCGGGTCCGCATAGACGCCATCGGCTACACCGGGGAGACGGTCAAGGCGCCGGTCATGCGAAGCCTGGAAGCGCTGGAGGAGGGGGCTCGGCGCAGCGTGCGGGTGCGGATCCTCGTGCCGGATTTCACCGTGCCGATGGCGATTCCGGGGACGCTGGACGCGCGGGGCAGAGCCGTGGACGACCCCGCGTACCGGGCGTATCAGCTGGACCGGGTGCGGTGGAACGTGCGTGAGTTCGAGGGCGCGGCCCGCAGCCTGAGGGGGTCCCGCCGGGCCGACATGGACGTGGAGTTCCGCATGTTGCGCATCACGCCCCTGCTGAAGTTATGTCTGATCAACGGTGACGAACTGTTCGACGGCATCTACGACAAGGTGGTGCAGGAGTCCGCTCCCGTGCCGCCGGAGCGGCAGATCCTCGACCTCAAGGGCTACCAGGCCGTCCTGACCCACTGGCGTGCCGAATCGGGGGCCGCCGGGCGCGAGAAGGTCGCCCAACGGCAGGACCTCTTCGACACCCTGTGGCGGCTGTCCTCGCCGCTGCCCGCGCCGCCCGGTCACGCGTAGCGGGTGAGGCCCTTGCGTAGTTGGGTGTATGCCTCGTTCGTGGCGGTGGTCGCGGTCTTGTGGACGTGGGGGACGGGCTCGCCCGATGCGACGCGGTGCCAGTTGTCCTCTGCCAGGACTCGGTGGACGGCGATGATCTGGGCCGCGGCCAGGCGGGCTTCCAAGGGTGTGCCGCCGTGGGCGTCGCGGAGGGCCGTGGCCAGGGCCCGTTCGGAGCGGTTCTGGTAGCCGTGGAGGCGGGCGACCAGGGACGGGGTTCCGTAGAGGAGGCGGTGGAAGGCCAGGACCCCTTCGGCGTCGTTGAGGCCCGTCACCGGGTCGTGGCGGTCCAGACCGGCCAGGAAGTGGCGGTGGAGCGCGTCGAGCGCGGTGAGTTCCGCGGGGCGGGCGGCGACCGTGCGGGCCGCTTCGTCCTCGTGGTCGGCGAAGCGGTGGAGGACCAGGTCCTCCTTCGACGCGAAGTAGCGGAACAGGGTCGGCTTGGAGACCTCCGCCGCCGCCGCGACCTCCGCCACCGACACCTTCTCGAACCCCTTCTCCAGGAAGAGGGCGATCGCCGTCTCGGAGATCTCCTCGAAGCGGCGCTGCTTCTTGCGGGCGCGGAGGCCGGGCGTGGGGCCCGCGGGGCCCACGGGGCTCGTGCTCTCGGTTGCTGGGGGCATGGGGCGAGTCTAGCCGGGCATGAGATGCGGTTATGAATGTGCCTTGGTTATGTTTTTAACTCGGTTACATTATTCTGGGCGCATGACGACGACACCAGCGGTCGCAGCCACCGACACCCTCGCCCAGGAACGCCGCCACCACGACGCCTGTCGCGCCGCCCTTGCCCGCATGGTCGAGGGCGCCGAGGAGCGGGTCGTCGGAGGGGCGGACGTGTCCGCGTCCGGGGCCGACGCCGAAGTGCTCGGGTACGAGTTCCGCAGCCACGCCAAAGCGATGCGCGAGCTGCCGCAGGCGCCGCTGTTCTTCGGGCGACTCGACTTCGCCGACGCGGAGGACGCCGGGGCCGGCGAGCACCGCGGGCAGCGGTACTACGTCGGGCGGCTGCGCGTCAGCGAGCACCCCTCCGCCCCGCCCCTCGTCGTCGACTGGCGCGCCCCCGTCTCCCGCGCCTTCTACCAGGCGGGCGCCCGGGACCCGCAGGGCGTCGCCGTCCGGCGCCGGTTCGGCTGGGCGCCCGGCAGCAAGGGGGACTCCGCCGACCTCACCGGGATGGAGGACGAGCTTCTGGGGAACGAGCTCCTGGGGAACGAGCTTTTGGGGGACGGCGGCCACGATGACGGTGTGAGCAGCCGCATCCTCGCCGGGGAGATCGAGCGGCCCCGCGTCGGCCCCATGCGCGACATCGCCGCCACCATCCAGCCCGAGCAGGACGACCTCGTACGCGGCGAACTCACCGCCTCCGTCTGCGTGCAGGGAGCCCCCGGCACCGGCAAGACCGCCGTCGGCCTGCACCGCGCCGCGTACCTCCTCTACACGTACCCCCACCGCGTCCAGCGCTCCGGACTGCTCATCCTCGGCCCCAACCGCACCTTCCTCCGCTACATCGCCGAGGTGCTCCCCTCCCTCGGCGAGACCGGCGTACGGCAGTCCACGGTGAGTGATGAGATCCGGGGGCGGTACTCGGTCCGTGCCCACGACCGCGAGGGCGCCGCCGTCGTCAAGCACGACGCCCGGATGGCCGAGGTGCTGCGCCGGGCGCTCTACGCGCGGGTCGTCGCGCCGCCCGCGGACGCGGAGGTCGCCGTGGCCGACGGGGCGTACCGGTGGCGGGTCCCGCTCGGTGAACTGGAGCGGATCGTGGCGGACGTACGGGACGAGGAGCCGCCGTACGCCGTCGGGCGCGAGCGGGTGCGCAGCCGGGTCGTGCGGGCCGTACGGGAGCAGGCCGAGCGGCGGGCCGGGCCGCAGAACAACACGTGGGTGCAGAGGGTGGGGCGGGCCCGGTCCGTCAGCGGCTTCCTCGACGCGGTCTGGCCCCGGGTGCGGGCGGACGAGGTGCTCGCGCAGGTGCTGGGCGACGCGGAGACGCTCGCCGCCGCGGCCGACGGGATCCTCACGGACGCGGAACAGCGGGCGGTCCTGTGGGACCGGCCGCCCCGCTCCCACAAGTCCGCGAAGTGGAGCGCCGCCGACCTGGTGCTGCTCGACGAGATCGAGGGGCTCCTCGAACGCCCCGCCGGGTACGGGCACATCGTCGTCGACGAGGCCCAGGACCTCTCGCCCATGGAGTGCCGCGTCATCGCGCGCCGCTCGGACTTCGGCTCGCTGACGGTCCTCGGCGACCTCGCGCAGGCCACCACGCCCTGGGCGGCCAGGAGTTGGGAGGAGGTGCTCGCCCACCTGGGCAAGCCGGATGCCGCGGTGGCGCCGCTGACCACCGGGTTCCGGGTGCCGCGTGCCGTCGTCGGGCTCGCCAACGAACTGCTCGGGCGGCTCGACGTGGACGTACCGCCCGCGAGGTCGCTGCGCGGGGACGGGGAGCTGCGGGTGCGCCAGGTCGCGGACGTGGCGGCCGCGGTGGTGGAGGCGGTGCGGGACGCGCTCGCGCGCGAGGGGTCGATCGGGGTCATCGCCGCCGACCACGACGTCGAACGGCTCCGTACGGCACTGGACGCGGCCGGCATCGGCAGCGCGGGCCCCGACGAGCTGGGCGCACGCGTCACCCTGCTCCCCGCGTCCGTCGCCAAGGGGTTGGAGTACGACCACGTCGTCGTCGCCGAACCGGCCGCCGTCGCGGAGGCGGAGGCGCGCGGCCTCCACCGGCTGTACGTGGTCCTGACTCGCGCCGTGTCACGCCTCGACGTACTGCACAGCAGGCCTCTGCCCTGGTGCGACGCGTAGGACAGCGGCGTCCTACCGTTCCAGGACCGCCTCCATCACCGCTTTCGCGATCGGCGCGCCCAGCTTGCCGCCCGCGATCTCCGAGCGTGCGATGTCCATGTCGGAGGGGTCGACGAACACGGCGACGGCGACGGGGGACTCGCCTTCGCTGTTCTTCGCGTACGAGACGAACCATGCGTACGGACGCTCGTCGTTGACGTCCGCGCCGTGCTGGGCCGTGCCGGTCTTGCCGCCGACCGTGACGCCGTCGATCTTCGCCTTGTTCGCGGTGCCGTTCTCGACGGTGTTCTCCATCATTTCCTGGACGGACTTCGCCGTCTTCTCGGAGACGGCCTGGTTCAGCGGGTCGGGCGAGGCCTTCTCGATCGTGGAGAGGTCGGGCCCGCGCAACTCCTCGACCAGGTACGGCTTCATGACCTTGCCGTCGTTGGCGAGGCCCGCCGTGACCATCGCCATCTGCAGCGGCGTGCTGGTCAGGCTGCCCTGGCCCATGCCGGTCAGGGCGGTCTGCGGCTTGTCGAGCTTCTCCGGATAGCTGCTGGCGACGGCCCGTACGGGAAGGAACTGCTCTTCGTTGAAGCCGAACTTCTCCGCCGTCTCGCGCAGCTTGTCCTTGCCGAGCTTGTCCGCGAGGTCGAGGAAGACGTTGTTGCAGGACCACTGCATGCCGGTCTTCACGGAGACCTTGTCGCAGTTGGAGTCCGGTACGTCATTGCCGATGCGGGTGGAGCTGAGGGGGAGTTTGTACGGGGTCGGCGCGCCGGTCGGCTTGTCGATGTCCGTCACGACGCCGTGCTCCAGGGCGGCGGCCGCGGTGAGGATCTTGAAGGTGGATCCGGGCGGGTAGATCTCGCGCAGCGCGCGGTTGCTGAGCGGCTTGTCCTTGCGGTCGCTGAGCGCCTTGAACTTCTTGCCCTCGGCGAGCGAGATGCCCGAGAAGGCCGAGGGGTCGTACGACGGGGTGCTGGCCAACGCGAGCACCTTGCCGTCGCGCGGGTCCAGGGCGACCACCGCACCCTTGGCGTTCAGGTTCACCAGACCTTCGTAGGCCGCCTTCTGCGCCTTGGGGTCGATGGTCGTGACGACGTCGCCGCCCTGCTGCTTCTTGCCGGTCAGCATGTCGAGGGTGCGCTTGATGAAGAGCCGGTCGTCGTTGCCGCTGAGGATGCCGTTGTGGACGCCCTCCAGGAACGTGGCGCCCTGGGCCTGCGAGAAGTAGCCCGTCACCGGCGCGTACATCGGGCCCTCTTTGAAGACCCGCTTGAACTTGAAGTCGGACCCGGGGGTCTCCTTCGCGCCGGTGATGGACTTCCCGCCGACGATGATGTCGCCACGGGGGTGGGAGAACGCCTCGATCTGCACGCGGCGGTTCTTCTTGTCGTTCGCGAGATCGTCGTTCTTCGCGAACTGCACCCAGTTCGCCCGCAGAAGCAGGGCGAGGGTGAGGAGGCCGCAGAAGACGGCTATGTGCCGCAGCGGACGGTTCATGGGTGGCTCCCCCCGGTGCCGACGGATCGTTCCCTCCCATCCTCGCCGCTGCGACGGAGGAACGGGGGGAAATCCGGTGATCTACCGCGGTGCGGTGATCTACCGCCGGTCGCCGCGCAGCACCTCGATCACGCTCGCGTAGCTGTCGCCGCCGTGGCCCGCCGCTGCCGCGCGCTCCATCGTCGCCTTCAGGAGATCGGGCAGCGCGTTGTCGACGCCGCGCGCTTCCGCGGCGTGGATCAGATGCCCGATCGCCGCGATCTGTACGTCGACGGTCGCGTCGTCGCCCGGATAGCGTCCGGCGTCGACCTGTGGCGCGTACGTCGTGACGAACCCGGAGACCGCGCCGTTCAGCCAGCGCAGCGCGACCCGCGTGAAGTCCGCCGCCGACGTGCCCTGCGAGGTGACCAGCGCGGTGCCGTGCAGCCACCCCGTGAACGCGGCCCACATCAGACCGAGCAGCGCGGCGTCGTAGAGCGAGGCGAGGCCAGGATCCGTGCCGAGGTGGAGCGGGTCGCCGAGCGTGGCGAGGGTGGCACGGTGGGCCTCGAAGACCGTCTCCGAGCCGCTGTACAGGAACATCATCTCGGGGCTCCCGACGCCCGGCGGGGTCGTCATGATGCCGCCGTCGAGGTACTCGGCGCCGTGCGAGGCGGCCCACCGCGCCATCTCCTCGGCCTGCTCCGGCGCCCCGGAGGTGAGGTTGACCAGGGACTTCCCGGCGAGTGCGCCGGTCGCGGCGAGAGGGTCGAGCACGGCGTGCAGGGCGTCGTAGTCGAGTACGCAGGCGAGGACGAGGTCGCTCGCGGCGAGGGCGTCCGCCGGGGTGGCGGCCACCTGCGCGCCCCGGTCGGCGAGCGGCTTCGCCTTCTCCGGGGAGCGGTTCCAGACGGTGGTGGGGTGACCGGCGTCCAGGAGGGCGGCGGCGAGCGCGGAGCCCATGAGGCCGAGGCCGATGAGGGTGACGGGGGTGGTGTTCGGGTCCGTGGTGTTCGGGTCCATGGTGCTGGTGGTCGTGCTGGTGGCGTTCATGGGGACCACGTTCGCAGCGGGCGACCGCCGTCGACAGTGACAGCGGTGACGGTGATCACCAAATTCCTGCCAGCCGTCGCGGGGCGCGGGGACCGTCGTACGCTCCCCTCATGAGCGCAGGTTCCGTCGCGGTCGTCGTGGCCGACGAGATCGGGATCCCGTCCTGGGATCTGTACGAACTGAGCATCCCCTTCACGGTGTTCGGAAAGCCGCAGCCCGACCTGTCGGACCACTGGTACGACCTGCGGCTGTGCGCGACGAGGGAGCCGGGGCCGCCGGGGCAGGGACAGGGGCAGGGGCAGGGTGCGGCGGCGGGCGAGTTCGGGGTCTCGCTCCGCACCCCCTACGGCCTCGAAGGGCTGGCCGGCGCCGACACCGTCGTCGTCACCTCCGTGCCGGACGCGTGCGTCGACGAGGGCGCGCCGCTGCCGGCGGGCCTCGCCGACGCGCTGCGGGCCGCGCACGCCGAGGGCGCCCGCATGGTGTCCCTCTGCACCGGGGCCTTCGCACTCGCGGAGGCGGGCCTCCTCGACGGGCGCAGGGCGACCGCGCACTGGATGCACACGGCCCAACTGGCCGCCCGCTACCCGGACGTCACCGTCGACGACTCCGTCCTCTACGTGGACGACGGCGACGTCCTGACCAGCGCGGGGCTGACCGCGGGCCTCGACCTCTGCCTGCACCTGGTCCGCCGCGACCTCGGCGCGCACGTCGCCAACCAGCTGGCACGCCGGATGGTCGTGCCCGCCCATCGGCCCGGCGGTCAGGCCCAGTTCATCGACCTGTCCGTGCCGGAGACGGACGACGCGGGCCTCGGCCCCGTACTGGAGTGGGCCCGCGCGCACCTGGACCGCCCGCTCACCGTCGACGATCTGGCGCGCCGGGCGGCGATGAGCCCGCGCACGTTCTACCGGCGCCTCCACGCCGCCACCGGCACGACCCCGCTGCGGTGGCTCCTCAACCAGCGGCTCGCGCGGGCGCAGAGCCTGCTGGAGACGACGGACCTGCCGGTGGAGCGGGTGGGCGAGCTGAGCGGCCTGGGCACGGCGAACAACCTCCGCCACCACTTCCTGAAGCAGGTCGGGGTGTCGCCCGCGGACTACCGCCGCTCGTTCTTCACCCGCCCGGTTCCGTCACGCCCGGTTCCGTCACGCCCGCTTCCGTCACGCCCGGTCCCCTCACGCCCGGCTCTCACCCGCCCAGCTGCCTGACCATGCTCATGATCGCGGTGATCTGCCTGCCGCCCTTGTCGGCGTAGTGCGTGTCGCCGCCGTACCCCCACCAGTTCCAGCAGCCGCGCGGGTTGTCGAGGGAGGTGGTGGCCTGCGGGTACAGGACGATCATGCGGTTCGTGTCGGCGTACTCGTTCAGGTTCGCCTGCGCCATGAACGTGTCGCCGATCTGCCCGTACGTCTGCTGACACCCGTGCAGCGCCACCATCAGGCGGCACGACCCGGCCGCGCAGGCCTTCGGGACGTACACGAAGCCGTCCTTGCCCATGCTGACGGCGGCCGCGTTGCCGCCCGGGACGTGGCGGTTCTGGTCGAAGCGGACGAGGGTGCCGTCGAGCGGGGACACGGTCGCGGGGTTCACCGGGGCGCCGAAGAGGTGGTTGAGCATGGATCGCTCGGGGTCGGTGCCGCAGGTGTTGATGTACGGGGACGCGGTGGAGGCGCAGGCCACCTTGCCGAGCGGGGAGACCCAGGCGTGCCCGGCGGCCGATGACGTGTCGTAGGAGACGTCGGCGCCGAAGTCCCGGTGGTACGTCGCCAGGTCGTTGTTGACCGGGCGGTCGACGGTCCTGTCGTTGCCGCCGTGGTAGAGCCAGACCGGGTCGCCGGCCAGGTTCGCGACGGGGTCGACGCGGCCGGCCGCGGCACGCTCCCTCGTCAACTGCTCCAGCTGCGCCGGGGTCTTGCGCGGCATGTACGTGTCCATGCAGGCGTAGAGCGCGGTGTTGACGCTGCCCTGCGCGCAGTCGTACGCCCCCGCGCTGAAGATTCCGGCGCCCTCGAAGACGGCGGAGTGGGCGACGTGCAGCTGATCGGCGAGATACCCGCCGGACGAGACGCCGGAGACGTACGTCGACTCGACGGCGTGCGGGGTCAGTTCGCCGGGGGTGGGGGAGGGGACGGCCGCGGCGGTGCCGGTGGCACCGGTGGCGGTGGGGGCGCCGCCGAGGACGGCGGTGAGGGCGAGGACGAGGGCGAGCACGGCGGTGACGGTGCGGACGAGGTGGGACCCTCCGTGGACCATGCGTACCTCCGGGATCCGGGGCGTGTGGGGGCCGTCATTCTGCGCGGCGCGGGGTGGGGGCGACGAGGTGGGCGGGGGCCACTGTGGGCGGGCGCGAGGTGTGGTCGTGAGCCACCGGGTGGCTGTCGGCCGGCACGGGTGCGGAGGCGTCGGGGTGGCTGGCGGGCGGCACGGGTGCGGAGGCGTCGCAAGCGGGGTCGTCAGCGGACCCGCAGCGGTCCGTCAGCACCCCCGAAGTAACGGGGAGCAGAGTCGCTCCCGTCACCAAGCGGACAGCACGACACGCACCGCGCCGCACGCACGACACGCACCGCACCGCGCCGCACGCACCGCACCGCGCCGCACGCACCGCACCGCGCCGCACGCGCCGCACGCGCCGCGCCGCACGCGCCGCGCCGCACGCGCCGCGCCGCACGCGCCGCGCCGCACCGCACCGAACAGGGGAGCCACGATGACCACTGCCACCGCCACCGTCACGACCACCACCCCCACCCCCACCCCCGCCCCCGTCCCCACCTCTCCCTCTCCCCTCCTCCACCCCACCCGCCTGGGCTCCCTCCCCCTCCCCAACCGCCTGGTCATGGCGCCCATGACGCGGAACCGGGCCTCCGCCGACGGCGTCCCGCTGCCGGTCATGGCCACCTACTACGCCCAGCGCGCCTCCGCCGGCCTGATCGTCGCCGAGGCGTCGACGCCCAACGCGGTCGGACAGACGTACGCCAACATCACCGCGATCCACGACGACGCCCACGTCGCGGGCTGGCGGCGGGTCACCGACGCCGTGCGCGACGCGGGCGGGCGGATGTTCCTGCAGATCCAGCACGGCGGCCGCGTCGGCCACCCGGACAACAGCGGACTCACCCCGGTGGCCCCGTCACCGGTCCCGCTCCCGGACACCATCCACACACCCACTGGACCGCAACCGGCGGTCGTGCCGCGAGAGATGACGCTCGACGACATCCACCGCACCGTCGCCGACTTCGCCGCCGCGGCCCGGCGCGCCGTCGACGCGGGCTTCGCCGGAGTCGAGGTGCACGCGGCGAACGGCTACCTCCTCCAGCAGTTCCTCGCGCGGAACACCAACCACCGCACCGACGCCTACGGCGGCCCCGTCGCCCACCGCATCCGCTTCGTCGTCGAGGTCGTCCGCGCCGTCGCCGACGCGATCGGCGCCGAGCGCGTCGGCGTGCGCATCGCACCCGGCATCACCGTCAACGGCATCGAGGAGGGCGACACCGAGGACATCTACCCGGCGCTCGTCGACGCGCTGAACGACATCGGCGGCCTCGCCTACCTCCACGTCGTCTTCGCCGACCCCGAAAACCCTCTCTTCCGCCGCATCCGCGCGGACTGGCCCGGCACGCTCATCGCCAACCCGGTCCTCGGCTGGGGCGGCCCGCTGCCCGCCGACGGAGGCCGACGGGCGGGCGAACGGCTCCTCGCCGCGGGCGCGGACCTGGTATCGCTGGGCCGCGCGTTCCTCGCCAACCCCGACCTGGTCGAGCGCATGCGGGTCGGGGCACCGCTCAACGCCGTACGGGACAAGGGCCTGATGTACGAGGGCGGGGCGGCCGGTTACACGGACTACCCGGCCCTCAGCGGTAGCCCTCTGTCCGTCAGCCGCCCACGTACTCCGCGAGGTGCTCGCCCGTGAGGGTGGGCCGCTCGGCGACCAGGTCCGCGGGTGTGCCCTCGAAGACGATCTTGCCGCCGTCGTGGCCCGCCCCCGGGCCGAGGTCGATGATCCAGTCGGCGTGCGCCATGACCGCCTGGTGGTGCTCGATGACGATGACCGACTTGCCCGCGTCGACGAGCCGGTCGAGGAGACCGAGGAGCTGTTCGACGTCGGCGAGGTGGAGGCCGGTGGTCGGCTCGTCGAGTACGTAGACACCGCCCTTGTCGGCCATGTGCGTGGCCAGCTTGAGGCGCTGGCGCTCGCCGCCGGAGAGCGTGGTGAGGGGCTGGCCGAGGCTCAGGTAGCCGAGGCCGACGTCCGACAGGCGTTCCAGGATGCGGTGGGCCGCGGGCGTCCTGGCCTCGCCACCACCACCGCCGTTACCGCCAACGCCAACGCCACCGCCGCCGAAGAACTCCAGCGCCTCCTCCACGGACATCGCGAGGACCTCGCTGATGTCGCGGCCGCCGAGCCGGTACTCCAGGACCGACGCCTGGAACCGCCGCCCCTCGCAGTCCTCGCAGGGCGTGGCGACGCTCGCCATCACACCGAGGTCGGTGTAGATGACCCCGGCGCCGTTGCAGGTCGGGCAGGCGCCCTCGGAGTTGGCGCTGAACAGCGCGGGCTTCACGCCGTTGGCCTTGGCGAAGGCCTTGCGGATCGGGTCGAGCAGGCCCGTGTACGTCGCCGGGTTGCTGCGCCGCGAGCCGCGGATCGGGGTCTGGTCGACGGCGACCACGCCCGCGTCCGCGGGGATCGACTTGTGCACCAGCGAGCTCTTGCCGGACCCGGCGACGCCGGTGACGACGGTGAGCACCCCGAGCGGGATGTCGACGTCGACCCCGCGCAGGTTGTGCGCGTCGGCGCCGCGGATCTCCAGCGCGCCGGTGGGCTCGCGCACGGTCTCCTTCAGCGTGGACCGGTCGTCGAAGTGCCGGCCGGTGACGGTGCCGGACGCCCGGAGCCCCTCCACCGTGCCCTCGAAGCAGACGGTGCCGCCCGCCGTGCCCGCACCCGGTCCGAGGTCCACGACGTGGTCGGCGATGACGATGGTCTCCGGCTTGTGCTCGACGACGAGCACGGTGTTGCCCTTGTCGCGCAGGCGCAGCAGCAGGTCGTTCATCCGCCGGATGTCGTGCGGGTGCAGGCCGACCGTGGGCTCGTCGAAGACGTACGTGACGTCGGTGAGGGAGGAGCCGAGGTGGCGGATCATCTTGACGCGCTGCGCCTCGCCGCCGGACAGGGTCGCCGCGGGCCGGTCGAGCGCGAGGTAGCCGAGCCCGATCTCCACGAACGAGTCGAGGGTCTGCTGCAGGGCCGTGAGCAGCGGCGCCACCGACGCGTACGCCCCGCTCGTGCCGAGCCCGCGGATCCACTCGGCCAGGTCCCTGATCTCCATCGCACACAGATCGGCGATGCTCTTCCGCTTGATCTTCGAGGAGCGGGCGCCCTCGCTGAGCCGCGTGCCGTCGCACTCGGGACAGGTGGTGAACGTGACCGCGCGCTCCACGAACGCGCGGATGTGCGGCTGCATCGACTCCTTGTCCTTGGACAGGAACGACTTCTGGATCTTCGGGATCAGCCCCTCATAGGTGAGGTTCACGCCGTTGACCTTCACCTTGACCGGGTCGCCGTAGAGGAAGTCGCGCAGCTCCTTCTTCGTGTACGCGCGGATCGGCTTGTCCGGGTCGACGAAGCCGGACTGGGCGTACACCTGCACGGTCCACTGGCTGTCCGACTTCCAGCCGGGGATGGTGAACGCGCCCTCGGCGAGCGACTTCGAGTCGTCGTACAGCTGCGTCAGGTCGATGTCGGAGACGCTGCCCCGGCCCTCGCAGCGCGTGCACATGCCGCCGGTGCGCTGATACGTGGCCTTCTGCGCCTCGGTCTTGTTGCCCCGCTCGACGGTGATCGCGCCGCTCGCCCTGACGGACGCGGTGTTGAAGGAGTACGCGCTGGGCGGGCCGATGTGCGGCTTGCCGAGGCGGCTGAAGAGGATGCGCAGCATCGCGTTGGCGTCGGTGGCGGTGCCGACGGTGGAGCGCGGGTCGCCGCCCATCCGCTGCTGGCCGACGGTGATCGCGGTGGTGAGCCCGTCGAGCACGTCGACCTCGGGGCGCGCCTGCGTCGGCATGAAGCCCTGCACGAAGGCGCTGTACGTCTCGTTGATGAGCCGCTGCGACTCCGCGGCGATCGTGTCGAACACGAGCGAGCTCTTGCCGGACCCGGAGACGCCGGTGAACACCGTCAGACGGCGCTTCGGGATCTCGATGCTCACGTCCTTGAGATTGTTCTCGCGGGCGCCGTGCACACGGATCAGGTCGTGGCTGTCGGCGGTGTGCGTGCTGGGCTTGCTCATCGTTGTCTCCGCGGGGCAGCGAGACCCGTACGTGGCGTCGTACGGGAAGGAGTTGGCGTGAAAGCAGTGCTCGTGCTCACGCTAGCCGGGGGGTCTGACAACCGCGTCCCGATGCGCCCCCGGGCGGGGGAGGGCCCCCGAAACAATCGGGATGCGGGAACCCGGCTCGATGAGGTGTGATCGCTGCCATGACGATCGAGCTGAACGTTCCGGGAGTCGACGGGCTGACCGAAGCAGTGGGTGTGCTGCGCGAGTGGCAGTACGAAGGGGCGCCGACGCAGTTGCATCCGGGGGACATCGGCTGGTTCTGGCGCGCCGGAGCGGAGGCGACCGCGGCGGCGGTCAGGACGTGGAGCCGGTCGGGGCGGATCCTCGCGGTCGGCCTGCTGGACGGCCCGGACCTGCTGCGCCTGACCACCGCGCCGGACGCGCGCCAGGACGAGGAGCTGGCACGGCAGTTGGTCGCCGATGTGACCGATCCGGCGCGCGGCGTACTGCCCGAGGGCCGCGTGAACATCGAGGCACCCCCGAACACCCTCTTCCCGGACCTCCTGGGCGCCGAGCACGGCTGGCCCCTCGACGACCCGTGGACCCCGCTGCGCCGCGACCTCACCGCCCCGGTCCGCACCCCTGACCTGCGCATCGAGGAGGTCGGTCCGGCGCAGGCCGACGCGTTCGCGGCCCTGCTCGGGGCGGCGTTCGAGGGTTCGAGGTTCACGGCGGACAGCTGGCACACGACGGCGTCCGGCGTCCCGTTCGCCGACGCGCGCTGCCTGCTCGCGTACGACGACGGGGGCGACGCGGTCGCGGCGGTGACGGTCTGGTCGGCGGGCCCGGGCAGGCCGGGGATCCTCGAACCGATGGGCGTACACCGCGACCACCGCCGCCGCGGCCACGGCGAACAGATCACCCTCGCCGCGGCGTCCACGCTCCGCGACCTGGGCGCATCGAGCGCACTCGTCGCCACCCCGTCCTCGAACAAGGCCGCGGTGGCGACGTACGAATCGGCAGGCTTCGAACGCCACCCGGAAACACGGGACCGCTACAGGGCGGCGTGACGGTCAACTGGTCCGCCTTCCTTCAGTCGTTCCCCGGCCGGAGTGGCGTGGCGCACTTTTGCAAGCGGGCGCTTGCAATAGTTAGCGGGGGTGCTGCACCATCGGCGTATGGCATCGCTCAACGTCGGCAATCTCGGTGAGTATCTGCGCGAACAGCGGCGCAGTGCGCAGCTGTCGCTGCGGCAGCTCGCCGATGCCGCGGGAGTGTCCAATCCGTATCTGAGCCAGATCGAGCGCGGCCTGCGCAAGCCGAGCGCCGAGGTCCTGCAGCAGGTCGCCAAGGCCCTGCGGATCTCCGCCGAGACGCTGTACGTGCGGGCCGGGATCCTCGACGAGAAGGAGCGGGACGAGCTGGAGACGCGCGCCGTCATCCTCGCCGACCCGTCCATCAACGAACGCCAGAAGCAAGTGCTGTTGCAGATCTACGAGTCGTTCCGCAAGGAGAACGACTTCGAGACGCTCTCGCACGCGGATGCGGATGTGGACGCGGATGTCGATGGCAGCGGCAGTGATGCCCGTCCCAAGCAGTCACCACCCTCAAGCTGAACGTTTCACACGCCGACGCGAATCCGGGAGGACCCTCGTCATGGCCATCACCGATGACCTGCGCAAGACCCTGAGCAACCCCACCCCCGCGTACTTCGTCGCCGGGTCCGCGGACCTCGCCTTCCAGCAGGCGAAGAAGGTTCCGGGGCTCGTCGAGCAGCTGATCGCCGAGGCCCCGGCCCGCTTCGAAGCGGTGCGCAACACCGACCCGAAGGCCGTCCAGGACAAGGCCGGTGCCCGTGCCAAGGAGGCGCAGGAGACCCTCCAGGCCAAGGTCACCGAGGTGCTCGGCACGATCGACACCGACCTGAAGAAGCTCGGCGAGACCGCTCAGGACCTCGCGCTGCGCGGTGTCGGCGTCGCCGCCGAGCTCGCGGTGAAGGCGCGCGAGAAGTACGACGAGGTCGCCGAGCACGGCGAGCAGGCCGTGAAGTCGTGGCGCGGCGAGGCCGCCGAGGAGATCCTCGACCTGGCCGAGACGGTCGAGCCCGACGACGAGCCGAAGCCCGCCGCGGCGCAGTCCGCCGAGCCCAAGGGCCCCGTCGCCGTCGCGCCGAAGAGCGCGGCCGCCGCCCCGGTGAAGAAGCCCGCCGCCAAGAAGGCACCGGCCAAGAAGCCGGCCGCCAAGAAGACCACGCCGCCCGCCAAGTAGGACCGGGTCACGCGCCGGGGCGGGCACTCATCGGGTGTCCGCCCCGTTGACTGGGTAACGGGTGACCGGGTAGCGGGTACCGTGGCCGCGTAATCGATGAGCCGAGACTGGTGGTGGACGTTGTGCTGATGCAAGGGTTCGCGAACTTCATGTGGCTGCTGTCGCTGGCCCTGATCGTCTTCAGCGGATTCGCGCTCATCGACGCCGCCGTCCGGCGCGAGGACGCCTATCGGGCGGCGGACAAGAAGACCAAGCCGTTCTGGCTGATCATCCTCGGCCTCGCCTTCGTGGTGAACCTGCTCTTCCCGATCCTGTCGTTCCTGCCGATCATCGGGCTCGTCGCCACCATCGTCTACATGGTCGACGTGCGCCCCGCGATCCGGCAGATCTCGGGCGGCGGCCGCCGCGGCGGCTCCAGCAGCGACGGGCCCTACGGGCCGTACAACGGCGGTCGGTAGACCACCGGCGGTCGGTAGACCACCGCCCGTGCCCCCCGGGGCGTGCTCAGCGCGCGCCGGGCGTCCGGTCCAGGAGCAGTACCGCCACGTCGTCCGTCAGGTCCCCGCCGTTGAGGTCGCGGGCCTCGTTCACCGCCGCCTCCAGCAGCTCGTCGCCCTGGAGCCCCGCCGCGATCTGGCGGCGGACCATGTCCACCATGCCGTCCTGGCCCAGCCGCTGGTTCCCCCGGCCGATGCGGCCCTCGATCAGGCCGTCCGTGTAGAGCATCAGGCTCCACTTGCCGCCCAGCTCCACCTGGCGGCGCGGCCAGCGGGCGCGCGGCAGGAGGCCCAGGGCGGGGCCCCCGTCCTCGTACGGAAGCAACTCGGCGAGCCGTCCCTCGCGTGCGATCAGCGGCGCCGGGTGCCCGGCGAGGCAGAGACCCGCCCTGCGCCCGTCCGGGGCGATGTCGACCGTGCAGAGGGTCGCGAAGATCTCGTCGTCCGGGCGCTCGTGCTCCAGGACCTTCTGGAGCGTGGAGAGCAGCTCGTCGCCGCACAGACCCGCGAAGGTCAGGGCGCGCCAGGCGATGCGCAGCTCCACGCCGAGCGCCGCCTCGTCGGGGCCGTGGCCGCAGACGTCGCCGATCATGACGTGTACGGCGCCGTCGGGTGTGCGCACGGTGTCGTAGAAGTCGCCGCCGAGCAGCGCGCGGGAGCGGCCGGGACGGTAGCGGGCGGCGAAGCGCAGCGGTGAGCCCTCCAGGAGTGGCGTCGGCAGCAGACCGCGCTCCAGGCGGGCGTTCTCCTGCGCGCGCAGCCGCGACTCGGTCAGCTGGCGCTGCGCGGCGTCGGCGCGCTTGCGCTCGACCGCGTACCGGATGGCGCGGCTCAGCAGCCGGCCGTCCAGCTCGTCCCGGAACAGGTAGTCCTGTGCGCCGACGCGCACGGCCTCGGCGCCGCGCTCGGAGTCGTCGTTCGCGGTGAGCGCGAGGACGGCGTGCCGGGGCGCGAGCCGCAGCACGTGCTTGAGGGCGACGAGCTCGTCCTCGTCGCCCTCGGCGGTAGCGGTGCCTGCGCCGGGGGAGGGGCCGGGACCGGTCCCGGCGCTGGTGCCGGGGGCGGGCAGGGCCAGGTCGAGCAGGATGCAGTGCACGTCGTCCGTGAGCAGCCGCTCGGCCTCGGTGAGGTTGCGGGCGGTACGGATACGGATGGGCTTGCCCGCGGAGTCGAGGAGCTCGGGCACGCTGAGGGATCCCGCCGGGTCGTCCTCGATCACCAGCAGGGTGAGGCCGGAGCCGTTGCCGCTGCCGTTGGGGCCGGGGTGGTGGCCGGGAGCTTCCCGGGTCGGCGCCGTCGTGTCGTGCGGGGGCGCCGCATGAGCCTGACCGCCTTCCGCGGCCGGTATCGCTCTCTGCCGCGGTATGGGTACGGGCATCGTCTGGTTCCTTCCCTCCCCCCGAGGGCATGGTGCCGCGCAGGTCGACGCGGTACCGACGGGGACCATAGCGGTAGCCGTGCCTCAATTGGAATGCCACACGGCAAACAGCCACCGTCATATGCCGCATCCAGGAACGCAATTGGGCACGGCACGGTCCCGCGGGGGATGACGAACATCACGCCGCGAGGGTTGAGAGAGCCCTCGCGGCGTGCGCTGGGTCACACGGGAGGGAGGGGCGGCGGAGGGTGGGTCTCGCGAGGGAAGGACCGGCCGCTACTTGTCGGGGCGTACGACCCCGAGTATCCGCATCGAACCCGCCCCCGCGATCGTCACGTTCCGGCCGGGCCGCGGCGCGTGCACGATCGCGCCGTCGCCCAGATACATCCCGACGTGGCTCGCGTCCGCGTGGTAGATGATCAGGTCACCGGGGCGCATGTTCTTGATGTCGACGCGCGGCAGCTGCTTCCACTGCTCCTGCGACGTCCGCGGAATGCCCTTCCCCGCGGCGGCCCAGGCCTGGGAGGTGAGCCCGGAGCAGTCGTACGACCCCGGTCCCTCGGCGCCCCACACGTACGGCTTGCCGATCTGGGCGGTGGCGAACTCGACGGCCTTCTCACCCCGGGTGGACGCCTTGCCGTCGACGTCCTTCAGGGCACCCGAACTCACCCACGCCGACTGCTTCTTGCGGGCGGCCTCCTCCTCCAGCTTGCGCAGCCGCTCCCGCTCCTCCTTCTCCAGCGTCGACTCGAGCTTCTCGGCGGCCGCGATCTTCCTCTTTATCTTCTTCTTCGCGGCGGCCTTCGACTTGCGGTTGGCTTCCAGCTTCGTCCAGCGCGCGGTGGCGTCCTTGGCGTAGATCCGCAGATCGTCCTGCGTTCTCTCCAACTCCGTCAGCATGCCCTTGGTGGCCTTCTCGCCCTCCCGCATGCGTCCCGCGCCGTCCAGGAACTGGCCCGGGTCGTCGCTGAGCATCAGCCTGGCCTCGGAGGGCATGCCGCCCGCTCGGTACTGCGCGCGGGCCGCGGCGCCCGCGCGGGCCTTCAGCTTCTTGAGCTTCGCCTGGCCCTTGGCGATGTCCTTGGCCAGCTCCACGATCTGCTCGGACTGCTTCTCGGCCTTCTCCTCGGCCGCGTTGTACGCATCCGTGGCCACGCCCGCGTCGTGGTAGAGGTCGTCGATCTCCTTGCGGACCTGCTCGAGGGATTTGTCCGTGCGGGGTGTCGGGCTCGGGTCCGGGCTCGCAAAGGCCGTCCCCGGTGCGGCCAGCACCGTCGCCGCGCAGACCAGCGCCACGGCCGCCGCCGTCGGGTATCGCTTCCCAGTCACGCCCCGCCACCCCCAAAGCTGATTTACCGTCAGTAACTTCCGTTCGACATCGGGATAGTGCCATGTCAGCGCTCGATACGACAGAGCCCGACAGCAACTCCGATCCCCACCTGCCTCATGTGACGTACCGCACGCGGCGTTCGTTCCCGTCCGCCGTGCTCACCCGGGCATCTCCGGGTGGCGTCCGGGTCACCCCGGAGCGACCTCGGGGTTCACCCCGACGCCAAGGCCCGCAAGGCGCAGGCTCACCCCGACGCCAGGACCCGCAAAGCGCAGGCTCACCCCGACCGCGGCGCCAACGCCTCCCACCGCAGCGTCACTTCGCCCTGCCGCCACCGTGACGTGCCGTCAAGAACCGGCCAGTCGACGGTCAGATCCCGCACCGCCCGGATCCACCGCTGCCGCGCCCCGTACGAGGCATAGGGCGCCGCGGCCGCCCAGGCCCGGTCGAAGTCGCACAGGAACGCGTGGACCGGCTCGCCCGGCACGTTCCGGTGGATCAGCGCCTTCGGCAGCCGTTCGGCGAGGTCGGAGGGCTGTTCCAGGGAGCCGAGCCGCGTCGCGAAGGTCACCGTGCGCGGACCTTCGGGCCCGAGCGCGACCCACACGTGCCGGCGCCCGATCTCGTCGCAGGTGCCCTCGACCAGCAGCCCGCCGGGGGAGAGGCGGCCGCACAGCCGCTCCCAGACGGCGGCGACCTGGTCCTCGTCGTACTGCCGCAGCACGTTCGCGGCCCGGATCAGGTCCGGGCCGGAGCCATTCCCGGAGCCGTTCGGCGGCGGCAGTGGCACCTCGAACCCGCCGTGCCGGAAGGTGAGCCCCTCGCGCGCGTAGGGCGCGGCGGCCGCGACGCGCGCCGGGTCGATCTCGATGCCGACGACACGCGCGCGTGGAGCGACGGTACGCAGCCTCAGGAGCAGCTCGACGGCCGTCCAGGGGGAGGCGCCGTAGCCGAGGTCGACGGCGACGGGATCCGCGGAGCGGCGCAGCGCGGCGCCGTGGACGGCCGCGATCCAGCGGTCCATGCGGCGCAGCCGGTTCGGGTTCGTGGTCCCGCGCGTCACCGTTCCCACGGGGCGGGAAGAGGTGCGTGGGGCCATGGGGAAAGGGTATGCGGGGATGACGGTCGAGGGGCGCCGCGTAATGCTTTGGTAAAAACGGACAGGGTGGAAATGGAGCAGCGGGCTCCGGTGTTCTCCCTCTGGAGGAACGTACGCCCTCCCAAAAGCTGTGCCCAAAGCTCTGCCCGTAGCCATGCACGTACGCAAGGAGGACCGCCCCGTGAGCCAGTACGTGTCCAGGCTCGGGCGTCGCTCCCAGGCGGCACCCCCGAGACTCCGTATTCCCGGCTCCCAGCGGCGGCCGCGCCGCGTGGCGATGCTGAGCGTGCACACCTCGCCCCTCCACCAGCCCGGCACGGGCGACGCGGGCGGCATGAACGTCTACATCGTCGAGCTCGCCAAGCGCCTCGCGGCGATCAACATCGAGGTCGAGATCTTCACGCGCGCCACCACCGGAGGGCTCCAGCCCACCGTGGAGCTCGCGCCCGGCGTCCTCGTGCGCCACGTCGACGCGGGCCCCTACGAAGGCCTCGCCAAGGAAGAGCTGCCGGCCCAGCTCTGCGCCTTCACGCACGGCGTCATGCAGGCCTGGGCGGGCCACCGGCCCGGCTACTACGACCTGGTCCACTCCCACTACTGGCTCTCCGGCCACGTCGGCTGGCTGGCCGCCGAACGCTGGGGCGTCCCCCTCGTCCACGCCATGCACACCATGGCGAAGGTCAAGAACGCGGCGCTCGCCGCCGGTGACACCCCCGAACCCGCCGCCCGCGTCATCGGCGAGACGCAGATCGTCCGGGCCGCCGACCGCCTCATCGCGAACACCGCCGAAGAGGCCGACGAGCTCGTACGTCACTACGAAGCCGAGCCCGGAAAGGTCGCCGTCGTCCACCCCGGCGTCAACCTCGAACGGTTCCGTCCCGCCGACGGCCGCGCCGCCGCACGGCACCGGCTCGGTCTGCCGCAGAACGCCCTCGTACCGCTCTTCGCGGGCCGCATCCAGCCCCTGAAGGCCCCCGACCTGCTTCTGCGCGCCGTCGCCGTCCTGCTGGACGAGCGTCCGGCGCTGCGTTCGAACATCGTCGTCCCCATAGTCGGCGGCCCGAGCGGCAGCGGCCTCGCGAAGCCCGAAGGGCTGCAGAAGCTGGCCGCGAAGCTCGGGATCGCGGACGTCGTCCGCTTCCAGCCGCCCGTCGGGCAGGAGCAGCTGGCGGACTGGTTCCGCGCGGCCTCGGTCCTGGTGATGCCCTCCTACAGCGAGTCCTTCGGACTCGTCGCCATCGAGGCGCAGGCGGCGGGCACGCCGGTCCTCGCCGCGGCGGTGGGCGGGCTGCCCGTCGCCGTACGCGACGAGGTCACCGGATTCCTCGTCCCCGGCCACGAACCGGCCCTCTACGCGCGCGTGCTCCGCGATTTCGCCGACCATCCCCAGCTCGTGGAGCGCATGGGCGCGGCCGCCACCGCGCACGCGCAGTCCTTCGGATGGGACACGGCCGCGTCCGCGACGGCGGACGTCTACACCGCGGCGATGCACGACTTCCGCAGCGCGCGCCGTCACGTACGCTCGCACCATGGTTGAGCGGGTGGAGCAGACGGGGACGACGGATACGGGTACCGCCACGGACACCGCGTCGGTCATCGAGGGAACGCTGAACGACGCCGAGCTCGAATGGGAGTCCCCCGAGCCCGGTTCGTACGTCGTGAAGCTCCCCGGCACCCGGAAGCTCTCCACGACCCTGTCCCTGCGGGTCGGCAACCACTCCCTCTCCCTGAACGCCTTCGTGATCCGTCACCCCGACGAGAACCACGAGGCGGTGCACCGCTGGCTCCTGGAGCGGAACCTCCGCCTCTACGGCGTCAGTTACGCGATCGACTCCCTCGGCGACATCTACCTCGCGGGCAAGCTGCCGCTCGCCGCGGTCACCCCCGCCGAACTCGACCGCCTCCTCGGCTCGGTCCTCTCCGCCTCGGACGACTCCTTCAACACGCTCCTGGAGCTCGGCTTCGCGTCGGCGATCCGCAAGGAGTACGAGTGGCGGGTCTCGCGCGGCGAGTCGACACGAAACCTCGAAGCGTTCAAGCATCTGACCCAGCCGAGCTGACTCAGCCGCACTGCCCCAGCCGAGCTGACGCGGCTCTACGCCCGCGGGCCCACGATCCCGCCGAGCGCGCGCAGGCCGGTGACGACCTCGGGCGCGCGCGGAGCCTGGTCCGGGTCGGTCAGCCACTGGGTCATCAGGCCGGTGAACAGCGCCAGTTGAGCCGCGCCCAGCGTGCGCGCGGTCGCGTCGTCGATCTCGTCCTCGGGCCTGCCGAGCAACAGGGCGGCGAGGCCCCGTCGGCCCTCGATCTGGCCGCCCGACAGATAGCGGCGCAGATCGTCCGAGTGTTCCGCCTGGACGAGGGCTTCCAGGGTGGCGAGCCACAGCGTGCGGTCGTCGGTGAACGACCGGATGACCGCGGCCCACAGCGCTTCGTAACGCTCGGCCTCGCTCGCGTCCGCCGTGCCGTACGCGGACAGGGTGCGGCCGAGGCGCGTCCCCCACTCGTCGATCGCTTCGATCAGCGCGGCGGTGAGCAGGGCTTCGCGCGAGCCGAAGTGGTAGCCGATGGCCGCCATGCTCACGTTCGACGCGGCGGCGATGTCGCGCACGGTGATCCGTGCCCAGCCCTTCTCCTCCAGGCAGTGCCGGGCGCCGGCCAGGAGGTCTTCGCGGTTTCCCATGGTGGCGGAGGTTACCGGAAGCCGCGCGTACGTCTGAGACGCACGATCTATACAACTGTCTTGCGCGTTTGCCCAATCCCTGGCAGGCTCATGCCGTCCGCATCGGTCACCCCCTGAGGGAGCTGTCCTGCCATGCACTTCGCCACCCGTATGCGCCGCCGCCATGTCCTCCGCCTCGCCGGGGCGACGCTCACCGCAGGGGTGCTGCTCCCTGTGTCCACCGCTTCGGCCACGGATTCGGCCGTCGCTGATGACGGGGCCCCGGTACGCGCACTTCAGCGGCACGCCCGCCCGCTCGGCGACCTCGACGCCCTCGTCCGGATGACCGGCGACGCCCGCGTCGTGGGCCTGGGCGAGGCCAGCCACAGCGGCCACGAGTTCTTCACCCTCAAGCAGCGCGTCTTCAAGAAGCTGGTGGCGACCCGCGGGTTCACCACCTTCGCCCTGGAGGCGAGTTGGAGCACCGGGCTGCGCCTCGACCAGTACGTCGTGCACGGTGTCGGCGACCCGGCGCGGATCATGCGCGACGAGTTCCAGGGGCAGTACGTCTTCTGGAACACGGAGGAGTACCTGGACCTCGTCCGCTGGATGCGCCACTACAACCTCAGCCACCCCGACCGCCCGAGACTCCGCTTCGTCGGCAACGACCTCGGCTATCCGGGTGCGGAGGCGTTCGACCAGGTCCGGGAGTACGTGGCCGCGTACCGCCCCGAGCTGGCCCGGCGCGTCGAGTCCCTGTACGCGGAACTGCGGCCCGCCGCCGGTACGCAGGCCGGGGCCTGGATGGGCCGGCAGCTGGGCAAGGACATCGCCTCGCGGGAGGCCGACCGCGACCGGGCGGTGCGGGTGCTCGCGCTGCTGCGGGACGAGGGGCGCCCGAAGGCGGCGGCCACCGGGCGTCCGGGGCGGACAGAGCGGACGACGCAGGCCACGCGGGCGTACGACTGGGCCGTGCAGAACGCCACCGCCGTCGCGCAGAGCTTCACCGGGTACGCCTTCCCCGACGATCGGTTCCCCGAGCGGATGCGGTACCGCGACCGGGTCATGGCCGACAACACGGCCTGGTGGCTCGACCGCACGGGCGGCAAGATCCTGCTCGCCTCCAACAACGGGCACGTCGCCTACGTCAGTGACGATCCGCGGGAGTTCCCCGAGCCCACGGGGGCGGTGCTGCGCGAGAGGCTCGGCGCGCAGTACGTCAGCGTCGGGCTGACGTTCGACCGCGGCAGCATCAACGCGCTGCCCGACTTCACCGCACAGGTGCCGCGCACGTACGACGTGCCGCCCGCGCCCGCCGGGCACAACGAACACACGCTGGACCGGGTGCGGTACGAGGACTACGCCCTGGACCTGCGCACCGCGCGGGAGCCCGCGCGCACCTGGCTGGACACGGCCCGGCCCACCCGCTCGTACGGCCTCTACTGGCCGAGCCCGAAGCCGGACGGCGGCGCGAACCCGGACGGCGGCGCGAACCCGGACGACGGCGCGAACCCGGATGACGGCTCGGCCCCGCACGGCGGTGCGAACTCCGATGACGACACGCCCCGCACGGCGCTGGCCCGCTCCTACGACATCTTGATCCACCTGCACCGGGTGCGGCCGGGCCACCTCCGCTGACGCCCGTCTCTTCCGCGAGGCCACTCCTTCCCGAGGCCCACCCCTTCCGTCCGGACCGCCGCCGTGGCAAGCTCCCGCCATCGCGGACATGAACGAAGTTCACGTATGTGCATACGTATGGCTGATGGAAGGCGGCGCCACCCATGGAGCAAGAACGAACCCCTGAAGACGCGCACCCCAGCCCCACCAGACGAGCCCTGCTGGGCGCCGCGATCGCCGTCGCGGCCACCGCCGCGGCCGGCGCCGTCGCCCCAACCCCGGCCAACGCCGTTCCCCGCCCCCAAACCCCCACCCTCTGGCGGGAGTTCACCGCGACCCCCTACACCCACCCCCAGATCCCCTACATAGGCCGAGCCGGCTTCCGCACGGGCCGCCACCCCTTCCCCCGCCACACCCGTGTCCACCACATAGACGTCCCCCCGGACGGCAAGACGGACGCCGCTCCCGCGATCAACCGAGCCCTCGCCGAAGCGGGCCGACAAGGCGGCGGCACCGTAGTGCTGCGCCCCGGCACCTACCGCATCGACGGCCTCATCCACCTGGCCCACGACAACGTCACCCTGCGCGGCGCGGGCAGCGCCCGCACCACCCTCCTCGCCACCAGGAGCCTCACCGACCTGATCGGCCCCTATGGCTCCCGTTACGGCGGCGACAAGTCCAGCTGGTCCTGGGCGGGCGGCCTCATCTGGCTCTGCCCGCAATCCCGTTGGACGTCACTCACCGCCGCCATCGCAGCGAAGAACTGGCCCTTCGAAGGCTGGACCGGCAATGAGCGCGACACGTGGGAAACCCTCACCACCGTCCGCCCCGCCCACCGCGGCTCCTGGTCCGTGACCGTCGCCGACGCGTCCCGCCTCCGCAAGGGCGACCTCGTGCTCCTCCGCCTCTCGGACGACCCGGAGCACACCCTTCTGGCGCACATGGCGGGCGACGGCGCGGGCGCGAAGGCGTACACCTGGGACGACAAGACGAAGCTCACGTCGTACGTCCCCTACGAGTGGCCCGTACGGATCGCCGCCGTCGACCCCGGAAAGCGCCGGGTCACGTTCGAGCGACCGCTCCCCCTGGACGTACGCCCGGAGTGGGACCCGCGGCTGACCACCCACGTCACCGCCCTCACGAACTCCGGGGTCGAAGGCCTCACCCTGGAGGCCGTCGAGACCCCGCAGTCCCCGCACCTCCTCGACAAGGGCTTCAACGGCGTCACGTTCCAGTGCGCGTACGACTGCTGGGCCGAGGACGTCGTCGTACGCCACGTCGACAACGGCTTCGGGCTGGTCGCGGCCTCCGCCTGCACCCTGCGCCGCACGCGCGTGACGGGCCGCGGCTCCCACCACCCGTACTTCTGCCGGGAGGGCTCGCACGACAACCTCGTCGAGGACTTCCGTATCGACGCCCGCACGACCCCCGCGCCGCCCGGCACCCAACTGCACGGCATCAACGTAGAAGGACTTTCCTCCCACAACGTCTGGTCGCGCGGCCACATGGAGATGGGCACGTTCGACAGTCACCGCGGGATGCCCTTCGCGAACGTACGTACGGACATCACCGTCGAGAACAACGGCCGGCACGGCGGCGACGCGAGCGCGGGCCCCCTCTTCGGAGCCCGCTTCACGCACTGGAACATCCGCGTCACCAACGAACGCGCGGGCCTGATGAAGATCGACGGACTCGCGCCGCTCAGCGCGACGGTCGGCCTCAACACGGTCCACGAGTTCGACCAGATCGACACCCCCGACTTCACGGGCGATCTCGGGTCCAGGCTGGAGCTGTACGGCACTACGGGCGTGGTGCGGCCACGGAATCTGTACGAGGCGCAACGGACTCTGCCGCTGCGGTGACCTCGACGGCCCCGGGCGCGTCGGCCACGCCACCCGGAGCGACCCCACCCGGGGCCACTTCCCCCGGCTCCTCCTCGGGCAGCCCTCGCATGAGTCCCCAGTACCCCAGCGCGGCCACCGTCCCGAGCACCGCGCACGTCCCCCACAGCCACTCCGCGCCGAACCGGTCGATCATGAAGCCGGACATCAGCGGGGCGACGAGCGCGGCGACGGACCAGGACATCGTGTACATGCCCTGGTACCGCCCACGTCCATGAACAGGAGACAGGCGTACGACGAGACCCGTCTGGGTCGGCGCGTTGACGATCTCGGCGAGCGTCCACACGCAGACCGTCAGCGCGAAGACACCGAGCGACCCGGCGAACGCGGTGAGCCCGAAGCCGTACCCGGCGACGACCGAGGAGATCACGAGCAGCCGGCGCGGGTCGCGGTGCTCGATGAAGCGGGTGACGGGAATCTGCATCACCACGATCAGCACACCGTTCACGGCGATCGCGAGCCCGTAGTCGGCCGGGGTGAACCCCGCCTCGCCCATCGCGACGGGCAGCCCCACGGACCCCTGCTGGAAGATCAGCGCGACGAGGAAGCTCAGCCCGACCACACCCATGAACCGCCCGTCCCGCAGGACGGTCCCGAGCCCCACCACGGGCTCCGCGGCCTTCTCCACCTCCGTCTGCACGGGCCGCGACTCCGGCAGCTTCGCGAAGACGACGATCGCGCAGACCATGGTCATGGCGGCCTCGATCAGAAACCCGGCGCGATAGCTGTAAGAAGCGATGAACCCGGCACCCGCGGAAGAGACCGCGAACCCGAGATTGATGGCCCAGTAATTCAGCGAGAAGGCCCGCACCCGATCCTCGGGCCGAACGATGTCCGCCATCATCGCCTGCACGGCGGGCCGCGACGCGTTGCTCGCCATGCCGACGACGAAAGCGACGCCCGCGATGGCGACGGGGTGCTCCATGAACCCGAGGACCGCCACGGAGACGGCCGTGGAGGCCTGCGCGATCAGCAGCGTGGGCCGCCGCCCCAGCCGGTCGGTCATCACCCCCGCACCGAGCGACGACACGACCCCGCCGAGCCCGTGCAGCGCGGCGACGAGCCCGGCGTACGAGGCGGAGTACCCCCGCTCGAGAGTCAGATACAGCGCCATGAACGTGGCGACGAAGGCACCGAGCCGGTTGACCAGGGTGCTGACCCACAGCCACCAGAAGGCCCGGGGCAACCCGGAGACGCTCTCGGTGACGGCGCGTCTCATTCGTCCTGTGGCGGCGTACGGCATGGAGGTCCCCCGGGATGATGCAGGCGGCTGAGGCGGCTGAGGTATGAGTCGTGTAAGCGGCAACGACGGCAGGCACAAATTACGAGCCGCCTGCCTGGCCCCGCCACTCAATTGACGACCCTCGTCAACTGTCGCGGCCCCCGTACGTCCCTCCGGTCCACCCCCTGTCCGCGCGCGCGAGGCGCCCGGAGGTTCGATTACGCTCAGAGGCATGGCCGACGCACCGTACAAGCTGATCCTCCTCCGCCACGGCGAGAGCGAATGGAACGCGAAGAACCTGTTCACCGGCTGGGTGGACGTCAACCTCAACGAGAAGGGCGAGAAGGAGGCGGTCCGCGGCGGTGAGCTGCTCAAGGACGCCGGCCTGCTCCCCGACGTGGTCCACACGTCGCTCCAGAAGCGCGCGATCCGCACCGCGCAGCTGGCCCTCGAATCGGCTGACCGCCACTGGATCCCGGTCCACCGCTCCTGGCGCCTGAACGAGCGCCACTACGGCGCCCTCCAGGGCAAGGACAAGGCCCAGACGCTCGCCGAGTTCGGCGAGGAGCAGTTCATGCTGTGGCGCCGCTCGTACGACACGCCGCCGCCGGCGCTGGACCGCGACGCGGAGTACTCCCAGTTCTCGGACCCGCGCTACGCGACGCTCCCCCCGGAGCTGCGCCCCCAGACGGAGTGCCTGAAGGACGTCGTCGTCCGCATGCTCCCGTACTGGTTCGACGGCATCGTCCCCGACCTCCTCACCGGCAAGACGGTCCTGGTCGCGGCCCACGGCAACAGCCTCCGCGCCCTGGTCAAGCACCTGGACGGCATCTCCGACGCGGACATCGCGGGCCTGAACATCCCCACGGGCATCCCCCTCTCCTACGAGCTGGACGCCGACTTCAAGCCCCTGAACCCGGGCGGCACCTACCTCGACCCGGAGGCCGCGAAGGCGGCGATCGAGGCGGTCAAGAACCAGGGCAAGAAGAAGTAACCCTGACGTAGGTAAGCCCCCTGCCTTTGGTTGTCTCCAGGCAGGGGGCTTACGTATGTGAGCGGGCCGCCCCAAGGCCGTAGCTGCCGGGCCGGCGCGCCCTCAGGACGGCCAAGCGTCGGCCATCCGGAAAGAGACCACCGTTCCGCCGAAGCGGCTGGCTCCGGCGTGCCAGGAGTCGGCGACGGAGCCGACGAGGAGCAGCCCGCGGCCGTGCGCGTCGCCGGCGTCCGGGTGCCTGAGTCGTACGTTCTCCGGGAGTCCCGGATTGTGCACATTAACCCGGAGGGACCCACCCTCGCGGAACCACTCCACCCGGACGACCCAGGGCTCGTCCGACCTGCCGTGTACGACGGCGTTGGTCACGAGCTCCGAGATCATCAGGACGCAGTCGTCGACGGAGCAGGCGGGGTTGTAGGGAGCGATGAACTTCCGGAACCAGCGCCGCGCCCGAGGAACGGACTCCGCGACGCGGTGCAAGGTCATCGCGCCGAGACGTGGCGACTCTTCGCAGGGATTGCGGTCGATCGTGTAGGTCATCAGCGTCCCGCGCCTCTCGCTCCCGAGGCCTGGCAGCTCGACCTCTCTATACAGATCACTCTGGCCTACATCTCTAGAGACGTCAATCGAAAACGCGGGAAGAGTCGGGCGACTGCCGCCGGTGACTACTCGCAGCGAACGAACGTCCAACCTGTGGCCTAAGGTGTCTAGAGATGAGCGGGAGGAGACCTGCGGGATGGCCCACACCGAAGACGGCCCTCGGCCCAAGTACCAGCGAATCGCCGACACTTTGCGCGAGGCGATCCACGCGGGCCAGTACGGTCCTGGTGATCGACTGCCGGGTGAGAACGACCTCATGGCCACCCACGGCGTCGCCCGTATGACGGCACGCCAGGCCCTGGGCGTCCTTCGGGACGAGGGAATCGCTGAGGCCCGTAAGGGTGCCGGTGTGTTCGTCCGCAGCTTTCGCCCGCTGCGGCGTCGAGGGATCCAGCGGCTGGCCGAGCAGCAGTGGGGCAACGGCCGCTCCATCTGGTCGGCGGACCTCGAGAACCGCTCTCTCGAGGTGGACCAGGTCACCGTGTCCGAACAGACCGCGCCCGAACACATTCGATCAGTCTTGGAGTTGGCCGCCGACGAACCGGTGTGCGTGAGGCGCCGGCGTTTCGTCCTGGACGGCAAGCCCGTCCTGCTCGCGACGAGCTACCTGCCCATGCCCCTGGTCGCCGGATCCGCGATCACCCGCGAGGACACCGGCGAGGGCGGAACGTACGCCAGACTCGCCGATCTCGGCCACAAGCCGGTGCACTTCCGCGAAGAGGTCCGCTCACGCATGCCGTCGAAGGATGAGGTGGCGCGCCTGAGCATGTCGGAGGGCACTCCTGTGATCCTCATCTGCCGCACGGCCTTCACGGCCGAAGGCCGCCCCGTCGAGGTCAACGAAATGACGTTGGACGCCGCCTCGTACGTCTTGGAGTACGACTTCGACGCCTGACCTAACCGCTCACCGAGACCCTCACGGCGACCCAGAATCCGTGATGCCCTCCGCGAGTTGGCCCACCGCGTTCAGGATGCTCTGGCCGAAGTCCGTCGGGGCGACCACGACACCGAACGCCACCGCGAGCGCCACCGTCACCATCTGGTCGCCCCGGCTCCTGGCCTGCACCTTGCGGCGCAGCAGGAAGAAGAGGATGACGGCCAGGAGCACCGCTACGTTGATCGTCAGCACCATCGGCCAGGCCCCCTGCACGTGAAGTAACGTCCCGGCCTTCCTGTGTAACCCAGAACTCCGCGCCGTGGCCGCCCGATTACCTGTCGTTGGCAACAATGTGCTCCCCGGGGGCCGAATCGATGCGCAGCTCAAGCGGTTCGCAGGTCGGACTGGGTTGAACCTCGATCGGTCCGTAAGCCGATCAAGGCACGACGATCAAGGGACCGGCCAGATTCCCGTCCACGGGTGGTCGGACGGCATCGGGCCCGTCTCGCCCCTGCGCTTCGCCAGGCGGCGCCTCGCGATGTGATACGCCCACGCGTGCGTGGCGACCTTTTTCTCCACGCCGAAGTGCTTGCCCGTCGCCGCCTCCAGGACCTGGTGGTACTCCTGGAGGAGGTCCCAGGACATGTGCTCGAAGTCCGCGTCGGCCCAGCCGTACAGATGCTGGAGCTCGAACCGTACGGCGGCCATGAACTCCATGTCCCCGCGGTCCTTCGGCTCCGTCCTGCCGCCGTGCGCGCGCACCCACTCCTGGACCTCCGGCGCCGCTCCGTTCCACTTGCTGCCCGAGTCCCTGATCTCCGCGTAGTCCACCCACGCCCAGAACGCCTCCGCGTCGGCGATGTCGGGGGCCTGCCTGTGGTGGTCCGGGCAGAGCAGGGCGAAGTTGCGGACGTCCATCGAGCCGCCCAGCGAAGCGGGGACCGCGTGGGCGCGGTCCACCGGCGTGCCCCAGCAGATCAGGCACGCCGGATCCATCCCCAGGTAGTCGGCTATCGCCGCCAGCTTCGGCGGCGTCTTCCTCGCGTTCTCCGTCGTCCCGCGCGGGCGCAGGGGGAGGAGGTTCACGTCGTACCAGAAGCCCGAATCGGACGACCCGGGCTCCTCGGGGTAGGCGATCTGCAGTTCGTCCGGTACGTCGTTCCGCTGGCCGTCAGGGTTCGCCAGTCTGTGGAACGGCGTCGTCAGCTCGGTCAGGTAGGGGAGCAGGTACCCCATCGAGAAGTCCCGGATGATCTCGATGGCGTCGCGGTCGTAGCCGCCGACGTCGTTGCGGTGGCCCTGCACCGTCAGGGAGAGGTGACGGGGCTTGCCGGGCATCCGGGCTTCCGCGTTCCGCAGGACCTCGAAGACGCGGCGGGCGCAGCGTTCGAAGTTCTCGTACACCGCCATGTCGTGGCAGAGCAGGATCGCCTTCTCGCGAGACGCGGGTGCCGGGCGTCTGCCACGGCCGCTCGACTTCTGGCTCTTCCTGCTCCGCTGTTTCTTCTTGGGCATGGATGGATGTTCGCGCGGAACGGTCCCGTCGCACGCCAGTTCCCGCAAAGATCCCTCCGTGCCCGCGCGAAGATCCCCACGTGCACGCGCGCATGTGCGCCGTTGATGCGCCCCGCCCCCGTGGGCATGGAATGGGCAACAGGCAGTACGTCGTACGCCTACGAGGAGGAGACCATGGCCGAGTCCCCCACGCGCGAGTACGTTCCCGAGATCGAGATCCCGCTGAGCTCCTGCGGATGCGGCCCGGGCTGCAGCTGCGGCTGCCAGTCGGGCGGTTCCTGCCAGTGCGGCGGCGGTTGCGGCTGACCGCTGCGCCGGGCCCACCCGACGGACAAAGCTGTGCCCCGCGCGACAACCTGACGTCACGCGGGGCACATACGGCAGAGAAACTACCTACGCGCCCTCCACCGGCGCCTGCCCCGCCGGCTGTATCTCGTCCGCGTGCTCGCCCGTCACCAGGTACACCACCCGCTTCGCCACCGACACCGCGTGGTCCGCGAAGCGCTCGTAGTAGCGGCCGAGGAGCGTCACGTCGACCGCCGTCTCGATGCCGTGCTTCCAGCGGTCGTCCATCAGGTGCTGGAACAGCGTGCGGTGCAGCTGGTCCATCTCGTCGTCGTCCTGCTCCAGCTGGAGCGCCAGGTCGACGTCCTTGGTGATGATGACCTCCGCCGCCTTCGCCATCAGGCGCTGCGCGAGCTGGCCCATCTCCAGGATCGTGGCGTGCAGGTCCCGCGGCACCGCCGAGTCGGGGAAACGGAGCCTCGCGAGCTTCGCGACGTGCTGGGCCAGGTCGCCCGAGCGCTCCAGGTCGGCGCTCATGCGCAGCGAGGTGACCACGATGCGCAGATCGGTGGCGACCGGCTGCTGGCGCGCCAGCAGGGCTATCGCGCGCGCCTCAAGGTCGTGCTGCAGATCGTCGACCTTCTGGTCGGCGGCGATCACGCTCTCCGCCATCTTCAGGTCCGCGTCGAGCATGGCCGTCGTGGCGCGCCCGATCGCGGACCCGACGAGGCGGGCCATCTCGACCAGGCTGTCGCCGATCGAGTCAAGTTCCTCGTGGTACGCGTCCCGCATGTGGCTGTCCCTCTCTCGTACGTCTCAGGGGGCTGGCCCCTACGCTCCCACGGTGCGGCCCGGACGCGTCCGTTTCCGGCACCCCACGTGAATCGCCACCGTCATCAAGGTGAACTGTGGGCGACGCACGGCCGCATCCTTGATCACCTGTGCCTCCGGCCGCCGGGGAGAAGTGAACCGGCACCGTCTCCACGGTGAACTCTGGGCGACGAGTGTTCGAGCGGGCACCCGTACGGCTGTGACCGGCTCTTACTCGGCGCATAACCTTGAGGCATGGACGTGAACGCGGCGGTCGCCGCAGCGGCAGCGATCGCCGGGGTGTGCACCGGTGTCATCGCCATGCTGGCGTTCCGATGGAGCGAGCGCGACCAGAAACGCCCCACCCGGACCTCCCTGCACACCGATCCCGTACTGCCACCCGGCGTGGACACGGTGCTCTCCGTGCTCCGCTCCTCCGCCGTCGTCCTCGACGAGGCCGACAGCGTGGTCAAGGCGAGCTCGGCGGCGTACGCACTCGGACTCGTACGCGGCGGGAAGCTCGCCGTCGAGCCGATGCTGCAGATGGCCAGGGACACCCGCCGCGACGGCGAGATACGCCAGGTCGAACTGGACCTGCCGCGCCGCGGCACCGGCCGCGGCGAGGCCCTCGCGGTCTCCGCGCGGGTGGCGCCGCTGGGCTCGCGGCTCGTGCTGCTCCTCGTGGAGGATCTCACCGAGGCCCGCCGCATCGAGGCGGTACGGCGCGACTTCGTCGCGAACGTGAGCCACGAGCTGAAGACCCCGGTCGGGGCGCTCTCCCTGCTCTCCGAAGCCGTCATGGACGCCTCGGACGACCCGGAGGCCGTCGAGCGCTTCGCGGGCCGCATGCAGATCGAGGCGACCCGCCTGACCAGCCTCGTGCAGGAGCTCATCGACCTCTCCCGGGTGCAGAACGACGATCCCCTGGAGGACGCCGAACCCGTCCGTGTCGACGAACTGGTGGCGGAGGCGATCGACCGCAGCCGCCACCAGGCCTCCCACAAGCAGATCACCATGGCCTCGGGCGGCACCGCCGACCTTCAGATATGGGGCAACCGCGGCCAGCTCGCCGCGGCCCTCGGCAACCTCGTCGAGAACGCCGTGAACTACTCGCCCGCCCGCACCCGCGTGGGCATCGCCGCCCGCCGGGTCGCGGCACCCGGCGGCGACCTGATCGAGGTCGCCGTCACCGACCAGGGCATCGGCATCTCCGACAAGGACAAGGAGCGCATCTTCGAGCGCTTCTACCGCGTCGACCCGGCCCGCTCCCGGGCCACCGGCGGCACCGGCCTCGGTCTCGCCATCGTCAAGCACGTGGCCGCCTCGCACGGCGGGGAGGTCACCGTGTGGAGCTCGGAGGGTCAGGGCTCCACGTTCACCCTGCGGCTGCCCGAGGCGGCCGCGCACCGCGACCGCGGATCAGGTCACGGCGGCGGACTCGACGACGAGCCCACCCCGGACGAGACCGCTGCGACCACCACGTACGAACCCATTCCTGCCCCGGAGGTCCTTCCGTGACCCGAGTGCTCGTCGTCGAGGACGAGGAATCCTTCAGCGACGCCCTGTCCTACATGCTCCGCAAGGAGGGCTTCGAAGTCGCCATCGCGGCGACGGGCCCGGACGGCCTCGACGAATTCGAGCGCAACGGCGCCGACCTCGTCCTGCTCGACCTGATGCTGCCGGGCCTGCCCGGCACCGAGGTCTGCCGCCAGCTGCGCAGCCGCTCCAACGTCCCGGTGATCATGGTGACCGCCAAGGACAGCGAGATCGACAAGGTCGTCGGTCTGGAGATAGGAGCCGATGACTACGTAACGAAGCCCTTCTCCTCCCGCGAGCTGGTCGCCCGCATCCGCGCGGTGCTGCGCCGCCGCGGCGAGCCGGAGGAGGTCACGCCCCAGGCGCTGGAGGCCGGCCCGGTCCGGATGGACGTCGACCGCCACGTGGTCACCGTCTCCGGCTCCAAGGTCGACCTGCCCCTGAAGGAGTTCGACCTCCTGGAGATGCTGCTGCGCAACGCGGGCCGCGTACTGACCCGCATGCAGCTCATCGACCGCGTCTGGGGCGCGGACTACGTGGGGGACACCAAGACCCTCGACGTCCACGTGAAGCGCCTGCGCGCCAAGATCGAGCCGGACCCGGGGGCGCCGCGCTACCTGGTGACGGTCCGCGGCCTGGGCTACAAGTTCGAGCCGTAAACAGTGGCAGCCGCGGTCCACGCGGCACGAAGAAGGGCGGGACCTCGATGAGGTCCCGCCCTTCTTCGTACGTGGATCAGTGCTCGGCGCCGGTCCCGGTGCCGTTCTCCGCACCCGTGTCCGTGTCCGCGCCCGCGTCGTGGTTCGCGGTGTCCGAGGACGGCTTGTCCGACGGCTTGCCCGAGGGCTTGCCGGACGGGTCCGTGGCGGACCCGGAGGCGTCCGTGGACGGCTCCTGCGGCTTGCCGGACTTCGCGGGCCTGGACGGCTTCCCGTCCGGGGACTGCGGGAGCGCGCTCGGGCCCCACTTGGAGAAGTAGCTGTCGGCCGGCACGACGAACGCTTCCATCTTCACGTCGCCGGTCGAGCTGAAGGAGAAGGTGATGGGCTGCGCGTTGCCGTCCTTGACCGCCTCGCGGCTGCCGGACAGGACCGCCGAGGCGTTGTCCTTGCCGCCGATGACGATGGAGCCGCCGGCCGGAATGGTCAGCGGACCGTTCGGCTTGGAGTCCTTGTCGTCCTTGCCGCGCGTCAGCTTGGCCTTCTTGTCGGTGCCGTCGACCGTGATGGAGTTCAGGGTCTGGGCCTTGTCACCGGCGTTGAAGATCGTCGCGGCGACCACGGCGGGACCCGTCGACTCCAGGTCCGGCTGCGTGATGACCATGGCGTTCTGGATCTTGATGTCGCCGACGGAGGTCGCGGCGTTGTCCGGCTTGACCTCCATCGTCTGTGCGTTGTTGCCTGCGGCGCACGCGGTGAGCGAGGCGAGCGAGAACGCGAGGGCGGTGGCGGCGAGGGCGCCGCGTCGAAGGCTGCGGCTCACGGCGGCGGCAACTCCTTGAACGTGGGCGGTACAGGACGGGGCGGGCGGCCGTAAAGCCGTCCTAAGGGTGTGTCAGCGCGCTTAGATTACCGAGCCGTTCCCCGGCCGCCGCACCCGACCCGCCCCTTAGTGCACGGGACCACGCGGGCGCACCCGGGGCGGCCGTCGCACAGGGCGCCCCGGTCGCCCGCCGAAGCGTCCGCGCACCCCCGCCCCGCAATGCCTCCCCGGCCACCTTTCGCATTAGCCCGGTCAAGTGCCCGACTGTCACGCCCGCGGATTTTCCGTAAGGAATGCATGGGGGTACGGAGGGGCGTACGGAGGGGTGTACGGAGACTGGTCCGCAGAATTGATCACCTGGCCACTTGATCAATTCGGGAATCGCGTCGGACGTCACTCAGCACATCTCTCCGACCGCCGAACGGAGTATCGAAAGTTCACCGCTTGGAACCTCGCAAACCGGGACGTTCGGCCTCTTCGAGCGCCCTCGGGGGGCGCGCGACGGGGGCGTTTCCGGCTCGCCGAACAGCGGCTCCGACCTGCGAATACCCCGTTCCGGAGGCCCTCCGCAGCACGTTCTTGTTGCTGTTGTCAAGCCCCGAGATATGCCCTGACCTGCGAAAACGCCATTCAGAAGAGGCGGTTCTCGTGTTAGGATGGATAGCCACGGAAGGGGTACCTGTCACATGACGTTCAAGGTTGGCGACACCGTGGTCTATCCCCATCACGGGGCCGCGCTGATCGAGGCCATCGAAACTCGCCAGATCAAAGGCGTGGACAAGACCTACTTGGTGCTGAAGGTCGCCCAGGGCGACCTGACGGTGCGTGTGCCAGCGGACAATGCGGAGTTCGTCGGCGTGCGTGATGTGGTCGGGCAGGACGGCCTCGACCGGGTCTTCGAAGTACTGCGCGCGCCGTACGCAGAAGAGCCCACGAACTGGTCGCGCCGCTACAAGGCAAATCTCGAGAAGCTCGCCTCCGGCGATGTCATCAAGGTCGCGGAAGTCGTCCGTGACCTGTGGCGTCGGGAGCGCGAGCGTGGACTGTCGGCCGGTGAGAAGCGCATGCTCGCCAAGGCCCGCCAGATCCTGGTGAGCGAGCTCGCCCTCGCGGAGAACACGAACGAGGACAAGGCCGAGGCCCTGCTGGACGAGGTCCTCGCGTCCTGACGCGGACGGCCCGAGGCGCAGGACATGCCTCGGAGCTCCCGCGTCGACCAGGCGCAGCAATGCCGCGGTGCCCGCTGACCCTTCACGGAGTCGCCGGGCGCTGCGGCATGTTCGTACCCAGGCTGTTTTCCCGCCCGGACTGTTTCGTACCCGGGCTGTTTCGTACCAGGGCCGATGTGGTGGGGCGACCCCGAAGGGCCGTTGCTGGCGTGCCGGGCTCTTGCGGCTGACTCGACCGAATGTCACGGAAGGGTCCGGTCAAGGCGTCCGTCCCGCCCGGCACGGTGTGGCCATACCCACGTCGGCCGAGCACACAAACCTGAACGGAACCGATGTCTAGCGAATCCCGTACCGCGGTGGTCATTCCCGCGGCTGGGCGGGGCGTGCGCCTCGGCCCGGGCGCCCCCAAAGCGCTTCGCGCGCTGAACGGCACCCCGATGCTGATCCATGCCGTGCGGGCCATGGCGGAGTCCCGCGCGGTCTCCCTCGTCGTCGTGGTCGCGCCCCCGGACGGCGCCGCCGGGGTCAAGACCCTCCTCGACGACCACGCGCTGCCCGAGCGCACCGACTTCCTCGTCGTGCCCGGCGGGGAGAGCCGTCAGGAGTCCGTGCGCGCCGGTCTGGACGCGCTGCCGCCCGGCTTCGACATCGTGCTCGTGCACGACGCGGCCCGGCCGCTGGTGCCGGTCGACACGGTCGACGGCGTCATCGAGGCCGTACGCGACGGGGCCCCCGCCGTCGTCCCCGCGCTCCCGCTCGCCGACACGGTCAAGCAGGTCGAGCCCGCGGCGGAGCAGGGCGCGCCCGAACCCGTCGTCGCGACGCCCGAGCGGGCCCGGCTGCGCGCCGTGCAGACCCCGCAGGGCTTCGACCGCGCGACGCTCGTCCGCGCCCACGAGTCCGTCACCGGACAGGTCACGGACGACGCCGGCATGGTCGAGCAGCTGGGGCTGCCGGTCGTGTGCGTGCCGGGCCACGAGGAGGCGTTCAAGGTGACGCGCCCCCTGGACCTGGTGCTCGCCGAGGCGGTCCTGGCCCGGAGGAGGGCGAACGATGGCTTCTGAGACCGACGAGGCACGGGTGCGGGCCCTCCTGCCGCAGGTCGGCATCGGCACCGACATCCACGCCTTCGAAGAGGGCCGCGAGCTGTGGTGCGCGGGCCTGAAGTGGGAGGACCAGGGCCCCGGCCTCGCCGGGCACTCGGACGCCGACGTCGTCGCGCACGCCGCGTGCAACGCGCTGTTCTCCGCGGCGGGCCTCGGCGACCTCGGCGCCCACTTCGGCACCGGCCGCCCCGAGTGGTCCGGCGCCTCCGGTCTGACCCTGCTCACCGAGGCCGGCCGCATCGTCAGGGACGCCGGTTTCACCATCGGCAACGTCGCCGTCCAGGTCATCGGCGACCGCCCGAAGATCGGCAAGCGCAGGGACGAGGCCCAGAAGGTCCTCTCCGAGGCGGCGGGCGCCCCGGTCTCCGTCTCCGGCGCCACCACCGACGGCCTCGGCTTCCCTGGCCGCGGCGACGGCCTGGCGGCGATCGCCACCGCGTTGGTCGTACGTACGTCGTAGTAGGGCGGGCAATGGGGTATTCGTATGCCTCGTACAGACGAAACCCCCGTACGCCCCCACGAAGGAGTGAGCCATGTCCGCCCAACTCTCCGACGCCCTGAAAGACCTCCTCGACACGCCGGTCTTCATCAACGTCGCCACGATTCAGCCCGACGGGAGTCCTCAGGTGTCCCCGGTCTGGGTGAAGCGTGATGGGGACGATGTGTTGTTCTCGACGACGGTGGGCCGGCGCAAGGAAAAGAATCTGCGGCGGGATCCGCGGGTGACGGTGCTGGTGCAGCCCTTCGACGCGCCGTACACGTACGCGGAGATCCGTGGGACGGCGGAGATGACGACGGAGGGCGGGCAGGAGCTCATCGACGAGCTGTCGATGAAGTACACGGGCAAGAAGTACGCGGACTTCAACCCGGGCTCGAAGGACGACACGCAGCGGGTCGTGGTCCGCGTGAGCGCGCGGAAGGTCGTCGGCAGCATCTGAGGGTGACCCTGAGGACGGGCCTCACGTCACAGTCCGTGCACGGTGGGGCCAGGGGGCGTGGGGCACTGTCCCGCGCCCACTACCCTGGAGTGGTGACGATTCGCCTGTACGACACCAGCGCCCGGCAGATCCGTGACTTCAGCCCCCTCAATGACGGCTGCGTCTCGATCTACCTCTGTGGTGCCACGGTGCAGGCCGCCCCGCACATCGGGCACATCCGGTCCGGCCTGAACTTCGACATCATGCGCCGCTGGTTCGCGTACCGCGGCTTCGACGTGACGTTCATCAGGAACGTGACCGACATCGATGACAAGATCATCCGGAAGTCGGGCGAGCAGGGCCGGCCCTGGTGGGCCATCGGGTACGAGAACGAGCGCGCGTTCAACAGCGGTTACGACGCGCTCGGCTGCCTGCCGCCCACCTACGAGCCCCGCGCCACCGGCCACGTCACCGAGATGGTCGAGATGATGCGCGGGCTCATCGAGCGCGGGCACGCCTACGAGGCCGACGGCAACGTCTACTTCGACGTGCGGTCCTTCCCCGGTTACCTGGAGCTGTCCAACCAGGACCTGGACGATCTGCGCCAGCCCTCGGGCGAGGGCGAGACCGGCAAGCGCGACCCGCGCGACTTCGCCATGTGGAAGGCCGCCAAGGAGGGGGAGCCCAGCTGGGAGACCCCTTGGGGGCGCGGCCGGCCCGGCTGGCACCTGGAGTGCTCCGCGATGGCGCACAAGTACCTGGGTCGTGAATTCGACATTCACGGCGGCGGGATCGATCTGATCTTTCCGCACCACGAGAACGAGATCGCGCAGGCCAAGGCCTTCGGTGACACCTTCGCGCGCTACTGGGTGCACAACGGCTGGGTCACGATGAGCGGCGAGAAGATGTCCAAGTCGCTGGGCAACTCGGTGCTCGTGAGCGAGATGGTCAAGCAGTGGCGACCCATCGTGCTCCGCTACTACCTCGGCACCCCGCACTACCGCTCGATGATCGAGTACAGCGAGGAGGCCCTGCGCGAGGCCGAGTCCGCGTTCGCCCGCATCGAGGGCTTCGTGCAGCGCGTCGTGGAGAAGGCGGGCGGCGTCGTCGAGCCCGCCGCCCAGGTCCCGCCCGCGTTCGCCGACGCCATGGACGACGACATGGGCGTCCCGCAGGCGCTCGCCATCGTCCACACCACGGTCCGGCAGGGCAACAGCGCCCTGGCCGCCGACGACAAGGAAGCCGCCGTCGCGCGCCTCGCCGAGGTGCGGGCCATGCTCGGCGTCCTCGGCCTCGACCCGCTCGACCCGCACTGGGCCGGCGGCGAGACCGACCGCGGCGAAGACCTGCACGGAGCGGTCGACACCCTGGTCCGCCTCGTCCTCGACCAGCGCGAGGCCGCCCGGTCCCGCAAGGACTGGGGCACCGCCGACGCGATCCGCGACCAGCTCAACCAGTCGGGCCTCGTCATCGAGGACAGCCCGACCGGCCCCCGCTGGACGCTCGGCCCGCGCTAGGCCACAGCCGATGTGCCGCCCGGATGTGCCTCTCGGCCGTCCGGGCGGCACACTTCATAGACGTACACCCGTGCGCGTACGCACGTACGCGCCCACGCATCACGACAGACAGGTAGGTCATGGCCGCTAACAACCGCCGCATGTCCGGCAAGAAGGGCGCGCAGGTCGGCAGCGGCGGCAATCGGCGCCGCGGCCTGGAGGGCAAGGGCCCGACGCCGCCCGCCGAGGCGCGCAAGGGGCACGTGAAGAACCGCATCGCCAACGCCAAGGCCAAGAAGGCCGCGGGCGGACGCCGTCCCGCCACGCTCAAGGGGCGCGGCGGCAAGGGCACCTCCGAGATGGTCGTCGGCCGCAACCCGGTCTTCGAGGCGCTGCGCGACGGCGTGCCCGCCTCCACGCTCTACGTCCAGCAGTTCATCGACAACGACGAGCGGGTCCGCGAGGCCCTGCAGCTCGCGGCCGAGCGCGGCGGCATCCACCTCATGGAGGCCCCCCGCCCGGAGCTGGACCGCATGACGAACGGCCTCAACCACCAGGGCCTCGTGCTCCAGGTCCCGCCGTACGAGTACGCGCACCCCGAGGACCTCGTCGCCGCCGCGTTCGACGAGGGCCGGGACCCGCTGATCGTCGCCCTCGACGGCGTGACGGACCCGCGCAACCTCGGCGCGGTCGTCCGCTCCGTCTGCGCGTTCGGCGGCCACGGCGTGCTCGTGCCCGAGCGGCGCGCCGCCGGTATGACGGCCGGCGCGTGGAAGACGTCCGCCGGCACCGCCGCGCGGACGCCGGTCGCCCGCGCCACGAACCTGACGCGCGCCCTGGAGCAGTACAAGAAGGCGGGCGTCGCCGTGGTCGGCCTCGCCGCCGACGGCGAGCACGAGGTCGGTGACCTGGAGGCGCTGTCCGGACCCGTCGTCATCGTCGTCGGCAGCGAGGGCAAGGGCCTCTCGCGCCTCGTCGGCGAGACGTGCGACTTCCGCGTGCGCATCCCGATGCCGGGTGGCGCGGAGTCCCTGAACGCCGGTGTCGCGGCGGGCGTCGTGCTCTACGAGGCGGCGCGGCGACGCGCCTGATTCCCCGTGGATGTCCGGGCCGCGTTGATCTTTTGACGCGGTCCGGACATTTCTCCATGGTCAAGGCAGTGTCCTAAACACACATCACTCGGTTAGATGAGTGTGGACACCAGAACACCCCGCACTCCCACTGGGGGAAGCTCGTCAGGTTTTGACGATGCTCCCGCGCTGAGCATGGTGAAGGTGCCGAGCGACCCGGCGCAGGTCATCGTCAATCACGCGAGTTTCCGCGTGCAGCTTCCCGCCGCTGGGCGCACTCAATCCCCGCGTATCTCACGGCACTTGGGCATGCCCGACGGGACGGCACGGATGCCCGCCGCCGGCGCGGCCGGTGCGGCCGCCAAACGCCGCGCGCCCGTCGTCTGGAGCGGGAAGTCCGCCCCGGACGACACGGGCGCCATCAGACTGCTGCAGGCCGTGCGCGGCGGCGGCGTGCGCCGTTCGGCCGAGGAGGCCGGTCCCTACAACAGCGCGGAGGACGCGGGCGCCACTCAGGTCATCCCCCGCGTCGGCGTCGACGACGGACCGGAGACCGTCGAGACGCCCGCCGTCATCGGCCCGCGCACCCCCGAACCCGGCACCCGGATGCTGCCGCACATGCGGCTGCCCGGCAGCGACTACGACGAGCGGTTCGAGCAGGAGTACGGCGACGACGGTTACGAAGACGCCGACGACGACGCTTACGACGAGGAGGGCGGCACCGAGCGGGCACGCAGGCACGGCTCGGACCCCGTCCGGCACGCCTACTACCCGGGCCGCCGCATGAACCTCGGCGTCGTGCTCCTCCCGATGCGCGTCTTCCTCGGGTTCATCTCCATCTACGCCGGCATGGGCAAGCTCTGCGACCCCGTCTACTTCGACGGCGGCCAGCGCGGCTCCATGGTCAAGTGGCTGAACTCGCTGCACCCCTGGGCGCTCGCCGAGCCACTGCGCGACTTCGCCCTCCAGCACCCCGTGGGCGCCGGCCTGTGCATCGCCTTCCTCCAGGTCGTCGTCGGCGTCCTGACGGTCCTCGGACTCTGGCAGCGGGTCGCCGCCTCGGTCGGTGTGCTCCTCTCGGCGGCGCTCATCGTCACCGTCAGCTGGAAGACCGTTCCCGCATACGACGCGCCCGACATCATCTACCTCGCCGCGTGGTCGCCGCTGATCATCGCGGGCGCGCCCGTCTACTCCATCGACGGACGCCTCGCCGGTGAGGCGTGGCGCACGCTCGGCCCGCGCTCCGACATCTGGGACCTGCGGCGGCGCGTGCTGCGGCGCGGCGGTCTGATCGGCGCGGTCGTCATCGGTCTGACGCTGCTCATCGGCTCGATGCTGGGCGGCGCGGTGCGGGACGCGGACCGGGTCACCGTGCCGGGCCCCGGCGAGGCCCCGCGCAACGAACTGCCGGGCTCCGCGCTTCCCCAGGACCCGGCGAAGAAGCGGCAGAAGCAGCGGTCCCAGAGCCCGTCCGCGTCGTCGAGCTCCCCGACGCGCGGCCGCGACTCCGCGAGCCCCACGCAGGGCGCTACGGCGCCGGGCACGGCCCGCGAGACCGGCACGGTCGGTTCGGGCGGCCGGCCCAGCCAGACGCAGGGCAGCAGCACGGCGGGCCAGGCGCCGCCGCAGCAGTCGACGCCGCAGCAGCAGCCGGCCGCCGGCACGACCGCGGGGCCCTCGTCCAGCGGTGGCGCGGGCGGCGGTCAGGGCGGTGCCGGTTCGTCCGGCGGCTCGTCCGGCGGTTCGGGCGGCGAGCAGCCGGGTGGTCTGCTGGGCGGTGTGCTCGGCCGCTGAGGACGCCCGTTACGTACGTACGCCGATGGGCCCCGCACACCACGTGTGCGGGGCCCATCCACGTACCCCGGAACGGGAAAGGCTCAACGGCCCTGCGCGGCGAGCTCCTTGGCGGCCTCGGTGAGGTCCTTCGCGGTGTCGATCGCGCGCCAGTAGGCGCCCTGCGGCAGCGGGAAGCCCGCGAGGCGCTTGGCGCGGGCGAGCCGCGGGAACGTGGTGCGCTCGTGGTCGCCGAGGTCCGGCAGGAGCGAGGTGAACTCGGCCGCGAAGACGTACACGCCCGCGTTGATGAGGTACGGGGACGGCGGTGCCTCGACGAAGTCCGTGATGTGGCCGAACGCGTCGGTCTCGACGGCGCCCCACGGGATGCGGGGGCGGGCCAGGGCGAGGGTCGCGGTGGCGTCGCGCTCGGCGTGGAAGGCCGCCATGTCGCGGAGCGAGAAGCGGGTCCAGATGTCGCCGTTCGTCGCGTACCAGGGCTGGTCCGTGTGCGGCAGGTGCCGGGCGGCGTACTTGAGGCCGCCGCCGCGGCCCAGGGGCTCCTTCTCGACGACCGTGGTCACGTTCAGCGGCAGGTCGGCGGAGTCCAGCCACTCCTGGAGCACCTCGGCGAGGTGGCCGCAGGAGACGACGGCGTCCGTCACGCCTTCCTCGGCGAGCCAGGCGAGTTGATGGCCGATGATCGGGGTCCCCGTGCCGGGGATCTCGACCATCGGCTTGGGCCGGTCGTCGGTGTACGGGCGGAGCCGGGAGCCCTGGCCACCGGCCAGGACGACAGCCTGCGTGGGCTTCAGCGTGGTCATGCCGGAAACCCTACGCGGCGGTACTCGGCGGTCCGCTCAGCCCTTCTGATGGGCCGCGGCCACGCCCGTGGCGAAGGAGGTGTCGCAGACGGGCCTGGCGTACGACTGGGCGCGTGTCGGGCCGTAGACCCGCACGGCGGCACGGCCGAGCGCGCGGGCCAGCGCGACACAGTGCCGGGCGAGCGACGGGTGGCGGTTCACCTCCTGCTGGAGGTGCGTGAGCGCCACGCCCGGGTTCTTCTCCTGGAGTTCCAGGAGGAGCCGGTCGCGCAGGATGTCCTGCGGGGCGCGGGACTTGGCGGGCTTGGAGAGGTTGTCGGCGGATGCGGTGAGCATCGAGTCCGAGGCGTTCCCCGACCAGTTGACGCTGGTGACCGCGAGGGTCCCGGAAAGCACCAGCATCACGGGCAGGACGAGAGCGAGCGTGCGGCCGATGCGGCGGGCGGGGCCCCGGTGGGCTCGGCGCGGCTTCTGGGTGTAGTTGGCGGAGTGCGTCACGCGAGGAGCGTAGCGCTAGGTGATGATTTGGCGACATTTAGTCACTCGGTCGAGCGACAGGGAAGAGGTTTCCGGTGGAGCGGTGTTGACGCGGCTCCGCCGAAATGACCGATGTGCCGGGGTATTTGTCGACAACGGGGTGGGGGTCGGGGCGGGCCGGACGGGCGTACGCGAAGGGCCCCGCACGCGTGGTGCGGGGCCCTGTGAGCAGTTGGGGCTGGTCCGTGGCCCCGTCCCTGTCCGGGTCGTCAGTCGCTGAGGCGCTCGCCCGTGGAGGTGGAGAACACGTGGGTCTCACCCGGACGGGGCACGACGTGCAGCTGCGCGCCCTTGTCCGGGACCTGGCGGCCGTTGACGCGGACGACGAGGTCCTTCTGCTCGCCGCCGACCTCGGCGGTGCCGTAGACGTAGCCGTCGGCGCCGAGCTCCTCGACGACGTTCACGGAGACGGCGAGGCCGGCCGGGGCGTCCTCGGTCTCCTTGGAGAGGGACTTGGCGGCGCCGCCGTTCTGCTCGACGATGTCGAAGTGCTCGGGCCGGACGCCGACGGTGACGGTGCGGTCACCACGGTCGGCGGCAGCGCTCAGCGCCTCCCGATTGACGGGCACGACACTGTTCCCGAACTTCACGCCACCGTCGGTGATCGGGACCTCGACGAGGTTCATGGCGGGGGAGCCGATGAAACCGGCGACGAAGAGGTTGGCGGGGCGGTCGTACATGTTGCGCGGCGAGTCGACCTGCTGGAGCAGCCCGTCCTTGAGCACGGCCACCCGGTCGCCCATGGTCATGGCCTCGACCTGGTCGTGCGTGACGTACACGGTGGTGATGCCGAGCCGGCGCTGCAGACTGGCGATCTGCGTACGCGTGGAGACGCGGAGCTTGGCGTCGAGGTTCGAGAGCGGCTCGTCCATGAGGAAGACCTGCGGCTCACGCACGATGGCGCGACCCATGGCGACACGCTGACGCTGACCACCGGAGAGGGCCTTCGGCTTGCGCCCGAGGTACTCGGTGAGGTCGAGGATCTTGGCGGCGTCCTCGACCTTCTGCCGGATCTCCGCCTTGTTCACGCCGGCGATCTTCAGGGCGAAGCCCATGTTGTCGGCGACGGTCATGTGCGGGTACAGCGCGTAGTTCTGGAACACCATGGCGATGTCCCGGTCCTTCGGCGGCAGGTGCGTGACGTCGCGGTCACCGATGCGGATGGCGCCGGCGTTCACGTCCTCGAGCCCCGCGAGCATGCGGAGCGAGGTGGACTTGCCGCAGCCGGAGGGACCGACGAGGACGAGGAACTCGCCGTCCTCGATCTCGATGTCGAGCCCGTCGACGGCGGGCTTCTCGCCACCCGGGTAGATCCGGGTCGCCTTGTCGAACGTAACAGTGGCCATGGTGAGGGCCCCCTTCACCGGCAGGAACGTGCCGGACGATCCGAGTAGAGGGAGTGGTGTAGTCCACCTGAGTGAACTGCTCGTGACCGTACCCCGGGGGTCAGTCGTCTGTCAGTAGTCGCGGTGCTGTGACCTTCGAGGAAATTTTCGACGGGGGTGGGGGCGGTGTTGGTTACACTGCACGGGCACGTGCGGCCTGCGCCGGGCGTGCGGTGTGCCTCCTTAGCTCAGATGGCCAGAGCAACGCACTTGTAATGCGTAGGTCGTCGGTTCGAATCCGACAGGGGGCTCTTGTGGAACCCCAGGGCAGATCGATTCTGACCTGGGGTTTTCATGTTCGGTCGGCTGCCGCACGCGTTATCTGCGCAGCTGCGGCAGTTGCCGAACGGTGTCTTACCGGCTCGCAATGGCAGGACCGGCGTCCCGGAGATTGCGAGGGGAAGAGCGGTCTGCAGGCGCTCTCCCCGAGCATCGGTGGGTTGCGTCATGCTGGTGACCTCCATCAGGTCTGTAGAGGACGGGTGGGCCTCGTAAGGCGGGCGAGTGGGAGTAGGCGCGGGACCATGACGGATTGGTACAGGGCCGGGGTGGTGGTTGCCGCCTACGGGGTGGGGGTCGTGGTCTTCATGGGGGTGAAGCACTGGATCGACGGGCTGCCGTGGTCCCGGGCGGCCCTGGAGGCCTCGCTGTGGGCGCTGGTGCCGCTGGTCGTGGGTCTCGTCACCGGTTGGGTCCAGCGAGAGCGATCGTGACCGCCGGCGGGCTCGGCCGTGGAAGTGATTGCGCCTGATCACGGCCTTGCGGGCGTTGACCGTGATGCCGCCGCGCGAACCGCCGCCGAAGATCTGGGCGGCGACCCATCCGCCGAAGATGACGGCGGCGAGGATGATGAGCCGCAGCGCCGTCTTCGAGTCTGGCTCCGACCGGGCGCTTCGGGCAGTGTGGCCCGCACTCGTACACCTCGATGGACAAGTCGTGCGCACCTAGGCGCCCTTCGGCGCGGCCGGCGGACCTTGCCCCCTGCCGGATCGGAGCGTCGCACCAGCAGCAGTGCCGGCCGAGGTACTGCCAGGCGTTCAGTGGCGGCCCGCCACCCTGTCCGCCCACTGGGCCAGGCGGGAGGAGTCCGTCGTGTGGGTGGTTTGTTCGCGGCGGTCGGCTGCGTTGTACGTGGCGTACATCGCGTGGACGCCGAGCCAGCGGAGTGGCTCCGGTTCCCAGCGGCGGACCTTGTGGTTGACCCAGGGGAGGGTGGTCAGGTCGGTGGGGCCCGCTTGGCCCGAGTCCTGTTGGATCAGGTCGCGGAGGGTGCGGGCGGCCAGGTTGGTGGTGGCTACGCCCGAGCCGACGTAGCCGCCCGCCCAGCCGAGGCCCGTGGCGCGGTCCAGGGTGACCGTGGCGCACCAGTCGCGGGGGACGCCGAGGACGCCGGACCAGGCGTGGGCGATGCCGACGCCGGCCAGTTGGGGGAAGAAGCGGGTCAGGATCTCGTGCAGGGCTGTGATCGTCGCGGGTTGGGTGCGGCCGTCGTTGTCCGTCTTGGAGGCGTAGCGGTATGGGACGCCTCGGCCGCCGAGTGCGATGCGGCCGTCGGCGGTGCGTTGGGCGTACATGTATGCGTGTGCCATGTCGCCGAGGGTTTCCTTGCCTTCCCAGCCGATGGATTTCCATTGGGTGGCAGTGAGGGGTTCTGTGGCGATCATTGAGGAGTTCATGGGGAGCCAGGTGCGGCGTTGGCCCTTCAGGGATGCCGTGAAGCCCTCCGTGCAGCGCAGGATGTAGGGGGCGCGGACCGTGCCGTATGGGGTCGTCGCGTGTTTGGGCTTGATCTCCGTGACCGGGGTCGACTCGTGGATGGTGACGCCGAGGGCCTCCACCGTCGCGGCCAGGCCCTGGACGAGTTTCACCGGGTGCAGGCGTGCGCCGTGCGGGGTCCACGTCGAGCCGACGGCGCCGGCCACGCGTACCCGCTCGGCCGTCTCGCGGGCGCCGTGCAGGGTGCGGTCCTTCTCGCCGTACGACAGTTCTGCGGCGTGGAAGGCTTTGAGGCGGGTCAACTGGGCGGGTGTGTGGGCGATTTCGAGTACGCCGCCGTGGTGGATGTCCGCGTCGATCGACTCCTCGGCGGCCACCCGGATCACTTCGGTGACGGTTTCGTTCATGGCTCGCTGGAGGCGGACCGCCGCTTCATGGCCGTGCAGTTTCGCGTAGCGGTCGCGGCCCGCGATGCCGTTGTAGAGCCAGCCGCCGTTGCGTCCGCTCGCGCCGTAGCCGCAGAACTTCTGCTCCAGGACGGTGACGCGGAGGAAGGGCGCGGCCTTCTTCAGGTAGTACGCCGTCCACAGGCCGGTGTAGCCGCCGCCGACGATGCAGACGTCCGCGGTGGCGTCGGACGTCAGGGGCTCGCGGGCGGTGGGCAGTCCGTGGTCCGCGTACCAGAACGATATGCCGCCGTTGACCGTGCCGGGCCCGTGGTGCGTGTTGTTCGCGCTGCTCATGGGCGGACGTTACTGCGCAGGTGGGGGTGGTGGGGAGGGGGGCGGTGCGCGGCGTTCGTCCCGGGCGTTTCGGTTGCTTCGGTGGTCTCGCGCGGAGGGCCGTAAGTCCCTGGGGGCGGGTCGTTCGGCCGACGGCCCTCGGGGTAGATTCCGATACTTTGAGCGGTACGTGACGAATGTGATGGAGGGCTTTTCATGGCCGTACACAAGGCCGGGCGCAAGGCAGCGCGCGTCGCCGCCGCGGTGGCGACAGCGGCGCTGATCGGGGTGGCCGCGTCCGCCTGCGGCCCCGGCGACGACGACGCCAAGGGCGGCGAGCGCGTCAGCGAGAAGCCCGCCGCGTCGGCCGGGGAGAAGTCCCCGGCCGCCGGTGCTCCGGAGGCCAAGGCCCCCGCCCCCGCCAGTGCGCAACTCGCCGACGTGCCTGCCTCCGTGAAGGGCGGCGTGATCACCGTCGGCGATCCGAAGGCCAAGCATACGGTCAAGATCTACGAGGACCCGCGCTGCCCGTTCTGCAAGAAGTTCGAGGACGGCGGGGCACAGGCGCTGGTGAAGCCGGTGGCCGACGGCAAGGTCAAGGTCGAGTACACGATCGCCTCGTTCCTCGACAAGAACCTCGGCGGCGGCGGCTCGGTGAACGCGGCGAACGCGCTGCGGGCCTCCGTGGAGGCGGGCAAGTTCCCGCAGTACCACGCCGCCGTCTTCGCCAACCAGGCCGAGGAGGAGTCGGACGACGCCTACACGCCCGCGTTCCTCCTGAAGATCGCCGACAAGGTCGACGGGCTGCGCGGCGACGCCTTCGACAAGGCGGTCACCAACGGGACGTACAAGAAGTGGGTCGGCGAGGCGATGGAGTCCTTCAGCGCCGACGGCATCACGGGCACGCCCACCGTCTTCGTCGACGGGAAGAAGGCGGACGGCGACGCGCTGTACGAGCAGGGCGCGTTCGCCAAGGAGCTGAAGGCGAAGGGGATTTCCTAGCACGCGGCCACGGCGCGGGGTCGGCGCGCGCCGGAAAATTCCCGTGCGGTGGTGCCGGTGCGTCGGTATCGTCCCGGACGTGATCGACATTCGCATTCCGGACGGCCTGGTCGAGTCGCAGCACCTGTACGCGGGAGAGCCGGGGCGTGCCTTCATCGCCGCGCTCCCCGCGCGCGTACGGGAGTTCGTGGAGCGCTGGGACCTGACCGTCGACGGCGAGCCGATGCACGGCATGGCGGCGCTCGTGCTGCCCGTCGTGCGCGCGGACGGCACGCCCGCCGCGGTCAAGTTCCAGCTCCTGGACGAGGAGACCGAGGGCGAGCCGGTCGCGCTGCGGGTGTGGGACGGCGACGGGGCGGTGAGGCTCCTCGACCACGACGCCGCCACTGGCACGATGCTGCTCGAACGCCTCGACTCCGGGCGGATGCTGTCGACGATGGCCGACACCCGCAAGGCCGTCCTCGTCCTCGCCGAACTCCTCGCCCGGCTCACCGCGACGCCCGCCCCCGAAGGCATGCGCGGGCTCGGCGACATCGCCGCCGAGATGATCGACGCCCTGCCGCAGGCGCTGAAGGCGATCGCCGACCCGGCCGAGCGGGCCCTCGTCGAGCGGTGCGGGGGCGCGGTGCGCGAGGTCATGGGGGAGCCCGGCGACCGGATGCTGCACTGGGACCTGCACTTCGAGAACGTCCTCGCCGGCGACCGCGAGCCGTGGCTCGCCATCGACCCGAAGCCGCTCGCGGGCGACCCGGGCTTCGACCTCTGGCCCGCCCTCGACAACAAGTTCGACGCGGACGACGTGCTGTGGCGGTTCGACGCGATGACGGAGGTCCTTGCCCTCGACCGTGAGCGGGCACGCGCCTGGACGCTCGGGCGGGTCCTGCAGAACGCGCTGTGGGAGGCCGAGGACGGGCGGCCGATGGTGGCCGACGACATGGAGATCGCGCGGCGGCTACTGGGCCGGTGAGGCCGGGCGCCACGGGACGCTCGGCAGGTGTCGGCGGATGTCGGAAGGTGAGACGGCGTTGACTCGGCGCGGCACGCGTGGCTTGCTGCCTCCATGATTCGTACCGCCACTCCCGCCGACGTCCCCGTCATCCACGCCCTGGTCCGTGACCTCGCCGCGTACGAGAAGGTGCCCGACGAGGCCAAGGCCACCGAGGAACAGCTGCGCGAGGCGCTCTTCGGGGAGCGCCCCGCCGCCTTCGCCCACATCGCCGAGGACGACGCGTCCGGCGACGTCGTCGGGTTCGCGCTGTGGTTCCTCAACTTCTCGACGTGGCGCGGTGTGCACGGGATCTACCTGGAGGACCTGTACGTACGTCCCGAGGCGCGCGGCGGCGGGCACGGCAAGGCGCTCCTCACCGAGCTCGCACGGATCTGTGTGGAGCGCGGTTACGAGCGCCTCGAATGGTCCGTCCTCGACTGGAACGAGCCGTCGATCAACTTCTACCGGTCGCTGGGGGCGCTGCCCCAGGACGAGTGGACCGTGTACCGGCTGACCGACGGCGCGCTGGACGCGCTCGGCCGCTCCTAGAACGGGTCTAGAACTCGTCCACCGTGTGCGGCAGCAGCGCCGTGCGCAGGGCCGCGTCCAGCACCGCTGCCGTGCCCGGTGTGTGCTCCGTGGCGAGGCCCGCGCGGATCAGGGCGTCCGTCTTCGTACCGCCCAGGTAGCAGGCCGCCAGGTCGCGCACGTCGAGGGTGAGGTCCGCGGGGTCGTCCGTCCTCTCGTACGTACACCCCTCGGGGGACGCCGTCAGGCGGTGGCGGCCCTCGTTGGCCGGGAGGCGGTCGTCGCGGACGTCGAGGACGACGTCCACCGGGGCCGCCCACGAGCGGGCCTCCAGTGCCCCGCGCACGTCGACGAGACGGACCCACAGCGCCGGGAACTCGCCGGTCACGCGCACCTGGTCGCGGTCGGCGGAGAAGAGGTGCAGCGGGTCGTCCACCGGGCGCCCCCACGCGCGGACGAGGCCTGTCAGGTCGATCGACGCGAGGTAGCGCCAGAGGGCGGCCGCGACGGCCGGCGTGTCCGCCTCCAGTTCGTCGAGGCGTACGAGACCGGGGGCGTCGTCGCGGGTCCTGGTGCGGTAGATCGCGTACCCGGCGACAGCGTCGTCAGGGGCGCCGAGGACGACCACGCGCGGCGGCGACAACTCGTCGTCCTCCTCGTCCTCCGTCACCAGCCACTCCTCGCGCCACCACGCCTCGGTGCGGGCGATGCGTCCGGCGCGGTCGGCGCGCGTGCGGTCGTAGTACTCCCCGAGCACGTCGGGCGCGTCGGACGGGTCGATCAGGCGCAGCGGCCGCTCGTCCGGCGCGATGCGCAGGGCGAGCGGGCGCCGGGAGTCGATCTCCACGGTGTGGCCGTGCGTGGCGGGGCCGAAGCCGAACCTTCCGTAGATCGCGTCCTCCGACGCCCACAGGGCCGCGATCGGGGCGCCGTCCGCCGAGGCCCGCGCGAACAGCTCCGCGAGCATGCCGGAGAGCACGCCGCGCCGCCGGTGCGTCGGGGCCACGGAGACGAACGTCAGGCAGGGGCAGGGCAGTTCGCCGCCCGGCACGGACACGGTGAAGGGGAACGCCGCGACCAGGCCGACGAGTTCGTCGCCCTCGTACGCACCGATGCGGGTGCAGCCGCGCAGCAGGTCGTGGTGGTGCTTGCGCTTCTCGTCCTCCGGGTTCTCGTGGAAGACGAGGTAGGAGAGCGAGAGCGCGCGGTCGATCCCCGCCTCGGGGATCTCGCGGAACTGGACGGATTGCATACCCATATAACGGACGGTAGTTCCCGTATGCCGTGCGGGCATCCGGATTTTTCCGGCGCGCATCCCGTCATCAGGGGATCAAGGGATCAGGACGACCTTGCCCATCGTGGCGCGGGACTCCAGGGCGCGGTGTGCGGCGGCCGCCTCCGCGAGGGGGAAGCGCTGCACGGCCGGGGTGAAGTGGCCCAGCGACGCGGAGCTCAGGGCGGCCAGCTCAAGGGTGCGGACGGGGTTGTCGCCGCCCGCCTTCCGCATCATCGCCGGGCCGAGCACGTTGAGCTGCGTGATGCCGCGCGCGGCGAGCTCCTCCTCGGTGAACGTGAGCGGCTCACCGTCGTGCGGCCCTTTTCCGGACCAGCCGAAGACGATGTGCGTGCCGCCGGGGCCCAGCAGGTCCACCGCGTGCCGGCCCGCGTCGCCGCCCACGCCGTCGAAGACGACGGTGGCCGCGCGGCCGTCGAGCCGCTCCGTGAGGTACGTGCGGACCTTCTCGGGCCACTTCGGGTCGGTGTAGTCCACGGCGAGGTCGGCGCCGTTCGCGCGGACGCGGGCCCTCTTCTCGGGGCCGCCCGCCAGGCCGATCACGGTGGCGCCGCGGTGCTTCGCGTACTTCGTGAGGAGCGTGCCGATGCCGCCCGCTGCGGCGGGGATCACGGCCACGGAGTCAGGTGTCAGTGTGGCGAACTGCAGGATGCCCATCGTCGTACGCCCCGTGCCGATCAGGGCGACCGCCTCCGCGGAGTCGAGGCCGTCCGGTACTCCGTGGAGGCGGGACGCCTCGGTGACGACGCGCTCGGCGTAGCCCCCGGGGGCGAAGCCGATGTGGGCGACGACGTGCTTGCCCAGCCAGTGGGCGGGGACGTCGTCGCCGAGTGCGTCGACGACGCCGGCGATCTCGCGGCCGGGGACGGTGGGCAGGGCGGGGAGTTCGGGGAGCGGGCCCTGGATGCCCTCGCGGATCGCGGTGTCCAGGAGGTGCACGCCGGCCGCCGCCACGGTGATCCGGACCTGGCCCTTCGCGGGTTCGGGGTCCGGTATGTCGTCGAGGACGAGGTTCTCGGCGGGGCCGAAGGCGTGGAGGCGGATGGCGCGCATGAGGGGCTCCTAAAGGGCGTGTCCGTGTGCCCGGGTGTGTCCGTGTGGCCCTCAGCCTTCAACCTGAAGTGGACTTGAGGTCAAGCGCCGACTTCGTGAGGGCCAGCGACACCGCCTCCACCGCGCTGTTGAACGACACCTCGGACAGCAACCCCGGTGCCGCGACCTGATCGCCCACTACGTAGACACCGTCCCCGCGGTCGATCGCCGGACGGTCCCTCCAGGTCGTGCCGGGGCGGTCCACCGCGCCCGTACGACCGTTGGCGACCGAGGCGCGGCGCCACGTCAGGCGCTCGCGCCAGCCCGGGAAGCCGAGGTCGAGCAGGTGCTCCGCGTGCGCCACGCCGTCGGCCTTGGTCTCGTCGGGGGAGAGGGGGATCTGCGCCTGTACGAGCTGCTCCCCGGCGGGGGCGAGCGTACGGTCCTGGGCGGTGAAACGCTCCACCCAGCCCGTCCTGTCCAGGTCGGAGACGACGAACAGGTCGCCCCTCCGGGAACGGAACGCCACGTCGACGAGTGCCGTGCGGCCGCTCTCCCAGCGCAGGGACGCGTCGCCGAGGAGCCGGTGGGCCGCGTCGAGGGAGGTCGCGACGATGACCGGACCGTCCTGGGACGCGTCGTCGAGCGTGTCCACCCGGTCGAGCGTCTCCGTGCGTACGCCCATGTTCCAGGCCAGCGCGGCCATGCGGTCGACGACCGAACCCCAGCCGCCGCGCGGGTAGTGCGCCTGCGGGGGCAGCTTGGTGGTGCGGCGCAGCCGCTCGTGCACGAAGCGGGCGGAGAGCGAGCCGGGGTCGTGGTGGAAGGTGGCGACGGCGACGTAGTGCGCGGCCGCGCGTGCGCCCTCCTCGCCGACCTCTTCCGTGGCCCAGGACATGAAGTCGCGGTCCACCGGTGCCTGTTCGGTCCTGCGGCGCAGGAGCTTGAGCATGGCGAGGGGCGGGGTGCGGCGCAGCGCGCCTCCGTGGAGCAGGCGCAGGCGGGCGCCTTCGAGGGGCGGGAGCGGGGCGAGCGGCCTGATCAGGTCGCGCTGCTTGAGCCAGGTCCACAGGGGGCCGCCGCTGTAGAGGGCGTGGGGGCCCTCGTTCGTCTTGTACGTGCCTTCGGAGGTGCGGGCGCGGCCGCCGAGGGTGTGGTGGGCCTCGCGGAGGGTGACGCGGGCGCCCGCCTCGGCGGCGCTGATGGCCGCGGTGAGGCCGGCGAGGCCGCCGCCGACGACGGTGAGCCTGAGGCTTGGCCTGGTGGGGGGCGTGGGTGTGGACGTGGGCATGGGGGTGGGCTCCCTCGGGCCGGGTGCGTGGACTTCATCTCTTGGACGTATGGGGGTGGCCGGGATGTGACATCGGGCCGTGGGCCGGGTTCTCGGGTGGTCCGCGGGCGTTGTCAGTGGTGGGGTGCACGATGGGGGAATGGTGCGGAGGACGAAACCGGTACGGGTGGTCGAGGCGGTTCGACGGGCCGAGGTGCGGCTGCCTCCGCTCCGGCCGTTCGACGGAGGGGAGCTGCGGCCCGACGGGGACTACGACGGGGTGGAGTTCAAGGAGCTCGACCTCGGCGGTCAGGACGGCGGCGGGGCCCTGTTCATGGACTGCGCGGTGACGGGGTGTGCGGTCGACGAGACGCGGCTGGTCAGGGCGCGGTTCGTGGACTCCGTGCTGACGGAGCCGCGCGGGGTGGGGACGGATCTCGCCGAGGCGTCGCTGCGGGACGTCGAGGTCGTCGACGCGCGGCTCGGGGGCGTGCAGTTGCACGGGGGTGTGCTGGAGCGGGTCGTGGTGCGCGGCGGCAAGATCGACTACGTGAACCTGCGGAAGGCGCGGCTGCGGGACGTCGTGTTCGAGGGGTGCGTGCTGGTGGAGCCGGACTTCGGGCAGGCGTCGCTGGAGCGGGTGGAGTTCCGGGACTGCGTGGTGCGGGGCGCCGACTTCACGGGGGCGCGGATGACGGACGTGGACCTGCGGGACGCGGCGGAGCTGGACATCGCGCGGGGCATCGAGCGTCTCGCCGGTGCGGTGATCAGCCCGTCCCAGCTGATGGAACTGGCCCCGGCGTTCGCGGCGCAGGTGGGGGTGCGGGTGGCAGGACCGGGGGAGTAGCGGCGGCTCCCTCGCGGGCTGCTGTCTCTACTGTCTCGCGGGCTACTGAGTGCGGGGGAAGCGCGAAAGGAGTGACCAGATCGCGGGGTTGTCCGCGAGGGAGTCGTGGAGGTCCGTCAGGTCGGCGACCAGATCGTGCAGGAAGTCGCGCGCCTCGCGGCGGAGCTCGGTGTGCGAGAAGGTCAGCGGCGCCTCGTCCGGGTCCATCCAGTCCGCCTCGATGTCCACCCAGCCGAAACGGCGGGCGAACAGCATGCGGTCCGTCGACTCCGTGAAGTCGAGCTCCGCGTACTGGGGGCGGGAGGCGCGGCTGCCCATCGGGTCCTTGTCGAGGGTCTCGACGATGTCGCACAGCGCCCACGCGAAGTCCAGCACGGGAACCCACCCCCAGGCTGTGGACAGCTCCCGGTCCGCCTTGGTGTCCGCGAGATACACGTCCCCGCAGAACAGGTCGTGACGCAGCGTGTGGACGTCCGCGCGGCTGTAGTCCAGCTGGGCGGGGTCGGGGAAGCGGCGGGAGAGGGCGTAGCCGATGTCGAGCACGGGTCGATGGTGTCATGGTCGGGGCGGGTGGGCTGGCGTCAGGGCGCTGACCTGCAGAAACGTTAGCGATCGCGCGTTCGAGTGAACGGATTGGGTTGCCCGGATCCGTGCGGCCCGTGCTGACAGTGTCGCCTTGAACGAAGGAGGTTCTGTCATGGCAGCGATGCCTCTTCCGGAGTGCGAGCCCGGTGACGGCTTCGACCTCGGGTCACTGATGAGCCTGGTCATGGACCGGGTACCTGACATGCCGGTGGAAGAAGCCTTCGTCTGGTTCGACGCGTTCTCCCCCGAAGGGTGGCGCGTGGAGTTGATCGAGGGGGAGATCCACGTGACGTCACCGGGCAGTGGAGAGCATGAGGAATACGTGTCCGAAATCAACGGGCAGGTGCGTGACCACCGCAAGGATTTGGGGCGCTACACGAGTATCGGTCTCTACGTGCCGGGCGCCTCGTCGACCGGCCAGGTCATGCCGGACCTGGTGCTGGCCCCCAAGGGCAGCTTCGCCAACGAGGACAAGTACCACGACCCCGCCGCCGTCCTCCTCGTAGCGGAAGTCACCTCCCGGTCCACCGGCGACAACGACCGTCACAAGAAGATCCTCGGTTACGCCCGCGCCGGCATCCCCGTCTACCTGCTCATCGACCGCGAGGCGGGGAACGCCGTGCTCTACACGGAGCCCGCCGGCGAGGAGTACGAGCACCAGGAGATCTTCAAGCTCTCCAAGGTCGTCCCCCTCCCGGAACCCCTCGGCTTCGAGCTCGACACCAGCGAGTTCTGAACCGCCTCAGGGCTGCGCGCAACGGCCTCACGGCAGTAGGCGTTGTTCCTTCGCCACCGCTACCGCGCCCGCCCGCGTGTCCACGCCGAGCTTGTCGTAGATGCGGCCCAGGTGGGTTTTCACCGTGGCCTCGCTGATGAAGAGGGCCCGGGCGATCTCGCGGTTGCCGAGGCCCTGGGAGAGCTGGCCGAGGATGTCGCGTTCGCGGTCGGTGAGTGTGGGCCGGGGGGCGCGCATGCGGGCCATGACGCGGGACGCGACCGGAGGAGAGAGCGCGGTGCGGCCCTGGGAGGCCGCCTGGATCGCGGAGAAGAGTTCCTCGGGGCGCTCCGCCTTGAGCAGGTAGCCCGTCGCGCCCGCCTCGATGGCGCGGGTGATGTCCGCGTCCGTGTCGTAGGTCGTCAGGACCAGGACGTGGGGGGTCGGGGGTGGCGACGACGTGATGCGGCGGGTGGCCTCCACGCCGTCGATGCCCTCGCCCAGCTGCAGGTCCATCAGGACGACGTCCGGCGTCAGCTTCGCGGCCAGCGCCACCGCCTCCTCGCCCGTGCCCGCCTCGCCGACCACCTCGATGTCCGGCGCGCTGCCGAGCAGGGCGAGCAGGCCCGCGCGTACGACGACGTGGTCGTCGCAGACCAGCAGGCGGACGGGGGCGGGGACGGTCACTGTGCCTCCAGTGGGGTCAGCGGGATCGATACGGACAGGACCGCGCCCTCGCCGGGCGCCGACTCGATGGTCAGTGTGCCGCCGAGCTGATGGGCCCGCGCGCGGATCGCGGGGAGGCCGTGTCCGCGTACACCCGCAGCGGCACCGCGAGTAACGGTCGGTGGCGTGAAGCCCTTGCCGTCGTCCGCGACGTCCAGGACCACCTGGTCGTCGAGGAACGTCAGGGTCAGCGCGGCCGTGGACGCGTCCGCGTGCTCGCGTACGTTCGCCAGCGCGCCCTGCGCGATGCGCAGCAGCGCCGAGCTGACCCGGTCGGGCAGCGGCGGCGCGGTGCCCTCCGCGTGGAAGCGGACGGTGAGCCCCGCGTCCGACTCGCGCTCCGCGAGCGCCCGCAGCGCCTGGGGGAGACCGCCGCCGTCCGCGAGGTCCGCCGGCGCCAGGTCCTGCACGAAGCGGCGGGCCTCCGCGAGACCGTGCTCGGTGATCGACTCCGCGGTGCGGACGTGCGTGCGCGCCTTCGCCGGGTCCGTGTCCCAGACGCGGTCGGCGGCCTGCAGCAGCATCTGCTGGCTGGAGAGGCCCTGCGCGAGGGTGTCGTGGATCTCCATGGACAGTCGCTGGCGCTCGGCGAGTGTGCCCTCGCGGCGCTCGGTCGCGGCCAGTTCGCGGCGCGTGCGGATCAGGTCGTCGATCAGTTCGCGCTGGCGGGCGGCCTGCCGCTGCATGTACAGGAACACGGCCGCGGCGACGGCCGCCCACGCGGGCGGCGCGAACAGCAGTATCGGGTCGAAGGCGCCCGCGAGCTTCAGCTGCGCGACGACCACGAACGCGGTCAGGACGGCCACCAGGAGGAGGGCGGCGCGCGGCGGCAGCGTACGGAGCCCGGTGTAGAAGAGCGGCACCGCGCACCACGCGAAGCTCGGCGCGAGTATGACGATGACGACCCAGACGGCCACGACCAGGCTCAGCCAGATCAGGCGGCGCGGCGCGGTGGGGCGGGCGCCGACGGTGGGGCCGAGCACGTAGAGCAGCGCGAGGGAGACCGAGAGCGCGATGATCCACGGGGTGCGGGGCTCGCCGGGGTGCCGCATCAGGAAACGCGCCAGCGACGACCCGAGGAGCAGGAAGAACGCGGTGTGCATGACGGCCGCGAGCCAGCGGGCGTCGGGGTCGGGGGCGCGGGGGTCGAGGCCCGGCGTGTGCTGTCCCATGGCGGGGCCTCCTTCTCGTACGGGCATCTCGTACGGCCTTCTCGTACGGCCATCCCGTACGGCCATCCTGAACTGGGCAAACACCCTCATTGTGGCCCACCGGGACCCCGCAGGGGTCAACCGATCGGTTGACCCTGGTGTCGGCCGAGTCGCGCGTCGCACAGAGCCGGTACGTGGAGGGGTGGGGCCCGGGTGCCGCCACAGCATTGAGGGCAGAGGCAAGAACCCCTCGAACGCCCCACGAGCCGACCACCCAGGAGCCCCCGATGCAGAAGCTCTCCCGCCGCACCCGCGTCCTCACCGTCGCCGCCACCGCCGCCGTCCTCGGCGCCGGTACCTTCGGCGCCGTCTCCGCCACCGCGGGCACCCCCGACGCCGCCTCCAAGGCCGCCGTCACCGCCGACGCCGGCAACAAGAACCTGACGCAGTCCACGCACCTCACGGTCGCCGCCGCCACCAAGGCCGCGCAGGCCACCCTCGACGCCGCGAAGAAGGAGAACCAGCGCGTCTCCGTCGCCGTCGTCGACCGCAACGGCAACACCATCGTCGAGCTGCGCGGCGACGGCGCGGGCCCGCAGTCCCCCGAGTCCGCCGTGAAGAAGGCGTACACCGCCGTGTCCTGGAACGCGCCCACCTCCGAGCTGACCAAGCGCCTGGAGCAGGCCCCGAACCTGAAGGACATCCCCGGCACCCTGTTCCTCGCGGGCGGCGCGCCGGTCACCGCCAAGGGCGCGCCCGTCGCGGGCATCGGTGTCGCGGGCGCCCCGAGCGGCGACCTGGACGAGAAGTTCGCGAAGGCGGGCGTGGCCGCTCTCAACCGCTGAGCCCCATGCAGTACAGGCTGTTCCCGGCCCCCGCGCCCGTCCGCGCGGGGGCCCGCACGACGAGGAGATCCGCCATGAACACCACCGCTGCCGACCGGCGGCTGCTCGACGCCGCGCGGGCCGGGAACGCCGCCGAAGTGACCGCCGCCCTCGCCGAGGGCGCCCGCGTCGAGGCGCGCGACACCGAGCTGCGCAGCCCGCTGCTGCTCGCCGCGCTCGGCGACCACGTCGAGGCGGCCCGCGTGCTCGTCGCGGCCGGCGCGGACGTCGACGCGCAGGACCACCGTTCCGACAGCCCCTGGCTGGTCACCGGCGTGACGGGCAGCGTCGCCATGCTGCATGTGCTGCTGCCCGCCGGGCCCGACCTGACGCTGCGCAACCGCTTCGGCGGGATCTCCGTGATCCCCGCGTCGGAGCGCGGGCATGTCGCGTACGTACGGGAAGTGCTGCGCGTCACCGACATCGACGTCGACCACGTCAACGACCTCGGCTGGACCGCCCTCCTGGAGGCCGTGATCCTCGGCGACGGCGGCCGCGCGCACCAGGAGATCGTCGAGCTGCTCCTCGCCGCGGGCGCGACGCCGGACCTCACGGACCGGGACGGCGTCACGCCGCTCGCGCACGCGGAACGGCGCGGCTTCGACGGCATCGCGCGGCTGCTGCGGGGCGCGGCGTGAAGCGGCGTGCGGCGGCGGCCCGGTCGGTCGTCCTCACCGCCACGTCGGCCGTACTGGCGGGGGCGGTCCTGGCGGGCTGCGGCACGGGCGATGACGGCCCCGCGTCGTCGACCGCCCCCGGCCCCGCACGCCCCGCCACCACCCTCCCCACCACCACCAAGACCCCCGAAGGCACCCTCCTCGTGGCCGACTTCGGGTCGGACACGGTCACCTTCGTCGACCCGGACAAGGGCCCCATCGACTCCGTGCAGGTCGGGAAGGCGCCCTACGGGCTTGCCGTCGGCGAGGACGGCCGTGCCTGGGTGGCGACCGCCGAGGGCGTGGCCGTCGTCGACACCGCCGTACGCAAGCGCGTCGACCGCATCCCGTACGCGACGGAGACAGGGCCCGTCACGACCGGCGAGTACCGCGGCGGCGGCATGGGCATCGCCCTCGCGCCCGACGGCAGGCACGTCTACGTGGGCGTCAACGTGCCCGACGGCAACGGGGTCCTGGAGATCATCGACGCGGACGAGCGCGAGGTCACCGACACCGTGCCCGTCGGGCGGCGGCCCTTCGACGTCGACGTGTCGAAGGACGGCCGCGAGATCTACGCGACCGACCACGATTCGTTCGACGTGACCGTCGTACGCGCGGACTCGCCGAAGTCGAAGAAGTCGAGGCCGAAGTCGAAGCCGCGCCGCATAGAAGTCGCCCCCTACGGCACGGAAGGCGGCCTCGGCTCCTGGCTGAAGCCGCACTACACGGCCGTGCGGCCCGCCGACGGGAAGCTGCTGCTGCCCTTCGAGGGCGAGAAGCTCGTCGTACTCGATCTGCGCACCGGCGAGTACGACGTCGAGAAGATGACCGCCAACACGCACCAGCACGGCGTGACGGTGACGGACGACGGCACGCTGTACGCGGTCGGCACCGGGCCCATCGACCCGGACGCCGACGAAGGGCCGTCGCTGACGGTGCGGACGAAGGACGGCAAGGAGCGGGTGATCCCGCTGGACGGGCCGCACGAGGACGTCGCCGTGTCCGAGGACGGCCGTACCGCGTATGTCACGGGCGGCTTCACCCGCGACGGCTACTGGAACGGCATCTCCGTCGTCGACACTGCGGACGGGTCGGTGCGCCGACTCCCGGCGGGGGAGCGGCCGTTGGGCATCGCGGTGCTCTGACGGGGCCCGCCACCGAGTTCATACCGCCCCGCTCCGAACATTTGCCGCATAAGATCACCGGCGTGCAACTGCGATCCACGGCCGCCCGAGCCGCCACCGCCCGAGCCGCCACCCTCACCTGTGCCCTCGCCCTGCTCGCGACCATCGGTGGCTGCAGCGGGGCGGGCGTCGACGGCACGCCGGGCCGCGACGGCGTGCGCGACCCGTACTTCCCCAGGCTGGGCAACGGCGGTTACGACGTCGCGCACTACGGCCTGACCCTCGGCTACGACCCCGACTCCAGGCACCTCACCGGGACCGCCGAGATCACCGCCCGCGCCACCAAGAACCTCAGCTCCTTCAACCTCGACCTCAAGGGCCTCGACGTCTCCGGCATCACCGTCGAGGGCAAGGCCGCCCGCTTCCAGCGCGCCGGCCATGAGCTGCGGGTCCGCCCGGCCGACGAGCTCGACCGGGGCGAGACGTTCCGCGCGGTGGTCCGCTACTCCGGCACCCCGGAGACCATCACCGACGACGACGGCGCCGAAGAGGGCTGGCTGAAGACGGACGACGGCGCGCTCGCGCTCGGCGAACCGGCCGGGTCGATGGCGTGGTTCCCCGGCAACCACCACCCGAGCGACAAGGCCTCGTACGACATACAGGTCACCGTCCCCAAGGGCCTGAAGGCCGTATCCAACGGCGAGTTGACGCGCGAGTCGACGAAGAACGGCCGCACCACGTTCGCCTGGCACAGCGCCGAACCCATGGCGAGCTACCTGGCGACCGTGGCCATCGGCGCGTACGAGATGGAGACGTCGACGACGAAGGACGGGCTGCCGGTCATCACGGCCGTCGACCCCTCGCAGGCGAAGGCGAGCAAGAAGGTCCTCGCGAAGATCCCGGACGTCATCGAGTGGTCCGAGTACAACTTCGGCCCCTACCCCTTCTCCTCCACCGGCGCGATCGTGGACCGCGAGGACGACGCGGGCTACGCGCTTGAGACCCAGAACCGCCCCGTCTTCCCCGGTGCCCCCAGCACCGACCTCCTCGTCCACGAGCTGGCCCACCAGTGGTTCGGCAACTCCGTCACGCCCAAGTCGTGGCAGGACATGTGGCTCAACGAGGGCTTCGCGACGTACGCGACGTGGCTGTACGACGAGGACCACGACGGGGACAGCGCCCAGAAGACCTTCGACGCGCTCTACAAGGGCGACTACTACGAGGACAAGGCGGACAACGAGGCGATCTGGGCGTTCCCGCCCGCGCGGCCCACGGACGCCGCGAGCATCTCCGACCCGCCCGTGTACGACCGGGCCGCCATGGTCATCCACAAGATCCGCCGGGCCGTCGGCGACGACGCGTTCTACGACATCGTGCAGGGCTGGACGAAGACGTACCGGCACAAGAACGCGGACACCAAGGACTTCACGGAGTACGTCGAACGGAACGCGGGCGGCGACGAGGCGCGCGAGAAGGTCAGCAGGATCTGGGGCGACTGGCTGTACGGGGACGGAAAGCCGGACAGCCCCTGAGGGCGGGTGTCATCGGTTCACAGAGCCTTGCGCAGGACCGCGCACGGGCGGTGCCGCGCGCGGTCCTCGCGGTGCCCGATGACGAGGTAGCCGAGCGCGGTCCAGAAGCGGAGTGCCTTCGGGTTGTTCTCCAGGACCGCGAGGCGCACGGCGTCACGCCCCGCCGCCCGGAACCGCTCCTCGACGAGCGCCGCCAACTCCCGCCCCACCCCGGTGCGATGCAAGCTTGCGTCGACCATGAGGAGCCCGATCCACGGGTCGGGATCGGTCGGGTCCGGATGGCGGGCGAGGGTGAGGACGACGCCGACGAGACGGCCGCGCGAGCGCGCGAGCAGCACTTCGGCGTCCGGGTGCGCGAGCTCGTCGGCGAGGGCCTTCGCGACCTGTTCGACGCGGATGTCGTCGGGATCGGGGAAGTCGCCGCTGAGCGCGAAGAACGCGTGGTTCGACGCGTAGAGCCCGGTCACCTCGGTGAGGAGGTGGCCGGGCAGTGCGCCGTCGACGGCGACGAGCGGTTCGAGGATCATGCGGGGCAGGTTATGGCTTGCGGGCCGCGGGGTCCGCGAGGGCCGCGCGCTGTTTGCGCAGGGTGCGCCATTCGCTGACCGCACCCCATGCCGCGCAGCCGAACGCCCCCACGTAACAGGCGACCCAGCCGGAGGAGCGGTCGTGCGGGTCGAGCAGGCTGTCGACGGTGAGGACGCCGAAGAGCACGGACGAGGCGAGGGCGCCGTAAAGCTTCTGGCGCGTGATGCGCTGCTGCCTGCGCGGGCCCTCGGAGAGGCGCAGGGCGTAGATCTCGACGTCACCGAAAGCGTGCTCGGCGCGCGTGTCCCCGGTGGCCGCGGCGAGGTGCTGGCGGACTTCCTCCACGTGGGCGCGGGCCTCGGCGGCCTTCATGCCGTGCCGCCCGCGCAGCAGCCCGTCCAGGCGGGCCAGCCACTGCTCGTCGTCCAGGCCGCCCGCCGGACGGGCGGGCGTGAACCAACGGTTGATCCTCTCCTCCGGGAGCAGGAAAGCGGCGACGGCCAGCGGGACGCCGGCCAGCATGAGGACCGGCGCGGGCACGCGGAAGAGGCGCTCGTCGGAGAGCGTGCCGGCGAGAGTGACGGCGCCCGCGAATGCGGCCGCCGCGCCGGCCAGGAACCACCACATGCCCCGGAACAGCCCGGCGGCACGGGCGACGAATGCGACGCATCCCGCCGAGACGCCCACGCCGATCCCCGTGAAGGTCGCGACCGAGGCCCAGTTCACGCCGACCCACAGGCCGTCCTGGATCCAGACGAGCCCGAAGACGGCGAACACGAGGAACCCCATGGAGCCGAGCGCGGCGCCGAGCCGTTCGGCGGGCCGCATCCCACGCGTGTCGATCCCGGCCCGGTACGTCTCGCTGACCCGCTCGGCGGCGACGCTGCGGGCGTACGCGGCCGGGTCCCCGAACACCTCGCGGGCGGGCTGCCCGGCCTCTTCGACGAGTTGGCGGGCCTCGACGAGCACTTCCTCGGCGAACCCGACCGGCACCTCCTCGTCGAACGCGAGCCGCACCTGCACGGTGTCGGCCCACTCCTCGTCCTCCTTGCGCGCCCAACTGATCTCAGGCGCCGCTGACTTGCTCACGTGCTTCCCCCTCGGCCTCGGCCTCGGCCGGCAGGAGCGAGGCGACGGTACGGGAGAAGTCCCCCCATGCGGCTTGGTCGCGCCGCAGCCTCACTCGCCCCTCCTCGGTGATCCGGTAGTACTTCCGCCCTGGTCCGCCGTCGCCCGCCCCCCACTCGACCTCGACGGCGCCTTCTTCTTCGAGGCGCGTGAGGGCGGGGTAGAGGGTCGCGGGCTTCACGCCGTCGAGCCCCGCGTCGCCGAGCCGGCTGAGCAGCGCGTACCCGTAGCTCTTCGGCTCGCCGTCCAGGATGCCGAGCAGACAGAGCGGGAGCGCGGCGCGGGTCCAGGCGGTGGGTGGGGCGGCGGCCACGGGTTCCTCTCTTCGGCGTGTGGTCGTGTCTTCGGTCCGTGCGGGCCGTGTCTTCGGTTTCGCGGACTATTACAGTATCCAGAATAGTCGGGGTCCTGTAAAACCCCGTTCCGCCGCCGTCTCACCGAAGGCCGCCGTCTCACCGAAGCTCGAACCAGACGTTCTTGCCCGCGCCGCGAGGACGAGCCGCGGGCCCCACACCCCAGTCGTCGGCAAGGGCCTGCACGAGCAGCAATCCGCGCCCGTGCTCGCTGTCCCGGGAGACGTCGAGCGCGGCGAGCGGTTCGGCGGCGGCGTGATCGTCGTACACGGCGACGCGCACGCCGTCGCACAGGACGACGGTCTCCAGGTCGATGGTCGGTGAGCCGGTGTGCGTCACGGCGTTGGTCACGATCTCGGAGACGAGGGTGCGGGCGGTGTCGGTGAGGTCGGGCCGGTGGCCGTTGGCGGTGAGCAGCATCGCGACGGTGTCGCGGCAGATCTTGGGGGAGAGGGGGGTGTTGGGGGTGGTGAGGCGGTAGGTCTGCGGAGTTCTGTTCGGTCGGTCGTCCATCGGGTCAACTCCCGTTGCGGGATGGTCTGGTGCGCGGCGGGCCACCGTGGCTTGGCCACCCGAAGGTGGGTGACTGCTCTGCGGGTTCACTGGCGGGCCGTGCGGTTGACACGAAAGTAGGGACAACCTTGCCCAGGGGCAAGGTTGTCCCGTGGGGTTCACCCGAGTGAGTGGACCGGCTCATCGCGACACGGCAGACTCGGACCCGAAGGGAACGTGACGATGCCGCTGAGAGAAAACCCCACCGCTCGACAGGTCAGACTGGGCGCCGAACTGCGGAAGTTGAGGGAGCTGGCGGGCAGGACGGCGCGTGAAGCCGCGGGTCTGCTCTCCACCGATCAGGCGAAGATCAGCCACATGGAGTCGGGTCGCATCGGGGTCAGCGAGGAGCGGATCCGGCGCCTCGCGGCGTTCTACTCGTGCGACGACGCGAAGCTGGTCGACGCGCTCTGCGTCATCGCGGGGGAGTCGCGCGGGCAGGGCTGGTGGGACGAGTACCGGGGTGTGCTGCCACCTGATTTCCTGAACATCGCGGAGTTGGAGCACCATGCGACGGGTCTGCGCAGCGTTCAGACGCTGAACGTGCCCGGTGTTCTCCAGACCGAGGAGTACGTGCGAGCGCTGCACGGCAGCCGCGCTTCCACGCTGCCCGCCGCGGAAGTCGACGTACGCGTGGAATTCCGGCTGAGGCGCCGGAGGATCTTCGAACGGGACGATCCGCCGCCGTTCAGCGCGATCGTGCACGAGGCGGCGTTGCGTATGCGCTTCGGCGGCCGAGAGGTCGCCAAAGGGCAGCTGGAGTACTTGCTGGAGGCTTCGGAGTGGCCGACGGTGACGGTCCGCGTCATCCCGTTCACCAACGAGCACTTCATCGAGGTGAGCAGCCCGCTGCTGTACGCGGGAGGCGTTGTGCCGCAGTTGGATACGGCGCAGCTGGACAGCCCCGTGGGCGGCCTCTTCATCGGTGCCGCTGCTGAACTCGCGAGATACAGAAGGCTTCTGGGCTCGGCCGAGCAGTCCTCGTTGTCCGAGATGGAGTCCCGCCATCTCATCCGCCGCATCGTACGAGAGCTATGAGAGGCCCCGACATGCCTGACACGCAGTGGCAGAAGTCGTCTTTCTCAGGTGTGGAGGGTCCGAACTGTGTCGAACTGGCCAGAGTCAACGGGCACCTCCTCCTCCGCGAGAGCGACGACCCGGACACGGTGATAGCCACCACGCCGGCGCGCCTGAACGCCTTGGTCCGCTGGCAGAAGTCCCGTCGCCCGGGCGGCAGTCGCTGAGCTCGGTCGGAAGGTCGTGCTCAGCCCGGCCTCGAAGGCGCAGCGCCCCCGTCAACTCGTCCACGACACGAAGAAGGAACCATGAACAACGTCACCCAGCCGCCCCGGCAGATCCAGTGGCAGAAGTCGTCCTTCTCGGGCATCGACGCCGAGGACTGCGTCGAACTCGCCCGCGACGAGGAACGCCTCCTCCTCCGCGAGAGCGACGATCCGGACACGGTGATAGCCACCACGCCGGCGCGCCTGAACGCCTTGGTCCGCTGGCAGAAGTCCCGCCGCGCCGAGGGTGGTTGCTGAGCCACATCAGGAGGCAGCGCTCAGTTCGGCCCTGATCAGAGCCTGTGCAAGCCATAGCCGACGCACTGCAAGGAGTGGGCGCATGACCGGAGCGCCCGCATGGACCGACGCCGCTCGTGCTCTCGCCGACAAGGTGACCGCGGACGCACCCGGATGGCATGAAGCCGTCAGCAACACCCCCCGTCACAAGCTCGTCCCGCGCTGGTGGCAGCGAATTCCGGACAGCATCGCGCAGGAATGGGCGTTGGTGAGCTCGCCCGAGAGCTCCGCCGAGCTGCTGCGCGCCGCTTACACGGACGAGACGCTCGTGACCCGCGTCGGTCCCACACACGCCGACCACGCGGCCCCTGGCGAGCACGGGAAGGGCGACCCCACGTCGTCCAGCACCCTGCCGGGACTCATCGTGTCCATGGCCCATCGGCTCGATGTGAAGCCGGGGCAACGTGTGCTGGATGTGGGTACCGGTTCCGGGTACTCCGCCGGTCTGTTCGCGCGGCGCTTCGGCGACGAGTACGTGACGAGCGTGGACGTGGATCCGTACCTGGTCGAGGCTGCCCGTACGCGTCTCGCCGAGTTCGGGCGAACCCCGCGGCTGGCAACCGTCGACGCGACGGAGGAACTCCCCGACACCGAGTACGACCGGATCATGGCGACCGTGTCCGTGCGGCCCGTTCCAGCGTCATGGCTCCGCGCGCTCCGCCCCGGGGGACGAGTCGTCACGACCGTTGCCCACACCGCCCTGCTGATCACAGCGGACATGGGCACGGACGGAATCGCGCGGGGCACGGTCCAGCCCGATCCTGCGACGTTCATGGAGGCCCGGCGCGGGGCGGACTACCCGGGGAAGCTGGACGACGTGTTCGTGACCGCCCGAGTACGCGAAGGCGAGGACGTACGGGCTCCCGAAGGGGTAATTCCCGACCTGTGGCAGGAATGGCCGCTCCGGTGGCTGTTCGAGCTGGACACACCCGGGGTCGAGACCCGCGCGGCAACGTATCCGGACGACGGCCGGCGCGTGGTCTGGCTGCTCGCTGCGGACGGCTCGTGGGCCCGAGCCGAGGACGGGACGTCGCCCGTGGTGCACCAGGGCGGCCCTCGCCGGCTCTGGGACGCGCTGGAACGTGTTCGCAGGAGGTGGGAGGAGAACGGCAGGTTCCCTCTGCACTCGATGCGCGCGGAACTCTCCCCCGAGGGCAGCCACCTGCTGACGCCCGACGAGTCATGGCGCTTTCCCGTCTGACACCGACCGCCTGACACCGCGCCGGTCGGTCGGGTGCCGTGGGGTGCGGACGCCGAAGGGCCCCGGCAGCACAGAACCGTGCTGCCGGGGCCCTTCTCACCGTCAGGCGTCGACTCAGACGTTCACGCCGAAGTCCTGGGCGATGCCGACCAGGCCCGACGCGTAGCCCTGGCCGACCGCGCGGAACTTCCACTCCGCGCCGTTGCGGTACAGCTCGCCGAAGACCATCGCGGTCTCGGTGGCCGCGTCCTCGGAGAGGTCGTAGCGCGCGATCTCCGTGCCGCCGGCCTGGTTGATGATGCGGATGAAGGCGTTCCGCACCTGGCCGAAGTTCTGCGAGCGGTTCTCGGCGTCGTAGATCGAGACCGGGAAGACGATCTTCTCGATGTCGGCCGGGAGGCCCTCGAGGTTCACGTTGATCTGCTCGTCGTCGCCCTCGCCCTGGCCCGTGACGTTGTCACCGGTGTGGACGATGGTCTGGTCCGGCGTCGCCTTGTTGTTGAAGAAGACGAAGTGCTGGTCCGAGAAGACCTTGCCCTGGGTGTTCACCGCGATCGCGGAGGCGTCCAGGTCGAAGTCGGTGCCAGTGGTGGTGCGGACGTCCCAGCCGAGGCCCACGGTGACGGCGGTCAGGCCCGGAGCCTCCTTGGTGAGCGAGACGTTGCCACCCTTGGACAGGCTTACTGCCATTGTTGGGAGTCCCTTCCCTCGTTGCATACGTACGGGCTTCGTACTGGGGACGAAGCTACCGTCACCCCTAACAACGCGGACCAGGGTCCCCAGGGTTCCGCCTCGCTTTACTTTCTTTACCCGTGTCCCGAAGACGTCGCGCGCGAAAAGGGTGTGACGTGAGCCCGACAGACGCGGGACCATGGAGGCATGTCCGGTCCCCATGTCATCCGCGGCTCCGTCTCCCTGCCCGAGGCCGAGCTCATGTGGCGTTTCTCGCGGTCGTCAGGGCCGGGCGGGCAGCACGTGAACACGAGCGACTCCCAGGTCGAGCTGCGGTTCGACCTCGCGAACACGGACGCGCTGCCCGAGGTGTGGAAGCGGCGCGCCCTCGAACGGCTCGGCCCGCGGCTCGTCGACGGCGTCATCGCCGTACGCGCGAGTGAGCATCGGTCACAGTGGCGGAACCGGGAGATGGCCGCTACCCGGCTCGCGTCTCTCCTCGCCGAGGCGACCGCGCCGCCCCCCAAGCCGCGGCGCGCGACGAAGGTTCCTCGCGGCATCAACGAGCGGCGTCTCCGCAACAAGAAGCAGCGCGGTGAGACCAAGCGGGGGCGCTCCGGGCGGGGCTGGGGCTGACGTTCCCCGTCGCGGGGGGCCCGCCCCGTCAGGGGCGCGGGGAACTGCGCGAGCAACCCAGGAAAAGCCGCAGACGCGTCTGCCGAAGCACCATGCAGACGCGTCTGCGGCTTTGTCGTGGCTTGTCGCGCAGTTCCCCGCGCCCCTACGGGGCGCGCCCCGCGACGGCGCTAGCCCAGGGCGCGGTAGCGGCCGCGGAAGTAGGTGAGGGGGCCGCCCTCACCGCTCGGCACCGACGCAGTCAGCACGCGGCCGATCACCAGCGTGTGGTCGCCCGCCGCCACCGTCTGCTCCGTGCGGCACTCCAGCGTCGCCAGCGCGCCGCCCACCATCGGGGCGCCGGACGCCGCGCCCCGTACGTAGGGGATGTCCTCGAAGAGGAGGCGGTCGCTGATGCGGCCCTTCATCGCGAAACGGCCCGCGATGTGGCGCTGGCTCTCGGCGAGCACCGACACCGCCCACAGCGGCTGCTCGGCCAGCAGGTCGTCCATCCGGGAGCCCTCGCGCAGGCTGACCATGACCAGGGGCGGGTCGAGGGAGACCGAGAGGAAGGCCGTGGCCGTCATGCCCACGTCCTCGCCCATCGGGGCGGTCGGGTCGTCCGGGTCCAGGCCGGGCTCGCGCGCCGTCACCAGGACCACGCCCGCCGCCAGCCGGGACATCGCCGCGCGGAACTCGTCGTTGCTCACCCCATCAGCATGCCCATCCGATGACGGGGAACGTGGGGCAGGCGGGGCCGGGAGAGTCTTCAGTACGTGAGCCACATCGTCGAAGCTAGCCCGTGGGCGGCAACCAAAACATCGGGCTGAGGGCCCAGAGGGGTCCTAGGACCGACGACGGACCGGGCGCCCGCCACGCGCGCGTGACCCGTGGCACGCAGTGCCACGGCCACGGTGGACTAGTCCAAGGGACTGGACCAACGGCGGCCCCCCACCTGTGACTTGAGTCACAGGACCCATATTTTGTTGACCCTATGTACCGAGTGCGATGCTCGCTGTGATTCAGTGACGGTGGCAATCAGACACTGGACGACAGTGAAAGACACTGAGGGCACAAAGGCACAAGGTCAAGGTCACGGAAGACCGACCGCCAACAGAGGTCCACACCGAAGAACACTGCGGGCGCCGCGCATCCTGGAGTTGCTGTCGAGGTCTCGGGGAGAACGAGCATGGAGACCGAGTCGGAGCCGTACGTCCGTCTTGCGACCCTGCGGCAGCTGCACCAGGTGGTAGCGGAGCTGAATACGGCCCGAAGCCTGGCGGACACGCTGCAGACCGTCGCCGACGGCGTCGTCAACGGCCTTGGCTATGAATTGGCATGCGTCAATCTCGTGCGCCCGGACGGCGACCTCGTCGTCGCCGCCTTCGCGGGCAACCCCTCCGCCGAGGCCCTCATCACCGGCCGCGTCGGCTCCCGCGACGCCTGGGAGCGCCGCCTCGCCATGGGCGAGGCCTGGGGAGCGCTGCGCTTCATCTCGTACACCGAGGGCTGGGTCCTCGACGACGATGACGTTCCGCAGTGGTACACCGAAGGGCCCGAGCCCCGCTTCGAGGACGAGTGGCACCCCTCGGACCGCCTCTTCGCGCCCATGTACGCGACCGGCGCCGCCGGCGGCGAACTCCTCGGCGTGATCTCCGTGGACCGGCCCCGCAACGGCCGCAGGCCCGGCGCCTGGGGCCGCGAAGCCCTCCAGATGTACGCGTTCCAGGCCGCCATCGCGATCAGCAACGCCCGCCTCCGAGCCAACATGCAGCGCGCCCTCGTCCGCCTGGAGCGGGAACAGCAGGCACTGCGGGCCAGCGAGGAGTCGTTCCGGCAGGCCTTCGAGTACGCGCCCTCCGGCATGGCCATCGCCGAGATGGGCGGCGATCAGCACGGGCGGATCCTGCGCACCAACGACGCGCTGTGCCGCCTCCTCGGGCGACCCGCGTCCGCCATGCGGCGCTACTCGTTCTCCGACCTCGTCCACCCCGAGGACATCGGGACGCTGCTGCGCACCAGCGCCGAGGGCGGCCGCGCCGAACTGCGGCTCGCGCGGCGCGACGGGACGTACGTGTGGGTGTCGCTGCGCAACTCCGTCGTCGCCGACGCCGCCGACGGGCCCCGCTTCCTCCTCACCCACGTCGAGGACATCGAGGACCGCAAACGCCGTGAGCTGCAGCTCGCCCACCGGGCCAGCCACGACTCCCTCACCGGACTGCCCAACTCCGCCGAACTCCGCGCCCGCCTCAGCGCCCGGCTCTGTCGCAGGCCCCACGCGGGCCAGCCCAGCGCGGTGGACTCCCTCGACGCGGCCTACGAACACGGCTTCGACTTCGGGCACGCCTCCCACCACCAGCAGGAAGAGGGCTTCGATCATCATGTCCACACCGTCGCTCCCGAGGGCGGGGACGATGACGTGGACGACGGCACGAAGGGGCTCGCGGTTCTTTTCTGCGATCTCGACGGCTTCAAGTCCATCAACGACCGCTTCGGGCACCACACCGGCGACGCCGTCCTCATCGAGGTCGCACGCCGCCTCACCAGCGGGGTGCGGGACGGCGACACCGTGGCGCGGCTCGGTGGCGACGAGTTCGTCGTCCTCGCCGACGGACTCGGCCGCGCCGACGCACAGGACCTCGCCGTCCGGCTGCGGAACGCGATCATCCCGCCGATCCGCGTCGACGGAAGAGCGGTCCGCGTAGGGGCAAGTTTCGGTATCGGATGGGCCCACTGCGGGATGTCGGCTGACGAAGTGTTGCACTCCGCTGACCAGCGGATGTACGTGGAGAAACGGTCCCGTGCCAAACAGCACAGGCGGGCCGGATAACGCCCTGGATGAGGCCGACGCCACCCCTTGCCCGCCACGGGACCGGGTAGGCTCCCCGCGTCAGCGATGTGAGGGAGTGACCAGGGAATGACGCCCGGCAACAACGGCGAGAACACGCCGAGCGCTCCGCAGGGCGACGACGATCCGTTCGGCTACCTGTACGAGGACGGACAGGCCGCCGGAGCGACCCCGCCCGGCGGCGGGGGCGGCTACGGGTACCCCGGTCCCCGATCCTCGTACAACCAGGTCCGCGCGGTCGGCGACCGGCGCCCGGCGTACGGGCAGCAGACCTACGGCGGCCAGCAGGCATACGGCCAGCAGGTCCCGCACCAGCAGGCCCAGCAGCCCCAGCAGGGCTACGGGCAGCCCAACGCCCACTACACCGCCCCCGAGGCGCAGCCCGGCGGCGCGCCCGTCACGTCGCCGCAGTACGCGCCCGCGGGCGGCGGCGGCCGTGGCCGCGGCCCGAACACCAAGGGCCTGCTCATCGCGGCGGTCGCCGTCGTCGCCGTCGTCGCGCTCGGCATCGGCGCCGCGCTGATCACCGGCAACGACGACGACAAGGACGCCGACGCGGGCGCCTCCAGCACGCCGTCGCAGGCCGAGAGCGTCAAGCCCAGCGAGAAGCCGACCAAGAAGCCCGAGAAGAAGGCGGAGCTCCCGAAGACGGACGCGAAGGCCCTCAAGCTGGAGGGCGGCACGACCACGGCGTCCGACGTGAAGGGCGCCAAGGCGGGCGGCGGGGTGTACGTCGCCGGGTTCGACAAGGTCGGCGCGCAGATCACGTGGACGGTCGACGGGATTCCGAAGGCCGGTTCGTACAAGCTGTGGGTCAACTACGGCGTCCCCGGCAAGGACTCCAACGCCACGATCCTCGTCAACGGCAACAAGCAGACCCGCCCGCTGAACATGGAGAACTTCTCCCACGCCAAGGAAGGCGACTGGGAGAAGGGCTGGACGCACACCTGGGCGCTCGTCCAGCTCACCAAGGGCACCAACACGGTCACGCTCTCCTGCACCCAGAGCGACCTGTGCGGGACGACGGGCGCGAACATCGACCAGATGTGGCTCAAGGAGCCCGGCAGCGCCGGCTGAGCCCCCACCCTCCTGGGGCTACTTCAGCAGCCCCAGGAACCCCGCCACCGTCCCGGCCATCGCCTCGCGAGCCGGGGCGAGGTATTTGCGGGGGTCGACGCCCGTCTCGTGGGCACCGAGGTAGGCGCGGACCTCGCCCGTGAACGCCGTGTTGAGGGCCGTGCCCACGTTGATCTTCACCATGCCGGACGCGATCGCCCGCCGGATCTCGTCGTCCGGTACGCCGCTTGAGCCGTGCAGGACGAGGGGGACGGGCACGGCTGTCGCGAGGGCGGCGATCAACTCGTGGTCCAGGGACGCCGTGCGCTCCGTCATCGCGTGCGAGGAGCCCACCGCCACCGCGAGGGCGTCCACGCCCGTCTCCGCGACGTACGCGGCCGCCTCCGCCGGATCAGTCCGCACACCCGGCGCGTGCGCGTCCAGCGGCGCCTCACCCTCCTTGCCGCCCACCTCGCCGAGCTCCGCCTCGATCCAGATGCCGCGCTCGTGCCCCCAACGGACCGCGTCCGCCGTCGCCTTCACGTTCTCGCCGTACGGCAGCTTCGACGCGTCGAACATCACCGAGCTGAAACCCTCGGGGTGCGCGGCGCGCAGCAGCTCGACGTCCATGACGTGGTCGAGGTGGAGGGAGAGCGGGGCGGACGACGCGCGGGCCACCGCCGCCGTCGCCGCCGCGATCGCGGAGAGGCGGCCGCCGTGGAACTTCACCGCGTTCTCGGATATCTGCAGGATCGCGGGGGTTCCCGCCCGCTCCGCGCCCAGCGCGACCGCCTCCGCGTGCTCCAGCGTGATGACGTTGAACGCGGCGACGCCGTGACCCGCGGCGCGGGCCCCCGAGACGAGCTCGCCGGTGCTGACCAGTGGCACGGTTCTCCCCAATTGCTCTAGGCGGTGCGGAGGTTCAGGCCGCGGTGACCTGCCCGGTCACCGCGACACGAGGCAGCAGATCTTTGTACGTGGAGGGGTCGAACTCACCCGCCACCGGCGCCACCACCGTCGCCGCCGACAGGGCCACGGCGCGGGCCAGGCGGTCCGGCCACGGAAGGTGTTCGGCGAGGCCGGAGAGGAGGCCGGCGACCGCCGAGTCACCGGCGCCGGTCGGGTTGCCGCGGACCCGCTCCGGGGGGCGGGCGCGCCAGCCGCCGTCGGCGGTGACCGCGAGGAGGCCGTCGGCGCCGAGGGAGGCGACCACGGCGTGGGCGCCCCTGCGGCGGGCGTCGCGGGTGGCGCGGTCGGGCTCGTGGGAGCCGGTGAGCTCGGCGAGTTCGTCGGCGTTGGGCTTGACGATGTCCGGGCGGGCGGCGACGCCCCGGCGCAGCGGCTCCCCGCTCGTGTCGAGCAGGACGGGGACGCGGGCGGCGCGCGCGGACCGTATGAGCAGGGCGTACGCGCCGACGGGGACGCCGGGGGGCAGGCTGCCGCAGAGGGCGACCGCGGCCAGGCCGTCGCGGCGCACCAACTCCTCGTAGGAGTCGAGGAAAGCGGCCCACTCGGCGGGGGCGACGGCCGGGCCCGGCTCGTTGAGCTGGGTGGTGTCGCCGGTCGCCGCGTCGACGACGGCGATCGTGCGGCGGGTGGCGCCCGCGACCGGCGCGAGGGCGTCCGTGACGCGCGGCTCGGCGGCGAGGCGGTCGCGCAGCGTACGGCCGGTGTCGCCGCCCGCGAAGCCGGTGACGGTGACGTCGTGGCCGAGGGCGGCGAGCACGCGGGCGACGTTCAGGCCCTTGCCGCCGGGGCGTTCGGTCACCTCGGTGATGCGGTGCGAGGCGTGCGGGGTGAGTGCGGGGACGCGGTAGGTGATGTCGAGCGCGGCGTTCAACGTGACGGTGAGGATCACTCGTACCACCCCCGAAGTGCCTGTTCGTTCGACGTTCCCAGGGCTCTGATCATGCCAAACAGAAGGCGGTTGGCCCAGAGGTGAGGGCCAACCGCCTTGTGTTCAGGTGGGGTTCGGGTGGGGTTGTCGGTTAAAGGGGTTCAACCACCCATTCACCCTTGCGCATGACGCCCTTGACGTCGAAGGCCGCGTCCAGGACCACCAGGTCCGCGTCCTTGCCGGGCTCCAGGGAGCCCACCTTGTCGTACTGGCCGAGGAGCTTCGCCGGATTCGCGGAGATGGCGCGGACGGTGTCCTCGACGGACAGCCCGTCGACGGTCACCGAGCGCTTGAACGCGCGGTCCTGGGTCAGGGTCGAGCCCGCGATCGAGCCACCCTCGACGAGCCGCGCGACGCTGTCCTTCACCTCGACCTCCAGCGGGCCGAGCATGTACCGGCCGTCGCCGAAGCCGGCCGCGTCCATCGCGTCGGTGATCAGTGCGACGCGGTCCGTGCCCGCGTGGTGGAAGGCCAGCTCGAAGGCGGCCGGGTGGAGGTGGGTGCCGTCGTTGATGAGCTCGACGGTGATCCGCTCGTCCTCCAGGAGCGCGGCGATCGGGCCCGGGGCGCGGTGGCCGAGACCCGGCATGGCGTTGAACAGGTGCGTGGCGACGGTGGCGCCCGCGTCGATCGCCTCGACGGTCTGCTCGTACGTCGCGTCCGTGTGGCCGATCGCCGCGATGACGCCGTGCTCGGCGAGGAGACGTACGGAGTCGATGCCGCCCGGCAGCTCGGTGGCGAGCGTGACCATCCTGGCCTGGCCGCGCGCGGCGTCGAGGAGCTTGCGGACGTCCGCGGGGTCGGGGTGGCGGAGCAGGCCCTCGCTGTGGGCGCCCTTGCGGCACGGGGAGATGAAGGGGCCCTCGAAGTGGATGCCGGCGAGGTCGCCCTGCTCGGCGAGTTCCGAGAGCAGCCCGGCGCGCTGGGCCAGGAAGTCCATCTCGCCGGTGACCGTCGAGGCGACGACGGTGGTGGTGCCGTGCAGGCGGTGAGTGTGGATGCCCTTGAGGACGTCCTCGACGGTGCCCGAGGTGAAGGAGGCGCCGCCGCCGCCGTGGTTGTGGATGTCCACGAAGCCGGGGACCAGCCAGTGGCCGGTGAGGTCGAGGGTTTCGGCGTCCGCGGGAGCGCTCCCCGTGATGCGCGCACCGTCGACGATCACTCGGCCGTTGGTGAGGGTCCCGGTGGGCAGTACCACCTGTGCACCGGCGAGAACCTTGCTAGTGGCCATCAGGTGGGTACCTCCGTGGGGTGGGTGGTGGTGTTGGTGGGGGTGGTGTTGGTGGGGGCGGTGCGGTCCGACTCTTGCTTGTCCACCAGGTCCCAGGCCAGCAGGCCCGCGCCGAGGCACCCCGCCGTGTCGCCGAGGGCCGCGGGGACGATCTCCGGAAGCGTCTGGAACTGGACGACGCGCGCCGCGACGGCGGCCCGCAGCGGCGTGAACAACGTTTCCCCCGCCTCGGCCAGGCCGCCACCGATGATCAGGGTCTGCGGGTCCAGCAGGGTGAGGGCGGTGAGCAGGCCGTCGGCCAGGGCGTCGACCGCGTTGCGCCAGACCTCCTGGGCCCGCGGGTCGCCGGACTCCACGGCCTTCGCGCAGTCCGCGGCGTCCGCCTCCGGGTCGCCGCTCGCCTCGGCCCACGCCTTGCTGACCGCGGACGCGGAGGCGAGGCGCTCCAGGCAGCCGCGCTGGCCGCAGCCGCAGGGCGGGCCGCCGGGGCGTACGACGATGTGGCCGATCTCGCCGGCCGAGCCGTGGGCGCCGGGTTCGATGGCGCCGCCGATGCCGATGGCGCCCGCGATGCCGGTGCCGAGGGGCACGAACAGGAAGCGGTCGGCGCCCTTGCCGGCGCCGATGCGGCCCTCGGCGAGGCCGCCCGTGCGGACGTCGTGGCCCAGGGCCACGGGGATGCCTTCCAGGCGGGCGCTGAGGAGGTCCCGGAGGGGGACGTCGCTCCAGCCGAGGTTGGCCGCGTACACGGCGATGCCGCGGTCGGCGTCGACGATGCCGGGGACGGCCACTCCTGCCGCTGTCGCGGGCTCGCCGTAGTGGGCGATGCCGTGGGCGCGGAGGGCCGCGGCGAAGTCGAGGATCGACTCCACGACCGCGTCGGCGCCGCGGGCGCGGCCGGTGGGGCGGCGGGCCTCGTGCAGCAGGGTGCCGTCCGCCCCTATCAGGGCGGCCTTCATTCCGGTGCCGCCCACATCGAGGGCGATGACGTGTCTCACGGGAACAGTCTCGCGCGTTGCCCGTGAGAGGTCTAGTCCACTTCTGGGTCCCGTGCGGGGCGGAGTCCTTTCTGGGGGTGGGTCTGGCCGGGGGGAGGCGCCCGCACTGCTGCGGACGCCCGCCGGACTCAGCCCAGGATCACCGGACTCAGCTCAGGATCACGCTGCGCGTCAGGTTGCGGGGGTGGTCCGGGTCCTGGCCGCGGGATTCTGCCAATGCCACCGCCAGGCGCTGGGCGCGGATGAGGTCGGCCAGGGGGTCGACCTCCTGGCGGGCCACCAGGTCGCCGCCGACGCGGGCCACGTCCTCCGCGAGGCCGTCCGGGAGCATGCCGAACATCCAGGCCACCCGGCCCGGGCCGGTGATGGAGATGGGACCGTGGCGGTACTCCATCGCCGGGTAGGACTCCGTCCAGGCGCCCGCCGCCTCCCGCATCTTCAGGGCGGCTTCGAGTGCGAGACCGTAGGTCCAGCCTCGGCCCAGGAACGTCCACTGTTCCGCGCCGACCACCGTCGGCGGCAGCGGCTCCGTCACCGCGAGTTCCGCGTCCACCGCCGCTTCCTGGACCGTCTTCAGGCCGGGGATGTGGCCGAGGCCGGCGCGCAGGAAGGCGAAGGCCGTCGTGGCGAAGCGGGTCTGGACGACCGATTCCTCGTCCGCCCAGTCCAGGACGGCGACCGAGTCCGCCGCGTCCATGACCGGCGTCTTCGGGTCGGCGGTGAGCGCGAGCGTCGGGACCGTGCCCTTGAGACGGTTCAGGAGGTCGAGGACCTCCGTCGTCGTGCCGGAGCGGGTGATCGCCACGACGCGGTCGTACGTACGGCCCGCCGGGAACTCCGAGGAGGCGAACGCGTCCGTCTCGCCGAGGCCCGCCGCCTCGCGCAGCGTCGCGTAGGCGATGGCCATGAACCAGGACGTCCCGCAGCCGGTGACGGCGACCCGCTCACCGGGTTTCGGCAGATCGTCGAAGGCGGCGGCCGCTTCCACCGCCCGGCGCCAGCAGGCGGGCTGGGTGGCTATTTCTTCTGCGGTACGCGACATGCGCCAAGGCTCCTCGTCAGTGCGGAAGTGCGGAAGTGCGGAAGTGCGGAAGTGGGGGGAGTGGAAGAAGTGCGACGTGCCGTCGTGAACGGTCGGAGACCTGATGTGCATAGCAGTCGCCCGGCGCGCCCCGCAACGCTCGGGGGCCGATGGACGCCGTTGCACAAGTGAGACTCGGGTGGTGTAGACCTTGTGTCCGGACTCGGGAGAAAATCGCAGTTCGGCAAGGTGCGAACGTAGAAGCAAAGCAATGAGGGTGGGACAGCTGTGCAGCGGCGCGTGACAGGTCTGACCGCGGCGGTGGCCGCACTGGGCATGGCGGGCGTGCTCGCCGGCTGCGGCGGTCCCGGTGACTCCGGCGACGTCACCCTCAAGCTGGTGGCCGCCGATTACGGCGACTCCGCGGCGAACAGCTCCAAGAAGTACTGGGACAGGGTCGTCGAGGGGTTCGAGAAGGAGAACCCCGGCATCAAGGTCGACGTCACCGTCCACTCCTGGAACGACGTGGACCGCGAGGTCAAGGAGATGGTCAAGAAGGGCGACGCCCCCGACCTGGCGCAGATCGGCGCGTACGCCGACTACGCCGCGCAGGGCAAGCTCTACGAGGCCGACGAGCTCCTCTCCATCGCCACCCAGGCCGACTTCCTCGCGCCCCTGTCGCGCGCCGGCGAGGTCAACCGCATCCAGTACGGCATGCCGTTCGCCTCCTCGACCCGCCTGCTCTTCTACAACACCAAGCTCTTCAAGGACGCGAACCTCACGCCGCCGCAGAGCTGGAGCGAGCTGCAGGCCGACGCGAAGGCCCTGAAGGCGCGCGGCGTGAAGATCCCGTACGCGCTGCCGCTCGGCCCCGAGGAGGCGCCCGCCGAGACGCTGATGTGGATGCTCAGCGGCGGCGGCGGTTACACCGACAACGTCGGCTCGTACGCCATCGACTCCCCGCAGAACGCCAAGACGTTCGCCTGGCTGCGGGACGAGCTCGTCGGCAAGGGCCTGACGGGTCCGACGGCGCCCGCAGAGATGAACCGCGCGGAGGCGTTCGCGGCGTTCTCGCGCGGCGAGGTCGGCATGCTCAACGGCCACCCGACGCTCATGAAGATGGCCGCCAAGAAGGGCGTCAAGTTCGGCATGGTGCCGGCGCCCGGCATCAACGGCAAGGCGCAGGCCACGATGGGTGTCGCCGACTGGATGATGGCGTTCAAGCAGAACGGTCACCGCAAGGAGGCCGGCAAGTTCCTGGACTACGCGTACAGCAAGAAGAACGTCCTCGACTTCTCGAACGAGTACGACATCCTGCCGGTGACGACCTCCGCGTCCGAGGCGATGGCCGCGGACCGCGGGCACACGGCGCTCGGCAAGTTCCTCGACGAGCTCCCGACCTCCGAGCTGTACCCGGTGGGCAAGACGTCGTGGGCGCAGGTCTCCGCGGACATCAAGAAGGACATCGGCAAGACCGTCGGCGAGGGCGGCAACCCGAAGTCGGTGCTCAGCCGGATCCAGAGCCGTGCGATGACCAAGGAGAACGCCGAGTAGCGTGCCGGCATGACCGTTCACGAGCCTGATGGACCCGAGCCGGACGAGCCGGACGGCGGCACGGATGAGCCGGACGGCGGCGAGGACTTCCCGGACGCCCTCTCCGCCCGCGACCGCGCCGTCCTAGCCCTCGAACGGCGGCCGTGGCCCGGTCCCGGAGCCAAGGAACGTGCCATCCGCGAGGAACTCGGGATGGTGCCGGTGCGCTACTACCAGATCCTGAACGCCCTGCTCGACGACACCCGCGCGCTCGCCCACGACCCGATTACGGTCAATCGGCTGCGCCGGGTGCGGGAGTCCCGGCGCGACGAGCGCTGACGCGGCTAAGGTCGGGCCCATGGGTGACCCTACGTACTCACAGTCGGACCTGCCCGAGCCTTCCGGACCGGCCGGTGCGTCCGGACCGCCCGAGCCCGTGACGCCCGCCGGGCGCGACGGCCTCGCCGCGATCCTCGCCCGGCCCGAGCGCGCGGTCGTGGCGCTCGACTTCGACGGCACGCTCGCCCCGATCGTCGCCGACCCGGAGCAGGCGCGTGCCCACCCCGACGCGGCGCGCGTGCTCGCCGCGCTCGCGCCGCGGCTGCGGTCGGCGGCCGTGGTCACGGGCCGCCCGGCGGGCGTCGCCGTGCGCTACGGAGGCTTCGCGGGCGTGCCGGGCCTCGATCACCTCGTCGTCCTCGGGCACTACGGCGCCGAGCGCTGGGACGCCGTCACCGGCACCGTGCGCGCCGCCGAGCCGCACCCCGGGGTCGCCGCCGTGCGCGCCGAGCTCCCCGGGTTCCTGGACGGGATCGGCGCGTGGCGCGGCACGTGGATAGAGGAGAAGGGGCGGGCCGTCGCGGTGCACACGCGCCGTGCGGAGGACCCGCAGGCCGCCTTCGACGCGCTGCGGGAGCCGCTCGGCGAGCTGGCGGACCGGCACGGCCTGATCGTCGAGCCCGGCCGACTCGTCCTTGAGCTGCGCCCGCCGGGCATGGACAAGGGCGTGGCCCTCGCCGAGTACCTGCGGGAGGTCGGCGCCGAGTCCGTCCTGTACGCGGGCGACGACCTCGGCGACCTGCCCGCCTTCGGCGCCGTGGAGAAGCTCCGCTCGGACGGGGTGGCGGGGCTGCTCGTGTGCAGCGGCAGCTCGGAGGTCGCGGAGCTTGCGGACCGGGCGGACCTGGTGGTGGACGGACCCGCGGGTGTGGTGCGGCTGCTGTCGTGGATCGGCGCGCAACTGCGCTGAGACGCGTTCACCTCGACCGCCGGTGCGCGACCGCGGGCTGTCGTGGGCTGGCCGCGCAGTTTCCCGCGCCCCTGGGTGGCCCACATCGTCCGGCACCGCTGGGGTGGACGACTTGGGGGCGCGGGGAACTGCGCGACCAGCCCCCACCGGGCCGCAGACGGAAGAACCGCGCCGCCCTTGGACCGTCCGGCGTCAGCCGGTGAGCGCCCGCAGCTGGTCCAGGAACCACTGTGCGGGCGGCAGCGCGGTCGCCGCCGCGGCGAGGCGCTTCGTGCGCTCGGCGCGCTCCTCCCGGGGCATGAGCAGCGCCGTGTGCAGCGCGTCGGCCGTCGCCGTCACGTCGTACGGGTTCACGGAGATCGCGTCCTCGCCGAGCTCCTCGTGGGCGCCCGCCTCCCGCGACAGGACCAGCGCGCAGCCGTCGTCGGAGACGACGGGGACCTCCTTGGCGACGAGGTTCATGCCGTCGCGGATGGGGTTGACCAGCGCCACGTCCGCCATGCGGTAGGCGGCGAGCGAGCGCGCGAAGTCGTCCTTGACGTGCAGGACCACCGGGGTCCAGCCGTCCGTCCCGTACGTGGAGTTGATCTCCGCGGCGACCCGGGAGACCTCTTCCGTGTAGTCGCGGTAGACCGCGAGGTCCTGCCGGGACGGGTAGGCGAAGGCGACGTGCACGACGCGCTCGCGCCATTCGGGGCGGGTCTCGAGGAGTTCCCGGTAGGCGAGGAGGCCGCGCACGATGTTCTTGGACAGCTCGGTGCGGTCCACCCGCACGATCAGCTTGCGGGGCTCGCCGTCCTGCTCGCCCGCCTGCTCCCGCAGCGCCCGCATCCGCTCCTCGACGTCGTCCCGCCGCGACCGCTCCCGCAGGAAGTCCGCGTCGGCGCCGAGCCCGTGCACCCCGATGCGGGTGCCCGACGTACCGCCCACGACCCGCACGCAGGAGTCGGTGAACGCGTCGGCCCACCGTCCGGTGAGGAACCCGAGCCGGTCCGCGCCGAGCATGCCGCGCAGCACCTGTTCGGCGACGTCGTCCGGCAGCATCCGGAAGTAGTCGGCGGGTGCCCACGGGGTGTGCGAGAAGTGGCCGATGCGCAGGTCGTCGCGGAGCTCGCGCAGCATGCCGGGGACCAGTGTCAGGTGGTAGTCCTGGACCAGGACGGCCGCCCCCGGGGCAGCCTCGCGGGCCAGTGCCTCGGCGAACGCCCGGTTGTACGTCTCGTACGCCGCCCACTGCGCGCGGAACTCCGGGCCGAAGGCCGGCTCCAGGGGCGTCTGGTAGAGCATGTGGTGGACGAACCACAGCACCGAGTTCGCGATGCCGTTGTACGCGTCCGCGTGGACGCGCGCGTCGATGTCCAGCATCCGCACGCCGGGTTCCCCGACGCCGCGCCGCACGGCCTCGCGGTCGCCCTCGCCGAGCGCCGCGCACACCCAGAGGGCGTCTGCCTCGTCGCCGATCGCGCTGAGTCCCGAGACGAGACCGCCGCCACCGCGCTTCGCGCTCAGCTCACCGTCCTCTCCGACGGTGTACGAGACGGGGCCGCGGTTGGACGCGACGAGGACCTGCGCTGCTGACGATGCGGACTCGGAGACCATGTGGCAAAACGTAGCCCGTCCCGTAAACCCTCAAACGTACGGCGGCCGGGTCAGTCGCGACGTCTGCGTGCCGCGACGATCACCAGTACGCCCAGCCCGCAGAGCGCGGCCGCGGCCCCGCCGAGGAGCAGGGTCCGGGAACTGCCCGTGTCGGCGAGCTCGGCAGGACCGGACCGGGCCTGCCGGGTCTCCTTGTGGGAGGCGGCCGTGGCGGCGGGCGCCGCGGGGAGGAACCCGGCGGCGACCACGGTGGCGACCGCGGCGGTGGCGAGCGCCAGTCCGGCCGCCCTCCGCAGGACTCGCAAGACGTCTTCCGCCCAGCTACAGCTGACCCTTGTAACCCACATAAGGGCAATGTAGGCAAAGCTGCTGATATCCGGTCGCTACGCCACGCGGCGATGCGCATACTCGGAGATATCGGCCATCGGCGGCCGCTCCTCCGTGTCCACCGGATGGGTCCGCGGCTCGAAGCCGTGTGTGCCGCGGACGAACTGCGTGAGCTCGGGACGTACGAGATGACCGCGCGCCAGCCGCACCTGCGCCGTCCGGTAGATCGCCGCCGCCATCCGCCCGAGCGCCTGCCCGTCCTGGTGCCGGTGCCTGCGCACCCCCACGTCGACCTGCGCCAGCGCGTCCAGGCCCACGGTGTGCAGCGCGTCGACGAGCAGCCCGAGCTCCACGCCGTACCCGACGGGGAACGGCAGCCGCTCGAGGAGCGACCTGCGCGCCGCGTACTCGCCGCCCAGCGGCTGCACGAACCCGGCGAGCCGCGGCCAGTGCATGTTCAGGAGCGGCCGCGCCATCAGCTCCGTCACCCGGCCGCCCTGCCCGTCCGCCCCCGCGAGCGGGCGGTCGTACATCGCCTTCACGAACGCCACGTCCGGGTCGGTGAGCAGCGGACCGACTATCCCCGAGACGAAGTCCGCCGAGAACTCCTTCAGGTCCGCGTCGACGAACGCCACGATGTCGCCGCTCGTCGCCAGCAGCGAGCGCCACAGCACCTCGCCCTTGCCCGCGACGGCCGGCAGGCGCGGCAGGATCGCGTCGCGGTGGACGACCTTGGCGCCCGCGGCGGCGGCGACCTCCGCCGTACGGTCCGTGGAGCCGGAGTCGACGACGAGCAACTCGTCGACCAGCGGAACCCTCTCCATCAGCTCGGCGCGGATCTCGGCGACGATCTCACCGACCGTCCCCTCCTCGTCGAGCGCGGGCAGCACGACGCTCACCGACGCGCCGCCCGCCCGTTTGGCGGCGGCCAGCAGGTCCCGCGGGCGGTCGGCGACGGACCAGGAACGCCTGCTCAGCCAGTGCTCGACCTCTTCCAGCACGGTCGTGGTCCTCCCATATGTGATCCATCTCGCGGTTCGGACGACTATCTCAAGGGTCCGGGGCTTCGGTTACAGTCTTGAACAACGCCGGTGGCCATCGCATGTCGGGGTCACCACCGCGTTCGCCTACGACAATCGAAACCCATAATCGAATACCGCTCATCCAGAGGGGCAGAGGGATACGGCCCGTTGAAGCCCCGGCAACCACCCAGTCGGTCTCGCGCAGTCAAGCGCAGCGAGGCTCCCGGCTAGCGAAGGTGCCAATTCCGTCTCGCGGCGAGATGCGTCGCGAGGAAGATGAGGAGAAAGGGCCTCGCCTCCATGGCTGTGCAGACTGTCGCCACCGAAAGCACCTCCGAAAGCGCCACCGCTTCGGGCTCTTCCGTAGACCTCGGGCCCGCATCCGGCCTCTCCTGCCGTGAGTGCGGCACCACGTTCCCGCTCGGCCCGATCTTCGCCTGCGTCGAGTGTTTCGGCCCCCTCGAAGTCGCGTACGACCTGCCCCTCGACGACCCGGAAGCCCTGCGCGAGCAGATCGAGGCCGGCCCCGCCAACATCTGGCGCTACGCCCCGCTCCTGCCCGTCCCCGCCGACGTGGCCGACAAGCCGAACCTGAACCCGGGCTGGACCAAGCTCGTCAAGGCCGACAACCTCGCGAAGGAAATCGGCGTCCAACAGGGCAAGTTGTTCGTCAAGGACGACTCCGGCAACCCCACGCACTCCTTCAAGGACCGCGTCGTCGCGCAGGCCCTCGAAGCGGCGCGCGCCTTCGGCTTCACCACGCTGTCCTGCTCCTCCACGGGCAACCTCGCGGGCGCGGTGGGCGCCGCGGCGGCCCGCGCCGGCTTCCGGTCCTGCGTGTTCATCCCGCACGACCTGGAGCAGGGCAAGGTCGTCATGGCCGCGGTCTACGGCGGTGAGCTCGTCGGCATCGAGGGCAACTACGACGACGTGAACCGCTTCTGCTCCGAGCTCATCGGCGACCCGCTGGGCGAGGGCTGGGGCTTCGTCAACGTCAACCTGCGGCCGTACTACGGCGAGGGCTCCAAGACCCTCGCGTACGAGATCTGCGAGCAGCTCGGCTGGGTCATCCCCGACCAGCTGGTCATCCCGATCGCGTCCGGATCGCAGCTCACGAAGATCGACAAGGGGCTGAAGGAGCTCATCGCCCTCGGTCTCGTCGAGGACAAGCCCTACAAGATCTTCGGCGCGCAGGCGGAGGGGTGCTCGCCGGTGTCGGCGGCGTTCAAGGCGGGCCACGACGTGGTCCGTCCGCAGAAGCCGAACACGATCGCCAAGTCGCTGGCGATCGGCAACCCGGCCGACGGTCCTTACGTGCTGGACATCGCGCGGCGTACGGGGGGTGCGGTGGAGGACGTCAACGACGAGCAGGTCGTGGACGCGATCGAGCTGCTCGCTCGGAGTGAGGGAATCTTCGCGGAGACAGCCGGTGGTGTGACCGTCGGCGTCACCAAGAAGCTGGTCGAAGCCGGGCTCATCGACCCTGCCCTCACCACGGTGGTGCTGAACACGGGGGACGGTCTGAAGACCCTCGACGCGGTCGCCGAGAGGTCTCAGGCGACCGCCACGATCAAGCCGAGCCTTGAGGCGTTCCGCTCTGCGGGTCTGGCCGACTAGTCGCCGTAGGGCCCGCGGTCCGCTGTCGACCGCGGGTCGTGGTCCGTCCTCGCGCAGTTCCCCGCGCCCCTTCGGGGCGCCCCCCATACATCTGAGGTGAAAAGTATGAGCGTCAACGTTCGGATCCCCACCATTCTTCGTACCTACACCGGCGGCAAGGCCGAGGTCGTCGCCGAGGGGGCGAACCTCGGGGAGGTCATCGCCGACCTGGAGAAGAACCACACCGGCATCGCCGCCCGCGTCCTGGACGACCAGGGCAAGCTGCGCCGCTTCGTCAACGTGTACGTGAACGACGACGACGTCCGGTTCGAGCAGGGTCTGGAGACGGCCACTCCGGACGGCGCGGGCGTCTCGATCATTCCCGCCGTCGCCGGCGGCTGATCTTTTCGCAAGCACCCTGCGTTATCTGAATTGCCCCCTCCGCGAGAGAAACGGAGGGGGCAATTCTGCATGGTTGAGCGCGGTACAGTTTGGGAAGCGCGCTCCGCCGCCCGTGCCGAGCGCATATACGAAGTCGGCCTCGAGCCGACAAGAAGTAGCCAAAGAGCACTGCCCATTTGAACCTTTTGCGGCTTTTGCCTGGCCTGACTTGCCCTGGATCCGGACGGAATCTCCGTATATTCCCGATCGGGCGTGCCCAGAATTCTCGTCCGATTGACCTGTTGCAGACGGCAGTTGGACAGATACATTCAGCGGCGGTCGACGCGTTCCGGCGCACACCCCTACCAGTGGGGGGTGAGGTCTGACCCGGGTCCGCGAAGTGCGGTCCTGTGCAAGGGCCAGTAATAGGGGAGTTAGGCATGGCTCAGGGCACCGTCAAGTGGTTCAACGCGGAGAAGGGGTACGGCTTCATCGCGGTCGACGGTGGTGCGGATGTTTTCGTCCACTACAGCGCGATCCAGATGGACGGTTACCGCACCCTTGAAGAAGGTCAGCGAGTCGAGTTCGAGATCTCGCAGGGCCAGAAGGGTCCGCAGGCGGACATGGTCAAGCTCGCCGTCTAGCTCGGCGCGACCGACCACCGAAGCAAGCATCGCGAGGGGCTCGTATCCCGACAGGGGTACGGGCCCCTCGTGTGTGCCGGGCCGGGCCGGGGTAGGTCCGGAGCCGGGCTCGGGGTCACCCCCGGGATCCTCCCCGGGATCCGTGAGAGGCGCTTGCACTCGCAGGGGTCGAGTGCTAATCATTGGGCTTAGCACTCTACGAGTGAGAGTGACAGAACTTGGATCGGGTCGGTGAGGTCCGCAGGCCGGGTGGGGCAAGGAACCACAAGGCAGCAGGCCGTCCGTCGCGGGCGCCAGCACGATCCGTTTTTGCGTTTCCACCCCGTCCGGGAGGACCACTTCACATGGCCAAGATCATCGCGTTCGACGAGGAGGCACGGCGCGGCCTCGAGCGCGGCATGAACCAGCTCGCCGACGCCGTCAAGGTGACCCTGGGCCCCAAGGGTCGCAACGTCGTCCTCGAGAAGAAGTGGGGCGCCCCCACGATCACCAACGATGGTGTGTCCATCGCCAAGGAGATCGAGCTCGAGGACCCGTACGAGAAGATCGGCGCCGAGCTGGTCAAGGAGGTCGCGAAGAAGACGGACGACGTCGCCGGTGACGGCACGACGACCGCGACCGTCCTGGCCCAGGCCCTGGTGCGCGAGGGTCTGCGCAACGTGGCCGCCGGTGCCAACCCGATGGCTCTGAAGCGCGGCATCGAGAAGGCCGTCGAGGCCGTCTCCGGCGCCCTGCTCGAGCAGGCCAAGGATGTCGAGACCAAGGAGCAGATCGCTTCCACGGCCTCCATCTCCGCCGCCGACACGCAGATCGGCGAGCTCATCGCCGAGGCGATGGACAAGGTCGGCAAGGAAGGCGTCATCACCGTCGAGGAGTCGCAGACCTTCGGTCTCGAGCTCGAGCTCACCGAGGGCATGCGCTTCGACAAGGGCTACATCTCGGCGTACTTCGCCACCGACATGGAGCGTATGGAGGCGTCGCTCGACGACCCGTACATCCTGATCGTCAACTCGAAGATCTCGAACGTGAAGGACCTCCTTCCGCTCCTCGAGAAGGTCATGCAGTCCGGCAAGCCGCTGCTGATCATCGCCGAGGACGTCGAGGGCGAGGCCCTGTCGACCCTGGTCGTCAACAAGATCCGTGGCACCTTCAAGTCCGTCGCCGTCAAGGCCCCGGGCTTCGGTGACCGCCGCAAGGCCATGCTCGGCGACATCGCCATCCTCACCGGTGGCACCGTCATCTCCGAGGAGGTCGGCCTCAAGCTGGAGAACGCCGGTCTCGACCTGCTCGGCCGCGCCCGCAAGGTCGTCATCACCAAGGACGAGACGACCATCGTCGACGGTGCCGGTGACAGCGACCAGGTCCAGGGCCGCGTCAACCAGATCCGCGCCGAGATCGAGAACAGCGACTCGGACTACGACCGCGAGAAGCTCCAGGAGCGCCTGGCGAAGCTCGCGGGCGGCGTGGCCGTCATCAAGGCCGGTGCCGCGACCGAGGTCGAGCTCAAGGAGCGCAAGCACCGCATCGAGGACGCCGTCCGCAACGCGAAGGCGGCCGTCGAAGAGGGCATCGTCGCCGGTGGTGGCGTCGCTCTCCTCCAGGCCTCCGCGGTCTTCGAGAAGCTCGAGCTCGACGGTGACGAGGCGACCGGCGCCAACGCCGTGAAGCTCGCCCTGGAGGCCCCGCTCAAGCAGATCGCCGTCAACGGTGGTCTCGAGGGTGGCGTCGTCGTGGAGAAGGTCCGCAACCTCACCGTCGGTCACGGTCTCAACGCCGCGACCGGTGAGTACGTGGACATGATCGCCGAGGGCATCCTCGACCCGGCGAAGGTCACGCGCTCTGCCCTGCAGAACGCCGCGTCCATCGCCGCGCTGTTCCTCACCACCGAGGCCGTCATCGCCGACAAGCCCGAGAAGGCCGGCGCTGCCGCCGCTCCGGGTGGCATGCCGGGCGGTGACATGGACTTCTGATCGACCTCTGGTTGATCACTGTCCTGACGTACCGAGGGCGGCACTCCTTCTCAGGAAGGGGTGCCGCCCTCGGGCGTTTCTCGTGCCGGATGCCCTACGGCAGACGCTCCAGGATCCAGCCGCACAGCTCCTCGGTGACCAGGGTGTGCGGCTCGTTCCGGGAGGCGCAGAGGAACTCGTCGAGTTCGCTCTCGGACTCCGCCGCGGCCGTCACCGGCTCGTACAGCTTCTCGTGCGTGTCGATGTCGCGCAGGGCGATCGCGCTGACCGTCGGCACGAAGCAGTGTTCGCGGATGTCCGCCTCGGAGCGGAGGCCGATGAGGGCCGGGATCTTGTTCAGCTCGTCGGCGAGGATGCCGAAGCCTTCCAGGGTGCCGCCCGGGGCGCCGTCGATCTCGGGCAGCCCGGATGTGTTGACGTGCGGCCGCCGCAGCGTCACGACCCGCAACTGCGCGACGAGTTCGTCCTCGCCCGCGGACTGCGTGTAGAGCCGCGTGCCGGTGATCGCCAGCCCTTTCCCGTGAAACGCCTGCTCCCCCGGCCGTATCCCGTTGCTCTCCCCGATCCGCACCCCGTTCGCGACGCCGATCTTCTTCGGCCGCGACGGCCACCCGCCGACCCGCTCCAGCTCGGCCAGGAACGTGCCGCGCTCCTTGTCCGTCTCCGGGGTGTCACCCCACTCGCTGATGTGCTGCCACAGCAGCTGCCGTGCGGCCGGGCTGTTCATCTGGTTCGAGAAGGCGGCGTTGAGGCTGCGGATGTAGTGCGCGAACGCCTGCAGCGCGATCGGGATCCACGCGCCGCGGTGCGGGCTGTCGTACGAGAAGTACAGCGCGGTCTGGTGGTCGTTCGCCTGCCCGCCCTCGTGCTCCATCTTCGCCAGCGCGTACCGCGAGACGAGGCCGCCCATGCTGAAACCGCCGACGGTCAGCGGGTGGTCGCCCGCGCGGCGCGCGATGGCCTCCAGGATGGCGCCCCGTACGACCTCGGCGTTGTCGAGGATGGACGCGCTGCGCTCGTCGAAGCCGAGCAGGACGACGTCACGGCCGCGGTTGCGCAGCTCGCTCAGGAACGCGTACGGCCCGCGTTCCAATATCTCCCACGAGAAGTTCAGCTCGCTGGGCCCGCTGTTGAACCCGTCGGCGATGAGGACGGGCCGGGTCAGCCCCTTGGTGGGGTCGGCGAGGTACACCCAGGCGGTGCCGCCGGGCAGCGCCCACTCGTCGTCGGGCGCGGGCGCCTCGGCGGGGGCCTCCCGGGCTTCCCTCGGGCCGGGGGCCAGGGTGATGCGGGCGGCGGCGCCGATCGCCTCGGCGACCTCGCGCTCGTCCAGCTGCTCCAGGTCGGGCTGAGTGGGCTCGTTGGAGTCGGTCATGAGGGTCCCCTCCGGTCGTGTCCGGTCGTGTCCGGTCGTGCCGCTTCGATGACGTGGGGTGCCATCATCGGCACGGGGCGTGATCGGGCGCGGGGCCTCAGCGGCCTTTCGGCCAGCACGCGTTCGGCCGTTCCGGGGCGGGGTGGGGGAGGGGTTGAGGCTGCCGGTGGTGGGTGACCGGGCGGTACGGGGCGGGGGTGGCGGCGGAGCGGTGGCGCGTCGGCCATGTGGGGGCGGGGCGCGGAGCCTCGGGTGGCCTCCCGGCGGGGAAAGTATGTCGCGAAGACGACGAGGGGGGCGGCCGAGGTGATGTTCACTTCTGGACACGGAGGGATGTTGGGTTGCCAAGGCTTTTAAGGTTGCGCAGTTGCGGACACGCTGGGTGATGGAACAGCAACACTCAGTGTGAGAGGCAGTGGTCATGGCGCTGACGGCGGAGGAACGGGTGCGGGCGGCCGAGGAAGCCGTACGGCAGTTGAAGGTAGGCCTTGCGGAGGCCGGGGTCACGTTGCCGTCGCTGCGGGTGGACCCGCTGAGCTTGGCGAGCGAGGGGCTGCCGCTCGTGGAGCTGGGGCGGTGCAACCTCGACACGGCGCTGCGGCTCGCCGCGGTGCTGGAAGGGGAGAAGCGGTGATGGGGGCGGAGGCAGGGGTGGAGGAGGACCCTTGTGTGCCCGAGGCGGGGACGTACGCCGTCGACTATCGGGACGGGAGCGTCGGCCAGGTCATGGGGTGCGAGGGAGGGCTCGTGCAGCTGCGGCCGCTGGGCGGAGGGCGGGAGTGGGACTGCCCGCCGGACGCGGTGGGCGCGGCGGACCCGGGGGAGGTGCTGCGGGAACGGGTACGGGAACTGAACCGGCAGGTCCAGGCGCGGCCGCGGTGAGTGCGGATCACCGGAAGCTGTGGGTCTACGACTTCCGTCGCTGAGTCAGGCCGCTGGGTGACCGATGAACCTGACCTCTTCGTGGTCCGCGTCGAGGGCGATGTTCAGGGAGGCGTTCATGGCCATGGCGATGCGGCGCAGAAGGGGCAGGGTCGGGACTGCGTCCGCGCCTTCGATGCGCGAGATCTTGGCCTGGGTCAGGCCTGCGCGCTCGGCAACTTCCGCCTGGGTGAGGCCGAGTTCGGTGCGGCGATCGTAGACAGCCTTGGCGAAGGTCATCGCGAGGCGGATCTCGGCGCGCTCGGCCGCCGCCTCGGGCGCCTCCACGTGGCCTTCGAGGAGCTTCCTCTCGCGGGCCAGCTTCCACCGGGTATGGCTCACTTCGTGTCTCCGTCCTCGGCTCGGTCGTATGTCCGATGGGCTGGGCCGTGCTCGCTCTCGCACACTTTGCGAACCCGTACCGCACGATCGACTTGCTCCCTTTCCAGTATCCGGGTCTTGTGGAAGACCGTGAGCAACACGATGCGGCGGTCGGCCGTGAACCAGTACGTGATTCGCGCGTCCTGCCCGTTCAGCGTCGGCCGGAGCTCGTACACCCCCTCGCGCAGGGGGCGCGCGAAAGGCATGGGAGTGGCCGTGCCCAGGCTCGCGAGCAGGTCCGCGTACTCCTCGACCTTTCGGTAGTGCCGATCGGTGAGGAGCTCGAGCCAGGCGCGGACTTCTGGCTCGAGCTCCATGTTGTAGGGGGCGTCCATGCAGGGACCGTAATATGTCGTCTGCGACATATTAGCGTTCGGCGGGCCGGTTCGCCGGATCGTGTGACGGGTGCCCGGGGTGGTGTCGGACAGGGGTGGTGTCAGACCCCCGCCGGCGCCTTCGCCGAGCCGTCCGTGCTCATCGGCGGGTTCGGTTCCGCTTCTGCGCGGGCCGTGGGGGACTCGCCCGCGTCGACGTCTGCGTTCAGGTCGATCAGCATCTGCTTGCTGAAGCCGAAGAAGTAGGTGGCGAGGAAGCCCACCAGGTAGCCGACCAGGAGGCCGCCGGCGTAGATCGCCACCGTCAGGCCGAGGTTCTCGTTGCCGTCGAGGAGCGGGAAGAGGGCCCAGCCGGACGGGCCGATCGCCGTCGAGCCGACCTTGTCGCCGAGCATCGAGAAGAACCCGATGAACGCGCCGCCCGCCGCCCCGCCCACGCACGCCGTGACGAACGGGCGGCCGAGGGGGAGCGAGACGCCGTAGATGAGGGGTTCGCCCACGCCGAGGAAGCCCGCGGGGAGCGCCGACTTGATCGTCGTACGGATGGACGTGTTGTGCCGCAGGCGCTTGTACACCGCGATCGCGCAGCCCACCTGGCCCGCGCCCGCCATCGCCAGGATGGGCAGCAGGACGGTGAAGCCCTGCTGTTCGATGAGGGTCGTGTGGATGGGGATGAGGGCCTGGTGCAGGCCCAGCATGACCAGGGGGAGGAAGAGGCCGCCGAGGACGAGGCCCGCGAACGCGCCCGTGTTGTCCAGGAGCCAGTCCGCCGCCGTACCGATGCCGGTGGACACCTCGCCCGCGAGGAACATCAGGCCGAAGATCGTGACGAGGCCGGAGACGAGGACCGTCAGGGTGGGCGTGACCAGGACGTCCACCGCCTCCGGGACCCACCTCCTGCACCACTTCTCGACGTACGTGGCGAGGACCGCCGCGCCCAGTGCGCCGAGGACGCCGCCCTGGCCGGGTGAGAGCTTCTGTCCGAAGGCGCTGATGTCCGCGACGCCCGCGTACACGATGATCGCCGCGACCGCGCCGCCCAGGATCGGCGTACCACCGAACTCCTTCGCCGTGTTGTAGCCGACGAACACCGCGATCAGCGCCATGAAGCCGGAGGCTATGGCGGCCAGCGCGGGCGTGATCGACGGCAGCCACTCCAGGTTGACCAGGAGGCCGTTGAAGCCGGCGATGATGCCGCAGCCGATCAGGGCGGGGATCAGCGGCACGAAGATGTTCGCGATCCGGCGCAGGAACAGTTTGAAGGGGGTGGCGTTCTTCGCTTTGCGGGCTGCTTTCAGCGCCGCGCCCTGGGCGGCCAGCTCGGAGGCGGTCGAAGCGCGGTCGGCGTGGTCGGTGTGATCGGGCTGGGCGGAAGGTGGCTGGGGTGCGGCCTGGGCCGGGGGCGGGGCCGGGAGCGGCTGTGTGCTCTCCGCCGCCACCAACGCCTCCAGCTCCGGCGTGACCCGGGCGACCGTGCCCGGACCCAGCACGATCTGGTACGTGTCGTCCTCGACCACGCCCATCACGGCTGGCAGAGACTTCAGCGCGTCGTCGTCGACGAGCGAACGGTCGGCCAGGCCCAGGCGGAGCCGGGTCATGCAGTGGGCGACGGACGTGATGTTCCGGGCACCGCCGACGAGCGGGAGGATCGCGGCGGCGGTGGCGCGGTTCTTGTCAGGTGCCATGGTGCTTGTGCCTTGCTGTGCGTGCGGTGGAGCGGCGGTGCTTCGACTCGTGGCTCAGCTCTTACGGGAGTTGTCCAGGGCCGCTCGGAGGTGGCCGTCGGACGTGGCGAGGAGTTCGGCGGCGGTGGGGCCGTCGACCTGGCCGAGGATGGTGAGGATGGCGTTCTTCACCTCCCCGTCGGTCGCGGCGAGGGCCGCCTCGATCTCCTCGTCGGAGGCGCCGGTGGCGAGGGCGACGATGCGGCGGGAGCGGGCCCGCAGCTTCTCGTTGGACGCGCGCACGTCCACCATCAGGTTTCCGTACGTCTTGCCGAGGCGGATCATCGTGATCGTCGACAGCATGTTGAGGACGAGCTTCTGGGCCGTGCCCGCCTTGAGGCGGGTCGAGCCGGTGAGGAGTTCGGGGCCCACGACGACCTCGATGCCGTGCTCGGCCGCCGCGGCGAGCGCGCTGTCCGCGTTGCAGGAGAGGCCGATGGTGAGCGCGCCGTAGCGGGAGCGGGCGTACTCGACGGCGCCGATCGCGTAGGGGGTCCGGCCCGACGCGGAGATGCCCACGACGACGTCGTCCTCGGTGAGGTTCAGGTCCTCCAGGTCGTCGGCGGCGAGCTCCTTGCTGTCCTCCGCGCCCTCGACCGCCTTGACCATGGCGCTCGGTCCGCCCGCGATGAGTCCGACGACCTCGCTCGGGTCGGTGTTGAACGTGGGCGGGCACTCGGACGCGTCGAGTACGCCGAGGCGTCCGGCCGTGCCCGCGCCCGCGTAGATCAGCCGGCCGCCGCGGGCCATGCGCTCCGCGGTGCCGTCGATGGCGGCGGCGATGGCGGGGAGCTGGGCGGCGACGGCGGTGGCCACGGAGGCGTCCTCACCGTTCATGATCTTCGCGATCTCCTCGGTGGGCAGCCGGTCGATGTCGGAGAGCTCGGGCCGGAAGGCCTCGGTGGTGAGGGTGGCCAGCTGGGCGCGGAGTTCTCCGTAGGTGTCGCGCGGCTCGCTCGTGCCGGTCGCGTCGGTGGTCGAGGTCATGGCGTCTGCGGCTCTTTCGTGTCCGGTGCGGGGGGCTGGTCGGGGAAAGGGGTCAGCGGTTGCCGCCGCTGCGGGGGCGGTGGCGGTGGGCGAGCGCTTCGTAGGACGCGGCGAGCGCGGGCGCCGCCGTCTCGTACGTCCGCTGCGCCACGCCCACGAACAGGCAGTCCACGACGAGGAGCTGGCTCGTACGGGACGACATCGCGGCGGGGCGGAGCTCGCTCTCGCGGGCCGTGGAGGTGGTCAGTATGTGATCGGCGTACTGGGAGACGGCCGCGCCGGGCTGTCCGGTGATCGCGATCGTCGTCGCGCCGTGCTCGAAGGCGACGCGGAGGGGTTCGATGACGTCGCCCGTCGAACCGGAGTGGGTGATCGCGATCGCCACGTCCTTGGCGCGCAGCGTCACGGCGTTGGTGACGGCGAGGTGCGGGTCGGAGTGCGCGTGCGCGATGTGCCCGATGCGGAGCAGCTTCTGGGCGAGGTCCTGGGCGACGAGGCCCGATGCGGCGACGCCGTAGATCTCCACGCGGCGGGCGGTGGCGAGCGCGGCGACGGCGGCGCCGAGCTGCACGGTGTCCAGTCCGGCGGCGGTGTCGGCGAGGGTCTGCTGCTCGTCGTAGGCCAGCTTCGCGACGACGTCCGCGATCGGGTCGTCGACGGCGATGTCCGCGGTGACGGCGGGGGCGCGGCCCGACTGCTGCTGGGCTGCGAGGCCGGCCAGGGCGAGGCGCAGGTCGCGGTAGCCGGGGTAGCCGAGGAGGCGGGCGGTGCGCACGACGGTCGCCTCGCTGGTGCCGGTGAGCTCGGCGAGTCCGGTGACCGTGAGGGCGGCGCATCCCGCGGGGTCGCCGGCGACGGCCTCGGCGACCCGCTGCATGGAGCGGGTCATCGACGGCGCGAGGGTCCGCACCTTGGCCGCGAGGGCGGCGGGGGCGGGGGGCGCGGCGTCCGCGAAAATTTCCTTCACATCATGGGTCACATCTGAAAGATATTTTCGGACTGGTGGCCGGTCAAGACCCCTGAGGTCCCGACCTCGCCCGGGACCTCGGTCCTTTTCCGTCGGGTCGCGTACGGGGCGACAATGGACTGCATGGACACGATCGACCCCCTGGAGCAGGCGTTGCACGCCGCTCGCGCCCTTGTCCTCGCCGACCTGGTGGCCCGCGAGGTCGCCCAGGCCGAGGTCGTCTCGCTCGTCGAGGAATCGGTGGCGCACCGCCGCTGGTGGGTCGAGCAGTGGCCGGAGGGCATCGAGTACGTCGCCGGTCTCGTCGCCCAGGACGTCCAGGACGCGCTCCTGGAGCGGTACGGGCGGTGGCCGCTGTGCCCGGTCTGCGGCTCGGGCGACCCGCACGCGCTGGACGTGGAACCGGAGCTCGGGCCCGACCCGCACTGGGTGTGCGGCAAGGCGGGTGTGGTGGTGGCGCCGGTGGGGGGCCTGACGTGACCGTCTACCCGGTGGGGAGTCCGACGTGACCGTCTACATAGACCCGCCCACGTGGCCGGGGCACGGCCGCATGTGGTCCCACCTGGTCAGCGACGTCTCCTTCGAGGAGCTGCACGCGTTCGCGGCGTCGGTGGGGTGCCCGCCGCGCGCCTTCGAACGCGACCACTACGACGTGCCCGCGGAGCGGTACGCGGACGCGGTGCGGGCGGGCGCGGTGGAGATCGGCTCGAAGGAACTGGTGCGGAGGCTTACGGGGGCGGGGTTGCGGAGGCCTAAGGGGCGGCCGGCTTAGCGGGGTGGGGTGTGCCCCGGCTCCTCCGGTTCCCCCGGTTCCCCCGGCTCCCCCGGTTCCCCCGGTTCCCCCGGTTCCGGGGCGAACCAGCCTTCCGCTTCGTGGCGCAGGCCCAGGGCGGTGGCTTTGCGGGCCACGTCGTGGAAGGGGAGGGAGAGGCGGGCGGCGACGGTCACCAGCGTGGTGAGGGTGAGGGGGACGTGGTTCCAGCTCCCGAGCGTGAGGTCCGGGGTCTCGCGTTCGAGGGAGCGGGTCAGGTCCCACTCCGCGTTGCGTTCTCTGCCCCAGGCTTCGGTGTCAGGGCCGAGCTCGTAGCCGAGGAGGCGCAGCGCCTCCCTCATGTCGTCGATCTCCGGACCGTACTGACCCGTGTGCAGGGCAGCGGCGTACTGGTCCGCGGGGCGTATGGGACCGTGCCTCTCGGGGTCGGGCACCATGAACCCGAAGCGCACGATGTGCACGTCCTGGAGCCGCAGCGCCGAGAGCAGCGCCTGAGCGGGCTCGCACACGTATCCCAAGGACGTCAGCCGGGCCGCTGCCTCGGCCAGCGACACACCGGACTCCTCCGCCACCTCCGCGAGCTCGGACAGGGACAGCGGCTCCTCCGGGTCGTGCCCCACCACTGAACCGAGGAACTCCATGTCCTTCTTGGACAGTTGCTCGTCGACGGCTCGCGGGGCGCCTACCTCGAAACCGAGCTCGCGCAGCCGTTCCGCCGTGCTTTCGGGTGAACCGAACCGGCGGGCGACGGCCATCACGTACGCCCAGGGCACGGGCCGGTACGGCCAGGGCTGGGCCCCCTCGTACTCCATGATCGCCCGGTCGTCGTCGGACAGCTCGGTGTCCGGCGTCTCGACGGTGAAGCCGAGTGCTCTCAGCAGCTCGGCCGCCTGGTGAAGGGAGTAGCCGGACTCGTGGGCCACGCTCGTGAGTTGTCCCGGCGATACTTCCGCTGCCAGGCCGGAGGGCGCGGGGTCGGGGCTCACCTGCCAGAGGTTCTGGATCACCACCCGGTCCTCCTCGGTCCAGGTTTCCCGCACGGGGACGTCGGCCGGCACGTCGAATCCCAGTTCCCGAAGCCGCTGGGCCGCCTGCGGGGTGGAGCATTCGGCGCGCGCCGCGCTGACGCAGACCTGCGCGGCGGTGAGGGGTGCCCCCGGTTCGAGCCACGTTCCGAAGGAACCGGTGAGCAAGAGGGGGAGGTCGTCGGGGACGACCGTGGACCAGGCGTGCAAGGGCGCCACGCGGTAGCCGAGTTCGGTGAGCCGGCCGGCCACGTCCGCGGCGGACAGTTCGGTGTGCATGACCCGCTTGAAGATGTCCGTGACGGTCAGCGTCCTGTCGGGGTCGCACCAGGGGAAGAGCAGCTTGAGGCTGGGGGCGCCGGTCCGGACCAGGGCCGGTGAGGGCTGCGTCCCCAGACCGCTGTGGCCGTGCTGCCAGACGGCCAGGTCCTTGTCCCACCGCGTGAATCTGCCGTGTGTGTTCAGCAGCGCGAGATCCGACGGGCGGGCGCACGGATCCGGCGAGTCCGGAGCCCCGGCCGCGAGAGGCTCTCCGAGCCCTGCCCGGTACAGCGTCAGGAGGCGCCAACGCAGCACGGGTGAGGGGATGTTGCACAGGTACGAGGCTGTGTGCCCGTTGGCCTCCGCGGGGAAGTCGCCGGTCACCAGCGGGAGCAGCGCCTGATCAGGGAGGAAGAAGCCCACCTTGCTGTACGGCAGGACGACCCCTTCGCCCGGCTCCCAGGGAACGTCCGCCTCCCGCGCATGGGCGCCGACACAGTCGGCCAGGTCGACGGACATGCCGCACAAGCGGGCGAGCCACGACACCGTCGCCAGGGACTGCCGTCCGGTGAAGAGGCTGGGCGCGGCCGCGCTGATCCGCTCCTTGACGCGCTCCCAGTCGTAATCCTGGATGCTCGACCGGTTGACGCTCAGTTCGGGCTGCCACTCTCCGTACAGATTGAGCACGAAGCCGTGCGGTTCGCCCAAGGCGCGTGTCGAGGCCCACAGCCCGTCCGCCAGGAGCCACCCGCGTCCGTCCACCCACCACAGGTCCGGGTCCGACGAGGGCAGGAGGGTGCTGCTGCGCTTGCTCATCGGCACACTCTGGAGGTGCGACGTCTGGACGAGTTCCACCCCCGTCAAGGACGCCTCGCCCGGGGCCCACACATGGCGACGCGCCCCGTGCTCGGCCGTCGTCCGGTAGGGGGCGACCCAGAGCACCTGCTGCAAGACGTCCACACATGAGGTCGGTCGCCGGTACTGGGTCAGCAGCAGTCGCACCGTCGTCCCGCACTCCACCCCCGGCCCCAGGTCCTCCACCCGGAACAGGTTGCCGGGGCCCGCGATCGAGACCTGGAGCAGGCGGCCGGGGCGGCCGTCCTTGCCGAGGCGGCAGGTGCGTACGACGATTTCGTCGGCCAGCATGAAGTAGCTGAGGACCCCGATGCCGAAACGGGAGTTGGGGTGCAGTTCGATCTTCGGGTCGGGGAGTTCCGCCCAGGCCGCCTGCTCCTCGATGTACTCGGGGAGGTCCACGAAGCGGGCGCCGCCCTGGGAGAAGACGTCGCGGAGTTCTCGTACGCTCATGCCGATGCCGTTGTCGCGGCACTCCAGGTAGGGGCGGCCGTCGTCGCCCACGCCCTGGACGAAGTCGATCCGGCCTTCCCAGGGCGCGGTCGGGCGGCCGGTGCGCCGCAGGTACTCCCGGCGGCGGTCGGCGTAACGGACCGCGTCCAGCGCGTTCTGGTAGACCTCGCGGACCGCCAAGTCCCGTTCGCCGTACAGCTCCTCGCCCATCAGGAGTTCCTGGACCCGGTCCTCCGCCAGCTGGAAGCGGATGCCGTCGGAGAGCTGTTCGGGGGTGTTGCCGCCGAGGCGGACGCGGGAGCCGTCCGCGTAGGGCGGCAGCGTCGACAGGGGCGCGAGCGTCGGGTTGTTCGCCTTGTTGATGTCGCGGAGCAGGCCGTCCACGCGCGACGCGTGCTCGCGCAGGGCGATCTGCACCGCCGGGTGGCCGCACACCGCGTTGAGGGAGCGGCCCGTGCCCGACGTGCGCCAGTCCGAACCCCGGACCGTGGCGCGGAGTTCGTCCAGGTTCACGCTGTCCGAGATCCCGAGGTGTTCCACGACGATCTCGGGGAGGTCGACGGGGTCCACCGCCATCGCGTACGCCGCCTTCGTGAGCGCCGCGACCAGCGGCTCGCGCACCTCGTGCTCGTCGGGCGCGCTCGCGGCGACCGTGTCGCTGTCGTGCAGGGCGTCACCCCGTGAGGTGGCGAAGGGGGCCGCGCGATGCTCCTGGAGGAACCGCATCAGGCGCTTCTCGGAGAGGGAGTCGGTCACCCAGCGGGGGTGGTCGGAGCCGTTCGCGGGGGCGCCGACCAGCAGTTTCAGGGACTCCGCCGCGTACACCTCCGGCTGCTGGATCAGCCAGCGGTGGTACAGCCACCAGCGGATCCGATCCACCGAGCCGTCCGTCACCTTGGCCTGCTCCAGGGCGCGCAGCCTGCGCTTGATGCGCGGGAAGCCCTGGGCGAACTTGCGGAAGCGGTCCCGGTCCGGGGCCGGCCCCTTCGCGTCGTCGGACAGGACGTCGCGGCGCCGTTCCGCCTCCTGCGCCCAGAAGGTCTGCTCGACCAGGGGGAGGAGGACGGCGAGCGCGGCCTCGGACGGGGACAGTTCCACGCCGTCCGGGAGCCGGTGCGTCAGGAAGCCGAGCCTGTCGTGGGTGCGCAGGGCCAGTTCGGAGTCGTGCCACGGGTCGGCGTGGAGCGCGGTCGCCGCCTTCTCGTACGCGGCGGCGAGACCCGTCGCGAGGGTGCCGCAGAGCTCGTGCAGGGTGTCCCGCGCCGGGCCGGGGCGCGTGCGCTGCCACACGGGGTGCTGGGCGGTCGACCGGATCCACGGGTGGGCCTCGGTGTGCCGGTCGGGGCCGGGGAGGAGGGGGAAGTCCTGCTCGCCGGGCGGCAGTTCGGAGACCACGCTGATCTGCTGCGGGGCGCGGGACGGCCGCTTATAGGCGCGGTGCAGGGCGGTGACGCGGGTCTGGACTTCCTGGAAGAACTCCTGCAGCCGCATCGCGTGCGGGTTCTGCTCGATCGCGTCGCCGACGGCCCGCGTGAAGAGGCTGAAGGACTCGCCGGGCGCGATGCCGGTGTCGGAGCCGGGCGCGGCGACCTCCGACTCCCGGACGAACAGCGCCTTCTGCGTCGCCGAGCATCCGTATACGTACGCCACCTTGCGGCGCAGCGACGCGGCGATCGCCCGGCGGGTCCAGCTCTGCATGCCGGGCGGACCCGCCTTGGCGTCCCGTTGCACGCCCTCACGGCAGGCGTCGATGAGGAAGACGACGTGGCTCGCGGGGGACTCCCCCAACTCCTTGCGCCAGTCGATCTCGACGCACGCGTCGGAGAACGGCTCGACGGCGTAGGTCGCGTCCTCGGGGACCAGGTAGTCCTGGCCCTCGAAGTGGAATCCGTGTCCGCTGAGCACGATCCACAGCGTGTCGTCCGGCCGCGCGTCCCGCAGGAACGCGCGGGCCTGGGCGTGGACGACGCTGGGGATGATGCCCCGCTTGCTCTCGACGATCTCCGCCGACCGGAAGCCGCGGTCGGTGAGGACGTCCCGCAGCCGCGCCAGGTCGTCCTGGATGAACGGCAGGCTGTCGAGGAGCGGCTCGTCGTAGTCGCTCGCTCCGATCAGCAGGGCCTTGTGCGCCACCGTCGTGCGCTCAGGCCGTCGGGCGCTTGAACGTCAGGGTCAGACCCCTGGTCCCCTGTACCTGCCCGGTGCCGATGAGCTGGATGGAGCCGCTCGCGGTCACCTGGAACGACAGCTGCGCCTCCGCGAAGGCGAGCGTGTCGTCCCGGTCCGCGACCTCCTTGAAGACCTGCTGCAGCGCGTCGACCGTCTCGGCGAGGTTCTTGCGGAGCGGGCCGAGGGGCACGGAGCGCAGGACGGCGTCGCCGTCCCGGCTGAAGAGACCCTTGGAGTCGGCGCCGGGTCCTTCGAGGTCCGTGTCCTCGTCGGTCGCCTCCACCCAGAAGGCCAGCGACCGGCCTTCGATCCGGGCCTCGATCCGGTCCGTCGCGTCGTCGTTCGCGGTCGTCATGCTGCCCCACCCCTGGTCCGTGAACCCCGGGACCTCCCTGATCGCCGGGGTCCGTCAACTTTAGTTCCAGGAGGGGCTTTTGGTGACACCCTCGGCGGGGCCGGTGGAGCGTGCGGAGGAGGTCGTGATGACGCGGCTCGGGGCCTTCCGGTGCAGGCCGTACGCCCGGTGCGGTGTCCGATCCGGCAGGCGGACGTACCCCGCCCCCGTGGCCACCTTCTGCGACGCCACGTTCTCGGGGGTCGTGAGGGCGAGCAGGGAGGTGACCTCGGGGTGGGTGAGGGCCCAGGCGGAGAGCGCCCGGAGGGCCACCGTCGCGTAGCCGTTGCCGCGCGCCGGTTCCACCAGGTCGTAGCCGACCTCCACGCAGCCCTCGTCGTCCGGCGGCCCGTGGAAGCCCATGCCGCCGACGGCCACCTCGTCCGCGGTGCGGACCAGGGCGTATACGCCCCATCCGGGCCGGTGCACCCCGGCGACGTACTTGTTGAACGTGGCGCCCGAGGCCGCCCGCGTACCCCCGAAGGGCGCGCCGCCGAGCCACGTGAGTCCGCCCGTGCCGCCCTCGGCGAGGTCCGCCGCGGCCGCGGGGGTGAGCTCGCGGAGGGAGAGCTCGCCCGCGGGCAGGGCGTAGGGGTTGTGCCAGCGCCACTGCGTGACGCGGGCGCGGTCCGGCAGGTCGCCGCGGCCCGTGGCCCACAGCAGCGTCGTCCAGGGCGTGCCGCCCGCGGGCGTCGGCGGGACGTGCGGGAAGAGGTGGGACAGGACCGCCTCGGCGAGGGAGACGGGCGGCTCCGCGTCGACGCCCAGCGCGTGCGCGATGTCGTACGTGTGGAGCAGCAGCTCCGTCACGCCCATCGCCGCGAACCCCGACGCGTCCGCGCCGCCCGACGGATAGGAGTGGTAGGCGCGGACACCGCGCGGTGTCGTACGGACCACCGCCGACAGCAGGCCCGCGGCCGCCTCGATCGCGTGGATCGCCCCCTCGGGGCCCGTGCCCTCGTCGAGGAAGGTGTCGAAGGGCACCCAGCCGTCGGTGGCGCGGCCGGTCAGCTGGCACGCGTACGCGGCGAGGACGCCCGCGATGTGTTCGGACGTCTTCAGACAGCTCCAGTCGACCCCGCCCGCCTTCGCGCCCCAGTCGCGGTCCGCCGCCGCGCGCAGCACCGCGGCCGTGTGCGCGACGGCCTCGTCGATCTGGTCCCCACCCATGTGCAACATGGGGGAGAGAGTACGTAGGGGTGTGGTCAGGGCGACAGGAGTTTTAGTTCCGTCGCCAGGTTCTCGCGCGCCGGGCTCTCCCAGTTCGACGTCCCGTACGGGGTGCGGAAGAGGCGGGGCAGGGCCATGAGCCCGCGCAGGACCTCCGCCCTGCCCTGCCGGAACGCCTCGTCCGGCACGAACGCGTACTCCTCGCGGACCGCCGCCGCGTACGCCGCGTACGTGTCCGAGGGCGCGGCGAGGATCGCCAGGTCGGCGTCGCACAGCGTCTCGCCGTTGCTGTCACCCTCCGCGGGGTCGTGCGTGACGGTGAGCCGGACCAGGCGGGCGACCTCCGCCGTCCGCTCCTCCGTCAGGCCCGCCTCGGGCAGCGCCCGTTCGGCGAGGCGGGCCGAGCGCTCCTCGTTCTCGGAGCGGTCGGGCGCGTACACCGCGTCGTGGAACCACGCTGCCAGGCGTACGAGTTCGGGGTTCTCCGCGTGCTCTTCCAGGACGTCGATGTGGTCCAGGACCGCCGCCAGGTGGTCGGTGGTGTGGTAGCGGCGCTGCGGCTCGGCCCAGCGGGCGAGGAGGCGCTCCGCGTAGGGGGCGGGGTCGACGCCGGACGCGCCTCCGCTCGCGCGGAGCAGGGTCGCGGCCCAGCGGGCGTGGAGGTCCTTGTCGTCGGCCATGGGGCCGACCCTAGCCCGGGGGTCCGGCGTACGGTCGCGCCGTCGCCCTTCGCCGTTGCCATGGGAGCCCGTACGCGGTTGGCTGCCGCCATGACCGTCAACGACGAGAAGACATACGACCCCGAGCGCGCGGGACGCCTCCTGCGCTCCGAACGCGACGCCCTCATACCGCTGTTGCGTGCCGCGCCCGACGAGGCGTACGCGATCCGCACCTGCTGTCCGGGCTGGACCGTGCGGCATGTCGTCGCGCACTGCAGTTCGGCGCTGACGCGCGTCGTGGAGGGCCGCTTCGAGGAGGGCGTGTTCTCGCCCGAGTGCAACGAACGCGACATCGCCGAGCGCGCCGACTGGTCCCACTCCCGCGTCGTGGACGAGCTGGAGCACGCCATGACGGAGGCCGGGCCCGTCCTCGCCGCCGCCAAGGGGTACCTCGACGGCGTCGCGCTGGGCGAGTGGGTGCACGCGGGTGACGTACGCGAGGCGTGGGGGAAGCCCGGCGCGTACGGGGGTGACGGGCTCGCCGACGCGCTGGCGCTGCTCGAACAGTTCAGCAGGTCGGCGCATGCCGCGTCGCCGCTGCCGCTGCACGCGGACATCGACGGCAGGGACGAGCCGCTGACCCTCGGCGTCGCCGACGGCAAGCGGCCGCCGGCCCGCTACATCGGGGACGCCCCGACGCTGATCCGGCTGTGCGCGGGACGCCCGCTGGCCGGTACGCGGTACGAGCTCGCGGGCGCCACGGAGAAGGAGCTTTCGCTGTTCGGCTGAGGGGGATCCGGGGGTACGCGTGGGGTGTCGGCCGCATCGTCAGTGTTCGTGGCCGCCGCCCTCCTCCGCCGCCCCGTCCCCCTTCTCCGCCGCCCCGCCCGCGTACACCGTGAACGCCGCCGTACGCACCTTGCCCCCGTGCTTGAAGTCCAGGAACAGGCGGTACGCGCCCTTGCTCGGTGCCGCCGTGCCGAACGAGATACCCGGGCCCGGCTCCGTCTTCCCGTCGCCGGGCGTGCCGTTCGGGTGGACGTGGAGGTGGGCGAGGTCGCCCGAGCGCAGCGCCACCAAGTGGCCGTACGCCCCCAGGTAGGGCTGCAGGTCGGTCACCGGCCTGCCGTTCTTCGCCACGCTCAGCGTGAGGTCGCCGCCCGCGCCCGTCTTGAGCTCGCCCTTCAGCGTGACGTCGTAGCCGTCGACCTTCGTGGTCGTGCTGTGCGCGGGCAGTTCCCGCGGCTCGTACGCTCCCGCCACGCCGAGGTCCGCGCCCAGCGTCAGGCCCTCCTTCGCGCCCTTGGGGCGGAAGTCGGCGAAGACGCGGTAGCCACCCGCCTCGGGGAGCCGGACGTCGGTCGACCAGGTGCCGTCCGCCGCGCGCGTCGGGTGGAGGTGGCGGTAGGTCGTCAGGTCGCGTGAGGCGACGATGAGGTGCAGCTCCTTGTCGTGCTCCTTCGCGTACGCGGTGACGTTCCGGCCCGTCGCGTCCTCGACGACGGTGAAGCGGAGCGGCTGCTTCTTGTCCGCCGTGAGACGGGTCTCCGCGAGTTCGAGCGTGTAGCCGCGGTCGGAGATCTGCAGGCCGCCGGGGGTGTGCCCGGCCTTGCCCCCTTCCCCCTCCGGCTGCTCGCTCTCGTGTTCCCCGTGCCGGGCCGTCGGCGTCTTGTCCCTGTCCGTGACCGGGTCGATGCCCGTGCCCACGCCGTACGCGGTGCCGAAGGTCGCGGCGACGGCGGCGGCGAATGCGGTGATCTTCAGGCCGGTGTTCATGACGGCTCCTCCGGGGGCGGGGTGCGGTGGGTAGTCTCGAAGATACCCCCTAGGGGTATCAAGTCAAGCGGTTGCCCGCCCTTGCGTTCGGTACCCCCCAGGGGTATACATGGATCTCATCAGCGATACCCGGCCGGGGTATCGGCGTCCACCTCGTACAGGAGCCCACGACATGGCCACCACCACCCCCGGTGCCGCAGCCGTCGAACTCGCCATCGGTGGCATGACCTGCGCCTCCTGCGCCGCCCGCATCGAGAAGAAGCTCAACCGCATGGACGGCGTCGAGGCGACCGTCAACTACGCCACCGAGAAGGCGAAGGTCACCTACCGCGGCGACGACGTCTCCGTGCGGGACCTGATCGCCACCGTCGAAGCGACCGGCTACACCGCGCAGGAGCCCGCCCCTGTACGCGCCGACGCGGGCCCCGCCGACGGTGGCGACGGCGACGGCGACGAGCGGGCCGCCGACGACGCACTGCGGCCCCTGCGCCAGCGCCTCACCACCGCCGTCCTCCTCTCCGTACCGGTCATCGCGATGGCGATGGCCCCCGCGCTTCAGTTCGAGTACTGGCAGTGGCTGTCGCTCACGCTCGCCGCGCCCGTCGTGACGTACGCGGCCTGGCCCTTCCACAAGGCGGCGTTCACCAACGCGCGGCACGGCGCGGCGACGATGGACACACTGATCTCCGTCGGCACGTCGGCGGCGTTCCTCTGGTCCCTGTGGGCGCTGTTCTTCGGCACCGCGGGCACGCCCGGCATGACGCACCCCTTCGAGCTGACCATCGCCCGGAGCGACGGCGCCGGGAACATCTACCTGGAGGCCGCGGCCGGAGTCACCGCGTTCATCCTCGCCGGGCGCTACTTCGAGGCCCGGTCGAAGCGGAAGGCCGGCGCCGCGCTCAAGGCGCTGCTCCAGCTCGGGGCCAAGGACGTCACCGTGCTCCGGGAGGGCGGGCGCGAGGAGACGGTCCCCGTGGGCGAGCTGAAGGTCGGCGAGCGGTTCCTGGTGCGGCCCGGCGAGAAGATCGCCACGGACGGCAGGGTCGTCGAGGGGACCTCGGCGGTGGACGCCGCCATGCTCACCGGCGAGTCCGTGCCCGTGGAAGTGGGCGTGGACGACGCGGTCACCGGGGCCACCCTCAACGTCGGCGGACGACTCGTCGTCGAGGCCACCCGGGTCGGCGCCGACACGCAGCTCGCCCGCATGGCCAAGCTCGTCGAGGACGCGCAGAACGGCAAGGCCGCGGCCCAGCGCCTCGCCGACCGGATCTCCGCGGTGTTCGTGCCGGTCGTCATCGGCCTGGCGCTCGCCACCCTCGGGTTCTGGCTCGGCAACGGTGCCGGACTCACCGCCGCCTTCACCGCCGCGGTCGCCGTCCTGATCATCGCCTGCCCGTGCGCCCTCGGCCTCGCCACGCCGACCGCCCTCATGGTCGGCACCGGCCGCGGCGCGCAGCTCGGCATCCTCATCAAGGGCCCGGAGGTCCTGGAGTCCACCCGCAAGGTCGACACGATCGTCCTCGACAAGACCGGCACCGTCACGACCGGCCGGATGACGCTCCTCGCCACCCACACCGCCCCCGGCACCACCGCCTCCGACGTCCTGCGGCTGGCCGGTGCCCTGGAGCACGCCTCCGAGCACCCCATCGCCCAGGCCGTCGCCGCCGGTGCCGCCGCCGAGGTGGGCGAGCTGCCCGCCCCCGAGGACTTCGCCAACGTCGCCGGGCTCGGCGTGCAGGGCGTCGTCGAGGGCCACGCGGTCCTCGTCGGCCGGGAGCAGCTGCTCGCCGAGTGGGAGATCAGGCTGCCCGCCGAGCTGGCGCGCGCCAAGTCCGAGGCCGAGGCGGCGGGACGTACCGCCATCGCGGTCGCCTGGGACGGCGAGGCGCGGGCGGTCCTCGAGGTCGCCGACGCGGTGAAGGACACCAGTGCCGAGGCCATCGAGCGGCTGCGTGCGCTCGGTCTCACCCCGATCCTGCTGACCGGCGACAACAAGGCGGTCGCCGCGTCGGTCGCCGCCGAGGTCGGCATCGCTCCGCGGGACGTGATCGCCGAGGTCATGCCGCAGGACAAGGTCGACGTGGTGAAGCGGCTGCAGGCGGAGGGGCGCAGCGTGGCGATGGTCGGCGACGGCGTCAACGACGCGGCCGCGCTGGCCCAGGCGGATCTGGGGCTCGCCATGGGGACGGGCACGGACGCGGCGATCGAGGCGGGCGACCTGACGCTCGTACGGGGTGATCTGCGGGCGGCGGCCGACGCGATCAGGCTGTCGCGTCGCACCCTCGGCACGATCAGGTCGAACCTGTTCTGGGCGTTCGCCTACAACGTCGGCGCGCTGCCGCTGGCCGCCGCGGGGCTGCTCAACCCGATGATCGCGGGCGCGGCGATGGCGTTCTCGTCGGTCTTCGTGGTCGGGAACAGCTTGCGGCTGCGGGGCTTCAAGCCGCTGTCCTGACACGCGCGGGGGTGTTCTGCGCGTAGGCTGTTAATTGGACTAGACCTATGTGCCCGGGATCGTGAGCAGCGAGCAGAAGGAAGAGACATCCATGAGCAAGCGTGCAGTCCTGGAGGTGATCGCCCTCGACGCCGAGGACGCCGTCGCCGCCCAGGCCGGCGGAGCTGACCGCCTCGAGCTGGTGACCGACATGGCCGCGGACGGCCTCACCCCGTCCCGCGAGACCTTCGCCGGCATCCGCTCCGCCGTCGACATCTCGCTGCGCGTCATGCTCCGGCTGACCGACGGATTCGCCGCGGGCGACGCGGACGACGTGGACGCGCTGCTGCGCCGCACCCGCGAACTCCGCGACGAGGGCGCCGAGGAATTCGTGCTCGGCTTCCTCGACGAGGCGGGCGGCGCCGACATGCCCGCCGTCGAAGCGCTGGTGGACGCCCTCGACGGGTGCCGCTGGACCTTCCACCGGGCCATCGACCGCGCCGCCGACCGCGACGCCCTGCGCAAGCAGCTCGCCGACCTGCCCGGCCTGGACACCTACCTCACGGCGGGCTCCGCCGACGGCGTCGACGACGGCCTGCCGACGCTGCTCGCCGAGGCGGCCCGGCGCGGCGAACCCGGGTACGAACCGCAGCTCCTCATCGGCGGCGGCCTGCGCCTCGACCACCTGCCGAAGCTGCGGGCCGCCGGTGTCGACGCGTTCCACATCGGCGGGGCCGCACGCCCTGACGGCTGGTCGGCACCCGTCTGCGCCGCCGCCGTCGCCCAGTGGCGGGCCGCGCTCGACGGCTGAGCGTTCCCCCGTGTGGTCGTTCCGCTTTCCCGCGTGATCGTTCCTCCGCGGGACGCGATAGAACTGGGTCGACACTGAGGGGACTTCATGCCGACACCAGAGAACACGCGTCCCGCGGAGCGGGCGCTCGCCGCCGGAACGCTGCCCGTGGCCGCGACACTGCTCACCGGAACGATCGCGCTCTACATCGCGCTCGTCGCGTTCGGGAACATCACCGACTTCGAGACCAACCAGCAGTTCGTACGCCATGTCCTCGCGATGGACACGACCTTCAAGGACAACGGGCTGAAGTGGCGCGCGGTGGAGTCCACCGCGCTCCAGGACGCGGCGTACGTCGCGATCATCGCCTGGGAGACCCTCGCCGCGCTGATCCTCGGCACGGCGACGGTCCTGTGGGCGCGGGCCCTGCGGCGGCCCGAGAGGCTTCGGCGCGCCCAACTGACCGGCAGCATAGGCCTGCTGATGATCCTGCTCCTCTTCGGAGTCGGCTTCATCGGGATCGGCGGCGAATGGTTCGCCATGTGGCAGTCGGACGCCTGGAACGGGCTCGACGCGGCCATCCGCATGATCACGTTCGCGGGCATCGTGCTGATCGTCACGCACTTGCCGGCGGCGACGGGCGGCCGCGAGGAGGCCGGAGACCCCAAGGGCAGACCTTAAGGGCTGGCTCCAAGCCAACCGGCTCCAAGCCAACCGGCTCTATGCCAACTGCTCCGGCAGGTCGTCCGCGTGGACGACGATCAGGCCCGACACGGCACGGGTCAGCGCCACGTACAGACGGCGCAGGCCCGTGCGCTCGTCGGGCTCACCGGCCACGACGGCCGACGGCTCGTCGAGCACCACGTAGTCGTACTCCAGACCCTTCGCGAGGGACGCGGGCACGAGCGTGAGCCGGGTGTCGGGCGTCGTCTCCTGACCGGGGTCGAGATACGTGATCCCGGCCGCTGTCAGCGCGTCGGCGAGGGCGGGAACGCGCGCGTCGGCGGCGATGAGACCGACGGAACCCTCCTGCCGCAGCGACTCGACGCAGGCGTCGACACACTCGGCGTCGAGACGCCCGGCATCGAGGGCGTCGTCCGTGGTGGTTGTCACCCGGCGCACCGCGAGCGACCCCGGCGACTCGCGCACCGAGTCGACCGCCGTGAGTCCGGGCGCGATGTCCGGCAGCAGCCGCGAGGCGTACGCGATGACCTCGCGCGGTACGCGGAAACCGGCCGTCAGCTCCTCCACCACGGCGCCGTCCTTGCCGAGGTGCGCCAGCGCCTCGTCCCAACTCCGGGTCGCCCACGGGGTGGTGCCCTGCGCGAGGTCGCCCAGCACGGTCGCCGAGCCGGTCGTGCAGCGGCGGCCCACCGCGCGGTACTGCATCGGTGACAGGTCCTGCGCCTCGTCGAGCACCACGTGGCCCAGGGAGTGGGTGCGGGCGACGAGGTCGGCGGCCTCGTCGATGAGGACGGCGTCCGCGGCGGACCACTTGGCGGACTTCACGCTCCGGGCGGGCTTGGTCCAGAGGATGGCCTTCTGCTCCCCGGCACTCAGCACCCCCTCCGCGTGCGCGGCGAGGAACTCGGCGTCGGACAGCAGCCGCAGCACGAGCTTCGCGGGCTCGACGGCCGGCCACACCGCCTTCACGGCCGCCTTCACCGCGGCGTTGCGGGCCACGGCGTCCTGCACGCGGTCGTCCGGCGCCTCGCCCGCCTGTTCCATGCGGACGAGCACGGCGTGCGCGATGCGCTGCGGCAGGGCCTCGCGCGCGGCGCCATACCGAATGTCCCGCGCGAGCAGCTCGCGGACGATCTCCTCCAACTCGTACGACGGAATCCGCCACCTGCGCGAACCGCGCACGACCACGACGGGCTCCGTGGGCAGGGTGACGTGCGAGCGCACGGCGTTGCGCAGCACCTCGGCCATGCGGGCGTCGCCCTTGACGAGGGCGGCCGCGGCGTCGTCCGTGCCGCGCACCTCCACGTGGGCGACGAGGTCGTCGACGGTGGCCTGCTTGACCTCCAGCTCGCCGAGGGCGGGCAGCACCTGCTCGATGTAGTGCAGGAAGGAGGCGTTGGGCCCGATGACGAGGGTGCCGGTGCGGGCGAGGCGCTCGCGGTGGGCGTACAGCAGATAGGCGACCCGGTGCAGCCCGACGGCGGTCTTCCCGGTCCCGGGGCCCCCTTGCACGCACACGCTCCCTCCCAGCCCGCTCCGGACGATCTCGTCCTGCTCCGGCTGGATGGTGGCGACGATGTCCCGCATCGGTCCGACGCGCGGCCGCTCGATCTCCCGCTGGAGCAGCTCGCTGGTCCGCTCGGCCTCGGCCGGGTCGCTGAGGTGCTCGTCCTCGTACGCGGTGAGGTCGCCGCCCGTGTACCCGAAGCGGCGCCGCAGCGCGATGTCCATCGGGTCCTTCTTCGAGGCGCGGTAGAACGGCTGCGAGACGGGTGCGCGCCAGTCGATGACCATCGGGTCCCCGTCGGCGTCGTGCACGTGCCGCCGCCCGATGTAGAACTGCTCCCCCTCGGCGCCCTCGGCCTGTTCGGCGCCGGGGGCGTGCAGGTAGTCGAGCCGCCCGAAGAACAGCGGGGTGTGCGCGAGATCGGCAAGGGACTTGATCCGCTCCTCCAGCTGCCGCGACAGGACCGCGGCGTTCACCCAGTTGGCGGTGACGTCACGGATGTCGAGGGCCTCGGCGTCCTCGCGCATGGCGCGGAGGGCGGCGCGGGAGGCGGCGAGGTGCCGGCGCTCCCTGGAGAGGGGGTCGGGGCGGCCGTCCTGGTCCTGCTGGCCGTCTTGGACGTGCACGGGGTGCCTCCGGCGGTTTCGCGTGGTGGTTGTGCGGACCTGTGGCCGACCGGTTTCCGTCCGGTCGACGGCGCTCCGCGGGGGAGGCGGGAAGGAGGCATCCTAGGCGGCGGGTACCTGCGGGGGCCAACGAATTAGCCGGGGCGGACGTCCGGGCGCGGCTTCGTCGTGGCTGGTCGCGCAGGGTGGGCCGGCACGCTGCGGTGCGGGGTGCCTTTTAGGGGCGCGGGGAACTGCGCGAGCGACCACGACGGGCCCGCACCGGGAAGGCGGGCTGTCCTGCCGCGGCGCGGGGGGTTTTCGGGGGCAGGGGCGCGGGGAACTGCGCGAGCGACCACCACGGACCCGCACCCGCAAGGCGGGACGCCCGATCCCGTTCAGTCGTCCGCGAGTTCCGCCACCCCCGTGACCCTGTGCAAGGGATACGTACGGACCTCATCCGCCGTGTGGTCGTACGCCGTCACGAACCCGCCCTCGACCCGAACCGGCGCGATGACCCGCTGACTCGCCGTCCCCTCCGCGTTCACGTAACCGATCCACAGCGCCTCCCCCGTGAGGACCGCCGCCTGCATCGTGGCGAGGGTCTCCGCGGCCGTGGTCCGGGGGAGTCGGCCGTCCGACGGCGACGCGGACGTCGGCGTCTCCTTGCGCGGCGCCGTCGACGCCAGGTCCCCCGCCCGGATCGCCCGCACGGCCGCCCCGATGAGCGTGTCGCCGGGCAGCGGCGGCCCGTCCGGCACCGGCTCGGGGGCGGAACGGGGAGGCGTGCGGTGGGCATGCGCGCGGGTGATCAGGACGTCGCCCTCCGCGCTCTCCGCCGCCGGCGCGAACCCCATCGCGCGCAGCCCGTCGAGGAGCGTGCCGGGGTCCGCCTGGGCGGCGAGCACGGTGGGCGCGAGGCGGCGCAGCCGCAGGCTCTGGGCGCGCTTGTCGGCGAGGATCTCGTTGAGGAGGGCCTCGTCGTCGCAGCGGACGTACGCGGAGGCGGCGCCGATCCGCAGGTGGCCGTGTTTCCGCGCCACGTCGTCGATGAGGTAGGCGAGGGGCTGCGGGACGGGCGTACGGGAGTGCGCGGCGAGGAAGGCGTGCAGGTCGGACGCGGACTGCCCGGCGTCGAGGGCGCGGCGTACGGAACCGGGCGTGAAGCGGTAGACCGTGGCGCCGCCCTTGGACTCCACGTCGGCGAGGACGGCGAGCGCGTCGCCGAGCGGCCGCTCCAACGGGCCGGGGGCCACGGCGGTGAGGTCGGCCTGGAGCAGGACGTGGTCGAGGGGCTCGGGAAGGAGGGGCGCGAGAAGCCGCGCGGCATGGGCGGCGGCGAGATCCCGCTCGGCGGTCGCGTCGGCGACCAAGCTCCCGGCGCCGAACCCGTAACCCGAGACGGAGCCCGCGCCGGACCCGGAACCCGCGCCGGACCGGGCACCTGAGCCGGCCTCGGCCCCGGAGCCCGCGCCGAACCCGGAACCCGCACCGGCCCCGGCCCCGGAGCCCGCCCCGGTCACGGAACCCGCCGCGAACCCGGACAGCAGCGCCCGCCCATGCGAGGAGAGCGCCCCCCTCCCCGTCACCCCCAGCAACTCCGCCTCGTTCAGCGTCCACTGGGCGATGCGGGAGCGGAGGTCCTGTGGGGGCGGGGCGTCGGACGGGGTCGGCGTGCCGTCCTGGCCGGGGCGGCCGCGGGAGGCGGAGGGGCGCTCCCAGCGGAGGCGGGACAGGAGGGAGTCGGGGGTGGGCGCCGTGCCCTCGGGCAGCGCGGCGGCGAGCGCGAGCACCCGGTGCCGTACCTCGGGGGCCGTCGACCGGTCCAGGTGCGGGCCGAGCGCGGACAGCGTGCGGTCCTTGCCGTCGCGGCCGCCCACGAGCCCCGCCGTGCGCGTGGCCGCGAGCCACGCCGTGGCGAGCGCCGACCACCGCTCGGCCGCGGGCAGCTCCTGCCACGTGTCGTACGCGGGCGTCGCGGCGTACCGCTCGTCGGCCTCGCCGTCGGAGGCGAGCAGCCCCGCCGCGTAGGCCAGTTCGACCCAGAACGCGGCGAGCGGCTCGGACGTGTCGAGGGCGACCGCGGTCCGCTTCAGGTCGCGGACGCTGAGACCGCCCGCGCGCAGCACCGCGGGGCCGCCCTCGTCCCAGTCCTTGAGGAGTTCCTCGACGGTGGCGAGCGCGGTGTACGCCTGGCCGGCGGCGGCCGCGTCCACAACCTGTGGACGGTATTCGCGGGCCGCCTCGACGGGCGGCGGCACCGGCTCGGGCGTGCGGTGGGCGCGGCCCGCGCGCAGGTGCAGGGCCGCCTCGCGGGGCAGCACGACCGTGCCGGGCGCGGTGGGGAGGAGCAGGCCGCGGTCGAGGAGCCAGCGCAGGTGGCGTGCCGGGTCGGCGGTGACCTGGCCGTAGGGAGGGCCCCACACGAGCCGGGACAGCACCTCGACGGACTCCGCGGGCGCCTCGTCGAGCAGCGCCGACATCCGCGTACGGTCTGTGAAAAGCGCGGTCAGCGAGCGCACGGCCGACACCGGGTCGTGCGTCGTCGGCAGGCCCGCCGCCGTGACGATGTCCTGGATGCGGGTCGGCGACATCCCGGCCGTGGCCTCGGCGACGGTGGGGCCGAGACCGGTCGGGGACGGGTGCTGCGGGGTGGGGGCGAGGAGTTCGCGGGCCGTGCGCACCAGACGCAGGCGGTCGTCGGGCCCCCACACCAGCGCCTGCTCGTGGAGCGTGGCGAGGGCGCGCGGCAGGGCGGCCTCGACGGCGGCGTCCCCGTCGTCGCCCGCGAGCAGCCTGCGCACCTCGTCGTACGAGGCGGGCTCCGACGCCACGGCGAGCGCCTCGGCGACCTGCTGCGCGAACCGGTCGAGCCGCTCCAGCGCACGTACCACGGACGCCCGGGTCCCGGCGCGGGTGGCGAGCTGGGTGAGGTCGTTCGGCACGGGGTTGAGGAGGTCGGGGCGGGCCCGCAGCAGGTCGGCGAGCGCGTCGTCCCCACGCGACCGGAGCGCTTCGGCGAGGGATCGCGGCACGTCCGCCGCACGCGGCGGTGCGGTGACCCGCGCGGTGACGCTCGCGTCGGCGCTGTCCGTGGTCTGCGGCTCGTCGGGGCTCATCCGGTTCACGTTAGCGGGTCGGGCCGTGTCCCCGGTGTGCTGACGCCCGTGCGAGCCCGCCCCCATGCGTCCTGCCCCCACGCGTCCTACCCCCGCCGTCCGTCCAGCGGTCCGAACACCGCGAGCGCCTCCGCGTCGCTGTCGCGGGCCTGCAGGTAGTGGTCCGCCCACTCCGCGATGCCGGGGTAGGCGCACTCGCGGGTCAGGCGGGTGACGGCCGCGTCGATGTCGTACGGGGTCGTGCGCAGGTCGATGCCGGGGCCCAGGAGCGCCCAGTGGGCGCCCGCGCGGCCGTAGGGCATGCCGACGCTGCCGGGGTTGACGACCGTGCGGCCGTGGGCGAGGCGGACGAACGGCATGTGGGTGTGGCCGCACACCACCGTGCGCACGGCGGGGTCGACGCCGTCGAGGACCTCCGCCCACCGTTCGGGGCGGGAGTCGACGAGGACGATCTCCTCGTCGTCGCGGGGCGTGGCGTGGCAGAACAGGACGTCGCCGAGGCCGGCGAGGGTGAGGCGCGCCGACTTCGGGAGCCGCGCGAGGAGGTCGAGGTGGTCCGCGCGGAGCTGGTCGGCCGCCCAGGGGCCGATGGGGTCGGGGATGGTGTCGCGGTCGCCGCGGCGGTATTCGAGCAGCTCGCGGTCGGCGTTGCCGCTGATGAGGACGGCGCGGTCGCCGAGCCCCGCGAGCAGGTCGAGGACTTCGGCGGGCTGTGGTCCCGCCGTGATGTCACCGGTCAGCACCACCCGGTCCGCCGCCCGCACCTCGGGTTCCGCGAGGACGGCTTCGAGGGCGGGCAGGACGCCATGGATGTCGGAGAGGACGGCCACTCGGGTCAGCATGATCACCAATATGGGGCGGCGGCCGCGTCCCGGTACAGCCGCTTTCGCTCCCCGCGTACCGCCCGCGCGCTCCCCGCGTACCGCCGCCGGTGCGGCACACTGGACGTTTGGCCTACGGAAAGGGCGCTCGCGTGAACGGTCCCCTCATCGTCCAGTCGGACAAGACTCTCCTGCTCGAGGTCGACCACGAGCAGGCGGAGGCCTGCCGTCGTGCCATCGCGCCGTTCGCGGAGCTGGAGCGCGCGCCCGAGCACATCCACACCTACCGGGTCACCCCGCTCGGGCTGTGGAACGCGCGGGCCGCCGGGCACGACGCGGAGCAGGTCGTCGACGCGCTCGTGGAGTTCTCGCGGTACCCCGTGCCGCACGCGCTGCTCGTCGACGTCGCCGAGACGATGGCGCGGTACGGACGCCTCACGCTCTCCAAGCACCCCACCCACGGTCTCGTCCTCACCACCACCGACCGGCCGGTCCTGGAGGAGATCCTGCGGTCGAAGAAGGTCCAGCCGCTCGTCGGCGCCCGTCTCGACCCGGACACCGTCGCCGTGCACCCCTCCGAGCGCGGCCAGATCAAGCAGACGCTGCTGAAGCTGGGCTGGCCCGCCGAGGACCTCGCCGGTTACGTCGACGGCGAGGCGCACAAGATCGACCTGGACGAGGCGGGCTGGTCGCTCCGCCCCTACCAGCAGCAGGCCGTCGAGGGCTTCTGGCACGGCGGCAGCGGTGTCGTCGTCCTGCCCTGCGGTGCGGGGAAGACCCTCGTCGGTGCCGGGGCCATGGCGCAGGCCAAGGCCACCACGCTCATCCTCGTCACCAACACGGTCTCCGCCCGCCAGTGGAAGCACGAACTGGTGAAGCGGACCTCCCTGACGGAGGACGAGATCGGCGAGTACAGCGGGACGCGCAAGGAGATCCGGCCCGTCACGATCGCCACGTACCAGGTGCTCACGACGAAGCGGAAGGGCATCTACCCGCACCTCGAACTCTTCGACTCGCGCGACTGGGGCCTCGTCATCTACGACGAGGTGCACCTGCTGCCCGCGCCGGTCTTCAAGTTCACCGCCGACCTCCAGGCACGGCGCCGTCTCGGGCTGACCGCGACCCTCGTGCGCGAGGACGGGCGCGAGTCCGACGTGTTCTCGCTCATCGGGCCCAAGCGGTTCGACGCGCCGTGGAAGGAGATCGAGGCGCAGGGCTACATCGCGCCCGCCGACTGCGTCGAGGTGCGCGTCAACCTCACCGACAGCGAGCGGCTCGCGTACGCCACGGCGGAGGCCGAGGAGAAGTACCGCTTCTGCGCCACCACCGCCACCAAGCGCAAGGTGACGGAGGCGCTGGTCAAGAAGCACGCGGGCGAGCAGACGCTCGTCATCGGGCAGTACATCGACCAGCTCGACGAGCTCGGCGAACACCTCGACGCGCCCGTCATCAAGGGCGAGACGACCAACGCGCAGCGCGAGAAGCTCTTCGACGCGTTCCGCGAGGGCGAGATCTCCGTCCTCGTCGTCTCCAAGGTCGCCAACTTCTCCATCGACCTGCCCGAGGCGACCGTCGCCATCCAGGTGTCCGGCACGTTCGGGTCGCGGCAGGAGGAGGCGCAGCGGCTCGGGCGCGTGCTGCGGCCCAAGGCCGATGGGCACGAGGCGCGCTTCTACTCCGTCGTCGCGCGCGACACCATCGACCAGGACTTCGCCGCCCACCGTCAGCGGTTCCTCGCCGAGCAGGGGTACGCGTACCGCATCGTGGACGCGGACGAGCTGCTGGCCGGGGGCTGAGGGACACACGGATCCGTGCGTCCGAGCACCGGCCAGACCGCCAGTGCGAGCAGTGCGTACGGGGACGCCAACACCTGCTGCCACCACGGCAGGTGGAGGTCCAGGGCGCCCTCGTGCGGGAGCAGCCAGAACGTACGGGCCGTGAAGAGGGCCGCCACCGTCGCCGCCAGGCGCGGGCGGCCCCGCGCGATCAGGACGGCCAGGAGCGGTACGCACCACACCCAGTGGTGCGACCAGCTGATCGGGGAGACCAGCAGCGCCGTGCACGCGGCCAGGAGCAGCGCGCGCGGTTCGTCGGGCGCGCGGCGGACCAGCCAGAGGCCGACGACGGCCGTCACCGCCGCCGGGACGGCCCAGGCCGCGCCCGGCTCCGCGTCGTGCAGGAGCCGCGCGATCAGGCCCTGCAGCGACTGGTTGTCGACGATCCACGCCTTGCCGACCCGGCCTGTCTCGAAGACCCGCCGCGTCCAGAAGTCGACACTCGCCGCGGGGAGCACCAGCGCGCCGAGCAGCACGGTGCCGACGAACCCGGCGCACGCGACGGCCGCCTCGCGCACGCGCCCCCGCAGCAGCAGGTAGATGACGAACACGGCGGGCGTCAGCTTGATCCCGGCCGCGACACCGACCGCGAACCCCTTGCCGACGGCGCCCGGCGGCCGGGTCAGGTCCCACAGGACCAGGCAGGCGAGCGCGAGGTTGATCTGGCCGAACAGGACGGTCTGGAAGACGGGTTCGAGCCACAGGGCGAGGGCGGTCGCGGCGCAGAGGACCGGCGCGCGGACGCGGAGGCCGGCCAGCTCGCAGGAGAGGCGGACCAGGAGGAGAAGGAGGGCGACGTTGCCGATCAGGAAGACGGTCTTCAGGGCGCCCAGGGGGAGCCAGGTCGTCGGTACGAAGAGGATCGCGGCGAACGGCGGGTAGGTGGCGGGCAGTTCCCACTCGGTGACGGTGAACCCGTACAGGTCGCTGCCGTTGGCGACGGCGGCGCCCTCGGCACGGTAGACCAGGGTGTCGGCCATCGGGACGTGCTGGACGGCGCAGAGAGCGGCGAGAGCGGTCAGGGAGACCGCGAGCAGCGCGCAGGCTGCGGGGAGTGAACGAGTCGTCACGATCCGTGCTTTCACGGCGTGACTTTAGTGGACCGAGATCGGTGGGCGGCGGAGAACGGGCGGGCGTGCCCCGGCCGTCGGGACGTCAGCGGGGTCGTACGCCCGCTTCCTCGGCGAACTCGCCGAGTACGACGACGCCGAACGCGGCGCTCACGAGGACCTTGGCGGCGCGCAGGGCACCGCCGATGCCGCGCGGGTGCGGGGCGCCGTGCGGCACGGCGCCGGGGTCGGCGGACGACTGGGCGGACGCGGGGGTGAAGGTGGTTGCGCTCATGTGTCCATGATGGTTTCCGCGCGTCCCCCGCACATCGGCCTGCGGTGCAACCCGCCCCTCGGCCTGGGGTGCAACCTGTGGCGGAGCCCCTACACCTTGAGACGGAGGCCGACCCCTAGGGTCTCCGGAGAAGGTACCGTCGAGAGCGCTGGGTGGTACAACAGCGGCGCGTCAAAGCAGCCGCCCCGGAGGGGACTTCGTGGGGATCGAGAGCGATCAGCTGGTCTACGACTATCTGAGCCGGGTCGGAGACCTGGCCCAGCAGCGGCAGTTGCCGTCCGGCGACCGGATGCGGCTGGTCGCCGACCTGCGGAATCGGATCGACCGGGGCAGGGAAGGGGCCACCGGCGACAGCCCCGCGTCCGTCCGCCGCATCCTCGCCCGCCTCGGCACCCCGGAAGAGGTCGTGGAGGCGGCGGGCGGCGCCTCCGGGGACGTACAGAGCGACGTACCGGGACACACGCCGGGCCGGGCCCCCGAGGCCGCGCCCGGCGACGCACCGGCGAAACCGCGCGCCCTCCGCGTACCGAAGCCCCGCCGCACCACGAAGAGGACCCCGGAGGCTCCGGCCGCCCCCGAGCCCCCCGACGCGTCGCGGATCCCCGACCCACGCCGCCCGCCCGACCTCTTCGAGGGCGCCGCGCCACCCCACCTCGCGGGCATCGACGAACTGGGGCCCAGCGACGCGCAGCCCGACTGGTGGCGCGTGGACAGCAGCCCGTTCGGGCACGCCGACAGCGTCCCCGGCTTCGTCGGTGGCATCGAGATCCCCGAACTCCTCAAGCCCCCGGCCAAGGCGGGCGCCAAGAAGGCGCGCGAGGCCGAGGAGGAGGCAGAGGAGGAGGAAGAGGGCGCGGAGGAGGCCGCGTACGAGGAAGCCGTCGAGGAGCCGGGCCGGCGCCGGTGGCGGCTGCCGCGGGCCGCCGTCGGCACGGGGCCGACGTTCAGCAACCCGCTGCTCCTGCTCGCCGCCGCGCTCCTCGCCGTCGGCGCGGTCCTCGGCAACCTCGTGGTCCTCGGCGTCGGCTGGCTCATCGCCTACGCCTCCCGCAGGCTCACCCGCGCCGAGGTGAAGTTCGCCGTGATCGGGCTGCCGACCCTCGCGGTGGCCGCGGGGATCACCTGGTTGTGGGGGCGCGGCGACGGGCGCTGGGGCGACCCGATCAGGGACGGGCACATGAGCGACGCCATCGCCGACACCTGGCCGTGGGTGGTGCGGGGGGCGGCCGTCGCCTCCGCGCTGTTCCTGCTGTGGAGGTCGCAGCGGCAACGGCCCTGAGCGGACGGGTCCCTACTTCTCCGTGAGGTCGGCCTGCATCTCGGCCAGGATCCGGTCCGCCGCGGTGTAGCCGATGCCCTGGATCCACAGCTCGTCGTCGACGGTGTGGACGTTGCCGGACTTCACCGCCCTCATGTTCTTCCACAGGCCGCTGCCCACGGTCTGCGTCTCCTTGGACTTCTTCGGATCGCCGTACGTGGAGCGGAAGATGACGTCCGTGTCCGCGAGGTCGATCTTCTCGGGGGAGAGGTCGTAGGAGAAGCCGTCCTTGGCCTTCGCGGAGATCGGGGCGCGGCCGAGGCCGACGTCCTTGAGGAGGGTGGCGATGTAGCTCCGGTCGCCGTAGAGGCGGATGTCGGCGCCCTCGATGAAGCGCAGGACGTTGACCTTCGTCTGCTCGGCCTTGGCGGGGCCGCCGATGGCCTTGGTGACCTTCCGCGTGTGGGCGCGGTAGTCGGCGACGACCTTCTTCGCCTCGGCCCGCCTGCCGAGTGCGTCGGCGTGCACCTGGAAGTTCTCCTTCCAGGGGTAGCCGGTCGTCTCCGTCATGACGGTCGGCGCGATCGCCTTGAGCTGGTCGTACTTGGCGGCGTGCCGGATCTTCGACGTCAGGATGAGGTCGGGCTTCAGGGCGGCGATGGCCTCCATGTTGGGCGTCATCATCTCGCCGACGTCCTTGATGCCGCTGACCTCGTCCTTCGGCAGGTAACCGGGGAACCCGGACGACGCCTCGACGTGTGTGGAGCCGACCGGTTTCACGCCGAGGGTGATCGCGGAGTCCAGTTCGGCGGTGTCGAGGACGACGACGCGGCGCGGGTCCACGGGCACGTTCACGTCGCCCATGGCCGTCTTGACGGTGTGGGTCTCGCCGGAGCCCGCCGCGGTGCCGTCGGAGTCGGACGAGCCGCAGGCGGCCAGCGCGAGCGCGCCGGTGAGGGCGAGGGAGCCGGTGCGGAGCGCGCGGCGGCGGAGGGGGGAGCGGAGACGGGGCATGGTGGGGACGCCTTTCATGGGGTCAGGCGGGAGGGGTCAGGCGGGATGGGAGGGGAGGGCTGCGGTCGCCGTCCACGGCGCCCCGGGGACGACCAGCGGGGAGCCGGTCACGGGGTCGGGGACCACCACGCACTCCAGGCCGAAGACCTCGCGCACGAGCTCTTCGGTGACGGTCTTGCCGGGCGCGCCCTCCGCGACGACCTCGCCGTCCTTCATGGCGACGAGGTGGTCGGCGTAGCGCGCGGCCTGGTTCAGGTCGTGCAGGACGACCACGACCGTGCGGCCGCGTTCGTGGTTCAACTGGCGTACCAGGTCGAGGACTTCGACCTGGTGGGAGATGTCGAGGTAGGTGGTCGGCTCGTCGAGGAGGAGCAGGCCGGTGTCCTGGGCGAGGGCCATCGCGATCCACACGCGCTGGCGCTGGCCGCCCGACAGCTCGTCGACGGGCCGCTCGGCGAGCGGGACGACGTCGGTGCGTTCCATCGCCTCCGTCACCGCCTTCTCGTCCGCGTCCGACCACTGCTGCCACCAGCGCTGGTGCGGCTGGCGGCCGCGCGCCACGAGGTCGGCGACGGTGATCGCCTCGGGTGCGACGGGTGTCTGCGGGAGCAGCCCGATCTGCTGGGCGATCTTCTTGGTGGGGAGCGTGGCGAGGGACGCGCCGTCGAGGAGGACGGCGCCGCTCCGCGGCTTGAGAAGCCGGCCGAGGGCCCGCAGGGTCGTGGACTTGCCGCAGGCGTTGGGGCCGACGATCACGGTGACCTTTCCGTCGGGGACGGTGAGGTCGAGGTTCTCGACGACCGTGCGGTCCTCGTAGGCGAGGGTCAGTTCGCGGGCCGTCAGTCGGGCGGCGGTCACGGCGTGCCTCCAGGGCGGACGGTTCGGCTGCGGACGATGAGCCAGATCAGACAGGGCGCTCCGACGGCCGCGGTGAGGACGCCGACGGGCAGCTCGGTGGGGGAGAAGAGCCGCCGGGCGAGGAGGTCGGCGAGGACGACGATGAGGGCGCCGAGCAGCGCCGAGCACAGCAGGGGGAGCTGCGCGGTGCGGGTCAGCCTGCGGGCGGTCTGCGGGGCGAGGAGCGCCACGAAGTCCACGGGGCCCGCGGCGCCGGTCGCCACCGAGGCGAGGACGACGCCGAGGAGGACGAGCCCGAGGCGTACGTGGCCGAGGCGCGTCCCGAGGGCCGTCGTCGTGTCGTCGTCCAGGCCGACCGCGCGCTGGGCGCGGGCCGCCCACAGGACGAAGGGCAGCAGGACGAGCAGGGTCAGGGCGAGCGGGTTCGCCTCGGCCCAGCCGCGGCCGTTGAGGGAGCCCGTCATCCAGATCTGCGCCTGCTGGGCGACGAGGTAGTCGCCCTTGGTCATGAACAGCGTCGTCACGGAGCGCAGGGCGACGGCGAAGCCGATGCCGATGAGGACGAAGCGGGCGGCGTGCAGTCCGCCGCGCCACGCGAAGACGTACACGAGGGCGGCCGCGGTGATCCCGCCGAGCACGGACAGGTAGGGCAGGACGGTGTACGAGGTGACGCCGAGGGTCAGCGCGCCGACGGTCAGCGCGCTCGCGCCGTGGCTGATGCCGATGATGTCGGGGCTGGCGAGGGGGTTGCGGGCGACGGTCTGGATGAGCGCGCCCGCCACCCCGAACGCGGCGCCGACCAACAGGCCCACCACCATGCGGGGTTCGCGGAGCGTGCCGACGACCAGCTCGTCGGGGGAGGGCTGCCCGAGGACGACCTTCAGGGCCTCGACGGGGTGGACGAAGGACTCTCCGACACAGAGGTACGCGAGACAGCCCGCCGCGAGCAGCACGGTGAGCACGGCCCCGACCGCGGTGGCCCTCCGATGCACGAGGAAGGCGGCGCGGCGCACCCGCAGCACCGCGTACCCGGCGGGCCGGACCCGGGCCGACGCGACCGTACTCACGCGGCCACCGCCTTCCTGCGGACGAGCGTCACGAGGAACGGCACCCCGATGAGCGCGGTCATCACCCCGGCGGGCACCTCGCTCGGCGGGAAGACGATGCGCCCGACGGTGTCGGAGACCAGCAGCATCACGGGCCCGATGAGGGCGGCGAGCGGCAGCACCCAGCGGTGGTCGCCGCCGATGAGCGCGCGGGCGATGTGCGGGACGGCGAGGCCGATGAACGCGAGGGGGCCCGCGGCGGCCACGCCCGCGGCGGTGAGGACGGTCGCGCCGAGCCCGCCGACGATCCGTACCGCGGCGACGTTCTGGCCGATGCCCTTCGCGACGTCCTCGCCCAGCGCGAGCGCGTCCAGGCCGCGGGCGACCGCGAGGACGAGCAGGAGACCCACGAGCAGGAACGGCCAGATCCGGCCGACGATGTCGGCGTCGCGGCCGGAGAGCGAGCCGACCTGCCAGAACCGGAACTCGTCGAGCGCGGACGCCTTGGTGGTGAGGACGCCGGTGGTGACGGAGACGAGCAGTGCGTTGACGGCGGCGCCGCCGAGCGCGAGTTTCACGGGCGTCGCGCCGCCCCGGCCGCCGGACGCGATGGCGTGGACGGCGACGGACGCGAGCCCGGCGCCCACGAACGCCCACCAGACGTAGCCGGTGAGGGTGTGCACTCCGGCGTAGGCGATGGCGAGGACCACGGCGACGGAGGCGCCCTGGCTGATGCCGAGGATGCCGGGGTCGGCGATGGGGTTGCGGGTGATGCCCTGCAGGACGGTGCCGGCCAGCGCGAGGGAGGCGCCGACGAGCACGCCGGTCACGGTGCGGGGGACCCGCATCTCGCGTATGACCTCGGCGGCGTCGCCGTGCCCGCCGTGCAGCAGCGCGTCGAAGACGGCGGACGGCGCGATGGCGCGGGCCCCGACGGCGAGGCTGAGCAGGATGGCGAGGAGCAGGGCCACGACGGCCGCCGTGAGGACGGTGACGCGTCGGACGGGCACAGACAGTCGGACAGGCGCAGGCGGTTGGCCGGGCACAGACATCGGCTGGGCTCGTTTCACCGGGAGGTAAGGGTGGGCTAAGTGTAGGGGCGGGCCGGGTCGCCGCCCTCGGCACAATGGGGCGCATGACTGCACACACCCTGACCGTCGGCTTCGACCTCGACATGACCCTGATCGACTCCCGGCCCGGCATCAAGGCCGCCTATCAGGCGCTCACCGCGAGGACGGGGACGTACATCGACGCCGACCTGGCGGTCACGCGGCTCGGCCCGCCGCTGGAGCAGGAGCTGCGGAACTGGTTCCCCGAGGAGGAGATCGCGGAGACGGCCGACCTCTACCGCGAGATCTACACCACACACGCCATCGAGCCGACCCTCGCGATGGCGGGCGCCCGTGAGGCCATCGCCGCGGTGCACGCGCACGGCGGCCGCGCGATCGTGGTGACCGCCAAGCACGAGCCCAACGCGAAGCTGCACCTGGCGCACCTCGGCATCGACGCCGACGCGGTCATCGGCTGGCTGTGGGCGGAGGCGAAGGCCGAGGCGCTGCGCGAGCACGGCGCGACGGTGTACGTCGGGGACCACACCGGCGATGTACGCGGCGCGCGTACGGCGGGCGCGCTCTCCGTGGCGGTGGCGACCGGACCGTGCGACGCAGCGGAACTGCGCGCGGCGGGCGCCGACGTCGTCCTCGGCGGCCTCGCGGAGTTCCCGGCGTGGCTCGATGCGCAGGTGGCGGGGAACGCCGTCGGCTAGCGCGGGACGAGCCGGTGCCGGGCGACGTCAGCCGGTGCCGGACCTGGCCTGCCGACGCTGGAAGGCGATGCCACGCAGCACCCCGGCCCCGGCGATGAGGAAGCCGATGCCCATCAGCATGCACACCGCGTACGCGATGGACGGAAAGGGATCGGTGCCCAGGAACAGCGGGGCCACCGTGACCAGTGTGGCCACGGCTCCGACGAAGAAGACGATTGCTCCGGTCCGGACCATTCCGTCGCCCGGCCCGGTGGAATTCGCTTGGGTTTTGTCACGCACCCGACCAGGGTAGTTCCCAGCCCGAAGGAAGAATCCAGGGACGTCTTGTCACCGGCCCACGGACCAATAGTCTTGGTTCCTGGCGGGTCGGGCGACCCGCTGTAGTGCTATCCAGAGCCGTTTTCGCCCCGTCGTTCCCAGGCGGGCGGGCCCGGCACAGACGAGTACGACGAGTACGAGGACGAGGACTTCACGTGCCTACCGGCAAGGTCAAGTGGTTCAACAGCGAGAAGGGCTTCGGCTTTCTCTCCCGCGACGACGGCGGCGACGTCTTCGTGCATTCCTCAGTACTGCCCGCCGGCGTCGACACACTCAAGCCAGGCCAGCGCGTCGAATTCGGCGTGGTCGCGGGACAACGCGGTGACCAGGCCCTTTCCGTGGCGATTCTCGACCCCACGCCATCGGTCGCGGCCGCGCAGCGACGGAAACCCGATGAACTGGCGTCGATCGTCCAGGATTTGACGACCCTGCTCGAGAACATCACACCCATGCTGGAAAAGGGCCGCTACCCCGACAAGGCGTCCGGCGCGAAGATCGCGGGCCTGCTGCGGGCGGTGGCGGACCAGCTGGACGTGTAGAGCGGGGCAGCGCCCGTGTTCCCCGGCGGCGGCTCAAGATCCGCTAGGGAAACGACAGAGCGTCCGGGCCGAGGGGCGGCACGAGTCCCTCGGCCGCGGCGCGGGTCAGCAGCCCGCGGACCGCCGCGTAGCCGCTCTCGCCGAGGTCGGCGGTGAACTCGTTCACGTACAACCCGATGTGCTGGTCCGCCACGGCCGGGTCCATCTCCTGGGCGTGCTCCAGGACGTACGGGCGCGACGCCTCCGGGTCGTCCCACGCCATCCGCACCGAGGTGCGGGCCGCGTCGGCGAGGGCGCGCAGCCGCTCCGCGCCCAGCGACCGCTTCGCGATGATCGCGCCGAGCGGGATCGGCAGCCCCGTGGTGGACTCCCAGTGCTCGCCCATGTCGGCGAGGCAGTGCAGACCGTAGTTCTGGTACGTGAAGCGCGCCTCGTGGATGACCAGGCCCGCGTCGACCCTGCCGTCGCGCACCGCGGGCATGATCTGGTCGAAGGGCAGCACCACGATCTCGCCGACACCGCCGCCGGACAGCGTGTCCGCGGCCCAGAGGCGGAAGAGCAGATATGCCGTCGACTTCTCGCTCGGCACGGCGACGGTCCTGCCGGTCAGGTCGACGCCCGGCTCGCGCGTCAGGACGAGCGGCCCGCAGCCACGCCCGAGCGCGCCGCCGCAGGGCAGCAGCGCGTACGCGTCGAGGACGTACGGGAGCACGGCGTACGACACCTTCAGGACGTCCAGGTCGGACGTCTCGGAGGCGGACGCGGCGCGCTCCGCGATGCCGTTCGTGATGTCGATGTCGGCGAACGTGACGTCGAGGGCGGGCGCGCCGGGCACCCGGCCGTGCGCCCACGCGTCGAAGACGAACGTGTCGTTGGGGCAGGGCGAGTACGCGATGCGCAGGGGGGCGGCGGGGGTCTCGGCGCCGGCGGGGCTATCGGTCATGTGTGGTGCAACTCCTCAGTACCGGCGCGAACTTCCCGAACGCGTCGCTCAGCGCGGACAGCGCGTCGCCGATCCGCCAGGCGGCGCGGTCGCGCGGGCCGACGGGATTGGAGACGGCGCGGATCTCGAGGACGGGCAGGCCGTGCAGTACGGCGGCCTCGGCGACGCCGAACCCCTCCATCGCCTCGGCCAGCGCGCGGGGGTGCCGCAGCCGCAGGGCGGCGGCGCGCTCGGCGGAGCCGGTCACGGTGGAGACGGTGAGGACGGTGCCGGTCGCGGCACCGGAGACGTCGGCCAGCTCCCGTACGAGGGAGGCCGGCGGACGGTGGGTGACGGCGCCGAAGCCCAGCTCGGTGACGGGCGCGAACCCTTCCGGGGTCTCGGCGCCCAGGTCGGCGACGGTGATCTCGTCGGCGACGACGAGGGAGCCGACGGGGGCGTCCGGCTGGAAGCCGCCGCCGATGCCGGCCGACACGACGAGGGTGTAGGGCCGCCCCTCGGCGGCGGCGCGGGCGAGCGCGGTCGCCGTGCCGGCCGCCGCGGCGGCGGGGCCGACGCCGACGGCGAGGACGTCGGCAGACGCCCCGGTCGCCGTCTCCGTCAGTGCTCCGGCCACCGCGTCCCGCTCGGCGGGGACGGCGGTGGCCACGAGGACGCGCGGGGCGGGCGCGGCGTGCGGGGTCAGGTCAGGAGTCCTTCTCGAACTTGAACGACCACAAGCCCGTCGCCTTGGACGCCGAGCCCTTGCCGCCCTCGAGGAGGCTGACGGTCGACTTCTTGCCGCCGCCGCCGTACTGCTGGTTGAAGAAGACGCTGCCCGGGATGACGACGTACGTCTTCTTGCTGGCCTCGGTCAGCGGCTGACCGTTCATCAGCAGCGTCCAGCCCTTCTCGGCCACCTCCGGGTCGACACCGAAGCGGACCTTCTCGTCCGGGTCGATCTTCACGGACTTCACGTCCTTGTCCTGGAGGCAGGACTTGATCTGTGCCTCCTCCAGCTCCTTGCCGTCGTTGTAGCAGGAGGCCTCGGTGTTCACCGAGTCGCTGCCGACGGTGACGGTGGCGAGCGGCGTCGGCTTGTCACAGGCCGAGAGGACGAGGAGTCCGGCGGAGACGGCGCCAAGAGCGGCCGCGGTGCGGCGGCGGCGCGCCGCGCTGTTCACATTCGCGGCTCCGCCGCGGAGCAGGGAGGTCATGGCCGAAGGCTATCGGGCGTGCCGGGGGGTGCTGTTACGCGGGGGGCATGGGCGTGCCGTTCGCGGTGGGGCGGGGTCAGAGGACCCGGGGGCGGGGGCCCGTTCGGCGGGACGATGCGAGCAGGCCTCGTACGGTCGACAGCCAGCCCACCGCGACGATCCCCGCGGCCACCGAGAGCCCCAGGGTTCCGATCAGCGGCAGCGCGATACCGATGCCGCCGCCGACCACCCAGGCCATCTGGAGCAACGTCTCGGAACGGGCGAACGCCGACGTGCGGATCTGCTCCGGGACGTCCCGCTGCAGCAGCGCGTCCAGCGACAGTTTGGAGAGCGCCTGCGCGAAGCCCGCGCACGCGCCGAGACACGCGACGCCCACCGCACCGAAGAACAGCGCGGACGTGATCGCCACGCCGAGCACCACCCCGACGACCGTCACGATGATCAGTTCCGGGGCCCGCGACTTCAGCCAGGCGCCGACGGCCGTGCCCAGCGCGTTGCCCGCGCCCGCCGACACGCCCACGATGCCGAGCGACACCGCCGCGCTCTGCCCCGCGAGCGGATGCTCCCGCAGCAGGAACGCCAGGAAGAAGATGAGGAAGCCGGACAGACAGCGCAGCGACGCGTTCGCGGCCAGGGCGTGGGTGACGGCGGGGCCGACCGTACGCAGGCCGAGGCGCCGTTTGCGGGACGTGTCGGACGCCGCCTCCGCGCGGGCGTGCAGATGCAGGTGCTCCTCGTCCGCGGCCAGCAGCGCCTTGCTCTCGCCCTTCGACGAGTCGACCTTGCGCGGCAGCGAGAACGACAGGAACATCCCCGAGACGAAGATCACGAACGCGCCGAACAGCGGCCATCGCGGCCCGACCGCCTGTAGCCCGGCCCCCATCGGCGCCGCGACGGCCGTGGCGAGCAGCCCACCGAGTGTCACCCGTGAATTCGCCTTGACCAGGGAGAACCCCGGCGGCAGAAGGCGTGGCACGACCGCGCTTCTCACCACCCCGTACGCCTTCGATGCGACCAGCACGCCCAGCGCCGCCGGGTACAGCTCCACGCTGCCCGACACGACCGCGCCCGAAAGGACCAGCGCGAGCAGTGCCCGCGCGAGCATCGCGCCCGCCATCGCGGCGCGGCGGCCGTGCGGCAGGCGGTCCAGGAGCGGGCCGATGACGGGGGCGAGGAGTGTGAACGGCGCCATCGTGATCGCCAGGTACAGCGCGACGCGGCCGCGGGCCTCGTCCGTCGGCACGGAGAAGAACACGGTCGAGGCGAGCGCGACGGTGATCATGACGTCGCCGGCGCCGTTCACGGCGTGCAGCTCGATCAGCTTGCCGAGGCCCGACTCGCCCGCTCCGTGGGCGTGCGTGGCCTTGCGGATGCCGCGGGCGGTGCCGGTGAAGGGGAAGTGGAGTGCGCGGCCGAGCGCGCGGGCGGTCCGTCTCGCCGGGCCCGGCGAGACGGTTTCTGTTCCTGCGGACATCGACCTGGTGGGGGCCACGTCGTCATAGTGCCCTGTTGTTGCCTGTACTAGTACGGATCCTGGCTGTGAGCCCGTGGCGCTCCCTCTCCGCCGCTCCGCGGCGGGGGGTAGGTGTTGCTCGCCCCGCACCGCCGGGTGGGAGTGCTTCGCCGCTCCGCGGCGGGTTTCCCACCCACCCACCCGTTTACCCCGCACCGATAGGCGAAGGCAGGGGCCCCGCCCGCCCACCCGTTTACCCCGCGCCGTTAGGCGAAGGCAGGGGCCCCGCCCGTCCACCCGTTTGCCTCGCGCCGTTGGGTGGGTGGGTGGGGGAAACGCCGCGGAGCGGCGACGGGGGAGGGATGTGGTGCCGGGTGCCGCGTGTCGGGTGCCGCCGTGCGGGGAGGCCCTGCCGGGGGTTTTGGGGGGTGTCGGTGGGGCGCCGGGCGGGGTATGGGCGTGGGGTGCGGAGGCGGCTCGGGGCCCGGTGGCGTACGTCGGTGTAGGCCCAGGGGCCAGGAGAAGGTAGCGTGCGTAGCGCGCCTGCAGCGGTTGTTCTTGGCCGCGCGCCTCTCGGTCATCCCGCAGAATGGATGACGTAGGTGCGCCCCGGAACGTCGGGCGCGGACGTTGACGCGGCCCTCTGGTCCGCTCCGTCCGCACCCCCGCGTGAAGGGGGCGCACTCGTGAGACGGCGTAGGAGAGAAGCGATACTTGTGAGCGCAGCGACAACGCGAAGCCGTACCCCGCGCACCCCGCGTACCCCCGACCGCCTCTGCGCCGAGGCGGTGGGCCTGGCACGTGCCGCGGCCGAGGAGGCCGCCGCGCCCGGTGTGGTCGGTGAGCATGTCGAGGTCGTCGTCGAGGGCGACCGCGTCGTCACGCACTTGTTCGAGTGCAAGGAATTCGGCTACCGGGGCTGGCGCTGGGCCGTGACCGTGGCCCGCGCCTCGCGGGCGAAGGTCGTCACCCTCGACGAGACCGTGCTGCTGCCGGGCCCCGACGCGCTCCTCGCCCCCGAGTGGGTGCCGTGGAGCGAGCGGCTCCGGCCCGGCGACATGGGTCCCGGCGACCTGCTGCCGACCGACGCGGAGGACCTGCGGCTCGAGCCCGGGTACTCCGGCGAGGAGGAGCCGCCGCCGAACTCCATCGTGTCGCAGGAGATGGCCGAGCTCGTCGAGGCGGAGGACGCCGAGGTGACGGCGGGGCCGCCCGCCGAGCTGCCCGTCCCGCCCGCCCGCGGCTCCATCGCCGCGGTCGCCGAGGAGCTCGGCATGCGCAGGGCGAGGGTCCTTTCGCGGTACGGGCTGCATGTCGCGGCGGACCGCTGGGACGAGGCGTACGGCGCGAAGACCCCGATGGCGCAGGCCGCGCCCGCGGCGTGCGTCAGCTGTGGGTTCCTCGTGCGGATCGGCGGCTCGCTCGGGCAGGCGTTCGGTATCTGCGGCAATGAGTTCGGGCCCGCCGACGGGCATGTCGTGTCGCTGTCGTACGGCTGCGGCGGCCACTCGGAGGCCGCGGTCATGCCGAAGCCGCCGCGTCCGGCGCCGCCCGTCCTCGACGAGACCCGTATCGACGTGCTGCCGCTGCGCCCCGGCGCCGACTCCGGCTCCGTCATGGCGGAGGGCCCCGGCGAGGATCTCGGCCACTCCTAGCGGGCGGAGAAGCCCGCCGCCCGCTAGTCCGTCACGAACGGCGCGTAACCCACCGGGACCTCGCTGACCTCCAGGTCGGAGAAGACCAGGGTCAGGTCGTGCGCGTTGGTCTCGATGCGCACCTCGTGGAAGTCGATCCCGATCTCCTTCGACCAGCGCTCGGCCGCCTTCGAGTCCCGGACCAGCGTCGCTCCCGGGTACATCGCGTGGCACTTCACGCCCCAGACGTACCCGCCGAGATCCGGGTCGGCGTTCTCGTGGTCCAGGAGACGGTCGTCCAGCGATCTCTGCCAGGTCTCGGGGAGTACGGACGTCTCGCAGCGGGCCTCGACGCAGTACTGGAAGAGGTGGCGCAGGTAGGCCGGGGGCACGCCGGTGCGGGGGTCGGCCGTCGCGTAGATGATGAGCTCGTAGTCGCGCATGTAGTTGGCGTAGCCGTGGTGCACGACGGCGTGGTCGAACGTCTCTTCCAGCTGCTGTTCGAGTTGAGCGGTGTCCATATCGCTTTCTATCTCACCTGATGGGCCCGTCGACAGCGGGTTTCGCCGGGGCCGTCCGCGCCCCGGTCCCCCTCCCCGGACGCGGTAGCGTTCGCCCGCAAGCACGTCGCCCAGCCCAGCCCGACCCGCAACACCCCTTCCCCCAGAGGAGACAGTCGACCGTGAGCAAGACCGTGCGGCCGGCGGCCGAGGGTACGGATCCCTTCGGCACCGCCCGCCTCCGCCGCGGAGTACTCGACGCATGGGCGGCGGCCCCGGCCCGTTTCCGTGAGGACGCCAACGCCGAGGAGGACCTCGCCCTCGGCGGCTACCGCGACCGCCTCGTCGTCGAGCTCGCGCAGAACGCCTCGGACGCCGCCGCCCGCGCGGGCGTCCCCGGGCGGCTCGCGTTGACGCTGCGCGGCGGGGTCCTCGCCGCGGCCAACAGCGGCGCCCCCCTCGACGCCACGGGCGTCGAGTCCCTCTCCACCCTCCGCGCCTCCGCGAAGCGGGCGCCCGAGGAGGCCGGCACCGCCGCCGGCTCCGTCGGCCGCTTCGGCGTCGGCTTCGCCGCCGTGCTCGCCGTCTCCGACGAGCCCGCCGTCGTCGGCCGCACCGGCGGCGTCCGCTGGTCGCTGTCCGAGGCGCGGGCGCTGGCCGCCGAGACCTCCCGGTTCAGCCCGGGGCTCGGGGACGAGGTGCGGCGCCGCGACGGCCACGTGCCGCTGCTCCGCCTCCCCTTCGCCGCCGAGGGCTCCGCCCCCGACGGCTACGACACCGTCGTCATCCTGCCGCTGCGCGACGCCGCCGCCGAGGACCTCGTGGCGCGCCTGCTCGACGGCGTCGACGACGCGCTGCTCCTCGCCCTGCCGGGGCTCGCGGAGGTCTGCGTCGAGACCCCGGACGGGACGACGCGCACACTGCGCCGCCGCACCGAGGCCCCGTACACCGTCATCGAGGACAGCCGCGACGGCACGACCCGCTGGCGCACCGTCAGCAGGCAGGGGCCGATCGAGGCCGGGCTCCTCAAGGACCGGCCCGTCGAGGAGCGGCTGCGCCCGCACTGGTCGGTGACATGGGCCGTGCCCACGGGTGCCGACGGCGCCCCGGAGCGGCCGGTCACCAGCCCCGTCGTGCACGCGCCGACGCCGAGCGACGAGCCGCTGGGCGTACCGGCGCTGCTCATCGCCTCGTTCCCGCTGGACACCGCGCGGCGGCACGCCGCTCCGGGGCCGCTCACCGACTTCCTGGTGGAGCGGGCCGCGGACGCGTACGTCGAACTGCTCGCCGACTGGCGGCCGGTCACCGAGGGCATCATCTCGCTCGTGCCGGGGCCGCTCGGCAGGAGCGAGCTGGACGGCGCGCTGCGCCAGGGCATCCTGGACCGGCTGCCCCGTGCCGCCTTCCTGCCCCCGGCCCTTCCCCGTGCGGAGGGCGACGAGGCCGAGCTGCCCGAGGCGCTGCGTCCGCGGGACGCCGAGGTCGTCGAGGGCGCCGGTGCCGAGACGGTCCGCGTCCTCGCCGAGGTGCTGCCGTGCCTGCTGCCCGCGGGTCTGGAGCGCCGCGCCGAACTGCGCACGCTGGGCGTGGCGCGGATCGCGCTGACGGAGGCGGTGGACCGGCTCGCGGGTCTGGAGCGGGAGCCCGGCTGGTGGCGGCGGCTGTACGACACGCTCGCCGGGGTCGACCCGGACCGGCTCTCGGGGCTTCCGGTGCCGCTGGCGGGCGGCCCGACGCCCGCGCAGCACGGGTACGAGGACGGCGCGGGGGACTCCGGCGGGCGTGCCGCGCGCACGACCATCGGGCCCCGTCAGGTGCTCCTTCCCACCCCTGTCGACGGCGGGCTCGGTGCTGACACGGACCCCGCCGTCCTCGCCCGGCTCGGCCTGAAGATCGCCCACCCGGACGCCGCTCACCCCTTGTTGGAGAAGCTGGGCGCGCTGCCCGCCACACCCCGCGCCGTCCTCACGACGCCGCAGGTCCGTGCCGCCGTGGCCGCCTCGCTCGACGACGACACGTGGGACGAGGAGGCGCTGGACGCCGAGGAGGTGGCGGACGTCGTGCTCGCGCTCGTACGGGACGCGAACCTCGCGCCCGGCGACGAGCCGTGGCTGGCCGCGCTCGCGCTGCCCGACGAGGACGGCGAGCTCGCCCCCGCCGGTGAACTCGTGCTGCCCGGCAGCGACTTCGCGCAGGTCATGCGCGACGACGAACTGGCGCTCGCCGACCAGGAGCTGGCCGACCGGTGGGGCGAGCAGCCGCTCGCCGCGTGCGGTGTGCTCGCCGGGTTCGCGCTCGTACGCGCCACGGACGTCGTCCTCGACCCCGATGAACTGGAGCCCCGCGACGGGGACTTCCCCGAGCCGGACGACGCGGGTCTGCTGGACGCCGTGGACGTGTGGTGCGAGGACGTCCTCGACCGGCTGCCCGACACGCCGGTGCCGCCCGTGGCGACCGAGATCGTCGCCGTGCGGGACCTCGACCTGGTCGACGACGACTGCTGGCCGCAGGCCCTGGCGATGCTGTCGCGTCCGCCGCTGCGGGACGCGCTGACGCAGCCGTTGCGGGTGCTGCTGCCGGACGGGACGACGGAGACGGTCCGTTCGTACACGGCGTGGTGGCTGCGCGGGCACCCGGTCCTCGGCGGCCGCAGGCCCGCCGGGCTGCGTGCGGAGGGCGGCGATCCGCTGCTCGTCGGGCTGTACGACGCGGCGGACGCGTCCGGGTTCGAGGACGAGCAGGTCCTTCGGGCGCTGGGTGTGCGGACGTCGGTGAGCGCCCTGCTGGCGGAGCCGGGCGGCGCGGCCGAGCTGCTCGACCGGCTCGCGGACCCGGAGCGGACCGTTTCGGCGGCTCAGCTCCACGCGCTGTACGGGGCGCTGGCCGACCTCGACCCGGAGCAGGTCACGCTCCCGGACGAGCTGCGTGCGGTGGTGGACGGTGAGGTCGTGGTGGTCGACGCGGCGGACGCGGTGGTCGCCGACGCGCCCGACCTGCTGCCGCTGGCGGGCGGGGTGCCGCTGCTTCCGGTGCAGCCGCGCCGGGCGGCGGACCTGGCGGAGCTGTTCCAGGTGCGGCGGCTCAGCGAGACGGCGGCCGTGGAGCCGTCGGGGGAGGGCGTCGAGCACGACGTTCCCGAGCCGGTGCGGATCCTGCTGGGCGACGGGACCCCGGAGACGTACGTCGAGTACGACGAGCTGGTCGCCGGGGGCGTGGAGCTGGACTGGCGCCGCACGCCGGACGGCGCGGTGCACGCGGCGACGCTTGAGGGCGTCGCGGCGGGCCTGGCCTGGGCGGCGGGCCAGTGGCCGCGCCGCTTCGAGGTGGCGGCCCTCCTGGAGGACCCGTCCCGCACGGAGGAACTGGCGCGGGACCGCTGGTTCGACTGAGCGCACGTCTTGCCACGTGCCGCACCATGTCTCCGTCTCTTCTGCAGGCCGGTCAACTGACTCAACCGACCATTTTTCCTCTCGGGGATGACTTGGTGCAGGCGGGCAGCGCGTGTCCGTGGCACGTCGGGTTCTCCTGCTTCGGCAAGGCCTGACCATCGTGGCGTGAAATAGACACCTGAGATGCCTGTCAGACTCCTGTGTGTACAATCCACGCGTTCGACGACAGTCTAGTTTTCCCCTTCAAGCCCGACCTGGCGGCGGGACCGAGTTGTTGATGCCAGTTGCAACTCCACGATCATTGCCTTATGGTCCATTCGGGGTTTCGGGAGATGACCACCCGAAATAAAGTTTCATAGGGGGGACAATGCGTTCAATGCGTCATGGGCGGAAGTCGATCATAGGTGCGGCAATGGCTTCCGTCGCACTTTTGGTGACGCTTACTCCGGCTATTGCGGACGACGGGCCGGCCGTTGACCCGGTAAAGAAAGCGCGTCTTGCTTCATTGCTGAAGGCTATCTCGGTGACGGGTAGTAATCTTGATGAGGAAAATGAAGCCGTAGTCAAGCGTCACTACAACCTTCTCGATGCCTTGCAGAAAGAATTTCCTGAGCAGGCGAAGGAGGTTTCCGATCCTCGTCAAATGCAAGTGCTGACTGAGGAAGCGGTGATCACCGAGGACGGCCAGGCCGTATCTCCTGTCACCGGTAAGCCGCTCAGTGCGGCTGAACTTGCGGCAATCGAGCCTCCTGCTGGGGCCCAGGAAAGTAATCCTGCCGAGGAGCAAGAAACGCCGGAAGAGACGGAGGTCGACCCCGACGCCCTTGCGGCGAGCAGAGCTAAAGAGCCGGCAAGCGGGGCTGGGATGTCAGCCGCTCGCGTCTCGGGCGGCAGGTGGAAGATGACACATATCACTTACACCCATCGAAGCTATTTCCATAACGTGATATTCAAGTATCACACGTATGCGAGATTCAATTACAAGGGCGGCAAGGTGCGTGCCTGGGGTCAGCGTTACGACGACTTTAGTCATGAACAGTCCGGGGTCGACACCGATTTGATGGTCACGAACGTTAAGTCGAAGGTTCCAGCTTCCTCCGCTACGTCTAAGATGAAGCGGAAAGTTTACTTGAAGGTTCCCGTGTACGGAGAGTACGCCACCGTCTATCCTTGGGCCAAGGTGAAGGTTTACGGAACCGGCAGGACGAAGATCGCTGGCTCTGGTGCCTAACACACGGGATTCCTGGTGAAGTCTCTAATATTGCAGGTAGTTGCGATTCTCGCAGTTTTCTATATCCTGCTGTTCGCTCTCGGGACTGGATTCGGTACGGTCGAACTGGGCATTTGGGGGATTGCTCAGGTAATTCTCATCGTCCTGGTTGTTCTGCGATACCGGCGCACTCGTAACGGGAACTCTTCCTGACCGAGTGATGTGCACGTCTTGTCACCCATCGTCAATGCCCTCTTTCGTATCAAGGAAGAGGGCATTGCTCAGTGGTGGAAGTTCCATCCATTGGGGGACGGCGGCTGCCAGGGACTTCGTGGCCGCCGCGAGATGCCTCCGTGTCAGTGGGGGGAATGTGGTATTCCGGAACGCGGTCATATTTTCTTCACATCGCGTACAACCAGCCACCCCTGTCGAGAGTCTGATCTTCCGAGTCAACAGACTCCTAGATCACTCGGTACCCGCGTGACGCGCCTCGCGCTCCGCGGGTGCCCTTCTCCACCTGGGGAAACACATGCGCATCCGTGCCACCGTGGCCGCACTGTCCGGCACCCTGGCCCTTTCCGCACTCGCCGTTCCGGCCGCGACGGCCGTCGACGGCCCTAGCACCCCGAAGCTCGCCGTCTCCGTCGCCAAGGCCGCCAAGGTCAGCAACGGCGCCAACGCCGGCGACACCAAGATCACCAAGATCACCGTCAATGGTGGCAAGGACGTCGTGCTGGGCACGACCGAAAAGAAGAAGTTCACCGTCGCCGTCACCGCGACGGACCCGGAGGGCATCGTCGCGGGCAGTGCCTTTCTCTGGCACGGTCCCGACAAGGACCACGCCGACGGCGTCATCTCGCCCGATAACTTCGAGGGCAAGTGCGTGGTCGTGAACGCGACCACCTCGACCTGCACCGTCACGGTCGTCGCCGACCCGAAGGTGGACCTCTTCTCGAACGACGCAGCCGGCGGCGGCTGGAAGGCCTTCGCCACCGTGGGCACCGGCGGCATGGGCGAGGCCACCGTTGAGGGAGCCAAGACGGACCTCCGCGTCCAGCGCGCCGCCCGCCTCACGACCAACGCTTCCCCTGAGCCCATCAAGAAGGGCAAGACCCTGACGGTCACCGGCGCCCTCACCCGAGCCAACTGGGAGACGTCGAAGTACGCCGGTTACACCAAGCAGGACGTCAAGCTCCAGTACAAGAAGAAGGGTGCCAGCAGCTACACCACCCTCAAGACGGTCAAGTCCGACACCAAGGGCAACCTGAAGACCACGGTGAAGGCGTCGGCCGACGGCTACTTCCGTTACGTCTTCGCCGGTACGTCGACGACCCCGTCGGTGACGTCGACCGCCGACTTCGTCGACGTCCAGTAGCAGCCGCCGCACCACCCCCTACGCCGGAAAGCGGCGGTCCACCCAGCGGTAGACGACCTCGATGACCAGTGAGGCCACCGCCGCGATCGCGACCGCCGCCCACGGCATCGTCGTGCCCACCAGCTTCAGCTGGAAGAAGTCCTGGAGCCAGGGCACGGTCAGCACGAGCAGGAAGCCGAGACCCATCGCGCCGATCAGGCCGATCCGCCACCACGTGTAGGGGCGGGCGATGATGGCGAGGACCCACATGGCGATCAGGAACAGCGCCAGCGTGGCCGCGCTGGTCTCGGCTTCCCGCGCACCCGCGCCGTCGTAGTGGTGCCGGGCCAGCAGATACGTCACGAACGTGGCGACACCCGCGACGACGCCGCCCGGAATCGCGTACCGCATGACCCTGCGGACGAAGTGCGGCTTCGCGCGCTCCTTGTTGGGGGCCAGGGCGAGGAAGAAGGCCGGGACGCCGATCGTCAGCGTGGAGAGCAGCGTCAGGTGGCGGGGCAGGAAGATGTACTCGACCTGCGAGCAGACGACGAGCAGCGCGATGATCACCGAGTAGACGGTCTTCACCAGGAACAGCGTGGCGACGCGCGTGATGTTGCCGATGACGCGGCGGCCCTCGGCGACGACGGACGGCAGCGTCGCGAAGCTGTTGTTGAGGAGCACGATCTGCGCGACCGCTCGGGTCGCCTCGGAGCCCGAGCCCATCGAGACGCCGATGTCGGCGTCCTTGAGGGCCAGGACGTCGTTCACGCCGTCGCCCGTCATCGCGACGGTGTGGCCGCGGGACTGGAGGGCGCCGACCATGTCGCGCTTCTGCTGCGGGGTGACGCGGCCGAAGACGGAGTTGTCGTCGAGGGCCTGCCCCATCTCGTCCCGCTCGGCGGGCAGCTTGCGCGCGTCCACGGTGTTCTCGGCGCCGGGCAGGCCGAGCTTGCCCGCGACGGCGCTCACCGAGACGGCGTTGTCGCCGGAGATGACCTTCGCGGAGACGTCCTGCTCCTCGAAGTAGCGCAGGGTGTCGGCGGCGTCTGGCCGCAGCCGCTGTTCCAGGACGACGAGGGCGGTGGCTTTGGTGCCGGATGCCACGTCGGGGGCGTCCAGGTCCTTGTCCGCGCGGGCGAGGAGCAGCACGCGCAGGCCCTGCTCGTTGAGGTCCTCGATCTCGGCGAGCGAGGCGTCACCGTCGGGCAGGAGCACGTCCGGGGCGCCGAGGAGCCACGTCGACGTGGTGCCGTCGCCCTCGCTGAAGGAGGCGCCGCTGTACTTGCGGGCGGAGGAAAAGGGCAGCGACTCCGTGCAGCGCCACTCCTCGCTGTCGGGGTAGGCGTCGATGATCGCCTGGAGTGAGGCGTTGGGGCGCGGGTCGGACTCGCCGAGGGCGCCGAGGACCTTGCGTACGTACGTCTCGTCGGCGCCGTCCAGCGGGCGCAGCTCGGTGACGTCCATGCCGCCCTCGGTGAGGGTGCCGGTCTTGTCGAGGCAGACCGTGTCGACGCGGGCGAGGCCCTCGATGGCGGGGAGCTCCTGCACCAGGCACTGTTTGCGGCCGAGCCGGATGACGCCGATCGCGAAGGCCACGGAGGTGAGGAGGACGAGCCCCTCCGGGATCATGGGGACGATCCCGCCGACCGTGTAGGCGATGGACTCCTTGAAGTTGTCGTCCTTGACGACGAGCTGGGAGATGACCAGGCCGATGGAGGTCGGCACCATCAGCCACGTCACGTACTTGAGGATCGTGGAGATGCCGGTGCGCAGTTCGGAGTGGACGAGGGTGAAGCGGCTCGCCTCCTCGGCGAGCTGGGCCGCGTAGGCCTCGCGGCCGACCTTGGTGGCCTTGAACGCGCCGCCGCCCGCGACCACGAACGAGCCCGACATCATCTTGTCGCCGGGTTTCTTGATGACGGGGTCGGCCTCACCCGTGAGCAGCGACTCGTCGACTTCGAGGCTGTCGGTCTCGACGGCCTCGCCGTCGACGGGGATCTTGTCGCCGGGGCCGAGCTCCACGAGGTCGCCGAGGACGATCTCGGAGGCGGAGATCTCGGCGGCCTGTCCGTCGCGGCGCACGGTGGGTTTGGCCTCGCCGATGACGGCCAGGCTGTCCAGCGTCTTCTTGGCGCGCCACTCCTGGATGATGCCGATGCCGGTGTTCGCGACGATCACGAAGCCGAAGAGGCTGTCCTGGATCGGCGCGACGAACAGCATGATCACCCAGAGCACGCCGATGATCGCGTTGAAGCGGGTGAAGACGTTGGCCCGGACGATCTCGCCCAGGGAGCGCGAACTCCGTACCGGTACGTCGTTGACCTCGCCGCGCGCGACCCGCTCGGCCACTTCCGCGGAGGTCAGGCCGGTGGCCCGCCCCTTGGGGGGTGGCACCGGGTGGACCGGGTCGAGCTCGGCGCCCGCGTCGATATGCGTCATGCATTCGACGGTAAGGGGGGTCTTGCGGCTTCACCCCTTGAATGCCCCAAAGATCCGACCAGGGTAGGACGCGTGCCGTCCCCTGGTTGTACGGACTACTGGGGCTGTGTGACCTTCGACCTCTTGATCGCGGCGTCGCGCTTGCGTACGTACCAGATGCCGATGAGGCCGAGGCCCGCGCCGGCCAGGCAGGTCCACACCCACCACGTCGCGTCGCGGTCGTCGAACCAGCCGTAGAACGGCAGCTGGACGAGGAAGAGGACGAACCAGAGGATCGTGCCACCGGTGATGGTGGAGACCACGGGGCCCTCCAGGGGCTCCGGCGCCTCGTGCTTGGGGGTCCACTTCGCCATGGGTACAGCTTACGAGGCGGGTCCGTCGGCTCGTGCACGCGTTGCCCTGGAGGGGTCTACGCGCGGAGATAGCGATTTCGGCTTCATGTATTCATACTGAAACGGCTCGTTAATGGCCGATTGCTTTCGTATGAAGAAACAAAGCACTCAAGATTCGCTGTTAACGATCTTCCCCTTCTCTGAGCTCATGAGGTCACGCATGTCTCCCTCGGCCAGCGCCCCGGTCGACGCCAAAACGCCGCAGCCGCAGCCCCCGCAGGGCGGCATCGACAAATACTTCAAGATCACCGAGCGCGGCTCGACCCTCGCCAGGGAAGTCCGCGGCGGCTTCGCCACCTTCTTCGCGATGGCTTACATCGTCGTGCTGAACCCGATCATCCTCGGCAGCGCGAAGGACATGTACGGGCACCAGCTCGACAACAAGCAGCTCGTCACCGCGACCGTGCTGACCGCCGCCTTCACCACGCTCCTCATGGGCGTCATCGGCAACGTGCCCATCGCGCTGGCCGCCGGACTCGGCGTCAACACCGTCGTCGCCCTCCAGCTCGCGCCCCGCATGTCGTGGCCCGACGCCATGGGCATGGTCGTCCTCGCGGGCTTCGTCGTGATGCTGCTCGTCGCCACCGGTCTTCGGGAGCGCGTGATGAGCGCCGTGCCGCTGGGGCTGCGCAAGGGCATCGCGATCGGCATCGGCCTGTTCATCATGCTGATCGGCCTCGTCGACGCGGGCTTCGTCTCGCGCATCCCGGACGCCGCGCACACCACTGTCCCGCTCCAGCTCGGCGGCGACGGGCACCTCAACGGCTGGCCCGTCCTCGTCTTCGTGCTCGGCGTGCTGCTCACCCTCGTGCTCCTCGTGCGCAAGGTGCCGGGCGCGATCCTGCTCAGCATCGTCGTCATGACGGTCGTCGCGATGATCATCCACGCCGTCGCCGGGCTCAAGGGCCAGTCCTGGGGCCTGACCAGCCCGGAGTGGCCCGGCAACCCCGTCTCGGCACCGGACTTCGGGCTCGTCGGCCAGATCAGCCTGTTCGGCGGCTTCGAGAAGGTCGGCGTCCTGACCGGCATCCTCTTCGTCTTCACCGTGCTGCTGTCGTGCTTCTTCGACGCGATGGGCACGATCATGGGCATCGGCGACGAGGCCAAGCTCACCGACGCCAACGGCAACATGCCCGGCATCAACAAGGTCCTCTTCGTCGACGGCATCGCCGTCGCCGCGGGCGGCGCCTCCTCCGCCTCCGCCACCACCTGCTTCGTGGAGTCCACGGCGGGCGTCGGCGAGGGCGCCCGCACGGGCTTCGCGAACGTCGTCACCGGCGGCCTCTTCGCCGTCGCGCTCTTCCTCACGCCGCTCGCCACGATGGTCCCGTCCCAGGCGGCCACGCCCGCGCTGCTCGCGGTCGGCTTCCTGATCCTGTCCGGGTCCATCGGGCAGATCGACTGGGCGGACTACACGATCGCCATTCCCGCGTTCGTGACGATGCTGATGATGCCGTTCACGTACTCGATCACGAACGGCATCGGCGTGGGCTTCATCACCTTCACGGTGCTGCGGCTCGCGTCCGGGCGGGGCCGCGAGGTGCCGGTCGCGATGTACGCGGTGTCGGCGGTGTTCGCCTTCTACTACCTGATGCCGGCGCTGAACCTGACGTAGCGGCTGTAGCGGCTGTAGCGGGTCACGAGGCCGTGCGTCTCACGCGGCCCCGTAGAACTTCTCTGTCTCCTCGACGGACGCCTTGAAGCGCTCGTCGAAGTCGTCCCGAATGAGCGTCCGGACCACATAGTCCTGGACGCTCATTCCTCTTTTGGCCGCGTGCTGTCGGAGCCGGTCGAGCAGCTCACCGTCTATGCGCAGGCTGAGCACTGGCGATCCCATGCCTGACAGGGTCCTCGGCCGCGCGAGTCCGGCGCGTCACTTTCCGAAGTCACCTCACTCGTTCGGGTGACGAAATGGTTCAGTCTCGTACTTCTGGGAATCCAGGTGGTCTTTAGCTAGGGTAATGAGTTACGCTAACAAACATGCCGGACCTCTCCCATGGTGACGATGCCGTCGCCGTGAACGCCTTGCGCTCCGCTGTGATGCGCCTGTCCCGTCGACTCAAGCACCAGCGGGTCGACGAGTCGCTGAGCCCCACCGAGATGTCGGTGCTCGGCACCCTCGCCCGCTGCGGCTCCGCCACCCCGGGCGAGCTCGCCCGCAAGGAGCACGTGCAGCCGCCGTCGATGACCCGTATCGTGGCGCTGCTGGAGGCCAAGGGCCTGGTCCGGCTTGAGCCGCACCCCGAGGACCGCCGCCAGAAGGTGGTGACCCAGACCGAGACCGCCGAGGCCATGCTCGAAGAGAGCCGCCGCAAGCGGAACGCCTGGCTCGCCGGTCTGGCGGAGGACCTCGACGAAGACGAGTGGGCGCGGCTCCGCGCCGCCGCTCCCGTGCTGGAGAAGCTCGCGCACCTGTAGGGGGCTCGTCCCCAGTCCCGCGGCACCCCGCGGGCACTCCCGCCGCCCGCGGGAGCCGTACGTACGCCAAGGAGGCGAACCCGCTTTGAGTACGGGATCCGGAGCAGACTCCGCCCCCGCACCAACCGCCCTCGACAAGCCCGCCCGCCCCCACAAGACCTCGATGTTCAGCTCGCTGAGGATCCGCAACTACCGGCTCTTCGCGACCGGCGCGGTCGTCTCGAACACCGGCACCTGGATGGCCCGCATCACCCAGGACTGGCTGGTGCTGAGCCTCACCGGATCCTCCGCGGCCGTCGGTATCACCACGGCCATGCAGTTCCTGCCGATGCTGCTCCTCGGCCTGTACGGCGGCGTGATCGCCGACCGCTTCGCCAAGCGCAACCTGCTCTTCCTCACGCAGGGCGCGATGAGCCTCAGCGGGCTCTTCCTCGCGGCGCTGACGCTCAGCGGCCACGTCCAGGTCTGGCACGTCTACTTCGCGGCCTTCTTCACCGGCCTCGTCACCGTCGTCGACAACCCGACGCGGCAGTCCTTCGTGTCCGAGATGGTCGGACCCGACCAGGTCCGCAACGCCGTCTCGCTGAACTCCGCCAACTTCCAGTCCGCCCGCCTCATCGGCCCCGCCGTGGCGAGCGCGCTGACCGCCGCCGTGGGACCCGGCTGGGCGTTCCTCGCCAACGGTCTGTCCTTCCTCGCGCCGCTCACCGGCCTCATGCTGATGCGCACCGCCGAGCTGCACCACACCCCGCGCAAGCCGCGCGGCAAGGGGCAGCTGCGGGAGGGCCTGAACTACGTGTCGAAGAACCCCGAGCTGATCTGGCCGATCGTCCTCGTCGGCTTCATCGGCACCTTCGGCTTCAACTTCCCGATCTGGCTGAGCGCCTTCGCGGACGACATCTTCCACGGCGGCGTGGGGATGTACGGGCTGTTCAACACCCTCATGGCGATCGGCTCGCTGGCCGGTGCGCTGCTCGCGGCCCGGCGCGGCACGTCGCGGCTGCGGCTCCTCGCCGGGGCGGCCACCGCCTTCGGTGTGCTGCAGATCGTGGCCGCGTTCGCGCCCGAGCTGTGGATGTTCGTCGCGCTGATCGTGCCGATCGGCATCCTCGGCCTGACGGTGAACGTCACCGCCAACTCCTCGGTCCAGATGGCCACGGACCCGGAGATGCGGGGCCGCGTCATGTCGCTGTTCATGATGGTCTTCACCGGCGGCACGCCGCTCGGCGGCCCGCTCTTCGGCTGGCTCGCCGACGCGTACGGCGTCCGGATCAGCATGGCCGTCGGCGGTCTCGTCTGCGCCCTCGCCGCAGTCGGTGTCGGCCTGGCGCTGGCCCGCGCCGCCAACCTGCGGCTGAAGGTGGACCTCCGCCGCGGCCGGCAGCACGTGCGGTTCGTGCCGAGGGAGCGGGAGCTCGCTACGGCGGCGTAACCGCCCGGTGTGTGCGGGTACAGGGCCCGGTCAGACGTGCTGTGCGAGCACCTGGCCGGGCCAGCTGCCGTCCGGGCCCGTGAACGGCTCGGTGGCGGTGAAGCCGTTGCTCTCGTAGTACGCGACGAGGGCGCGGTCCTCGCCCCGGTAGCAGTCGACCCGCAACAGCCGGACGCCCTGTCCGCGGGTTTCCTCGACGGCGTGCGCGAGCAGGGCGCGGCCCACCCCGCGGCCCGCGAAGCGGCGGCGGTCGGCGGCGAGCAGGTGGATGTACCGCTCGGGCTCGTCGGCCGGCGGGATGATGTCGCCGCCGGGCCCGTCGGTGAGCGTCACCGTGCCCGCCACCTCGCCGCCGATCTCCGCGATCCACGGTTCGCCCGTCGTCAGGTACTTCTCGACGAGGGCGACGGCCTTCGGGTTCTCCGACCAGGGCTTGGTGCCCCACTGTCCGGTACGGCCCTGCGACACGAGCCACTCCACGGCCCCGTCGAAGAGCGCGAGGACGGCGGGAACGTCGTCGGCCCCGCCCTGCCTGATCTCTATCGGGTCACTCATGCGGGGAGGTTAGCGTCACCCCATGAGACTCTTCGCCGCGGTCCTCCCGCCGGACTCCGCGACCACCGAACTCGCCGCCGCGACGCGCGCGTTGAAGGAGCTGCCGGGCGCCGACGGGCTGCGCTGGACGGCCCGCGACAACTGGCACTTCACCCTCGCCTTCATGGCCGAGGTCGACGGCGCGACGGTGCCGGACGTCATGGCCCGCCTGGAGCGTGCCGCGCACCGCACGCCGCCGTTCCCGCTCGCCCTGCGCGGCGGCGGCCACTTCGGGGGCCGGGCGCTCTGGGCGGGCGCCGCGGGGGACGTGGCGGCGCTGAGGCTGCTCGCCGCGCGGGCGGACGCGGCGGCGCGCAAGGCGGGCGTGACGATGGAGGAGCACCGGCACTACCGCCCGCACCTGACGCTGGCACGCACCCGCGGCGAGGGCGATCTCGCCCCGTACGCGGACGCGCTCGGCTCCTTCGAGGGCACCCCGTGGACGGTCCGGGAGCTGACCCTCGTACGCAGCAATCTGCCGAGGAGCGGGGTGGCGGGGGAGCGGCCCCGGTACGAGGTGGTCGGGCGCTGGGTACTGGGAGGCGGCGCGGGGGAGTCCGGCGGCGCCGGTTAACCTCGTCTGCGTGGACCCGAAAACCAGGAACCGGATCATGGCCGGTGTGCTCGTGCTGATGTTCGTCGTGGTGGCGGTGGCGGCCGCGGTCGGCGGTTAGCCGACGCGCGCGCCGCCACGCCGTGCCTCTCCGGGAGATCTCCGAGGGATCTCCGAGGGATCTCCGAGGGATCTCCGAGGGATCCCCGGGGATCCCCGAGGGAGGCACCTTCACTCCGTCCTCACCAGGCGAAGGACTCCGGTGACGGGCCGGGGCCGGGGAAGATCTCGTCCAGCGCGTCGAGGACCTCGCCGGACAGTTCGAGCTCGACCGCGCGCAGTGCGGATGCGAGCTGCTCGGCCGTGCGGGGGCCGACGATCGGCGCGGTGACGCCGGGCCGGGTCAGCAGCCACGCGAGCGCGACCTCGCCGGGTTCCAGACCGTGCTTGTCGAGCAGGTCCTCGTACGCCTGGACGCGTGCCCTGACCTCCGGCTTCGCGAGCTCGGCGGCGGACCTGCCACCGGTGCGGCGCGACCCCTCGCCCTCCTTCTTGAGCACGCCCCCGAGCAGCCCGCCGTGCAGCGGCGACCAGGGGATGACGCCGAGGCCGTAGTCCTGGGCGGCCGGGATGACCTCCATCTCGGCGTCGCGGGAGGCGAGGTTGTAGAGGCACTGCTCGCTGACGAGGCCGTAGCCGCCGAGGCGCCGGGCGGTCTCGTTGGCCTGGGCGATCTTGTAGCCGGGGAAGTTGGAGGAGCCCGCGTAGAGGATCTTGCCCTGCCCGACGAGGACGTCGACGGCCTGCCAGATCTCCTCGAACGGTGTCTGCCGGTCGATGTGATGGAACTGGTAGAGATCGATGTGGTCGGTCTGCAGCCGCTTGAGGCTGGCATCGACGGCGCGGCGGATGCTGAGCGCGGAGAGCCGGTCCTGGTTGGGCCAGGTCTCCTCCCCGTGCGGGGCCATGCTGCCGTACACCTTGGTGGCCAGTACGACCTTGTCGCGGCGGCCGCCTCCCTGCGTGAACCAGGTGCCGAGGATCTCCTCGGTGCGGCCCTTGCCGGCGCTCTGGCCGTAGGTGTTGGCGGTGTCGAAGAAGTTGACGCCCGCGTCGAGCGCGGCGTCCATGAGCGTGTGGCTGTCGGGTTCGTTGGTGAGCGGCCCGAAGTTCATGGTCCCGAGCGTGAGCCGGCTGACCTTGAGCCCTGTGCGTCCCAGCTGCGTGTACTTCATGGGGATCAAGCCAACGGGGTGGAGTGGGCTCCAGGCAAGGGGGTTGCGGCGGGGCGGGGGCCGGGTCAGTCGCGGGAGAAGTCCGAGGTGTCGATGGTGAGGTCGAGGAAGGTGTGGGTCAGGTCGATCTCCTCGCCGAAGTCCACTTTCGTCTCGACCCGGTAATCGCCCAGCTTGGGCTGGGTATAGACATGACATTTGCCCTGATAGGGGTCGACGACCAAGTAGACGCCGACCTCGGCCGTTGCGTAGCCGGTCTTCTGGGGGCCGTAGTCGTTCTCGCCGGTACTCCTGGAGATCACTTCGGCGACGAACTCGACGTCCTTGCACAGGAAGCCACCCTGCTTGGTGCGCTCGGCCCCTTCGGCGACCAGTGCCACGTCACTGCAGAAGGCGTTGAGCGCCCCGGGGTAGTCGATGCGTACGTCGGACAGCAGGCGGCGACGTTCGTACTTGGACCTGAGCTGCTCCAGTAGACCGAAGATGATGTCCCAGTGGTTGGACCGCTGTGGCGTCATATGGACGGCTCCCCCGACGATGTCGATCTTGTATCCATCGAGGAAGGGCCCCTGCTCAAGCGCCGCGAACATCGCGTCGAGAGTGCGCTCGTTGTCGGTGTCGGCCATCTCGGTCCTGTCGTCCACAACGGTCATCGTGGCGCTCCTCCCCGGCCTCCCCGGTGAGTGCGGCCGCGCAGTACAACGATACGCACGGTGACAAGGTCACGTCCGGTCACGAGCCGCCCAGCCAGCCCGCCGCGTCGAGGCGGAACGCGTCCGGCGGTACGACCGTGCGCAGGGACGACTCCAGGTCGGTGAGGTGGTCCGCGCCCAGGGCCGCCGCCCACTCCGCCCGCAGCTCGTCGAAGACGGCCGCCGAGCGGCGGAGGGCGTCGATGCCGTGCGGGGTGAGGCGGACGAGTTTGCGGCGGGCGTCGGCGGGGTCGTCGGTGCGGGCCGCGTAGCCGAGGGCGATCAGACGGTCGACGGTCTTGCCCGCCGCCTGCTTGGAGACGCCGAGGCGGCGGCCGACCTCGCTGGCGGTGGCGCCGTCCGGCCCGACGGCCTGCATGGCGAAGCCGTGGGCGGGGCGGATGTCGGGGTGGCCCTGGCGGGCCAGTTCGGCGTGCAGGCGGTCGATGAGGGTGCGGAATCCGGCGAAGAGGAGGAGGGGCAGCTCGTAGCCCTTGCCTGCTTCGACAACCTGGTTTACCTTCTTGTCGTCAACCATGTTGTCGATTTTAGGGGGCTGTACGCATGTTCACCGCGCACACACCGGAAACCGCACCGCCCGACTCCCGCCCCGCGATGGAACGCACCGCCGCCGCCTTCGGGGGGCAAGTGCCGGACGCCGTCGCGCGGCTCGCCGGGTCACCCGAACTCCTCAACGGATTCCTGCAGATGTCCGCCGCCTTCGACCGGACGACCCTCGACCCCGTCGCCCGCGAGGTCGTCATCATGACCGTCGCCGTCCGCAACGACTGCCACATCTGCGTCACCCTGCACACCGGCAAGCTGCGCAAGCTCGGTGCGGGGCCGGAGCTGGTGGCCGCCCTGCGCGAGCAGCGCCCCCTGGACGACGATCGCCTGGAGGCCGTACGGCGGTTCACGCTCGCCGTGCTCGCGACGGCGGGTGGCGTCCCTGACGACGACCTCAAGGCGTTCCTCGCCCACGGTCACACCGAGCGCAACGCCCTCGAAGTCGTCCTCGGAATCGGCGCGTACACGATGTCGACGCTCGCGAACCGGCTGACGCGGGCGGCCTGACCGCACCGTGCGTCGTACGTCAACTCCATTGCAATACAAGCGACTTGACTCACAATGAGCCCATGGACGTCGTTGCTGAAGCGGTGCGCGTGGTGGCCGGGTTCGCCGGTGGGGCGGCGGGGGCCGTGGGGGCCGAGGTGGGGCAGAGCGTGTCCGACCTCGTGCGGCGGCGCGTCGGGGCCAGCCCGTCCGGGCAGGCCGCGCTCGCCGTCGTGGACGAGCGGCCGCAGGACCCGGCGGCGCTCGCCGCGCTGACGGAGGCCTTGCGGGAACGGGTCGCCGCGGACCCGGAGTTCGCCGCCGGACTCGCCCAGGCCCTGGCACAGGCGCTCGCGGGCCCGCCGCCGTCCGAGCCGCCACCGCCGCCCGGCCCGCCGACACCGTCCGAGCCGCCGCGGGAACCGCCCGGGTCTCCGCGGCAGTACACGGGCGGCATCGTCATCGACGGCGGCGCGAAGGTGCGCGGCAGCACGCTGTCGCTGGGGCCCGTGACCTTCAACAACACCCCGGGCGGGCGTACGGCGTTCGTCGCATGCCTGGCCGTCCTCGCCGCCCTCGTGGTCCTCGCCGTGTACGGCGGTACGCAGGCCTTCGGCGGCGACGACTCGCCGGGCAAGGGCGGGGTGGCCGCGTCCGGCGTGGAGGCGGGGGACGGCGGCGGGGACTGGGAGCCCGAGCCGCTCGCCGACGCCGACGCGGTCAAGCAGGTCCTCCCCGGCACGACCGATCTGGCGTCGGGCTGGACGATGAGCAGTCCGCCCAGCGCGGACGTCTCCTCGCAGGACGACGGCTCGACGTACGAGGGCGAGGCCGAGTACCTGCCGAGCTACGGCATGGACACCCGGTTCCGGGTCCTCGCGTACCCGAGTGCGGACAAGGCCTCCGCCGCCTTCCGCGCGCGGAGCCGGGAGGCCGCCGAGGAGGGGGCGCGGCGGATGACGATGCCGGCGGTCGGCGACGAACTCATCGCGTTCTCCCTGTCCGAGAGCCGCGGCGAGGGGTACGTCACCGAGACCACGAACCACACGATGGTCCGCACCGGCACCGTGCTCACCTTCGTCAGCGGCAAGGACACGGAGAGCCGCCACTACGACAGCGGCGACCTGCAGTTCGTCACCCGGTTGATGTCCGAACGGGCCCGGAGCGCCCAGTCGGGCTGAGGGTGTCGTAGGGGGCGCCGATGCCCCAGGCCTGGGACATCGCGTCCGCGAAGGCCGCCGCGAGTTTGTGCTCGCCGCTCGCGTTCGGGTGCGTGCCGTCGTACGTGTCGGCGTGGATGTCGTACGTGGGCGGGGGCGAGGCCAGGAGGAGCGGGGAGCGGGGCGTGTCCAGGTCCGCTGCCGCCTTCGCCAGGAGTTCGTTGAAGCGGGCGACCTCGGCGGCGAAGGGGGCGTCCGACGCGGCGCGGATGTTCGGGATGACGGGGAGCAGGACCATGCGGACGTGCGGGTTCGCCGAGCGGGCCGCCGTGACGAAGGCGCGGACGTTGTCCGCGGTCTGCTCCGCGTTCGTGTAGAAGCCGAGGTCGATGAGGCCGAGGGAGACGAGCAGGACGTCGGCGGGGTCACGGTCGAGCGCGCCCGCGATCTGCGGGGCCATGTGCAGCCAGCCCTCGCCCCAGCCCGCGAGGTGGTTGCGGGGGAAGTCCGGGGACGCGGCGGGGTGGTGGTCGTGGGAGACCGGCTCTCCCGCCGCCTTGTCGTAGAGCGTGGTGCGCGGGCCGGTCACGGCGAAGCCCCCGGGGCCGAGGGTGCCGCGCAGGTGCTGCCACATCCGGTGGCGCCAGGTGTGTTCCCCGGCGCTTCCGATGGTCATCGAGTCGCCGACGAACATGAACCTGAGCATCCGCTCATCATCGCGGATGAGGGCGGCCTGCTGCGATGTGAGGCTGCGCACGCTCTCGGGCCGGACGGAGGGCGAACGTGGCCGGATGGCACTCTTGGCCCATGCGTTCGCTTCGGTCTTTTCCGTCTGTCCTCGCCGGTGTCGGCGCCGCGTTGGTCCTCACCGTGGCCGCGGCCGTGCCCGCCGCGGCCGACGGCCACGACGGGTTCACGATCGAGGACCCGCGCATCGTCGAGTCCAGCGGCCTCGCCGCGTCCCGCGCCCACCCCGGCGTCTACTGGACGCACAACGACCAGGACAAGGGCGCCTTCCTGTACGCGGTCGACTCGAGGACGGGGAAGACCGTCGCCACGATCACCATGACCGGCGTGGGCAAGCCGCGCGACGTCGAGGCGATCTCGGTCGGCGGCGACGGCAACATCTACGTCGGCGACATCGGCGACAACCTCAACGGCACCTGGTCCAACGTCTGGGTCTACAAGCTGCCCGAGCCGAAGACCCTGAAGGACCAGACGGTCCGCGCCACGCAGTACGTCGTGAAGTACGCGGACGGTGCGCGGGACGCGGAGGCGCTGATGGTGCACCCGAAGACCGGCCGCGTCTACATCGTGAGCAAGAACGAGGACGGCGGCGGTCTCTACGAGGGCCCGGAGCGGATGTCCGCGTCCGGCACGAACGTCTTCCGGCGGATCTCCGAGATCGACCTGTGGGTGACCGACGGCGCGTTCTCGCCCGACGGCGAACAGCTGGCGCTGCGCGGGTACTTCGGCGGCGTCTGGTACGCGTGGAAGGGCGCCGGACAGAAGCCGCAGCGCAAGGGCAGGCTGAGCGTGCCGCTGCAGCGGCAGGGCGAGTCGGTGACGTACACGCTCGACGGGACGACCCTCATGTACGGCACCGAGGGAGAGCGGAGCGAGGTCAAGCCCGTGGAGGCGCCGGGCGGCGGGTCGGGGGACGGCTCCGGCGGGTCGTCCGGTGGCGCGGGGTCCGACGACGGGGGCGGGAGCTCCGGGGCCGAGGGGGGCCTGAAGACGGGGGTGATCGTCGTCGGGGCGGTGCTGCTCGCCGTGTTCGGGTGGAGGCGGCTGGGGCGGCGCGGGGGCGGCCGCAGGTAGTCGTACGGGAGCAGGCGCCCTCAGGCCTCGGCGCGGCGCCGGGCCACCAGGGCGTCCAGGCCGTCCAGGAGGCGCTGCAGGCCGAACTCGAAGTGGTCGAAGTCCGGGCCGAACGAGTCGTCGGTGAGGCCGGCGAGGGTCGGGTAGCGGCCGCTCTTCATGATGCGTTCGAGGGTCGGCGCCTGCGCCGCCCAGAAGTCCTGCTCCGACAGGCCGCTCCTGGTCACGGCTTCCATCTCGTGCACCTGGGTGCGGGCGACCCCGGTGACGTACCCCTCGGTCATGACGATCACCCCGACCAGCTCGGGGTCGGTCAGGCCCATCGGCTTGATGCGCGACAGCACGCGGTCGAGGCCGCCGACGGCGCCGGGGCCGAGGACCGGGCGGGCCTGGTTGACGTGGAGCAGCCAGGGGTGGCGGCGGTAGAGGACGAGGGTCTCGCGCGCGAACGCCTCGACGCCCTCGCGCCACCCGCCGGTGAACGGCTCGTCCTCCTCCGGCGGCGTGTTGACGCGGTCCAGCATCAGGTCGACGAGGTCGCCCTTGCCGGGGACGTACCGGTACAGGGACATCGTGCCGGTGCCGAGCTCCGTGGACAGGCGCCGCATGCTGACGGCCGCGAGTCCCTCGGCGTCCGCGAGCCGCACCGCCTCGGTGACGATCCGGTCCAGCGTGAGGCCCGGCTTGGGGCCGCGGGCCGGGCGACCGCCCTCGCCCCAGAGCAGCTCCAGGCTGCGGGTGATGTCGCTGCCGGTGCGCCGGTCGTCGCCGCCGTTCGTGCTCGTCATGGCGCTCAGCCTAATCGCAGACCCAGAAACTGGGTACGGTGTACCCGCAGAACTGGGTACGGTGTACCCTCAATTGAGTACGGCGTACCCAGAGGGTGTGGGAAGGGGCAGTCGATGAAGGACCCGATCAACGGGAACGGCTTCGCGGTGCGGGCCGAGGGACTTGAGAAGCGCTACGGGGAGAAACGCGCGCTGGACGGCTTCGACCTGCACGTCGAACAGGGCACGGTGCACGGGCTCCTCGGACCCAACGGCGCGGGCAAGACCACCGCCGTGCGCATCCTCTCCACGCTCGTCCGGCTCGACGGCGGCCGCGCCGAGGTCGCGGGCGCCGACGTGGTGCGCGAGTCCGCGCTGGTCCGCGGCCGTATCGGCCTCACCGGTCAGTACGCGGCGGTCGACGAGATCCTCACCGGCCGGCAGAACCTGGAGATGTTCGGCCGCCTCTTCCACCTCGGCGCCCGGCGCGCGGCACGGCGCGCCCAGGAACTCCTGGAGCAGTTCCACTTGGAGGACGCGGCGGAGAAGGGCGCGGGTCAGTACAGCGGCGGCATGCGGCGCAGGCTCGACCTCGCCGCGTCGATGATCCTCGCGCCCGCCGTCCTCTTCCTCGACGAGCCGACCACCGGCCTCGACCCGCGCAGCCGCCTCGAAGTGTGGGACGCGGTCCGGGGGTTGGTGGCGGACGGGACGACCGTGCTGCTCACCACCCAGTACCTGGAGGAGGCCGACCGGCTCGCCTCCCGCATCACCGTCATCGACCGGGGCCGCGCCATCGCGGACGACACTCCCGACGGCCTGAAGAACACGGTGGGCGGCAGCCACCTCGACGTCGTCGTACGCGACCACGCCGACCTGCCCGCGGCCCTGCGGGCCGTCTCCCGCGTCTGCGACGGCGAACCGCTCGCCGTCGACGTGGAGCGCCGCGTGCAGGGCGCGGTGACGGACCGCGTCGCCGCCCTGACGGAGGTGGCGCGGACCCTGCGGGACGAGGGCGTCGCGGTCGAGGACATCGGCCTGCGCAGGCCCAGCCTCGACGACGTGTTCCTGCGGCTCACCGGCCAGACGTCCGCGACGACGACCGAGAAGACCAAGCAGGAGGTCGCGGCATGAGCGTCACCCTCGCACCGGTCCAGGCCGCCCCGCACGGGCGCCTCTTCTGGGCCCTGTCCGACTGCTGGAACGTCACCCGCCGCTACCTGACGCACTTCCTGCGCCAGCCCGTCACCATCGCCTGGCAGCTCGGCTTCCCCATCATCAGCGTGCTGCTGTACGGCTTCGTCTTCGGCGAGGCGATGAAGGTGCCCGGCGGCGGCGAGGACGGTGACTACAAACAGTTCCTGATGCCCGGCATGTTCGTGATGACCATGGCGTTCGGCTTCATGAACACCGCGATGGGCGTCGTCACCGACTCGACGAAGGGCGTCATCGACCGGTTCCGCTCGATGCCGATGGCCCCCTCGGCGGTCGCGTCGGGCCGCGGCCTCGCCGACCTCATCGTGGCCTGCGCCGAGCTGACCATCCTCGCGCTGACGGCACTCGCCATCGGCTGGCGCTCCAGCGCGGGCACCGTCGACACGCTGCTCGCCTTCGGCCTGCTGCTGTTCCTGCGCTTCAGCCTGATCTGGGTGGGCGTGTACCTGGGCCTGGTGGTTCCCACCCCGGAGGCGGCGGGCGGCCTCTACGCGGTGGCGTTCCCGCTCACGATGATCTCCAGCGTCTTCGTGGCGCCGTCCCTGATGCCGGACTGGCTGGCCCCGGTCGCCGCGTGGAACCCCGTCTCGTCGACGGGCACGGCCACGCGCGAACTCTTCGGCAACCCCGGCGCGGGCGGCACGAGCTGGGTCGAACAGCACGCGCTGCTGATGGCGGTGGTGTGGCCGGTGGTGATCTCGCTGGTGTTCCTGCCACTGGCGGTACGCAGGTTCAGGAGCCTGAGCCGCTGAGCCGCTGAGGCTTGGGGCGCGCCCCGTTTTTAGGGGCGCGGGGAACTGCGCGACCAGCCACGACGAACCTGCGGCCGGTCGCGCAGCGGCGTCTCAAAGTCGCTCGATGATGAAGTCGATGCACTTGGTCAGCGCCTCGACATCCGCAGGATCGATCGCCGGGAACATCGCCACGCGCAACTGGTTGCGGCCCAGCTTCCGGTACGGCTCCGTGTCGACGACCCCATTCGCCCGCAACGTCTTCGCGACAGCGCCGGCGTCGATCTCGTCCGAGAAGTCGATCGTGCCGATGACCTGCGACCGCTTCGCCGGGTCCGTGACGAACGGCGTCGCGTACTTGGACTCCTCGGCCCAGCCGTACAGCGTGCGCGACGACGCGGCCGTGCGGCCCGTCGTGAACTCCAGGCCGCCCTGCGAGTTCATCCAGTCCAGCTGCTCGGCGAGCAGGAAGAGCGTGGCGAGCGCCGGGGTGTTGTACGTCTGGTTCTTGCGGGAGTTGTCGATCGCCGTGGGCAGCGAGAAGAACTCCGGGACGTGCCGGCCCGACGCGTGGATCCGCTCGGCGCGCTCGATCGCCGCCGGGGAGAACGCGGCCAGCCACAGGCCGCCGTCGGAGGCGAAGGACTTCTGCGGGGCGAAGTAGTAGACGTCCGTCTCGGCGATGTCGACCGGCAGGCCGCCCGCGCCGGACGTGGCGTCCACGAGGACGAGGGAGCCGGCGTCGGCGCCCTCGACCCGCTTGATCGGGGCGGCGACGCCGGTCGACGTCTCGTTGTGCGTGAAGGCGTAGACGTCGACGCCCGCCTCCGCCTTCGGGTCCGGGTGCGTGCCCGGGTCGCTCGTGATCACGGTCGGCTCGGCAAGCCACGGGGCGAGCTTCGACGCCTTCGCGAACTTCGAGGAGAACTCGCCGAAGTTGAGGTGCTGCGACTTGTTCTCGATCAGGCCGTGCGTCGCCACGTCCCAGAACGCGGTGGAGCCGCCGTTGCCGAGGATCACCTCGTACCCCTCGGGGAGGGAGAAGAGATCGGCGATGCCCTCGCGCACGCGGCCGACCAGGTTCTTGACCGGGGCCTGCCGGTGGGAGGTACCGAGGAGGGAGGTGCCGGTGGCGGCCAGGGCGTCCAGCGCCTCCGTACGCACCTTGGAGGGGCCCGCGCCGAAACGGCCGTCGGCGGGCTTCATGTCAGCGGGAATCTGGATCTCAGCCACGGTTGGAGCCTAGCGGCTCAGGGCGCGGGGTTCCGGTGGTGTCCGTCGACTGAGATCGTGCCCCCCACCCGGCGTGGACGACTCGGGGCTCCGCCCCGGACCCCGCTCCTCAAACGCCGGAGGGGCTGGAACCAGTGCCGGAGGGGCTCAAGCTTTTGCTCCCAGTTGCACCGGCAGGTCGTACAAATCGTTCTGGGTCACCACCGGCTTGTTGCGGAGTGCCTCGCGCGGGACCGCCAGGGTCAGGTTCGGGTAGCGGGTGTAGAGGGCCGGGAGGGCCACGCCCGCCTCCAGGCGGGAGAGCGCCGCGCCGGGGCACACGTGCGGGCCGTGGCCGAACGAGATGTGGCGGGTCGGCGACGTGCGCGTGATGTCGAACGAGTCCGCCGTGGGACCGTGGGCCCGCTCGTCGCGGCCTATCGCGCCGTACGAGACGATCAGCGCGTCACCCTTGGCGATCACCTTGTCCCCGACGGGGACGTCCTCCGCGGCGAAGCGGATCAGGACGTGCGAGGTGGGGGTCGCGTAGCGCAGGGTCTCCTCGATGACCGCGTCCCAGCCGACCTCGCCGGAGAGGACCAGAGCGAGTTGGTCGGGGTGGGCGGAGAGGTTCACCACCGCGTTGACGATCAGGGAGATCGTCGTCTCGTGGCCGGCCGCGACCATCAGCTGGAGCGTGGAGAGGATCTCCGCGTCCGTGAGGTGGTCGCCGTCCTCGGAGGCCAGGATCAGCGCGCTGGTGAGGTCGTCGCCGGGCTCCGCGCGGCGCGCCGCGACGACCTTGCCCATCATCTCGGCGAGCTCACCGAGCGTCGCCACGACCTCCTCCGGAGGCGTCTGCGTCGAGAAGAACTTGTCGAAGAGGACCTTCAGGCGCGGGTGGTCCGCCTCGTCGATGCCCATCAGGTCACTGATGACGTACATGGGGAGGGGGTACGCGAACTCCGCCTTCAGGTCGACGGGGTCCGGGCCCTCGGGGAGTTTGTCGAGGAGCGTCGCCGTCAGTTCCGCGATGCGGTCGCGCATCCGCTCCACGCGCCGCGGCGTCAGCGCCTGCGCCACCAGCGTGCGCATCCTGCGGTGCTCCTCGCCGTCGACCGTCAGCATGGAGCGGCCGGGGTTGGCGAGGCCGATCAGTGGCCAGTCGGCGGGTATCTCGCCGCGCTGCCACGCGCCCCAGACCTCGATGTCCTTCACCAGGCGCTTGTCGGTGAGGAGTTGCCGGGCCTCCGCGTGGTGCGTGACCGCCCACACCGGTACGCCGCCCGGCAGCTCCGCCTCGGCGAGCGGGCCCGCCGCGCGCAGCCGTGCGCTCTCGCCGTCGAGGTCGGTGACGAACGGATCCAGGGCGATACGCGTCATCTGGGGTCTCCAAAGGCTGAGGTCGGGGTCGGGGTGAAGCTCACCGGAAGATCGGTCAGGCCGCGCAGCCAGGGCGAAGGGCGGCGGCTCAGGGCGTCGGCCGGTACGGCGAGGTCGAGGTCGGGCAGCCGGTCGAGGATGACCTCGATGCCGGTCCGCGCGATGACCTCGGCGACCTCCTGCGCCGGGAAGGGGCAGCGGTGCTCTCCGTGGCCGAACGAGAAGTGGGCGCTGTTGCCGCCGGTCAGCGCGGAGCCGTCGGTGCGGACCTGCGGGTCGGCGTTGGCCGCGGCCAGGCCGAGGAGCAGCAGGTCGCCGGAGTTGATGCGGCGGCCGCCCAGCTGCGTGTCGCGCGACGCCCAGCGCCCGGCGACGTTCTGCGTCGGGGTGTCCTCCCACAGGACCTCGTTCATGGCCTCCGCGACGCTGTGCCGGCCGCCGAACAGGGACGCGGCGAACCGGTCGTCGGTGAGCATCAGGCGCAGCGAGTTGCCGATCCAGTCGGCGGTCGGCTGGTGGCCCGCCGCCATCATCACCATCAGGTCCTGGGCGATCTCCTCATCCGTGAACCCGTCGGCGCCGTCGGCCGCCTGCGTCTCCAGCATGTACGAGGCGACGTCCGCGCCCGGCCGCACGTGCTTGTCGGCGATGAGCCGCGCCATCGACTCGCCCAGGTGCTGCGCGCCCGCCAGGGCCCGCTCGCGGCCGTCGATCATGTCGTTCATGGCGGTGACGAGGCCGGGGCCCTGCTCGTCGGAGAAGCCGTAGATGCGGGCGAGGACGCGGACCGGGAGCAGCATCGCGTACTCGGCGACGATGTCCGTGGTGCCCTTGCCGCAGAAGCGGTCGATGAGCTCGTCGGCGAACTGCTCGGCGTGTGCCTTGAGTTCGAAGGGGTCCACCGCTTCGAGTGCGTGCGCGATCATCGCGGCCCGCCGGGTGTGCCGCTCGCCGACGGTGTAGAGGATCGACGGCTGCTTGTGGCCGATCATCGGGAGCAGCGGCCAGTCGGCGGGGATGTTCGGCCACTGGTTCCACAGCTCGGAGTCGCGGCTGTAGAGGACCGGGTCGGCGGTGACCTGGTGCAGTTCGCGGTAGCCGAGGACCAGCCAGGCCGGTATGTCGCCGTCGAGCAGGACAGGGGCGACGGGGCCGTGGTCGCGGCGCATCTCCCGGTACAGCTGGGTGGGTTCGGTGGCGAACCGCGGTCCGGAGAGCGGTACGGGCGCGGCGCCGGCACCGGCGCCGGTCACGGGGCAGGTCACTGGGGGGTCTCCTGAAGGGCGTTGCGCTGGGCTGCGTACAGCGACTGGAGGTGTTCGACGAGCGTGATCAGCACGTTCTTGCTGGACTCGCGCGAGCGGGCGTCGCAGTCGACGAGCGGCACGCCCGGGTCGAGGTCGAGCGCCTCGCGCAGCTGCTCCGCGGTGTGCGCGCCGTTGCCGAAGTCGTTGCGGGCCACGATGAACGGCGTGCCGTGGTGCTCCAGGCGGTCGATCGCGTACCAGGAGTCCTCCAGGCGGCGGGTGTCGACGAGGACGACCGCGCCGAGCGTGCCGGAGAAGAGGCGGTCCCACAGGAACCAGAAGCGTTCCTGGCCGGGGGCGCCGAACAGGTAGAGGATGTTGTGCGCGTCGAGCGTGATGCGGCCGAAGTCGAAGGCGACGGTCGTGGACGTCTTGCCGGCGAGGCCTTCGAGGCCGCCCGTCTCGTCGATGCCCCGACCGGCCTGCGTCATCGTCTCCTCGGTGTTGAGGGGACGGATCTCGCTGACGGAGCGGACCAGCGTCGTCTTGCCGACGCCGAAGCCGCCGACCACGACGATCTTCAGACCGTTGTCGGCGGTCGCGGTCAGCTCGGTTCGAGTGGTGCCGGGTCGAGTGGTGCCGGTAGCGCTGCGTTCAGAGGTTGCGGAGTCCAACGAGCACCTGCTCCAGGATGTCGGGGTCGGGAAGGCTGTGGTCGGCGGCCGCGCGCGGGTGGCGGGCGCTGATCCGGCCCGCGTCGAGCAGGTCGGACAGCAGGATGCGGGTGATGCTCACCGGCAGGCCGAGCTCTGCGGCGATCTCCACCGTGGCGGTCGGCAGGTGGCACAGGCGCAGGATCGCGGCGTGTTCGGACTGCATGCCCGGCACCGGGCCGGACTCGGCGACGACGAGGGTCACCAGGTCGAAGGGGGCGTCGGGCGCCGACCGGCTGCGTCCTCCGGTGAGGGTGTACAGCCGGTCGGGGGAGTCGTCCCGGCCGGGGCGGCTCATGAGGCGGGCAGCGTGTGGGGGCCGCCGTCGGCGCGGGGCGCGGCGCGCAGGTGCTCGCCGAGCTGCTCCACGAGCTCGGCCATGGTGTGGCCGACGAGTCCCGCGTCGGCGTCCTCGGCGGCGATGACCGCGAGGTGCGCGCCCTCGCCGGCCTCGACGATGAAGAGGATGCCGCCGTAGAACTCGGCCATCGCCGAGCGGACCCCGCCGCTGCCGTCGCCGAACTCGGCGGAGGCGCCGTGCGACAGGGACTGGATGCCGGCGGCTATCGCGGCGAGCTGGTCGGCCTGGTCGACGGAGAGTTCGGGGGTGCGGCAGAGCTTCAGGCCGTCACGGGAGAGCACCAGGGCGTGGCGTGCGCCGGGGGTGCGCTCCAGGAGGCCTTGCAGGAGCCAGGTGAGCTTGGCGTCGGTGGTGGTGCCGGGGGTGGCGGCGGGGGTGGTGCCAGTGGTGGTGTCGGTGGTGCCAGTGGTGCCGGTGGTGCCGTTGGTCATCGGGGGGTGTCGCCTTCCGGGTGCGAGGGGGTTGCGGTGGCGTCCGGGCTCACGTCCAGGTCTTCGGACGGGGCCGAAGGGTCCGTGGGCGTGGTGCGGACTGCCTGGCGGAAGCTGCTGAAGCGGGCCGCGGTGTCCGCGGCGGTGGCGGCGCGGGGGCGCCGGGTCTCTCCCGTGTCGCTGTCCGCGCGGGCGCGTTCCGCCGCGGCGAGGGTGCGGCCTCGGGGGCGCTTGGGGAGGGGGGCGTCGGGGGTGGCTTCGGCCGTGCGCCCGGGGTCCGTCCGTGGGGACGGGGCCACGGGGGGATGTGCGTACTCGCCATCCCTGCGCCGCGTCGGAAGTTCCTGGACGCCCGGGTCCGCTCGGTGCTCCGTGCGCACATCCCCCCGCGTCCCCTCCCGTGCGTTCGCGGGTGCGGGCGACGCGGTGGTGGCGGCCGGTGGGAGTGCCGCTGTCGTCGTGGACGACGCTGCCGTCAGGGATGCCGGGACCGGGGGCGGGGCCGTTGTCGTCTCCGAGGGGCGGGTGAGCAACTCCTGGGGGATCAGGAGGAGTACGCCCGTGCCGCCTCTCGCCGAGGGGCGGAACGACACCGTCAGGCCGTGCTTGCGGGCCAGCCTGCCGACCACCGCGAGACCGAGTCGCGTGCCGGAGAGACCGGCGAGGCCCTTGGTCTCGCCGGAGACCGCCTGTTCGGCCCGGCGCTGCTGCACGGGGCCCATCACCAGGCCGCTGTCCTCTACGGAGATGATGACGCCGGCCGCGACTTCCTCGATGTAGACGTGCACTTCGGAGGTGGGCGGCGAGAAGTTGGCAGCGTTGTCGAGGAGTTCGGCGAGGGCGTGCATGACGCCCTCGGCGGCGTGGCCCGCCACGGCGACCTCGCTGGCCGAGTGGACGCGCACGCGCTGGTAGCCGCCGATGCGGCCCATCGCGCCGCGCAGGATCGACTCCATGACGATGGGGCGGGCCCAGCGGCGGCCCGAGCGGGCGCCGGTGAGGACGGCCACGGAGTCGGCGATGCGGCCGGCCTGCGCGGTCCTGTGGTCGAGGTGGAGGAGGTCGGTGAGGACGTCCTCGTCGGCGTGCCTGCCCTCCATCTCGCGGAGGTCGGCGAGCATGCCGGTGGCCAGGGCCTGCATGCGGCCCGCGGCGTTGGCGCTGGCGGCGAGGGCGGCGGCGCGCTCGGACTCGGCGGCGCGGGCGCGCACCGTCAGCTCGTTGCGCTCACGGACGAAGTGCTCCGTGAGGGCGGTGCGCTCGCGGTGGAACTCCTCGGTGCGGGCGGCCTGTTCGTGGATCAGGCGTGTGGCGTCCTGGTGGGCGGCGGCCAGGCGGCGGCGCAGCAGGGCGGTGGTGCGGGTGGAGTGGAAGGCCACTGTCACCGATGCGGTGAGCGCCAGGGACGCGGCGCCCGCGCCCCAGGCCAGGGGGGTCTGTATGGAAGTGGGTGCGAGGGCGACGGCGGCTCCGGTGAGCGCCGCGGTGACCAGGGCACTGGCCAGCAGGACGAACACGGACGGACGCAGCGGAGGTTGCTCCGTCCCGGGGCGCGCTAGGGGGGTTGGCGCGGTCATCAATCGGGGTCCTCGATCGGAAGCGACACACTCTGCTCAAGTCGAGATCACTATAGGAGAGTTAATGACCGGGGTGGGAATCTTCCCGTCCGGATCGTGAAAAAACGGGTGGGGCGGGGCCAGGTGGGGTGGGGTCGGGCGGGGTGTTCAGTGGGTGGGGGGGTGAGGGGTTGGTGAGGGGTGCTGGGGGGTGCTGGGGGGTGCTGGGGGGTGTTGGGGGGTGTTGGGGGGTGCGCGGGGGCATCCTGGACGGCATGAGCGATCTCGACGGCGGCAGCGACGGTGACCTCGGTGGCGGCCTCGCCGGTGTGGGGCGTGGTCGGGTTGAGCGGGAGGGGAGAGTGGACGCGGAGCCGACGGGGCGTCAGCGGCCGGGGCCGGGCCTCGCCGGCGGGGATGGCCTCGCCGCAGACCTGCGGGCCGTCGTCCGCGGTGACGTGGATTCCTCCGTCACCGCGCGTGCCCTGCACACCATGGACGCCTCCAACTACCGCCGCGTCCCCACCGCCGTCGTCGCCCCGCGCGACGCCGACGACGTGGCCGCCGTCCTCGCCGTCTGCCGTGAGCACGGCGTTCCCGTGGTGCCGCGCGGCGCGGGGACCTCGATCGCCGGGCAGGCCACGGGCGTCGGCGTCGTCCTCGACTTCACCCGGCACATGAACCGCATCGTCTCCCTCGACCCGGAGGCACGGACCGCCGTCGTCCAGCCGGGCGTCGTCCTGGACGACCTCCGCGCGGCGGCCACGCCGCACGGCCTCACCTTCGGTCCCGATCCGTCCACGCACAGCCGCTGCACCCTCGGCGGCATGATCGGCAACAACTCCTGCGGCTCGCACTCGGTCGCCTGGGGCACCACCGCCGACAACGTCGCGGCCCTCACCGTCCTCGACGGCACCGGCGCCCGCCGCCGCCTCGCCCGCGGCTGGGACGGCGCACCCGAAGGCCTGCGCCCCCTCGTCGACGGGGACCTCGCCCTGCTGCGCACCGGCTATCCCGAACTGCCGCGCCGCATCTCCGGATACGCCCTGGACGCGCTGCTCCCCGAGAACGGCGCGGACCTCGCCCGCGCCTTCTGCGGATCCGAGGGCACGCTCGGCGTCCTCACCGAAGCCGACGTACGCCTGGTCGAAGCGCCCCGCGCGCGGGCACTCGCCGTACTCGGGTACGCCGACGAGAGCGCGGCGGCCGAAGCCGCGGCAGGGCTCCTCCCGTACGGGCCCCTCACCGTCGAGGGCATGGCCGCCGACCTCGTGCGCGAGACCTCGCGGAAGAGCGGTCTGCCGAAGGGCGGTGCCTGGCTCTTCGTGGAGACCGGCGGCGAGAGTCCCGCCGAGGCTCGCGCGCGTGCCGGGACGATCGTGCGGGCCGCCGACGCGCTGGACGCCCAGGTCGTCGACGAACCGGCGGGACAGCGGGCGCTGTGGCGGGTGCGCGAGGACGCCAGTGGCACGGCCACCCGGATGGCCGACGGCAGCGAGGCGTGGCCCGGCTGGGAGGACTGTGCGGTGCCTCCTGCCAGGCTGGGGGCTTATTTGCGGGACTTCAGGGCGCTGCTCGCCGACCACGACCTGCGCGGCACCCCGTACGGGCACTTCGGGGACGGCTGCATCCACGTCCGCATCGACTTCGACCTCCTCGGCCGCGAGGGCATCGCCCGCTTCCGTGCCTTCTCCGAAGACCTCGCGGAACTCGTCGTCGCGCACGGCGGCTCGCTCTCCGGCGAACACGGCGACGGGCAGGCGCGCGCCGAGCTCCTGCCGAAGATGTACGGTCCCGCTCTCGTCGCCCTCTTCGAGCGGGTGAAGGACGTCTGGGACCCGGCGGGCCTGCTCAACCCCGGCATGCTCGTACGTCCCGCGCCCCTCGACGCCGACCTCCGTTTCGCACCCCTGCCCCGCGAACCCGTCGACGTCGCCTTCGGCTACCCGCACGACGGCGGCGACTTCTCGGCGGCGGTCAGGCGCTGTGTGGGGGTCGCCAAGTGCCGGACCTCGGCGCCGGGTTCGCCCTCCGCCGTCATGTGTCCGTCCTTTCGCGTCACCGGCGAGGAGGAGCACTCCACGCGCGGGCGCGCCCGGCTGCTGCACGAGATGCTCGCCGGTGAGGTGGTCACGGACGGGTGGCGCTCGACGGAGGTCAAGGACGCCCTCGACCTCTGCCTGTCCTGCAAGGGCTGCCGCTCGGACTGCCCGGTGGGCGTCGACATGGCCACGTACAAGGCGGAGTTCCTGCACCACCACTACGAAGGCCGCCGCAGGCCCGCCGCCCACTACACGATGGGCCGCCTGCCGCGCTGGCTGCGGGCCGTCGCGGCGACCCGCACGGCCGGCCTCGTCAACGCCCTGGCCCGGGCCCGTCCGCTGGCCGCGCTCGGCAAGCGGGTCGGCGGGATCGCCGCGGAGCGGGACGTGCCGCAGGTGGCGTCGCGGACGTTTCGGAGGTGGTGGGAGAGGCGGGTGCGGAAGGCGACGGGCGTACCGGTGGGGCGCCCTGACGTCGTCCTCTGGCCCGACACCTTCACCGACCACCTCGCGCCGTCGGTGGGGCGGGCCGCCGTGGCGGTATTCGAGGACGCCGGGCTCACCGTCGCGCTGCCGCCGAAGGGCGTGTGCTGCGGACTGACATACGTGTCGACGGGCCAGCTCGACCGGGCCCGCGCGGTGCTGCGCGGCACCCTGGACCGCATGGAGCCGCTCCTGGACGCCGGTACGCCGGTCGTCGTCCTGGAGCCGAGCTGCGCCGCCGCCCTCCGGACCGACCTGGCCGAACTGCTCGGCGACGACCCGCGCGCGGGCCGCCTCGCCGCGTCGGTCCGCACGTTCGCCCAGGCCGTCGAGGAGCTGGCCCCGCGGTGGCGGCCCCCGTACATCGGCCGCGCGACCGTCGGCCAGACCCACTGCCACCAGCACGCGGTCCTCGGCGACGCGGCGGAACGGCGCCTGCGGACGAAGGCGGGCCTGACGGGCGAGCTGAGCGGCGGCTGCTGCGGCCTCGCGGGGAACTTCGGTTTCGAGCGCGGTCACTACGAGGTGTCCAAGGCCTGTGCCGAGGAGCAGCTGCTGCCCTCGGTGGCGGAGGCGGGCGGGGACGCGGTGGTCCTGGCCGACGGCTTCTCCTGCCGGACCCAGCTGGAGCAGCTGGCGGGGGTACGGGGACGGCACCTGGCGGAGGTCCTCGCGGAGGGCATCGCGGCGAGGGGCGCGGGGCCCGTGGGCGGCGCCTCGGCCGGCAGGGACCAAGGTCCCGGCGACAGGTGACCTTTGCGGGCCCGGGGCGATGTCCGGTTGCGGCAGGATCGAGATGGTTCATGATCATCTGCCGAGGCGTCAGCTCCGCTGCGCCCGCGAGAAGTCAGGTGTGCCACCGTGCCGGAAGAACCGAAGGCTCCCCGCGAGCTCGCCGTGCGCAACCGGCGCGACTCCATACCCATGGATCTCCTCTTCCGTGGGGACACGGCCGAGCTGCCCAAGCCGTTGAAGTCGCCGATACCGCCGATACCGCCGGAGCCGCGGGAGCCGTCCAAGGCTCCGCATGACGTGCCGGAGAGCGCGCGGCCGCCTGCCGGCGCGCCGCCCCGCCCCGACCGGGACGTCGTCGAACGGCGGGGGCCCGCCTGCTCCGGTTGGTGGGCCGTGTCCGTGGCCCTGCTCGCGCTCGCGGGGGCGGGGTGGCTGGCCTGGGACAGCGGGTTCGTGCCGGGGCGGGTCACGGAGTTCCTGCACGTGCCCGAACCCTCGCGGCCGCGGCACGGGTTCGACGCGGCGCGGTGGGCGGCCGTCTGCGGCTGCTGGACCGTCGCGCTCTTCGCGCTCGGCGGGCTCACCCGGGGGAGGGTCGGCAGTGCGTGGGTCCTGTCGCTCTTCGGACGGTACCGGGGCAGCGTGCGGCGGACCGGACTCGTCTGGATCAGCCCCCTGATGCTGCGCCGACGCGTCGACGTACGGCTGCGGCACTGGCGGAGCGATCCGATGCCCGCCGTCGACGCGCAGGGCGCGGAGCTGCGGGTCGTCGTCCTGGTGGTGTGGCAGGTCAAGGACACGGCGCGGGCACTCCTCACGGTCGACCACCACACCGCCTACCTGGCGGAACAGGTCGAGGCGGTGACCGCGCGCGTAGCGTCGCGGCTGCCCGCGGACTCGTACGGGGACCCCGCCGACGACCACGGCGGCGCACCGACCCTGCGGGACACCGAGGCCGTCGGCGACGCGCTCACCAGGGCGCTGGCCGCGGAGTGCAGGGCCGTCGGCATCGAGGTGTTCTCCGCCCGGCCCACGCGCGTGGAGTACGCCCCGGAAGTGGCCGCGGCCATGCAGCGCCGCCAGATCGCCGCGATCGACGCCAGGCACCGGGACAGCGTGCTGACGTCGGTCCTCGACGCCGTGGACGACACCGTCCGCAGACTCACCGACCGAGGACTTGTCGCACTCGACGACTACGAACGGAAGGCCCTGGTCAAGGACTTGACCGTGGCCTTCTACACGGCGCGGGGGAGCGCCGTCGACACGCACTGACCGGAACGAACGGCAGGAACCGAACGGAACGAGAGGGTTTTCACGTGCAGGCTCCCCGATTCACCGAAGCCGCCCCCGCCGACTGCACCTGCGGGCACTGCTCGGCCGCGGCCGGCCCGGACCGTGCCGGGCAGCAGCGCTGCGGCACCGTGCGCGGTGCCGTGGTGGCCGCCGTCGGCGCGGCCGTCCTGGTCGGCGCCGCCTCCGGGACGGCGTCGGCGGAACCCGCCCCGAGCCGTGCGGGCTGGGACGGCGCCAAGTACTGGTACAAGGACGCGACCGGCTGGTGGCGCTGGACGTCGCACTACGACAAGTACGTGGCGCGCGGCGGGAAGGGCGCCGCGGTCACGAAGGGGAAGAGCACGTCCGCCGGTACCGGCAAGCGCAGGTCCGCGTCCGCCCGCGAGCCCGTCTTCCGCGGCCACCAGGGCTGGGACGCCACCGACCGCGTCTACTGGTACCGGAAGGGCGGCCACTGGTACTGGACCAGCCACCACTACAAGTACGCGCGGTACGTGGGGCGTACGGGCACCACCACCGCACCCGGCACCTCGCCCCGGCCCTCGACCCGTCCCTCCACCAACCCCTCCAGCAACCCCGGCACCCCCCGCCGCCACGGCACCGAGGCCGCGATCTCGTACGCCATGCGCCACCTCGGCGACCCCTACGTATGGGGCGGCAACGGCCCGCACGGGTGGGACTGCTCGGGCCTGGTGATGGCGGCGTACCGGCAGGCGGGTATCGCCCTGCCCCGCGTCGCCGACGCCCAGTACCGCGCCACGCGGCCGATCTCGCGAGGGCAGCTGCGCCGCGGCGACCTCGTGTTCTGGAGCGGCGACGGCAGCGCGTCCGGCGTCCACCACGTGGCGATCTACCTCGGCGACGGCCAGTACCTGGAGGCGCCGCGGCCCGGCAAGAACGTGCGGGTCTCGTCCTTCAGCTGGTATGCCCCGAACCTCTACGGGCGGGTGCGCTGAAGCCGGCGGGACGGGCCTCAGTGACCGTGCCGGGGGTCACGGCCCGTGACCTCGCGGACCAGGGCGCACAGGTCGCGCAGGGCCGGGTGGCCGGGCGGGCCGTCGCGGCGGGCGAGGAGCACGGGGACGTGCGGGGCGTCCGGCAGGGGGACGTATACGACGCCGGGGTGCGGGTGCAGGTCCGCCGTCGCCGTCGTGGTCACGCCGACCGCGCGGGACGCGGCGATCGCCGCCAGCCAGTCGTCCGTGTTGGCGACGGTGATCGTCGCGGTGGGGCGCGCGTCGGTCGGCCACAGGTCCGCCGTGGTGGTGCCGGACACCGTGTTGAGGGCGATCGTGTGGTCCGTCAGGTCGGCGAGGCGCAGGCGGGCGCTGGTGGCCAGGGGGCTGTCCGCGGGGACGGCGGCCACCCGCGCCTCCGTGCGGAGCAGCTCCGTGACCAGGCCGGGAGTGTCCACGTGCCCGCGGAGCAGCGCGGCGTCCACCGCGCCGCGGGCGAGGCCCGCCGTGCGGTCGTCGATGCGGAGCAGTTCCAGGGGGACGTCGGGGTGCGTGTCGCGCCAGCGGCGCAGGAGGGGCGTCGTGTACGGGCCCGCCGCCGACCACGCGTGCCCGAGCCGCAGCGGGCGGTGCGCCGAGCGGCCCGCGTCGAGGGCGTCCTCGAAGGCGGCGACGGCGACGGCTGCCTTGTCGCGGAAGGCGCGGCCCGCGGGGGTGAGCCGCAGGTGGTGCGTGGAGCGGTCCACCAGACGTGAGCCGAGCGCGTCCTCCAGGGCGGCGAGCGTGCGGGACACGGCGGGCTGGGTGACGCGGAGGAGCGCGGCGGCGCGGGTGACGCTGCCTTCCTCGGCGACGGCGAGGAAACAGCGCAGGTGGCGCAGTTCGACGGTGTTCCTGGCGGCGGCGGGCGTCGGACGGGTCATGTCCGCGGAGCATAACGGGAGCGCAATCGGCATTTCACAAGCTGTGTGGGGCGCCGTAGCTTCGATATGTGGACGTGGGTTGCGTACAGCAGCGTGGGACCCTCACAATCCTGTCTTAGTGCACTGCTTTGGACGATGAAGTCCATGAAACTAAACCGCGCCGCGCGCCGCCCGTCGCCGCCCGCGCACGCACACCGCCCCCCCGTATTTGGAAAGGCTCGCCCGTGAACGTCTCCCGCAGCGACCAGGCACCACCCGCCGCGACCCCTGGGGGGACGACGGGCGTCCGCGGCCGCCTCGGCGCGCTCGGCCCCGTCGGGCTCGTCCTCGCGGGCGGGATCTCCGTGCAGTTCGGCGGCGCGATCGCCGTGAGCGTGATGCCGAGGGTGGGCGCGGTCGGCATCGTGGCGCTGCGGCTCCTGTTCGCCGCGCTCGTGCTCGTCGTGGTCTGCCGGCCGAAGGTGCGGGGGTACGCGCGGGCGGACTGGGGCACGGTCGTCGCGTTCGGCGTGGCCATGGCCGGCATGAACGGACTCTTCTACCAGTCCGTCGCCCGTATCCCGATGGGCCCCGCCGTCACCCTCGAAGTCCTCGGCCCGCTCGCCCTCTCCGTCTTCGCCTCGCGCCGCGCGGTGAACCTGATCTGGGCCGGGCTCGCCCTGTGCGGTGTCTTCCTGCTCGGCGGCGGGGGCGGCTTCGACGGCCTCGACCCGGTCGGTATCGCCTACGCGCTCGGCGCCGGTGCGATGTGGGCGGCGTACATCCTGTTCAGCGCGCGCACCGGGCGGCGCTTCCCGCAGGCCGACGGCCTGGCCCTCGCGATGGTCGTCGCGGCGGTGCTCTTCCTGCCGCTCGGGATCACGGTGGCCGGGCCGAAGCTGATCGAGCCGGGCACGCTGGCGCTCGGCGCGGCGGTCGCGGTGATGTCGTCCGTACTGCCGTACACCCTCGAACTCCTCGCGCTGCGGCGGCTGCCCGCGCACACGTTCGCGATCCTGATGAGCCTGGAACCGGCCATCGCGTCGGTCGCCGGATTCCTGGTCCTGAGCCAGGCGCTGTCCCTCGCGGAGGCGCTGGCGATCGCGCTGGTCATCGCGGCGAGCATGGGCGCGGTGCGGACGCAGGTGGGGCGGGGCGGGAAGCGGGGGGATCGCGGTACCGGCGGAGCTCGCGGAGGCGAGGACCCGGTGACGGAGATCGCGGCGGGCCCGGCGGCGGCGGTCGACACGGAGGGCACCCCCTCCGCGGAGCGCACTCCTGCTCCGGAGCGCACCCCCGCCCCGGAGCCGTCCGGAAACTAATGCAAGCACGCTTGCTTGTTTCTACGTCCGCTGCCATGCTCCCAGGCACACCGCACCGTGCCCTGATGGGAGCGTTCCGTGTCCAATGCCTTGCCCGTGCTCGACGATCTGCGCACCGAGACCGAGGAGTTGGACGGTCTGGTGACGGAGTTGAGCCAGGAGGGCTGGTCCCTCCCCACCCCCGCCCCCGGCTGGACGATCGCCCACCAGATCGCGCACCTCACCTGGACGGACCGGGCGGCTCTGCTCGCCGCCACGGACGCGGACGCGTTCGCCGTCGAGGCCGAGAAGGCGGCCGCGGCGCCCGGCTCGTTCGTGGACGAGGGCGCGGCGGAGGGGGCGGCGCTGCCGCCCGCCGAACTGCTCGCCCGCTGGCGGGCGGGTCGCGGCGACCTGTGGCGGGCCCTGGGGGAGGCCCCGGCGGGCACGCGTCTGCCCTGGTACGGGCCGCCGATGGCCGTCCCGTCCATGGCGACGGCGCGGCTCATGGAGACGTGGGCGCACGGCCAGGACGTGGCGGACGCGCTCGGTGTGACGCGCACGCCGACGGACCGGCTGCGGCACGTGGCGCGGATCGGGGTGCGGGCACGTGACTTCGCCTTCGCGGTACGGGGACTGAGCGTCCCGGACGAGGAGTTCCGGGTCGAGCTGACGTCGCCGGTGACGGGCGAACTCTGGACGTACGGCCCCGAGGACGCCCCCCAACGAGTGACGGGCCCCGGCCTCGACTTCTGCCTCCTGGTCACCCAACGCGCCCACCGCTCGGACCTGGCGGTACGGGCGGAGGGCCCCGACGCGACCCGCTGGCTGGACATCGCCCAGGCCTTCGCGGGCCCACCGGGCGCCGGCCGCCAAGCGAAGCCGAACGGCCCGGGAGTCCCCCGATGACCCGCGCCTCCCAACCCGACACAGACCTGCCCGCCCACTCCGAAGCCACCTCGCCCGGCCGGCCCGGATCCGGATCCCCCACCCGCAGCCGAGCCGGCCTGCCCGGCCGGTCCGGAGTCGGGCTCCCGGGCGGTGCCCGAGTCGGCTTCCCTGGCCGTGCCCGAGTCGGTGTTCCCGGCCGTGCCCGAGTCCGCTTGGCCAGCCGCAGGCGAGTCGGACCCCCCGGCCGCGGCCAGCGGCTCCGCCTCGGCCTGCATGCCGTCGCCGGGCTTCCGGAGACGGGAGGTGGACAGTGACCCGGGACCCCCGCCCCCGACCCCTCCGTATCGGCAACGCCTCCGGTTTTTACGGGGATCGGTTCGATGCCATGCGCGAGATGCTTGCCGGTGGGGAGCTCGACGTGCTCACCGGGGACTATCTCGCCGAGCTCACCATGCTCATCCTCGGGCGCGACCGGCTCAAGGACCCCGGTCGCGGGTACGCCAAGACCTTCCTGCGGCAGCTGGAGGAGTGCCTCGGGCTCGCCCGGGAGCGTGGCGTCCGCATCGTCGCCAACGCGGGCGGGCTCAACCCGGCGGGCCTCGCCGACGCCGTGCGGGAGCTCGCCGGGCGGCTGGGGATCGACGTGCGGGTCGCGCACGTCGAGGGCGACGACCTCCGCGACCGCTTCCCCCACGCCCTCACCGCCAACGCCTACCTCGGCGGCGCCGGCATCGCCGCGTGTCTCGACGCGGGCGCCGACATCGTCCTCACCGGCCGCGTCACCGACGCCGCCCTCGTCACCGGGCCCGCCGCCGCGCACTTCGGATGGGGGCCGACGGAGTACGACCGGCTCGCGGGCGCCGTCGTCGCCGGGCACGTCCTGGAGTGCGGCTCACAGGCCACCGGCGGCAATTACGCCTTCTTCGCCGAGCAAGGGGCGATGCAAGGGGCGATGCACGGGGCGATGCATGGGGCTAAGCGCACGGTGGAGCTTCTGCGGCGTCCCGGCTACCCCCTCGCCGAGATCCACGCCGACGGCTCCTGCGTCATCACCAAGCACGACCGCACCGGCGGCTTCGTCGACGTCGGCACGGTCACCGCGCAGCTCCTCTACGAGACGCAGGGCGCCCGGTACGCGGGCCCGGACGTGACCGCTCGCCTCGACACCGTCGCCCTCACCCAGGAAGGGCCCGACCGGGTCCGCGTCGACGGCGTACGCGGTGAGGCACCGCCCCCGACCCTCAAGGTCGGGCTCAACCGGCTCGGCGGCTTCCGCAACGAAGTCGTGTTCGTTCTCACCGGACTCGACATCGAGGCCAAGGCCGCCCTCGTCCGCGCCCAGATCGAGGACGCCCTCGACCGCGCCAAGTCCCGCCCCGCCGACGTGCGGTGGGAACTCGTCCGCACCGACAGGCCCGACGCCCCCACCGAGGAGTGCGCCAGCGCCCTGCTGCGGCTCGTCGTGCGCGACGCCGACGCCGACACCGTCGGCCGCACCCTCAGCGGCGCCGCCGTCGAACTCGCCCTCGCCAGCTATCCCGGCTTCCACGTCACGGCCCCGCCCGGCAAGGGCTCCCCGTACGGCGTCTTCGAGGCCGCGTACGTCGAGCGCGACACCGTCGAGCACACCGCCGTCCTGCCCGACGGGGAACGTCGCACCATCCCGTCCGGCGCCCACACCCGCGTACTCGAAGACCCGCACACCCCGGCCCTGCCCCCGCCCCTCCCCGCCGGCCCCACCCGCCGCGCCCCCCTCGGCCTCGTCGCCGGCGCCCGCAGCGGCGACAAGGGCGGCGACGCCAACGTCGGCGTATGGGTGCGGTCCGACGACGCCTGGCGGTGGCTCGCCCACGAGCTCACCGTCGAGCGGCTGCGCGAACTCCTCCCGGAGGCGGCCGGACTGCGGGTCGTCCGCCACGACCTGCCCAACCTGCGCGCCCTGAACTTCGTCGTCGAGGGACTGCTCGGCGAGGGCGTGGCCGCACAGGCCCGGTTCGACCCGCAGGCCAAGGGCCTCGGCGAATGGCTGCGCGCCCGCCACCTCGACATACCGGAGGTACTGCTGTGACACCGGAGGCACCGCTGCTGACGCGGGAGGTATCGCTGTGACCGTCCTCGCCTCCGCGCTCGACCCCGCGAGCGCCGAGTACGCCGAGCACCGCAGGGCCATGCTGGACCGGCTCGCGGAGCTCGGCACCGAGCAGGCCAAGGCGCTCGCGGGCGGCGGCGAGAAGTACGTCGCCCGGCACCGCAAGCGCGGCAAGCTGCTCGCCCGGGAGCGCATCGAACTGCTCCTCGACCCGGACACCCCGTTCCTGGAGCTGTCGCCGCTTGCCGCCTGGGGCAGCGACTACCCCGTGGGTGCCTCCATGGTCACCGGAATCGGTGTCGTCGAGGGTGTGGAGTGTCTGATCACCGCCAATGATCCGACCGTCCGGGGCGGCGCCTCCAACCCGTGGACGCTGAAGAAGGCCTTCCGGGCGCACGAGATCGGGCACGCCAACCGGCTCCCGTCCATCCACCTCGTGGAGTCCGGGGGCGCGGATCTCCCCTCCCAGAAGGAGATCTTCATCCCGGGCGGGGCGCTCTTCAAACACCTCACGCAGTCCTCGGCCGCCGGCATCCCGACCATCGCCGTCGTCTTCGGCAACTCCACCGCGGGCGGCGCCTACGTACCCGGCATGAGCGACCACGTGATCATGGTCAAGGAGCGCGCGAAGGTCTTCCTCGGCGGCCCGCCCCTGGTGAAGATGGCGACCGGCGAGGAGAGCGACGACGAGTCGCTCGGCGGCGCCGAGATGCACGCCCGCACCTCCGGCCTCGCCGACCACCTCGCCGAGGACGAGCGCGACGCGCTGCGCCAGGCCCGCCGCGTCGTGTCGCGCCTCAACTGGCGCAAGGCGTACGCCGATCCGGACCCGGTGTCCGTCGCGGCACCCAAGTACGACGAGGAGGAACTCCTCGGCATCGTCCCCGGCGACCTGAAGAAGCCCTTCGATCCGCGCGAGGTCATCGCCCGCATCGTCGACGGCTCCGACTTCGACGAGTTCAAGCCGCTGTACGGAAGCTCGCTCGTCACCGGATGGGCCGCCCTGCACGGCTATCCGGTCGGTATCCTCGCCAACGCGCAGGGCGTGCTGTTCAGCGAGGAGTCGCAGAAGGCCGCCCAGTTCATCCAGCTGGCCAACCAGCGCGACATCCCGCTGCTCTTCCTGCACAACACCACCGGCTACATGGTCGGCAAGGAGTACGAGCAGGGCGGCATCATCAAGCACGGCGCGATGATGATCAACGCGGTCAGCAACTCGCGCGTGCCGCACCTGTCCGTCCTCATGGGCGCCAGCTACGGCGCCGGGCACTACGGCATGTGCGGCCGCGCCTACGACCCCCGCTTCCTCTTCGCCTGGCCCAGCGCCAAGTCCGCCGTCATGGGCCCGCAGCAGCTCGCGGGCGTCCTGTCGATCGTCGCCCGCGCCTCGGCCGCCGCCAAGGGGGAGCCCTACGACGACGAGGCGGACGCCGGGCTGCGCGCCATGGTCGAGCAGCAGATCGAGGCCGAGTCGCTGCCGATGTTCCTGTCGGGGCGGCTGTACGACGACGGGGTCATCGACCCGCGCGACACCCGCACCGTCCTCGGTCTCTGCCTCTCCGCGATCCACACCGCGCCCTACGAGGGCGCCCGCGGCGGCTTCGGCGTCTTCCGGATGTGAGGAGAAAACCCCCATGATTTCCACCCTGTTGGTGGCCAACCGGGGCGAGATCGCCTGCCGCGTCTTCCGCACCTGCCGGGAGCTCGGCATCGCCACGGTCGCCGTGTACTCCGACGCCGACGCGGACGCGCTGCACGTACGGGAGGCGGACCACGCGGTACGGCTGCCGGGCGCGGCGCCCGCCGACACGTATCTCCGCGGCGACCTCGTCGTGAAGGCCGCGCAGGCCGCGGGCGCCGACGCGATCCACCCCGGCTACGGCTTCCTCTCCGAGAACGCCGGTTTCGCGCGCGCCGTCCTGGACGCCGGGCTCGTCTGGATCGGGCCGCCGCCCGAGGCGATCGAGGCGATGGCGTCCAAGACGCGCGCCAAGGAGCTGATGGGCATCGCGCCGCTCGGCGACGTCACCGAGGCCGACCTGCCGGTCCTGGTGAAGGCGGCGGCAGGGGGCGGCGGGCGCGGCATGCGGGTCGTACGTGAACTGCCTGCTCTGAAGAGGGAACTGGAGGCCGCGCGTTCCGAGGCCGCCAGTGCCTTCGGGGACGGCGAGGTGTTCGTCGAGCCGTACGTCGAGGGCGGACGGCACGTCGAGGTGCAGATCATGGCCGACGCGCACGGCACCGTGTGGCCGCTCGGCACCCGTGACTGCAGCCTCCAGCGCAGACACCAGAAGGTCATCGAGGAGTCCCCGGCCCCGGGGCTCGCCCCCTCGCTCGTCGACGAACTGCACGCGCAGGCCGTGCGCGCCGCGCGCGTCACCGACTACCGGGGCGCGGGCACCGTCGAGTTCCTGGTGGCGGGCGGACGCGCGCACTTCCTGGAGATGAACACCCGCCTCCAGGTCGAACACCCGGTGACGGAGGCCGTGTTCGGGCTCGACCTCGTCGCGCTGCAGATCCGGATCGCCGAGGGTGACGCCCTGGAGAAGGACCCGCCGACCGCCCACGGCCACGCCGTCGAGGCCCGGCTCTACGCCGAGGACCCCGCCGCCGACTGGGCCCCGCAGACCGGCACCCTGCACCGCGTCGACGTCCCCGGCGCCGTCCGCCTCGACAGCGGCTACGCGGCCGGCGACACCGTCGGCGTGCACTACGACGCGATGCTCGCCAAGGCCGTCGCGTACGCCCCGACCCGCGCCGAGGCCGTACGCAAACTGGCGGGCGCCCTGGAACGCGCCGCGATCCACGGCCCCGTCACCAACCGCGACCTGCTCGTACGCTCCCTGCGGCACCCCGAGTTCGCCGCGGCCCGTATGGACACCGGCTTCTACGACCGGCACGCCGACACCCTCACGGCCCCCGCCCCCGACCCGCACGCCCCGCTGGCCGCCGCGCTCGCCGACGCGCACGGACGGTCCCGGTTCGGCGGCTGGCGCAACCTCAGCTCGCAGCCCCACCTCAAGCGGTACCGCACCGAGCCCGACGGCGCCGAGCACGAGGTCCGCTACCACCACACCCGGCAGGGCCCGGCCGCCGACGGCGTGACCGTCGTCGAGGTGAGTCCGGAGCTCGTCGTCCTCGAAGTCGCGGGCGTACGGCGAAGGTTCACGGTCAGCCGCTACGGCGACCGCGTGCACGTCGGCACACCCGCCGGGGACACCGCCCTCACCGCACTGCCCCTGCTCCCCGAACCCACCACCCGCCGCGCACCCGGCTCCCTGCTCGCCCCCATGCCCGGCACGGTCGTACGCGTCGCGGACGGCATCACCGAGGGGCGGCGGGTCACCGCCGGGCAGCCGCTCGTCTGGCTGGAGGCGATGAAGATGGAGCACCGCATCTGCGCCCCCGCCTCAGGAACGCTCACCGCCCTGCACGCCGTGCCCGGCCGCCAGGTCGAGGTCGGCGCGCTGCTCGCCGTAGTCCAAGAGGGAGAGTCGTCATGAGTGCCACCGCTCGCAGCACCGTCCTCGAAACCGAGGAGCACCAGGCCCTGCGCGCCGCCGTCGCCGCGCTCGGACGCCGGTACGGCCGCGACTACCTCGCCAAGGTCGCAGGCAGCGGCGGTCACCCCGACGAGCTGTGGGCGGACGCCGCAAAGCTCGGCTACCTGGGCGTGAACCTGCCCGAGGAGTACGGGGGAGGGGGCGGCGGCATCGCGGAACTCTCCATAGTCCTTGAGGAGCTGGGGGCGGCGGGCTGCCCCCTCCTCATGATGGTCGTCTCGCCCGCGATCTGCGGCACGGTCATCGCCCGCTTCGGCACCGCGGAGCAGAAGCGCACCTGGCTGCCGGGGCTCGCCGACGGCACCCGCACCATGGCGTTCGGGATCACCGAGCCCGACGCGGGCTCCAACTCGCACCGCATCACCACCACCGCGCGCCGCGACCCGGACTCCGGCGACTGGCTGCTCACCGGCCGCAAGGTCTTCATCTCCGGCGTCGACATCGCCGACGCGACGCTCATCGTGGGCCGTACGTCCGACGCGCGCACGGGCAACCTCAAGCCGTGCCTGTTCATCGTCCCGCGCGACGCCCCGGGCTTCGAGCGGCGGCAGATCGACATGGAACTCCAGGCGGCCGAGAAGCAGTTCGAGCTGACCCTCGACGACGTACGGCTCCCGGCGGACGCACTCGTCGGCGATGAAGACGCGGGCCTGCTCCAGCTCTTCGCGGGGCTCAACCCCGAGCGCATCATGACGGCCGCGTTCGCGCTCGGCATGAGCCGGTACGCGCTGTCCCGCGCCGTCGAGTACGCGAAGGAACGCAGCGTGTGGAAGTCCCCGATCGGCGCCCACCAGGCCATCGCACACCCCCTCGCCCAGTCCCACGTGGAGATCGAACTCGCCCGCCTGATGATGCAGAAGGCCGCCAGGCTCTACGACGAGGGCGACGACGTCGGCGCGGGCGAAGCCGCCAACATGGCGAAGCTCGCCGCCGCCGACGCGTGCGTGAAGGCCGTCGACCAGTCCGTGCACACGCTGGGCGGCAACGGCCTGACCAAGGAGTTCGGGCTCGCGTCGCTGATCGTCGCGTCCCGCGTGGCACGGATCGCCCCGGTGAGCCGGGAAATGATCCTCAACTACGTCTCGCACCAGACGCTGGGCCTGCCGAAGTCCTACTGAAGTCCTCCTGAGGAGCCCCGATCCGTGAGTCTCACCGTCTCTTCGCCGGCCCGTGGCATCACGACCGTCACCCTGAGCGCGCCCGAGCGCCGCAACGCGCTCTCGGCGGAGGTCGTCAAAGCCCTCGCCGAAGCGCTGGCCGACCTCGGCGAGGACAGCGCGACGCGCGCCGTCCTCCTCACCCACACGGGGACGACGTTCTGCGCGGGCGCCGACCTGAAGGCGCCGCCGGACCCGGCGGCGTTCGTCGCGCTGCTCCGGCAGATCGTCTCGCTGCCCAAACCGGTGGTCGCACGGGTGGACGGCCATGTGCGGGCGGGCGGGCTCGGGCTGCTCGGCGCGTGCGACCTGGCGGCGGCGGGACCGGCTTCGTCCTTCGCGTTCACGGAGGTGCACATAGGGGTGGCCCCCGCCGTCATCTCCCTCCCGCTCCTGCCCCGCATCGACCCGAGCGCGGTCGCCCGCTACTACCTCACCGGCGAGCGCTTCGACGCGGCGGAAGCGGCCCGGATCGGCCTGGTCACGGTGGCGGGCCCGGACGCGGACGCCGCCCTCGCACCCCTCCTCGAAGGCCTCCGCGGGGCGGCGCCGGGAGCCCTGGCCGAGACGAAGAAGCTGCTCACGGCTAGGGTGCTCGACGCATTCGACGACCAATCGGACGCCCTCACGGCCCTGTCCGCGCGGCTCTTCGGCTCCGCCGAGGCGCGCGAGGGCATGACGGCGTTCCTCGAACGACGGGAGCGCCCATGGGTGCTGTGACCGCCGCCGACCGGGCCCCCAAGCAGGACCGCAGCCGCGCGACCCGGCAGAAACTCCTGGAGGCCGCGGTGTCCTGCCTCGCCGAGCACGGCTGGGCGGGCTCCACGGTCTCCGTGGTCGCCGAGCGGGCGGGGGTGTCGCGGGGCGCGGCGCAGCACCACTTCCCCACGCGGGAGGACCTGTTCACGGCGGCCGTGGAGTACGTCGCCGAGCAGCGCTCCACGGCTCTGCGCGCCCTGCCGTCGCAGGACAGGGCCTCGGTCGTCGCCGCCCTCGTCGACCTCTACACCGGTCCGCTCTTCCGTGCGGCGCTCCACCTGTGGGTGGCCGCGTCGAACGAGCCGGCGCTCGGGGCGCGGGTGACGGAACTGGAGTCCCGCGTGGGCCGCGAGACGCACCGCATAGCGGTGTCCCTCCTCGGCGCGGACGAGTCACGCCCCGGCGTCCGCGAAACCATCCAGGGCCTCCTGGACATGGCCCGCGGCCTGGGCCTCGCGAACCTGCTCACGGACGACGGGGCGCGGCGGGAACGGGTGGTGGCGCAGTGGACGGTCCTGGTGGAGACGGCGCTACAGACCTAAAGTCTCCCCGACCCCGCCCCTTCCGGAAACTGGGGCTCCGCCCCAGACCCCGCTCCTCAAACGCCGGAGGGGCTGGAAATCCCAGCCCCTCCGGCGTTTGAGGAGCGGGGGTCCAGGGGGCGGAGCCCCCTGGTTACGGGAAGGGGCGGGGTCGGGGAGAAAACCGCCGGAGGCCCGGTCTCAGCCTCAGCCTCGGCCCGCGATGTCCCCGTACCCGTCGATCTCGCGAGGATTCCGCGCCCCGGGCCCGATGTACCGCGCGGAGGGCCGCACAAGCCGCCCCGTCCGCTTCTGCTCAAGAATGTGCGCCGACCACCCCGCAGTCCGCGCACACGTGAACATCGACGTGAACATATGCGCCGGCACCTCCGCGAAGTCGAGGACGATCGCCGCCCAGAACTCCACGTTCGTGGCGAGGACCCGGTCGGGCCGACGGGCGTGCAGCTCGTCGAGCGCCGCCTTCTCCAGTGCCTCCGCGACCTCGAAGCGGGGCGCACCCAGCTCACGCGCCGTACGCCGCAGCACCCGCGCCCGCGGATCCTCCGCCCGGTACACCCGGTGCCCGAAGCCCATCAGCCGCTCACCCTTGTCCAGCGCCTGCTTCACGTACGCCACCGCGTCACCCGTGCGCTCGATCTCCTCGATCATGCCGAGGACCCGCGAGGGCGCGCCGCCGTGCAGCGGTCCGGACATCGCGCCGACCGCCCCGCTCAGCGCCGCCGCCACGTCCGCGCCGGTGGAGGCGATGACGCGGGCGGTGAACGTGGACGCGTTCATGCCGTGCTCGGCGGCCGACGTCCAGTACGCGTCGACGGCCTGGACGTGCTTGGGGTCCGGCTCGCCGCGCCACCGCTTCATGAACCGCTCGACGACCGTCTCCGCCTTGTCGATCTCCCGCTGCGGGACCATCGGCAGGCCCTGCCCGCGGGCCGACTGGGCGACGTACGAGAGCGCCATGACGGCGGCCCGCGCCAGGTCCTCGCGGGCGCGCTCCTCGCTGATGTCGAGCAGCGGCCGCAGGCCCCAGACGGGGGCGAGCATGGCGAGGGCGGACTGCACGTCGACGCGGATGTCACCGGAGTGCACGGGGATCGGGAAGGGTTCGGCGGGCGGCAGGCCGGGGTTGAACGCACCGTCGACGAGCAGGCCCCACACGTTCCCGAAGGAGACGTGGCCGACCAGGTCCTCGATGTCGACGCCCCGGTAGCGGAGCGCGCCGCCTTCCTTGTCGGGTTCGGCGATCTCCGTCTCGAACGCGACGACTCCTTCAAGGCCAGGTACGAAGTCGGACATCAGGCGGCTCCTCGTGATGGGTTCGACATGATGGTGGCGAGAGATGGGTTGCGATCAGCTCATGACCATGTGTCAAAAGTGGGCGTTTCCGGCCCGGTTCCACGGTCGTGTCCGTCGAGGTGCGGCGGATCCGGCGACTCGCGGTCCGGAACGGTCTTCCCGGTATGCCCCGTGCGGCTGGTGGTCACCCAACCGATGCGGCAGCAGGACGATATCTGTTGCCCCCACCTTTGGCGATGGAATGCGGCACTCAGTGCCACACGTCACCTCCCCGTGGGCCGGTGCGCCCCCTCGGGCGCTCCTGCGGCCGTGGCAAATACGGCAAGATGACCGCGTGACAGATGACCGCGTGACCGAGTCCAGCGCCTCCCTCCCGGAACCGGCCGACATGCGGGAGCAGTACGCCACCGGCGGGCTCTCCGAAACGGAGCTGCCCGCCGCGCCCATGGACCAGTTCGCGCTCTGGTTCAAGGAGGCGGCGCGCGACACGGACGTCGTCCACGAACCGAACGCCATGGTCGTCTCCACGGCGGACCCGGCGGGCCGGCCCAGCTCGCGAACGGTGCTCCTGAAGGGCTTCGACGAGCGGGGCTTCGTCTTCTTCACCAACTACGGGTCCCGCAAGGCCCGCGAGCTCGACGCCAACCCGTACGTCTCGCTGCTCTTCCCCTGGCACGCGGTGGCCCGCCAGGTGATCGTCACGGGCACGGCGGAGCGCGTCGCCCGCGCGGAGACGGTTGCCTACTTCCGTACCCGCCCGCACGGCTCCCAGCTCGGCGCCTGGGCCAGCGCCCAGTCCTCGGTCCTCGCCTCGCGCACCGAACTCGACCGCGCCTACGCCGACCTCGCCGCCCGCTACCCCGAGGGCGAACAGGTCCCGGTCCCCCCGCACTGGGGCGGCTACCGCGTCCGCCCCGACGCGGTGGAGTTCTGGCAGGGCAGACCGGACCGCCTCCACGACCGCCTGCGCTACGTACGGGCCGAGGGCGACGAGGCCTGGCGGGTGGAACGCCTGAGCCCGTGAGCCTGGGCCTTCGCCCGCCCGGCACGGGTGAGGCTTATAGCCCGTCCGGCGATTGAGGACGAGTAGGCCGAAGGCCACGATCGAACGGCGCCCCACACACGGGGCAACGATTCACCGCGAAAGGACCCCGTCCAGAAACGGTTCGACGGCGGCCCGCCACGCCTCCGGCTGGTCGTAGTGCACGAGATGCCCCGCGTCGGCGACCTCCGCGTACTCCCCGCGGGGCAGCACCCGCACCATCTCCTGGGATTCCGCGCGGCCGAGCTCGCCGTCCTGGCCGCGCACGACGAGCGCCGGGCAGCGGACCTGGATCAGCTCCTCCCAGTGCGCGTCGTGCACCCATGTCTCACGTGAGCTGAGCATCTGGGCGCGGTCGAAGACGGGCCGCCAGCCGTCGGGGCCCTCCGTCATCACCTCGGCGAAGAACTCCCCGCGCGCGGGGTTGGGCCGCTCCACCCAGGGGTCGTCCTCGCCGAACCACTTGCGTACGTCGGCGAGCGTCGCGAACGGCACGGGCCAGGACTTGAACCAGTCCTCCCACTCCCGCTGGGAGGCGGCGCCGAGTGCGGAGGCCCGCATGTCGCAGATGATGAGGCCCCGGACGAGGTCGGGGCGGCGCGCGGCGAGCTGCCAGGCGGTGAGGGCGCCCATGGAGTGGCCGATGAGGACGGCGGGCGCGAGGTCGAGCTGGACGAGGGCGGCTTCGGCGTCGTCCACGTAGGCATCGCGGGTGTAGGGGCCGTCGGCGGGCTTCTCGCTCCTGCCGTGGCCGCGCTGGTCGAGGGCGACCGCGCGGTGCCGCTCGGCGAGCCAGCGGGCCGTGCCCGTCCAGTGGGAGGCGCGGCCCATCAGGCCGTGCAGTAACAGCACCCCTCCGGGTGCCGCGTCGGCCTCCCTGAGTTTGGGAGGGTCGGCGTACTCCCAGGCGGCGAGGCGTACGCCACCCGCGCCCGTCACGTCGATGCGCCGCACCATGATTCCTGGCACCCCCCTTGGTTCCGCCCGGGTTTCACGCCTGGTACTGCTCCACACCCCCGCACGCTATCGAACCTGTTTTCGAAAGCGGCCGGTTCGCCGATAACACCCCTCGTTCGGGTGACCACACTCAAGGATTGACCGTCGTGGCCGAGGGGAGATCTGAAGCGGGAGGCGGGCCGCTCGGGGAAACCGGCCCGTGGGGAATGACCCTGAGAGCTCGGGGCTCCGGGTCAGCACAGGGGAGGACAGGCCCCGGCGCTCTTGAGCGCCGGGGCCCTCGCCTTGCTCGCGCTCACCAGACGGGCACATCCTCCAGCCCCCTCCGAGCCCTCAGGTCATATGCCTCTCGCGACAGCCTGGCACGCAAAACGCTCGGCCGCTGCGATTCCGCGCACTGAATCTTCGATTCCGCGGGATCCGGCGCAGCTCGCGGAGTCCTGTCAACCACCCCTGCGGCAACGGGAGTTGACTGACGGCGACCGGCCTTTCAGCGCTTGGCGACGAAGACGTGCGACGCGGTCTCCGCGGTGAGCTCGGCGGCCTCGCCGCTGCTGCCCACCAGGACGCCGCCCGCGGACTCCGTCACGCTCACCACGGAACCCGGCTGCACACCGGCCCGCCGCAGCGTGTACATCAGCTGGGCGTCCGTCTGGATCGGCTCGCCGATGCGGCGCACCACGACGGTCTTGCCCTCGGAACCCGGGTCGAGCTCCGACAGGGAGACCATGCCCTCGTCCAGGAACGGGTCCGCGCCGTCCTTCTCGCCCAGCTCCTCCAGGCCCGGGATCGGGTTGCCGTACGGAGACTCGGTGGGGTGGCGCAGGAGCTCCAGGACGCGGCGCTCCACGGCCTCGCTCATCACGTGCTCCCAGCGGCAGGCCTCGGCGTGCACCTGCTCCCATTCGAGCCCGATCACGTCGACGAGCAGGCACTCCGCCAGGCGGTGCTTGCGCATCACGCGCGTGGCGAGCCTGCGGCCCTCCTCGGTGAGCTCCAGGTGACGGTCGCTCGCGACGGCCACCAGGCCGTCGCGCTCCATGCGCGCCACGGTCTGGCTCACGGTCGGTCCGCTCTGGTCCAGCCGCTCCGCGATCCGGGCGCGCATGGGGACCACACCTTCCTCCTCCAGCTCGAGGATGGTGCGCAAATACATCTCAGTGGTGTCAATCAGCCCCGACATGGGTGCCCCTCAGAATTCGCTCGTGCGCTGGCCCTGCCCTCAATTCTGACGCATACCACTGACAACCGTGCCGCGCCGGTGGAATTCCCGCCCGGTACCGGCCTGCGACGGTGTTGACAGGGCGCTGGTCCAGACCGCAACGTGAGGCGAATGAGCGAGAGCATCCAGAGCGGCGTGAGCAAGACGGCGGGCCGGTATTTCGACGCCGCCATCGGACTGCTCCAGAAGGTGCGCGACGAGGAGTCCGGCAGCGTGGCCGCCGCGGGCACACTGCTCGCCGATGCCGTCGAGTCCGGCGGACGGCTCTTCGCCTTCGGCGCCGGGCACTCCTCGCTGGCCGCCCAGGACGTCGTCTACCGCGCGGGCGGCCTCGGCCTCATCAACCTGCTCGCCGTCCCCGGAGTGGTCGGCGTGGACGTGATGCCCGCCACGCTGGGCTCCGCCCTGGAGCGCGTCGACGGTCTCGCGGGCGCGGTCCTCGACTCGTCGCCGGCCCGCCCCGGCGACGTACTCGTGATCATCTCGCTCTCGGGGCGGAACTCGCTGCCCGTGGAGATGGCGATGAACGCCCGCGCGCTCGGCCTGAAGGTCATCGGAGTGACGTCGGTGGCGTACGCGACGGAGACCCGCTCCCGGCACGTCTCCGGCACCTTCCTGAAGGACCACTGCGACGTGATCGTCGACTCGAAGGTCGGCGTCGGCGACGCGGAGCTCTCCCTCGACGGGGTCGACGCCCCGTTCGGGCCCGCGTCGAGCGTCGTCACCAACGCCCTGATGCAGGCCATGACGGCCGCGGCGATCGAGAAGCTCGCCGAGCGCGGCATCCAGCCGCCCGTGCTGCGGTCCGGGAACGTGGACGGCGGACACGACTGGAACGGGCGCGTATTCCAGGAGTACGGGGACCGCATCTTCTACCGGCACTGAGTGCCTCGCGGGACCGGGGCGGGCGCGAAGGCCACCCGCACCGTCAGGCCGCCGCCCTCGGCGTTCGCCTCCGCCGTCACCTCCGCCTCGTGCGCCCGCGCGATCGCCGACACGATCGACAGGCCGAGGCCCGCCCCCTCGCCCCGCGCGTGCGTCCGCTCGTGCAGGCGCCGGAAGGGTTCGAAGAGGTGCGGGACGGTGTCCGGCGGGACCTCCGGGCCCGTGTTGGCGACCTCCAGCGTGCCGTCGGCGCCGACGGCGACGCGCACCCGGCCCTCGGGGGCGTTGTAGCGCACCGCGTTCGCCACCAGGTTGTGCACCAGCCGGTCCAGGAGCACCCCGTCGCCGGTCACCGTCAGCGGCTCCGTCCGCACCGACACCGTGACGCCGCGCCCCGCCGCCTCCTCGGCGAGACCGTCCGCGACGGCGTGCGCCAGGACGTCCACCGCGACGGGCTCGCGCCGCTCCAGGCCCTGCTCGGAGTCGGCGAGCAGCAGCAGCCCCTCGACGAGGTGCTCGCTGTCGTCGGCGACGGAGATGAGTTTCGTACGGATTCTCGCCACGCGTTCCGGGTCCGGGTCACCGGCGAGACCGATCTCGGCGGCCGCCCGCTGCACTGCAAGGGGTGTGCGCAGCTCGTGCGCCGCGTTGGCCGCGAACCGCTGCTGCGCGCCGACGAGGCGCTCTATGCGGTCCAGCATCTCGTCGAAGGTGTCCGCGAGGTGCTTCAGCTCGCCCGGGGGCGCGTCCAGCGCGATCCGCTCGTGCAGGTTCGCGCCGGAGAGCCGCCGCGCGATGTTGGTGATCACCCCGACCGGGCGCAGGACCCGGCCCGCCATCCACCAGGCGAGGGCGATCGACAGGACGGCGTACACGGTGAAGACGATCACCGAGACCGTCAGGAGCCGGCTGAGCGCCGCCTCGCCCGCGAGATCGCTGATCCTCGTCACGGCGAGGCCGCTCCTGTCGACGTCCGGGACCGTGCCCTGGAGGCGCTGGGCGGGCACCGCGGACGCCACCGGCAGCGGACTGGCATGCCGCCACGGCGGCGTCGGGTCGCGCGGCACCGCCGTGGTCACGGCCGAACTGATCGACGTATACAGCCCCTGCTGCACGAGCAGATAGACGAGCCCCGTGAGCAGCGCTCCCGCCAGCACGAGCAGCCCTCCGTAGAGGGCGGTCAGCCGGGCCCGCTCGCTGCTCATCCGCGCCCCGCGATCCGGTACCCGGCCCCCGGCACCGTCTCCACGACCGGCGGCTCGCCGAGCTTCGCGCGGAGCTTGGAGAGGGTGACGCGGACCGCGTTGGTGCGGTAGCTGGTGTCCTCCTCCCAGACCTGTTCGATCAGGTCCTCGCCGCTGACCACCGCGCCGTCCGCCCGGAGCAGCGCCTCCAGGACCGCGAACTCCTTGCGGGACAGCGTCAGATGCCGCCCGTCCCGGCTGGCCTGGCGGCGCGCGGTGTCCAGGACGAGACCGGACCGTTCGATCACCGGCGGCAGCGCGGGCCGGGCGCGGCGGCCGAGGGCGAGCACGCGCGCGAGCAGTTCGTCGTACGCGAACGGCTTGGTCAGATAGTCGTCCGCGCCGAGCCCCAGACCCGCCACGCGGTCACGCACCGTGCCCGCCGCCGTCAGCATCAGGACCCGTGTCAGGAGCCGCTGCTCGACGACGCGGCGGCACACCTCGTCGCCGTGCACGCCCGGCAGGTCGCGGTCGAGGATCAGCACGTCGTACTCGCCGAGCTGCAGTTTTCGCAGCGCGGTGAGGCCGTCGGCGGCGACGTCGACGGCGAGCGCGTCGCGGCGCAGCCCGTCGGCGATCATCTCGGCCAGGAATTCCTCGTCCTCCACCAGCAGTACGCGCATGTCGCCCTGTGTACCCGAGAGTGACCTTTCGCCGGTGTAAGCGTCTCCGTTGAGAGAAACGAAACGCGGCTCCCCGCCAGCCTGTGCGCGTCAGTCACGCCACACGTCAGTCACGCCACATGTGAAGGGGAAGTTCCATGAGGACCGCCCGCACGACCCGTCCCGCTCTTCTGCCGCGTACCCGCTCGGTCGCGTTCGCGTCCACCCTCGCCGCGCTCGCGCTCTTCGCCGCCGCCTGTTCCGACGGTTCCGGCTCGGACTCCGCGTCCGGCTCGTCGTCGGACAGCGCCGACGGCGGCAAGGGCGCCGACGCCGACAAGGCGTTCAAGGAGCGCGAGTGCCTGCGCAAGCAGGGCCTCAAGGTGGCCGAGCCCAAATCCGACGAGGACGTCAGCGGCATCACCATCGGCGGCGACATGAGCAAGGAGAAGATGGAGGCCGCCCTGAAGAAGTGCGGCGCGGGCGGCGGCCGGTCGGGCAAGGGGCCCTCGCAGGCCGACAAGGACAAGATGCTCAAGTACGCCCAGTGCATGCGCGAGAACGGGTTCAACATGCCCGACCCGAAGTTCGACGGCGGCGCGATGCAGGCCCAGCCCATGCCCAAGGGCGCCGAGGCCAAGAAGATGGAGAAGGCCGCCGAGGCGTGCAAGGGCATCGTCAAGTGAGGCGCCGTACCGCCGTCGTCGCCACCGTCGTCGCCCTCCTCGCCGTCACCGGCGGCGGCATCGCCGTCAGCGCGCTCGCCGACGCGGGCGGCAAGGAGACCGCCGACCACCGCGGGGCGGGCCTGCCGCCGGCCACCGCGTCCGTCGAGCGCGGCGACCTCAGCAGCGGCACACAGGTCGACGGCACCCTCGGCTACGCCAAGGAACGCAAGATCAACGCCGGTACGACGGGCACGCTGACCTGGGCCCCCGACAACGGCTCGACCATCGGGCGCGACGGACGCCTCTACGAGGTCAACGGCACGCCCGTCCGCCTCATGTACGGCACCGAGCCCATGTACCGCACCCTGAAGAGCGGCGACAAGGGCAACGACGTCCGCCAGCTCGAAGAGAACCTCGTCGCCCTCGGCCACGGCGCCGGGCTCGCCGTCGACGGCACGTACACCGACGGCACCGCGGCCGCGGTCAAGCGGTGGCAGAAGGCCCACGACCGCAAGCAGACCGGCCGCGTCGGCCCCGACCAGATCTCCTTCCAGCCGTCGGCGGTCCGCGTGAAGTCCGCGGGTTCGACCGTAGGCGACCAGGTCGCGCCCGGCAGGCCCGTCCTCTCGACGACCGGCTCCGAACGCGTCGTACGCATCCAGCTCGATGTCGCGGAGGGCGACTCGGCGAAGAAGGGCACGAAGGTCACCGTGACGCTCCCGGACGGCGCCACGGCCGACGGCAAGGTCTCCGCCGTCGGCAGGACCGCCAAGCCCGGCGACGACCCGAGCGACAAGACCCCCAAGATCCCCGTCACCGTCACCTTCGACGACCCCGGCGAGGTCGACGGCTTCGACCAGTCGCCGGTCACCGTGAACCTCACCGGCGAGACCCGGAAGAACGTCCTCTCCGTCCCCGTCAACGCCCTCCTCGCGCTGCCCGGCGGCGGCTTCGGCGTCCAGGTCGTCGAGGGCGGCCGCACCCGCGACGTGAAGGTCGAGCTCGGCATGTTCGGGCAGGGCAGGGTCGAGGTGAGCGGCGGGGGGCTGCGGGAGGGTGCGAAGGTCGGGGTGCCGAAGGCATGAACGACCACTTCGTATCTCCGGGGCCCGCTTCCGCCGTCGTGGAACTGGCCGGCGTCACCAAGGAGTACCCGGGCGGGGTCGCCGCCCTCCGCGGGGTCGACCTGACCGTCGGCGCCGGTGAGCTCCTCGCCATCGTCGGCCCGTCCGGCTCGGGCAAGTCGACGCTCCTGCACATCGTCGGCACGCTGGACCGCCCCACGGCGGGCTCCGTCGCCATCGCCGGCCACGACATCGCGGCGCTCACCGACCGCAGCCTGTCCGCCCTGCGCGCCCGGCACATCGGCTTCGTCTTCCAGGCGTTCCACCTGGTCCCCGGCGTCAGCGCCCGCGACAACGTCGCCGAGGGCCTGCTCTACTCCGGGCTCCCGCGTGCGGAACGGCGCCGCAGGGCGGCGTACGCCCTGGAACGCGTGGGCCTCGCCGACCGCATGAGACACCGCCCGCACGAACTCTCCGGCGGCCAGAAACAGCGCGTCGCCATCGCCCGCGCGGTCGTCGGCGAACCCGACCTGCTCCTCGCCGACGAACCCACCGGTGCGCTCGACTCTGAATCCGGCGAGGCCGTCATGGCCCTGCTGCACGACCTGAACGCGGAGGGCGCGACCATCGCCGTCATCACCCACGACACGGAGATCGCCGAACGCCTGCCGCGGCAGGTACGCATCAGGGACGGACAGGTCGTCGCGGACACGCGGGGCGCGGAGGTCGTGGCGTGAGGGCGCGCAACGGTGAGCGGGCGCGTGACGGTGCACGGCCGCGCGGGCGCCGTGTCCTGCGGGCGGCGCGTCTCGGCCCCCGCGACGTCCTGCACGTGGGCTCGGCGGGCCTGCGCAGCCGACCGGTGAGGGTGGTCCTGTCCGCGCTGGGCATCGCGATCGGCATCGCGACGATGGTGGCGGTGGTGGGCATCTCGTCTTCCTCCAAGGCCCAACTCATGCGGGAACTGGACGCGCTGGGCACGAACATGCTGGTGGCGTCGCCGGGGGAGGCGATGTTCTCCGGCGAGAAGGTGACGCTGCCGCGCGACGCGGCGGGGCGGGCCGGACGGATCGACGGGGTCGAGTCCGTGGGCGCGACGGGCGACCTCGAACGCACCGTCCGGCGCAGCGAGAAGATCCCGAAGGACGAGACCGGCGGCATCTCGGTGCGGGCGTCCACGGAAGGGCTGCTGAAGGTGTTGCGGGGCCGGATGGCCCACGGCAGCTGGTTCAACGCGGCGAACAGCCGCTATCCGTCGGTGGTACTCGGCCATGTGGCGGCGAAACGTCTGGGCATCGTCGCGCCCGGCCGGCAGGTCTGGCTCGACGACCGCTACTTCACGGTGATCGGCATCCTCGACCCGCTGCCGCTCGCACCCGACATCGAGCGGTCGGCGCTGACGGGCTGGGACGCGTCGAAGAAGTACCTCGGCTTCGACGGGCACCCGACGTCGGTGTACGAACGCTCCACCGACGCCACGGTCAACAGCGTCCGCAAGCTCCTCGCGGCGTCCATCGACCCGGAGAACCCGCGCAACGTCCAGGTCACGGATCCGTCGGCGGCGCTGCAGGCGAAGGCGGCGACGGAGGGAGCGTTCTCCACTCTCCTCCTGGGCCTGGGCGGAATAGCCCTGCTGGTAGGAGGGGTCGGCGTCGCCAACACGATGATCATCTCGGTCCTGGAACGCCGCTACGAGATAGGCCTGCGCCGCTCCCTGGGCGCGACGCGGGGCCAGATCCGCGTCCAGTTCGTGACGGAGTCCCTGATGCTGTCGGGTCTGGGCGGTGCGGCGGGGGTGGCGCTGGGAGCGGCCGCGACGGCGGCGTACGCCCTCTCGGGCGACCTCCCGTGGGTGGTCCCGCCCTGGGCCATGGCGGGCGGCTTCGCGGCGACGCTGGCGATCGGCACGGTTGCGGGCCTGTATCCGGCGGTCCGGGCGGCCCGCTTGTCCCCGACGCTGGCACTCCATGCGACGTGATCTGGCGGGGCGCCTTTGGTGGGGTTCGCCTGTTGTCCGTTTGTGGATGAGGGGCTCCCCACCCCCCCCGCCTCTAGGGGGAGAGGATCTGGGCCAGGTCGAGGGATACGGCGACGCGGGACGCGACGCTCTCCGCGTACGCCGCGTCGGAGCGGTCGAACATCCCCCGCCCCGCCCCCCGCAGAAACGTCACGACGCCCAACGTCCGGCCCCTGCTCCGCAGGACGACGCACAGGGCGTGGACGGAGTCCTCGGGCCACTGCCGGGCCGCCGCCCACTCCCGCACCCGGTCCTCCGACGCCCCCACCCCCGCGCTGGCCCGCACGGACCCGACCCGCTCCACGCTCTGCGGCGCGGGATGCCCCTCGGGGTAGCGGACGGGGATGCCCGCCGTGGCGACGGGGCGGCAGGGTCCCGGCGGTCCCGCGGGCGTCGCCGCCGTACGGACCAGACGTACCGGGTTCTCGCCCGCCAGCACATCGACCAGGGCGTGGTCAGCGAAGCCCGCGAGCGCGAAGTCCAGCTGGACCGTCGCCGCCTCCGTCGGGTCCTCGCACTCCGCGGTGGCCCGCGCCGCCCGGTGCAGCTGCTGGGACCGGAACCGCAGCTGCGACGCCTCCTGCTCCGCCTGCTTGGCCTCCGTGACGTCGAGGAACAGCCAGCCGACGCCCAGCGGCACGGGCTCCTCGGCGAGCGGCGAGGCGAGGCGGAGGAAGCCGCTGCGCCAGCACCGGCGTGCCTCCCCGTCGTCATCGCCGCCCGCGGCGGCCCGCACCGTCACCCACATCTCCGCGGGCGCGGGCGGCGTCCCCTCGGCGAGGACGTGCGTCAGGGCGCTCTCGAGCTCCTCGACGCCCTGCCCGAGCAGATCGGCGAGCGGCCGCCCGAGCACGGCGCTGCGGCCCACTCCGAAGGCGCGGGCCGCGTGTTCGTTGACGACGGCGGGCCGCAGATCCGCGTCGACCAGGACCACGCCCCACGACGCCGTCTCGAACAGCGCCTCGCTCAGCGCGATGGACCGCTCCAGGTCGATCTGCGCGTGGACCTCGCTGAAGGCGCAGTACACCCCCGACGACTTGCCGTCCCCGCCCCGCACGGACGCCGACTGCATGCGCACCAGGACCCGTCCGCCGTCCTTGGTCACCAGAGCGAACTCGTGCACCTGCCGGCCCGGCGCGTCCATCGCGGACAGCAGCCGCTCCTCGACGTCCCCGGCGTCGGCGGGCCGCACGGCCCACCCCGTGAACCCGTGTCGCCCCACGGCCTCCGCCGCCGTCCACCCGAGGATCCGCTCGGCCTCGCGGTTCCAGTGCGTCACCACACCGTCGGCGTCGAAGGCGCAGAGCGCGGCGTCCATTCCGTCGAGGAGCGCCGCGAGCAGCTCGGCGCCTCCGGGCTCGGGTTCTTCAGGACCAAGTTCGTCAGTGGTTCCGCTCCGCCGCGAAGCACTCACGTGGCACCCCCTACAGGCCTGCGCGATCTGCCCGTACCGCATGTCAGATCATTCAACTGGAACGTGACGCAGCCCACAGGAACTTCCCGGAAGTTGGAGAGAAATCGTTGTGCGTCCGCCAGTCCGCCTACCCGAAAAACCGGTTGAGCCGCGCGACGCCGCTTCCTAAGGTGTGTATCACTCGAAGAAAGGAGGTGATCCGGCAGTGATTTCATTGCGGACGCGAGAGGTGGCTGCGGGCTAGCGGCCTGCCACCACACCCAGTGCGGTGCCCGGCCGGCACGAGTGACGAGCGTGCAGCCGGCCCAAACCCAAAGCAGTCACCCGACCCGCGAGCCGCCGGTACGTCCGGCCGGCTCCCTCCGCCCCGGGCGGCAGGGACCCAGGCTCGCGGGTCGCCTGCGTCAACCCCTGCTCACCGCCGTGAGGATCTCCGGCAACCGCCTCGCCAGCCGCGGCGCCGCGAGCCGCAGGCCCAGCTCCGTGATCGTCGCCCCGTAGGCCGCGCCGAGCGGCAGCAGCAGCCACGTCCAGGACGTCGCGCTTGAGGCGTGCAGCCAGATCGTGAGGGTCAGGAAGGGCGCGCACAGCAGCGCCGCCGCGACCATGCCGCCGACGATGGAGATCCAGGCGAGGCCCGCCTGGCCGGGGGCGACGTTCTTGTAGCCCTCCTGCGGGATCGAGTACGGGAAGCGGGCCGACGACCACGCGCCCGTGGCCAGCATCGCGCCGAGCAGCGCGAAGGAGAGGCCGAGCACCTCCGGCAGCGCCGGCCAGTCGCCGAGCATCGCGGTCGTCAGGACGGTGACCAGCGCGGCGTACGGGAGGGTGATCAGGAGCAGCGCGAGGGCCCGGCCGCGCAGCTCCACGTACGCGTCACGGGGCGAGGAGATCGTCATCGCCACCATCCAGAACGCCGACGTGTCCTGCCCGAACTGGTTGTACATGAGGACGCCGAGCATGCCCGCCGCGAAGCACGCGAAGTAGACGGAGCCGGTGCCCTGCAGGGCGTTGAAGAGCGGCACGATCAGGCCGATGGCGAGGGACGTGACCCAGGCGGCCTTGGTCTTCGGATCGCGCCAGACGTAGCGGAGGCTGCGTTCCATGACCGTGCCGGTGCGGCCCGCGGGCAGCAGCCCGCCGAGGGCGCCCGACGTGCGGGACGTGCCCTTGTCCGGCTGGGCGGCCGCGAGCGTGGAGCCGTCCGGTGCCGTCATCAGCCGGGTCAGGCTGCGCTGCCAGAGGGTGAGGAGGGCGAGGAGGGCCGCCGCGGTCAGAAGCAGTTGGGCCGCTGCCGTGGCGTACGCTCCCCTGCTGACCGAGTCGACCGCGCCGAGCGCCGCGGACGGCGGGAGCCAGCGCACGACGTCCGCCGCCGGGTCGAGCGTGGACAGGCCCGACGAACCGAGCTTCTGCGCGCCGAAGTTGACGACCTGCGCGCCGACCGCGATCACAAGGCCGCTGAGGACGGCGAGGTCGCGTCCCTTGCGGCTGGTGAGGAGGCGGATGTTGGCGGCGGCGACCGCGCGCGCCAGCGCCACGCAGACGAGCAGGGTGAGGACGACCGCGAGGACAGCGGTGACCGCCGCCGCGGCGCCGTGCGCCAGGGCCACCGCGGCGCCCGCCGCGAGACAGAGCGTGAACAGCGGGCCGATGCCCACGAGGGATGCGGCGAGCAGCGCCCGTACGAGCGGTTGTGGCCGCAGCGGCAGCATCACCAGGCGCGTCGGGTCGAGCGTCTCGTCGCCGCTCGGGAAGAACAGCGGCATGACCGCCCAGCCGAGCGCGAGCACTCCGACGAGCAGGACGCAGACCGTCGCGGCGTGCGCGTTGCCGCGCAGCGCGACGAGCCCGAGGAGCTGCAGCGCGGCGAAGAGGAGCGCGACGGTGACGGACGCGATGTAGGCGGCGCGGCGGCCCGTGGACTGCCGCAGGCCGTTGCGCAGGAGGGAGAGTTTCAGGCGGATGAGGACGGGCGCGAGCGCCGGGGACGTGCGCGCCCTCGTGGTGTCGGCCGTGCTCATCGGGGGCCGCCGCCCAGCCAGTCGAGGTCGGTTCCCGCGGTGCGGCCGTGCGCGCCGACGAGTTCGAGGAACGCCTGCTGCAGCGAGGGCGCCGCGCCCCGCACCTCGGCGAGTGGTCCGTGCGCGCGGATGCGTCCCGCGGCCATGACGGCGACCCAGTCGCAGAGGGATTCGACGAGCTCCATGACGTGCGAGGAGAAGACGACGGTGGCGCCGGACGCGGTGTACCGCTCCAGGACGCCGCGGATCGTCTGTGCGGAGACGGGATCGACGCCCTCGAACGGCTCGTCGAGGAAGAGGACTTCGGGGTTGTGCAGCAGCGCGGCGGCGAGGCCGATCTTCTTGCGCATGCCGGTCGAGTAGTCGACGACGAGTTTGTGCTGGGCGCCCGCGAGGTCGAGTACGTCGAGGAGCTGGGTGGCGCGTTTGTCGACCTCGGCGCCGGGCAGTCCGCGCAGTCTCCCGGTGTACGCGAGGAGTTCGCGCCCCGAGAGCCGCTCGAAGAGGCGCAGGCCCTCGGGGAGTACGCCGATGCGGGCCTTCACCTCGACGGGGTCGCGCCACACGTCGTGACCGACGACCTCGACGGTGCCCTGGTCGGGCCGGAGGAGGCCGGTGACCATGGAGAGGGTCGTGGTCTTGCCCGCGCCGTTGGGTCCGACCAGGCCGATGAACCGGCCCGCGGGCAGCGACAGGTCGATCCCGGCGACGGCGACCTGCTCGCCGAACCGCTTCCAGAGCCCCCGGATCCGTACCGCCGACGTTTCCGTTCCCGCGTCCGTCGCCGCTTCCGTCACCGTGCCGCCCTCCACTGAGCCCGCCGTGTCCGTGGTGTCCGCCGTGTCCGCACGATACGTCGACGGCGGCTCCAGGGAAGGTCGGCGGCTCTCGGTGCCTGCCCGTCAGCGGCGCGCTTCCCTGCCGCACGCGTAGGCCAGCGGGGAGATGATCTCCTCGGCGTCCGGCAGCCAGCGGTTGGCGACGGTGGGGCGGCAGGCCCACTGGACGGCACCGATGGCGCCGAAGCGGGTCGGGGGCCCGGCGACGTACGTCCCCTCGCCGAGCGCGACCAGGTCGATGGCGGCCGGCGGCCAGCCCAGCTTGCGTACCAGGTCGGGGACCTTGGCCGTGGCGCCGGGCAGCACGAAGAACTGCATGCGGCGGTCGGGCGTGCAGGTCACGGGGCCGAGGGTGAGCTCCATCCGCTCCATGCGGGCGAGCGCGAGGAAGCCGGCGGTCTCGGGCACGTCGATCGCGTCGAACGTGCGCCCGGTGGGGAGCAGGATCGACGCCTTGGGCTGCTTCTGCCAGAGCCGCCGGGCCACGGTCGCGCTGCCGGTGGCCTGGGTCGCCCAGTCCTCGCGGGCGGGGTGTGCGCCGGGCGCGTCGCACGCGGCCTCCCCGCACGAGCACTGCTCGACGCCCTCGACGGACTCGAGCCAGGTCCCGGGGAACACGTCCCAGTGACGCTCCTCCGCGTACCGCACGGCCGTGTCGAGCAAGGCTTCTCCGCGCTGCTTCGGGATCTGCGCGGCTGACGTGACTCCGATGGTCTCTTCCACGGAGTTCTCAACTCCCGGTGCCACCTCGGGTTACGGGCGCACGCGAGGGCGGGGGAGGAGCATCGATCCTGCGAGCGGGGCGCATGGGTGCATGGGCGGGGGCGCGCGTGGGGATTGGCTGCCGGGGGCGGGTAGCCAGGTCTCGGGCAGTCGGAGAGCGCCTCGGGCAAGGGGAGCACGCCTCGAGACCGTACAGTTTTGCACTTGTAGTTCTTTATGCGTTCTTTTGCTTCTTTTGTGGCGCATCTTCGCCTCGTCCCAAGGGCATTGATCACCCTGAGGCGGTCCACGGCGGCCGCCCGTTCCGATGGTCCACGGTGCACACAGGGGGTACGCCATGGCCGCCAGGCCACTCGTCGCGCGACAGCCCAATGAACGGCTGCAGGCGCTCATTCAGGAAGCCGGCTGTTCCAACGCCGGTCTGGCCCGCAGGGTCAACATGTGTGGCGCGGAGCACGGCCTCGACCTGCGCTACGACAAGACGTCCGTCGCCCGCTGGCTGCGCGGGCAGCAGCCGCGCGGGCGGGCGCCCGGCATCATCGCGGAGGCGCTCGGCCGCAAGCTGGGCCGGACCGTCACCATCGACGAGATCGGCATGGCGAACGGCAAGAACCTCGCCTCCGGCGTCGGCCTGCAGTTCTCGCCGACCGTCCTCGGCGCCATCGAGCAGGTCTGCGAGCTGTGGCGCAGCGACGTGGGCCGCCGCGACTTCCTCTCTGGGTCGTCCGTGGCCGCGTCCGCGCTCGTCGAGCCCAGCCGCGACTGGCTGATCTCCTCGCCGGACCCGCAGGTCGGCAGGTCCGCGGGGCCGCGTGTCGGGATGGCGGACGTGGCGGCGGTCAAGGCGATGACGGAGGCGCTGACCCGGCTGGACCACCAGTTCGGCAGCGGCCATGTGCGGCCGGTCGTCGTGCACTACCTCAACTCCGTGGTCTCCGGGCTGCTCGCGGGCTCCTACCGGGAGGCGGTCGGGCGTGAACTCTTCGCCGCGGTCGCCCGGTTGACGGAGCTCGCCGGATACATGGCCGTCGACACGGGGCAGCCGGGCCTCGCCCAGCGCTACTACATCCAGGCGCTCCGGCTGGCCCAGGCGGCGGGCGACCGGGGGTACGGAGGGTACGTACTGGCGGCGTCGATGAGTCACCTCGCCGCGCAGCTCGGGAACCCGCGCGAGATCGCGCAGTTGGCGCGGGCCGCGCAGGAGGGGACACGCGGGAGGGTCACGCCCCGCGCGGAGGCGATGTTCTACGCCGCGGAGGCGCGCGGACACGCGCTGCTCGGGGACGCGCGGGCCACGCAGGTCGTGGCGGGGCGGGCGGTGGAGGCGATGGACAGGGCGTCCGCCACGGAGGACTCCGGCGACGACCCGACGTGGATCCGCCACTTCGACCACGCATATCTGGCCGATGAAATGGCGCATTGTCACCGGGACTTGGGGCAGGCGGACGCGGCGGCGCGCAGCGCGCAGGAATCCCTGGACGGCCACCCCGAGACGCGGGCCCGCCGCCGGGCCATCGGCCTGGTCCTGCTGGCCACGGCACAGGTGCAGCGGCGCGAGGTGGAACAGGCCTGCCACACGGGCCTCAAGGCGGTCGAACTCCTCGGCACGCTGCGGTCGAACCGCGGTGCGGAGTACCTGGAGGACTTCCAGGACCGGCTCCACCCCTACCGGGAGGAGCCGGTGGTGCGCGAGTTCGGAGCGCGCCTGGACGTCCAGGCTGCCTGAGAACAGCGTCTGACAGGGAGGTTTTGTTACTGCCGTCACTGCGCGGAGGGCGGCGTTCTGAGCTGCGTGGCAGAGGGATGTGGCGACCCGGTAGCGTGACCCGACGGTTCCGTAGGTCCCCCCAGGTGTAGGAGTCCCGGTGACGCAGCAGAGCGGTCAGGGCGCTGCTTCTTCCGATCCGCAGCAGCGGCCCGCCCACGAGGGCGTCGTGCTGCCCGCGGACGGCAGCGAGCCGCTGTTCCCCGGCACCGCGGGCCGGCACACCGCCCCGGCCGGCGGCACGCCGTGGGGCGACCCGTGGGGTCCCGAAACGTCGACGCCGCCCCAGGCCCAGCCCCTCCCCCCGGAAACCGACCCCGCGTCGTACGCCCCCTCACAGGGCCACAACGCCCATCCCACACCCCAGCCGGGCTACGGCTACCCGCAGTCGGGCCCGGGTGCCGCGCACACCGCCGGTCGGCAGCCGGGGTACGGCACCCCGCAGCCCGGATACGGCTCCCCGCAGCCGAGCGCCGGATCCCAGCCCTCCGGCACGGGCGTCCACCAGCCCGGCCCTGGTGCTGCACAGCCGGGCTACGGCTACCCGCAGTCGGGGCCGGGTGCCGCGCAGGCTGCCGGCCCCGGTGGTCAGCAGCCCGGTTACGGCGCCCCGCAACCCGAGTACGGCTCCCCGCAGCCGGGTGCTGGAGCCCAGCTCTCCGGTGGGGGCGGCCAGCAGCCCGGTCCTGGTGCTTCGCAGCCGGGCTACGGCTATCCGCAGTCGGGGCCGGGCGACGGCCCCGGCGACCGGCAGCGGAGCTATGGCAACCCGCAGCCGGGCCCCGGCGGCGCCGCTCAGCCCGGACACGGTTCCCCGCAGCGGGGCGCTGACGCCCGGCACGGTGCCGACGGCCGGCAGCCCGGCTCCGGCGCCCCTTACCCCGGCCCCCACGCCTCCGAGCCCGGATACGGCTATCCGCAGTCGGGGCCCGGCGCCCCGCACCCCGGCACCGGTGGTCAGCAGTCGGGCCACGGCGTTCAGCAGTCCGGTGGTTCCGGCGCCCCCCAGCCCGGATACGGCTATCCGCAGTCGGGGCCCGGTGCCCCGCACCCCGGCACCGGTGGTCAGCAGTCGGGCCACGGCGTTCAGCAGCCCGGTGGTTCCGGCGTCCCCCAGCCCGGTTACGGCTATCCGCAGTCGGGCCCCGGTGCCCCGCACCCCGGCACCGGTGGTCAGCAGTCGGGCCACGGCGTTCAGCAGCCCGGCGGGCCCAGCGCCTCCGAGCCGGGCTACGGCTACCCGCAGGCGGGGCACGGCGTTCAGCAGCCTGGCGGTGTCCAGCCCGGATACGGCTACCCCCAGGCAGGTCCCGGCACCTCGCCGGGCCAATCCGGTGCCTACGGGCAAGACGCGCGTCAGCCCCGGCACGGGGGCGCCCACGCCGGGCCGCAGGGACAGGGCGCGCATGGGGCGCAGGCGGCGCACGGCGCCCATGCCGCCCCCCGCCCCGAGCAGCCGCAGCCCCCCTCCTCGCAGCCCAGACACGGCGCACACGCCGCGCCGCAGACCCCTGCCGCACCCCAGCGGGCCCAGGGTGCCCACGCCGCCCCCCTGCCCCCCGCCGCGCAGCCCCAGCCGTTGCCGCCCGTCGCGTCGGCGGGGCGGAGTGCGCCGTTGCCGCCTGTCGCCGCGCCCGGCGCTACAGCCGACAGTGATGCCACGCAGTTCATACCCCCCGTGGGCGCGAACGCGGGCGCCGCCGATGAGGGAGTCACGCAGTACATACCTCCGGTGGGCCGCGATGTGGGCGCCGCCGACGAGGGGGTCACGCAGTACATACCTCCCGTGGGACCCGGTGCGTTGCCGCCCGAGGCTTCCGCCGGCGATGCCACGCAGTTCCTGGGGCGGGCCGGCGGGTCGGCGGGTGGGGGGTCCGACAGCGATCCCACTCAGTTCATCGCGCCCGTCCCGGCAGGCCCCGCAGGGCCGGCCACACCTCCCGAGCCCGCCGGCGCGCCCTACGGCATTCGGCCCGGCGCCCCCGGCGACCGGCAGCCGCCCGCCGAGTTCGACAGTCTCTTCCGTACCGAGCCGGAGGCGGAAGGGCCCGCGTCCACGCAGCAGATGCCGCGCGTCCAGGCCCAGGGCCCGGCGCCCGTACCCGCCCCGGAGCCCGCGGGCGGCGGCCACGGCGGCGGGGGACGGCGCAGCCGCACCGGATCGAAGGTGCCGCTGATCGCCGCCGTCGGCGTCGGCATCGCCCTCCTCGGCATCGGCGCGGGCGCCCTCCTCAGCGCCGGTGGCGGCGAGGACGACAAGAGTGACGACGGGCAGCCTGTCTCCGCCTCCGGCGAGCCCGACGAGCGGCCCTCGCCGAGCGCCGACCCCGCCAAGGAGCAGGCCGTCGCCCTGGACAAGCTGCTCGCCGACAGCAACAACAGCCGCGACTCGGTCATCGCCGCCGTACGCAACGTGGGCAAGTGCCAGAACCTGAGCCAGTCGGCCAAGGACCTGCGCGCCGCGGCCAAGCAGCGCAACGGCCTCGTCACCCGGCTCGCCGGTCTGAAGGTCGACAAGCTGCCCGCCAACGACCAGCTGACGGCCTCCCTCAACAAGGCGTGGAAGGCCTCCGCCGCGGCCGACAACCACTACGCCGCCTGGGCGGACCAGGTCGCGGGCAAGAAGGGCTGCCACAAGGGCCACGCCCGCAACACCCCGCAGACCGGGGCCGGCAACCGCGAGAGCGGCGCGGCGACCACCGCCAAGGAGCAGGCCGCCAACCACTGGAACGCCATCGCCCGGAAGTACGGCCTCACCGAGCGCAACAAGACCCAGCTGTAGAGGAGCGGACGGTTACGCCGTCTGTTCCAGCGTCTTCTCGACGTTCACGAAGCCCTCGCGCGCCGGGACGAGCCGCCCGTCGCGCACCGTCTGGAACGTGACGCCCGAGTTGATCAGGCGGGGGAACTCGCTGGCGGCGAGGAGGTCCTCGAAGCGCCAGCTCAGCGGCGGGGTAAGGCCGCCCGTCTCGACGCGGAGGCCGCCGTCGAGGGCGCGGCGCAGCGTGCGGGCCGACACCTCGCCGCCGTCGAGCGACTCGACGGCCTGCTTCAGGACGGTGTACGCGATCCACGTCGTCTGGACGCCCGCGTCGGAGGGGTCGACGCGGTTGTCGCCGAACGCCTGCTCGCGGATGACGTCCCGCATCCGGTCCCACCGCGCGTCGCCCGCCGCCGGGTACCAGCCGGTGACGTACGCCCCTTCGTAGGGGCCGCTCGCGCCGCCGGTGCGGTCGATCAGGGACTGGTCGACGCTGCCGAGCACGGACGAGATGCGGACCGGCGGATAGTCGTCCTTGGTGCGCCGGAACGAGTCGTAGAACGTGTCCGTGCGCGCCCCGAGCGCCGCCGTCACGCACCCGTTGTCCGCCCCCGCGTCCTTCAGCGCCCGCTCGGCCTGCGGTGTGAGATCGGTGCCGTCCTCGGGGGCGCGGATGTCGGAGACGGGCTTGTGGTGGCCGTCGGCGAGACCCTGGTTGAGCAGCTTGGGGAGCTCGTCCCCGGCGAGGGTGTCGGGGCGGACGAGGGAGACCCGGTCGCAGCGGGCGGCGAGCTGTCGGCCGTTGCCCGCGAGGAGGGCCGGTTCGCCGCCGTTGACGGGGTACGAAAGGGGGCTGCTGAACTCGTCGTCGGTGACGCCGTACCCGCCGATGTAGGGGATGCCCGCGACTTCGAGCGGGCCGAGGAAGGACCGGCCGTGCTGGCTGTACGCGCCGACGACCGCCACCACGTCGTTGTCGACGGCCTGCCGCGCGCACTCGGCGGCACCGACGGAGTCGTTGTGGTCGTTGCAGGTGAGGACCTTGAGCTCGCGGCCGCCGAGGCCGCCGTGGGCGTTGACCCAGCGGGCGTAGGCCTGCGCCATGGCGGGGACACCGGGCTTGTTGGTGGCCTTGGTCTTCTCGGGGGCCCAGGTCATCACGGTGATGGGGCCGTCCCCGGAACCCCCCGTGGTTCCAGGGATGACCCCGCAGCCGGATATCAGCGACGCACACGCCGCCACGGCGGCCGCCGAGATCGCAGCGGTTCGGGAGGGGCGGGGGAGGAAGGTGCGTCGCCAGCCGGTCATGTCCCTGCACGATTCCGTTGTGCGGCCAACCGTGGAGTGACTCGTCTTCAACGGACAGTGACATGAAAGTGAACGGGCGGGGTCCGGTTCGCGTGCGTGGAGTGGGAACGTACGATCCATGACCGTGCAAGATTCGGAGAAGTCTTCCCGTCGCGGCCGTCGCTCCAGCACCATGGGCGGCATGCCGACCAACGACATGCCGTGGTGGCGCTGGCGCAGCAACGTGCGCTCGGCGCTGCACATGCTCTCCGACCCCGACTTCCAGCGGGAGTGCTGGCTCGCGGGGCGCGAGGAGTACGGGGACGTGACCGACGCCGTGTACCGGCTGGTCGAGGACACGTGGTTGGACAACTGGTCCGCTGAGAAATACGTCGGGACGATCTTCCGGGACCCGCAGGAGGCGGCGCTCGTCGACACGGCCGTGCTGCGGGTGCTGCGGATCATGCACGAGGTGGGACCCGACGCGCTGGTCTCCGTCTACCTGGACCACCCGGGGTGGCCCGAGGCCGTCCGCGCGGCCCGCGACGCGCACGTGCGGCTCGCCGCCGGTGACGGCGAGGACCCGGACGTACCGCCGCAGACCCTTGAGGTGCTGCGGATCATGACCCGGTCGGCCTGACGGCACCGTCCGCCCCACGGCGCGTCCGCGCGACGGCACGTCCGTCTGCCGGGACGATTGCCGTCGGCGGTGTCCGCTGTGGGAACCTTGGCCGCATGAACGAGCAGTCCACCGCGCCCGCCGCCCCCGCTGAGCAGTACGTCCTCACCCTTTCGTGCCCCGACAAGCAGGGCATCGTGCACGCCGTGTCGAGCTACCTCTTCATGACCGGCTGCAACATCGAGGACAGCCAGCAGTTCGGCGACCACGACACCGGACTGTTCTTCATGCGCGTCCACTTCTCGGCCGAGGCGCCGGTCACCGTCGAGAAGCTGCGGGCGAGCTTCGCCGCGATCGGCGACTCCTTCCAGATGGACTGGCAGATCCACCGCGCCGAGGACAGGATGCGCGTGGTCCTGCTGGTGTCGAAGTTCGGGCACTGCCTGAACGACCTGCTGTTCCGCTCCCGGATCGGCGCGCTGCCCGTGGAGATCGCCGCGGTCGTCTCCAACCACAAGGACTTCGCCGAGCTCGTCGCCTCGTACGACATCCCCTTCCATCACATCCCGGTGACGAAGGAGAACAAGCCCGAGGCCGAGGCGCGGCTGCTCGAACTCGTGCGCTCGCTGGACGTGGAGCTCGTCGTCCTCGCCCGCTACATGCAGGTCCTCTCGGACGACCTGTGCAAGGAGCTCAGCGGGCGGATCATCAACATCCACCACTCGTTCCTGCCGAGCTTCAAGGGCGCGAAGCCGTACCACCAGGCGCACGCCCGCGGCGTGAAGCTCATCGGTGCGACCGCGCACTACGTGACCGCCGACCTCGACGAGGGCCCGATCATCGAGCAGGAGGTCGAGCGGGTCGGCCACGGCGTCACCCCCGACCAGCTGGTCGCGATCGGCCGTGACGTGGAGTGCCAGGCGCTGGCGCGGGCCGTGAAGTGGCACGCGGAGCGCCGGATCCTCCTGAACGGCCGCCGCACGGTCGTCTTCGCCTGAATACCCGGGTCACCGCCCGGGCTTCACATCCGGCTCAGCGACGCCGCCGCGAACAGTACGTCGCGGATCGCCTCGCGGTCGCCGTCCTGGCCCGCGGCCGCCTCCTCCGGCGACACGTGGCCCGCGGCGAGCCGGCAGAACTCGACGCCGTCCAGCGCCACGTGCGCCACCTCGTGCTCCCGCGAGCCGGTGGCCGCGGGGGAGTCGAGCGGGATGAGCCACTCGCCGCCGCCGAGCCCCTCGATCTCCAGGCGCAGGCTGCGGCCCGGCGCGCCCGCCGCGACCAGGCGGCGCGGCGGGGTGGCGAGCCCGGAGCGGCGGCGCTCGGCGAGCGTGCCGGGGAGCAGCCGCGCGGCGAGGTCGATCATGCGGTGGAGGTGCCGGGGCGCGGGCGGTGCGTACGGGTAGTCGACCGCGTGGGCGATGTCACCCGCGTGGATCCAGCACTCGAAGGCGCGGTCCACCATCGAGTCCCGCAGCGGCAGCTCGACGGCCTGCTGCTGTTCGGACCCGGGTCCGTCGGCGCCCGGGACGGGCACCGTTCCGTACGGCACCGGGAGGCGGCCCGAGCCACCGCCCGCGAAGGACACGGTGCGGATCAGTTCGTGCGTCTGCTCGCGCCACGGGGTGCGCACCGCGCGGGTGGGCGGGAAGTGCGACGCCCGCCAGTGCGCCTCCGTGCGGTGGGCGGGGTCCCGCGGGACTCTGACCTCGGTGCCGAGCGGGTCGTCGAGGCCGAGGGCGAGCCCGACCATGCCGTCGACCGCCAGCAGGTGCGAGATGACTCCGGCGACGGTCGTCTTCCTGCTGACCGGCCCTTCGTCGTCGAACCAGCGCAGGCGCACCGGCGCGTGCCACTCCGCGTCGTACGGAACGGCCCACTCCGGCACCGGGATGCGTGGCGGGCGGCGGCCGAGGCAGCTCTCCAGGACGCGGGTGCGCAGACCGGGGTCGAGGTCGAGGCTCTCCTCGGGGTGGAGCAGGCCGACGGCGTCGCGCAGCCGGAGCGCTTCCTCCGCGCACGGGCCGCAGTCGCCCAGGTGCTCCTCGACGGCGGTGGCCTCCTCCGCGGAGCAGGCGGCGAGCGCCCAGGCGCCGAGCAGGGATTTCAGGACGCGGTGCTCCAGGACGAGCGGCTCGGGTGCCGGTGGCGGGTCGGGCAGGGCGTTTCCGGTGTCCTCGACGGAGGCGCGCGGCAGCGGTATGCGCGGCGCGGTGCCGTCCGCGTGGTCCGAGCGGTCCGAGGGGCCGGCGTGCCGGTGGCGGTCGGGCCGCTCTTCGTGCGGCCCGGGGCGGTCGGTCCCGGTCACAGCGTGGCTCCGGGGCCGGGCGACGTGTCGTGGGTGCGGTCGGCGGCGGGCGTGGCGCCGGTGTCGTTGGCCGTGGAGAGGAGCTGCAGGCCGAGGCGGAGTCTACGGCGGGCCTCGTCCTCGGTGACGCCGAGGTCGGCGGCGGTCTGGCGGTAGTCGCGGCGCTGGAAGTAGGCCAGTTCGAGGGCGGCGCGCAGCGGGGTGGGCATGGCCGTCACGATGTAGTCCGCGCGGGCGGCCGCCGAGGCGCGGCGGACCTTGCGCTCCAGGTCCTCCGTGGTGCCCTCGCCGCCGCGGGCGAGCGCGGCGGACTCGGTCTGGCGGAGCCGGTGGACGGCGCGCTGGTGGGTGAGGGTGGCGATCCAGGAGCGGAGCGGGCCCTGTCGCGGGTCGTACGCGTCGGGGTTCTCCCAGACGTGGCCGAAGACTTCGCGGGTGATGCGGTCGGCGGCGCTCTCGTCGCCGAGGACGCGGTGGGCCAGGCCGTGCACGAGCGAGGCGAATCTGTCGTACAACTCGCCCAGCGCGGCGGCCTCCCCGTGCGCGAGCCGCTGCTGCATGCGGCGGTCCCAGCGCCGCGGCGCGTCCTTCGGCATGCGGCCCCCTCGTGCGCTTGCCCCGTGCTGCTTCTGCTGCCTGCCTGCTTGTGCTGCCTACTCGAACGGTACTTCGGGTTTCCGCCCTTCCTCGAATGTAGTCGGCGCCGCTGACAACGCACTCCTGTTTGCGGCAAAGCGCGCACTTCGCCGGAGGCCGGATGATATTGACGGTGGCCTGCTGGTGTTTCATGGGAGGCAGGTGGGGCAGCTGAAGCAGAACGAAACGTAAGGACTGCTTCCGGATCACTCTGCGACCACTCCGCAATCACTCCGCGGGCGCGGAGCAGGCAACGGCGAGCGAGAGGCGTGGCGCGTGACGCTCAAGGTGACCGTGGGCGAGCAGGAGGGCTGGGCCGTGCTGTGCGTTTCCGGCGAGATGGACCTGCTGACCTCGCCCGTCCTGCGTCAGCGCGTGCACGACGCTGTCGCCGACGGCCGCCGCCGCATCGTCCTCGACCTCTCCGAAGTGCTGTTCTGCGACTCCAGCGGCGTCGGCGTGCTGATCGCCACGCGCCGCCTCATCCGCTCCTTCCAGGGCAGGCTGCGGCTGATACTGCCCGCGAAGGGCGCCGAGGACGGCTCCCACGTCAACCGCGTCCTCGCGGCGCTGGGCGTACGCCGCCTCTTCGAGGTCTTCCCCGACGTCCCCGCGGCCCTGGACGACGGCGCGACCCCACTCTCCGCGTAGGGCTCCGGCCGACCGGCGTCAGCACGTACGCTCACAGCCGGGGGAACAGCCCCTGAACACGTACCCAACCGCGGAAGTGAGGCGGCCCGAGAATCATGGACAGTGCCGAGTACGAGCGTAGGATCGCGGCCCGGTTCGCCACCTTCGACCAGGATGGCAACGGCTACATCTCCCGTGAGGACTTCAGCACGGCGGCAGCCGCCCTGTGCGCGGAGTTCGACGCCACGGCGCGGTCCGAGAAGGGGCAGGCCCTCTACATCGGTGCCGAGGCGTTCTGGCAGGGCATGGCGGGGATCGCGGACCGTGACGGCGACCAGCGCATCACCCGCGACGAGTTCGTGGGCGGCGCGGTGAAGCGGCTGCGCGACAACCCCGAGCGGTTCGCGGAGATCGCGCGGCCGTTCCTGCACGCCGCGATCGGCGTCGCGGGCGCCCGCGCGGACGGCACGGTGGCCCCGGCCGAGGCCGGGCGCGCGCTGAGGGCGCTGGGCGTGCCCGAGGACGTCGCGAGCGCGGTGGCCGCCGCTCTGGACGCGGACGGCGACGGCCGCGTCTCGGAGCAGGAGGTCGTCTCGGCCTTCGCGCAGTACTTCACCGTTCCCGAGTAGCGGAGAAGCGCTCCCTCAGCTTGTACTTGAGGACCTTGCGCAGCGTCTCGTTGCGGGGAAGCGCCTCGACCAGCTCCAGCTGTTCCGGCAGCTTGTAGGTGGAGAGGCCTTCCCCGCGCAGGTACGAGGTGACGGCCTCCAGCGTCAACGTGCCGGTGCCCGCGCGCTGTTCGACGACCGCGCAGACGCGCTCCCCGCGTTCGGCGTCGGGCAGGCCGATCACGGCCGCCTCGCCGACGGCCGGGTGCCGGTGGAGCAGATCCTCGATCTCCTTCGCGGAGATGTTCTCCCCCTTGCGGATGATGATGTCCTTCGCCCGTCCGGTGAGGACGAGATGGCCGCTCTTCCTGAGGTGGCCGAGGTCTCCGGTGATCAGGAACCCGTCGGCGTCGAAGACGTCCGCGCTCTGCGCCGGGTCCAGATAGCCCCGGCACACGGCTTCCCCGCGCAGCCGCACCTCGCCGTCCGTGTCGGGCGGCAGCTCGTTGCCGTCCGCGTCCGTGATGCGGATCTCCATGCCCTCGGGGGGCAGCCCTTCCGTCGTCGCGAGATTCTCCGCGGTGTCGTCGGGGGCGCCCATCGTGATCATCGGCACCTCCGTCATGCCGTACCCATGCGTCAGTTGGCAGCCCATCTCGCGCACCACCGCGTGGTAGACCTCAGGCGGCTTGGGCGCCCCGCCGCCCGCGAGGAGGCGCAGCGTGGGGATGACCTTCTGCCCTTCGGGCAGTTGGCGCTGCTCGGTGAGGAACATCGAGTAGAACGCGGTCGAGCCGCCCGCCACGGTCACGCCGTGCCGCCGGTAGCCGTCGAGTGACGCGGGGAGCGCGAAGTGCTCGAACATGACGGCGGGGAAGCCGTAGAGCAGCAGCATCACGGTGTAGTCGGGGCCCGCGATGTGGGCGAAGGGGAACGCCATCGACCCGACGTCCGACTCCTTCAGGTGCAGGGCGTGGGCCAGGCACGAGCCGCCCGCGATCAGCGAACGGTCGGTGTGCAGGACGCCCTTGGGGTCGGAGGTGGTCCCCGAGGTCCAGTAGATCCAGCGCACCGCGGTGCCGTCGGAGGGCGGCGGGGGCAGTACGGCGGGGTCGGCCTCGGGCAGCGACGCGTACGCCTCGAAGACCTCGACCGCGCGCTCACCCCCCGCGGTGAGCCTGTGGGCCATCTCCGTGTGGTCGAAACCGCGCCAGACGCCCGGTACGGCGAAGAACTCCGCCTTGGACTCCCGGAGCGCGTAGCCGACTTCGCGGTCCCGCAGGAAGGGGATCAGGGGCGACTGGACGGCGCCTATGCGGGCCAGCGCGAAGGACAGCAGGGCGGTCTCGATGCGGGTGGGCAGCTGCCAGGCGACGACCGTGCCGGGCCGTACGCCCCTCTCGTAGAGCCCGGCGGCGACGCGCTCGGCGCGGTCCCGCAGTTCACCGAAGGTGAGCGTGCGGTCCCCGGAGGGCTCGGCGGTGGCCTGCACGAGGACGGGCCTGTCGGGGGTGAGGTCGGCGCGGCGGGCGATCAGTTCCCAGAGGGTGCGGGACTCGCCCAGCGCGTACGCGGTCTCGTTCACCGAGGTCCTCATGCGATCCCCTCCCGGCCCCACACCGTGAACTGACGAAGCGTCAGATGGTGCCGAGAGCGTAAGCCCCGCCGCCTTGTCGGTCCAGGGGTGCGGGGCTAGCCTGCCGCCTGACGGCCCATCAGGTCAGCCGTCGGTCGTGGCACCCGAGGCCGGAGGGACGTACCGCATGGACCTCACGTACACCGACGAGGAGGAAGCCTTCCGGGCCGGGCTGCGCGACTGGCTCTCGCTCGTGCTGCCCGAACTCCCCGCGAAGCCCTCACCCCAGGACTGGCCGGGACGGCGCGCCTACGACACCGCGTGGCAGCGCCTCCTGTACGACGCGGGCTACGGAGAGGTCCACTGGGACGCCTCGCCCACGCAGCGCCTCATCTTCCTGGAGGAGACGGAAAAGGCGGGCGCCCCCTACGTAGGGGCCAATTTCGTGGGCCTGCTCCACGCGGGCCCGACCATCGCCTCCGAGGGCACGCCGGAACAGCGGGATCGCTGGCTGCCGCCCGTCCTGCGCGGCGACGAGGTGTGGTGCCAGGGCTTCAGCGAACCCGACGCCGGATCCGACCTCGCGTCGCTGCGCACGCGCGCGTGGCGGGACGGCGACCACTACGTGGTGAGCGGCTCCAAGATCTGGACCTCTCACGCGGAGGTCGCCGACTGGTGCGAGCTCCTGGTGCGCACGACGCCGGTCAGCGAGTCCGTGCCGAAGCACCGCGGCATCACCTGGCTCGCGATGCCGATGGACGCCCCCGGCATCACCGTGCGGCCGCTGCGCACGCTCGCGGGCTCCACGGAGTTCGCCGAGATGTTCCTCGACGACGTGCGCGTCCCGGTGGCGAACCGGGTCGGCGAGGAGAACGACGGCTGGCGCGTGACGATGGTGACCCTCTCGTACGAGCGGGGCACCGCCTTCGTGGGCGAGGTGGTGGCCTGCCGGCGCGTCCTCGGCGAGCTGGCCCGCGAGGCCCGCGACAACGGCCGCTGGGACGACCCGGCGCTGCGGCGCAGGCTCGGGCGGCTGAACGCCGAGTTCTCGGCGCTGTGGCGGCTCACGCAGTGGAACGTGAGCGAGGCGCAGCGCACCGGCGGCGTCCCCGGGGTCGGCGGCTCCGTCTTCAAGCTGCGCTACTCGCACGCTCGACAGGAGCTGTACGACGCCGCCGCCGAGGTGCTCGGCACGGGCGCCCTCGACCTCGCCCACGAGTGGACGCTCGACCGCCTCTCCTCGCTCTCGTACACGATCGCCGCGGGCACCTCGCAGATCCAGCAGAACATCGTAGCCGAGCGCATCCTCGGCCTCCCGAAGGGCCGGTGAGGGTCCGTATGGATTTCCAACTCGACGACGACCAGCAGGCGTTGAAGGCCGGGATGAGGCGGCTCCTGGAGGGCCGGTTCTCGCTGCGGGACGCCACGGACCGGATCGACCGCGCGCTCTGGCGCGAGCTGGGGGACGCCGGCTTCTTCTCCCTGGCCCTGCCCGAGGCGGAGGGCGGCGTCGGACTGGGGCTGCCGGAGGCCGTGTTGGTCTTCGAGGAGGCGGGCCGGGTCCTGCTGCCCGGGCCCGCCGTGGCGACGTTCCTGGCGGCGGGCGACGTACCGGGCGCGGCGACGGGAGAGGCCGTGGTGACCGCCGTCGACGGCGCGCTGGTGCCGTGGCTGGAGGAGGCGGACGTGGTCCAGGGCGACACGTCCGGAGCCGTCCCCCTCCGTTCCGTCGACCCGCTGACGCCGCTGCACCGCGTCCCCGACGCGGGCGGCCTCGACCGCGGCGCGCTCCTCTACGCGGCGGAACAGCTCGGCAGCGCCGCACACACCTGCGAGACGGCCGTCCAATACGCACGGCAGCGGGAGCAGTTCGGGCGTCCGATCGGCGCGTTCCAGGCGGTGAAGCACCTCTGCGCACAGATGCTCGTACGCGCCGAGCTCGCCCGCGGCGCCGTGTACGCGGCCGCCGTCACCGGGGACCGCCTGGAGGTGTCCGCCGCCAAGCTGCTGGCCGACGACGCGGCCGTCCGCAACGCGCGGGACTGCCTCCAGGTGCACGGCGGGATGGGTTTCACCTGGGAGTCGGAGGTCCACCTGCACCTCAAGCGGGCCTGGGTGCGGGCCGAGCTCGGACGGTCGGCGCGGGCCGCGGAGGAGGAGCTCGCCGAGGCGCTCACGGAGGCGCCCTGAGAAATTGGTCTGTCCGATATCGAGTAATTTGTCTGTTGTTTCGCGGCTTCGAGGCCTCCGGACGGGGACTACTCAGCGTCGATATCGGGTTGTGTCCTACGCGTGACTCGTCACGGCACGGAGTCGGTGTCCGGCTCGGGTACCTTGTGTGAGATGCGAGTGGTCCTGAGGCCGAACCATGCCGGTGTTGCCCATGTGGTGGCGCCGGACGCGGCGATGCGCACCGCTCGCAGCGCAGGGCGGGGCACGGCCCCCGCCTGTTCGACCCCCCGCGGTGCGCGTCGCACAGTATGCAGTACGCGTACTCCTTCGCGCTGGAATATGCCCGAAGCGCTTGTTGGGGTGACTGAACGTCAATCATGCTGTCTCCCAAGGGGATCACGTTCGGTGACCCTGTGGAGTCGCGAGGCGATGTGTCCGCCGGTTCGGATGGTGTGAGCGGTGCAGGTGCTTCAAGTTCAGCTGGAGGTCGGGGCCGACCCCGCGGAGGTGGGGCGGGCCAGACGATGGGCGCGGTCCAGGCTCGCGGGCTCCGGGATAGAGGCCGATGAGCCGGTCGCCGAGACGCTGATCCTGCTGATCTCGGAACTCGTCACCAACGCCGTTGTGCACACCGGCTGTCCGGCCGTGCTGCGCATGCTGCTCCCGCGCGTCCTCGCCGACGCGCCGGGGACGGTCAGGGTCGAGGTGGCCGACCGGAGCGCCCGTCCGCCCGCCCAGCGGCACGCGGACGGCGACGACACCAACGGCCGCGGCCTGGAGCTGGTCGACGGGCTCGCCGACCGCTGGGGCTGGCAGCCCGAGGGTGCGGGCAAGAGCATCTGGTGCGAGGTCGACCGGTGCGAGCCCGGCGTCGCGGCGGTGGAGTTCGAGGGCACGACGCATGACGGGCAGGCGTACGACGCCCAGGCCTGCGAGCGGGCCTGGGCTCCGTCGGCCCACGGGCCGATGGCGTGCGACGTGACGACACCCCTCGGGGTGACCGCGTGCGACGGGGCCGCGTACGAGAGGGCGGTCCGCAGCCGGGTCGCCTTCGGGGACGTGGACAGCGTCTACGAAGCGGTGTGACGTCGGTGGAGTTCCCCGCGTCAGGGTCGAGAGCCCGCGTGCGCCGTCCTGTGCTGCTGTGCGCGCTCCCGTGCGCTGGTGGGGCAAAAGGGGCGTAGTTCATTAATCCCCGACACGGTGTTGACGTGGCGTGTCCGATTGATCACGCTTGTGGGCAGCGATTCGCCGTGAGGGGACGTCGAGGGCCGGCCGCCGCAGTGCCGCGGGTCCTTGGCGCAATGTGAGTCGCCCTTTCAAAGCCGGACGGCGGCGTGCGCGGAGGCGTACTGGGGGCGACATCCGACGCGCCGCCTTCCGCGGTTCCGGTCTTTCGCGTCTCGCGATTCCGGACGTCACAGAACGGCGACCGGCGCCACCGGGGTGCCCGTACCGCCGGTGAACGGTTCCGGCATCGCGCACAGCAGGAACGTGTAGCGGGAAACTTCTGCACAGGCTGTGGACAAGTTTTCCAGATTCCAGTTCTGGCCCTGGATCATTCCCATCTCGACGAGGTGGAGCGCGTGCACGGGCAGCCACAGGTTCTCGATCTCCGGCGGGAAGATCTCGAAGGTCAGCGTGTCGTTCGCGACCGCGGCGACGTCCCGCGCGTGGAACCACTCGGGCGTACGGATCGAGAGGCCGGGGGACGGGTAACCGTACGCGTGTTTGTCGCCCGCCAGATAGACCTGCATCTGGCCCGTGCGCACCAGCGCGATGTCGCCCGCGCGGACCGTGACACGCCCGAACTCCGCTGCCTCGTCGAGGTCTTCGGGCGTGACGGCGTGGTCGCCCGGCAGCCGGTCGAGCCCCTTGGCGCGGGCCACGTCCAGGAGGACGCCGCGCGAGACGATGTGGCGGGCCTTGTCGATGCCGCTGAAGCGTGCGCCCTCGTGGGCCGTGATGGTGTCCGCGGGGCGGCCGTTGTAGATCTTCCCCGAGTGTGACGCGTGCGTGAGGGCGTCCCAGTGGGTCGCCGTCTGCAGCCCCATCGTCACGGCGTCGTCGCTGGTGGCGACCGTGCCGGGCCCGAAGAGCTCCTGGTTGATCTGCACCATGGTGTGCAGGGGGTTCACGCGCCCCGGGATCAGCCCGGTCTGCACGCCGTCCTCCTTCAGCGGCAGCGCGAGCGGGACGCGGCGGCCGGTGCGGACCTCGGCGGACGCGGCGCGCACGACGTCGTCGGTGATGAGGTTGAGGGTTCCGATCTCGTCCCCGGTCCCCCAACGGCCCCAGTTCGAGACGCGCTTGGCGATGTCGTGGAACTCGGGCGGGAGCGAGGCGGCTGGGGGTGTCGCGTCGGGCGCTGGCATGGGCTGGTGCCTCCGCGGGGGTTGTCTTCCGGTATCTGGCGGGTCATAAAATCTAACGGTCCGTCAGAAACCTCGGGAAGGGGCCGGACGTGGGGAACTTCTTGGCAGGCAAGGTGGTCGCCGTGACCGGCGCGGGACGCGGCATCGGCAGGGCCGTCGCGCTCGCCGCGGCGGCCGAGGGGGCGAAGGTCGTCGTCAACGACTACGGCGTCTCCATGGAGGGCGCCGAGCCGGCCAGTGAGATAGCGGACGCCGTCGTCAAGGAGATCCACGCCGCGGGCGGCGAGGCCGTCGCCGTCGCGGACGACATCTCGACGATGGCGGGCGGACAGCGCGTCGTCGACGTCGCGCTCGCCGAGTACGGGCGTGTGGACGGGGTCGTGTGCGTCGCCGGGATCCTGCGCGAGCGGATGCTGTTCAACATGTCCGAGGAGGAGTGGGACCCCGTGGTCGCCACGCACCTCAAGGGCACGTTCACGGTGTTCCGTGCGGCGTCCGCGGTGATGCGCAAGCAGGGCTCCGGCACGCTGATCGGCTTCACCAGCGGCAACCACCAGGGCTCGGTCGCGCAGGCCAACTACAGCGCGGCGAAGGGCGGGATCATCTCGCTGGTGCGGAGTGCGGCGCTGGGGCTGCACAAGTACGGGGTGACCGCGAACGCGGTGGCGCCCGTCGCCCGTACGCGGATGTCGGCGAACGTGCCGATGGAGCTCAAGGAGATCGGCGAGCCGGAGGATGTCGCCGCGCTCGTCACGTACCTGCTCAGCGACCGGGCGCGCGAGGAGAACATCACCGGCCAGGTCTACACGATCGCCGGCCCCAAGATCGCGGTCTGGGCACAGCCGCGCGAGCTGCGTGCGGGGTACGCGGAGGGGGCCTGGACCCCCGAGAAGATCGCGGACTTCCTGCCCGGGACGGTCGGCACCGACCCGATGCCGTTGCTGGCGCAGCTGGAGGCGATGGCGAAGGCGGCGGCGGGGAGGGAGCGGCCGAACGCGTAGGGGAGTGGGGGAGTGGGTGGGGCAGGCCGATTGGGGGGGGGCTGATGGAGTTCGGGTTCGGGGTCGAGGACGAGGCGTTCCGCGCGGAGGCGCGCGCGTGGCTCGCGGAGCACCTCACCGGGGAGTTCGCCGCCGCGGTGGGGAGGGGCGGGCCCGGGAGCGAGCACGAGGGGGGTGCGCTGCGGCGGGCGTGGGAGCGGGAGTTGGGGCGTGGGGGGTGGATCGGGCTCGGGTGGGATGTGGGGGCGGGCTCGGGTGCGGGGTCGGACTCCGGTGCGGGTGCGGGGTCGGGTGCGGGTGTGAATGCCGGTGTCGATGCCGGTGCCGGTGTCGGTGTGTACGGGAATCGGCGGGCCACGTTGACCCAGCAGGTGGTCTGGGCCGAGGAGTACGCGCGCGTGCGGGCGCCCGGACGGTACGGGCACATCGGCGAGAACCTGCTCGCGCCCACGCTCCTCGCGTACGGGAGCCGGGAGCAGCGGGACGAGTTCCTGCCGCCCATCGCGCGCGGCGAGACGCTGTGGTGCCAGGGGTACAGCGAGCCCGGGGCCGGGTCGGATCTCGCGGGGGTGCGGACGCGGGCCGAGCGGGACGGGGCGGGCGACTTCCGGGTGACCGGGCAGAAGATCTGGACATCGTTGGCGCATGAGGCGGACTGGTGTTTTGTGCTGGCGCGGACGGGGAGCGGCGACGGGGCGCGGCCCCATGAGGGGTTGTCGTTTCTGCTCGTTCCCATGGATCAGCCGGGGCGGATCGAGGTCCGGCCCATTCGGCAGCTGACCGGGACCAGTGAGTTCAACGAGGTCTTCTTCGACGGTGCACGCGCGCGTGCGGCCCATGTGGTGGGCGGCGTCGGCAACGGCTGGCGGGTCGCCATGGGGCTCCTCGGCTTCGAGCGGGGCGTGTCCACGCTGGTGCAGCAGATCGGCTTCGCGGAGGAGCTGGCGGCGGTCGTACGGGAGGCCGTGACGGGCGGGGCGGTCGACGACCCGGTGGTGCGGGATCGGCTGGTGCGGCAGTGGGGGGAGCTGCGGGTGATGCGGTGGAACGCGTTGCGGACGTTGGGGAGTGCGGGGGTGGGGGCGGGCGCGGGTGGCGGCTCGGTTGTCGGCGCGCCCAGTGTGGCCAAGTTGCTGTGGGGGCGGTGGCATCAGCGGCTCGGGGAGCTGGCGATGGCCGTGCGGGGGGCGTCGGCGGCGGTCGGGCCGGAGGACTGGCGTGCGGACGCGCCGTACGAACTCGACGCGCTGCAAAGGCTGTTCCTGTTCAGTCGCGCCGACACCGTGTACGGCGGCTCGGACGAAGTGCAGCGGAACATCATCGCCGAGCGGGTGCTCGGTCTGCCGAGAGAGGCCAGGGGGCCTCGGTGAGGGGTACGGGATGAGGGGCGTTGTCTTCGACGGGGCGCGGGTCGAGGTCGTCGACGACCTGGAGATACGTGATCCGGGGCCGGGCGAGGTGCTGGTCGCGGTGGCGGCGGCCGGGCTGTGCCACAGCGATCTGTCGGTGATCGACGGGACCATTCCGTTTCCGCCGCCGGTGGTGCTGGGGCACGAGGGCGCGGGGGTCGTCGAGGCGGTGGGGGCGGGGGTCGTGCATGTGGCGCCGGGGGATCACGTGGCGCTGTCCACGATCGCGAACTGTGGCGCGTGCGGGGAGTGCCATCGGGGGCGGCCGACCATGTGCCGGAAGGCGATCGGGACGCCGGACCAGCCGTTCACACGGGGCGGCAAGCCGGTGTACCAGTTCGCGGCGAACTCGTCCTTCGCGGAGCGCACGATCGTGAAGGGCGTGCAGGCGGTGCGGATCCCGGACGACATTCCGCTGACGTCCGCGGCGCTGATCGGGTGCGCCGTGGTGACGGGGGTGGGCGCGGCGCTGAACCGGGCGAAGGTCGACCGGGGGGACTCGGTGGTGGTGATCGGTACGGGTGGGATCGGGCTCAATGTGTTGCAGGGGGCGCGGATCGCGGGGGCACGGGTGATCGTCGCGGTCGACGCGAATCCGGAGAAGGAAGCGGCGGCGAGGCGCTTCGGGGCGACGCACTTCTTCGGGTCGACGGACGGGGTGCGGGAGGTGCTGCCTCAGGGGGCGGACCACGCATTCGAGTGCGTGGGACGGGTGGAGTTGGTACGGGAAGCGGTGGATCTCCTGGACCGGCACGGGCAGGCGGTGCTGCTGGGGATGCCGGGGGCGACGGCTGAGGCGTCGTTCGTGGTGGCGTCGATGTTCTTGGACAAGTCGATTCTGGGGTGCCGGTACGGGAGTTCGCGGCCGCAGCGTGATTTCGCGCTGTACGCGGACCTGTACCGGGAGGGGCGCTTGCTCCTGGACGAGCTGGTGACGGCGACGTATCCGGTGGAGGACTTCGAGGTGGCGGTGGGGGACGCGGAGGCGGGGAGGGTGGCGCGGGGGGTTCTGACGTTCTGAGAGCCGGGTCCTGGGGGGTCCCTCCGCCCTCTCCGCGCGGAAAAGCGGGGGCATCCCGGGTGGGTGGGTCGGTAGGTTCGTGGGGTGGGGTATTCGGCGGTCAGGTCGTGGGGCGTGGTGCGGTGGGGGGTCGTCGCCGTGGGGGCGCGGATGCCCGTCGCGGGTGCGCCGCTCGCGTTGGTGTTTCTTGTTCGGGAGCGGCCCGGTGGGTATGTCCTCGGGGCCGCGCTGGCCGCCGCGTACGTCGTGGGGGAGATCGTCGGCGCGCCCGTGCTGGGGATGCGGATCCGGGCGGAGCGGGCCCGCGCCGAGATGGCCGTGGGGCTGGGGGTCGGCGGGCTCGCCTTCGCGGGGCTCGGCGTACTGCACGGCGCCCACCCCCTCGCCCTCGGAGCCTGCGCCTTCGTCGCCGGCGCCGCCCCCGCCGCCGCCCCGGGCGCCCTGCGCACCCTGCTGACGAGCATCGTGCCGGAGGCGGCCGCCGCCCAGGCGCTGGCCGTCGAGTCGATGCTGACGTTCGCCATCTGGGCGGTCGCGCCCGCCGCCGTCACGGGGCTCGCCCTCGGCGTGTCCCCGGTGCTGCCCCTGCTCCTGGCCGGTCTCCTGATGGTCGGCTCCGTCGCGGGGCTCTGGATGCTGCCCGCCGGATGGCGCGCGGACGCCGACGACCGCGGCGGTGAGTCCATGGTGCGGATCCTCGCCCGTGCCTGGCCCCTGTTCGTGACGGGCGCGGCGAGCCTGTCGATGCTGGCGCTCGCCGAACTCGTGTTGCCCGCCCTGCTGGAGCAGCGCGGCATCGACGTCGGCTGGGCGGGTCCGCTGCTGGTGGCGCTCGCCGTCGGATCGGCGGTCGGATCGTTCGTGTACGGGCTGCGGCGCTGGCCGGGGCGGCTGCGTACACAGAGCATGGTGTTGATGTTCGGCGTCTCGGGGTGTCTCGCCCTCGTCGCCCTCCTGCCCGGCGTGCCCTGGCTGTTCGTCGCGCTCGCGGTCGCCGGCGTGCTGCAGGCCGGCGTGATGCTGACCAGGAACCTGGCGCTGCGCGAGGCGCTGCCGCCCAGCGCGCTCGCCGCGGGCTACTCGGTGATGTACGCGGCCGTCGGCGCCGGTTACGCCGCCAGCGGGTCCCTCGCCGGTGGCCTGCTCAGCGTCGTGTCGCCGTCCACGGCGATCCTGGCGGGCGTCGGACTGGGGATCGTCCTCACGCTGGTGGGGGTGGCGGGGGAAGTGAAGCCTGCCGCAGCGGTGGAGGACGACACCGGGTCAGTGGGCGGGGGCCGCGCGGAACGTTCGGCGGTAGGCCGTCGGCGTGACCCCTAGCGCCGCCTGAAGGTGCTGCCGCATCGACTGCGCCGTCCCGAAGCCCGCGTCCGCCGCCACCTGGTCGACGGAGAGGTCCGTCGACTCGAGGAGGTGCCGCGCCCGCTCCACGCGCTGCTGCGTCAGCCACTGACCGGGACTGACGCCGACCTCCTCACGGAACCGCCGCGTGAACGTGCGGACCGACATCGACTCCTGTGCCGCCATGTCGCGCAGCTGCAGCGGCCGGTCGAGGCGGCCGAGCGCCCACGCGCGTGCCGTGCGCGTCGTGGCCAGCTGCGGTTCGGGCACCGGGCGGTGGATGTACTGGGCCTGCCCGCCGTCCCGGTGCGGCGGTACGACGGTACGGCGGGCCACTTCGTTGGCGACGGCGGTGCCGTGGTCGCGGCGTACGACATGCAGACACAGGTCGATGCCCGCGGCCACGCCCGCCGACGTGAGGACGTCGCCGTCATCGATGAACAGCACGTCCGCGTCGACCTCGACGCGCGGGAAGAGCTGCTGGAAATGGTCGGCGGACGACCAGTGCGTGGTGGCGGGGCGGCCGTCCAGGAGGCCGGCGGCGGCCAGGATGTACCCGCCCGTGCAGATGGCCATCAAGCGGGTGCCCGGCCTGATGTGGGCGAGGGCGGCGGTCAGTTCGGCGGTGAGGCGGCCCTCCTCGTACACCGGGCCCAGCTCGTACGACGCCGGGATCACAACCGTGTCGGCCAGGGCCAGCGCCTCGGGTCCGTGCTCGACGACGATCGCGAAGTCGGCGTCCGTGCGGACGGGGCCCGGCGGACGGACCGAGCAGGTCACCACCTCGTACAACCGTCGCCCCTCCGGCGTGCGCGCCCCCTTGAAGATGCGCTGCGGGATGCCCAGTTCGAAGGGGATCACGCCGTCCAGGGCGAGGACGACGACGCGGTGGCGCCGGACGGGGGCGGGTGCGGGTGTGGTGGCGGCTGTGTCGGCCATGGCCCGATCCTAGCGAATGCTGTCCCTCGGGCCACTCGTTCCGGTGGGGCCGATTTTCGATCCTTGTGACGTGACTCATGACGTGACCCAGACAACCGAGACGCCCGCGCGGGATGCCGGGCACGGCAGCTCCACCCCGCAGGGCGCGCCCAAGCGCCGTACGGCCCGTATCCACCGCGCCTGGTTCGTCGCCGCCGTCACCTTCGTGACGATCATCGGCGCCGCCGCCTTCCGTTCGCTGCCCGGACTCCTCTTCGACCCGCTGAAGGAGGACTTCGGCTGGTCGCGCGGCACCGTGGGCCTCGCCGTCTCCGTCAACCTCGCGCTGTACGGTCTGACCGCGCCGTTCGCCGCCGCGCTCATGGACCGTTTCGGCATCCGCAAGGTCGTCGCGGTCGCGCTGGTCGTGATCGCCTTCGGCTCCGGGCTCACCGTGTGGATGAACTCCGCGTGGCAGCTGCTGCTGTGCTGGGGGCTGCTCGTCGGGCTCGGGTCGGGTTCGATGGCGCTCGCCTTCGCGGCCACCGTCACCAACCGGTGGTTCACCGAGCGGCGCGGGCTCGTCAGCGGCATCCTCACCGCGGCGTCCGCGTCAGGTCAGTTGATCTTCCTGCCGCTGCTCTCCTGGATCGTGGAGACGTACGAGTGGCGGCCCGCCGCCGTGACGGTCGCGCTCGCCGCCCTCGCGGTCGTGCCCTTCGTCTGGCTGCTGCTGCGGGACCATCCGGCCGATGTCGGCCTGAAGCCGTATGGGGCGGAGGAGTTCGTGCCGAAGCCGGCGCCCGTCCCGGGTGCGGCCCGGCGCGCCGTCACCGTGCTGCTCAAGGCCGTCCGCACCGGGCCCTTCTGGCTGCTCGCCGGGTCCTTCGCCATCTGCGGCGCCTCGACGAACGGGCTCATCCAGACGCACTTCGTGCCCGCGGCCCACGACCACGGCATGGGCGTGCGGGCCGCCGCGTCCCTGCTCGCCGTCATCGGGATCTTCGACATCGTCGGGACCGTCGCGTCGGGCTGGTTCACCGACCGCTTCGACTCGCGGCGCCTGCTCGCCGTGTACTACGCGCTGCGCGGCGTCTCCCTGCTCTTCCTGCCGATGCTGCTCGCGCCGGACGTACGGCCGCCGATGATCTTCTTCATCGTCTTCTACGGCCTGGACTGGGTCGCCACCGTCCCGCCCACCCTGGCGCTCTGCCGCGAGCAGTACGGCGACGACAGCGCGATCGTCTTCGGCTGGGTGCTCGCCTCGCACCAGGTGGGCGCGGGTCTCGTCGCGTTCCTCGGCGGTGTTGCGCGGGACGTCTTCGGCTCGTACGACGTGATCTGGTACGCCTCCGGGGCGCTGTGCGCGGCGGCGGCGCTGATGGTGCTTGTGATCCGGCGGGCCCGGACGGTACCGGTGGCGGCCGCCGTCAGCGGGTGAAGCGGCCGAACGTCCCCCGGTGGAAGAGGAGCGGGTCGGCGTCCTCCGCGGTCGCGCCGAGGGCGTCCACGCGGCCGACGACGATGAGGTGGTCGCCACCGGGGTGCACGGCCTGGATCGTGCAGTCGACCCAGGCGGGCGCCCCGGCGAGGCGCGGCGATCCGGAGACCGGCGCCGCGTCGTACGCCACCCCGGCGAACTTGTCGGCGCCGCTCACCGCGAAGCCGCGGCACAGGTCGCCCTGGTCGGCGCCGAGGATGTTGACGCAGAAGACGCCCGCGCGCGCGATGCGCGGCCACGTCGTCGACGTACGCGCCACCATGAAGGAGACCAGGGGCGGGTCCAGGGAGAGCGAGGCGAAGGACTGGCAGGCGAAGCCCGCGGGCCCGCCGTCCTCGTCGGCCGGAGAAGTGATCACGGTGACGCCCGTCGCGAAGTTGCCGAGCACACGCCGGAACTCGCCCCTGTCGAGCGGCGCCCGCTCGTCGTCACCGACCGCCCGCAGCTGAGGGCGCGGTAGAGCCTCGACGGGCGCCGTCGTGAAGGCCCCGACCGACCTGAGGTATCGAACAGCGGTGGCCGCCATCCCTGCGTGTCCCATCACATCGTTCATTGAAGCTGACGGGCCGTCAGATGGGAAGGGCCTGGCCGAAACGCCGTGGCGTCTTCCGCGCGGCGTCAGCGGCCCCGGTACGTGGGTGTGCGGCGTTCCACGAAGCTCGCCACGCCTTCCCTCGCGTCCGCCGTCGTCATGTTGATCTCCTGTGCGGCGGCCTCCGCGGCGAAGGCCGCCGCCCTGTCCGTCTCCAAGGACGCGTTGACCAGCTGCTTCGTCAGGGCGAGGGCGCGGGTCGGCCCGGCCGCGAGACGTTCCGCCCACTCCCGTGCCGTCTTCTCCAGCTCATCGGCCAGTACGACGCGGTTGACGAGGCCCATGCGTTCCGCGTCGGCGGCCGACACCGCGTCGCCGAAGAACATCAGCTCCTTGGCCCGCTGCGGCCCGATCAGCCGAGGCAGCAGATACGCGCCGCCGCCGTCCGGCACGAGACCGCGGCGCACGAACACCTCGATGAACCGTGCGTGTTCGGCGGCGATGACCAGGTCGCAGGCGAACGCGAGGTGCGCGCCGATGCCCGCCGCGGTGCCGTTCACCGCGGCGATCACCGGCTTCTCGCAGTCGAGGACCGCCGATACGAGCCGCTGGGCGCCCTGCTTGATGGTGCGGGCGACGTCACCGGGCACGCGCTCGGCGGTGACGGGGGCGCCGCGCAGGTCGGCGCCCGCGCAGAATCCCTTGCCGGTCGCGGTGATCACCACGGTCCGCACGCCGGGGTCGCCGGAGGCGTCGCCGAGCAACGCGATGACGCGTTCGCGCTGGTCCCAGGTGAGGGCGTTCATGGCTTCGGGGCGGTCGAGCGTGATCCACGAGACGCCGTTGTCAGTGCTGTGCCGTATCAATGAGTCGAGGGGGTGCTCGCGGGGGGCGGGTGCGGTGGCGGACGTGGGGTCGGGTGTGGATTCGGGGGAGGCGGCGGTCATGGGGGAAGGGCTCCGGTCTGTGCGGGGGCGGGTGTGGGCGTGGGTGCGGACGCGGGGAGTCCGGGTCCGTGCCTGGGCCGGGCGGATGCGTGGAGCGCGGGCCCGCACCCGGTTCCGGCCGTCGTGCGAGGCATGGGCCCGGGGGCGGGCGTGGGTCGGTGAAGGCGGACCGGCGGCGGCGTCCGGCGTGGGTGGGCGGGTGTGGGTCGACGGAGGCGGGGCGGCGGCAGCGTCCGGCGAGGGCGGGCCGGTGGTGGGCGGTGGTTGTGGGGCGGAGCCAGGCGGTCGGCGTGGGCTAGCGGCAGACCGCGAGGGCGTCGAGGGCCACCGCTCCCTGGCCCCGCGGCAGCACCATCAGCGGATTGATGTCCAACTCCGCGATGTCGTCGCCGAGTTCCAGGGCCATGCGCTGCACCCGCAGCACGACCTCGACGAGCGCGTCGAGGTCCGCGGGCGCCGCGCCCCTGACCCCGTCGAGCAGCGCCCGCCCGCGCAGCTCCGACAGCATCGCCTTCGCCTGGTCCTCACCGAAGGGCGGCACCCGCACGGCCGCGTCCCGCAGCACCTCCACGAGTACGCCGCCGAGCCCGACCGTCACCGTCGGTCCGAACAGCGGATCGTGCGTGACGCCGACGACCATCTCGACGCCCCGCTCGACCATCTGGCAGACGAGGATGCCGTCGAGGTCGACGCCTTCGTAGCGGGCGATGTCCGTGAGCTCGCGGTAGGCGTCCCGCACCTGGCTCGCCGAGGTCAGGCCGATCTTCACAAGCCCCAGCTCGGTCTTGTGCGCGAGCTGCGCCCCCGACGCCTTCATGACGACGGGGTAGCCGACGAGTCCGGCCGCCCTGACGGCCGCCGCCGCGCTGGTCACCAGCTGTTCGCGCGGCACCCTGATCCCGTACGCGCGCAGCAGCTGCTTCGCCGCGTGCTCGCTGAGCTGCTGGCCCGGCCGCATCAGGGCCTGGGCCTTGCGGAAGGACGGGGAAGGCGTGCGCGGCGCCTCGTCGAAGGGGGAGCGGTAGTGGGCCGTGAAGCGGTGGTGGTCCAGATGGGCGCGCACCGCCGTGATGCAGTTGGCGAAGGTGCGGAAGGTCGCGACGCGCGAGGAGCCGAGGAGCGTCGTGCGGTACGCGTCCTCGGTGCCGACCGGCGAGCCCCACACCACGCACACCAGTTTGTCCGTCTGCTCCGCCGCGTCCACCAGGTCCTGCGCGAGCTTGTCGCTCATGGGAGGAAAGGGGCCGGTGATGGGGCAGATCAGCACCCCCACCTCCGGGTCGTCCAGGATCGCGTCGATGATCTTCCGGCCGCGCCAGTCGCCGACGGGGTGCCCGCCGTTGTCGACGGGGTTGGCGACGTTCAGGTACTCGGGTATCCACTGGTGGAGCTCCGCCTGCTTGGCGGCGGAGAGTGTGGGCAGGGAGAGGCCGGCCTCGGCCGCCAGGTCCGAGAAGTGCGCGCCCGTGCCGCCCGAGATCGAATACACGACGACGCCGTCCGCCTTCGGCTTGCGGGCCCGCGCGAGGCAGGCGGCGGTGTCCTGCAGCTCGTCGAGCCCGTCGACGCGGATCACGCCGAACTGCCGCATCGCCGCGTCCACCACGGTGTCGGCGCCGGTCAGTTTGCCGGTGTGTGAGGCGGCCATGCGGGCGCCGGTCTCGGTGCGGCCGACCTTCACGGCGACGACGGGCACCCCGCGCCGGGCCGCCCGGTCGGCGGCGAGCAGGAAGGCGCGGCCGTCCTTGAGGCCCTCGACGTAGCAGGCGATGGCGCCGACCTCGGGGCGCTCGGCGAAGTAGGAGATGAAATCGGCGGTCTCCAGGTCGGCTTCGTTGCCGGTGGGCGCCCAGTGCGAGAGGCGCACGCCGAGCTCCTGCATGGTGAAGACGGGGCGTCCCTGGTGGCCGGACTGGGTGATGAGCGCGATGGCGGGTCCTTCGAGGTCCTCGCGGAACTCCTCGAAGGCGTTGAGGTTGGTGTTGGGTCCGAGCAGCCTGAGGCCGGAGCGCTGGACGGCGGCCGCGAGCCGTTCCTGGGCGGCCGCGCCCTCCTCGCCGGTCTCGGCGAACCCGGAGGCGAAGGCGACGGCGAACCGTACCTTCTCCTCGGCGAGCTGCTCGATGACGGGGAGCGGGTCGGCGACGAGGAGGACGGCCAGGTCGACCTGTTCGGGCAGGTCGGCGACGGAAGGGAAGCAGGTGAGGCCGAAGACCGACCGTCGGGTGGGGTGCACGGGGTGCAGACGCGCGCCGACGCGTTCGGCCCAGGCGATGAGCTGCCGCGTGATGCCGGTGTTGGGGCGCCCCTCGGCGTCCGACGCGCCGACGACGGCGACGGAGGCGGGGCGGAAGAAGCGGTCGAGGTCGGGTACGCCGGAGTACAGCGGCCGGCCGCTGACGTCCAGGTCGTCCGCCGTGACGGCTCTGCCGTGGACGGCGTTGGGAGGGAGTTCGCCGCAGGCCACGACATGGGCGCGGCGGGGGTCGGTGGTGAAGGTGCCGTGAGTCGATCCAAGCATCGGTCCGCCCGCTCCTGTGTGACAGCACTACCTGAGGCTCCAACTGACGCATAGTCAGATTACTGAACTGACGCTGCGTCAGGAATGGTGCTGCACGTAAAGGCTGGCCCGGGGGCGACGGGCAGGGCGGGGTAGGCGTACTCGTGTGCTCGTGTGCTCGCGTGCCCCGTCCACGGAAGCGCAGAATCCGCCTGGTGCCAAGGTCGCGAACCGGCCGCGGGCCCCGTTGGTGGCGGGGTGCTTGGGGGGGGCTTGGGGGGGGGCTTGGGGGGCGGGGGGTGCTTCTCGGGTGCGGGCCGGGTTGGGCTGGGCGCGCAGTTCCCCGCGCCCCTGTCAGGCGCCCTTCGGGCGGCCTTCCCCGGGTCGGTGGGCTATCGCCTTCGCTATCTTCTCGGCGTCGCGGGACAGTTCGCGGAGCATGCCGCTGATGGGGTTGGTGAAGCCGGTGAAGTACAGGCCGGGGGAGTGCTTCGGGGTGCGGCGGCCGTGGCAGGTCGGGCGGCCGCGGGTGTCGAGGATGCCGAGGTCGCCGACGAGGCCTTCGAGGGCGCGCCGGTAGCCGGTCGCCGCGATGACGGCGTCCGGGGCGATCCTCGTGCCGTCGGCGAGGGCGACCTTGCCGTCCTCGAACGACTCGACGGCCGCGACCGGCTCGACCCGCCCCTTGCGGACGGCATCGATCAGACCGACGTCCTGCACCGGGATCGAGCCCTGCCTGGCGCGTGAGTACAGGCCGGTGTCGGGGCGGGGCAGTCCCCGGGAGGTCAGGTCGGGTACGCCGACGCGGGCGAGGGGCCGGGCGAGGCTGTCCACGAGGGCGACCGGCAGTCTGCGGCACAGGATGCCGGTGCGCTGGGCGGGCCAGCCCAGTGTGGAGCGGCGCACGATGTGCGGGGCGGTGCGCACCGCGAGACGGACCCGGGAGGCGCCGCCCTCGGCGAGGTCGACGGCGATCTCGGCGCCGGTGTTGCCGACGCCGACGACGAGGACGTCCTTGCCGGTGTAGGGGTGGGCGTTGCGGTAGTCGGCGGCGTGCAGGAGTTCGCCGGTGTAGGTGTCGCGGCCGGGCCAGTCCGGGAGGTGGGGGGTGTGGTTGTAGCCGGTGGCGATGACCACCGCGCTGCCCAGGAGTTCGCGGCCGCCGGTGGCGCGCAGGAGCCAGCCGGTGCCGTCGTCGGCGCGTTCCAGGCCGGTCACCTCGACGCCGGTGACGACGTCGAGCTGGTGGTGCTCGGCGTACTTCTCCAGGTAGCGGATCACGTTGTCGCGCGACACCCAGCGGCCGAACGACCGGGGGATGGGGAGTCCCGGCAGGGCGGAGAGGCGGCGCGTCGTGTGCAGGTGCAGGCGGTCGTAGTGGCCGCGCCAGGAGGCGCCGACGTGGTCGGCCTTCTCCAGGACGACCGCGCGGACGCCGCGTGCGCGCAGCGCAGCCGCGGCGGCGAGACCGCCGGGCCCGCCACCGATGACGTACACGGGGCGGTCCTGCGCGAGCGTAAGCGGAGGGGTCGAGTCGGCCATGACTGGAGAGTAACCGCGTGATTACTTGATGGGTGACGGTCAAGTCCGAAAGCGATTGCGAATTGATCACGGATGTGGGGGGAGGTGTGGGGCGCGCGTGCGGGGCGGTGTGCGGCTCTTGCGTACTTGGTGGCACGTACGCTGAACTGACGTACCGTCAGAACACGTGCGTCGGCGGCCGGATGGCGCCGGGTGCGGCTTTGGCCGGTTCTCTTTCCCCCTCCGCGATGGGACTCCTCATATGGGTACGCGCTTCGATCTTCCTGAAGTCGACGCCTTCACCCGGCCCTACTGGGACGCGGCCGCGGAGGGGCGGTTGCTGATCCGCCGCTGCGGGGCGTGCGGGGCGGCCCACCACTATCCGCGCGAGTTCTGCCCGCACTGCTGGAGCGAGGACGTCTCCTGGGAGCGGGCGAGCGGGCGGGCCACGCTGTACACGTGGTCGGTGGTGCACCGGAACGACCTGCCGCCCTTCGGGGAGCGCGTGCCGTATGTCGCCGCGGTCGTCGACCTCGCCGAGGGGCCTCGCATGATGACGGAGGTCGTCGACTGCGAGGCGGGGGCGCTGCGAATCGGGATGCCGCTGGGCGTGATGTTCCGGGAGGAAGCGGGCGGGGTGGCGATCCCGGTGTTCCAGCCGGTGGGCGAGGGCGAGGGCGAGGGTGTGAGCTGAGTGTCCGGTCGCGTCTCGCCGACCGGGCCGTACGTCCCGCGCCCGTTGTGTTCTTCCCGGTCCCGTGAGAGGGCCGTTGGCCTCCGGGCCCGGCATGACTGTGTCCGGGATACATGTCGCATTATGTCGCCTAGCGGGCATTATGATCATTCCGCTGGCTGCCCGTGCGAGATGGGCGGCTTCTACAGCGGCGCGTCCGCGCGTCTTGAGTTACCACAGGAAGAAAACACATGAGGTTCAGAGCGACCGCTGGTAAGGCTGCGCGCGGCTGGCGGCCCGTTGTCGTCACCTTTGTTGTCGCGTCGATTGTTACTTTGGCATTCGGGCCCAGTCGACTTCCGTGGGAGAAGGGCTCCGGCGAGTCGCGCGTCGTGAAGTGTGAGAGTCAGACTTCGTGCAGCCACTGGTAGAGATCCGTCTCACCTGAAGCTTGAGGGGCATTTCTCTGGGAAGTGCCCCTTTTGCGTGCCTCGTGAACGCGGAGCGTTCGTAGAGAGACCCCCCGCTAATTCGGAGGCGGTCGCGCGGGGCTTCGCGAGAGCATGGTCCATGACTTCAGAGAATCCTCCCGCCTCCTCCCGGACACCGGTGCCCGCGGTGTCCCCGGGCTGGCGGCTGACCGGTGATCTCGACCTGTTCCTCGATCGTGGCCGTGTGTTCCTGCACTCCGAGCCCGCCCTGCACACCGTGCTGCTCAGTGTCACGGAGACCCTGAGGGAGCGTGGGCTTCGGGTGTATGGCGACGGGGTGCCCCTCTTCGGTACGTATGCCGATGCCGACGGCACCGTCCGCGGGGCCTTCTTGCGGACCCCTCCGCACCGCGTGTCCGTCAGTCCCGTTGTCCCCGGGGCCGCCGAAGTCCTCGCCCGGCAGCTCGCCGAGGCCCACCCGGACCTTCCCGGCGTCGCCTCCGAGCGCGCCACGGCGGAGGCATTCGCCGAGGCCTGGGCGAAGCGCACCGGGGCATCCGTCGCCCTCGGCACGCGCCAGCGGCTCTACCGGCTCGGCACCCTCACCCCGCCCGAGCCCGCCCCGCCCGGCCGCGCTCGCGTCGCCACGGCGGCGGACCGGGACCTGCTGGCGCGCTGGTACGAGGAGTTCGGCCGGGCCGCCGGTGAACGCCCCGCGATGGCGCCGCACGCGTGGGCCGACTCCCGTATCGCCTACGGAGGCGTCATCCTCTGGGAGACGCCCGACGGCACCCCCGTCGCCATGGCCGGCGCCACCCGGCGAGTGGCGGGACAGGTCCGCGTCGCCCCCGTCTACACCCCCGCCGACCTGCGCGGCCGCGGATACGGAGGCGCCGCCACCGCCGCCGTGACCCGTGCCGCGCTCGACGCCGGCGCGGCGGAGGTCCTGCTCTTCACGGACCTGGCCAACCCGACGAGCAACCGCCTCTACCAGCGCCTCGGCTACCGACCGGTCGGAGACTTCGCCCAGTGGGACTTCACGGCCACAGCAACTCCTTGACCCAGCCGTCGCCGCTCTTCCGGTACCGCAGCCGTACGTGACGGCGTTGGGCGTCGCCCTGGAAGAACTCCGCCTCCACGGGGTCCAGGACGTACAGCGTCCACGTCGGCGCGTCCGCGTCCGGCTCCGCCCGCGCGCGCTCCCAGGCGGCGGCGGATGACCGCTCCAACTCCCCGTACGAGGGGAGGATCTCGCTCTGCCGCCCCACCAGCGCCGCCGCCAGCGCGCCGGTCGACCGGGCGTGCAGGTCGGCGAGGCTCTCGGCGTGCGGTGCCGTCGTGACCCGGCCCCTGACCCGGATCTGTCGGCCCTGAGCCGCCCAGTAGAAGTGCAGGGCGGCCTCCGGGCGGGCCGCGAGCTGGCGGCCCTTCGTGCTGCTCGCGTGCGTGGCGAAGTGCCAGCCGTGCCCGTCCGCGTCGTGCAGCATCACGGTCCGTACGTCGGGACCGCCGTCCTCCGCGACCGTCGCCAGCTGCATGGTGTGCGGCTCGGGCTGCCCGGCGGCCACCGCCTCCGCGAACCACGCGTGGAAGAGGGGCAGCGGCTCGGCCGGGGCGAGCGCCGGGTCGCGTGCCGCGTCGAAGGCGGGGAGCTCGGTGTCCCAGACCTTCTGCGACCGGAGCAGCGTACGGAAGGTGTCCTGCTGGGGCGCGGGTGAAGTCATGCGTCGATTGTGGCGCGGGCCGCCGACCGTTCCGCTCACTCCGGTATCTCGTTCACTCCGGTTCTCCTACGAGCTGCGCCATCAGTACGCCGTGCAGCAGCTCACCGTCCACGAACACCCCCTCCCGGGGCGGCCCGCACCGCCAGCTCAGGGGAAAGGTGTTGCCGTACACCGCCGGAACGCCGACGTACTGGTCCCGTGCGGCGGGCCCGAAACAGGTCGCCCCCGGTGGCCAGTCGAAGTCCTTGCTCGTCCCCGGCGCGAGCAGGAAGTAGTTCCAGCGGCCTCCGGACAGCTCGCGGATGACGGGGCCGGGGTAGCCCTCCGTGAGCGTGCCGAGGTGGTACACGACGGCCTCCCCGCGTACGCCTCTGACCCGGATGGCGTCGAAGTGCACGCCGGTGAGACGAAGTTGGAGGCCGGACGCCGGTACCCAATCAGGGGTGTGTTCGCTCGTCATGACTACGAGGGTCGGGGTGACTGCGTAGCGTGACCAGAGGCGCAGGGAACACATCGGCAGGGCGTGGAGAGGGCGGTGGCGTTGTGGTGATGGGTGAGAAGGCGACGACCGAACGGACGGGCACGGCTGTCCCGTCCCCGGCTCGACGGCTGGTGGGGGGCCTGCTCAAGAACTTCCGCGAGCGGTCCGGGATGTCCCGTAAGGATGTCGCCGGACGGCTCCTGGTGTCGGAGTCCCTGGCGGGCGCGTACGAGCGGGCCGAGCGCATCCCGACGTCCACGTACTTGGACGACGCGGACTCGGTGCTGGACGCGCGGGGCGCGCTGAAGGCGTGCATTCCGCTGATGGAGGAGGAGAAGTATCCGCCTACGTTTGTGGGGTGGGTGCGGCTCCAGAAGACGGCGGCCAGTATCAGTGGGTACGAGACCATGGTGTTCCCGGGGCTGTTGCAGACCGAGGACTACATCCGTGCGTTGTATGAGGAGCGGGTGCCGCAGCTGACCGAGGCCGAGATCGAGAAGAACGTGGCGGCGCGGCTGGAGCGGCAGGCAGTGTTGAGTCATACCCCGCCGCCCATGATCGGGTATGTCATCGAGGAGTCAGTACTCAAGCGCCTCATCGGCGGCCGAGAGGTGCTGCGGGAGCAGATGCTGCACGTGCTGGAATGTGTGCGCGCGATGCACCACCTGAGGGTGCAGGTCATGCCGACAGAGACGCGCGAGCACGCGGGGCTGCAAGGGGCAACCTATCTGCTCAGCACCGCCGAAGGCCGTAACTTCGCCTACGACGAAGGTCAGATCAGCGGTAGGTTGATCTCGAAGCCACAAGAGGTCAATCAACTCATCGACCGCTTCGGCGCCTTGCGGGCACAGGCACTCACGCCTTGGGCGTCTGCGGAACTGATCGAGAGAATGGCGGGACAGCTATGAACGCCGAGCTGGCGTGGTTCAAAAGCAGTTACAGCAGTAACGAAGGCGGCACTTGCGTCGAAGTCGCCTACACCTGGCGCAAGTCGAGCTACAGCGGCAACGAGGGCGGCGAGTGCGTAGAGGTGGCCACCTGCCCCCACGCCATCCACATCCGCGACTCCAAGACCGCCCACGACGGCGGCCCCACCTTCACGGTCACGCCCACCGCGTGGGAGACGTTCCTCCGGTCAGCGCCCGAGTACGACCGTCCCTGACGAGCAGAACCACCCGCCCGTCCCTGACGCCACCGCCAGCTCAGGCAGGGTGCCGTCAGGGCGGCGGACCTGGCCGTCGCCCGCCTGCCCCCTGAGCTGACGTACCGCCTCGACCAGCAGGAACAGGCCACGCATGCCGGGGTGCTGTGCGGAGAGGCCGCCGCCGTCCGTGTTCGTCGGCAGGCCGCCGTCCCGGAGCAGGCGGCCCTTCTCCACGAAGGGACCCCCCTCGCCCTTCTCGCAGAAGCCGAGGTCTTCCAGGGTCACCAGGGTCATGTACGTGAAGGCGTCATAGATCTCGGCCACGTCGATGTCGTCCGGCGTGACCCCCGCCCGCTCGAAGGCGAGGCGGCCGCTGACCGCCGCCGGGGAGACCGTGAAGTCGTCCCACTCGGACATCGTCGTGTGTGAGACGTGCTCGCCCGCGCCGAGCACCCACACCGGCTCGGACGCGCAGTCCGCCACGTACTCCTCGGCGGCGAGCAGCACCGCGCAGCCGCCGTCGGAACGTATGCAGCAGTGCAGCTTCGTGAAGGGGTCGGCGATCATCGGTCCGTCCAGGACCTCGTCGACCGTGATCGGGGTGCGGAACATCGCGTCCGGGTTGGTCGCCGCGTTCGCCCGTGCCTGGACGGCGACGGAGGCGAGCTGTTCGAGTGTCGTGCCGTACTCGTGCATGTGGCGGCGCGCGGCCATCGCGTACTTGGCGATCAGGGAGTGCCCGTACGGGACCTCGAACTGGAGCGGGCCGCGAGCGCCGAACGACAGATTCGACGTACGGCGCTTCGCTTTGATGTCGGCGCGGGCCGTCGAGCCGTAGACGAGGAGCACGGCGTCGGCGTGGCCCGCCGCTATCGCGTCCGTCGCGTGCGCGGCCATGACCTCCCACGTGGCGCCGCCGACCGAGGTCGAGTCCACCCAGCGGGGCCGCAGGCCTAAATACTCGGCGACCTCCACGGGCGCCAGCGTGCCGAGGCCCGCCGACGCGACGCCGTCGATGGCGTCGCGGGACAGGCCGGAGTCGGCGAGTGCGCGGCGCGCCGCCTGGGCGTGCAGCGCGTACGGCGTCGCCTCGTCGACGCGGCCGCAGTCCGAGAGGGCGACACCGACGACGGCGACCTTGCGGCCGGAGCGGGAGCGGGAGCCGGAACCAGAGTCGGAACGGGTGGCAGCAGACATAAATCTGACGGTACATCAGATTCCCGCCTCGGGAAGAGGGGTCCCGTCGCCGTCCACACTCTGTGCATATCGGCGCCACCGCCCTAACATGACGGCCCGTCAGATCTGGAACCCGGGCCGCCGTGCCCGGGGCCCCGGGGAGGAGCCTGCCGATGGACGCCGCCTTCAGCGCGGAGCAGGGCGAGATCCGCCGCACCCTTCGCGAAGTGATCTCCAAGCGGTGCGGGCCCGACGAGGTCAGGGCGGCCGTGCGCACGCCGGACGGTCACGACACCGCCCTGTGGACCGCCCTCGCCGAACAGCTCGGGCTGCCCGGACTCGCTCTGCCCGAGGCCTGCGGCGGCGTGGGCTGCACGGCCGCGGAGCTCGCCCTCGGCGTCGAGGAACTGGGGCGCGCCCTCGCGCCGACCCAGCTCCTCGCCACCGCCGTGCTCGCCGCCCCGCTGATCCTCGCCCTCGGCACCGCCGAGCAGCGCGCCGCCCACCTGCCCCGCATCGCCGCGGGTGAGCTGACCGCCGCCCTCGCCGTCCCCGGCACCGCGCTCGCCACGGCCCTCGGACTCGTCGGGGACAACAGCGGCGACTGGGCGGGCGGCGGACGCGCGGGCGGCGTGCAGGCGCGGCCCGCCGACGGGGCGTGGCGGCTGTACGGGCAGGCCGAGCAGGTCATCGACGGGCACAGCGCGGGGCTGCTCGTGGTCGCCGCGCACGCGGGTGGCTTCGCCCGGTCCCGTACGCTCCTCTTCCTCGTACGGGAGGGAGCGCCCGGCATGGTGCGGGCGCGGCAGACCTCCCTCGACGAGACCCGTACACAGGCCCGCGTCGAACTGCGCGACGTCGAGGCCGAGTTGTTGGGCACCGAGGACGCCGACGTGCCCGCCGCGCTCGCCGCCGTCGGGGACGTCGCGGCCACCGTCGTCGCCGCCGAGGCCGTCGGGTCGGCCGAACGCGCTCTGGAGCGCACCGTCGAGTACGTGCAGCAGCGCGAGCAGTTCGGGCGGGCGATCGGGTCCTTCCAGGCGGTGAAGCACCGGCTCGCCGACGTGTACGTACAGGTGCAGGCGGCGCGGTCCGCCGCCTACTACGCGGCGTGGGCCGCGGGCGCGGAGGCCGCCGGGTTCGGCGGGCAGGGCGCCGAGCGGGCCGGCGGGCTCGCGCTCGCGCAGGGGCTCGACGCGCTGCGGACGGCCGCGTCCGAGGCGGTGCAGCTGCACGGCGGCATCGGCTTCACCTGGGAGCACGAGGCGCACCTGTACTTCAAGCGGGCGTCCGGCGACGAACTCCTCTTCGGGCCCGTGCACCGGCTGCGGGCACGGGCGGCGGAGCGGGCCGGTCTCTTCGAGCCCACCCAAGTCGAAGCCGAAGCCGAAGTCGAAGAGGTCGTCTGATGGCGGGGGCCGGGCTGCGGCTCGTGCAGAAGGTGTCGTCCACCCGCGCCTTCGCCAAGGTCGCGCCGCACTTCATTCCCGCCATGGACCGGACCGTGCACCGGCTGACCCGGGGCAAGGTGCTGCTCAGCGCGCGGATGCTGCCCGGCGTCATCCTGACCGCGCGTGGCGCGAAGAGCGGTCTCGCGAGACGGACGCCGCTGGCCTGCATGCCGGAGGAGGGCGGGAAGAGCTGGGTGCTCGTCGGGTCGAACTTCGGGCGGCCCGGACATCCCGCGTGGACCGCCAATCTGCTGGCCGACCCCGATGCCGAGGTGAGCTGGCGGGGCGCCGACGTGCCGGTGCGGGCGCGGCTCCTGTCGGGTGCGGAGCGGGCCGAGGTCTGGGAGGCGGCGCTGAGGTTCTGGCCGCCGTACGCCGCGTACCAGGCGCGGGTGGAGCGGGAGATACGGCTGTTCCGGCTGGAACGCAGGGGTTGAACGCGGGTCCCGACCACAACGGCGGATCACCGAGGTGATCCGCCGTCGGGCTGACAGGACCGGGAAGGGGCTCGGGAGGGAGCCCTTTGGGCTACTTCGTCGGCTTCTTTCCCGTTACGCCCAGATGCACCAACATCGCCAGGTTCGGCTTGAGTTCGGCCTGCTTCACGCCCCACGTCTGGAAGCCCCGCTGGTGGGAGGCGACCGCCGCGAGCATCGCGACCAGGGAGCCCGCCATCGCCGTCGGGCTGATGTCCTTGTCGACCTTGCCCTTGGTCTGGAGCTCCTTGACCGTGTCGGCAAGGGAGTTGTTGACCGAGTTGAGGATCTTCATCCTGATTTTGTAGAAGCGCTTGTCGCCCTCGGCGGCGCCCAGGTCGACGACCCGGAGGATCGCGTCGTTCTTGCGCCAGAAGTCGAGGAAGCCCTCCACCAGGTCCTGGGAGGTCTGCCACCCCGCCTTGCCGACCCACGAGCGCCCGTCGAGGAGCTGGGTCAACTCGGCGCCCTCCGCGGCCATTTGTTCCGCGATCTCCAGAACGGCGCCTTCGACATCCGGGAAGTACTGGTAGAAGGTCGCGGGTGAAGTCCCCGCCTTCCGGGCCACGTCGATGACTTTGACGTCCCGGTAGGGCGAGGAGCTGAGCATCTCGCTGAGGCAGTCGAGCAGCTTCTGACGCGTCGCCTGACCGCGCCGACCGGCCACGCGGCCGTCGACGGTACGTACCTGTCCTGTCATGCCGTCAGCTTACCGAGGGGTGATCGGAGCGCGATTCGGCCGAGTGCAAATGGGGTCGGTGCGCGTGAGCGGGGCGCACCCCACGAGAATGAGCCAAGCGTTCGAATTTCTGCGCTGCGGGGTCCGGGCCGGGCCATTAGCTTGACTTTCATGGACTACGCGGAGCGGAACACAGGGGGCGGATACGCGGAGGGCGTGCCCTGCTGGGCCGACGCCATGCTGCCCGACGTGGAGGGCGGCAAGCGGTTCTACGGTGAGCTCTTCGGGTGGACTTTCGACACCGGTTCCGGACCGGAGTACGGGCACTACACCCAGGCGTACAGCGACGGCCTGCCCGTCGCCGCGCTCGCCCCCAAGTCCGACGGCCGCATGCCCACCGTATGGACGGTGTACCTGGCAAGCCCGGACGCCGCCGCGCTCGCCGAGCGGATCAGGCGCGCGGGCGGCTCGATGATCACGGACGTCATGCCGGTGGGGCCCTTCGGCTCCATGGGCCTGGCCGCCGACCCCGAGGGCGCCGTCTTCGGGCTCTGGCAGGCCGGGACGCACCAGGGCTTCGGAAAGCAGGGGAAGCCCGGCTCGTACTGCTGGACCGAGGTGTACTCCCGGGACAAGGACCTGGTCGACCCGTTCTACGAGCACGTCTTCGGATACGGCGGCCTCGACCTGGACCTCGACGGCGAGGACTTCCGCATCTGGTCGCCCGCGGGCACCGAGCCAGGACCCGACACGGCGATCGGCGGCCGCAGCCTCCTGGCCGGGCTCTCCCCGGCCGTCCCCGTCTCCGACCGGTACGTCCCCGCGCGGATGCCCGCACACTTCCTCGTCTACTTCAACGTGGCCGACGCCGACGCGAGCGCCGCCGCGGTGACCCGCCTCGGCGGGCGCGTCCGGACCCCGCCGGCCGACACCCCGTACGGTCGGATCGCGGTGTTCACGGACAATCAAGGGGCGACGTTCGCGGTCCTTCAGGGCTGAGCGGCCGTCCCGGAGGCCCGGAGGCGGGGTTTTGTCCGTAGACACCCCGATCCCGCCCCGGGTTCGCCACCGCCGCCTCGGACAGGAAGAATCAGGGTGCGTGCCGCCGTAGCGGCTCGGTGGTGAGACGCTGCACGGGGCTGTCTTCTTCGGCGGCCGCGTACGGGGAGGTGGCAGGGCAAGTGGTGGATCAGCTGACGCAGCACGATCCGAGGCGGATCGGCCCGTTCGAGGTCCTCGGCAGGCTGGGCGCCGGTGGCATGGGCCTGGTCTATCTCGCGCGCTCCGCGTCGGGACGGCGCGTGGCGATCAAGACGGTGCGGACCGAGCTCGCCGAGGACCAGCTGTTCCGTGTCCGCTTCACGCGCGAGGTCGAGGCGGCCCGCGCCGTGTCCGGTTTCTATACGGCGGCCGTGGTGGACGCCGATCCGCGGGCCGCCGTGCCCTGGCTCGCCACCGCGTACGTCCCCGCGCCCTCCCTTGAAGAAATAGTGAATGAACACGGGCCGCTGCCCACCCAGGCGGTGCGCTGGCTGGCGGCAGGCGTGGCCGAGGCCCTGGAGTCCATCCACGGCGCCGGGCTCGTCCACCGTGACCTCAAGCCGTCCAACGTCCTCGTCGTCGAGGACGGGCCGCGCGTCATCGACTTCGGCATCGCGTCCGGCGTCTCCAACACCCGGCTGACCATGACGAACGTCGCCGTCGGCACGCCCGCGTACATGTCGCCCGAGCAGGCGAAGGACTCGCGCAGCGTCACCGGCGCCAGCGACGTCTTCTCGCTCGGCTCCACCCTCGTCTTCGCCGCCACCGGGCACGCGCCGTTCCACGGCGCCAACCCCGTCGAGACGGTGTTCATGCTGCTCCGGGAAGGCCCCGACCTCGAAGGGCTCCCCGCCGAGCTGCGGCCCCTCATCGAGTCCTGCATGCAGATGGATGCCTCGCTCCGGCCCACCCCCGGCGACCTCCAGTCCCAGCTCGCACCGCACCTCTTCGCCTCCGAGAGCGGCGACAACGACGACAGCGGCACGGCGTCCGCCTGGCTGCCGGAGCGGGCCGTCGCGCTCATCGAGGCGCGCAGGGGCGGCCGTCCGCCCGCCCGTGTCCCCGCGGGTGCGGGCCGCAGCGGCGGTGGCGGCGGTGGCGGTGGCAGGGGCGCGGCCCCCGCCGTGTCCGCGGTGCCCGCCACCGCGCCGCCGCCCCCGGCGAGGCCGCCGCACCAGCCGTCCCACCCCCTCGCGGTCACGCCCGACGCAGGGCCCGTGCGGCTCGCCGGGGCGAAGGTGCCGATCGGCCCCGGGCCGCGGGTCGCCGGCGCGCGCGCCGCCGCCGTGCCCGCCGACCCCGGGCTCGCGGGATCCTGGTCCCGCTCGTCCGCCCACCGCGCCGCGGGCAACGGCGCGGCCCCGGCCGCCGCCCCGGTGCCCGCGCCCGCCCAGGCCCCCGACGCGGGAGCCGGCTGGCGGCCCTGGCGGTTCCGCATGTCCAACGACGTGTGGGGCACCCCCGCCGTCGCGGGCAACCTCGTCTACGTCACGTCCTTCGAGGTCCACGCCCTGGACGTCAGCACCGGCCGGCGCAGCTTCAAGACGCGCGACGTCGCCTGGTCCATGGCGGTGGCCGACGGCCGCATCCACGCGTCCGACGGCCCCACCCTCTACGCACTCGACGGCGCCGACGGCTCCGACCTGTGGCGCCTGCCGACCGACGCCTGGGTGTATTCGCTCCAGGCCGACCGCGGCACCGTCGTCACCGGCACCCGGGGCGGCGGCGTCCAGGCCTGGGAGGCTGTCAACGGCGAGAAGCTCTGGGAGATCACCGGCGCGCAGACCGACTTCGAGACGCCGGAGGCCGGACCCCGCGTCTTCGACGGCACGGTCTACGTCTGGAAGGACGCCCGGCTCCGCGCCCTGGAGGCACGCACCGGCGAGGAACGCTGGTCGTACCCCGTGGGCGACGCGGCCTCCTGCGGAGGCGTACCGGTGCGGCTCACCCAGGCGCAGGACGGGTACGTGTACGTGGCCGCGGGCAGCCGCGTCCTCGCGATCGACGTCGCGGGCGGCCATGTCCGCTGGCACTTCGAGGCGCCCGCCGCCTTCCTCTGCCCGCCCGCGTTCGCGCCCGGTCCCGCCGTGACGGGCGGCGGCGTGTACCTCGCCGACTACCTCGGCACGGTGTACGCCCTCGACGCGACGGACGGCCGCGACCGCTGGCGCATCGCCACGGAGTCCCGCTCCTCCATCGAGCCCGTCCTCGTCGCCGACGGCCACGTCCACGTGGGCAGCGGCAAGGGGCTCTACACCCTCGACGCGGTCACGGGCACGCCGAAGTGGCGGTTCCAGGCGGGCGGCGAGGTCGTCGGCACACCCGTCGTCGCCGACCGGCGCATCCACTTCGGCTCCACGGACCACCTCCTGTACACCCTGAAGGCGGACGACGGCCGCCTCCGCTGGAAGCTCGCCACAGGCGGCGAGATCACCGGGGCGCCCGTGGTGCGGGACGGTGTGGTGTACGCGTGCAGCAAGGACCGGTGCGTGTACGCGCTGGACGCGGAGCGGGGGACGGGGACGTCGCCGAGGGCCTAACCCGTCTCGTGCGGGCTTTCACCTCGTACGGAAGTCGCCGCTCCTGCGGTGCGTGAACAGCTCCGCCTGGCGGTCCCGCGGCAGGTTGCCCAGGGCGATCAGGTGGGGCGCGTGCGCCAGGGCCTGCGTGCGGGCGGCCTCCTTCGCCGACCAGACGGCCCGCACCGTGCCCTGCACGGCCTCCGTGGGGTACGAGGCGATGGTCTCGGCGGCGCGGACGGCCGCGGCGACCGCGCCGCCGGACGGCGTCAGCTCGGAGACCAGGCCCGTCTCGTACGCGCGCCGGGCCGAGACCCGTTCGGCCGTGCCCATCAGCGCCATCCTCGCGATCTCGCCGAACGGCATGCGCTGCGCCATGTGGATCGTCTCGTACGCGCTGACCATCCCGTACGTGGTGTGCGGGTCGAAGAACGTGGCGTGCTCGTCCGCCACGACGAACTCGGACTCCCCGATGAGATAGAAGGCGCCGCCGCACGCCATGCCGTTGACGGCGGCGATCACCGGCTTCCACAGGTCGTTGGCCTTCGGTCCGATCGCGATGAGCGGGTCGTCGATCGTGTACGGGGAGGCGGGCTGCGGGACGTCCGCGTCCCGGTCGATGCCGGTGCAGAACGCCTTCGCGCCCGCGCCGGTCACGACGACGGCCCGTACCGTGTCGTCGAACCGGTAGCGGCGCCAGGTCGCGGACAGTTCGTCCGCCGTCCGTACGTCGATCGCGTTGTGGCGCTCCGGGCGGTCCAGGGTCAGGACGGCGACGCCCGTGTCCTTGTCGACGGCCGTGCGCAGGGCGCCGGGCGCGGCCCCGGCCGGGGTGGTCATGGGCGCTCCAGGACCCAGCGCGGGACCACGGTTCCGGCGACCTCGGCGAAGACGACCTGGACCTTCGCGCCGATGCGGAGGCGTTCCGGGGGGATCGAGTTCAGGGGAGCGTCGGGCGCGGCGACGAGGTTGCCGACGAGGCGGATCCTCGGGGCTTCGGCGAGCTCGACGATGATCGCGTTGTAGGGGGCCTGTTCGGCGTAGGCGGGGAGGAGCGGGGGGTGGGGGAAGACGTACGACCAGATGCGGCCTCTGCCGCTCATGCGGCGCCAATTGCTGTCGAAGGACTGGCAGTGGGGGCAGCAGGGTCTTGGGGGGAAACGGAGGGCGCCGCAGGCGGTGCAGGCTTGTATCCGTAGCTCGCCTGCGGCGGCGTACTCCCAGAAGGGGGCGCCGTCTTCGTCCTGCGTGGGCGTCAGGAGGGGTTCCGTTTTTGCCGTCGCGTCTGCCATGGTCTCTTCTCTCGCGAGTGCGGGCTCGTTGTGGCTGGTCGCGCAGTTCCCCGCGCCCCTGAAGGTCCCCTACGGGGCCCTCAGGAGCAGCGCTGAGGTCGGGACGCCTTCGCCCGCCGTCACCAGGCAGGTCGTCGCGTTCGGGACCTGGGCCGTGCTCGTGCCACGCAGCTGCTTCACGCCCTCGTTGATGAGGTTGAAGCCGTGGACGTAGGCCTCGCTGAGGCCGCCGCCGCCCGTGTTGATGGGGAGGCGGCCGCCGCTCTCCAGGGCGCCGCCCTCCGTGAACGCGCCGCCCTCGCCGCGGTCGCAGAAGCCGTACCCCTCCAGGGAGAGCGGGATGAGCGGGGTGAACGCGTCGTAGATCTGGGCGACGTCGACGTCCTGCGGGCCGAAGTCCGCCTGTTTCCACAGGTGTCGGGCCGCCGTCCATGCGGGGCCCGAGAGCGGGTCGTCCGTCCAGTAGTTGACCATGCCGTGGTGCTGGGCGGGCAGCCCCTGCGCGACGGAGTGGACGTACACCGGCTTCCGGCGGCAGTCGCGCGCCCGCTCGGCGGAGACGATCACGCAGGCCAGCGCGCCGTCCGTCTCCAGGCAGTTGTCGAAGAGGCAGAGCGGTTCGCTGATCCAGCGGGACGTCATATACATGTCGCGGGTCAGCGGACGCTCGTACATCATCGCGGCCGGGTTCTGGTTGGCGCGGTTGCGGCAGGCGAGGGCGACGTTGAAGAGGTGGTCGCGGGTCGTGCCGTACTCGTGCATGTGGCGGCGGGCGAGCATCGCGATCTCGTCGGCGGGGCGGAGCAGGCCGAAGGGGCGCGTCCACTGTGCCGGGGTGGGGAGTTGGACCGTGGTGTTCTTCCAGGGGCGCGGGCCGCTGCCGCGTTTGCGGGAGCGCCAGGCGATGCCGACGCTCGCCTGCCCGGTGGCGATGGCGGACGCGAGGTGGCCGACCGTGGCGCAGGAACCGCCGCCGCCGTAGCCGACCTTGCTGAAGAAGGTGACGTCACCCGCGCCGACGGCCTTGGCGACCTCGACCTCGTCGGTCTCCTCCATCGTGTACGAGGCGAAGGCGTCGACCTCGGACGGCGCGATGCCGGCGTCGTCGAGCGCGGCGACGATCGCCCGGCACGCCAACTCCTTCTCGGTCGACCGGAGTTGTTTCGCGAACGGCGTCTGGCCGATTCCCACTATCGCTGTGGCGTCCTTGAGTGAAGCCATGGACAACGGCACCTCCGCCGGTCGCGAGCATGTCACCACTGCTGACAGCGCGTCAGGCTACAGCTAATCTGACGGTTAGTCAGCTAGCGGGAGAGGTGCATGCGATGCGCGGCGACCTGGAGTGGGGCAGCATCCCGGGACTCGTACGGGCGGCCGCCGAGCGGTACGGCACGCGGGAGGCGGTCGTCGAGGGCCGCACCCGCATCTCGTACGCGGAACTGGGCGAGCGCGTCGAGCACGCGGCGGCCGCCTGCATGGCCAACGGCGTCGAGCCCGGCGACCGCGTCGCCGTCTGGGCGCCGAACACCCTCGACTGGATCGTCTCCGCGCTCGGCGCCGTCGGCGCGGGCGCGGTCCTCGTCCCCCTCAACACCCGCTTCAAGGGCACGGAGGCGGCGTACGTCCTCGCCCGCAGCCGCGCCAAGGTCCTCTTCGTCACGGGCACGTTCCTCGGTACGTCGTACGTCGCCTCGCTGCGCCGCGCCGCCGCCGACGGGCCGGGCGAAGGACCGCTGCCGGGGCTGCCGCACCTGGAGCAGGTCGTCGTGCTCGCCGACGACGCGCCGCAGGACTTCCGCACCTGGAAGGACTTCCTGGCGAGCGGCGACAGGGTGTCGGCGGACGCGGTCCGTACGCGCGCGGCGTCCGTCGAGGGCTCCGCGCCCTCCGACATCGTCTTCACCTCGGGCACGACCGGCCGCCCCAAGGGCGCCGTCATCACCCACGCCCAGACCCTGCGCTGCTACGACATATGGAGCGACCTGGCCGGGTTGCGCGAGGGCGACCGCTATCTGATCGTGAACCCGTTCTTCCACACCTTCGGCTACAAGGCGGGGATCATCGCGTGCCTGATGCGGGGCGCGACGATGGTGCCGCAGCCGGTCTTCAACGTGGACACGGTCCTCGCCAACGTCGCCGCCGAACGCATCTCCGTCCTGCCGGGCCCGCCCACCCTGCACCAGTCGATCCTCGACCACCCGTCCCGCGACCAGCACGACCTCTCCGCGCTGCGGCTCGTCGTGACCGGCGCGGCGGTGGTGCCGCTGCAGCTCGTGGAACGGCTGCGGGCGGAGCTGCGCATCGCCACCGTCCTCACGGCGTACGGCCTTTCGGAGGCGAGCGGCATCGTCACGATGTGCCGACGGGGCGACCCGGTCGACGTCATCGCGGCGACGTCGGGCCGGGCCATCCCCGACACGGAGGTACGGGTGGCGGCCCCCGGCGGCGAACCGCTCCCGCCGGGCCACCCCGGCGAAGTGCTCGTCCGCGGCCACCACGTCATGCGGGGCTACTTCGAGGACCCGGAGGAGACGGCACGGTGCCTGACGCCCGACGGCTGGCTGCGGACGGGCGACGTCGGCGTCCTCGACACGGCGGGCAACCTCCGCATCACGGACCGCATCAAGGACATGTTCATCGTCGGCGGGTTCAACGCCTACCCCGCCGAGATAGAGCAGCTCCTCGGCGTGCACCCGGCCGTCGCCGACGTCGCGGTGATCGGGGTGCCCGACCCGAGGCTCGGCGAGGTCGGCAAGGCGTACGTGGTGCGGCGCCCCGGATCCGTGGTCACGGCGGACGACCTGATCGCGTGGGCGCGGCGTGAGATGGCGAACTACAAGGTGCCGAGGACCGTCGAGTTCGTGACGGAGCTGCCGAGGAACGCGAGCGGGAAGGTGGTGAAGGGGGAGCTGAGGGGGAGCTGAGGGGCAGGGCCGCGGCTAGCTGGCGCCGGCGGCGATCAGGGCCTCGCGCTCGGCGGCTCCGCACTCCACGCAGAACTCGTTGCCCTCCAGGTCGGTGAGGGTGACCCAGCCGCGGCCGTTCGGCCTGCGGTGGTCCTCGTGCAGCTTCGCGCCGAGCGCGAGGAGCCGCTCGACCTCCTCGTCGCGGGTGCGGTCCTGCGGCTGGAGGTCGACGTGCAGCCGGTTCTTGACGGACTTGGCGTCCGGCACGGTCACGAAGAGCAGGGCGATGCCGTCGGCCTCCACCAGGGCCTCCGGGTCGCCGGGAGAGTCGTCGTCGGAGAGGCGTCCGCCGAGGACCTCGGCCCAGAAGGCCCCCTGGCGGTAGGCGTCGTGGGCATCGAACGTGAGGTGACGCACGAGAGAAGTCATGGGCGGCACTATTCGCTGCGCGGGGCGGGCGTGTCCACGGATATTCGCGGCCGGGTCCGTCGCACAAGGGAGCTCTTCCCTACGTCGGTTGCCGCAGGAACCCTGGTGCGGTGCCGTGGGTTCCGTCGGGGGCGGGGCGGGCCTAGCCTCACAAGGGAGGAGACCCTGCGGTGGCGCTCCTCGCGAGTGACCATCGCTCGTCGTGTCCATCGCTCTTCGGTCCCGAGACCCCGGACCAGCAGGGTCGTCCCAGTGACCCGCGGCCGGGGCCGTACCGCCGACCTCGCACAGCCCCGGCCCACGCCCTTGCGGCCTGTCCAACCGGGGCTCACTCCCGCGTGCCCCGGTGCCGTGGGGGCGCGTGTGCGCACCGGTACGTGGAGGGGAGCCGCGACGCCGGCGCGCACACCGCGGCCGCCGCCGACACCGGCGCCCCACGCCTCGGCGGCGGCCGTCCGTCAGTTCCCCGGCGGCGAGGGGATGTGGCTGTCGCCCTGGACGGAGGCGGTGTGACCGTCCCGCGGCGGAGCCGGTATGTGGCTGTCGGCGAGTGCCGGAGACGCTGCTGCACCAGCCGTGGCGGCAGCTAAGGCCAAAGCGACGAAGACCTTCTTGGTACGTGTCATTCCTGCTCCTCTGAAGAGGCGGACATCCAACGCCACGTGACCCTAGCGAGGGGTGCGGCTGAATGTTCGATTCCGCTGATCGTTCGGGCGCGGCGCCATCTGCCTGGCCTGTGCCCCGTGTCCGACCGGACATGCGTCGGCCGCGACGGCTCCCCCTCCGCGCCGCCGCGGCCGACCCCCGTCGGGAAAAAAGTCTTTAGGCGTCCTTGGCGGGAGGGGCGGGGATGTGCCCGTCGCCCTGCGTGGTGGCGCCGCCGTCCTTGGGAGGCGCGGGGATGTGCCCGTCGCCCTGCGTGGTGGCGCCGCCGTCCTTCGGCGGCGCGGGAATGTGGCCGTCACCCATGGTGGTGATGTTCTGGTTCCTCGTGGCGTCGCTCATGGCGGACAACCTCCTGAGTTCTGACGGTTCGCTGGGGCAGAACGCCCGTTCGGCAACTCCCCCGAGGGTCGCCGAACGGGCGTTCTTGGGCCGCTCACCCTATCTGTGGGGCCCCAAGCGACCCGTCTGCCCCCCGACGCGACGGATCGTGAGTAGAGAGTGGCAGCCGCCCATAAACGTTCGATGAACGCCTACGGGCGGGGCCGGCCGGGCCGGCGGGGGTGGGCGGAACTTCCGGCCCAGACCTAGGCCGCGGCCACCGGGGCGAGGAGCGCCCTGACCTCTTCGGCTTCGGGGGCCCTTGAAGCCTCGTAGATGGTGAGGGCCTCACGCCAGCAGGCGCGCGCACGGTCGACCTGCCCGATGGTGTCGAGAGACCTGCCCAAAAGGGTCAGAGCGTTTGCACGCATCCAGTCCCCTCCGACACAGCCGGTGCTGAGCGCCTGCTCCGCATGTTGCGCCGCCTGGGCCGGGCGGCGGGCCGAGAGGTGCACCTGGGCGATGCGGAAGTGCGTCGTCCCCTCCCACAGGCGCTGGCGGACCTCGGCGAACACCCGCAGGGCTTCGTTGAGTTCGACCAGCGCCTCCGTGTGCTGACCGGCGTCGCTGAGGGCGATGCCCAGCGCGCTCCGGGCGTTGGCGAGCCGGAAGTTGTAGCCCAGGTCGTCGTAGATGGACATGCCCTGCCGGGCGAGGTCGATGGCCTGCGGCGTCCGGCCGTTCGCGGCGAGCACGCGCGACAGATTGCACAGGGCGCTGGCCTCGCCGGCCCGGTTGGCGTCCGCGCGGAACGCCTCGACGGCCTTGTGCAGATAGGCCTCGCTCGCGGCCTGCTGGTTGACGCAGTACGCGATGATGCCCTGCTCGTTCAACGCGTTGCTTATGGTCCACGGATCCTTGGACACGGAGCCGAGCTCCACGCCGCGGGCCAGTTCCTCCGACGCCCTGTCGAAGTGGCCGACCTTGCTGAGGACTTGGGCGAGGGCGACCCGGGCCTGTCCCTCGGCGAGGGAGTCGCCCAGCGCGGCCGCCGCGTCGCGCGCCGCGCAGGTGACCGACTCGTACCGCAGCGAGCTGGCGCCGGACTCGGCGAGGTCCTTGGAGGCCAGCAGCAGCGAGACCGCCCGCCGCAGCATCCCCGCCCCCAGCGACTGCTGCACGCACGCCAGGATGCACGCCGCCTCGGAGTGCAGCCAGTCCAGGGCCTTCGTGTCGTCGGTGAAGTCCTGGCCCGCGTGTTCCGTGGGCTCCAGGTGGTCCACCGTGCGGTCGCCGGGGCGTTCGATCGCGTAGACCCGGGCCGCGGAGGCCAGGTAGAAGTCGAGGAGGCGGGACATCGCCGCGTCCCGCTCGCCGGGGGGCTGTTCGTCGCGTTCGGCGCAGGCGCGGGCGTAGAGGCGTACGAGATCGTGGTAGCGGTAGCGGCCCGGTGCCGCGGATTCGACCAGGGACGTGTCGACCAGGGACTCCAGGACGTCCTCGGTCTCGTCCAGGGGGAGGTCCAGGACCGCCGCGGCCGCCGCGAGGGACAGGTCGGGGCCGTCCGCCAGGCCGAGGAGGCGGAAGGCGCGGGCCTGGGCCGGCTCCAGCTGGCCGTAGCCGAGTTCGAACGTCGCCTTGACCGCGAGGTCGCCCGCCTGGAGCTCGTCCAGACGCCGCCGCTCGTCCGCCAGCTTCGCCGCGAGCGTGGAGACCGTCCACGTGCGGCGCGCCGCGAGCCGGGACGCCGCGATGCGGATGGCGAGCGGCAGGAACCCGCACGCCGCCACCACGTCGAGCGCCGCCTCCCGCTCCGCGGTGACCCGCTCCTCGCCGACGATGCGGGTGAAGAGGAGCAGCGCCTCCTCGGGGGACATCACGTCCAGGTCCACGAGGTGCGCGCCCGCCAGGTCGACCATGCGGACACGGCTCGTGACCAGCGCCGCGCAGCCCTCCATGCCGGGCAGCAGCGGCCGGACCTGCGCCGCGTCGCGCGCGTTGTCGAGGAGGACGAGGACCCGGCGGCCGTCGAGGACCGACCGGTACAGCGCGGCCCGCTCCTCCAGGGAGTCCGGGATCGCCGAGTCGGCCGTGCCGAGGGCGCGCAGGAACGCGCCGAGGACCGTCTCCGGCTCGGCGACGCGTGCGCCCGCGCCCTGGAGGTCCACGTACAGCTGGCCGTCGGGGAAGTGGGCGCGCGCCACATGAGCGACATGCACCGCGAGGGTCGTCTTGCCGACGCCGCCGATGCCCGCGAGCGCGGAGACCGCCATCACGCGGCCCTCGGCGGTCGACAGGATGTCGCTGAGTTCGTCGACGAAGGACGCGCGGCCCGTGAAGTCGGGGACCGTCGCCGGGAGCTGCGCGGGGCGCACCACCGTCGTCGCCGGTTCCTGCGCGGGCGTGGACGGCTCCGCGAGGCCGGGGTCGGCCTGGAGGATGCGCTGCTGGAGCTCCTTGAGGCCGGGCCTCGGGTCGACGCCGAGCTCGTCGGCGAGCAGACGGCGCGTGTCCGCGTAGACCGCGAGGGCCTCCGCCTGGCGCCCGCTGCGGTAGAGCGCCAGCATCAGCAGCTCGCGCAGCCGCTCCCGCAGCGGGTGCGCCGCGGTCAGAGCCGTCAGCTCCGAGACGGCCTCCGCGTGGCAGCCCTGTTCCAGGTCCATGTCCAGGCGGGTCTCCAGGAGCTGGAGGCGCCACTCGTCGAGGCGGGTGCGCTGCGTGTCCGCGTACGGACCCGGGACGTTGGCGAGGGGTTCGCCGTCCCAGAGGCCGAGCGCCTTGTTCACCAGCGTCCGCGCCTGGCAGAGATCACCCGCGCCGCGGGCCTTCTCCGCCGCCGACCACAGGTCCTCCGCCACGGCGAGGTCGAGTGCGCCGTCGGCGACCTGGACCGCGTACCCCCCGGACTCGCTGACGAGGACGCCCGGAGGCAGCACCTTGCGGAGCCGGGACGCGTACGTACGCACCGCCGCCAGGGCCTGCGACGGCGGCTCCTCGCCCCACAGGGCGTCGATCAGCTCCGAGGCCGTGGCCGTACGGCCGTCCCGCAGCAGCAGGGCCGCGAGCAGCGCCCTCTGCTGGGGCGAACCGGTGTTGAGCTGGTCCGGGCCGAGCCACGCGCGCACCGGTCCGAGCACGCTGAAGCGCGACGCCGGTACCTCGGGGGGATGCCCCTCGGTCCGCCCCTCGGGGGTGTTCCCCGAGGCCGGACGCCGCTGCTCCGGTACTCGCGGTACATCGACCATCGCTCCCCCTGCCGCCCTGCCGTTCCCAATCCTGCCGGTCGCGGACCTGCCCGCCCGCGGTGGTGCCCAAGCCGCCGTGCGGCCCTTTCCGTCGTGCGTGGTTCTTGCTCCCCGCCAGTTTGCCTTGTTCATGGCGGATGCGTCAGCCGTGGGAGACGGCTCTCACAGGGTCCTCGCACGACATTCCGCATCGCTTTGCCGCCCGCAGCCGTCCGCAGGCCTCCGCAGCCGCCCGCAGCCGATCCGCGTCCGACTAGCTGACGGGTCGTCAGATCGGCGCTACCGTGGCCGTATGGAGACCATGGAGAGCCCGGAGACCTTCCCGAAGATCATCTCGGTGGACGACCACACGGTCGAGCCTCCACACGTCTGGCGGGACCGGCTCCCGTCGAAGTACCAGGACCGCGGCCCCCGGATCGTGCGCGCCCCCTTGCGGTCGATGTCCTTCCTGGGCGGAAAGTTCGCCCCGGTCATGGGGGAGAAGGGGGAAGAAGGCCCCATCGGCGACTGGTGGATCTACGAGGACCTGCACCGCCCTCTGACCCGCCTCGACACGTCGGTCGGCTACTCCAGGGACGAGATCAAACTCGAGGTCATCACGTACGAGCAGATGCGGCCGGGGTCGTTCAGCGTGCCGGACCGCCTCGCGGACATGGACGTCAACCACGTCCAGTCCGCGCTCTGCTTCCCCACGTTCCCGCGGTTCTGCGGGCAGACGTTCACGGAGGCCAAGGACCGGGAGCTCGCGCTCCTGTCGGTCCGCGCGTACAACGACTGGATGGTGGAGGAGTGGTGCGGGCCGGAGGCGGCCGGCCGTCTCATACCGCTCACTCTTATTCCGCTCTGGGACGCGGAGCTCGCCGCCGCGGAGGTACGGCGCAACGCGGCACGGGGCGTACGAGCGGTCGCCTTCTCCGAAATCCCGCCTCACCTCGGCCTTCCCTCCATCCACACCGACGCGTGGGATCCCTTCCTGCGCGCCTGCGACGAGACCGGCACGGTCGTCGCCATGCACATCGGCTCCTCCAGCAAGATGCCGTCGACCTCGGCGGACGCGCCGCCCGCCGTCGGGTCCACGATCACGTTCGCCAACTGCTGCTTCTCGATGGTCGACTGGCTGATGAGCGGCAAGTTCGAACGCTTCCCGAACCTGAAGGTCATGTACGCGGAGGGCCAGATCGGCTGGATCCCCTACATCCTGGAGCGGGCGGACGTGGTGTGGGAGGAGAACCGGGGGTGGGGCGGGGTGGCGGACAAGGTGACGCGCCCGCCCTCCGAGCTCTTCTCCGAACACGTCTTCGGCTGCTTCTTCGACGACGCGTTCGGACTGCGGAACCTCGACTCGATCGGAGTCGGGAACGTCCTGTACGAGACGGACTACCCGCACTCCGACTCGACGTGGCCCAAGTCCCGGGAGGTCGGGGAGTCCCAGATGTCCCACCTGTCGCGGGAGGTGGTGGAGCGCATCGTGCGGGGCAATGCGGTTGCTCTTTTGGGCCTCACGGAAGCAGGCCTCTGGCCCGGCGCGTAGCCCCCGGCACCGCCCCGCCCGGGCAGGAGCACCGCCCCCGCCGCTCCGCGGCGGATGATCCCCACCCACCCACCCGTTCACCCCGCGACGCCCCGTGCGGGTAGGGGCACCGATCCCGCCGCTTCGCGGCGGATGGTCCCCACCCACCCACCCGTTCACCCCGCACCGCCCTGCTCGGGTAGGGGCACCGCCCCCGCCGCTTCGCGGCGGATGTTCCCCACCCACCCACCCGTTTGCCCCGCGACGTTCGGCGGGGGTAGGGGCGGGTGGGCGGCGCCCCGGCGATCCATCGGGTGGGGGTGGTCGCGTCCTGCCCCCACGGGGCCGCAGCCGCAAGCGCGCCGGAGGGGACGTGGGGGTATGTGCGCACGGAGCACCGAGCGAACCGGGGCGTGCAGGGGCGTCTGGCGCGGCGCAGGGATGGCGAGTACGCACATACCCCCGCGGCCCCGCGCCCACCGACGGACCGTAGGCGTACCGGCCACGGCGGTTCGTCCGCCGCTCCGCCCCACCGGCGGACCGTAGGCGTACCGGCCAAGGCGGTTCGTCCGCCGCTCCGCCCCGCCGGCGGACCGTAGGCGTACCGGCCAAGGCGGTTCGTCCGCCGCTCCGACCCACCGGCAGACCGTAGGCGTACCGGTCAAGGCGACCCGCCAGAACCCTTGCCTGACGGGGCGTCAGGTACGAGCATGTGGTCCGTTCCGGTAGGTGACGGCTCGTCAGGTTGCTGGCGGGAGAGTGGGTGGGGTGTGAGTGGTGAGGTCGTGGAGTACGGGATGCAGTTGCCCGTTCAGTCGCAGAGTTCCATGTATGCGGAGGGGTGGGAAGCGGGAGCCGGAGCCGCCGACCTCGTCGAGCTCGCCCGCGTCGCCGACCGCACCGGCTTCGCCTACATCGCCACCTGCGACCACATCGCCATCCCCCGCCACCTCGCCGAAGCCATGAGCACCGTCTGGTACGACCCCGTCGCCACCCTCGCCCACCTCGCCGCAGTCACCGAGAACGTCCGCCTGATGAGCCACGTCGCCATCGTCGGCCTCCGTCACCCCCTCCTCTCCGCCAAGCAGTACGCCACCCTCGACCACCTCAGCGGAGGAAGGCTGATCCTCGGAGTGGGGGCGGGGCACGTACAGGAGGAGTTCGAGGCGCTCGGCGTCGACTTCGCTCGGCGCGGGCCCCTCCTCGACGAGACGATCGACGCCCTGAGGGCGGCCCTGGGGCCCGAGGAGTACCCCGAGTACTCCGGGGAGACCTTCGCCTTCAAGGACTTGGGGCAGCTGCCGCGACCCGCCCAGACCCGCGTACCCCTCTGGGTGGGCGGCTCGTCCCCCGCCGCCGTACGCCGCGCAGCGACCCGCGCCGACGGGTGGCTGCCCCAGGGCGACCCGCGCGACAAGCTGCCCGCGCAGATCGCGAGGATCAAGAGTCTGCGCGAGGAGGCCGGGATCGCCGGGCCCTTCACCATCGGCGCCATCACCGAGCCGCTGTACGTCGGAAAGCCCCGATGGCCCGTCGGCCGCCGCACGCTCAGCGGAGAGCCCGACGCCCTCGCCGAGTCCCTCCGCGCCTACGCCGCGATGGGCGTCGACCAGATCCAGGTGCGCTTCCGCAGCCGCAGCCGTACCGAACTCACCGACCAGATGGCGGCCTTCGCCACCGACGTCGCCCCGCACCTCAATCAACCGTAGGAGTCCCCATGGGCAAGCTGGACGGCCGCGTCGTCATCGTGACCGGCGCCGCGCGTGGACAGGGCGAGCAGGAGGCGCGCCTCTTCGTGGCGGAGGGCGCCCGCGTCGTCGTAGCCGACGTGCTGGACGAGCAGGGCGAGGCCTTGGCGAAGGAGCTGGGGGAGGAGTCCGCGGCGTACGTACACCTCGACGTCGGCGTCGAAGACGACTGGCGCGCGGCGCTGGCCGCCGCCAAGAACGCCTTCGGCACAGTCGACGGCCTCGTCAACAACGCGGGAATCCTGCGCTTCAACGAATTGCTCAGCACCCCCCTCGAAGAGTTCGAGCAGATCATCCGCGTCAACCAGATCGGCTGCTTCCTCGGCATTCGGACGGTCGCGCCCGAGATCGCCGCGGCCGGCGGCGGCACGATCGTGAACACCGCCTCCTACACGGCCCTGACGGGCATGGCGTACGTGGGCGCGTACGCGGCGACGAAGCACGCCATCCTCGGCCTCACCCGCGTCGCCGCGCTGGAGCTCGCGGGACGGAACATCCGCGTGAACGCGGTGTGCCCCGGGGCCGTGGACACCCCCATGACCAACCCCGCGCAGCTCGACCCGGACGCCGACCCACGCGCCGCGGACGAGGCGGTCGCGGAGCTGTACAGGAAGCTCGTGCCGCTCGGGCGGATCGGCCGGCCGCAGGAGGTGGCCGCACTGGCGCTGTTCCTGACCGGGGACGACTCGGCGTACATCACGGGGCAGCCGTTCGTCATCGACGGGGGCTGGCTGGCCGGGGTCAGCGTGGTGTGACCTGCCCCGAACACACCACGTACGCCACCTGACGTTGCGTCAGCTATTGACGCTCCGGCGGGGCGGTGGAACAGTCGACCCCATCGCAATCTGACGGAGCGTCAGAAACCGTCAGACCTCACGAGGACGGTGAACCTCCCTTGGAATTCGGTCTCTTTGTTCAGGGATACGTGCCCGCCCAGCGGGCCAAGGTCGACCCCGAAGCGGAGCACAAGGCGCTCATCGAGGAGACCGAGTACGTCATCGAGGCGGACAAGTCCGGGTTCAAGTACGCCTGGGCGTCCGAGCACCACTTCCTGGAGGAGTACTCGCACCTCTCCGCCAACGACGTCTACCTCGGCTACCTCGCCCATGCCACCGACCGCATCCACCTCGGCTCGGGCATCTTCAACCCGCTCGCACCCGTCAACCACCCCGTGAAGGTGGCGGAGAAGGTGACGATGCTCGACCATCTCTCCCGGGGACGGTTCGAGTTCGGCACGGGGCGCGGTGCCGGTTCGCACGAGATCCTCGGCTTCATGCCGGGCATCACGGACATGAACCACACCAAGGAGATCTGGGAAGAGACCATCGCCGAGTTCCCCAAGATGTGGCTGCAGGACGAGTACGTGGGGTTCCAGGGCAAGCACTGGTCGCTGCCCCCGCGCAAGATCCTCCCGAAGCCGTACGGGAAGTCGCACCCCGCGATGTGGTACGCCGCCGGGTCCCCGTCCTCGTACGCCATGGCAGGGAAGAAGGGGCTCGGGGTCCTCGGCTTCAGCGTGCAGAAGGTCTCCGACATGGAGTGGGTCGTCGAGTCGTACAAGACGGCGGTCAAGGAGGCGCAGGCGATCGGGGACTTCGTCAACGACAACGTCATGGTGACGTCGACGGCGATCTGCGCGGAGACGCACAAGAAGGCGGTCGAGATCGCGGTCAGCGGCGGTCTGAACTACCTGCAGTCGCTTCTCTTCCGCTACCACGACACGTTCCCGCGGCCCGAGGGCATTCCCGAGTGGCCCGAGCTGCTGCCCGAGTACACGGAGGAGCTCATCGAGCTGCTCATCGCCGAGGAGCTGATGATCTGCGGCGACCCGGACGAGGTGCTCACGCAGTGCAAGCGCTGGGAGCAGGCCGGGGCGGACCAGCTCAGCTTCGGGCTGCCGATCGGGATCTCGCCCGAGGACACGAAGAACACGATCCGGCTGATCGGTGAGCACGTGATCCCGAAGATCGACACGGATCCGGTCCACCGGACGACGCGGTTTCGCCTGGCGGCGGGAGAGTGAACCGCCTCTGAGCCACCCCGGCTTCCCCCTCCCGGACGGGAAGCCGGGGTCCTGGCGGACGGCTGCGGGTGTCACGGGGTGCCGTCGCGGGGGCGGGCCCCCCGGGCCCCCGTCCATCGCCCTTCGGGCTCGTCCTCAAACGCCGGACGGGCTGGAATCGCCCTTCGGGCTCGTCCTCGAACGCCGGACGGGCTGGATATTTCACCCCCGAACCCTCTTACCCTCGAAAGGGGCCGTCCCGTCATGCTCGACCATCTCATCAAGGGTGCGACCGTCGTCGACGGGACCGGTGCGCCCGGACGCGTCGCCGATGTCGGGATACGGGACGGGCGCATCGCCGTCGTCGCCGAGCCCGGCACCGTCGCCGAGGAGGCGCGGAGCAGTGAGGAGGCGCGAGGGCGCGTGCTCGCGCCGGGGTTCGTCGATCCGCATACGCACTACGACGCGCAGCTGTTCTGGGACCCGTACGCGACGCCGTCCCTCAATCACGGCGTGACCACCGTCGCGGGCGGCAACTGTGGGTTCACGCTCGCTCCGCTCCATCCCGACCGGCCCGGCGACGCCGACTACACGCGGCGGATGATGTCCAAGGTGGAGGGGATGTCGCTCGTGGCGCTCGAGGAGGGCGCGCCCTGGTCGTGGAGTTCCTTCGGGGAGTATCTCGACGCCCTGGAGGGGCGCGTCGCCGTGAACGCGGGGTTCATGGTGGGGCACTGCGCGCTGCGGCGGTACGTCATGGGTGAGGACGCCGTCGGCGGGCAGCCGTCCAGTGAGCAGTTGGACGCCATGTTGCGTCTCCTGCACGAGGCGATGGACGCCGGGGCGTGGGGGCTTTCCACCACCCAGTCGTCCACCCACTCGGACGGCGACGGGCAGCCCGTCGCCTCGCGGCACGCCAGGCCTGATGAGCTGCTCGCGCTCAGCCGTGCCGTCGGCGAGCACGAGGGGACGCAGATCGAGGCCATCGTCGCCGGGTGCCTCGATCAGTTCAGCGATGACGAGGTAGACCTCCTCGTCGACATGAGTGCCGCAGCCGGGCGGCCGCTCAACTGGAACGTGCTCACCATCGACGCCGCCGTGCCCGAGCGGGTGCCCCGCCAGCTCGTGCCCAGTGAGCGCGCCCGCAAGGCGGGCGGCCGCATCGTCGCGCTCACCATGCCGATCCTCACGCCCATGAACATGTCCCTCGGCACGTTCTGCGCCCTGAATCTGATCCCCGGCTGGGGTGACGTCCTGGGGCTGCCCGTGCCCGAGCGGATCGCCGCGCTGCGCGACCCCGCCGTACGCGAGGAGATGCTGCGGCGGGCCGCGAGCAAGGAGGCCGGAGTGTTCCGGCGGCTCGCGCGGTTCGACCGGTACGTCATCGGGGACACGTACTCCGCCGCCAACCAAGGGCTCACCGGGCGCGTCGTCGGTGACATCGCGGCCGAGCGCGGGCAGGAACCCTTCCACTGCATCGTGGAGATCTGCGCCAACGACGACATGCGCACCGTGCTGTGGCCCATGCCCACCGACAACGACCCGGACTCGTGGGCGCTGCGCGCCGAGACCTGGCAGCACGAGGACGTCATGCTGGGCGGCTCGGACGCCGGCGCGCATCTGGACCGCATGTGCGGAGCCCCGTACACGACCCGGTTCATCGGGGACTGTCTGCGCGGGCGGAAGCTCGTCGGGCTCGAGCAGGCCGTGAAGATGCTGACCGACGATCCGGCCCAGCTGTTCGGGCTGCGCGAGCGGGGGCGGATCGCCGAGGGGTACCACGCCGACCTCGTCCTCTTCGACCCCGAGCGCATCGACGCGGGCAAGGCCACCCTCGTCCACGACCTGCCGGGCGACAGCCCCCGGCTCGACTCCCAGGCGATCGGCATCGACGCGGTCTGGGTCAACGGTGTCGAGGCCATTCGTGACGACGTGGTCACCGGGGCCGTGCCCGGGAAGATCCTTCGGTCCGGGCGCGACACCCGGACGGTGAGCACCAAGTGAGCGCCGACGCGCGGCGGTTGTTCATCGGAGGGGAATGGGTCGAGCCCGAGCGCGGGCACTACGAAGTCGTCAACCCCGCCACCGAAGGCGTCGTCGGGCTCGCGCCCGAGGCCAGTGGCGCGCAGGTCCGCGCGGCGGCTTCGGCCGCCCGCGAGGCGTTCGCGGGCTGGTCGCGCACGACGCCCGAGGAGCGTGCCGGGATCCTGTCCCGTGCCGCCGCCGTCCTGCGGCGCGACTTCGCCGCCCACGCCGAGCTCGCGCAGGCCGAGAGCGGCGCCACGACCGCGACGGCACGCGGCATGCAGGTCGCGGTGGCCGTGGCGCGCTTCGAGCGGTACGCGAAGGGGGCGCTGGAGCCGGTCGAGGCCGCGCTCCCGCCGCAGATCCATGAGGCGGGACCCATGGGCAAGGCCGGTGTCGTGGGGGCGCTCGCCGTGCGCAGGCCCGTCGGCGTCGTCACCTGCATCACCTCGTACAACAACCCCTGGGCCAACCCGGCGGGCAAGATCGCGCCCGCCCTCGCGATGGGCAACACCGTCGTCGTGAAGCCCGCCCCGCAGGACCCGCTGTCCGTGTACGGGATGGCGGCCGCGCTGGAGGAAGCCGGTGTGCCGCCCGGCGTCGTGAACGTCGTCTCCGGCACGGACTCCGCCGTGGGCGAGGCGGCCGTCGCCTCTCCCGACGTCGACATGGTGAGCTTCACCGGCTCCACGGCCGTCGGGCAGCGCATCGGCGAGGTGTGCGGCCGCGACATGAAGCGGCAGCTGATGGAGCTGGGCGGGAAGGGCGCGGCGATCGTCCTCGACGACGCCGACCTGGACGCCGCGGTGGCGGGCATCGGCACGACGTTCTCCTTCTACAGCGGGCAGATCTGCACGGCGCCGACCCGCGTCATCGTCCAGCGGGGCGTGTACGAGGAGCTCGTCAGCAGACTCGCCGCTTATATCGGGTACTTGAAAGTCGGCGACCCGGTCGCGCCCGGCACCATCGTCGGGCCCGTGATCTCCGCCGCCCACCGCGACCGCATCGAGGCGTACGTGGAGGACGGGCGGAAGGAGGGCGCGCGGGTCGTCGCGGGCGGGGAACGGCCGGCGTTCGACAAGGGCTTCTACGTCGCGCCGACCCTCCTCGCCGACTGCACCCACGACATGCGGGTGGTCCGCGAGGAGATCTTCGGGCCCGTGGTGGTCGTGGTCCCCTTCGACGCGGACGGGCCCGAGGACGCCGAGGAGACGGCGATCGCCCTCGCCGACGCCAGCGACTACGGCCTGATCGATTACGTGTGGTCGGGCGACGTCGCCCGCGCCTTCCGCGTCGCCCGGCGGCTGAGGGCGGGCGGTGTCGGCGTCAACACGATCGCCCGGAACATGGAGGCGCCGTTCGGCGGCTTCAAGAAGAGCGGGGTGGGACGGGACGTCGGCTCGTACGCCCTGCACGCGTACAGCGAACTGCAGTCCCTGGTGTGGCCGGGGTGAGAAAGGCGGGGCCCTTCTCCACCCCGGCAGGGGCGGAGAGGACCGCTACCGGCCCAGGAAGATCGGGTTCGTGAACGCCGTCAGCGGGCCCGGCAGGCCGGGGGTCACGGGCGCGTGGCGTACCTCCGCCCGCACGTAGGCGGCGTACGACGCCGTCGTGCGCCACTCCACCGTCCCCGTGCCCGACTCCGGCAGCGCGGGGCTCGTGTGCAGGACGCCCTGGTCGGTGACGAAGCGGACCGTGCAGCCCGGGGCGCCCTTCACGTCGAGGCGGACCGTGACGGGGTCGTCGCGGCCGATGTCGAGGCGGCCGCCGATGCCCGCGTGCCTGCCCCTGCCGCCCGCCGCCGAGAAGGCGAGCTCCACGGCCTTGGACTCGGCGATGTAGGAGCGGCCGCGGCGGATGCCGTCCTGGATGGCCTCGCGCGTCAGGTCGTCGGCGAGGACGACGGTCTGCGGGCCGCCGATGCGGTCCGGGTCGCGGTGCGCGTCGCTGTTGCCCATGGCCGGAATCCACGGGCGGCCGCCGCGCACCGAGGCGACGAGCCGGCTGTCCCAGTCGGCGAGGGCGATCTCGTCGTCCGGCGTGTACGCGCCGTTCCACGCCTCGATGACGTCCGCGTCGCCGAAGCCGAACTTCCAGTTGCAGCCGACGCAGGTGGCGTGCGGGTGGGCCGGGACGACGAGGCCGCCCGCGTCCCTGACCTTCCGCGCGTACTTCCCGAAGCGGTTGTCGCGGGCGCGGTAGCGCCAGTCGATGAACGTGCCGGGGTCCACGCCGAGGGCGACGACGTGGCCGTTGCGGGTCGTCACCTCCTCACCGAGCATGATCAGGAGGTCGTCGCCCGCGAGGTCGGCCCAGTGGGGGTGCGCGGAGTGCGTGTTGTGCTCCGAGCTGTTGATGAAGTCGAGGCCCGCCTCCCGGGCCAGCGCGGCGATCTCGGCGGGGGTGCGCCTGCCGTCGGAGTGGACGGAGTGCAGGTGGCAGTCGCCGCGGTACCAGGCGCGCCCGCGGCCCTTGGCGCGCTCGGGCGGGTAGACCGGCTTCGGGATTTTACCGGGTGCCCCGTAGGTGAGGGTGACCGTCACCTCGTAGGGGAGACCCTCGGGGGCGACCGTGTACGGGCCGAGTGCGATGTACCAGGTGCCCTCGCGGACGCGGCCCGGGATGTAGCCCGGCGTCGCCTCGTCGGCGCGGATGAAGAACTCGGTGCGGGCGCCGCCGGACCAGCCGCGGAAGCCCTTGCCGCCGAGCTCCGTGCCGCGCTCGTCGAAGACGCCGATGTCGAGGGCGTTGCCCTGGGTGCCGGGCGGCACGGTCGGCTTCTCGTAGGTGTAGGAGGCGCGGAACTCGCGTACCCCGTCCGGCACTTCGATGGGCAGGTACACGAAGTCGGGCGAGCCGGTGGGCAGCGTCCCGCGCACCGTTCTCGTCTCCGTGCCGCCCGGCTTCCGGCCCCCGGCGGGGGCGCGCCGCTCGGCGCCGCTCGCGAAGCTCACGGTGCCCAACGTAATCGCGGCGGCGGCGCCCGTCACGAACAGTCCGCGCCGGTTCGGGCCGATCGGGTGGTGTACGTCCTCGCACATGCTGCGGCTCCCCAGGGTGTCGTGTCGACGGTGACGTGGGTGGTGCGTGCAACCCTGGTATTGAGCCGTGAACTGCGCGGCAAGGGAAGGCGGTTGGCAGTTTTACGCCCGGTTGCCGGAGTGCGGGTGCTCCACCGCCCCCGCCGCGACCAGTACCGCCTCCGTCTCCGGGTGCGGCCCGCCCGCCCCGTCGCGCGCCCACCGCAGTGGCGTACGTCCCGTGCCCTGGTCCTCGCGGAGGTTCGGGTCGGCGCCGTGGGCGAGGAGTTCGCGGACCGTGGCGACGTGCCCCCAGGCGGCGGCCCCGCACAGGGGAGTGCCGTCGGTGAGGCCACGGCTCTCCGTGTCGGGCAGCGCGCCCGCCCGCAGCAGCGCCCGCACCGTGGAGGCCGCGCCGTGCACCGACGCGGCGTACAGGGCGGTCGTGCCGTCGGCCTCGGGCAGCTCCGGGTCGATCCCGGTCCGGAGCACGGTGCGGACCGTGTGGGTGTCGCCGACCGCCGCCGCCCACACCAGGCGGTGGGTGAGCTTCTTCTGCTTCCGTCTGTTCACCGGCGTCAGGTTAATGAGCGCGTGGCCATGGACCAACCGCGTTTACGGGGATAGGAAGAGGGCTCCGGACCGACCGACACTCCCGGACACGCTCGGAGGAAACGTGCGCATCTCCGCCACGCTCTACATGACCGACGAGACGATCACTCCGGTGAGCCTGGCCCGCGAACTGGAGCGGCGCGGCTTCGCCGGGCTCTACCTCCCCGAGCACACGCACATCCCGGTGCCCCGCGAATCCCCCTACCCGGGCGGCGACCTGCCGCCCGAGTGCGCCCGCATGCTCAGCCCGTTCGTCGCCCTCGCCCAGGCCGCCGCCGTCACCGAACGTCTGACCCTCGGCACGAACATCGCCCTGGTCGCCCAGCACGACCCCATCGACCTCGCGAAGCAGATAGCGACCCTCGACCACCTCTCCGGCGGCCGCGTCACCCTCGGCATCGGCTTCGGCTGGAACCGCGAGGAGGCGGAGGACCACGGCGTGTCGTGGCCGCGGCGCCGGGCGGTCGTGCGGGAACGGATGGCGGTCATGCGGGCGCTGTGGGCGGACCGGCCGCAGGAGTACGAGGGGGAGTTCGGCGGCGTACGGGCGAGCGAGGTCCATCCGAAGCCCGCGCGGGCGCCGCGGAAACGGCCGGCGAGGGGGCCGCTGTTCGGTCCGCGCACGCTCATCGGCGGCGCGGCGGGGCCCGGTCTCTTCGCGCACGTCGCGGAGTACGCGGACGGCTGGATGCCCGTCGGGGGCAGCGGCCTGCGCGAGGCGCTGCCGGTGCTCAGGGCGGCGTGGGCCGACGCCGGGCGCGGGGCACAGGACCTGTATGTCGCGGTGACGGCCGTCGCGCCGGTGCCGGGCAAGCTCGCGTACTACGAGGAGCTGGGCGTCGACGAGGTGATCGTGCAGCTGCCGCCCGCCGGGGAGGCGGAGGTGTGCGCGGCGCTCGACGGACTCGGGCGGTACGTCACGCCGTGACGAGCGCCCTTCATTCCCCGGGTGACAGACCACGCGGAACTATCTGTAAGAGGCAGGTGTACTCGCTCGTATGCTCGGGGACATGACCAACAGCGCGCAGCCCCCAGAGGCCGGACGACCCACCGCGAACGCCATGCGCCGCGCGCTCAGGAGAGCCAGGGACGGCGTCGCGCTCGACGTGAGCGAGGCCGCGGTCCTGCTGCAGGCGCGCGGCGAGGATCTCGACGACCTCACCGCGTCCGCGGCCCGGGTGCGCGACGCGGGCCTGGCGGCGGCGGGCCGCCCCGGCGTCATCACGTACTCGAAGAGCGTGTTCATCCCGCTCACCCGCCTCTGCCGGGACAAGTGCCACTACTGCACCTTCGCGACCGTGCCGGGCAAGCTGCGCCGGGACGGCCACGGCATGTTCATGTCCCCGGACGAGGTCCTGGACATCGCGCGGCGCGGCGCCGCGATGGGCTGCAAGGAAGCCCTGATCACGCTCGGCGACAAGCCGGGGGACCGCTGGCCCGAGGCGCGGGAGTGGCTGGAGGCGGAGGGGTACGACGACACCATCGCGTACGTCCGCGCCATCTCGATCCGCATCCTGGAGGAGACGGGCCTCCTGCCGCACCTCAACCCGGGCGTCATGACGTGGACGGACTTCCAGCGGCTCAAGCCCGTCGCGCCCAGCATGGGCATGATGCTGGAGACGACGTCGGAGCGGCTGTGGAGCGAGCCGGGGCAGCCGCACTACGGCTCGCCCGACAAGGAGCCCGCCGTCCGGTTGCGGGTCCTTGAGGACGCCGGGCGTTCGTCGGTGCCGTTCACGAGCGGGCTGCTGATCGGGATCGGCGAGACGTACGAGGAGCGGGCCGACTCGCTGTTCGCGCTGCGCCGCGTGGCGCGCTCATACCACGGCATCCAGGAGCTGATCATCCAGAACTTCCGCGCCAAGCCGGACACGGCGATGCGCGGCATGCCCGACGCGGAGATCGACGACCTGGTCGCCACGATCGCCGTCGCCCGGCACATCATGGGCCCCGCGGGGAACATCCAGGCGCCGCCGAACCTCATCGCGGGCGAGTACGAGCGGCTCATCGGGGCGGGCATCGACGACTGGGGCGGCGTCTCGCCGGTCACCATCGACCACGTCAACCCCGAGAAGCCGTGGCCGCAGGTGGAGGAGCTGGCCGAGCGGTCGGCGGCGGCCGGGTTCCGACTCGCCGAACGACTCTGCGTCTATCCGGAGTTCGTGCTGCGCGGCGAGCCGTGGCTCGACCCGCGGCTCCTGCCGCACCTGCGGGCCCTCGCCGACCCGGAGACCGGCCTCGCCCGCCCGGACGCGGTGGTCGAGGGCCACCCCTGGCAGGAGCCCGACGAGGGGTACGTGGCCTCCTCCGGCCGCACCGACCTGCACGCGACCATCGACACCACCGGGCGCACCTCGGACCGGCGTGACGACTTCGACGAGGTGTACGGCGACTGGGAGGCCCTGCGCGAGCAGGCGGCGCCCGGCATGGTGCCGTCCCGCATCGACGGCGACGTACGCGCGGCACTCAAGCAGGCCGCCGACGACCCGACGAAGCTCACCGACGACGAGGCGCTCGCGCTGCTGCACGCCGACGGGCCCGCGCTCGACGCGCTCTGCGCCGTCGCGGACGACATCCGCAAGACGGTCAACGGCGACGACGTCACGTACATCGTCACCCGCAACATCAACTTCACCAACGTCTGCTACACCGGCTGCCGCTTCTGCGCCTTCGCGCAGCGCAGGACCGACGCGGACGCCTACACCCTCTCCCTGGACCAGGTCGCCGACCGCGCCGCCCAGGCCTGGGACGTCGGTGCCGTCGAGGTGTGCATGCAGGGCGGCATCCACCCCGACCTGCCGGGCAGCGCCTACTTCGACATCGCGCGGGCGGTGAAGGAGCGCGTGCCGGGCATGCACGTGCACGCGTTCTCGCCGATGGAGGTCGTCAACGGAGCGACGCGGACCGGCCTCTCGATCCGCGAGTGGCTCACCGCCGCGAAGGAGGCGGGGCTCGACTCCATCCCGGGAACGGCCGCCGAGATCCTCGACGACGAGGTGCGGTGGATCCTCACCAAGGGCAAGCTGCCGACGGCCACCTGGATCGAGGTGATCAAGACCGCGCACGAGCTCGGCATCCGGTCGAGCTCGACGATGATGTACGGACACGTGGACCAGCCGCGGCACTGGCTCGGCCACTTCCGGACGCTGGCCGCCGTCCAGCAGTCCGCACTGTCCCACGACGTCGGCGGGTTCACGGAGTTCGTGACGCTGCCGTTCATCCACACCAACGCGCCCGTCTACCTGGCCGGCATCGCCCGGCCGGGACCGACCACCCGCGACAACCGGGCCGTCACGGCGATGGCGCGCGTCCTGCTCCACCCGTACATCCCCAACATCCAGACGAGCTGGGTGAAGCTCGGCCAGGAGGGCGCCGCCGAGATGCTCAGGTCCGGCGCGAACGACCTGGGCGGGACGCTGATGGAGGAGACCATCTCCCGGATGGCGGGCTCCAGTTACGGCTCGTACCGGTCCGTCGAGGACCTCGTCGCCATCGCGGAGGCCGCCGGGCGCCCCGCGAAGCCGCGCACGACGCTGTACGGCGAGGTGCCCGAGGAGCGGCAGCGGGCGGCCGCGGCATCGGACGGACATCTGCCGGAACTGCTGCCGCTGGTGGACTGAGGAGGGACCGACACGCCTTCGGCACCCGGCCGCCGCCGGGTGCCGAAGTCATGAGGTGTATCGGTGTATCGGTGTATCGGTACGTCAGTACGTCAGCGCGCCAGGAACGCGCCGAAGCTCACGCCCGCCTTGTCCGGGGAGCCGACCGCGGCGGGGCCGAACGAGTCGATGCCGGTGGTGGTGGTGCCGCTCGCGGAGCCGCGCAGGTGCCAGACGGCGCCGGTGTCGGCCTTGGTGCCGTCCTCGGCGGGCGCGCCCACCGTCAGGTCGGCCTTGCCGTCCTTGTTGGTGTCCGAGAGCAGGACGGTCGCGCCGAACTTGTCGCCCTTCTCGGAGGCGCCCGGGATGCCCGGCTTCGACTGGTCGAAGGCCTGCGCGCCCGTGCCGGAGAGGCCGGTGCGGGCACCCTTGAGGATGACGACGCTGCCGGCGTCGGCGGTCGTCTCGATGTCCTCGCCCGGGACGCCGACGGCGATGTCGGCGAGGCCGTCGCCGTTCACGTCGCCCGCGCTGATGGAGGAGCCGAACTCGTCGCCGTCCTCACCGACGCCGGGGACGCCCGCGCTGTCCTGGGTGATCTTCGCGGAGCGGTCCGAGAGGCCGGACGCCGAGCCGTAGCGGACGAGGACGGTGCCCTTCTGGTACGGCATGTCCTCGAAGTTGGTGCCGATGTCGCGGGTGACGAAGTCGCCGTAGCCGTCGCCGTCGACGTCCGCGATGGCGCCACCGAGGGAGGGCGCGAGCTTCTGCGAGGTGGTGGCCACCCCGTCCTTGCCGCCCTTCCACAGCTGGCTCTTGTAAGCCATCTCCTCGAAGCCGTGGCTGCTGACGATGTCGTCGATGCCGTCGCCGGTCACGTCGCCCGTGACGAAGTCGCCGGGGCCGAAGGTCTGGCTGGTGACGACCTGTTGGGTGCTCGCGGCCTTGCCGTCCTTCTGGAACGGGCCGTACGCGATGGTCATGCCCGCGTCGTCGTTGTCCATCGGGTCCTCGGGCTCCGGGTACTCGGCCGTGACCAGGTCCCGCTTGCCGTCGCCGTTGAAGTCACCCGCGGTGACGTGCGCGCCGTTCGAGTCCAGCTCGACGCTGCCCTGGCCGCTGAGGCCCTGGGCGGAGCCCCACAGGACGACGGCCTTCTTGCCGCCGTTGACGACGAGGTCGGTGTAGCCGTCGCCGTCCAGGTCGGCGGCGGCGGTCGTGTTGCCGAAGTGCCCGCCGTCCGCGGCGGTGCCGGGTACGCCGGCCGTCTCACGGCTGATGGTGACGGCGTGGGCCTTGTCGGGGCCGTTCGCCGAGCCGTACACGACGGAGACGCTGCCGGGCTCTTCGTTGTTGTAGTTGCCCGGGGCCGATATGGCGAGGTCGGCGTACCCGTCGTGGTTGAAGTCGGTGACCGGGGCCTTGGGCGGGATGGGTGCGGCCGCCGCCGTACCGGCGGTGGCCAGGGCGAGAGGGGCCGCGAGCGAGGCGACTGCGACGGCGGTGATGAGACTGCGGCGCACTGTTCCTCCTGTGGGAATTTGTGTGGTCGTGAAGGAAGACGATCGTTCCGCGGGGAAGGTTGTACACCGCAGAGACTTCTGTGGTGCACACGCACTTATGTCCGAACTCGGTTCCCGTTCACCGGATATCGGCTTCTTTCTGTCCGATTCGGTACGCCAGACTGGGGGCTCACGGGACGGGGAGGGACCGATGGCGCGGGCGAAAGTGTCGATGCAGGAGCTCATCCGGCGCAGACGTCGCGCGGCCTTCGTCGGCCGCCGTGACGAACTACGGGTCTTCAGAGCGAACTTCGAGCTGTCACCCGAGGACGACCGGCACCGCTTCCTCTTCCACGTGCACGGCCCGGCAGGCGTCGGCAAGACCTCGCTCGTACGCGAGATGGGACAACTCGCCGCGGAACGCGGGGCACTTGTCGCCCACGTGGACGACGGCGTCCCGGACCTCCCCGAGGCGCTCGGCGAGATCGCGGCGCAGTACGCGCAGCAGGGCCGCGCCCTGAAGTCCCTTGACCGCGCCCTCGCCGCGCACCGCCAGCGCCTCCACGAGGCCGTCGCCGCCGCGGCCCGCGCACCGGAACCCGACACTCCGTCGGCGGGAAGCGTGGCGCTGGCCCGCGCGGGCGTCGTCGGGCTCGGCATGGTGCCCTTCGTCGGCGCGTTCTCCGGAGTCGTCGACGCCGAACGGGTCGCCCTGCGCGCCGAACGGCTCCGGGCCCGCTTCCGCACCCCCGAGGACGCCCGCCTCGCCCTGGAACCCGAGCGCGCGCTGACGCCCGTGCTCCTGGACGAGCTGGCCGGGGCCGCCGACGCCGCGCCGTGGCTCGTGCTGTTCCTCGACGCGTACGAGCGGACCGCGCCGTTCCTCGACCGCTGGCTGCACGACGTGATGACGACCGACCGCTACGGCGATTTTCCGGCCAACACCGTCGTGGTCACCGCGGGACAGCGCCCCCTCGACCCCGACCGCTGGGAGGGCGCCGCGGACTTCGCCGCCGAACTGCCGCTGCGGCCCTTCACGGAGAGCGAGGCGCGCGGCCTGCTCGCGGCCAAGGGCGTCACCGAGGAGCCGGTGGTCGCGGAGGTCCTGCGGCTCTCGGGCCGACTGCCCGTGCTCGTCTCCACGCTCGCCGAGACGGGACCCACGGCACCGGACGACGTCGGCGACCCCAGCGCCACCGCCGTGGAACGCTTCCTGCGGGGCGAACAGGACCCGGCCAGGCGTGCGGCCGCCCTGGACTGCGCACTGCCCAGACGCCTCGACGAGGAGATCGTGCGGGCGGCGGTGGGCGGGGACGGCGGGGGCCGGGGCGCCTCGGGCGGGGGTGGCCCGAGCGGGGGCGGTTCGGGCCGGGGCGGTGGCGGTGTGGGTGACTCGGCCCGGGGCGGCGTGGACCGGGGCGCCTCCGGTGGGGGCGGTGACGGCACGGGCGACGGCCCCGCGGAGCTGTACGCGTGGCTGCGCGCCATGCCGTTCGTCCGGCCCGACCGCAGGGGCACCGCCCGCTACCACGACGTCGTGCGCGCCCCCATGCTGCGCCTGCGCCGCAACACCGCGCCCGCCCTGTGGAGCGCGGGCCACACCCGCCTGGCCGAGCTGTACGCGCGGCGCCGCGCGGCGCTGGACGAGGAGCTGCGTGACGCGCCGGGCCGCCCCTGGATGCGCCCGGAGTGGCGTGCCCTGCGCGTCGACGAGCTGTACCACTCCCTGTGCGCGGGCCCGCGTGCCGCGCTCCCGGGCGTCCTGCGCGAGGGCATCGAGGCCTGCCGCTTCGACACGGCGGTGGCCCGCGAATGGGCGCGGGTGGTGACGGACGCCGCCGAGGACACGGGCGCGGACCATCTGCGGGTCTGGTCCGACGACCTGCGCGACGCGCTCGCCGACGAGACGCTCGGCGCCTTGCGCGTGTTGGAACTCCTCCTGGCCCGCGCCGGATTCGACGACGCGGACCGGGTGGCCGCACACAACCAGCACGGCCTGCGCCTCTTCCACCTCGGCCGGCTGGACGAGGCCCTGGAAGACCACGAGCGGGCCCTCGCCATCGACCCCGGCGACCCGTGGGGCCACCACGGTCTCGCCGTCACCCGCAGGGCCCTCGGCGACTTCGACGCGGCCCTGCGCCACCTGGCCGCGGCCGACGAGGCGGCGCCCGGCGCGGAGTGGGTGGCGCGCCAGCGCGGCGAGACGTACCGGCGCATGGGCCGCCCCGACGAGGCGCTGCCCTGGCTCGACCGCGCGCACGCCATCGATCCGCGGGAGCCGCTGACGCTGGGCAGCCGCGGCCAGGCCAAGTTCGTGCTCGGCCGCCCCCGCGAGGCCCTGGACGACCTGGACCGCGCGCTCGACCTGTGGCCCGACTACCCGTGGGCACTGCTGCGCAGGGCACGCGTGCGCCAGGCCCTCGACGATCTGCCGGGCGCCCTCGCCGACCTCGACCGCGCCCACGAACTGGCACCGGACGCGCCGGGTGCGTACAGCGACCGCGGTGACATCCTGCGCTTCGCGTGCCGCCACGAGGAGGCGATCGCCGCGTACGACACGGCCCTGACCCTGGACCCGGACCTCACCTGGGCGTGGGGCAGCAGGGCCCTCTCCCTGGAGGCCCTGGAACGCGTGGCGGAGGCCGTCGCGTCCCTGGACGAGGCGCTGCGGATCGACCCCGGGTACGGGTGGGCGCGGGAGCAGCGGGAGCGGATGCTGGGGGCGGAAACCAGCCCCTAGTGCGCGGCGACGTACACGGCGACGTACGCGCCGACCAGTACGCGGCGACGGCCGTGACACACGTCCCGGAACCGACAATTCCGTAGCTACCGCGAAGCTCACGTGAACGTCGTTCAAATGCGACCTCAAGGGCGACTCTTCGCATACCTCTTCGGGCCTGAACCGATCGTTCCCGGTCGATTACAGTGCTGCGAAGTCGCAACCGGTCGGGGTGCGACGAGGCACGTCACGGCACGTCACCGCACCGAGGGAGGCCCGCGTGGGTACCGCAGCAGCCACCGGTGTCTGGGGCCGCGCCGAGCAGCAGGACTTCCGGAGCCGGGTCCGCGGCACGCTCCTCGGGGCCGCCGTGGGCGACGCGCTGGGCGCGCCCGTCGACGGGCTCACGCTCGACGCGATTCGTGAGGCCCACGGCGCCGAGGGCCTCACCGAGCCCGCCCCCGCCCACGGCCGCCGCGGCGCCGTCACCGCGGGCACCCAGCTCACCCTCTTCACCGTCGACGGGCTCATACGCGCCCAGGTGCGCCGCGACACCGGCGCCTGGCACCCGCCGACCGACCTGCACCGCGCCTACCGCCGCTGGGCCGCGACGCAGAGCGACTGGGGCCCGGACGAGCGGCGCGAGGAGGACGGCTGGCTGGCCCGCGAGGAGTGGCTGTACGCGCGGCGGAACCCGTCCCGCGCCTGCCTGACGGGGCTCGGCGACGCGGTGATGGGCACCCTCGACGCTCCCAAGAACCCCGACGAGCGCGGCGCGGAGGCCGCCGTCAGATCCGCGCCGTTCGGTCTCCTCGTCGGCTGGGAGCCGCAGCTCGTCCTGCAGTTGGCCGTCGAGTGCGCCGTCCAGACGCACGGCCATCCCACCGCCCATCTCGCGGCGGGCGCCCACACGGTCATCGTGCACGGCCTGGCCCGCGGGGAGTCCCTGGACGGCGCGATCCAGCGGTGCCTGGCCCTGCTCGCCACGCGCCCGGGGCACCAGCCCGTCGCGGAGGCGCTCCGGCACGCGCTGGGCGCCGTGCGGCAGGGCATGCCCACGCCCACGCGCGTGGAGGAGTTGATCGGGGACGGCACGGCCGAGGGGGTCCTGGCCGGGGCCGTGTACTGCGCCCTCGTGGGCGAGGACCTCCGGCACGGGCTGCGGCTCGCCGTGAACCACGGCGGGGCGTCGGCGGCCTGCGGCGCGCTGTGCGGGGCGCTGCTCGGCGCGCTGCACGGGGAGACCGCGCTGCCGCCGGGGTGGCTGACCGAGCTGGAGGGCCGCCCCACGATCCTGGAACTGGCGGACGACTTCGCCATGGAGATGACGCAGGGACCCGCGCTGCACGGCCCCGCGCTCTCGTCGCCGGGCTGGCTGGCCCGCTACCCGCGGGCGTGACCGACGGCTCCCAGGGCCTGTGTCGCCCTAGGCCTGGGCGGTCGCAGCGGCCGACGCCGCCTCGAACGTGCGGCTCAGGAGGTCGTGGAGGGTGGCGCGCTCGGCGTCGTCCAGGGCGTCCAGACCGGCCATCGTGGCGTGCATGTTGGCGCGGATCGCGTCGATGGCCCGCTCGCCCTCGGGGGTGAGCACGACGTTCTTGACGCGGCGGTCGGTGGGGCTCGGCTCCCGGTGGACCAGGCCGCGCTTCTCCAGGCGGTCGATGATCCCGGTGATGTTGGAGGCGTCGCAGGACAGCGACCGGGCGAGGGCCCGCATCGCGGCGGGGCCCTGACGCAGCACGCTCAGCGTCTTGCCCTGGCTCGCGGTGAGGTTCTCGGCCGCCGAGGCCTCCGTGAAGTCCGCGTAGTACGCACGGAGCGACACCGCGAGGAGCTCCATGAGCCGGGCCTTGTCGCCGCTCGGGCCGCTCGGTGATCCAGACATGTGAGCCACCTTACGCCATAAAACTTGACGATCTCAAATATTGAGGCTTACCGTCTGTCGAGTTACTTGAAGTACTCAAGTATCGAGGTCTTCAAGCATCGGGGCCTCAGGCAGTTGAGCAGCTGGAGAAGAAACCACCGTGTCCTACGCACAGCCGCACGCGGCCCCGCCGAAACCCACCGGACAGACCGCCGTCGTCCTGGTCCTCGGGCTCGCCGCCATGGTCGTCTCGATGATGCAGACCCTGGTCGTGCCGATCCTGTCGATCATCCAGAAGGACCTGGACGCCACGACCGCGGGCGTCAGCTGGGTGACCACCGCCACGCTGCTCTCCGCGGCCGTCTTCACCCCGCTGCTCGGCCGCTTCGGCGACCAGCACGGCAAGAAGCCCACGCTGATCGGCGTGCTGCTCGTGATGATCGCGGGCTCGGTGCTTGCCGCGACGACGACCTCCCTGACCTGGCTGATCGTCGGCCGGATCATGCAGGGTGCCGCCACCGCGATCTTCCCGCTCGCGCTCTCCGTGCTCCGCGAGGAGATCAGGCCCGCCAAGCTCCACGGCGCGATGGCACTGGTCAGCGGCACGCTCGCGTTCGGCAGCGGCCTCGCCCTCGTGGGCGCGGGCCTGCTGACCCAGGGCTCGGACCCGGACTACCACCGCGTGTTCTGGCTGGCGGTCGTACTCGCCGTGGCCGCCCTCGTCGGCGTCGTGTTCGCCGTCCCCGCCTCCCGCTCCAAGACCGGCGGCCGCACCGACTGGCTCGGCGCGGGCACGCTCGCGCTGCTCCTCGTCCTGCTGCTCCTGCCGATCTCGCAGGGCCACGAGTGGGGCTGGACCTCGGGCCGCACCCTCGGCTCCTTCGCGGGCGCCGTGGTCATGGCAGGCGTGTGGGTCCTGACCGAACTGAAGGTCAAGGAGCCGATGGTCGACATGAAGATGTTCGCCCACCGCCCCGTCCTCTTCACCAACCTGGCCGGACTGCTCCTCGGCTTCGCGATGTTCGCCCAGTTCATCGGCGTCTCGTACCTCGTGCAGATGCCCGAGGACATCGCCGGGTACGGGTTCGGCGCGTCGGTGCTCGGCGCCTCCGTCGTCTACCTGCTGCCCACGACGATCGTCTCGCTGCTCGCCGCCCAGTTCGGTGGGATCCTGGTCCGCCGGATCGGCGCGCGCGTCACGCTCGCGGTCGGCGCCGCGTTCGGCGTGGCCGGCTTCGCGTGGCTGACCCTGGCGCACGACACGAGTGCGTCCGTCATCGGTGCGGGCATGGTCATCGGTCTCGCGATCAGCTTCGGGTACGCGTCGATGCCCGCGCTCATCGTCGCCAGCGTGCCCGCCCACCAGACGGGCATCGCCAACGGCATCAACTCCATCTCCCGCTCCGTGGGCAGCGCGGTCGCCAGCGCGATGATCACGTCACTGCTCGCGTCGAAGACGATTGCGCTTCCCGCGGGTATGCCGGCCCTCCCCCAGGAGAGCCAGTTCACCCTGAGCTTCGCCATCGCGGGCGCCGCGTTCGCCCTGGTGGTGACCGTGGCCCTCCTGGGCCTCAGGCCCCACCACGCTCCGAAGCCCTCGACGGCCCCGGCGCCCGTACCGGAGCGGGTGGGAGCCCCGTAAGGGGCGCGGGGAACTGCGCGAGCAACCGAAAACAAGCCGCAGCCGCGCTTGCCGGGATCCCGGCAGACGCGTCTGCGGCTTTTCTGTGGCTGGCCGCGCAGTTCCCCGCGCCCCTAAGGCCACCTGAGCGGCGGAGCCGCTTCAGGGGCGCGGGGAACTGCGCGAGCAACCAGGAAACAAGCCGCAGTCGCGTCTGCCGGGATCCCCGCAGACGCGGCTGCGGCTTTTCGCGTGCTGAGCGCGCAGTTCCCCGCGCCCCTGACGGGACGCAGTCCGCCCGCCCCCTACGGGGCCACCGCATCCCCCCGCGGCTGCGAAGGCGCAGGCACGACCGCCGCACCGGACGCGTCGCCGTCCGTATTGATCCGCTCGATGAGAGCATCCCGCTCCGGCGTGTCCTCCGGCTTCACGTAGCCGATGACGACGTAGAGGACGAGGGAGACGGCCAGCGGGATCGACACCTGGTACTCGAGGGCGACCCCGCCCGACACCGCCTCGTCGATCGGGTAGTTGACCAGGTAGAAGGCGAAAAGGCCCGCCGCCCAACTGGTGAGCGCCGCCGTCGGACCGGACTTCCGGAACGTGCGCAGCAGGCCCAGCATCATCGGGATCGCGATCGGTCCCATCAGGCCGGCCACCCACTTGATGACGACCGTGATGATGTCCTTGAACGTGGGGGAGTTGACCTGCGTGGCCACCGCCATGGACAGGCCGAGGAAGACCACCGTGGTGAGGCGGGCCGCGATGAGACCCTTGCGCTCCGTCCAGGCCCGCGCCTTCGCGGAGAACGCGGGCGCCACGTCCCGCGTGAAGACCGCCGCGATCGCGTTGGCGTCGGACGAGCACATGGCCATGGTGTGCGAGAAGAAGCCGACGATGACCAGGCCCAACAGGCCGTGCGGAAGCAGTTGTTCCGTCATCAGCGCGTACGCGTCCGAACCGTCCGGCTTCTCCGCGTCGACCAGCAGCGGCGACATCCACATGGGGAAGAAGAGGACGACGGGCCAGACCAGCCACAGGATCGCGGAGAGTCTCGCGGAGCGCGCCGCCTCCTTCGCGTTGGCGGTCGCCATGTAGCGCTGCGCCTGGTTGAGCATGCCGCCGTTGTACTCGAAGAGCTTGATGAACAGGAACGCGAGCAGGAAGACCGTGCCGTAGGGGCCGACCAGCGGCTTGCCGTGGCCCGCGAGCTCGGGCTCGTCCCAGACGCCGAAGAACCCGCCGTGCGGCCCGAGCTCGGCGACGACCGCCACGAACATCGCGATGCCCGCGAGGAGCTGGATGATGAACTGGCCGAGCTCCGTCAGCGCGTCGGCCCAGAGCCCGCCGATCGTGCAGTAGATCGCCGTGATGACGCCGGTGACGAGGATGCCCTGATTGAGGGAGACGCCGGTGAAGACGGACAAGAGCGTCGCGATCGCCGCCCACTTGGCGCCCACGTCCACGATCTTCAGGAGCATGCCCGACCAGGCGAGTGCCTGCTGGGTCGGCAGGTTGTAGCGGTTCTTCAGGTACTCCAGCGGCGAGGCCACGTGCAGGCGTGAGCGCAGCCGGTTGATCCGGGGCGCGAAGAGCCGGGCGCCGATGGCGATGCCGAGCGCGATGGGGAAGGACCAGGTGACGAAGGACGTCACGCCGTAGGTGTACGCGATGCCCGCGTACCCGGTGAACATCACCGCGCTGTAGCCCGACATGTGGTGCGAGATGCCGGACAGCCACCACGGCATCTTCCCGCCGGCCGTGAAGAAGTCGCTGACGTTGTCGACCCGCTTGTGGGACCACACGCCGATGGCGACCATCACGCCGAAGTGGCCGATGAGCACCGCCCAGTCGAGACTGTTCATATGGCCCTCCAGGGGTCCGCCTGGTGAACGGGCCGATGGGGACGAGAGCGGCCCAGAAGTGCCCGCTCATCGTGGGTTCGGGCGCCAGTCGACGACAACCTGTCGCTGAGTCAAGAGCAAGTAAAATCGTTCGTCGAGCTGACCTTCGTTCACGTACATGACCGCACCGCATCTGCCCCCGAACGCACGAAAGCCGTACGGAAGTTGCCTCCCGTACGGCCCTCGCGCGTCCCCGCCGCCCCGGCTACCGCATGATCTCCCCCGCGTTGACCAGCAGCGACTGACCCGTGATCGACCGCGCCCGGTCCGACGCGAGGAACACCACCGCGTCCGCCACGTCCCCGTCCGTGGCCAGGTCCGGCAGCGCCATGCGCGCCGCGAGGCGGTCCAGGACCTCGTCCTCCGGTACGCCCTCGGTGTGCGCGGTGAACTGGACGTACGCCTCGACCGGCGGGCCCCACATCCAGCCCGGCAGCACGGTGTTGACCCGGATGCGGTCCGGGCCGAGCTCGTGCGCCAGCGAGTACATCGCCGAGGTCAGCGCGCCCTTCGACGCGCCGTACGCCGCCTGCCGCACCTGTGAGGGCGCCGCGATCGCCGACTGCGTGCCGATGAACACCACCGAGCCGCCGGTCCGCTCCCTGAGCGCCGGCAGGCAGGCGCGCGTCATGCGCAGGGTGCCGAGGAGATTGACGTTGATGACCTGCTCCCAGGTGGCGAAGTCCGCGTCCTCCAGGCCGCCGAAGTGGCTGTCCCAGGCGGCGACATGGACGACCGCGTCGATCCCGCCGAAGCGTTCCACCGCAAGCTCCGCGAGGGCCTCGCATTGGCGCTCGTCCGTGATGTCCGTGACCTTGTAGGCGGCGCGGGCGCCCTCGGGGTCGATCTCGGCGGCCGTCTTGGCGAGGTTCGCCTCCGTGCGCGCCCCGAGCACGACGTGGCCGCCGTCGCGCACCACCGCCGCCGCGACCTGGTGGCCGAGCCCGGCGCCGACGCCCGAGACGACGACGGTCTTTCCCTCGAGGAGCGACGACTGCATGGGGCGCCTCCCGGCTCTGGCAGTTTTGCTGACGGGGCGTCAGAGTATGGGCGAGCATCGGAGGAAGGAAGGGGAGAGACGTGAGTGATGACCCGGACACCCGGAGCGACGTCTACGCCGAGCTGGCCGCCGTCGGCCCCTACGGGGTCCATCCGGGCCACGCCCTGATCACCATGGTCGAGCCGCACCCGGGGCACGAGTTCGCGTACAACCGCTGGTACGAGGACGACCACTACTACGCGGGCGCGATGGCCATGCCCTGGATGTACGCGGGGCGCCGCTGGGTGGCCACCCGCGACCTCCAGCTCCTGCGCTACCCCGACAAGTCCGCGATCGCCGAGCCGGTCACCGCGGGGTGCTACCTCTCCACGTACTGGGTGACGGAGGGGCGCTACGACGACCACATGAAGTGGACCGTCGGCATCAACAAGCGCCTCAACCGCGACGGCCGCGTCCACCAGGCCCGCACCCACGTCTTCACCGCCTTCCAGGACCACGAGGCGACCGTCTACCGCGACGGCGCCGCGGGCCCCCGCGACTTCCACGCCCTCGACCACCCGTACAAGGGACTGGTCCTGGAAGTCGTCGACGCCGAGGGGGCGGGGCAGCGCGCCGAACTCCTCGAATGGCTGCGGGCCCGGCACCTGCCGCGGGCGCTCGCGGGGTCGCCCGCCGCCATGGTCACGCTCTTCCGGCCGACGCCGCTGCCGGGGGACCGGATGACGTACGTGAAACAGGTCGAGGGCGTGGACACCCGGCTGACACTGCTGTGGTTCCTCCAGGAGGACCCGCGGGACTGCTGGGCGGCGTACTTCACCGGGCGCGACGAGGCGGTCGCGGAGTCGGGGCTCGGGCGGGTGGAACTGGTGGCGCCCTTCATCCCCACGGTGCCGGGGACGGACCTGTACGTCGACGCCCTCAGGTGACGCCGGTACGGACCGGGCACGGCCGAGCCCCCTCGGCCGGGACGGCGGGCCAGTCGAGAGGGCTCATGAAGATGCTGCCTATGCGGTTGTTCTGCTGCGGTCGTGCCTCTTCCGGTGTGCGCTGCGTTCTCACGCGAGGTCGGCGGCCCCCCTGCCCACCTCACTGACGAACGCGTTCCACGACTCGGCGGGGAAGGCGAGGACCGGGCCCTCCACGACCTTCGAGTCGCGCACGGAAATCCCGTGCCGCACCGGTGATTTGACCTCGACGCACGCGCCGTTGCCGGTCGAATAGGAAGACTTGACCCACGTGTGCGAAGTACCCTGCTGAATCGCCATGTCCGCTCCGGTCTATCCAGTCGATGAGTTGCTGCTCGATGGCGTGAATGACGCTACTCGCCAACATCGTGGCGTGAAGGGATCGTTCACTCAACCGGATGGCATATTCCAGTGAGGGCTTACGCGGCGGCGTGACAAGGGTGTACCGTGCGGCGCTTTCGCTCAGGAGCCGCCGCTCAGGGGCTCTCGCTCAGCGGGCGTAGTCCTTCGCGATGTCCGCGATCAGCTGCCGCGACTGCTCGACGTTCAGCGCCTGCGCCCGCAGGTGTTCGTACATGACGCTGTACTGCTGCACGTCGTTCGCCTTCTCCAGGTACAGGTCGCTGGTGACGCCCTCGATGTAGACCACGCTGGAATCGGCCGCGTCGGGGAACTCCAGGATCGCGTACTGCCCGTTGAGGCCCGGGTGCGCGCCCATCTCGAAGGGGATCACCTGGACCGTCACGTGCGGCAGCTGGGACTGCTCGACGAGGTGCTCCAGCTGGTCGCGCATCAGATGCCGGGAGCCGACGACGCGGCGCAGCGCGGACTCGTCGAGCACGGTCCACAGGCGCAGCGGCATGTCCGGGGCCGAGATGCGGTCCTGTCTGCGCATGCGCACCTGGACGCGCTTCTCGATGTCCGTCGGCGTGGTCTCCGGGAGCGCGCCGGTGATCAGCGCTTCCGCGTACGCCCGGGTCTGCAGGAGACCGGGGACGACCTGCGGGTCGTACACGCGCAAGGAGGCGGCGTCCGTCTCCAGGCCGATGTACACGCTGTAGGGGATGTCGCCGAAGGAGTGCCACCAGCCCTGCTGGCGCGAGTCCTTGGCCATCTGCATGAGCGAGTCGACGACGCGGTGGTCCTCGACCTCGTAGACGCCGCACAGGTCGCGGACGTCGCGCTGGCTGATCGAGCGCCGGCCGTTCTCCAGGCGGCTGATCTTCGACTGCGAGACGAGCAGTCGCTCGGCGACCTCCTCGGCCGTCATGCCCTTGAGCTCGCGGAGCCGGCGGAGCTCCTGGCCCAACCGGCGCCGCCTGACGGTGGGATTGACATTGGACGCCACGGGACGTGCACCTCCGGCTTGCATTCCTCTACTTTGCGTATCTACTGCTCAGCAGAGTGCCACCAACCTGGCCGGCACCGCTGGGAAACAGCGGATGTGCGAACGTGAGGCGGCCGCGCGGGGCGGTGGAACCGGGTGCCGTCGTCCGGACGGTCCGATTCCACGCCCCACGCGGCCCAGCGGCTCCCGAACCGGGTCTGGGGACTGCGGCGCGGCGCTGGTGCGGTGGTGCTGAGCGGTCGCGCGACGGTGGTGCGCGGTCGCGCGGTGATGGTGCGCGTTCACGAGCTGGTGCTTGGTGCTGGGTGCTTGATGCCTGGCGCCTTGTGCTCGGCGCTTGGTGCTGATGCTGGTGCCGGCCGTGCCCGGTGCGAGCGGTGTGCGTGTGTGCGTGCTCAGTGGGCGACGGCGCGTGCCATGGATCCGCGGCGTGGCTGCATCGGCACCCCGCCGGGGTCCGCTGTCGCCCTCGCCGGCTGCCTGCCGCCGCCCGGTCCTGTGGGACCCGCGGGAGCGGCGCTGCGTCGCGGCTGGGCCGCCACGCCGTTCTGGACGTCCATCACGGCGTGCGCCACGAGGCCGCCCATGGGGTCGTGCCTGATCAGGTCCCGGAGCCGGGAGCGCGATGAACGCCCCTCGTTCCCGGGGTACAGATGCTTGCCGAGACCGACCGCGTGGGCCAGGGCGGCGAGCGCGGCGGTCCGCGGGTCCGGCGGTACACCGGTGCGGATCGCCGAATCGAGCCGGGACCTGATCTCCCGGCTGATGGCCGTGTCCGTCGCTTGGTAGCGAGTCGTCGGCAGTACCCCGCACATCTGACCGGCGACGGCATGCACCATGCCGCACCGCTCCAGGTGCGAGAGATACGTCTGGCGGAGCCCAAGCCTGGGCCCGCCGATCCAGTGGACGGCCCGAACCGGGCTGCCGCGCCTGCGCAGCAGTTCCAGTGCGGAGTCCAGAGTCGGATCTCCGGTCGGCCGTGGCATCACCACGGCGATACGATCCCCGTCTGGGGCTATCCGTCCGGCCAGCGCCAGCTCCACTAGCTGTGCTCCGGCCAGACCGAGGTCGAGCGACTGCGGCTGCGCTGTGGTACCCGTGGCCGGGTCCAAAGCGAGCAGCAGAAGCTCCTCCGGAATTGTTCTGCGGCTCCTGCCCATCCATGCCTCCCCGCGTGGATGAATGACAGGGTGACCCCTCTCACATTGGTCTGTCGAGAGCGCGTGGTCGGGATGTACGGGAACCAGTAGGTATGTCGTTCTCGTCTACCACGGGGGTTAAGCCCTCACACAGGACACTGGTACACGGTTCGGACAGTGGTTGTCCGGCCGGATTTGGCGCACGGTCAGCACACGGCAAGCATCAGTATCGGCAAACGGCATGGCGTACGAGGAGGCATCGGTGGCGGGCGAGACCCCCGACAGATCGAAGCAGCGGAAGTCGTCGGGGAACCCGACCCCGGAGGAGACCTCCGGGCCGGCGCCGGAGGAACGCGACCCGCGTCTCGCGATCACGCGCGAGACGCCGCAGGTGCGGGGGGAGGTCCCGGAGGACCGGGCAACCGCCGTCTTCTCGACGAAGGACGTCGCCGAGTCGGCGGCCGGTTCCGCCGAGCCGGACGACGCTCCCAAGAGCGAGGCCGGCGGGGACGCGCGGCTGCGCAACGCGGTGGCGGCGTGGGTCGCCACGTCGGACGACGACGCGGAGTCGCCGGCTGACTCCGCGCCGAAGTCGGCGGAGGAGAGCTCCGGCGAGACGCATTCGGAAACGCCGGACAAGCCCGAAGGATCGGACACGGCTGAGGTGTCGGACACGGCCGGTGCGACCGCCGCCGGGCCCCCGGCTTCTGCGAAGCCGGAGCCGAGCGGGTCGGCGAAGCCCGAAGCCGAGTCCGAGGCGGACCCGAACCCGGAGGCCGCGTCAAAGCCTGCGGCCGCGCCGAGGCCTGAGCCTGCGTCGAGGCCCGAGTCCACGTCGAAGCCTGCGGCCGCGTCGATCCCCGAGCCTGCGTCGACGGGCGAGCCCGCTGCGAGGTCCGAGTCCACGTCGAAGCCTGCGGCCGCGTCGAAGCCTGCGGCCGCGTCGAGCCCCGAGCCTGCGTCGAAGGTCGAGCCCACGTCGAGGTCCGAGTCCATGTCGAGGTCCGAGTCCACGTCGAAGCCTGCGGCCGCGTCGAAGGCCGAGCCCGGTTCGAAGCCCGAGCCGGCCTCGTGGCCCGAGGGCGCATCGAAGGGGGAGACCGCGTCGAGGCACGAGCCCCGGTCGCAGGGCGAGCCCGCGTTGAAGGCTGGGCCCGAGTCGAGGCCCGAAGCCGCATCGCAGGCCGAGCCTGCGTCGAAGGCCGAGCCCGGCTCGCAGGGCGCGCCCGGCTCGAAGGCCGAGCCCGGCTCGCAGGGCGCGCCCGGCTCGAAGGCCGAGCCTGCGTCGAGGCCCGCAACCGGCACGACGCCCGCACCCGGCTCGAAGGCCGAGTCTGCCTCCAGCCCCGAGGCTGCGTCGAAGCCCGTGCCCGGCTCGAAGGCCGAGCCCGCATCGAGCCCCGCCCCGGGTTCGACGCCTGCCCCGGGCTCGGCGTCTGCCCCCGGTTCGGCGTCTGCCCCGGGTTCGACGTCCGCCCCCGGTTCGACGCCCGCCCCGGGCTCGGCGTCCGCGCCCGGTTCGACGCCCGCTCCGAGTTCGGCGTCTGCCCCGGGTTCCACGTCTGCCCCGGGTTCCACGTCCGCCCCGGGTTCCACGTCCGCCCCGGGTTCCACGTCCGCCCCGGGTTCCACGCCCGCCCCCGTCTCGTGGCCCGCCGCTGCCTCGAAGGCTGATGCTGAGCCCGAGTCCGATCCTGCTCCTGAGCTCGACGCCGTTGCCGAGGACGATCCGGCCGAGGCCGATGCCGCTGACGCCAAGTCCAGCGGTGTCGACCAGGCCACCGCCGTCTTCAAGGCGCCGAAGGTTCCGGAGGCCGGGGGCAAGGGCGTCGATCAGCCCACCACCATGCTCAAGCTGGGCGACGCCGCAAAGGGAACTGCAAAGAAGGGCGCCCCGAAGCCCGAGGCCGATGCCGAGCGGACCAGCAAGTTCGTCGCGCTGAAGCCGCTCGACGAGCCGAAGGCGGGGCCCGAGGCGGGGCCCAAGGCGGGGCCGAAGGGCGCCTCCGCGGCGGAGCCCAAGGGGTCTGCGACCAAGGTGTCGCAGGCCAAGGCCGCCCCCGCGGGCCCCGCCGTCCCCCCGCCCGTCGAGCCCACCACCCAGCAGCCGCTGCCGCCGAAGCCGCCGATCGATCTGCTCGCCGAGCTGACCAACACCCCGCCGCCGCCGGAGACTCCGGTCCGCACCGCCGTGCGGAGGGTGAAGATCTGGACGCCGCTGGTGCTGCTTCTGTTGGTGGTGTTTGCAGTCGTACAGGTCGTGCGGCCGCTCCCGACGCCCACCCTGCAGCTCACCGCGCAGGAGACCGTGAAGTTCGAGGGCGGCAAGCCGGACGTGCCGTGGCCGGCCGACGGCCAGGCCGCGATGGACGTCAACGGCATCGGCACGTTCGGTACGTCGGGTGAGCAGAAGCCCGTGCCGATCGCGAGCATCGCCAAGGTCATGACGGTCTACCTGATCCTGCGGGACCACCCGCTGGAGAAGGGCAAGGAGGGCCCGAAGATCCCCGTCGACGCCGCGGCGCAGAAGCACTACGAGACCGGCAAGCCGGCCAACGAGTCGGTCGTCAAGGTCACCGAGGGCCAGAAGATCACCGAGTACGAGGCGCTGCAGGCGGTCATGCTGCCGTCGGCGAACAACATCGCCAAGCTGCTCGCCCGCTGGGACACCAAGAGCGGCTCCGAGGACGCGTTCGTCGAGAAGATGAACAAGACCGCCAAGGAGCTGGGGATGAAGAACACCCACTACACGGACCCCAGCGGCCTGGACAAGACGACCGTGTCGACCGCCGAGGACCTGGTGAAGCTGGGCCGCGCGGCCATGGAGAACCCCGTCTTCAACGAGATCTCCCGCCAGCCGAGCTACATGGACCTCAACAACGAGAAGCAGACGAACTTCTTCAAGCTCGTCCCGACCGTCGCCATCGGCATCAAGACCGGCACCACCACCGCCGCCGGCGGCAACATCCTCTTCGCCGCGGAGAAGAAGGTCGGCGGCGAGACGCAGACGATCATCGGCGCCGCCCTCGGCCAGTACGGCAGCAACGGCGTCGCCAACATCGACAAGGTCACCGACGTCACCAAGAACCTGATCGCGGCCGGGCAGGACGCGCTGAAGGCCAAGACGATCGTGAAGAAGGGCGACGTCGTCGGGCAGGTCGACGACGGTCTCGGCGGGACGACCCCGGTCGTCGCCACCAAGGACGTCTCCGCCGTCGGCTGGTCCGGCCTGACCGTCAAGCTGGAGCTCGACGAGATGAAGGGCAAGACCATTCCGAACACGGCCAAGGCGGGCACCGAGGTCGGTGTGCTGCACGTCGGCGACGGCAAGGGTGATGCCGTCGAGGTGCCTGTGGCACTGCAGAAGGACCTCAGCGAACCGGGCTTCGGCGCCAAGCTGACCCGGGTCGGCTGAGCCCCGCGCCGAGCCCGCGAGGGGAGGCCCGGGACGGGTCTCCCCTCGCGCGTGCGTGCTAGCGTCACAAGCTCGGGGACCCGGGGTACTCCGGAACAATGGACGACACGGGGAGAGCCTCCAGTGGCAACAGCGGAGCCGACGCGCGCCGACGACGCCGCCGCACCTGACACGGGCGACGGCCCCCGCACCGGTGGGCGGGTCAAGCTGCCGGCCCAGCGCAGCACGCCCGAGGGCGGGCCCGCGCAACCGTGGCAGAAGCGCTTCCTGCGCCACCCGGTGACGATCACGACGGCGGTCGCCGCCGTGCTGCACGTCGTCTGGTTCCTCGTCTTCGCCAACAGCGGCGGCGACCTGGCGGCGCAGGACGCCTGGGCCGAGTTCGTCGGACGGCACCCGGCGTCGGCGTACAACCTCGGCTGGTACGGCGGCATGCACCCGGTGTCGTACAGCGTGATCTCGCCGTATCTGATGTCGGTGCTCGGTGTGCGGACCACGATGATGATCGCGGGCACCGTCTCGGCGGCGCTGCTCACCATGATCCTCATGCGCAGCCGCGCGGTGAAGGGCCGGCTGCTGTGGCCGGTCGCCGCGGGCGTCTTCGCGCTGCTCGCCAACGCGGTGTCGGGCCGCGTGACCTACGGCCTCGGCCAGATGTTCGCGCTCGCGGCCGTCGCCGCCGTCTTCTGCTGGCCGCACCGCTGGCGCTACAAGCGGTGGGCGAAGGCCCTGGTCGCCGCCCCGTTCGCGGCGCTCGCGACGATGGGCAGCCCGGTCGCGGGCCTCTTCGTCGGGCTCGTCGCCGTCGCGCTGTTCCTCAGCAAGCGGTACCCGGGCGCGTACGCGCTGGGCATCGCGCCCGCCATCGTCGTGGGCCTCTCCGCGTGGCTCTTCCCGTTCTCCGGCACGCAGCCGATGTCGTTCGGCTCGGCGTCGCTGCCGCTGATCGCCTCGATCATCGTCTACTTTGTCGTGCCGAAGCAGTGGAAGACGGTACGGATCACCACCGCCGTGTACGCGGCGTTCGTGCTCGGCGTCTGGCTGATCAGCTCGCAGATCGGCTCCAACATCTCGCGTCTCGCGATGTCCTTCGCGGGCGTCGCGCTGATCGCCGCGCTGCCGTACGCGGTCCCGAAGTCCCGTACCTGGTACGTGATCATCGTGGCGTTCGTCGGCTTCACCGGGTGGATCGGCTACAAGGCCGTCGACGACATCGTGCACACCCGCTCCGACGCCTCCTGGACGCGTGAGGTCGCGCCGCTGGTCAACGAGCTGAAGGAGAAGGGCGCCGCGAAGGGCCGCCTGGAAGTCGTGCCGGCCCGCAGCCACCGCGAGGCGTCCGCGCTCCCCGCGTACGTACAGCTCGCGCGGGGCTGGAACCGGCAGGCCGACATGGAGCGCAACCCGCTCTTCTACGACGACACCCTGAACTCGGCGAACTACCACGAGTGGCTGCAGCGCTGGTCCGTGCATTACGTGGCGCTCCCCAAGGGCGAGCCCGACGGCGACGGCGGCAAGCGTGAGGCGCAGCTCATCACGGACGGCCTGCCGTACCTGAAGAAGGTGTGGGTCGACGACAACTGGCAGCTGTACGAGGTCACCGACCCGCGTCCGCTCGCCGAGCCGAACGCCGTCGTGACGCGCGCCGAGCAGGGCGAGATGACGCTGCGCGTCGACAAGCCGGGCCGCGTCCTGATCCGCATTCCGTACTCGCCGTGGCTGAGCATCGTCGACGAGCACGGCAAGGGCGTGAAGGCGCCGCAGGAGACCGAGGCCTCGAAGCGGCAGCGCGAGCTGAACGAGAAGCGGCCCAAGGTGTACGAGAACCTCAACGGCTGTCTGTCCGAGGCGCGCGAGGACCGGGCGGGCGACAAGTGGGTCGAACTGCTCGCCCCGAAGGCGGGCACCTACCGGCTCGGCTCGCCCTACCAGATTCCCCGCGGCACGCCCTGCCCGGAGGAGCTCGGCCGCTGACGCGGGCGGGGGGGGGCAGGCGCTCAGCCGCCGGGCGGGGCGCAGACCTCCGACTCCGGCATGTGTCCGGGGGCCGCGTCCTTCGCGGCTTCGGTGCGCACGGTGTCCAGTTGGGCGAGGAGTCTGTCGAGGCGCTTCACCGTCGGGTCGCCGAAGTACTGCAGGACGGCCCGGTGGAACGCGTCGCGCACGCCCGGCGGCATCACGTCCGACGCGTCGAAACAGAGCGTCCGCGCCTTCGCGGTCAGGATGCCCGCGATGCGCCGGCCCGTCGGATCGGTCGGCTGCGGGTCGGTCGCGTCGGGGAAGAACGGCTGCAGCCCGTCCGCGGCCCGGGCCCGCCAGAGCGTGCGGGCCCGCTTGCCGGAGAGGCGGTCGACGAGGGCGCGCGCCGCCGGGTCGTCGCTGAACACGGCGGCCATGTCGCCCGCCACCTCGTACGCGCCGTCGTGCTCGGGCCGCCCGCCGAGGTAGCCCGCCGCCGGGTCGACGCGGACCCGGTCGTGCGCGTACACGTACCGGATGAAGGCGCTCTGGTGCTCGTGCGTGCAGCGGGGCTCCTGGGAGTCGAGGAGGCCGCGCGGACCCACGTACGGCGTCGTCAGGGACCGGTCGATCGACGCCTCCGTGCGCTTGCCGAGCAGCTCGGCCCAGGTCGTCCACGCCTTGCGGACCCGCGGGTCGCGCCAGCGGACCTCCCCGGTGGCCCACCGCGTGTACGTGGCGGGGCCCGCCTGGTGGAGGAGGATGTCCTCGATCCAGTCGGTGCCGGGCCACCCGGACGTGGCCTGCGAGGCGAGACCCACGCACCACCTGGGGCGGCCGGCGGAGCTGCCCTCCTTGCTCCACACCAGGCTCTTCAGGTCGACCTTCAGCGGCACCCAGTACGTGCGGCGTCCGCCGTCCACGTCGAGGCGGGGCGCCCACGGCGGATACGCGCGGGCGGTGGCGGCGCGGTCGAGCGGGGTGAGGTGTCCGGCGCGGGCGTGCTCCACGAGTTCGCCGATGCTGTTGAGGATCGCCACGTCGGGCGGGTCGCCCGCCTCCAGCTGCGCGCCGAGCGTCTCCCGCAGCGAACGCGTGCCCTGGTAGGTGTACGACTTGCCGGTGCCGTCGTCGAGGCGGTGCAGCATCGCCTCGAAGGCCTTGCCCTCAGGGCCCGTCCAGGGGCCGAGCACGACGAGGGTCTCGGGCCGCTCGCTCCCGCAGGCCCCCGCGGTGACGGCCAGCAGGCAGGTCGCCAGGAAGGCGCGGAACGCGGTGCGCGGCCTCGCGCGGCGGCTCGTGCGGGGGCTCATGGGGTGGCTCCTGGGCGGGAGATGAGGACGTACTCGCGGCGGTAGGCGTGGAGCGTGACCGCGGTGACGCCCGCGCTGAGAAGGCCGGCGGGCGCCACCCACGGTGCGACCCCGTCCAGCGAGGAGAGGCGGCCCGCGGACAGGTCGTGGCCCGCGTGTTCGTCCAGGGACCGGATCAGGAGCGGGTGGCGCTCGCCGAACGGGTCCTCGTCGACGGTCGACTCGATCGCCGGGGTCGTCCGCTCGGCCATCTCGGCCGCCGTGGACACCACGCGCTGCTGCGCCCGGTGGGCGAGGGCGGCGTCGGCCGTCAGGAACGGCACGGCGAGCAGCGGCAGGGCGGCGACGAGGAGCGGGATGCTGACGTACAGGTGCAGGCGGTGGTGGAGGAACACCTGGGTGCGCCAGTGCCCGAACGCGAGCAGCACCAGGGCGAGCACCGACAGGGACCCCGCGGCCAGGACGCGGCCGCCCGGCGCCGCCCGGTCCGCGAGCCGGTCGCGCAGCCGGTCCTCAAGGGAGGAGATGCGGTCGACGACGGCGGTCGCGTCGGAGCGCGAACCGGTGGCGGGACGGCAGGCCGGATAGCCGTCCGCGTCGGCCTTCCCGCCGGGCGCGGGCCCGGGCGTCGAGCAGAGCATGCTGCGCGCGTACGAGAGTCCGGCGTCCCGCAGCGTGGGGTCGGCGACGTTGTTCTGCGCGAAGGTGATCCAGGTGCCGTAGTCGACGACGAGCCCGGAGACCACGTCGAGCTCCTGGCGCTCGACGGTGGTCAGGGCGCCGCTGCGGGCCACCTGGTTGAGGTGCTGCACGGCGCGTGTGGTGCGCGTCGTGTACCGCTTGCTCAACCCGCTGAGCTGCACGGCCTCCCCGGCCGCGAGGCTCTTGGCGGCCTCGTGGTCGGCGATGCGCAGGGACGTCTCGGCCTCGGCGAGCCCGACGAGCGCGGGCAGGAAGCTGTCCCGCAGCGTCGCCGAGTCCTCGCGGACGTCGGCGTACGCCCAGCCGAACGTGACGGCCGCGACGACGGTGAGCAGCGGCAGCGCGACGAGCCGGTCCCGCAGGTACGAGCGGTTGCGCGGGCGTTCGGCGAGCGGCACCGGCCACGCGTACCGGCGCAGGGCGCGCAGCGCGTCGGCGGCGAGCGGCGGGACGGCGCGCCACAAGGCCGTCACCGGGCCGCTCCGGGTGGCCGGGGGCCGGGAGGCCGGGGGCCGGGCAGATGGACGCCGGGCAGGACGGTCGTGCTGGTCTGGATGCGGGCGGCCTCCACGTCGAACTTCGCGATGCGGTCACGGAGTTCGACCCGTCCGGCCGCCGGGTCGCGGACGCGGACGAGGCGGCGCAGATGCTCCTGCATGGCGGTGTCACCCGTCTCGGCGGCGAGGCGCCACGCGGTGCCGAGCAGCGCCTCGGCGGCCGCGCGCCTGCCGAGCTTCAGCTCCGCGCAGGCCTCCTCGAAGGTGCGGTGCAGCTCCTCCTCCTGCCGGTAGTGGGCGACCTGCGGGTCGAGGCGGCTGTACAGGTCGGGGTCGTCGGTCCAGCGCACCAGCACGGGCTGCGGCGCGGGCAGCCGCAGCGCCGCCGGGCTCTCCGCGTCCAGCTCGACCTCCGTGAGGAGGAGTTCCTTGCCCATCTTGGCGGGGTCGTAGGGCGCACCGACGCAGAGCAGATAGGCACGGGTCTCCTCGCCGCACGGGCCGAGGTCGTACTCCTCGACGGGGCCGCCCGCGCCCGTCCCGACGCCCGACAGGTCGACGCGGTCGGGCCGGAGCGCGACCCGCGTGGGGTGGACCTGCTCGAAGGAGTGCGGGCGCACCCCGGCACGGTGGTAGAGGCGCAGCCGCAGGCCCGTGACGTCGCGTCCGGCGGCCTGCCCGGTGAGCGAGGCCAGCTCGTCAGGGAGCCGCGTCAGATCCGCGACGGCCCGCGTGCGCCCGCCCAGTGCCCGCGCGATGAGCAGGAGTTCGTCGGTCTCCCACGCGTCGCCGATGCCCACGACGTCGCAGGCGAAGGCCCGCGCGCACCGCTCGACGCGCTCCTGCAGCTCGGCCCGCGTCTCGTACCCGGGTTCGTTCTTGCCGTCGGTGAGGAGCAGCGCGTGCCGCACCCAGCCGCCGTCGCCCGAGGCCGGCAGCTCCCGGAAGAGCTGCCGGGCCCGCTCCAGCCAGGTGCCCATCGCGGTGCCGCCGCCCGGGGTGCAGTCGTGCAGGGCGGCCTCGGCGGCGGCCCGCGACTCGGCATGCGCGACGGCGAGCCCCGGCCGCCTCGGGTAGATCATGGCGGTCCGATCGCCCCCGGCGACCAGGGCGAACAGCGACCCGTCGGGGATGCGGGCCAGGGCGCCGACGGCGGCGGCGCGGGCGGCGGCGAGACGGCTCGGCGGCATCACCATCGAGGAGGAGTGGTCGATGAGCAGCACTTCCGCGAGCCGGGCCCCGGCCGTACCCGTCGTGGTTCCGGCCGCTGGGTCGCGCTCGGTGGCGGCGGGCGGCGCGTGCGCGGTGCCCGTCCTGCGGACCGTCACGGTGAGGACGGCGTACATGCGGGCCGTGTCCGCCCCGCCCGGAGTACGGGGGCGGGGCAGCTCGACGACCTGGCTCACTTCCAGGCCGACCGAGGCGGCCGGTTCCTGATCTTCTTGCCCAGCCATGGGAAGTCCTTGCCGAATCGTGCGTGCAGGAAGCCGAAGGGGCGGACCGCGTAGGCGCGGTCGAGGAGGATCTCGGCGAGCGGTATGCCGTCGTCCGGCGTGGGCGCGTCCCGGGCGGCCTGGTGGGCCAGGACCCGGTAGAAGCGGGACAGGTCGGTGCGCAACGCCCGTACGTCGGCGGGGAATTCGAGCAGCGGATCGGCGTGCGCGGCGACGGCGCGCAGCTGGTCCCCGGTGATCGCACCGCCCGCGCCGTCCTCCGCACCGAGGAGCCGGTGCGCCGCGCCCCACACCTCCGCCTTCATCCGTACGCGGGATGGTTCGTCGGTCAGGCCGTGCGCGGAGAAGAGCTGGGCCAGCGCGCGCACCGCCGCGCCCAGGCCTTCGGCGTCCCGCGCGTGGTCGACGCGGATGCGCACGGCGGCCGTGCGGGCGGCGGTGCGGTGCCGTGAGTGCTGCGGGACGGCGTCGAGGGCGGCGATGGCGTCGGTGAGGGCATCGGGGCCGCCGAGGGCGAGCCGCGCCCGGACGGCGCCGAACGCCGCGCTGCCCAGCGAGGGGTTCCGCAGCCGCACGGCCTCGTAGAAGGTGAGGGCCTCGTGCAGCCGCCCGAGGCGTTCCGCGCAGTAGCCGAGGGCCAGCTTCGGCGCGTACTCGCCGGGGATCGCCGCGTACACCCGGTCGAAGCGGCCGCGGGCCTCCGGCACCCGGGAGCGGGCCAGGGCGAGCAGCCCCCGGTGCCAGTCGAGCCGCCAGTCGTGCGGCCCGTTCGCGGGCCCTATGGCGTCCTCGGCCAGGGCGAGCGCGGTCTCGGCGCCGGTGAGGTCGACGCCCTCCGCGCCGAGATCCCCGCCCTCGGTCCGCAGCGCCACCCGCAGCCGCAGTCTGCACCGCAGCAGGTGCACCTCGGGGGAGTCCCGCCAGTCGCCGGTGTGCTGGAGCAGCGCCTCGGGGTCGTCGTCGCTGAGCCTGCTGAGCTCGCCGTGGTGGTCGTCGTCCGGGTCCGGGCGCGGCACGGGGAGCCGCCGGGCCACCTCGGAGGGGCCGGGAGCGGGGTGGTGCGGGGCGGCCCGCGGGGCGGCCCAGTGCCGGACCTCGGGGGCGGCGCCGAGCCCGCCGTCGAGGGCGTACGCGGACTGGAGGAAGAGCGGTGACGGCTCGAACGTCTCGGCGCCGGTGCGCAGGGACCGCAGCTCGCGGAAGACGCCGCGGAGCTGCTCGTCCATCTCGCGGGCCGTGGCGAAGCGTCCGGCGCGTGCGGTGCGGGTGGCGCGGCGCAGGGCCCTGGCGAGGGAGACGAGGCCGAGTCCGCGGTGGTCCCCGGTGGCGTCGTCGAGCGGGGCGAGCGCCGCCAGGTCCGCAAGGTCGTGGCGGGTGGCCCCGAGCCCGCACAGCGTGCGCAGCGTCTCGCCGAGGCTGAACAGGTCGTCCTGCGGGGCGGACTCGCCGTGCGGGCCGACGCTGGGCGCGCGGTAGAGGGCGGTGGTGAGGCCGGGGGCGCCCGCGCGGCGCACGCTGCCGACGTCGACGAGCTTGGTGGTGGAGCCATCGTGCATGACGTTGGGCGGCTTCAGGTCGCCGTACACCTTGCCGCGCTCGGGGGCGTGCAGGTGCGCGAGCGCGGCCAGGATCCGCACGCCGTACGCGAGGACAAACTCCAGGAAGCGGTCGCCGCCGAACTCCTCGGGGTGCTCGTGGGCGCGGGCCCGCACCTCTTCGAGGTTGAGCCCGTCGACGTACTGGAGGACGAGGAAGTCCCCGACCCCGTCGTGGTGCCCGTAGTTGAACACCCGGATGAACCCGTCGTGGTTGAGCTCGACCAGCTCCCTGCGCTCGCCCTCCAGGAGGCTGTACGACTCCGTGGCGAGCTCGGCGTGCAGCATCTTCACGGCGACCGCGCGGTCGTCGACCTTGGTGTCGTGGGCGAGGCATACCTCGCCCATCCCGCCGTACCCGAGGGGCCGCACGAGGCGGTACTGCCCGGCGAGCAGGGTGCCGGGCGGCAGGGGCAGCCCGCTGAGGGCCACGGGGCCGCCCGCGTTGTCGGCCCGGTCCAGGAGCGTGATCTCGGGCAGGACGGTGGGGTCGGGGTGCTCCGGGGGCAGGTCGACACGGGCCGGGCGCGGCGGGTCGGCGGTGACGCCCAGGTCGACGATCCAGTGCTGGGAGGACGACTCGCCGCCGGAGGTCGCGGCGGGGCGCGACGCCGATGCGGGGGGCCTCGGTGCCGACTCCGGCTCGGACACGGACGTGGACGCTGTCGCGTGTCCCGTGTCCACGGCCGAGTGCAACCCGGTCGCGGGGTCGACGCGCTCACCGCTGGCCAGGCAGTACCCGGTCGGCGTCACGGTGCCCGAACACCCCGGGTGTGGGCAGGACTTGACGGCCTTCACACGTCACCCCCCGGGTCGGCGTCCGCGAGCCGCCGCACCACGCGCGCGAACGCCGTCACCGCACGCTCGGCGTCGGCCAGCGGGCAGGGCCCGGCCAGCAGGAGCTGCTGCGCCGCGCGGTAGGGCCCGACCGCGTCCGGGTGCTCGGCGAGACCGCGCCGGGCGAGCCGCGCCAGGTGGTCGCGGAGCAGCCCGCGCAGCCGCAGATGCTCGTCGAGTACCGCGCGCAGCTCGCTCTCGGCCCGCTCGGCCCGCAGCAGGTAGGTGTCCACGGCCTGTTCGGCGTACGACAGCTTCTCCAGGAGGCGCGGCCCGCCCCGGCCCGTCAGCGGGCGCAGCTCGTTGCTGAGCTGGACGGTCCACAGGGCGGCCCGCGCCGCGTACCCGGTGGCGACCGGCGGGTCGACGACATGGGGTTCGACGCGGTGGAAGAGGCGCCGCGCGCTGCGTTCGGTGTCGGCGAGGGCGTCGACGCGGGCGCCGATGCGCTGCAGCCACTGCGCGGCACGCTCGGCGGGCAGCAGTTTCTCCGCGAGGGCGTACGTGAATCCGTGCGTGCTGGAGCGCACCACGAGCAGCAGCCGGGCGCCGGAGGCCGCCAGTTCGCCGAGTGCCTTGGCCGCGGCGGCCGGTTCGGTGGCGGACCGGTCGGCGTAGAGCACGGCGACGGCGGGGCGCCTTCGCGGTGTCGTCCGTTGTCCGGCGGCGTGCCGCAGCTCGTGCCGCAGGACGGCGAGGGCCTCACGGAGCTCCGGCTGGTCGGGGTCCTCCAGGGCGGCGCCCTCCAGGTCGAGGACGAGGCCGATGCTGCCGACGCGGGGCGCGATGCCGGCGCGGGACAGGAGCGAGTCGCCGCCGTCGGGGGGCGCGTCGGCGCCGGGCCCGACGGGCCGCACCGCCAGCTGCGGGGACTGTTCGCGGTCGGCCATGTTCAGGACGACGTACAGCGCCTGGCGTGCCCGGTCGTCGTCCTCGGCGATGAAGAGGACCTCGGTGTCCCAGGCGTCCGCGTCCCCGTTCAGCCAGCGCGTGACGGTGCGCTGCAGGCCGTGCGGGCGGGCGGTGCGGGCGGCGTCCGCAGAGACGACGCGGTGGCCGGGGATGGCGTGCGGCCCGGTCACGTACCGCTCGGCGAAGCGGCGGAAGTACTTGGCGACGGTGGCCGCCGGGATCATGTACCCGTGCTCGCCCCGTTCGTCGGCCTGCGCCAGGATGCCGAGCAGCCGGTCGCTGCCCTCTTCCCGTACGCCCGCGCCGCTGAACCCGCCCCGCAGCCGCTGCCCGGACCCGTCCCCCGCCCCGGTGAGGTCGATCTGTACCCGCTCGTCGCCCTCCCCGCCGGGCCCCCGGCAGACGCCGGTGAGCCACTGCCCGCCCGACTGGTACTCGGGGAACCCGTCGACGAGGACCGTGGCGCCCCGGTAGTCGAGGGTGCGGTGCAGCGCGACCGGCGAGGGGAGGGGCGCGGGGTCGTCCAGGACGAGGACGGCGAGGTCGCCCTGGGCCTTGCCGAAGGGCGGCACCCAGTGGCCCGCGGCGACGGTGGCGGTGCGGTGCGGGGTGCGGGTGAGGCCCTGGAGCAGCGGGAACTCGACCTGGACGCGGTCGGGGCGCTGTCCGGTCGCCGGGTCGCGGATCACATGGGCGCAGGTGAGCACGCGGTCGGTGCCGAACAGCACGCCGGCGCCCAGCACGTCACCGCTGCCCGAAGCCGCCCAGCGCCGCAGGCGTACCCGCCAACTCGCATGATCCATGGGTGAGTCGGGTCCCCCGTCCGCGGTTGCCGCGTCCCCCTCCATGTTTCCCCAGGATAGGTGCGGGCGCGGCCAAAGGCGCCTGGGCTGCAAGGTGAGGCAGGGGGAGGACCGCGCACACAGGGAGCGCGGGGGAGCGCGCAGGGCGCACCGGCCCCACCGGTATCGCCCGTGCCGGGGCCTACCCCTCGTACTCCCGCCAGATCCGCGGCGGCAGCACGTTGCCGCGCTCCGACTTCTTCCCCGCCACCCCCGACAGGGGCAGCAGCTGCGGCTCGCCGGGCCGCAGCCGGAACAGCGTCACCGCCGTCGACAGGTCCTTCGAGAAGCCCGCGAACCAGGCCGACCTGAGGCGGTCCTGATCGCCCGTGCGCCCCGCCGCGACGTCCACCCCCATGCGCTTTCCCGCCGTGCGCAGGGCGTCGGCGACCTCCTGGGCCACCTGCGGGTCGAGCGCGCGCCGCGAGGAGGGAGGCGCGAGGCCGGACAGCGGCTCACCGTCCTTGACGACCTTCGTGACCGAGTACGGGTCGCGCTGGACGCCGTCGTTGGCGAACGTCCCGTACGCGGCGGCCATGCGGATCGCGCTCGGTGTCGACGTGCCGATCGAGAACGTCGGCTCCAGGCGGGCCATGCTCTGCCGCAGCAGCCCGGCCGCGACCGCGGTCCTGCGCACCGTGTCCTGCCCGACGTCCTTGCCGAGGCGTACGTACGTGGCGTTGCCGCCGGAGACGAGCGCCTCGCGCAGCGTCGGCCGGTCCGGGTGGGGCTCGCCGTCTGCCCGGCGCAGGACCCCGTCCGCCGCGTAGTGGCTGTCGGCCGCGACGTTCTGCTCCGACACCCCGTACTGCAGCGCCGCCGCCAGCACGAACGGCTTGAACGCCGAGCCCACGGGGACGCCCGACGTGTCGGCGTTGTTGGTGAAGTGCGTGGTGGCGTCGGGCCCGCCGTAGAGCGCGACGAGCGCCCCGTCGGAGGGCCGCACGGACGCCGCGCCGACCTGCACGTGCCGGTCGGCCGCCCGCTTCCTGGGGTCGAGGTCGCGGGCGACGACGCGCCGCACCGCCTGCTCCAGGCCGCGCACCTTGGTCCTGTCGAACGTGGTGTGGATCTTGTATCCGCCGCGCGCGAGCTCCTCGTCGGTCAGCCCGGTCTGCTGCTTGAGGTACCGGTTGGCGACGTCGACGAGATAGCCGGTCTGGCCGCCGAGGCTGGTGGAGCGCGACCGGCTCCGGGGCTCGGGAAACGTCCGGTACTTCGCCCGCTCCTTCTTCGTCATCAGCCCGACCGCGACCTGCCGGTCCAGGATCCACGCCCAGCGCTGCCGCGCCCGCTCGTGGTTGGCGGCGCTGACCGCCGGGTCGTACAGGTCGGCGCCCTTCAGCATGGCGGCGAGCAGCGCGCCCTGGCTGGGGTTCAGCTCCTTCGCGGGGATGCCGTAGTAGGCGCGGGCCGCGGCCTCGATCCCGTTGGCGCCCCGCCCGAACCAGCTGGTGTTGAGATACCCCTTGAGGATCTCGCCCTTGCTCTTCTTGCGGTCCACCTTCAGGGCGATGACGAACTCCTTGACCTTCCGCGTGACCGTCTGGTCCTGCGAGAGGTAGGTGTTCTTCACGTACTGCTGGGTGATGGTGGAGCCGCCCTGCGTCTCACGGCCGCGTGCCATGTTCACGGTGGCGCGGGCCAGACCCTTGAGGGAGACCCCGGCGTCGTCGTAGAAGGTCTCGTTCTCGGCGGCGATCACCGCGTCGACGGCGGACGGCGCGATCTGGTTCAGCTCGACGTTCTGCCGGTTGATCTCGCCGGTGCTGACCATCTGCGATCCGTCGGACCAGTAGTAGACGTTGGCCTCGCGGCGGGCCGCCGCGTTCTCGTCGGGGATGTCCACGCTGACGTACACGCAGACGAAGAGGATGGCCACGGAGGTGAAGAGGAACCCCACCGCGCCGAGGAGCTGGCGCCACGACGGGAGCCAGCGCCGGACGCCGCTCCTTCCGACGCGCGGGTAGTCCACGATCCGTCGCCGGCCGCGGCGACGCGGCTTCTTCCGCTGAGCATGTGTACCCATGCCGGAGGAGAGCGCGCCGCACGCGGCCGGGTTGGCCCGGGAGCCGTTAGCGGTACGTAACAGTCCGCTCGTGCGCGCGGTGGGGAGACCGCGCGCGGCCGACGAGGATCAGCGGACCTTGGTCAGCGCACCCTTGTCCTTGAAGGCGGTGAGGCCGTTCGCCCAGAGCTGGTTGACCCGGGACCGCTCCTGCGCGTTCGGGTACGCGTTGGTGCAGGACGTGCCGGGACCGCCGCCGGACATCAGCTCGCTGCAGGGACCCGAGTAGTGGTCGGGAAGACCGAGCACGTGACCCGTCTCGTGCGCCGTCACACGCGTCGAGTTGTACTGCTGGTTCTGCCGGTAGTCCAGGAAGATGTACCCGCGGCCGTGCCCGTCCGTGGAGGCGTACGAGCCACGCGAGTCATTGCCCTCGCGGTACTGGAAGTTACCGGTCGAGCTGGTCTCCTGCAGCTTCACGTTGCTGACCGAGGAGTTCCAGATCTGCGTGCTCTGGGCTATCTGGCTGCGGAAACTGGGCGCCCGGCTGGTGTTGTAGGTGACGGTCACGACCTGGATGCCGGGCTTCGCCGCCTGCTTCTTCAGCGCCGACTTCATGACGGCGTCGAAGAACTTCTTGTTGGCGGCCTGCTCCTCCGCGGAGCCCACGTACGACGACGTGGCGTACGTCGACGAGGGCTTGACCGTCTCGGCGGCCGGGGCCGCGAGCGCGGACGGCGCGGCGGCCAGCGAGGCGACGAGCGCGGCCGAGCCGAGGGCGGCGAGGAGGCTGATGCGGGATCTGTTCATGGGGGTGTCCCTTCCGGGGAAAGGCCGGTAGCCGGTACGCCCGGGATGTCCGGGCCGCCGGGACCGGAGGCCTGCGGGTGCGGCTTCCGGTCGGGGACGAGTATTCGGGGAACGGGGCGTGTTCGTACCGATGTCATTCGGCGATAACGTCAAAGCATCAACTGTTCGGCGTACGTTCGCGGTTACGTGTTTCGAGCCGCGTTCCGCCGTTGCGCGACGGCGCCCGCCTGATTCTGCGGACGTCCCGGACGCACAGGTTCAGGAGCGTGGCGGCGACGATGATCCCCGTACAGACGGCGAGGACGGACCGGTCCGCGAACGCGGACGAGACGAGCGCGACGACGAGGTACCCGAGCGGAACGGCGAGCCGCTCACCGACCTGGTTGAACGAGCTCATCCGCCCCAACTCCGCGTCGGGCACGTTCTGTTGAAATGCGGTGACCCAGGTGACGCCCGCGACGTCCAGCGTGATGCCGGCCAGCACGGCGGACAGCAGCAGCCAGGGCAGCGGCAGCCCCAGCGCGAGCGCCGCGAGGGGCAGCGCGAGCCCGGAGCTCGCGCTGACCGCGACGACGAGCAGCCGCTCCGGCTTCCACCGCAGACACACCACGGTCCCGGCGAGGAGCCCCGACGAGAAAGCGCCCTGGACCAACCCCCACGTGCGGGCCCCGTCGTACTCCTGCTCGGTGACGACGGGCCCGAGCAGCTGGTAGCCCGCGAGCCAGGCGGCGACGAGCACGGTCCCGGCGGCCGTGTACGTCCACAGCCACGTCCGCGACCAGAAGCCGGACCAGCCCTCCCGCAGATCGGCGAGAGCACTGCCCTTGGCGACGGGCGCACCGAGCCGCAGTCCCAGCAACAGCAGGGCCGCGACGCCGAACGTCAGCGCGTCGAAGCCGAGCGCCCAGGCGGGCCCGCTCACGGCGACGACGAGACCTCCGGCCACGGGTCCGACGACCTTGACGGCGTTGGTGGGCAGCCGGAGCAGGGCGTTGGCCTGCTGGAGCTGGTGCGCCGGTACGAGCCGGGTGACCACGCCCTGCGCGGCGGGCGTCGTGAAGGCGATCGCCACGCCGGACACGAACCCGCAGGCCGCGATGGTTCCGGTGCTCGCGTGCCCGGCGGCGACCACGAGAGCGAGGGCGCCCTGCCCGGCGGCGGCGAGCAGATTGCCGAGGAACAGCAGCCGGCTCCGGGACAGCCGGTCGGCGAGGACACCGCCGACGAGCAGGAAGGCGACGGTCGGCACGGTGCTGGTGGCCAGCACGAGCCCGAGCGCACCGGCACCGCCGCCCGCGCCGATCACCGCGTAGGCGAGGGCGAGGGGCGCCATCGCGGATCCGGTCGCGGAGACGAGCTGGGCGAGGACGAAGCGGCGGAAGGCGGGGAGGCGGAGGGGGGAGGGGGTGTGGGTGCTGCCTTCGGCTGCGGTGCCGGTGCCGGTGCCGATGTCGTTCGTGGTCATGGTCCCCCGGGTCTCCTGGCGGTGCTGTGTGCGGCTTGGCGCGCAGCATAGGTGGCGGTGGCGTCCGCACAACGCGGCGCCCCCGCGGGGGAATTACTGGGACCGGGTACGGCTTGCTGATGAGGAGGGGCCGCGGAACCGCGGCCCGACCCCACCCTCGGAGAGGTCCCGTGTCCGAAACCCGCGCCCCCGGATCCGCCTACGACCCCCGCACGCTGCTCGCGGCATCCCGTCTCGGCGTACTCGCCACGATCAAGAAGGACGGCCGCCCCCAGCTCTCGCCCGTCATGCCCTTCTACGACACCGAGGCGGACGTCGTCCACGTATCGATGACCGAGGGCCGCGCCAAGACGGCGAACCTGCGCAGGGACCCGCGCGCCACGCTGGAGGTCACCGGCCCCGACGGCCGCTCGTGGGCGACCGTCGAGGGCACGGCGACCCTGACGGGCCCGGGCACCGACCCCGAGGGCCCCGAGGTGGAGGCCCTGGTGCGCTACTACCGCCTGGCGGCGGGTGAGCACCCGGACTGGGACGAGTACCGGGCGGTGATGGTGGCCGACCGCAGGGTGCTGATGACGATGACGGTGGACCGCGTGTACGGCGAAGACCTTCACTGAGGTCTGAGGGCCGTTCTCACGCGCCGTCGCGCGGGGTGACGACCATCGGGATGTCGTCGGCGGCCCACAGCACGAACCGTTCGACGGGCGTCACCTCGTGCCCCTCCACGGGCCGGAACCTGAACCGCTTGAGCAGCACGGCCAGCGTCAACTGGGCCTCGACCATGGCGAGCCCGGCACCCTCGCAGCTGCGCGGCCCGAGCCCGAAGGGAACGTAGGCGAACCGCGACCGCCCCGCCACGGCCTCCGGGGTGAACCGCTCGGGCCGGAACTTCTCGGGCTCGGGCCAGTGGTCGGGGTTCATGTGCACGGCCCAGAAGGGATAGAAGACGGTGGTGCCTGCGGGGACCTCGTACGTGCCGTCGGCGCCGTCGAGCACCATGTCCTCGGCGGTCTCGCGGGCTCCGTAGGGCCCGGGCGGATAGAGCCGCATGGATTCCTTCAGGACCATGTCCAGGTACGTGAGCTCGCGCAGGTCGCCGTAGTCGGGCGCCGACCGGTCGCCGAGGACGCGGTCGAGTTCGGCGGCGACACGCTCGGCGACCTCGGGGTGGCGCCCCAGCAGGTGCAGGGTCCAGGAGACGGCGACGCCTGTGGTGTGGTGGGCGGCGAGCATGATCACCATGACGGTGTCGCGGATGCGGGCGGGGGAGGTGCCGGCGGCGAGGAGGGCGCGGATGAGGTCGCTCCGGTCGGCGCCCTGGCCGCTCTCCTCCCGTGCGGCGATGACGCGGTCGACGGTGGAACGCAGGTAGTCGAGGGCGAGGGAGGCCCGCGTCGTACCGTCGTCCTCGCTGAGCACGACTTCGAAGGCGTCGACGACCTTCTCGGCGTCGACGGCGTCACTGCCGGCGCCACCCAGGGCGTAGGCGCAGATCATGCGCAGAGAGAGCGCGGTCAGTTCCTTCTGAAGAAGAACGGCTGGTTGGCCCGCACCAGCACCGGCACCGGCACCGGCACCAGCACCGGCACCACCCCACCGCTCGGCGAGCCCCTCCACCAGAGAGACGAACTCCCCGAAGTGCCGTTCGTGGGAGGGCCGTCCGGCGAGTGTCTCCAACAGCACGCGCCGCCAGGGCGCATGCTCCTCGGCCCCGATGACCTGGAGGTTCCCGGCTTGGCAGAAGGGTTCGAGGAACGCGAAGAGGGAAGCGGGCCGCTCGTCGACGCGAGCGGTCTGCTCCAGCACCAGCGGATCGGAGACGGACACGGCGACTCCGGCCCCCGGCAACTGGAACCGCACGACGCCGCCGTACTCGGCGTGCAGCCAGAGCTGGTAGAGATGCAGGCCACCCGCGTCCGAGATGGCCCCGACGCCACCGTCGTCACGTAACGCGGGACCTGGAATCGGCATGGGTTTCCGCACGGCGATACCTCCGTAGTCCGTCGTACTCCGGCGAACATCTTTCAGGCCAGTAAACTGCGCGCGCTCAGAAGCATCAGGGCGGTCCAGGGAAGCTCGGAACCGGAAAGATGAGGAAGACAAGTGGCACACGGGGGATACCAGGGCTGGGACCCGACGAACGGCCGGCCACAGGGAGGCGGGACGCCGTCCCCCTACGCACCACCCACGTATCCCCAGCCCCCGTACACACCCCAGCCCCCACCACCGCCATACCCCTACCCTCAGCCCCAGCCTCCCCGGCGCCGCCGGACGCTCTGGGGTTTCCTCTTCGTCTCCCCGCTGATCCCGGTGATCCGTTCCGCCCGCCGCAGGGCGGAGGCGCTGTTCAACAGGCCGGGCGCGGGCCGGGTGGAGGACAGCCTGGTGACGCGGGTCCAGCTGTGGCGCGCGATCGCGGGCGCGACGGCGACCCTGTACCTGATCTACACGTACGGGGCGGACGACGGCTGGAGCGGCGTGGCCAACGACGGCGTGGTGAAGCTGATCCTGGCGCCACTCCTCCTGATTCTCACGGGTCCGCTGGTGGTGCTGGCGTTCATCCGTTACGCACCCGCCGACCAGCGGCACGTCCTCCGCTCCCGCCTGGGCGCACCGCTGAAGGCGGTGGCCTGGTACGTGGGAATCCTGATCGGCGTCGCCCTGATCCTTGCGGGCAGCGCCCTGCTCCTCAAGCAGAACTACGGCACGCTCCTGAACGGCTTGGTGGCGCTCGCCCTCCTGATCGGCCTGATCTGGCTGCTCCCGTTCCTGGCCTTCGCCTCGGCGTACGCGGCGCGGTACGCCTTCAACACGGCGAACGTGCACGCGGCGCTCCCGGCGGCACTCACCGTCGTACTCGTCTGGGAGCTGATGCTCTGCAGCGTGGCACTGGACGGCGGGCTGCCGCACGGTCCGCCACTGGCACAGTGGAGCGCGATTCTCGGCGGTCCGGTGTCCGTGACGGCGGTGGCCCTGTGGGAGCTCCACCGCATGCGGACGCGCCACGGGGTCCGTATCCGTACCTGAGCAAGGGAGTTGTGTGCCGGAAGGGGGGCGCATTTTTCTCCGTTGCTGAAGATACTGCGGTCATGAGCATAGTTATGGCCCGTGTGGTGACACGGGGATTACACGCCCAGGTGTCGGTTTAGCGTGGTTACTGACAGAGGGGGCCTGCGTCCATGCTGAACAACTCAGTGATCCTGGTCGTAGACGACCACAAGGACACCCTGTTCGCGCTGGAGAGTGCGCTGGCCCCGCTCGGCTACCCCTTGGTGAGCGCCTCCAACGGCGACGACGCCCTGCGCGTGATCCTCCGCGGGAACGTGGGCCTGATCCTCCTGGACGTCCGCATGCCGGGCGTGAGCGGCCTGGACGTGGTCCGCTACGTCCGCCGCCTGGAACAGACCCGCGCCATACCGATCGTCCTCCTGACGGGCTTCGACGTCAGCAGGGAGATCTCGGCGGCGGCGTTCCGCCTGGGCGTGGCGGACGTGGCCCTGAAACCGATCGACCCCCTCACCCTCCGCACGAAAGCGCGCTACCTCTTCGAGACGTACGGTCAGCTCAGGTCGATGCAGAGGGAGATAGAGGACTTAAGGGCCCAACTGAAGTCGGGCATCATCACGTCCACACCCCTGAACGACACCGCTAGAGACGAGGCGTGACTCTCGCGCTCCGGCCTGCTCCGGCTCCGGCTACGCCCTACGGCCCCCTTGAGCGGCCGGAGGTGACCCCGAGAGGGCCGTTAAGGGCAGCGCGAGGGCCATGCGGGCAGCGGCCGTGACGGAACGAAGACGTCGTGGGAGACCGGCTGTAACTCCGTGCGAGCTACAAATAGTTCAGACCGCACGGACAGCCGCTACTCCCCCGGGGGACACCATGAAGAAGACCCGCCTCACCGCTCTCGCCGCCGTCACCGTCGCCGCAGCCCTCTCGCTCACCGCCTGCGGGGGCCAGGACTCCGGCTCGGGCACGTCCTCCAAGGGCTCCGCGGCCTCGAACTCGTCCTCCTCTTCCGCCGCCTCGAAGGGCGGTTCCGGCGAGGACATCAAGGCCGAGGCGGCGGGCAACGCGCAGAAGGCCGGCGCCAGGATCACGTTCTGCAGGACCGCGGACCTGGCGATCGACGCGCGGGACGCCGCGCCGGACGAGAACACCGGCCGCATCGACATCACCATGGTCAACCGTGGCTCGAAGACCTGCTCGGCGACGGGCTTCCCGGGCGTCGACATCAAGGACGCCGACGGCACCTCCAGCTCCACCCAGCGCGGTCAGGCCCAGCCGCGGGTCACGACCTTGAAGCCCGGTCAGGCCGCCGTCGCCAACCTGGCCTACGACATCGACCACAGCGGCGAAAGCATGTCCGACCCCACCCACATCCTGGTGACGCCCCCCAACGAGACCCACACCGTGACCCTGAAGTGGCCCGCGGGCGCCGGCGCGATCAAGGGCATCGCCGCCGACGTGCAGGTCTACCCCACGCACAACGTCAACTAGCCTGCGTACGCCGGGCGCCGGCGTCAGACCAGGTGCTCAATCGTCGCGCCGCCCCACCGCTCCGCCAGATACTCCGCGACCAGTCGACGATGACACTCGTGCGGTTCATGCTCGCTGCAGAGCAGAACCGCATTGGTGATCAATTCCTGAGGGACGGTCTCCGACACGCTCCGCTGTGCCATAAGGCCCAGGAACTTCTCCTCGTAGGCCGCCCAGCCGGAACCGTGCTTCTTGAGATCGTCCAGGATGGGCTGCGTCGGCGCCAGGTCGGGCCGATGAACGTACGCCATTCCGCAGAGCTCGCCGAGGAAGTACTTGAGGTCGTCGCGCTTGGCGAAGCCCGACAGCTGCGAGACGTTGTTGAGCCGGACGTCGACGAGGGTCGAGGCGCCGGACGTCTTCAGCAGGCCGAAGAACTTCTCCGCGGGCTTTTTCGTGAAGCCGATCGTGTAGATCTTCATACGTCCGCCGTCCGGTCGGTGTCGTCAGGTGAGTCCTGTCTGACGTACGCGATGCGCTCTTCCTGACGGCTCAGCGCCTCGTCGAGACGCTCGTCCGGCGTGCGGAACAACTCCGGCTCCGCGAGCCCGAACTTGGCCATGAGCCGTTCCATCGCCGAGTCGTGACTCTCCACCCGCCCGTCACCGTGAATGTGCTGAACGACCGCACCGCCCTCCGCGAGCACCCGCGAAACGAGCACGGTGCGGTGGCAGTTCAAGGGTTCGCCCTCGGTGCACATGATGGCGATCCGCTCGGTCACCGCGCCCTTGGCCAGGCGCTCGATGCCTTCCCGGAACTTGCGGGTCTGAGCGAGTCGCCCGTACTGCACCCGCCCGTCCACATAACAGCTCATGTCGTCCGTGCGCGCGCCGAGCTCCTCGCCGAGGAAGACGTACTTGATGCCTGTCGCCTGCAGCGCGGGCTCAAGGGACTTCCGGTTGAAATGCGGAGCGAACTGGCTGGCGGGGACGGACCGGACGTCCGCGACGGCGGTGACGCCGTTCTGCCGCAGCAAACCGACCAACGTGTCGAGATCGTGGTTGGAGTGCCCGATGGTCATCAGCATGTCGGAGCTCATCTGTCGCTGCCCGGTTCTGTCGTGCGACGCTCGATTATGGCCGCCACCATCTTATAGAAGTGGCCCTTAAACTCTTCGCCCAGGCTCACGGTCAGGAAAGACTCGGACAACTCGTAACTTCCCACGCCCAGTGCCCGAAACCGCTCCTCGTACACGGCGTCGGTCACCTTGAGAATGTACGTGGATCCCTCATGGCGGAACTTGGCCCGCACTTCAAGTTCCTTGTTCACGTCATAGGGTCGATCCACCTCAATGGTGACGGAGCCGACCCGAATCAACTTGAGCGAGTTCACCAGCACGAACTCTTGCTCCACCGCGACCCGGTCGTTCTTCCCCTTTCTGCTGCTGTCCTCGCTGTTTATCCATAAGCGCTTGGTCTTCTGCTCCAGACGGCACAGCGCGCCCCACCCGATCCGCCCCTTCTTCACCCACTGGCTACTGGGGTCGAGGATCCAGTTCTCGGTCTGGAACCCGAACCTTTTCGGCCTGAGAAGCCGCAAGGACACGACGTCGAGTATCTGCGGCTCCGTGCCGTCCCGGTACTGCCTTTCCGCGGCCGAGACCTCGTGAGTCTGTCGACTGCTGACAGGCCGCACCCAAGCGTTCGACTCGACGTCTATTCCGGCGATACACCGCCCAAGGTGTTTCCGAGAATTAGCCAAGCAGATCAACTCTTTGACAACCGCCACTTGCCCCCCTGGGAATTGTGACCATGCCCGACAACACGACGGCCCTTCCGGGCTCGGTCCAGCGCCGGGTCAGTATCGCAGCTACTGATCCAGTCCGGTACAGGCTTCATCAGCACTGCGGAGGCGGTGACTTGGCCGTATGAGGGGCAGGGGCCGAGGGCATGGCCAAGCCATCCTCGACCGTAGGTTCGGCGTACCGTGACGGCGTGGCAAACGACGACCTTGGGCGAACTCTGCGACGTCTGCGCCGCCTGGCCTCCCTGACCCAAGAGGACCTGGCCGAGCGCTCCGACGTATCCGTCGATGTGATCCGGCAGCTCGAGCAACGGCGTAAGCACTCGGCGCGCCTGCCGACTCTGCACGCCCTGGCGAACGGCCTCGGCGTGGAACTGACGACGCTCCTCGGGGATCCTCCAGCCGTCTCCGCGACAGGAGAGAACGACGGGCCGCGCTTCGTGGCGGTGCGCCGCGCCATCATGCCGGCGTTGTGGGGCCCGGAGCCGAAGCCGCCGGAGCCCGGCTTCTCGCTGCACGCTCTGCGCGAGCGGATCGCGGAAGGATGGACCCAGTACCACTCTGCCGAGTTCGACACGGTGATGAAGGCACTGCCGGACCTGATCGCGGATGCGCGGACGGCCGCGGCGTCGAGCAACGACGACGACCGTGACGCCGGTTACGCGGCACTGGGCAAGGCCCTCCAACTCGCCGGGCACGTCGCCGTACGCATGGGGAAGACGGACCTCGCGCTCATCAGCCTGGAGCGCGCCATAGACGCCGCGGGGCGATCGTCCGACGCCTTGCTGCGCCCCATGATCGTCAACTCCGTTGCGTGGACCTACCAGCGGCAGGGTCGTCTCGGAGACGCCCTGAGCATTGCCCTGCACGCGGCGGACGACATCAAGGAGAGTCGGCACACGGGCACTGCCGACGGCTTGAAGGTCTGGGGTGCGCTCACCATGTCCGCCGCCACGTCGGCCGCGCGCAGCAACGACTATGAGCGGGCGGCAGCGTTGATGGCACAGGCCGAGAACGAAACCGCGCGCGTGGCCAAGCTGCCGGAGGGCGGCGACAGCCGCATGGTCAGCGTGTTCAGCCCGTCGTCCGTGCGTATTGAGCGCGTCCGGCTGGCCGTTCAGTACGGCCGTCCCGAGGAAGCCCTGGGGCTGGCCGCGGGGATGCGGCTGAGCAAGGACACGCCTCCGTCCTGGCGGACGTGGCTGCTCCTGGATGTCGCCCGAGCCCATACGGATCTCGGGAACGCGGCAGAGGCCGTGAAGTCCCTGGAATCGCTGCGCCGGGTGGCTCCGACCTGGATGCAACACCACACGCTGGCCGTAGCCATCGTGCGTGACCTGTGGTCACTCCCCAACCACCCGGCGGGGCTAAGCCCGTTGGCCGAGTTCCTGGGTGTGGCCGCATAGACGCCGCCTGGTCGCCGATCGGCGTCGCAAAAGTAGGACGCCACATCCCTGTCACGTTGCGTAGCGACCCGATTCCTAGAGGCTCGCCCCGAAGTGGCTGCCTGGAGCCATGGAACCGACCGCCCCAGCCGCGATGTACCCGTCCTCTGAGGTCAGTTGGCCGCCAGCTCTTGTCGCGCGGCTAGGTGGACCGGGGCGGAGACAGGAGCGGCGGCCCGGGGAGTCAGGACGCGCGCGGGGAGCGGAGCGAGCCACCTTGAACCAGTAGAGAAAGTTGTAACTCAGTCTGGCCACTGAGGCTTGAAGTCGTATGTACAGGCTGGGAGTTCGGAGGCTTTCCTGTGGGCGAGGGGCAGGAAGAGGACCGGGCGTATCGACCAGGTGATCCGGGTGTGCGGCATTCCTGTGAGGTGGCCTCACCGGCGAGTACCCGCGGGGCCTGGTCATCGCCGCCTGGTACGCCATCAGCCACGTGAGGTTGATCCTCTCCTAGGCGACCCTGCCGGAGCACTCCATCCCCCACCCTGCGCGACGGGAGCGTGGCAGATGGCCGGCACATGGGGCGTCGTCGCAGGCATCATCGGCTCACATGCACACCGCGGTGACGCACCAGTCAAGGTCCGTTCAAGCAGAACGCACTAGGGTCGCCGGATGATCCGCACCATCGCATTCGACGTAGGCGAGACCCTCGTCCGTGACGACCGCTACTGGACCTCGTGGGCCGACTGGCTTGGCATCCCACGCCACACCGTCTCAGCGCTGGTCGGCGCCGTCGTCGCGCAGGGAAAGGACAATGCCGAGGCACTGCGCCTCATCCGGCCCCACGCTGACCTGACTGCCGAGTACCAGGCCCGTGAGGCGGCAGGCTGCGGTGAGCAGCTCGACGAGAGAGACGTGTACGAGGACGTCAGGCCTGCACTCGCCGCGCTCCGGCAGGCGGGGTTTCGCGTCATCATCGCGGGCAACCAGACCACGAAGGCCGCCGGCCTGCTACGGGCTCTCGACCTGCCTGCGGACCTGATCGCGACCTCAGGAGAGTGGGGCGTGGCCAAGCCCGCCCCGGAGTTCTTCGAGCGGCTCGTCACCGAGGCGGGCGTCCCCGCTGAAGAGGTTCTGTACGTCGGCGACCATCCGCAGAACGACACGCTGCCAGCCGCTCGCGCTGGTCTGCGCGCCGCGCATCTACGCCGTGGCCCATGGGGCTACCTGTGGGCTGACGATCCGCAGGTCGCGGCGACCGCGGACTACCGGATCGACTCGCTTACGGACCTTGTCGCCGCTCTCAGCGCCTGAACGGCGGACGAAACGGCCCCTCCTCCTGATGGAAGGCGGCCGTTCGCGTACCTAAGCGTGATCACGCGGGTACGGTTCGAAGAGAACACCTCGAACTGGAGGCAGCATGCCCGCACTTGATGAAAGCGGGCTGGGTAAGCGGATCGCTGTCCTGCGCAAGACGAAACGCATGTTCCAGTCTCAGCTCGCGCGTGAGTCCTATCTGTCCCTGCCCATGATCAAGGCCATCGAGCAGGGCAAGCGGCAGCCCAGCGACGCCGCGCTCGAATCGATCGCGGTCGCACTCGGCGTCGACCCGACCCGGCTGCTGTCGACGTTCACCGGCACAGAGACCCGCGTGCACGCGGCACTGCCCCGCATCTCCGCGGCGCTGGCCACCTACGACGTGTCGATCATCCCGGCCCAGCGAACTGCCGCCGAGCTGCATGTGGCCGTCAGCGAAGCCGTGAACTGGCGCCTCGCAGCTCAGTACGGCCGGATCGCGCAGCACGCCGCCGGCCTCCTCGCCGACGCGCTCGCCGTCTTCCACGCCGCGAGCGACCAACGGGAAGCCGCCGGCCTGCTGGTGGCGACGGCCCGCTCGGCGGACGCTGTCGCCTACAAGTACGGTGCCCGCGACCTGTCGGCTCGGCTGATCGAGTTGATGCGGTGGGCCGCCCCGTACACGGAGGACCCGCTCGTCGGCACGTCCGTTGCCTACGTCCGGACCGAAACGTTCTTCACAGCCCGCGCTCACACCGCAGGTACGCGCGCACTGGAGACCGCCATTGACGGGGCCCCGGCCGTCACTGACGAGAGCACGGCGGCCGCCAGCGGCGCGCTGCACATGCGCGCCGCCGTCATCGCCGGACGGGACGGCGACGCCGCCACCGCGGAGACCCACCTCGCCGAGGCCCGCCGCCTTAGCGCCAGCATCCGGGAGGGCATCTACCGGGGCACGGCGTTTGGCCCGGAGTCTGTGCGTATTCACGAGCTATCCGTCGCCGTGGGCCTGGGCCAGGACCACGTCGGCCAAGCGTTCGCGGTGGCCCGGAAGTGGACGCCGTCCGCGAACATTCCGGCTGAGCGGCGGTCAGGCTTCTGGATCGAGCTGGCTCGTGCACAGATGTGGGGCGGTCGGATGGATGACGCGTTCGAGTCGCTGAAGGTGGCGCGCTCAATCGCTCCTCAGCACACGCGCGAGCACCCGTGGGCACGAGAGACCGTGGCGACGCTGGAGCGGCTGAAGCGTACTGACGAGGAGTCTCTCCACCAGTTCGCCGTCTGGGTCGGCGCCGTCTGACGCAACCCGGTTGAGCGAATCCGAGGGGATACAGCCTGTATCCCTGGCCCCGCCCCCGGGCGCCCATGATCTGTGCATCGACCTGACAGAGCAGGGGCTACCAGATGAGTGACACGATCGAGGAGACCGACGTCTCCGTGGCCGAGGTGAGCATCGCTCGCCTGCACGGGCCGGCGTGCTGGGATTGCGGGGCAGCCTCACGCGTCCTCGTGCCCAGCGGGACGGTGCGCGACGAGACCGGCCAGGTGTGGACTAAAAGGACATGCGGCTGCGTGGGGGCGTCCTGATGACGAGAGACGGCCTCGGTGCCTTCGACTGGCTGGCGCGCGCTCAGGCAGCGCCGGAGCAGGCGCACAAGGAGTGGGCGGAAACGGGCATCGCTCTGTTACCGCTGGGGAAGCGGTTCAACTCGGTGTACCTGCCCGGGCACCTCGTCCATGTCGCAGCCGGGACTGACGACCAGGATGTCGTGACCAGGATGTTCGCCGAACTGCTCGACGGACCGGTCATCCACAACCGGCCGCAGAACCAGTACTACGCGCTGGTCGAGCCCAGCAACACACATACGTGGATGCAGGAATACCGCGAGGCTCCGATGCTGGGCACCGGGCAGTTCCTGTCCGTCCCGGCCGCCGACCTCACCGGTCCGACTGGCCTGTACTGGGCTGTGCGGCCCCGCATCGTCGGCGACCTGTGTGCCGTTCCGTCCGTCGCCGCGCTCATCCACATGGCCCGCGACCCGCGACGGGCGGGTGCCCGGTGAGTGTGCCAACCGTCTGGGTCTTCAGCCCGGAGGCGGCCTCGCAGATCGTGGACGGGATGCTCCGGAAGCACCAGCTCGGTTGCTTCGCCTGCCGCACTGAGGAGTGCGAAGACGGGGAACGGATGCGTCGGGCTCTACGCGCGGTGCACACCGTGCTGCAGGGGCCAGAGCCTCCCACGCCCGGCGAGGAGGCGCGCCGGTGACCGACACCCCGACGAACCCGATCAAGCCTGTGCCGGTGCCGTGCACGCCGTGCCTGCTGCGCCTGCTGGCGGGTACGCCCCGAGTGGCCCCACGCTTGCGAGCTCACGACGTGGGTCAGCATCCGCGGGGGCGGCGATCTGGTCATCGGCGCCGTGCAGGACTGCCCGTGCCGCTGCCCGGTGCAGCCGGAGAGTCCCGCGCTGCAGGCGGCTCGGGCCGAGGCCCGGCAGAGGACCAGCCCGACCTAGCGGGTGGTCACCAGGCTCCCGTGCCGCTCTTGGAGGACGGCGGTACGGGTGACGGCGGCGGGTCTATGGACGGCCCCACGCCGCCGGCCGCCCGTCCCCATCCCCGGGCCCTGGGGGCGGGCGGTACCAGGTCGGGAGGTGCATGCCCTGGCCGGGGTCGCCTACTGCTGGCGGCCGCCCCCCATGCCGCACATGGGGGGCGGTCTACGTTCACGGCCCGCGCGACCTGCGCAAACGCGGTGATCGTTTAGGGGCCATTTAGGGGCCGCGCTCGCGTAGCAAGACTGTAGTCAGAGTGCGCGAGACCGAAGTCAAAGTGCACGCGGAGGGCATGAGAAAGGCCCCGGCAACCGCTTGACCTGCGGATACCGGGGCCTTTGCCCTGACCAAAACCGTGCCCCCGGCAGGATTCGAACCTGCGACACCCGCTTTAGGAGAGCGGTGCTCTATCCCCTGAGCTACGAAGGCGGGGTCCTGCGTGGACCGCTGGGAGCGGTCCCTGGACAGGGTAGCGGATGAGGGTGCGGCCGTCGGCCCCCCGGGGTTGCTCGTGGGGGGCGACGGCCTTCGTGTGGCGTCAGGCGACGGGGGTCGTCGGCGGTGGGGCGAAGCGCATCGGGGTGATCTGTTTGACGTCGTAGCGGGTGCGCATGCGGCGTACCGCCTCCGGGTCCACCGAGTCGCCGCCCGCCGACCAGATCTCCGCTATCTCCTCGAAGTACGCCTCGTGCTCCGGCGAAGGGTTGCTCTGGAACAGCATCCGGACCGGGCTGTCCGTGGCGTTGCGGAACGCGTGGGGCGTGTTGGGCGGGACGAACATGCTGCTGCCCGCCGGGGCGCGGACCACCCTGTCGCCGTCGGCGGACTCCCAGTCCAGCCAGTCGTCCGTACGTTCCGCCGGCTCGAAGGCGAGGAGTTCCAGCTCGCCCTCCAGGATGTAGAAGAATTCCTCCGCCTCCTCGTGGTAGTGGCCGCCCGTGTCGAAACCGGGCGGGACCACCACCTCGAAGATCGACGACGACGAGCCCTGTGCCCCGGTGGCCTTGAAGGTCACTTCCTGCGCTTTCGTGACCAGCTTGCGGCCCTCGCCCGGCAGGCGGATGAGGTCACTCATGCGATCGACTCCTTGCGTGGCAGTGTGCGCGAGCAGTGCGGAAATGTAGTGATCGCAGTCAGGGTATGACCCTTACCTCAAGGCTTGCTCGGGTCCGCCGCAAGCGCGCGCTACTCGATCACCAGGTCCACCTGGATGTTGCCTCGCGTCGCCTTCGAGTACGGGCAGAACGCGTGCGTCTTGCGCAGCAGCTCCTCGCCCGGCGCGCCCTGCAGGTGGTCCGGGAGTTCCGCCCGCATGACCACCGAGAGGCCGAAGCCGCCGTCCGTCTCGTCCTTGCCGATGCTGACCTCCGCCGTCACCGACACGTCCGACACGTCGATCTTCTCCTGGCGCGCGATGCTGCCCATCGCGCTCGCGAAGCACGCGGCATACCCGGCCGCGAAGAGCTGCTCCGGGTTCGTGCCCTGGTCGTTGCCGCCCAGCGCCTTCGGGAAGCCGAGCGGCAGGTCGAGCTTGCCGTCGGAGCTGACGGCCCGGCCCTCGCGGCCGTTGGCGGTGGCTACTGCGGTGTACAGCGCGTCCATGGGGATCATCCCGTTCTCATCGTTGTGGCTGGCTGGCCTACGAGGGTGAGTGTTGCACGCTATTTAGTTGTGCACAACTTAATTGTCCAAGTGGTGGTGCGCTGTAGCCTTGCGTCATGGACGACGAGGACCTTCTCCGGCTCGATCAGCAGATCTGCTTCTCGCTGCACGCCGCCGCCCGCGCCTTCAACGCGGTCTACCGGACCCTGCTCAAGGACCTCGGCCTGACCTACCCGCAGTACCTGGTCATGCTCGTCCTGTGGGAGCACGACGAGCTGGCCGTCAAGAAGATCGGTGAGCGGCTGCGGCTCGACTCGGGCACCCTCTCGCCGCTGCTCAAGCGGCTCGAAGCGGCCGGGCACGTCGAGCGGCGGCGGAGCGCCGAGGACGAGCGCTCCGTCACGGTGCGGCTCACGGAGGCGGGGCGTGCGCTGCGCGAGAAGGCCGTCGCCGTGCCCCGCGCCCTCGCCGACTCCACCGAGCTCTCCCTCGATGATGTCCGGGACCTGCGCACGCGGCTCGATCAGCTCACGGCCGCCCTCGACGCCCATTCGGGCCAGGGTGCCAAGAAGACGGCGTCCTAGTGGACGTCGGCGGCGAACACCTCCTCCGTCGTCGTCACCACCGCGCACTTCCCCGCCGCCCACCGCAGCGCCATCGCGTGGTCGTCCGCCGAGAAGTCCGCCACCGCGTCGGCCACCACGAACGCCTGGATGTCCTGCATCCACGCGTCGCACGCCGTCATCAGGACGCCGATGTGGGCGTAGATGCCGGTGATGATCAGTTGGTCGCGGCCCTGTTCGCGTAGGCGCTCCAGGAGGTCCGTGCGGACGAAAGCGCTGTACTTCCACTTGGTGAGGACCGTCTCGGCCGGTGCCGGGCCGATCTCCGGCGCGATCGCCGCCGCCTCCGCGTCGTCGGGCAGACCCGGGCCCCAGAAGTCCTGCTGGAGGCCGCGCTCGGCGGGGGACTGGCCGCCCGGCTGTGCGGTGTGCACCACCGGGATGGCGAAACGGGCGGCCCGTCTCTTCAACTCGGTTACGTGTGACAGGAGTTCCGGGACGGGGGGTGCCGTGCGGTCGTACGCCGAGAGGAAGTAGTTCTGCAGGTCGTGGACGAGCAGCACGGCGCGGGACGGGTCGACCTGCCAGTCGACGCGGTTCGCGGGCAGCTCGTCGGGTGTCGGCATCGGGTAGGGGGTGATGGCGGGGAGGGCCATGGTGCGGACGTTCCGTTCAGGGGTGGGGTTGGGGTGCTAGGTGCGGGGCATGGGGCGGGACTGTCAGGACGACGCCGGTTCCCTCAGCGCCGTTTCCCGCTGCGCCGTTTCCCGCAGCGCCTTCTTCGAGATCTTTCCTACGCCCGTCTGCGGGAAGACCTCCACGAACTCGACGCGGTCGGGCACCTTGTACGAGGCGAGTCCCCTCTCCCGTACGAACTTCCTGATCGCGGCCGGGCGCATCGGCTCCGCGTCCGCGCGCAGGATCACGTACGCGCAGGTCCGCTCGCCCAGGTACGCGTCCGGCTCGGCGACCACGTTCGCGTCGTGCACGGACGGGTGGGCGAGGATGTGGTTCTCGACCTCCTCGGCCGCGACCTTCTCGCCGCCCCGGTTGATCTGGTCCTTCGCCCTGCCCTCCACGACGAGGTGGCCGGTCGCGGTCAGGCGCACCACGTCGCCCGTGCGGTAGAAGCCGTCGGCGGTGAAGGAGCGGGCGTTGTGCTCGGGGGCCCGCCAGTAGCCGCGGATCGTGTACGGGCCGCGCGTCAGCAGGTGGCCCGTCTCGCCGAACGGCAGGTCGTTGTCCTCGTCGTCGACGACGCGGATCTCGTCGTCCGGGGAGATCGGGCGGCCCTGGGTCGTGACGATCGTCTCCGGGTCGTCGTCCAGGCGTGTGTAGTTGACCAGCCCCTCTGCCATGCCGAAGACCTGCTGCAACGTGCAGCCGAGCGCCGGCTTCACCCGGCGCGCCGCCTCCTCGCTGAATTTCGCGCCGCCGACCAGGAGTACGTCCAGGCTGCTCAGGTCGTACGCGGTGGCCGGCGCCGCCTCCGTCCAGAGCAGGGCGAGCGGCGGGACGAGGCCCGTGATGGTGACGCCCTCGGACTCGATGAGGGGGAAGGCGGCCTCCGGACTGGGCTGCGGGCACAGGACGACGCGCGCGCCCGCGTACAGCGCGCCCAGCGAACCGGGGGAGGAGAGCGGGAAGTTGTGGGCCGCGGGGAGGGCGACCAGGTAGACGCTGTCCTCGTCCACCGCGCACAGCTCGTTCGAGCCGCGCAGGGAGTAGATGTAGTCGTCGTGGGTGCGCGGGATCAGTTTCGGCACGCCCGTACTGCCGCCGGAGAGCTGGAGGAACGCCAGGTCGGAGGGGGCGGGTGCAGCCGGTAGCTGCGTAGTCGGCTCCGTCGCCATGTCCGGGGCCACGTCCGTCGCCACGTCCGACAGCGCCTCGAACGGGCCCGCGTCGCCCTCCGCCACGAACACGTGCCGCAGCGTCGGGATCTCGTCGACCAGCTTCGCCGCGAGTCCGCGGTAGTCGAAGCCGCCGACCTGCTGCGGGATGACGTACGCGGCGGCCTCGGTGAACTCGCAGAAGTAGCGGATCTCCGTCTCGCGGTGCGCGGGCAGCGCGAAGACCGGGAGCGCGCCGATGCGGAACAGCGCGAAGATCGTCTCGAAGAACTCGGCGATGTTGGGGAGCTGGACGACCACCTTGTCGCCCTTGCCGATCCCGCGCGCCAGCAGGCCCGCGGCCAGGCGGTCGGCCCTGCGGTCCAGTTCCCCGTACGTCCAGCGGCGCGCCGCCGCACCGGCGCCGCCCGGGTCCACGATCGCCACGCGGTCCGGGTGCGCGGCGGCTCTCTCGCGCAGCATCCCGCCGAACGTCTCGCCCCGCCACCAACCCGCCGCGCGGTAGCGCTCCGCGAACTCCCGCGGCCAGGTGGGCGCGTCCTCCCCGAGTGACCCGAGTGACCCGAGTGAAAGGCTCACAGCTCCGCCCCCACCGCGTCCAGGAACGTACGGAACTTCGCGCCCGTCTCCGCGGTCTCCGCCGCCGGGTCCGACGCGGCGACGACGCCCGCGCCCGCGTAGAGCCGCAGGCTGCGCTCCTCCGCCTCGGCGCAGCGGATCGTCACGACCCACTCGCCGTCGCCGTTCGCGTCGCCCCAGCCGACCACGCCGGTGAAGAATCCGCGGTCGAACGGTTCCGTCTCGCGGATCGCCTCCCGCGCGGTCGCCGTGGGCGTGCCGCACACCGCGGGGGTGGGGTGCAGGGCGCAGGCCAGTTCGAGGGCCGAGGTGTCGGAGGAGGTGAGGGTGCCGGTCACCGTCGTGGACAGATGCCACATGGTCGCGGTGCGGACGAGGGTGGGGCGGGCCGGGACGGTCAGGTCCGTGCAGAAGGAGGCCAGCGCCTGGTGCACGCCGTCCACCACGACGGAGTGCTCGTGCAGGTCCTTGGCCGATTCCAGGAGTGCGGCGGCGCGGCGTACGTCCTCGGCGAGGTCGTCGCTGCGCGGCGTCGAGCCGGCGAGGGGGTTCGCCACGACCTGGTTGCCGTGGCGCGAGACGAGCAGCTCGGGGCTCGCGCCGATGAGGGTGCGGCCCGGCGCCGTCGGCAGCGCGAAGGTGTAGCCGGAGGGGTCGCGGCGGGCGAGGCGCTGGAGCATCGCGGGGAGGTCCAGCGGGGCGGGCGCGGTGAGTTCGAGGGTGCGGGCGAGGACGACCTTGCTGAAGTCGCCGCGCCACATGCGGTCGACGGCGGCGGCGACGCCCGCGCCGTACTCCTCGGGGGAGGGCACCGGACGGATGCGCCAGCCGGTGGCGTCCGCCGTCTCTACGGGCAGCGCGATCAGCGGGTCCGCGGCCAGCGGGGGCGCGGTGCGCAGGGCCGCGGGGACGGCGAGTGCGGCGGGCGCGGTGGGGTCGAAGGGGACGGCGCCGACGACGTACGGCTCACCGGTCCCGGTGCCTCGGGCGTCGGCCAGGGTGGCGGCGACGCGCTGCGGCAACGGCCGGTCGTCGTGCGGGACATGCGCGTGCACACCCTCGGCGAGCAGGGTGCGGGTGGGCGTCGCGAGGAACCGGTCGCCCCGGGTGTAGGCGGCCAGGAGCGAAGTCGCCGCTCCGACGACGGGGTTGGCCTGCTCGGCGGTCGTGACGAGCGGGGCGGGGATGGCGTGCGGGGCGGGGGTGGAGTGCGGGGCGTGCTCGTCGTGCGTGGCGACCTCGGGTGCCGTCGACACAGTGGCTCCAATTCTCGGGCGGGGCTCGGGTGGTGTGTGCGCGGGGGTGGGGCTGGGCTCTGGCGCAGCGGCGTGATCAGCGCAGCCTCGCGGTGGGGTTCTCGCGCAGCGCGGTGATCAGCGCAGCGTCGCGCCGCCGTCCACGTACAGCTCCTGCAGCGTGATGTGGCGGGCGCGGTCCGAGGCGAGGAAGACCACCGCGTCGGCGATGTCGTGGGGCGTGGCGATACGGCCGAGGGGGATGCCGGTGCGGTACGTCTCCAGGTTGCCGTCGAGCACCCCCGCCGGCGCCTGTGCCGCCGTGCCGTCGGGCCAGAGCGCGCGCTGCATGGCCGTGTCCGTGGTGCCGGGCGCCACGACGTTGCAGCGCACGCCGCTGCGGGCGATCTCCAGGCCGAGGCACTTGGTGAACGCGGCGGCCGCCGCCTTCGACGCGGCGTACGCGGCCATGCCGGTACGCGGGATACCGGCCGCGTTGGAGCCGACCGTGACGATGCAGCCGGAGCCCCGCGCCGTCATGTGGGAGGCGGCGGCGCGGGACGTGTGGAAGACGCCGGTGGCGTTCACGGCGAAGGTGTCGGCCCAGTCGGCGTCGGTCAGTTCGGCGACGGCGGAGCCGCGCAGGATGCCCGCGACGTTCACGAGGAGGTCGAGTGCGCCGTGGTCGCGGACGATGCCGTCGATGACCGACGTCACCGCGGCGACGTCGGTGACGTCCATGACGCGGGGCGTGACCGTGCCGGAGAGGCCTCGCGAGGCGGCCGCCAGTTCGTCGACGCCGTGCGCGTCGCGGTCCGTGGCGACGACGTGCGCGCCGCGGGCGGCGAGCGCGGCGGCCACCGCGGCGCCGATGCCCTGGCCCGCGCCGGTCACCAGAGCGGTACGCCCGGCGAACTCGCCCTCGGGCATGTGTGAGCGCATGTGTGAGAGACCTCCCCCAACTCGTTAGGTAAGGCTAACCTAACGTAAAACCCCTGGGGGGAGGTTTACAGGGTCGGAAGTCGCCTCGGGTGTCGGATCGTGCCGAATCGTGTGTCGACTCAGGGCCTGTCCCGGCCGGTCGTCCCTGTGCTACCTTCCGAGAGGTACGTGTGTACGCCCCGTCCTGGGCGCCCGTACCGTCTCAGGTCGCCTTCTCTGCGCGACCCGCTTCTTTCTCCGTACTGCCGACCGGACTCTCGCTCGGCAGCTTTCTCTCCGCCCGACGTGCGCGACGTGACCACTGCCGTCCCGCCGGGCCCTCTTCTTCGCATGTCGCGAAAGGACCCTCATCATGACTGCCACAACCATCGAACAGCCTCCCCTCACCGTCACTGCGGCTGTATCCGCAACTGACCACTCCTGCGCGGGAGTTCTCGACATCGTCCGAGAAGGGCGCGGGTTCCTCCGGGGCGCCGGCTGCCTGCCGGGCGACGGCGACGTGCAGGTGCCCGCCGCGCTCGTCCGCCGACTCGGCTTGCGCTCCGGCGACTTCGTCGAGGGCGTCTGCGGGAAGCCCCGCGTGCTCGCTGGCGTCGAGCGCGTCAACGGACGCGTCACCGAGGCCCTGCGCGGCAGGCCGCGGTTCCGGGAGCTCACGCCGCTGCACCCGCGCGAACGGCTCCGCCTGGAGACCGAGGGCGGGCCCGTCGCCGGACGGCTCGTCGACCTCGTCGCGCCCGTCGGCAAGGGGCAGCGCGGACTGATCGTCGCCCCGCCGAAGACCGGCAAGACCGTGCTGCTGCAGCAGATCGCCGCGGCGGTCGCCCGCAACCATCCCGAGTGCCACCTCATGGTCGTCCTGCTCGACGAGCGGCCCGAGGAGGTCACCGACATGCGGCGCTCGGTCCGCGGCGAGGTGCTCGCCTCGACCTTCGACCGGCCCGCCAAGGAACACATCGCCCTCGCCGAACTCGCCGTCGAGCGCGCCAAGCGCATGGTCGAGGACGGGCGGGACGTCGTCATGCTCTTCGACTCGCTGACGCGGCTGTGCCGCGCGTACAACAACGCGGCGACCGGCAGCGGCCGCACCCTCAGCGGCGGTGTCGACGCGGCGGCCGTGCACGGGCCGAAGCGGCTCTTCGGCGCCGCGCGCCTCGCCGAGGAAGGCGGCTCCCTGACGATGCTGGCCACCGTGCTCGTGGACACCGGGTCGCGCGCCGACGACTACTACTTCGAGGAGCTCAAGAGCACCGGCAACATGGAGCTCCGCCTCGACCGCACCCTCTCCGACCGGCGCGTCTTCCCCGCCATCGACATCACCCCTTCCGGCACGCGGAGAGAGGAACTGCTCGTCGGTGACGCCGAGTTGACTGCCGTACGCGGGCTCCGGCGCGCCCTGCACGGGCAGAACTCCTTCGAGGCGCTGCTCGACCGGATCCGCAAGACGCCCAGCAACGCCGCCTTCCTGCGGCAGGTGCGGCAGACCGTGCCCGGGTCCCTGCCCCGCGACGACACCGCCACGGCCGCGTGACGCTACGGCCGCGTGACGTGCACGCGGTAGTCGCCGTCGTCCGTCACCCCGGCCACCGTGACCCGCACCCCCGTCTTGCGGTCGGTGAAGGTCTCGCCGACGCCGTACGTCGCGTCGGAGAGCTCCGCGTGGACGTTGGGGCGGCGCGTGCAGCCGCCGCTGTCGGGGGTCGCGTCGGAGACCGTGACCGGGCCGTGGCCGGTGTCGACCTCCGCGTCCACGCGGTAGACCAGGACGCCCGGCTTGCAGACCGCCTCGTCGTTGCCGCCGGGGGCGCGGGCCTCGATCGCGTACCCCGTCTTCTCGCCGAGCGGGGCGAACGCCAGTTTCGTGCCGCCCGGGTGGGCCAGCGGGGACAGGGTGTGCTCGGTCGTGCCGGAGCCCGCCGCGCAACCCACCTGGTCGTCGTCGAGCCAGCCCAGCTTCCACTTGTGCCAGGCCAGCAGGTCGTTGTTGGCGCCCCAGTCCTCGCTCATGATGTCCCAGTGGCCGACCGCCCCGCCGCCGTCCTGCGTGTACAGGTCGGGCAGGCCGAAGACGTGGCCGTTCTCGTGCGGCAGGACGCGGTAGCCCGTCTCCCGGTAGCTGCCCGAGCCGTCGTCCTGGCGGCTGTAGACGAAGGACGCGTTGGAGACGGGGACGCCGTCCGCGACCGGCGCCTCGTGGTTGCCCGCGAAAGTCACCGACAGGACGGTGTCGAGGGCCGAGGGGCCCGCGTTCGGGGTGATCAGGATGTTCACGAGGTCGTACGCACGGAAGTCCACGTCGGGGTCGGCGGCCGCCACGATGTCCTCGACCAGCGTGCGGTAGCCGGGATCGAAGGGGGCGCCGCGCTCTATCCCGTACTCCTTGAACGACTTCGGCATCCGCAGCCAGTCCGGCAGGGGGGACTCGGGGCGGTAGTCGAGGCGACCGTACGAACTGGTGCGGAACCACTCCGAGGTCTGCGGGAAGAACTCCGCGAGACGGTCCATCGCGCTGCCCTGGCCGGGCGCGTCCGAGAAGTCGACCATCAGGTTCAGGGCCCGGACGGTGCCGGTGGAGCGGGAGTAGCCGGGCGGTGTGGGCACGCCCTCCGTCATCTGTACGCCCATCGTGCCGCTGATCATGCAGGGGCCGAGGGTGGTGCCGCGGGCCAGGGCCACCGGCCCCGCCGCGCTCCGCGCGCCCTCCATCAGGCGTCCGGTGCTCGCCGACGTGGTGACCGCGAGGGCGAGCGCGGCGACGGATCCGAGGGCGACGCCCCGGCGGGCGGGGCGTATCCGGCGCCAGGTCGGCTGCTGCATGCATGGGCCTTCCGCTCCGCGGCAGCCGCCGGTCATGGCTGCACCCTGTTCGATCACCCTCCGCCGGAGGGTGCGAGGACGCTCGTTGGGTGCGACCGATCGTGGGATTCCTGCCCGAGACAGGTGTGACCCGGCTCACATGGATTAAGTCGGGGTGCGGGAAATATCCGGGGACTCCCTCCCCGTTTAGCACTGTGTCCGCGTGAAACGGGGAGTCACTCCCCACATCGCGCACCATCTTCCCCGACCGACACACGAGGAGCAGCCGTGGACACCGCCACCGCCCCGCAGCGCCGAGTCCCGCGGCCGCGGGCCGACGCCCTGCGCAACCGGGAGCGGATCGTCGCCGCCGCACGCGAGATGTTCGTGGAGTACGGACCGGACGTACCCCTCGACGAGGTCGCGCGCAGGGCCGGTGTCGGCAACGCCACGGTCTACCGTCACTTCGCCGACCGCGCCGAGCTCGTGCGGCAGGTCGTCCTCTATGTGACGGACCGCGTCGCGGCCCACGCCGAGCAGGGCATCGCCGTGGCGAACGCCGACGCGAGCGCCTCGTTCGCCGCGCTGCGCACCTTCGTGCATGCCGCGGCCGAGGAGCGCATCGGGGCCATGTGCCCGATGCTGTCGGCCGACTTCGACCCCTTCCACCCCGACCTGCTCGACTCGCGCGAGCGGTTGGAGCAGTCCATCGAAGGCCTCATGGAGCGGGCCCGCGAGGCCGGCCAGCTGCGCACCGACATCGCCGTCGGTGACCTGATGGTCGCCCTCTCCCAGCTCACCCGGCCGCTGCCGGGCACGGCCTGCCCGAACATGGACCGCTTCATCCACCGCCATCTGCAGCTGTTCCTGGACGGCCTGATGGCGCCCGCCCGGTCCGAGCTTCCGGGGGCGGCGGCGACGCTGGAGGACCTCCGGCAGCACTGACCCGCACCGCCCCGCGCTTTTCGCCCATTACTTTTCGTACCTTTTTCACCACTCCGTACCGCTAGGTGGCTACTCCCATGTCTCAAACAGCCCTCAGGCCCGACACCGGGCCCGACGCCAACCGCTGGAAGGCGCTCGTCTTCATCGCGCTCGCCCAGCTGATGGTCGTCCTCGACGCGACCATCGTGAACATCGCGCTGCCCTCCGCGCAGCAGGACCTCGGCATATCCGACGGCAACCGCCAGTGGGTCATCACGGCCTACGCGCTCGCCTTCGGCGGTCTGCTGCTCTTCGGCGGCCGCATCGCCGACCTGTGGGGCCGCAAGCGCACCTTCGTGACCGGCCTGGTCGGCTTCGCCGCGGCCTCCGCGCTCGGCGGCGCCGCGACGGGTGAGGCCATGATGCTGGGCGCCCGCGCCCTCCAGGGTGTGTTCGGCGCGCTGCTCGCGCCCGCCGCCCTCTCGCTGCTCGCGGTGATGTTCACCGACGCCAAGGAGCGCGCCAAGGCCTTCGGCATCTACGGCGCGATCGCCGGTGGCGGCGGCGCCGTCGGCCTGATCCTCGGCGGCTTCCTCACTGAGTACCTGAACTGGCGCTGGACCTTCTTCGTGAACATCCCGTTCGCGGTGATCGCCGCCCTCGGCGCGTACTTCGTCATCCGTGAGCCGGCCGGCGGCCGCAACCGCTCGCCGCTCGACATCCCCGGCGTGGTCCTGTCCACCCTCGGTCTGGTCGCGCTCGTCTACGGCTTCACCCGCGCCGAGTCCGACGGCTGGTCCGACGCCGTGACCGTGACGATGTTCGTCGCCTCCGTCGTGCTGCTCGCCGCGTTCGTCCTCACCGAGGCCAAGGTCAAGTCGCCGCTGCTGCCGCTGCGCGTCCTGACCGAGCGCAACCGCGGCGGTGTCTACCTGTCGCTCGGCCTCGCGGTCATCGCGATGTTCGGCCTGTTCCTGTTCCTCACGTACTACCTGCAGATCGTGAAGGGCTACTCGCCGGTCAAGACCGGCTTCGCCTTCCTGCCGATGATCGTCGGCATGATCACGGGCTCCACGCAGATCGGTGCCCGCCTGATGACCCGCGTCCCGCCGCGGCTGCTCATGGCCCCGGGCTTCCTGCTCGCGGCGGTCGGCATGCTGCTCCTGACGCAGCTGGAGATCGGCACCTCGTACGCCGGTCTGATCCTGCCCGCGCAGCTGATGCTGGGCCTCGGCATGGGTACGGCGTTCATGCCCGCCATGTCCCTGGCCACGCACGGCGTCGAGGCCCGTGACGCCGGTGTCGCCTCCGCGATGGTCAACACCTCGCAGCAGGTGGGCGGCGCCATCGGCACGGCCCTCCTGAACACCATCGCCGCCTCGGCGACCACCGCGTACCTCACGGACCACGCGGCGGGCGCCACCAACCCGAAGCTCCTCCAGGCGCAGGCCATGGTCGAGGGGTACACCAGCGCCATCTGGTGGGCGGTCGGGATCCTGGTGGCCTCCGCGCTGATCGCGGCCACGTTCATCACCACCGGCCACCAGGGCGGCACGTCGGCTTCCGCCGACTCGTCGGACGGTGCCGAGGACGAGGTCAAGATCCCGGTGATGGCCCACTGACCCGGGCCCGACGCGGCACCGACGGCACCTAGCGGAGCCAGGGGAGGTCCGCCCCGGCCTCCTCGGGCTGAAGTCCCTCGGCGACGATCTGCATGATCTCGCCGAGGGCCTTCTGCTGTTCCGGGGTGAGCCGGTCGAAGAGGGCCTGGCGGACGGCGGTGACATGGCCGGGAGCGGTTCTGCGGAGCACCTCGAACCCGTCGTCGGTCAGGATCGCCAGCTGCCCGCGCTTGTCGGACGGACAGTCCTCGCGGCGCACCCAGCCGCTCTTCTCCAGGCGCGCTATGGCGTGCGAGAGACGGGACCGGGTGATCTTCATCTTCTTGGCCAGCTCGGTCATCCGGAGCCGCCGCCGCGGGGCGTCGGACAACTGGACCAATAGGCCGTAGTACATGTGGGGCATGCCCGCGTCGCGCTGCAACTGACGGTCGAGGAAATCGTCGAGAAGGGTCGTCGCCTGAAGGTAGGCCCGCCAGACGCGCTGCTCTTCGCCGTCCAGCCAGCGCGGCTCGCCGGCCGGGGGAGGGGTCGCTGCCGTATCCATGTACCCCACTGTACGAGGTTGTTCCTTGAATTTTGAACAAACCAGTCGTACGATGTCGACCGTAAAGCTTGAGGTTTCAAGTAACCATAGGTTTCAAGTAATCAAGTGACTGTTCGGTCCGCTCGCCGGAGGTGCGCGATGTCCCGCATGCCCGCCCTGTATCTCAGCCACGGCGCACCGCCGCTCGCCGACGACCCCGTCTGGCCCGGCGAGCTCGCCGCCTGGTCCGCGGGGCTGCCGCGCCCGAAGGTGATCCTCATGGTCTCCGCGCACTGGGAGGAGGCCCCGCTCGCCCTGTCCGCCACCGAGACACTGCCCCTCGTGTACGACTTCTGGGGCTTCCCCGAGCACTACTACCAGGTGACGTACGCCGCGCCCGGCGCCCCCGAACTCGCCGCCTCCGTACGGAAACTGCTGCACGCCTCCGGCACGCCCGTCCAGGACGTGCCGGACCGCGGGCTCGACCACGGCGCGTACGTCCCGCTCGTGGAGATGTACCCGGACGCCGACATCCCCGTGCTTCAGATCTCCCTGCCGACCCTCGACCCGCGCCGCCTCATGGACATCGGCCGCAAGCTGGCGCCGCTGCGCGACGAGGGTGTCCTGATCGTCGGCAGCGGCTTCTTCACGCACAACCTCGCCGCGCTGCGGCAGGGCGGCGTCCCGTCCTGGTCGGCGGAGTTCGACGCGTGGGGGCACGAGGCGCTGGAGGCGGGCGACGTGGACGCGCTGCTCGACTTCGGGCACAAGTCCCCGGCGGGACAGCTCGCCCACCCGCGCACGGAGCACTTCGCGCCGCTGTTCGTGACGCTGGGCGCGGCGGACGCGACGGGCGATCTGAGGGGACAGCGGAGCGTGATCGACGGCTTCTGGATGGGACTGGCGAAGAGGTCGGTGCAGTTCGGCTGAGGGGGGAGGGGGCAGTAGCCCCGAAGGGGCGTTCTCCAGGGGCGCGGGCCCCTGCGACGGTACTTCTGGACTACGGCCCGGTGTCGCAGCCAGGGGCGCGGGGAACTGCGCGACCAGCCACGGCGGGCCCGCGGACGAAGCCCGTCTCAGCCGAGCGGCACGCTCAGCTCAACCGCCCGCAGAACCGCCCCCAGCGCCCGCTGATCACCGACGTCCAACGCCGTGTCCGCGAACTTGATCACGTGTTCGTCCCCATGCGCGAGCGCCCGCGCAAAGACCTCCTCGGCATCGAGGTCCCCGACCGGCTCGTACGCCACCGGCTCATCCGGCGCGTACATCGCGGTGACGGCGGCCGACGCCGTCCACGCCGCCCGCAGGCTCGGCACCCACAGGGCGCGGGGGAGCGCGGGCAGCGCGCGCAGCACGGCGTTGGGCGCGGTCGCCGCGTGCACCAGCATCGTCTCCTCGCCGTGGCCGTGCGTCGCGTACCGGTGCGTGGCCGCCCGCACGAGCTCGGCCAGCCTGCGCCGGGCCTCCTCCGGGTCGTCCACGGCGGCCGCCCACGCCGGGATCCCCTCGACCCGGGCGAGCCGCGCGGGGAAACCGCCGTCCGCGCGGTCCGCGATGGGCGGCACCGCGTCCAGGCCGTCGGCGGCGGTGCCGTGGACGCCGGGCAGTACGGCCACGCCGACGAGAGGGCGGTGGCGGGCAGCCCAGTAGCCGAGGCCGTGGGCGAGCTCCGCGAGGCGGGGCCCCGCGTCCGTGCCGCCCTCCTCCAGCGTGCGCACGGCATGGCCCACCCGGATCACGGGGTGCGTCGAGCCGCCGTACAGACCGGGCAGCAGCCGGGGCCACCACTGCGCGAGCACATCGCGCCAGGGCCGCTCCGCGATCTGCCGCTCGAAGTACGCGATCCAGTCGGCGGCGCGGCGCGGGTCACCCAGTGCCGCGGCCCAGTTCACCTCGGTGACCGGCTCCACGGGGGCGGGAAACTCCTCCAGTTTCGGGGCGTAGAGATCGAGCCACCGGTGGACGGCGGCGGCCTGCCCGCGCGCGGCGAGCGCCTCGACGGCCATCGGGGCGTGGTTGGTGAGCCGGCCGAGCCGTTCGGGCCCGGTGGCGTGCAGCCGCTCCAGGGCCTCGTCGAGGACGCCTGAGGTGTCGCTCCTGTGATCCATGGGGGGACGGTAGGCCGCCGCCCCGGCGTCGGGTAACGGTCTCGGGCCCTAGGTCCCGGGGCCGAGGACATGACGACTCGGTTCGACTGGACATGAGTACTCGGCGCGTAACGGAGCACACGATCAGGGCGGAGAGCGGAGGACCGGACTCGAGCGCCCTGAGCAACCAACAGGGTGCGCGGACCGTCTTCACGAGGGAAGAGCAGCCAATGGCGCCGCGCTCTTCCGGCAGGAACCGGCCCTCGAAGCCCGGCCTGACCTGCATCTCCGAGCCCTCCGAGGCACCAGGGCGCCCGTGCGGCGCCACAGGGTACTGCACCGTCAAGAAAAAAGATGCGCGGCTTGGGAATTCTGTCCGGATTCCAGTCGTTGTTTCCATCGGATGCAGGGCACCCGAGGGTGTGCCATCCACCACAGAGGCCCCACGAGTGGGCCGACCAGGACAACCATCGCAAGGGAGCACGCATGGCAACCCGTGCCGTCGCCCGTCGTAAGTCCGCCTCCGGCGAGACCGACGCGGCACGCAGTGTTCGCGCCGTAGGCGGGGAGATCGCCGACCGCGACCTGGTCGGCATGTACCTCGACGAGATCGCGCGTACGCCGCTGCTGGACGCCGCCAAGGAAGTGGAGCTCTCCCAGGTCATCGAGGCGGGCGTCTATGCCCAGAAGATCCTGGACGGAGAGGTCGAGGACAGCAAGGTCACCGCGGACCGCGAGGAGCTCGAAGCCCTCGTCGCCGACGGTGAGCGCGCCAAGGACGTCTTCATCCGCTCGAACCTCCGCCTGGTCGTCGCGGTCGCCCGCCGCTATCCGCGCAGCGGCCTCCCCCTCCTCGACCTGATCCAGGAGGGCAACGCGGGCCTGGTCCGCGCGGTCGAGAAGTTCGACTACGCCAAGGGCTTCAAGTTCTCCACGTACGCCACGTGGTGGATCCGCCAGGCCATCACCCGCTCCATAGCCGACCAGTCCCGCACCATCCGCCTCCCCGTCCACCTGGTGGAGGAGCTGGGCCGGATCCGCCGTGTGCAGCGCGAGTTCAACCGTGAGAACGGCCGCGACCCGGAGCCCGCGGAGATCGCCGCGGAGCTGTCCTCGACGCCCGAGCGCGTCACGGACGTCCTGGACTGGGCGCGCGACCCCGTCTCGCTGAACATGGGCGTGGACGACGAGGGCGACACGCAGTTCGGCGACCTCCTGGAGGACACGTCCGCCGTCTCGCCCGAGCAGTCCGTCCTCTCGCTGCTCCGCAGCGAGGAGCTCGACGGCCTCATCGGCCGCCTGGACCAGCGCACGGCGTCCATCATCAAGATGCGGTACGGCATCGACGACGGCCGTGAGCGCACGCTGACGGAGGTCGGCAAGGAGCACGGGCTCACGCGTGAGCGGATCCGCCAGATCGAGAAGCACGCGCTGCTCGAACTGAAGAAGCTGGCGCGGGACACGGGGTTCGACGCGGCGGCCTAGGCGGCCGGCCTTTGGGGGATCACTCGGCGCCGTGGGCTCGGGCCGTCGCGCTTCGCGCGTTTTCCCCACCCACCCGCCCTTGCGATCCCGTGCGAGCGGGTCACGGGCCGGGGCACATCGTGGATCGGGTCAGCTTGCTGATCGGGTCAGGCGTGCGCCCATCTCTCTCACGCACTCCACCAGTTCCCGCGGGCCCCGCACGCTGAAGTCGCAGTCCATGACCGCCAGCCGGACCGCCAGCCACTCCACGGAGTCCGAGGCCTCGCAGCGCAGGCGGCAGCTGTGCTCGTCCACCGGCTGGACGGGGCCCAGTGCCGAGGGCAGCCGTGCGGTGACGAAGTCGGCGGGCGCCGCGAAGGCGACGTCCACTTCGTACGTGCGCTGACGTCCGCGCCACATCGACTCGCGGATGAACGTCGCCGCGTCCCCCCGCGGCAGCTCCCGCGGCACGAACCGCGCGCCCGTCGCGAACGGCTCGGAGACCCGGTCGACGCGGAAGGTCCGCCAGTCCTCGCGGTCGATGTCGTACGCCACGAGGTACCAGCGGCGCCCAGTCGACACCAGCCGGTACGGCTCGGTGAGCCGCCGGGACTCCGTGCCGTCCCCGGCGCGGTAGGCGAACCGCAGCCGCTCGTGCCCTGCCGCGGCCGACGCCATCACCGTCAGCGTCTCCGGCGCGATGCTCGCCCCGTCCCCGCTGGTCAGCGGCGTCGTCGCGATCTGCAGCGCGGAGACCCGGTGCCGCAGCCGCCCCGGAAGCACCTGCTCCAGTTTGGTGAGCGCCCGCACCGACGCCTCCTCCACGCCCTCCACCGCATGCCCCGCCCCGGCCCGCAGCCCGACCGCGATGGCCACCGCCTCCTCGTCGTCCAGGACCAGCGGCGGCATGGCTTTGCCCGCGACCAGACGGTAGCCGCCGGCCGCGCCCTGGCTCGCCCGCACCGGATAGCCGAGGTCGCGCAGCCGGTCGATGTCCCGCCGCACCGTGCGCCGACTGACGCCGAGCCGCTCGGAGAGCTCGGCACCGGGCCACTCACGGGGCGTCTGCAGAAGGGAGAGCAGTTGAAAGAGCCGGGCTGGAGTGTCGGTGCCGGTACCGACACCGGAAGCCGCGCCCAGTTTCGCCGTCCTCGTACCGTCGTCCGCCGCATCCGTCGTCATACCGACCAGGATGCCGGAGAACTAGGACACGACCTGACCTATATGGCCTCTAGCCTTGCCGCATGACTTCACCCAGCACCACTTCCGCTCCCGGGACACCGGCGGCCGCCGGCGACCGGCGGCGTTGGTTCGCCCTGGCCATCGTGATGACGGCCGCCTTCATGGACCTCGTCGACGTCACGATCGTCAACATCGCCATCCCGTCGATCCAGCGTGACGCGGGCGCCTCGTTCAGCCAGATCCAGTGGATCACCGCGGGCTACTCGCTCGCCTTCGCCGCCGGCCTCGTCACCGGCGGGCGGCTCGGCGACATCCACGGCCGCAAGCGGATCTTCCTCATAGGCATCACCGGGTTCACCGTCGCCTCCGCGCTCTGCGGCTTCGCGGCGAACCCGGAGATGCTGGTCGCGTCGCGCATCCTCCAGGGCGGCATGGCCGCGCTGATGGTGCCGCAGGTGCTGTCGATCGTGCACGCGACCTTCCCGGCCCACGAGCGCGGCAAGGTCTTCGGCCTCTTCGGCATGATCGTCGGGCTCGGCGCGGTCTCCGGACCGCTGCTCGGCGCGCTGCTCACCGAGTGGAACATCTTCGGCCTCGAGTGGCGGCCGATCTTCCTCATCAACCTGCCGGTCGGCATCGCGGGCGTCATCCTCGGCCGGAAGTTCATCAGCGAGTCCAAGGCGCCGCGCGCCCTCAAGCTGGACCTCGTCGGCGTCGTCCTGGTCACCGCCGGTCTGCTGATGCTGCTCTATCCGCTCACCCGCGGCCGCGAGCTCGGCTGGCCCACCTGGGGCTACGTGATGATGGCCGGGTCCCTCGCCGTCTTCGGCGCACTCGTCGCGTACGAGAAGAGGAAGGCCGCGAAGGACGGTTCGCCGCTCGTCGAGCTGTCCCTGTTCAAGGTGAAGAGCTTCGCCGCGGGCATCGCGGTGCAGACGGTCTTCGGCATCACACTGGGCATCTTCTTCCTCGTCTGGACGCTCTACATGCAGATCGGCCTCGGCTGGAGCGCGCTGCGCGCCGGTCTGACGGGCGTGCCGTTCTCGATCGCCGTCTCGGCGGCGGCCGGTATCTCCGTGCAGAAGCTCGTGCCCCGCTTCGGCCGCAAGGTGCTGCAGACCGGCGCCGTGGCGATGGCCGCGGGCGTCCTGATCTACATCTGGGAGGCCGGCCGGTACGGGACGGACATCGCGCCCTGGCAGATGGCGCTCCCGCTGGTCGTGATGGGCGTCGGCATGGGCCTGATCGTGGCCCCGCTCACGGACGCGGTCCTCTCGGACGTCCCGCAGGAGCACGCGGGTTCGGCCTCCGGACTCATCAACACCGTGCAGCAGATGGGCACGGCGCTCGGCCTCGGCCTCGTGTCGGTGGTCTTCTTCGGAGTCATCGACGAACACGTCGGGCCCGACCGGATTCCGGCGGAGTTCGTGGACGGCTTCCAGAACGCGCTGTGGTGGGTGGCGGCCGTGCTCGCCGTCATCTTCCTGGTGATGTTCGCCCTCCCGGCAAAGCCGAAGCAGCATGTCGAGGGCGGCGGCGGGGACGACGGTGCGGTGACCGTGGACGCTTTGGGGAAGGAGCCCGTGCTGACGCAGTGAGGGGTGGTCGTACGGTTTCCCCGCGCCGGGTAGCTCCAGGGGCGCGGGGCCGTGACGATCTGCGGCTCCGCCGCGGGGCGCGCCCAGCCACAACCGGCCCGCAGTGAAGAACCGACCGACCAGCGGAGCGCTAAAGCTCCGCCTGCGCCGCCACCGCGTCAAGGCCTTCCAGGACCTCCTTGGGGCTACCGCCCTTGACCACTCCCTCGCCGATCCGGCGACGCACCGCGCCACGAACCTCGGGCCAAGACCCGAGATTCGTAGGCTGGAACTGCGCCTCCGGCATCTGATCGATGAAGTCCCACATCGGCCGCTGCTTCGGATCCTTCCGCAGCGCGTCCGACGCGGAGCTCGTCACGGGCAGAGCGGACTGACTCCCGCCGTACGCGAGGGCGGACTTGCGCCCGTACAGGTAGCTCAGGAACGTCCCGCACTGCTCCCGCCGCCCGTTCTGCTTGAACGCCATCAGCCAGTCGTTGAGCCCGACGGGCGGCGCGGCGCCGCCCAGCTTCCGGGGGAACGGGGCGTGCCCGTAGGGGAACTTGGCCTGGTCCGCCGCGCCCATCAGGACCGGGTGGGCGATGAGCATGCCGATCTTCCCGCGCAGGAACTGGGCATACGCGTCCGTCCTCGTCAGCGACTTCGGGTCGGCGCCCGCGAGCCCGCGCGTGACGAGGTTGTCGCGCAGCCAGGTGAGGGTGTCGATGTTGCTGGGGTTGGCGAAGTCGTAGCCGGTGAGGCCCGCGTAGCCGCCGCCGTCCGCGAGGAGCCAGGCCAGGATCTCGTCCTCGGCGGCCTCGGGGCCGAGCTGCAGGCCGTACGGCGTGGGCACGCCGATCGCCTTCAACGCCACGGCCGCGTCGCGCAGTTCGGCCCAGGAGCGAGGCGCTTTGACACGGGCCTGCTTGAACAGCGCCTTGTTGTAGAAGAGCCGCGGGGTGCTGGCCAGGAACGGCAGGCCGTACTGGACGCGGTCGACCATACCCGCCTCCGCGTACGAGCGGATGAAGTCGCCCTCGGTGCGCACGTCGAACAGGTCGGACGCGCCGTACAGCTTGCCGTCCTCGGCGTAGGGCGCGAAGAGGTTGGACTGGGCGATGTCGGGGGCGTCGCCGTCCTTCACGCGCCGGGCCAGGGTCTGGTCGAGCTTGGCGAAGGGGACGCGTTCGAGGTCGACGCCGATGCCGGGATGGGCCTTCTTGAAGGCGCCGATGAGGCTGCCCCACTGGTCGCCGATGGAGGAGCCCACGCTCTTGTCGTAGCTGGCGACGAGGAGCTTGAGCGGGGTGTCGGTCTCCGCGGAACAGGCGCTGAGGCCGGCGGCGCCGAGCGCGGTGGCGCCGGTGAGACCGGCCGTGTGGAGAAGGAACTGCCGACGACGCACCGCTGATTGCCACCTTCTGCTTGTCCGCGCGCATCCGACGACGGCGAGCAGCCTCGTCGATGCGCCTCTGGCGGTGGCAGATTCTGCCATACGGGCAGTAAGTGCCGATGAGCCCGTGTCGGGGTGCTGGCATAACCTGCCTGGCATGCCTGACATGCCTCCCGTTTCGCTCACGGAGCGACGCAAGAACGAGACCCGCCTGGACATCGCCCGTACCGCGGCGGCGCTCTTCGTGGCGGACGGGCTGCGGGCCACCCGCGCCGAGGACATCGCGCGGGCGGCGGGCGTCGCGCCGCGCACGTTCTACCGCTACTTCCCGACCAAGGAGGAGTCCGTCGCACCGCTCTTCACGGCGGGCGCGCAGCAGTGGGCGGAGGCGGTGCGTGCGGCACCGGCGGAGCTGTCCGTTCCGGACGCGCTGCGGCACGCGGTCAGGGAGGCGCTCGGGGCGGAGACCGCGGGGGCCATGGAGTCCCTGGACTGGGTGCGGTCGTTGCTGCGCATGGCGGTGGAGAGCGCGGCGCTGCGGGCGGTGTGGGCGGACGCGTGCCACGCGTCGGAGCAGACGCTGCTGGCGGTGCTGGGGGAGCGGGCGGGGCTGGGGGAGCGGGCGGACGCCGCGCACTCCCTCGATCTGCGGCTCGCGGCGGCGGTCGCGAGCGCGGCGGTCCGGGTGGGGGTGGAGACCTGGGCGGGGGACTCCTCGGGAAGCGACGGTCCGGCCGCGCTCGCCGAGCGCTGCCTCGCCGCGCTGGACGCGTTTCCCTGGCCGTAGGTCTGTGGCGGGGTCGTAGGCCCGTGGCGGCGCGGGCCCAAAGCAACCTCGCGCGGTGACCGAAGTCCGTTTGTGTCCGGGTCGCGCCCGACTCTGTTTACTTTCCGGAAACCCGGCCGTACTCTCGTGGTGAAACCACAGGCTCGGGCATGCGGCGGAGGCAAACGGACATGTACGCACCGGAGCGACAGCAGGAGATCCTGCGGCTCGCGCGCGACGGCGGCCGCGTCGACGTGCTGTCCCTCGCCGAGGAGTTCCAGGTCACCGCGGAGACCATCCGACGAGACCTGAAGGCCCTCGACCGCGCAGGACTCGTGCGCCGCGTGCACGGCGGTGCCATACCGGCGGGGCGCCTCGACTTCGAGCCGGACCTCGCCGAGCGCGAGGGCACCGCCGCCGACGAGAAGGACCGCATCGCCCGCGCCGCCCTCGCCGAACTGCCCGCCGAGGGCAGCGTCGTCCTCGACGCCGGGTCGACCGTCGCGCGGCTCGCGGCGGCGCTCCCGCTGGAGTCGACGCTCACCGTCGTCACCCACGGTCTGCCCACGGCCGCCCGCCTCGCCGACCACCCCGGCATCCAGCTCCACCTCATCGGCGGCAGGGTCCGGCAGCGTACGCGCGCGGCCGTCGACGCGTGGGCCCTGCGGGCGTACGGCGAGATCCGCGCCGACGTCCTCTTCCTCGCCGCCAACGGCTACTCCGCCGAGGCCGGGCTCACCACCCCCGACCTCGCCGAGGCGGCCGTGAAGCGGGCGGCCATCGCGGCGGCCCGCCGGGTCGTGCTGCTCGCGGACTCCGCCAAGCACGGCCAGGAGCACTTCGCGCGCTTCGGGGACCTGGCCGACGTGGACCTGCTGATCACCGACACCGGCCTGACCGACGACGACGCCGCAGCGATCGAACGCGGCGGCACGGAAGTAGTACGCGCATGAGCAAGGAAGCAGTCGCTCCGCGCACGAGCAAGGAAGCAGCCGGTACGCGCATGATCCTCACCGTCACCCCCAACCCCTCCCTCGACCGCACCTACGAAGTGCCGGCGCTCGACCGCGGCGAGGTCGTCCGCGCCACCGGCGAGCGCGTGGACCCGGGAGGCAAGGGCGTCAACGTGTCGCGGGCCGTCGCGGCGGCGGGCGTGCGGACCGTCGCCGTACTGCCGCTCGGCGGCGCGCCCGGCGCACTCGTCGCCCAACTACTCGACGAGCAGGGCATCGAGGCCGCCCCCGTACCGGTGGCCGGGCAGACGCGGTCCAACATCGCGGTCGCGGAACCCGACGGCACGCTCACGAAGATCAACGCGCCCGGCCCCGAACTCTCCGACACGGAACGGGAACTGCTGCTCACCACTGTCGGCGAGCGGTCGCGGGGCGCCGACTGGATCGCCTGCTGCGGAAGCCTGCCGCGCGGCCTGAAGCCGTCCTGGTACGCGGAGCTCGTGGCCCGCGCGCACGCGGCCGGCGCCCGGATCGCCCTGGACACGTCGGGACCCGCGCTGCTCGCCGCGCTCGCCGAACGCCCCGACGTCGTCAAGCCCAACGTCGAGGAGCTCGCCGAAGCGGTCGGTCGCCCCCTCACCACGGTCGGTGACGCGGTCGAGGCCGCCGAAGAGCTGCGGAAGGCGGGCGCCCGCGCGGTCCTCGCCAGCCTCGGCGCCGACGGCCAGCTTCTCGTCGACGCGTCCGGCTCGTACTTCGCGAGCGCCCCCGTCGCCGCCGTACGCAGCAACGTCGGGGCCGGCGACTCCTCCCTCGCCGGCTTCCTCATCGCCGGCGGCTCGGGACCCCGCGCCCTGGCCTCCGCCGTCGCCCACGGCGCGGCCGCGGTCCAGCTCCCCGGCAGCGCGATGCCGACCCCGGCGGACCTGGCGCCGGACGCCGTCGCGGTGACGGCGGAGATCCCGCTGACCCGCGTACTGACGGAGCCCGCCGCATGAACCCTCCTGCCGCCGTCCCCTCAACAGCCCCCGCCCACCGGGCGATACGCGTGCAAAGGAGCCCGCGATGAGCGAGATGATCACCGCGGATCTGGTCGACCTCGATCTCGACCGGTCCGCCGACACCAAGGAAGCGGCGTCCCGCGCGCTCGCCGAACGGATGGTGGCCCTCGGCCGGGTGACCGACCTCGACGGGTTCCTGGCCGACGTGGCGGCCCGCGAGGCACAGATGCCGACCGGCCTGGACGGCGGCATCGGCATCCCGCACTGCCGCAGCGCCCACGTCACCGAGCCGACCCTCGCGTTCGGCCGCTCGGCACGCGGCATCGACTTCGGCGCGCCGGACGGCCCCGCCGACCTGATCTTCCTGATCGCGGCCCCGGCGGGCGCGGACGACGCCCACCTGACGATCCTGTCGTCGCTGGCCCGGCAGCTGATGGACGCGGAGTTCACGGGAGCGCTGCGGTCGGCGCCGACGGCGGCGGAGGCGGCGGCGCTGATCAGCGGCGAGGACGCCGAAGCCCCCGTCGCTCCCGAAGCCCCCGCCGCTCCCGGAGCCGCCTCCGGCCCCGAAGCCGTCGCCGCCCCCGAAGCCCCCGCCGCACCCGTGGGCAACGGTTCCGGCAGCGGCTCCGACGAGCCCTTCCGCATCGTCGCCGTCACCTCCTGCCCCACCGGCATCGCCCACACCTACATGGCCGCCGAGTCGCTGGAGAACGCCGCGCGCGAGGCGGGCGTGGAGATCGCCGTCGAGACGCAGGGCTCGGCGGGCTTCACCCGGCTCGACCCCGCGGTGATCGCCGCCGCGGACGGCGTCGTGTTCGCGCACGACGTCCCCGTACGCGACAAGGACCGGTTCGCCGGGAAGCCCACCGTCGACGTGGGCGTGAAGGCGGGCATCAACCGTCCCGCGGAACTCCTCGCCGAGGTACGGGAGAAGGCCGAGCGCGGCGAGACGACCGCCCCGGCGGGCCCCACGCCCGTCGACAACGCCGGTGACAGCGGCGACGGCTACGGCACCAAGCTCCGCAAGTGGCTCATGTCCGGCGTCAGTTACATGGTGCCGTTCGTCGCCGCGGGCGGCCTGCTCATCGCCCTCGGGTTCGCCATCGGCGGCTGGAAGATCGACAAGGCGCCGTCGGTCGCCGAGCACTTCATCTGGACGGACCACACCAGCTGGGCCGCGCTGCTCTTCCAGATCGGCGGGCTCGCCTTCGCCTTCCTCGTCCCGGTCCTCGCGGGCTACATCGCGTACGGCATGGCCGACCGCCCGGGCCTGGTCCCCGGCTTCGTCGGCGGTTCGGTGGCCGTCACCATCGACGCCGGCTTCCTCGGCGGTCTCGCCGCGGGTCTGCTCGCGGGCGCCGTCGTCATGGGCATCCAACGGGTCCGCATCCCCGCCGTGCTGCGCGGCATCATGCCGGTCGTGGTGATCCCGCTGATCTCGTCGGCGGTGGTCGGCTTCCTGATGTTCCTGGTCGTCGGCAAGCCCATCGCCTCGCTGCAGAGCGCGCTGACCGACTGGCTGGAGGGCCTGTCCGGGGCCAACGCGGTCATCCTGGGCGTCATCCTCGGCCTGATGATGTGCTTCGACCTCGGCGGCCCGCTGAACAAGGTGGCCTACGCCTTCGCGGTCGGCGGCCTCGCCCACCCGACCGACGGCAGCCTCAAGGTCATGGCCGCGGCGATGGCGGCCGGCATGGTCCCGCCGCTCGCGATGGCGCTCGCCACGACGGTCCGCGGCCGTCTCTTCACCAAGACCGAGCGCGAGAACGGCAAGGCGGCGTGGTTCCTCGGCGCCTCCTTCATCACGGAGGGCGCGATCCCGTTCGCCGCCGCAGACCCGCTGCGCGTCATCCCCGCGTCGATGGCGGGCGGCGCGGTCACCGGCGCCCTGTCGATGGCGTTCGGCTGCACGCTGCGCGCCCCGCACGGCGGTGTCTTCGTGGTCCCGCTGATCGGCCAGCCCTTCCTCTACCTGGTGGCGATCGCCGCGGGTGTCGGTGTGTCGACGGCCGTGGTCATCCTGCTCAAGGGGGCACGGAAGACGACGCCTTCGGGCCCGGCGGCCGATGAGACGGTGCCGGCGGAGAAGCGGACACCGGCGACGGTCTGAGCGTCCGTGCGGGGCAACGGGTCCCGGAGTGTGCGACTTGCGTCACTTCGGGACCTAAGTCCTATTACCCCCTGTCGTAAGGCCCCACCCCTGTTGTCTACTGGGCCGCATGCTCCAGGATGTCTCGATCGTTCAGCAGATAGGCGTGGCCGTTCTCGCCGTGGCGACCGTCGTCTGGGCCGTGGGCCTGGTGCGGATGATGCGCAGGGACCGATTCGAGGACCGTTTCGCCGGCCGCTTCGAGGGGCCCTTCGAAGCCGAGGCATGGGGCCAGGCACCGGCGCTCCGCGCGCTGCCCGCCCAGCAGGGCCCGCCGCGCACGGAGACCGTGGAGCTCACGGCGGACGAGCGCGCCGCGTTCGCCGTTCTCGTACGCCAGTTCGGCGAGAGTCGTTCGTAACTCCCGGCTCCGGGCGCCTAGCTGCGTGCTCGGCGTTCCCGGGCCCATGCGCGGGCCCTGCGCTCCATCGCGGCGCGGGCGGCCTCCTCGGTGTCGTACACCTCGCACATGTGCCGCCCGTCGGGTGTGAGCGTGTGCTCGACCTCCCAGAGGCTGGTCTCGCCGCCGTCGAAGAGCAGGAACGCGTGCTCGTAGAGCGAGAAGCACATGCGCACCTCACCGGCGAGCTGCGGACGCCCGAACGCCTGGGTGATCTGGTGCGCGAACGCGGCACGGAGCAGCCGCGCGACGCTCTTGCCGGGCCGGTCGCCGTCCGGGTTCTCCGCGCGGCGCAGGAGCCGGCGCGCGTGGTCCGCGGAGTCGTCGGGAACATACACGTGCCGGGGCTCGGGGTCGGGCGGGAGCTCGACGAGCACGGGCCGGCCGCACGAGGGCGGGTCGGGCGGCAGCGGCAGGCGCGACGTGGCGACGCCCGCCTCCTCCTCGTCGGCGTAGAGCTCGTGCGTCGGGGCGCTTCCCGGCTCCGTGTTGTGGACGAGCTCCCAGAGCGTGAGCACGGACGCGTCGGCGAGCAGCCAGGTGTGTCTGAACGTCTCGCGGTGCAGCCCTGAGCTGTGGTGCGCGGAGTGCAGCGCGCTGTCGTGGGCGAGCGCGGTGCCGAGCCGGACGAGCACCTCGTCCGGCAGGTCGAAGGAGTTCATTGCGCGGCCGAGGAGTCGCTCGAGATGCTCCTCCGGAGAGTGGGGCTCGGGCGACTCGGGTGGCTCGTACGCGGTGTCGTACGGAACGCTCAAGGCTTTCTCCCGGCGTTGCTACATGTCACCTGGTGAGTGCATACCGTAGCCCCTGGGTCGGACATCATGCCCGGGAACCGGAAAACGCGTGAGCACAAAGCCCGGGAATCGGAAAACGCGCGAGCCACGCGGGAAGTTCCCGCGTGGCTCGCTCAGTTGGCGCGTCGGTCGACGCTGCCCGTGCGTCAGCTCGCGCTGCCCGCGGTCCACTCGCTCCAGGACATGTTCCAGCCGTTGAGGCCGTTGTCCGGGGCGATGGTCTTGTCGGGGGAGCCCTTGACCGTCACGATGTCGCCGATCATGGAGTTGTTGAAGAACCAGGCACCCTGCGTGTTGGGGTCACCCGCGCCGCGCGCGTCCTGGAGACCGACGCAGCCGTGGCTGGTGTTGGCGCTGCCGAAGATCGAGGGCGAGCCCCAGTAGTTGCCGTGGATGAAGGTGCCCGACGTGGACAGCCGCATGGCGTGCGGCACGTCCTTGATGTCGTACTCGCCACCGAAGCCGACCGTGTCACCGTTCATCCGGGTCTGGGTGAACTTCTCCGAGATGACCATCTTCCCGTTGTACGTCGGGTTCGACGGGCTGCCCGCGGAGATCGGGACGGTCTTGATGACCTTGCCGTCCCGCTCGACCGTCATCTTCTTGGCCTGCACGTCGACCGTGGAGACCTGCGCGCGGCCGACGGTGAAGGTGACCGTCTTGTTCTGTACGCCGGTGACGCCGTCCGCGCCCTTCACGCCGTCCAGGTTGATCTTCATGGTGACCTTGGAGCCGGCCTTCCAGTAGTCCTCGGGACGGAAGTCCAGGCGCTGGTTGCCGAACCAGTGGCCGACGACCTTCTGGCCGCTGTCGGACGTCACCGTGATGTGCGACTGGACGTCCTTCTTCTCCGTGATCGCCTTGTCGAAGTTGAAGGAGACCGGCATGCCGACGCCGACCTTGGCGCCACCGTCGGGCGCGTAGGTGCCGATGAAGCTGTTGGCGGAGGAGACCGTGGTGAACGTGGCGTTCTCGGTCGCCGCGTTGCCCTTGGCGTCCTTGGCGTTCGCCGTCACCTTGTACTTCGTGCCGCGCTCCAGCTGCGCCTTCGGCTTCCACGAGGTGCCGTCGCCGGAGATGGTGCCCTCGACCGCCGCGCCGGACGTCACCGACGTCATCTTCACGTCGGTCAGCTTGCCGTTCTTGACCTTGACGCCGGTGGCGTTGATCGAGGCGTCGGTGGCGCCGTCCTTGGACGAGATGGTGATGTCGGCGCCCTTGGCGGCAGCCGAGTTGCCGCCCTTCTTGTCGTCGTTGGCATCGGCGTCGCCACCGCAGGCCGTGAGGGTCAGCGCGCCCACGGCGGCGAGCGCGGTGGCGGCCAGCAGGGCACGGCGCCGGGGGTTGACTATGACCGACCTTGTCACGGGCTGCTCCAAGTACGTGTTCTGACTCAGTACGAGTTAAGAGCGGCCTGTGCCCGGAACGGTTGCGAACCGACGGTGTGAGTGTGAGCACATTCGAAGAGCCCAACGCGCCGCCCAATGCGGCTATTTGGGCAGCTTGCACCTATTGTTCCGCAGTCCTACTGCTTGCCGTACAGGTCGACGTACGAGGGGAAGGTCCCGCCCGGCGTCTTCACCGAGTCCGCCGCCAGCATCGCCCGTGTGATCGCCTCCGTCACCAGGTCCGCGCCCGCCGCCAGGATCTCGTTGAGGGCGAGCGGGTTGCCGGCGGCCAGGGCCCGGTCCCCGGTCGCGAGGGCGAACACCGTGTCGCCGTCGTTGAGGAGGTGGACGGGCCGCACCGCGCGCGCCATGCCGTCGTGCGACGTGCCCGCCAGCTTCTGCGCCTGCGCCTTGGTGAGTCCGGCGTCCGTGGCGACCACGGCGAGGGTCGTGTTCAGCGGCGGCGGCCCGTTGTGGACGGCGGTCTCGGCGAGCCGCCGCGTCGCCTCCTCGTGCACCTCGGGCGCGGGGTAGCCGACCCGCCGCCCCCTGAAGTACTGCCCGTACAACACTCCCGTCCCCGGATCCACCGCCGACCCCGCCGCGTTCGCCACGGCCAGCGCGGCGACCGTGATCCCCGAGTCCAGACGCACGCTCGCGCTGCCGACACCGCCCTTGACCCTGCCGACCAGCGCACCTGTGCCCGCCCCGACGTTGCCCTCCACGACCGGAGTGAACGGCTCCGTGCGCGCGGCGTCCTCGACGGCGGCCCGGCCCGTCGCCGCGTCGGGGCGGGCCCCGAAGTCGCCGCCCCGGCCCAGGTCGAAGACGCACGCGGCCGGGACGACCGGCACGACATGGGCCGGGTCGGGGCCCACCCTCACACCCCGCCCCCGCTCCTCCAGCCACGCCACGACACCGGACGCGGAGTCGAGCCCGTACGCACTGCCGCCCGTCAGGACGACCGCCTCGACGCGCTGCACCAGATTGCGCGGGTCGAGGGCGTCCGTCTCGCGCGTACCGGGTCCGCCGCCGCGCACGTCCACGGCGGCGACGGCCCCGCCCTCGGGGGCGAGGACCACGGTGGTGCCGGTGAGCCGGCCGCCGCCGGTCCGCGTGGCGTGGCCGACCCGCAGGCCGGCGACATCGGTGAGGGAGTCGGACAGCGGCCGGAACGCGGCTCCGGCCGGGCCGGCGGAAGCAGATGTCATGAAGCAGGCGTACCACGCCCCGTCCTCACGAGCGCCGCGCCATCCGGGTGGTGAGCGTCACGCCTGTCGCGACGGTCGCCGCGGTGACGAGCCCCGCCACCAGCACCGCCCAGCGGCCCGCGAACGTACTCGCGAGCACCGCCAACGCACTGACCGGCAGCACCAGTTGCTGCGCCAACCCCACCTTGTAGTAACGGGAGTGCAGCGCCCACACCGTGATCAGATAGAGCGCCGTCGGCACGGTCACCGCGGCGGACGCCGCCACCGTCGAGATGTGCGCCTTGCCGACGGCCTGTTCGACCGCCACCTCGATCCCGGCCCCGATCGCCGCGGCCGCGCCCAGGATCACGTAGTGGCCGTATCCCCACAGGAACGCCTGACGGTTGCTCCGCAGACGGCCGTGGATGGGCACGACGAAGTAGATCCACCACGCGGCGAACACGATGAGGAGGCCGCCCGCCGCGATCGGCAGCAACTCGTCCAGCGCGTCGTTCTCCTCGATGCCCGACTTCACCGCGACGGTCGCCGCCGCGATGGTCTCGCCGAGCACGATGATGGTGAACAGGCCGTACCGCTCCGAGATGTGATGCGGGTGCCAGGCCGTCGTGTACGCGCGCTCCGCGATCACCGGCACGCACATCTCCGCGACCGCCATCACCAGGAACAGCCAGGGCCTGCCGCCTTCCGGCAGGAACAGCAGCCCCGACCAGCCGACCTGACAGATCAGCACGCCCGCCGCGTACCGCAGGGCCGTCCCGCGCTCGGCGCCCGTCGCCGCACGCGCGACCCGCAGCCACTGCGAGGTGAGGGCGATCCGCATGATCAGGTAGCCGAGCCAGACGAGGAGGAAGTCGTGCTCCTCGAAGGCCCGCGACACCCCGGCGGCGAAGACCAGCACACCGGCGATCTGGATCAGCGTCACCACGCGGTACAGCGCGTCGTCGTTGTCGTACGCCGAAGCGAACCAGGAGAAGTTCACCCACGCCCAGAACATCGCGAAGAAGACCATCGCGTAGTTGAGGACGCCCTCGCCCGCGTGCCCCTCGGCGACGGCATGCACCAGCTCGGCACCGGCCTGGGCGACCGCCACGACGAAGCACAGGTCGAAGAAGAGCTCCAGCGGAGTCGCGGCGCGATGCTCCTCGTCGCGCCCCCGGGCCAGGAGCGGTCGCAATGGCTCGGGGAAGGGGGAGCCGGATGAGGGGGAAGTGGCTGAGGAAGCTGGTCCGGATGGTTCTGGTGCGGCAGGTGAGGCGGGTGTGCTTGTCATGCCCTCCAGGACAACAGAGGGCGTACGCCGAATCAGGCTGCGGCGCCGTACCGCACGACAGGGCCACCCGGGCGATGCAAGGCGCTCGCGTACCGGCGCAGGACCAGCCTCGCGATCTCGGGATGATCGGCGACCGGATCGGCCACCGCGTCGGCCCCGGCCCCGGCGAGCGCCGTCGCGAACCGCCCCGGCGCCAGCAGATGCGCGGCCACCGCCACCGTCCGGTACCCCGCGCCCCGCAGCCGCCCCACCGCCTCCGGAACGGTGGGCCCGGCCGACGAGCAGTACGCCCCGCACACCGGCACCCCGCACAACAGCTGACGCAGCTGCCGGACGGCGACCCGCGCCCCACCGTTGCCCCCGGGCCGCGACGAGCCCGCGGCCGCGAGGACCACGGCGTCGGCCCGCACGCCGGCGCGCCGCTCCGCCTCGTACAGCCGGTCGCGCAGCGCGAGCGCGACGGCACCCTCGCCGCTGAGCCCGTCGGTGAGCACGCAGCGCCCTTCGTGCCCGCGGACGACGGCGGGGATGTCGACCGTGCGGTGGTATCCGTCGCCGAGGAGGAGGGGCACGACGACGGCGCCGTCCCGCAGCGCTTCGGCGAGGGACGGGGTCTGGTGGTCGAGGTGCCCGAGGGCGGGCCGCACCCCGCCGAGCTCCTCCACCCGGTCGCGGAGCCGCTCCAGGGTGGACGCGGCACCGGGCACGGAACTGCCGTGCACGGCGAGCACCAGCGGTCGTGCCACTTGGGGCGCGGTGCGAGGCCGAACCGTCCCGTACCGCTCTGTCTCGGGTCGCACTGTCCACCCCACCCGGAGCCGGAGAACTCAGGACCACGGCGAGCAGGCCCGGGGCGGGACAGTGGTGTCGCCGCACTCCCGCCCCGGAAACCGCATCGCGCCGGGCTGCGGTGGTGGTCGGGAGGCAGCCCGTCGCCCACGACGCTATGCCCGCACCCGTCGGGCCGGGGCCGCCAAAAGCCCCTTCCACAGGGGTCGTTGGGCCCAACCGGTCGGGACCTTGGCGGTACGGAGCCGTCCCGTCCCCGGCCTACCGTCGGAGGGAAGATCCCCTCCCCGGGCCCGTCCGGCAGGGGATTCCCTCTGCGCGACGGAGTGTGACTCCCATGACCCAGAACCTGGTGCTCATCGGCCACGGAATGGTGGGGCACCGTTTCCTGGAGACACTCGCGGAGCGTGGCGCCCTCGCCGACCCCGCGATCCCGGACGGCCCCGGCTGGCGGGTGACCGTGCTCGCCGAGGAGGACAGGCCCGCGTACGACCGGGTCCACCTCTCGTCCGCCTTCACCGGCGCCACGGACGCGGATCTCGCCCTGTGCGACACCGGGTTCCTCGCCCGCCACGGCATCGACCTGCGGCTCGGCGATCCCGCCGAGCACATCGACACCGCGGCCCGCACGGTCACCACGACCTCCGGCGCCACCGTCCCCTACGACGTCCTGGTCATCGCCACCGGCTCCTATCCCTTCGTGCCGCCCATCCAGGGCGCCGACGCGACCGGCTGCTTCACCTACCGCACCCTGTACGACGTCGAGGCCCTCACCGCGTACGCCTCCGCGGAGAACCGGACCACCGGCGTCGTCATCGGCGGCGGACTCCTCGGCCTGGAGGCCGCGGGTGCCCTGCGCACGCTCGGACTCCGCACCCACGTCGTCGAGTTCGCACCCCGCCTCATGCCGCTCCAGGTCGACGACGGAGGCGCCGCGGCCCTGCGGGCCACCATCGAGTCGATGGGCGTGGCCGTGCACACCGGCGTCGGGGCGAGCCGGGTCGACATCGACGAGGCAGGAGCCGCGCGCGCGCTCTGCCTGAGTGACGGCCGCACCCTCGACGCCGATGTCGTCGTCTTCTCCGCCGGCGTACGTCCCCGGGACCGCCTCGCCCGTGAGGCGGGTCTCGTCGTGGGGGACCGGGGCGGCATTGTCGTCGACGAGCACTGCCGCACCACCGACCCCCGCGTCTACGCGATCGGCGAGTGCGCCCAGGGCGCCGACGGCCGCGTCTACGGCCTGGTCGCCCCCGGTTACCAGATGGCCGAGGCGGCGGCCGACGCCCTCGCGGGGGACGGCACCGCCGTCTTCACCGGAGCCGACACCTCCACCAAGCTGAAGCTGATGGGCGCCGACGTCGCCTCCTTCGGCGACCCGTTCGCCCCCGAGGGAGCGGAGGGCGGCGCCGTCTCCGTCGTCTTCTCCGACACCCGCGAGGGCGTCTACAAGAAGCTGCTGCTCGGGCCGGAGGGACAGCTGCTCGGCGGCATCCTCGTCGGCGACGCCGAGGCCTACGGCACCCTGGTGCCACACGCGGGCCGCGCCCTGCCCGCACCTCCCGAGGCGTACGTCCTGCCCGCCACCGGCGTCGAACCTCCCGGCGCCGACACCCTGCCCGACGACGCCGTCGTCTGCAGCTGCCACAACGTCACCAAGGGAGCCGTCCGCACCGCCGTCGCCGAGAACTCCCTCACCGACATCGGCGGCATCAAGCGGTGCACCAAGGCCGGCACCGGTTGCGGCGGCTGCCTCTCCACCCTGCAGTCCGTGCTCGACGCGGAGCTCGCCGCCTCCGGGGTCGAGCGGACGAAAGGGCTGTGCGAACACTTCGCGCTGACCCGCGCCGAGATCTACGAGACGGTCCGCACCGAACGCATCCGGTCCTTCGGCGAGTTGCTGCGCAAGCACGGCCTGGGCGGCGAGGGCTGTGCCGTCTGCAAGCCCGTCGTCGGGAACGTCCTCGGCACCCTCGCCCCCGAACTGGGTCTCGGCCACGTCCTGGACGGCGAGCAGGCCGCACTCCAGGACTCCAACGACGTCTTCCTCGCCAACCTCCAGAAGGACGGCACCTACTCCGTCGTCCCGCGCATCCCCGGCGGCGAGATCACCTCCGCCCAGCTCATCGCGATCGGCGAGGTCGCCCGCGACTACGACCTCTACACGAAGATCACCGGAGGTCAGCGCATCGACCTCTTCGGCGCACGCGCCGACCAGCTCCCGGCCATCTGGCGCCGTCTCGTCGCCGTCGGCCTGGAGTCCGGCCACGCCTACGGCAAGTCCCTGCGCACGGTGAAGTCCTGCGTCGGCGCCAAGTTCTGCCGGTTCGGGCAGGGCGACTCCGTGCGGCTCGCGATCGACCTGGAGCTGCGCTACCGCGGCCTGCGCACCCCGCACAAGATCAAGGGTGGCGTCTCCGGCTGCCTGCGCGAGTGCGCCGAGGCCCGCGGCAAGGACATCGGCGTCATCGCCACGGCCAACGGCTGGAACCTCTACGTCGGCGGCAACGGCGGCGCCCGGCCGCGCCACGCCGACCTCCTCGCCGCCGACCTGTCGACCACCGAACTCCTGCGCATCGTCGACCGCTTCCTCATGTACTACCTGCGCACCGCCGAGCGCCTGGAGCGCACAGCCCCGTGGTTCGAGCGCATCGGCGGCCTCGACCACCTGAAGGCCGTCCTGATCGACGACTCGCTCGGCATCTGCGGCGACCTCGAGGCCCAGATGGACCGCCACGCGGCGGCCTACCGCGACGAGTGGCAGGCGGTCCTCGGGGATCCGCAGGCGCTTGCCCGCTTCGAGCAGCACCTCGCGCAGCCGTCGCCCGAGTTCCTGGAGCCGGGCCGCGGCCGGGCGGCGGTGCTGCCCGACGGCACCGAGGCCGCGCTGTTCAAGGACGGCGAAGGACGGGTGTACGCCGTCGGCAACCGCGACCCGTTCTCCGGGGCCGACGTCATCGCCCACGGCATCCTCGGCACCCGCGGCGGCCGCACCGTCGTGGCATCCCCGATGTACAAGCAGGAGTTCGACCTGCGGACCGGGGAGTGCCTGGACGACCCGTCGGTCCGGCTGCCTGTCCACGAGCTGCCGGTTCACGAGCTGCCGGTCCACGAGGTCTGAAGGCCCCCCGCTTTCCCGGACTTCGGCCCGGTCGGTAGGTGTCCTCCGCCTCTGCTCCCGACCGTCCGCGCGCCAGAAGGTGGATACGTCAGGCCCCGAAGCAAGGTCGGGACCCTGAGCGAACTGGAAACCAACATGAGATCGCCTGCCGCCCAAAAAGCGCCCACCGCGCCCACGGCCACGTCGTACGACCCCGGCCAGTACCGGCCCGGCAAGACCATCACCGACTGGGAGCCGGAGAACGAACTCTTCTGGAAGTCCACCGGCAAGAAGGTCGCCGCCCGCAACCTGTGGATCGCGGTCCCCGCCCTGCTGGTGGCGTTCGTGGTCTGGCAGGTGTGGTCGGTGACGGCGACCAACCTCAAGGATGTCGGCTTCGGTTTCTCCACCTCCCAGCTGTTCTGGCTGACGGCGGTCCCGGGCCTGACGGGCGGCACGGCCCGGATCTTCTACACCTTCCTCGGCCCGATGATCGGCCAGCGCCGCTTCACCGCACTGTCCACCGTCGTCCTGGTCGTCCCGCTGATCTGGCTCGGCATCGCGGTCCAGAACCCCGACACCTCGTACGGCGTGATGATCGCCATCGCGGCCCTCTGCGGAATCGGCGGCGCCAACTTCGCCTCGTCGCTCGCCAACATCGGCTTCTTCTTCCCGAAGAAGGACAAGGGCAACGCGACCGGCATCAACGGCGGCCTCGGCAACCTCGGTGTCTCCGTCGTCCAGCTGCTCACCCCGATCGTCATCACCAGCTCGGTCGTCGCGGTCGGCTCGGCCCAGCACAAGGCCGACGGCACGGCGGTCTGGCTGCAGAACGCGGCGTTCCTGTGGGTGCCCGTCCTGGTGATCCTGGCCGTCGTCGCCTGGTTCGGCCAGAACGACCTCAAGGTCGCGTCGACCCCCTTCAGCCAGCAGAAGATCATCTTCAAGCGCAAGCACAACTGGCTGATGACCTGGCTCTACGTCGGTACGTTCGGTTCCTTCATCGGCTTCGCCGCCGCCCTGCCGATGCTCATCAAGACCACGTTCACCCCGATCGACGCGGCCTACTCCGCGGCCACGTACGCCTGGATGGGCCCGGCCGTGGGTGCGCTCGCCCGCTGGGCCGGCGGCTGGATCGCCGACAAGATCGGTGGCGCGAGGGTCACGATCATCTCGTTCGTCGGCATGGCGCTCTCGATCATCGGCGTCATCAACTTCCTGCCCTCCGGCGGCGACGACGGCAACTTCTGGGGCTTCTTCGCCTGCTTCCTGATCGCGTTCTTCTTCTCGGGCATCGGCAACGGTTCCACGTTCCGGCAGATCCCGGTGATCTTCCGCAACCAGCACCTGAAAGGCCTGTCCGAGGGCACGCCCGAGTACGCGAAGGCGCTGAAGCAGGCGGAGATGGAGGCGGGCGCCGTCACCGGCTTCACGTCCGCCATCGCGGCGTACGGGTTCTTCTTCATCCCGGCGATGTTCGCCAACTTCGCGGTCACCAGCGCGATGTGGGGCTTCGTGGCCTTCTACGTCAGCTGCATCGCGGTCGCCTGGTGGTTCTACGCCCGCAAGGGCGCCGAGTCGCCGAGCTGACGCCTCCCTCCACCCCCTTTTCCCGGTCATTCCGTACCACGGAGCGGCCGGGAATTTCTTGTGAATGCATTCACAAGCGAACTTGGGTCCAAAGTCCCACCGGAAGCCGCAGGTCAGGGGCGGTGTGCGGGCTTCCGCTCGGCGGAAACGGGGACCATCGGTCCCTGATCGAGGACCATTGCCGACCCTTTGATCGATCGCACAGGAGTGGAATGGAGGTGTACCGAAGAAGCGACACGGAAGGTGCGGGTCATGACTGCCACTCCTGCGGAAACGACTGTGAACGGCGGGGCCTGGGACGGCTTCAAGGGCGGGCTGTGGCGGGACGCCATCGACGTCCGCGACTTCGTGCAGCAGAACTACACCCCGTACGAAGGCGACGGATCCTTCCTGGCCGGTCCGACCGAACGCACCACCGGGGTCTGGCAGAAGCTCCTCTCGATATTCCCCACGGAGATCGAGCGCGGCATCTACGACGTCGACGTGAAGACCCCCTCCCGCATCGACGCCTTCGGCCCGGGCTACGTCGACGGCACCGCCGCCGACCACAAGGATTTGATCGTCGGCCTGCAGACCGACGCACCGCTCCGCCGCGCGATCATGCCCAACGGCGGCTGGCGCATGGTCGAGGGCGCCCTCAACGCCTACGGCTACGAGGCCGACCCCGAGGTCCGGGACATTTACACGCACCTGCGCAAGACCCACAACGAAGGCGTCTTCGACGCCTACACGCCCGAGATCCGCGCCTGTCGCTCGTCCGGCATCATCACCGGACTGCCCGACGCCTACGGCCGCGGCCGCATCATCGGCGACTACCGCCGCGTCGCCCTCTACGGAGTCGACCACCTCATCGCCGCCAAGGAGGCCGACAAGGCCGCACTCGGCGAGGAGTGGGCGACCGAGGACGTCATCCGCGGCCGCGAGGAGGTCTCCGAGCAGATCAAGGCGCTCAACGAACTCAAGGCCATGGCGATGTCGTACGGCCACGACATCGCGAAGCCCGCCACCACCGGCCGCGAGGCCGTCCAGTGGCTGTACTTCGCCTACCTCGCCGCCGTGAAGGAGCAGAACGGCGCGGCCATGTCGATCGGCCGCATCGACAACTTCCTCGACATCTACCTGCAGCGCGACATCGAAGCGGGCCGCATCACCGAGGAAGAGGCACAGGAGCTCATCGACGACTTCGTCATCAAGCTCCGCATCGTCCGCTTCCTGCGCACCCCCGAGTACAACGAGGGCTTCTCCGGCGACCCCACCTGGGTCACCTGGTCGATGGCCGGCATCGGCGAGGACGGCCGCCCGCTCGTCTCGCGCACCACCTTCCGCGCCCTGCAGACCCTCTACAACCTCGGCCCCGCCCCCGAGCCGAACCTCACGGTCTTCTGGTCGCAGCGACTGCCCCAGGGCTTCAAGGAGTTCGCCTCCCGGGTCGCCATCGACACCTCGGCCATCCAGTTCGAGTCCGACGAGCTGATGCGCCCCAAGTACGGCGACGACACCGCGATCGCCTGCTGCGTCTCCGCGATGGCCGTCGGCAAGCAGATGCAGTTCTTCGGCGCCCGCGTCAACGTCGCCAAGGCGCTCCTCTACGCGATCAACGGCGGCCGCGACGAGAAGTCCGGCAAGACCGTCGTGCAGGGGTTCACGCCCATCGAGGGCGAGTACCTGGACTACGCGACCGTCGTGAAGCAGTACGACGCCATGCTCGACTGGCTGGCCAAGACGTACGTCCACGCGCTCAACGTCATCCACTACATGCACGACAAGTACGCCTACGAGCGCATCGAGATGGCGCTGCACGACCAGGAGATCCTGCGCACCATGGCGTGCGGCATCGCGGGCCTCTCGGTGGCCGCCGACTCGCTCTCGGCGATCAAGCACGCCAAGGTCAAGGTGGTCCGCGACGAGACGGGCCTCGCCGTCGACTACGAGATCGAGGGCGACTACCCGGCCTACGGCAACAACGACGACCGTGCCGACGACATCGCGCGGCGCATCGTGCACGACTTCATGCAGAAGGTCCGCAAGCACCCCACCTACCGCGGCGCGGTGCACACCCAGTCGGTGCTGACCATCACCTCGAACGTCGTCTACGGCAAGAAGACCGGCAACACCCCCGACGGCCGCCGCGCCGGCGAGCCGTTCGCCCCGGGCGCCAACCCGATGAACGGCCGCGACGAGCACGGCTACATCGCCTCGGCGATGTCGGTCGCCAAGCTGCCCTACGACGACGCCGAGGACGGCATCTCGCTGACCAACACCATCACCCCGGACGCGCTCGGCCGCACCCCCGAGGAGCGGGTCGCGAACCTGGCCGGAGTCCTGGACGGCTTCATGGCGAGCGACGGCTTCCACATGAACGTCAACGTGCTGAACAAGGCGACCCTGGAGGACGCCATGGAGCACCCGGAGAACTACCCGCAGCTGACCATCCGGGTCTCCGGATACGCGGTCAACTTCATCCGGCTCACCCGCGACCAGCAGCTCGACGTCATCAACCGCACCTTCCACGGCTCCCTCTGAGCCACCGGCTCTCCCCGAGCCAACGGCTCCCTCCGAGGAGCCGCCCCCGAACCGCGGCCCCGGGGCCCGGCCCTCACCCCGGCCCCGGGCGCCGCGCACTCCGCTTCCTGCCAGTAGCCCAGGAGTCACGCCATGGCTGTCCTGCTCGGAACCGACATCCCCGTACGCCCCCGCACCACCGACGACGACGCGGTCACCCCCGCCGCGGCCGCCACCCACCGCCCCGTCACCGGCTCGATCCACTCCTGGGACCTGTCCACCGGCGTCGACGGACCGGGGTCGCGCTTCGTCACGTTCCTCGCAGGCTGCCCCCTCAGCTGTCTGTACTGCCACAACCCCGACACCTGGCGGATGCGGGACGGCAGGCGCACCACCGCGGACGCCGTGATCGCGGAAGCCGCCAAGTACACGAAGTTCATATCCGCGGCCGGGGGCGGGGCCACCGTCAGCGGCGGCGAGCCCCTGCTGCAGCCCGTCTTCACCGGCGAGCTGCTCCACCGCCTCAAGCACGAGCTGGGCCTGCACACCGCGCTCGACACGTCCGGTTTCCTCGGCGCACGCGCCACCGACGCCCTGCTCCGCGACGTCGACCTGGTCCTGCTCGACATCAAGTCCTGGGACCCCGGGACATACCGTGAGGTCACCGGCCGCCCCCTGCAGCCCACCCTGGACTTCGCCCGCCGCCTCGCCGACCTCGGCCAGGAGACCTGGGTGCGCTTCGTCCTCGTCCCCGGCCTCACCGACGACCCGGCGAACATCGAGGGCGTCGCCCGCTTCGCCGCCGCGCTCGGCAACATCTCGCGCGTCGACGTGCTGCCCTTCCACAAGCTGGGGGAGGCGAAGTGGGACGCGCTCGGCAAGGACTTCACCCTGCGCGGCACCCCCTCGCCCACCCCGGAGCAGGTGGCCGCAGCCAAGGAGATCTTCGCGGCTCAGGGCCTCAAGGCCGTATGAATCGAGGGGGCGGCCCGGCGCGACGTACCCTGGAGGCATGAGTACCGCCCCCGCCCCCGAACCGCGAGATCCGGACGAGCCGGCCCCCCAGCCGACGGCCAAGGCGAAGAACGCGCTGGTCTTCGACGACCCGCTGGCGCAGCAGTCATCGGACGACACGGACCGTGGGTGGGGCGAGCGGGCCGACACCCGCGGCGACAGCGCGGCCGACCTCGCGCGCTTCCTCGACGAGAAGCCGCCCCACCACATCTGAAGCCCGGCCGCCGCGTGCGCGGCTACTCCTTGCGCGGCCCCGAGCCGCGCGAGCCGCGCTGCGCCACCAGCTCGTCGCGGATCTCCTTGAGCACCTCCAGCTCGGAGACCTCGATGACCTCCTTCGTGCCCTCCCGCTCGGCCCTCTTGGCCGCCACCCGCGCCAGGTACTTGGCCATGGGCAGCACCATCAGGAAGTACACGACGGCCGCGGTGATCACGAAGCTGAGGACCGCGCTGAGCACGGGGCCCCACATGATCGGGATGCCCTTGACGACCTCGCCCGCCGCGTTCGTCTCGCAGGGAGCCTTCAGGCACGAGCGGTAGTGATCGAGGTCCTTCGTGCCGAAGGCGCCGACGAGCGGGTTGATGACGCCCTTCACCACCGAGTTCACGATGTTCGTGAAGGCGGCTCCGATGACCACCGCGACCGCCAGGTCGACGACATTGCCGCGCATCAGGAAGGCCTTGAAGCCCTCCCAGATGCCCGGTTCCTTCTTCTCGCTCACCACGAGGCCTTTCGTTGCATGTGCGGGTTGCTGGACAAACAACTTCGCAACCTACGTGAGCCCCGGGCCGACCTGTCCAATTGAGACGCACGAACCAGCGACTTGACCGGCATCCAGTGCGATCGTGAACGTTCCGGTTCATCGGAAGGCCACCGCCAGCGGCCCGCTCGCACCGGCCCCGGCCAGCCGTGCCGCCGCGTCCCTCGGGACGGACAGCACCACCAACGCGCCGGCCTCGGCGGGGCCTTCCCCGGGTTCGGGCACGGCGGTCACCCGCGCTCCCGACGCCACCGTGCGCGGCTCGGCTCCGGCCGAGGGCGATCCGCCTGCGGCGATCACGTCGACCCGGTCGCCGGGACGCAGCAGGCGCACGGTGTCCGCGTCCGCGATGCGCACGGGAGCGGTCACCTTGGCCGCGGAACGATCGGCCGCGGGCGCGGGAGCGGCCGCGACCCGGTGCGGCGCGGGAGTCTCCCCCGGAGCCGCCGCACGCGGGACCGTGCCCGCGAGGGCCGCCGCGGTCATCGCGAGACCCACGGCCAGCACCCGCCGTCTGTGCCGCAGCAGCCGGTCGAGCCGCGGCCATCCGCCGCGCACCCGCACGGGCGGGAAGGGAGGGACCCGGCGGCCCTCGGGACGTGCGTGATCTTGCGTGTGATGTTCCGGTCGGGTCTGAGGAGGGACGTGCGTCACGACAACCACCGCCTGCGATGCGAAGAGCTCGGCTTCCGCTCTCACGATGCAGGTCCGCGCCGATCCTCGCTGAGCCCGGTGGACTACCCGCCGGTTGTGGACAACTCCCTCACGCGAACGTGGACTTCCGCCGGTTCACGCGCCTGTTCACGCGCCTGTTCACGGCAGCCGGATCCCCGTGTCCGCCCCGCCCAACGCTCCCGCGCAGAGACACCCACGGCCGCTCCCGTCCCCCTCCGGCAGCCCCGCCACCGCGTCGAACAGCACGCCCCGCATCCGGTCCACGTTGGCGGCGAAGACCCGCAGGACCTCGTCGTGCGAGACGCCCTCGCCGGTCTCGGCGCCCGCGTCCAGATCCGTGACCAGCGCCAAGGACGTGTAGCAGAGCTCCAGTTCGCGGGCGAGCGCCGCCTCGGGATGGCCGGTCATGCCCACCACCGACCAGCCCTGCGCCGCGTACCAGCGCGACTCCGCCCGGGTCGAGAAGCGCGGCCCCTCGACCACGACGAGCGTCCCGCCGTCGACCGGCTCCCAGCCACGGGCGCGGGCGGCCCGCACGGCCGTGTCGCGGCCCACCGGGCAGTAGGGGTCGGCGAGCGAGACGTGGACGACGTTCGGCACGCTGCCGTCGGGGAGCGGGACCCCGTCGAAGTACGTCTGGGCGCGCGTCTGCGTGCGGTCCACGAGCTGGTCGGGGACGAGCAGCGTGCCCGGTCCGTACTCCGCCCGCAGGCCGCCGACCGCGCACGGTCCGAGAACCTGGCGCACGCCCACGGAGCGCAGCGCCCAGAGGTTGGCGCGGTAGTTGATGCGGTGCGGCGGCAGATGGTGGCCGCGGCCGTGCCGGGGCAGGAAGGCGACCCGGCGTCCCGCGATCTCACCGAGGAAGAGGGAGTCGCTCGGGGCTCCGTAGGGGGTGTCGACCTGGACCTCGGTCACGTCGTCGAGGAAGGAGTAGAAGCCGGAGCCGCCTATGACGCCGATCTGGGCCCGCTCGGCGTTCGCCGTGTTCACCATGGCCCGACAGTAGCCGGACTGCTCGGCGCGGCCCATGCCTGAGAGCCGCTCCCGCACACGCCGACGACCCCACCGTCACGTGGACGGCGGGGTCGGGCGGAACGGTCTGTGGGAGGTCCTACGCGGCCGAGCTCGACGACGTGGACGCCGAGGAGCCGGACGACTTCGAGTCCGAGGACGAGGAGGACGAAGCGGCCTTCGAGTCCGACGTGGACGAGGAGGACGACGAGCCGGAACCCGACTTCGACGAGGCATTCGCCGGCGTGCTGCTCGACGACGAGCCGCGGCTGTCGTTGCGGTAGAACCCGGAGCCCTTGAAGACGATGCCGACCGCCGAGAACACCTTCTTGAGGCGTCCGTCGCAGTTGGGGCATACCGTCAGGGCGTCATCGGTGAACTTCTGCACCGCCTCGAGGCCCTCGCCGCACTCGGTGCACTGGTACTGGTACGTCGGCACTTGCTTCCTCCTGGCACTCTCACTCGATGAGTGCTAACGACGGTCCATAGTGACGTATTCCGCGGGATCAGTCCACCGTCACCGGCACGCGGTGACCGACGCCACGCGCCACCGTGCGCCCCGGGGCCTTGGGGACGAGCCGCGAGCGAAGGGTCACGAGGACCGCGAGAGCCAGTGCCGTGCCGCCCAGCGGGACCAGGAATCCGGCCCCGTCCCAGAAGCGGTCCTCCAGCTGTCCCGCGACCGTCACGGCGGCCGCCTGGCCGAGCGCGACCGCGCCGGTCAGCCAGGTGAAGGCCTCCGTGCGGCCGGTCGGCGCGACCAGCTTGTCGACCAGGGTGTAGCCGGTGATCAGGGCGGGCGCGATGCAGATGCCGACCAGCAGGCCGAGCCCGGCGAGAAGCAGCACGGAGTGCGCCGCCCACAGGCCGGAGGCCATCAGGGTCAGCGCCGTGTAGCCGACCAGGAGGCGCCGCTGCGGGGAGACCTTCCAGGCGATGGCGCCGCAGACGACGCCGGAGAGCATGTTGCCCGCCGCGAAGGTGCCGTACAGGACACCGTTCAGACCGGGCTCGCCGATCGACTCGGTGAACGCGGCCAGCGAGACCTGCATGCCGCCGAAGACGGCGCCGATGCCGAGGAACGTGACGATGAGGACCCGCACTCCGGGGACGCGCAGCGCGGAGACATGCTCCACGCGTGCGTGCTCGTCGTTCAGCGAGGAGGGCTGGGGCTGGGTGCTCTTCTGCGCGGCGAACAGGAGGCCACCGACCAGTGTGAGTCCGGCCTCGGTGAGGAGTCCGGCGGAGGGGTCGATGGTGGTGCACAGCGCGGTCGCGAGGAGCGGGCCGAGGACGAAGGTCAGCTCGTCGGTGACCGACTCGAAGGCGGCCGCCGTGGTGGCCAGGGGGGTGTCCTGGAGCATGACGCCCCAGCGGGCGCGCACCATGGGGCCGATCTGCGGCGTGGAGGCGCCCGCGGGCACGGCGGCCACGAACAGCGTCCACAGGGGCGCGTCGGAGAGCGCGAGCACCGTCAGGGCGACGACGGAGGCGGAGTGGACCAGGACGCCGGGCAGCAGCACGGCGCGCTGGCCGAACCGGTCGGCGAGCTTGCCGCTGAAGGGGGCGAACAGCGCCATGGAGACGCCGGTGGCGGCCGAGACGGCGCCCGCGGCACCGTACGAGCCGGTGGTGTGCTGCACCAGCAGGACGATGGAGATCGTCAGCATCGCGAACGGCTGTCGCGCCGCGAAGCCGGGGAGCAGGAACGTCCAGGCGCGAGGGGTGCGCAGGAGCTGTCCGTAGCCCGGGCGGGATTCGGTGACCGTGGATGCCACGGCCGTGCCTTTCTGCCGCCTGGTAGCGCCCGTGCGGGGGCGCCGAGAGCTGTCCTCTTGCGCGGAACTGCGGTAGATGCCGGGCGCCACTGCGAGGGCGCCTCGACCGCCATACGGTCGCGCCAGCTCTGCTTCAGGCAGAGTTGGTTCGATCAGGTGCCTTTATCGTACAGGGGGGAGTCCCATTGGCACCTGTGATTACAGCCGATGAGACCCCCGCCACCTACGATTAGTGCTTTTCTCCGTCGGTTCCCAGCCAGCTGGCCAGCTTTCCGCCGTGGCCGACCGCGCGCAGCCGCTTCTCGGCGGCGTCCCGCACCGGGTCGGTCGCCACCACCAGGAGCTCGTCGCCGCGCCGCAGGACCGTCGTCGGCAGCGGCACGAACGATTCGCCGTCGCGGACGACGAGCGTGACCGCGGACCCCGTGGGCAGCCGCAGCTCGGCCACCTCGACGCCGTGCATGCGCGATTCGCCGGGGATGGCCACCGACAGCAGATGGCCCTGGAGCCGCTCAAGGGGCGCCGACTCGATGCCGAGGTCGGCGGCCTCCGAGGAGTCGCCCAGACGCAGTTTCCTGGCCAGCCAGGGCAGCGTGGGGCCCTGGATGAGGGTGTAGACGACGACCAGGACGAAGACGATGTTGAAGATGCGCTGGCTGTCCTCGACGCCGTTCACCATGGGGATCGTCGCCAGGATGATGGGCACGGCGCCGCGCAGTCCGGCCCAGGACAGCAGGGCCTTCTCCGGCCAGGGCACGCGGAACGGCAGCAGGCTGAGGATGACTTCCAGGGGGCGTGCGACCACCGTCAGGACCAGGCCGATGACGATCGCGGGCCAGGTGTCGTCGAGCAGGTCGTGCGGGGTGACCAGCAGGCCGAGCAGGACGAACATGCCGATCTGGGCGAGCCAGCCGAGGCCTTCGGCGAAGCCGCGGGTGGCCGGCCAGTGCGGCAGCCTGGCGTTGCCGAGCACCATCGAGGCGAGGTAGACCGCGAGGAATCCGCTGCCGTGTGCCATGGCGCCCGCGGCGTACGCGGCGACGGCGATGGCCATGACGGCGATGGGGTACAGGCCGGACGCGGGCAGCGCCACGTGCCGCAGGCCGTAGGCGCCGAGCCAGCCGACGGCGAGGCCTATCGCGGCGCCGATCGCCAGCTCCAGGGCGATCTCGCCGAGCAGTACGTACCAGTCGTCCACCGGCCCCGCCGTGGAGAACGCCACGACGAGGATCACCACAGGGGCGTCGTTGAACCCCGACTCCGCTTCCAGGACACCCGTCACGCGCGAGGGAAGCGGCACCTTGCGCAGCACCGAGAAGACCGCGGCCGCGTCCGTGGACGAGACCACCGCGCCGATGATCAGCGCCTGCCGCCACTCCAGACCCACGAGGTAGTGGGCGCCCGCCGCGGTGATGCCGACGCTCACCGCGACGCCGACGGTCGACAGCACGGCCGCCGCGGGCAACGCGGGTTTGATCTCTTTCCACTTCGTCCCGAGGCCGCCCTCCGCGAGGATCACGACCAGGGCGGCATAGCCGATGACCTGCGTCAGTTCGGCGTTGTCGAAGTGGACGTCGCCGATGCCGTCCTGGCCCATGGCGATGCCGATGCCCAGGTAGAGCAGGAGGCTGGGGAGCCCGCTGCGCGACGAGATGCGGACCGCCGCGACGGCGACGAGCAGAACGAGCGAGCAGACGAGCAGGAGCTGGTTGAGGTGGTGGACAGTCAGGGGCCGTTCCTTCCTCCGTGAAACCGCGTACTACGTAGGAGTCCTCTGTGCAGTCGAGTACTACGTAGGAGTACTTCGTTACCTTACCTAATTGTTAACGCTTTCTTGACGCCGTCGAATGACTATTCGATCTCATAGGGGCCTGGTTCCTGACTCCGCGTCCGGAGCGCCAACGCCCTGCGCCTATGGTTGCTCCTGCGCTCCCAGAGCCGCCCAAGTCGACAGCACAGCCCGCCCTGCCGCTCGCGTAAGGACAGCAAGGACAGCGATGCCCTCCAACACCAACGCCTCTTCCGGTCATAAGTCCGGCAAGAAGAAGGGGCGCCGAGCCCGACTCGTCGTGATCGTCCTGGTCCTGGCCATCGTCGGAGGCATCGGCTTCGGCGCGTACTGGAGCGTCAGCACCGTGCGCGCCTCCTTCCCACAGACCAAGGGAACGATCAAGCTCGACGGGCTCGCGGGGCCCGTCGACGTGAAGCGCGACGGGAACGGAATCCCGCAGATCTACGCCGAGTCGGACGCGGATCTCTTCATGGCCCAGGGCTTCGTCCAGGCACAGGACCGCTTCTGGGAGATGGACGTCCGCCGTCATATGACCTCCGGGCGGCTCTCCGAGATGTTCGGGAAGAGCCAGGTCAAGACCGATGAGTTCCTGCGCACGCTCGGCTGGCACCGGGTGGCGAAGAAGGAGTACGACTCCAAGCTCTCGCCGGAGACGAAGAAGTACCTCCAGGCGTACGCCAAGGGAGTCAACGCCTACCTCGCCGGCAAGGACGGCAAGGACATCTCCGTCGAGTACGCGGCGCTCGGCTTCGAGAACGACTACAAGCCGCAGGAGTGGACCCCCGTCGACTCCGTGGCGTGGCTCAAGGCCATGGCCTGGGACCTGCGCGGCAACATGCAGGACGAGATCGACCGCTCGCTGATGACGAGCCGCCTCGGTCCGTCGCAGATCAAGGACCTGTACCCCGAATACCCGTACAAGCGGAACAAGCCCGTCGTGCGGGAGGGCGCCTACAGCAGCGTCACCGGGAAGTACGACCCCGACGCCGAGCCCACGGGCACGGGCTCGGGCACCGGCACGGGTACGTCCGGAACCGGCACCGGAACCGGCGGCACCGGAACCGGCGGCACAGGCACCGGTGGCACCGGGACCGGCACAGGCACAGGCACGAGCACCGGCGGCGCGGCCGGTACGGGCCTCGCGGGCGGCACCCAGGCCCCCAACACGCTGCAGTCGCAGCTCAACGGCGTCTCCGGCGCCCTGGAAGAGGTCCCGGACATCCTGGGCCCGAACGGCAACGGCATCGGCTCGAACTCCTGGGTCGTCTCCGGCAAGCACACCATCACCGGCAAGCCGCTCCTCGCGAACGACCCGCACCTGGCGCCGCAGCTGCCCTCCGTCTGGTACCAGATGGGCCTGCACTGCCGGTCGGTCTCCGAGAAATGCCAGTACGACGTCTCGGGCTACACGTTCTCCGGCATGCCGGGCGTGGTCATCGGCCACAACAAGGACATCGCCTGGGGCATGACGAACCTCGGCGCCGACGTCACGGACCTGTACCTGGAGAAGTTCACCGGGGACGGCTACCAGTACGACGGCAAGGTGAAGCCCTTCGTCTCCCGCGAGGAGACCATCAAGGTCGCCGGCGGCAAGGACAAGAAGATCACGGTCCGCGAGACCAACAACGGACCGCTGATCTCCGACCGCGACGACGAGCTGGTGAAGGTCGGCAAGAAGGCCGGCGTGGACACCGCGGCCCCCGACCGGGGCGACGGCTACGGAGTGGCGCTGCGCTGGACCGCGCTGAACCCGGGCAAGTCCATGGACGCCGTCTTCGAGCTGAACAAGGCCAAGAACTTCACGGAGTTCCGCAAGGCGGCCGCTTCTTTTGAAGTGCCGTCCCAGAACCTGATCTACGCCGACACCGACGGCAACATCGGCTACCAGGCGCCCGGCCGGATCCCCAAGCGCGGCAAGGGCGACGGTTCGCTCCCCGCGCCGGGCTGGGACCGTGCGTACCGCTGGACCGGCTACATCCCGCAGGACGCGCTGCCCTACGAGTACAACCCGAAGCGCGGCTACATCGTCACCGCCAACCAGGCCGTGATCGACGACCGCGACAAGGCCGACTACCCGTACAAGCTCACCTCGGACTGGGGCTACGGAGCGCGCAGCCAGCGGATCGACGACCTCATCCAGTCGAAGATCAAGAACGGCGGCAAGGTCTCCACCGAGGACATGCGCCTCATGCAGATGGACAACAGCAGCGAGATCGCCAAGCTGCTCGTGCCGAGGCTGCTGAAGATCGACGTCAAGGACAAGTACGTCCGCGAGGCGCAGAAGCTCCTGGAGGGCTGGGACTACACCCAGGACGCCGACTCCGCGGCCGCCGCGTACTTCAACTCGGTCTGGCGCAACATCCTCAAGCTGGCCATCGGCAACAAGCTCCCCAAGGAGCTGCGCGTCAAGGGCCAGTGCCTGACCGTCGAGCCGGCCGGCAACACCGGCCCGGCCGACGAGGGCAAGAAGGTCCGTGAGTGCGGTGAGCGCGACGCCGACTCGGCCCAGCCGGACGGCGGCGACCGCTACTACGAGGTGATCCGCAAGATCATCGACGACGAGACCAACGCCTGGTGGAAGTCGCCGGCGACCCGCACCGACGAGGAGACCAAGACCCGCGACCAGCTGTTCGCGCGGGCCCTGGAGGACGCGCGCTGGGACCTGACGGCCAAGCTCGGCAAGGACGTCGACAGCTGGAGCTGGGGCCGTCTGCACCGGCTCGAGCTGAAGAACCAGACGCTCGGAACCGAGGGTCCCGGCTGGCTGCAGTGGGTCCTGAACCGCGGCCCGTGGAACCTCGGCGGCGGCGAGGCGGCGGTCAACGCGACCGGCTGGAACGCGGCGGGCGGCTACGGAGTGCTCTGGGTGCCCTCCATGCGCATGGTGGTGAACCTGAAGGACCTCGACAAGTCCAAGTGGATCAACCTCACCGGCGCGTCGGGACACGCCTACAACGACCACTACACCGACCAGACGGAGAAGTGGACCAAGGGCGAGCTGCTGCCGTGGGCGTTCTCGGACAAGGCGGTCGAGGGCAGCACGAGCGACAAGCTGGTCCTGCGCCCCTGAGGACCGGGTACGGCACATCCTGAAAGGGCCCTCCACGCACGCGTGGAGGGCCCTTTCGGCAATACCGGTGCTCAGCAGAACCGTCGTGCCCCCGACGGCGACACGACGGCGTGCACCGGCCGGTCGTGCTCCTCGTCGGGGAGGTGCGCGACGACTTCGGAGTCGTACAGGAGCACCACGAGCGCGGGATCGGCGGCCGCGCGCTCCAGCCGCGTGAGGACGCGGTCGTACGATCCGCCGCCCCGCCCGAGCCGCATCCCGCGCGCGTCCACGGCGAGGCCGGGGAGCAGCACGGCGTCCGCCTCCAGGACGGCGTCCGGCCCGAGGCGCGGCCCTGACGGCTCCAAGAGGGCCATCTTCCCGGGATGTTGTACGCGGGTCAGGGAGCGGGCCCCGTCGTACGCGCCCCAGTCCAGGTCGTTGTCCGGGAGCAGTACCGGCAGCAGGACGCGGGTCCCGCGCGCGTGGAGGGCGTCGAGCAGGGGACCGGTGCCGGGTTCGCCGCCCACGGACACGTACGCGGCGACGGTCCGCGCGTCGGCGAGCTCCGGCAGGTCGAGCGCGCGGTCGGCGAGAACCGCGGCCGCCTTCCGCGCGTCATCCTCAGTCAACCCGCTTCTCACCGTGAGGAAGCCTCGTCGCAACGAGCGCTTGGTTGGCTGTCCGTCGGCCTCGGTACCGCTGGTTCCGTTCATGGGGATCTCACAATTCCTTCCTGGTCGGCGCATATGCCGACGAATAAGCCGGACCCACAGATTCCACACATACGCACCGGATATGGTGACGGCATGACTGAGTCTCACCCCCCCCACGGCCGGATCACCAAGGCGGTCATCCCTGCCGCAGGTCTCGGCACGCGCTTCCTGCCGGCCACCAAGGCCACGCCGAAGGAGATGCTGCCGGTCGTCGACAAGCCGGCGATCCAGTACGTGGTCGAGGAGGCCGTCTCCGCGGGTCTCGACGACGTCCTCATGATCACGGGCCGCAACAAGCGCCCGCTGGAGGACCACTTCGACCGCAACTACGAACTGGAGTCGGCCCTCCTGAAGAAGGGCGACGAAGCACGCCTCGCCAAGGTCCAGGAGTCCAGCGACCTCGCGACGATGCACTACGTCCGCCAGGGCGACCCCAGGGGGCTCGGTCACGCCGTCCTGTGCGCCGCTCCGCATGTCGGCAACGAGCCGTTCGCCGTGCTCCTCGGCGACGACCTGATCGATCCGCGCGACCCCCTGCTCGCCCGCATGGTCGAGATCCAGGAGAGGCACGGCGGCAGCGTCATCGCCCTCATGGAGGTCGCCCCCGAGCAGATCCACCTCTACGGCTGCGCCGCCGTCGACGCCACCGAGGACGGCGACGTCGTCAAGGTCACCGACCTGGTCGAGAAGCCCGACGTCGCCGACGCCCCGTCGAACTACGCGATCATCGGGCGCTACGTACTCGACCCCGCCGTCTTCGGCATACTGCGCAAGACCGAGCCGGGCCGCGGCGGCGAGATCCAGCTCACCGACGCCCTGCAGCAGCTCGCGGCGGACGAGAAGGTCGGCGGCCCGGTGCACGGCGTCGTCTTCACGGGCCGCCGCTATGACACCGGCGACCGCGGCGACTATCTGCGTGCCATTGTCAGACTCGCGTGCGAACGTGAAGATCTGGGACCGGACTTCCAGTCCTGGCTTCGCAGTTACGTCACCGAGGAGATGTAGCACTTTGAGCAGCAGCATGACGACACCGCCCACCGGCCAGAACACGTTCTGGTCGGTGGAGGAGCATCTGGACGACATCCTCGAAGCCGTCCGCCCGCTCGAACCCATCGAGCTCCAACTCCTGGACGCGCAGGGCTGCGTCCTGGTCGAGGACGTGACGGTGCCCGTCTCGCTGCCGCCCTTCGACAACAGCTCCATGGACGGGTACGCGGTACGGGTCGCCGACGTCGCGGGCGCGAGCGAGGAGTTCCCCGCCGTCCTCACGGTCGTCGGCGACGTGGCCGCGGGCGCGGGCGCACAGCCCACCGTCGGCCCCGGCGAGGCCGCCCGCATCATGACCGGCGCCCCGCTGCCGCCGGGCGCCGAGGCCGTCGTCCCCGTGGAGTGGACCGACGGAGGCCTCGGCGAGGGCCCCGTCTCCGGAATGCGCGCCCACAGCGCCGCCCCTGAGGGCGCGTCGGGCGAGGTCCGCGTGCACCGACCCGCCGCGGCACGCGCGCATGTGCGGGCACGCGGCAGCGACGTCCAGGCGGGCGACCGCGCGCTGGCCGCGGGCGCCGTCCTCGGCCCCCCGCAGATCGCCCTGCTGGCCGCGATCGGCCGCGGCACGGTGAAGGTGCGCCCCCGCCCGCGCGTGGTCGTCATGTCCACCGGCAGCGAACTGATCCAGCCGGGCGAACAGTTGGTGGACGGCCAGATCTACGACTCCAACAGCTTCGCCCTCACCGCCGCGGCCCGCGACGCCGGAGCCATCGCCTACCGCGTGGGTGCCGTCGCCGACGACGCCGAGACGCTGCGCTCCACCATCGAGGACCAGCTGATCCGCGCCGACCTCATCGTCACCACGGGCGGCGTCAGCGTGGGGGCGTACGACGTCGTGAAGGAAGCCCTGTCCGCCATCGGAGACCCCGACGCCGAGGACGGCATCGGGGCGGGCAGCGGCGTCGAGTTCCGGAAGATCGCCATGCAGCCCGGCAAGCCCCAGGGCTTCGGCTCCATCGGCCCCGACCACACACCGCTGCTCGCGCTGCCGGGCAACCCGGTCTCCTCGTACGTCTCCTTCGAGCTCTTCGTGCGCCCCGCGATCCGCACCCTCATGGGCCTGCCCGAGGTGCACAGGACCACCACGCGCGCGCAGCTCCTCTCGGACAAGCCCCTGTCCTCCCCCGAGGGACGCCGGCAGTTCCTCCGCGGGAAGTACGACGCCGAGGCGGGCCGCGTGACACCCGTCGGGGGCTCGGGATCGCATCTGATCGCCGCCCTCGCGCACGCGGACGCGCTGATCGTCATCCCTGAGGACACCACTTCCGTCGAGCCCGCAGCGGACGTCGAGGTGGTCCTGCTCGGCTGAGAAGGCCGCCCGCGCGGTACCGTGTCGCGCACAACAGGCCCGCGCGCCGCACCGCGCGGGGCCCGGACCGGGAGCGCCAAGCACATGACCGCGATTTCCCGGGGGAACACCCCCGGAGCCCCTGAGCAGCAGCGACTGACCCACATCGACGAAGCGGGCGCCGCCCGCATGGTCGACGTGTCCGCCAAGGACGTCACGGCGCGCACCGCCCGCGCCAGCGGCCGCGTCCTGGTCTCCCCGCGCGTGATCGAGCTGCTGCGCGGCGAGGGCGTGCCCAAGGGAGACGCCCTGGCGACCGCGCGGATCGCGGGGATCATGGGGGCCAAGCGCACCCCGGACCTGATCCCGCTCTGCCACCCGCTGGCCGTCTCCGGAGTGAAGCTCGACCTCTCCGTGGCGGACGACGCCGTGGAGATCCTCGCCACCGTGAAGACGACCGACCGTACGGGCGTCGAGATGGAGGCCCTCACCGCGGTGAGCGTCGCCGCCCTCACCGTCGTCGACATGGTCAAGGCCGTCGACAAGGGCGCGGTCATCACGGACGTACGGGTCGAGGAGAAGACCGGCGGCAAGTCCGGGCACTGGCAGCGCGACGACGAGCCGTCCGGGGAGCAGGCATGAGCGGTCAGGATCTCGACACGTCGGCCGGCGGCGCGCTGCCCGCGCCGTACAGCGCGCTCGTCGTGACCGCCTCCAACCGTGCCGCCGCCGGGGTCTACGCCGACAAGGGCGGCCCGATCCTCGCCGAGGGCCTGACCGCGCTCGGCTTCGCCGTCGACGGACCGCAGGTCGTCCCCGACGGCGACCCCGTCGAAGAGGCCCTGCGCGCGGGCGCCGAGGCCGGCTACGACGTCATCCTGACCACCGGCGGCACCGGCATCTCGCCCACCGACCGCACCCCCGAGGCCACCCGCCGCGTCATCGACCACGAGGTGCCGGGCATCGGCGAGGCGATCCGGGCGTACGGCAGGGAGAAGGTCCCCACGGCCGTCCTCTCGCGGGGACTGGCCGGGGTCGCGCGCGGAACGCTCATCGTGAACCTGCCGGGCTCCACCGGAGGCGTACGCGACGGTCTCGCCGTCCTGGAGCCGCTTCTGAAGCACGCCGTCGACCAGCTGCGCGGCGGCGACCATCCCGGCCCGCCGGGGGGTGCGAGCTGAACGGCTCCTCCTGGCCCGTCGAGCTGACGGACGGCGACATCGCCCTCCGTCCCATAAAGATGCGCGACCAGCGGGCCTGGCGCGAGGTCAACCGGCGCAACCGGGACTGGCTGCGCCCCTGGGAGGCCACGATTCCGCCGCCCACCCCGAGCGGCCCGATCGTGCACCGCCCCACCTACCGGCAGATGGTCCGCCATCTGCGCGCCGAGGCCAACGCGGGCCGGATGCTGCCCTTCGTCGTCGAGTACCAGGGCCGCCTCGTCGGACAGCTGACGGTCGCCGGGATCACCTGGGGCTCGATGTGCTCGGGCCACGTCGGCTACTGGGTCGACCGGTCCGTCGCGGGTCGCGGGGTCATGCCGACCGCCGTCGCGCTCGCCGTGGACCACTGCTTCCGTTCGGTCGGGCTGCACCGTATCGAGGTCTGTATTCGCCCCGAGAACACACCGAGCCGACGGGTCGTGGAGAAACTCGGATTCCGCGAGGAGGGTCTTCGCCCGCGGTATCTGCACATTGACGGAGCGTGGCGCGATCACCTCGTCTTCGCACTCACGGCCGAAGAGGTGCCGGAGGGTCTGGTGCGCCGCTGGCACGAGGCGCGACCTCGCAGGACGGCGTAGGGGCTGGTCCGGACCTGTGCACCGCCTCGGCCGGTTCTCGACCCCGGGAAATGAAATAAGTGTTCGAAATTGAACTCCGAACGACCGTCTGAGGCGCGTATGAGACTTGTCTCAGGCATTAATTTCCCGCTCTCGGCGGCCGGTTGATCGCACCAGTCACAAAAAAAGTTCGAGATATCAGCCAGATCGTGCGACACACCGGCGCAATTGGCAGATGGCCTCACACAAACCCCTCTACCGTGTGAGCGTGAGCAGCAGCGGCCTCATCTACGCAGTCATCGTCGGGGCCTGGGCCGCCTACTTGGTGCCGATGTGGCTCCGTAGGCAGGACGAGCTGAACGAAGCCCGTCCGACGGAACGCTTCAGCACCGCCATCCGGCTGCTGTCCGGACGGGCGGGGATGGAGCGCCGATACGCCAAGGACCTGCAAGCGCGCTCGCCCGAGGAAGGGGAGTCGCACGACGATCCGGACGGCATCACCGGCTCGGTGGACGTCCGGTCCTTCGTCGCGCCCCTGACCGAGCGCGGGCTCGAACGGGATCCCGGACGGGAGCGGGAGCGAGAACCCGCGCGAGAACCCGAACGTGAGCGCGCACCCGTGCGCGAGCGGGAGCCCGTACGGCAGCGGAGGCGTGAACCCGCGCCCGCGACCGGCGCGCCGTCCCGCGAGACACCCGCGCAGCGCGCCGCGTCGGCCGAGGCCGCCGCGCGTGCCCGGCGCACCAAGGTGCTCGCCCGCCGCCGCCGTACGACGGTCCTCCTCTTCCTCGCCTTCACCATCGGCACGATCGTCGCCGCGGTCGGCGGGCTCGCCTTCCTGTGGGCGCCCGCCGTGCCCGCCGTGCTCCTGAGCGCGTACATCGTCTATCTGCGCGGCCAGGAACGGCGCCGCTTCACGTACACGATGGACCGGCGCAGGGCCGAGGTCGCGGCGCAGCGGCTCCGCGAGCGGCAGCCCCGGCGCAGGCCGGCGGAGCCGACGGCCGACGAGACGGCGGAGGAGGGCCCGGCGTCCGAGACGGAGACCGGTCTCTCGGCGCTCGCCGCGGACCGCCGCGCCCTCGTCGAGCAGACCGACCACGCCGAGTGGGTCGACCAGCAGCGCGAGCGGCAGCGCGGCCCCGGGCGCGGCGACAGCTGGGACCCGGTCCCGGTCCCGCTGCCGACGTACGTGACCGCGCCCGTCGCCCCGCGCGCCACCGGCAGCGTCGACCTGGGCGCGCCCGACGCGTGGAGCGCGGCCCGCTCCAGCACGGCGGAACCGACCGCCGAGCCCGCGGCCGAACGCGAGGCGGGTCGCGGCGACATCGACGCGGCCGACGGCTCCGACGCCGCCGGCGGCCGCAGCGACAAGCGCCGGGCGGCGTCCGCGCGGCGGGCCCGCGAGCGCGGCCGCACGCCGCTCTTCGACCAGTACGAGGACGGCGACCGGCCGCGCGCGGCGAACGAGTGAGGGATCGAGGGGTCCCCCTGGGCTGACCAGCCAGGAACGGATTTCCAAGCACCCCGATCGGGATGCTAGAGTTTCACTCGTTGCAAGGGCCTGTGGCGCAGTCTGGTAGCGCACCTCGTTCGCATCGAGGGGGTCTGGGGTTCAAATCCCCACAGGTCCACTGCACATGAGATCCCGTCCAGTTCATCGAACTGGGCGGGATCTTTGCGTTGCCGCCACCGCCCCCGGTTCACCACGTGTGGTTGCTCTCCACGTGTGATGTGCGTCTCGCTGGATACATTTGATCCATGCTGTCCCCTTTGCGGGTTTCCGTCGCGTTCGCTGCCGTGCTGGCCCTTGGCGGGTGTGTCGCCGAGCCTCGGGGGCTGTATGTGGAGGGGCCCGCGTTGCAGCCTTCGCGGGTGGCGGGGCCCGTCTACATCGCGGACGCGGCCGGTGTCGCGTTGCAGCAGCCGACGTCGGCTCAGCTCACCGAGTACGTCGTGGTCTCGCAGTTGAGCTGGCGGGACTGGGGCGGGCCGACCGCGCGGGCCACCGGGAAGCTCGGCGGGCCCTGGTGCAGGTCCAGGTGCTCCGACGATCCGTACGACGCGACGCTGACGCTCAGCGGGCTCGAACAGCAGGAGCGGATGGCGTACTACCGGCGGGCGACCGTCGAACCGAAGAAGCCGGAGAGCCTTCCCGCGGCGGCGGTGAACGTGCAGTTCCAGGGGATCCGGCTGTCGATCCCGGACGTCTGAGGGTGCGGGGAACGGGAACGGCATGGGACTTCGTACCAAGATCGGTATCGCCATCGCGGGCACCGCCGCGCTGGTGTCCGTCGTGATGGGGCTGCTCGTCCACCACCGCACCGTCGAGGCGCAGTACGCGGGTGCGCGCAGCCAGATCGGGGACCGGCTGCAGACCGCCGTGCAGGACCACGCGGCCGGGGTCGACGGGGACCGTACGCTCATCGACCCCGTCGACCTGCCGGGGCCGCTCGCCGGGGCCGTGGCGAACGGGCGGTGGGGCGTCTATCTGGACCGGACCGGGCGCATTCCGCAGCTGTGGGCGGCCACCAAGTACGGCAAGGAGGTCATCGCGCTGAAGCGGCCCTACGACAGGGAGGCGGAGACCGTACGGGACCTGGACCGGGTGCTGTGGATCTCGGGCGGGTTCGGGACCGCGCTCGCCTGTGCCGCCGGGCTGCTCGTCGCCACCAGGCTCGGACGGCGGCTCAGGACCAAGGCCGGGGCGGCGCAGCGCATCGCGGAGGGCGATCTGACGGCGCGGCTGCCGCTGCGCGGCAAGGACGAGATCACTCAGTTGGCGTCCGCCGTGAACACCATGGCCGACGCGCTCGCGGCCCGGCTGCAGGCCGAGCGCGAGGTGACGGCGAACATCGCGCACGAGCTGCGCACCCCGGTGGCCGGCATGGTGACGGCGGCCGGGCTGCTGCCGCCGGGGCGCCCCTCCGAACTCGTCCAGGAGTCCGCGGGGCGGCTGCGGGAGCTCGTCGACGACGTCATCGAGGTGGCGCGGCTCGACGGGGCGGGGGAGCGGGTCGCGGCCGAACCCGGCGAGCTCGGAGCGCTCGTGCGCAGGTCGGCGGCCGCCGGGGCCGCGGGTGCGGACGGTGTGACCGTCTCCGTCGTGCGGGACGTGCGCGTCGTGACGGATCCGCGGCGCGTGGAGCGGATCGTCGCCAACCTCGTCAGTAATGCGCTGCGGCACGGGGCGGCGCCGGTGACGGTCGAGGTCGACGGCGGGGTGGTGCGGGTGCGGGACTCCGGGGGCGGCTTTCCGGAGTCCCTGCTGTCCGGTGGGCCGCAGCGGTTCCGGAGCGGGTGCGGGGAGAAGGGCGTGGGCCTCGGGCTCGGGCTGACCATCGCGCAGGGGCAGGCGCAGGTCCTCGGGGCGGGGCTGCGGTTCGGCAATCCGGCGGGGGGCGGGGCCGAGGCCGTGCTCGATCTGCGGTCGGCCGTGAGGGCGTAGCGCCGGGGCCGGGTTACAGGAACTTCTCGTAGCAGCGGCTCAGGTCGTCGAAGCGGTAGAGGCCGAACTTCTCCGCGGCGGGGGTGTAGCCGCTGGAGGTGTAGAGGGCTATCGCCTCGGGCTGCTTCGTGCCCGTCTCCAGGACCATGCGGACCCGGCCCGCCGCCTTCGCGTCGGCCTCAAGGGCCGCGAGTATCCGGCGGGCGAGGCCGAGCCCGCGGGCCTCCGCGGTGACGAACATCCGCTTCAGTTCGGCGTCGCCGTCCCGGTAGTTCTCGTCGCGCCCGGTGGTCCCGTCCATGCCGCGCCAGCCGCCCGTCGCCAGTGCGGTGCCCTGCTCGTCGTACGCGATGAAGTAGCGGCCGCGTGGCGGCTCGAACATGGTCGGGTCGAGGGGTGTGACGTCCCCCTCGTCGCCGTAGCGCTCCGCGTACTCGAGCTGGACGAGGTCGTTGAGCCGGACCGCGTCGGGGTGCGCGAACGTGACGGTGCGCAGGTGTATCCCGGCGGGGGTGACGGTGGCGGCGGGGTTCGTCTGGATAGTCATGCGCTCCATCGTACTTCTATGCGTTCCCGGTGGTGGGTGTGGTGGGTGTGGTGACGGCGGTGCCGGACCAGTGTGCCGGTAAGGGCCGGTATCGTGCCGGGATGCTCACTGTGACCAGCGTGAATGTGAACGGGCTGCGCGCCGCCGCCAAGAAGGGCTTCGTCGAGTGGCTCGCCGACACCTCGGCCGATGTGGTGTGCCTCCAGGAGGTGCGCGCCGAGGAGCACCAGCTGCCCGACGAGGTGCGGGCCCCCGAGGGCTGGCACGTCGTGCACGCGCCCGCCGCCGCCAAGGGGCGCGCCGGTGTCTCGCTGTACACGCGCCGTGAGCCGGACCGGGTGCGGGTCGGCTTCGGGTCGCAGGAGTTCGACGGCAGCGGCCGGTACGTCGAGGCGGATCTGCCGGGCGTCACCGTGGCCAGCCTGTACCTGCCCTCGGGCGAGGTCGGCACCGAGCGGCAGGACGAGAAGGTCCGCTTCATGGACGAGTTCCTCGCCTATCTGAAGGAGCTCAAGGTGCGCGCCGCCGCCGACGGGCGCCACGTCGTCGTCTGCGGCGACTGGAACATCGCCCACAAAGAGGCCGACCTCAAGAACTGGAAGGGCAACAAGAAGAACTCCGGGTTCCTGCCGGAGGAGCGCGCCTGGATGGACGAGGTCTTCGCGGAGTACGAGGACGTCGTGCGGGCGCAGCACCCGAACGTCGAGGGCCCCTACTCGTGGTGGTCCTACCGCGGGCGCGCCTTCGACAACGACACGGGCTGGCGCATCGACTACCAGGTCGCGACGGCGGGGCTCGCCGAGCGCGCGCTGAAGGCGTACGTGGAGCGCGCCGCGAGCCACGGGGAGCGGTGGAGCGACCACGCGCCCGTCACGGTGGTCTACGACCTGTAGGGGCTACGCCAGGTGGGTGTCTGACGCCGGGACACGGTCACAAAGTCCGGTAGAAGGCTGTCCCGGGGCCGGGCGGCATGGCAGATTTCGGTCGCGTACATGCGTCGCGTACATGACCAACTGCCGAGCTGTCAGGGGGACTTCATGCCGACCGTGCCCAGACCTGAGAGGCCTTCCAGACGTGCCGTCGTGCTGGGTGCGGCCGGCGCCGGGATCGCGGCGGTGCTGCCCGCCACGCGCGCGTACGCGGCGGGCGGCGACGGCGGGGTTCCCGTCGGTACGCCGCCCGTACTGCTGACGGAGCAGGCGTCCAAGCGGCTCCTCGTGCTCGACCCGCGGCGCCGCGTCTGGGACCCGGCCGCCGACCCGTCCGTCGTCCGCTGGGAGTTCTCGCCCGTCGGCGACCCCCGCTACAAGGACCTGCTGCCCGACGTGAGCTGGGTCTACCCGTGCGAGGCGAAGGCGCGGCTGCACCGGCGGCACACGTACGTCCTGACGACGGCGTCGTTCGGATTCGTGGCCGTCGTCCACCATCCGACCGGGAGGCGGTATTGGGGCACGGCCATCGGGCCCGGCGACGACCTGTTCAACCCGCACAGCGCCGAGATCCTGCCCGACGGGAACGTGGCCGTCGCGTGCAGCACGGGCGCGCGGGTGCGGCTGTACGCGGCGTCGCAGGGGCCGCGGGCCACGCGGTACGCGGAGGCTGAGCTGAAGGGGGCGCACGGGCTGCACTGGGACGGGGTGCGGGGCGTGCTCTGGGCGCTCGGTGACGACGAGCTGGTGACGTACGAGGTGGGCGGGACGGCCGCGCGGCCGACGCTGGAGCGGACGTACGCGGTCGGGCTGCCGGTCGGCACGCCGGGGAAGACCCCCGGGGGGCACGACCTGTCCCCCGTCGCCGGGCGGCCGGGGCGGCTGTGGGTGACGACCAACGCGGCCGTCTTTCAGTACGAGATCAAGTCCCGAACCTTCGTACGGGACTTCGCCGGGGCCGCGGAGATCTCCCGGAAGTCCGTGAAGGCCGTCGGCGACGATCCGCGGACCGGGCAGGTCCTGACCACCGTCCCGGAGCCCGGTCTCGGGGAGACCTGGTGGACCACGACGGTGAGCGTGCACCGCCCGGAGTCCGCCTACAAGCTGGTCGACGGCGGCATCTACAAGGCGCGTTGGTGGCTGCCTGCCTGAGTCCGGTCAGGTCAGGATTCCTTGAGGCGGCGGTCCAGCGCCATCGACAGCTCCGCCTCCACCACGCTCTTGGCGAGCGGACGCAGCTGGTCGATGTCGACGTCCGCCGTGTCGGGCGTGTGGGTGCGCATGACGGTGATGAACAACTCCGCGAGCGCGTCGGCGTGTTCGCGTACGCGCTGGCCCGCCTCCAGGACGGCGGCCAGCGGAACCCCCTTGCGCACGAGGGTGGATGACGCGTCGAGCAGGCGGCGGCTGATGTGGACGAGCTCGTCGCCGTCCGTGCCGAGGTAGCCGAGGTCCAGGGCCGCGACGAGGTTCTCGGGGGTGACCTCGCCCGCGAAGTGGTCGGCGAGCTCCTCGGGCGTGAGGCGGACCGGCTGCTCCTCGGTCGGCTCGCCGAGGCCGAGGAGCTCGCCGACGTCGCGGCCCTTGTCGAAGGCGTCGGCGAGCTCGGCGATGCCGTTCAGGGTGTGGCCGCGCTCCAGGAGGGCGGCGATCGTGCGGAGTCTGGCCAGGTGGTGCTCGTCGTACCAGGCGATGCGGCCCTCGCGGCGGGGCGGCGGGATCAGGCCGCGCTCGCGGTAGAAGCGCACGGTGCGCACGGTGATGCCGGCCTCCTCGGCCAGCGCCTCCATACGGAACTCGCGTACGCCGCCGTCCGGCGTGCCCCCGCCCGCGCCGCCGGGGGCCGTGTGCCCGGCTCCGACTTCTCGTTCGTCTGCCACACGGGAAGCCTATCCGGGCGCCTGACGGCGATACCGCCGGTAACTTTCCCCCGCCGAACCCCTACCCATGAGTACGCGACTGCCCTACTCTCCCAATTGCGCCAGTAGACACTGGCAGGGTTCAGGTACTTCCGGGAGGCGGCGGAATGACAGAGCACGAGCACGTACGGGTGGCGGTGATCGGATCCGGCTTCGGCGGCCTCGGTGCCGCCGTGCGGCTGCGCCGCGAGGGCATCACCGACTTCGTCGTACTGGAGCGCGCCGGCGCCGTGGGCGGCACCTGGCGCGACAACAGCTACCCGGGCTGCGCCTGCGACGTGCCCTCGCACCTGTACTCGTTCTCCTTCGCGCCCAACCCGGACTGGCCCCGCACCTTCTCCGGCCAGGAGCACATCCGCGCGTACCTGGAGCACGTCGCCGACACCTTCCGGCTCCGCCCCCATCTGCGCCTCGACACCGAGGTGAAGCTGATGACCTGGGACGCCGAGCAGCTGCACTGGGTGATCGAGACCAGCAACGGCACCTACAGCGCCGACGTCGTCGTCTCCGCCACCGGGCCGCTCTCCGACCCCAAGACCCCGGACATTCCCGGCCTCGACACGTTCCCCGGCAAGGTCTTCCACTCGGCCCGCTGGGACCACGACTACGACCTCGGCGGCAAGCGCGTCGCCATGATCGGAACCGGCGCCTCCGCCATCCAGATCGTGCCCGAGATCCAGCAGAAGGTCGGCAAGCTCACCCTCTTCCAGCGCACGCCCCCGTGGGTGATGCCGCGCGCCGACCGCGCCATCACCGGCGCCGAGCGCTGGCTGCACAAGCAGCTCCCGTTCACCACGCAGGCCAGGCGCGGCCTCCTGTGGGGCATCCGCGAGCTGCAGGTCCAGGCGTTCACCAAGCGGCCCAACGAGCTCGGCATGGTCGAGCAGATCGCCAAGCGGAACATGCACCGGGCCATCAAGGACCCGGCGCTGCGGGCCAAGCTGACGCCGACGTACCGCATCGGCTGCAAGCGCATCCTGCTCTCCAACACGTACTACCCGGCGCTCGCGCAGCCCAATGTCGACGTCGTCGCCAGCGGTTTGAGCGAGGTCCGCGGCAACACCGTCGTCGCCGCGGACGGCACGGAGACCGAGGTCGACGCGATCATCTTCGGCACCGGCTTCCACGTCACGGACATGCCGATCGCCGAGCGCGTGGTGGGCGACGAGGGCCAGACCCTCATGGAGAGCTGGAAGGGCGGCATGAACGCGCTGCGCGGCGCGACCGCGGCCGGCTTCCCCAACTGGATGACGATCATCGGCCCGAACACCGGGCTCGGGAACTCCTCCATGATCCTGATGATCGAGTCGCAGCTGAACTACATGGCCGACTACCTGCGCCAGCTCGACGTCCTCGGGGGCCGCGCCGCCCTCGCCGCGCGGCCCGACTCCGTCAGCGCCTGGAACCACCGCGTCCAGGAGCGGATGAAGCGGACCGTGTGGAACACCGGCGGCTGCAACAGCTGGTACCTCGACGAGAACGGTGTCAACACGACCGTCTGGCCCGGTACGACCACCGAGTTCAGGGCGGCGACGCGGCGCGTCGACCTCTCCGAGTACGAGGTGGTGCGGCCCCCGAAGCCGCAGCCCGCGGCACCGGGCTCCCGCAAGGCCAAGAAGGTCGAGGCCGGGGCATGAGCCGACTGACCCACGTGACGAGCGGCCCCTACGCCCCGCCCGTCGCCGCCCGCGAGGTCACCGCCGTCTCCGCGGACGGCGCCCGCGTCCACGTCGAGGTGCACGGCCCCGAAGGAGCACCCGCCGTGGTGCTCGCCCACGGGTGGACCTGCTCGACGGCGTTCTGGGCCGCGCAGATACGTGACCTCTGTACCGACCACCGCGTCATCGCGTACGACCAGCGGGGGCACGGGCGCAGCGTGGCTCCCTCGGCCGCCGACGGGTACAGCACGCGGGCCCTCGCCGACGACCTCGAAGCGGTGCTCGCGGCGACGCTCGCGCCGGGCGAGAAGGCCGTGCTCGTGGGGCACTCCATGGGTGGCATGACGATCATGGCCGCGGGCGGCCGCGCCGGGGTGCGGGAGCACGCCGCGGCCGTCCTGCTGTGCAGCACGGGGAGTTCGGCGCTGGTCGCCGAGTCGCTGGTCGTGCCGCTGCTGCGGGCCGGGCGGGCGCGGACCCGGATCACGCGCTCCGTGCTCGGCTCGCGTGCTCCGCTCGGGCCCGTCACGCCCGTGGCCAAGCGGATCCTCAAGTACGCGACGATGGGCCCCGGCGCCGGGCCCGAGAAGGTCGAGGCCTGCGCGCGGATCGTGCACGCCTGCCCCCGGGACGTGCGCCACGGCTGGTCGAGCGTCCTCGACGCGCTGCAACTGGACGTCGAGGTCGGCGCGTTGCAGACGCCTACGGCCGTGATCGCCGGGACGTCCGACCGCCTCACTCCCGTCGTGCACGCGCGGCGCATCGCCGCCGCCCTGCCGGAGTGCCTGGGGCTCACCGAGCTCCCCGGGATCGGACACATGACACCCATCGAGGCGCCCGAGGCCGTCACCGGACGGATCAGGGAGATCGTCGGAACGTACGTACAGGTCAAGGAGGGCGCATGAGCAGGGTCAGCCTCGAAGGACAGGTCGCGGTCGTCACGGGAGCGGCGCGCGGAGTCGGTGAACTGCTCGCGCGCAAGCTGTCGGCGCGCGGCGCGAAGGTCGCCCTCGTCGGCCTGGAGCCGGACGAGCTGAAGAAAGTGTCGGAGCGGCTGCACACCGAGTCCGCGCACTGGCACGCCGACGTCACCGACCACACGGCGATGGCGCAGGTCGCGCAGGAGGTCAAGCAGCACTTCGGCAAGGTCGACATCGTCGTCGCCAACGCGGGCGTGGCCAGCGGCGGCCCGTTCGTGGAGTCCGACCCGGACGCGTGGCGCCGCGTCATCGAGGTCAACCTCATCGGCAGCGCGGTGACGGGACGGGCCTTCCTGCCCGTCCTGATGGAGAGCCGCGGCTATCTGCTGCAGATCGCGTCGCTCGCCGCGATCACTCCGGCCCCGATGATGACGGCGTACTGCGCGTCGAAGTCGGGCGTGGAGGCGTACGCGCACGCGCTGCGGGCCGAGGTCGGCTACAAGGGCGTGAAGGTCGGCGTCGGCTATCTGTCCTGGACCGACACGGACATGGTGCGGGGCGCCGACCAGGACGACGTGATGCGGGAGTTGCGGCAGCGGCTGCCGTGGCCGTCCAACAAGACGTATCCGCTGGGTCCCGCCGTGGACCGGATCGCGGCGGGCATCGAGCGCCGCTCCAGCCATGTGTACGCGCAGTGGTGGCTGCGGGGCATGCAGGGCATCCGCGGCTATCTGCCCGCGGTGATCGGGTCGGTCGGCCAGCGCGAGATGAAGCGGTTCGAGCCGCGGCTCGGCAGCGTGTCGACGGGGCTCGTCGGGGCGGGCGGTTCGGCGGACGAGCAGGCGCGCGCGGTGAGTTGATCCGGCGGGCGGCAGCGGGAACGGCAGAGGCCCCCGGCGTCCCGGGGGCCTCCTTCGCACGAGCTACACGTCAGGCGTCGTAGTCCCGGTCGAACTTGTCCTGCTGCTCCTGCGCGGCCTCCCGGGCCTGGTCCGGAGCCTGCGAGGACCGCTCACTCGCCTCGTCACGGGCCTGCGAGGCGCGGTCGCGCGCCTGGTCGCCCTTCTCGCCCATGGAGCCCTTGGCCTTGTTGGCGAGGTCCTGAGCCTTGTCCTGGAACTGGTCCTTGATGCCCATGCGATTCTCCCGTTTCTGGGTGAGGGGGATGGGGCCTCGACCAGATTTACACGACCGGACATTTCACGCATTTCGATCATGTGGGGCCCTGCGTACGGGGCTTCACGGCCGGGGCGGCAGCGGCGGACGGCGTCGGTCGGGCACGTCCGAGTGGTCCGGGGGCGAGGCCGCCGGGTTCTGCTCCAGGAGGTCCAGCGCGAGCTGCACCGCGTCGTCGAGCTGCGCGTGCCGCCCCTCCGCCCAGTCCAGCGGGGTGCGCAGGATGTCGAGGTCGGGGCTGACGCCGTGGTTCTCCACGCCCCAGCCGTACGCGTCGAACCAGCCCGCGTTCATCGGCACCGTGATCACCGTGCCGTCGCCGAGCGTGTGCCGCCCGGTCATGCCGACCACACCGCCCCATGTGCGCTGCCCCACGACGGGCCCGAGCCCGAGCAGCTTGAAGGCCGCCGTGATCATGTCGCCGTCGGAGGAGGTGGCTTCGTCGGCGAGCGCGACCACGGGCCCCCGGGGCGAGTTCGAGGCGTACGACACCGGCTGGGCGTTGCGTGTCAGGTCCCAGCCGAGGATCCTGCGCGTCAGCTTCTCGATGACGAGCTCGCTGATGTGGCCGCCCGCGTTGCCGCGCACGTCCACGATGAGCGCGGGCCGCGACACCTCCAGGCGCAGGTCCCGGTTGAACTGCGCCCAGCCCGAGCCGCCCATGTCGGGGATGTGCAGGTAGCCGCACTTGCCGCCGCTCAACTCCCGTACGACGTCGCGGCGTTTGGCGACCCAGTCCTGGTAGCGCAGGGGGCGTTCGTTGATGAGGGGGACGATCGCGACCCGGCGGGCCCGCCCCTCGCCCTCGGGTTCGAAGGTCAGCTCGACCGTGGTGCCGCCCGCCGCCGAGAGCAGGGGGTAGGGGCCGGTGACCGGGTCGACCGGGCGGCCGTCGATGTGGGTGAGGACCGCGCCCTCCCGGATGCCCGCGCCGGCGAGCGGGGAGCGCGCCTTGGAGTCGGAGGAGTCGCCGGGCAGGATCCGCTTGACCATCCAGCCGTCGTCCCTGCGCACGAGGTTGGCGCCGAGGAGGCCCATGGCGCGCTGGTAGTGGGGCGGGCCCTCGTTGCGGCGGGCGGGGGAGACGTACGCGTGGGAGGTGCCCAGTTCGCCGAGGACCTCGCGGAGCAGGTCGGCGAACTCGTCCGGGGACGCGACCCGTTCGACCAGCGGCCGGTACTGCGCGAGCACGCCGTCCCAGTCGATGCCGGACATCCCGGGGTCCCAGAAGTAGGCGCGGATGATCCGGCCCGCCTCCTCGTAGGCCTGGCGCCACTCGGCGGCCGGGTCGACCTCGTGCAGGATGCGGCGCAGGTCGATCCAGACGGTCGTGTCGACGTCGCCGACCTCGGTGGAGGGCACGGCGCTCAGGTCGCCCTCGTCGACGACCACGAGCCGCGACCCGTCGCCGCTGGGCGCGAACCAGTCGAGGTGGTCGACGAGCTGGGACTTCTTGGCCTTGGTGATGTTGAAGTACTCGAGGGTGGGGCGTCCTGACATGTCGGCGGGGTTCACGAAGGTCTCGCCGAGCGCGCCCGAGATCGGCCAGCGCAGCCAGACCAGGCCACCGCCGCTGACGGGATGCAGCGCCGAGTACTTCGACGCGGAGACGGGGAACGGCGTGACCCGTGACTCCAGGCCCTCGATCTCCACGATGGTGGTGCCGTCGCCCCCGCTGCCCTCGGCCGGGTCGAGGCCGCCCGCGGCGGGCCGCCCGTCGGGCAGCAGGGCGAACGGGGACGGGGTCGCCGACGACAGCGGTACGAGATAGGGGCGGCAGCCGAGCGGGAAGGACAGGTCGCCGGTGTGCACGTCGTAGACCGGGTCGAAGCCGCGCCAGGAGAGGAAGGCGAGGTAGCGGCCGTCGCGGGTGAAGACGGGGTTCTCGTCCTCGAAGCGGCCGTTGGTCACGTCGACGATCGCGCGCATGCCGGGGCCCGCGATACGGGCCAGTTTGATCTGGCGCAGGGAGCGGCCGATGCCGGGGTGCGACCAGGTCAGCCAGCAGCCGTCGGGGGAGAAGGCCAGGTCGCGGACGGGTCCGTTGATGGAGCGGATCAGCTCGGTGACCTCGCCGTCGGACTCCTCCGTGACGTCGATGAGGAGCAGGCGGCCGTCGTTGGAGGCGATGGCCAGGCGCTCGCCGTCGCGGTCGGCCACCATTTCCTGGACGCGGCCGAGCTGCCCGCTCGCCAGCCTGCGCGGGTCGCGGGCGCCGCTGGCCCGGGGCAGGTAGGCGATCTCGACGGCGTCCTCGCCGTCGGCGTCGGTGACGTAGGCGACCTGGCCGCCCTTGCCGAGCATCTCGGGCAGCCGGACGCGCACGCCGGGGGTGTCGTGGATGGTGCGGGCCGGGCCGTCGCGGTGGGTGAGCCAGTAGAGGGAGCCGCGGACGACGACGGCACTGGCCCGGCCCGTCGTGTCCACGGAGAGCGCGTCGACGTGCTGGGCGGCCGGCACCTGGTAGATCCGCCGCCCGGCGCGCGGCCCGCCGAGCCGCACGTCGAGCCTGCGGGGCACGGAGTCCGCCGCGAGGCCGTCGACCAGCCAGACGTCGCCCGCGCACTGGTAGACGACGCGGGTGCCGTCACTGGACGCGTGGCGGGCGTAGAACGTGTCGTGGTCGGTGTGGCGGCGCAAGTCGGAGCCGTCGGGCAGGCAGGAGTAGAGGTTGCCGACGCCCTCGTGGTCGGAGAGGAACGCGATGCGGCCCGCGACGAACATGGGGGAGTCGAGGTGCCCGTCGAGGTCGGCGAGGATCTGCTCGCCGTGCACCCACAGGCGGCCGGTCGCGCCGCCCCGGTACCGCTTCCAGGCCGCGGGTTCGTGCGGCGGTTTGCCCGTCAGGAGGAGGGTCTTGCGCTCGCTGTCGCCGTCGGCGAGCGAGTCGGTGATCGCGATGTCCCAGACCGGGCCCCAGGGCAGCTTGCCGCCGGGGGAGCCGTCGGTGGGCACGCTGTAGGCCCAGCAGAAGTACGAGAAGGGCTGGCCGTGCGAGGAGACGGCGAGGATGTCGCCGTCGGGGGACCAGCCGCAGACCCGGGTGTCGGTGCTGCCCCAGTACGTGAGGCGCCGCGCGGGTCCGCCGTCCACGGGTGCGAGGTGGATCTCCGGGTCGAGGCTGCGCCAGGTCGTGTACGCGATGTGGCGGCCGTCCGGCGAGAACCGGGGGTGGCCCACCTTCGTACGGTCGACGGTGAGCCGCCAGGCCCGGTCGGCGGGTGAGCCCGCGGAGGAGAGGGGCGCCACCCACAGGTCGTCCTCGGCCGCGAAGCAGAGGCGATCGCCGCTGAGGTGCGGAAAACGCAGGTAGGCGTGGTCGTCCTGGAGGTCGTCGCGCTCGTCGGTCACCTCACCATGCTTTTCCGCTCGGAGGGCGGCGGCAACTTGTGCCGGGGGTGAATGGCGGTGCGTGCCCCGGGTACTCGGCGAGGTGACGCAGCACACGTACGAAACGGTTTCGTTTCGCTCGGCGTGAGGCGTACAGTCATGGCGTACGAAACCGTTTCGTTCCGTGTGACGAGTACCGAGTGGCGAGCAGGAGGTGAGGATCGTGGCGGAGACCGTGACACCGACGCGGCGCACCAGGATCACGCCCGAGCGCGAGACCGAGCTGTACGAGGCCGTGCTCGACCTGCTCCGCGAGGTCGGTTACGACGCCCTCACCATGGACGCCGTGGCCGCCCGCACCCGGTCCAGCAAGGCGACCCTCTACCGCCAGTGGGGGAGCAAGCCGGAGCTGATCGCCAAGGCGCTGCGGCACAACAAGCCGGCGTCCCTCGCGGACATCGACACCGGGTCGCTGCGCGGCGACCTGTACGAGATGGTGTCCCGCTCGGACGACTGCCAGATGGAGAAGGACGCCGCGCTGATGCGGGGCCTCTTCCATGCCATCCACGACAACCCCGAACTCCACCAGGCGCTGCGGAACCTGCTCATCGAGCCGGAGCTGACGGGCCTGAACGACCTGCTGCGCAGGGCCGTGGAGCGCGGCGAGGTCGCCGCGGACAATCCGGCGCTGGAGTACGTCGTCCACATGATGGTCGGCGGTTTCGTCGCCCGGGACCTCATCGAGGACCGCCCGGTCGACCGCGAGTTCCTCGCGTCGTACATCGATGCCGTGATCCTCCCCGCCCTCGGCATCTGACCCGCAACACCCCCTGTTCCTGACGCGCACCGCTCACGTCGTCGGGCTGCTCTCCCCTGCCCAATCCGGACCACACGACCTGACCGGGAGTACGCCCCCGTGGCCACTTTCCTCTACAAACTCGGCAAACTCGCCTTCAGGCGACGCCATTTCGTCGCCCTCATATGGGTGGCGCTCCTGACGCTCGCCGGGGTCGGCGCGGCGTCCGCGCCCACCGCCGCCTCCAGCAGCTTCTCCATACCCGGCACGGAGGCCCAGAAGGCCTTCGACCTGCTGGAGAAGAGGGCCCCCGAGGCCAGCGCCGACGGAGCCAGCGCCCGCGTCGTCTTCAAGGCGCCGGACGGCGAGAAGGTCACCGACAAGGCCAACAAGGCCGAGATCGAGAAGACCGTCGCCGCCGTCAAGGCGGGCTCGGACCAGGTGGCCCGCGCGGACAGCCCCTTCGCGACCAAGACGGTCAGCAAGGACGGCTCCACGGCGTACGCCTCCGTCTCGTACAAGGTCACCTCGATGGAGCTGACCGACGACGACCGCGACGCGCTGGAGAAGACCACCGACAAGGCGCGAGAGTCGGGGCTCACGGTCGAGGTCGGCGGCGACGCGCTGCAGGCCATGCCCGAGACCGGCTCCACCGAGATCATCGGCATCGCGGTCGCGGCGGTCGTCCTCGTCATCACCTTCGGCTCGCTCATCGCGGCCGGACTGCCGCTGATCACCGCGCTGATCGGTGTGGGCATCGGCGTCTCGTCGATCACCGCGCTCGCCGACGCGCTCGACCTCGGCACCACCACGTCGACGCTCGCCATGATGATCGGCCTCGCGGTCGGCATCGACTACGCGCTCTTCATCGTCTCGCGCTACCGCGGCGAACTCGCCGAGGGGCGGGACCGCGAGGAAGCGGCGGGACGGGCCGTCGGCACCGCGGGCTCCGCGGTCGTCTTCGCCGGACTCACCGTCGTCATCGCGCTGGTCGGCCTCGCCGTCGTCAACATCCCGATGCTCACCAAGATGGGCTTCGCCGCGGCCGGCACGGTCGTCATCGCCGTCCTCATCGCGCTCACCCTCATCCCGGCGCTGCTCGGGTACGCGGGCAGGCGGGTGCTGCCCGCGGGCGAGAAGAGCAAGCTGTTCGGGGGCGGCAAGGCCCGTAAGGGCCGTGAGTCCGCCGAGGCCGGTGAGCCGAAGCAGAACATGGGCACCCGCTGGGCCCGCTTCGTGGTCCGCCGCCCCATCGCCGTGCTGCTCGTCGGCATCGTGGGCCTCGGCGCCGCGGCCATCCCGGTCTCGAAGCTGGAGCTCGGCCTGCCGGACGACGGCGCGCAGCCGACGTCCACGACCCAGCGCAAGGCGTACGACCTGGTCTCGGAGGGCTTCGGCCCCGGCTTCAACGGGCCCCTGATGGTGGTCGGCGACCTGGAGGGCGCCGACGACCCGAAGGCGGCGGCCGGTGAGATCACCAGGACGATCTCCAAGCTCGACGACGTCCTGACCGTCGCCCCGCCGATGTTCAACAAGGAGAAGAACACCGCGATCATCAGCGTCGTCCCGTCCTCCAAGCCCAGTGGCCTGGAGACCGAGGACCTCGTCCACTCGATCCGTGACACCGGTGCGCAGATCAAGTCGGACTCGGGCGCCGAGATCATGGTCACCGGCACCACGGCCATGAACATCGACGTCTCGCAGAAGCTGAACGACGCCCTGCTGCCCTACCTGGCGCTGGTCGTGGGCCTCGCGTTCCTGCTCCTGATCGTCGTCTTCCGCTCGATCCTGGTCCCGCTCAAGGCGGCCCTCGGCTTCCTGCTCTCGGTCCTCGCGGCCCTCGGCGCGGTCGTCGCGGTCTTCCAGTGGGGCTGGCTCGGCTCGCTCTTCGGCGTCGAGCAGACCGGCCCGATCATGTCGATGATGCCGATCTTCATGGTGGGCGTGGTCTTCGGCCTCGCGATGGACTACGAGGTCTTCCTCGTGACCCGCATGCGGGAGGCGTACGTCCACGGCGAGCGGCCGGGACAGGCGATCGTGACCGGATTCCGGCACGGCGCGCGGGTGGTCTCGGCGGCGGCCGTCATCATGATCGCGGTCTTCGCGGGCTTCATCGGCTCGTCCGAGCAGATGGTGAAGATGATCGGCTTCGGCCTGGCCATCGCCGTCTTCTTCGACGCCTTCGTGGTCCGTATGGCGCTGGTGCCCGCGGTCCTCGCGCTGCTCGGCAAGAAGGCGTGGTGGCTGCCCAAGTGGCTGGACCGCGCGCTGCCGAACGTCGACGTCGAGGGAGAGGGCCTGCGCACGGCGGCCGAGAGGGACGCGGACGCGGCGGCCGACAGGGAGCCGGCGCGCGTCTGACCCGCGTGGGTCGTGGGGCCCGCGTACGTCCTAGTGGGTGATCGGGGTGACGGCCGCGTGGGTGCGGCGCAGGAAGCGGATCAGCGCCGACGCGTCGAACTGCACGACCGTCACCCCGTCCGCCTCGTGGAACTCCACGACCGTCTGGACCCGCCCGCACGGCCATACGTGAACGTTGCCCGAGGTCACGGGCGCCCGGAGGCCCCGCTCCAGGAGCTGCCGGGAGAAGACCCGATGAGGGGAGCCGGGGAGGCCGATCCGCACCGCCTGCGGGTCGGCCTCCGCGTCGTAGTGGAGGATGACGGGGACGGCGCGGTGGCCCTCGGAGGAGTCCGTGACGAGGTGGGCGCGTGCGTACTGCTCGACTGCGGACATCGCTGAACTCCTCATCCTTGGCACTTCCCCACCAATGTCCCATATGTACGACAATTCGCCGCAGGTGGGACCGGCGGTCGGCGTAGTCGAATCGGGACCGACGCGCTCTTGCAAGCCGTTTGCAACAGAGCACTATCATTGAACGGTTCACGAGCCGTCCGCCCTGCCCAGGGCCCCTGCCCAGGAGCGCGCGCATGCATGTCCCCGACGGGTTCATCAACGTCCCGGTCTCGGCGGCCGCCGGGGTCGTCGCGGCAGGCGCCGTCGCCGTCAGCCTCAAGGGCGCCCGCCGCGAGCTCGACGAGCGCACCGCGCCGCTCGCCGGTCTCGTCGCCGCCTTCATCTTCGCCGTGCAGATGCTGAACTTCCCCGTCGCGGCGGGCACCAGCGGCCACCTCCTCGGCGGTGCGCTCGCGGCGATCCTCGTCGGACCCTTCACCGGGGTGCTCTGCGTCTCCGTCGTCCTGCTCATGCAGGGCGTGCTCTTCGCGGACGGCGGTCTGACCGCGCTCGGCGTGAACATCTCCGACATGGCGATCGTCACGACCGTCGTCGCCTACCTCGTCTTCCGCGGCCTGGTGAAGGTGCTGCCCCGCGGCCGCCGCTCGATCACGGCGGCCTCCTTCGTGGCCGCTCTGCTCTCCGTGCCCGCCGCCGCGGTCGCCTTCACCCTCATCTACGCCCTCGGCGGCACGACCGACGTCTCCATCGGCAAGGTCGCCACCGCGATGGTCGGCGTCCACGTCCTCATCGGCATCGGCGAGGCCGCCATCACCGCGCTCACGGTCGGCGCGGTCATCGCCGTGCGGCCGGACCTGGTGTACGGAGCGCGGGGCCTCACCCAGCGGCTGAAACTGCGCGTCGCCGGAGAGCTGGTGGACGCGCCGGCCGCCGAGCCCGCGCCCGTCGCCGCCCGCTCCCCCCGGTCCACCCGCCCGGTCTGGATCGCGGGCATCGTCGCCTCCCTCGTCCTCGCGGGCTTCGTCAGCTTCTACGCGTCGGCCGACCCGGACGGCCTGGAGAAGGTCGCCCACGACAAGGGCATCGACAAGAAGACCGAGGAGCACGCCTCCGCGGACTCCCCGCTCGCCGACTACGGCGTCAAGGACGTCACCGACGCCCGCCTCTCCGGCGGCCTCGCGGGCGTGATCGGCGTGGGCGTCACGGTCGTCGCGGGCTCGGCGGTCTTCTGGGGCCTGCGCCGCCGCCGTACGAACGACACATCGCCGGCCGCCGTGCCGGAGGACGTCACCTCCGAGAAGGTCTGACATGGGTGCGGGCCACGCCCACCGGCTCTACCGGCAGGGCCGCTCACCGGTGCACGCGCTGCCTCCGCACACCAAGCTCGCGGCGGTCCTCTGCTTCGTGATCGTCGTGGTCTCCACGCCCCGCGAGGCGATGTGGGCCTTCGGGCTGTACGCGGTGCTGCTCGGCGTGGTCGCGTACGTCGCCCGTGTCCCCGCGGGCTTCCTGCTGAAGCGGCTCCTCATCGAGATCCCGTTCGTGGCGTTCGCGGTGCTGCTCCCGTTCGTCGCGCAGGGCGAACGCGTCGACGTCCTCGGCCTCTCCCTGAGCGTCAACGGACTCTGGGGCGCCTGGAACGTCCTGGCCAAGGGAACGCTGGGCGTCGCCGCGTCGGTGCTGCTCGCCGCGACGACGGAGCTGCGCGAGCTGCTGCTCGGACTCCAGCGGCTGAAGCTGCCGCCGCTGCTCGTCCAGATCGCCTCGTTCATGATCCGGTACGGCGACGTGATCACGGACGAGATGCGCCGCATGAAGATCGCCCGCGAGTCGCGCGGGTTCGCGGCGCGGGGCGTACGGCAGTGGGGCGTCCTCGCCAAGTCGGCGGGCGCGCTCTTCATCCGCTCGTACGAGAGGGGGGAGCGGGTACATCTGGCCATGGTCAGCCGTGGCTACGCCGGGTCGATGCCGGTCATCGACGACATCACGGCGTCCCGCGCCCAGTGGACGTACGCGCTGACCCTTCCCCTGACCGCTCTTGTCGTATGCCTGTTGGGATGGATCCTGTGACTGATGTGCCTGGTGCGGCCTCTTCGAAGGTCCCCGCGTCTCTTGAGGTCTCGGGCCTCGCCTTCGCCTATCCGGACGGGCACCAGGCCCTCTTCGGCGTCGACTTCACCGTGGGGCGCGGCGAGCGCGTCGCGCTGCTCGGGCCGAACGGCGCGGGCAAGACGACGCTCGTCCTGCACCTCAACGGCATCCTGACCGGCGGCGCGGGCACGGTGACGGTCGCCGGGCTGCCCGTCGGCAAGAAGCACATGGCGGAGATCAGGCGCCGCGTCGGCATCGTCTTCCAGGACCCGGACGACCAGCTGTTCATGCCGACCGTGCGGGAGGACGTGGCGTTCGGGCCCGCGGCGGCGGGCCTGCGGGGGCCCGAGCTGGAGGCGCGGGTGCACAAGGCGCTGGGGCAGGTGGGCATGGCGGAGTTCGCGGACCGCCCGCCGCACCACCTCTCCTTCGGGCAGCGGCGCAGGGTCGCGGTGGCGACGGTGCTCGCGATGGAGCCGGAGATCCTCGTCCTGGACGAGCCGTCCTCCAACCTCGACCCGGCCTCGCGCCGCGAGCTCGCGGACATCCTGCGGTCGCTGGACGTGACGGTCCTGATGGTCACGCACGACCTGCCGTACGCCTTGGAGCTGTGCCCGCGCGCCCTGATCCTCAGTGACGGCGTCATCGCGGCGGACGGCCCGACGGGCGAGCTGCTCTCCGACGCGGACCTGATGGGCGCCCATCGCTTGGAGCTGCCTTTTGGCTTCGATCCTAAGACGGTGAGGGTCGGGGGCTAGGGAATCGACGGTGGTTGGTTGCTGTTGGCCTTGTCATGGATGGCCTTGTCATGGATGGCGTTGTGGATGTGATGGGTGGGGTGCACGGCACCGTGGCCGCCGGGTACGAGCCGGTGCGGGACGCGTTCGTACGCAACTTCGCCGAGCGCGGGGAGCGGGGCGCGGCGGTGACCGTGTACCGGGACGGGCGCCGGGTGGTGGACCTGTGGGGCGGCATGAAGGACGTCGATGGGGACGCCGGGGCCGGGGGCGCGCCCTGGGAGCGGGGTACGGCTCAGATCGTGCGCTCGGCGACGAAGGGCGTGGCGGCGGCCGTGCCGCTCCTCCTGCACCAGCGGGGGGAACTGGACCTGGACGCGCCGGTCGGCTCGTACTGGCCGGAGTTCAAGGCGCGCGGCAAGGAGCATGTTCTCGTACGTCACGTTCTCGCGCACCGCGCCGGTGTCCCCGCCCTGGACCGTCCGCTGACGCCCGCCGAGGCGCTCGACCCGGACCTCGGCGCCGCGGTGGTCGCGGCGCAGGCCCCCTTCTGGGAGCCCGGCGAGGACCACGGCTACCACGCGCAGACGTACAGCTGGCTCGTGGGCGAGCTGGTGCGGCGCGTGACGGGCCGCCCTGTGGGGGAGTGGATCGCGGACGAGATCGCGGGGCCGCTGGGGCTCGACCTGTGGCTCGGGCTGCCGGCGTCGGAAGCGGAGGCGGGGCGGGCCGGTCGCCTTGGCCGTATCGAGGCTCCGGCGGGGCCGGGCGGGCTCCGGATGCGGCCGAAGCGGAACGTGGCGGAGGCGTATGCGGACGCGGAGTCGCTGACGCGGCGGGCGTTCGGGGCGATCGACCCCTCGCCGGACGAGAACGACTCCGGGTACCGGGCGGCGGCGCTGCCCGCGTCCAACGGTGTCGCGACGGCGGACGGGCTGGCGCGCTTTTACGCGGGGCTGGTCGGAGAGGTGGAGGGCGGCGGCGGGCGCTTGTTCACTCCCGCCACGGTCGAGCTGGCGCGGGGGGAGGCGTCGGCGGGCCCCGACCGGGTCCTGGTCGTCAACACGCGCTTCGGCCTCGGCTACATGCTCCACGGGGCGGCGTCGCCGCTCCTCGGCGCCGGGTCCTTCGGCCACCCGGGGCGCGGCGGCGCCCTTGGCTTCGCCGACCCGGAGTCGGGCGTGGCGTTCGGCTACGTCACGAACGGCATGAACAAGGGGGTTACGGCGGACCCGCGGGCGCAGGCGTTGGTGCGGGCGCTGCGGGAGTCTCTGTAACCGTCCGGCACGCCGTCCTGCGGGCGTCGATGTTCGCGCGCCGGGCCTTGCTGCCACGGTCTGCCCTGATGCCCCGCTGCGCGCGGGGGCCGCACCCGCACCTGCGCCCCGCCCCCCTAGCGCGTCCCCGCCAGCTCCCCACCCACCCGCCCCGACACCTGCGCCGGCACCCGCCTTCGCCCTGTGAGACTGCCACGGTCGGCCCTAACGCCCCGCTGCGCGCAGGGGCCGCACCCGCACCTGCGCCCCGCCCCCCTGGCGCGTCCGGGCCAGCTCCCCACCCGCCCGCCCTCAACGGCGGCCCGGAATAGCCCCGGGCCAGATCACCGCCCAGGCCCCACGGCCCAGCCGCCGACGCCCCGCCCGACCACCCCGCCCCCGGTCAGCGGACCGGCCGGGCGTAGCCCCCCCCATCCCCCGGCACCACCGAGCAGCCGCCCCACCCCGCCCACCACCCCCGCCACCCATCTCGCGTCCGGCGTCGTCGCGCCGTTGGCATGGTTGGCCTTCACCCTCGTCGCTCGTCGGCGCATCACGAGGCGTGATCGGAGGAATCCGTCCGCACCTCGACCCCGCGTAGGACCAGCAGCCCCCCGACACCCGGGACGAGCGCCCGCCATCGCGCACCCGCAGTCGACGCGGACGGCAGCATCCACGTGGACGCTATGACGACCAGGTACGCCGTGCCGTGCAGTGGGCCCAGCAGGCCCGACAGTGGGCGGGCGTGGATCGTGAGCAGGTTGGCCAGGAGGAGCGCCAGGGACGCGGCCTCGACCACCGCCGCGATGCGGAGCGTACGCATGGCGATCACGCCCCCGTCGTGGAGCCGGGGCGGACGATCATCAGGACGGTGACCGTGGCCCAGAGGACGTTGAAGATGCCGGTCAGCATGGCGAGGCGGGCCGCCGCGCGCCGCGCCCCGTCGGCCGGGTCGGACAGATCCGTCGCCCTGTCCAGCAGAGCCCGCTGCCTCGGCAGGATCACCAGCGCGAGCAACCCCGCCGCGATCGTCGTCAGGATGAGTGAGGCGATCAGCCAGGCGTCGGTGAGGACGTCGAGCTGGACGGCCGTGGCGATGCCGAAGACGGGGACGGCGAGACCTGCGACGGCGTAGGCGCGGCAGACGCGGTGCAGGAGCGCGGCGATGCCGGGGGCCCGATCATCTGTCCGCTCCCCGTCACCGTCACCACGACCGCCACCGTCCCCGTCACAGCCCAGGGCCCGCAACGCATAGCGCGGGAACATCGACGCGGCGACCGTGATGGACCCCACCGCGAGGATCGCGGCGAGGACGTGCACGGACAGCAGGAACTTGGTCATGACGGACCCCCGAGGATCGGAACGGCACGAATGTGTTGGCAGCCAACGCAAACATGTTGGCTGCCAATACATACACCGCCAACACACCCCTTGTGTAGGCTGCCTACCCATGAAGGCGGATGCGGTGCGCGGGCACCTCGACGGATTGCTCCTTGCCGTGCTGGAGCCGGGCCCGTTGCACGGGTACGCGATCATCACCGCGGTGCAGCGTCGCAGCGGCGGCGCGCTGGAGCTGCGTACGGGAACGATCTACCCGGCGCTGAACCGCCTGGAGCGCCTCGGTCTGCTCAGCAGTAGCTGGGAGGCGGCGGGCGGTGAGCGGCGCCGCAGGGCATACGAGCTGACCGACGCCGGACGCGCGACGCTCGCCGGGGAGCGGGCTGCGTGGAGTGAGTTCACCGCGGCGATCGGCGCGGTCCTGAACCCCGGCCCCCAGACCGCCGGCGGCGCACAGCCCGGTCTCGCCACATGAGCGCCATCGACGACCACGTCGCCGCGCTGACGGCGGCCCTGCGCGGTCCTGAGCGCGCCAAGTCCCGCCTCATCGAGGAGATGCACGACGGGCTCATGGACACGGCGGCCGCGTACGCCGACGCGGGAGCGGACGAGTCGGAAGCCGCCCGCCTGGCGGTACGGGAGTTCGGGACCGTCGCGGACCTCGCCCCCGCCTGCCAGCACGAACTGACCATCGCCCAGGCGCGACACACGGCCCGGACGATCACGCTGACGGCCCCGTTGCTGCTGGCGTGCTGGTACCTGGCGCGGGGCGAACTGCTCTGGCAGCAACTGGCAGCACACCTGACCCTGATCGCCACGCTGGCGGCCCTACTGGCGGCGGCGACGCTGGCGGTCACGGGCACCCTTGCCCGCCGCCTGCCCACCCCTCACCGCCTGCCGCTGACTGTCGCGTGGTTTGGCACGACGGCCAGCGCGGCCATGGCGGTGGCGACCCTCTCCCTGACCGTCGCGGCGGCCCTCGCCACGAACTGGCCCCTGCTGACAGCGGCAGGCGCCCTGGCGGCGGCGTCACACGCGGTAGTGGCGACATCGGTGAGGGCATGCCGCCGCTGTGCGGGCCTGAACTCAGCACAACCGGCAGTCGGCTGACCCAGAGCTACCTGGCGTAGGCGCCTTTGATCTCGTCGACGAAGCAGCTCCACGCCGCACCACCGACGGTAAGGGAAGGCCCCGCGGAGTTCTTGCTGTCACGTACGGCATGGCCTCCGGACCCGGTGCGCGCGATCTCCAGGCAATCGCCCAGCTGGTCCGAGTGCGACGACTTTCGGAACCCGGTGATGACATCGGGGTGGCGCATGGTGCCTCACCCACCTCCGGCCGAGGGTGGCCATCCGATGCGAGCGCATGTCTCGTACGAGCCGCCGCTACCCCGCATGCAACATCAACCCGATCCCCGCCACCATCAACCCCGCCGCCACCAACCTTGGCGCCCCGAACCGTTCCTTGAAGAAGAGCGCGCCTATCGCCGCGCCCACGATGATCGAGGACTCGCGCAGCGCGGAGATCGGGGCCAGGTCCGCTCGCGTCTGGGCCCACAGGACCAGGCCGTATGCCGAGACGGAGAGGGCCGCGCCCGCGAGGCCGACCAGGGCGAACGGGCGCAGGCGCGGGACGAACTCGCCGCGCCAGCGGTACGCCGCGTAGAGCGGGACCGCGATGCCCTCCAGGATCATCAGCCACGCGATGTAGCCCATGGAGGAGCCGGAGGCGCGTACGCCCAGGCCGTCCACCACCGTGTACGCCGCGATCGAGACGCCCGTCGCGAGCGCCGCGCCGATCGCCGCCCAGTCGGGGCGGCGGCCCGAGCCCCGGATGCCCCACAGGGCGAGGCCCGTCAGGCCCGCGCACGAGACCGCGACGCCCGCCGCCTGCCAGCCGTCCGGGATCTCGCCCGCGAAGACCGCCGCGAGGACGGTGACGACCAGCGGCGCCGTGCCGCGCGCGATCGGATACGCCTGGCCGAAGTCGCCGAGCTTGAACGACTTCATCAGCAGGGCGTAGTAGCCGACGTGGATCGCCGCGGAGAGGACCAGATAGGGCCACGCCTCCGCGTCCGGGATCGGGACGAAGGGGGCGAGGAGCAGGCCGATCAGCGTGCCGCCCCCCGATATGAGCGTGAAGCCGACCAGCTTGTCGGTGATGTGGTGGGCTATCGCGTTCCAGCACGCGTGCGTGACGGCGGCGAGCAGGACGGCCGCCGCGACCAGCGGGGTCACGCGGCGGTCTCGCGCACGTCCACCAGCGTGCCGCCCGCGTGGGCGATCAGCGTCTCGGGTGCCATCGGGAAGACCGCGTAGGGCGTGCCGGCCGCCGCCCACACCTCGTCGTGGGCGAGGAGGGACCGGTCGGCGAGGACGCGGGTCCGTGTGACGTGGCCGAAGGGCGGTACGCCCCCGATCGCGTAACCGGTCGTCTCGCGCACCACGTCCGCCTTCGCCCGGGTCACCTTCTCCGCGCCGAGTTCGCGTCGTACGAGGTCCAGGTCCACCCGCGACGCGCCGTCCATGAGGACCAGCACGGGGACCCCGTCCGCCGCGAAGATCAGCGACTTGCAGATCTGGCTCAGGTCGCAGCCGATGGCCGCGGCGGCCTCCTGCGCGGTGCGCGTCTGCTCCGGGAAGCGGCGGACCCGGGGAAGCAGATCGCCGAGGCCCAGCTGACGGAGGGCCTCGGCGAAACGGGGGTGGGCTTCGGATGCTTCGGGTGGTGTAGCGCTCATGCCCGGCACGCTAGCGGTCTGTGTACGGGGCACGCGACCACGTATCCGCATAGCGGACAGGCCGTCACTACCTGCGCACCCCGAGTCGCCCCAGTCCCCGTCCCGGCCCTCGTCCCGCCCCCCTCAGCCCCCCGCCCGCAGCATCGCCCGAACCACCGGCCCCGCCGAGTCCCCGCCATGCCCGCCCTCCTGCACGACCGCCGCCGACGCCAGGTCGCCCCGGTACGCCGTGAACCAGCCGTTGGGCTTCTTCTGGCCGTCGACCTCCGCCGAACCCGTCTTCGCGCCCATGTCGGAGCCGAGGCCCGACATGGGCTTGACCGCCGTGCCCGCGACCGCGGTGTAGTGCATCAGGTCCCGCAGCGCCGCGGCCGTCGAGCCCGACATCTTGCGCGGCGCCGTCGCCAGCTCGCGGTCGTCCACGTCGGGCGAGACCAGGTAGGGCTGCTTGAACTCGCCCGATTTCACCGTTGCCGCCACCGACGCCATGTTCAACGGATTCATCCGCACCCCACCCTGCCCGATGAGCGAGGCCGCCATCTGCGCGTCGCTCTGGACCGGTACCGCGCCGTCGAAGGACGAGACGCCGATCGACCAGTTGTCGCGGCCGAGTCCGAAGACTTCCTGGGCCTGCTTGGTGAGGGAGTCGTTCTCCAGCTTCTTGGCCTGGCTGATGAAAGCCGTGTTGCAGGACCGCGCGAAGCTCGCCCGGAACGTACCGCCCTTGATCTGGAACTTGTCGTCGTTCTGGAACTTCCAGCCGCCGTACGTCTCGTACTTGGGGCAGGGGTGCTTCTTGTCGACTCCGGCGAGCTTTTTCTCCAGGAGCAGCGACGAGCTGATGACCTTCATCGTGGAGCCGGGCGCGATCGAGCCCTGGAACGCCGTGTTGAAGCCCGCCGGTTCGGAGTTGGCCGCGGCCAGGATCTCGCCGGTGCTGGGCTTGACGACCACGACGGAGGCGCGCTTCCGCTTCGCCGTCTCGCGTTCGGCGGCCGACTGGAGCGAGCCACTGAACGTCGTCTTCAGCGTTCCCGGCGTGCCGGGGGAGAGCGTGAGGAGCGTCTTGTCGGGCGTTGCCTTGGAGTCGTCCTCACCGGCCCCGCCCTGCTTCGCCTCCGCCTTCTCCGCGCGGATCACCCGCAGTTCGACGCCCGCCTTGCCGCCCGCCTTCTTCCCGTACTTCTCGCGCAGCCCGTCGACGACCGTGCCCAGCGACGGGTACTTCGCCGCCGTCAGCTCCGCGCCGTCCCGGTCCACCGCCTTGATCGGCGGGTCGCCCGCCTCACCCGTGACCAGCCGGTCGCCCTCCTTCAGGTCCGGGTGGACCACCGAGGGCTCCCAGCCGACCAGCGTCTCGCCGTCGCTCTTCCGGCGGACGACCGTGAGTTCGGACTCGTACGAGAGGGCCTTGGTCTTTCCCTCGTACGAGACCGTGGCCGCGGCCTTGAACGGTACGTCGGTGCCCGCGCGCTTGCCCGGCGTCAGGCGGGGCTTCGTGAGGTGGGCGTCCTTGCGGTAGGACGTCAGGGCCTTCTTCGCCGCCGAGGGGTCGTCCGTCAGTGCTGCCGCCCGGGTCGCGTCGCCCTTCGCCCACGCGGTGAGGAACGCCTGTGCGGTGGACCGGACTTCGGCCGGCTTCGGCGGGCCCGACGCCACCGGCTTCTCGTCGACGGTCGAGCCGTCCCCGGAACCCGAGCCGCCGGACAGCGCGAACGCGGCGGCCCCCACGCCGCACACGACCACGGCCGCGGCCCCGCCGAGCACACCCGGGTGCGCTCTCCTGTTCCCGACACGGCCACCGCCGCCGACGTTCTTGCGCCCGGTGGCGCGCCTTCGCTTGCCCACAAACCCTCCGCAGTTCCCCGGAACCCCCGGCTCCCCAGAGCCTGAAGGCCACCTTAGAGGCGTACGGAGAAGCCCTTGACCAGTTCGCCGCCCGGCCGGGCGACGGACCCGCGCACCGATTACCCTGCGCCCAGCACCGCCGCCACGATCGGCCCCGCCGAGTCGCCGCCGTGCCCGCCCCGCTGTGCGAGCGCGGCCGCCGCGACATCGCCCCGGTACCCCGTGAACCAGCTGTCCGACACCTCCTGGCCGCCGATCTCGGCCGAGCCGGTCTTCGCGCCGATGTCGGTGCCGAGCCCGGCCATGGCGCGTGCGCCGGTGCCGCTGACCGCCGTGCGGTTCATCATCTGGCGCAGCTGCTGGACGGTGGACGCGCGCAGGCCCTGAGCAGTGGCCAGTTGGCGGTCGTCGAGCGAGGCCGGCACGATCACGGGCTGCCGGAAGGTGCCCGTCATCGCCGTCGCCGTGACCGAGGCCATGTTCAGCGGGTTCATCGTGACCTCGCCCTGGCCGATGGCGTTGGACGCGCGGTTGGGCCCGGGGGACTCGGGGACGGAGCCGTCGAACGACGGGACGCCGACCTTCCAGTCCTGGCCCAGGCCGAAGTTGTTCCGTGCCTCCTCGGTGAGGGACGCGTCCGATATGCCGTCCTCGTCGATGAGCTTCACGAACGCCGTGTTGCAGGAGCGCGCGAAGTCCTCCGAGAACGTCGCGGACTCGTTGGGCGTCATGCCCTTGAGGTTGTTGAACGTCTGGCTCTGCCAGGTCGCGGAGGCCGGGCAGGGCGCGGGGCCGCTCGCCTTCGTCACGCCCTTGTCGATGAGCATCGCCGCCGAGACGATCTTCATCGTCGAGCCGGGCGGGACCTTGCCGAGGAACGCCGCGTTGAACCCGTCCTTGCGGTTGTTGGCGACCGCGAGGACCTCACCGGTGCTCGGCTTCAGCGCGACCACGGACGAGTCGTCGCTGCGCAGCACCGCCTGCTCCGCGGCCTTCTGGACGCCCGCGCTGAGCGTCGTGTGCAGCTTGCCGGGTTTGCCGGGCGCGAGGCTGACCAGGGAACGGGCGCCCGCGTCGTCGTCCGCGTGCTGGACGTACAGCTCCACGCCGGGCTTTCCGCCCGCGCTTTCGCCGTACGTGTCGCGCAGCTTGTCCAGGATCGGGCCGAGCGAGGGGTAGTCCTTCTTGCGCAGGACGGTGCCCGCGCGGTCCACGGCCTGGATGGGCGGGGTGGCCGACTCGCCCGTCACGAGGGTGTCGCCCTTCTCCAGGGAAGGGTGGATGACGGCTTCCGACCAGTCGACGAGCGCGCGCCCGGTGGTCTTGCCGCGGACGACGGTGAGCTGCGAGTCGTACGCGAAGGGCTTGCTCTTTCCCTTGTACGACACCGTTGTCGAGACGGAGAACGGCACGCGGGCGCCGGACGCCTGCTTCGGGACGAGCTTCGCCTTCGTCAGGTGCGCGTCCTCGCGGAAGCCGGTCAGCGACTCCTCGGCCGCCGCGAAGTTGTTCGTGTACGCCGCGGCCTGCCTGGCGTCGCCCTTGGCCCACGCCTCCAGGAACTTGCGGGCCGTCTCACGGACCTCGCCGTCCGACGGCGGCCCCGTCTTCACCTCGGCCGCCTCCGACCGCGGCGAACCGTCGTCCCCGTTCACGTCGCTCACCAAGTTGTACGCGCCGTACCCGGCGCCCCCCACCATGACGGCGAAGACCCCACCGACCAACGCGGCCTTTGCACCTCTGCGCACGATGCGCCCCCCTCCCCAGGAGCCTTCCCGGACATATCCGGGAAGGTCATTCGCCCTGAACACTAAGGGGCCCGTGGGGGCGGGAGTGAGGTACGGGGCTGTCGTTATCCGAAGGTGTCCTAGGTGCGTACTACACCTGATCGCGGGTGTTCGGAGCTCCGCCGAAAACCATGCGGTGCGCGCGGGCCGTGTCCATGTATTCGCGCACCCGGTGAATCAGCCCATCCTGGAGCTCGAAGACGAAGCAGTAGTCGTTGGCGTAATGGTTGCCGTTGGCCAGGGTCGCCGTCATGGTCTCCTCGACGGTCACCCGGTCGCCGTCGGCGTAGAACCCGTGGAAGGTGACGGCGACGTCGCGCACGAAGAAGCGAGGGAAGTCGACGGCCAGAAACCGCACGATCGCGTCCCTGCCGACCAGATGACCTGGCCCCTCCAGCGCGACGGCGGTGGCGTTCTCCGGGGGTGCGAGCCACTCCGCGTCCTCGGTGAAGACGGCCGCGATGCGCTCGGCGTCGTGGCCGGCGAAGGCCTTCCAGGCGTTCTTGACGAGGGTGCGGCTCTGTACCGAGCGGCTCTGCTCCGACATGCCCGCGACCTTAGGCGGCGCGACTTCACGGGAGCTGGCCGTTTTCCGACATGACCCTCGGCCCGCCCGAGGATCACGCCGCTAGACCCACGTGTCGAGCCACATCCTCGATCGCCACGAATCGATCGGGATCGCCGTGCCCGTGTAGATCGGCCAGAAGTAGATGAAGTTCCAGAGGATGAGCAGGACGAGGACGCCCGAGGCCGCGGCGCCCACGACCCGGCGGCGCTCACTGGACCCCGGCGGGCCGAGGATCGCGCCGATCGTCATCGCCACCGCGAGGCACAGGAACGGCACGAAGACGACCGCGTAGAAGTAGAAGATCGTCCGCTCCTGGTAGAAGAACCAGGGCAGATAGCCCGCCACGACGCCGCACAGGATCGCGCCCGCCCGCCAGTCGCGGCGGAACGCCCACCGCCACAGGACGTAGAGGAGCGCGAAGGCCGCCGCCCACCACAGCAGCGGTGTGCCGAGCGCGAGGACCTCGCGGGCGCACTTCTCCGTGGTGTCCGGCGGGCAGCCGTCCTTGCCGGGCAGCGGCGACTCGTAGAAGTACGAGACGGGCCTGCCGTCGACGATCCAGCTCCACGGGTTGGACTGGTAGGTGTGCGGCGAGGAGAGGCCCACGTGGAACTCGTACACCGCGTGCTCGTAGTGCCAGAGGCTGCGCACCCAGTCCGGCAGCCACGTCCAGTGGCCGCCCTTGCCCGCCGTCGCCGCCCAGTTGCGGTAGTAGCCGCCGGTGCCGTCCGTCGGCGACAGGATCCAGCCGAGCCACGAGATCACGTACGTGGCGAGCGCCACCGGCACCGTCGACACGAACGCCGGGAGCACGTCCCGCCGCAGCACCGCGAGGTGGGGCCGGCGCGCACCGGCCACCCGGCGCGCGCCCACGTCCCAGAAGACGGTCATCAGGCAGAAGAAGACCATGACGTACAGGCCGTTCCACTTCGTGCCGAACGCGAGCCCCAGGCAGAGCCCGGCCGCCCACCGCCACGGCCGCCACCCCAGCCGCAGCGTCTGCGCGACGTGCGCGTCGGGGCGCACCCGCCCGTCCTCGTCCACCGGCAGGGCGGCCGCGAGCCGCGCCCGCGCCTTGTCCCTGTCGATCAGGAAGCACCCGAACGCGGCGAGCACGAAGAACATCAGGACCTGGTCGAGCAGCGCCGTGCGGCTCATCACGAAGTGCAGGCCGTCCGCCGCGAGCAGCGCGCCCGCGAGACACCCGAGGAACGTCGAGCGGAAGAGCCGCCGTCCGATCCGGCACAGCATCAGCACCGACAGCGTGCCGAGCACCGCCGTCATGAAGCGCCAGCCGAACGGGTCGAAGCCGAACATCCATTCGCCGACGCCGATCACGTACTTGCCGACGGGCGGATGCACCACGTACGACGCGTCGTGCGGGATCGCGATGTCGCCGCCCTGCTTCAGGACGTCGCCGTTGACCTTCTCGGGCCAGTTGACCTCGAAGCCGCGGTGGATGAGCGCCCACGCGTCCTTCGCGTAGTACGTCTCGTCGAATATCACGGCCTTCGGATTGCCCAGGTTCCAGAAGCGGGCCACCCCGGCGACGAGCGTGATCAGCAGCGGACCGACCCAGCCGGACCACCGCCCCACCAGGTCCGCGGCCCTCTTCGACAGGCCGAGCGTCATCCACAGGCGGGGACTCGGCCGGGTGTACGCGGGTACGAGACGCGCCCTCACGTCCTGCCTCGGCCGCTCCACATGGCCGAATCGGCGCAGCCGCCGCTGCCACGGAGGCTGCTGCTCCTCGGCCGCCTGGCCCTCGCGGGTGTCCGGGGAAGACGCGGTACTGGTCACCGCGCCATCGTAGGGAACCAGACTGTGCGAGTCCCGTCCGTGGGCCCTGCGAGGATGGAAGAGTGACAGGAAGCGCTGATTCCCCCGGAACCCTTGTGTTGGCAGGCACGCCCATCGGCGACGTCGCCGACGCGCCGCCGCGGCTCGCCGCCGAACTGGAGTCGGCCGATGTCGTCGCCGCCGAGGACACGCGGCGCCTGCGCAGGCTCACCCAGGCGCTCGGCGTGCAGGTCGGCGGGCGGGTCGTCTCGTACTTCGAGGGCAACGAGACCGCGCGCACGCCCGAGCTGGTCGAGGCGCTGGTGGGCGGCGCGCGCGTGCTGCTCGTGACGGACGCGGGCATGCCGTCCGTCTCCGACCCCGGCTACCGCCTGGTCGCGGCCGCCGTCGAGCGGGACGTGCGGGTCACCGCCGTGCCCGGCCCGTCGGCCGTGCTCACCGCACTCGCCCTCTCCGGGCTGCCCGTGGACCGCTTCTGCTTCGAGGGCTTCCTGCCGCGCAAGGCCGGCGAGCGGCTCTCGCGCCTCAAGGAGGTCGCGGAGGACCGCAGGACGCTCGTGTACTTCGAGGCGCCGCACCGCATCGACGACACGCTCGCCGCGATGGCCGAGGCGTTCGGCGAGGAGCGCAGGGCCGCGGTCTGCCGCGAGCTGACCAAGACGTACGAAGAGGTCAAGCGCGGTTCGCTGAAGGAACTCGCCGAGTGGGCGGCCGACGGCGTACGGGGCGAGATCACCGTCGTCGTCGAAGGCGCGCCCGAGAAGAGCGCGGCGGAACTCGGTCCGGACGAGCTGGTGCGCAGGGTGCGGGTGCGCGAGGAGGCGGGGGAGCGACGCAAGGAGGCGATCGCCGCGGTGGCCGCTGAAGCGGGCCTTCCCAAACGCGAGGTGTTCGATGCCGTCGTCGCGGCAAAGAATGCGGATCGCGGCAGCCCATCGGCTGGCAAAGGACTATCGTGAAAAGCAAAGCGCGGGCCGCGCACCAGGCTCTTTTCGGGCCCCTTTCCTAAGGAATGGCCAAAACGGCTCCAATGCTCGACAGGTCTGATGCGCTCGCTCCCGGAAAGGCGTCCACTGGTTGAAGGGACGCACCCGTCCCCACGCTTCCGGCCGGGGCCTTCCCCGACGCCGGGAGTGCTTGTCCCTCGGGCAAGAGGAGCAGCTGGCATGAGTGAGATCGCAGACACCGGCCACCCCACCACGGCGCTGAATGTCGTTCACGAGTCGTACGCCTTCGCCTGCATGCGGTGCGGGCACGGCTGGGAGCAGTCCTACGAGATAGAGCACCACGTGGACGCCAAGGGGCAGGAGTTCGTGCTGTACAAGGCGGAGGGCGCGCGCGTGCCGTCGCCGCTGACCCGGCCCACGTGCCTGAACTGCGGCGGCCACGTCGTGCGGATCATGCGTGCCGGCCAGGTGTCCTCCGTGCTCGACATGATGCGGCGGCAGCACGCGGGGACGGCCAAGGGTGTTGGGAAGCCGGCGGGTCCTGTGGACGCGGTCGAGCCGGGCGCCGCCGGGGCCGGCGAGGGTGACGGCGCGGAACGCCACCACTGGCACCTGTCCGACCTGCTGCACCCTTTCCAGCACCGTAGGGCGCAGTAGGCCCGGTCCGGACCGGCGTGGCTCTTCTGTAAGAAGGGGCCCATCCGGCCGGCTGCTCTTCTTCGTAGGATCGAGGCATGCCTTCGAAGAACGCCGACGTACCGCCGCCCCTGCCCGAACCGCTCCGGGTGGCGGTCGCCGACTCCCACACCCACCTCGACATGCAGTCGGGCACCGTGGAGGAGGGTCTCGCCAAGGCCGCGTCGGTCGGCGTGACGACGGTGGTCCAGGTGGGCTGCGACGTACGTGGTTCGCGGTGGGCGGCCGAGACCGCCGCCGCGCACGACAGCGTGCACGCCACCGTCGCCCTCCACCCGAACGAAGCGCCCCGCATCGTCCTCGGCGACCCCGACGGCTGGTCCCGGCAGGGCGCCCGCGAACCCGGCGGTGACAGCGCACTCGACGAGGCGCTCGCCGAGATCGACCGGCTCGCCGCCCTGCCGCACGTGCTCGGCGTCGGCGAGACCGGCCTCGACTACTTCCGCACGGGCCCCGAGGGCATGGCGGCCCAGGAGCGTTCGTTCCGCGCGCACATCGAGATCGCCAAGCGGCACGGCAAGGCGCTGGTCATCCACGATCGCGAGGCCCACGAGGACGTGCTACGCGTTCTGAAGGAGGAGGGCGCCCCCGAGCGCACCGTCTTCCACTGCTACTCCGGCGACGCCGACATGGCCCGTATCTGCGCCGAGCACGGCTACTTCATGTCCTTCGCGGGCAACGTCACCTTCAAGAACGCGCAGGGGCTGCGCGACGCGCTGGCCGTCGCCCCGCTCGACCTGGTCCTCGTGGAGACCGACGCGCCGTTCCTGACGCCCGCCCCGTACCGCGGACGGCCCAACGCCCCGTATCTCATTCCGGTCACGGTGCGCGCCATGGCCGAAATCCGCGGTATCGACGAGGACGCCATGGCCACGGCGGTCTCGGCGAACACGGCACGCGCGTTTGCTTACTGACCGATAACGGTCCGCGCCTCCGGCAGGGGCAGCTCAGGTCAACGCGGCGACACAGCGTAGCGGCCCTGCTTTGGAGAGTGACGAGAGCTCCGCTAGGTTCTGTCCGCCCCGGTACGGACCCCTGGAGCGTCATCGTGAGCAACTCGCAGTACGAGACGTACGAGACGACGTACGCGCCGCAGTACGGCCCGCCGTCGTACGAGCCCGCCTACGAGGTGTGGCAGGAGACGTCGTACTCCTACCAGGTGGCGTACGAGGAGACGCTGGACGGCGCGCCGCTCGCACCGGAACGCACGTACGAGCCCGAGCCCGTGGCGCCCGAGACCGTGGCGCCCCAGCCCGTGGTGCCCGCTCCCGGGCGGGCCGCGATGCGGCGGGGCGGGCGGGGCAGGAAGTCCGCGCGAGCTCCTGAACGGACCTCGCGAGCTCCTGAACGCACCGGAGCCGTAGCCGGTATCGGGGCCGGGCCCGATGCGATGCGGCGGCTCGTCCCGCAGGCTCTCGTCGTCGCGTTCCTCGCCGGCGGCACGTCCGCGTTCGTCGCCAACGACAAGGCCGTGCAGCTCATCGTCGACGGCAAGCCCCGCACCCTGCACACCTTCGCGGACGACGTCGGTGAACTCCTCGCCGACGAGGGCGTGGACGTCGGCGACCACGACATCGTCGCGCCCGCGTCGACCACGGCCCTGGCCAGCGGCGACGAGATCGCCGTCCGCTACGGCCGGCCCGTCCACCTCACCCTCGACGGGGAGCGCCGCCGGGTGTGGACCACGGCGCGCACGGTGGACGGGGCGCTGCGGCAGCTCGGGGTGCGCGCGGAGGGCGCGCACCTGTCGGCGTCGCGCAGCAGCCGCATCGGGCGCGACGGCCTCGCCCTCGACGTCCGCACGGAACGCACCGTCACGATCATGGCGGACGGCCGGGAGCGGACGATCCGCACGAACGCGGCGACGGTACGGGAAGCGGTCGCCGAGTCCGGGGTGACCCTGCGCGGCCAGGACACGACGTCGGTCGATCCCGACAGCTTCCCGCGCGACGGCCAGACGGTGACGGTCATGCGGATCACGGGCACGCGGGAGGTCCGGGAGGAGCAGATCCCGTTCGACGTGGAGCGGACCGAGGACCCGACGCTCTTCCGGGGCACGGAGGTCGTGGCGCACGCGGGGCAGACGGGTGTCAGACGGGTCACGTACACGGTGCGCACGGTCAACGGCGTCAAGCAGAAGCCGAAGCGGGTCGCTTCCGAGGTGGTGCGGGAGCCGCGGAAGCGGGTGATCAAGGTCGGCACGAAGCAGATGCCGATGTCGGTGGCCGGGGCGGACGACCTCAACTGGGGCGGGCTCGCGCACTGCGAGTCGGGCGGACGGCCCGGCGCGGTGGACCCGTCGGGGACGTACGGCGGCCTGTACCAGTTCGACACGCGGACCTGGCAGGGCCTCGGCGGCTCGGGCCGCCCCCAGGACGCCCCCGCGGCGGAACAGACGTTCCGGGCGAAGAAGCTCTACGTACAGCGAGGCGCGAGCCCCTGGCCCCACTGCGGCAGCAGGCTGTAGGGCGGGCGCGGCGGCCGCGGGCCGGGCAGGGGGCCGGGGCCCCTTAACCTGGTGCGGTGAGCACTGAGCAAGGCGCCCTCCTCGGCCCCGCCGACATCCGCGAGCTGGCCGCTGCCCTGGGCGTACGCCCGACCAAGCAGCGCGGCCAGAACTTCGTCATCGACGCCAACACCGTACGGCGCATCGTCCGCACCGCGGAGGTCCGCCCGGACGACGTCGTCGTCGAGGTCGGGCCCGGCCTCGGGTCGCTGACCCTCGCGCTCCTGGAGACCGCCGCCCACGTCACCGCCGTGGAGATCGACGACGTGCTCGCCGAGGCGCTGCCCGCCACCGTGCAGGCCCGCCTCCCGGAGAAGATCGCGTCCTTCGGGCTCGTGCACAGCGACGCGATGCTCGTCAGCGAGCTGCCGGGCCCCGCGCCCACCGCGCTCGTCGCGAACCTCCCGTACAACGTGGCCGTGCCCGTCCTGCTCCACATGCTCGACACCTTCCCGACCATCGAGCGCACCCTCGTGATGGTGCAGGCCGAGGTCGCCGACCGGCTCGCCGCAGGGCCGGGCTCGCGCGTCTACGGCGTGCCGTCCGTGAAGGCCAACTGGTACGCGGAGGTGAAGCGCGCCGGGTCCATCGGCCGCAACGTCTTCTGGCCCGCGCCCAACGTCGACTCCGGACTCGTGTCGCTGGTGCGCCGCGCCGAACCGATCAAGACCAGTGCCTCCAAGCGCGAGGTCTTCGCCGTCGTCGACGCCGCGTTCGCGCAGCGCAGGAAGACGTTGCGGGCCGCCCTCGCCGGATGGGCCGGCTCCGCCGCCGCCGCGGAGGCCGCGCTGGTCGCCGCCGGAGTCTCGCCGCAGGCGCGCGGCGAGGCCCTGACCGTCGAGGAGTTCGCGCGGATCGCCGAGCACAAGGAGGCCGGCGCGTGAGCGTGACGGTACGGGTCCCCGCGAAGGTCAACGTCCAGCTGGCGGTCGGCGCCGCACGCCCCGACGGCTTCCACGACCTCGCCAACGTCTTCCTCGCCGTCGGCCTCTACGACGAGGTCACCGTCACCCCCGCCGACGAGCTGCGGGTGACCTGCGAGGGCCCCGGCGCGGACCAGGTCCCCCTGGACCGCACGAACCTGGCCGCCCGCGCCGCGGAACTCCTCGCCGCGCGGCACGGCATCGCGCCCGACGTGCACCTGCACATCGCCAAGGACATCCCCGTCGCCGGCGGCATGGCGGGCGGCAGCGCGGACGCCGCGGGCGCGCTCGTGGCGTGCGACGCGCTGTGGGGGACCGAGGCGACCTACGGCGAACTCAACGACATCTGCGCCGAGTTGGGCAGCGACGTGCCGTTCAGCCTGGTCGGCGGCGCCGCGCTCGGCACCGGGCGCGGCGAGAAGCTGGAACTCCTGGACGTCGGAGGCACCTTCTTCTGGGTCTTCGCCGTCGCCGACGGAGGCCTCTCCACGCCCTCCGTGTACCGCGAGTTCGACCGGCTCACCCCGGACGCGCCCGCCCCCGAGGCCTCGCCCGCCCTGCTCGCCGCCCTGCGCGACGGCGACGTCGACGCGCTCGCCGCGACGGTCACCAACGACCTGCAGCCCGCCGCCCTCTCCCTCTTCCCCTCGCTGCGCGACACCCTCGCCGCGGGCACGGCGGCGGGCGCGCTCGCCGCGCTGGTCTCCGGGTCGGGGCCGACGACGGCGTTCCTCGCACGGGACCATGAGTCCGCGGTGCGGGTGGCGGACGCGCTGGTGGCGTCGGGTACGTGCAGGACGGCACGGGTCGCGCAGTCGCCGGCGCCGGGCGCGACGCTGCTTTAGAACGCCTGTCTCCGCGCTTGGTACGCGGGTCTCCGCTGAGTTGTCCACAGGGTCGGGCACGGGCCGAGTGATCGCCGTAACCTGATTTCTCGACGCCCTGGGGACGGGCGGGCGGAACGAATCGGGGGAGCCATGTCACACACGCCATCGGATACGCCGAAGCCTTCGGGCCCGCCCCCGCCGCCGCCTCCGCCGGGCATGGGCGCACCGCCAGCTTTCCCGTCCGGGCCACCCGGGCCGCCCCCCGTCCCCTATCCCCGCTACTACGTCCCGATCCCGCCCCGGCCCGCCCCGGTCGCCGGGATCGGTACGGCGGCCATGGTGCTGCTCGGCGGTGTCTCGACGCTCGCGCTGCTGCGGCTGGTCGCGGACTTCGATCTGTACGACGCTCTGGGGCGCTCCTGGTACGGGTTCTACCGGGACGACGACATCGGGGACTTCTGGGGCTTCGCCATGGCGCTGCTCGGCATCGGATTCCTCGCGGCGATCCCCGTCTTCCTGACGTGGTTCAACCGCGTGCGGACCAACGCGGAGGTCTTCGCCCCGGGACGGCACCGCCAGTCGCCGGGCATGGCCATCGGCGCGTGGTTCATACCGTTCGCCAACTGGTGGATACCGAAGCAGATCACCGACGACATCATCGCGGTCAGCGACCCCTCGGGCGGCGCGCGGCCGACGGCGTACACGGCGTACGGCCACCCCGCGCCCTACGCCCGTCCCGGGCAGGGCGCCGTCACCGCGTGGTGGGCGACCTGGGTCGCGTCCAGCGCGCTGAGCGCGCTCGGCTGGCTGCTGCTCATCGCCGCCGACGACGGCGACAGGGGGCAGGGCCGCACGGCCGTGCTGATGTTCATGCTCTCGGACGCCGCGCTGATAGCCGCCGGCATCTGCGGCATCGTGATGATCCGGACGATCACCACCATGCAGGACCTCCGCCTCGGCTTCGCCTACCCGGGAATGCGGATGCCGCCACCGCCGCCCACGGGCCCCCGGCACTGGTGAGCGGTTCGCGGGCGAAGGACCACCCGCGCGGGCGACTACGCTGATAAGTCGATCGTCCCCCCTGTCAGGAGTGAAATGGCCGTCAATCTGGTCAATGTCGAGGCAGTCAGCAAGGTGTACGGCACCCGTGCCCTGCTCGACGGCGTCTCACTCGGCGTGTCCGAGGGGGACAGGATCGGCGTCGTGGGGCGCAACGGCGACGGGAAGACCACCCTGATCCGGATGCTCGCCAAGCTGGAGGAGGCGGACACCGGCCGCGTCACGCACAACGGCGGGCTGCGCCTCGGCGTGCTGACGCAGCACGACTCCCTCGACCCGGCCGCCACCGTCCGGCACGAGGTCATCGGTGACCTCGCCGACCACGAGTGGGCGGGCAGCGCCAAGATCAGGGACGTGCTGACCGGGCTGTTCGGCGGGCTCGACCTGCCCGGGTTCCCGCAGGGGCTCGACACCGTCATCGGGCCGCTCTCCGGCGGCGAGCGGCGACGCATCGCGCTGGCGAAGCTGCTCATCGCCGAGCAGGACCTGATCGTGCTCGACGAGCCGACCAACCACCTCGACGTCGAGGGCATCTCGTGGCTGGCCCAGCATCTGCGGACGCGGCGCTCGGCGCTCGTGTGCGTGACGCACGACCGCTGGTTCCTGGACCAGGTGTGCACCCGCATGTGGGACGTGCAGAAGGGCTCCGTCTTCGAGTACGAGGGCGGGTACTCGGACTACGTGTTCGCGCGCGCCGAGCGTGAGCGCATCGCCGCCACCGAGGAGACCAAGCGGCAGAACCTGATGCGCAAGGAGCTGGCGTGGCTGCGGCGCGGCGCCCCGGCCCGCACCAGCAAGCCGAAGTTCCGCATCGAGGCGGCGAACGAACTGATCGCGGACGTGCCGCCGCCGCGCGACACCAGCGAGCTGATGAAGTTCGCGACGACGCGGCTCGGCAAGACCGTGTTCGACCTGGAGGACGTGTCCGTCCAGGCCGGACCCAAGCTGCTGCTCAAGCACCTCACCTGGCAGCTCGGCCCCGGCGACCGCATCGGCCTGGTCGGGGTGAACGGCGCGGGCAAGACATCGCTGCTGCGCGCCATGGCCGACGCCGCCCGCAGCGAAGGCGACGTGCAGCCCGCGGACGGGAAGATCGTCGTCGGCAGGACGGTGAAGCTGGCCTACCTCTCGCAGGAGGTCGCCGAGCTGAAGCCGACGCTGCGGGTCCTCGAAGCCGTGCAGCAGGTGCGCGAGCGCGTCGACCTCGGCAAGGGCCGCGAGATGACCGCGGGGCAGCTCTGCGAGACGTTCGGGTTCAACAAGGAGAAGCAGTGGACGCCGGTCGGCGACCTCTCCGGCGGTGAGCGGCGCAGGCTGCAGCTGCTGCGCCTCCTCATGGACGAGCCGAACGTCCTCTTCCTCGACGAGCCGACCAACGACCTCGACATCGAGACCCTGACGCAGCTGGAGGACGTGCTCGACGGCTGGCCGGGCTCCATGGTCGTGATCTCCCACGACCGGTTCTTCGTCGAGCGGACGACGGACAAGGTGTTCGCGCTCCTCGGTGACGCCACGATGCGGATGCTGCCGCGCGGCATCGACGAGTACCTGGAGCGCAGGCAGCGGATGGCGGCGGCCGCGACGCCGTCGGCCCCCGCGGCCGCGCCCGCCGCGGCGCAGGACGCCGGGACGAAGACCGTCTCCTCCGCGGAGGCCCGTGCCGCCAAGAAGGAGCTCCAGAAGATCGAGCGGCAGCTGGACAAGGTCTCCCAGAAGGAGGCCAAGCTCCACGCTCAAATCGCCGATAACGCCACGGACTTCGAAAAGGTGGCGAAACTGGACGCCGAGCTCCGTGAACTGATCGATGAGCGGGACGAGTTGGAAATGCGCTGGTTGGAGCTTGCGGAGGACGCGTAGAGCTCTCGTGCAGCTCGCATAACGGGTGCATTACAGGCCGGTCCTCCCTTGGGAACAGGGACAGGACCGGACCCGTGTGGTACGGGGGCAGGGTGATAGAAAGGCTGCCCTCAGCACCATTTGGCGTGCCGAAAAATCAGTGAAGGGGGGAGCGCTGATGACTCAGCCGCCCAACCAGCCGCCGTCCGGCGGCTTCGGAGCTCCGCAGCCGCCTGGCCAGCCGCAACAGCCGCCCAACCAGCCGCCGCAGCCGCCGGGCCAGGTACCGGGACAGCCGCCGCAGCCGGGTTACGGCTACCCGCAGCAGCCGGGCCCGTACAACCAGCCGACGCAGCCGGGGCCGTACGGCCAGCCGCAGCAGCCCGGCCCATACGGTCAGCCGCAGCAGCCGGGACCGTATGGAAATCAGCCACAGTACGGGTACGCGCAGCTGCCGACGCAGCCGCAGTTCGCGGGACCCGGCGCGCCCGGCACCCCGCCCGGCGACGGCAAGGGCAAGCGCAACAAGCTCGTCGTGATCGTCGCCGCCGCGGTGGCCGCGCTGCTCGTCGCCGGCGGTGTCACCTACGCCGTCGTCAGCGGTGACGACGGCGGCGAGAAGAAGCCCGAGGCGAAGAACAAGGACCCGAAGCCCACCGCGTCCGCGCCGGCCAACCCGGGCAACGGCAGCGGTGACGGCCACGAGGGCAAGGAAGACCTCAACGAGGGCCGCCAGGCCGGCGAGGCGAAGGTCCTCTGGTACAAGGAGGCGCCCAAGGTGCCCGGCTCCGGCGGCGACGCCCCGGGCATGTGGATCCAGGGCGACACCGTGGTCAAGGCCGCGTACAAGCAGCTCCTCGCGTACAACGTGAAGACCGGCAGGACCGCCTGGAAGGCCATCACCTTCCCGGAGAAGCTCTGCGCCGCGACCGAGACGGCCACCGACGACGGCAAGATCGTCGTCGCGTACAAGGACGGCTCGCAGAGCGGTGCCGAGTGCAACCAGATCCAGGTCATCGACCTGAAGACCGGGGACAAGGGCTGGGGCCACCCGGTCAAGAAGGAGGGCCTGTTCGACTCGGCCCTCTCCAGCAACCTGGTCCTCGTCGGCGACGTGCTGATGGTCGGCCGCGACCAGTCCGGCACGGCGCTGCGGATGAGCGACGGCAAGAAGCTCTACGTCGCGAAGAAGAAGGACGAGGGCACCTGCTTCCCCAACGGCTTCGCCGGCGGCGAGAAGCTCCTCATGGCTCTGTCCTGCGGCGCGAGCACGCCCACCGAGCACGACGAGCTCCAGCAGCTCGACCCGAAGACCGGGCGTGCGCTGTGGACCAAGAAGTTCCCCAAGGGCTGGCGCATCGGCAAGGTCTACTCGGGCAGTCCCACGGTCGTGTACCTCACCAATGAGGACAAGAAGAAGTGGAACATCTCGGTGCTGAAGGAGAACAGCGACGAGACGCGTTCCGAGGTCGTCACCGACGACAACTTCGCGCCCGAGTGCGACACGGCGATCCTCAACCGCAAGCTGGACGGCTGCCTGGGCGTGACGACGGACGACACGTACCTGTACCTGCCGTCCGATGAGAAGAGCGGCGCCAACCAGGTCGTCGCGTTCAGCCTGGCCACCGGCAAGGAGGCCTGGCGCGTCAAGTCGCCGCTGGACGAAACGATGCTGCCGCTGAAGGTCGAGGACGGCTCACTGATCGCGTACGTCAAACCGTCGTACGACTCCGGTGGCCGTGTCGTCTCCATCGCGACGTCGGGCTCGCACACGCCCAAGACCCTTCTGCGGCACCCGAAGGGCACCTCGCAGATCGAGAGCGGCTTCTACTCGAAGGACGTCGACTACGTGGACGGTCGCTTCTACATCTCGACGACCAACATCATGCGCACGTCCGGCCAGGCGAAGCTCATGCTCGCCTACGGCAAGTGACGCGCCCCCACCCAGTCATCCGCTCGACCGCTCTCGTCCCCAAGGAATAGACCCGTCATGACCCAGCCGCCCCAGCCACCCCAGCAGCCCCCGAACGAGCCCCCGCAGGGCGGCTTCGGCGCCCCGCAGGACCCTCCGCCCGGAGGCTTCGGCAAGGCCCCCGAGCCGTCGTACGGCTACCCGCAGACCCCGCCGCCCGCGGCCCCGCCCGCGCCCCCCGGCCAGCCGCCGCAGACCCCGCCGCCCGCGGCGCCCCCGGCGGCGCCCCCGGCCCCTCCCGCACCCCCGGCGGGCCAGCCCACCTACGGGTACCCCCAGGCGCCGCAGGCACCGCAGCCGCCCCAGGCCCCGCAGAGCTACGCCTACCCGACGCAGCCCGCGCAGCCCCAGGTCCCGCAGGGCTACGGCTATCCGACGCAGCCCGCGCAGCCGCAGTACCAGCACGGCTACCAGCAGCCGCCCACCATGCCGATGCAGCCGCAGCCCGGCGGCTCCGGCTCCGGCGGCGGCAAGAAGATCAGCGGCCAGACGACGATCATCATCGCGGCGGTCGCCGCGATCGCGCTGATCGTCGGCGGCGGCGTCTTCTACGCCTCGACGAAGGACGACGACTCCAAGAGCACCGCGCAGGAGTCGGGCGGCAAGGACGGCAAGGGCGGCAAGGGCGAGAAGGGCAAGGAGGGCGGCGGCGCGCTGCCCGATCAGGGCCCGGCCAAGGAGAAGGCCCCGGGCGACCCCGCGGCCAAGGTGGCCATGCAGCTCCCGCAGCCCGAGATCCCGAAGGACCAGATCTGGAACGCCACCGGATCCGTCCTCACCGACGACACCTACGTCAAGGCGGGCGTCAACGAGCTGAACGGCTACGACCCGGACACCGGCAAGGAGAAGTGGTCGATCCCGCTCTCCGGCATGATGTGCGCGATGTCGCCCGAGGTCACCGACGACGGCATCGCCGCGGTCGTCACCGAAGAGGCCAAGCGGAACAAGAAGGGCGACTACCAGCAGTGCACCAACGTCTCCGCGGTCGACCTGAAGTCCGGTAAGAAGCTCTGGACCGAGAGCGCCGAGAGCAACGGCGTGAAGGCGACGTTCAAGGAAGTCACCATCTCGGGCACCACGATCGCCGCGGGCTCGGGCACCTCCAGCGGCGGCGCCGCCTGGGACGTCAAGGGCACCTCCCTGTGGAAGCCGAAGGTCGGCAAGTGCAAGGACGTCGGGTACGCGGGCGGTGACCAGCTCGTCGCGATCCGCGAGTGCGGCACGTACGGCGACGAGACGCTGAAGGTCCAGCTCCTCGACCCGAAGACCGGCGACGACAAGTGGACGTACCCGATCGCCCCCGGCATCGACAACGCCAAGATCATCTCGACGAACCCGGTCGTCTTCGGCCAGGACACCACGAAGATCACGGCCTCCGGTGTCACGGACGTCTTCTCGCTGGGCAGCAACGGCAAGCTGCGCGCGAAGATCTCGCTGCCGGACGGGAAGTACGAGCACGACTGCGGCGTGAACATGGTCAACGACTGCAAGGCGATCGCGGTCGGCAACGACCGGCTGTACGTCCCGACGCGCCAGCACGACGGCAGTGGCGAGAGCTACAACCGCACCAACGAGATCGTGTCCTTCTCGCTGGCCACCGGCAAGCCCACCAGTGACCGTGCGGTCGCCGGCGACAACGGCGAGATCTTCCCGATCCGCATGGACGGCGGCAACGTCCTCGCGTACAAGGCGCACGGCTACAAGCAGGGCGCCCAGGTCGTCTCCCTCGACGGCAAGACGATGAAGGAGACCAAGCTCCTGGAGACCCCGAACTCCGAGGCGGTCACCGAGGCGATCAGCGGCATGGTCCCGAAGTCCAACGAACTCCTCTACGCGAACGGGCACTTGTTCCTCGGCAAGAAGCTGCTGAGCAAGCCCTACTCGAAGGACGACAAGGAGTACGTGGCACTCGGCTTCGTGGCCAAGTAAGGCCGCTTCGGCGCGAAGCAGTCGAACAGCGACGGCGCCACCGACGGCGGCGGGCGCCCCCACGCACCACGGGGGGCGCCCGCCGCCGTTCGCGTACCATCCGCGTCTCGCCAACGCCCCCCGAATGGCACGGATTTCGGCATTCCGGGCCGCTTCTGGCCGGTAGGGGGCGCGTAACGTCGAACAAGCGTGTAGCTTCCGGGGGATGAAGGGTCGGGGGGCCCGCGGGGAACTGGGGGGTTGCTATGGGTGTGCGGCTCATGGTGGTCGACGATCACCGACTGCTCGCCGAGGCCCTCGCCTCGGCACTGAAACTGCGCGGGCACCGCGTGCTCGCCGCCGCCGCGCCCGCCGCGGGCGCCGCGGAACTGGTCATCAGCAGGGCCCCGGAGGTCTGCCTCCTGGGGACGGCCACACCGGCCGAACCGGGCATGTTCGACCCGGTCGTGAAGATCAAGCGGGACCGTCCGCAGGTCGCGGTGGTGGTGCTCGGCCCGGTGCCGAGCCCGCGCGGGATCGCCGCGGCCTTCGCCTCCGGCGCCTCCGGTTACGTACGCCATGACGAGCGCATCGAAGGGGTGGAGCGCGCCATCATGAAGGCGCGCGCCGGGGAGGCCGCCGTCGCGCCCCAGCTGTTGCAGGGCGCGTTCAGCGAACTGCTCAATCCGGCCGCGCAGCCCGACGACGAGGGTCAGCGGCTGCTGCAGATGCTCACGCCCCGCGAGGTCGAGGTCCTGGTGCGGGTCGCCGACGGCGAGGACACCCGGCTGATCGCCGCGGGCATGGGGATAGCCCCGAGCACCGCGCGCACCCATGTGCAGCGGGTCCTGATGAAGCTGGGTGTCGGGTCGCGTCTGGAGGCCGCCGCGCTCGCGGCGCGCACGGGTCTGCTGGAGCGCGCCGAGCGTCCCGCGTCGGCGTACGCGCACCATGCCGGCGCCGCGGAGGGCGCGGACATGACGACGGGGCCCGAGCCACCGCGGTGAACTCGGGCCCCGTCGCTGTATGAACTCGTCGTACGGGCAGTCGGCAGAACGTCAGTCGTCCGCCGGTTCGCCGGCGGGCGCGGCCGTCGGGCGCAGCCAGAGCCAGCCCAGGAAGAAGAGCCCGAGGGCGAGCATCCCGAGGCCCGTCCACAGGTTGATGTTGATGTCCTCGGCCTTCTTCAGGTCGGCGTCGGACGCGGTGATCCCGGCGATCGTCACGATGATTCCGTAGACGACGAACAGGCCGCCGATGATGCGCCGGATGTCGAAGAGGCGTGCGGCCGTCGCGGACTTGCGCTCCAGCTCGGAGACTTCGTCGTGCAGCGCGGAGTTGTGCGGCTCGGACATGGTGTTCGGTCCTCCGATCGGTCTAGAGCGAGTACGGCAGGTAGCAGGCCGCGGCGAGCACGATGGCGCCCCAGCCGAGCAGCGCGGGCTTGCGGTACCAGGCGTCGTCGCCCTCCTCCGTGCCCTCGTCCTCCAGGCCCGGCGAGGCCGTTCCGTAGACCAGGCCCGCCAGCTCGGCCTCCGGCTTGGGCGCGGTGAAGAGCGTGACCACGACCATCACGACGGCACCGGCGACGAAGCCGACGATCGCCGAGACGAAATTCGCGCCCTGGTCGGTCGGGATGTCGATGACGCCCTGCTTGTAGATCCAGAAGTAGTTGACCATCGCGGCGCCGGTGCCCGCGACGAGGCCCCACACGCCGGACTTCATCGAGGCCCGCTTCCAGAACATGCCGATGATGAAGACGACGAACATCGGGACGTTGAAGAAGGAGAAGAGGGTCTGCAGGTACCCCATGATGTTCGAGAACGACGAGGCGATGAACGCCGTGCCGATCGAGGCGAGCACGCCGATCGCGGTGATGAGCCGCCCGAACTTGAGGTAGTAGCCGTCCTCGCGGTCCTTGATCACGTACTTCGCCCAGATGTCGTACGTGAACACGGTGTTGAAGGACGAGACGTTCGCCGCCATACCCGCCATGAACGCGGCGAGCAGACCGGTGACCGCGATGCCGAGGACGCCGTTGGGCAGCAGCTCCTGCATCAGATAGGGGATCGCGTCGTTGTACGTCAGGTCGGAGCCGGCCGTGCCGATCTTCGGGACGAGGACGGCGGCGACCAGACCCGGGATCATCACCAGGAAGACGATGAAGATCTTCGGGAAGGCGGCGATCAGCGGGGTGCGCTGGGCGGCGCTGAGGTTCTTCGCGGAGAGGGCGCGCTGGACCTCGGCGAAGTTGGTCGTCCAGTAGCCGAAGGAGAGCACGAAGCCGAGGCCGAGGATGATCGTCAGCCAGTTGGCGCCGAGCGGGTTGGCGTCACCGATGCCGGTGCCGCCCCAGGCGGTCATGAAGTTCTCGCCGTGCTGCTTCTCGATGGATCCGGTGAGACCGTCCCAGCCGCCGACCTTCTTCAGGCCGATGACGCAGATCGGGATCAGCGCGGCGAGGATCACGAAGAACTGCAGGACTTCGTTGTAGATGGCCGAGGAGAGGCCGCCGATCGTGATGTACGCGAGGACGAAGAGTCCCGCGACGACGATCGCCACCCACTGCGGCCAGCCGAGGAGCGCCTCGACGACGATCGAGAGGGCGTAGAGGTTCACGCCCGCGATGAGGATCGCCGCGAAGGCGAAGAGCGCCGAGCTGAGCAGGTGCGCCGACTTGTCGAAACGCTGGAGCAGGAACTCGGGGACGGAGCGGACCTTGCTGCGGTAGTAGAACGGCATCATGACCAGGCCGAGGAAGACCATGGCCGGGATGGCGCCGATCCAGTACCAGTGGACGACCGCGACGCCGTACTGCGCGCCGGTGGCGGCCATGCCCAGGATCTCGGTGGCGCCCAGGTTCGCGGCGACGAAGGCGAGACCGGTGACCCACGCGGGCAGGGAGCGGCCCGAGAGGAAGAAGTCGAGACTGGTCTTCACGGAGCGCCGGGCGGCGAAGCCGATGCCGAGGACCACGGCGAAGTAGATCGCCAGGATCGCGTAGTCGAGGCCGTTGGTGGGCAGCCGAAGCCCCTCGGCCAGGGTTGTCGTGGTGGGGGACTGCATGTGAACTCGCTTCGTTGCGCGAACGGATCAGACGGGAACCTACGCCTCCCGCTTCAATAACTGAACAGTTCTGTTGGTGTTCTTTGTTTGATTGTGATCGTTGACGTTGCTGTTGGCTTGTGGTTTGTTATGTTCGGTTCTGTTGGGTGGGTGATGAGGAGCCCCGGACGTGAAGAAGACCTCGACCCGTCTCGCCGACGGTCGTGAGCTCATCTACTACGACGTGCGCGACGACACCGTGCGCGACGCCGTCGACCGGCGCCCGCTCGCGCCCGTCGCCACCACGTCGGAGGTCCGCGAGGACCCTCTGCTCGGCGACTCCGTGGCCATCGCCTCGCACCGACAGGGGCGCACCTACCACCCGCCCGCCGACGAGTGCCCCCTGTGCCCGTCCGCCGGGGACCGGCTCAGCGAGATCCCCGACGCGGCGTACGACGTCGTGGTCTTCGAGAACCGCTTCCCCTCGCTCGCGGGCGACGCGGGCCGCTGCGAGGTCGTCTGCTTCACCTCCGACCACGACGCGTCCTTCGCGGACCTCGCCCCCGGGCAGGCCGCGCTCGTCCTGGAGGCGTGGACCGACCGGACCGCCGAGCTCTCCCACCTGCCCTCCGTCGAGCAGGTGTTCTGCTTCGAGAACCGCGGCGCCGAGATCGGCGTGACCCTCGGCCATCCGCACGGGCAGATCTACGCGTACCCCTTCGTCACCCCGCGCACGAACCTGATGCTGCGCTCGCTCGCCGCGTTCAAGGAGTCGACGGGCGGCGGCAACCTCTTCGACGACGTCGTCGCCAGGGAGAGCAAGGGGGAGCGGGTCGTCCTGGAGGGCGAACACTGGATCGCGTTCGTGCCGTACGCGGCGCACTGGCCCTACGAGGTCCACCTCTACCCCAAGCGCCGGGTGCCCGACCTGCTCGCGCTCGACGAGGCGGCGCGCGCGGAGTTCCCACAGGTCTATCTGGAACTCCTGAGGCGCTTCGACCGGATCTTCGGCGCGGACGAGAACCCCACCCCCTACATCGCCGCCTGGCACCAGGCGCCCTTCGGGGCGCTGGAGGGACATGACGGGATCAACCGGGACGACTTCGCCCTCCATCTCGAACTTTTCACGATTCGCCGCACTTCGGGCAAGCTGAAGTTCCTCGCGGGTTCCGAATCCGGTATGAGCGTGTTCATCAACGACGTGCCGCCGGAAGCCGCGGCCCAGCGACTGCGAGAGGTAGCGAGTTCATGAGCGGTAAGTACCTGGTCACCGGTGGCGCGGGCTATGTCGGGAGCGTGGTGGCCCAGCATCTGCTCGAGGCCGGGCACGAGGTGACCGTCCTCGACAACCTCTCGACCGGCTTCCGCGAAGGCGTCCCCGCCGGTGCCTCGTTCATCGAGGGCGACATCCGCGATGCCGCCAAGTGGCTGGACTCCTCCTACGACGCCGTACTCCACTTCGCCGCCTTCTCGCAGGTCGGCGAGTCCGTCGTGAAGCCCGAGAAGTACTGGGACAACAACGTCGGCGGCACCATGGCCCTGCTCGCCGCCATGCGCGACGCCGACGTGCGCAGGCTCGTCTTCTCCTCCACGGCCGCGACGTACGGCGAGCCCGTGAACACCCCCATCACGGAGACCGACCCCACCGCCCCCACCTCGCCCTACGGCGCCTCGAAGCTCGCCGTCGACCACATGATCACCGGGGAGGCGGCCGCGCACGGCCTGGCCGCCGTCTCGCTGCGCTACTTCAACGTCGCGGGCGCGTACGGCGACTGTGGTGAGCGCCACGACCCGGAGTCGCACCTCATCCCGCTCGTCCTCCAGGTCGCGCAGGGCAGGCGCGAGGCGATCAGCGTCTTCGGCGACGACTACCCGACCCCCGACGGGACCTGCGTCCGCGACTACATCCACGTCGCCGACCTCGCCGAGGCCCACCTCCTCGCCGTCGCGGCCGCCACCCACGGCGAGCACCTCATCTGCAACCTCGGCAACGGCAACGGCTTCTCCGTGCGCGAGGTCATCGAGACCGTCCGCAAGGTGACCGGGCACCCGATCCCCGAGGTCGTGGCCCCGCGCCGGGGCGGCGACCCGGCGGTCCTCGTCGCGTCCGCGGCCACCGCGCGCGAGCGGCTCGGCTGGAATCCGTCCCGCGCGGACCTCGCGGGCATCGTCGCCGACGCCTGGGCGTTCGCCCAGCGCTGACCTGACCTGACCGGGATCGAGGGGTAACTGATGGACGTAGCGGGGAAGTTCGCCGAGCTGTACGGGTACGAGCCGGAGGGCGTCTGGTCGGCGCCCGGCCGGGTCAACCTGATCGGCGAGTACACGGACTTCAACGAGGGCTTCGTCATGCCGCTCGCGCTGCCGCACACCGCGGTGGCGGCGGTGGCGCGCCGCACCGACGGCGTGCTGCGGCTGCACTCCGCGGACATCGACGCCCCCGTCGCCGAACTCCGCGTCGACGCCCTCGAACCCCTCTCGAAGTACGGGCAGGGCGGCTGGGCCGCCTACCCCGCCGGTGTCGTGTGGGCGCTGCGGGACGCGGGACACGACGTCTCCGGCGGCGCCGACATCCACCTCGCCTCGACCGTGCCGACCGGGGCGGGCCTCTCTTCGTCGGCCGCCCTGGAGGTCGTCACGGCACTCGCCATGAACGACCTCTACGGACTCGGCCTGGACCGGCCGCGCCTCGCGGTCCTCGCCCAGCGCGCCGAGAACGCCTTCGTCGGCGTGCCGTGCGGCGTCATGGACCAGATGGCGTCCGCGTGCGCCACGGAGGGCCACGCCCTGCACCTGGACTGCCGCGACCTGGCGATACGGCAGGTCCCCTTCGACCTCGCCGCGCACGGCCTGCGGCTGCTCGTCGTCGACACCCGCGTCAAGCACGAGCTGGGCGACGGGGCGTACGCGGAGCGGCGGGCCGGCTGCGAGGAGGGCGCGCGCGTCCTCGGCGTCCCGCACCTGCGGGACATCGCGTACGACGAACTCCCGGCGGCGCTGGCCCAGTTGACGGACGACAGGATCCGCCGCTATGTCCGCCACATCGTCTCGGACAACCACCGCGTCGAGCGGGTCATCGGCCTCCTCGACTCCGGCGACGTCCGCGCGACCGGCCCCGTCCTCACCGAAGGGCACGCCTCGCTCCGCGACGACCTGCGCATCTCCTGCCCCGAGCTGGACCTGGTCGTCACCTCCGCGAACGCTGCGGGCGCGCTCGGCGCCCGGATGACCGGCGGCGGCTTCGGCGGCTCCGCGGTCGTCCTGGTGGAGTCGGCGGACGAGGACACGGTGACGAAGTCGGTCCTGGAGGCCTTCGCCACGGCGGGCTTCACGGCGCCGCGCGTGTTCCCCGCGGAGGCGTCGGCGGGGGCGCGGCGGGAGGCCTGAGCGGGCGAAAGGGCGCCGAGGGAGCCGCCGGAAAAGTTTTTCGGAACAGGTGCCGTGGACCGGTCACACTCCCGTGGCCGGTTCCGTCAGGGCAGTGAAAAAGCCACCGCCCGATGAGGAGCACCCGCCATGTCCACAACCTGTGCAGTCGTCACGCTGGTCGCCGCCGCGATGGTGGCCTTCTCCGCCGTCTCCGTCTTCCTGCGCGCCGAGTGGGTCGTGAAGCCCATCGCCGACTACGGCATCCCCATGGCGTGGCTGCCCTGGCTCGGCACCGCCAAGGCCGCGGGCGCGCTGGGCCTGGTCGCGGGCCTGTTCGTGCCCGTCGTCGGGGCCGTCGCGGGCATCGCCCTGGTGCTGTACTTCGCCGGTGCCGTCGTCACCGTGGTGCGGGCGCGCTGGTACACGCACATCCCGTTCCCGCTGATGTACGCGGCGCCGGTGATCGGCGCCCTGGCCCTGGGCCTCGCGGCCTGAGACCCGTCGTCACCGGTGCTCTCAGCCGAGCCGCTTGGTGAGCGTGAACTCCTTGACGCCCTCGGGGTAGTCGGGGATCACGCTCACCAGCTCGTACCCCTGGTTCCGGTAGAAGCCGGGAGCCTGGAAGTCCCAGGTCTCCACACGGGAGTTGACGCACCCGCGCTCCTCGCGGGCCACCCGCTCCGCCTCGGCCAGAAGGCGCGAACCGAGCCCCGCCCCGCGGTGCCGGTCGTCGACCCAGAGGTGGTTCACGTGCAGCCAGCGCGCCCACGTGTGCGCTGCGAGGCCCGCCGCGAGGCCGCCCCGCCCGTCCAACGCCCATACGGCCAGCGGGACTTCCTGGTCCTCACGCGTCCCGCGCAGGGCTCTGAGCTCCGGTGACGCCGCCGTGTTCGTCTCGCTCAGCCGCGAGCGAAGCAGACCGAGCCGCTCCTTGTCGACTCCCGTCTCAATACGAAACATAAGGCTCACCATAAACGCGCTGGCCAACCAGTTCTGCAAATCACCTTCCGCTCCCGGCGTCCGGCCCTACTCTGAAGGGCAGTGCCGGTGGGGGCCGGCACTGATCAGGGGGCGAGACAGTCGGGTACGGCGCCCGGCGTGGGGGTGGCGGTGACAGCGCGGCGGCGGCCGTGCGACCGCGTCAAGCCTCCGCTCCGTGCGCCGTACCCGCACCAGGCGTTCTCCGATGATGGGGTATCCCCCGCTTCCGGCAGGGAGCGTGGGGAAGGGGGTTTCTGTGGTTCGCATTCGAGTCCTGGTCGTCGACGACCACCGCATCTTCGCCGAGTCGCTGGCCGCGGCGCTCGCGGCCGAACCGGACGTCGACGTGTCCGCGGCCGGCAGCGGCCCCGCCGCGCTGCGCTGCCTGGAGCGCGCGGTCACCGAAGGCCGCAGATACGACGTGCTGCTCGTCGACGCCGACCTCGGCAGCACCGCGAGCGCACTTCAGGGCACGCGGCCCGCGGTCTCCGTGCAGGACGGCAACGCCGACGGGCTCGTCGACGGCATCTCGTTGGTCGCGGGTGTCCGTTCGGGCCAGCCCGCCGTGCGCACGGTCGTGCTCGCCGAGAAGGACGACCCGCGCCGCGCGGCGCTCGCCCTCCAGGCGGGCGCGTCGGGCTGGGTCGCCAAGGACTGCTCGCTGTCCCGTCTCCTGACGGTCATACGCGGCGTGCTCCGCGACGAGACCCACCTGCCGCCCGCCCTGCTCACCGGCGTCCTGCGCGAGCTGACCGCGGCCCGCAAGCACCGCACCGAGTCCGAGCGGCTCGTGGAGTCGCTGACCCCGCGTGAGCGGGAGGTGCTGCGCTGCATGGTGGCGGGGCTCGGCCGCAAGGCGGTCGCCGAGCGGCTCTTCCTCTCCCCGCACACGGTGCGGACGCACATGCAGAACGTGCTGGGGAAGCTGGGCGTCCACTCCACCCTCGCCGCCGTGGCGCTCGCCCGGCGCGCGGGCGTGGGACCCGCCGACCTAGCCGGGGATGTTGTCGAACGGGGCGGTCAGCTGGCGTAGCAGCGCGGCCAGTTCGGCGCGCTGGGCGCGGGAGAGCTCCGCGAGGATCGCCCGCTCCTGTTCGAGCAGTCCGGCTAGGGCCTGGTCCGCGCGGTCCCGGCCCTCGGCGGTCAGGCGTACGAGGACGCCGCGCCGGTCGCTCGGATCGGGCAGACGCTCGACGAGGCCCTTCTTCGCGAGGCGGTCGATGCGGTTCGTCATGGTGCCCGAGGTCACCAGGGTCTGGGTGAGCAGCTGCCCGGGGGAGAGCTGGTAGGGCGCGCCCGCGCGCCGCAGCGACGTCAGGACGTCGAACTCCCACGGCTCCAGGTTGTGCTCCGAGAAGGCGAGCCTGCGGGCGCGGTCCAGGTGCCGCGCGAGCCTGCTCACGCGGCTGAGCACCTCGAGTGGTTCCACGTCGAGGTCAGGGCGCTCCCGGCGCCACGCTGCGACCAGCCGATCGACCTCGTCCTCCATGACGATCAGTGTAGGGGGTCTGTCGACGTGAAGTCTCTTGACGTCAAGATACCTCGGGTTCAGGATGAGGCCAGACCCCCGTAACCGAGGAGGCCCACGCCCATGCCTGCCGAGCCCCCCATGCCTACCGAGCCCCCCATGTCTGCCGCCGCCACCTGGGACCCCCACCAGTACCTCCGCCACGCCGACCACCGCTCCCGCCCCTTCGCCGACCTGCTGGCCCGCGTCCCGGAACTCCCCGCGTCCGGGCGCCCGCCCCGCATCGCCGACCTCGGCTGCGGCCCCGGCAACGTCACCCGGCTCCTCACGGCCCGCTGGCCCACCGCGCACGTCACGGGCTTCGACAACTCGGCGGCGATGCTGGCGAGGGCGGCGGAACTGGCGGGCCCCACGGAGGGCGGCGGCCGCCTGGACTTCGAGTGGACGGACGCCGCAGCCTGGACCCCGGCCCCCGGCACATACGACCTGATCCTCTCCAACGCGACCCTGCAATGGGTGCCGGGCCACACCGCCTCCTTCCCGGCGTGGATCGAGGCGCTCACACCCGGCGGAACGTTCGCCTTCCAGGTGCCGGGCAACTTCGACGCGCCGAGCCACGTCCTGATGCGCGACCTCGCCGCGTCCCCCCGCTGGCGCGACCGCCTCGGCGACGTCCTGCGCCACGCGGACGCGGTGCTCTCGCCGGGCGCGTACCTGGCACGGCTCGCGGACCTCGGCTGCGAGGTCGACGCGTGGGAGACGACGTACCAGCACCTCCTCGCGGGCGAGGACCCGGTCCTGGACTGGGTGAAGGGCACGGGCCTGCGCCCGGTCCTGACGGCCCTGTCGGACGACGCGGCGGCGACGGAGAAGTTCCTGAAGGAGTACGGCACCCTCCTCCGCGAGGCCTACCCACCCACACCTCACGGCACGGTGTTCCCGTTCCGCAGGGTGTTCGCGGTGGCGCGGAGGGGGGACCGCTGATGCTCGCGGCGATCGACCACGTCCAGCTGGCGGCCCCGCCGGGCAGCGAGCCGGCGCTGCGCGCGTACTACGTCGACGTGCTCGGCATGACGGAGGTCCCGAAGCCGCCGGTTCCGGCGGCACGCGGCGGCTGCTGGTTCGAGACGGGCGACGTCCGCCTCCACCTGGGCATCGAGCCGGACCGCTTCTACTCGGAGGACCCGGTGGGGAACCGGCTGGAGTTCCTGGAGTGCGAGCTCGGCTGACGGGCACTTGGCGGTGCGAGGTGAACGGGTGGGTGGGTGGGAGAGGCCGCCGCGGAGCGGCGGGGCAGGGTGCGGTGTGGGGCGCCCGGACGGACGCCGGCCCCGGAGGTCAGCTCTTGCGGTGGCCTATCAGGCGCGGCTTGGGCTCCAGGCCGTCCAACCCGTGCCACGCCAGATTGACCAGGTGCGCCGCCACCTCGGCCTTCTTCGGCTTGCGCGCGTCCAGCCACCACTGCCCCGTCAGCGCGACCATGCCGACCAGCGCCTGCGCGTACAGCGGAGCGAGTTTCTGGTCGAAGCCGCGGCCCTTGAACTCCTGGCCGAGGATGTCCTCGACCTGCGTGGCGATGTCGGAGATGAGGGAGGCGAAGGTGCCGGTGGACTGGGCCACCGGGGAGTCGCGGACCAGGATGCGGAAGCCGTCCGTGTACGTCTCGATGTAGTCCAGCAGGGCGAACGCGGCCTGTTCGAGGAGTTCCCGCGGGTGTCCCGCGGTGAGCGCGCCCGTCACCATGTCCAGGAGCTGCCGCATCTCGCGGTCCACCACGACCGCGTACAGCCCCTCCTTGCCGCCGAAGTGCTCGTACACGACCGGCTTGGAGACCCCCGCCTTCGCGGCGATCTCCTCCACGGACGTGCCCTCGAAGCCCTTGGCGGCGAACAGGGTGCGGCCGATGTCCAGCAGCTGTTCCCGCCGCTCGGCACCCGTCATACGGGTCCGGCGGGTACGCCGGGGCTGCTTCTCTTTGCCGGCAGGGATGGAATTGCTGGAGTCGGTCGCCACGTCGTCAATCATGCCGCGTCGGACGCGGCGGCCCCGCGCCGGGACTCGACCGCACCCTCCGGCTTGCGGCGCGAGTCGATGCGCGACTGCGACGGCCACCGCACGTCGTACGCCCAGCCGAGCTGCTCGCACCAGCGGATGATCCGTGCCGACGAGTCGACCTGGCCCCGCATCACCCCGTGCCGCGCCGACGTCGGGTCGGCGTGGTGGAGGTTGTGCCAGGACTCGCCGCAGGACAGCACCGCGAGCCACCACACGTTGCCCGAGCGGTCACGGGACTTGAAGGGGCGCTTGCCCACCGCGTGGCAGATCGAGTTGATGGACCACGTGACGTGGTGCAGCAGCGCGACGCGGACCAGCGAACCCCAGAAGAACGCCGTGAACGCGCCCCACCACGACATCGTGACCAGGCCCCCGACCACCGGCGGGATGGCGAGGGAGACGATCGTCCAGAACAGGAACTGGCGCGAGATCCGGCGGATCGCCGGGTCCTTGATCAGGTCCGGCGCGTACTTCTCCTGCGACGTCTGCTCCTCGTCGAACATCCATCCGATGTGCGCCCACCACAGGCCCTTCATCAGCGCGGGAACCGTCTCGCCGAAGCGCCACGGGGAGTGCGGGTCGCCCTCCGCGTCGGAGAACTTGTGGTGCTTGCGGTGGTCGGCCACCCAGCGGACGAGGGGTCCCTCGACCGCCATGGAGCCCGCGACGGCCAGCGCGATGCGCAGCGGCCGCTTGGCCTTGAAGGAGCCGTGCGTGAAGTAGCGGTGGAAGCCGATGGTGATGCCGTGGCACCCCAGGTAGTACATGAGGACGAGCAGGCCGAGGTCCAGCCAGCTCACGCCCCAGCCCCAGGCCAGCGGCACCGCCGCGACCAGGGCGAGGAAGGGGACGGTGATGAAGAGCAGCAGCGCGATCTGTTCGAGCGAGCGCTTCTGCTCGCCGCCCAGCGTCGCCGACGGCGTCGCGACGGCGGTGGCCGTGGCAGTGGCGGTGGAGTTGGGGGAGCTCGCGTCCGCCCGTGGAGCGTCTGGAGCGTCGTCGATCACATCGGCCTCGGAGTACGCATCGGAGGTTGTCGTCATGGGCACGTCCCCTGTGGGGTCGAGGGTCGGGGTGGGAGCGGTGCGCGGGCACGGTTCCCGCAACGGCTGCGATACCGCGTTTCCTACGGTTCCGTAACCTACGGCGACGTAAGTATGGCAGTGCGGAGCCTCGCGGCAAGAGGCCGCGAGCTCTGTGCCCGATGTGACACCTATCCTTGGAGACGGTCGGACAGCGCGGTCCGCTCTGTATCTCCCCCCGGTATCCCCATCGGGGACCTCTCCCAGTCTTGAAGCGCTTCAACACTGCAAGGAGCCGCACCTGTGAGCAGTGCCGACGACCAGGGCCAGCAGGCCACCAGCACCGCCAGCACCGAGCTGCGCGCCGACATCCGCCGCCTCGGCGACCTGCTCGGCGAGACCCTCGTACGCCAGGAGGGCCCCGAGCTCCTCGACCTGGTCGAAAAGGTCCGCCGCCTGACGCGCGAGGACGGCGAGGCCGCCGCCACCCTCCTCGGTGGTACGGAACTGGAGACCGCGGCCAAGCTGGTCCGCGCCTTCTCCACGTACTTCCATCTGGCGAACGTGACCGAGCAGGTCCACCGCGGGCGCGAGCTGCGCGCCAAGCGTGCCGCCGAGGGCGGGCTCCTCGCGCGCACCGCGGACCGGCTCAAGGACGCCGACCCGGAGCACCTGCGCCAGACGGTGCAGCACCTCAACGTGCGCCCCGTCTTCACCGCGCACCCCACAGAGGCGGCCCGCCGCTCCGTGCTCAACAAGCTCCGCCGTGTCGCCGAGCTCCTGGAGACGCCGGTCATCGAGTCCGACCGGCGCCGCCACGACGTGCGGCTCGCCGAGAACATCGACCTGGTGTGGCAGACCGACGAGCTCCGCGTGGTGCGCCCCGAGCCCGCCGACGAGGCCCGCAACGCCATCTACTACCTCGACGAGCTGCACGCGGGCGCCGTCGGCGACGTCCTGGAGGACCTCACCGCCGAGCTGGAGCGCGTCGGCGTCGAGCTGCCCGAGGGCACCCGCCCCCTCAGCTTCGGCACCTGGATCGGCGGCGACCGCGACGGCAACCCGAACGTGACGCCCGCCGTCACCTGGGACGTCCTGATCCTCCAGCACGAGCACGGGATCAACGACGCGCTCGACATGATCGACGAGCTGCGCGGCTTCCTCTCCAACTCCATCCGCTACACGGGAGCGACCGAGGAGCTGAAGACCTCCCTCCAGAGCGACCTGGAGCGGCTGCCCGAGATCAGCCCCCGCTACAAGCGCCTCAACGCGGAGGAGCCCTACCGCCTCAAGGCCACCTGCATCCGGCAGAAGCTGGAGAACACCAAGCAGCGCCTGGCCAGGGGCACCGCGCACGAGGAGGGCCGCGACTACCTCGGCACCGCCGAGCTCCTGCACGACCTCACGCTCATCCAGACCTCGCTGCGCGAGCACAAGGGCGCCCTGTTCGCCGACGGCCGGATGAACCGCACCATCCGCACCCTCGCTGCCTTCGGTCTCCAGCTCGCCACGATGGACGTACGCGAGCACGCGGACGCCCACCACCACGCGCTCGGCCAGCTCTTCGACCGGCTCGGCGAGGAGTCCTGGCGGTACGCGGACATGCCGCGCGAGTACCGCCAGAAGCTGCTCGCCAAGGAGCTCAGGTCCCGGCGTCCCCTCGGCCCGTCCCCGGCGCCGGTCGACGCGGCGGGCGAGAAGACCCTCGGTGTCTTCCTCACCGTCAAGAAGGCCCTGGAGGTCTTCGGCCCGGAGGTCATCGAGTCGTACATCATCTCGATGTGCCAGGGCGCGGACGACGTGTTCGCCGCGGCGGTCCTCGCGCGCGAGGCGGGCCTCATCGACCTGCACGCGGGCTGGGCGAAGATCGGCATCGTGCCGCTCCTGGAGACGACCGACGAGCTGCGCGCCGCCGACGTGATCCTCGACGAGATGCTCGCCGACCCGTCGTACCGCCGCCTGGTCGCCCTGCGCGGCGACGTCCAGGAGGTCATGCTCGGCTACTCGGACTCCTCCAAGTTCGGCGGCATCACCACGTCCCAGTGGGAGATCCACCGCGCCCAGCGCAGGCTCCGTGACGTCGCCCACCGCTACGGCGTGCGCCTGCGCCTCTTCCACGGCCGCGGCGGCACCGTCGGCCGCGGCGGCGGCCCCTCGCACGACGCGATCCTCGCGCAGCCGTGGGGCACGCTGGAGGGCGAGATCAAGGTGACCGAGCAGGGCGAGGTCATCTCCGACAAGTACCTCGTGCCGTCACTGGCCCGCGAGAACCTCGAACTGACCGTCGCGGCGACGCTGCAGGCCTCCGCCCTGCACACCGCCCCGCGCCAGTCCGACGAGGCTCTCGCCCGCTGGGACGCCGCGATGGACGTCGTCTCGGACGCCGCGCACTCCGCGTACCGCAAGCTGGTCGAGGACCCGGACCTGCCGAACTACTTCCTCGCGTCGACCCCCGTCGACCAGCTCGCCGACCTGCACCTCGGCTCCCGGCCCTCGCGACGCCCCGGCTCGGGCGTCTCGCTCGACGGCCTGCGCGCCATCCCGTGGGTCTTCGGCTGGACCCAGTCCCGGCAGATCGTGCCCGGCTGGTTCGGTGTCGGCTCGGGCCTCAAGGCGCTGCGCGAGGCGGGCCTGGACACGGTCCTCGACGAGATGCACGAGCACTGGCACTTCTTCCGCAACTTCATCTCCAACGTCGAGATGACCCTCGCTAAGACGGACCTGCGGATCGCCAGGCACTACGTGGACACGCTCGTGCCCGATGAGCTCAAGCACGTCTTCGACATGATCGAGGAGGAGCACGAGCTGACCGTCCGCGAGGTCCTGCGCATCACGGGCGGGAACGAACTCCTCGACTCCCACCCGGCGCTCCAGCAGACCTTCGCGATCCGCGACGCCTACCTGGACCCGATCTCCTACCTCCAGGTGGCCCTGCTCAAGCGCCAGCGCGACGAGGCCGCCGCGGGCACCGACCCGGACCCGCTCCTGGGCCGGGCCCTGCTGCTCACGGTGAACGGCGTGGCGGCGGGCCTCCGCAACACCGGCTGACCTGCCCCTGCAGACGCCGACGGCCCCGTCCGAGCACAGGCTCGGGTGGGGCCGTCCGCGTACGAGGGGCTCCGGAGCGCCTCAGGAGTTGTACGTGCTCTGCGCGCGTTCCAGGCCGTCCGTGATCAGGGACTCCACCGCGTCGGCCGCGCGGTCCACGAAGTAGTCGAGTTCCTTGCGTTCCGTCGAGGAGAAGTCCTTGAGGACGAAGTCCGCGACCTGCATGCGGCCCGGCGGGCGGCCGATGCCGAAGCGGACGCGGTGGTAGTCGGGGCCCATCGCCTTGGTCATCGACTTCAGGCCGTTGTGGCCGTTGTCGCCGCCGCCCAGCTTCAGGCGCAGCGTGCCGTAGTCGATGTCCAGCTCGTCGTGGACCGCGACGATGTTCGCCGTGGGGACCTTGTAGAAGTCGCGGAGCGCGGTGACGGGGCCGCCCGAGACGTTCATGTACGACATGGGCTTGACCAGGATGACGCGGCGGTTCGCGGGGCCCGGCGCCCCGATCCGGCCCTCGACCACCTGCGCCTGCGCCTTGCCGGCCCGCTTGAACTTGCCGCCGATGCGCTGCGCGAGCAGGTCGGCCACCATGAAGCCCACGTTGTGCCGGTTCATGGCGTACTCGGGGCCCGGATTGCCGAGGCCCGCGATCAGCCAGGGGGCGCTGGCGTCGGTCGTCACGTGCATGTCTCCTTCATACGCGCATCACTGGCTCGGAGCCTCGTGGGCTCACGCGCGGCAGCCGCCGCCCCCCGTGGAGGAGCGGCGGCTGCCGTGTGGAACGTGTGTCGCGGAGGCTCAGGCCTCGGCGGCCTCGTCGCCCTCGGACTCGGCCGGGGCCTCCTCGGCCTGCGCGGCCAGGACCTGGAGGACGACGGTGTCGTCCTCGACGGCCAGCGTGGTGCCGGAGGGCAGCGGGATGTCCTTGGCGAGGACCGACGCGCCGGCGTCCAGGCCCGCCACGGAGACGGTGACCGACTCCGGGATGTGGGTGGCCTCGGCCTCGACCGGGAGGGTGTTCAGGACGTGCTCGAGCAGGTTGTTGCCCGGCGCCAGGTCGCCCTCGGTGTGGACGGGGATCTCGACGGTGACCTTCTCGCCGCGCTTCACGATGAGCAGGTCGACGTGCTCGAGGATGCCGATGCGGAGGGCGTCGCGCTGGACGGCCTTCGGGATGACGAGCTCGCTGCGGCCGTCGATGTCCAGGTTGATCAGGACGTTCGAGGTCTTCAGCGCCATGAGGGTGTCGTGGTGCGGAAGGGCGATGTGGACCGGCTCCGAGCCGTGGCCGTAGACGACGGCGGGCAGCTTGTCGGCGCGACGCAGACGGCGGGCCGCACCCTTGCCGAACTCGGTACGGGTCTCGGCGGTGATCTTCACCTCGGACATGTGCACTCCTCGTATATGCAGTGACGGAAAAGAATCGGTCACCCGGCCACGAACGGCCTGCTACGAAGAGCGCGTCGATAACGGACAGCCACACAGAAAAGTGCGGCCTCCCTCGCCGAGCAACTTCAGCAGTCTACTCGGCGACGGAGGCCGCACCAAAAGGATCTTCTAGCGGTCGTTCTACTGCTCGTCGAAGAGGCTCGTCACCGAACCGTCCTCGAAGACCTCGCGCACCGCGTTCGCGATCGTCGGCGCGATGGAGAGCACCGTGATCTTGTCGAGCTCCAGCTCGCTCGGCGTGGGCAGCGTGTCCGTGAAGACGAACTCGCTGACCTTCGAGTTCTTCAGGCGGTCCGCGGCCGGGCCCGAGAGGACGCCGTGCGTGGCCGTGACGATGACGTCCTCCGCGCCGTGCGCGAACAGGGCGTCGGCGGCGGCGCAGATCGTGCCGCCCGTGTCGATCATGTCGTCGACCAGGACGCAGACGCGGCCCTTCACCTCACCGACGACCTCGTGCACGGTGACCTGGTTCGCGACGTCCTTGTCGCGGCGCTTGTGCACGATCGCGAGCGGCGCGCCGAGGCGGTCGCACCAGCGGTCGGCGACGCGCACGCGGCCGGCGTCGGGGGAGACCACGGTCAGCTTCGAGCGGTCGACCTTCGCGCCCACGTAGTCCGCGAGGATCGGCAGGGCGAAGAGGTGGTCGACCGGGCCGTCGAAGAAGCCCTGGATCTGGTCGGTGTGCAGGTCGACCGTGAGGATGCGGTCGGCACCCGCGGTCTTCATGAGGTCCGCGATCAGACGCGCCGAGATCGGTTCACGCCCGCGGTGCTTCTTGTCCTGGCGCGCGTAACCGTAGAACGGCACGATGACGGTGATGGAGCGGGCCGACGCGCGCTTCAGCGCGTCGATCATGATCAGCTGCTCCATGATCCACTTGTTGATCGGAGCGGTGTGGCTCTGGATCAGGAAGCAGTCGGCGCCGCGCGCCGACTCCTGGTAGCGGACGTAGATCTCGCCGTTGGCGAAATCGAAGGCCTTCGTCGGCACGATGCCGACACCCAGCTTGTGTGCGACCTCCTCGGCCAACTCGGGGTGGGCGCGGCCGGAGAAGAGCATCAGCTTCTTCTCGCCGGTCGTCTTGATCCCGGTCACAGCACTGTCTCCTCAGAGAGTTCTTCCCGCTGCCGTACTCACGCGTCCCGGTGCGTCGAGTCGGCCGAATGTGCACTATCACGGTACGCCGTGTCAGGCGCACCTGTTTCCGGTCAGCTTTCGCCGGCCGGCTCCCGGGACGCCGCCTCGGCCGCCTTCGCGGCCGCGCTCCCCGGACGCTTTCGGGCCACCCAGCCCTCGATATTCCGCTGCTGGCCCCGGGCGACGGCCAGCGAACCCGCCGGCACGTCCTTCGTGATCACGGACCCCGCGGCGGTGTACGCACCGTCCCCGACCGTGACAGGAGCCACAAACATGTTGTCCGAGCCGGTGCGGACGTGCGACCCCACCGTGGTGTGGTGCTTGGCCTGGCCGTCGTAGTTCACGAAGACGCTCGCGGCGCCGATGTTGGAGTGCTCGCCGATCGTCGCGTCGCCCACGTACGACAGGTGCGGCACCTTGGAGCCGTCGCCGATCGTCGCGTTCTTCATCTCCACATACGTACCCGCCTTTGACTTGACTCCAAGCCGGGTGCCGGGGCGCAGATACGCGAACGGGCCGACGAGCGCCTGCTCGCCGATCTCCGCGGTGTCCGCGACGGTGTTGTCGACGCGCGCCCCCGCGCCCACCGAGGTGTCCTTCAGGCGGGTGTTCGGGCCGACCTCGCAGCCCTTGCCGAGATGCGTGGCGCCGTGCAGCTGCGTGCCCGGCTGGATGATCGCGTCGCGCTCGAACGTCACCGTCGCGTCCACCCACGTCGACGCCGGGTCCACGACCGTCACGCCGGCCAGCATCGCCTCGGTCAGCAGCCGGTCGTTCAACGTGCGCCGGGCCTGTGCCAGTTGGACGCGGTTGTTGATGCCCGCGATCTCCTCGTGGTCGTCCGCCACGGCGGCGCCGACGCGGTGCCCGGCCTCGCGCAGGATGCCGAGTACGTCGGTCAGGTACTCCTCGCCCTGGCTGTTGTCCGTGCGGACCTTGCCGAGCGCCTCGGTCAGGAGCCGGCCGTCGAAGGCGAAGACCCCGGAGTTGATCTCGCGGATCGCGTGCTGCGCCTCGGTGGCGTCCTTGTGCTCGACGATCGCCGTGACGGAGCCGTCGGCGCCGTCACGCACGATGCGGCCGTAGCCGGTCGCGTCCGGCACCTCGGCGGTCAGCACGGTCACGGCGTTGCCGTCGTCGCTGTGCACGGCGGCGAGCTTCTGCAGCGTCGCGCCGGTCAGCAGGGGAGTGTCGCCGCAGACCACCACGACGGTGCCGTCGACCGTGCCGCCGAGCTCCTCCAGGCCGATGCGGACCGCGTGCCCCGTGCCGTTCTGCTCGGCCTGGTAGGCGGTGCGGACCTGCGGGGCGATGACCCCGAGGTGCTCGCGGACCTGGTCGCTCTGGAAACCGACGACGGTGACGAGCTGCTCGGGCGAGAGCGCGGAGGCGGCGTGGAGCACGTGTCCGATGAGGGAACGTCCACAGATGTCGTGCAGGACCTTCGGCCGGTCCGACTTCATACGGGTGCCCTCACCCGCTGCGAGGACGACGACGGCTGCCGGGCAGGTTGCGCTCACGGGGGATGCCCTTCGGCTTCGGATGGGTTGGGGTTCCTCTGTGGGAGGACATCCGCAGGATACCGGGGCGTTGTGCGGTGGAAATGAGGGCGGGTCCCGACCTCGGCGGTCAGGACCCGGAGAAAGAGTGCAGCTCCCCCATCAGGATTCGAACCTGAACAGACGGTACCAAAAACCGCAGTGCTGCCTGATTACACCATGGGGGATCAAAGCCGAACGAACCGGACATTGCGTCAGGTTGCCGAGTCGGCACGCAACACTATGCCGTACCGACCCCCTCCGACGCGACGGTGGAGATCTCCAACCGGCCCTCGCCGCGTCCGTGTGCTGGATCACCGTGCCGAAAACTCACCGGAAAAACGGGGCGGAACGCCCGTACGCTGGAGGACATGACCACGACGGGGGACGACCGCACCACGGCCATGACCGGGCCGTGGTGGTGGGAGCGGTGGCGCGGTGCCGCGCTGGACGCGGGGCTCGCCGCGCTGTCCGCGGCGGAGTGCGGGGCGGAGGGAGTGGCCTTCGCGCGGGACGCGGGGCTGCCCGTTCCGGTGGGTGTCGGCTTCGGCGTACTGGCGGGGGCCGCGCTCCTGATCCGGCGGCGCTGGCCCATCGCGGTCGTCCTGATATCGATCGCCATCACGCCCGCCCAGATGGGGGTCCTGCTGACCGTCGTCGGCCTCTACACCCTGGCCGCCTCGGAACTGCCGCGCCGCATCATCGGCGCCCTGGCCGGCATGTCGATGGCGGGCACCCTCATCGTCGCGCTGGTGCGCGCCAACCAGGACATGGCCGAGGGCAGCCCCTCCATCGGCAGCGAGTTCATCCCCTTCTTCGCCGTGACCGCCGCGATCGGCGTGACCGCGCCCCCGGTCCTCCTCGGGCTCTACGTGGGAGCGCGCCGCCGCCTCGTCGAGGGCATGCGCGAGCGCGCCGACAGCCTGGAGCGGGAGCTGCAACTCCTCGCCGAGCGCGCCGAGGAGCGCGCGGAGTGGGCCAGGAACGAGGAGCGGACGCGGATCGCCCGCGAGATGCACGACGTGGTGGCGCACCGCGTCAGCCTGATGGTCGTGCACGCCGCGGCCCTCCAGGCGGTGGCGCGCAAGGACCCCGAGAAGGCGGTCAAGAACGCCGCGCTCGTCGGCGACATGGGACGCCAGGCGCTGACCGAGCTCCGCGAGATGCTCGGGGTGCTGCGCACGGGCGACGGCACGAAGGCGAAGGCGGAGAGGCCCGCCGAGCCGCCGCTGGCCGCCGTGGCCTTCGCGGCCGCCGCGGCGGCTTCCCGCGCGGTCGACGAGGACGGCCCGTGCCTCGCGGAGCTCGAAGAGCTGGTGGGCCAGTCACGGGCCACCGGCATGGCGGTGGACCTGTCGGTGGAGGGCGAGGCGCGCGACTGCTCCGCGGAGGTGGAGCAGACGGCGTACCGCGTGGTGCAGGAGGCGCTGACCAACGTCCACAAGCACGCGGCGGGCGCGAAGACGCACGTACGGCTGGCGTACCGCAGCGCGGAGATCGCGATGCAGGTGGAGAACGAACCCCCGCCGGAGGCCGACGCCTCGTCCGACGCGCGGCTGCCGAGCGGCGGCAACGGCCTCGTCGGCATGCGCGAGCGCGTGATGGGCCTGGGCGGGGTGTTCGTCTCGGGGCCGACGGACGGCGGCGGCTTCCGGGTGTCGGCGGTCCTTCCCGCGGCGGCGTGACCGGGTCCGGTCGTCCTATATCCCCGAGCCCGCCGACAGGCGGGTGGGCTGGGCACCGGTGATGAGCGTGGCCAGGGCCTGGTCGATGTGGGCGCCGAGGAACCAGTCGCCGCTGTGGTCGAGGCTGTAGACGCGGCCCTCGGTGTCGATGGCGAGCAGCGCCTGCGTGTCCGGCTCCTCGCCGATGGGGCAGACCTCCGTGCCGAGCGCGCGGCCCAGATCGCCCAGGGTGCGGGCCAGGTGGAGGCCGTACATCGGGTCGAGGTGCACGGTGGCGGGCGCTATCTGACGGCCGGGCCCCTGCGGGGTGATGTGCAGGCCGCCGAATTCGGCCCACGCCTCGACGGCCGCGGGGAACACGGTGTGCCGGTGGCCGGCCGGCGAGGTGTGGCGGCGCAGGGCGTCGGCCCAGATCTCTGCCTGCTTTATGTCCCAGTGTCCGGGGCGCCAGCCGGCGGCGCGCAGGGCGGCGTCGACGGGGACGGGGAAGCGGGTGCTGCCGCCGGTGCCGGGTGCGGCGGCGGTGGCGGGGTGGTCGGGGTGCATGGGGTGGTAACCCTCGTTCGGGTGGTGGGAACGGTCGGCCGGGCGGCGGATCAGGCTTCGGTGGCCGTGGGGTCGACGACGCGGACACCGAAGTGGGCGGTGAGCGCGGTACAGGAACGGCAGGGCTGGGCGAAGTGCCCGTGCAGGGGGTCGCCGTCCTCACGGATGCGGCGGGTGGTGAGTTTGGCGTGTTTCAGCGCCTTGCGGGCCTCGCCGTTGGTCATGGGCTTGCGCGAGGCACGCTTGGAGCGGCTCGCGTCGGCCGCCGTGAGGTGCCGGGAGATGAGGATGGCCTCGGCGCAGCGGCCGGTGAAGCGCTCGCGCTGCCCGCTGGTGAGGGCGTCGAGGAAGTCCTGGACGAGCGGGTGGAGCGCGGGGGGCTCCTCGCCGCGGCCCGCGGTGCAGGTGAGGGTGGTCTGGCCGCGTACGGAGAGAGCGGCGGCGACGGTGGGCAGGATGCCGTCGCGGCGCTGACGCAGGATGGGTGCGTGGGCGGCGGTGGCGCTCCAGCCGACGCGCGGGTCTCCGGCGACGCGTGGGTCGGCCGCGGCGTGAGTGGCGTGCGCGGTGTGAGTGGCCTGCGCGGCGTGCGCGGCCTGGGCGGCCTGTGTGGCTGTCGGGACGGTGCCCGGGGCCGTGCCGTCGCCGGTCGTGGCGCCCGTCGTCGTCGCCGGCGTCCGGCCGGACATGCTGCTCTGTGCGGTCTGCATCGTGCTCTTCCCTCCCCCTGCTCGCGGCCGTCACCGCGTGTACAACGCCCCCGCGTCGCGGGGACAGCCTGCCAAATGGGGCGGGTGGTGCGGAAGCTGGGGCACTGCGACACGCCTGGCTTTCCGCCGGGATTCGTCACACCGTGACCGTCCGGTGGCTGGTGGTCATGGAACCGGAGGCCCGGTGACCGGTGCCGTCCTTGCGCATAGGCTGTATCGACATCGCGGACCAGAAACCGCACAGCCGCGTGCAGACAGAACCAGAACCTTCCACAGTGCCGCAGGGGGCAACCGCCATGACGACAGGTCGGCTGGGGCAGCAGTCAGCGCCGCCGAACGCGGCCTACGCCGGGCAGGTCGTGCACTTCCCGGACCCGGTCCGTGCCGCTCGCCATCCCAGAGGCGTGCGGGTGGACGAGCACGGTTACCCGGACTTCTCGGCGTACGCCCGCGCGGCCGCCGAGATCGCCGAGCCCCCGGAGGGCTTCGGCGTCGACGAACTGCGCCTGACGGACTACGTGTCGGCGAACGCGGCGATGGCGGCGGCGGACCACGACCTGTGGGACACGATCCCGGCGGTGGCGACGCCGCACGGCTGGACCTGGCACCACGTGCCGAACAGCCGCCGCCTGGAGCTCGTCCCCGTCGAGGTGAAGGCGCTGCTGCGGCACCACGGCGGCGTCGCGACGACGACGGTGGACCAGAACAAGAGGGGCACGCGACCTCTCCAGGAGACGCGTCCCGCCCACTTCGGTCTGCCGAAGTCCGCGGTCGCGGTGACGGAACAGCAGGTCCAGAACGTCGAGGAGGACCTCGGCTACCGGCTGCCCGGCGCCTACCGCTCCTTCCTGAAGGCCGCGGGCGGCTGCGCGCCGGTCGGCGCCGCGCTCGACGCGGAGCTCGGACTCCTCGTGGACCAGCCGTTCTTCACGGTGCGGGACGAGGCCGCGGTCAACGACCTGGTGTACGTGAACAAATGCCTGCGCGACCACCTCACCAAGGACTACCTGGGGGTCGCTTTCGTGCAGGGCGGTCTGCTCGCCGTGAAGGTGAAGGGCGACCGGATCGGCTCGGTGTGGTTCTGCGCGTACGACGACGCGCGCGATGTCTCGGAGGCGGCCGGGTGGCCCCCCGCCGAGCGGGTGCGGCAGCTGCTGCTGCCGTGCGGCGACGACTTCGACGCGTTCCTGTCCCGGCTCGCGGGCAACCCGCCGGAGCTGGAGACCGTGGCGAACCTGATGGTGGACGGCGGCTTCGCGCACGCCGTCCCCGTGTCCTCGGCTGGGGAGTGACGTAACGATGGTGACCTTCGCACAGGCGCAGGAGCGCGCCGAGGAATGGATCAACGGCGACGTGCCGGGCTACCAGCACCGTGAGGTGCGGGTCCGGGAGTTCGAACTCGGATTCGTGGTGTGGGCCGAGGACCGGGAGAACGGTCCGGTGTCCGACGGCGGTTCGCAGCGGCTCGTCATCGCACGGGACAGTGGCGAGGCGACGCTCTGGCCGAGCCTCGCGGTGGGCGAGGTGATCCGCCGCTACGAGGAGGAGTACGGCCTGCCGGACATGACCCCGCAGGACGCGGTGGTTGCCCCGCCCGAGCGGGTCGACCTCAACCAGACGTCATTCCTGCTGACGCCGCCGGAGTGGCTCCAGGAAGCAGCGGACAAGCTGGGCATTCCGGATCGGCGGGGGGAGTCGGCTGCTCCAGAGGCTCCGGCGGCTCCGGCTGCCCCTTCCGTGCCTGCGGCACCCGTAACGGCTGCCGCGTCCGAGGCTCCGGGTGCGCCCGAGGGCGGTACGCCGTGGCCCGCGGCGGCCGAGGGGCCGGTCGAGGATGCCGTGCCGGAGCGCATGCCCGAGCCCGTGGCCGAGTTCGACGACAGTCTGCCCGCGACGTCGGCGGGCGTGCCCGCGGACGCGACTCCGTGGGCCGGTACGGACACCAACGCCGATGCGGGCGAGGACCATTCTGTGCCGCTGCCCGCCACGGTGTTCGCGCCGCCGCTGACCGGTCTGGACGACGCCGAGACGCCGCCGCCGGCCACCACGCCGGAGGCCAAGACCGCGCTGATGCACGGGGGCAGTGGGCTGCCGGCGACGGCGATCGCGCCCGCGCTGGACGACCCGGCACCGGGCGGCCCCGCTTCTTCGGGTGCGCCCGCCGGTCCGCCGCCGTCCGGCTCGTCGGTGCCTCTGCCGCCGCCGTCGGGTGCGCCTGGCGTGCAGCCCTCGAACGCGCCGCAGCCGCCGGTGGGCGCGCCTGGCGCGCAGTCGTCCGACGCGCCGCAGCCCCCGGCCGGTTCACCGGCGCCGCTGCCGCCGCCGTCGGGTGCGCCTGGCGTGCAGCCCCCGAACGCCCCGCAGGCGCCCTCGGGTGCGCCCGCCTCGCAGCCGCCGGTGGGTTCGTCGGTGCCTCTGCCGCCGCCCTCGGGTGCGTCTGGCGTGCAGCCGTCTAACGCCCCGCAGGCGCCGTCGGGTGCGCCCGCCGCGCAGTCGTCCAACGCGTCGCAGCCGCCGGCCGGGTCGTCGGCGCCCGGTGCTCAGGGCTCCCCGGGTGCCCCCGCCCCCGACGCCTCCGCGTACGGATACCCGCAGCCGCCCGCCGCGCCCGCGGCCGGGGACATCGCGGATGCCGCCACCCACAAGGCGGGGCCGAGCACGCCGCCGCCCTCCGGGCCCGGCGCTCCCGGTACGCCTGCCGGTGGCTACGTACCGACGCAGCTCGTCTCCTCGTTGGGTCCTGACGGACCCAAGCCGCCCGCGCCCCCCGCGGCTCCGGGTACGCCTCCCGGCGGGGTCCACCACGCCGCGACGATGCTGGCCGACCCCAGCATGGGCGGCGGCATCAAGCCGCCGGGTGCACCCGGCGCTCCGGGTACGCCTCCGGGCGCGCCCCAGCCGCCCGGCCCGCCCGGCGCCCCCGGTACGCCCCCCGGCGGGGTCCACCACGCGGCCACGATGCTGGCCGACCCGAGCATGGGCGGCGGCATCAAGCCGCCCGGCGCCCCGGCCGCCCCCGGCGCGCCTCAGCCTCCTGGTCCGCCCGGTGCTCCCGGCGCCCCTCAGCCTCCTGGTCCGCCCGGTGCTCCCGGCGCGCCTCAGCCTCCCGGCCCGCCCGGTGCCCCCGGCGCCCCCCAGCCCCCCGCCCCGCCCGGCGGCGGCGTTCACCACGCCGCGACCATGCTGGCCGGACCCGCGGTCGGTGGCCCCGGCGCACCCGGCATGCCGGGTCCCGGCGCACCCGGGATGCCTCCGCCCCCGGCCCCGGGCCAGCACGTACCCGGACCCGGCGTACCCCCCGGCATGCCCGGTGCCCCCGGCGGTCAGCCGTACGGCTATCCGCAGCAGCCCACCGGTCAGCCCACTGTCGGCCCCGGCTACCAGGCCGTGCTGCGCTACCGCGCCGCCGACGGGTCCGAGCAGCAGCTCATCCGGCGCTCGGCGCCCGGTACGCCGCACCCGGAGTGGCAGATCCTGCACGAGCTGCGCGGCATGAACGTGCCGCCGCAGCAGGTGCTCGAGCTCCACACCGAGCTGGAGTCCTGCGAGCTGCCCGGCGCGTACTGCGCGCGGATGATCCGCGAGACCTGGCCGCAGGCGCGGATCACGTCGATCGCCCCGTACGGCAGGGACCACGCGTCCCGCAGGCAGGGCATGCAGCAGCTCCTCGCCCACCAGGGCGAGCTGCACCAGGTCGCGGACGGCCCCGCGAGGCCCGCCCCCGTGCGTGCCCCGCTGCAGCAGATGCCGCCCGCCCCGCCGATCCCGCCGGAGGGCGTCGCCCAGGAGCTGGCCGCGGCCTTCGGACCCGGCATCTTCCGGTTCGACCAGCGCGCCGTGTCGCGCCAGGGCGTGCCCGACATCGTGGCGCACACCCTCGTCGTGGCGGGCCTGCCCGTCGACTTCGGGCCGTTCTTCTGGGCGCAGGCCCAGCCGGGCCGCCCCGTGCCGACACTGGCCGAGCTCGCGCAGGAGCGGGGCGTGCAGCCCGCGTCGGACGCGGGGTCGTACCTGGTGATGGGCAGCGACTTCGGGCGCGCGCTATGCGTGCAGTACGGCACGGCGAACATAGTGGCGGTGCCGGTCGAGGCAGGACCCGGCGGCGCCCCCGTGCCGCCGCAGTTCGTGAACACGGGCCTGCCCGAGTTCGCGCGCTGCATGGCGCTGCTCGGCCGGATGTGGCGGCTGCGGTTCGGGCTCAACCAGGAGCAGGCGGGCCGCTGGACCGTCGACTTCCAGAACCAGCTGGCCGCGCTCGATCCCGCGGCGCTCGCGTCGCCGGAGAGCTGGTGGTCGGTGCTTCTCGAGCAGATGTGGGACGGGCTGCTGTAGCGCGCGGCCCGCACGCGACGGCGAGGCGCCCGGTCCGGCGACGGGGCGGGCGCCTCGCCCATTCGGGGCGCGAGCGGCGGGAATGACGCCCCGATTCCGACTTCCGGCGCCAATTGACGCATCCTTGACCGGGTGGAGTGGGCGGAGTGTCGCGTTATGAGCGCTTCCGCTTGATCCATCAAGATGTGCGCCAATCGCGCTGTACGCGTGCGGTACGTCGGAGAGGGGATCCAAGGATGAGCAGCAGCGGTGCATCGTCGTCGCCCTACGGCTTCGTCACCGTGCGGGGGCGCGGCTACCGTCCCGAGCAGGTCGAGGCGTACGCCGCCGGCCTCTCCCAGGAGCGGGACGGCGCGTGGGAGCGCGCGGCCCGGCTCACTGTCCTCGCGAAGGACATGGAGGTGGAGGCGGAGCACCTGCGTGACGTGGTCTCGCGGCTCGCGCCCCAGACGTACGAGACGCTCGGCGAGCGGGCCCGGCAGATCCTGGCCCTCGCCGAGGCGGAGGCCGCCGCGGTACGGGAGAGCGCGGCGGCCGAGGCGCAGGCGGTCACGGAGGACGCGGAGGCGTGGGCCCGGGAGGTACGGGAGTCCGCGCGCGCCTACGCCGAGCGGATCGGCGCCGACGCGGAGGATCGGGCCGCGCGACGGCTCCAGGCGGACCGGGCGACGGCCGACGAGATCCGGATCTCCGCCCGGCAGGACGTGAAGGCGTGGCGGGGCGAGGCGCTCGCGGCGCTGCGTGAGATGCGGCAGCGGTGCGAGGGGCTGCTCGCCGAGCAGGAGAAGGAGCAGGCCGAGCGGTGGGAGGCGGCCGAGCGCGAGGCCGCCGAGCGCGAGGCGGCGTCGGACGCACGGGACGCGGAGCGGGTGGCCGCGGCGGAGGCGAGACTCTCCGAGGCCAAGCGGGCCTTCGCGCAGGCGGAGGAGTCGGCGCGGCACGGGCAGGAGGACGCGGAGGCGCGGGCCGCGGAGATCGTCGCGGAGGCGGTCCTCTGCGAGGAGCGGGTGACCCGCGAGACGGAACGGATCCTCCGCGAACACGGCGAACGCTGGGACGAGGTCCGGGCCCACATGGACCACGTACGCAGCAGCCTGGCGACGCTGACGGGCCGGGCCCCCGCGGAGGAAACCCCGTAGGGCCCTATAAGGGGCGCGGGGAACTGCGCGAGCGACCAGCAAAGAGCCGCAGACGCATGTGCCGGGGTCCCGGCAGACGCGTCTGCGGCTTTTCCGTGGCTGGTCGCGCAGTTCCCCGCGCCCCTTAAGGGGCACGTACGCAGCAGCCTGGCCGTCCTAGTCCTCCAGTCGGGGCAGGATCCCCTCCGGGCCGCCCTCGGCCACGATCGCGCGGAACGCCGTCATCATCGCGGCGACCCCGCCCGTCGGCACCACGACCAGGTCCGGGCACTGGAAGAACGCGCCGCCCGCCGCCTCGCCCGTCCGCTGCCAGCGGTCCATGACCGCGGCGATCTCGCGGAGCGTCATGAACGTGGCGCTCCACCGCGTGCCGTCGGGCAGCCGGAGTTCCGCGTCGACGTTCTCGACGTCCTCGGCGCGGTCGTCCGCGCCCAGCAGGAAGAGGGCGGTGAACCGGTCGTCCTCGACCAGCAGGTGCGGGTCACTTTCCATAGAGCTGCTTCAGCCTCGCAATCACCTTGGACTCGTTGCCCTTGTCGGACTTGCCGACGATCTCGATGCCGCCCTCCACGTTCCGGAAGAACAGGCGTCCGCCGTTCCGGCCGCGGGCGTACGTGATGTCGGTGCCCGCCAGCGCCTTGCTGCCGAGCCCGGGGTTCATGTTTCCACGGGAGAGCTGCTCGAAGAGGCCATCGAGGTCGCGCTGGACGGCCTGGTTCCTGCCCGCCTGCTGGGCGGCCTTCGACAGCTGGGAGTCCTTGCCGATAGCCGACGTGATGATCTTGCACGGGGCCGCGTTGTGGACGAGGACGGGGGTGTCGCCCGCGAGGACGTAGTACGTGTGCGTGCCCGCGACGGTGAGGTTGCGGACCTCCTGGGAGGGCGTCGTCCAGGACGTGACCGCGTCGACCCGGGCGGGCGCGCCCGCGTCGGTGCGCAGCGTCATGCCGGGCGCGAGGTCCGCCGCGTTGGTCCACTGGTCCAGGTCGCCGCCGGTCCAGAAGGGGTGCAGGTCCGTCGCCGTGAGCGAGGCCGTGCGGTTGCCGCTGTCGCCGTCGATGTCCACGTCGACCTTGACGAGGTTCTTCTCGCCGTCGCCGACGATGAGGTCGGTGACGGGCTGACCCTGGGTCGTGCCGGTGCCGGGCTCGGTGGCCAGGACCTGGTCGCCTTCTTGTACCTGCTCGATGGGGACGGCGGAACCGTCGGCCATGAGCACCGGCGTGCCCGGCAGGAAGCTGTTGCTCGCGCACGCGACGGCGGTCGACCCGCCCTTGCGGGCCTTGCGGACGTCGTCGGCGGTCAGCGCCTTGGCGCCCACCTTCGCGCCGACCTTCAGCCAGCGCAGGACCGCGAGGGAGCCCGCCGCCCGCTCCGCTCCGCTGAGCTCCTTGCCGGTGGCCAGGTCCTTGCCGGTCAGCGCCTCGACGATGCCCTTGCCGTCGCCGATGCCCGGTACCAGGTCGAGGAAGAGGGACATGCGGCGCTGCTGCTCGGCTTCGTCGAGGCCGGAGGAGCCGGAGCCCCAGGAGTCGCCGACGTGGGAGAAGTCGAAGTCGATGTCGGGGAGTTCGCTGAGCCGCTCGGCGCCCTTCTTGATGCCGGGGACGTGCTTGTTCGCGGTCTTCATGCCGCGGTTGGCCTGGGCGATGCCGTCGTTCATCTCCTTCATGCCCTTGTTGGCCTTGGAGATCCCCTTGTTGGCCTTCGCGAGGCCCTTGTTGACCTCGTCGACGCCCTCGTTCATCGTCTTGAGGCCGCGGTTCATCTGGGCGAAGCCCTTGTTCATCTGGTCGAACGCCGCGTTGAGCTCCCTGAGCTCCTTGCCCCAGTCGGTGGTGTCCTTGATGGGCTCGACCTTCCGCGGCGGCGGGAAGCCGTAGTCGCCGACGACGACGGTGAGGATGCTGAGGGCGTAGAGCGAGTCGCTCGCCGTGCCCATCATCTCGTCGGCCTTGGCGACGTTCTTCGCGAGGTTGACCAGGTGCGGCCCGGCGGCCTTGGCGGTCTTGACCGCCTGGGTCAGGATCTCCTCCTGCTCCTTCGGGTCGGACGTCGACGAGGGGTCCTTCAGCTCGGCGAGCTTCAGCTTGCCCAGCGCCTCCAGCTCCGTGTCGAGCGTCTTGAAGCGGGCGCCGTGGTCCTTCATGAGCGACTGCGTTCCGTAGAGGAACAGGGCGGTGCCCGCGCCCGCGATCAGCGCCTTGCGGCCGAACTCCTTCAGACAGCCGGCCTTCTCGACGAGTCCGAGATCGTCGCAGTGCGCGTAGTGGGAGACGCGTTCGGCGATCTCCAGGAGGCTCGCGGGCTTCTTCTCGGCGGCGGCCGCCGGGCCGCCCGCCGCGACGGCCGACGTGAACGAGAGGGAGAGGGCGGCCACCGTCGTGACGAGCCTGGTGGTGGTTCTGTGGTGCATGCGTTCCTAGGTCATGGGGGCACTACGCCCATGACGATGTGACCCCCCGGAGCTGTATTTCTGACGGGTACCCGCCAGAAATAGTTACCAGCGAGTACGGTAGCACCACGACATCCTGGAATGTCTGACTTTCCGTCATCAAATCCCTACTTCCCCCGCCGCGCAGCCCCCGCCAGGATCCAGCCCTCCACCGCCTCGTACCGCCTGCGGTGTTCCTCCGCCTCCGCGCGCCCGGAGAAGCGGCTGCCGAGCCAGCCGAGGAGGAAGCCGAGCGGGATCGAGGCGAGGCCCGTCGTCGTGAACGGGAACCAGGTGAAGTCATGGTGCGGGAACAGGGCGCCGGGGCTTCCGGAGACCAGGTTCGTGCCGGTCATCAGGGCCAGCGAGCCGAGCGTGCCGCCGAGCAGCGTCCAGAGCAGGCCCGTCCGTGTGTAGCGGCGCCAGAAGAGGCTGTGGACCAGGGCGGGCGCCAGGGTGGACGCGCCCAGGCAGAACGAGAGGGTGGCCAGGGGCTGGAGGTTGTGGTCCTTGACCAGGACCGCGAGGAGGATCGCCGGGACCCCTGTGGCCAGGGCGGACGCGCGGGCCAGTGTCATCTCGCGGCGCGGTGACGGGGCGCGGCGGCCCTGCGCGAAGACGTCGTGCGCCAGGGAGTTGGCGCAGGCGAGGATCATGCCGGCGACCGAGGCGAGCAGCGTCAGGAACAGGGCCGTGGTGACCGTCGTGAAGAGCAGCGTCTCGGCGGCCGAGGTGTGGGCGCCGAACGCCGCGCGGGAGCCGAGGAGATAGGCGGTGTTGCCCTGTGGGTCGTCCGCCGCGATCGCCGCCCGGCCGAGCAGCGCCGTCGCGCCGAACCCCACGACGGTGATGACGAGGACGAAGAGGGCGACCGACGAGACGGCCCAGGACATGGAGCGCCGTATCTCGCGGGCGTCGCGGGCCGTGTACATCCGCATCGTGACGTGCGGGAGCGCCGCGCCGCCGAGGACCACGGTCAGCTCCGAACTGATCATGTCGAGGCGCGGGTGGGGGCTGTCCGCGAACTGGAGCCCGGAGCGGAGGTACGCCGGTCCCGCCCCGCTGCCGTCGCGCGCGGCGGCGAGCAGGGCGCCCGGGTTCCAGTCGAAGCGCTGCAGTATCAGGACGGCGACGACCGCGCCGGAGCCGAGCAGCATCACGATCTTCAGGATCTGGATGAGGGCGGTGCCCTTCATCCCGCCGATCGCCGCGTAGCTGATCATCAGGGCGCCGAGCGCGACGACGCAGCCGGTCTTCAGGCCGTCGTTCGAGAAGCCGAGGATGAAGGCGAGCAGGTCGCCGGCGCCCGCCAGCTGGACCACCATCAGCGGGAGCAGCGCCGCGATCGTGGCCGTGCACGCGGCGATGCGGACGGCACGGCCCGGCATGCGGCGCGCCACGACGTCGCCCATGGTGAACCGGCCCGCGTTGCGCAGGGGTTCGGCCAGCAGGAACATCAGCAGCGTCAGGGAGAGCGCCGTGCTCAGGGCGAGGACCACGCCGTCGTATCCGAGCAGGGCGATCACGCCGCCGGTGCCGAGGACGGTGGCCGCCGAGATGTAGTCGCCCGCGATCGCGAGGCCGTTGCGGAGCGGGGAGAGCGCGCCGTACCCGGTGTAGAACTCGTCGAGGTCGTCCCGGTCGGGTCCGGTCATGACGCACAGCAGCAGGGTGAGGGTGGCCACGACGGTGAAGGCCACCAGGGACATGGTCTGCGCCTCCGCGCTCACGGGGCCTCCCCGTCGTGCGTGGTGGTCGATGTGCGCTGTCTGCGCAGGCGTGCGGAGAGCGGGTCGAGGCGGCGGCGGGCCGTGCGCTCGAACAGGACGAGGGCGAGACAGGTGACGGGGAGCTGGCACAGGCCGAGGAGCAGCCCCGTGGTGAGGCCGCCGGAGACGGTGCCGGTCATGAAGGACGGCGTGAGGGCGGACAGGACGAGGAAGAGTGTGAAGTAGCCGAGTGCGGTGAGGGTGGCGACGCGGCGCTGGATCCGGTAGGCGCCGCGCAGCTTGCGCAGGTCGCTGTGGCGGCCGGGAGCGGGGTGGCGGGGGAGGCGGGGGGCCGGGGGCGCCTTGGGTGGCGGGGGCTGCCAGGGGTAGGTGAGGTGGGACTGCTGCTCGAAGCGTTGGGCCGGTGGGGTCTGCGGGGCGTGCGGGGTGTACGGCTCCTGCGGGGCGTACGGCTCGTGAGGGAAGGGAGCGTCGTACGCGTCGTACGGAACGTGGGTCATCCCGGTTCTCCTTGCGCGGCTTCCGGTCCGGTGGTGCGGACCGCAGGGAGCGAGGGGAGCCGAGACGTTACTCGTAAGTAGGGCCGGTGTGCGGGGTTTTCGTGGAACTCGTCAGTCGCTCTGTTGTGTGGGTGACAACTGGTCCTTCTGGGAGCTCAGTTGCCTCTCGTCGAGAACGGGGAAGCGCCGGGGCGCCAGGAGGAGCAGGACGGCCAGGGCGGCGACCGCGGCACACCCCGCGCCCAGGTACACCGAGTCGACCGCCGCGTCGACCGCGCGCCGCAGCGGTTCGGGGTCGGCCACGGACTGCGGGTCGTCCAGGATGCGGGCCACCGAGTCGAGCGACCCGGCCCCGTCGAGCCGCTCGGCGAGCACTCCGTTGGCGACCGCGCCGAAGAGGGCGGCGCCCAGTGTCTGGCCGATCTGCCGGCAGAACAGGACGGACGCGGTCGCCGTGCCGCGCTCGGCCCAGCCGACGCTGGACTGGACGCCGACGATGAGCGGCAGCTGGAAGAGCCCGAGGGCCGCGCCGAGCAGCAGCATGAGCAGCGCGGGCTGCCACGCCGTGCCGGGGTAGGGCAGGAACGGGAACGTGAAGAGGATCAGCGCGGCACCGGAGATGCCGGTGATCGCGGTGTTGCGGAAGCCGATCCTGCGGTACACGTGCTGGCTGAGCGCGGCGGAGACCGGCCAGCTCAGCGTCATCACGGAGAGCACGAACCCGGCGGCCACCGGGGCGAGTCCGAGGACGGACTGCGCGTACGTGGGCAGGAAGACGGTCGGCGCCACCATCAGGAGTCCGAGCGCGCCGAGGGCGAGGTTCACCGCGGCGATGGTGCGCCGCCGCCAGACCCAGCCGGGGATGATCGGCTCCTCGGCCCTGCGCTCGACGAGGACGACGACGCCGATGAGGGCGAGCCCGGCGCCGAAGAGCGCGAGCGACGGCGCCGACACCCAGTCCCAGGCGACCCCGCCCTGTACGAGCGCGGTCAGGAGGGTGCCGCCGCAGGCGAAGACGGCGAGCGCGCCGGGCCAGTCGATGCGGCCGCGCGGGACGGGCTCGCGCGCGGGTTCGTGCAGGTGGCGCACGATCAGCCAGAGGGCGACGGCCCCTATGGGCAGGTTGATGAGGAAGATCCAGCGCCAGTCCGCGTACGAGGTGATGGCCCCGCCGAGCGCGGGCCCGGCAACCGCCGAAGTGGCCCACACCGTCGACAACTTGGCCTGGATCTTGGGGCGTTCCTTGAGCGGGTAGAGGTCGGCGGCGAGGGTCTGCACGGTGCCCTGGACGGCGCCGCCGCCGAGTCCCTGGACGACGCGGAAGGCGATCAGCGACTCCATGTTCCAGGCGAGGGCGCAGAGTCCGGAACCGAGGAGGAACAGCACGCAGCCCGCGATGAGGACGGGCTTGCGGCCGAAGGTGTCGGAGAGCTTGCCGTAGACGGGCAGGGTGACGGTGGCCGCGAGGAGGTAGCCGGAGAAGAGCCAGGAGAAGATCGAGAAGCCGCCGAGCGCGCCCACGATCTGCGGGACGGCGGTCGACACGATGGTGGAGTCGACGGCGGCCAGCGCCATGGCCAGCATGAGCGCGGCGACGACCGCGCCCCGGCCGCGTACCGCATCCTGGGTGCGTATCGCGTCCTGGGTGCCCACAGAACTTCCTTCCCCCTGCATCCGGTTGCTGCGGGTCACCTTCTCACTCGGGGGAGCCCGGGGGCAGGGCGCACGGCCGGGTGGACGACCGGGTGGAGGAACCCTGAGAAGGACTCCACCGGCGGGTGGAGATCCCCTAGGGGTACCTCCGTACAACGGACTGGGGAGCGTTCGTCCCGCCGGAGGATGAGGCGGACCCCGGCGGTCCTTAGATTTGCTTTACGAGCCGGGCACGGGGCCGGCTCGTGAAACCCACCCCGCCGGAAGGCGCGGCCCGTCCTGCCGGAAGGGCTGACCGCACCGGCGAGGGTGGGGTTTTCCCCCGGAAAAGACTGCGCTGAGCACCAGCGCGCCGGGGCCCGTCGTGACACCAGACTGAAGCGCGAGAGCGCGCCGTGTATCCGCCCGGCTCGTCGCAGCACCGACATAGGAGACTTACCGTGACAACGGCTATAACGACACCCAGGCACGGGGGCACTGGAGGGCGTACGGCCGTGGCGGCACGGGCGCGCCAGGTCGTGAAGGCGTACGGCTCCGGGGAGACCCGCGTCGTCGCGCTCGACCACATCGACGTCGACATCGCCCGCGGTCAGTTCACCGCGATCATGGGTCCGTCGGGCTCCGGAAAGTCCACCCTGATGCACTGCCTCGCGGGCCTCGACACCGTCAGCAGCGGGCAGATCTACCTCGACGAGACCGAGATCACCGGCCTCAAGGACAAGAAGCTGACGAAGCTGCGCCGGGACCGGATCGGCTTCATCTTCCAGGCGTTCAACCTGCTCCCGACCCTGAACGCCATCGAGAACATCACGCTCCCCATGGACATCGCGGGCCGCAGGCCCGACCGTGCCTGGCTCGACCAGGTCGTGGAGACCGTGGGCCTGGCGGGGCGCCTCAAGCACCGCCCGACCGAGCTCTCCGGCGGCCAGCAGCAGCGCGTCGCCGTGGCCCGCGCCCTCGCCTCGCGCCCCGAGATCATCTTCGGCGACGAGCCGACCGGAAACCTCGACTCCCGGGCAGGCGCGGAGGTGCTCGGCTTCCTGCGCCGCTCGGTGACCGACCTCGGGCAGACCATCGTGATGGTGACGCACGACCCGGTGGCCGCCTCGTACGCGGACCGCGTCCTGTACCTCGCCGACGGCCGGATCGTCGACGAGATGCACCACCCGACGGCCGACCAGGTCCTCGACCGCATGAAGTCCTTCGACGCGCGGGGCCGCACGTCATGACCGTCCTCAAGACCTCGATGCGCAACTTCTTCGCGCACAAGGGCCGCATGGCGCTCTCCGCCGTGGCCGTGATCCTGTCGGTGGCGTTCGTGTGCGGCACGCTCGTCTTCTCCGACACCATGAGCACCACCTTCGACAAGCTCTTCGCGGCGACCTCCGCCGACGTCACCGTCACCCCCAAGTCCGCCGAGGACGCGGGCGACACCCCGCGCAGCGGCAAGCCCGAGTCGATGCCCGCCTCCGTCGTCCAGCAGGCGAAGCGGGCCAAGGGCGTGCAGGCGGCCGAGGGCGCGGTCAGCAGCCAGAGCGTGACCGTCGTCAACGCGAAGAACAAGAACATGGGCCCCACCAACGGCGGCCCGACCATCGCCGGCAACTGGACGCACAACGACCTGCGTTCCATGGACATCACCTCAGGACACGCCCCGCGCGGCCCCACCGAGATGATGATCGACGCCGACACCGCCGACAAGCACGACCTGAAGCTCGGCGACGAACTGCGCACCATCGCCGCCACCGGCGACCTCACCGCGAAGATCTCCGGCATCGCCACCTTCAAGGTCACCAACCCCGGCGCCGCGATCGTCTACTTCGACACAGAGACCTCTCAGCGTCAACTCCTCGGCGCCACGGGCAGGTTCACGCACGTCAACCTCACCGCCGCCGCGGGCGTCAGCGACACCCAGCTGAAGAAGAACGTCGCCGCGGTCTTCGACGGCAAGACCTCCGCGTACGACATCAAGACGCAGAAGGAGACCGCGGACGACAACCGCGAGTCCGTCGGCAGCTTCCTCGACGTCATGAAGTACGCGATGCTCGGCTTCGCCGGAATCGCCTTCCTCGTCGGCATCTTCCTCATCATCAACACCTTCTCGATGCTGGTCGCCCAGCGCACCCGCGAGATCGGCCTGATGCGCGCCATCGGCTCCAGCCGCAAGCAGGTCAACCGCTCCGTCCTCGTCGAGGCCCTCCTGCTCGGCGTGTTCGGCTCGGTCCTCGGCGTCGGCGCGGGCATCGGACTCGCCGTCGGCCTCATGAAGCTCATGTCCGGCATGGGCATGGAACTCTCCACCGGCGACCTCACCGTCAACTGGACGACCCCCGTCGTCGGCCTGGTCCTCGGCATCGTCGTCACCGTTCTCGCCGCCTACCTCCCCGCGCGACGGGCCGGCAAGGTCTCGCCGATGGCCGCCCTGCGCGACGCGGGCACCCCGGCCGACGGCAGGGCGAGCGCGCTGCGCGCCGTCATCGGCCTCGTCCTCACCGGCGCCGGCGGCTACGCCCTGTGGGCCGCCTCGCAGGCCGACAAGGCCAAGGACGGCTCGCTGTTCCTCGGCGGCGGCGTCGTCCTCACCCTCATCGGCTTCGTCGTCATCGGCCCCGTGCTCGCCTCCGGCGTGGTCCGCGTCATCAGCGCGGTCCTGCTCCGGATGTTCGGCCCCGTCGGCCGGATGGCCGAGCGCAACGCGCTGCGCAACCCGCGCCGCACCGGCGCCACCGGCGCGGCCCTGATGATCGGCCTCGCGCTGGTCGCCTGCCTCTCCGTCGTCGGCTCCTCGATGGTCGCCTCGGCCACCGACGAGCTCGACAAGTCGGTCGGCGCGGACTTCATCGTCCAGCCCACGCAGCCCGGCATCTCCATCACGGAGAAGGCCGCGCAGGCCCTCGGCACGGCCGACCACATCGCCCACATCACCCGCTACAAGCAGATCAACGCGGACATGACCACGCCGTCGGGCAAGACCGTGGACGGCGTCGGCCTCAGCGCCGCCGACCCCTCCTACGCCACGGACCTGCGGCGCGAGACCACCGCGGGCAAACTCTCCGCCGCCTACGGCAAGGACGCCATGTCGGTCGGCGACGACTTCGCCAAGAAGCACGGCCTGAAGGTCGGCGACGAGCTGAAGATCGCCTTCGAGCACGGCAGGACGGCGAAGCTGAAGCTCGCGGCCATCACGAACGACGACACGACGGTCGACCGCGGCTCGATGTACCTCAACATCACGACGATGGAGAAGTACGTCCCCGCGGACCGCGTCCCGCAGAACGACATCATGTTCGCCTCGGCCACCAAGGGCCAGGAGGAGGCCGCGTACGCCTCCCTGAAGAAGTCCCTCGACGCCTACCCGCAGTACAAGGTGATGGACCAGACCGACTTCAAGCAGACCCTGAAGGACCAGGTCGGACAGCTCCTGAACATGGTCTACGGCCTGCTCGGCCTCGCGATCATCGTCGCGATCCTCGGTGTCGTGAACACCCTGGCCCTCTCGGTGGTGGAGCGCACCCGCGAGATCGGCCTCATGCGGGCCATCGGCCTCTCGCGCCGCCAGCTGCGCCGCATGATCCGCATGGAGTCCGTGGTCATCGCCCTCTTCGGCGCCCTGCTCGGCCTCGGGCTCGGCATGGGCTGGGGCGCGACGGCCCAGAAGCTCCTGGCCCTCGAAGGCCTGAAGGTGCTTGAGATCCCGTGGCCGACGATCATCGCGGTCTTCATCGGGTCGGCGTTCGTGGGCCTGTTCGCGGCACTGGTCCCCGCCTTCCGGGCGGGCCGGATGAACGTCCTCAACGCCATCGCCACCGAATAGCCACACCGACGGGGGAGTCGGGGGAACGGGGGAGCCGGCCCCGGCGGGCGCGTGTCACACACGCCCGCCGGGGCCGGCCGCCGTCCGGGGTTATGACACAGGCTCTTACTCCCGGCGCAGCAGTACGTACCCGTACGCGGTGTCCTCGGCCACGTAACGGGCGCCCGGGTGCAGGCCGTTGGCGTACGCGACCGGGTCCTTCGTCCAGCCGGACCGCACGTCGAGCGCGACGTACCGGGGCACGACGGGATCGGCGTCGCCGGTCCAGAAGACGCGGGTTCGGGAGGTGAGCCGGGTGATCGGCCCGATGTTCGCCTCGACGGTGGCGCCGTCCGGGACACGGTCGAGCATCTTCTCGATGGCGACGACCTGCTCGCTCTTCTCGTACGTCGCCCCTTCGGTGAGGCCCCCCAGCGGCAGGGACGTGGTGAGGGCGAGCGCGGCAGCGGCGACGCACGCGGGAAGCAGGTCCGCGTACCGGCGCAGCCATGGCTTCTCGCTGCGGCGCGCGGTGGCGACGGCGTCGACGAGGGCGAGCAGGACGACCGGCATCAGGACGGCGCTGTAATGCCAGTCCGTGCCCCAGTAATGGTCGTCGGCGGAGACGAACCGCCAGCCGAGCGTCGGCACCGCGACCAGGAGCAGCGGCGAACGCAGCGCGAGGAGCCCGGAGGTGGGGATCAGCAGCCAGGCGAGGGTACGCAGCTTCGTACCGAATCCGTCGAAGACCCCGGCTGCGCCGCCCCCGTCCTCCACCTTGTCCCAGTAGTCGTACCCGCCGACCGAGTTGAAGGCCGGAATGACCAGCGTGAGCGTGACGAGGGTGGCGACCGCGCCGAACGCGGCGACCCCGAGGGCCCAGCGCAGGGCCTTCGGGTCCGTACGCCGGCACCGGATCGCCACGACCACGGCGAGCGCGGCGAGGGTCACCCCCAGGTCCTCCTTGACGAGGACCAGCGGCAGCGCCCAGACCAGCGAGGCCCGCCACCGCTGCCGGAGCAGCGCTTCGAGGGAGAAGGCGATCAGCGGCACCGCGAAGCAGATCTCGTGGAAGTCGAAGTCGACGGCGCGCTGGATCCCCCACGACAGCCCGTACGCGACCCCGACCGCGAGCCCCGACCCGCGCCCCAGGATCCGGGTCGCCGCCCGGGTGACGGGCACGACGGAGACGGCGATGAGCAGCGCCTGCGCGACGAGCAGCGTGAGGGGCGAGGGGAAGAGCCGGTAGGCGGGCGCGAGGAGGGCGGTGACGGGGCTGAAGTGATCACCGAGGATGTTGGCGCCGGGTCCCTTGAGGTCGGCCACCGGCACGCTGAGGTGCGCGTACGCGCGCACGGCCTGCTCGAAGATCCCGAGATCCCACGAGCGGCTCTCCAGCCGACGGTACCGGCACACGGACACGACGGCATACGCGAGGAACAGTCCCGCGGCGAGCAGATACGGGGCGCGGTCCCAGAGCCGTCTCTTCCCGTCGACGACGGGCTCGGAGAGGCTCCGGTCCCGCCCCGGTATGAGCTCGTCGGCACGCTCCTGAACGGGGAGATCGGTTTTTGCTCCGGGCATGGGGTGGCTTTCTGGTGGAGAGCGGGGTGGGACGGGGCGTGGTTCCTGAGAGGTATGGGGGCGGAGCCCCGTGTCGCGGCGGCGCGTTCGAAGATACTCAGCCCCCCGAAGGAGTTGCCGTCGCCGTCGCCGAGCCGGGCGGCGGCAGTGAGGTCGACGGCGTCACCGTCGACGGTGCCCGCGTCGGCGTCCGCGAGGGCGACGCCGACCGTTCGGCGAGGGACGACTCCGGGAGAGACGCCGACTTCGTGGGACTCGGCGGCACCGCCGGCCCCACCGGCTCACCCCCACGGCCCAGCTGCACCGCGGCAAGCCCCGCCCCGCCCGAGACGAGGCACACGGCGAGCGCCGCCCCCGCCGCGTACGTCCGACGCCGGCGCCGCGCCCCGCGCGCGGACACCTGGTGGGCCGGGACCGGCGAGGCGGCCCGCCCGCCCGCCGCGGCGGCCCGCTTCAGCGCGGCGGCGAGGCCGTCGCGCTCGCCGTCGCCCGTCGGGGGCATGGGCTCGGTCACGGTGCTCCTCCGAGGTCGAGGCCCGAGGTGGGCGCGTCGTCGAACGCGGCGTCGTCGAGGTGCGGCGCGAGCGCGGCCCTCGCCCGGGACAGGTGGGACTTCACGGTCCCCGCCGCGATCCCGGTCTCCGCCGCGACCTGCTGCACGGACAGGTCGCACACGTAGTGCAGAACGGCCACACGCCGCTGCCGCTCGGACAGCCGCCGCAGCGCGGCGACGAGCGCGACGGTCCCCGGCTCCGGGGCGGGCGCCGTGCCCGCCCGTTCCCCGTGGTGGCGCCGCCAGGCCTCCGCGGCCCGCCCGCGCCGCCGCCACCGGCTGACGGCGAGCCGCCAGGCGACGGTCCTGACCCACGCCTCGGGCCCGGCGTCCCGCTCCAGACGGGCGCGGCGCGCCCACGCGCGGACGAAGGCCTCCTGGACCACGTCCTGTGCCTCGTGGAGGTCCCCCGTCATCAGATAGACCTGTCCGACCAGTGGTCTCACGGAGTGCGCGTAGAACGCCTCGAACTCCTCGTCGGTCAAGTGGTCTCCTGGTGCGTGCGGTGTTCTCGATGGCAGTACGCCTGGGAGGCGCGGCCGGTTTACACCGCGGGGAAGGAATTTTCGGGCGCCGGTTTCCGGACATTGTGCGGGAGACCACCGGGCACCCGGCCCCCCGCACCCGCCCGGCCCACACCCCGGCCCGCCCCGACCGGGCCGCGCCGAGCAGCGCGGAGTCGTACGCTGGAGACCCCCGGCCCGTACGACGTGCCGGGCGGTTCGCGTTGCCCACTCACTCCGGCGCTCCGGTCACCTGGACCGCCGGACTGGACGGAAAGCCTTCAATGAGCCTGCACGGTCTGCTCGACGCTGTCGTCAAGGACTCGGCACTCGCCGAAGCGGCCAAGGCCGCGACCGACGGCCACCGCATGCACGTCGACCTGGTCGGCCCGCCCGCGGCCCGGCCCTTCGCCGTGGCGGCGCTCGCCCGCGAGTCCGGCCGCACCGTCCTGGCCGTGACGGCCACCGGCCGTGAGGCCGAGGACCTCGCCGCGGCGCTGCGGACGATCCTGCCGCCGGACGGCGTCGCGGAGTACCCGTCGTGGGAGACGCTGCCGCACGAGCGCCTCTCCCCGCGCTCCGACACCGTAGGCCGCCGCCTCGCGGTCCTGCGCCGTCTCGCGCACCCCAGCGCGGACGACCCGGAGACCGGCCCGGTCTCGGTGGTCGTCGCGCCGGTCCGCTCCGTCCTCCAGCCGCAGGTCAAGGGCCTCGGCGACCTGGAGCCCGTGGCGCTGCGCAGTGGCCAGACCACGGACCTGAACGAGACGGTGGAGGCCCTCGCGGCGGCCGCGTACTCGCGCGTGGAGCTGGTGGAGAAGCGCGGCGAGTTCGCCGTACGAGGCGGCATCCTCGATGTCTTCCCGCCCACCGAGGAGCACCCGCTGCGCGTGGAGTTCTGGGGCGACGACGTCGAGGAGATCCGCTACTTCAAGGTCGCCGACCAGCGTTCCCTGGAGGTCGCCGAGCACGGTCTGTGGGCGCCGCCCTGCCGTGAGCTGCTGCTCACGGACGAGGTGCGCGAGAAGGCGGCCGTCCTCGCCGAGGAGCACCCGGAGCTCGGCGAGCTGCTCGGGAAGATCGCCGAGGGCATCGCGGTGGAGGGCATGGAGTCCCTCGCGCCGGTCCTCGTGGACGACATGGAGCTGCTCGTCGACGTCCTGCCGAAGGGCTCGATGGCCGTGGTCTGCGACCCGGAGCGGGTGCGGACGCGCGCGGCGGACCTGGTGGCGACGTCGCAGGAGTTCCTGCAGGCGAGCTGGGCGGCGACGGCGGGCGGCGGCGAGGCGCCGATCGACGTGGGCGCGGCGTCCCTGTGGGGCATCGCGGACGTCCGGGACCACGCCCGCGAGCTCGACATGATGTGGTGGTCGGTGAGCCCGTTCGCCGCGGACGAGGAGCTCGACGATGACACGCTGAAGCTCGGCATGCACGCCCCGGAGACGTACCGGGGCGACACGGCGAAGGCCCTCGCGGATACGAAGGGCTGGCTCGCGGACGGCTGGCGCGTCGTCTACGTGACCGAGGGCCACGGCCCCGCGGCCCGTACCGTCGAGGTGCTCGGCGGCGAGGGCATCGCGGCCCGCCTCGACGGCGACCTGGGCGAGCTCACGCCGTCGCTGGTGCACGTGTCGTGCGGCTCGATCGACTACGGCTTCGTGGACCCGGCCCTCCGGCTCGCGGTCCTCACCGAGACCGACCTGTCCGGGCAGAAGGCGGCCGGCAAGGACGGCCAGCGCATGCCGGCCCGCCGCCGCAAGACGATCGACCCGCTGACGCTGGAGTCCGGCGACTACATCGTCCACGAGCAGCACGGCGTGGGCCGCTACATCGAGATGGTGCAGCGCACGGTCCAGGGCGCGACCCGCGAGTACCTCGTGGTGGAGTACGCGCCCGCCAAGCGCGGCCAGCCCGGCGACCGCCTCTACATCCCCACGGACCAGCTGGAGCAGATCACCAAGTACGTGGGCGGCGAGGCGCCGACCCTCCACCGCCTGGGCGGCGCCGACTGGACGAAGACGAAGGCGCGGGCGAAGAAGGCGGTCAAGGAGATCGCCGCGGACCTCATCAAGCTGTACTCCGCGCGCATGGCGGCGCCCGGCCACTCCTTCGCGCCCGACACGCCCTGGCAGCGCGAGCTGGAGGACGCGTTCCCGTACGCGGAGACGCCCGACCAGCTGACGACGATCGCCGAGGTCAAGGAGGACATGGAGAAGACGGTCCCGATGGACCGCCTGATCTGCGGCGACGTCGGCTATGGAAAGACGGAGATCGCGGTCCGCGCGGCGTTCAAGGCGGTCCAGGACGGCAAGCAGGTGGCGGTCCTGGTCCCCACGACCCTCCTCGTCCAGCAGCACTTCGGCACGTTCTCCGAGCGCTACTCGCAGTTCCCGGTCAGCGTGAAGGCGCTGAGCCGCTTCCAGACGGAGACGGAGTCGAAGGCGACCCTGGAGGGGCTGCGCGAGGGCTCGGTCGACATCGTCATCGGCACGCACCGCCTGTTCTCCTCCGAGACCAAGTTCAAGGACCTGGGCCTGGTCATCGTCGACGAGGAGCAGCGCTTCGGCGTCGAGCACAAGGAGCAGCTGAAGAAGCTCCGCGCGAACGTCGACGTCCTGACGATGTCGGCGACCCCGATCCCCCGTACGCTCGAAATGGCCGTCACCGGCATCCGCGAGATGTCGACGATCACGACGCCGCCCGAGGAGCGCCACCCGGTCCTGACGTTCGTCGGCCCGTACGAGGAGAAGCAGATCGGCGCGGCGGTCCGCCGCGAACTGCTCCGCGAGGGCCAGGTCTTCTACATCCACAACCGTGTGGAATCGATCGACCGCGCGGCGGCGAGGCTCCGCGAGATCGTCCCCGAGGCACGCATCGCGACGGCCCACGGCCAGATGTCGGAACAGGCACTGGAGCAGGTCGTCGTCGACTTCTGGGAGAAGAAGTTCGACGTGCTGGTCTCGACGACGATCGTCGAGTCGGGCATCGACATCTCCAACGCGAACACGCTGATCGTGGAGCGCGGGGACAACTTCGGCCTGTCCCAGCTCCACCAGCTGCGCGGCCGAGTGGGCCGAGGCCGCGAACGGGGCTACGCGTACTTCTTGTACCCCCCGGAGAAGCCGTTGACCGAAACGGCCCACGAACGCCTCGCCACGATCGCCCAGCACACGGAGATGGGCGCGGGCATGTACGTGGCGATGAAGGACCTGGAGATCCGCGGCGCGGGCAACCTGCTCGGCGGCGAGCAGTCGGGCCACATCGCCGGCGTCGGCTTCGACCTGTACGTCCGCATGGTCGGCGAGGCGGTCGCCGACTACCGCGCGTCCCTGGAGGGCGGTGTGGAGGAGGAGCCGCCCCTGGAGGTCAAGATCGAGCTCCCGGTCGACGCGCACGTCCCCCATGACTACGCCCCCGGCGAGCGCCTGCGCCTCCAGGCCTATCGTGCCATCGCCTCCGCGAACACGGAGGAGGACATCAAGGCGGTACGCGAAGAACTCACCGACCGCTACGGCAAGCTCCCGGAGCCGGTGGAGAACCTGCTCCTGGTCGCAGGCCTCCGCATGCTCGCCCGAGCCTGCGAGGTGGGCGAGATCGTCCTCCAGGGCAACAACATCCGCTTCGCCCCGGTGGACCTCCGCGAATCCCAGGAACTCCGCCTGAAGCGCCTCTACCCCGGAACGGTCATCAAGCCGACCGCGAACCAGATCCTGGTCCCGCGCCCCAAGACGGCAAAGGTGGGCGGCAAGCCGCTGGTCGGCCGGGAACTGCTCGGCTGGGTCGGGGAGTTCCTCACGTCGATCCTGGGGTCCTAGGCCCTAGGCCGGCGTGCACGCCGCCGCGACCGACAGGCTGTTCTCGTAGAGGTGGTGGCGGGTGATCCGGCCGTTCTCCACCGTGAGGCGGAGGGCGAAGGGGCCCTCGAAGGACTTGCCGGTGGCGCGCACCGTGCCCTTGAGGTGGCCGAAGAGGACGGCGTCGGTGCCGTCCACCAGGAACGTGTCGAGCGTGGCGGCGGCGTCCTCGGCGACCGTGTGCTCGGCCAGTTCCGCGGACTGGGCCGCGCACTCGGCGCCGGTGGAGCGGGGGCGGATCCACGGGACGACGGGGTTCTCGGCGAGCAGCCAGTCCACGTCGTCGGCGAACAGCTCCACCATCCGCTCGGTGTTCCCGGCGAGCCGGGCCCGCAGGAAGTCCTGGACGACGGAGCGGGTGTGGGTGGCGACGGTCTCGGCGGTCATGGGGTCCCCCTCGGGGCGGCTCTCGGTTGATGTGTCCGATCCTGCCGGGGGAGAGGGGGACGGTCGATTACCGCTGAGGTAATCGTGTGACCGTCAGTCGTCGAACAGCTGGTCGTCCTTGTCGCGGCACAGGCCGTGGGCGGCGCCCATGATGCGGGACGTCTGCACCTTCGTCGTGCCGAGACGGCGCGTCGACTTCTTGAACTGCTCGCCGATGGCCGCGCCCCGGACCGTGCACAGCGCGTCCCCCTCGGCGACGAGCGCGTCGTCGTCGATGTGGTCGAGGTCCGGGTAGTTGTCCCGCAGGGTCTTGAGGAAGAACTCGGCCGCCGGCCCCTTCAGCCCGCGTCCCTTCGGCGGAGCGGAAGGTGGCGTGGAGGGTGGCGTGGAGGGCGTGGCGGTCGTGCCCGCGGACGGAGCGCGTGACGCGTCGGACGCGTCGGTGTCGGACGTACCGCACCCCGTGGTACCGAGGACGAGGACGGTGAGCAGCGGCAGGGTGAGCCGCGGCAGACGCTTGAGCATGAATCTCCTGATCAGGAAGGAACAGGAGATATTCTCATGATCTTCTGGGAGGGGAGAGCGCAGTGACGTTCGAAGTCGTGGGTCTGCACCGGTTCCCGGTGAAGTCGATGCTCGGCGATGTGCACGACCGACTGGAGTTCGGCGCGGCCGGCGTCATCGGCGACCGGCGGTGGGCCCTGCGGTATCCCGACGGCAAGCTGGCCAGCGGAAAGAACCACGAGCGGTTCCGGCGCACGCCCGGGATGCTCGAACACCGCGCGGTCTACGACGCCGACGGCACCCCCGTCGTCCTCGCACCGGACGGCGCCGAGCTGCGCCCCGGCGACCCGCGCATCCCGGAACGTTTCGGCGAGGGCGCCGAGTTGGTCCGCGAGGAGGGGCCCAACCTCCACAAGGACGTCTCCGCCGTCTCGATCGTCGGAACCGCCTCCCTGCGCGCGCTCGGCGATCTCCTCGGCGACTCCGACCCCGTCGACGTACGACGCCTGCGCAAGAACATCGTCGTGGAGACCGACGAACCGTGGATCGAGGAGGACTGGGTGGGCCGTGAGGTCGCGCTCGGCGGCGGCGAGGGCCGTGAACCCTTGGTCCTGCGCGTCAGGAAGCGCGTGAAACGGTGCGTCATGGTCACCCAGGCCCAGCCCGGCCTCCCCGCGGACAACCGCGTCCTGAAGACGCTCACCACCGCCCGCGGCATGTGCATCGGCATCCACACGGACATGGTGACGCCCGCGCCGCTGGCTCTCGGCGACACGGTGGTGGTCCGATGACCCGCCGCACGCCCCGACGCACCGCTTCGGCCCTGCTCGCCCTCCTCGCCGTGCCCGCGCTCCTCACCGGCTGCGAGACCGGCACCAAGGACAGGGCGGACGGCGGCGCCGCGGGACCCGGAGACGTCAAGGCCGGGTCCGCGCTCGCCGCCGTCGACACGCTCACCGTCAAGGGCCGCGCGCCCAAGACCGGTTACGAGCGGAGCCGCTTCGGCACCGCGTGGGCCGACACCGACTCCAACCGCTGCCCGACCCGGGACGACATCCTGAAGCGGGACCTCAAGGACGTGACGTACCAGGGCGGGGACTGCCGGGTGGCGTCCGGAAAGCTCGCGCCCGACCCGTACACCGGCAAGGAAGTGACGTTCCGGCGCGGCCGCAGCCAGGTCGACATCGACCACCTCGTGGCGCTCTCCGACGCCTGGCAGAAGGGCGCGTTCCGGTGGGAGCCCGCCAAGCGCATAGCGTTCGCCAACGACCCGCTGAACCTCCTCGCCGTCGACGCGGGCCCCAACCGCGGCAAGGGCGACGGCGACACGGCGACATGGCTCCCGCCGAACAAGTCCTACCGCTGCACGTACGTGGCCGGTCAGGTCGCGGTGAAGAAGAAGTACGGGGTATGGGTGACGGGCGCGGAACGCGACGCGATGAAGAAGGTGCTGAGCACGTGCCCGGACGAAAAGCTCCCGGCCGGTAACGCCCCGACGGAGGCCCCCTCCCGCTTCCACGCCCGCTGACGGGTTCTCAGGGGCGCTGGGCTGTATCGATCTGCGGCTCCGCCGCGGGGGCGCGCCCAGCCCCCACCGGGCCCGCGGAGAAAAACCCGCTACCCCCCCGCCGAGCGAGCCCCGTACCGTACGGACCCATGAACCTCAAGATCACGACCCTCGCCGAGCGCCCCGAGCTCACGGACCCGCTCTGGAACATGGCGGAGGACTGGCCGGAGTTCATCCTCCACGACCCCGTCGGGTGGTCGCTGATCGGGCGGATCGTGAAGGAACTCCCGGAGTACGTCCTGGTCGCCACCGACGAGGACGCCCCCGGCAAGGTCGTCGCCCGTGCCTTCAGCGTGCCGTTCGCGCTCCGCGACCGCGGCGCCGGTGAACTGCCCGACGGCGGCTGGGACCAGGTCCTGCTGTGGGCCTTCTCCGACCTCCGTCACGGCAAGCGGGCCGACACCGTGAGCGCCATCGAGATAACCGTCGACGAGACGGCTCGGGGCAAGGGGCTCTCCGGGATCATGCTCGACGCCATGCGGGACAACGCCCGCGCCCACGGTTTCGCCGAGGTCGTCGCCCCCGTGCGGCCCAACGCCAAGCACCTCGAACCGGCGGCGCGGATCGACGAGTACGCGTACCGCACCCGCGAGGACGGCCTGCCGCACGACCCGTGGCTGCGCGTGCACGTGCGGGCGGGCGGCACGATCGAGAAGATCGCGCACGCGTCCATGACCGTGTCCGGGTCGACCGCGCAGTGGCGCGAGTGGACCGGACTGCCGTTCGACACGCAGGGGCCGGTCGAGGTGCCGGGGGCGCTGGTGCCCGTGCACTGTGAACTGGATCGGGGGTACGGGGTGTACGTCGAGCCGAACGTGTGGGTGCGGCACACGCTGTAACTCCCGTACGCTCACGCCCCCAGCTTGTCCAGGTCGATGACCTTGCCCGCCGGCGGCGTCGTCTTCACCGGCTTGTCGTACTCGCTGAACGTGATGTGTTCGGGCCCGGCCTTCTTCGCCCCCGCCGCCTTCGATGTCTCCGCGTCGATGATCTTCAGCAGGTACGGCTTGCCCTCGGTGGCGACGTAGATCGTGTACTTCTCCTCGGCGTCGTGCGCGTCGATCTTGATCGCGGGGGTGCCGTCGAGCTCCGTCGTCGCACCCCTGCGGGCGTTCGAGTTGATCTCGCCCTCGAACTCCTTGAGCAGGTCGTCGAGGTCGCACATCCCCGCGATGTCCTTCGCGTCCGCGCCCGACGCCTTCGTCTTCGACCAGCGGTCGGCGAGCATCTCGACCGCCGCCGCCGTCTGGTCCGCGGGCTCGCCCTTGCTCTGCGAGCGCAGGAACTTCTCGTCGTACTTCATGTAGACCGTGCCGGTGCCGGGGACGATCAGGTCGAACGAGCCCTCGTCGGCCATCGACATGGTGCCCGCGCACTTGCCCGACGTGTCCAGGGCCAGGTCCATCTTCATCCGGCCGGTCTCGTCGTCGTCGATGTCGCCCACGAGCCGGAGCGACGTGGCGCCCTTCGTCGCCTTGACCGCCTTGTTCACGATCTCGGTGCCGCTCATGCCCGCGAAGGGCTCCTTCGGCTCGTCCTTCTTCGTCTTCCCGGCCTCGGAGGCCTTGCCGGTCCCGGACGCCTTGCCCGACTCCGAGCCGCAGGCCGTGAGGCCGACGGTCGCGGCGACGAGGACGGCCGCGACGGCGGCGGTGCGGCGCAGCTGGTGACGACGGTGATGACGGTGACGCATGGAAATCCCCCAGGGAGCTCGTTCGGTGGGCAACATGAGACCAGGTGCCTGTGAACCGAGTCAACACGGGAGTATGTTGAAGTTGAGTTAACGGTCGTGAAACGGTCCGTGCGGTCGCGCCCGCGTGATCCCTGGGTATGCTCGACGCCGCGCGACTGACCCCGCGCGTTCGAGGGGAGCCACCAGATGACGCCGCGGAACGACGCGACCGAGGTCACCGCCGCAGGGATCGCCCGCCTCGCGGGAGTCGGCCGCGCTGCCGTCAGCAACTGGCGCCGCAGGCACGACGACTTCCCCAAACCGGTCGGCGGCACCGAGACCAGCCCCTCCTTCGCGCTCTCCCAGGTCGAACACTGGCTGCGCGCCCAGGGAAAACTCGTCGAGGTCCCCCTCCGCGAACGCCTCTGGCAGCAGCTCGCGGGCCATCCCGCGGGTCCCATGACCGGCCTCCTGCACACCGGATGCGCCCTGCTCCTGCTCCGCGACCGGCCCACCGACTGGCTCGCGGTGAGCGCCGTCTCCGACGAGCGGATGGCGCAGCTCCTGCCGGACGCGCTCGACGAGACGGTCGCGATGCGGTTCGGCGTACGGCGACGGCGTGCCGTCCGGGTTCCGGCGGCCGCCGAACTCCTGCCGTCCGTCCCGCTGCTGCGCGGCGCCGCCGAGCTGGCGTCCGAGCTGGGCGCCAGGCAGACGTACGAGTTCCTGCTCGGCCGGCAGACCGACGCCAACCCCCGCCAGTACACGCTCACCCCGTCGGGGCCCGCCGAGCTGATGGCGCGGATCGCCGGGAGCGCCGCCGGGGGTGCCGGGAGCGGCATCCCCGCCCGCACCGTCCTCGACCCCGCCTGCGGCACCGGCGCCCTGCTGCGCGCCGTACCGCCGCGACCCGACCAGTACCTGTACGGCCAGGACAGCAACCCGGAGCTCGCCGCCCTCACCGCGCTGCGCCTGGCCCTGCACTCCGACGCGACCGTGCGCACCATGGCCGCCGACACCCTGCGCGCCGACGCGTACGACGACCGCAAGGCGGAGGCCGTGCTCTGCCACCCGCCGTTCAACGAACGCAACTGGGGCCACGACGAACTGGCCTACGACCCGCGCTGGGAGTACGGCTTCCCGGCCCGCTCCGAGTCCGAACTCGCCTGGGTGCAGCACGCGTTGGCCCGGCTCGTCGACGGCGGCACCGCCGTCCTCCTCATGCCGCCCGCCGCCGCGTCCCGCCGCTCCGGCCGCCGCATCCGCGCCGACCTGCTGCGCCGCGGTGCCTTGCGTGCCGTCATCGCGCTGCCCGCCGGCACGGCGCCCCCGTACAACCTGCCCCTGCACATCTGGGTGCTGCGCAAGCCGGGCCCGGCGGCGCGGCCCGCGCCCGAGCTGCTGCTCGTGGAGACGGCCGGTGTCGTGGCCGCCGACGGGCGCGACAAGCAGCTGTGGCCCGCCGTGCAGGACGCCGTGCTCGACGCCTGGGAGCACGTCGAACGGCACGGCACGCTCGACGAGCGGCCCGGCACCGCCCGCAGCGTCCCGGTGCTCGAACTCCTCGACGACGAGGTCGACCTCGCCCCCGCGCGCCATCTGCCGCCGCCCGCCGCGGCCGGGGACGGCACGGAGCTCCTGACCGTCCGGCACGGTCTGGGCGAGGCCCTGCGCCGGGCCGCCGACCTCGCGCCCCCGCCGGACGACCTCACCCCGGCCGACACCGAAGACATCCCCAGGCCGCCGCTCACCACCGTCGGCGAGCTGGCCCGCGCCGGCGCCCTCACCCTGTACACCGGCACCGGCGAAGGACCCGGCGGCACGCCCGTCCTCACCGACCACGACGTACTGACGGGCGCCGCGCCCTCGGGCAACACCTATGAAGGCACCGCCCACACCGGCACTTCGGACGACGCCGAACCCGTGCGCACCGCCCCGGGCGATGTCGTCGTCCCCGTCCTCGGCGGCGGCACGGCCGCCCGCGTGATCGACGAGGCCACCGCGGGCGCCGCCCTCGGCCGCGGCCTGGCCCTGCTGCGACCGGACCCCGCCGCGCTCGACCCGTGGTTCCTCGCCGGGTTCCTGCGCGGCACCGCCAATCACCGCCAGGCCAGCAGTTACGCGTCGACGTCCGCCCGCCTCGACGTCCGCCGCCTCCAGCTGCCCCGGCTTCCGCTCGCCGGTCAGCACGCGTACAGCGAGCGCTTCCGCCGCCTCGCGGAGTTCGAGGACGCGGTGCGCCGCGCGGCCCTGCTCGGCGACCGGCTGGTGCGCGGCATGCACGACGGACTGACGGAGGGAACCCTTCCGCCCGGGGCCGCGTGACCAGTACGACAACGGTTCGGTACAACCCGGGACCCGTCGTCGCGGTCGGCCTATACGCTCGAACCCTCGTCCGTTCGTTCAACAGGCAACAGGAGCAGCCATGCACGGCCAGGGCTATGCGCCGCAGCATCCGCACCCCCCTTCCAGGGGGACGCATGTGACGCTGCGCGTGCTGTTCGTGGTGCTCACGGTGCTCACGTGCGGCCTGTTGGCGTGGGCCGCGATGCTGCGGCTCGCCCTCGTGACGCGCAAGGCCCACAACTGGGCCCTCTTCGGCCTCGTGACGGCGCTCGACGTCCTGGCCCTCGCCCTCGTCGGCGTCGACCCGGGGGAGGAGGAGTTCCAGGGGCCCGGCAGCGCGGGCATGGTGGTCATGCTCTGCACGATGGTGGCCGCCGTCGCCTATTACCTGTACGGGGACATCCGGCACTTCAGCCCGTACCGGCAGCAGCCCCAGCCGCAGCAGTACACGACGGGGTACGTACCGCAGCAGCCGCAGGCCTCGTACGGCTACCCGCAGCAGACGGCCCCGGCCCCCGCACCCGCGCCGGGCCCGCCCGGCCCCGCCCACCTCCAGCCCACCCAGCTCGGCCCCACCCCGCCGCCGCACGCGCACACGCCCCCGCCCGCGCGCCCCGCGCCCGTCCGCATCGACCAGGTCCGTGCCGAGCTCGACGAGCTGAGCGACTACCTGCGCAAGCAGGAAGGCGGCAGCTGACCGTGCGTGTCGTCGCGGGGCGCTACGAACTCTCCACCCTCATCGGCCAGGGCGGCATGGGCCAGGTCTGGACGGCGTACGACCAGCGCCTCGACCGCCGCGTCGCCGTGAAGCTGCTCCGGCCCGACCGGGTCGCGGGCGCCGAGGCCGAGGAGCTGCGCCGCCGGTTCGTGCGCGAGTGCCGCGTCACCGCGCAGGTCGACCACCCGGGCCTCGTCACCGTGCACGACGCGGGCAGCGAGGGCGAGGACCTCTACCTCGTCATGCAGTACGTCGACGGCGCGGACCTCGGCGACCACCTCGCCGAGCACGACCCCTACCCCTGGCAGTGGGCCGTCGCGGTCGCCGCCCAGCTGTGCGCCGTGCTCTCCGCCGTCCACGCCGTGCCGATCGTGCACCGCGACCTCAAGCCGCGGAACGTCATGGTCAAGCAGGACGGCACCGTCAGCATCCTCGACCTCGGCATCGCCTCCGTGCTGGACACGGACACCACCCGCCTCACCCACACCGGCTCCCCGATCGGCAGCCCCGCCTATATGGCGCCGGAGCAGGCGATGGGCGGCGCCGTCGGCCCGTACACCGACCTGTACGCGCTCGGCGTGCTCCTGCACGAACTCCTCAGCGGCGACGTCCCGTTCTCCGGCTCCACCGCGCTCGGCGTCCTCCACCGCCACCTCTACGAACCACCGCTGCCGGTGCGCCGCCTGCGCCCCGAAGTGCCCGAAGCCCTGGAGGCCCTCGTCCTGCGGCTGCTCGCCAAGGACCCCCAGCACCGCCACGGCAGCGCCCAGGAGGTCTACGAGGAACTGGCGCCGCTGCTTCCCGCCCGCGGCATCCCCTCCGGCCGCCCCCTCGACCCCACACGCCCCTTCCTGCGCCCGCACGCGCCGTGGCCGGACCGGGCCGCGACGCCGGCGGCCGCACCCGACATGCCCGCGCAGCCGCCGGGCGCCGCGCCCCAGCAGGACGTCGCCCGCGCGGTCGACGACGTCAAGCGGCTCCTCGGCGAGGGCCGCATCACCCAGGCCGTCGACATCCTCGGCGCGATCCTCCCGGCCGCCGCCGCCAAGCACGGCGAGCACTCACCCGTCGTGCGCACCCTGCGCAAGCAGTACGCGGCGACGCTCATGGACGACGGCCAGTACCGCCGCGCCCTGCCCGAGCTGCGGCGCCTCGCCGACGAGCGCGCCGCCGAGTCCGGGCAGGCGGACCCCCACTCGCTCCAGTTCCGGTACGAGGCCGCGCAGTGCCTGGAACAGCTCGGGGAACCGGCGGCCGCGCTCGCCGAGTACCGCTCGCTGCTCCCTTACTACGAGAACCAGTACGCGACGGACGACCGCCGCCAGTCCCTGGAGATCCGCCGCCGCATCGGCCATCTGCTCCTCGCCCTCGGCGACCGGACCGCCGCCCACGACACGCTGGCGCGGCTGCTGCACGACGCGGAGCTGCTGCACGGTCCCGGGCACCCGTTCCCCGCGGAGATCATGCGGACCCTGCAGTGGCTCGGACAAGTGCGCGGCTGACGCCCGTACGGCTGGGTGGACCCCGTGGAAGGGTGCCCCAACTCCCGGGAAATCGTTGGTCGAATAGGTGTCGAATGGCTGGCCGATAAGCCGGTCACTCCCTACCATCGATCACCGCAAGACTTTGTGCACCGCCGCACAATCTCCTCGGGAGGCTTCCTTGCACCGCCGTCGTCGCACAGCGCTCATCCTCTCCGCGGCCGCGATCGCCGCGGCTCCTCTGCTGACCGCCTGCGGCAGCGACGCGCACCCAGGCGCCGCGGCCGTCGTCGGCGGCGACCGCATCACTGTCGCGCAGCTGGAGGGCCGGGTGAACGAGGTGCGGGACGCGCAGCGTTCGGCCATCCCCGACGACGCGCAGTACGCGCAGGCCATCGCCAAGTCCGGCGGCCTCACCCGCGCCACGCTGCACACGATGGTCCTGGACAAGGTCCTGCACCGGGCGGCCACCGACGCCGGGGTGACCGTCACGCGCCGCGACATCCAGTCCATGCGCAGCGGCATGGAAGAGCAGTCGGGCGGCAGGAAGGCGCTGGAGGAGGGCTGGCTGCAGCAGTACAACGTCGCCCCGGCCCGCCTCGACGACAGTCTGCGCACGGAGATCGAGGCGCAGAAGCTCTCGGCGAAGCTGGGCGCGGACATGAACTCGCCGGAGGGCCAGGCGGTCTTCTGGAAGGCGCTGTCGGCCGCGTCGAAGAAGCTCGACATCGACCTGAACCCGCGGTACGGCACGTGGGACGTCGACAAGAACAAGCGCACCGACGCGAAGACGCCGTGGGTGCGGCAGGTCACGCAGGCGGGGGCGGGTTCGGGTACGCCGGAGCAGCCTGCGTAAGAACGCGCGCCCCCGCTGGGTTACGTTCCTCGGGTGAACCAGACCGAGACCCCACCCCCGGCCGACTCCGCTGACGGTGACGCGACCGTGGGCCGCGTCATCCTGCTCACCACCAGCCACCGGGTGGCGCCCGGTCTGCTCTCCTGGCCCGCCTGGCAGGCACTGCACGCCGCCGACGAGGTGCTGTGCGCCGATGCGACGCACCCGCAGCTGCCGTACCTGCGGGAGGCGGGCATCCGGGTGGAGCAGGCCGCGCCCACCGCGCAGGAGCTGGTCGAGGCGTGTGCGGGCGGGCGCACGGTGCTGGTCGTCGCCACGGCCGAGGGGGACAGGGCGCTGACGGACGGCCTGGCGCGGCTCGCGGGCACGGGCCGGGTCGCCATGCCGGACCTGGAACTCCTCCCTGCCTCGTACGACCTGCCGGGCGCGCGCCTGCTGGACCTGGTCCAGGTCATGGACCGCATCCGCGAGGAATGCCCGTGGTCCTCCCGGCAGACCCACAAGGGTCTCGCCAAGTACGCGATCGAGGAGGCGTACGAACTCGTCGAGGCGATCGAGGAGGGCGACAGGGCGGAACTCCGCGAGGAGCTCGGCGACGTCCTGCTCCAGGTCGTCTTCCACGCACGCATCGCCGAGGAGGACCCGGAGACCCCCTTCTCCATCGACGACGTGGCGGCCGGCATCGTGGACAAACTGATCCACCGCCACCCGCACGTGTTCGGCGACGACTCGGCGCAGACTCCTGAAGAGGTACGCGCGCACTGGCTCCGCACGAAGGCGGAGGAGAAGCGCCGCACGTCCCTGACGGAGGGCATCCCCCTGGGCCAGCCGTCCCTGGCCCTGGCGGCGAAGCTCGCCTCGCGCGTACGAACGGCGTCCTTGGAGGTCCCGCTCCCCACGGGAGAGGGCATCGGCTACGAACTCCTGACCCTGGCGCTGCGCGCGGAGTCGGAGGGCGCGGACCCGGAGGCAGCCCTGAGGGCGGCGGCGCGGGCGTACAGGGACGCGATCCTGACGGCGGAGGCACGCTAGCGGGCGTGGTCGGGGCGGGGTCCGGTCGCGTCTCGGCTGCCGGTCCGCCGCGGTTGCTCGCGCAGTTCCCCGCGCCCCTAGGGCACCTCCGCCGCCGGGACCGCATCGCTGGGCCAAGGGACGCGGTCTGGGTCGGGGGAGTCCTAGGGATGCGGTGCGGATGGCGGAGGTTCCCTAGGGATGCGGTCCCGGCGGCGGAGGCTTCCCAGGGGCGCGGGGAACTGCGCGACAAGCCCCCACCGGCCCGCACCCGGATACGGTCAACCCATGCAAGCCGAACAGCCCGCCCCGCCCGGGGGCACCCCACCGCCGGAGCCGGAACTCTTCACGTGGGAGTTCGCCGCCGACCCGTACCCCGCGTACGCCTGGCTGCGCGAGCACGCCCCCGTGCGCAAGCAGCGCCTCCCGAGCGGCGTGGACGCCTGGCTGGTCACCCGCTACGCAGACGCCCGCCAAGCCCTCGCGGACCAACGTCTCAGCAAGAACCCGGCCCACCACGACGAGCCCGCGCACGCAAAACGCAAGACCGGCATCCCGGGCGAACGCAGCGCCAATCTCATGACGCACCTGCTCAACATCGACCCGCCGGACCACACCCGCCTCCGCCGCCTCGTCTCGAAGGCCTTCACCCCCCGCCGCGTAGCCGAATTCGCACCGCGCGTGCAGGAGCTGACGGACCAGCTCATCGACAAGTTCATTGACGAAGGCTCCGCCGACCTCATCCACGAGTTCGCCTTCCCCCTCCCCATTTACGCCATCTGCGACCTCCTCGGCGTCCCGCGCGAGGACCAGGACGACTTCCGCGACTGGGCGGGCATGATGATCCGGCACGGCGGCGGCCCGCGGGGCGGCGTCGCCCGGTCCGTCAAGAAGATGCGCGGCTACCTCGCCGAACTCATCCACCGCAAGCGCCTCGAACCCGGCGACGACCTCATCTCCGGCCTCATCAAGGCCTCCGACCACGGCGAGCACCTCACCGAGAACGAGGCCGCCGCCATGGCGTTCATCCTTCTCTTCGCCGGGTTCGAGACCACGGTGAACCTCATCGGCAACGGCATGTACGCCCTCCTCACCCACCCCGAGCAGCGCGCCCGCCTCCAGAAGGCGCTGGCGGAGGGCGACACCGGGCTCCTGGAGACCGGCGTCGAGGAACTCCTCCGCTTCGACGGGCCCGTCGAACTCGCCACCTGGCGCTTCGCGACCGAGCCGCTGACCATCGGCGGGCAGGACATCGCCGCCGGCGACCCCGTCCTCGTCGTGCTCGCCGCCGCCGACCGCGACCCCGCCCGGTTCGAGGAACCCGACACGCTCGATCTTTCCCGTCGCGACAACCAACACCTCGGATACGGGCACGGAATCCACTACTGCCTCGGCGCCCCGCTGGCCCGCCTGGAGGGTCAGACCGCCCTCGCGACACTGCTCCGGCGCCTCCCCGACCTGCAACTCGCGGCGGAACCGGATGATTTGCGGTGGCGTGGCGGACTGATCATGCGGGGACTGCGCACGCTGCCGGTGAAGTTCACGACCGCACAGACAACGGCGGCCGGCTGACGCCTCGTCACGACTGTGATGTTCGCGTGATCTCCGCTGCATCGACTTGTGACAAGCGTTCGACTGCGGCTACGTTCACGACGACTTGAGCGCCCCACGCGCACAAGCCGTCGCTGCAGTCTCGTGAAAGGCACCCGCATGCTCTCCGGCCATGGTCGTCACCGACGCCCCCGCCAAGCCCCGGCCCTCATCGTCGCGGCAGGAGTCACCGGATCAGCCATCGCCATTCCACTCCTCGGCGCCACGAGCGCGAACGCCGCCGAGACCACGACGTGGGAGAAGCTCGCCGAGTGCGAGAGCGGCGGCGAGTGGAGCGCCAACCCGGGCAACGGCTACTACGGCGGCCTCCAGCTCTCCCAGGACACCTGGGAGGCGTACGGCGGCCTCGACTACGCGCCGAGCGCCGACCAGGCCAGCCGCTCCCAGCAGATCGCCGTCGCCGAGCAGGTCCTCGACGCCAAGGGCACCGCCGCGTGGCCGAGCTGCGCCCCGATCGCCGGCCTCACCCAGGACGGCGCCGCGGCCGACGTGGACCCGGGCGCCCCGATCACGCCGAAGCCCACCGGGTCCACCGAGCCGTCGGACTCCAAGGACTCCGACGGCGGGGACAAGGACGGCAAGGGCTCCGCGGGCAAGGGGGCGGGCAAGGACAAGGGCAAGGGGGAGGACAAGGGCCAGGAGAAGGGTGAGGGCACGGACGAGCCGTCCGAGGACGCCTCCGACTCCGCCGACCGGTCGGCGGATCCGTCCGCCGACCCGGAGGAGCCCTCCGACGACGCGAGCGACACGCCCGGCTCCGGCAAGGACTCCCGAGAGAAGAATCACGACGAGTCCGACGAAAAGGGTGACTCCGGCAAGTCCGGCGACGAGGGCGCCACTTCGCCCACGCCCGATGAGTCGGCCGATCCCGCGTCGGGCCGCCACCGCGGCGACAGCGCGGACGAGAGCGACCGGGCGGACGGCGGGTCAGGACGGCACGCCTCGCGCGGCGAGAAGCGCTCCGGGGGAGTCGCCGACGGGACGTACACCGTGCGCTCCGGGGACAACCTCTCGGTCATCGCGGACGACCTCGGCGTCGACGGCGGATGGCACGAGCTCTACACCGAGAACAAGAAGACCGTCGGCAAGGACCCGGACCTCATCCTCCCCGGTCAGAGCCTCGATCTGGGCGAAAAGTAACGGAAGTTGACGAAGAGTCGGGTGGGGGCTTCGCGCCGTATGTCTGGTTTGGCGCGAGTGAGAGATGGGTCTCAGAAGCCCTGATCGTCTTTGAAATTCCGGCGATCGCGTGATTACCGTCGTCACCGCTCGCCACTGGTGGGCCCCGCCGGTCGGTACGCCGAATCCTGCCAACGGCCGGACGGGAACAGTCGTCGCTTTGAGCGCCGTAGGCAGGAGCGGGGGACCCAAGGTAAGCGCCGCGTCACGCGGCTAGGGGTGAAGCCGCACTCGGGAGAGTGCGGCCGGGCAACCACATCGGCCCGAACCCGACAGCTCACCTCGCAGGCGTCGGTGAGGGGATCTACGCATGCTGTTTTCCAGCAAGGGCAAGCACCGTCGTCCGTCCAAGGCCACTCGTGTCGTCACGCTCGCCGGTGTCACCGGTGCCGCCGTGGCCGCCCCGCTGATGGCCGCCGGTTCGGCCTCGGCCGCCACCACCTCCGAGTGGGACGCCGTCGCGCAGTGCGAGTCCGGTGGCAACTGGTCCATCAACACTGGCAACGGCTACTACGGCGGTGTGCAGTTCTCCGCCTCCACGTGGTCCGCGTACGGCGGCACGAAGTACGCGCCGACCGCCGACAAGGCCTCCAAGGCCCAGCAGATCGAGATCGCCGAGAAGGTCCTCGCGGGCCAGGGCAAGGGCGCCTGGCCGAGCTGCGGCGTCGGCCTCTCGGGCGCGTCGCCGAGCAGCGGCGGCTCGCAGGAGCAGGCTCCGCAGCAGCAGACCAAGCCGCAGCCGCAGCAGACGCAGCAGCAGGCCGCCCCGCAGCATCAGCAGGCCGCGCCGAAGCCGCAGCCCAAGCCGCAGCCGCAGACCGAGTCGAAGAAGACCGTCGAGACCCCGACCGGCAAGACGGTCAAGAAGGGCGACGGCGAGTACAAGGTCAAGACGGGCGACACCCTGTCGAAGATCGCCGAGGCGAAGCACGTCAAGGGCGGCTGGCAGAAGGTCTACAAGCTCAACGGCGACATCATCGACAACGCCGACATGATCTACCCGGGCCAGCAGCTCCACCTGAGCTGACCCGAACGGTCACGGCCGTGCCTCGGCGGACGCACGGCCGTACCCCCCGTCCCCACGGGCTCCCCGCCCCGGTGCGCGTATCCCCCGTACGCACCGGGGCGGGGCCATGTCCGCACCCGTTCCGTCCGCCGCTCCCGGCCCCCCTTGTTCGCTACTAGCGAGTAGAGAACATGGCCTTTCGCCCTGTTTCCGCGCCATACGGCCTTTGTGTCGTCCCAGGGGACGGGCGGTCGGCTGGCCGAAGGCCCGGAGCCGGTTAGGCTCAGGAGACGCAGGGCCGAAGCGGTCTGTCCACTCGCGTATTCGCGTCACACTCCCAGAAGGAGATGCTCGTGCCGTCCATCGACGTCGTCGTAGCCCGGGAAATCCTGGACTCCCGAGGCAACCCCACGGTCGAGGTCGAGGTCGGCCTCGACGACGGCAGCACCGGTCGTGCCGCCGTTCCGTCCGGTGCCTCCACCGGTGCCTTCGAGGCCATCGAACTCCGCGACGGTGACCCCAACCGTTACATGGGCAAGGGTGTCGAGAAGGCCGTCCTCGCCGTCATCGAGCAGATCGGCCCGGAGCTCGTCGGCTACGACGCCACCGAGCAGCGCCTGATCGACCAGGCCATGTTCGACCTGGACGCCACCGACAACAAGGGCTCGCTCGGCGCCAACGCCATCCTCGGCGTCTCCCTCGCCGTCGCGCACGCCGCCTCCGAGGCCAGCGACCTGCCGCTGTTCCGCTACCTGGGCGGCCCGAACGCGCACCTGCTGCCCGTCCCGATGATGAACATCCTGAACGGCGGGTCGCACGCCGACTCGAACGTCGACATCCAGGAATTCATGATCGCCCCGATCGGCGCGGAGTCCTTCTCCGAGGCGCTGCGCTGGGGCACCGAGGTCTACCACACCCTCAAGAAGGTCCTGAAGGACAAGGGTCTGTCGACCGGCCTCGGCGACGAGGGCGGCTTCGCCCCGAACCTGGACTCCAACCGCGCCGCGCTCGACCTCATCCTCGAGGCCATCAAGCAGGCCGGCTACGTCCCCGGTGAGCAGATCGCGCTCGCCCTCGACGTCGCCGCGTCCGAGTTCTACAAGGACGGCACGTACTCCTTCGAGGGCAAGGACCGCTCGGCCGCCGAGATGACCGAGTACTACGAGGAGCTCGTCGCCTCGTACCCGCTCGTCTCCATCGAGGACCCGCTGTTCGAGGACGACTGGGCCGGCTGGAACGTCATCACCGAGAAGCTCGGCGACAAGGTGCAGCTCGTCGGCGACGACCTGTTCGTCACCAACCCCGAGCGCCTGGCCCGCGGCATCGAGGAGAACTCGGCCAACGCCCTGCTCGTCAAGGTCAACCAGATCGGTTCGCTGACCGAGACCCTGGACGCCGTCGAGATGGCCCAGCGCAGCGGCTTCAAGTGCATGATGTCGCACCGCTCCGGCGAGACCGAGGACGTCACCATCGCCGACCTCGCCGTCGCCACCAACTGCGGCCAGATCAAGACCGGCGCCCCGGCCCGCTCCGAGCGCGTCGCCAAGTACAACCAGCTCCTGCGCATCGAGGAGATCCTGGACGACGCGGCGGTCTACGCGGGCCGCAGCGCGTTCCCGCGTTTCAAGGGCTGAGTTCTCGCCGCCACGTAGTTACGTACGTCCCCGCATCCGGTCCCGTACCGTGTGCGGGGACGTACGTACGTGTAAGCGCTGCTCAGCTCTGGGGAGGCGGAACCATGGCCAAGGCCGGGACCAAGGACCGGTTCTCCACCGCGACCCGCCTGCGGCTGCTCGGCGAGCAGACCGCCGAGCGCGTCTACCGCTCCCAGACCAAGCGCCAGGCGCGCCGCTCCCGGCTCACCGGCCGCGCCGCGCTCCTCGCGCTCGTGCTCTGCTCCCTGGTCGTCGCCCTCGCGTATCCGATGCGGCAGTACGTGTCGCAGCGCGCCGAGATCGACGACCTGCGCCGGCAGCAGGCCGAGCACCGGGCCGACGTCGAGGAGCTGCGCGACGAGAAGGCCCGCTGGCAGGACGACGCGTACGCGGAGCAGCGCGTCCGGGACCGCCTGCACTACGTGCTGCCCGGCGAGACCGGTTTCACGGTGATCGACCCCGAGGCGAGCAAGAGCCGCCGCACGGACCAGGGGGCGGCGACGCGCCCCTGGTACTCGAACGTCTGGGACGGCGTCGACAAGGCCGACCGCCCCGACAACTGACCCAAGGACACGAAAGACAGGCATGGAAACGCCCCCGCCGACCACTGAGCGCACCGAGCCCACCGACGCCGACGTCGAGGCCTTCAAGCAGCAGCTCGGCCGCCCGCCGCGCGGCCTGCGGGCCATCGCGCACCGCTGCCCCTGCGGACAGCCGGACGTCGTCGAGACGGCGCCGCGCCTCCCGGACGGGACGCCGTTCCCCACGACGTACTACCTGACGTGCCCGCGGGCCGCCTCCGCGATCGGCACGCTTGAGGCCAACGGCGTGATGAAGGAGATGTCGGAGCGGCTGAAGACGGACGAGGAGCTGGCGAAGCAGTACCGCGCCGCGCACGAGGACTACATCGCGCGCCGTGACGCCATCGAGGTCCTGGAGGGCTTCCCGAGCGCGGGCGGCATGCCGGACCGCGTGAAGTGCCTGCACGTCCTGGTCGGCCACTCCCTGGCCGCGGGCCCCGGCGTGAACCCGCTGGGCGACGAGGCCATCGAGATGCTCCCCGAGTGGTGGGCCAAGGGCCCCTGCGTCACGCCGTGCGCCGCCGAGGACGCCGAGTGACCCGGGTCGCCGCCATCGACTGCGGCACGAACTCGATCCGCCTCCTGGTGGCGGACGCCGACCCGGCCACGGGTGAACTGGTCGACCTGGACCGGCGGATGACGATCGTCCGGCTCGGCCAGGGCGTGGACAGGACGGGCCGCCTCGCGCAGGAGGCCCTGGACCGCACCTTCGCGGCCTGCCGCGAGTACGCGGCGGTCATCAAGGAGCACGGCGCCGAGCGCATCCGCTTCGTCGCCACGTCCGCGTCCCGCGACGCGGAGAACCGCGACGAATTCGTGCGCGGCGTCCTGGACATCCTGGGCGTCGAGCCGGAGGTCATCAGCGGCGACCAGGAGGCGGAGTTCTCCTTCACCGGCGCCACCAAGGAACTGACGGGCCGTGACGACCTCGCGAAGCCGTACCTGGTGGTGGACATCGGCGGCGGCTCCACGGAGTTCGTGGTCGGCACGGACCGGGTGGAGGCGGCCCGCTCGGTCGACGTCGGCTGCGTCCGCATGACCGAGCGCCACCTCGTACGCGACGGCGTGGTCACCGACCCTCCCGCGCCCGAGCAGCTCGACGCGATCCGCGCCGACATCGAGGCCGCCCTGGACCTCGCCGAACGCACGGTCCCGCTGAAGGAGGCCCGCACGCTGGTGGGCCTCGCGGGCTCGGTCACCACGGTCGCCGCGATCGCCCTGGACCTCGACGCCTACGACTCGCAGGCGATCCACCACGCCCGCATCCCGTACCAGCAGGTCAGCGCCATCGTCGACCGCCTGACCCGCGCCACGCACGCCGAGCGCGCCGCGATCCCGGTGATGCACCCGGGCCGCGCCGACGTCATCGCGTCGGGCGCCCTGGTCCTGCTGGCGATCATGGACAGGGTGGGCGCCCGCGAGGTCGTGGTGAGCGAGCACGACATCCTGGACGGCATCGGCTGGTCCATCGCCTGAGCGCGTCCTGTAGCGTCTGAGCGGTCGGGAGGGGGGTCGGAAGGCTCCCCGACGACACTCCGTCGGGAAAGTTCGTGAAGTTCTTCACAAGGAATTCGGCCCTGATGGGCGAGGTTCGTCGGTGGCGGACCGCCTAAAGGGGGCTTTTCGAAGGCCTGAGCCCGTGACGGGGGCGCTTCACGCAGGTGACGGGAGTGTTTCGCGAGGGCCTGGTTCGTCCGGACCGCGGCCTCGGAGCGCAGCTCACAAGGGGTGCACAACGACTCGCGTGACACTGTGGTTCCCCACGGACACCATGACCTGGGTCACGTGGGCGGCGAAGTGTAGCAGAGGCCCTTGGCATGCTTGTGAAGGGGCGCACGAGCGACCCCCGTCCGGCAGGTGGATACTCGATGGCATGAGCACCACGGAGCGTCCCAGGATCCTCGTAGTAGGCGGTGGGTACGTAGGCCTGTACGCAGCTCGGCGCATTCTCAAGAAGATGCGCTTCGGAGAGGCGACCGTCACGGTCGTCGACCCCCGTTCGTACATGACCTACCAGCCCTTCCTCCCCGAAGCCGCCGCAGGCAGCATCTCGCCGCGGCACGTCGTCGTGCCGCTGCGACGCGTACTGCCGAGGGCGGAAGTCCTCACCGGCCGGGTCACCACCATCGACCAGGACCGCAAGGTCGCCACGGTCGCGCCGCTCGTCGGCGAGGCCTACGAGCTGCCTTTCGACTACCTCGTCATCGCGATGGGCGCGGTCTCCCGCACCTTCCCGATCCCCGGCCTCGCCGAGCAGGGCATCGGCATGAAGGGCATCGAGGAGGCCATCGGCCTGCGCAACCACGTCCTCGAGCAGCTCGACAAGGCTGACTCCACGACGGACGAGGAGGTCCGCCGCAAGGCGCTGACCTTCGTCTTCGTCGGCGGTGGCTTCGCGGGCGCGGAGACCATCGGCGAGGTCGAGGACATGGCCCGCGACGCGGCCAAGTACTACAACAACGTGAAGCGCGAGGACATGCGCTTCGTGCTGGTCGACGTCGCCGACAAGATCCTCCCCGAGGTCGGCCCGAAGCTCGGCCAGTACGGCAAGGAGCACCTCGAGGGCCGCGGTGTCGAGGTCTACCTCAAGACCGGCATGGACTCCTGCGTGGACGGCCACGTCGTCCTGAACAACGGGCTCGAGGTCGACTCGAACACGATCGTGTGGACCGCGGGCGTCAAGCCGAACCCGGCGCTGTCCCGCTTCGGTCTGCCCCTCGGCCCGCGCGGCCACGTCGACACCCAGACGACCCTCCAGGTCCAGGGCACCGACTACATCTGGGCCGCGGGCGACAACGCCCAGGTCCCGGACGTCGTCGGCCGCAAGGCCGGCAACGAGAACGCCTGGTGCCCGCCGAACGCCCAGCACGCGCTGCGTCAGGCCAAGGTCCTCGGCGACAACGTCATCTCCGGCATGCGGGGCTTCCCGCAGAAGGAGTACAGCCACGCCAACAAGGGTGCGGTCGCCGGTCTCGGCCTGCACAAGGGCGTCGCGATGATCGTCATGGGCAAGATGAAGATCAAGCTCAAGGGCCGTCTCGCCTGGTACATGCACCGCGCGTACCACGGCATGGCGATGCCGACGTTCAACCGCAAGATCCGCGTCTTCGCGGACTGGACGCTGGGCATGTTCCTCAAGCGCGAGGTCGTCTCGCTCGGTGCCATGGAGACGCCGCGCGAGGAGTTCTACGAGGCTGCCAAGCCGGCTCCGAAGCCGGCCGCCGCCGCCGAGCCGGCTCCCGCGGCGAAGACCGAGGAGCGGGCGAAGGCCTCCTGACCTCGCGTCGCTGATCCACCCCGAAGGGGGCCGCCTGCCATCCGTGGTGCGGGCGGCCCCCTTCGGCGTACCCGCACGATATAGATGTCATCTCCATCTATTTTGCCGTTCCATGACGCGGCAACGGGACTGCGCACGGCCCCCTTTGGTGTTTACGTGGGTGTTGGACCCATCCACGGAGGTGTGCGCCATGCAGGACGCCGCACAGCGGCTCAAGACCCTCGCCGAGCAGCTCATGGGAGCCCCGCTACCGGTCCGTATCCGCGCCTGGGACGGGTCGGAGGCAGGCCCGCCGAACACCCCCGCCCTCGTCGTGCGCCGCCGCCGCGCCCTGCGCCACCTCCTGTGGAAGCCGGGGGAGCTGGGCCTCGCGCGCGCCTGGGTGGCCGGTGACCTGGACGTCGACGGGGACCTCTACGAAGCGCTCGACGCCATGGCGGAGTTCATCTGGGAGCGCGCCGACAGCTCCGCGAGCCTGCGGCAGTCCCTGCGCGACCCGGAGTTCCGCGCCGCGGCCCGTTCCCTCGTCGCTCTCTCCGCGCCCTTCCTGCCGCCCGCGCCGCCCCCGGAGGAGATGCGCAGACCCGGCCGCCTCCACCTCCACACCAAGGGCAGCGACCGCCGCGCCATCAGCCACCACTACGACGTCGGCAACGACTTCTACGAGCTGGTCCTCGGCCCGTCGATGGTCTACTCGTGCGCCTACTGGGAGTCGCCCGACGGCACCCTGGAGGACGCCCAGCGCGACAAGCTCGAACTCATCTCCCGCAAGCTCGCCCTCAAGCCCGGCATGCGCCTGCTCGACGTCGGCTGCGGCTGGGGCTCCATGGCGGTCCACGCGGCGCGCGAGCACGGCGTGAGCGTCGTCGGCGTCACCCTCTCCCAGGAGCAGGCCGCCTACGCCAGGAAGCGGATCGCCGAGGAGGGCCTGACGGACCGGATCGAGATCCGCGTCCAGGACTACCGCGACGTACGTGACGGACCGTATGACGCCATCAGCTCCATCGGCATGGCCGAACACGTCGGCGCCGAACGCTACTTGGAGTACGCGCACGACCTCCACGCCCTCCTGCGGCCCGGCGGACGGCTCCTGAACCATCAGATCGCGCGGCGCCCGCAGGCCGACGAATCGGCCTACTCCGTCGACGAGTTCATCGACGCGTACGTCTTCCCGGACGGGGAGCTCGCGCCCCTGGGTACCACGGTCGGCCTCCTGGAGCGGGCCGGGTTCGAGGTCCGCGACGTCGAGGCCATCCGCGAGCACTACGCCCTCACGCTGCGCCGCTGGGTCGCGAACCTGGAGGCGCACTGGGCGGAGGGCCAGCGCCTCACCTCACCCGGCCGGGCCCGCATCTGGCGGCTCTACATGGCGGCCTCCGCCCTCGCCTTCGAACGCAACCGCATCGGCGTGAACCAGGTCCTGGCGGTGAAGACGCCGGAGAACGGGGCATCGGGGATGCCGTTGAGGGCGAGGGACTGGCGGTAAGCCGAGATCCAGCCCGCCGGGTGAGCACCAGCCCGTCCGGCGCTTGAGGACGAGCCGCGCAGCGGCGATGCGGGGGCGGAGCCCCCGGGACGGCATGTGAGTGGGCCCTGGACGCGTCGACGTCCAGGGCCCACTCACGTAACCGCTCAAGCCCGCGCAGCTACTCGCTCTTGATGGCCATCAGCGGGTTCAGACGCGCCGCGCTCCGCGCCGGCCACACCGCCGCCATCACGCCGACCACCGCGGCGATCGCCAGGAAGATCGCGATCCGGCCGACCGGGATCTCCATCGAGTACGTGGTGACCTTCTCGGCGATGCTGCCGCCCACGGCCCAGCCCATGAAGAGGCCGAGGCCGATGCCGAGCACCGCGCCGAACAGCGAGATCACGACCGACTCCAGGCGCACCATCTGCTTGACCTTCGCGCGGTCCAGGCCGATGGCCCGCAGCATGCCGATCTCGTGCTTGCGCTCGAACACCGACATGGCCAGCGTGTTGATGACGCCGAGCACCGCGATCAGGACGGCCATCGCGAGGAGGCCGTACAGCATGTTCAGGATCATGTTGATGCTGCCCGCGACCGCGTTGCTGACGTCTTCCTTGTCCTGGACGGTGATGGCCGGGTTGTCGCCCAGCGCGTCGACGATGGCGTTCTCGGCGCGGTCCGAGGCGCCGCCCTTCATCTTCACCAGGACCTGCTTGTCGACGAGCTTGGTCAGGTGCGGGTCGACGACGGAGGTCGGGGCGAAGAGGCCGTTGAGCATCTCGTTGCCCTCGTAGACACCCGCGACCTTCAGCCGGACCGTCTTGCCGTCCTCGTCGAACTTCAGCGGGAACGTGTCGCCGGCCTTGAGGCCCTTGTCCTTCGCCGTGTCCGTGTCGACCAGCGCGGTGCCCGCCTTCAGGTCGGCCACCGAGCCGCTGGTGAAGTCGAGGCCGACCAGCTTGCCGAACGCCTTCGGGTCGACGCCGTTGATGACCGAGTAGCTGCCGTCCGCCTCGCCGTACGCGGTGCGCAGCGGGGAGCTCGCCTCGACCTCGGGGAGCTTGTCGATCTTCTCGCGGACCTCGGGGGTGAGCTCCTGGAAGTTCGCCATGGAGACGCTGTAGTCGGCCTTCATGGAGCCCGCGGCCATCTTGTTGATGGCGCTGCCCATGGACACCGCGATGACCGTCATGCCGGTGATGAGGGTGAGGCCGATCATCAGGGCCGAGGCGGTGGACGCCGTACGGCGCGGGTTGCGCACCGAGTTGAGCCGCGACAGCTTGCCGGTGACGCCGAACGGCTTCAGGAGCGGCGCGGAGGCGGCGATGAACGGCCGGGACAGCAGCGGGGTGAGGACGATGACGCCGACGAGGATGATGCCCGCGCCGCCCGCCATCACGTAGTTGTCGTCCATGAACAGCAGGACCATGCCGAACGCCACGATGAGCGAGCCGATGGTGTTGCGGACGACCAGACCGCGCGTCGTGGGCGTCGCGTGGACGCTGTTCATCGCGGCGACCGGCGGGATCTTCGCGGCGCGGCGGCCCGGCAGCCAGGCGGCCAGCATGGTCACGACCACGCCGATCAGGAGCGCCACGACGATGGTCGTCGGGGCGATGACGAGGGGACCGTCGGGCAGCGAGGCGCCGCCGGAGTTCATCAGGGCCTCCAGGCCCACGGAGACACCGAGACCCAGCCCGAACCCGGCCACGGCGGCGACCAGGCCGACGAGGAACGCCTCGACGAGGACGGACCGCGTCACCTGGCGGCGCGAGGCGCCGACGGCGCGCATCAGCGCGAGCTCCTTGGTGCGCTGGGCGACCAGCATGGTGAAGGTGTTGGCGATGATGAAGATGCCGACGAACAGCGCGATGCCGGCGAAGATCAGCAGGACCTGGCTCATGGAGCTGGTCTGCCGCTCGATCATCCGCTCCTGGTCGTCCGAGAGCTGACCGCCGGTGACGGCGTCCGTGTCCTTCGGCAGGATCTTCTCGACGGAGCTCTTGAGCGCCGACTCGGAGGTGCCCGCGGCGGCCTTGACGTCGATCTCGTCGTACTCGGACTTGTTCAGCGCCTTCAGCGCGGTCTTGTTGTCGAGGACGACGAGGCTGCCGCCCGCGACGACGCTGCCGTCGTCGGTGTTGAAGATGCCGGAGACCTTCGCGGTGCGGACGGGGCCGTCGGTGGAGTAGCGGACGGTGTCGCCGACCTTGAAGCCGGTGCGCTCCGCGGTGCGGGAGTCCAGGGCGATGTCGGCGGCGGACTTCGGGGCGGCGCCCTTCGTGAACGCGTACCGGGGGTCCTTGCCGTCCTTGCCCGGGTAGAAGTTGGAGCCGGTGGTGCCCCACTCGCCGCCCACCAGCTTGCCGTCCTTGTCGGCGAGCGCGGTGAAGCCGTTGACCGAGCCGATCGCGGACTCGGCGCCGGGCAGCGCCGCGGCCTTCCTCAGGAGGCCGTCGGTGAGGCGCGCGGGCCCCTTGGACTCGCCGTCCTCGGAGGAGGAGCCGCCGTCGGGCTGGATGGCGACGGAGACGTGGTCGAAGCTCTTCGCTGACTTGTTCTTGTAGGCGTTGCCGAAGGTGTCGGTGAAGACGAGGGTGCCGGAGACGAACGCGACGCCGAGCATGACGGCGAGCACGGTCATCAACAGCCGCGCTTTGTGCGCCAGCACGTTGCGCAGTGCGGTACGGAACATGGGTGTGAGTCCTGGGTGAGGTGAAGGCGGGAGAAGAGCCCCGAAGGGGCCTGATCAGGGGCGCGGGGAACTGCGCGACAAGCCACAGCGGGCCCGCGGCCCCGAGACATGCCCGGCCCCGACGGCGGTAGGGAGGAACCGCCCGAGGCCGAGCGGCCACTAGCTCGTTCGGCCCTTCGCGTCGAAGTGCTTCATCCGGTCGAGGACGCCGTCCGCCGTCGGCCGGTGCATCTCGTCGACGACCCGCCCGTCCGCCAGGAAGATCACGCGGTCCGCGTACGACGCCGCCACCGGGTCGTGCGTGACCATCACGACCGTCTGCCCGAGGTCCCGCACGGAGTTGCGGAGGAAGCCGAGGACCTCCGCGCCGGAGCGCGAGTCGAGGTTTCCGGTCGGCTCGTCACCGAAGATGATCTCCGGCTGGGAGGCCAGCGCACGGGCCACGGCCACGCGCTGCTGCTGGCCGCCGGAGAGCTCGGTGGGCCGGTGGCTGAGCCGCCCGGAGAGGCCGACCATCTCGATGACCTGCTCCAGCCACCGCTTGTCCGGCTTGCGGCCCGCGATGTCCATCGGCAGCGTGATGTTCTCCAGCGCCGTCAGCGTCGGCAGCAGGTTGAACGCCTGGAAGATGAAGCCGATCTTGTCCCGGCGGAGCTTGGTGAGCTGCTTGTCCTTGAGCGTGGACAGTTCCGTTTCGCCGATGCGCACGGAGCCGGAGCTGAAGCTGTCCAGGCCCGCGACGCAGTGCATCAGCGTCGACTTGCCGGAGCCCGAGGGACCCATGATCGCGGTGAACTCGCCCTGCCCGAAGTCGACGGAGACGTGGTCCAGGGCGACCACCTGGGTCTCGCCCTGTCCGTACACCTTGGACAGGTCCGTGGCGCGCGCTGCCACAGCGGTGGCGCGGGTGGCGAAGGGGGTGGTGGTCACGGGACGGTGCTCCTGTCGGGACGACGAGTGGGGACGTATTCCATCGTCCTGTCCGATCACCGTCATGTAGTCAGCCGCTGTTCCGGTTCCCGGGGCCCTCTCCAGTCGGACTTGAGGTCGGCCTGTCATACCTGGGGATGACACGTATCCCTGAGTCCGGGAGGAGGCGAGCGAGAGGGAGAAGGCGGAGAAGGCGGAGAAGCGGGGTGAAAGCGGGACCGGGACCGTCCGGGCGGCTAAATTCCGTCATTCCGTGCACAGCGCCGCGGGACCGGCCGGGCCCGCGACAAGGCCTCCGGCATGTACCAACGGACCGTGTCAGGTCCTGATGCACCCTCAGACGTCAATAAAATAAGACAACATCGGGCTGCCCTTCCGCTGTTCGGGGGATGCCTCCCGATAGGGTCGAAGCCTCGACGCGGAGCCCATGGCCTGCCCGGATGGTGGAATGCAGACACGGCGAGCTTAAACCTCGCTGCCCCTCGGGGGCGTGCCGGTTCGAGTCCGGCTCCGGGCACATCCGCCGCACACCCGCCGTGCCTCACCGTCGACCTCTCGTCGCTCTCCGGGGTCACCCGCGCGGCGCAACGGCCACGATCCGGGAACAGTGGCCCCTTCGTGCGCGTTCTCCATCACAGTGAGGGAAAGATCCTCCCCAAGCACTAGGCTCATCCCTTTGCCTACGCATTACTCTTGAGGCAAAGCCACACACGGTGGCCATGGAGGAGTGAAATGAGGAGCAGTAACCCGGTCTTCTCGCGACGGGGGTTCAGCCGCGACAACGGCTTCGCCGGCTTCGGCCAGCAGCCGCAGGCCGGGGGACCCGCGGGCGCGACCCAGACCCAGCAGGGCAACCCGTACGCGCAGGGCAATCCGTACGCCGGAGGCCAGCAGGCCCCCGCGGGCAACCCCTACGCCACGAATCCGTACGCGCAGCAGGACCTGCAGCACGGAGCGCCCCAGGCGCCCGTGACCACCGCGGGCCGCATGACGATGGACGACGTCGTCATGCGTACCGCGACCACGCTCGGCACCCTCGTGGTGACGGCCGCGCTCGCCTGGGCGCTGCTGCCGGTCGACGACGCCAACATCAGCAAGTCGTACGGCATCGCGATCGGCGCCGGTCTCGTCGCGATGGTCCTGGGCCTCGTCCAGGCCTTCAAGCGCAAGGCCTCGCCCGCGCTGATCCTGACGTACGCCGCGCTGGAAGGTGTCTTCCTCGGCGTCGTCTCCAGCGTGGTCGACAACCGCATCGCCAGCGGCGCGGCCATGCAGGCCGTGCTCGGCACGATGGCCGTCTTCATCGGCGTCCTCGTGGCGTACAAGGCGGGCTGGATCCGCGTCAACCGTCGCTTCTACGGCTTCGTGATGGCCGCGGCGATGGGCTTCCTGCTGCTGACCGCCGTGAACCTGCTGTTCATGGTCTTCGGCGGCGGTGACGGCCTCGGCTTCCGCAGCGGTGGCCTCGGCATCGTCTTCGGCATCGTCGGCATCCTGCTCGGCGCGTGCTTCCTGGCCCTGGACTTCAAGCAGGTCGAGGACGGCATCGCGTACGGAGCGCCGAAGGAAGAGGCGTGGCTCGCCGCGTTCGGTCTGACGATGACGCTCGTCTGGATCTACATGGAGTTCCTGCGCCTGATCGCGATCTTCTCGGGCAACGACTAGGTCGCATAGTCGCAGAAGGGCCCGCGGACCGGTCTCCGGTCCGCGGGCCCTTTGCCGTGTGCTGTGTCCCGTGCGGGTGGGGGTCAGAGGAGTTTGCGGGCGGCCCGCCTGAGGTCGTACTCGTGGATGATCGCCTTCGCGTGCCCGTACGCGAGATTGTGTTCGGAGCGGAGCCAGCTGACTTTTTCCTCGAAGCGGAAGAGAGAGGGTCCTTCATCCACGGCGCGCAGCCAGTCGGAGACTTCACGACCGGTGCAGTGGGGGATTCGGGCGAGCAGGTTGCGGTGGGTCTCCTCGGAGAAGACTTGGGACATCGGCGCCTCCGGACGCGTCGCGATGTGTTCCGTCCTTTCCGCCACCGTGCCTGAGCGCCGGGGCGTTGGCAACAGTCCCGGTAGGGCGCATAAGGTCGCTGCGTGCTCGATACGACGCCTTTGACAGCCGCAGTGGACCAATTCGCCGACCGCCTGCGGGCCGCCCCGCAGAGCCGCCTGCAGCGGGGGGCGGCAACCGAAGCGCTCGCTCTGGCCAGGGAGTTGGCGGCCCGCGCCCAGCGCATCGAGGAACCGGAGGCGCAGCCGCGGGAGATGCCGGACGCGGGGATGTTCGCCGCGGCCGACCAGATCACCGTCGCGGGGCGCGATCTCGCCCTCGTCCTGACGGACCCCGAGGAGCTCGCGCGGGCGCTGGAACTCGTGGAGGAGGCGCAGAAGCGGGCCGGGGTCTAGGGCCGCCTCCGCGCGTCGCTCAGACCGAGGCGATGACGCGGTCGGCGAGGATGTAGATGTTCTCGGTGCCGCACTCGAACGTCAGGGCGTACGCACCGGAGATGCCGGAGCCGCCGAGCAGGAACGGGGTGCGGCCCTCGCGCAGGGCGGTCGCGAGCAGCTCCGCGGTCTCGCGGTGTCCGGGCGTCATGCACAGCGTCGTGCCGTCCGCGAAGACGTACACGTCCAGCGTGCCCAGCGGCCCCGGACGGACGTCGGCGAGGGCGGTGCGGGCGTCGGCCAGCTCCTCCAGACACGCGACGGTGCGCTCGTGGTCACCGCGGTCGCTGTGGTCGCCTCGGTCACCGAGGTCGCCGTGGCCTTCGGGAGCCGGGGTCTGCACCGGCACGAAGTCCGGGTGCGAGGGGTGCCTGCGGCGCGCGGCGGCCAGCTCCGGGGAGTCGCCGGCGAACTCGTCGGTGCCCGCCGACTCGGCGAACGGCTCGGTCACCGGCTCCAGGCTGTCGGCCTCCAGGCCCGCGAAGTCGGCCTGCCGGGGCAGGAACAGCTCATCCGCGATGCCGTCGGGCAGACCGATGCCGTCGGGCAGGCCGATGCCGTCATGCAGTCCGGGCAGTCCGCCGGGCAGCCCGCCGAGCATCGAGGACCCGTCGGCGCCCTCACGGGCCTCCTGGGCGGCCCAGAACGCGCGGGCCTCGGCGAGCTCGCGCTCACGCTCCTCGGCGAGCGCCTCGGACACGGCCGCGCGTATCTCGTCGGTGTCCACCGTGGCGCGGGCGCCCGGCACCGTGGGGTGCGGGCCACTCGTGGCACGGCTGTCGGCTTCTGCGGCTTCCGCGGCTTCGGCTCTGGCGGCGAGCTCGGTGTGCAGGGCTGTGATCTCGGCGAGCTGCTTGCGCAGGCCGTGCACGGCGTGCAGGGCAGCGACGCCCACGGCCGTGGCAGCGGCCGTGGAGAGCAGCAGGGCAAGAGGCAAGGCGCTCACTGACGTACTCCCGGTTTCAAGTCGACCCCCGACTTCCTACATCAGCTTGAAGCCTGCACGATCCACCTGTCAGTGCATTACGTCACGAATGGGACAGGACTTAGGGCCCGAGGTTTAATCCTGGATGTGCCCTGAGCTGGTCATATCCCTCTCCCCCAGGAGATAGGTCACATCCTGGGGGAGATTGGGTCACGAAGTGATGCAGGGACGGAGGGTCAGCAGAGGGAACTGTGTGTCAGCGGTTCTGGGCTGTTACCGGACGCTATTAGCTGAGGCGTTCGATAACCATCGCCATGCCCTGGCCGCCGCCGACGCACATCGTCTCCAGACCGAACTGCTTGTCGTGGAACTGGAGGGAATTGATGAGCGTGCCGGTGATGCGGGCGCCGGTCATGCCGAAGGGGTGGCCGACGGCGATGCCGCCGCCGTTGACGTTCAGCTTGTCGATGTCGATGCCCAGGTCGCGGTAGCTGGGGATGACCTGCGCGGCGAACGCCTCGTTGATCTCGACCAGGTCGATGTCGTCGATGGTCAGGCCGGCACGCTGGAGCGCCTGCTTGCTCGCCTCGACCGGGCCCAGGCCCATGATCTCGGGGGAGAGGCCGGTGACGCCGGTGGAGACGATGCGGGCGAGCGGGGTCAGGCCGAGCTCGCGGGCCTTCGTGTCGCTCATGATCACGAGGGCGGCGGCGCCGTCGTTGAGGGGGCAGCAGTTGCCGGCGGTGACGAGGCCGTCGGGGCGGAAGACGGGCTTGAGGCCCTGGACGCCCTCCAGGGTGACCCCGGCGCGCGGCCCGTCGTCCTTGCTGACGACGGTTCCGTCCGGGGTGGTGACGGGGGTGATCTCGCGCTCCCAGAAGCCGTTCTTGATGGCTTCCTCGGCGAGGTTCTGGGAGCGGACGCCGAACTCGTCCATGTCCTGACGGGTGACGCCCTTGAGACGGGCGAGGTTCTCGGCGGTCTGCCCCATCGCGATGTACGCGTCCGGGATCAGCCCGTCCTCACGCGGGTCGTGCCACGTGGAGCCCTCGGTCTTGGCCACGGCCTCGGTACGGGCCTCGGCATCGGCGAAGAGGGGGTTATGGGTGTCGGGAAGCCCGTCACTGGTTCCCTTCACGCTCCGGGACACCATCTCCACACCGGCGGAGATGAAGACGTCGCCCTCGCCGGCCTTGATGGCGTGCAGGGCCATGCGGGACGTCTGGAGGGACGAGGAGCAGTACCGGGTGATGGTGCAGCCCGGGAGGTGGTCCATGCCCATCTGTACGGCGACGATGCGGCCGAGGTTGTGCCCCTGCTCGCCGCCGGGCAGACCGCAGCCCAGCATCAGGTCGTCGATGTCCTTCGGGTCCAGCTCGGGGACCTTGGCGAGGGCGGCCTCGATGATGGTCGCGGTCAGGTCGTCCGGCCGCAGCTCCTTCAGGGAGCCCTTGAAGGCGCGGCCGATCGGGGATCGGGTGGCGGAGACGATCACGGCTTCGGGCATCAGGGGCTCCAGTGGCGAAGGGGATGGACTCACTGGGAAGTTACCTGCACGTATTGCTGTCGGTCATCGGGTGGGGTGTGTGACTCCGACCGCATTTCTAAGCGAGCGCTCAGGCCGCGGGGCGGGGCGGTGCGGTTGGTGGGTCGCCCGCGTGGCCTGCCCAGGGGCGCGGGGAACTGCGCGACAAGCCCCCACGGGCCGCAGGCAACGAGGTGGTCAGGACCCCTCCACCCCCTCCACTCCTTCCACGAAGTGGTCGAACTCGCCCGCCTGTACGCCGAGTACGAACGCGTCCCACTTCTTGCGGGTGGTCGTGACGACGTTGTCCGGATCGCTGGTCTCACGGAGGTAGACCGCGTCGTCGTCCGCGCCGAAGGCGATCTCGATCCAGGGCCCCGGGCCCTGTTCGTCCTCCGGGGCGGCGCGGGTCCAATCGAGGTCGGTGGGGATGCGGGGTGTCTCGTTCATCGCTGGGGTCTGCGCCTTCTCTTCGTCTGTGGGGCGGGGCCGCGGAGGTATGTACGTCCTCGCCATCCCGGAGCGGGGCCCCGGTCCGAACCTCCCGGAGCGCGGCTCACCGTGCTCCGGGCGCACATACCTCCACGTCCCCTCAGGCCGTCTCGGCGTCCGCGCGCCGCTGCGTGGTACGGAGCAGCGCGGCGAAGGCCGTGGGGGTGGTGCGGAGTATCGCTGCGGTGGGGTCGCTGCTTTCGGTCAGATGGATGGTTCCCGTGGGGTCGGTGGCGATGTGTACGCAGGAGTTGCCTTCTTGGCAGTGGGAGGACTTCTGCCAGGTGAGCTCGGGCATCGGGGGTTCCTTCACAGGTCCTGGACGATGTGGTGGATGAATTCGCGTGACTTCGTGGGTGAGAGCGCTGTGGCTTCCATGCGGTCGAGAAGGACGCGGTACTTGTCGAGTTGGGCTTCGGCGTCCAGGAACACCGGGCCGTGCGACTGGTCGAGGTTGACCGTGTCGAGCTGGGGCACGGGGCCTGCGGAGTAGTAGATCGACTGGCCCGAGCCCGGGAACGTTCCGGCGGTGAACGGGATGACGTGGACGGCGATGTGCTGCCGCTCGCTCATGTCGATGAGGTGCTTGAGCTGCGCGCGGGTCACGGCGGTGCCGCCGAACCGCATCCGCAGGGCGGCCTCGTGGACGATTGCCTGATGGGGTGTCGGCGGCTCCCGGAAGAGCACGGCCTGCCGCTTGATGCGGTACGAGATCCGGTGCTCGATGTCCGGTGGCGACAGCTCGGGAACGCTCTGACGGAAGATCTCGCGGGCGTAGTCCGGGGTCTGGAACAAGCCCGGGATGTGAACCGTCACCGCGGTGCGCAGCGATGTGGCGTGGTGTTCGATCTCGGCGAGGTCCAGCAGTCCTGCGGACAGGATTTCGCGGTAGTCCTCCCACCACCCGCGCGCACGTTCACCGGTCATGCCGGACAGGGCGTCGACGAGGGGTTTGTCGGAGCAGTCGTAATGGCAGGCCAGCGCGCGCACTCGCGCCGAGCTCACGCCGAGTCGCCCGGACTCTATGTTGCTGATCTGGTTCTGCTTGACGCCGAGGAGCTTCCCGGCCTCGGTCGAAGTCAGGCCGGCGCGTTCACGGAGCTTGCGCAGCTCGTTGCCCAGCCGGAGTTGACGTCCCGTCGGACTGCTTCTCACGGGCGCGTTCGCCTCTCCTCATGTCCCGTCACTCACATGAGTGGTTGTGTAGGGCTTTATCGGCTTTCGGTTAACACCTTAACTCGACGCGGCTACCTTATGAGTGGCCTCACCGCGCAGAAGACCCCGCCGAAGGAGCGGCAACGTCACTGGGCGGCCCACCTGGCAACTACCCACTCCCCACGGAGACTTTCATGCGGAATGCAACCGTATCGCCGCCCTGGGCGTACACCCTCCAACTCCCGCACGATCCCTGCGCCCCGGGGGTCGGCCGCGCCACCCTCCGCGCGGTCCTGGAAACGTACGGACTGGGGGACCTGACCCCCACCGCGGAGCTCCTGGCGGGGGAGCTCCTGAACAACGCGCACTGCCACACGGACGGCCCGTACGCCCTACGCCTCCGCTCCTCCTCCCCGGAGGGGATCCGCGTGGCCGTGTGGGACTCCAACCCGCAGATCCCACCCGGCTTCGGGAAGGCCGCCGGCGGCGCCGACAGCGGGCCGCCCGAGACGGCGGAGAACGGTCGGGGCCTGCACATCGTGCGGGCGTGCGCGGACAGATGGGGGTCGTACGCCATGGGGACGGGGGACGCGGGAAAGCTGCTGTGGGCGGAGGTCACGCCGAGTTCGTAGCCGCAGTCCGGGGAACCGCTGCCTCACAGGTCGCCCGGGGCCGGTTCTGCGGGCTGTCCCGAGTCGTCCATCAGGATCGAGTGGGTCTCGAAGAGTCCCGACCCGGCTTTCACCGGGATACGCGACTCGACCAGCGTGACGCCACTGCGTAGACGGCTGTACGTCGGCGGGTGGGCCGTCTTCGGAAGGTCGGCCTTGAACCGTGCCACCCGGTCGAGCTGTCCCTCGGACAACTCGCTCTCCGCGAGCATGCGGACGGTGCCGCCGAGCACCTGCTCGAGCCTCTCGGCGTTGTCCGGGTTGCCGACGGACAACCTCACCCAGGAGCCGTCAGTGAATGTGACGCGTACATCCGCGTTGATCTCGCTGAACTTCATGCGACGGACCTCGGCGATGGTGTCGCGTGCGAACTCGCCGAGGGTCTCGGCCTTCTCCAGGCTCCCCTTACGGGTTGCGAGGAAGAGCAGACGGCGGTCCGTCAGGACCAGATCGGTCACACAGTCCTCGGGGCGCCGTCCGGGGTCGAGCTGCCAGGGGACGGTCCTGGCGAGGCTGCCGGGCGCGGCCCACATGACGGGGAAGTCGTGCACCTCGTTCTCGGGCTCGTCCGGCTTGCCCCGACCCGGAACGTCTCCCAGCGGAGTGCCCGCGGCTCCTCCGAGGTTCGCGATGAGGTTCGCGACCAGCGGGATGCCGACCAGCAGAGCGCGACCGGTACGACGGGCCGCTTTGTCCCCGGCGGACCGCAGCTGGTACGTCGGTCCTGGTGGCCAGCCGGGCAACTCATCCTGCACGTCACGACGTTCGAGGTCGCGGAACCAGCGTGAGCCCGAGACGGCCGGTGCCAGGCCGGTGGCGAACCTGACCGACGTGCGCAGGAGAAGCTGCTCATCGGAGTTCGGGTACCAGTCCATCAGTGCGTCGCTTCCTTCTGCGGGTCTCGGACACTGTGTCGTCCTTCATCTGCGTCATCGGGAAACGTCTTCGTTTTCGCTCCCGTCAGGTTCGGTGAAGGAGACCGTCTGGAGGATCGCCGACATGATGTTGCAGAACTCGGTCCAGTAGTCCGTGGACGCGGTGTGGAGCGTGAAGATCGCGGTGAACGGCCCTGTGGGGAAGGGGACATGGACCTGGATCTGGCCGGTGAGGAGATCCGTCGGCTCGCCATCAGCTGTCACTTCCGGGGTGAGCGTGTACTTCTTCAGCGTGATGGACGACACCGAGGGGCCGCAGGGCAGGTCGAGCCAGCGGGCGTCGTTGTAGGGGTCGCTGGACAGGGCAGCGAGGATGCCTTGGGCGACGACGTCGGTGTCCACGTCGACCTGGTCGGTCGGGACGGCCGCCACGGTCAGGGCGCACTGGGCGACGCCGTCGGCGGGTTCATGCCGGGCCGTGCCCCCGTTCTCTCCCTCGTCCGCCGTGGAGAACAGGCCCATCGCCGAATACGAGACGCCGCTGTCCGCCATGAGCTCGGCCATCGCCGCGTAGTAGGGGGCGGCGGGCTCCCAGATGCTGTCGTCGCCTCGGGAGTAGAGCTGTCGTACGAAGGACTTGGAGTGCTCGGCGCGTTCTGCCGGGGTGGCGGCCACGGGAAGGGCGAAGAAGCCCTCCGGGACGAGGAACCATAGGGGCGGGGGGTCATGGCTGATGGTGGGGGAAGTCATGGGGGCTGTCCTGGTCGGGTGCGGGTGAATCAGTCGGCGAAGTCTTCTGGGTGGTACGCCACCGGCTCGACCTCCGCGCCGTCGGCGTCCATGGTCATCTCCCACTCGGTGGTGCCGAAGTCCGCGTCGACCGTGAGCTGGTCCATCACGAGAACCCGGTAACAGCCGCAGGCGTTTCGCGTGACCAGTGGAGGTTCGACGTCCGGGTGTCTGGCGGCGGCGAATGCTTCAACGGCGGCCCGTTGGGGCGGCGTGAGCGATTCCAGGGGGATGTACTCCCGGGGCTCAATCAAAGGCCAGGTGAGACTGCGCCGGGAGAGGGAGCGAAGCCTGCACCAAGAGCCGTCCGTGAACACAATCCGCAGATCGTTTCCGGATTTGAAGTCGCGGCGCTCGACCGTGTCGATCGCGGACCGTGGGGCCTGCCAGAGGACCTCGTCCTCGATCCGCGACTCGTCCTTCTTGTCATAGGGAAAGCCCACGATGACCAAACGGTGGTCGGTCACGATCGCATGTGTGCGGTAACGCTTGTTGTCCGAGCGCCCTGGGTCCAGTTGCCAGGGCAACGTGCGGGCCAACGCGCCCGGAGCGGCCCACATGACGGGGAAGTCCTCGACCTCGTCGGCGGGGTCGTCCGGCGTGTCGGAACCGGAACCGGGGCCGGAGCCGCTGCTGATATTGCCGCCGGCGGCACTGAGAGCAGCCATGACGGCGACACCAAGGCCGAGAACGGCGCCCTTTCCTGCTTTCCGCGCGAGTGAGCCGCTCAGGGAATTCAGTGTGTCGACCGGCCGCTCGGGCCAGCCCGGGAGCTCCCCCTGGATGTCGTTCCGCTCGGTGTCACGGAACCAGCGTTTGCCTTTCACGCGCATGGCTGCGCCGGTGGCGAATGTGACAGGACCACGGGCGAGGAACTTCTCGTCCGGGTCGGTGAGCCAGATGTCCATATGCGTGCATCTCCTACGTGGCGAAAGCCAGGAACTCAGCCGCCCGAGGCCGACTTCTCGAACTGGTCACCCGGGAACAGGGCTTCTCCCACATGCTGGTGAATGCTTGTGATCTTGGGAAAGATTTTGGCTCCGGCGTCCATCGCGATGCCCGCACCCGCAGGGTTGATGTGCACCCCTGGAATCAGGTTGAGCGCCCGGGAACCGAGCCACTGACCTTCGTGATAGCCACCGGCCGCGAGACCACCCATGCGGTTCAGTAAACCGCCGCCTGCGTGGGCGACCTCGTACACATCAGTGGACTTGCCGCCCAGCTTCACCAGACCACCGATGCCGAAGCCTTTGGTGAGATCCGCCGAGTGCTCTCCGAACGCCAGCAGGATGCGCCCGTTGCCGACGCTGGTCGCCTTGAAACCTTCGCCGAGTTTGGCCGCCAGGGTCACCCCCCTGGTCCTGCCCGCCACCTTGGTCGCTTTGCCGAGCATCCCGATACCGGGCAACAACCCCACGGCAACCAGCCCCACCTGCATCCAACTCACATCAGCTCCCGCCGCCTTGGCGACCCCATGCGCCGCCAGAGCGAGCCCGCTCGTGAGGAGAGCGGCCGTACCGAAGACCGCCGCGAGCGGAGGGAACGGAAGCGTGACGATGGCCAGGAGGGCCAGGACCGCCGTCAGGTCGCTCAGGAGGTCGCCGATGAGTTTGATCAGGTCGGCATGGTCCTTGAGCCACTTGCCCGTCGCGTCCCAGGCGTCCTTGACTCCCTTGGTGAGTTTGTCCCAGAAGCCCGGCTCGTCCGGGGCGATGTCGCTCGCCTTGTCGAGTTCCTTGCTGATCGCCCCGGCCGCCTTGGCGAAGCGGTCCTCCAGGTCGTGGACCTGGCCGATGACCTCGTCGACGTCCCCCGAAGTCTTCGCGCTCTCCTTGCTGTCGGGCTTCGCCTCCGAGCGGGCGTCGAGTTTTTCCCCGGCCTTCTTCTCGAGCCGGTCGGTCTCGTCCTGGAACTCCTTGAGCTCCTTGGCCCAGCGGTGCAGCGCGCGCGACGCCTTGTCGAAGGATTCGTGGCTCTTGCGAATGAGCGGGGTGACGTCCTCGCCGATGTACTCGGTGAACGCGAGCGCCGCCTTGCCCTTCCAGGCGCCGCACTCGATGCGTTCCAAGTCCCGGACTGCGTTGCCCAGTTCGCCCGCGAGTCCGCCGAGCTTCTTCGCCAGGTCTCGGGTGTCCTCGACGTTGCCGGGGGTGGGGTCCCAGCCTATGTTCGGGAGCGCGGGGCGCTTGGTGCTGCTCACGCTACTTGCTCTTCTTCCTCGCGGACTTGAGTGATTCGGCGAGGGCCTGGTCCAGTTTGCTGAACTCCTCGTCGATCTTGTTGATCATCTTGACGGCGCCCTCGGTGTGCTTTCCGAGCTGCTTGACGCCGTAGCCCCACTCGTCGGCGAACTCGTGTACGTCCTCGATGAGTTTCTCGGCCCCGACGACCGAGCCGTCGGTGTTCTTGAGGGCTCTGCGCGCGGCGTCCATGCGGTCGCTGACCGAGGAGAAGGTCTTCTTGAGGTCCTCGAAGACCGTTCCGTCGAGGCGAAGGTCGCTCATGTCGGTGTTCGGACTCCCTGTGCGGTCGTGGTTGTGGTTGTGGTCAGCGCTCAGCCGTTGGCGCTCAGCGTCAGCGGTTGACGGATTGGATCTCGCGTACGACTACGTCCTGCGTCGTACCGAACTCACCCGGGGGCAGTTCGCCACCCGGTTCAGTCGTGCTCTTCCACGTGACCCGCCATGTGAGGGTGGCCCCGAGTTCGTACGGGGCGTCGGCGGAAGAGCGCAGATAGCGCACACCGCACGGCGGGTCCGTGTCCGCCGGGGTTCCCTTGGCGCGGGGTCTGCCGATCCGGTCGTCGTTCCCGATCGGGCACTCGCCGGATGATGGGTACGTCTCGGCGTCCGGCGTTCCCGGATCGAGCCGCAGAGAGACGGGTTCGGCGGTCGTCGTCGCGGAGAGGCCCGTTCCCGGCAGGGTCGCCGTCACCGAGATCTTCTTGAACTTGGCCTTGTCCAGCCACACCCAGGTCGGCAGATTGACCTTCGTCTCGCCCTCCGGTGCCATCTCGATCTTCGTGTCCGGGACCGGGATCTGGCCGTAGGCGTACTCGGCGAGGATTCTGGGGGAGACCGCGAGCGGCTCCTTGGGCGGCTCGCCCTTGGGCACCCAGAACGGCAGCCTGTCGCAGGCCTGGGCCTCTGGTTCGTCCTTGCGCTTCTCGTCGACCGCCGTCGCCCAGAACTGCCCCTCGCCCTGCTTGTCGAGGTTGTAGTTCTTGTAGGGGTGGCCCTCCTTGAAGTACGAGTCGAAGATCCCGCCCACGAGGTCGCCGATGCTGAAGACCTTGAACGACCGGATGGCCTTGACCGTGGCCTCGATCTGCTTCGGGGTGTAGGCGGGCTCGTACCAGCAGGCGGGCGGGTCCCAGTTGGAGTTGGCAGGGGTGAGCGTTCCTGTCTTCGTGGACTTCGGGCTGCCCTTGACCGTCGTCTGGATTTTCGTCTGGACGCCGAGGTTCTTGTCCTGGACGGTGCCCCTCGACTGCTGCTCGCCCCCGAAGTCTCCCCCTCCCTCGGTGTCGCCACCAGCGGCGTAGGCAGCACCAGGGAGCAGCGCCATAGCCATGGCGAGAACAGGAGCGGCCCAGCGGGCGGCCGACTTCGGTGCGCTCACATGCACTTCTTGGTCGCCTCTTCCACGTACGTGACAGACTCCGTCTGCCAGACACCGTTGGCGTCCTTCTTCACGCGGGTGTTGTAGAAGCCGTAATCGGCCGCTGATTCAGGGATGGATCGGTCGACCTTGCCGGTCTTGAGGTCCTTGGGATACGTCTTGGTGCCGTCCTTGCAGTACGACACCGCTGCGACGCCGTCCTTGAGGAAGGTGACCTGGCGGTCGTAGTACCGAATGGTCCCGATGAAGCTCTTGTCCTTCTTCCGGAACCCTTGGATGTAATCCGCCGCCGACAACAGGGCGTCACCCGATCCATAGAACTTCAGCGCCGGATGATCCTTGGCATCGACGACAACGGTGGCCTCGATCAGGGCGTCGAGCCACCGCTCGTTGTCCGCCAACACCGCGTCCTTCTTCGGATCCCCCGTCTTGCCCCCCTCGAAGACGTTCTTCACGTCCTTCGGCAGCTTGATCTCCGGGCGGTCGACCCCGTCCGCCGCCGATGCCTTCGGAGACGGCGACTTCTCCTTCTGGCTGCCCGGGTTCGAGTCCGCGCCCGCGATCTTTTCGTTGTCCTTGGAGTCGCCGTCACTCCCTCCGCACGCCGAGAGCGAGAGGACCGCGGCAGCAGTCATGGTGGCCGCTGCGAGCAGGGTGGGGCGGCGGTTCACGGTCAGCTCCTGGAGGGGGTGGGGGTTCTCTGGAGTGAACCAAGCTATCCAGGAGGAGGGAGGGGGCACCAGCGGCAGGGGTGCCTGGTCAAGGTGTAAATGGGCGCATAGTGGCAGAGTTTGGAGGAGTTTTGCTCACTCTTGGCTCGTATGTGTCGCTCACCGCTATGGGGCTGGAAGTGAGTGGGCATCTCGGAGTGCAAATTCGGGCGACCGGCGGGTTACGAGGGCAGGAGGGGGGCGATTCCCTGCCTCTCTGTGCAGCTCGTTCCGCTCGGCGCAACGCGGCCCGCCGTACCGGACACGCCATTTCCGGGACCGGAGGGTCAGGACGGGAGGGTCAGGACCGGAGAGTCAGGACCGGAGAGTCAGGACCGGGGAGTCAGGACCGGAGGAGCAGCCCCCCCCGGGAGCGTCAGTGGGGAAGCGGCGACGGCGTCGGCGTATGGATGCGGCGGCGGCGTCGGCGTTTCAGGAGGGCCCACGGGCCGCGGGGGCCCGTCGGCATCGCGGCCGTGACCTCCGTGCCGCCTTCCGAGGCCGCTTGGGCCGCCGCCCTCGCCACCGGCAGGAAACCCTCGCGGCGCGAGACGTCCGGGCGGTCCTCCTCCGGCCATAGGCCGAGCGCCGCGCAGAGCGTGGGGAGTACTGCCATCGCCGCCGTCGCGTAGCCCTCCGCGGAGGGGTGGTAGCGGTCGGGGCCGAAGAGTTCGCGGGGGTGTGCCGCGAATTCCGGGCCCAGGAGGTCGCCGAGCGACACCGTACGGCCGCCCTGTTCGACCACCCCGATCGTCTGCGCCGCGGCCAGTTGCCGTGAGACGCGGCGGGCCAGCCACCGCAGGGGCTGATAGACGTTCTCGACCGTGCCCAGGTCGGGACACGTGCCGACCACGACCTCCGCACCGGCCGTACGGAGCCTGCGTACCGCGGAGGAGAGGTGGCGTACCGACCGCGTCGGCGGCATCCGGTGCGTCACGTCGTTCGCGCCGATCATGATGACGCAGACGTCCGGCACCCAGTGGGGGTCGGACAGGATCAGGGTCACCTGGCGGTCCAGGTCGTCCGACTGGGCGCCCGGCAGCGCCACGTTCCGGAGGTCGACCGGGCGCTCGGCCACCGCGGCGAGACCGGAGGCGAGGAGTGCCGCCGGGGTCTGCCTGGCCCGGTGCACGCCCTGCCCCGCCGCCGTGGAGTCCCCGAGCATCGCGAACCGCACCGGTTCCGCGTGCGTGGGACGCGCGGCCTCCGCGGCGAACGCCCCGCCGTAGCGCCCGTCGGCCCGTGGCGGGTCCACGTGCCCGTTGCCCACCGTCCGCTTCGCCAGCTGCACCTCGGCGAGCACCACGCCCACCGTGGCGGCCCCGAGCAGCCCGATGCCTCCGCCGCCGTACGCCGCGCCCGCGGCGATCCGCCGCGCCACCCTCGCCCTCGACATGCCCTGCAGCCACCTCCTCGTGCCGTACCGGTTCGTACGGCCGTACATCCACTCATTGCCCCGTAAGCACGGTCGGCCAATCGCAAGCGGAGGTGAACGGATGAGCCGGACCCTTAGGCTGACCGCACCAATTCGTCGCACTACATCGCAGCCCGGAGACAACGGTGCAATTCCACGACTCGATGATCAGCCTCGTCGGCAACACCCCGCTCGTGAGGCTCAACAACGTGACCGCGGGCATCCAGGCGACCGTCCTGGCCAAGGTCGAGTACTTCAACCCCGGCGGCTCCGTGAAGGACCGCATCGCGCTGCGCATGATCGAGGCGGCCGAGCAGAGCGGGGAGCTGAAGCCCGGCGGCACCATCGTCGAGCCCACCTCGGGCAACACGGGGGTCGGCCTCGCCATCGTGGCCCAGCAGAAGGGCTACAAGTGCATCTTCGTCTGCCCGGACAAGGTGTCCCTCGACAAGATCAACGTGCTGCGCGCGTACGGCGCCGATGTGGTGGTCTGCCCGACCGCCGTCGACCCCGAGCACCCGGATTCGTACTACAACGTCTCCGACCGGCTCGTACGGGAGACGCCGGGCGCCTGGAAGCCGGACCAGTACAGCAACCCGAACAACCCCCTTTCGCACTACCACTCCACCGGCCCCGAGCTGTGGGAGCAGACGGAGGGGAAGATCACCCACTTCGTGGCGGGCATCGGGACGGGCGGCACGATCTCCGGGACCGGTGGGTATCTGAAGGAGATCTCCAAGGGCGGCGTGACCGTCGTCGGTGCCGACCCCGAGGGGTCCGTGTACTCGGGCGGGTCCGGGCGGCCCTACCTCGTCGAGGGCGTGGGCGAGGACTTCTGGCCCACGGCGTACGACCGCAATGTCACGGACGAGATCATCGCCGTGTCCGACAAGGACTCCTTCCAGATGACGCGGCGGCTCGCCAAGGAGGAGGGGCTCCTCGTCGGCGGGTCCTGCGGCATGGCCGTCGTGGCGGCGCTGCGGGTCGCGGAGCGGCTCGGTCCGGATGATGTGGTGGTCGTGCTGCTGCCGGACAGCGGGCGCGGCTACATGAGCAAGATCTTCAGCGACGAGTGGATGAACGACTACGGCTTCCTGGAGGAGGCCGGCGACCAGCCGCGCGTCGGCGACGTGCTGAGCCGCAAGGAGGGCGGTGAGCTGCCCTCGCTCGTCCACATGCACCCCGAGGAGACGGTGGGGGAGGCGATCGAGGTGCTGCGGGAGTACGGGGTCTCGCAGATGCCGATCGTCAAGCCGGGCGCGGGGCATCCTGACGTCATGGCGGCGGAGGTCATCGGGTCGGTGGTGGAGCGTGAGCTGCTCGACGCGTTGTTCGCGCAGCGGGCGTCGTTGTCCGATCCGCTCGAGAAGCACATGTCGGACCCGCTGCCGCAGGTCGGCTCGGGTGAGCCGGTGGCCGACCTGATGTCGGTGCTGGGTGGGGCCGACGCGGCGATCGTGCTGGTCGAGGGGAAGCCGACGGGGGTCGTGAGCCGGCAGGACCTGCTTGCGTTCCTCGCGGAGCAGCAGTCGCAGTGATGACCGGTTACCGGTTGTCCGTAACCGGGTGGCACGAGGACGTCATGTGTGCGCAGCACGTGCTTAACACGGGGTGGGCATGCTGGTGGGTGTCGGCGTCAGGAACTCCGGAGCGGCTCCCGGGTCCGTGGACGCCTGGGCGCGGCCGGCTCTGACCCGGTCCGACGCCTTCCGCGGGGGACCGCCGTCGTCCCGCCCCCTGGACACCCGGGGGTGCGGCGGTCCCTCGCGGTGACGATGCCTCTGCGGGTGGCCGGTTCATCCCTGCGGGCCGGTGGGGGTTGCTCGCGCAGTTCCCCGCGCCCCTGGGGTGGTGCCGCTTCGCCTTTTCCTGCGGGTGGGTGGGGGCTGTTCGCGCAGTTCCCCGCGCCCCTGACTGGTCCTGCTCGCTCGGCGCCGCCGGGTGCGGGGAACTGGCTCGGGTCGCGCGACGTGCGCGTCACCGACATCGAGCCGGGGTTCACCGACACCGAGCTGCGGGGGCACATCACGAATGCCGCCACCAGCCGCCCAGGCGTAAGTACCCGGAAAAGGCTTCTGCTCAGTCGTCCCACTCCGACTTGCGCTCCTCGCGCCTGCGGCCGAACGACAGGCCGCGGAACGCGTGCACCGCGTTCACGCCCACGATGCCCGCCCAGGCCACGAAGAGGCCGGTCAGATCCGCGTTGACCACGGCGATCGCGGAGAGCGGGACCGCCAGGATGAGGGAGACGACGCCGAATCCGAAGCGTTCGCCCCAGGAGTCGACCCCGCTCGCGGGGGAACGGGCGCCGCGGGCGACCACCATCTGCTGTTCCGCCAGGTGACGGCGCATACGGCGGTCGATCGTGCCGTCCAGGCGCTGCTCGATCTTCCCGAGGAACGAGTCGACCAAGGCGGAGTCGTACTCTTCGCCGAGTTCTCTGCGGGCGTGCAGAGTGGCGTCGAGTTCCTTCTTGAGTTCGGCGTCACGGGCTTCCATGGGCGTTTACGTTACGGCGCCGGCGCGCTCTCGGCGCTGGGGCTAACCCCCCTTTCCGCACGGGGCCCAGCCCCAGGGACGGGCGGGTTCCGCCTGGCGAGTGCCCAGTACAGCACCGCGGGCACCACGAGCCCCACGATCCACGAGATGTCGGCGCCGCCGAGCGGGTCGACGAGGGGGCCCGTGTAGAAGTGGGTGACCAGGAAGGGGAGCTGGGCGAGCAGGCCTGTGCCGTAGACGGTCAGGGCGTCCCAGCGCCAGGCGCCGTAGCGGCCGTGCGGGTCGACGAGGGCGGGGATGTCGTACCGCTCGCGGGAGATCAGGTAGTAGTCGACCAGGTTGATGGCCGACCACGGCGTGAAGAACGTCAGCAGGAACAGCAGGAAGTCCTTGAAGGAGGACAGGAAGCTGTCCTTGCCCAGCAGCGCGACCGCCGTGCCCGCCACCATGATCACCGCGATGTACGCGGCCCGCCCGCGCGCCCCGAGCACCTTCTGGCCGCGGAAGCCGCTGATGCTCGTGACCATCGACATGAAGCCGCCGTAGGTGTTCAGGACGTTGATGGTCAGCTTGCCGAGCGCGATCACGAAGTAGAGGAAGGAGGCGATCAGGCCCGTGCCGCCGAGGCCGACGACGTAGCCGACCTGGTTGGCGAGGAACGCGTCGCCCGCGCTCGCCGCGACGAGCACGCCGAACGTCATCGACCACTGCGAGCCGAGCGCCGACCCCGACAGGGTCCACCAGAACGTGGCCTTGGCGGAGGTGGTGCGCGGCAGGTAGCGCGAGTAGTCCGCGACGTACGGGCCGAACGCCAGCTGCCAGGACGCCGACAGCGACACGGCGAGCAGGAACATCGGCAGGTCGAAGTGGGCGTCCGAGAACAGTGCGCCGATGTCCACGCGGTCGACGAGCCGGATGCCGAGGTAGACGAAGGCGAGCGCGCAGATCACGCTCGCCACCCGGCCGAGCGCGTGGATGACGCGGTAGCCGACCGCCGCCATGACCGCCGTGACGGCGGCGAAGACGACGATGCCCGTGGTGTCGTTCGTGTGCGTCAGTTCGGCTGTCGCCTGGCCCGCGAGGACGCTGCCGCTCGCGAAGAAACCGACGTACATGAGGATGACGAGGAGCAGCGGGACGACCGCGCCCTTCACCCCGAACTGGGCCCGCGACTGGATCATCTGCGGCAGCCCCAGCTTCGGGCCCTGCGCCGAGTGCAGCGCCATGACCGCGCCGCCGAGCAGGTTGCCGAGGACGAGGCCGACGAGCGACCACACCACGTCGCCGCCGAACACGACGGCGAGCGCGCCCGTCACGACCGCGGTGATCTGCAGATTCGCGCCGAGCCAGAGCGTGAACTGGCTGAACGCGGTGCCGTGCCGTTCGTCGTCAGGGACGACGTCGATGGAGCGCCGCTCCACCAGATCTTCAGCTGCCATGCCGGTCAACTCCCCAAGTTCGTACGGCTACTTCTTCGTGATGCCGTGCCGGTCCGCCCAGTCCTGTGCGACGTCCTCCGGGTCCTTCTTGTCCTTGTCCACCAGGCGGTTCAACTCGGTGAGCTGCGCCGTCGTCAGGAGGGCGCCGAGGCGGGCGAGGGCCTTGCGGACCGTCGAGTCGGCCTTGCGGTCGGCGATGAGCGGGACGACGTGCTGGCCGGGGACGAGGTTCCTGGGGTCGGTGAGGACGACCCAGTGCTCGGCGGCGATGTCGGTGTCGGTGGTGAAGAGGTTCGCGACGTCGACGTCGCCCTTGCGCAGGGCGCCCTTGACCAGCGGCCCGGACGAGTCGAGCGACTTGAACTCCTTGAACTCGACTCCGTACACGTCCTTCAGGCCGACCACGCCGACCGTGCGCTTCTTCACCTCGGCGGAGGCGCCGATGACCAGCTTTCCGTTGTGCTTCGCCAGGTCGGCGAGGGACGTGAGGCCGTACTCCTTCGCGGTCTCGCGCGTCACCACGAACGCGTCGGAGTCCTCGGCACGCCCGTACGGGAGGATCTGGAGCCCGCGCGGCAGGCGCATGGCCAGCGCGTTCTGCATCTCGCCCTCCTCCGTGGCCTTCGCCTCGGGGTCGAGGTAGTGCAGGAGGGCGCCCTGGTACTCGGGGAGCAGGTCGATGTCACCGCCCTTGAGCGCGGGGATGAGGATCTCGCGGGTGCCGAGGTTGGGGCGGACGTTCGTCTTCACGCCCGCCGCCTCCAGGGCGGCCGCGTACAGGTACCCGAGCACCTGGTTCTCGGTGAAGTTGGCGGTGCCGATGGTGACGCCGTCCTTGCTGGAGCCGCCTCCGCCGCCGCCGGAGCCCCCGCCGTCGAGGGAGGTGATGCCACCGCTGCAGGCGGCCAGCGCGGGGACGGAGGCGGTGGCGAGGAGCCCGCCGAGGAGAGTTCTGCGGTTCATGTCCTGGGTGCTCCTAAGCCTGTGCGGACGGACGGTGGCGGAAGAGGGCGCGCTGGAGGGCGGCGAGCGCGAGATCGAGTACGACGGCGACCGCGGCCACGAGTACGGCACCGCCGAGCACCTGGACGAGGTCGCGCTGGGCGAGTCCGTCGAACACGTACCGGCCGAGGCCGCCGAAGGAGACGTACGCGGCGATGGTGGCCGTCGCGACGACCTGGATGAGGGCGAGCCGCAGGCCCGTCATGATCAGCGGCAGCGCGAGCGGCAACTCGACCTGGAACAGCACCTGGTGGGCCCGCATGCCCTGGCCGCGCGCCGCGTCCCGCACCTCGGGGTCGACGGCGGTCATGCCCGCGTACGTGTTGGTGACGATGGAGGGCACGGCGAGCGCGACCAGCGCGATGTAGACGGGCCACATGGAGAGGCCGCTCGCCAGGAAGACCAGTACGACGAGTCCGACGGTCGGCAGCGCGCGGCCGAACGAGGACAGGTTGATGGCGATGAACGCGCCGCGTCCCGTGTGGCCGATGAGCAGGCCGACCGGCAGGGCGATGGCGGCGGCGACGAGGGTGGCGAGCAGCGAGTACTGGAGGTGCTCGACGAGCCGGTGCCCGATGCCGTCGGGGCCGGTCCACTGGTCGCCGCTGACCAGCCAGGCGCCGAGGTCCTTGAAGAGTTCGTACATGTCAGGCGCTCCTCCGGCGGCGGGTCCAGGGCGTCAGGACGTACTGGAGCGTGACGAGCAGGGCGTCCGCGACGAGCGCGAGGAGCAGGGTGAGGACCACGCCGACGATCACGGGGGTGGGGAAGTTGCGCTGGAACCCGTCGGTGAAGAGCTGCCCGAGGCCGCCGTCGCCGATGTACGTCGCCACGGAGACGAGCGAGATCGACATGACCGTCGCGATCCGTACGCCGGCCATGATCACGGGGAGGGCGAGGGGGAGTTCGACGGTGAGGAGCGTCCGGAGGGGGCGGGTGCCCATGGCCTTGGCGGCTTCCTTCGTCTTCGCCGGGACGGAGTCGAGTCCCTCGACGGTGTTCCTCAGGAGCACGACGAGGGTGTAGATCGTCAGGCCGATGACGGTGGTGGTGCGGGTGAGGCCGCTGACGGGGAGGAGCAGGACGAAGACGGCGATGGAGGGGATGGTGAAGAGGACGTTCGAGAGGCCGAGGAGGAGTCCGCGGAGGGGGCGGACGCGGTGGGCGACGACGGCGAGGGGCAGTGAGATGAGCAGCCCCAGGGCTACGGCTGTGAGGGCGGCCTGGAGGTGGGAGAGGGTGAGGGTGGTGAGGTCGTCGGTGTGATCGCGTATCCACGACCAGTCGACGGTCATGTGGTGGGCTCCGCGTGGTCCTGCGGCTGCGGGTCGCTTGTGGCTTGTCGCGCAGTTCCCCGCGCCCCTGACTCGTCCACCTCGCCCGGCGCCTCTGGCTGGGGTGGCTCGTTCGGTGGCGTTGGGGTGGACGACTTAGGGGCGCGGGGAACTGCGCGATCAGCCCCCACCGGGCCGCGGATGGAAGCGTGCCGGCCCCGTTCGTGCGCCGCGGCAGCGACTTCGTGGATGTCGGTGCGGGACGTGACCCCCGTCAGAACCCCCTCCGCGTCCACGCGGGCCACCAGCCCCGTCGGGGCGGACAAGGACTCGTCCAGCGCCGCGAGGAGCGAGTCCGTGTCGCGGAGAGGACGTACGGGGACGTCCGCGGACTCTCCGTCCTTGTGGCGCCAGGAAAGAGGCGACCCCGTCGCGTCCCAGCGGAGCGTCCACGCGCCGCCCTCCGGCGCGGGGCCCTGCGGGACGCCCGACAACGTGGACAGGGACAAGAGCTTGAGGCCACGCTCCGCGCCCAGGAAGTCCGCGACGAAGTCGTCCGCGGGACGGGCGAGAAGCTCCGCGGGCTCGGCGCACTGCACGAGATGCCCACCCGTGCGGAACACGGCTATGCGATCACCGAGCCGCACCGCCTCGTCGATGTCGTGCGTGACGAAGACGATCGTCTTGTTCAGGTCCCGCTGAAGGCGGAGCAGTTCGTCCTGGAGTTGGGTACGGACCACGGGGTCCACCGCCCCGAACGGCTCGTCCATGAGGAGGACGGGAGGGTCCGCGGCGAGCGCACGGGCCACGCCCACCCGCTGCTGCTGGCCGCCGGAGAGCTGGTGCGGGTACCGACGCCCCGCGTCCGGCGCGAGCCCCACCGTCTCCAGGAGCTCCGCCGCCCGCGCCCGCGCCTTCCTGCGGCCCCAGCCGAGCAGCAGCGGCACCGTGGCGATGTTGTCGAGGACCGTGCGGTGCGGAAAGAGGCCGGCCTGCTGGATGACGTAGCCGATGGAGCGGCGCAGTTTCGCCGCGTCCTGCTCCAGGATGTCGCGGCCGCCGACCCGGATGGTCCCGGAGGTCGGGTCGACCATCCGGTTGATCATGCGGAGGGTCGTCGTCTTGCCGCAACCGGAAGATCCGACGAGGACGGTCACGCCGCCTTCGGGCATGTCGAGGGTGAGGTCGTGGACCGCTGTCGTGCCGTTCGGGAAGCGCTTGTGGACCGTATCGAATTGGATCATGTGGAGTCCCTTGCCCGGCTGTATATCGTCATGCAGAGTTCTCGTTGTCTGAATAGGTTGTCAATAGTTCGCGGCGCTCCGGCATTGATCGCCGAGCAATAAATGGCCGACAGGCAAGACGGAACGTCCGGTTGAGGAGGGTTTACGAGTGAAGTCGTCTCGTATCGCGGACACCGCGGCCAACGACAGAAAAGCGGTCGTCGTCCTCGACGGCCGGGGAATGATGGTCGCAGACGTCGTACGCCTGGCCGAATCCGGTGCCCGGCCCGTTCCCGCGACCGACGGGATGAAGCGCGCCGAGGAGTCCTGGAACGCCGCCAGGGAGATCGCCGCGTGGGGCCGTGTCTACGGCCGCTCCACCGGCGTCGGCGCCAACCGGAACGAGGACGTGCCCACGGAGGCCGCCGCCGACCACGGCCTGCGACTGCTCCGCTCGCACGCGGGCGCCATCGGCGCCGAACTCCCCGCGCGGCAGGTCCGCGCGATGCTCGCCGTCCGCGCCAACCAGCTCCTCGCGGGCGGCGCCGGACTGCGCCCCAGCGTCGTCACGGCGCTCTGCGAGGCCCTGGAGACCGGCGCGTACCCCACCGTCAACGAGTTCGGCTCGGTCGGCACCGGAGACATCGCGGCCCTCTCCCAGATGGGCCTCGCGCTCGCCGGTGAGCATCCGTGGCGGGGCGCCGGGCGGCCCCCGCAGCCGCAGCCCCTCGACAACAACGACGCCCTCGCTCTCATCAGCAGCAACGCCCTCACCCTCGGCCAGTCCGCGCTCGCCCTGCACGAACTGCGCGGCCTGATCGGCGCCACGCAGGTGGTCGCGGCGCTCTCGCTGATGGCGGTCGACGGCTCGTACGAGGCGTACGCGCTGCCCGTGCACGAGGCGCGGCGCCACCCCGGCTCGTACGCGGTCGCCGAGCGCATGCGTCGTTTGCTGGGCGCCCCCGACCGCCCCACTCCGCCCCTGGGCCGCATCCAGGACCCCTACGGCTTCCGGTGCGTGCCCCAGATCCACGGCCCCGCGCACGACGCGGCGGACGCCCTGGAGGATGTCCTGACCGTCGAGATCAACGCGGCCGCGGAGAACCCGCTGATCTCGCCCGAGGACCTGGCCGCGTACCACCACGGCGGCTTCTACCTGGCCCAACTCGCCCTCGCACTCGACCACTTCCGGCTCGCCGTGACCCAGGCGGCCCGCCTCTCCACCTCCCGGCTCTCCACGCTCAACGAACCGGCCTTCACCCGTCTGCGCCCCTTCCTCGCGGACGGCGAACCGGCCTCGTCCGGCGTCATGATCCTCGAATACGCGGCCGGCGCCGCCCTCGGTGACCTGCGCGCCTTCTCCGCGCCCGCCTCCCTCGGCCACGCCGTGCTCTCGCGCGGCGTGGAGGAACAGGCGAGCTTCGCCTCGCTCGCCGCCCGCCAGACCCTGCGTGCCTGCGAGGCGTTCCGGATGGTCGTGGGGTGCGAACTGGTGGCCGCCGTGCGGGCGTTGCGGCAGCGGGACATGCGGCTCGATCCGGACACACCGCTCGCGCGCGCCTTCGAACTCGCCGACTCCGTTCTGGAAGCGGAGTTCGCGGACCGGCCGCTGACGGATGATGTGACGGCGGCGGCGGGTCTGCTCGACCGGTTCACCACGGTGTGGTCGGAACTCGGCGCGGCGACGAACGCGGGAACGACCGCCGGAACGACAGCGGGTACGGACATCATGAGGGGGACGGCATGAGTGACAGCCCTGCCGCGCGACTGCAAGTGCTCTTCGAGGGCCATCGGCTCACACCCACCCAGCGGCGCATCGCGCACTGCATGGTGCGCAGGGCCGCCGACGCGCCCTTCCTCTCCAGCGTGGAGCTGGCCGAACTCGCCGGCGTCAGCCAGCCGTCGGTCACCCGCTTCGCCGTCGCCCTCGGCTTCGACGGCTACCCGGCGCTGCGCAGACACCTGCGGGACGTGGCGCCCGCCGAGGAGTCGGGGGCGACGGCCGCCAACGAGTACCAGCAGGCGGTCGACGCGGAGATCGAGAACCTCAGGCACCTGGCGGAGGTCCTCGCCGACCCCGAGCCGGTCGAGCGCGCGGGACGGCTCCTCGCCGCGTCCCGGCCCCTGCCCGTCCTCGGACTGCGGGCCGCCGCGTCCCAGGCGTACGGCTTCTCGTACTTCGCCGCGAAGGTCCACCCCGAGGTGCGCCTCCTCGACGAGGGCGGCACGATGCTCGCGGACCGCATCGACGCCGCGGCCCGCGCCGGTGCCTCGGCCCTCCTCTGCTTCGCGCTGCCCCGCCACCCCCGCGAGGTCGTCGACGCCCTCGCCTACGCCCAGTCGGCGGGCCTCACCGTCGTCACCGTCGCCGACTCGGCCTTCGCCCCGGTCGCCGCCCACTCCGACCTGCTCCTCCCGGCCGCCGTCGGCACGGGCCTCGCCTTCGACACGGCCTGCGCCCCGATGCTGCTCGGCCGTGTCCTCCTGGAGGCCATGTGCGACAACCTCCCCGACGCGCAGGCCCGCCTGGAGGAGTTCGACGTACGGGCGGTGGCCCGCGGACTCTTCGTGGAGTAGGCGGACGCATACGTAAGGGGGACACACATAAGAGCGACGCCGCGCCCGGGGGGAGCGCGGCGCCGCGGGGCGGCGAGGACGTCGAGCGTCAGACGTCCAGGCCGGTCTCGATGCGTTTGAGCTGATGGCGGGCCATCGCCAGGTTGGCGCGGTCCTTGTCGAGGGCCAGGTAGAGGAAGAGGCCGTTGTTGTTGCGGCCCTTCATCAGCCGGATGAGGTGGTACTGCGAGCCCAGCGAGATCAGGATGTCCTCGATCTCGTCCTTCAGCCCGAGCATCTCCATGGTGCGCAGCTTGGCGCGGACGACGTCCGTGTTGCCTGCCGCCGCCACCGACAGGTCCAGGTCCTTTCCGCCCCCGATCGTGCCGAGGGCCATTCCGCTGGTGTAGTCGACCAGAGCGGCGCCGATGACGCCCTCGATCGTGGTGGTGGCTTCCTTGAGTGCGGTCTCCGTGTCGGTCATGTGCTTGGTGCTTCCTTTCCGTCTTCCGGGCGTCCGCGGTGAGGGGGACGACGAGGGTGTGGTGGGGGGCATGGGTCAGGTTTCCTCCGCTCGATCGACGGCGGCGTCGACCAGCTCTCCGATGAGGGCGCTGGAACGGCGGGCCTCCAGGTGCAGCCGGCCCACGTTGATGCGGGGCTCGGCGAGCAGCGTGAGCACGGCGGACGAACCGGCCGCGTACGTGGCGACGTAACCCTGTTCGCCGCGGATGATCAGTTCGCGGAAGCCGCCCTGATGGGTGGCGTCGGACAGCCGCAGCGCCACGCCGAGCGCCGCCGCGGTGAGCGCGCAGACGCCCTCCGCCTCCACGTCGGAGGCGTCCTGCGCCAGCAGGAGTCCGTCGACGCTGGCCGTCAGGGCGCCGCGGAGCTGGGGAATCCGGGTCCGCAGCCGTTTCAGTTCGCCGAGTACGTCGGCTTCGGCAGCCACCAGCTCTCTCCTCCCTGCGCGCCGCCAGGACGCGAAGAACTTCATGTGGTCGAGGTCCCGGCCCAGGGGGCGGCAGGGAGTTTCACAGCGCCTCCAGGGCGTCACGGACCCGGCGCAGGAGCGCGATGTCGGGATCGGCGCACTCCGTCGCGGCCGGGAAGGGGAGGGCCACGGACACCGGCTCCCGCTCCGGTGTCCCCGGGACCTCCACGAGTCCGGCGGCGGCCAGCCGCCTGACCTCGACCAGGGTGTGGAACGAGGGCCTGCCGAGGGCCCAGGCGATGGCTGTCGGCGTACGGACGCCGTCCGCGAGCCGCAACAGCGCACGCTGGCGCACGGTGACCGTCTGGCCGGGCGCGGGCGCGCGGGGCACGACGGGCGCGGTGTCGACCTCGGGCCGCGGCCAGATGCTGTCCAGGAGCGCCCGGCGCCGCAGCGTCTCACGTTCGAGGGCGGCGGCGGGCACCGGACGGACGCGGCCGAGCCAGTGCGCGACGCCGTAGCGGAACCGGGTGGGGCCGCTCGCCGCGCCGAGCACGAAGAACGCGGCGTCGAAGAGCGCGCCGAGGTGGCACATCTCCAGCTCGCCCGCGGTGACCCGGCCGCTGGCGACGAGCTCGCGCCCCACCTCGTTCCGGATCCCCGCCGTGGACAGGGCCTCCTGCCAGCCCTGCGCGGCGAGTGCGCCGCCCGCCGTGAGGAGGACGTCTATGCCGGGCGCCGCGGGGCTCTCGGCGTGCACGACGCGCCCGTCCACGAGGTAGAGGGTGCCCTGGGCGCGCAGGAAGGCGCCGGTGGCCCGCTCGGCGGCGAGCCGTGTCAGCAGGGGCGAGACGGCGGGCGCACCGACGGCCCGCGGGACGGTGGCGGGCTCGGCGGACTCGGCGGGCGCGGCGGCCCGCAGGCCGTTCACACCAGCACCAGCCGTTCGGCGAGGCTCCGCAGCCGTAGCCGCGCCATGGCGAGGTTGCCGGTGTGCCGGTCGAGCCAGAGGTAGAGGAAGACGCTGCTGTCGAAGGTCGTCTCCACGTAGCGGATCAGGTGGAACCCGGACTGGGTCGTGAGCATCAGGTCCTCGACGGGGAGCCCCTTGCGGGCGGCATCGTCCATACCGCGCTCGCGGTCGGCGTCGTCCTCGTCGTCGACCGGCGCGAACGCCTGGTACTCGGCTGCCGCGCGGGCCACCTCGGCGGTCTCGGCGGCGGTCGCTTCGTAGTCACCGTTGGGGGAGTCGCCGACTGAACCGAGTGCGAGGCCGCTGGTCCAGTCGACGATGGCGGCTCCACGGGCACCGGGCAGTGTCATGGCTTCGTACAGACACTCGTCGATTCCGGGCACGTGGCCTCCCCTTCCCCAGGTGGAACCAGGTGGTCCCCACCACCCGACCGGGGGGCGGCGACCGCCACCCGGTGGAGAGGAAAGTACGCAGGGAAGAGGGGGTTCGGGCCGGATGGGCATATCCCGCGGGAATGCGTCCGAGCCCGACGGGACGCGTTCGGTCATGGCCCTGGGCGGCTCACAGCTGACCGAATGTGCCGCTCACGCGATCGATACGTCCCCCGGGACGGTGTCAGTCCTCGCCGCGGGTGCGCAGTACCACCTTGTTCACGCCCCACAGGGCGACGCCGATCGCGATGAGGACGCCGGCGCGGATGTAGACCTCCGCGGGGCGGTCCGCGAGGGGGCTCGCGAGGATCAGGGCCGTGACGGCGCCGAGGACCGGCAGGGCGGTCGGCGTACGGAAGTGCGCGTGCCCGACCGGGTCGCGGCGCAGGACCAGGACCGCCACGTTGACCACCGCGAACACGCACAGGAGCAGGAACGCCGTGGTGTCGCCGAGGCCCTCGATCTCGCCCGTGGAGACGAGCCCGATGGCGAGGAGCGAGACGAAGACGATGCCGACGACCGGGGTGCGCCGCCCGGACAGGACGCGGCCCATCGCGCGCGGCAGGATGCGTTCGTTGGCCATGCCGTAGCAGAGCCGCGAGGCCATCATGATGTTGATCAGCGCCGAGTTGGTGACCGCGAACAGGGCGATGAGCGCGAAGAGTTTGTGCGGGAAGTCGACGCCGCCCGCCTTCACGACCTCGAGCAGCGGGCCGCTCGACCCCGCCAGAGTCTCGGAGTCGACGAGCAGGGACGAGACCAGCGCGACGAGGACGTAGACCGTGCCGGTGACCGCGACTCCGATGAAGATGGCGCGCGGGAAGGTGCGCACCGGGTCCTTCGTCTCCTCGGCCATGTTCACCGAGTCCTCGAAGCCGACGAAGGCGAAGAAGCCGAGGGCGGTGGCGCCGAGCACGCCGGTCATCAGGGCGTAGCCGCTGCCGTCGGACTCGAACTCGGTGAGGCGCGACGCCTCGCCGTCCCCGCTCATGACGGCGTACGCCCCGATCGCGAGGATGATCACGAGGCCGGTGAGCTCGACGAGGGTGAGCACCACGTTCGTCTTGACGGACTCCGACACGCCCCGCAGGTTGAGCGCCGCGAGCAGCACGATGAACGTGATGGCGGTCAGCGTCGGCGGCAGCGCGTCGCCGGTCAGTTCGGCGAGGTAGTCGCCGCTGAAGGCGCGGGCGGCGGCGCTCGCGGAGGAGAGCCCGGAGCACATCACCATGAAGGCGATGATGAAGGTGAGGAACGGCGCCTTGAACGCCTTCTGCGTGTAGAGCGCGGCACCGGCCGCCTTCGGGTACTTGCCGACGAGTTCGACGTACGACGCGGCGGTCAGGATCGCCACGACGAACCCGATCGCGAACGGCAGCCAGAGCGCGCCGCCGACCTTCCCAGCGACCTTGCCGGTGGTCGCGTAGATGCCGGTGCCGAGGATGTCGCCGATCACGAAGAGGATCAGCAGCTTGGGGCCGATGGCGCGGTGCAGCGCGCCCTCTTCGGCGGATGGTGAGGGTGATGCGGTGGTGGACGTGCCGGATGTCGTCACAGGTGCCTCCCCCGAGACCGAGTGCGGGTCGAGGGGGCTATTTCCCGTGACGCAGGTCACTATGCGGGAGTTGAGGAAGGTCAGAGCATCCGACAGGTGTCCGGAGGCGCACGGTGTGCGGGTGGGGTCACAGGTTCCGCAGCGCGTCCCGTTCCGTTCCGCCGCCCGCCTCCGCCACGATCTCGTCGACCGTCTGCGGCTCGCGCACCACGGCGAAACGCACGCCGTCGGCATCCCTGGAGGTGTCGGCGGCGAACCCGTGGACACCTGGCCTGGCCAGGCTGTTGTACGAATAGTGCTGGGCGAAATAGTAGGCGCCGGTGTCCAACGCGGCGACGTAGTCCCCCGGTTCGAGCAGCGGCAGCGGGCGGTTCTCGGCGAGCAGGTCGCCCGCGAAGCAGGCCGGGCCCGCGATGTCCTGGCCGACGGCGGGACCGCTCTTGGGCAGCCCCTTCGCGTCGAACGCGGCGATTCGCAGGGGCCACGACGCGGGCGCGTACACGGTCCTCGTCGCCACCTGCACGCCCGCATGCGTCACGGCGATGGGCCGGCCCCCCGCCCGTTTCGTGTACTCGACGCGGGCGAGCACCGTGCCGTGCTTGGCGAGCAGCGAGCGGCCGAACTCGGTGACGATGCCGTACCGCCCGTCGAGCAGCCCCGGCACCCGTGACTTCAGGCGGCGCGCGTACTGCGCGTGCGTCGGGGTCTCGTCGTCCGAACCGAAGTTGACCGGCAGGCCGCCGCCGATGTCGACGGTGTCGACCTGCCGCCGCCCGGCGCGTTCGTTGATCTCCTCGGCCAGTTCGTACGCGGCCGCCACGCCCCGCACCATCATCTCCAGAGGCATGCCCTGCGACCCGGAGTGCGCGTGCAGGCGGGTCAGCCACGGCCGGTCGAGGAAGGCCCTGACCACCCACTCCCTGGCGTCGTCGTCGCGCAGCGGCACTCCGAACTTGGACGTGGCCGTCGCCGTGGAGAGGGCGCCGATCGCGCCGCCGCCGATCTGCGGGTTGACGCGGATGCCGATGGGGGAGCCGGTCAGCGCCGACCGGGTCATGGCGTCTATGCGGGCCAGTTCCTGCGGGTTGTCCGCGTTCACGGCGATGCCGAGCGCAAGGGCCTCGCGGAGTTCGGCGGGGGTCTTGGCGGGCGAGTCGAGGACGGTCGCGGTGGGCGGCATCCCGGCGGCCCGCGCGAGGGCCAGCTCGCCGGGGCTCGCCACCTCGGCGCCGATGCCTGCCGCGCGCAGCAGCCGCAGGACCGGGACGAGCGGGGTCGCCTTCACGGCAAAGGCGTGCAGGACGCGGGTGCCGGGCGGGACGACGGCCTCGAAGGCGGCGTGCAGGGCGGCGGCGCTCGCGCGGATGCCGGTGACGTCGAGGAGGCCCGCGACGGGGGCGGCGGGCCCGACGACGCCCTGTTCGACGGCGGCGCGGACGGCGCGGTCGCGGCGGGCGGCGGCGTCACTCCCGAGAGTGGAGGGGGCGGTGGTCCCGGGTGCCGCGTCCGCGCGGAGAACCGTGGTCAGGTCGTTGTCCTCGTCGTGGCCCATGTGATCCAGCCAATCACCCGCGACGGGACCCCGCTGCCGTACTCGCGCATTCGTTCGCTATTGACTAGCTCTATTCATCCCCCCAGGATGTGAATAACAAGGTCACAGCAGAGGTCACAGCGTCGAGGAGGCATCGCCATGTCAGGACCCCGCCCCGTACGGGCACCGCGCGGTACGGAACTGAGCGCCCTGGGATGGCAGCAGGAAGCCGCCCTCCGCATGCTGCAGAACAACCTCGACCCCGAGGTCGCCGAACACCCCGACAAGCTCGTCGTCTACGGCGGCACCGGCAAGGCGGCCCGCGACTGGCGTTCCTTCGACGCCATGGTGCGTACGCTGCGGACCCTGAAGCAGGACGAGACGATGCTCGTCCAGTCCGGCCGCCCCGTCGGCGTCATGCAGACCCACGAGTGGGCCCCGCGCGTCCTCATCGCCAACTCCAACCTCGTCGGCGACTGGGCGAACTGGGAGGAGTTCCGCCGCCTGGAGCAGCTCGGCCTCACCATGTACGGCCAGATGACCGCGGGCTCCTGGATCTACATCGGCACGCAGGGCATCCTCCAGGGCACGTACGAGACGTTCGCCGCCGTCGCCGCGAAGCTGCATTCAATGGGTAAAGGGGTCAACGGCACGCTCGCGGGCACGATCACCCTCACCGCCGGTCTCGGCGGCATGGGCGGCGCCCAGCCCCTCGCCGTGACGATGAACGACGGCGTCGCGATCTGCATCGACTGCGACCCGCGCGCGATCGAGCGCCGCATCGAGCACAAGTACCTGGACGTGAAGGCGGACTCGCTGGAGCACGCGCTCCAGCTCGCGACGGAAGCCCGCGACCGGCGCAAGCCGCTCTCCATCGGCCTCCTCGGCAACGCGGCGGACCTCCTCCCGCGCATGCTCGCCGAGGGCGCCCCCATCGACATCGTCACGGACCAGACCTCGGCCCACGACCCGCTGTCGTACCTGCCGACGGGCGTCGACTTCGACGACATGCAGACGTACGCGGCGAAGGACCCCGCGGGCTTCACCACCCGCGCCCGCGAGTCGATGGCGAAGCACGTCGAGGCGATGGTCGGATTCATGGACGCGGGCGCCGAGGTCTTCGACTACGGCAACTCGATCCGCGGCGAGGCGCAACTGGCGGGCTACGACCGCGCGTTCGCGTTCCCCGGCTTCGTCCCCGCCTACATCCGCCCCCTCTTCTGCGAGGGCAAGGGCCCGTTCCGCTGGGCGGCGCTCTCCGGCGAGGCGTCCGACATCCACAAGACGGACAAGGCGATCCTCGACCTCTTCCCGGAGAACGAATCCCTCCACCGCTGGATCAAGATGGCGGGCGAACGCGTCCACTTCCAGGGTCTCCCCGCCCGCATCTGCTGGCTCGGCCAGGGCGAGCGCGACAAGGCGGGCGACATGTTCAACGACATGGTCGGCGACGGCACGCTCGCCGCGCCCCTCGCGATCGGCCGCGACCACCTGGACTGCGGTTCCGTCGCGTCCCCGTACCGCGAGACGGAGGCCATGCTCGACGGCTCCGACGCGATCGCCGACTGGCCGCTCCTGAACGCGATGGTGAACGTCGCGTCCGGCGCCTCCTGGGTCTCCATCCACCACGGTGGCGGCGTCGGCATGGGCCGCTCCCTCCACGCGGGCCAGGTCTCGGTCGCCGACGGCACGAAGCTCGCGGGCGAGAAGATCCGCCGCGTCCTCACGAACGACCCGGGGATGGGCGTGATCCGGCACGTGGACGCGGGGTACGACATCGCGGAGAGCGTGGCGGACGAGAAGGGCGTGCGGGTTCCCATGCGCGAGGGCGGCGACGCGTGACCTCCACGTTCCACAGCATGTGGGCGGAGCTGCTGCCCATCGGCCGCGACGCGGGCAGTCACGGCTACCGCCGGTACGCCTGGACCCGCGCGGACGCGGACTGCCGCGCCTGGTTCAAGGCACAGGCGGATACCCGCGGACTGACGTACGAACTGGACCGCAACGGCAACCAGTGGGCGTGGCTCGGCGACCCCGCGGCCGGTGACGCGGTCGTCACGGGCTCCCACCTGGACTCGGTGCCGGACGGCGGCGCGTTCGACGGCCCGCTGGGCGTGGTGTCGTCGTTCGCGGCACTCGACGAACTCCGGGCACGCGAGGCCGAATTCAGCAAGCCCCTCGCGATCGTCAACTTCGGCGACGAGGAGGGCGCCCGCTTCGGCCTGGCCTGTGTGGGCTCCCGCCTCACCGCGGGACAGCTGACGGTCGAGGCCGCGCACAAGCTGACGGACGGCGACGGCGTGACGCTGCCGCGGGCGATGGAGGCGGCGGGTTACGACCCGTACGGCATCGGCCCGGACCCCGAACGCCTGTCACGTATCGGCGCGTTCGTGGAGCTGCACGTGGAACAGGGCCGCGCCCTGGACCTCTCCGGTGACCCGGTGGGCATCGCGTCCGCCATCTGGCCGCACGGCCGCTGGCGCTTCGACTTCCGGGGCGAGGCGAACCACGCGGGCACCACGCGCCTCGTGGACCGCAGGGACCCGATGCTGTCGTACGCGGAGACGGTCCTGGCGGCGCGCCGTGAGGCGGAACTCGCAGGGGCGGTAGCCACCTTCGGCAAGATCTCGGTCGAGCCGAACGGCGTCAACGCGATCCCGTCGCTCGTACGCGGCTGGCTGGACTCGCGCGCGGCCGACCAGTCGACGCTGGACACGGTGGTGACGGGCATCGAGAAGGCGGCCCGCGAGTACGCGGAGCGGCACGGCATCGACCTCGACGTCGTCCGTGAGTCGTTCACACCGGTGGTCGAGTTCGAGGACGCGCTCCGCGACGAGCTGACCAAGATCCTCGGCGCACGCGCGGAGCACCCGCGTCCCCTCCCCGTCCTCGGCACGGGCGCGGGACACGACGCCGGTATTCTGTCCGGCTCGATCCCCACCGCCATGCTGTTCGTGCGGAACCCCACGGGTGTCTCGCACTCCCCGGCCGAGTTCGCCGCCGAGGACGACTGCCTGGCCGGGGTGACCGCACTGGCCGACGTACTGGAAGGGCTGGCGTGCAGGTGACGACGGAGCGCTCGACGGAGACCTACTGGCTGGAGCACGCCTGGCTCGACCCGCACGTCGAGCCGGGCGTCGCGGTCGACGTGACGGGCGACCGCATCACGGCGGTCCGCAAGAACATCGACGTGCCCCCGCCCGGCGCGACGGTCCTGCGCGGCCTGACGGTCCCGGGCCTCGCGAACGCCCACTCGCACGCGTTCCACCGCGCCCTGCGCGGCACGGTCCAGGTCGGCTCCGGCACGTTCTGGACGTGGCGCGAGGTCATGTACGCGGTGGCCGACCGCCTCACCCCCGAGACGTACCACGCGCTGGCGCGGGCGGTGTACGCGGAGATGGCGCTGGCGGGCATCACGACGGTGGGCGAGTTCCACTACCTGCACCACGCCCCCGGCGGCACCCCCTACGCCGACCCGAACGCGATGGGCGAGGCGCTGATCCAGGCGGCGGCGGACGCAGGCGTACGCATCACCCTTCTCGACACGGCGTACGTGGCATCGGGCCTCCTCGACGCGGACCGCGGCAAGGCCCCGGACCGCCACCAGCTGCGCTTCTCCGACGGTACGACGGACGCGTGGGCGGAGCGGGCGTCGCTCCTCAAGGACCGCCCGCACGCCCGGATCGGCGCGGCGATCCACTCCGTGCGGGCGGTGCCGGCGCGGCAGCTCGCCACGGTGGCGGAGTGGGCGTCGGCCCGCACGGCCCCCCTCCACGTCCACCTCTCCGAGCAGACGGCGGAGAACGAGGCGTGCATGGCGGCACACGGCCGCACCCCGACACAGCTCCTGTCGGACCACGGAGTCCTGGGCCCCCGCACGACGGGCATCCACAACACCCACCTCACGGAAGAGGACATCGCCCTGCTGGGCGGTTCCTCGTCCGGCACCTGCATGTGCCCGACGACGGAACGCGACCTGGCGGACGGCATCGGTCCGGCGCTCCGCCTCCAGCAGGCGGGCAGCCCCCTCTCCCTGGGCAGCGACAGCCACGCGGTGATCGACATCCTGGAGGAGGCCCGCGCCATGGAGCTGAACGAACGCCTCCGCTCCCATACGCGCGGCCACTGGACGGCGGCGGCGCTGCTCCGCGCGGCCACGGCGGACGGCCACGCGGCCCTGGGCTGGCCGGACGCGGGCACGCTGGAGCGGGGCGCGCTCGCGGACCTCACGACCATCACCCTGGACTCGGTCCGCACGGCGGGCCCACTCCCCCGCCTGGCGGCGGAGACGGCGGTCTTCGCGGCGACGTCGGCGGATGTCCGGCACACGGTGGTGGGAGGCACCCGCGTCGTACGCGACGGCGCACACGCCCTGATCCCGGACGTGCCGGGGGCCCTGACGGAGGCGATCGCTGCGCTGAGAGATTGAAGCGTTCCCGAGCCCGCTGAGCTCCGGATGTCAGCCCCTCCGGCGTTTGAGGAGCGGGGTCTGGGGCGGAGCCCCAGTTTCGGGAAGGGGCGGGCTCGGGGAAGTAACCCGCTTGAACCCCAGCCCCACCCACCCCCCCCGGGAGAAGCCCCATGCCCCGCACCACCCTCATCACGAACATCGCATCCCTCGTCACCAACGACCCCGTGCAGGGCGACGGCGGCCCGCTGGGCCTCATGACGGACGCGGCCGTAGTCCTGGAGGGCGAGACCATCGCCTGGGTGGGCCCGACGGCAAAGGCCCCGTCGGCAGACGAGACGTACGACGCCGCAGGCCGCGCCGCCATCCCCGGCTTCGTCGACTCCCACTCCCACCTCGTCTTCGCCGGCGACCGCACCCAGGAGTTCAACGCCCGCATGTCGGGCCGCGCGTACGAGGCGGGAGGCATCCGTACGACGGTGGCGGCGACGCGAGCGGCTACCGACGCCGCACTGGAGGCGAACCTCACCCACTACCTCGAAGAGGCCCTCCGCCAGGGCACGACCACGTTCGAGACGAAGTCGGGCTACGGCCTGAACACCGAGGACGAGTCCCGCGCCCTCCGCATCGCCGCCCGCCACACCGACGAGGTCACGTTCCTCGGCGCGCACATCGTGTCCCCGGACTACGCGGAGGACCCGGCGGCGTACGTGGACCTCGTCACCGGCGAGATGCTGGACGCCTGCGCCCCCCACGCCCGCTGGATCGACGTCTTCTGCGAGAAGGGCGCGTTCGACGGCGACCAGGCCCGCGCGATCCTGACCGCGGGCATGGCGAAGGGCCTGCACCCGCGCATCCACGCGAACCAGCTGTCGTACGGCCCGGGAGTGCAGCTGGCCGTAGAACTGGACGCGGCATCGGCGGACCACTGCACGCACCTCACATCCGAGGACATCGACGCCCTGGCGAACAGCTCGACGGTGGCGACCCTCCTCCCCGGCGCGGAGTTCTCGACCCGGGCCGAGTGGCCCGACGCCCGCCGCCTCCTGGACGCGGGCGCGACGGTGGCCCTGTCCACGGACTGCAACCCGGGCTCGTCGTTCACGTCCTCGGTGCCGTTCTGCATCGCCCTGGCCGTGCGGGACATGGGCATGACCCCGGACGAGGCGATCTGGTCGGCGACGGCGGGCGGCGCGGCGGCCCTGCGCAGGACCGACGTGGGCCGCGTCACCGTGGGAGCCCGAGCGGACCTCGCCCTCCTCGACGCCCCGAGCCACGTCCACCTGGCGTACCGCCCGGGAGTCCCGCTGGTCGACGAGGTGTGGCGCCGAGGCGCGCGGGTGGCGTAAAACGGGACGGCGGCAGGGGGCAGGCGGCAGGGGGCAGGGGGCAGGGGGGATCACGCCGCCCACATCCCCCCATCGACCCTCAGCACCGTGCCGGTGACGTAGGAGGCCCGGTCGCTCAACAGCCAAGCGGCGGCCTGAGCGACCTCCTCGGGCTCGGCGGCACGCCCCAGCGGAGTCTGGGAGTTCAGATGCTCGATGGTGCCGGGCGACTTGGCGTCCCACTCGCGGAGCATCTCGGTGAGCGTGGTGCCGGGGGCGACGGCGTTGATACGGATGTTCTCGGGCCCGTACGTGACGGCGGCGGACGCGGTGAGACTGTTGAGCGCCCGCTTCGTCGCCCCGTACACGGGCAGGTCGGGGTTGGCCATGAGGCTCCCGACACTGGACGTATTGACGATGGCACCGCGCTTGGACGTGGCGCGGATGGCGGCGATCTCGGCGTTCATGGCGAGCCAGGGCCCCTTGAGGTTCACGGCGCACACCTGGTCGAAGTCGTCCTCGCCCAACTCGTCCATGGGCCCGGGGGGCTGCCCGGTGGCCGCGTTGTTGAAGGCGACGTCGAGCCGCCCGTAAAGGTCGACGGCCGCCGCGACGGCACTCCGCACGCTCCCGCCATCACCGAGATCGCACACCACGTAATCGGCGACGCCACCGCAACTTCGAATATCCTCGACGACCCCCTGCAACTCCGTCTCCGTACGCGAAGCAAGGAGAACTCGCGCCCCCTCCCGGGCAAAGAGCCGAGCAGCCGCGGCACCGATGCCGCGCCCGGCCCCGGTGACGAGGGCGACCTTGCCGGAGAGAAGCCCGACACTGGAATCAGCGGATGTCATGTCATTCATGTCATTCATGAGGAGAAGCCTGAGCCGCCCACCGCTCCCCATCCAGGCCCCACCAGTACCTGGCTGAGCTGCGACGATCCCCGGCACACTGGACGGGTGAACCGACAAGACTTCGACCGGGAACGCGACCTGGCGGACTTCCTGCGCAGCCGGCGCGAACGCATCACGCCCGCCGACGTGGGCCTGCCCGCGGGACCGCGCCGCCGCACGCCGGGCCTGCGCCGGGAGGAGGTGGCGCAGTTGGCGTACATCTCGACGGAGTACTACACACGCCTGGAACAGGCACGGGCCCCGCACCCGTCCCGCGAAGTCCTGGCCCAACTGGCCCGCGCGCTGCGCCTGTCGGACCCGGAACGCGACCACCTCCACCACCTGGCGGGCGTCCCGCCCACCCTGCCGCAGGGCCCGTCGAGGGACGTGCGGCCGAGCATCGTCCAACTCCTGGACAGACTCCCGGAGGCGGCGGCGGTGGTGCTGTCGGCGACGTACGAGGTCATCGCGTGGAACGGCTTGGCGGCAGCGCTGATGGAGGACTTCTCCCTCCTGCCTCGCCACGCCCGCAACCTGGCCCGCCGAACATTCCTGACTCCGCGGCAGCCAGGCATGGGCTGCTCCCTCTACGGCGTCTCCGACACGGAGGAATTCTCCCGAACGATGGCGCAACACCTCCGGGCGACGGCGGCGCGCTACCCGGAGGACCCGGAGGTGCGGTCGCTGGTGGCGGAACTCCGGGCGGGCAGCCCGGAATTCGCCACGCTCTGGGCCACCCACGAGGTGGCGACCCGCCCCACCCTCTGCAAGACGTTCCAGCACCCCACGGTCGGCCTGGTGGCCGTGCACTGCGACGTCCTGGACATCACGGACCGCGACCAACGGGTCTTCATCTACACGGCGGCCCCGGGCTCGGAGGAGGCGATGCGCCTCTTGTCGGTCATCGGCACGCAGCGCATGGACGTACCGGGCTGAGCGGCTCGTCCAAGAAGACGGGCCCTAGTCGCGCTCGGGCCAGGCGGGTCCCTCGTCGGTCCAGGTCACGCCCTTGTTGCGGCAGAGGCAGAAGGGGTGGCCGACGGGGTCGGCGTACACGCGGAAGCCGTAGCCCTCAGGGCCGACCATGTCCTGCTTCAGGGTCGCCCCGAGGGCCAGGACGCGGCTCTGTTCGGCCTCGATGTCGTCGACTTCGAAGTCGAGGTGGAACTGCTTGGGGTGCTCGCTGTCGGGCCACTGCGGGGCGAGGTAGTTCTCCACCGGGGTGAAGGCCAACTCGATGTCGCCGAGCGGGATGCCGGCCCAGTGCTCGTTACTGTCCCCCTTGACCGGGACCCCCGTCACCTCGGAGTAGAAGGCTGCCAGCTTCATCGCGTCGGGGCAGTCGATGATGAAGTCAGTAAGTCGTAGCATCCGGCGATCTTGCCACAAGGGCATTCGTCGCTGCGGCTGTTATTTCGCCTGTCGGACGGTCCAGCCAGAAGTGCTCGCCTTACTCGTCGCAGGTCACCCCGAAGCGTGTGTAGTGCGGCTGCCCCGCGAGCCGCCAAGCGCTGTACGCGTCGACAAGCTCGCTCCAGAGGTCGCGGTCCCCGTAGACGGTCACCGCATCCGCCCGCCACCACTCGTCGTAGTCGACGATCGCGACCGACGTCCCCGCCTCGTCCCAGAGCTGCACCTGCCTGTCCTCACCCTGCCCGCGATGGCAGAGGGACACGTCAGGCAGGTACAAACCCAGCGCGAAGTCCTGGGCCCAACCCCGCTCCAGGACCTCCGCGGGGTCGATGGGCGAGGCCTCCTTCCGGCTGTCGGGAGGAGGGGACAGCCGATGTTCGGGGCGATGGCTGCGTACCCACATGTAGCAGGCGCCACCGACGAACCGGCCTGACGCGACCCGTCCCCGCATCCGCAGCCTCAGGAGGCCACCGCGGGCGTAGAGGGTATTGAAAGGCGTCAGGATGATCGCCCCCTCGTTGCACTGCTCGCGCCACTGACGAGGGATGCTTCGTACGGCCGCCGTCGAGATGACCCGGTCGTGGGGCGCGGTCGCCGCCCACCCCTCCAGGCCGTCGCCGCAAACCGTTGTGGGCGTGCAGAACCCTGTGACCGGGTTCGACCGCGAGTCGGTTCAGCTTCTCGAGGACGATGTCCAGTGCTGAGACGGAGGAGCTGAAGTCCCCAGCCGTCGGCCCCTGTTCAGCCGTGTCACCGTCATTCATCTGCGTGATGAGTGAGCGATGGGTATTCCATACGGCCCTGCGCCACGCGTCTTCGTCGACCCGCCTGTCGATCACCTCGTGCCGGCCGAGATCGTCCGTGCCGTACCCCCAGAACGCGTCGGGGACGAAGACCTCGCGGTCCACGGCGTCGAAGGCCGGCCGAAGCCATGGGGGCCGGAACGCCCCCATGACGTCGAGTTCCCGGCGAGCGATTGCCCGGTAGCTCATTCCCCCTGCTTACTCGTTGCTGTGCTTTGCTTCTCAGGTTCGGTAGGCACCGAACGGTATGGCGCTTTTCAGGGCGAGGTCGCGCCAGGCGAGGTACTTGCCCATGTCGGGGTTCTGGACGAGTTCGCGGTTGATCTGCGTGCCGTCGGGACGGTAATTCAGGTGTACGACCGCCATTTCGTCGAACATCCAGAAGTCCTGCTCGGGAAGTCCGGGGTTCGGCCGGTCCGTCACATCGACAATCCGGTAGTCCTCCCCGGCGGCGACGTTTCCAGGAATGCACCACTCGAACAGATACCTGCTGTACGGCGTAAGCGGCCGACGCACGATCTTTGCGCGCGTCATCGTCTGACCCGCCTCCGCGTGGTCTCTGACCGTGTGGTGCCACGAGGTGTTGAAGTCGTCGGGCTTCTCGGCTCCCGCAAGGAATGCGCGGATCGTCTCGGCCTCGGCGGGCATGGTGTACGTCTGATGCACTTCGAGCCGGAAAGCAGAACGCGTGAAGTCGCGGAAGTACGCCTGCCACGCGTCGCCGTCCAGCAGTACGGGGCCAGAGCCATTCACGGGCATGGGCCGCCTCCTTCGGTTGTCTTTCGGGATGAGCACGACCTATTCGCCATGAGGCGTCGGGTGGGTCACGTCGTAGCCCTGGATCGCCGGCAGTGCGGGATCCAGCGTCGCGCCCAGCACGTACTCCTCGAACGGCACGGCGTGCGCCAGTGCCGTGCGCTGCCATTCCCGGTACGGGCCCGGGTCGCCTTCGTACGCCTCGCGACCGATCTGCGTCCCGTCCGGGCGAAAGTCGAGATGCGCGATGCGGGAGCCGTCGAACATCCACCAGTCGCGCCCGGTCAGCGGCAGTCCGAAGTCATCCCCGCGTGACGTCCAGGACGCGGATGTCCTCTCCGGCCGCGACGTTGCCGGGGATTCCCCACGCGAACTGGTACCGCTGGTAGTCCGTGAGTGGTCGGCGCACGATGCGGACGCGGCCAATGCGGCGGCCGGACGCGACGTAGCCGCGGATCCGTTCGTGCCAACGGACGTTGTGGTCGACGGGTTTGGCCTCGCCCCGCAGGAAGCGGGCGACGCTCTCCTGCTCCCTGGGCATGGTGTACGTCGGTTGCGCCTCGAACCGCCAGGCCTCCCGCTCGAAGCGGTCGAAGAATCGTCGCCAGTCTTCACCATCCAATGGCATGGGTCGCCCCTTGTAGGTAGCGGGTCCGTCCGCCGCGATCGCGGCGACGAAAGGGGACCACGCGGTGGCCGGGAACACGAGGGTGGGGCCGTCCGTCCTTTTGGAGTCCCGAACGGGGACCACGCCGGAAAAGCCGTCGGCGACCTCCAGGCACAGGCCACCGGATCCGTTGCTGTAACTGCTCTTGCGCCACTGAGTGGCGCTGAACTCATGCGTGCGACAGGCCATTTGCGGAACCTCCACGGCTTCACTGATCCTTCTCAGGCACTGCTCGGGGTAACGATGCCGACGCTGACAGGCAACCGTGCTGTCGGACAGTCCAGCCGGAAGTGCTCACCTTCCCGGTTTTCGTCGACCGACTTGGCGCCCTCGCACAGCGGTGCGACTGCTACGACTGGTTCCGGACCTCCCACGGGGCACGGGAGCATGGGCAGGCAGCGGTTGGGGGAGCAGCACACCAAGGCCAGGGACAGGAATGTGGGGCGTTCCAGATAGCAGCCATGGGACACGTCCCCTCCACGACTCAGTCGGTCTGCGGCGGATTCGACGAGCATGGCCAGGCGCCCGCCATCTCGTCCGCCTTCGGAGTCGAACCTGGCGGCGTACTCGCTCAGTCGTTCTCCGAGCCAGTCCGCCGCTTCCTTGGGTTCCTCCCACGTACCCCGGACCAGCTTTTCCGGCTTGATCAGCCAGTACGCCGTCTCCAGCGGCGGCAGATCAACGACCGGGAACTCCACCTTCACCTCACGGTGACGCAGAACGAGATCGGGGCGGCTCCCGTCCGGAGGCGAGTGCGGCGGCGGAGGCCGCCGCAGCGCTTCGTCGTCATACCGCTGCTTGGGACCGGTCCACAAATATCCGTGGTGGTGCACCTGTCGTCCCCTTAGGAGAGTACGGAGTAAGGACGTGGAGCCGTCAGACGGAGAGCCCGAACCGCGCCGGGTCGATGCCGGCGGCGTCCAGCTCGGCGGTGCTGAAGCGCAGCGGCTCGGCGCCGGGCCGCTTGCTGTCACCCACGGCCCAGGCGCCCTCGCCGATCTTCGCGAGGGTCACGCACGCCTCACCGTCGGGGTGGGTGTTGCCGCCGCAAGCCTTGCTGTAGACGACGGCTTCGGTGATGTGAAGGCTGTAGATGTCGGTTCCGGGCATGGTTCACCTTCCGGGAAGTGGTGCGCCTCTCGCCGCGCACCTGCCGAGTGGTCCTGCTTCAAAGTAGGGACCGCGGAATTCGGCGTTCAATGCACTTCTACGAACTTGCACCGCTTCACCTGAGCGCCTCGATGGCCGAGGCGATGAGCTGCCTGGCTGCGGTCCCGTAAACGGCGATGCCGGACAGCTCGGCGAAACTCTTCGCGTATTCAGCGATCTCGCGCGGCTGCGTCACGGTGAGACCGGCGGACACCAGTTCGGCGGAGACCTGCTTCACGTCGTAGATGGCGAAGGACTCGACGGGCCATGCATTCCCCCGCACAACCCCCATGGGGATCACGCCGAGGCTCACGGACGGCGTGGCCGTCAGGCCGATGAGGTGGACGAGCTGGTTCGCCATGGTCTCCGGCGAGCCGATCACGGACCGCAGAACCCACTCCTCGATCAGGAAGGCGAAGCGGCGTCCCCCGGCGTGCAGGATGTGCTGGCGGCTCATACGGGCGGTCACCGCGTCGTCAATGTCCGCAGAGATTTCGCGCAGTGCGACGACGGTGCTGAGCATGGCTCGGGTGTAATGCTCGGTCTGGAGCAGACCGGGGACGACCTGCGACTGGTAGAAGCGGAACCATCGGGTTCGCAGGAACAGTGGCAGCACCGATTCCTGTACATGCTTCAGACCAGCGCTCTCCACGCGGCGCCACTCGACGTACATGCCGTCGATGCCGCGAGCCGTCGCGATGAGGTCCGCCGTCTCATGCTCGGCGCGACAGATGCGGGTCCACGTTCGGATGTCCTCATCCGAAGGGGAGGTTTTGCCGTTCTCGAGTCGCGAACTCTTCGACTCGTGCCAACCGGCCTCCGCCGCCAGAGCACGCCCGGTCAGGCCGGATGCCTTACGGATTTCACGTAGGCGCTCCCCGAGTGCGTCTCTGGCTTGCCGGACGCTCGGGGGCGGCGGAGGTGGCGGCGGAGGCACGCCGTATCAGGTCTACAGGCTCAGAACGGCCTGTACTCCTCGTGCGGAACGGCCCGTTCCCACACTGCCTCGAAGGCCGTGCGGCAGAGCTGGACCACTTCAGGCGCAGATGACCGTTCCTCGTCGCCTTCGGGGGACAGCTCTCCGTCACCCGTGAAGTGCAGGAAGAGGACGAGGCTGTCGTCGAAGAGCCAGAAGTCGTTCCCCGGGAGCGCGAGGTCCGATGTCCGGCGACGCGGAAGCCAACGGACGATCTCACCGGCTGCAATGTTGCTCGGCGTCAGGTGATGCTCGTAGCGCAGGTAGTCACTCATCGGCTCGGAGAAGATCCGGGCACGACGAACTTCCACTCCGCGGCTGGTGATCTCCTTCATGAGCGAGAGCCACGGCCTCGTCTCGGGTGGACGCAGTCGCTGAACGCTCCGGGGGTCCTCCGACCACGAGACGAAGTCCTGGTCGGAGCGCATGTAGCCGTCCCGCATCTCAAGGTGTACGGCAGAGCGCTTGGTCTGCCGGAACAGTTCCTCAAACGTCGGCTCCGCGGCCACCGCTCACCTCCGGGAAGAACTGCACCATGTACGTCGGGATCTCGACGACCGTCTCGTGGTCCGGGAGGTCCATTTGTACGTGGCGTTCGTCGTCGAGGACCTTCAGCCCCTGGACGAGGTACCGGTCCGTCACGTCGTCGTAGTAGATCGTCGCGGACTTGCCCTCGGGAGAATTCGGGTCCTTGCCCAGCATGCGCAGTGCCATGGTGACCACCTTGTTCGTGGAGACGATCTCTGAGTACGAGGTTGCTTTAAACGCGCGACGCGCGCAGCAAACTTGCACGAACTTGCGTGACGTTGAGGTCCCCGAGTAGCCGCACGACAGTGTCAGCGGGCGGGCTGGTCCCCGGCGAGTGCCTCGATGAAGGGGGCCCAGGCGGTCGCCGGAAACACGAGGGTGGGGCCGGCCGTCAGTTTGGAGTCCCGGACGGGGACGAGGCCGGGGAGGCCGTCGGTGACTTCGAGGCAGTCTCCCCCGTCACCGTTGCTGTGGCTGCTTTTACGCCAGCGGGCAGCGCCGGGGAACCGTTCGGCGACCTCGACGCAGTCGCCGCCGGACCCGTTGCTGTGGCTGCTCTTGCGCCACACGGCTGCGCTCAAGTCAATGTCGTTGCACGCCATTTGCGTAGTCCTCTGCCGCTGCCTCGATCATGTCCAGGGACGCCTCAGGTGGCAATGCGGCGGCCCTGAGCAGATCGTACGACCTGCGGTAGTCCTTCACGAGCGCTGGGTAGTCGATGAGTTGGCCGCTGTGAAGTCCCTCCGTGTAGACCACGGGTGGGGCATCCGGGAAGGTCATGACCTTGCTCATGCCCATCATGAAGGGGTGGGCCGCTGCGGTTTCCGGAAGGATCTGCAGAACGCCCTGCACGGAGCGGATCACCGTCGAGATGTGCCGAAGCTGGTCCGCCATCTGTTCGGACGGCACCAACGGCTTGCCGATCAGCGTCTCGTGCAGGATCACCCAGAAGCCCGGAGGCGCCTCCCGCTCCCACAGCGTCGCACGCTCCAAGCGCGCGGTGACCTGTTTCTCCACGATGTGCGGCCGCAGCCAGGGCAGTGACGTCCGTACGACGCCCTCGGCGTACGCCCGCGTCTGCAGCAGCCCAGGAACCAGCATCGGCGCCCACTCCTCGATGCTCTCCGCGAACCGTTCCATCTCCGCGACATCGGCGAAGTACTCGGCATGCCCGCCCTGGCGGGCCTTGCGCGCATCTTCACAGCGGCGTTGGAAAAAGCCGTCCGTCCGGAGCCTGGTGTCGACGTGCTGGGCCAGATCGGACGGCATGCGCCGCTCGCCGCGCTCGATCTGGCTGAGGAAGGAGACGGCCCGGAAGCTGCCCTCGGCCAAGCCCTCCAGCGTGAGGCCCGCCGCCTCTCTCTTGAAACGCAACTCCGCGCCGTAGAAGGCCGGAACGCTCGCCGACGCGTCGGGATCCTTACGAGGAGGCACAACCCACCACCGCCATTTGCCAGTTACTCTGCGCAACCCGTACCCCTGTCACGTTACGCCGCCCCACGCCACTGTGTGACCGCACCGTCACAGAGCGCACGGAAGGCGTACCCCCATGCAAGAGCCACCCCCCACCTCCCCGCCACCCCCCTTCGAACTCTCCCTGCTCGCCGTCCCCAAAGCCGTCCCAGAGATCCGCCGCACCCTGAGCGAGCACCCCTACGGCAGCCCCCACCCCGACGTACAGCTCTGCGTCAGTGAGTTGCTCAGCAACGTGATCCGGCACCTCGGCGAGGGGACGCCCGTCACCGTCCGCCTCACCACCGCCCGCGACCGCATCCGCGTGGCCGTCACCGACCCGGACCCCCGCGCCTGGCCGCTCCTCCGCAGCGCGGGCCGCGACGACGAGACGGGCAGAGGGCTCGCTCTGCTGGACGCCGTCTCGCTGCGGTGGGGCGTGGAACAGGGCCCCGACAGCAAGACGGTCTGGTGCGAGCTGGGGGAGGGGTAGGGGCATGCTGCGCCGCCTACTGACCTGGCTGCTGCCCGGCACGGGTGCGCGACGCGCGCCGCAGGCGAGAACAGCCGGAACATGTCGGCCGAAGCAGCGCCACCCGGTCCGGAACCTCCGCCCCCGCAGCCCCTACGCCCGCGACGCCGCCGAGAACCGTCCCATCGACGTCAGCGGCGTCCCTCTCACCCGGCCCTACCTCCGAGCCCACGCCCACACAGAACCCTGCGGCATCCTGGCCCCATGAAGACCATCGGCCTCATCGGCGGCATGAGCTGGGAGTCCAGCGCCGAGTACTACCGGCTCCTCAACGAACTCGTACGGGAACGGCTCGGCGGGCTGCACTCCGCGCGCTGCGTGCTGTACTCCGTCGACTTCGCCGAGATCGAGCGGCTGCAAGTACAGGGCGAGTGGGAGCGGGCCGGTGGCGTGCTCGCCGCCGCTGCCAAGGGGGTTGAGGCCGCCGGGGCCGATCTCGTCCTCATCTGCACCAACACCATGCACAAGGTCGCCGACCAGGTGCAGGACGCGATCTCCGTGCCGCTGCTGCACCTCGGGGACGCCACCGCCGAGGCCGTACGCCGGGCGGGGGCCACGCGGGTCGGGCTGCTCGGGACCGCCTTCACCATGGAGCAGGACTTCTACCGGGATCGCCTCGCCGCGCACGGGCTGGACGTCCTCGTGCCTGACGAGGCCGGCCGGGACGTCGTCCACCGCGTCATCTACGAAGAGCTCTGCCTCGGCGTCGTACGCGAGGAGTCGCGTGTCGCGTATCAGGAGGTCATCCGCGGCCTCGTCGACAGAGGTGCGCAGGGCGTCATTCTCGGGTGTACGGAGATCGAGCTGCTCGTCCAGCAGGAGCACAGCCCCGTACCCGTGTTCCCCACCACCCGGCTCCACGCCGAAGCCGCCGTCGACGTAGCACTCACCGACAACAGCGGGTGAGGGACAGCGGGTGACGGGACGTCAGTAGGGCCCGTCCCTTCAAGGGGCGGGCCCTACCACGGTGTTCGCGCGCCCGAGCCGAGCGCGGCGGCACCTCACTCCTCGACCGTCAGTCCCTTGCGGAGCTTGACGAGAGTGCGGGACAACAGTCGTGAAACGTGCATCTGCGAGATGCCGAGCTCCTCGCCGATCTCCGACTGCGTCATGTTGGCGACGAAGCGGAGCGAGAGGATCTTGCGGTCGCGCGGGGGCAGCTCGGCGATCAGCGGCTTCAACGACTCGACGTACTCGATGCCTTCGAGGCCGTGGTCCTCGTAGCCGATGCGGTCCGCGAGCGCGCCCTCGGAGTCGTCCTCCTCGGGCTGCGCGTCCAGGGAGCTCGCCGTGTAGGCGTTGGACGCGGCCATCCCCTCGACGACCTCTTCGTTGGAGATGCCCAGGCGCTCGGCGAGCTCGCCCACCGTGGGGGCGCGATCGAACTGCTGGGCGAGTTCGTCGCCCGCCTTGGCGAGGTCCAGTCGGAGTTCCTGGAGGCGGCGCGGGACGCGCACCGACCAGCTGGTGTCGCGGAAGAAGCGCTTGATCTCGCCGACGATCGTCGGCATCGCGAAAGTGGGGAACTCGACGCCGCGGCTGAGTTCGAAGCGGTCGATCGCCTTGATGAGGCCGATCGTGCCGACCTGGATGATGTCCTCCATGGGCTCGCTGCGGGAGCGGAACCGGGAGGCGGCGAACTTCACCAGGGCGAGGTTCAGTTCGACCAGGGTGTTGCGGACGTACGCGTATTCGTGCGTGCCTTCTTCGAGGGATTCGAGCCGCTCGAAGAGAGTCTTGGACAGGGCCCTCGCGTCCAGCGGCGCCACTTCGGCGTACGGCGGGATCTCGGGGAGACCGTCGAGGCCTTCGTAGGTGTCCTCGGCGATTTCGTGGGCACTCTGAGTCGGGACGGACTCGTGGGCGGGCGCCGGGATCTCGGTGGCGGAGCGGTGCGGCGGGAGTGTCGACGTCGCCTGGTCAGTATGCGATTCGTCGAGCCGGGGTGACATGGTGTCCTCCATCGTTCTCGGCATATGGCTGCCGATGCCAATACGTGCACTGCGGTGTGCGGCGCCTCCAAAGCCGTCCGTGTCGATTGATGTCTCTTCTACCCCTACCCGCTTCCGCGCTTCGGTCGCAAGTGCGTTCTGGTGCTAAATGTCCGAATTCGGGGGGATGTTCGGGTACCCCGGAGCGCCAGGAGGGCGTAATGTTCAGGGGCGTCATCAACAGCAACGACGGTCGGAAGAGAGAGACGGCATGGACCGCGGGACGGTCGGCAGCGCACACAGGGGCCGGCTTCTGGTCGAAGTCCGGAAGGTGGGCGCGAGTGCCGTCGTGACCCCGGCGGGTGAGTTGGATCACCACACCGCCGACGTGTTGCGCGAACCACTCGAAAACTGCCTGTCAGAGGGCTACGCACGGCTTGTCGTCGACTGCTCACGTCTTGAGTTCTGCGATTCCACGGGACTCAACGTGCTCCTCGGTGCCCGGCTGAAGGCCGAGGCCGCCGGTGGCGGGGTTCATCTCGCCGGGATGCTTCCGGTGGTCGCCAGGGTCTTCGAGATCACCGGCGCGGAGGCGGTCTTTACCGTTCATGACAACCTCGACGCGGCCCTCGGAGAGTGACTCCGAAGTGGTCATGCGAGAAAATGTCGTGGTCACAGGCGAAAGTTATGTGTCAGTTTCCTCTGTGTGATCATGGCGTTACCAGTGTCACAAGGACCGTGCCGAACTAGTGGGTGTTCTCACGGTTCGTCCGGGCAGGAGAGACCTGGATCCCGTAGTCGGCGATCCGCGCAGTCAGCAGAGTCAACAGTCAGAACGGCAAGCGACAGCCCCAGCAGCCGATGTTCCCAATCCAGTCCAGTCCAGTCCTCCTGTCGGTGAGGTGAAGCGCTGATGAGCACCACCCGGCCTTACTCGCCGGGCGACCGCGGCCCGGAGTCCGAGGCCGCAGTCGCGGACGCTCCCGCGGAGCGGGCCTCAGGCACGCCCGCCGCCCGGCAGGTCCGCAGGCTGAGCCTGAACGGCGCGAGCGGCATCGTGCCGCTCGCCCGCGACTACACGCGCGAGGCGCTGCACGCGTGGGGCTGGCTCCCCGCGGAGAGCGCCGACCGGCGCGCGGCCGCCGAGGACGTGCTCCTCGTCGTCTCCGAGCTGGTCACCAACGCCTGCCTGCACGCCGAGGGCCCCGACGAGCTCTGGCTGTCCTCCGACGGCAAGGTGCTGCGCATCGAGGTCTCCGACCGCGGCACGGGCCAGCCCGCGCCCCGCACCCCGCACCGCGCCGGGCGGCCCGGCGGGCACGGCATGTTCATCGTGCAGCGGCTCTGCCTGGACTGGGGCGTCGTCCGCAGCCCCGGAGTCGCGGGCAAGACCGTCTGGGCGGAGGTGGGGGCGCCCGCGTAGACCGCGGGCCTTGCCCACACGACCGCGGGCCTTGCCCACACCGTTACCCACGGTTACCACACGCGCCGGATCATCACGGATCCGGCGCGTCTTTTGTCTTCCCTCGTCAAGGTCCCCGGCGTACCTTGAGCGCCCAATCTGATGTGCCGTCAGTAACACCCGTCACTCCGCACCGCGGCACGCCACGACCGGCATGAGGGGACAAACGAGGTGTCGCACACGAAAAAATCGGCCGCGCTCGCGCTCGCCACCGTCCTGGCCGGCGGCTCAGCGGTGCTGCTGGCCGCCCCCGCCGCGCAGGCCACCGTCCAGGACGTCAACTATCAGTGCAAGACACCGATCGGGGACAAGAGCGCCGTCTCGCCGATCGACATCAAGAGCGTCAAGAGCGGCAGCGGCTACAAGCTCACCATGTCCTTCCAGAAGGGCGTCTCCTCCAGCCCCGTCGAGCTCGGCAAGGGCGCGATGAAGCCAAGCGCGGTGATCAAGCTGGGCGGCGCGGAGAGCGGCACGGTGCCGGTCTCCGGCGCGACGAACGCCGAGGCCATCCCCGCGAACACCCCGATCAAGATCAGTGACCTGTCGGGGACGTACACGCCCAAGAAGAGCGGCAAGGTCACGTTCACGGCCGGTGTCCTCACGATCAAGGCGCTCGGTACGACCACGACGTGCACGCCGTCCAACAATCCCAAGCCGTCGCTCGAACTCGACGTCAAGGGCGCCGGTGGTTCCGGGGGCTCCGGGAGCTCCGGGGGCGGTTCGGGCGGGGGCTCCGACGCGACCGGTGGCGGCACGGGTACGACGGGCGGCTCCGGCAGCGCACCCTCCGGCGGCGGCGAGCTCCCGCAGACCGGCCCCGCGGACTCCGCCGTCGCACTCGGCACCCTCGGCGGCACGGTGCTGCTCGCGGGAGCGGCCGGGGCGCTGTGGCTGACGCGCAGGAACCAGGCGGCACGGTCGCGGTAGGGCCCGCGGGACGACTGAGGAGCCGCCGATGACATTCTCCGTGCGAGGTGGGTTGTACGCGGCTGCCCTGGCGCTGCTGGTGGTGGCCGGCGGCGCCGGGCCCGCGCACGCGGACGGTGGCGGGCGGGCGGATGGCGGTGATCGCGCGGACGGCAGTGGTGGCGGCCCGGCCGCCTGGTCCGTCGCGCCCTCGTCCGGCGGCGGCACCCGGCCCGCGAAGGACGGGCGGCCCTCCTTCTACGCGGAGGGCACCCCCGGAGCCGTGCTCCAGGACACCCTCTCCGTCACCAACCCCGGCCCGAAGCCCCGCACGATCACCCTGCGGGGCGCGGACGCCCGCAACACCGGCTCCGGAGCGTTCTCCGTCACGCCCGCCAAGGGCACGCCGAAGGACACCGGGGCGTGGATCAGTTTCGCGAAACGTCAGGTGAAGGTGCCCCCGCGGACCCGGGCCGAGGTGCCGTTCAGCGTCACCGTGCCCACGAACGCGATGCCCGGCGACCACCCGGGGGCCATCGTCGCGAGCGGGGGCGGCCGCACGGTCGGCGTACGCGTGGACCTGCGGGTCGAAGGACCGACGCTCTCCGCGCTCACCGTCGAACGCGTCGACGTCGACACCGACGCGGGCAGCATCTCGTACGACCTGGTCAACCGCGGCAACACCGTGCTGACCCCGAAGCTCGCCGTGCACGCGGACGGTGTCCTCGGCGCCCGCCTCGACCGCCCCGCGCGCACGCTGCCGGTCGAGCTGCTGCCCGGCCGCCGGGTGTCCCTGACCGAGCCGTGGCCGGGCGCCCCGGCGTTCGACTCGGTCGACGTCGAGCTGACGGTCACGGCCGCGGGCGGCGCCCGCGACACCGCCACGGCCGCGGCCCGCTTCGTGCCGTGGGGCGCGGTGGCGGGCGGGGCTGCGCTGCTGCTCGCGGCGGTCGGCGGGGCGCTGCATGTCGTACGCAGACGGGGGCGGCGGCGCACGGAGGAGCCCGAGACGGGCGACGGCGGCGAACGGGCGGGCGAGACGCGGGAGTTGGCGCGAGCGGGGACGGGAGACGAACGGTGAACGGTGAGAACGGCCCCGGCCCGGGGGCGCATGCGGGAACGGAAACGGGAACGGAAACGGGAGCACGAGCGGGTGTGGGTAGGGGCAGGGGAGCGGGCCTGGTGCGGGGGGCTGTGGCTTTCCTCGCCGCCCTGGCTCTCCTCGGTCTCACGTTGCTGCCGCAGGCGTCCGCGTCCGCATCCACACCCGCATCCACACCCGCATCCACACCCGCGGCCGCCGCCGCGGCCAAGCCCGCCAAGCCGACCGTGAAGCTCTCGGCGTCCCAGGCGGGCAAGGGCGGTTCCGTCACCGTCAAGGGCGCGGGGTGGCGGCCCGACGCACTCCTGATGATGCTCGTCTGCGGCCAGTCGGCACCCGGCAAGGGCGTCGTCGGCGGCACGAACTCCTGCGCCAACTCCGACGGTCGCGCCGTCACCACGGACGACGACGGCGCGTTCAGCAAGAAACTCCCCGTCGCAGAGCCGCCGGAGCCCTGCCCCTGCGTCGTCCACGTGGCGACGGTGACGGGGGAGAAACAGCAGGTCGACGCCGTATTGAAGGTCGCGGGCCACCCCGTGAAGCCGCTGCCCGCGCAGGCGAACGGCGGCAGGCTCTCCGTGCTGACCGACACGGCGCTGGAGGGGTCCAGCGGGGTGCTGACCTGGTTCGGCGCCCCGCCGCAGCGCACGCTCGAATTCACCGTCGGCAACGTGGGCTCGGTGCCGGTGAAGGACCCCGTCTTCCAGGTCGGTACGTCCCACGGCGTGTTCGCGCCGCAGTGGGAGGAGCAGCAGTGGCGCGGCACGATCGCTCCCGGCGAGAAGGCGCGGATCAAGCTGCCGGTGGAGCTTTCGGCGGGGGCGCACGGGGACTATCTGGTCTCGCTGAAGTTCGGCGGGAAGGTCCTCGCCGAGCAGCCGTGGGGCGTGGGGCGTCCGTGGGGCGTGACGCTCTTCTGGCTCCTGCTGTGCGTCGTCGTGCCCGCGGCCGTCTTCCGTATCGGCATGGCGGTCGTGGACCGGCTCCGGCCGAACCGGCGCGGCGCGTCCCGGTCGGGCGCCGGGCGACGCCGCGGTGCCCGCGTCGCCGAACTCGCGCGCCGTATGCCGCGGTTGAGGCTGCCGCAGGGGGCGGTCGACGCGGACCGGAAGGGGCGGGCGTCGCATGCGGCGCGTACGTCCGGCAGGTACCCCAAGGGGGCGCCCGGTGCGGGCGATCCGGGCGGCACGGGTGACCCGACGGTCACTGCCCCCGCCCCCGGCCCCAGCACCGGCGCCCTGCCCTGGTTCACCCCCGACACAGACCCCGGCGCACCCGCAGGCCGGCTCTCCGCACCGTCCGACGACAGTCCGACGAAGGGAACCACGTGATCACGCAACGACGGAGAGCGGGCGCGGCCTCGGTCGCGCTCCTGCTGGGCGGAGCGGGGGTTCTGCTGACCGCGGGGCCCGCGCACGCCGCCGCGGCCGCCGCGGTCGCCTACAAGACGGAGTGCATTCCGCCGCCGATCTCCGGTCTGCCGCCCGTGCAGGGCACGACCCAGGTCGAGATCAGCGCGCCCGCGACGGCGAAGGTCGGCGACGAGGTCGAGGTGGTGTGGAAGACGACGCAGGCCGCGTCCAAGAACCCGGACGTCCTGGACCTCGGCGAGAACACGGTGCAGCCGACCGGCACGATCAAGCTGGCCGGGGGCCGGACGGGCGACCTGAAGATGACGGGTGAGCGCAAGAACCCGCCCATCAAGAAGAACAGCCCCATGCTCCTCTCCGACATGAAGGGCAAGCTCAAGCTGACGGCGGCGGGCGAGGTGACGCTGACGCCGGACGCGTACAACATCAACGTCAACAAGCCGATCTCGACGGACACGAAGTGCACGCCCAAGGAGCGGGTGGGGGTGGGCGCGACGATCAAGGTGACGGCGGGCGGGGGCAGTTCGGGAGGTTCGTCGACGGGCGGGTCTTCGTCAGGTGGCTCCTCTTCGGGTGGTACGACGGCTGGGTCCTCCGGCGGTTCTACCGGTGGTTCCGCCGGCGGTTCCACCGGCGGGGGAGGTGGGCAGACCGACTTCCCCGGCAAGGAGGTCCAGACCCCGTACAAGTGCAAGACGCCCATCGGCGACAAGGAGGCGACGTCGCCGGTCCAGATCAACGCCAAGAAGGACGGCGGGAGTTACGGCCTCACCGTGCAGTTCAAGAAGGCGGTGATGGACAGCCCGGCGGACATCCCCGCGGACTCCGTGAAGCCGTCGATGGAGGTCGCGCTGGGCGGCGCGGACAAGGGCACGGTGCATGTGGAGGGGCCGACCAACAAGGAGCCGATCAAGTCGGGCGACCCGATGACGATTCCTGACCTCACCGGGACGTACAAGCCGGGGGCGGACGGGAAGTCGACGCTGTCGCCGGGTGTCCTGACGGTGAAGGCGCTGGGCACGACGACGACGTGTACGCCGGCGAAGGCGGAGGTCTCCCTCGAACTCGACACGTCCGCGCAGCCGGGCGGGGCGGCGGGGGGTTCCTCCGGGACGGGTGGTTCCGGTGCGGCCGGGGGCTCCGGTACGGCGGGTGGCTCCGCCGCGGGTGGCTCCGCCTCGGGCGGGGGTCTCGCGGAGACGGGGGCGGAGGACGACGGGGCGCTGCGGGCGCTCGGTCTTGTCGCCGGCACGGTGATCCTCCTGGGCGGAGCGGTCTTCACGTTCCTGCCCCGGCGCCGGGGCGCGCGCTGACCTGTGCCCCGGTGGGGGCGCGGGGAACTGCGCGAGCAACCCGCGACTGCCCGCGGCCGCCGATGCACCGCGGGAGGCAGACGCGTCTGCGGGCAGTCGGTGGCTGGTCGCGCAGTTCCCCGCGCCCCTGAACGGCACCTCCGTGCGGGGAGCGTTGTGTGCGGACGAACCAGGCGACGGCTTCCCTGCGGGCCCGTCGTGGCTGGTCGCGCAGTTCCCCGCGCCCCTTGACCGCACCTCCGTGCGGGGAGCGTTGTGTGGGCGTCGACCCGTGCGTCGGCTCCCCAGGGGCGCGGGGAACTGCGCGAGCAACCCGGAACTGCCCGCAGGCGACGGCCGGTCGCGCCGGTCCCCGCGCGGATTCCGTGACGTGCCGTTGCCCCGCGGGAGGCGTCTCGTTGGGCGGGGCGTGATGCAGGTAAACGTCGAAGACGTGCAGTTCGCCCCGGGAGACGTGTACGAGTGGCGGATGGTCGCCGCGGACGGGAACGAGCAGCCGAGCGGGGTCACCAGCTTCAACCAGGAGAAGCACTTCAGCATCGCCCAGGAGGCCCGCGCCGCCGACGACTACCTCACCACGTACATCGCCGCGACGTTCGAGCTGTCCGGCCCCGTCGACCGCGAAGCGCTCGGCGCCGCCCTGCTGCACTTCGTACGGCGCCACGACGTCCTGCGCAGCACCTTCCAGCAGCTCACCGGCGGCCTGTCCTGTGACGTCCTCGCCCCGGAACACGTCGAGTTGAGGCCGGTCGACCACGGGCACGCGGAGTCGCCGTCCGCCGTACGCGACCTGCTGCACCACATCTTCCGTGGAGTCGACCCGCTCGTCTGGCCCATGATCCGGCTCGGCGCCGTCATCCGGGACGACTCCGCCACCGTGTGGTTCTCCTGCGACCACGCCGTGGCCGACGGGCTGTCCATGCCGGTCGGCGTGCGCGACATCGCCGAGGCCTACCGCGCCTACGCGGACGGCCGCACCCCCGCCCTCCCCGAGACCGGCAGCTACCTCGCCTTCAGCCACGAGCAGCGCGACCGCAACATCGACCTGCACGTCGACGACCCGCGCCTGGACCGCTGGAAGGCGTTCATCGCCGGGACCGGAAGCCTCTTCCCGCGCTTCCCGCTGGACATGGGCCTCGAGCCGGGCCGCATGTACCCGGCGGCCAACGAGACCACGTGCCTGCTCACCGCCGAGGAGATGAAGGGTCTTGAGACGGTGTGCCGGGACGCCGGCGGGAAGGTCCACATGGGGCTGCTCGCGGCCGTGGGCGTGGCCGTGCGCAAGGAGGGCGGGCCCGACGTCCACCGGACCCTCATGCCGGTCAGCGACCGCGGGAACGGGCCCTACGCCCACGCGATGGGCTGGTTCGTGAACACCATGCCCCTCGCGTTTCCGGTGGGTGACGGTCAGAGCTTCGGCGCCGTCATGGCCGGCGTGCGCGCCGCCCTCACCGACATGTGGCAGCACATCGACGTCCCGTTCGTGCGGGTGTGGGAACTGCTCGCCCCCGACGAGTACTGCGCCCATCACTACTGGCCGTACTCGGTGAACTGGTTCTCGTACCTCGACGTCCGCCGTTCCCCCGGAGCGGAGTTCCACATGGAGCGCAACGCCAGGTCGCACGTGTGGGCGGAAGGGTCGGGCTGGTACAACTTCTGGCTCGTCCGCACCGATACCGGCCTCTACATGAACGCGATCTACGCAGGGACGGACCGGGCGAAGGAGACGAAGCGCGCTCTCGACGGCACGCTGCGGCGCACGCTGCGGAACCTCGTCGACTACGGGGGCTTCTGAGCCGACTACGGGGGCTTCTGACCCTCGTCCTCGTATCCCTTACGCGTGTCCCCGCAGCCACCGCAGGACCGACTGCGCCATTCCCGAGCCCCGCAGCAGCGGGCCCCCGTGCGCGGACCCCGGCACCGTGCGGACCGTGATGTCGCCCAGGCCCGCGCCCCGCTCCGCGCCCGCCAGCTCCGAGGAGTGCGTGCGCGGCACGAAGTCCCCCGCGGAGTGGATCAGGAGGAGCGGCGCGTCGTCCGCGCCCGACGCGTGGGACGCGACCGACAGGTCCGTCCAGCGTGCCCGGCACGTCCGCCCCGCCCCCGTCTCCGGCACACACCCCGCGAGCCGCGCCGCGGATCTCCGCAGCGCCCGCCGCTCCGCGGACGCCCCCGGTCTCGCCCCGTCGCGCCACGCCCGCAGCGGCGAGGCCACCGGCGACAGCGCGACCACGCCCCGCGACCGTGCCCACCCCGCCCCGTACGCGCCCGCCTGCAGCGCGAGGTGCCCACCCGCCGACGAGCCGAGCACGAGGGGGCGCCGCCCGTCCTCCCTGCGCTGCACCCAGTGGAGCGCCGCGAGGACGTCGTCGCGCTGGGCGGGCCAGACCGCGTCGGAGGTGAGGCGGTAGTCGGTGTCGTACACGGTGAACCCGCGCGCCGCGAACCACCGCGCCCAGCCGCTCCAGTCGGTGTCCTTCGACCAGTAGCCGCCGTGCACGATGACGAGTGGGGTGCCGCCGTCGCCGTACACCGTGATGTTCTGGCGGGGGTGTCCCCCGTAGCGGAAGACCTGCCCGTGCGGCGGCTCGGGGGCCGCCTCGGCGGTGGCACCGGACGACAGCAGCGCCCCGCAGAGGGCCAGGCTGAGCAACGTACGACGCATGGCGTGCATGGCGAGATGTTGCACCGCTTGGGCGTCCCGTTCCCGCACAACCCCCACGCACCACCTGTGCGGGTGGCGGAACGTTCCTCTGTTCGCACGCCGCCAGGGTCTGCAGACAGCGGAAAGGGCCGCTGCTTCAGGAGCAGCGGCCCTTTCCGATGAAACCGTGGGGTCAGTTGACCGAACCCATGAGTTCCTTGACCTTCTTGCGGGACGTCCAGATCCCGAAGCCGGCCAGGACGGCGATGATCGCTTCGACGGCGACCGCCCCCGAATTGTTCAGGTCCACGCCCAGCTGCGGCGAGGTCAGCAGACCCGTCACCGAGTCGCCCGCGGTGACCGCGAGGAACCAGACACCCATCATCTGGGCGCTGTACTTCTCCGGGGCCATCTTGGTCGTGAGCGACAGGCCGACCGGGGAGAGGCAGAGCTCGCCGACGGTCTGGATGAAGTAGATCGAGACCAGCCACATCGGGCTGACGCGGCCGCCGTTGTTCGCGGTGTCGATCAGCGGGATGAGGAAGACGGCGAAGGAGATGCCGATCAGCGTGAGGCTGGAGGCGAACTTGACGGCCGTGCTCGGCTCCTTGCCCCGCTTGTTCAGCCACAGCCACGCCGAGGCGACCACGGGGGCCAGCGCCATGATGAAGATCGGGTTCAGCGACTGGTACCAGGAGGTCGGGAAGTCGAACCCGAGCAGGTTGTTCGTCGTCGAGCCCTTGCCGAAGATCGACAGCGTCGAGCCGTTCTGGTCGTAGATCATCCAGAAGACGGCGGCGACCACGAAGAACCAGATGTAACCCGACAGCTTGGACTGCTCCAGCTGCGAGAGCTCCTTGTCGCGCTTCATGCGGGCCAGGACGGTCACCGGGATGACCAGACCCGCGATGATCAGCGGCATCAGGGCCCAGTCGGCGAAGTTGCCGGTCACGCCCATGAGCGTGTAGAGCGCGGCGGCGACGATCAGCCAGATCAGGCCGTTGCGCAGGGCCGAGGCGCGCTGCTGCGGCGTCGCGGGCTGCGAGACCACGCTGCTCTGCGCGCTCAGGTGACGCGAGCCGATCATGAACTGGGCGAGACCCAGCGCCATGCCGACCGCGGCGAGCGCGAAGCCGAGGTGCCAGTTGACGTTCTCGCCGACCGTGCCGATGGACAGCGGGGCGAGGAAGGCACCGAGGTTGATGCCGATGTAGAAGAGCGTGAAGCCACCGTCACGGCGCGGGTCCTTCGGACCGTCGTAGAGGTGGCCGACCATCACGGAGATGTTCGCCTTCAGGAGACCGGAGCCGAGCGCGACGAGCGCGAGACCGGCGAAGAAGGTGGCCGAGCTCGGCAGCGCGAGCGTGATGTGGCCGAGGATCACGACGGCCGCACCGATGACGACCGTCTTGCGCGGACCCCAGAAGCGGTCCGCCATCCAGCCGCCGGGCATGGCGAGGAGATAGACCATCGACATGTAGACGGAGTAGATCGCCGTCGCCGTCGTGGCACTCATGTTCATGCCGCCGGGGGCGATCAGGTACAGCGGGAGAAGTGCCTTCATGCCGTAGAAGCTGTAGCGCTCCCACATCTCGGTCATGAAGAGAGTGGCCAGTCCGCGGGGGTGGCCGAAGAAGGTCTTCTCGGAGCCAGGGGTGCTGGCGGAGTCCTTCGTCAGGCTGGACGCCATGGGTCGATCCTCGTGGGTTCGGGACGCGCGCGGCAGGAGCGTGAGCGCGCCCGGTGGGGGGCGGTCGGCACCGTCGTCATGCCGCCCACCCCCACGCCCAGGGGGAGTTCACCCCGCGAAAGAGGCGAGGGGCGGTGACTCCGGGATCCACACCCTGGCGCTTCCTCGCGCGCAGGGCCCGACCACAGGTCATTCCTTTCAAGGCTGGCCGAAGCCGGCCCGCACATAAAAGAGACCTAAGGCGCGCACAGCGGGCCAAAGGTCCTTGAGTAGTGCATCAGGCGTTGGGTCACCATACGACACGTCAGGGATGCATATGGAAGGACTTGAGAGATGGATCACAGGTGTCGCTGCAACCAGCGGCACACATTCAAAGGTGTTTCACAGAATTGCTTCCCACAGCCGCAGGGTCGCCCCCACACTGTGCGATCACCTCCCTGACGTTGTCCACTGCGGACTACCATCACCCCATGACCCGTGTACTGCTCGCCGAGGACGACGCGTCCATCTCGGAGCCGCTGGCCCGCGCCCTGCGGAGGGAGGGGTACGAGGTCGAAGTCCGTGAGGACGGCCCGACCGCCCTCGACGCAGGACTGCAGGGCGGCGTCGACCTTGTCGTACTCGACCTGGGGCTGCCCGGCATGGACGGCCTGGAGGTCGCCCGCCGGCTGCGGGCCGACGGGCTCACGGTGCCGATCCTGATCCTGACCGCGCGCGCCGACGAGGTGGACACGGTCGTCGGTCTGGACGCGGGCGCCGACGACTACGTGACCAAGCCCTTCCGGCTCGCCGAGCTCCTCGCCCGGGTCCGGGCGCTCCTTCGACGCGGCGCGAGCGAGCCCAAGGAGGCGCCGGCCACGCACGGCGTGCGGATCGACGTCGAGTCGCACCGCGCGTGGATGGGCGACGAGGAGCTCCAGCTCACCGCCAAGGAGTTCGACCTGCTGCGGGTCCTGGTGCGGGACGCGGGGCGGGTCGTCACGCGGGACCAGCTGATGCGGGAGGTCTGGGACACGACGTGGTGGTCCTCCACGAAGACCCTCGACATGCACATCTCCTGGCTGCGCAAGAAGCTCGGGGACGACGCGGCGAATCCGCGGTACATCGCGACGGTACGGGGAGTCGGTTTCCGCTTCGAGAAGAGCTGACGTCACCCGTCGGGGGGGGCGGTACCCGAAGTCCCCCAGGGGCGCGGGGAACTGCGCGACCAGCCAGGTACAACCCGCACCCGCCGTACTGGCGCCGCAGGCAGACGCGTCTGCGGGCTCGTCGTGGTTGCTCGCGCAGTTCCCCGCGCCCCTGACGGGGCACCCGGATCCGCGACACTGTGTAGATGCGCCGTCGACTGATCAACTCCACCCTCGCCGTCGTCCTCGTGGTGATCGCCGTGTTCGGGGTGAGCCTCGTCATCGTCGAGACGAGGACCATCAGCAGCAGCGCCCAGGAGCGCGTCGACTCCGAGGCGCTGCGCCTCGCGAGCATCGTGGACAGCCGGCTGATCAGCGAGGAGAAGATCAGCGGCGACATCCTGCGTGACCAGGTCGCCTCCGACCGGTACGCCCGCATCGAGATCCCCGGCCGCAAGCCCATCCAGATCGGCGAGCGCCCCGGTGGCCAGGTCATCAGCGCCACCCGCCCCGGCGAACAGGGTGAGAAGGTCACCGTGCAGGAGCCCAAGGCCGCGGTGACCCGCGAGGTCGGCAGGACCCTGCTGATCATCGCCGCCGTGGCCCTGCTCGCGATCGTCGCCGCCGTCCTCCTCGCCGTCCGGCAGGCCAACCGCCTCGCGTCCCCGCTCACCGACCTCGCCGAGACCGCGGAGCGCCTCGGCTCGGGCGACCCCCGCCCCCGCCACAAGCGGTACGGCGTGCCGGAGCTGGACCGTGTCGCGGACGTCCTGGACTCCTCCGCCGAGCGCATCGGACGGATGCTGACCGCCGAGCGGCGCCTGGCCGCCGACGCGTCGCACCAGCTGCGCACCCCGCTGACCGCCCTGTCCATGCGGCTTGAGGAGATCACCGTCACCGAGGAGCTGGACACGGTCAAGGAGGAGGCGACGATCGCGCTGGCGCAGGTCGAGCGGCTCACCGACGTCGTGGAGCGCCTCCTGACCAACTCCCGCGACCCGCGTACGGGCTCCGCCGTCGCCTTCGACCTGGACGAGGTCGTCAAGCAGCAGCTGGAGGAGTGGCGCCCCGCCTACCGCAGCGCGGGCCGCGCCATCGTCAGCTCGGGCAAGCGGCACCTGGAGGCGGTCGGCACGCCGGGCGCCGTGGCGCAGGTCCTCGCCGCGCTGATCGAGAACTCGCTGATGCACGGTGGCGGCACGGTCGCGCTGCGTACCCGCGTCACCGGCAATCAGGCGGTCATCGAGGTCACGGACGAGGGTCCCGGCGTCCCCGCCGACCTGGGGGCGCGCATTTTCGAGCGGACGATCAGCGGCCGCAACTCGACGGGAATCGGCCTCGCGGTGGCGCGGGATCTGGCCGAGGCGGACGGCGGCCGCCTGGAGATGCTGCAGACGCAGCCGCCGGTCTTCGGGCTCTTCCTGTCCCGTACGCCGCTGACGCGGAGCACGGACCACGAAGGGGACGAGAAGACGATCCGCTAGGGCCTGCGCACCACAGGTTTCGGCTCGGTCTCCTCCAGGAACGATTCCGCATGCCCGACCGTCGTCTCGCGCACGGGCAGGGCCTTGAACACCCAACTGCGGTACGACCAGAAGCGGAAGAGCGTCGCGATGCCCATGCCGAGGAACTTGAAGAAGTTGGACTGGAGGCGGCTGTCCCAGCCGAACCAGTACGTCGCCGCGTAGAGCACGCCGTTCTCGATGACCAGGCCGACCGCGCTGAACAGCAGGAACAGCGTGAGTTCCTTGGTGCGGCCGCTCTTGTCACGGTCCCGGTACGTGAAGTAGCGGAAGCCCACGTAGTTGAAGGCGATGGCGACGACCGTGGCGATCACGCTCGCGCGCACCACGTGGAGGTCGGTGACGTGCCGCACGAGGTTGAAGACACCGAAGTTGACCAGGGTTCCGACCGCCCCCACGGCTCCGAACTTGGCAACTTCGCGCCCGAGCCTGTCCAGCCGCACGCGCAGTGAGCCCCGTTCCGTCATGGTGTCGCCCCAGCCCCCGTCGATTCCGTACCGGTCGTTCCGTACCGGTCGTGTACGTGCCGACGGATTGGTGATTCGGTCGTGTCGACCCAGCCATGCTAACCAGCGGCCCCCACGGGCGCTCGCGCACGCTTGGACACTGTGGCGCCGCTGTGACAGGCGGGGCCGTGGGACGCGGGATCCGGCCGTTCCGCGGTGGCCGATACCGGCCGATACCCTGGGGGCGTGACGTTCCCGGTAGTCGGCATGGTCGGCGGCGGTCAGCTCGCCCGCATGACCCACGAGGCGGGCATCCCCCTCGGCCTTAAATTCAAGCTCCTCAGTGACACCCCGCAGGATTCCGCGGCGCAGGTCGTCGGCGACGTCGTCATCGGCGACTACCGCGACCTGGACACGCTGCGCGCGTTCGCGCGGGGCTGCGACGTGATCACCTTCGATCACGAACACGTACCCACCGAGCATCTACGGGCCCTGGAGGCGGACGGCATCCCCGTCCGTCCGGGGCCCGACGCGTTGGTGCACGCCCAGGACAAGGGCGTCATGCGCGCGAAGCTCACGGAGATCGGCGTGCCCTGCCCGCGCCACCGGATCGTGAAGGACCCGGCCGACGTGGCCGCCTTCGCGGCCGAGGGCGCCGAGGACGGCGGCGACGGCTTCCCCGTGATCCTGAAGACGGTGCGCGGCGGCTATGACGGAAAGGGGGTGTGGTTCGTACGTTCCGTCGAGGACGCCGAAGACCCCTTCCGGGCCGGTGTCCCCGTGCTCGCCGAGGAGAAGGTGGACTTCGAGCGGGAACTGGCGGCGAACGTCGTCCGCTCGCCGCACGGCCAGGCCGTCGCCTACCCCGTCGTCGAGTCCCAGCAGGTCGACGGCGTCTGCGACACGGTGATCGCCCCCGCGCCCGGCCTCTCCGAGAACCTCGCGGGCCAGGCGCAGGAACTGGCTCTGCGCATCGCCAAGGAACTCGGCGTCGTCGGACACCTCGCCGTCGAGCTCTTCGAGACCCGCGACGGCCGCATCCTCGTCAACGAACTCGCGATGCGCCCGCACAACTCCGGCCACTGGACGCAGGACGGCGCGATCACCTCGCAGTTCGCCAACCACGTCCGCGCCGTCCTCGACCTGCCGCTCGGCGACCCGCGCCCGCGCGCCAAGTGGACCGTGATGGCCAACGTGCTGGGCGGGGACTACCCCGACATGTACACCGCGTACCTGCACTGCATGGCCCGCGACCCGCAGCTCAAGATCCACATGTACGGCAAGGACGTGAAGCCCGGCCGCAAGGTCGGTCACGTGAACACCTACGGCGACGATCTGGACGAGGTCCTCGACCGCGCCCGGCACGCGGCCGGCTATCTCAGAGGAACGATCACCGAATGACCTCACCTGTTGTTGGCATCGTCATGGGCTCGGACTCCGACTGGCCGGTGATGGAGGGCGCCGCCAAGGCACTCGACGAGTTCGAGGTCCCCTTCGAGGTCGACGTCGTCTCCGCGCACCGCATGCCGCACGAGATGATCGCGTACGGCGAGCAGGCGGCGGACCGCGGCCTCAAGGCGATCATCGCCGGCGCGGGCGGCGCCGCCCACCTGCCCGGCATGCTGGCGTCGGTGACCCCGCTCCCCGTGATCGGCGTGCCCGTCCCGCTCAAGTACCTGGACGGCATGGACAGCCTCCTGTCCATCGTGCAGATGCCCGCGGGCGTCCCGGTCGCGACGGTCTCCGTCGGCGGCGCGCGCAACGCGGGCCTGCTCGCGGCCCGCATGCTCGCCGCGCACGACCCCGAACTCCTCGGCCGTATGCGGGAGTTCCAGCAGGAGCTGAACGACCAGGCCACGGAGAAGGGCAAGCGGCTCCGGGCCAAGGTCGAGGGAGCGGGTTCCGGATTCGGCTTCGGCTCGGGAAAGTGATCGCATGACATCACCCGACTCCCTCGGCTCCCTCGACGAGGCACGCGCGCTCCTCGCCGACTTCCCCGTCGTCGACGGCCACAACGACCTGCCGTGGGCCCTGCGCGAGAAGGCCGGTTACGACATCGGCGAGCTCGACATCGCGACGGACCAGCGGGGCAGCCTGCACACGGACATAGCCCGGCTGCGCGCGGGCGGCGTCGGCGCGCAGTTCTGGTCGGTGTACGTCCGTACGGACCTCACCGGCGACGCGGCGGTCAGCGCCACGCTCGAACAGATCGACTGCGTCGACCAGTTGCTCACCCGCTACCCGGCGGACCTGGGCCGCGCGCTGACGGCGGCGGACATGGAGAAGGTCCGCGCCGAGGGCCGCATCGCCTCCCTGATGGGCGCCGAGGGCGGGCACTCCATCAACAACTCCCTCGCCACGCTGCGGGCGCTGCACACGCTCGGCGTCCGCTACATGACGCTCACGCACAACGACAACATCGCGTGGGCGGACTCGGCGACGGACGAGCCGGGCGTCGGCGGTCTCTCGCCCTTCGGCCACGAGGTCGTACGCGAGATGAACCGCGTCGGCATGCTGGTGGACCTCTCGCACGTCGCGGCGACGACGATGCGGGCGGCGCTCGACACGTCGGTGGCGCCGGTGATCTTCTCGCACTCCTCGTCGCGGGCGGTGTGCGACCACCCGCGCAACATCCCGGACGACGTCCTGGAGCGGCTGCCCGCCAACGGCGGCGTGGCGATGGCGACCTTCGTCCCGAAGTTCGTCCTCCAGGCGGCGGCCGACTGGACGCGGGCCGCCGACGAGAACATGCGGGCCAACGGCTTCCACCACCTGGACACGCGGCCCGAGGCGATGAAGGTCCACGAGGCCTTCGAGGCGACGAACCCCCGCCCGATCGCCACCGCCGCGACGGTCGCCGACCACCTCGACCACATGCGCGAGGTGGCGGGCGTCGACCACATCGGCATCGGCGGCGACTACGACGGCACGGCGTTCACCCCGTCGGGCCTCGACGACGTGGCGGGCTACCCGAACCTGATCGCGGAGCTGATCAGCCGCGGCTGGTCCAAGGCCGACCTCGCGAAGCTGACCTGGCAGAACGCGGTACGGGTGCTCGGGGCCGCGGAGGACGTGGCGCGGGACGTCCAGTCCCGCAGGGGCCCGTCGATCGCGACGCTGGAGCAGCTGGACGGCTGAGCTGCGCCCCGTAAGGGGCGCGGGGAACTGCGCGCCCAGCCACGACGCACCCGCAGCCGCGTCTGCCTACGGCGGCTCGGCGGCGGGTGCGGCTTTGCTCTTGGCTGCTCGCGCAGTTCCCCGCGCCCCTGAAGGGGCACGAACAAGTGCCCCGCCCCTGGAGGGGCTACGGCAGGTTGCGGGCCATGACGATGCGCTGGACCTGGTTCGTGCCCTCGTAGATCTGCGTGATCTTCGCGTCACGCATCATCCGCTCGACGGGGTAGTCGCGCGTGTACCCGTACCCACCGAGGAGCTGCACCGCGTCCGTGGTGACCTCCATCGCCACGTCCGAGGCGAAGCACTTCGCGGCCGCACCCTGGAAGGTGAGGTCCTTGTCGCCGCGCTCCGACTTGGCCGCCGCCGCGTACGTCAGCTGACGGGCCGCCTCGATCTTCATCGCCATGTCGGCGAGCATGAACTGGATGCCCTGGAAGTCGGCGATCGGCTTGCCGAACTGCTTGCGCTCCTTCACGTACCCCTTGGCGTAGTCGAGCGCGCCCTGGGCGATGCCGAGAGCCTGGGCCGCGATGGTGATGCGGGTGTGGTCCAGGGTCTTCATGGCGGTCGCGAAGCCCGTGCCCTCCGCGCCGATCATGCGGTCGGCGGGGATGCGGACGTTGTCGAGGTAGACCTCGCGCGTGGGGGAGCCCTTGATGCCGAGCTTCTTCTCCGGCGCACCGAAGGAGACGCCCTCGTCGCCCTTCTCGACGACGAACGCGCTGATGCCCTTGGAGCGCTTCTCCGGGTCGGTGACGGCCATCACCGTGTAGTACTCGGAGACGCCCGCGTTGGTGATCCAGCGCTTCACGCCGTTGAGCACCCAGAAGTCGCCGTCGCGCACGGCCTTGGTCTTCATGCCCGCCGCGTCCGAACCGGCGTCCGGCTCGGAGAGGCAGTACGAGAACATGCCCTCGCCGGAGGCGAGCGGCGCCATGTACTTCTTCTTCAGCTCCTCGGAGCCGGAGAGGATGACCGGCAGCGAGCCGAGCTTGTTGACGGCCGGGATCAGCGAGGAGCTGGCGCACACGCGCGCGACTTCCTCGATGACGATGACCGTGGCGAGCGCGTCGGCGCCCGCGCCGCCGTAGCTCTCCGGGACGTGCACGGCGTGCAGGTCGTTCGCGACGAGGGCGTCGAGGGCCTCCTGCGGGAAGCGCGCCTCCTCGTCCACCGCGGCGGCGAACGGCGCGATCTTCGCCTCGGCCAGCGAACGGATCGCGTCGCGGAGCATGTCGTGCTCCTCGGACGGGCGGTACAGGTCGAAATCAGCCGATCCGGCCAAGGTCTCTCACGCTCCAAGGACGCTAATTACCGTTAAGTAACCCAAATTTTAGTGGCGCCCCCCACGCAAGGGATACGTGAGCTTCGCGACAGCGGGAATCCTGCCCGGTGAGAGGCCCGGACACGCGGGACTATGCTCGTCTGCGCACTGACGCCACAGCCCCCTGGAGCACCGCATGGCCCTCAAGATCACCGTGATCGGTACCGGCTATCTCGGCGCCACACACGCCGCGGCCATGGCCGAGCTCGGTTTCGAGGTGCTGGGGCTCGACGTGGTGCCGGAGAAGATCGAGATGCTCCAGCGGGGCGAGGTCCCCATGTACGAGCCCGGTCTCGAGGAGCTGCTGCGCAAGCACGTCGCGGGCATCGAGGGCGCCAGCGGGCGGCTGCGCTTCACGATGGACTGGGCGGAGGTCGCGGACTTCGGCGACGTCCACTTCATCTGCGTGAACACCCCGCAGAAGCACGGCGAGTACGCGTGCGACATGTCGTACGTCGACAACGCCCTGGAGTCCCTCGCCAAGCACCTCACCAAGCCCTCCCTGGTCGTCGGCAAGTCCACCGTCCCGGTCGGCAGCGCGGACCGTCTCGCGTCCCGCCTCGCGGAGCTCGCCCCCGCGGGCGACGAGGTCGAGCTGGCCTGGAACCCCGAGTTCCTGCGCGAGGGCTTCGCCGTCGACGACACGCTGCACCCCGACCGGATCGTCGTCGGCGTGCGCAGCGAGCGCGCGGAGAAGCTCCTGCGCGAGGTGTACGCGGCGCCCGTCGGCGAGGGCTCGCCGTTCGTCGTCACGGACTTCCCGACCGCCGAGCTCGTCAAGACCTCCGCGAACTCGTTCCTCGCCACGAAGATCTCCTTCATCAACGCCATGGCCGAGGTCTGCGAGGCCGCGGGCGGCGACGTCGTGAAGCTCGCGGAGGCCCTCGGCCACGACGACCGGATCGGCAAGAAGTTCCTGCGCGCCGGCATCGGCTTCGGCGGCGGCTGCCTGCCCAAGGACATCCGCGCGTTCATGGCACGCGCGGGCGAGCTCGGCGCGGACCAGGCCCTGACGTTCCTGCGCGAGATCGACTCCATCAACATGCGGCGCCGCGGCCAGATGGTCGAGATGGCGCGCGAGGCGCTCGGCGGCGGGTCCTTCCTCGGCAAGCGGGTCGCGGTCCTCGGCGCCACGTTCAAGCCGGACTCGGACGACGTTCGCGACTCCCCGGCCCTCAACGTCGCCGGCCAGATCCACCTCCAGGGCGGCCAGGTGACCGTCTACGACCCCAAGGGCATGGAGAACGCCCGCAGGCTGTTCCCCACCCTCGGGTACGCGGACACGGCCCTGGACGCCGTCCACGGCGCCGACGTCGTCCTGCACCTCACCGAGTGGCGCGAGTTCCGCGAGCTCGACCCGGCGGAGCTCGCCGCCGCCGCGGCCTCCCCGCTCATCCTGGACGGCCGCAACGCCCTGGACCCCGAGACGTGGCGCGCCGCGGGCTGGACGTACCGCGCGATGGGCAGGCCCGCCGCCTGAGAGTGACCATGGGGGGCATGGAGAGGGATATGACAGAACCCATCGCCCGCCTGCGCAACGTGGTCCTGGACTGCCCGGACCCGCGCGCACTCGCCGAGTTCTACGCCGCCCTCATCGGCGGCACCATCGAAGAGGACGGGGACTGGATCGACCTCGTGTCGCCCGGCCGCGTCAAGGTGTCGTTCCAGAAGGTCGAGGACCTGCGCCCGCCGGAGTGGCCGCGCTCCGACGTCAACGCGCAGCAGGTCCACCTGGACCTGGACGCGGGACGCACCGTCGAGGAGATCGACGCCGCCCAGGAGAAGGTGCTCGCGCTCGGCGCGACCCCCCTCGACCTGGACGACGACAACGGCAGGCGCGACTTCCGCGTCTACGCCGACCCCGCGGGGCACCCGTTCTGCCTCTGCAAGATCCCCTGACGACGGAGGGCCGGATCGGACCGGACCTGATCGGACCGGACCGGCTGGGCGTGGTTCACCCGTCCAGTCGGTCTATCGTCGCCGTCGACGCGGAGCGCCGCTCCCGCGTGGCCCGCGCGGTGAAGTCCGCCCCGCGCAGGGCGCGTTGCACGTTGCCCCAGGTGAGCAGCGCCACGTCGGCCTCGGGCCAGCCGCGTTCGACGAGCTCCGCGATCAGCCGCGGGTGACCCGACGGGTCCGCGAGGCCCTCCGGGTGCGGCTCCAGCGTGTCGTGCGTGCCGGAGATCCCGACGCACTCCGGACCCGCGACCCGCCGCACGTGGTCGAGGTGGTCCGCCACCGTGCGCACCGTGGGCCCCGTCCGCCCCACGGCGAGCGGGACGAGGACCAGGCCCTTGGCGGCGCCCACCGCCGCGAGGAGACCGTCGGAGAGGTTCGCCGGATGGTCGTACAGGGCGCGGGCCCCCGAGCGCATGAAGACCACCGGGGCCTTGGAGACGGCGAGGACCCGCCGCGCCGTCACCTCGGAGGCGCCGGACAGGTCCGCGAGGACCCCGAGCCGGTTCATCTCCCTGACGACCTCCTCGCCGAACGGCGTCAGACCGCCCTCGCCCGCCCACGACGTCCCGCAGAGCGTGACCACGCACAGGCCCAGGCTGTGCAGCGCCCGCAGCGTGCCCAGCGAGTCGCCGAGCGCGGCGCCACGGGCCGGGCCGATCAGGGTGGCGATGCGGCCGCAGTTGCGGGCGTCGGCGGTCTCCGACGCGTTGCGGGCGAGCCGCAGGTCGTCGGAGTGGGTGGCGACGACGTGCTTGACGAGGTCGATCTGTTCGAGCGTCGTGCGGACGGTGCGGTCGCCGCTCGGCCCGTCGGGCACGTGCACCGACCAGAACTGCGCGCCGACCCGGCCGGCGCGCAGCCGCGGCACGTCGCCCTCCAGGCCGCTGTCGCCGGTCTCGAAGTCGTGCCAGGGCAGCTCGCGCAGGGCCCACGGCAGGCCGCTGTAGCCGTCGGCGACGGGGTGGGCGGCGAGCAGGGCGCGGGCCCGGTCCGCGGGGGACGCGCAGCGGACGGTCTCCGGTCCCGGCGCGGTCGCGGTCGCGGGGTCGGTGGGGTCGGGCACGGGGTCGGGCGGGACGAGGGCCTGGTCGAGCGCCCCCGCTTCGGCGGTGGGGCTGAATTCCTCCTGCAGGTCTGCCATGGCAGGTGCTCCGGACGTCGGCGGGTGGCAGTTCGAATAAACCGTGGCACGGCACGGCCACGGCTTCGCGGCGGACGGAGCGTTCGGGGTACGGAGCGGCCGTCGCGGTACGCGAGAGGGCCCCGCCGACCCGGATCGGCGGGGCCCTCTCACACGCGCGCGGTCGACGGCGTCACCGGTTGTCCGAGACCGTCACCTTCTCGTCGTTGTTGAGCTCCTTGACGAGCTGCTTGACCTTGGCCTTGTCCCAGACGAGGTTGCCGCCGACGGAGCCCGAGATCGGCATGTTCATCGACTTGCCGTCGCCGCCGGTCACGCCCTTCATCGCCCAGAACATGGAGGCCACGTCGAACAGGCCCATGTCCTTGTCGACGACCAGCGTGTCCAGGCCCGCGCCCATCGTCGGGTAGAGCTTGAACGGGTTCAGGACCGTGCCGGGCGTCGCCGCCTGGTGGGCCAGGGCCGCGAGGAACTTCTGCTGGTTCTTCGTACGGTCCAGGTCGCTGGAGAAGGCGTGCCGGGTGCGGACGAAGGCCAGGGCCTCCTGGCCGTCGAGCGTCTGCTTGCCCTTCTCGAAGTCGGCGCCCGACCACTTGTCCTTGAAGGCCTTGGGGATGTCCATCTCGACGCCGCCGACGGCGTCCACGATCTTGGCGAAGCCGCCGAAACCGATCTCCGCGTAGTGGTCGATCTTGAGGCCGGTGTTGTACTCGACGGTCCGCACGAGCAGCTCGGGGCCGTCCTCCGCGTACGCCGCGTTGAGCTTCGTCTGGCGACCCTGGTTCGGGTAGAGCTTGCCGGACTCGGCGCCCTTGAACGAGGGGATCGTGACGTTCGAGTCGCGGGGGAGCGAGATCATCGTGTTCCCGCCGTCGTCCGCGACGTGCAGGATCATCATCGAGTCCGTGCGCTTGCCCTCGGCGGAGCCGGTGTGCAGCTTCTTCTTGTCCTCGGCGGTCATGCCCTCGCGGCTGTCGGAGCCCACGATCAGGTAGTTCGTGCCCGCGCCGCCCTCGGGCCGCTCGATGACCTTGGAGAGGTCGACCTCGCGCTTGAGCTTGGAGTCGGCCCAGAAGTACGTGCTGACGGAGGTCACGACGAGCACGCTGACCAGCGTGATCGCGGTCCACTTGATCCGCTTGCGCCAGTTCGGTGCGGGGCGCGGGGCACGCGGCGGGCGTCCGTCGCCGCCGGGGCCGCCGCCGTCGCCCGCGCCGGGCCTGCCGTAGACCTGGCCGGTGTTGTAGCCGCTGTCGTAGCCCTGGTTCTGCGCGTACGGGTCCTGGCGCGCGGCGCGCGGCTCGAAGACCTCGTCGCGTGCGTCGCCGTACGGCTGCCCGTTGCCGCGCGGCTCGTCGTACCCGTCGTCGTACCCGGTCTGCCGCGGGACCCCGCCGGGCGGTGGTCCGGCCGGACTGGAGGGCCGGCCGCGCTGGATGTGCCGCATCGCACGGGCTCCCTCGGGCTGGGAGTTCCCGCTGCCGCGGCCGTATCCCCGGCCGCCACCCTGATCGTCAGGCCAATCGCTCATGTGGCCCAGTCTGCCGTCTTTCGGGCCGCGCCTTACAGGGCGGTCGGGAATTCGGGTCACGGCTGTTGCAGAGCTGATGCAAAGCGGCCGGGGAGGGGGCGGTCACACGTCCGGCATAGGGTGGAGGGCATGACAGACCAGGCTCCCCATTCGGAATCGGAGATTCCGGGCAAGCCGACCTCGGCATCCCGCACCACGCTCAGCCACATCATGACCCACAACGACACCAACCTCCTCGGTACGGTGCACGGTGGCGTGATCATGAAACTGGTCGACGACGCGGCGGGCGCCGTCGCCGGACGCCACTCCGGCGGCCCCGCCGTCACCGCGTCCATGGACGAGATGGTGTTCCTCGAGCCGGTCAGGGTCGGCGACCTGGTCCATGTGAAGGCCCAGGTGAACTGGACAGGACGCAGCTCCATGGAGGTCGGCGTCCGCGTCCTCGCCGAGCGCTGGAACGAGTCGACGCCCGCCCAGCAGGTCGGCTCCGCCTACCTCGTCTTCGCCGCGGTCGACGCGGACGGCAAGCCCCGCACGGTCCCCCCGGTCGTCCCCGAGACCGACCGCGACCGCCGCCGCTACCAGGAGGCCCAGATCCGCCGCACCCACCGCCTGGCCCGTCGCCGCGCGATCAAGGAGCTCCGCGAGTCCCGCGCGGCCGAGGGCTTCGACGACTGAGACGGCCCCCGGCCCCGGACCCGCTGACCTGTCTCAGGGGCAGACCACCTGGTCCCCGGTGACCGCGCCGAACTCGCCCTGCCGCACATCCTCCGCGCGCACCCGCCGGACCTCCTTGAAGTCCTTCCCAGCGATCACCTTCAGGGTCGCGCCCTGCCCCGGCACCTCCCGCAGCTCGCTCCCCGGCAGAGCCGTGGCCAGCGCCTTCGCCGACCGGTCCCATCGCGGGTCGTACGCGACGACGGTCCTCTCGACCGGCCTGGCCGCCGCTCCCGGCACGTTCCCCGGCAGCTGCGAGGTCCGGAAACCGGTCTTGGCCAGCGCCGCGTCGACCCGCTTGCCGAGCCCCGGGTCGGCCGTGCCGTTGTCGACCTGCACCCGGATCTGCTGCGGTGCGACGCCGACCAGGGTGGCCCTGCCCTTGCCGTGGCGCGCCGCCAGCGGGCGGTCCTCGCGCAGCGCGTCGAACAGCTTCTCCGACTTCTGCGGATGCCAGACGAGCGTCGAACCGATGCCCGGGATGTTCGTCCCCCTGTCGCTCAGCGGCACGGTCGTGAACTCCGACGACGACGGCGAGAAGCCCCGCATCGCCCGCCCGAGGTCGAGGATCTCGTCCGTCCCGAAGCCGTTGTCCGCGCGGACCGCGCCGAGCAGCGTCAGCGTCACGTCACGGAACTTGACCGGGTTCAGGAGCACGCCGCTGCCCGTCGCCTTGGCGATGAGCGCCGCGAGGAAGCGCTGCTGGCGCTGCATGCGGCCGAGGTCCGACGCCCCGTCGACGTACCGGGAGCGGACGTACTGGAGCGCCTCGCCGCCGTTCATGAGGTGCGTGCCCTCGGCCAGGTTGAGGCCGGTGTGCGAGTCCTGGAGGGGCCGTGCCGTGCAGATCTCCACGCCGCCGAGCACGTCCACGGTCTTCATGAAGCTGGTGAAGTCGACCTCCAGATAGTGGTCGATCTTGACCTTCGTCATGTGCTCGACGGTCCGCACCGTGAGGTTCGGGCCGCCCTCCGCGTACGCCGCGTTGATCTTGTTGGGGTGCTCGTGGTGCTTCTCGCGCGTGTTCCTGTCGGTGTGCGCGGGCAGGTCGGCGTAGCTGTCCCGGGGCAGGCTCACGACGCTGGCGCGGTCCCTGTCCTCCGAGATGTGCACGATCATGATCGTGTCCGTGCAGTGACAGGGCGCACCGCCCAGGCGGTACTTCTGCTTGTCCTCGGGGGAGAGCTTGTCGCGGCCGTCGGTGCCGACGAGCAGCACGTTCATGCCGTTGCCCGGCTCCGGCCTGTTCTTCATGTCCCGGAAGGCGTCGACCCGCTTGATGCCGGTGTCCAGGCCCGTCACGACCGCGTGCCCGATACCGGCCGCGACGAGGACCGTCACGGAGAAGCCGGTCGCCAGGCGCATGGCCCAGCGCGGCCGTCTCCGCCGCCCCGCGGACTTCCGGGCGACCCGCTCGGCCCGCACGGCCCGCTCGGCCCTCGGAGCCGGGGGACGGGGGCGGCGCGGTGGCGGGGCGGGGGAGCGGCGGGGCGGTGTGGGCACGTGCGGGGCACCTCCGCGAGACGGGCCTTGGCCCGGTGAGGACGAGCCGGTTAACCCGAGAAACGTAAGGCCATACGAAATGCGGCCCGGGGTAGCGACCCGGACGGCGCGCTCCCGTGTCCCCCGTTCGCGGTAACGTGACGCGTGATGAACGCGAAGTCCGAGGTGCCGCCGCCGGCCGTATCCGTGATCATGCCCGTCCTCAACGAGGAACGGCATCTGCGCGAGGCCGTGCACGCGATCCTGCGGCAGGAGTACGCGGGCGAGATGGAGGTCGTCGTCGCGCTCGGCCCCTCGACCGACCGCACGGACGAGATCGCCGCCGAGCTGGTCCGCGAGACCGCGTCGCATGCCTGGGGAAGGGTGCACACGGTCCCGAACCCGACGGGGCGCACGCCCGCGGCGCTCAACGCCGCCATCAAGGCCTCGCGTCACCCGATCGTGGTGCGCGTCGACGGCCACGCCGCGCTCTCGCCCGGCTACATCACGACGGCCGTCCGCCTCCTGGAGGAGACCGGCGCGATGAACGTCGGCGGCATCATGCACGCCGAGGGACAGAACGACTGGGAGCACGCGGTCGCCGCCGCCATGACCTCGAAGATCGGCGTGGGCAACGCCGCCTTCCACACGGGCGGCGACGCACAGGAGGCCGAGACGGTCTACCTGGGCGTGTTCCGCCGCGAGGCCCTGGAGCAGCAGGGCGGGTACAACGAAGAGTTCATCCGCGCCCAGGACTGGGAGCTGAACTTCCGCATCCGCGAGGCCGGCGGCATGATCTGGTTCTCGCCCGAGCTGAAGGTCTCGTACCGCCCGCGGCCGAGCGTGCGGGCGCTCGCCAAGCAGTACAGGGACTACGGCCGGTGGCGCCACGTCGTCGCCCGCTACCACGAAGGCTCCATCAACCTCCGCTACCTCGCGCCGCCGACCGCGGTCTGCGCGATCGCCGCGGGCGTCGTCGTGGGCGCGGCCCTCACGCCGTGGGGCTTCGTGATCCCCGGCGGCTACCTCGCGGCCATCACCGCCGGGTCCGTCCCCGCGGGCAAGGGCCTGCCCCTGAAGGCACGCCTGCAGATCCCGGTGGCCCTCGCGACCATGCACATGTCGTGGGGCTGGGGCTTCCTCACGAGCCCGCGCTCGCTGGCCCGGCGGGTCATCGCCTCGCGCCGGCCTGCGGTGGTGAGGGAGCCGCAGGAAGCTTGACCGGCCCTACAGAGGCATACGCACGACGAGGGCCCCGGCACGCCGCCGGGGCCCTTCGCGCATCCTGCCGCGGCGTGCGGTTACCAGGTGAAGTTCGGATCGACCTTCATGCACGCCTTCTTGTCGGACCCGCTGAGCGCGTCCGCGGAGTCCGGCGTCGTGTCGTCCTTCTTCTTCCCCTTGGGCGGAGCGTCGCCCTCGCGCCAGTCGGCGCCGACGATCAGCGTCACCCCCGACACGTCCGTCGACTTCTTCGCCGCGCTCAGCGGCAGCCCGAGGGACTTGGCGATCCGCTGGGCGTCGCCCTCCAGGTCCTTGCTGGGGAAGCGGACGACCGTCTTCTCCTCGGACAGCGCCGCCGTGGAGTCCGGCGTCGCCTTCTTGAAGCCCTTGCCCGCGAGGAGCTGGGCCACCGTGGAGGCGCGGCCGCTGACCGGCGGCTCCGTGGTGCTGCGCGTGCCGTTCTGGACCTGCACCGCGATCTCGCCGTCCGCGGCGGCCGGGTCGTCCGACGGCTTCTCCTTGGCCTTCTTCTTCTTGCCCTTGCCGTCCAGCGCGATGTCGTCGCGGACCAGCCGGAACAGCTGCTCCGCGTCGTCGGGCTTGGGGACGACGCGCGCGCCCGCGTAGTCGAACGGCATGGTGGTCATCGTCGTACGGCCCGGCGAGACCTTCTTGAGCTCGTTGCCCAGGTCGTACAGCTTCTTGGGGCTGCCCAGGCCGTCGTCCACCGTCAGCGCGTTCGTCGCCTCCTCGGCGAGCTTGCGCAGCTGGTTGGGGCTGGTCAGGCCGGTGTTCTCGCGGAGCTTGCGGACCAGCGCGTTCATGTACATGTGCTGGGCCTTGGCGCGGCTGATGTCGGTGCCGCCCTCGAAGCCGTAGCGGGTGCGCAGCCACTGCAGGGCCTGTTCGCCCTGGATCTCCGTGGTGCCCTTCTTCAGCTTCAGACCCGAGCCCTTGCCCTCCCTGGTGCGCGAGTGGATGTTCTTGTCCACGCAGACCGGTACGCCGCCGATGGCGTCCGCCATGGAGACCACACCCGCGAAGTCGACCATCATGAAGTGGTCGATGTGGATGTTGGTGAGCTTCTCCCAGGTGGCGACCGTGCAGCCGGGGCCGCCGCGGCCCAGGGACTCGTTCGTCATGTACTTCGGGCCGGTCTCCGGATAGACCTTGCCGTCGTCCGGGTCGGTGCACTTGGGGATCTGCAGCAGGGTGTCGCGCGGCATGCTGACGACCGACATGTTGCTGCGGTCGGCCGAGAGGTGCAGCAGCATCTGCACGTCCGCGAGGGGCGGGGAACCGAACGTGTCCTTGGCGCCGCCGAGCTTCTGGTTCGCCTTGGAGTCCCGTGCGTCCGACCCGATGAGCAGGATGTTCATCGGGGTCTGGCCCGCGGCGTTGGGCGTGGGCTCGGGGGCCCGGTGCTCGCCGAGGTTCAGGTCGTCCGTCTCGAGGTTGCTGTTGAGGTGCTGGTAGTAGAGGTATCCGGCGCCGGCCGTGCCGAGTATCAGGACCGACAGGATCGTCGCCGACCAGCGCAGGACACGGCGCTTGCGGCGCGGTGGACGTGCCCCGCCGCGCGAGCCGCGCCGGTGCCTGGCGCTGCCCTCAGGGGGTTCGCCGCCGCCTTTCGACGCCTTCGCGGAGCGACCCCGGCCCTCACGAGCGGCCTTGCGAGAGCCTTCGTCCGGGACCTCGTCCCTGCTCTCGCCCTTGCTCTCGTCCCAGCCGTGATCACTTGCGTGCGGAGCGCGTTGTCGCGCCCCCTCCTTGCGCACGCTGTTCTGCCTCATCCCCAGCCCCTCCCCGCCCCATTCATGAACTGCGGTCGTTCCGCGGTGCCTTGACGCCGGACGCCTTGGCGCGTTGTTAGACGCAGAACGACCGCTTCAGGTCACTTGGCGCACATAACCTTGTCCGCTCCGACCTTCTTGATGTCCTTCGGTGCCTTCGAAGAGGCATCAATGGGCACCCCCGCGCCCTTGAAGTCTCCGCCGAGCGTCAGCTTCATGGCCGGGAGGCCCTGTGCGTTCTTCTCGCTCTTGCCCGGCTTGAGGGCGGCACCGGACAGGCCCATGATGTCGGCGAGCCGACGGGCCTGGTCCGCCTGGTCAGGCGCGTACTCGAGCGTCGTCTTCTTGATGTCCGAGGGCGCGTTCCCCAGCTGGCTGGACTTGAGCACGCCCTCAGTGTTCTGCAGCCACGTGAGAGTTGTCTGAGCGGCGCCCGTCTTCCCGCTGCCGTTGTAGATGTCGACGCGCACCTCGGAGGCGTCGGCCTTGGGGCCCTTGAGCCGGGCGGCCACCGCGGCCTTCTCCTTCTTCTCCTTCTTCTTCACCACGGTGAGCGACTGGTCGGCGCGCATCATCGCGAACAGCTGCTCGGCCTTGGTCGGGTCCGGCACGACCGTGGTGTGGACCGTCTCGGCCGGGTTGTCGATGACCGGCACCGTGGCGAAGCTCAGGTTCTTCATGTCGAGCTTGCCGAGCTCCATGCCGAGGCTCTTGAGCTTCATTATGTCGGCGATCTTGGAGTCGACGGTGAGAGCCTCGGTGCCGGCCTCCGCGAGGTCGATCATCTTCTTCGGGCTGGTGAGGGTGTCGTTCGACTTGAGCTTGCGCATGAGCGCGCTGAGGAACTGCTGCTGCAGTTCGATGCGGCTCAGGTCGCCGCCCGTGCCCACGGAGTGCCGCGTGCGGACGAACGCGAGCGCGTCCTCGCCCTCGATCGTGTGCTCGCCCTTGGAGAGCTTCAGGTGCGACTTCGGGTCGTCGATGTCCTTGGCCAGGCAGACGTCCACGCCGCCGACGGCGCTGGAGAGCGTCTTCACCGCGTTGAAGTCGGCCACCATGAAGTGGTCGGGCGTGATGCCGGTGATCTTCGTGACCGTGCGCATGGTGCAGCTGGGCGTGCGGTCGCTCTGGCCGAGGCTCTCGTTGAACCGGACGTTCCGCGTGCCGGGAATGTTCTTCGTGCTGCCGTCTTCCTGCTTCGTCGGGCAGTCCGGAATGTCGACGATCATGTCGCGCGGGATGCTGAGCGCGGTCGCGTTCGTACGGTCCTTGGAGACGTGCAGAAGGATCGTCGTGTCGGCGTGACCGGCGCTTCCCTCGTCGCCGTACCCCTTGTTGCCGCTGCCGCTGCGCTTGTCCGTGCCCATCACGAGGATGTTGATGGCGCGGTCCTTGCTGAAGCCGCCGGTGCCCGCGCCGTCATCGTCTATCGACGTGATGTTGTCGTTGAGGTGCTGGTAGTACAGATAGCCACCGGTGCAGCCCGCGACGAGCAGGAAGGCCAGCGTGCCGCCCGTCCAGACCAGCACCTTCTTGCCCTTGGACTTGGGCTTGCCCTTGGACTTACGGGGATTCTGCTTGCGCCGCCCGCCGGAACCGGGCTCGGGCTCCTTCACCCGGCGCCTGCGCTGTCCCGGTACCTCGCGGCGTTCGTCGCGCTCGTCCGGGCGGGAGCGCTCACGGCCCGGCGCGGGACGGCCGCGGCCGCCCTGCCGGGGTGACGATCCACGGGGTCCTGGCACCGACGACTGCCCAGCGGAGGGGCTCAGTCGCAGTTCGTAGTCACCGGTGTCCGGGTTGAGAACCCACTGGTCTGCGGGATCGATGTTCTCCGCCCGCCCACGGCCTTGCGCGTCCACGGTTGTTTGCGTCCTCCGTCGGGGCCACGCGGCGCCTTTCCCCCCTCAAGAAGGCGCTCGGTCAGGTTCAGCGGTGCATGGCCGAGAGGGCCTTGGCGCACCGGATCGCTCACACTATCCGCCCAGTTCAGCGTCGAACGACGCCGGTGACAAATTCCACTCCCCTACAACTGGGCAATCCGCCCTATTTCTTAGTGAGGCGAGCCCTTCCCTTGGGGATCGCTTTACTCACAGGTGGATCCGGCGGCGGTGTTGCCCCGGAATGTCGGCGCGGGCGACGGCGTCTCCGAGGGGTCGTCGGGCTTCTCGTCACCGCCCCCGTACTCACCGAACTCGTCGTACTCCTCCTCGGAGGAAGCCCCGTCCTCCTCTTCGGAAACCCCCTCGCCCTCGGAGGCGCCCTCTTCCTGGCGGGCCTGTTCCGCGGGCTGCCGCGGGTCGACGGCCACGGGGGCGTCCGTACGAAGCCGCGTGAAGAGCTCTTTCGCCGCGGGCTCGACGAGCTCGTCGCGATTGGCGTCGTACGTGTACGACTGACGCGGCACCGTGAGGAACTGCACCCGTTCCGTGGGGATATTGCGCATGCCGCGCACCAGTTCGTACAAACCCCGCAGACTCGCGAGTCCCGGGTCCGTCGTCAACGAGGAAGTCGCCGCGTCGAGAACGGGATACAGCTTCGTCGGATTCAGCAGGACGTCATTGCTCTGCACCTTGTTGACGAGCGCGCCGAGGAACTCCTGCTGGCGGTCCATCCGGTCGGTGTCGCTGCCATTGCCGAGGCTCTTGCGGGCCCGTACGAAACCCAGCGCCTGTTCGCCGTTGAGGGTCCGCATCCCGGGCTCGAGCTTCACGTGCGCGTCGGAGTCGTCGATCGGCGCCCGCAGACAGACCTGCACACCATCGACGGCGTCGACCATGTCCTTGAACCCCGCGAAGTCCACGACCATGTGGTGGTCGACGCGGATGTCGGTGAGCTTCTCGACGGTACGGATCGTGCAGGCCGTCCCGCCGAACTCGAAGGCCCAGTTGAACTGGGCGAACTGCGCCTGCGTCCGGGAGCCGTCCGGCTTGCGGCAGCTGGGGATGTCCACCATCAGGTCGCGCGGGATCGACACGGCGGTGGCGCTCCGCCGGTCGGCGGCGAGGTGCAGCAGGATCGTGGTGTCGGAGCGCTCGGTGCCGGGGTCCCTGCCGTACTTGCGGTTGCCCTGCCCGGCACGCGTGTCGGACCCGAGCAGCAAAATATTCTGCGCGTCGTGCACGAGCGGGGTGGGCCGCTCCTTGTCATACCGAGCGAGCTCGGCGGCGGCATCCGTATCCGTGGTGATGTTCCCGTTCAGCTTCTGATAGGCGGCCCACCCGAGCCCCCCGGCCCCGAGCACCACAACGGCGACCCCGACGGCGCAGTACCGAACCCACCGCCGCCTCCGCCCGACCCCACTGGCACTGGCCCCCACACCGGGCCCATAGGGCGCGTCCCCGCCCCCGGAGTGGCCGCCGACATCCTCACTCACGCCCGCATCCACCCCTAACGGCTACGTAACTCCAAACTCCGTCCACTACGACCATGACCCGCAACGCCCCGGGCGGCCTCTGGACCGGGGCAGGGGCTGGGCCGAACGGGGGAGGAGGGGGATGGCACGGACGGGTTCTCAGGGGCGCGGGGAACTGCGCAACGGGGGAGCGGTGCCGGGCACGTGCGCGTGGAACGCGGGAAACGGCGCGGGCGGGTCTTCAGGGGCGCGGGGAACTGCGCGACGGAGGAAGGGTGCTGGGCACATGCGCGGGGGACGCGGGAAATGGCGCGGGCGGTTCTTCAGGGGCGCGGGGAACTGCGCGACGGGGGAGCGGTGCCGGGCACGTGCGCGGGGGACGCGGGAAATGGCGCGGGCAGGTTTTCAGGGGCGCGGGGAACTGCGCGACCAGCTACACCAGACCCGCACCCCGGAGGGGGACCTCAGCCCCCCCAGGGGGGGGCCTACCGGCGGACAACCCCCACCCGCTCATCCGACACCCGCTTCTCAAGCCCACCCTCACCCAACCGCCCCAAGTTCCGGCAGAGCACCACAGACCCACCCCCACCCAACGCGGCGAAAAGCCCCGCACTGAGCCCCTCCCACGTCCCGTAGGACAGCCCGGACAGCACACGGACCCCGCCCTCACCGCCCCCCAACCGCCCCGCGTCCTCCCGCGCCCGAGCGACGACCTCCGCCCCCGTCAGCTCGACCCCGTCGACGACGAGCGCGACCTCGTCCGGGTCCGCGGGCGCGTACGGCACGAACTGGTCCCCCTGCCCCGGCACCTCCACCGCGTAATCGGCGAAGCCCTCCGGCGGTTGCGGAAAGCGCCCCCCGAGCGGCCGCAGCGCCAGAGCCACCCGCTCCCCGGAACACGCCCGCGCCGCCTCCAGCGAGTCGGAGTCGGGCCCACTGACGACGAGGTCCGCCGACGCGGGATCGCCGCCCATGTCCGCGACGACACCCACCGACGAACAGGCGAGCAGCCACACGGCGGTCTGCCAGTGCGCGGGCAGCAGCAGCACGGCCCGGTCGCCCGGCTCCGCGGAGAGGTCTCCCTGAAGGAGATTCGCCGTCTTGGCCACCCAATTGGCGAAGGTGGCGACGGACAATTCCACCCGCTCACCGGTGGCGTCGTCGTAGAAGGTGACCAGTGGGCGGCCCGGATCCGAGGCGAGCGCGGATCGCAGCAGGTCGGCAGGGGTGCGGTCGTTGGCGTTCACGGGCGCAAGCGTACGCGGACCACCGCGCGCCCCCGGCGTGGCGGGGGAGTACCGCGTGACCGGATCACCCACACTTGGCCGACGCCCCGTCAGTTCCCCTATGGACAGAAATGCACCGCTATGCCAACGATCGTACGTATGCGTGGATTTCTAGCTTCCTCGATCGGCGTCACGTGCGCGGCCGCCCTGGCCCTGCCCCTCACACTGCCGTCGTCCGGCGCTCGAGCCGCGGCGCCCGGCGCACCGTCGGCCGCCGGGCCCGCCACGGAGGCGGTCCCCGGCAGCACCCAGTCCATCCCGCTCACCCCACTCGGCTCCGACCGCGCACTCGGCTCGTCCGAGGCGCGCGAACAGGGCCTGGCCCGACGCGATGTCCGCCCCTTCTCCCTGGTGGGCGTCGTATGGAACGACCCCGAAGCGGAGCTGCACGGCACGGTCCAGGTCCGCACCCGGGCGACCGGCACCACCACCTGGTCCGACTGGCAGCACGTGGAGACGCACAACCACGAGCACGCCGCCGACCCGGACACCTCCGAACGCGCCGCCGGCACGGTCCGCGGCTCGACCGCGCCGCTGTGGGTCGGCGACTCGGACGGCGTGGAGATCCGCGTACGAGCGGAACCCGCCGATCCCGCCGATCCCGCCGACCCCGCGGAACCCGCCGCCACGGATCGCGCCGCCACGGATCGCGCCCTCGTCGCAGGCACCGCCGCGACCCCCCTTCCCGAAGGCCTCCGCCTGGAACTCGTCGACCCGGGCGACGACCCACCCGCACAGAACCCCGGACACAAGGCACCGCGCGCCCCCTCGGCGAGCGAGCTGTCCGCCGCGTCCTCCGCCGTCAACGCGGACCTCGCACCCATCGGCGCCTCCGTGATCCCCGCCCTGACGAAGAGGCAGACGGAGAACGACCTGATCGCCGCACGCGGCGGCCCGGCGGCGGCCGGCAAGGCGGAGCCCAAGGCACGCCCGTACGTCGGCCCGCGCCCGCGCATCATCACCCGCAAGGGCTGGGGCGCCGACGAGAAGCTCCGCGAGAAGCACTTCGCGTACACGAAGACGGTCAAGGCCGCCTTCATCCACCACAGCGCGACCGGCAACTACTACCGCTGCTCACAGTCCGCCGCGGTGATCCGCAGCATCTACCGCTTCCACGTCAAGAGCAGCGGCTGGCGCGACTTCGGCTACAACTTCGCCGTCGACAAGTGCGGAAACATCTACGAAGGACGTGCCGGAGGTGTGGCCAAGCCGGTCCTGGGGGCCCACACTCTCGGATTCAACACCAACAGCATGGGCATCGCCGTCCTCGGCACCTACAGCTGGTCCACCCCGCCGAAGGCGGCCGTGAACGCCATCGCCCGGCTGACCGCGTGGAAGCTCGGCCTGTACGGAGCCAATCCGCGCGGTACCACCTACCTGAAGTCGGGCGGTGGCAACCTGTACAAGAAGGGCAGGAACGTCAGGCTCCGCGTGATCTCCGGGCACCGGGACGGGTTCGCCACCGAGTGCCCGGGCAGCCGCCTGTACCAGAAGCTCGGCAAGGCCCGGTCCACCTCGGCCCGCTACCAGGGCCGCTGACGACACGCCCCGAACGACCGTACGACCGCACCGCCCGATGCAAGCCCCGCACCACCCGCACGCCCTGCACGACCTGCACATCCGTCTGCATACACTGGCCGGCCGAAACGCAAGTTCGGCCGGCCCCAGCAGGAAGCAGAGACGACAGGTGACAGAAGCGATCCTCCTGGTCGGCGGCAAGGGGACCCGGCTGCGGCCCCTCACGGTCCACACCCCCAAGCCGATGGTTCCGGCGGCGGGCGTCCCGTTCCTCACCCATCAGCTGGCGCGGGCCCGCGCGGCCGGCGTGGACCACATCGTCCTCGCCACCTCCTACCTCGCCGAGGTCTTCGAGCCGTACTTCGGGGACGGCTCGGCCCTCGGCCTGCACATCGAGTACGTCACGGAGACCGAGCCCCTCGGCACGGGCGGCGCCATCCGCAACGTGGCGTCGCGGCTGCGCTCGGGACCCGACGAACCGGTCCTGATCTTCAACGGCGACATCCTCACCGGCCTGGACATCCGCGCCCTCGTCGCCACCCACGAGGAGTCCGGCGCCGACGTCTCGCTGCACCTCACGAAGGTCGACGACCCGCGCGCGTACGGCCTGGTCCCCACCGACGCGACCGGCAGGGTCACCGCCTTCCTGGAGAAGCCGCAGACCCCCGAGGAGATCGTCACCGACCAGATCAACGCGGGCGCGTACGTGTTCCGCCGCTCGGTCATCGACACGATCCCCGCGGGACGCCCCGTCTCCGTCGAACGCGAGACCTTCCCCGACCTCCTCGCCTCCGGCGCCCACCTCCAGGGCATGGTCGACTCCACGTACTGGCTGGACCTGGGGACGCCCCAGGCGTTCGTACGCGGCTCCGCGGACCTCGTCCTCGGGCGCGCGCCCTCCCCGGCGGTGCCCGGCCGCTGCGGCGAGCACCTGGTCATGGCCGGCGCGGCGGTGGCGTCCGGCGCGAAGCTCACCGGCGGCACGGTGATCGGCGAGAACGCGCGGGTCGGCGAGGGAGCCCGGATCTCCGGCAGCACGGTCCTGTCCGGCGCGGTCGTCGAAGCGGGCGCGGTCGTCTCGGACTCCCTGATCGGCGCGGGCGCCCGGATCGGCGAGCGCTCGACGCTCGCGGGGGCGGTGATCGGCGACGGCGCGACGGTCGGCGCGGACAACGAGCTGCGCGACGGCGTACGGGTGTGGTGCGAGGCGACGCTGCCGGCGGGCGCGGTCCGCTTCTCGTCGGACCAGTGACGAGCACGCAAACCCGAGCAGGGACGTCCGGACGTCCCCTACCCTCATACACATGTCGTCCCGTTTCGCCCCGCGCCCCACACGCACCACAGTGCGCGGCGGCGAAACGGCAGTACCCACCGGCGTCCCCCGCCAGGCCACCGCGGCCAAGACCCGCACCTGGCAGCCGCCGTACACCCTCGACCTGGGCCTGACCCTGGGCCCGCTGCGGCGCGGTCCGGGGGACCCCACGTTCCGTACGACGCCGGACGGCTCGGTGTGGCGCGCGAGCCGCACGCCGCTGGGACCCGGCACGCTGCGGGTTGCCGCGCGCGGCGGCGCGGTGGAGGCGGAGGCGTGGGGCCCAGGAGCTCCGTGGCTCCTCGACGGCCTCCCTGCCCTACTCGGCGCGACGGACGACCCGGCCCTCTTCACTCCCCGCCACCGCCTGGTCGCGACGACGGCCCACCGCCGTCCGGGCCTGCGCCTGACCCGTACGGGTCTGGTCCTGGAATCCCTGATCCCCTCCATCCTGGAGCAGAAGATCACGACGGAGGAGGCATACAGGGCGTGGCGCCTCCTGGTCCGCAAGTACGGCGAGCCGGCGCCCGGCCCCACCCCGGCGCAGGCCCGCATGTACGTGATGCCGGACCCGCGCACCTGGGCGCTCATCCCGTCCTGGGAGTGGCACAAGGCGGGCGTCGACAACAAGCGGTCGTCCACGATTCTGCGCGCGGTGGCGCGGGCGGCGCGCCTGGAGGAGGCGGCGTCCATGGACCCGCCGCAGGCCCAGGCACGCCTGGAACTCATCCCCGGCATCGGCCCCTGGACGTCGGCGGAAACGGTCCAGCGCAGCAACGGGGCGCCCGACGCGGTGACGGTGGGCGACGTCCACCTCCCGGGCATCGTCGGCTACGCCTTGTCGAACAACCGCGACGCGGACGACACCGAGATGCTGGCCCTCCTCGCCCCCTACGAGGGCCAACGCCACAGAGCGGCCCGCCTGATCCTCCTGAGCGGCCGAACACCCCCCCGAAGAGACCCCAAAATGCGCAAAACGAACATCGCCCTCTGGTAATCCCTGGACTCGGCTCCGGCCCCGGCCCGGCGGGCTGTTCTCCCACTGCGGCCCGGTGGGGGCGGCCCGCGCAGTTCCCCGCGCCCCTGCCCCACCCCCACACCCCGCCCAGGAGATCAAGGCGCCGGGGGCCGATCCAGGGGCGCGGGGAACTGCGCAAAAAAGCCCACGGCCCGCACCCGAACGACACCCCGCAGCCGAGACGTCAAGGCGCCGGGAAAGCGGTCCAGGGGCGCGGGGAACTGCGCAGAAAAACCCACGACCCGCACCCGACAACGCCGGGAAGCCGAGGCCCAGGGGCGCGGGGAACTGCGCAGAAAAACCCACGACCCGCACCCGACAACGCCGGGAAGCCGAGGTGAAAGGGGCGCGGGGAACTGCGCAAAAACCCACCCCAGGCCACCGCCTTACCGCACCGCCACAAAGTCCTCCACAACCCGCCCGCCCCGCGCACCCGCCTCACCCGCCGGATGCCCGATCGCCACCGCCCCCATGGGATCCCAGGACCCCGGCAGCCCAAGAACGTCCCGCACCACATCCCGGCAGAACATCGTCGAGGAGACCCACGCGGACCCGAGCCGCTCCCCGGCCAACGCGACCAGGAAGTTCTGCACGCCCGCCCCCATCGCGACGACGAACATCTCCCGCTCGGCCGTATCCCGCCGCGCGTCCCCGTAGGTATGGGAGCCGTCCATCACGAGACAGGGCACGACCAGATAGGGCGCCCTGCGCAGGACGTCCCCCCTCCGCACCCGCTTCGCGATGGACTCCTCCGACTTACCGTCCCGACGGAGGTCCGCGACCCACGCGTCCCGCATCGCGTCGAGCAACTCGACCCGCGACGCCGCGGATTCGAGGAGCACGAAGCGCCACGGCGTCGTGTGGTGCGGCGCGGGCGCGGTCACCGCCGCCGCGACGGCCCGCCGCACGGCGCCCGGGTCGACCTCCTCGTCGGTGAACTCCCGCACGGTCCGCCGCCGCGTCACCGCTTCGCGTACCGCCTCGGACGTCCCGAGCCGGAACATGTCGTCCCGAGCACCGCGCACCAGCGCCCGGGCGCCGGTGTCCACGTCTTCGACGCCGCCCCGCTCGTCCGCCCCCACAACCGCCCGCGAAAGGCCCCGGACCACCGCGACCGGCAGCCCCGCGGCCTTGCCCTTCACCAGGTCGCCCGCCGCGGCGAGCTCGTCCGCCGTGGCGACGACCGTGGCGCCGAGCGGATTCCCGTACGCGTCCGAGCCGCCCCGCAGGTCGTCGAGGACCCGCACCCCTGCCGCCCCGATGGCGACATCGGTGAGCCCGGCCCGCCAGGGCCGACCGAACGTGTCGGTGACGATGACGCCGACGTCGACCCCCAGCGCGTCCCGCAATCCCTCGCGCACCGCGCGGGCCGACGCGTCGGGGTCGACCGGCAGCAGCAGCACGGTCCCCGCCGCGGTGTTCGACGCGTCGACGCCCGCCGCCGCCATCACGAGCCCCTGCCGGTTCTCGACGATGCGCAGCGTCCCGCGGCGCGCCACGACCCGTACCGTCTCCGCGTCGATCGCCGCCTCCCGGTCGGCCGCCTCGACGATCCGCCCCTCCGCCTTGCTGACGATCTTGGAGGTGACCAGCACGACGTCCCCGTCGGCGAGCCCCGGCTCCGCGGCCGCGATCAGCTTGGCGAGGTCGTCGCCCTGACGGACCTCGGGGATCCCGGGCACGGCCCACACGTTGTACGACGGCGGGGTCGAGGGGGGCATGGAGGTCGCGGGAGTCACGCCCGTACCTCCGAGGCCAGCGCGAGGGCCTCCGAGGCCATCTGCGCCGTGGCGTCGAGGTCGCTCATCATCAGCGGCACGGCCCGGCACCGGATCCCGGCCTCCTCGATCCGCTCGACGACGCCCGCGTCGACGCTGTCGACGAGCCAGCCGTCGAGCAGCCCGCTTCCGTAGTGCTCGGCGACGGCCGCGGCGCTGGTCTCCACGCCGACGGCGGCGAGCATCTTGTCGGCCATGCCCCGCACGGGCGCGTCGCCGACGATGGGGGAGAGGCCGACGACGGGCACGCCCGCGTCGGCGATGGCCTCGCGGATGCCGGGCACGGCGAGGATCGTGCCGACGCTGACGACGGGGTTGGACGGCGGGAAGAGCACGACGTCGGCCTCGGCGATGGCCTCAAGGACGCCGGGCGCCGGCTTGGCCTGCTCGGCGCCGACGGGCACCACGGCGTGCGCGTCCACGGAGGCGCGCAGCCGCACCCAGTACTCCTGGAAGTGCACGGCTTTCTGTTCGCCGTCCACGGTGACCGCGACGTGTGTCTCGATGCGGTCGTCGGACATGGGGATGAGCCGCACCCCGGGCCGCCACCGCTCGCACAGCGCCTCGGTGACGGCGCTGAGCGGGTATCCGGCGCCCAGCATCTGCGTCCGCACGATGTGCGTGGCGAAGTCGCGGTCGCCGAGCCCGAACCACTCGGGCCCGACTCCGTAGGCCGCGAGTTCTTCCTTGACCTTGAACGTCTCGTCCGTACGCCCCCAGCCCTGCTCTTCGTTGATGCCGCCGCCGAGCGTGTACATCACGGTGTCGAGGTCGGGGCAGACCTTGAGACCGAACAAGTGAATGTCGTCACCGGTGTTGCCGATGACCGTGATGTCCGCGTCGGGCGCGGCCTTCTTGAGGCCACGGAGGAAACGGGCGCCGCCGATGCCGCCGGCCAGAACCACAATGCGCATGGCCCCCAGCATGTCAGGCGCATACGACACCGCGTCAGGCGGTTACGACATCCTCCGCGGCGTCCGGCGCGACGGAGGCGGCGCACCGGGCGGAGTGCATCGGCATCTCCGTGAGGCCGGGGTAGTAGATGTGCAGGCTGACGGCGGGTTCCAGGGAGTCGTTGACGACTTCGTGGACGTACCCCGGCGCGAAGACGCGCTGCGCGCCCTCGCCGAGCGCCCGTGTGCCGCGTTCGGTGCGCTCGGTCAGCTCGCCCTGGAGGAGGGTGAGGACGCCGGAGGAGCGGCCGTGGTCGTGCAGACCGCTGCCCTGGCCGGGCACCCAGGAGAGCAGCCACACCTCGTAGCCGGGTCCTTGGCGCAGGCGGTGGTACCAGCGGCTGGTGGCGTCGTACTCGACGAGGTGCTCCCACTGGGAGCGGTCGGCGGCGATGGTGCGGGCGAGGCCGACGAACTCGGCCACGGTGGCGGGGTGCTCGCGGGCGGGCTGCAGGAGGTGGGGGACTTCGAGGATGTCGCCGGCGATCTGGAGGTCGCTGTCGCTGTTCATCGTGCGGTGGTTCCTCAACGTGAGAGTGCTGGGGTGTCGCGAGGGAGGGGAAGCGCAGGGAGAGCAGAGCGAAGAAAGGTCGTGCGGTACGACGGCTCTACAGCTGGAGTGGACTCAACAGCTGGAGCAGGAACAGCAGCAGCGCGCGTGGGCAGCACCGATGGACCCGCTGGTGCGGGTCATCGAAAGAGCCAGGTTCGCGAGCATGCCCACCAGAACAGCGCTTCACACCTCCGGTGTCAACTCAATGTCCACTATGCGGAATATGTTTCACCTCATCCGGTTGTTCTGTCAGGCGAAAGGTTTGTGCAGATGCCCCTCCGGACACATGGCGCAGCAACCGACGCTCAAACATCGTCGTCTTTCTCGTTGAGACCCGACCGGGTGATCTCCGACTGAGATCACTTTTTGGGGGAACGCGTTGCGGAGCGCCGGACGGGCTGCCGAACGGTGTCATGGTTTAGGCCGATTTGAACACTTTCCGCACAGCCTTGGTTCCGCAGAGTGAATAAGGGGCCCAATAGCAGATCTCGGCTTGACTGGCCCGGATCGGCACACTTGTAATTTCACTCGTGTCGTTCACCCGAAACCGGCACAGCAGCACCACGGGGACGCACAGACAGACGAGGGGCGCACATGACCGAGCTGGTTCAGGAACTGCTGGTCGAGGACGCGGACGAGGAACTCGGCTGGCAGGAGCGCGCACTGTGCGCCCAGACCGACCCCGAGTCCTTCTTCCCCGAGAAGGGCGGCTCCACGCGCGAGGCCAAGAAGGTCTGCCTCGCCTGCGAAGTCCGTTCCGAATGCCTTGAGTATGCACTCGCGAACGACGAACGATTCGGTATCTGGGGCGGCTTGTCCGAGCGCGAACGCCGCCGACTGAAGAAGGCCGCGGTCTGAACCCCCGTCGGCACGCGCCGCCCGATCGGTACGGCAACCGATACGGCACACATATCCCACAAACAATGCGCAACGAACGGCCCGTCGCCCGAGGGTTATCCACAGGCGGCGGGCCGTTCCTGTGCCAGCCGTTAGTGTGGGGCCCCGTCCGAGACGCCCCGGCGCCCCCGCAGGGCGCAGGCGTCCACCACAGTCCATCGAACCGGGGCCCGTACCTCGATGTCCGTGCACAGCCATTCGGCAGCCCACCAAGGGGCCGCCGCCGCCGGGTTCGACCCGAGCGAACCGCCCGCGTTCCCGCGGCACATCGTGACCGCCGTCCTCGTCTCCCACGACGGCGCCCGCTGGCTGCCCGACGCCCTGGCCGGGCTCCTCGGCCAGGAGCGCCCCGTGCAGAACGCCGTGGCGGCGGACACCGGCAGCGCGGACGACTCCGCCCGCCTGGTCACCGAGGCCCTCGGCGCCGACCGCGTGCTGCACCTCGCCCGCCGCTCCGGCTTCGGCACCGCCGTCGACGAGGCCGTCCGCACCGCCGCCGTCCTCACCCCCGAAGAGCTGCCGTACCTGAAGCGCCCCAGCGGCTGGGACCCGGTGAGCCGCACCTGGCGCGACGAGGCGTACGACATGCCGGACCTGCCGCACGGCGAACCCGTGCAGTGGCTCTGGCTGCTCCACGACGACTGCGCGCCCGACCCCGACGCCCTCTCCGAAATGCTCCGCGTCGTCGAGAACGAACACGAGCTCGGCAAGGAAGTCGCCGTCGTCGGCCCCAAACTCCGCGGGTGGTACGACCGGAGGCAACTCCTCGAAGTCGGCGTCTCCATCGCCAACAGCGGCCGCCGCTGGACCGGCCTCGACCGGCGCGAACAGGACCAGGGCCAGCACGACCACGTCCGCCCCGTGCTCTCCGTCTCCACCGCCGGCATGCTCATCCGCCGCGACGTCTACGAACAGCTGGGCGGGTTCGACCGCCGCCTGCCCCTGATGCGCGACGACGTCGACCTGTGCTGGCGCGCGCACGCCGCGGGCCACCGCGTCCTGGTCGCCCCCGACGCCGTCGTCCGGCACGCCGAGGCCTCCTCGCGCGAGCGCCGCACCGTCGACTGCGTCGGCCGCACGGCGACGTCGCCGCACCGCGTCGACAAGGCCGGCGCCACGTACACCCTGCTCGTCAACGCCCGCTCGGCCGTGCTTCCCTGGGTGCTCGTCAGACTCGTCGTCGGCACCCTCGTGCGCACCGTCGCCTACCTCGTCGGCAAGGCGCCCGTGCAGGCCCTCGACGAGGTCGCGGGCCTCCTCGCCACCCTGCTGCGGCCCGGCCGCGTCCTCGCCGCCCGCAAACAGCGCGGCAAGCCCGTGCCCGACGCGGGCGAGATGCGCGCCCTCTTCCCGCCGCCCGGCGCCACCGTCCGCGCCACCGTCGAACAGGCCGCGGGCAGCATCGTCGGACGCAACGACGCCGAGGCACCCGCGGGCGCCGGACGGCACGGAGCCGTCGAGTCCGGACCCGGCGGCGACGACGCCGACTTCCTGGAGATCGAGCAGTTCGCCCGCCTCAAGCGCATCGCCCGCAAACCGGGACCGATGCTCTTCGTAGTCCTCCTCTTCGCGTCCCTCATCGCCTGCCGCGCCCTGCTCGGCTCCGGCGCCCTCGCGGGCGGCGCCCTGCTGCCCGCACCCGGCGACTCCTCGGACCTGTGGGCGCGGTACACGGACGTCTGGCACCCCGTCGGCACCGGCGGCACCCAGGGCGCACCACCCTGGATCGCGCTCGTCGCGGGCCTGTCCTCGCTCTTCTTCGGCTCCACCGGACTCGCGGTCACCGTGCTGCTCGTCGGCTCCGTCCCGCTGGCCGGCTTCGCCGCGTACTTCGCCTCGCGCCCGCTCGTCACCTCCCGCCTGCTGCGCGCCTGGGCATCCATCGCGTACGCCTTCCTGCCCGCCGCCACCGGCGCCCTCGCGGGCGGCCACATCGGCACCGCCGTCCTCGCCGTCCTGCTGCCGCTCGTCGCCCGCGCGGGCATCGCCGCGAGCGGCCTCGCCGCCCCGCACGGCACCCGCGGCACCTGGCGCGCCACGTGGGCGTACACGCTGCTCCTGACCCTCGCCACGGCGTTCACGCCGATCGTCTGGCCGATCGCCCTGGTCCTCGGCCTCGCCCTCCTCGTGGTGCGCCGCGGCGACCTCACGGCGTACGGTCTGCGGTTCCTCGCCGCACTCGGCACCCCGCTCCTCGTCCTCGCCCCCTGGTCGCTGACGCTGCTGCCCTTCGGGTTCTTCAAGGAAGCGGGCCTGGAGTTCGGCGCCGACTCCGCGACCGCCACCGACCTGCTCGGCGCGAGCCCCGGCGGCCCCGGCACCGTGAGCGGCCTGCTGCTCATCGGCATCGTCCTCGCCGCGCTCGGCGCACTGCTGCGCAGCGAGCGGCAGCGCGCCGTCCGCACCGCCTGGGCCGCCGCCCTCGTCTCGCTGGTCTTCGCCGTCCTGTCGAACGGCTCGACCTGGGCAGGGCCGGCCACGCTCGGCTACGGAATCGCACTCCTGGCCGCCGCCGCGCTCGGCGCCGACGGCGCACGCGCGCGTGTCGCCGAGCAGAGCTTCGGCTGGCGTCAGCCGGTCGCCGCGCTCATCGCGTTCGCCGCCGCAGCGGGACCGCTGCTCGTCGCCGCCGGCTGGATGATCGGCGGCGCCGACGGCCCGCTGGAGCGCCGCGACCCCGTGCAGGTGCCCGCCTTCGTCGCGGAGGAGAGCGGCACGGAGGACCAGGCCCGCACCCTCGTCCTCGGCAGCGATTCCGCCGCGAAGGTCTCCTACTCGCTCGTACGGGGCTCCGGCGCCCGGCTCGGCGACGCGGAACTCGCCGCTGCGGCCGCCGACGACGAGCGGCTCGACAAGATCGTCGCCCGTCTCGTCGCGGGCTCCGGCGCCGACCAGGCCGACCAGCTCGGCGGCTACGCGGTGCGGTACGTCCTCGTACGCGACGGAGCGCCCCGCCAGATGAGCCGCACCCTGGACGCGACCCCGGGCCTGACCCGGCTCAGCCAGGAGGACGGCAGCGCCCTGTGGCGCGTGGACCGGCAGGTGGCCCGTGCCGCCGTCGTCCCGAGGGCGGGTGACCCCGAGCCCGTCGCGGCGGGCCCCGTCGAGCTCCACACGAAGATCGAGTCCGGTGACGAGGGCCGCGTCCTGCGCCTCGCCGACTCCGCGGACCCGGGCTGGACGGCGACCCTCGACGGCCGCCCGCTGCCCCGCACCACGGTCGACGGCTGGGCCCAGGGCTTCGAACTGCCCACCGCGGGCGGCCACCTGGACGTCACCTACGACGCCCCGATGACCCACACGGCCTGGCTGTGGGCGCAGGGCGCGCTCGCCGTCGTCCTCGTGGTGATGGCCCTGCCGGGCCGCCGCCGCGACGTCGACGACGACCTGCCCGACGAGCCCGTCATCCCGGCCCAGGCGGTCGAGGGCGAGGGCCGCAGGGCGCGCAGGCTGCGGGCCCAGAACGAACAGGCGGCGCAGGAGGCCGGCCAGGACGTACCGCCTCCTCCTTCGGAGGAGGCACCCGCCGCGGTCCCGCACCAGCAGTCGCCGTCCTACGACGCGTGGGAGGCACCGGCGCCCGCGGGCGCCGAGCAGGGCGCGTACGACGCGGGGCAGCAGTATCAGGGCGGCCAGTACCAAGGCGACCAGTACCAGGGCGGGCAGTACCCGTCCGGGACGTACGGGCAGCAGGCGTACCAGCAGGACGCCTACCAGGGGGGCGCCCAGTACGACCCGTACGCCTCCTACGGAGGTGCGGGCGGTGTCTACGGAGAAGGGCAGCAGCAGTACGGGCAGTCCTTCGACGCGTCGTACGACGCGTCGTACGACCGCCACCAGCAGCACCAGGACCCGCCCCACGGCACCGACAGCGAGCGCCCCGACGGGAGCCAGCAGTGAACCGCACCACCCAGTCCCTGATCGCCGTGGTCGTCGCGCTCGGCGCCGTCACCGGGTTCGCCGCGTTCGGCGGTTCGGACGCCACGGACGACGCGGGGGCGAAGGCCGCGGCGCGGCTGCCCGTCGAGCGCACCAGCCTGCTCTGCCCCGTGCCCAGCTCCTCCGACCTCGCCGAGACCTCGTACACCGCGTTCACCCCCAAGGGGGACGGCGCGGAGGCCAAGGGCAAGGCGGAACTGCTGCCCGTCAGCAAGGCGCTCACGGACGCCGCCAAGGAGAAGGACAAGAAGGCCAAGCCCTTCCTCACCCAGAAGGCGCCCGGCGAGCCGGTCGCGGGCGAGGAGTCCGGCGCCGAGTCGCCCGCCCTCATCGGCACGGCCGACGGCGCGCTCGCCCCCGGCTGGACCGTGCAGCAGACCACGACGTACGCGGCGGGCAGCGGCCGCGGCATGCACGGCACCAACTGCACGGCGCCCGACACAGACTTCTGGTTCCCCGGCGCGAGCACCGCCAAGGACCGGAGCGACTACATCCACCTCACGAACCCGGACGACTCCGCCGCCGTCGTCGACGTGGAGCTGTTCGGCCCCGACGGCGAGATCACGTCCGCGGTGGGTGACTCGATCCAGGTCCAGCCGCACTCCAGCGTCCCGGTGCTGCTCTCCACGCTCGCCGACAAGAAGGCCACGAACGTCACCATGCACGTGACCGCGCGCAGCGGACGCGTCGCGGCCGCCGTGCAGTCCTCCGACGAGAAGCTCGGCGGCGACTGGCTGCCCGCGTCGGCCGACCCCGCCGACAGCCTCGTCCTGCCCGGCATCCCCAAGGACGCCACATCGGTCCGCCTGGTGGCCTATACGCCCGGTGCCGACGACGCCGACCTGAAGGTCCAGCTCGCCTCGCCGACCGGCACCATCACCCCGGCCGGGCACGAGAGCCTGCAGGTCAAGTCCGGCATGACGGCCGCCGTCGACCTCGGCGACGTCACCAAGGGCGAGGCGGGCTCGCTCGTCCTGTCGCCGACCGACAGGTCGGTGCCCGTGGTGGCGGCCCTGCGGGTCACCCGCGGCAAGGGCGGCAAGCAGGAGACGGCGTTCATCCCGGCGACGCCCGCGGTCGGCGCGCGCTCCACGGTCGCCGACAACCGCGCCAAAGGCTCCACGCTCTCCCTGGTCGCCCCGGAGAAGTCGGCGACGGTGAAGGTCACGGCGTCCGCGGGCACCGGGGGCGGCTCACCGGCCACGAAGACGTACACGGTCAAGGGCGGTACGACCCTGGAGATCGCGGACCCGCCGAAGCCCGCGGGCCTCAAGGGTGCGTACGCGCTCACGGTGGAGCCGGTCTCCGGCGGCCCGGTCTACGGATCGCGGATGCTGTCCGTACCGGAGGAGGGCCTGCCCATGTTCACCGTCCAGCCGCTGCCGGACGACCGGGGGACGGTCGAGGTGCCGAAGGCGGAGCGGGACCTGGCGGTGCTTCAGAAGTAAAGGCGGTGCTTCAGAAGTAGAGGCGCTGCTCCAGAAGTAGAAAAACGCCTCCCGCGCGTGTGTGCCGCGGGAGGCGTCGGCTCACTCCTCGTCCCCGTAGCGCGGGTCCACCGACTCCGGGGACAGGCCGAGCAGCTCCGCGACCTGCTCGACGACCACCTCGTGCACGAGGTGCGCGCGCTCATCGCGCCCCTTGGTGCGGATCTCCACCGGGCGGCGGTAGATGACCACCCGCGCGGGCCGCCCCTCGGCCGCCGAGATCGTGCCGCCCAGCGGCACCACCTCGTCCTGCCAGTCCGCGTCGGGCCCGCCCACGGGCGGCACCTCCAGAACCACGAACTCGATCTCCGTGAGCTGTGGCCAGCGCCGCTCCAGACGCTCCACGGAGTCCTGCACGAGGTCGGTGAAGGCCTCTCCACGGCTGGTGGAGAGCGGTACCTGGGGCGGAGCCACGGGGCCGCGCATGCCCCGGCCGTGGCGGTCGCGGCGGCGGGGCCTCGGGTCGGCGGCGCGGGGCTGTACGGGGTCGTCCATCACTGACGAAGCGTAGTCCCCGAGATCGGCCTTTCCGCGCGGTGCGCGACATGTCGCTTCCTGACCGTTCCCGACGAGCTTGGACTCAATTCCGTATCTCTCCTGGACCGTCGATCTCACGCCAAATGACCTGATCCGAGCCATGTGGTGACCGGATTCAATACCACCCGTCCCAGTGGCCACTGGCGTCTTCGCAGGTCAAGCAGGTGTTCGGGTGACGTGCCGGTGGACGAACCGTCACACGACACGGTGGAGTGAGCTCATGGAGAGTCGTCGCGGCCCGCTCAAGAGTGCGGTACCGTCCAACGCTGTGAGCCCTGTACGTCGCTGTTCGCGCACCGCTTGCGGCCGTCCCGCCGTCGCGACGCTGACGTACGTCTACGCCGACTCGACCGCGGTCCTCGGCCCCCTCGCCACCTACGCCGAACCCCACTGCTACGACCTGTGCGCCGAGCACTCCGAGCGCCTCACCGCACCCCGCGGCTGGGAGGTCGTCCGGCTCGCCGACGCCTCGGGCCCGGCCCGCCCCTCCGGCGACGACCTCGAAGCGCTCGCCAACGCCGTGCGTGAGGCCGCCCGCCCCCAGGAGCGCGCGGCGGAGGCCGGCGGCGGCGCCCGCAGGGCCGACCCCATGGAGGTCGCGCGCCGCGGCCACCTGAGGGTGCTGCGCTCACCGGACAACTGAGCCCCTCCCACTCGGGGCTCTCCACCCGGGGCTCTCCCTCCGCGCCCTTCACCGGATCTTCTCCGTCCGCATCGTTGACGCGCCTTCGACCCGGCCCTGAGGATTTCGCCACCCCACAGCCGGGAGGCGTCCTGTGTTCGTGCAGCAACTGGAGCCCGTGGCCGACTCGCTCGGCCTGTCCGCCCTCGTCGCGACCCTGCCCCTCCTGACCGTCCTCGTCCTCCTCGGCGCCGTCCGCATGAAAGCCCACAGGGCCGGACTCATCGGCCTCGCCGTCGCCGTCCTCGTCGCCTGGCTCGCGTACGGCATGCCGCTCGGCCAGACCGCCTCCAGCGCCGCCCAAGGGGCCGTCTTCGGGCTCTTCCCCATCCTGTGGATCGTCGTCAACGCCCTGTGGGTGTACCGCATGACGGTCCGCACCCGGCACTTCGACATCCTGCGCCGCTCCTTCGGCAGGCTCTCCGACGACCCCCGCATCCAGGCACTCGTCGTGGCCTTCTGCTTCGGCGCGCTCCTGGAGGCGCTCGCCGGTTTCGGGGCACCCGTCGCGATCAGCGCCGTCATGCTCGTCGCCCTCGGCTTCGACCCGGTGCGCGCCGCCGTCGTCGCCCTCGTCGCCAACACCGCGCCCGTCGCCTTCGGCGCCATGGGCACCCCCGTGGTGACGCTGGCCCAGGTGACGGGCCTGCCCCTCGACACCGTCGCCACGGTCGTCGGCCGCCAGACACCCCTCCTCGCCCTGGTCGTGCCGCTGCTCCTGGTGGTCCTCGTCGACGGGCGGCGCGGGCTGCGCGAGACCTGGGTGCCCGCCCTCGCCTGCGGGTCCGCCTTCGCCGTCGCGCAGTTCGCGGCATCCAACTTCGTCTCCGCCCAGCTCGCCGACATCGGCGCGGCCCTGGCGGGCGCCGGCGCGCTCATGGCCGTGCCGCACGCGCGCAGGCCCGCCGCCGAACCCGTCCGCGCCGCGGTCCTCACCGGTGCGCGCAGCGAAGACCTCGACCAGGACGACCCGCGCCCCGAAGTGCTGCGCGCCTACGCCCCGTACGCCCTCATCGTCACCGTCTTCTCCCTCGCCCAGATCCCCGCCGTCAAGGACGTCCTCGCGAAGGCGACCCGCACCTTCGACTGGCCCTTCCTGAACGTCGCCGACCCCTCGGGCGACCCCGTCGCCGGAAACGTCTTCTCGCTGCCGCTGGTGTCCACGGGCGGGACGCTGGTGCTGCTCGCGGGTGTGGGCACCGCCGCCGTCATCGGGGTGCACGCGCGCGTGGCGGTACGCGAATGGATGGCCACCGTCCATGAACTGCGCTTCGCGATCCTCACCGTGACGTCCGTGCTTGCTCTCGCGTACGTCATGAACCTCTCCGGACAGGCCGCCACGATCGGGCACTACGTAGCGGCCGCCGGCGCGGGACTCGCCTTCTTGTCCCCTGTTCTCGGCTGGTTCGGCGTCGCGGTGACCGGCTCCGACACCTCCGCCAACGCCCTGTTCGGCGCCCTCCAGGTGACGGCCGCCCAGCAGTCCGGACTCTCCCCGGAACTCCTCGCCGCAGCCAACAGCTCCGGCGGCGTCCTCGGCAAGATGATCTCGCCGCAGAACCTGACGATCGCGTGCGCCGCCGTCGGACTCGCGGGCAAGGAGGGCGACCTGCTGCGCAAGGTGCTGCCGTGGAGCCTCGGCCTGCTCCTGGTGATGTGCCTGATCGTCGTGGGGCAGAGCACGGCCGTCCTCGGCTGGATGCTGCCGTGAGGTGTCCGTGTCCGGGCGGGTGTCCGTGGCCGGGCCCCGGCCCGCTGTCGGCGTCAGCGGGTAGTTTTGTGATGCGCGGAGGACTCTCCGTACGCGCTGAACTCGCAGAACCTGCAGAGAGGGTTGGCCGTGACTGCTGATCTGTCCCAGATCGTGAAGGCGTACGACGTCCGCGGGGTGGTCCCGGACCAGTGGGACGAGTCGCTCGCCGAGCTGTTCGGGGCGGCCTTCGCGAAGGTCACGGTGGCGGACGCGATCGTCGTCGGCCACGACATGCGCCCCTCGTCGCCGGGCCTCTCGCGGGCCTTCGCGCGCGGCGCCGCCGCCCTCGGCGTCGACGTCACGGAGATCGGGCTCTGCTCGACGGACCAGCTGTACTACGCGTCGGGCGCGCTGAACCTGCCGGGCGCGATGTTCACCGCGTCGCACAACCCCGCCCAGTACAACGGCATCAAGATGTGCCGGGCCGGCGCCGCCCCCGTCGGCCAGGACACCGGACTCGCCGAGATCCGCGCCCTCGTGGAGCGCTGGCGCGACTCCGGGGCCCCCGAGTCCGCGGCGACCCCCGGCACCGTCACCCAGCGCGACACCCTCACCGACTACGCCGCCCACCTGCGCGGCCTCGTCGACCTCACCGCCATCCGCCCCCTCAAGGTCGTCGTCGACGCGGGCAACGGCATGGGCGGCCACACGGTCCCCACCGTCTTCGAAGGCCTGCCCCTCCACCTCGTGCCGATGTACTTCGAGCTCGACGGCACCTTCCCCAACCACGAGGCCAACCCGCTGGACCCGGCCAACATCGTGGACCTGCAGCAGCGGGTCCGCGAGGAGGGCGCCGACCTCGGCATCGCCTTCGACGGCGACGCGGACCGCTGCTTCGTCGTCGACGAGAACGGCGACCCGGTCTCCCCGTCGGCCATCACCGCCCTGGTCGCCTCCCGCGAGCTCGCCAAGCACGGCGGCAAGGGCACGGTCATCCACAACCTCATCACCTCCTGGTCGGTCCCGGAGGTCGTCAAGGAGAACGGCGGCACGCCGGTCCGCACGCGCGTGGGCCACTCCTTCATCAAGGCGGAGATGGCCAGGACCGGCGCGATCTTCGGCGGCGAGCACTCCGCGCACTACTACTTCAAGGACTTCTGGAACGCGGACACCGGCATGCTCGCCGCGCTCCACGTCCTCGCGGCCCTCGGCGGCCAGGAAGGCCCGCTCTCCGGACTCGTCGCCCAGTACGACCGGTACGCGGGCTCCGGCGAGATCAACTCCACCGTCGACGACCAGACCGCCCGCCTCGCCGCGATCAAGACGGCGTACGCGGACCAGGACGGCGTGACCCTCGACGAGCTCGACGGCCTCACCGTCACCGCCGCCGACTGGTGGTTCAACGTACGCGCGTCGAACACCGAGCCCCTGCTGCGCCTGAACGTGGAGGCACGCGACGAGACCACGATGGCCAAGGTGCGGGACGAGGCGCTGGCGATCATCCGCGGCTGACGCCCACCACGAGGGTCCCCCGGGACCCCGCGGGACCCCCACGCCCCGCCCCGCACGGAGGTAGGCTGATCAGGCCGCATCCTGCGCGGCGGCGGCGCGGTCGCGCGGTTCCCGGCGGACCACCGCGCGCGAACACCCCGCGGCAGCAGAGCACCACGCGGCGCACCATCCATCACATCCGTTCGAAGGGACCCACCCCATGCCGCTCGAAGCCGGCCTCCTGGAGATCCTCGCCTGCCCGGCCTGCCACGCGCCCCTCAAGGAGACGGAGACCGAGCTGGTCTGCACGGCGGACGCCAAGGAGTGCGGCCTCGCCTACCCGGTCCGCGACGGCATCCCCGTACTCCTCGTCGACGAGGCACGCCGCCCCGCATAGCGCCGGCGCCCGCGCCACCCGCCGGTCACCGACCGGCACCCGCAGGAAGCCGCGCCCCGCGATCGGAGACCTGACCCCATGCTCGACGAGTCGCAGCTCGACGACCCCGAGGCGCTCGCCCGCGCCGACCGCCGCGGACTGCTCCGCGGCGCGGCGGAGGCAGGCGCCCGCGTCCGCACCGCCGTCCGGCACGCCGCGGAGGCGGGGCTGACGGAGCTCAAGCCCGACGGCCGCCCCCGCGCCGTCCTCATCGCGGGCCCGGGCACCGCCGCCGCCTGCGTCGCCGACCTCCTCGACGGCCTCGTCGGCTCGGCCTGCCCCGTCATCCGGCTGGCCCCGACCGGCGTCGCACCCGCCGCCGGCGCCCTGCGCTGGGCGCTGCCCGGCTGGATCGGCCCCGTCGACCTGCTGCTCATCGCCACCCCCGACGGCACCGAACCCGGCCTCTCGCTCCTCGCCGAGCAGGCCTACCGCCGCGGCTGCACCGTCGTCGCCGTCGCCCCCGCCCGCACCCCGCTCGCCGAGAGCGTGGAGGGCAGCCACGGCCTCACCGTGCCCCTGGCGACCTCGCCCTACGGCGCGTACGAAGGCGCCAACGACGCGGCGACCCGGGGCTCCGCGTCGTACGAGGCGCGGCGTGTCGAGGACGAGGCCGCGCCCGGCGCCCCCGGCACCCTGTGGGCCCTCCTCGTCCCGCTCCTCGTCCTCCTGGACCGCACCGGCCTGGTCGCCGCCCCCGTCGACGCCCTGCAGAAGGTCGCCGACCGCCTCGACCACGTCGCCGAACGCTGCGGGCCCGCCATCGCGACGTACAGCAACCCCGCCAAGACGCTCGCCGCCGAACTCACCGAGGCGCTCCCGCTGATCTGGACGGAGGGCCAGTCCGCGGGAGCGGCGGGCCGCCGCTTCGCCGCCACCCTCGCCGAACTCGCCGGGCACGCCGCGCTCGCCGCCGAACTGCCCGAGGCGCTCCCCGCGCACGGCGCCGTCCTCGCGGGCACCCCGACAGGCGGCGACGACACCGACGACTTCTTCCGCGACCGCGTCGACGACCCGGCGGCACTCCGCCCGCGCGTGGTGCTGCTCCGCGACCGCCCGACCGACGCGGGTGGCCTCACCGCGGCCCCCGCCGCCCGCGAACTGGCACACGGCCACGACGTCGCCCTCAGCGAGCTCGAACCGGAGGCCGACGACGAACTGGAAGCCCTCGCGGAGCTGATCGCCGTCACGGATTTCGCCGCCGTTTACCTGGCGCTCGCCCCGGGGCACGAATCATGACCCCAGCGCCGGTCACCGCCGCACTTCAGCACTCGCGTACGCAGCAGTAAGCAAGGGAGAGCCCCTCCGTGGACCGCCTCACCAACACCATCCGCCCCTACGCCTGGGGCTCCACCACCGCCATCGCCGAGCTCATCGGCGCCGAACCGAGCGGTGAACCGCAGGCCGAGATGTGGATGGGCGCCCACCCCGGCGCGCCCTCGCGCACCGAGCGCGGCGCGCTGAACGAGGTCATCGACGCGGACCCGGAGCGCGAGCTCGGCACGGCGGCGGCCGCCAAGTTCGGCCCGCGCCTGCCCTTCCTCCTCAAGCTCCTCGCCGCCGGCGCCCCGCTCTCCCTCCAGGTCCACCCCGACCTCGCGCAGGCCAAGGAGGGGTACGCGGACGAGGAGAACCGCGGTGTCCCCGTCGACGCCCCGAACCGAAACTACAAGGACGCGAACCACAAGCCCGAACTGATCTGCGCCCTCACGCCGTTCGACGGCCTCTGCGGCTTCCGCCCGCCCGCCGAGACCGCCGACCTCCTGGAGGCCCTGGAGGTCGACTCCCTCAAGCCGTACGTCGACCTGCTGCGCGCCCAGCCCGAAGAGGCCGCCCTGCGCGAGGTCCTGACGGCCGTGCTGACCGCCGACCCCGAAGAGATGGCCGAGACGGTCACCGAGGTCACGGCCGCCGCCCAACGCATCGGCGGCGCCTACGAGCCGTACGCGGGCATCGCCCACCACTACCCCGGCGACCCCGGCGTCATCGCGGCGATGCTCCTCAACCACGTCCGGCTGCAGCCCGGTGAGGCCCTGTTCCTCGGCGCCGGCGTCCCGCACGCCTACCTCGACGGCCTCGGCGTCGAGATCATGGCCAACAGCGACAACGTCCTGCGCTGCGGCCTCACCCCCAAGCACGTCGACGTCCCCGAACTCCTGCGCATCGTCCGCTTCGAGGCGACCGACCCCGGCGTGCTGCGCCCCGAGGCGTCCCCCGACGGCGAAGAGGTCTACGAGACCCCCATCGACGAGTTCCGCCTCTCCCGCTTCGTCCTGCCCGAAGGCACCGCCCCGCACGACCTCACCGCCGCCACCCCGCAGATCCTGCTCTGCACGGCGGGCACGGTCCGGGCCGGCGAACTGACCCTGACGCCCGGTCAGTCCGCATTCGTCCCCGCGGGCGAAAAGGCCGAAGTGTCCGGCGACGGCACGGTTTTCCGGGCCACTGTGGTGGCCTGACGCACCACCGCCCTCCCGTGCTGCAACAATGACCCACCGCAAAGGGCGGGCAAAGCCCCGCCCCCACAGGGTCGATACGTACGAAGGCGAAGGGACACCCCGCACTCATGAGCGCGTCAGGCGGAACAAAGGCGATTGTCGCGGCACTCGCCGCGAACCTCGCGATCGCGGTGGCGAAGTTCGTCGCGTTCATCTTCAGCGGCTCGTCGTCGATGCTCGCCGAGAGCGTCCACTCGCTCGCCGACTCCGGCAACCAGGGCCTGCTGCTCCTCGGCGGCAAGAAGGCGCAGCGCGAGGCGACCCCGCAGCACCCGTTCGGCTACGGCCGCGAGCGCTACATCTACGCCTTCCTCGTCTCCATCGTCCTCTTCTCGGTCGGCGGCATGTTCGCGATCTACGAGGGCTACGAGAAGATCAAGGACCCGCACGAGCTGGAGCACTGGTACTGGCCCGTCGGTGTCCTGGTCTTCGCGATCATCGCGGAGGGCTTCTCCTTCCGTACGGCCATCAAGGAGTCCAACCAGACGCGCGGCGCCCTCAGCTGGGCGCAGTTCGTGCGCCGCGCCAAGGCTCCCGAGCTGCCCGTCGTCCTCCTGGAGGACCTCGGCGCGCTCGTCGGCCTGATCCTCGCCCTCGGCGGCGTCGGCCTCGCCCTGGCCACCGGCGACGGTGTCTGGGACGGCATCGGCACGCTCTGCATCGGTGTCCTGCTCATCCTGATCGCGATCATCCTGGCCGCGGAGACCAAGTCCCTGCTGCTCGGCGAGGCCGCGGGCACGGAGGAGGTCGCCGAGATCGAGAAGGCCGTGGTCGACGGCGACACCGTCACCAAGGTCATCCACATGCGCACGCTCCACCTCGGCCCCGAGGAACTGCTCGTCGCCGCCAAGATCGCCGTCCAGCACGACGACACGGCCGCCGAGGTCGCCTCGGCGATCAACGCAGCGGAGGAGCGCATCCGCGCCGCCGTCCCGATCGCCCGCGTGATCTACCTCGAGCCGGACATCTACAGCGAGTCGGCGGCAGCCGCGGGGGAGAACCCGGCGAAGTCGCCGGGCGGCCACTGAGCCCGAGCGCTGCTCATACGTTGACGGGGCCCCGCACCGAAAAGGTGCGGGGCCCCCTTCACGTACTCGGAACCCCTACTGGACCTCACGCAGCACGTCGAGGATGGCGGCGTCGTCCGGCGCCGCCTCAAGGCGCTCACGGAAGCCGGTGTCCATCAACTTCCGCGAGAGCAGCGCGAGGATCCGCAGGTGCTCATCGCCCGCGGCCGCCTCCGGCACGGAGATCATGAAGATCAGCTTCGCCTTCGTACCGTCGAGCGAGCCCCACTCGATGCCTTCCGACGACCGCGCGAACCCGACGAGCGGCGAGTCCACGGCGTCCGTCTTGGCGTGCGGGATGGCGATCTCCTCGCCGAGCCCCGTGGTGCCCTGCGCCTCGCGCCGCAGCGCGGTTTGGACGAGCTCCTCGACATCGTTGACCTTGCCGGTCGAGGTGAGCAGCGCCGCCATCTCCCGGATGGCCGCTTCCTTGTCGGCGGCGGTCAGCTGGACCTTGACGGTCCGCCGGGTGAGATACCCGGAGAGGACGTCACCGGCCTGCTCCTTCCCCTCCGGCGCGGCGGGCTGCTCCTGCACGGGCCGACGCTGCGAGTCCCCGGCGGCGACGGCCGCGCCACTCGCGGTGGCACCGACCCCCGCGAGCACCGGCTCGGGCCCGCCGAGGCCGCCGTGCCCGCCCGGCGCGTCGACGACGGGAGCCCCACGCCGCTTGCGCTCGCTCAGATCGACCAGCGTCACCGTGGTGAGCGCCGTGACGACCGAACCGACGGCCAGGGCCACGAAGAACATCGGCACCCCGCCGACCGCGCCAAGCACCGCCACGATCGGCCCGCCGTGCGGCACCGCGTCCTTCACGCTCGCCATACCGGCGATCGCACCGGCGACGGCGCCACCGAGCATGTTGGCGGGGATGACCTGCGCGGGCCGCGCGGCGGCGAACGGGATGGCCCCCTCGGAGATCCCGAAGAAGCCCATGAACAAGGAGGCGAGCCCGGTCTCCCGTTCCTGCTCGCTGTAGAGCCGCTTGCGGAGCAGCGTCGCGAGGCCCTGCCCGAGGGGCATGACCGGGATGGCCGCGGCGCACATGCCCATGACGGTCTGGTTGCCGGTCGCGATGAGCCCCGCGCCGAACAGGAAGGCCGTCTTGTTGACGGGACCGCCCATGTCGAAGGCGATCATCAGCCCGAGGATCGCGCCGAGCAGGATCGCACTCGTCCCCGTCATCCCGCTGAGCCAGCTGGTCAGATGCTCGAAGACCCACGAGATGGGCTTGCCGATGACGTAGATGAAGAACAGCCCGAGCGCGGTCGTCGCGATGATGGGAATCACGATGATGGGCATGATCGGCTGAACGAACTTCGGGACCTTGACCTTCTTGATCCACAGCACCAGATAGCCGGCCAGGAAACCGGTGACGATCGCGCCGATGAAACCCGCGCCCGCCTTCGAGTCGTACAGCTCTCCGGTGTTCGCGATCCAGCCGCCGATCATGCCCGGCACCAGCGCGGGCCGGTCACCGATGGCGTACGCGATGTATCCCGACAGGATCGGCACCATCAGCGTGAACCCGATGGTGCCGATCTGGTTGACGTGCATCCAGAACGAGTCGTCCGGAATGACGAGCCCGCCCTTGGGGTCGGTGTGCCCGCCGAGCGACAGCGAGATCGCGATCAGCAGCCCGCCGACCACGACGAACGGGATCATGTACGAGACGCCGTTCATCAGCGCCTTGTACGCGACGCTCCGCTCCCGACCGCCGCCTGCGCCCGTCGCGGCCGCCGCAGTGGAGTCACCGCCCGCACCCCCACCGTGCACGGGCGCGCTCCGCACCTGCTCGATGAGCTGCTCGGGGCGGCTGATGCCCTCGGAGACGCCGACGGACAGCACACGCTTACCGGTGAACCGGCTGCGGTCCACGTCCTTGTCGGCAGCGATGATGATGCCGTCGGCTTGTCTGACATCGTTGTCAGTCAGGACGTTCTCGGCCCCGATGGAGCCCTGCGTCTCCACCTTCATGTCGATGCCGAGGCGCTCCGCGGCCTGCGAGAGCTTCTCGGCCGCCATGTACGTGTGAGCGATGCCGGTCGGACAGGCGGTCACGGCGAGCAGCTTGAGCTTCTTGCCCTCGCCGCTGCCACCGCCTATGGGGGGATCGGCCGGACTGGTCACGTGGATCTCCTTAAGCCATTGCTCCGAGGACCTTCGCTTGCTCCGAAGGTCCTTGCTCAGAACAAGATCGCGCAAATGTTCCCGATCTCAAGGCATCCTGCAACACATAGGCGCAGGATCAAAAGCGCAAAGGTCCCATATCGTCCGGGTCTGACGGCCTTCTGACGGCCTTCTGTCGGCCTACTCGTGGCCATCTCGCCGGACATCGCGCCCTCATCGCGTCCCCGAAGGCGGGCTGGGGCTTGCTGGGCCAATCGGTGTAGCTTGGAGACGAGCCAGACGTCGCTGCTGATGGCGGTCGGGCAGTCCGCGCACGGACTGTCCGAGGGAGAGAGGGCCTCCGACGGACTGCGCTGCGCGCGTCGGTGCACCGGTGTGGCCACCTCTGTGTCCACTCCACCAACCCAACGCCGCAGGTCAGCCATGTCCACCCTCGACCCATCCACGAGGAGCAGCTCACTCATGACTCTCATCAACGGCAAGGACTTCAAGGTCGCCGATCTCTCGCTGGCCGCGTTCGGCCGCAAGGAGATCACCCTGGCCGAGCACGAGATGCCCGGTCTGATGGCGATCCGCAAGGAGTTCGCCGCCTCCCAGCCGCTGGCCGGGGCCCGCATCATGGGCTCCCTGCACATGACCGTGCAGACCGCGGTGCTCATCGAGACGCTGGTCGCGCTCGGCGCCGAGGTCCGCTGGGTCTCCTGCAACATCTTCTCCACCCAGGACCACGCGGCCGCGGCCATCGCGGTCGGCCCCAACGGCACCCCCGAGGACCCGCGGGGCGTGCCGGTCTTCGCCTGGAAGGGCGAGAGTCTGGAGGAGTACTGGTGGTGCACGGAGCAGGCGCTGACCTGGCCGAACACGCCCACCGGCGGCCCGAACATGATCCTGGACGACGGCGGCGACGCCACCTTGCTGGTGCACAAGGGCGTCGAGTACGAGAAGGCCGGCAAGGTCCCCGCCGTGGAGAGCGCGGAGAACGACGAGCACCGCGTCATCCTGCAGCTGCTGAACCGCACCATCAGTGAGGGTTCGCAGAAGTGGACCCAGCTGGCCTCGGAGATCCGCGGCGTGACCGAGGAGACCACCACGGGCGTGCACCGCCTGTACGAGATGCAGCGCGAGGGCCAGCTGCTGTTCCCCGCGATCAATGTGAACGACGCGGTGACCAAGTCGAAGTTCGACAACAAGTACGGCTGCCGGCACTCCCTGATCGACGGCATCAACCGCGCCACCGACGTCCTGATCGGCGGCAAGACCGCGGTGGTGTGCGGGTATGGCGATGTGGGCAAGGGGTGTGCGGAGTCGCTGCGCGGCCAGGGCGCGCGGGTGATCGTCACGGAGATCGACCCGATCTGCGCGCTGCAGGCGGCGATGGACGGCTACCAGGTCACCACCCTGGACGAGGTCGTGGAGACGGCCGACATCTTCGTCACCACGACGGGCAACAAGGACATCATCATGGCCTCGCACATGGCCCGGATGAAGCACCAGGCGATCGTGGGCAACATCGGTCACTTCGACAACGAGATCGACATGGCGGGGCTGGCGGCGATCGAGGGCATCGTCAAGGACGAGGTCAAGCCGCAGGTGCACACCTGGACCTTCCCCGAGGGCAAGGTGCTGATCGTGCTGTCGGAGGGGCGTCTGCTGAACCTGGGCAACGCGACCGGCCACCCCTCGTTCGTGATGTCCAACTCGTTCGCGGACCAGACGCTGGCCCAGATCGAGCTGTTCACCAAGCAGGAGCAGTACCCCACCGATGTCTATGTGCTGCCCAAGCACCTGGACGAGAAGGTCGCCCGTCTGCACCTGGACGCGCTGGGCGTGAAGCTGACCACGCTCAGCCCGGAGCAGGCCGCCTACATCGGCGTCGAGGTCGAAGGCCCCTTCAAGCCGGACCACTACCGCTACTGACACGGACGGCCTTACGGGTCCGCACGGGTCCGTCAGCCCGCCCCGACTCAGCGCGGCACAGCTCCACCCCAGCAGGCCCTCGCCCTCCCGGCGGGGGCCTGCCCCGTCGCCACCCGGCCGGCCACTCGCGACCCAGCCGCGCAACCCATCCGCCAGATGCGCGTCCCGCCGACGCGGCACAAGCTCCCGCACGGGCACACGCCCGACCGGCCTCGGCAGGGGACTGCGTCTGGCAGGCCCCGGGTGTCGCAGCCACGTGGATGGCGAGGCTACGTGGACGGCGAGGCTACGTGGACTGCGGGGGACTGTCTCACGACCGTCACCGGCGCCCCCGGCATACGTCGGCGGCAGCCCTGCACCGAGGCCTCACCCACACCGAGCGCCCACCCGCAGCACCCCACACGTGCCCGTCAGCCCCGTGCCCTAGGCTCGCCGACGGGCCTACTGCGAGACGCGTGGACGGCACGTGCCCCAGCCGACCCGGTCCGAACTCGACCCGGTCCGAACTCGACCTGGACCCGGCCCAGACCCGGCCCGGACCCGACCCGGACCCGGCCCGAACCCGAAGCTCACCCGCCCAGCCGTCGACTCAGCGCGGAAACCCGACCGAGGACCAGGACCCAAGCCCATGCCCCGCGGCCGCTATTCGCTTCACGATCCGCACGATCACACCCCCCTCGGTGAAGAACACTTCCACTGCGCACCCGGCCCCTCCGGCTGGCGCTACGTCTCCCAACGCATCACCCCCGAAGGCACTCCCACCGGCTCCGTCGACCTAGCACTCGACGCCCGCGGTCGCCCCATTCGCCTGGAACTCCACGCAGGCGACTGGCAGGTCCGCGCCGGCGCCCTCAACGGCGTCACCTGGGTCCGCACCGACCCCACAGGCGCGCACGCCACCGAAGACAACGCCCCCGCCCACGCATTCACCGGCACATCCCCCGCTTTCCTCGTCGCGACGGCCCGGCTCCTGAACCTGACCCCCGCTTCCCCCACGACCAGACTCCGCCTGGTCGCCTTCACGGACCCGGTCCTCGCCCCCCGCACCCTCGACCAGTCCTGGGCCCTGAAGAAGAGCGAAGCACACCCCACTGACAACGGCCCCCTGACCGTCGACGAATACCAGGTCACAGCCCTGGACACGGGCGAGCAGCACGCCGTCCACATCGCCGGCGACGTAGTCCTGGCGGCTCCGGGAATCGAGCTCGAACACCTCGAGACCCCACCGTCGACCTTCGCCTGACACGCCGCCTCACGCAGGCGGCACGAACCCCGTGGCCGGGGGAGCCTCCTCCGAACTCGCCCCGCCAGCGCCAGCGCCAGCGCCAGAGCCGGGTGCACGAACACGGGGGGTCGCAGAACTCCCGGGCGCACCCGGAGCACCCGGAGGCGCAAAACCCCCCGGATAGGCCGCAGTCTCAGAGCCACCCCCGCCCCCATACCCGTACCCGCCCCCGTACCCGGAGCGAGAGTCGAGCCCACCCCCCGCCTCCGCGATCGGCCCCTCCACCTCACCAAACGCCCGCCGCGCATCCCGAGCCTGCCGCTCATGGACCACCGCGGCGAGATACGCGGCAGCCGGTACCCCATACGGCGCCGGCGCCCCCGTCCGCTCCACCAGATCTCCCGCGAGCCGCTCGGCCATCGCCCCGCCCACCTGCGGGTCGAGCTGACCCATCCGCGTCAGGTACTGGCGAATGGCCAGCCACAACCCCTCCGGCACGCCGGACAGATCCAGCTCGGCGAACCGCCCGACCAGCCAGGGCGGCGGCGGAGGAACGAACGCGGCCCGCCCCGCAGGCACCCGCTCACGTACGACCAGCGTCCCCGCGAACACATCCCCGAGCCGGCGCCCCCGCGCCGACACCAGCGACGCGATGCACGCGACGACCCCGAACGTCATCAGAATCTCGATGACCCCGACGGCCCCCCGCACCAACGCGTGCCGGAACCGGATGGGCCCGCCGTCGTCCCGCACCACCCGCAGCCCGCACGCCAGCTTCCCGAGCGACCGCCCATGGCTGAGCGTCTCCACCGCTATGGGGCCACCGACCAGAACGAGTACGAAACTGGCGACCGCCACCGCGGCAGCAGCGGCATCGTCCAACGAAGAAGTAGAGGCGATGATCCCGAAGGTCACCACCAGATACGCCACGAAGGCCACGGCCAGGTCGATCAGCACGGCCAGCGCCCGGCTCGGCAGCTTCGCGGGCCGCAGCTCCAGCGCCACCGCCTCACCCGTCACAAGCTCACTCACGCTCGGCCACCCTTCCCTGCCCTGCCGTAGGACTGGCCAGTCTGCCAAGCTGAACAATCACGCGCCGCAGTACGAGGAGCAGTCTTCCGATGGACCTCGACGTCTTCGTGTCCGCCCACCGAGCCGAGTGGGACCGACTGGACGCCCTGCTGCGCCGCCGGCGCAGCCTCTCCGGAGCCGAGGCCGACGAACTGGTAGCCCTCTATCAACGCACCGCCACCCACCTCTCCCTGATCCAGTCCAGCGCCCCGGACCCTCAGCTCACCGGACGGCTGACACATCTGGTGGCACGCGCGCGTAGCGCCATCACCGGTACGCGACGCGCCTCCTGGCGTGACGTGACCCGCTTCCTGACCCACGGCTTCCCCGCCGCGGTCTACCGCTCCCGCCGCTGGTGGATCCCCACGGCCCTCCTGTCAACGGTCCTGGCGGCGATCATCGGCTGGTGGATCGCCACCCACCCCGAAGTGCAGTCCACGATCGCCGCCCCCAGCGAACTCCGGCAGATGACCCGCCCGGGCGGCGAGTACGAGACGTACTACTCCAGTCACCCCGCGGCTTCGTTCGCGGCCCAGGTGTGGACGAACAACGCTCAGGCAGCCGCAATGTGCCTAGTCCTGGGAGCCTTCCTCTGCTTCCCCGTCCTATGGATCCTCTTCCAGAACATGCTCAACCTCGGGGTGGGCATCGGCCTGATGTCCTCGGCCGGCCGCCTGGACACCTTCCTGGGCCTGGTCCTGCCCCACGGACTCCTTGAGCTGACAGCAGTCTTCGTAGCGGCCGGCACGGGCCTACGTCTCGGCTGGACCGTCATCGACCCGGGCCCCCGCACGCGCCGCACGGCCCTCGCGGAAGAAGGCCGTGCGGCCCTGGGCATGGCCATCGGCCTGGCCCTGGTCCTCTTCGTCTCGGGCGCCATCGAAGGCTTCGTCACCCCATCGGGCCTCCCGACCTGGGCCCGCATCGCCATCGGCATCGGCGCCGAACTGGCCTTCCTCGTGTACGTCTACGTACTGGGCGGAAGAGCCGCCCGAGCAGGCGAGACGGGCGATCTGGACAGCTCCGAACGCAGCGCATCCGTCCCTCTCGCAGCGTGATGTGCATACGGCCCATCTGACCTGCTAGTCTCCTCATCGCCCCGGAAAACCCGTTGACACGGAAGGACCGGGGAGGTAGATTCGAACAGTTGCCTAGAACTGGACAAGTTCGGCAGCAACAGTTAATGTCTTCCTGCTTCTCGAATCTCATCAATGCGAGAAGCCACCCCGATGATTCGGAATCCGAAGCCGGTAAGACCGGCCGAAAACTTCTGATAAAGTCGGAGCCGCCGGAAAGGGAAACGCGAAAGCCGAAAGGCCGGAGTGGGAACCGGAAAGGCGCCGAGGAAGTCGGACACGAAAGAGTCTGATAGAGTCGGAAACGCAAGAACAAAAGAAACACCGAAGGGAAGCGCCCGGAGGAAAGCCCGCAAGGGTGAGTACAAAGGAAGCGTCCGTTCCTTGAGAACTCAACAGCGTGCCAAAAGTCAACGCCAGATATGTTGATAACCCCGGCTCACTTCGGTGAGTTGGAGGTTCCTTTGAAAAACACAGCGAGGACGCTGTGAACGGACGGGATTATTCCTCCCGACCGTTCCGCTCTCGTGTGTGAGCACCGGATTACCGGTACACATTCACGGAGAGTTTGATCCTGGCTCAGGACGAACGCTGGCGGCGTGCTTAACACATGCAAGTCGAACGATGAACCACTTCGGTGGGGATTAGTGGCGAACGGGTGAGTAACACGTGGGCAATCTGCCCTTCACTCTGGGACAAGCCCTGGAAACGGGGTCTAATACCGGATAACACCTTCTCTCGCATGGGAGAGGGTTGAAAGCTCCGGCGGTGAAGGATGAGCCCGCGGCCTATCAGCTTGTTGGTGAGGTAGAAGCTCACCAAGGCGACGACGGGTAGCCGGCCTGAGAGGGCGACCGGCCACACTGGGACTGAGACACGGCCCAGACTCCTACGGGAGGCAGCAGTGGGGAATATTGCACAATGGGCGAAAGCCTGATGCAGCGACGCCGCGTGAGGGATGACGGCCTTCGGGTTGTAAACCTCTTTCAGCAGGGAAGAAGCGAAAGTGACGGTACCTGCAGAAGAAGCGCCGGCTAACTACGTGCCAGCAGCCGCGGTAATACGTAGGGCGCAAGCGTTGTCCGGAATTATTGGGCGTAAAGAGCTCGTAGGCGGCTTGTCACGTCGATTGTGAAAGCTCGGGGCTTAACCCCGAGTCTGCAGTCGATACGGGCTAGCTAGAGTGTGGTAGGGGAGATCGGAATTCCTGGTGTAGCGGTGAAATGCGCAGATATCAGGAGGAACACCGGTGGCGAAGGCGGATCTCTGGGCCATTACTGACGCTGAGGAGCGAAAGCGTGGGGAGCGAACAGGATTAGATACCCTGGTAGTCCACGCCGTAAACGGTGGGAACTAGGTGTTGGCGACATTCCACGTCGTCGGTGCCGCAGCTAACGCATTAAGTTCCCCGCCTGGGGAGTACGGCCGCAAGGCTAAAACTCAAAGGAATTGACGGGGGCCCGCACAAGCAGCGGAGCATGTGGCTTAATTCGACGCAACGCGAAGAACCTTACCAAGGCTTGACATACACCGGAAAGCATTAGAGATAGTGCCCCCCTTGTGGTCGGTGTACAGGTGGTGCATGGCTGTCGTCAGCTCGTGTCGTGAGATGTTGGGTTAAGTCCCGCAACGAGCGCAACCCTTGTTCTGTGTTGCCAGCATGCCCTTCGGGGTGATGGGGACTCACAGGAGACCGCCGGGGTCAACTCGGAGGAAGGTGGGGACGACGTCAAGTCATCATGCCCCTTATGTCTTGGGCTGCACACGTGCTACAATGGCCGATACAATGAGCTGCGATACCGTGAGGTGGAGCGAATCTCAAAAAGTCGGTCTCAGTTCGGATTGGGGTCTGCAACTCGACCCCATGAAGTTGGAGTTGCTAGTAATCGCAGATCAGCATTGCTGCGGTGAATACGTTCCCGGGCCTTGTACACACCGCCCGTCACGTCACGAAAGTCGGTAACACCCGAAGCCGGTGGCCCAACCCCTTGTGGGAGGGAGCTGTCGAAGGTGGGACTGGCGATTGGGACGAAGTCGTAACAAGGTAGCCGTACCGGAAGGTGCGGCTGGATCACCTCCTTTCTAAGGAGCACTTCTAAGCCAAGCTTGCTTGGTTCAGAGGCCAGTACATCAGCGAATGTCTGATGCTGGTTGCTCATGGGTGGAACGTTGACTACTCGGCCTGAATCTGGGCCGGAGGCTGCAAGTACTGCTCGCAAGAGTGTGGAAAGCACGATCTCCGGACAGGAACGGGCCGGGCACGCTGTTGGGTATCTGAAGGTACGGCCGTGAGGTCGCCTTCAGTGCCGACCCCGGTGCACTCACTGGTTTCCAGTGGGGTGATGGGTGGTTGGTCGTTGTTTGAGAACTGCACAGTGGACGCGAGCATCTGTGGCCAAGTTTTTAAGGGCGCACGGTGGATGCCTTGGCACCAGGAACCGATGAAGGACGTGGGAGGCCACGATAGTCCCCGGGGAGTCGTCAACCAGGCTTTGATCCGGGGGTTTCCGAATGGGGAAACCCGGCAGTCGTCATGGGCTGTCACCCGCTGCTGAACACATAGGCAGTGTGGAGGGAACGCGGGGAAGTGAAACATCTCAGTACCCGCAGGAAGAGAAAACAACCGTGATTCCGGGAGTAGTGGCGAGCGAAACCGGATGAGGCCAAACCGTATGCGTGTGAGACCCGGCAGGGGTTGCGCATACGGGGTTGTGGGATCTCTCTTTCACAGTCTGCCGGCTGTGAGACGAGTCAGAAACCGTTGATGTAGACGAAGGACATGCGAAAGGTCCGGCGTAGAGGGTAAGACCCCCGTAGTCGAAACGTCAGCGGCTCGTTTGAGAGACACCCAAGTAGCACGGGGCCCGAGAAATCCCGTGTGAATCTGGCGGGACCACCCGTTAAGCCTAAATATTCCCTGGTGACCGATAGCGGATAGTACCGTGAGGGAATGGTGAAAAGTACCGCGGGAGCGGAGTGAAATAGTACCTGAAACCGTGTGCCTACAAGCCGTGGGAGCGTCGGGATGGAGCTTGCTCCATCCTCGTGACTGCGTGCCTTTTGAAGAATGAGCCTGCGAGTTTGCGGTGTGTTGCGAGGTTAACCCGTGTGGGGAAGCCGTAGCGAAAGCGAGTCCGAACAGGGCGATTCAGTAGCGCGCTCAAGACCCGAAGCGGAGTGATCTAGCCATGGGCAGGTTGAAGCGGCTGTAAGAGGTCGTGGAGGACCGAACCCACCAGGGTTGAAAACCTGGGGGATGACCTGTGGTTAGGGGTGAAAGGCCAATCAAACTCCGTGATAGCTGGTTCTCCCCGAAATGCATTTAGGTGCAGCGTCGTGTGTTTCTTGCCGGAGGTAGAGCACTGGATAGGCGATGGGCCCTACCGGGTTACTGACCTTAGCCAAACTCCGAATGCCGGTAAGTGAGAGCGCGGCAGTGAGACTGTGGGGGATAAGCTCCATGGTCGAGAGGGAAACAGCCCAGAGCATCGACTAAGGCCCCTAAGCGTACGCTAAGTGGGAAAGGATGTGGAGTCGCAGAGACAACCAGGAGGTTGGCTTAGAAGCAGCCACCCTTGAAAGAGTGCGTAATAGCTCACTGGTCTAGTGATTCCGCGCCGACAATGTAGCGGGGCTCAAGCGTACCGCCGAAGTCGTGTCATTCCAGCAAGAAGCCCCAACGGGTGCTGGGATGGGTAGGGGAGCGTCGTGTGCCGGGTGAAGCTGCGCCGGAAGGCAGTGGTGGACGGTTCACGAGTGAGAATGCAGGCATGAGTAGCGATACATACGTGAGAAACGTGTGCGCCGATTGACTAAGGGTTCCTGGGTCAAGCTGATCTGCCCAGGGTAAGTCGGGACCTAAGGCGAGGCCGACAGGCGTAGTCGATGGATAACCGGTTGATATTCCGGTACCCGCTGTGAAGCGTCAAACATCGAATCAGGCGATGCTAAGTCCGTGAAGCCGCCCCGGAGCCTTCGGGCAAAGGGGAGTGGTGGAGCCGACGGACCAGACTTGTAGTAGGTGAGTGATGGGGTGACGCAGGAAGGTAGTCCAGCCCGGGCGGTGGTTGTCCCGGGGTAAGGGTGTAGGCCGTGCGGTAGGTAAATCCGTCGCACACGAGGCTGAGACCTGATGCCGAGCCGATTGTGGTGAAGTGGATGATCCTATGCTGTCGAGAAAAGCCTCTAGCGAGTTTCATGGCGGCCCGTACCCTAAACCGACTCAGGTGGTCAGGTAGAGAATACCGAGGCGTTCGGGTGAACTATGGTTAAGGAACTCGGCAAAATGCCCCCGTAACTTCGGGAGAAGGGGGGCCATCACTGGTGATGAGTCTTGCACTCTGAGCTGGGGGTGGCCGCAGAGACCAGCGAGAAGCGACTGTTTACTAAAAACACAGGTCCGTGCGAAGCCGTAAGGCGATGTATACGGACTGACGCCTGCCCGGTGCTGGAACGTTAAGGGGACCGGTTAGTGCGCTTTCGGGCGTGCGAAGCTGAGAACTTAAGCGCCAGTAAACGGCGGTGGTAACTATAACCATCCTAAGGTAGCGAAATTCCTTGTCGGGTAAGTTCCGACCTGCACGAATGGCGTAACGACTTCTCGACTGTCTCAACCATAGGCCCGGTGAAATTGCACTACGAGTAAAGATGCTCGTTTCGCGCAGAAGGACGGAAAGACCCCGGGACCTTTACTACAGTTTGATATTGGTGTTCGGTTCGGCTTGTGTAGGATAGGTGGGAGACTGTGAAGCGGGCACGCCAGTGTTCGTGGAGTCGACGTTGAAATACCACTCTGGTCGTGCTGGATGTCTAACCTCGGTCCGTGATCCGGATCAGGGACAGTGTCTGATGGGTAGTTTAACTGGGGCGGTTGCCTCCCAAAGGGTAACGGAGGCGCCCAAAGGTTCCCTCAGCCTGGTTGGTAATCAGGTGTTGAGTGTAAGTGCACAAGGGAGCTTGACTGTGAGACCGACGGGTCGAGCAGGGACGAAAGTCGGGACTAGTGATCCGGCGGTGGCTTGTGGAAGCGCCGTCGCTCAACGGATAAAAGGTACCCCGGGGATAACAGGCTGATCTTCCCCAAGAGTCCATATCGACGGGATGGTTTGGCACCTCGATGTCGGCTCGTCGCATCCTGGGGCTGGAGTCGGTCCCAAGGGTTGGGCTGTTCGCCCATTAAAGCGGTACGCGAGCTGGGTTTAGAACGTCGTGAGACAGTTCGGTCCCTATCCTCTGTGCGCGTAGGAATATTGAGAAGGGCTGTCCCTAGTACGAGAGGACCGGGACGGACGAACCTCTGGTGTGCCAGTTGTCCTGCCAAGGGCATGGCTGGTTGGCTACGTTCGGAAAGGATAACCGCTGAAAGCATCTAAGCGGGAAGCCTGCTTCGAGATGAGTATTCCCACCCCCTTTGAGGGGTTAAGGCTCCCAGTAGACGACTGGGTTGATAGGCCAGATCTGGAAGCCCGGTAACGGGTGGAGGTGACTGGTACTAATAGGCCGAGGGCTTGTCCTCAGTTGCTCGCGTCCACTGTGTTGGTTCTGAAACCACGAACAACCCCATGCAAGGTCACGCATGGTGCGGTTGACAGTTTCATAGTGTTTCGGTGGTCATAGCGTGAGGGAAACGCCCGGTTACATTCCGAACCCGGAAGCTAAGCCTCACAGCGCCGATGGTACTGCAGGGGGGACCCTGTGGGAGAGTAGGACGCCGCCGAACTTTTTTTGGAGAAAACCCCCGCACCGTATGGTGCGGGGGTTTTCTGCGTTCCAGGGGGAATTTGGTGCGTCTCTCCCTTAATAGGTGTTGGTTCTCGTGCTGCTGGTAATTCTTTAAAGGCGGCCGGCTGATTTGAGGGCCAGATATGCGTCCGCCAGGGCTGGAGCCAGAGCCTGGGGAGTGGCGTCGACTACCGTCACACCTCGGTTTCTGAGTTGTTCTGCCGTGCGGTGGCGTTCCGACTGGGCCTGGGCGGCTGAGGCCGCGTCGTAGACAGCTTCCGTTGTTCCTCGTGCGGCTGCCATTTCCTCGACGTAGGGGTCGGCTACCGCGGCCACCACGACCTTGTGGCGCTTCGTGAGGCGGGGAAGGACGGGAAGCAGACCATCTTCGATGGGGGCCGTGTCCAGGCCGGTGAGCAGCACGATCAGGGAAGCCCGTGGGGCGGTGCGGAGAGCCGTTGAGGTCAGGGTTCGGGAGTCTGTTTCGACGAGCTCGGGCTCCAGTGTCGCCAGTGCGTTGACCATGGAGGGGAGCACGTCTCCGGCGGAGCGGCCCTGGACCAGGGCGCGTACTCGGCGGTCGTAGGCGAGGAGGTCCACGCGGTCGCCGGCGCGGGAGGCCAGGGCTGCGAGGAGCAGGGCTGCGTCCATGGAGGCGTCGAGGCGTGGGGCGTCGCCGACGCGGCCCGCCGACGTACGGCCGGTGTCGAGGACGATGAGGATGTGGCGGTCGCGCTCCGGGCGCCAGGTGCGGACCGCGACGCTGGAGTGGCGGGCGGTGGCCCGCCAGTCGATGGAGCGGGTGTCGTCACCGGGAACGTACTCGCGGAGGCTGTCGAATTCCGTGCCCTGGCCGCGTGTCAGCACGCTGGTGCGCCCGTCGAGTTCGCGCAGGCGGGCCAGTTTGGAAGGCAGATGCTTTCGGCTGGCGAAAGGTGGCAGGACGCGCAGGGACCAGGGGACTTTGTGGCTGCCCTGGCGGTTGAAGAGGCCGAGGGGGCCGTACGAGCGGATCGTTACGCGGTCGGCCTCGTGGTCGCCTCGGCGAGTCGGGTGCAGGCGTGTGGTGAGGCGGCGGCGTTCGCCTGCGGGGATGGACAGGCGGTGACGTGATGCTTCGACCTCTGTGCCGGGCTGCCAGGTGCTCGGGGGCCAGGCGTCGCGGAGGTCGGCGCGCAGGGCGCGGGCCGTGGGGTTGGTGACGGTGAGGTCGACTTCGGCGGTTTCGCCCAGACGTACGGACGTATCGCCGGAGCGGGTCAGACCGAGGCGGCGTACCGGGGTGGCGAGGGCGAAGTCGCAGGCGCAGGCCAGGGCCAGTGGGGCGTTCACGGCGAGGATGCCGGTCCAGCTGGGGTCCCAGAGGCCGACCGGGAGCGTGCCGAGGGCTGCCAGGAGTGCGGCGCGTCCGGTGAGGGCCATCAGCGGGGGACCGGGACGTGGGCGAGGATCGCGTTGATGACGGAGTCGGCGGTGACGCCCTCCATCTCGGCTTCCGGGCGGAGCTGGATCCGGTGGCGGAGGGTGGGGAGGGCCAGAGCTTTGACGTCGTCGGGGATGACGTAGTCGCGGCCGGTGAGCCAGGCCCATGCGCGGGCCGTGGAGAGGAGGGCCGTGGCGCCTCGGGGGGAGACGCCCAGGGTGAGGGACGGGGATTCCCGGGTGGCGCGGCAGATGTCCACGACGTACGCGGTGATCTCGGGGGAGATGGAGGTCTTCGCGACGTCGGCGCGGGCGGCTTCCAGGTCGGCGGCGCCGGCGACGGGGCGTACGCCGGCGGCGCGCAGGTCGCGCGGGTTGAAGCCTTCCGCATGCCGGGTCAGGACGTCGATCTCGTCCTGGCGGGAGGGGAGAGGGACCGTCAGTTTGAGGAGGAAGCGGTCCAGTTGAGCCTCGGGGAGGGGGTACGTGCCTTCGTACTCGACCGGGTTCTGGGTGGCCGCGACGAGGAAGGGCTCGGGGAGCGGGCGCGGGGTGCCGTCGACGGTGACCTGGCGTTCTTCCATCGCTTCGAGGAGCGAGGACTGGGTCTTCGGCGGGGTGCGGTTGATTTCGTCGGCCAGCAGGAGGTTGGTGAAGACCGGGCCGGGCTGGAAGGAGAACTCGGTGGTGCGGGTGTCGTAGACGAGGGAGCCCGTGACGTCGCTCGGCATGAGGTCGGGGGTGAACTGGACGCGCTTCGTCTCCAGTTCGAGGCTCGATGCGAGGGCGCGGACGAGCAACGTTTTGGCCACCCCAGGGACTCCTTCTAGTAGGACATGGCCGCGGCAGAGCAGGGCGACGACGAGTCCGGTGACGGCGGGGTCCTGGCCGACCACGGCCTTGGAGATCTCGGCGCGCAGGGCTTCGAGGGAAGCGCGTGGGCTGCGGGGATCTCCGGTGGGCCCGTTGTCAGTGGTCGGGTCCATCATGAGTGGCGTACCTCTCTTTCGAGGGCGTCGAGTTGGTCGGCGAGGGCGATGAGTGCTGCGTCGTTGCCGGGGGGCGGCCCGAAGAGGAGGGGGTGCAGGTCTTGGCCGGGGGTGTGCAGGCGGGAGGAGAGGGCGGGGATCAGGGTCTCGGGCGCGTGTGCCTGGGTGGGGGGTACGCCGGCGAGGGAGGCGAGGCGGGTGCGGGTAGCGGTGCGTAGGGCGGCGGCCGCGCGGTCGCGGGCGTTGACCTTGCGGTAGAGGCGGGCGCGTCCCTCGACTGCTTCCGAGGCGCGGATGACGACGGGGAGGCGTTCGGCGACGAGGGGGCCGAAGCGGCGGGCGCGCCACAGGGCGGCGAGTGCGGCGGCGATGGCGAGCTGCAGGGTGCCCCAGCGCCAGCCGGAGGGGATCAAGTCGAAGAAGCCGCGGCGCTCGGATTCGGACGCCGCCTGGTCGTCGGAGAGAGAGGGGAGGTACCAGACCAAGTGGGGCCGGGAGCCGAGGAGTTGCAGGGCTAGCGAAGCGTTGCCCTGCTGGTCGAGGCGGTCGTTGTAGAGGATGTCGGGGGCGCCGAGGACGACGGTGTCGCCCTTTCCGTGGGGGGCGGGGAGATGCAGCAGGCTGGGCAGACCATCGCTGAGGTAGCAGGCCTCGGCGTCGGGGGCGAGGGTGTCGTAGCGGATTCCGCCCATGTCGGCGGGGCCGGCGCGGCGGGCGGCCGGGAGGGGGCAGCCGGGGGAGAGCGTGGAGTCGGCGCTGGTCGCGGCGTTCGCGGTGACCCCGGGGGCGAGGGTGCCGACGGAGCGGGCGCTCGGGGTGACGAGGACGGTGCGGCCGTCTGCGTCCTCGGTGGCCGTGTGGAGGCGGGAGCGCTGGCGGTCGGTCAGCACGTCGGGGTTGGCGACGAGAAGGGTCGTGTCGGGGCCTGCCGCGGAGCGGGCTTCTTCGGTGCTGGTGACCACGCGCGTGGACACGCCCCGGTCGGCGAGGAGTTCGGCGACGGCTCGGCTTCCGTGGGAGTCGGCGGAGCGGGGGTCGAGGCGGCCGTGTTCGGTGCCGGAGCGGACGGCGGCGATGACGACGGCTGTCGCCAGCAGGATGACCAGAGCGAGGACGATGCCTCGGGAGCGGGTCCAGAGCTGGCGGGGCGTGGGGGAGATCGAGGTCGAGGACGCGGGGGGTGGGGCGGCTGCCGCTCGTTCCGCGGGTGTGTGTGTCGGCGGGGCGCTCGTGGCGTCGGGCGCGGAGGGCCGGCTCGGGCCCGTCGAGGGGGTGGGGCCGGTCATTCGGCGGTCCCGTGGGGGCTGTTGTTCGGCGTGGTGTGGGCGGTGCTGGTCAGGATCGGTTTGGTGCCGTCCAGGTCGCGGTCGAGTTCGGCCAGGCGGAGGTACGCCGGTTCGTCGGCGGTGCGGCCGCCGTATGTGACGTCGTCGAACGCGCGGGCGGCGGCGCGGAGTCGGTCGGTGTGGGAGGGGAGCGTGCGGCCCGCTTCCGCCGCGGCTTCGTCGGCGGTGCGGCCTGGGCGGGGGTCCAGGAGCGCGCGCTCCTCCAGGGCGCGGACGACGGCGCGCATGCGTTCCTGGACGGCTTGGTTCCAGTGGGCCTGGGCGGCGTGGGCCTCGGAGGCGGCGCGGTGTTCCGCGGCGCTGCGGGGGCGGTCGTCGAAGAGGGCCGGGGCCGAGGTGGTGGTCCGGCGGGGGGTGCCGAGACGCCACCACAGGGCGGCGATCAGAAGCAGCACGGCCAGCACGATGACCACGAGGCCGAGCGCGCCGCCTGGGGTGGCCCCGGACGCGGCGGAGAACAGGTCGTCGATCCATCCCCAGAAGCGGTTCAGGGCGCGCTCGAAGAGGCTGGGGTCGTTCTCGTGGTACATCGGCTTGGACAGTTCGCGTTCGGCGGCCTCCCGAGCGGGGTCGCGCGGGATCGTCACCGGTGGTTCGTCGCCGGTGCGCGGCAGGAGCGGTGCCGCGCCGAGCTCTCTGAGTACTGCCCCCGCCGCAGTCACCGCATCAGCTCCCCGAGGCGCCGGGCGGGGTGGGGCCGTGGCCGGGGAGGCCGGCGGCGCGGGCGAGTTCGAGGTCGAGGGCCTCGCGGCGGATCCGCTGGTCGATGTAGAGGAGCACGGTGACTCCGGCCGTGATCGGGAACGTCAGCATGGAGCCGATGACGGAGCCGACGCCGCTGACGATCAGGAACGTCCAGCCGAACTCGCCGGTGTTGTCGAGGAAACCGGTGACGCCGTCGCCGCTGACCGCGCCGGCGATGAACGTGAACGGGATGACGATGATCGACGCCACGACGTTCGCGATGATCGCCGCGAGCAGCTGGATGCCGAAGACCCGCCACCAGGAGCCGCGCACCAGCTTGGCGGAGCGAGTGAGGGACTTCTTGATGCCCTGCTTCTCCAGCATGAGGGCCGGAGAGGCGAGAGACAGCCGGATCACGATCCACAGGGCGGCGACGCCCGCGCCGAGACCGCCCAGTACGGCGAGGCCGGCGCCGGCCTCGGACGCGCCCGCCAGGGCGATCAGCAGGCCGGGCAGGGTGCCGACGGCGACGATGGCGACGCCGATGAGCGGGATGAGCAGGGTCAGACCGAAGAGCTTTGCCAGTTGCGGGCGGGAGTCCTGCCAGGCCTCCGCGATGGTCACCGACTTACCGAGCACCGCGCGGCTGGTGACCATCGTGAGCAGGGCTGTCGCGACGATCGTGCCGAGCAGGGTGACGAGGAGGACCACTCCGGAGCTGAGCATCGTGTCGCCCAAGGCACGGGTCAGCTCGCCGACGGTGGCACTCGGGTCGTCGAGGACCTCGGTGTCGACGGACTCGTTGAGGACGAGGCCCTGGAGGAGGACGACGACGATCTCCGTGAGCACCGCCACGGACAGGGAGATGCCGAGCACCGTGCGCCAGTGGGCACGCATGGTCGACACGGCGCCGTCGAGGATCTCGCCGACACCGAGCGGGCGCAGCGGGATGACGCCGGGCTTCGCGGCGGGCGGGGGACCCTGCCAGGCGCCCCAGCCGCGGTAGCCGCCCGGACCGGGCCCGCCGGGAGTGCCCGGGCCGCCGGGACCCGTGGGGCCTCCGGGGCCCTGGGGCGGGCCGCCCCAGCCCCAGCCGCCGCCCTGCCCGGGCGGCGGGGGCGGCGGAGGCGGTGTCTGTCCCGGGACCGGCTGGCTGGGCGGGGACCACTGGGCGGGCGGCGGCTGCTCCTTGGACCACTTGGACGGGCCGTCCTGTCGGCCGGCGTCCCCGGTTCCGGCGGCGTCCGGCTTGCCGGAGTCCTGTCCTTCGGATCCTTCGGAGGGGGCAGATCCGGGCGAGGCCCAGCCCGGAGTGTCGTTCATCGTCGCTCCTTCAAGGTGCCCGTCCGCGGGTGCGGCGGCAGGTTGCCAGCCATCGTGCCACGGGGTGCCCGCGAGGTGACCGGCCGCCGTAGGGGCAGGACACCTTCAATTGTCCGCCGGGTACGGGGCAGACTGGGCGGATGGCTGATCAGTACGCGCAATCCGGCGAGGACAAACGGCCGACCGAGATACCCGCGGTTCCCGCGATCCGCTGGGACGACCCACCCGAAGGCCCCGTTCTGGTCCTCCTCGACCAGACCAGGCTGCCGGGCGAGGAGATCGAGCTGGTGTGCACCGACGCACCGGCACTGGTGGACGCGATCCGGAGGCTCGCGGTGCGAGGGGCACCGCTCCTGGGCATCGCGGGGGCCTACGGCGTCGCGCTGGCCGCGGCCCGGGGCTTCGACGTGGACGAGGCGGCGGACTCGCTGGCGGGGGCGCGGCCCACCGCGGTCAACCTCGCCTACGGGGCGCGCCGGGCCCAGGCCGCGTACCGCACCGCGGTGGCGGGTGGTGCCGATCCGCGGCGGGCGGCGGGTGCCGCGCTCGAGGCGGCGCGGGCGCTGCACGCCGAGGACGCCGAGGCGAGCACCAGGATGGCGGCGCACGGTCTGGCGCTGCTCGACGAGCTGCTGCCCGGCGGCCAGCACCGGATCCTGACGCACTGCAACACGGGGGCGCTGGTCTCCGGAGGGGAGGGCACGGCGTTCGCGGTGGCGCTCAAGGCGCACCGGGAGGGGAGGCTGCGCAGGCTGTGGGTGGACGAGACGCGGCCGCTGCTGCAGGGGGCGAGGCTCACCGCATATGAGGCGGCGCGGAACGGAATGGCGTACACCTTGCTCACGGACAACGCGGCGGGTTCGCTGTTCGCGGCGGGAGAGGTGGATGCCGTGCTGATCGGTGCCGACCGCATCGCGGCCGACGGTTCGGTGGCGAACAAGGTGGGGAGCTATCCGCTCGCCGTGCTGGCTCGATATCACCACGTGCCGTTCATCGTGGTGGCGCCGGTGACGACCGTGGATCCGGGCACCCCGGACGGGGCGGCCATCGAGGTGGAGCAGCGGGGTGGGCATGAGGTGACGGAGGTCACGGCGCCGTACGTGCCGGTGATCGGGATGGAGGCGGGGGGCGGGATACCGGTGGCGCCCCTGGGGACGCAGGCGTACAACCCCGCGTTCGACGTGACACCACCGGAGTTGGTGACGGCGATCGTCACGGAAGAGGGCGTTCTGTCACCTGTGACAGCAGAGGGCCTTGCCGAGCTGTGTGCCAGGTCACGCCAGGTAACGATTAGCTAATGGGATGATGTCAGGCATGAAGGGACGAGTCCTTGTCGTCGACGACGACACCGCACTGGCCGAGATGCTCGGGATTGTGCTGCGTGGTGAAGGTTTTGAGCCGTCGTTCGTAGCTGATGGCGACAAGGCGCTGGCCGCTTTCAGGGAGGCGAAGCCGGATCTGGTTCTGCTCGATTTGATGTTGCCGGGGCGTGACGGCATCGAGGTGTGCCGCCTGATCAGGGCGGAGTCCGGGGTGCCGATCGTCATGCTCACGGCCAAGAGCGACACGGTGGATGTGGTGGTCGGCCTGGAGTCCGGGGCCGATGACTACATCGTCAAGCCGTTCAAGCCGAAGGAGCTCGTGGCCCGGATCCGGGCGCGGCTGCGGAGGTCGGAGGAGCCGGCTCCCGAGCAGCTGGCCATCGGTGACCTGGTCATCGATGTGGCGGGGCACTCCGTGAAGCGAGACGGGCAGTCGATCGCGCTGACGCCGTTGGAGTTCGACCTGCTGGTGGCGCTGGCGCGCAAGCCGTGGCAGGTGTTCACGCGTGAGGTGCTCCTCGAGCAGGTCTGGGGCTACCGGCACGCGGCGGACACCCGGCTGGTGAACGTGCACGTCCAGCGGCTGCGGTCGAAGGTCGAGCGGGACCCGGAGCGGCCGGAGATCGTGGTGACCGTCCGTGGTGTCGGTTACAAGGCCGGACCGAGCTGACATGTCCCGGGACAGTTCTCCCGGGGGTTCGGGGGCTCGCTCGGGGCGGACTGGACCGGGGCGGCGCTCGTCCGGGTTCGGGCGGCTCGTCGACGGCGGGCTGCTGCTGCAGGGCGGGGTGCAGGGCAGTCCTGTGCTCCGGCTCTTCGTGCGCTGGGTGCGCCGTCCCCTGCTGCCCGCTGTGCGGCTGTGGCGGCGCAACATCCAGCTGAAGGTCGTCGCGACGACCTTGCTGATGTCGCTCGGTGTGGTGCTCATGCTCGGTTTCGCCGTCATGAGCTCGGTGAACAACGGCCTGCTCAAGGCCAAGGTGAAGGCGTCGCAGAGCCAGGCCGACGGTGGCTTCAGGGCGGCGCAGGACAGTGTGAACGCCGCGCGGCAGAGTGCGGGGCAGGGTCAGGGCCAGGACGGCAGTACGGCCGACGGGCGCAATGCCGCCGTGTGGATGTCGGACCTCGTCGAGCAGCTTTCCAGCGGTGGGCAGAACGCCTTCGCCGTCGTGACGCTGAGCCCGACCTCCGCGGGTGATTCCGGGAGCGTGCGGGGTTCGCGTGCCTCGGGCGGTGTGGAGCCGATCCTGAGCGTGCCGGAGGAGCTGCGCCGCCAGGTCGACAACGGCACGGGCGTCTACCAGGCCAATACGCGGATCGTCTACGACGACGGTCGGGAGCCGCAGTCGGGGCTTGTGATCGGCAAGCGGCTCAATGACCTCAACGGTGATCCGTACCAGCTGTACTACCTCTTTCCGCTGACGCAGGAGGAGGAGTCGCTGAACCTGGTCAGGACGACCCTCGCGACCGCCGGGCTGTTCGTCGTGGTGCTCCTCGGGGCCATCGCCTGGCTGGTGGTGCGCCAGGTCGTCACGCCGGTCCGGATGGCGGCGGGCATCGCCGAGCGGCTCTCCGCCGGGCGCCTTCAGGAACGTATGAAGGTCACCGGAGAGGACGACATCGCGCGGCTCGGTGAGGCCTTCAACAAGATGGCGCAGAACCTGCAGCTGAAGATCCAGCAGCTGGAGGAGCTGTCGCGGATGCAGCGGCGGTTCGTGTCCGATGTGTCGCACGAGCTGCGGACGCCGTTGACGACGGTCCGGATGGCCGCCGATGTCATCCATGAGGCGCGGGTCGACTTCGATCCGGTGACCGCGCGGTCGGCCGAGCTGCTCGCCGATCAGCTGGACCGGTTCGAGTCGTTGCTCGCGGACCTGCTGGAGATCAGCAGGTTCGACGCGGGCGCGGCCGCGCTGGAGGCCGAGCCGATAGACCTCCGTGAGGTGGTGCGCCGGGTGGTCGGCGGTGCGGAGATGCTCGCCGAGCGCAAGGGCACGCACATACGGGTCGTGGGGGACCAGCAGCCCGTGGTCGCCGAGGCCGACGCGCGGCGTGTGGAGCGGGTGCTGCGCAACCTCGTCGTCAACGCCGTGGAGCACGGCGAGGGCAAGGACGTCGTGGTGCGGCTCGCCGCCGCGGGCGGCGCGGTCGCCGTCGCGGTGCGGGACTACGGAGTGGGATTGAAGCCCGGCGAGGCGACGCGGGTGTTCAGCCGTTTCTGGCGGGCGGATCCGGCACGCGCGCGTACCACCGGTGGTACGGGGCTCGGGCTGTCCATCGCCCTGGAGGACGCGAGGCTGCACGGCGGCTGGCTGCAGGCGTGGGGTGAGCCGGGTGGGGGTTCGCAGTTCAGGCTTACGTTGCCGAGGACGGCGGACGAGCCGCTGCGGGGTTCGCCGATACCGCTGGAGCCCGACGACTCGCGCAGGCGCCGCGGTCTGAACGACGCCGGGCTGCCCGACACGGGTGCCGGGAAGCTGGCCACGGTTCCCGCGCAGGCGGCCGCGACGGCGTCCGAGAGGGTGTCGCCGCCCGTGCCGGCGAAGGGGCCCATACCCCCGCGGCTCCTGCACACGGGACCGGTCGACCCGACGGCGCTGCCCGGCAACGGGTCGCGGGTCGTGCCGCGTCGGCCGGTGGACGGCGAGCCGGACGGTGAGCCGGGTGGGGTGAACGGGACGCGTAGGGACAGCGCCGAGGAGTCGGGGCCGGCCGCGGACCGGGACAGGGAAGAGGGGAACACGCGTGGGCGCTGACCACGAGGAGCGGCGCGGCCGCGGACGTCCGCTGCGCACCGGGCTCCTCCTTGCCGGCTGTGGGGCGCTCCTGGCGGGCTGTGCGTCGATGCCGGACAGCGGGAACCTGAAGTCCGTGGATGCCTCGCAGCGTCCGGACTCGCAGTCGCAGGTCCGTGTCTACGCGATGCCACCGCGCGAGGGCGCCCGCCCGATCGAGATCGTCCAGGGTTTCCTGGAGGCCCTGACCAGTGATGATCCGCAGTTCGCGATGGCGCGGAAGTATCTGACGAAGACGGCGTCGCGGGAGTGGGACCCGGAGGAGTCCACGACGGTGCTCGCCGACGGTCCGAACACGGACGCGGGCAACGCGGGCAACGAGGGCGACGGCAGCCGTCGCTACTCCCTGACCGGGCGGCAGGTCGCGCGGGTCGACGCCCAGCACGCGTACCGGCCGGAGGACGCGGCGTACACGCAGTCCGTCCACCTCAGCCAGACCGGTGGGCCGGGCGGGAACGAGTGGCGGATCGACAAGCCGCCGCCGGGCGTGGTGCTCGGGGAGTCGGATTTCCAGCGGATCTACCGGTCCGTCAACAAGTACTACTTCGCGGGGCCCACCGGGGCGGGCGTGAGCGGCCGGACGGGGCTCGTCGCGGACCCGGTGTACATCCGCCAGCGCATCGATCCGTTGACGCAGACGGTGAAGACGCTCCTGGAGGGGCCGACGAACTGGCTGCGGCCGGTGGTGCTTTCGAGTTTCCGCAGCGGTACGGAGCTGAAGGACCCCGACAAATCGTTGACGCTGGACGACCAGAACCGGCTGACCGTGCAGCTGAACAGCCGGTCCGACGGCACCGGGCAGACGAAGTGCAAGGAGATGGCGGCTCAGCTGCTGTTCACCCTGCGGGACTTGACGCCTTCGGGGGTCGAGCAGGTGACGCTGCAGCGTTCCAACGGCTCGATGCTGTGTGTGCTGAGTCAGGAGCGGGCCGAGACCGTCGCGGCGCACCCCAGCACGGACCGGCCCGGCTACCAGTACTTCGTCGACGAGAAGCACCGGCTGGTGCGGATGTCGGCCAACGCCGGGGGCTCGGTCGACCCCGAGCCGGTGACGGGTGTCCTCGGCACCGGTGACCAGCCGCTGCGCGCGGCCGCGGTCTCGCGTGACGAGCAGCGGGCGGCCGGGGTGTCCCTCGACGGCAAGGCGCTGTACACGGGGTCGCTGCTCGCCGACGACGCGCTCGGCAAGGTGCGGCTGCGGAGCAAGGCGAAGTCGGAGAAGGACCGCCTCTCCACGCCCAGCTGGGACGGCAGGGGCAACCTGTGGGTGGCCGACCGGGATCCGAAGCGGCCCCGGCTGCTCTGGCTCGAACAGGGCTCGGGTGAGCCGGTCGAGGTCGAGGTGCCGGCTCTGGACGGGCACATCCGTGAGGTGCGGGTGTCGGCGGACGGTGTGCGGATCGCCTTCCTCGTGGAGAAGGACCGCAAGACGTCCCTGTGGATCGGCCGGGCGGACCGCGACACGCGCAAGGGGGAGCGGCCGGAGATATCCGTCCTCGACCCGACCCCGGCGGCGCCCCAGATGGAAGAGGTCACGGCCATGTCGTGGGCGGGCGGGAGCCGGCTCGTGGTGGTCGGGCGGGAGACCGGCGGGGTCCAGCAGATCCGGTACGTCCAATGCGACGGGTCGGTCCTTCCCGGCACCGCGCTGCCCGGCCTGACCGGGGTCCAGGAGATCGCGGCGTCCGAGGACGAGCGGCAGCCGTTGCTGGCGCACTCCGACGACGGGATCGTGCGGCTGCCGACGGGATCCCAGTGGCAGACGGTCGTGAAGGAAGGGCTGGCGCCGGTCTATCCGGGGTGAGGCGGTCCGGCCGGGGCGACTTCGCCCTGGGGTGCGTCCGACGTGCTCCGGCGGTTGTCCACGTCGGTTGTCCGCGTCGGTTGTCCACAGGCAGTCGGCCCAGTTATCCACAGGGGTGGCCGCCCCGTCCCGCCCTTGGCACAGTGGGGTCATGCGGGGGTGGTGGCAGGACCTCACCGACCTGGTGTTGCCGACCGGGTGCGGGGGCTGCGGGAGGCCTCGCACGGGACTGTGCGCCGCGTGCCGTGATGCCCTGTGCGGAGCCGTGCCGCGTCGGGTGCGGCCGGATCCGGCGCCGCCGGGGCTGCCGGTGGTGTTCGCGGCCGTGCCGTACGAGGACGCGGGGCGGGCCGTGCTGCTCTCGCACAAGGAGCGCGGTTCCCTCGGGCTCGCGGGGCCGCTCGGCGTGGCGCTGGCCGGAGCCGTGAGTGCCGGTCTGCGGGGCGAAACGTGGCGTCCGGGTGATACGGGGGCGCGAAGTGGGGTAGGCGGCACACAGGATGGCCCACAGGGGCGTGTGATGCCGGTGTCGCTCGTGCCTGTGCCCTCGTCGCGGGCCGCTGTGCGGGCCCGCGGGCACGACCCGGTGCGGCGGATCGCGTTCGCCGCGACGGGTGAGCTGCGGCGGGCAGGTGTTCCGGCGCGGGTGCTCGCGGTGCTGCGGCAACGGCGCGCGGTGGCCGACCAGTCGGGGCTCGACTCCCGGCAGCGGCAGGCCAATCTGGCGGGCGCCCTGGAGGTGACCGCCGGCGGCGGACGGTTGCTGGGAGGTGGTGGCCGCTTTGTGGTCGTGGACGACTTGATGACCACCGGTGCCTCTTTGGCGGAGGCGGTCCGTGCATTACGTGCCGTGCACAACTGCGGGAAGGCGATCGGTGCGGCCGTTGTCGCGGCCTCACCGGATTCTTTCGAAATAAACCGGAACTGATTGGAAACTTGCATCGTTGCAGGTGGTGAGAGGGTGGATACACCTGAATGGAGGTATGCGTCAGTAGAGGGTGACGACATCCGCCCGGGCGAGATATGTTCGGTTGTATGAGGAAAGGCGAACGCCGGACCTCGTATATCGGAATGCCGGTCCGCGGGATTTCCGCAATCACCCGGACCGGTGGGGTGGAGATCTTCCCCATGGGGGAGGAGGAGGTGGACGTCACCGAGTCCGAGGCTCCGGGAGTCACCGGAGTCTGGTGCAAAAGGGAGATGCTCCGCAGCCGAAGCGGGGCGATCCGGGAACGGAGTTCTGCGTGGACATCGTCGTCAAGGGCCGCAAGACCGAGGTGCCCGAGCGGTTCCGCAAGCACGTGGCCGAGAAGCTGAAGCTGGACAAGATCCAGAAGCTCGACGGCAAGGTGATCAGCCTCGACGTCGAGGTGTCCAAGGAAACCAATCCGCGACAGGCCGACCGTTCCGACCGAGTGGAGATCACGCTCCGCGGGCGCGGACCCGTGATCCGCGCGGAGGCCTCGGCAACAGATCCCTACGCGGCGCTCGACCTGGCCACCGCCAAGCTCGACGCACGACTGCGCAAGCAGCACGAGAAGCGCCACAACCGGCGCGGCAACGGCAGGCTTTCGGCCGCCGAAGTGGCCGAGCGGGTGCCGGACGCGGCGACTCTCAACGGAGACGGCACCGTCGTACGTGAGGAAGAGCCGGACGGCGTGCCCGTCAAGAGGATCGGCTCCCTGGAGATCCAGGGCGAAGGCCCCCTCGTGGTCCGCGAGAAGACACACGTCGCGGCCCCCATGTCGCTCGACCAGGCGCTCTACGAGATGGAACTGGTCGGACACGACTTCTACTTGTTCGTCGACTCCGAGTCCAAGGAACCCAGCGTCGTCTACCGACGGCACGCGTACGACTACGGCGTCATCCGCCTGAACACCGACCCCATGGTCGCCAAGGCCGAGTCGGGTGGCGGAGGCGGGGCACTCGGCGGCTGACCGCCGACCCCCTGTGACCACCGTGGTGGTGCCCCTGGAGCGCCCGTGCGCCCCCAGGGGCACCACCGTGCGCCCACTGCGCGCACCGCACCGGCGCCGGGCATGAAATCATGGGCGAGCCGGTCAACCGGTGTGCTGCCGCCTGGCGTTGGCGCAGCAGAGGCACAACAGGCCGCGGGCCTTCATGGGGGAGGAACGATGGCGGACAGCTTCGGACCGATGCGTCACGAGGGTGCCGGGGACGGCACCGGCATCGGCACGGATGCGGGCGCCCCACGCAAGGAGCCCATCAGGGTCCTTGTGGTGGACGACCACGCCCTCTTCCGCCGGGGCCTGGAGATCGTTCTCGCCGCCGAGGAGGACATCCAGGTCGTCGGAGAGGCCGGCGACGGCGCGGAGGCGGTGGACAAGGCCGCGGATCTGCTGCCCGACATCGTGCTCATGGACGTACGCATGCCGAAGCGCGGCGGCATCGAGGCGTGCACCTCCATCAAGGAAGTGGCACCCAGCGCGAAGATCATCATGCTGACGATCAGCGACGAGGAAGCCGACCTGTACGACGCGATCAAGGCGGGCGCGACCGGCTATCTCCTCAAGGAGATCTCCACGGACGAGGTGGCCACGGCGATCCGCGCGGTGGCCGACGGGCAGTCGCAGATCAGCCCCTCGATGGCGTCCAAGCTGCTCACCGAGTTCAAGTCGATGATCCAGCGCACGGACGAGCGGCGGCTCGTGCCCGCGCCCCGGCTGACCGACCGGGAGCTCGAAGTGCTCAAGCTCGTCGCCACCGGAATGAACAACCGGGACATCGCCAAGGAGTTGTTCATCTCCGAGAACACCGTGAAGAACCACGTGCGCAACATCCTGGAGAAGCTGCAACTGCACTCCAGGATGGAGGCCGTCGTCTACGCGATGCGGGAGAAGATCCTCGAGATCAGGTGAGAGCCCGCACCAGGTCGGCCGCCAGCTCGGGGCGGTCGACGCGCTCCACCCGTACGGCGTCGCAGCCCACCCAGGACGCCGCCTCCAGCAGCGCCTGAGCCATCGGCGCCACCGCCTTCGGTGAGTCCAGCGACACCTGCCTGGCCACCAGCGTGCTGCCCTCGCGCGCCGGGTCGACCCGGCCGAGGAGCCTGCCGCCGGCGAGCAGCGGCATCGCGAAATAGCCGTGGATCCGCTTGGGCTTGGGCACGTACGCCTCAAGACGGTGGGTGAAGCCGAAGATCCGCTCCGTGCGCGCACGCTCCCAGATCAGCGAGTCGAAGGGCGAGAGCAGCGTCGTGCGGTGGCGGCCGCGCGGCGTCGCCTCCAGGGCCTTCGGGTCCGCCCAGGCCGGCTTGTCCCAGCCCTGCACCGTCACCGGCACAAGCCCCGAATCCGCGACCACCGCGTCGAACTGCTCGCCCTTCAAGCGGTGGTAGTCCGCGATGTCCGCGCGCGTGCCCACCCCCAGCGCCTCGCCCGCGAGGCGGACCAGGCGGCGCAGGCACTCCGCGTCGTCCAGGTCGTCGTGGAGCAGCGCGTCCGGGACGGCACGCTCCGCCAGGTCGTACACCCGCTTCCAGGAGCGGCGCTCCGTGCACACCACCTCGCCGTACATCAGCGCCCGCTCGACGGCGATCTTCGACTCGGACCAGTCCCACCACTCGCCCTTGTTCTTCGCGCCGCCCAACTCCGTCGCGGTGAGCGGGCCTTCGGTGCGCAGCTGCTTGATGACCTGGTCGTACGCCCCCGGGGGCAGGTCGTGGTGCCACTGCGGGCGGGTGCGGTAGGCGCGGCGGCGGAAGGCGAAGTGCGGCCACTCCTCGATGGGGAGGATGCACGCGGCGTGCGACCAGTACTCGAAGGCGTGGGTCTCCGTCCAGTACGCCGCCTCCACCGTGTCGCGGCCGACGGCGCCCAGGCGTGCGTACGGAATGAGTTCGTGGGAACGGGCCAGGACCGAGATCGTGTCGAGCTGGACCGCGCCGAGGTGGCGCAGGACGCCCCGCACGCCCGACCTGCGGTCGGGGGCGCCCAGGAATCCCTGCGCGCGCAGGGCGATCCGGCGGGCCTCGTCGGCGGAGAGGTCGATGGCGGGACTCGGCAGGCTCGTCATGGTCCGAACGATAGGGGGAGGCACTGACAGTCGACCTTCTCTCAACTTCCCGCGCCGGTCCGGTCCGCCCTCGCGGGCAGGTACGGGTGCGGTGAGCGCACTCCGATGTCCGAGGGGAGCAGCGAGCCGACCCAGCAGTCACGGAGCGTGCCCTTGTTGAGCAGGCCCGCGCGGTGCACGCCCTCCACGGTGAACCCGGCCCGCTCCACGACGGCCCGCGAGCCGAGGTTGCCGACCTCGGCGCGCCACTCCAGGCGGGTGCAGCGCAGCTCCGTGAACGCCCAGCGGGCGAGGGCGAGCACGGTCTCCGTCATGTAGCCGCGGCCTCGGTGCTGCTTGGCCGTCCAGTAACCGACCTCCCAGGTGCCCGAGCGCGGGTGGTGAAGACTGGCGGCGGCGAGCAGCGGGCCGCCCTCCCTGGGGCGTACGGCGAAGGTGTACTCCGTGTCGTTGCGCCAGTCGTCCGGGACCACGCGGTTGATGAAGGTGTCGGCGTCCACGCGCGTGTACGGCGACGGGATGGTCGTCCAGCGCTGGATGTCCGGGTCCTGGCAGGCCGCGTAGGTCTCGTCGGTGTCCTCGGGCGCGAAGGCGCGCAGGAACAGACGTTCGGTGGTGAGAGTGACGGGCTCCATCGATCGATTCTGCTGGGGCGGAGCGCGCGGATCCAGCGTTTTACCGGCTTTCGTGATCACTCCGCACGAGCCACTCGTGGGCCCGACCCGGCACCTTCGGCACTCCTCGTCCGTTGACCTCATGGCACACCTCCCGGCGCGGCCCGGTCCTCGCATACGATGGCCGGTGCCCGACGAGTAAAACCGACCATGCCAGGCCCGACCGGCAAGGAGACCAACCCCCGTGTCCGTCCTCTCGAAGATCATGCGTGCAGGCGAAGGCAAGATCCTGCGCAAGCTGCACCGCATCGCGGACCAGGTCAACTCCATCGAAGAGGACTTCGTCAGCCTCTCCGACGCCGAGCTGCGCGCGCTGACCCAGGAGTACAAGGAGCGTTACGCCGACGGCGAGACGCTCGACGACCTGCTGCCCGAGGCCTTCGCGACGGTCCGCGAGGCCGCCAAGCGCGTCCTGGGCCAGCGGCACTACGACGTCCAGATGATGGGCGGCGCCGCGCTGCACATGGGCTATGTCGCGGAGATGAAGACCGGTGAGGGCAAGACCCTCGTCGGCACCCTGCCGGCGTACCTGAACGCCCTGTCCGGCAAGGGCGTCCACCTGATCACGGTCAACGACTACCTGGCCGAGCGCGACTCCGAGATGATGGGCCGCGTCCACAAGTTCCTGGGCCTCACGGTCGGCTGCATCCTGGCCAACATGACCCCGGCCCAGCGCCGCGAGCAGTACGCCTGCGACATCACGTACGGCACGAACAACGAGTTCGGCTTCGACTACCTCCGCGACAACATGGCGTGGTCCCAGGACGAGCTCGTCCAGCGCGGCCACAACTTCGCGATCGTCGACGAGGTCGACTCGATCCTCGTCGACGAGGCCCGTACGCCGCTGATCATCTCCGGCCCCGCCGACCAGGCCACCAAGTGGTACGGCGACTTCGCCAAGCTGGTCACCCGCCTCACCAAGGGTGAGCCCGGCAACCAGCTCAAGGGCATCGAGGAGACCGGCGACTACGAGGTCGACGAGAAGAAGCGCACCGTCGCCATCCACGAGTCCGGTGTCGGCAAGGTCGAGGACTGGCTCGGCATCGACAACCTGTACGAGTCGGTGAACACGCCTCTGGTGGGTTACCTGAACAACGCCATCAAGGCGAAGGAACTCTTCAAGAAGGACAAGGACTACGTCGTCATCGACGGCGAAGTCATGATCGTCGACGAGCACACCGGCCGTATCCTCGCCGGCCGCCGCTACAACGAGGGCATGCACCAGGCGATCGAGGCGAAGGAAGGGGTGGACATCAAGGACGAGAACCAGACCCTTGCGACCATCACCCTCCAGAACTTCTTCCGTCTCTACAAGCGTGACGGTTACGACAGTGGCCTCTCCGGCATGACCGGTACGGCCATGACCGAGGCCGCCGAGTTCCACCAGATCTACAAGCTGGGTGTCGTGCCGATCCCGACGAACCGGCCCATGGTCCGCGCCGACCAGTCCGACCTGATCTACCGCACCGAGGTCGCGAAGTTCGCCGCCGTTGTCGACGACATCGCGGAGAAGCACGAGAAGGGGCAGCCGATCCTGGTCGGCACCACCTCCGTGGAGAAGTCGGAGTACCTCTCCCAGCAGCTGTCGAAGCGCGGCATCCAGCACGAAGTGCTGAACGCCAAGCAGCACGACCGTGAGGCGACCATCGTCGCCCAGGCCGGCCGCAAGGGCGCCGTCACCGTCGCCACGAACATGGCGGGACGAGGCACCGACATCAAGCTCGGCGGCAACCCCGACGACCTCGCCGAGGCGGAGCTGCGCCAGCGCGGCCTCGACCCCGTCGAGCACGCCGAGGAGTGGGCCGCGGCGCTGCCCGCCGCCCTGGAGAAGGCCGAGCGGTCCGTCAAGGCCGAGTTCGAAGAGGTCAAGGAGCTCGGCGGGCTGTACGTGCTCGGCACGGAGCGGCACGAGTCGCGTCGTATCGACAACCAGCTGCGCGGTCGTTCCGGCCGTCAGGGCGACCCCGGCGAGTCGCGGTTCTACCTGTCGCTCGGTGATGACCTGATGCGTCTGTTCAAGGCGCAGATGGTCGAGCGCGTGATGTCCATGGCCAACGTGCCGGACGACGTGCCGATCGAGAACAAGATGGTGACGCGCGCGATCGCCTCCGCGCAGTCGCAGGTCGAGCAGCAGAACTTCGAGACGCGTAAGAACGTCCTCAAGTACGACGAGGTCCTCAACCGGCAGCGCGAGGTCATCTACGGCGAGCGGCGGCGCGTCCTCGAGGGCGAGGATCTGCAGGAGCAGATCACGCACTTCATGGACGACACCATCGACGCGTACATCTCCGCGGAGACCGCGGAGGGCTTCGCCGAGGAGTGGGACCTCGACCGGCTGTGGGGCGCGTTCAAGCAGCTCTACCCCGTCAAGGTCACCGTGGAGGAACTGGAGGAGGACGCGGGCGACCGCGCGGGTCTCACCGCCGAGTTCATCTCCGAGTCCATCAAGGAAGACATCCACGAGCAGTACCAGGCGCGTGAGGCGCAGCTCGGCTCCGACATCATGCGTGAGCTGGAGCGGCGCGTCGTGCTGTCCGTTCTGGACCGCAAGTGGCGTGAGCACCTGTACGAGATGGACTACCTCCAGGAGGGCATCGGCCTCCGTGCCATGGCGCAGAAGGACCCGCTGGTCGAGTACCAGCGCGAGGGCTTCGACATGTTCAACGCCATGATGGAAGGCATCAAGGAGGAGTCCGTCGGCTACCTGTTCAACCTGGAGGTCCAGGTCGAGCAGCAGGTCGAGGAAGTTCCCGTCGACGATGCGGCTCCTTCGCTGACGAAGGACGGGGTTCAGGACGCGGTGCCCGCGGGAGCGGGTTCTGGGTCGGGCGGGTCTCGACCGGAGATCCACGCCAAGGGGCTCGAGGCTCCGCAGCGGCCCGACCGGCTGCACTTCCAGGCGCCGAACGCCGAGGGTGGCGTCGACGAGGGTGACTTCGTCACGGACGGCTCCGGGGTTCGGTCCGAGGCGGACGGGATGACTCGGGCGGAGCGGCGCAAGGCTCAGAAGGGTGGGCGGCGCCGTAAGAAGTGACGGTGCTGTTGCCGACGCCGACGCCGGCGTTGTGATGTGAGTGGAGGGGCTGGGCTTTTGTCCGGCCCCTCTTTCGTTGCGCGGCCTGGTGCGGCCTGGTGCGGTCTGGTCCGGCCGCGTGTGGGGGCGCCTGTTCCTACCTCCCTGTTTCTACCGCTGTGCAGCGCCATTTTCGGTCCGCTCCCAGCGTCAGGCGGAACGCCAGCGCGCGCAGTCTCGGGCCCGTCGCGACGCGGGCGAACACCTCGTACGTCTCGGGGTGCGGCTGGTAGTGGCCGATGCGGTGGATCGTGGGGCGGTGGCCGTCCGTGCGGAGCGGCCTCAGCTCCGCCAGGCGCGCCAGCTCGTCGAACGCCGTGTTGGCGATGTGGCGGGCCACCCAGTGCATCGGGCGCTGGCCGCTGAGGACCAGGACGAGGCGCTCCGCGAAGATCTCCGTGGGGTGTGGGGGCGGCTGGGCCGGGATCGGGCGGGATGTGGTGGCGACGGCCGTCGGGGTGGGGCCCGTGCGGGGCGTTGTGCGGGAGTCCTTTCGGGTCGGTGGGCGGCCTCCGGGTGGGCGGGTCGTCGTCGGGCGGGGGCGGGGCCTTGTCATCACCTTGCGCATGGGTGCCTCATCGCTCTGCGTGGTGGGGCGGCCGGGCAGTACCGGTCGGTAACTTTCTGGTGGGGATCTTTTATGGGGGCCGGGCGTGTGGAGGCAAGGGGCGCGGGTGGTGCCTGGGGGTGCGGTGGGGGTTCACCTATCCGGGGGGTGCGGGGGGTCGTCGGGCTTGGGAGCGTGGGGGTGTGCCGGGTGAGGGTGTGGGGTGCTTGTTGACGGCTGAGCGGTGTGGGTGGGGAGCTCGATGGGGGACTCCCGCACGTATCCTGGAGGTCTTCCGAGACACCGACGAAAGCGGCCAGCCATGCGCGTCTACGTTCCTCTGACCCTGCCCCGGCTCGCCGAGGCGCACGAGGCGGGGGAGCTGGGGCCCGGGCCGCTGGTCGCCTACGCCGTGACCCCCGCGTTGCGGGAGTGGTACGTGTCGGACGACATCGAGGAGCTCGAGTACGCGGCGTTGAACCGGGCCGCCGCTGCGTCGTTGCGGCTGATCGCGGGGGATCCGGGGGCGGCGCGGCGGCGGGTCGTCGTCGCGGCGGACGTGCCGGACGGGGCGGCTGTGGCCGACCCCGACCGGGGGCTCGACCGCGGGGCGCTCGGGGAGGTGCGGATCGCTGAGGCGCTGCCGTTGGCCAAGGCGGCGGCCGTGCATGTGGACTCCGGGGACGCGGAGGGGGACGTGGCTGCGGCGGCTTCCGCGTTGGGGGCGGCGGATCAGGGGGACGATGATGCGCGGTTCGTGGTGGACGGGGTGGAGGATCATGAGCTGCTCTGGTTTGCCACGCAGGAGATTCCTGGGCTGATCGACGGGTGACCCCGGTGGGTTCCGGCGGGTTCTGACGGGTTCCGGCGGGTTCCCGGCGGGGCGCCTTGGGCTCGGTTGTGGGTGCGGGGCCGCGGGGGTATGTGCGTACTCGCCATCCCTGCGGCGCTCCTCGACATTTCCGACCGTGAGGGTGTGCTCGATGCTCCGTGCGCACATACCCCCGCGGCCCCTTCCGTCTCGTGCGCGGGTGCGGGCCGGTGGCGGCGGCGGAGCGGGTTATCTCGGTTGCGAGGGGTCCCGGCGGGGTGGGTAGGTTCTTGGGATGGGGAAGCTGCTGCGCGGGGCGCACATCGTGTGGGACTGGAATGGGACCTTGCTGCATGACATTCATGCGGTGATCGAGGCGACCAATGCCTCATTCGCTGAGCTCGGGCTCGAAGCGATCACGTTGGAGCGGTACCGCGATCTGTACTGCGTGCCGATTCCCCGGTTCTACGAGCGGCTGATGGGGCGGCTGCCCACCGATGCCGAGTGGCGGGTCATGGACGCCGTCTTCCACAAGCACTACTGGGCGCGGGCCGACGTGTGCGGGTTGGCCGAGGGGGCCGCCGAGTTGTTGGCCGGGCGGCAGAGTGCCGGGCGTACGCAGTCGTTGTTGTCGCTCGCCCCGCACGAGCGGCTGGTTCCGATCGTGCGTCGGCACGGGATCCATGAGTACTTCGTGCGCATCGATGGGCGGACCGATGAGTCGCACGCCGGTAAGGCCGAGCGGATGGTGCGGCATATGAGTGCTCTGGGCGCGGCTGTGGATGTCGGGCGGGTCGTCGTGGTCGGGGACGCGGTCGATGATGCCGTTGCCGCTGGGCATGTGGGGGCGAAGGCCGTGCTGTACACCGGGGGGTCGCACAGTCGGGCCAGTCTGGAGCTCGCCGGGGTGCCTGTCGTCGACAGTCTCGCGGAAGCCGTCGACGTGGCCGAACGGCTTGTTGCCTGAGGGTGGTTGCGGGGTTTTTCGCTCACGCTCCGCGCCGATCTGCGTACGCTGAGGTGGGATCCTCGGCCTGGCGGGACGACGTGACGGGGGCGGTTTCGCGATGGGTTTCGGCTTCGGGCAGCGGCGGGGCGGACAACTCCCCGCCGAACTCACCTCGTTCGTCGGGCGGATGGACGAACTGGCGCAGGTGCGGGCGGCGTTCGGGTACGCGCGGCTGGTGACGTTGGTGGGGCCGGGCGGGGTCGGCAAGAGCCGTACCGCCTTGCGGGCCGCCGCGGGGCTCGGGCAGCGGTTTCCCGATGGGGTGTGGCTCGCGGAGTTGTCCGCGTTGCGGGATCCGGAGCTCATTCCGTCGACTCTCGCGGCGGTTCTCGAACTGCCCGAGCAGTCCGGGATGGCGCCCCTCGACGCCGTGGTCGCGCACTTGCAGGGGCGGCGGCTGCTCATCGTGCTCGACACCTGCGAGCACCTCGTCGACGCGTGCGCGATGCTCTCCGACATCCTGCTGCGCGAAGCCGCCGACGTGTGTGTGCTCGCCACCAGCCGGCAGCCGCTCGACGTGCCCGGTGAGCACTGCTGTCCCGTCTCGCCGCTCGCGCCGGACGACGCGGTGGAGCTGTTCGCGCAGCGGGCCGCCTCCGTGGTCCCCGGGTTCCGGGTGAGCGAGGGGAACCGGGAGCGGCTGGACGCGCTGGTGCACCGGCTCGACCGCATTCCGCTCGCCCTGGAGCTCGCGGCCGTGCGGTTGCGGGCCGTCTCCGTGGAGGAGCTGGTGGCGCGGCTGGACGACCGGTTCCAGGTGCTGGGCGGGGGGCGGCGCACCGCTCTGTCGCGGCACCAGACCCTGCGTACCGCCATCGACTGGTCGCACGACCTGTGCACGTCGGAGGAGCAGGTGCTGTGGGCGCGGCTGTCCGTTTTCGCGGGGTCCTTCGAGTTGGGGGCCGCCGAGCAGGTCTGCGGGGGCGGAGCCTTGCCCGTGAGTGAGGTTCTCGGGGTGCTCATCGGGCTCGTCGACAAGTCCGTGGTGCAGCGGCTCGGAGAGTCCGGGAGCCGGTACCGGCTTCTCGACACGCTCCGCGAGTACGGGGCGGAACGGCTCGACGCCGTGGAGGCCGACGGGGGTGCCGCGCTTCGTGCGCGGCACTTCGCGTACTACCGGGATGTGGGCCGGCGCTTCGAGGACGGGTTGTTGGGGGCCGGGCAGCCCGAGCTGCATCGGGCTGTCCGTGCGGAGGTGCCGGGGCTGCGGACCGCTCTTGAGTACGCGTACGAGACGGATGGGCGGGCGCGCGAGGGGCTGAGGCTCGCGGCGCGGCTCTGGCCGTACTGGCGGGCCTCCGGGACGCTCTCGGAGGGCGGGTACTGGATCGAGAAGGGGCTGGAGCGGGTTCCCGAGGACTGTTCGGCGCGGGCGTGGGGGCTGCTGGCGACCGGTGCGTTCGGGGTCTGGACCGCGGATCTCGCGACGGCGGTGGAGCGGATGGCGCTGGCGCGGGAGTCGGCGGAGCGGGCGGGCGACGAGATGGTCGCGCAGCTGGCCGAGGGGTACGTCCATGGGCTCGCGGCGCTGTGCGGGGACGGGGGCGGGCTGGAGCGGCTCGCCGACGTGCGGCGGCGGATGGACGAGTGCGGGAACCGGCTCGGGCTGGTGGTGATGAGCTATGAGGCCGCGTTGCTGCGGGCGGTTCTCGGGGATACGGGTGGGGCTCTCGAGCTGTGTGGGGAGGGGTTGCGATTACTGGAAGGTACGGGCGAGCGGCAGGTGTACGGGTCCACGCTGATGGCGCAGGGGCTCGTGCGGTGGCTCGCGGGGGAGCGGGAGGCGGGGGTCGCCTCGCTGCGGCGCGGGATGGAGGCGGCCGGGGAGGTCGACGAGGTCCTGGTGGCCGCGATGTGCTGTCACGGGCTCGCGTGGGCGGCGGCGTACGAGGGGCGGGGGGTGCGGGCGGCGTGGTTGTTCGGGTACGCGGAGAACGCGCGGCGGCTGGGTGGGGATCCGATCGGGATGCTGCCGTCTCTTCTCGAGCAGCAGGAGGCCGCCCGGGAGTCCGTGCGGGAGGCGTTGGGCGCGGAGCAGTTCGAGCGGTGGCATGCGGTGGGGGCGCGGTTGTCGGGGCGGGAGGTCTTGGAGGCGGTTCGGGAGGATGCGGAGGTGCCTGGGGCGGGGGCGCCGGGGCCGGCTGCTCCGGGGGCGGGCGCGGGGCGCGCCGTGCTGACCCGGCGGGAGCGGGAAGTCGCCGCGCTGGTCGCGCAGGGGCTGTCGAACCGGGAGATCGCCGAGCGGCTCGTCATCTCGAAGCGGACCGCGGACGCGCACGTCGAGCACATCCTGGCGAAGTTGGGGGTGGGGTCTCGGACTGAGGTTGCCCAGGCGGTTGCTGGCGGGGCGGTTGCTGGCGGGGCGCCTTGAGTGGTGTGGTTTTTGCGGGGGTGGGGGGTTGTTTTGCCCTCGGGTTGTGGGGCGGGGGCCTTGCCGCCGCTTCGCGGCGGATTTTCTCCCGCCCGCCCACCCGTTTGCCCCGCGACGTCCTGTGGGGGTAGGGGCGGGGGCGGGTGGGTGGGCGTGGGGACGTGGCGACCGCGGCCGTGTCCGGCCGGGGTGCGGGGGCGTAGCGACCGCGCCCTCGCCCGGCCGGGGTGCGGGGGCGTAGCGACCGCGCCCTCGCCCGGCCGGGGTCCGGGGCCGGGGTGCGGGGCCTGCCCTCGCCGACAAGGGCAGGGGCCCGCGTGGCCGGGTGTCGGGCCGGGTGGCCCGAGTGGCGGCGCGGGACAAGAGCCTGCCCGGTACGGGCGTCGCCCCGCATCGGTATGCGCGAGGATCCGCATACCGATGTCTGCCGCGGCGGCCGTCGGCGCCCCGCTCCGTATACCTAGTGGAGTGCCGTCGTCTGGATGTGGGCGGCGGTGGGGCCGCGGTCCCCTCCGGTCACGTCATGTCACCGGCGCCTTCGCCCTCAGCACCGTGAGGAACTCCCTCATCCAGCCCGAGTGGTCCGGCCACGCGCGGGCCGAGACCAGCGTGCCGTCCACCACCGCCTCAGCGTCCTGGAACGTTGCACCGGCGGTCTGCATGTCGATCTCCAGGGCCGGATACGCCGTGACCCTGCGGCCGGTCAGGGCGCCGATCGCGGCCGTGAGGAGCGGGCCGTGGCAGATCTGGGCCACCGGCTTGTCCGCGTCGAAGAAGGATTTGAGGATCTTGCGGAGCTCCGGGTCGTTGCGGAGGTATTCGGGGGCCCGGCCGCCGGGGATCACCAAGGCGGCGTACTGGCCGGGATCGACCTCGGCGAAGGCGAGGTCCGCAGGCCAGGTGTACCCCGGCTTCTCCGTGTACGTGTCGAAGCCCGGCTCGAAGTCGTGGACCACGAAGCGGAGGCTCTTGCGGGTCGGGGCCGCGATGTGGACGTCGTAGCCCTCTTCGCGGAGCCGTTGGTAGGGGTAGAGGACTTCCAGGGACTCGGCGGCGTCGCCGGTCACTATCAGGATCTTGGCGGTCATTGCGGTGCGCTCCCCTCGGAGGGCGGGGGCCGCCTGCGCGGGCCCTCAGGGCCAACGTGCCCGCACGGTCCCTCCTTGCCAAGAGGGCGGGAGGGTGGCCGGCGCACTGTGCAGAGTGTCAAAGTTCCGGTCCCGCTTTTGTACACATACGGCTCATGACGGTTCCCCGGTCCGGGGCGATAGCCTTGACCCGTGATCAGCGCGATATCCCGCGGGGGCATAGGTGCCCCCGCCCTGCGCCCGGGGAGAACGGTGGACAACCGTGCCCGGGCGCTCGCTGGCGCTTCTTCGCGGTGCGGCCGGACAGGCCGAGCAGGCCGGACAGGCCATCTGTCAGTGGAACCGCTGAAAATGGCGGAAAGCTGTCCGCTCTTGCCTCACCGCGGCATAACGTCGAACCCGGCCGGAGACCCCGTGCCGCGGCGTTACGGCACATCACTTCCTTCTACGTCACGCAACGGCGCGCGACAGGAGTCAGAGGACAATGCAGACCAAGCTGGACGAAGCCAAGGCCGAGCTGCTCGCGCGGGCCGCCCGGGTAGCTGAGAACAGCCCGGTCGGGGGGCGCCTACCGAGCGGTGCACCGACCGGGACGACGAGCGGGGCCACGCCGGACCAGGACACGGCTCTCGCGTTCCTCCAGCGCTACTACCTGCACACCGCCCCCGAGGACCTGGCCGACCGCGACCCGGTCGACGTCTTCGGAGCCGCCTTCTCCCACTACCGGCTCGCCGAGAACCGCCCGCAGGGGACGGCGAACGTGCGGGTCCACACCCCGACGGTCGAGGAGAACGGCTGGACCTGCAGCCACTCCGTCGTCGAGGTGGTCACCGACGACATGCCCTTCCTCGTCGACTCCGTCACCAATGAGCTGTCCCGGCAGGGCCGCGGGATCCATGTCGTCATTCACCCGCAGGTGGTGGTGCGGCGTGACGTGACCGGAAAGCTGCTCGAGGTGCTGCACCGCGAGGGCGGTGCCGAGCTGCCGCACGACGCGCTCGTCGAGTCGTGGATCCACGTCGAGATGGACCGCGAGACCGACCGCGCCGACCTGAAGCAGATCACCGCCGATCTGCTGCGGATCCTCAGTGACGTACGGGAGACCGTCGAGGACTGGGAGAAGATGCGCGACGCCGCGCTGCGCATCGCCGACGACCTGCCCGCCGAGCCCACCGCGGGCGACCTGCCCGACCAGGAGGTCGAGGAGGCCCGCGAGCTGCTGCGCTGGCTCGCCGACAACCACTTCACGTTCCTCGGCTTCCGTGAGTACAACCTCACGGAGGACGACTCCCTCGCCGCCGTCCCCGGCACCGGCCTCGGCATCCTGCGCGCCGACCCGCAGCACGACAGCGACGACCACCACCCGGTGAGCCCGTCCTTCAACCGGCTGCCCGCCGACGCGCGCGCGAAGGCCCGCGAGCACCGGCTGCTCGTGCTGACCAAGGCCAACAGCCGGGCCACCGTCCACCGGCCGTCCTACCTCGACTACGTCGGCGTGAAGAAGTTCGACGCCGACGGGAACGTCGTGGGGGAGCGGCGCTTCCTCGGGCTCTTCTCGTCCGCCGCGTACACCGAGTCCGTGCGGCGCGTCCCCGTCATCCGCCGCAAGGTCGCCGAGGTGCTCAGGGGCGCCGGGTTCTCGGCCAACAGCCACGACGGGCGCGACCTGCTCCAGATCCTGGAGACCTACCCGCGCGACGAGCTCTTCCAGACGCCCGCCGACGAGCTGCGCTCCATCGTGACGAGCGTCCTGTACCTGCAGGAGCGGCGGCGGCTGCGGCTGTACCTGCGCAAGGACGAGTACGGGCGCTACTACTCGGCGCTGGTCTACCTGCCGCGCGACCGCTACACCACCGGTGTCCGCCTGCGGATCATCGACATCCTCAAGGAGGAGCTGAACGGCGCCAGCGTCGACTTCACCGCCTGGAACACCGAGTCGATCCTGTCGCGTATCCACTTCGTGGTCCGGGTGCCGAAGGGCGGGGAGGTTCCTGATCTCTCCGACGCCGATGTCGAGCGCATCGAGGGGCGGCTCGTCGACGCCGCCCGTTCCTGGGCCGACGGCTTCGCGGAGGCGCTGACCGCCGAGTGCGGCGAGGAGCGCGCCGCCGAACTCCTGCGCCAGTACGGGGGTGCCTTCCCCGAGGGGTACAAGGCCGACCACACGCCGCGCGCCGCCGTCGCCGACCTCCAGCACCTGGAGCAGCTCTCCCAGGGCGACAAGGACTTCGCGCTCTCCCTGTACGAGCCGGTGGGCGCCGCCCCCGGCGAGCGGCGTTTCAAGATCTACCGCGCGGGCGGCCAGGTCTCCCTCTCCGCCGTTCTGCCGGTGCTGCAGCGACTCGGTGTCGAGGTCACGGACGAGCGTCCGTACGAACTGCGCTGCACGGACCGTACGAACGCGTGGATCTACGACTTCGGGCTCCGGCTGCCCAAGTCGCAGAACGGCAACGGCGACTACCTCGGCGACGACGGCCGCGAGCGCTTCCAGGAGGCCTTCGCCGCCGCCTGGACCGGTGAGGCCGAGGTCGACGGGTTCAACTCGCTGGTGCTGCGCGCCGGACTCAGCTGGCGTCAGGCGATGGTGCTGCGCGCCTACGCGAAGTACCTGCGCCAGGCCGGTTCCACGTTCAGCCAGGACTACATGGAGGACACCCTCCGCAACAACGTCCACACCACCCGGCTGCTCGTCTCGCTCTTCGAGGCGCGCATGTCGCCGGACCGCCAGCGCGCCGGGACCGAGCTGACCGACGGGCTCCTGGAGGAGCTGGACGGCGCCCTTGACCAGGTCGCGTCCCTGGACGAGGACCGGATCCTGCGGTCCTTCCTCACCGTCATCAAGGCGACGCTGCGGACCAACTTCTTCCAGGAGTCGGCGGGCGGCAAGCCGCACAGTTACGTCTCCATGAAGTTCGACCCGCAGGCCATCCCGGACCTGCCCGCGCCCCGTCCCGCGTACGAGATCTGGGTGTACTCGCCCCGCGTCGAGGGCGTCCACCTGCGCTTCGGCAAGGTCGCGCGCGGCGGTCTGCGCTGGTCCGACCGGAAGGAAGACTTCCGGACCGAGATCCTGGGTCTCGTGAAGGCGCAGATGGTGAAGAACACCGTCATCGTGCCCGTCGGCGCCAAGGGCGGCTTCGTCGCCAAGCAGCTGCCCGACCCGTCCGTGGACCGCGACGCGTGGCTGGCGGAGGGCGTCGCCTGCTACAAGACGTTCATCTCCGCGCTGCTCGACATCACCGACAACCTGGTGGCCGGCGAGGTCGTGCCCCCGGCGGACGTCGTCCGGCACGACGAGGACGACACCTACCTCGTCGTCGCGGCCGACAAGGGCACGGCGACGTTCTCCGACATCGCCAACCAGGTCGCCGAGTCGTACAACTTCTGGCTGGGCGACGCCTTCGCCTCCGGCGGCAGCGCCGGGTACGACCACAAGGGCATGGGCATCACCGCCCGCGGCGCCTGGGAGTCCGTGAAGCGGCACTTCCGCGAGCTCGGCTGCGACACCCAGTCCGAGGACTTCACCGTCGTCGGCGTCGGCGACATGTCCGGCGACGTGTTCGGCAACGGAATGCTGCTCTCCGAGCACATCCGCCTCGTCGCGGCCTTCGACCACCGGCACATCTTCATCGACCCGAAGCCGGACGCCGCGACCTCGTACGCCGAGCGCCGCCGCCTCTTCGAGCTGCCCCGCTCCTCCTGGGCCGACTACGACAAGGAGCTGCTCTCCGCGGGCGGCGGGATCTTCCCGCGCAGCGCCAAGGCGATCCAGCTCAACGCCCAGATCCGCGAGGCCCTCGGCATCGAGGGCAAGGTCGCCAAGATGACCCCGGCCGACCTGATGAGGGCCATCCTCCAGGCGCCGGTCGACCTGCTGTGGAACGGCGGCATCGGTACGTACGTGAAGTCGTCCGCGGAGTCGAACGCGGACGTCGGCGACAAGGCCAACGACGCGATCCGCGTGGACGGCCAGGACCTGCGCGTCAAGGTCGTCGGCGAGGGCGGCAACCTCGGTCTGACCCAGCTGGGCCGCATCGAGTTCGCGCGCTCCGGCGGCCGCATCAACACCGACGCCATCGACAACAGCGCGGGCGTGGACACCTCCGACCACGAGGTGAACATCAAGATCCTGCTCAACGCGGTCGTCGCCAACGGCGACATGACCGTCAAGCAGCGCAACAAGCTCCTCGCCGAGATGACCGACGAGGTCGGGCACCTGGTCCTGCGCAACAACTACGCGCAGAACACCGCCCTGGCCAACGCAGTCTTCCAGTCGCCGTCCCTGCTCCACGCCCACCAGCGCTTCATGCGCTGGCTCGGCAAGCAGGGCCACCTCGACCGGGGCCTGGAGTTCCTGCCCAACGACCGGCAGATCCGCGAGCTGCTCAACTCCGGCCGCGGCCTCTCCCAGCCCGAGCTTGCCGTGCTCCTCGCCTACACGAAGATCACGGCCGCCGACGAGCTGATCCAGACGACGCTGCCCGACGACCCGTACCTGCAGCGCCTGCTGCACGCCTACTTCCCGAAGGCGCTGCACGAGCGGTTCCCCGAGCAGGTCGACGGTCACGCGCTGCGCCGCGAGATCGTCACCACGGTCCTCGTCAACGACACCGTCAACAGCGGCGGTTCGACCTTCCTGCACCGCCTGCGGGAGGAGACGGGCGCCTCGCTGGAGGAGATCGTGCGGGCGCAGCTGGCCGCCCGTGAGATCTTCGGCCTCGGCGAGGTGTGGGACGCGGTCGAGGCGCTCGACAATGTCGTCGCCGCGGACGTCCAGACCCGGATCCGGCTGCACTCGCGCCGCCTCGTCGAGCGCGGCTCACGCTGGCTGCTCAACAACCGGCCGCAGCCGCTCCAACTCGCCGAGACCATCGGCTTCTTCAGCAAGGGCGTCACGGAGGTCTGGGAGGAGCTGCCGCAGCTGCTGCGCGGCTCCGACCTGGAGTGGTACGAGGGCATCCGCGACGAGCTGACCGAGGCGGGCGTGCCGGAGGAGCTGGCGCGCCGCGTCGCCGGGTTCTCCTCCGCCTTCCCGGCGCTCGACATCGTCGCGGTCGCCGACCGGACCGGCAAGGAGCCGATGGCGGTCGCCGAGGTCTACTACGACCTCGCGGACCGGCTCCGCATCACGCAGCTCATGGACCGCATCATCGAGCTGCCGCGGGCCGACCGCTGGCAGTCCATGGCGCGCGCCTCCATCCGCGAGGACCTGTACGCGGCGCACGCGGCGCTGACCGCGGACGTCCTCGCGGCGGGCAACGGCCAGTCCACACCGGAGCAGCGGTTCAAGGCGTGGGAGGAGAAGAACGCGCCGATCCTGAGCCGGGCGCGGTCGACGCTGGAGGAGATCCAGAGCTCGGACGCGTTCGACCTGGCGAACCTGTCGGTGGCGATGCGGACGATGCGGACGTTGCTGCGCACGCACTCCTGATCTCTGGTAGGTGACACGGGGGCGCCCCGGGCCTTGTCGGCTCGGGGCGCCCCCGTGTGTGCCCCGGAGTGCCGGGCGGGCGGAATGGTTGCTTCCGTGGCGCGGAACGGGTGATGACATTCCCCATGACTCGCCATATCCCGTCAATTCAGACATTTGGTCTAAGGTGGGTGAGATTGTCTGATGGCGGTACGAGATCCGATGTACAGGGAAGGTCCGACGAGGCGATGACCGAAGCCATTCTGCTGGTCGGCGGGCGAGGCACCCGGCTGCGGCCGGTGACCGTCCACACGCCGAAGCCGATGGTCCCCGCGGCCGGTGTCCCCTTCCTCGCGCACCAGCTCGCCCGTCTCGCCGCCGCCGGCGTCGACCACGTCGTGATGGCCACCTGCTATCTCGCCGAGGTCTTCGAACCGCACTTCGGCGACGGATCGGCGTACGGCCTGGAGCTGGAGTACGTCGTCGAGGACGAGCCGCTGGGTACGGGGGGAGCCATCCGCAACGCGGCGGCGCGGCTGCGGTGCGGGGACGTTGAACCTGTCCTGGTGTTCAACGGGGACATCCTCAGCGGGCTCGACATCCGCGACCTCGTCGACACGCACGTGCGCCGTGACGCCGACGTCACGCTCCATCTCGCCCGCGTCGACGACCCCCGCGCGTTCGGGCTCGTGCCGACGGACGACGACGGTCGTGTACTCGCGTTCACGGAGAAGCCGACGACGCCCGAGGAGATCGTCACGGACCAGATCAACGCGGGGGCGTACGTCTTCCGCAGGTCCGTGATCGACGAGATTCCGCGGGGGCGTGCGGTCTCGGTGGAGCGGGAGACGTTCCCGGCGCTGCTCGCGCGGGGCGCGTATCTGCACGGAAAGGTCGAGAACGCGTACTGGCTGGACCTCGGGCGCCCCGAAGCCCTCGTCCAGGCGTCGGCCGATCTCGTACGCGGGGTCATCGAGTCGTCCGCGCTGCCGGGCGAGCAGGGCGAGTCCCTGGTCCTGCCCGGCGCGGAGGTCGCCGCGGACGCGGTCCTCGCCGAGGGGACCGTCGTGGGAGCGGGTGCCCGGATCGGGGCGGGGGCGGTCGTGCACGGCTCGGTCGTGCTCGACGGCGCGGAGGTCGGCGCCGGGGCCGACGTCCGGCTGAGCCTGGTCGGCGCGGGCGCCCGCGTCGGCCGCCGCACCGTTCTGCACGGTGCGGTCGTGGGGGACGGGGCGCAGGTGGGGGCCGACAACGAACTGCGGACCGGGGCGCGGGTGTGGTGCGGGGCGGTACTGCCGGATGCGGCGGTGCGGTTCTCGCCCGACGTGGGGGTGGGGTCTCTTGTCGGTGCTGTTCCGCCCGGGTCCCGTACCGCCGCCGTGCCGACCGGTTCCCGTACCGCTGAAGGGCTGTGAGCAGTGACTGTGAACCTTCCCGAGAATCTCGAGAATCCCGAGAGTGACCTCTCCGAGAGCCTCGCCGACCGGCTGCCCGAGGCGTGGGCCGCGACGCCGTTGACCGTCGTCATGCCCACGTACAACGAGGCGGGGAACCTGCCCGGCATGGCCGAGGCCCTCATGGCGCTGCCCCTGCCCGGCCTGCGCCTCCTCGTCGTCGACGACTCCAGCCCCGACGGCACCGGGCAGATCGCCGAACGCTTCGCCGAGCGGTACGGCAGCGCCCGCATGAGCGTCCTGCACCGCACCGAGAAGGACGGCCTCGGCCGCGCCTACGCCGCCGGCATGGCGCGGGCCGTCGCCGAGGGCGCGCACTACGTCCTGCAGATGGACGCGGACGGCAGCCACCCCGTGGCGAAGGCCGCCGAACTGCTCGGTGTCGCGCTCGCCACGGACGCGGGTGTCGTCATCGGCAGCCGGTACGTTCAGGGCGGCACGCTCTCCGACGCGTGGGGCGCCCACCGCAAACTGCTCTCCCGCTGGGCCAACGCCTACGCGGGCACGATCCTCGGCACCCGCGTCCGCGACATCACCGGCGGCTTCAACCTATGGCGCGCCGACGCGCTGCGCGCGATCGACCTCGCGTCCGTGGACAGCGCGGGGTACAGCTTCCAGGTCGAGATGAAGTACCGGGCGCTGCGGCGCGGATTCGACGTCATGGAGGTACCGATCCACTTCGAGGACCGCACGGTCGGCGAGTCGAAGATGAGCCTGATGGTGCAGCTGGAGTCGGTGGTCATGCCGTGGAAGCTGCGGCTGGACGCGAGTGCGCGTGGGCGCGGGGCGGGGGTGCGGGGATGAGTCCGTCGACCCTGCCGAGTCCGCCCAGCCCGAGCCCGCCGACAGTGCACGAGGCGCCGCAGACCGCGCCGCCGGCGCCCAGGTCCCCCGAATCCGCTTCCGGGGCTGCCTCCGTTTCCGCTCCTGCCCCCCGGCTCACCGTCGCCCGCCTGCGCAGGCTGTTCCTGGAGCTCGTGAAGTTCGGGGTCGTCGGCGGCAGTGGCGTGGCAGTGAACCTGGTGGTGTTCAACCTCCTGCTGCATGGTGTGTCGTCCGGTCCGATGACGGCGACGGTGCTGGCCAGCTGCGTAGCCATGGGCACGAACTACTTGGGCTTCCGCTTCTTCGCGTACCGCGACCGCGCGTCCCGTACGAAGCGTCAGATCGCCCTCTTCTTCGCCTTCAGCGGGATCGGCGTGGCGATGGAGAGCCTGCTGTTCTACGCGGCGTACCACGGCGCGGACATGAGCGGGCCGCTCGGCTCGAACGTCGCCAAGGCGCTGTCGATCGTCCTCGCCTCGGCGTTCCGCTTCCTGGTCTACCGGACGTGGGTCTTCCAGCACGATGCGCGTCGCCACTAAAGGGTCCATAGGACGGGCCGCCTGGGCGGCGGCCGTCCTCGTCCTCGTCCTGCTCCTCGTCGTGATCGTCCGCCTGCCCTGGGCGGGCGACCTCGGCATCCACGCGGCGACGATCGAACGCCTGCGCCACCACCTGGCCGACCCGGGCAACCCGCTGGTCGACGCGGACACGCCGAGCCCGTACTACTCCCCGTGGATGCTGCTGCTCGGCTGCCTGGCGAAGGTGACCGGGCTCGGCACGTTCGTGGTGCTGCGGGTGGCGGCGGTGGCGGGGCTGAGCTTGCTGGTGACGGGGGTGTTTCGTTTTGTACGTACGTTCAGCACGCGGCGGGCGGCGCCGCCTCTGGCTCTGCTCTGCCTGGTCCTGCTCTGGGGTCCGGCGCTGTTCAACTGGAGCGGATTCCCGGGCCTCAACTCCCTGGCCCTGACGGTCTCCTACCCCAGTACGTTCGCGCTGGGCCTCTCCTTCCACTTCTGGGCGCTGCTGCGGAAGGCGTTGAGGGGGGCGGTGGATGCCTGGCCGGTCTTCTTGGGCCTCGGCCTGCTCTGGGCGGCGATCCTCCTGTGCCACCAGTTCACGGGGGTCGTGGCGTCGGTCGGCGGCCTCGCGATGGTGCTCGGGTCGCGGCCTTGGCCGTCGCGGGCGGTGCTGATGCGGCTGGCGGGTGGCGTGGCGCTGGGGGTGGTGCTGCTGGGGCTCTGGCCGTACTACTCCTTCTTCGACCTGTTCGGGGTCGGCGGCCTGGAACAGATCCACCGCTCGCTCTACCGCGACCTGCTTCCGCACTTCGGCCTGGCGCTGGTGGGGGTGGGGGCGTTGCTCCTGCGCTGGCGCCGGTTTCACCGGGACCCGCTCGTCCTCTTCTTCCTCCTCGGCGCCGCGGTGTTCGCGGCGGGCGGCCTGTCCGGCCACTACTCGTGGGGCAGGGTGCTGCCGGCGGTCCTGATCCCGGCCCAGCTGGCGGCGGCGCTCGAAGTCTTCGAGTTGGGGCGTGTCGGGGGGCGGCGCGTCTTCGCGGGGCTCCTTGGCGCGGCGCTGCTCGTCGGGGCGTGGACGCAGGCGGGGACGCTCGGGTATGTGGTGCCGCGTGATGCGTTGCCCGCGTGGGCCGCGGCGAAGTACCGGCCGCCGTGGCCGGGCTACAACTGGCTGACCCGGGAGGTCGAGTACGGCGACGTGGTGATGGCGAAGACGTTCCCGTCCCGCCAGATCCCGGCGTACGGGCCCTACACGGTGGCGCCCGGCTACCCGGACTTCTTCCTGCCGGACCAGGAGCGACGGGTCACCGCGGTGCGGGACTATTTCGCGCCGGGCACGTCGCGGGGCGAACGGCTGGACATCCTGCGGCGGTACGGGGTGCGGTGGGTCGTGGAGTATCCCGGGGACGGGGGGCTGCGGGCCGATGACTCGGCGCTGCGGCGGGTGGCTACGGGGCCGCGGGGGCAGGTTCTGTACGAGGTGGTGGGCTGAGGCTGCGGTGTTCGCCCTGGGGGCGGGGGTGTTGAGGCCTACCATCGGAGTTCAGCAGCTTTCAGTTTTCAGCTTGCAGCTTTCAGCTTGAGCAACCCATTGGGGCGATCGTGAGCAACTGGGCCGACCTGACGACCGGTAAGCGCATCAAGCATTTGCGGGGCTCCGATCTGACGCAGCAGGGGCTCGCCGAGGCGTCGGGGCTGTCACTGGCGCTGGTGCAGAAGGCGGAGCAGGACCGGGGGGAGTTGTCCATCGGTTCGCTTCTCAAGCTCGCGCACGCGCTGAAGTCGGACGTGTCCGTGATCCTGGGGCAGCAGGCCCCGAGACGGGCGACGAACCAGGACACCCGGGCGGCCCTGCGCCGCCTTTCCGACGCGGTGCACGACAGCGCCCTCGGAGACTGGGACGGCATCGAGGAGCCGAGCTCGCTCGCCGAACTGGCGGCGGCCCACGAGCGAGTGTGTGCCACGTACTGGCAGGGCGCGTACGGGGAGTTGAGTGAACTCATCGCGAAGGTCCTGCTGGAAGGCAGCGTCCGGTACGGGCAGGCCACGGGCGAAGAACGCGAACGGCTGGGGGCGGTCCTCGCCGGCACGTACCAGTTCGCCTCCTCGGCGGCGATCCTGCTCGGCCAGCGTGACCTGGCCCTGAGCGCGCTGATCTCTGCGCGACGTCTGGCGGACGAGTCCGGTGACCTGGTTCAAGTCGCGCTCCTCGAGTCGACGTTGTCGTGGATCTATTTGCGCAGCGCGAAGGTGTCCAGGGCGATCACGGTGGCGGAGCGTGCGGCCCTTCGGATCGAGCCGTCGTTCAGCAAGGCGTCGAGCCCGCAACTGCTTGGGTATGGCCGGTTGATGGTCTCCGCGGCGGTGGCGGCGTCACGCAAGGGAGACTCCGCCGTGGCGGACGACTACCTCTCTCAGGCTCACGCGGCCGCCGCGCGGCTCGGGCGTGACGTGACGCTGCACGGCACGCACTTCGGCCCGACCGCGGCGAGTACGGAGGCGGTGGGGATCGCCGTGGCGCTCGGGAACCACGGCAAAGCACTGACCCTGGCGGCGCGCGCCGAACTCCCCCGCTCCATGCCCAAGCTGGCCCGCAACCGCTACAAGCTCGACGTCGCCCTGGCCCAGTGCGCGGTCGGTCTGCACGACCAGGCGGCGGACACCCTCATCGAGGTGGCGCTCGACGCCCCCGAGTGGGTCAGGCACCAGGCGCTGCCCGGCGTCATCGGGAAGCGGCTCGCGAAGGTGTCGACGGCGCGGGTTCGTAACATCGGCGAACTCATCGGGATGCCGCTCATCGCGTAGTCGTACGGAGCGTAGGAGCCGGGGCGAGGCAACCCCCGCCGCTCGGACGCCCCGTCTCTTCACTCTGGGTGATCGTGCCGACACGATATCCGCATGGTCAGCAGCGAACGTGATCAGGGGCAGGAGCCGTGTGCGGCTCGTCGTACCGAGGGGCAGCTGAGGCGACGGCAGGGCCTCGCCGACGCGTCGGCGGGCGTCACGCCGGGCGAGACCGGCGTACCGGCCGTGGTCGCGCGCATAGAGCGGTTCCGCTGTGTGATCTACCTGTCCGGCGCCGCAGGCGCGGATATCGCGGCCCCGCGCAGGGAGTGCACGCAGTACGCCGCCGCGTTCGGCTGGGAGATCACCGAAGTGATCGAGGAGCACGTGGGGTTGCTGCCGCCGCACGGGCGCGCGGGGCTGGGGCAGGCCTTGGACCGGATCAAGGCGGCCGAGGCGGGAGCGGTGCTCACGGCGTGGCGGTCGATGATCTCGTCTGTCGCGCAGGAGTACGACGAGGTCGCCCGTGAGATCGAGAAGGCGGGAGGCTTCCTGCACGTCAGGGACTCGGCGCGCAGCGCGGAGGGGACGGGGCGGTGACGCGTCGCACGTCCGGCGGTGCGTCCGAGGGCGGAGGGTGACCTTCCATCCGGCCGTGGCACGGCCGTGGCGCGACGCGTGGCCGCTCGTCGCGCAGGTCGATGACGGCAACTCGTGGGTGGTCGGCACCTGTTGGCTGTATTGCCGACGCGAAGACGTGCGAGTGCTGTGGGTCGGCTCCGTACGGACCCCCGGAGCGACGGGCGACGTGTACGGGTGCGGCCCGTGCCTCGCGGAGCTCGATCACATGGTGCGCGTCCAGTCGCACGGCCGCGACAGGAAAACGATCGAGGAGGAGCAATGCAAACACTGACCACAGTCACGGGGGCAAAGGTGCGGAGCCCGTGGGCGCTGCGACGGCTGGTCCCGTTGCGTAACGGATCGCCCTCGCCCTGGCAGTACGCGGGCATCGACCCCGTCGCCCAGACCGGTCGATGGGTCGGGGGCGACGGGGAGGCGAGGCCGGTCGAACTCGGCAAACACGGGACGTCGGTCAACACCTACCCGCCCACGCAGGTCGGCAAGGACGGCAGGATGGACGCCGACTCCGGCCATGACGCCGCCCAGGATTAGGAGGGGTGGCATGGGCGGACGCGCGGTGCTTGTCTGCACGGAGTACGAGGACGCGACCGCCGATCTGGTCATCGCGGAGTTGAACCGACGACGAGTGCCCGTCCTCCGGTTCGACCCGGGACGCGACTTTCCGGCGTCGGCGGTGCTCGCCGCACGGCTCGGCGCGGACGGGTGGAACGGACGGCTGACAGTCGGACAGCGCACGGTTGACCTGGCAGCGGTGCGCGCTCTCTATCACCGGCGGCCGAGCCCGTACCCGACCGGCGTCGGCGAGCAGGCGGGCCGGTTCGCGGGGCAGGAGAACCGGCGCGGCCTGGGCGGCGTGCTGGGAGCGCTGTCGGGGTGCTCGTATGTGAGTCATCCGCAGGCCATCGCGCGGGCGGAGTACAAGCCTGCGCAACTGGCAGCGGCGCTCAAGGCCGGGTTCACCGTTCCTGCCACCCTGATCACCAATGAACTGGTGAAGGCCAAGGACTTCTGTGCTCAACAGGCCACGATTTACAAGCCCTTGCACGCGGGGGCTTACTGGCTCGACGACGAGCCTGCCGGAATCTGGGCCGCTCCGGTCGCGGCGGACGAGGTCGACGAAGACGTGGGCCACAGTGCGCACCTGTTCCAGGCGCGGGTGCCCAAAGTGGCCGATGCCCGGGTGGTCGTCGTCGGAAAGCAGGTGCTCGGCGCCCGCATCGTCGCTCCGCCGGGGGTGGTGGACTGGCGGGCCGCGTACCGAAATCTCCGTTACGAGGCGGTGTCATGCCCGGACGTGGTGCGCGGTGCTCTGTTCCGGTTCCTCGCCCACTTCGGGCTGAACTTCGGTGCCTTCGACTTCGCGGTGACCGCGGACGGCACATGGTGGTTCCTGGAGTGCAATCCCAACGGTCAATGGGCGTGGCTCGAAGACACGGCCGGTCTGCCGATCACGACCGCGGTCGCCGACCTTCTGGAGAACGGAGCGAGCCATGATGGCTGACACCGCGCTGTCGGAGCAGCTGCGAGTCGACCTCGTGCGGAGGCTGTCCGCAGCGGGTGCCCTGCGCGGCCCGGAGTGGAGAGCCGCCGTGCTGTCCGTGCCCCGCGAGGCGTTCCTCGCGCGAGGATGGTTCGAGTACGAGGACGGAGGCTGGTACCGGCCCGTGGCCCCGGTGGCCGGGGAAAGCGCCGCCGGGTTGGCACGGGTCTACGAGGACGACACCCTCGTGACACAGGTGGCCGGCAGTGTCTTCCCCGATCAGGTGGAGGGGCGGATCGCGGCGGCTCCGTCGTCGTCCTCCACCCTGCCGAGTCTCGTCGTGCGGATGCTGGAGGACCTGCGGGCGGCGGAGGGGACGCGCGTCCTTGAGATCGGCACGGGCACGGGTTATTCGACCGCCCTGCTCTCCCACGTCGTCGGCGAGGACAACGTCACCACGGTCGAGGTCGACGCGGAGGTGTCGGCGCGTGCCGGTATCGCGCTCGCGGGTGCCGGGTACTGGCCTGCGCGCTTGACCGGGGACGGGCTGGCGGGGCACGACCCGGGCCACCCCTATGACCGGGTGATCGCCACGTGCGGCGTCCACACCGTGCCCGGTGAGTGGCTGGCGCAGACCCGGCCCGGGGGCGAAGTTCTGGTCACCGTCGGCGGATGGATGCAGGCATCCGAACTCGTACGGCTCACGGTCGCCGACGACGGCACGGCGAGCGGCCCGGTTCTCGGCGGGCAGGATTCGTTCATGCTGGCCAGGCCTCACCTGCCGCCCCCGCTCGGAGTCCTGCCGAACCTGGACGAGGGCAATGCGGAGCCCGCGGAGTTGGGGGCGGACGTACTCGACGACTGGACGGCGCGGTTCGTGGCACAGTCCGCGGTGCCGGGTGCGCAACGGCTCACGCTGGAACGGGCCGGGCGGACGGAGCATGTCGTGATCGACGTGGCCGCCGGGGTGTGGGCGGCCCTCTTCCGCGACGGCGGGCGGTGGATGGTCCGGCAGGGCGGCGGGGAGCGCATGTGGGACCGGATCACTGAGCGGGTCACGCGGTGGCGATCGGACGGGTCTCCGGCGGCGGACCGGATGCGGCTGCATGTCGGTCCGGCGGGACAACGGCTCACTTGGGTGTGACGGTATTGCGCTGCGACAGGCGCGGTCAGCTGATGTCGATCTCGTAGCGAAGCTGTTGGCGGTGGGCGGGCATCAGCATCAGGTCCGCCTGGATGGGGTGGCCCTCGTGGTCGAGTGTCACCCGGTGCAGGCGCAGGACCGGTGCGGATGGGTCCAGGCGGAGCGTTGTGCGTTCCTCGGTGGTGGGCATGCGGGCCGTTACGTCCTCCCAGACGCGTACGCCTACGTGGCCGAGGCTCGCCAGGAGCGTTACGGCGCCGCCGCGGATCTTGGCTGTTCCGGCGAGCGGCGTGCCGCGGGCGATCGTGACGGGATAGTAGGTGTCCGTCAGTTCGCAGGGTTCACCGTCGAGTTCGATGATGCGGCGGCGTACGACGACGGGGTCTCCGGGGGCGATGCCGAGGAGGTCCGCGACGTCGGCCGGGGCGGGGACCTCGCCTGCGTGGGCGATGCGTTGGGTGCCCGTGCCGCCGCGGGCCGCTGCCTCTTCGCCCCAGGCGTCGGGTTGCCCTTTCGCCCGGGGCTTGAGGTACGGCATCGACGTGCTCACCCACATGCTGTCGCTGCCGCTCACGGTTTTCTCCTGCTGTTCTTCGGGAGGGGGTGGTGGGGCGTTACGGGCAGGTGACCAGGATGATCGAGACTGCTGTGCAGGTTACCGATGCCGTGTCGTTGGTGGGGGTGGGGTCAGTGGGGGTCGAGGCCGTGCGTGCGGCTGTGACCTTGACCGGGCCCAGGGTCAGTAGGTGCAGGGGGACTCGGAAGGACTTCTGCGCGGATGTGTTCGGTGCGATGGGGGCGTAGTCGCACGTCACCGCCGTGCCCGAGGCTGAGCAGCCCGGGGACAGGTTCGTGGCCCTCGCGCCCGAGGGGAGCGTTGCCGTCACCGTTGCCGATGTGGCGGTCGCCGGGCCCTTGTTGTGAGACGTGAGGGTGTACGTGACGTACGGGACCAGCAGGCCCAGGTTGGGCTTGGCGGTCAGGTTGACGGCTATGTCCGCCTGCGTGGTGGGCGGCGCCGCGGTGAACGCCATGCCGTACGGGCCCGTGAAGCCCGCGATCGTGTCCGTGACCGTGTTCGTTCCGGGGGCGATGACCGAGACCGTGTCGTCCTCGATGTTCGCCGCGTAGACCGCTGCGCCGGACGGGTCCGCCTCGACCCTGACCGGGCCGTCGCCGACCGCGACGGTCGCCGTCACCGCACGGGTCGCCGTGTCGATCACCTTCACGTCGCCACTGGCCCGGTCCGCGACGTACGCCCGGCTCCCCGACGGGGCGAACGTCACGCTGTTCGGGGTGCCCCCGACCGGGATCGTCGCGCTCACCGTGTTCGTGGCCGTGTCCAGCACCGACACCGAGTCGGAGTTGTTGTTCGTGACGTAGGCGGTGGTGCCGGTGGGGTCGATGGCCACGCCCGCCGGGGCGGACCCGACCGGGACCGTGGCGCTGACCGTGTTCGTGGCCGTGTCCAGCACCGACACCGAGTCGGAGTTGTTGTTCGTGACGTAGGCGGTGGCTCCCGAGGGGCTGATCGCCACGCCGTTCGGGGCCTGCCCGACCGGGATCGTGGCGCTGACCGTGTTCGTCGCCGTGTCCAGCACCGACACCGTCGTCCCGCCGCTGTTCGCCACGTACGCGCGCGACCCCGACGGAGTCACCGCCACGTTCAGGGGGTTGCTGCCGACCGGGACCGTCGCCGTCACCGCGTCGGTCCCCGTGTTGATCACCGAGACCGTGGCCTCGTCGAAGTTCGTCACGTAGGCCCGCTCGGCGGCGGGCGCGATCGCCACGCCCACGGGGCTGTTGCCGACCGTGATCGTGTCGGTGATGGTCTTCGTCGCCGTGTCGACCACCGAGACCGTGTCGCCGTGGAAGTTGGCCACGTAGGCGGAGGGGCCGGCGGCGGCCTGCGCGGGGGCGGGGAGTGCCACCAGGCCCGCCACCGCCAACGTGGTGCCGGTCATGAGAGCGGTGAGGCGCCGCCCCCGGGAAGGTCTGGTGAGTGTGTGGGACATGGGACTTCCCCCCTTCGGTGACGCCCTGTGACGTCACGTCACCGGCATCTTCCCGCCACTCCCGCCCCTCAGGGGCCGAATCCCTCCGAATCCCCACCGTTGTCCGAATGCGGCAACAAGGGTGGCCTTCCGGTGACTTGACGTCCGTGACGTGACGTCCAGTTTGGACGGCCACCCCGCATCCTTCGGACTCAGCGAGTGAGCGCCCCGGCCAGACGGGCCGCCTTGCGAAGGCGCGACCCCGCCTTCGCCCCCGCCCTCCGCGCCAGTGGACGTATGACGCGGGACGTCACGCCCACCGGGGTCCAGCGGAGTTGGAGGCGACCCGAGGCGCGGCCTTCCGGTTCGACCGTGACCTCGTGGGGGAGGGCGCCGCCTCGGTAGTCGACGCGGGCCGTGAGGGTGGGGAAGGTGAGGGGAGCCAGGAGCAGGGCCGTGTTGCGGAGTTGGCCCGAGGTCAGTTGGAGGACCGGGTGGCGGGTGCCTGCGAAGCCGTTCAGGGGGAGCGGGGTCGCTGCCAGGTCCAGGCGGGCCGTGCCCTCGAAGACGCCGGGGCGGACCGGGTCCAGGCGGAACGGGGTCTTCAAGCGGCGGCGGCCGGGGGCGAGGAGGAGCGTGGCCACCTGCGGGCCCACCGGGAGGCGCAGGCCCGGGTCGTACGTGCGGATGGAGAGGACCACCGTGGCCGCCGGGCCACGGTCCACGCGCGTTATCTCGTGGCGGAACTGCGCGCTCGCGAAGGGGCGGGAGTCCAGGCCCAGGTCCGTGACGTCGAGTTCCCTGCGGGAGGCGGGGGTTTCGGGGACGTGTCCGCCCCAGTAGACGTGGCCGGTGGCGTCCAATGTCGTTTCGCGCGGGGCCACTCCGTGGCCCAGGCCTCGCGCCGCCAGTTGCGCTTCCTCGAGGCGGCCGTCCTGGACCAGGCGGAGTACGACGCGTTCGGCGCGAGGGAGGCGTGCGTACGCGCCCGGGGACAGCTCCACCAGGTACGGGGTCACGATCTCCGCGAAGCCCGTCAGCCACTCCTCGTCCCGGAACGGCAGGTCACCCGCGTACATCCGGAAGTCGTGCTTCAGGAACTTGTAGTCCTTCGCCTCGCGGACGTCCTCGTGGCCGCTCGACACGAGGAACGCGTCTATGAGGCGCTGGACGTGGATGCGGTCGCGTACGTTCGTCAGCTTGTGGCGCTGGTTCGAGATCGACGCGGACTCCGCCGCCTCGTAGGGGGCGATGTACCAGCGGTAGACCGGGTCGGGGATCACCGTGAAGGACGACGCCAGGCAGTACGCCTGCGCCGAGAACAGCTGGTCCTCGTAGTGGATGCCCTCCGGGAAGCGGAGGTTGTTCCTGTCCAGGAACGTGCGACGGTACATCTTGCTTGTCGACAAGTGCTCGAAGAACAAGGCCGGTTCCGCCTCGATGCCCTCCACCGTGCGCCGCTCGGCGACCAGGTGCGACATCCACGTGGAGGTGCGGCCCGTGTCGACCCGTACCCGCTCCACCGCGCCCATCACGAAGTCCACCTCCCGGTCGCGGTGGGCGGCCAGAAGCAATTCGACCGCGCGCTCCGGGAGTTCGTCGTCGCTGTCCAGGAACATCAGGAACGGGGCGCGCGCGACGTCGAGGGCCCGGTTGCGCGGCGCGCTGCAGCCGCCGCTGTTCTCGGGGAGGCGGAGGTACGACACGCGGTCGTCCTCGGACGCCAACCGCCGTGCCACCTCGGGCGTGTTGTCCGTCGAGTGGTCGTCGCTGATGATGATCTCGATGTTCGCGTGCGTCTGGCGGCGCAGCGACGCGACCGCGCGCGGCAGGCGTTCCGCGTCGTTGTAGACGATCACCGTCACGGTGACGTCAGGCGTCGTGGTGACGTCAGGCGTCACGGAGACATCAGGAGTCGTGATCATCGCTGGGTCGCCTCCTCGGGCGTCGGTGCCGGGGTGCGCTCGTCGACCGGCGTGACGGGCGGCAGGGACTCCTCGCTCTCGCCGAGGAAGACGCGGCGTACGACCCGCTCGGCCGCGCGCCCGTCGTCGTACTCGCAGAAGCGGTGCCGGAACGCGCGCCGCGCCTTCGCCGCCGACTCGTCCCGCCACGCGTCCGACGTGAGCAGCGCCGTCAGCTCCTCCTGCGTGCGCGCCACCTTGCCCGGCGCCTGTGCCATCAGGTCGAAGTACACGCCGCGCGTCGTCGCGTACGTCTCCCAGTCGTCGGCGTAGATGACGATCGGGCGGTCGAGATTGGCGTAGTCGAACATGATCGACGAGTAGTCCGTGATCAGTGCGTCCGCCGCGAGCGCGAGCTCCTCCACGGGGTCGTACGACGACACGTCGATGACCCGGCCGCTCTTGCGCAGCCCGGCCAGCGGGGATGCCGCGCCGCCGTAGAAGTAGTGGCCGCGGACGAGCAGGACGGTGTCCTCGCCGAGGCGGTCGGCGAGGGTCGCGAGGTCGAGGCGCGGGGTCCAGGCCGCCTCGTAGTCGCGGTGGGTGGGCGCGTACAGGATCGCCCGCTTGCCGGGCGCGATGCCGAGCTTCTCGCGGATCGCGCGGATGTCGGCGGCGGTCGCGCTGTAGTACACGTCGTTGCGCGGATAGCCGTAGTCCAGCGAGGTGTAGTGCGAGGGGTAGGCGCGCTCCCACATCTCCGTGGAGTGGCCGTTCGCGGAGACGCTGTAGTCCCAGCGGTCCACGCGGGCCAGCAGGTCGTGGAAGTTCAGGCCCTTCGCGGCCGCCGGGTAGTCGAGCTGGTCCAGGCCCATGCGCTTCAGCGGCGTGCCGTGGTGCGTCTGGAGGTGGACCGAGTCCGGGCGCTTCACGATGGCGTTCGGGAAGTTGGCGTTGTTCACCAGGTACTTGGCGCGCGCCATCACCTCCCAGTAGCGGCGCGTGCCGGGCACGACGTGGTCGGTGCCGGGCGGGAGGAGCGGTACGTTCGCTGCCGAGACGACCCACACCGCGTGGATGTGCGGGGCGAGTTCGGCGAGCTTCGCGGCGACCGCCGCCGGGTTGCAGGCGACGCCGCGGTCCCAGTACGCCGTGAACACGGCGAGGTTCGGGTCGACGGGCCGCTCCAGTTCCCTGCGGTAGCGCAGGTCGCGGACCTTCTTGCCCACCTTGTGCTTGCGCGAGACGACCGCCGAGCGCAGCTTGCGCCGCTGCTGGTTCGCCGTCTGGAACGTGCGGTACTTCGTGTACGCGTCCTCTTCGAGGAGGCGGCGCCGCACGCCCTCCAGGCCGCCGGGGTGCTGGTGGCCCTCGGGGCGCCAGGCGACGGCGGCCTTCGAAGCGCGGTGGAAGAACTCCCTGCGGACCGGGTCCGGCAGCTGCTCGCGGGCGACGACGCGCAGGCAGTCGCCGACCATCACGTCGTAGAGCGCGGCGCGCGGAGCGGTGGGGAGACCGCGGTCGGTCGCGAGGGCGAGGAGCGACTCGTAGCGGTCGATGACGGCGAAGCGTTCCTCGGGGGCTCCCTTCGGCAGGCTCTCCGCGCGCAACTCCCGCACGTTCAAAGACACGTGGTCGAGGGACGCGACGCGGTCGGCGAGGAGCAGCGCTGCGTACGCTGCGAACGTCTCGTCGTCCACCGACAGTTCGTCCCGGTGCGCCCGCCAGAAGTCGGCGCGCAGCACGCGGTTGCCGAGCAGCGGGGTGACCTTCAGGAGGTTCGGGCAGTCCGCGAGCGGCAGGTCGCGGCGGCCCTGCTTGGCGAGGTGTTTGCCGTCGGGGCTCGGCATGCCCTGGTGGCGCCAGGTGGAGCGGACGTGGTCGACGCACAGGACGTCCACGCCGGCCGCCAGGTCCGCGGTGCGGTCGGCGACGGCGCGCGGGGCGCCCGTCGGGACGCTGTCCTTGCTGTGCACGAAGTGCAGCCAGCGGCCGCCCGCCCGCTCGGCCCCCGCGGTGCGGGCCGCGCCGTCGCCCGTGCCCTCGGGCAGCGGGACGACGGTGACGCCGGTCCGGTCCGCGGCGGCGGCCTGCGCGGAGGCGCCGACCGCGGCGACGATCACCTCGACGCCGGGCGACACCTGCGCGGCGAGGGCGTCGAGGCAGCCGCCGAGGTGGCCCTGCACGTTGCGGCCGTGGACGACGACGCTCAGCTCGGGTCCGGTGCTCTCACCCTGCTCGGGCACGGCGGTGCCCCCCTTCCGTGTGCTCATGCGGTGGTCGCCCCCCGGTGCGCGAGCATGCGGTCGACGACGCGGACCGCGGCCTTGCCGTCGTCCAGGTCGCAGAACTCGGCGCGGAACGCGTCGTACGCCTCCGCGTACGGCGCGCTCGTCGCGTCGATGTCCCTCAGCGCGGCGATCAGCTCGTCGGAGGTGGGGACCAGCGGTCCCGGCGCGCGCTTCTCGAAGTCGAAGTAGAAGCCGCGCAGCCGGTCCCGGTAGTGCTCCAGGTCGTACGTGAAGAACAGCATCGGACGGCCCGTCACCGCGAAGTCGAACATCACCGAGGAGTAGTCGGTGACGAGGACGTCGGCGATCAGGAGCAGATCCATGATGTCCGGGTAGCTCGCCACGTCCCACACGAAACCGTCGCCCGCGCCCGGCACCGGCTCCACGATGTGGGCGTGCGGGCGGACGAGGAGGACGTGGTCGTCGCCCAGCTCGGCACGCGCCTTCGCCAGGTCGACGCGGAGGTCGAGCAGGAAGCCGCCGCGGTGACGCTGCTTGTCCTCGCGCCACGTCGGCGCGTACAGGACGACCTTCTTGCCCTCGGGCAGGCCGAGCGCGCGCCGCACCTTGTCGGCGCGCTCGGCGCGGTCGGGGGCGAGCAGCACGTCGTTGCGGGGGTAGCCGGCCTCCAGGAGCTCGCCGTCCACGTCGCCGCCGAAGCGGAACGCGCTGCGCATGATCGGGGTGCTGAACCTGTTCGGGGAGAGCAGCATCGTCCACTGGTGGCGCTCGCGGTCCAGGTCCTGGAGGTACTGGGTGCTCGCGAAGTGCTCGTTGTCGAAGTCGAAGCCGATGCGCTTCAGCGGGGTGCCGTGCCAGGTCTGGACGATCTGCTGGCCCTCGCGGCGCTCCAGCCAGCGCGGGAAGTGCGTGTTGCCGACGATGTAACGGGAGCGGGCCATCGCCTCGTAGTACTCGGGGCTGTGCACGCGGACGGCCTTCGCGGTCGCCGGGACCTCGCACTGGCCGTCCTTGACGACCCACAGGTGGTCGACGGGCAGGCCGCGGCGGACCATCTCCTCATGGATGGCGCGCGGCGAGTCGCCGTACATGCGGCCGCCGAAGACGTCGTACAGGACGGCCTCGCGGAGCGGCTCGTGGCGGGCGGCGGGGTACGCCTCCGTGCGCAGGCGGGTCTGGCGGTGGCGGCTTCGCTCCTCGGGGCGCAGCTCGGAGTGGGCCATCAGGGCGAGCTGGTCGTACTGGCGGGCCTGGAGCTCTACGCGCTTGCCGTGCGCGTTGACCTCCAGGGGGAGGGCGGGGTGGACGGGCGGGGCGAGCTGGACGGCGGTGCGGGAGCCGTCCGGCTTCTGGATCGAGGGCCACCAGAAGCCTGCGCGGAGCGGGGTCTTTCCTGCGTGGTGGTGGGTGGGGGCGGGCACGAAGCGGGCCTCGAACCGGCCGTCCTCCGCCTTCGCAGGGAAGGTGTACTCGTGGCCCGACCAGGTCTGGCGGAGTACGAGCTCCAGTGTGTGGGTGCCCTGGGCCGGGTAGCTGCCGGTGAGGGTGACGGTGCCGTCGGGGGTGGCGGAGACGTGGTCCACGAGGGGCTGGACGGGCTGGTCGCAGAGCTGGAGGTAGCCTCCCGGACTGCGCCGGGCGTAAACGGTCCTGCTGGGGTCCGCCTGCGCGAACTGGGCGCCCGAAAAACCCTCCCTGTCGTCCAGGATGAGGGCAAGACGGGTCGACGTGGGCTCGTCACCTGAGGCGTCGACGACCTCCACGGACATGTCCCAGCGGGCTATCGAGCGTTCTGCCTGGGTGGGGCGGAGGCGTTCGTGGTTGGTGCGGATGTCCGTCAGGGCCGCCGTGTCGACGTGGGCCGTGAAGGGGACGCGGCCCTCGTGCGGGACGCCGAGGGTCAGGGGTGCCGTCAGGATCGTGCCGGACTCGCGCATGCGCAGGCGCAGGCGGGCCGTGCCCTCGGGGGCCGTGCGCAGGATGCCGCGGACGACGAGGTGGGAGCCCTCCGCGCGGACCTCCAGGGCGCGCGCGTGCGCCGTCTCCACGCGGATCGCCAGCTCACCGTCCTGGATCTGCGGGGCCACCCGCACGTCCTCGGTCACCCAGTGCGCGGGCGGCGTCTGCCCGGAGCCCGTGCCGGCCCCGTACAGCGGGCCGCGCCGCGGCGTCGAACCCGTGCCGGCCACGGCGACCCGTACGTACCAGACGCCGTCCACCCACCTGCCGCGGTGCCGCAGCCGGGAGGGGTTCACGAGCGCGCCGAAGCCCGCCCAGTCGGCGTGCCGGAACTCGGCGCTCGAGGCCACCGTCGCCTCGGGGTCGAGGTGGCTGCGCGCGGGCACGAGGACCGTGCGGCGGCTGCCCTTCTCCTTGAGGATCAGCGACTTCAGCGCCTTGCTCCGCGACTCCGCGCCGAGCTGGCGCGCGAACGCCCAGCCGGACAGCCACAGCTTGCCGTCGTGCCAGGCGGCCTCGTCGAGGCGGCTGCGCAGCCGCAGCTCCTGGTCCAGGCGGAGGACGGCGTCGGGGACGGGGGCGGCCGGGTCGAGGAAGGGGTAGTCGGCCTTGGGGTGCAGCGTCCCGGAGACGGGGATGGACCCGGGGTGCTCCTTCTCGAACTCCAGCTGGGCGATCAGCTCGTCCATGCGCCGGTGCACGGTCAGGTACAGCTTCAGCTTGTGCGGCACGTGCAGCGCGCGCACCGCGTCCTGCCCGATCTCGCGGACCAGCCGGCCGACGTGCTCAAGGAACGCCTCCTGGTAGGCGGCGTCCGAGCCGGGCAGCACCTTCCAGAAGAGTGGGATCTCCTCGGCGAGCGCGTTGTTGTCGTACACCTTCAGGTGGTCCGCGTACATCGGGTCGTCCCCGACGCGGGCGAGCATGAAGTCGCGGACCATGCGGATCGACTTCACGCGGTCGATGAGGCCCTGCGGGTTGGTGCGGTTCTGCGTGATGGACCGTTCGCCGATCTCGCGCTCGCGCCAGTTGTAGATCGGCTCGCTCAGGACGTCCACGGACTCGGCGAGGTAGTGCGCGGGGACGCTGACGGGCGCGTCCTCGTAGAGCATGGCTTCCGGGTACGCGAAGGAGTGCCGCTCCCAGAACGTGCGGCGGTACACCTTGTTCCACGCGGTGCGGTCCGTGAGCAGCGGCCGGAACTTCGACACGTGGGTGCGGAGCCGGGTCGCGGCGAAGGGCACGCGGTGGACGGGCGACTGGACGTGGCCCGCCGAGCGGAACCGGGTCACGTTGCCGGCCGCGAAGTCCGAGCCCGTCTCGTCGAGCGTCTCGATCAGCAGCGCGTACGCCGTGGCGGGGAGCGTGTCGTCGCTGTCCACGAACGCGAGGTACTCGCTGTCGGGGGACATCTCCCGTACGCCCGTGTTGCGTGCCGCGCCCAGGCCCTTGTTCTCCTGGGATATCAGGCGGAACCGCGGATCCGCCGCCGCGAAGGCCTCGGCGATGGCAGCGCTGCCGTCCGTCGACCCGTCGTCGACCATGATCACTTCGAAGTCCTGGAACGTCTGGGCGGCCAGGGACTCCAGGCACTCGTCGAGGTAGAGCTCGACGTTGTAGACGGGGACGACAACACTCAGCCGTGGCTGCACGCGTACTCCTTCTGTTGCTAAACGCTCCCATAGTGTAAGGATCTGCGTATTGATGCGACAAAAGGGATACGGCCCACGGGGTGGGCCGGGCCTGCCCGCCTACCCCTTCCCGCCGCCCGTGAAGCTCTCGTACTCCTTCAGGACCTCCGCCGTGGGCCCGTCCATGCGCAGTTCCCCGCGCTCCAGCCACAACACGCGGTCGCAGGTGTCGCGGATCGACTTGTTGTTGTGGCTGACGAGGAAGACCGTGCCGGCACGTTTGCGCAGCTCGCGGATGCGGGACTCCGAGCGCTTCTGGAAGGAGCGGTCGCCGGTGGCGAGCGCCTCGTCGATGAGCAGGACGTCGTGGTCCTTGGCGGCCGCGATGGAGAACCGCAGGCGGGCGGCCATGCCGGAGGAGTACGTGCGCATCGGGAGCGTGATGAAGTCGCCCTTCTCGTTGATGCCGGAGAAGTCGACGATGTCGTCGTACCGCTCCTGGACCTGCTCGCGGGTCATGCCCATCGCGAGCCCGCCGAGGCGTACGTTGCGCTCGCCCGTGAGGTCGTTCATCATCGCCGCGTTCACGCCGAGCAGGGACGGCTGGCCGTGGGTGAAGATGCGGCCGTGCTCGACGGGCAGGAGTCCCGCGACGGCCTTGAGCAGCGTCGACTTCCCGGAGCCGTTCGTGCCGATCAGGCCGATGGCCTCGCCCTTGTACGCGGTGAACGACACCTTCTTCACGGCGTGCACCTTGCGGACGCCCGCCCGTGCCTCGGTCTTCCTGCGGCCGCCGATGATCCGGTTGAGCGCGGCGGTGGCGGTGCCGCGGCCCGCGCCGGTGCCGTGCACGCGGTAGACGATGTCGACGTCGTCGACGATGACGGTGGGGGCGAGCCCTTGGGTGTCAGCCACGGCCGTACGTCTCCTCTGCCTTCCAGAAGTAGATGAACCCGCCGATGCCGGCGAGCAGGGCCCAGCCGAGGGCCCAGGCCCACACGTGGTGCGGGAGCTGGTCGTGCCGGAAGCTGTCGATCAGCGCGAACCTCATGAGGTCGATGTACACGGCCGCGGGGTTGGATTCCAGGAGGACCTGCACGGCGTGCGGGAGGTTCTGGTCCTTGAGGACGGCGTCGATGCTCCACATCACCCCGGACACGTACATCCAGGTCCGCAGCACGAACGGCATCAGCTGCGCGATGTCCGGCGTCTTGCTGCCGAGCCGCGCCATGACGAGCGCGAGACCGGTGTTGAACGTGAACTGCAGCGCGAGGACGGGAAGCACCAGGAGCCACGACGCGGTGGGCGGGACGCCGAAGCAGAGCAGGATCACGAAGAGCGCGCACATGGAGAACAGCAGCTGCTGGAGCTGCTGCAGACAGTACGAGATCGGCAGCGAGGCGCGCGGGAAGTGCAGGGCGCGGACCAGGCCGAGGCTGCCGGAGATCGCGCGGGTGCCCGCCATCACGGACTGCTGGGTGAACGTGAAGACGAAGACGCCGGTGACCAGGAACGGGACGTAGTCCTCCACATCCCGCTTGGTGTTCATCAGCACGCCGAAGATGAAGTAGTAGACCGCCGCGTTCAGGAGCGGGGTCATCACCTGCCACACCTGGCCGAGCTTGGCCTGGCTGTACTGGGCCGTCAGCTTGGCCGTCGCGAAGGCGGTGATGAAGTGGCGGCGCTGCCAGAGCTGCCGTACGTAGGCGGGCAGGGAGGGGCGGGCGCCGCTGACGGTCAGGCCGTGGAGGGCGGCGAGGTCGGCGGGGTCGGGCGTCGGGTCGGCGGGGTGCGCCGCGCGAGACGGTGTGTCGAGGGCCTGGCTCACGTCCGTTGCTTTCGCTCGGGGAGGCTGGAGGTGTACGTCGGGACGGTCCCGTATCGTCGCAACGCCGAGAGTAGGACGTCGGTACGTCGGAACGCAACCGTATCGTCGTCACGCTTTATGCTGTCCGTATGACGACGAGCAGGCCACAAGGTGAACAACCGCGCCGCCGTGCCCCCGCGGGGGCGGCCGTGCTGCGGGAGGACGTGACCGAGGCGATTCGCGCCGCGGTCTTCGGGGAACTGGCCTCCGTCGGCTACGCCCGCATGTCCATCGAGGGCATCGCGCGCCGCGCGGGCGTCGGCAAGACGGCGGTCTACCGCCGGTGGCGCTCGAAGCTGCACCTCGTGCTCGACCTGGTGTCGGCGATAGCGGTCCAGGGGCTCCCGGCGCCGGACACGGGCTCCCTGGAGGGGGACCTGCGCCTGCTGTACGAGGTCACGTCACGCGCCCTGCGCCACCCCGTCGCCTCGCAGATCATCCCCGACCTCCAGGCGGAGGCGGCCCGCAACCCGGAGATCGCGGAGGCCCTGCAGAAGGCGCTGCGGGAGGGGCAGCACGGGGTGGCCAGCGGGATCGTGCGGGCGGCGGTGGAGCGGGGCGAGATCCGATCCGGCGTCGACGAGGACCTGGCCCTGGACCTGGTCTCGGGACCGCTCTACTGGCGCTCTGTCGTGGTGCGGGCCGACCTGCCCAAGGGCTACCTGGGGAGGCTTGCGGGGGCTACGGCGGCGGGGTTGCGGGCGCTGTGACTTCGGTGGGCCGGTGCGCATCAAAGGCACCGGCCCACCGAAGTCGCGGCCCCCTCTCGGAGAGCTACGACTGGCGGCGGTGCGTCAGGAGCAGGGACGTGGCCGCGGCGAGTGCCGTGACGCCCGTGGCCGCGCTGACCAGTACCTGCTGCACGCCGTCCAGAGCGAAGCTGGTCGAGACGTTGATGGCGATCGCGGCGGCGAGGACGAGCCAGAGCAGGGCCTTCATGGGGTGCTGCCTTCCGGGCGGGGCGGCCGGCGCCTCGTGCGGCGGCCTGCGCTGCGCTCCACTCTGTCCGCCGCGGGGCGTCGGCACGATGGGGTGTCCACCCCGGCCGATGGTGTAGCGAGCTACACCCCGCCCCCCGCCTCCGGGTGCCGGCGGAGCCAGCCTGCCCACGCCGACGCGATCATGTCGCGCACGTCGCGCTTCGCCGACCAGCCGAGTTCCGTGGCGATGCGGTCCGCGGACGCCACCACGCGGGCCGGGTCGCCGGGGCGGCGGGCCGTGACCTCGGCGGGGGTGGTGCGGCCCGTGGTCTCGTTGATGAGCGTGGTCATCTCGCGGACCGAGACGCCCTCGCCGCGGCCGATGTTGAGGGTGAGGTCCGTGCCGGGGGCGGCGGACACCAGCCTGCGGGCTGTGGCCACGTGGGCCTCTGCGATGTCGACCACGTGGATGTAGTCGCGTACGCACGTGCCGTCCGGCGTCGCGTAGTCCGCGCCGAAGATGCGCGGGGCCTCGCCGGCGGTGAGCTTCTCGAAGACCATGGGGATCAGGTTGAAGACGCCGGTGTCGGCGAGGTCCGCGGAGGCCGCGCCCGCCACGTTGAAGTAGCGCAGGGACGCCGTCGTCAGGCCGTGCGCGCGGCCCACCGCGCGGACCAGCCACTCGCCGGCCAGCTTCGTCTCGCCGTAGGGGCTCATCGGCAGGCACGGCGTCTGTTCGGTGACGAGGTCTACGTCGGGCATGCCGTAGACGGAGGCGGAGGACGAGAAGACGAAGTGGGCTACCTCCGGCGACGCGGTCACGGCCTCCAGGAGGACCCGCAGGCCCTCCACGTTCTCGTGGTAGTAGTGCAGCGGGCGTTCCACCGACTCGCCGACCTGCTTCTTGCCGGCGAGGTGCACGATGCCGGTGATCCCGTGCTCCTCGAAGGTGCGGGTCAGCAGGGCGCCGTCGAGCACCGAGCCCGTCACCAGCGGCACCCCGGCGGGGACGCGCTCGGCGATGCCGGTGGACAGGTCGTCGTAGACCACGGCCCGCTCGCCCGCCTCCGTCATGGCGCGGACGACGTGCGCCCCGATGTATCCGGCGCCGCCGGTGATCAGCCAGGTCATGGTCGGCTTGTCCTGTCTTGTCGCGAACGTGTGCGTGTGTGTCTGGAGTGCAGTGTCGCAGAGGGCTCATTCGGGGCGCGTCAGTGGCCCGCGGCGCCCCGCGCGGAGCGCAGAAGCCTGGTCAGGCGCCGCTTCGCGACCTCCGTCACGCCCCGCACGCCGGGCGCGAGCCGCACCGACAGGTTCCCCGCCTGCGTCGCGTACGGCTGGACGAGCAGTACCCCGCGCCGCCTGCTCGGCACCACCGTCCTGCGCAGCAGACCGGGCCCCGCGACGGCGTGCGCGGTCGCGTCGCGCGCCGTGCCGTCCTCGAAGAGGAGCCGGAGGCGGACGTCCCACACGGCGTTGTCCAGGGAGGCGAGGTCGAGGAGGACCTCGGCGGTCCATGTCTCCCCCGGCCGCTCGGACGAGAACGCCGCCGTCCTGCGCATCCCGGGCGCCCCCGTCTGCCGGTGCACCAGCTCGACGTCGACCGTGGCGGGTCCCGCGTCCGCCACCCGCCCGTACAGCTCGTGCAGCCGCAGCGTCAGCCGCGACCCGCCGGCGGCCGGGCGCAGCTCGCCGTCGACCGCGAGGGGCAGCAGCCGCAGGGGCCGGACGAGGAGGTGCTCCAGGGTGACCCGGGGGAGGTCCTTCGCCCAGACGGGCGTGCCGTCCGGCGTCCTCGGGTACGGCGGTGCGAGCCGGGCCGGGCGGGCCGCGACCTGGTTGAGGCGGCGCAGGTCACGCGGCTCCTCGGAGGCGAGGACGACGCGGGCGATGACCCGGCCGGGCGCGGGCGCCGCGTCGAGGTCGGCGGCGTCGAACGTCGCCAGGTACGCGCGCGTGAGACCCCACCACTCGCGCCGGTACTCCGTGCCGCGCGCGGTGAGCTCGCGCGTGTACATGCGCAGGCTGTGGTCGAGGAACTTGGCGCGGGCCGCCCGCGCGAGCCGCTTGCCGCCGGTGCCGTGCGCGTCCCGCAGGATGTCGACGGACTGACGGTGCGCCTCTATGCGGGCCTGCCAGTTGGCGATGTCGGAGCGGTCGAGGGAGATCGACAGCTTGGTGGCGGCGCGGCGCACGTGCCAGACGTAGACCGTGTCGGGGACCAGGGCGATGCGCGGGGCGGCGGCGAGCATGCGCGCGGTGAAGACGAAGTCCTCGTAGACGAAGCGGCCTTCGGGGAAACGGATGCCGTGCTCGCGCAGGAACGCCGTGCGGTACAGCTTGTTGACGCAGAGCGTGTCGTGGACGAGGCGCGGGCGCAGCTCGGGGCGGGCGACGAGCTGTGCCTTGCGGTAGATCTCCGGCTGCCAGGGCACCTCGCGCCCCGAGGGCAGCTCGCGGCGCACGCAGAGCCCCGACGCGACCTCCGCGCCGTGCCTGCGCGCGGCGGCGAGCAGCGCGTCGACCGCGCCGGGCGGCAGCACGTCGTCGCTGTCGAGGAACATCAGGTACGGCGCCTCGGCGGCGTCGATCCCGTCGTTGCGGGGGGTGCCGCAGCCGCCGCTGTTGGTCTCCCTGCGGATCACGCGCAGGCGCGGGTCGTCGGCCGCGAGCCCGGCGAGGATCTCCGCGCTGCCGTCCGTCGAGCAGTCGTCGACGGCGATCACCTCGTGGACGGCGGGTCCCTGTGCGAGCGCGGAGCGCACGGCGTCCGCGAGGTGGGCCGCGTCGTTGTAACCGATCACGACGACCGAGACGACGGAGACGTGGGAGTCGGACGGGTTCGTGGCAGGGGTGTTCTGGGCACTCGGGTGAGGCAGGATGCGGTCCACAGGGGAAATTTTAGGGGTTGCTGGCAATTATCCGATTAGAGGGGCATTCGTGGGCGTGGATCCGTCCCGGCCCACCCCTTTCGGACCGCCCACCCGTGCGAGCACCTCGCCCGTACGCGGACTCCAGCCCACCACCACGGCCTCGGACGGGACCCGCTGGTCACGCGAGAGCAGCAGCCACCGCACGTCGTAGCGGCGGACGATCGCCGCGCGTTCGGCGCGCGTCGACGACGGGTCGAGGTAGTCCCGTACGGCCGCGAGGCGCCTGTTGCGCACGTCCTCGTCGAGTGAGGCGTCCGGCCAGGCGGGGGCGACGAGGTTGGCGCCGTAGCCGGGCACGGAACGGGTGGGGTAGTAGCCGTTGGTCAGGACGACGTCGCCCCGGTGCATGTGCCCGATCGCCCACCCGTACCCCGGCCAGCGCGGCGGCTGGTCGAAGCCGATGGGGTCCAGGGCACGCGGCACGACGGCGCCCGCCTGGATCTGGAAGAACCCGACGCACGCCCCGAGCGCCGCCGCCCCGGCGAGCGCGCCGCGCCGCCACCCCCAGGAGCGCGGCGCCGCGAGCTCGACGGCCAGCGCGAACTGCAGCGGGACCAGGGTCAGGCCGAGGATGCGGCCGTACGTGTAGTGGCCGCTGACCCAGCCGTACGCGACGACCGCGCAGTCCAGGGCGAACATCAGGACCAGGGGGTCCCTGCGGTCCCTGCGGAAGCGCAGCCACAGGGCGGGCAGGCCCAGCAGCGCCAGCCAGAAGCGCTGGGGCATCTCGGTGTACAGCTGGCGGTGGATCCAGTCGACGGACGCGTCACCGACGAGGGAGAAGACGCTGTAGTACGGCCAGACCGCGCCGAGCAGGGCAGCGGTCACGGCGGTCGCCGCCCAGCACCACACGCGACGCCCCGCCGCAGGCCCCGAAGCCGCGAACGCGACGACCCCGATCACCGCCCCCACGGACGAGATGGGGTGGACGAGGAGGATCAGTCCGCACAGGGCGCCGAGCCCCACGTACGGCCACCAGCCGGCCCGCGCCCGCGCCCGCGCCGGCGCGTCGCGGACCAGCGTGCCCGCCCACGCCCACGCCCAGAACGTCAGGCCGATGGCGAACGTCGACGGGTACCCGAGGTTCCCCGTCATCGACATCAGCCCGAGATAGCCGCTCCACCACGCCATCCGGGTGCCCCACAGCAGCACCATCGCGATCAGCGCGAGGACGGGCGCCCACGGGCGGGGCGTCAGGACACGGACGAAGCGGCCGATGCCGGTGAGCAGGACGAGGAGGTTCAGCGGGCCCGCGAGCTTCACGACCTGCCAGCCCGCGAGGCCCGTGAGCTTCGCGAACAGGCCCTGCGCGACGGCGTACGGCGAGTAGTACGCGCTGCCCTCGCCCGGCAGGTCCGCCATCGGGTGCGCGGGGTGGAGGAGGTTCTCCTTCAGACGCTCGACGACCGCCGCGTGCTGGCCGAAGTCGCAGCACATCGGGACCCGCCAGTACGCGAGCGACATCACCAGCCAGAACAGCCCGCCGATCACGAGGTACGGGGTGGGCCGGCGGCGCCTGCCGCCGTCGCCGAGCGCCGTCGCGCCGTGGAAGGCGCGGCGCGTGAGCAGCGCCCCGCTCACCGCATGAGCCTCTCCGCCACGCGGGCCGCGGCCCGCCCGTCGTCCAGGTCGCAGTAGGCCTCGCGGAACGCGGCGTACGCGTCCGCGTGCCGTGACGTGATCGCGTCCAGGTCGCGCAGCGCCTCGACGACCTCGTGGGTGGTGGCGAGCAGCGGGCCGGGGGCGCGCGTCTCGAAGTCGAGGTAGAAGCCGCGGACGGTGTCGCGGTAGTGCTCCAGGTCGTACGCGTGGAACAGCATCGGTCTGCCGGTGTGCGCGAAGTCGAACATCAGGGAGGAGTAGTCCGTCACCAGGACGTCGGCGAGCAGCAGGAGTTCGGCGGCCCGCGGGTGCGCCGACACGTCGCGTACGAAGGGGGCGCGGGCGCCCGTCAGCCGTCCGGACGTCAGCGGGTGTTTGCGGACGAGCAGCACGTGGTCGTCGCCGAGGACGGACTCGGCGGCGCGGAAGTCGAGCGCGGGCTCGTAGCGGAACCGGCCGGGGGAGTAGGCGAGATGGTCACGGTACGTCGGCGCGTACAGCACGATCCGCTTGTCCGGCGCGATGCCGAGCTCGCCGCGGACCCGTTCGGCGACCTTGTCGCGGTCCTCGGTGAACAGTACGTCGTTGCGGGGTGAGCCGGCTTCCAGGACCTCGCCCTCGTAGGCGAGGGCGCGGCCCAGGTGGGGGGTGGAGAAGCGATTCGGCGAGATCAGGACGTCCCACTGGCGGGACAGTTTCGGCAGGGCGTCGAGGTGGCCGTGGTCGGCGTAGAGGGTGTCGGTGAGGTCGGTGCCGATGCGCTTGAGCGGGGCACCGTTCCAGGTCTGGACGACGGTCTGGCCCTCGCGGCGCTCGAAGAAGTCGGGGAGGTGCCCGGCGGTGACGATGCGGCGGCAGCGGGCCAGCGCGTCGTACCAGTCGGCGCTGTGCTCCTCGACGCCCTTCGCGCCGGGCGGGACGTGCGTCTGCTGGTCGTGCGTGACCCACAGGTGCTCGACGTCGGCGCCGCGCCGCACGAGTTCCTCGTGGACGGCGCGGGGTGAGTCCCCGTCGAAGTACAGGACGGCGTCGCGCAGGGGGAGTCGGCGGCGGCTCGGGTAGTGGACGGTACGGAGCCTGTGCCGCCGGTACGCGCCGCGCTCGGACCGCGAAAGCACGGACCCGGCCTCCACGAACAGCCGGTCACCGAACCGCCGGTCGACGGTGAACTCCCGCCCCTGGGCGGTGTGGTGCAGGGGAAGCGTGACGGAGGCGGAGGCGAGCAGCCGTACGGGAACACCGTCCTCGGCGCGCCCGGGTCCGCTCCCTTCCCCGGAACGTCCCGCCCCGTCCCGCAAGAACGCGTACCACCGTCCCTCCCGCAGCACCCCGCCCCCCGGCGCGATCACCGCCCGGAACCGGTCGCCGGTCTGCTCCGTGGGGACCGTCAGTTCCTCGTCGCGGCCGCTGTGCCGCAGGATCAGCTCGGGGTCGTGCCAGCTGGCCGGGGTCAGCGTGCCCTCCACGGTGAGCGTGCCGTCCGTGTCCCACGTGACGCGGTCCGCGACGGGCCGCCGGGTCAGCTCGACGACCAGGCGGCCCTGGTCGTTGGCGGTGGCGCAGAGTTCGCGGCCCGCGCGGGACGCGTACCGCCCCGGGGGCAGGTCGAGCGTGGCGGCCAGGGACTTCAGCGTGCCGTCGGGCAGGACGAGGTTGGCCTGCCAGCGGTCGCCGTGCGGGGGCTCGACCTCCTTGGGCGCGAGGTGCGGGGTGGGCGCCACGTCCTCCAGGTCGGCGAGGCGGACGCGGACCTCGAAGCGGTCGCCGGTGTGCCGGACGGGGTAGTCGAAGTCCGTCTTCGTGGTCGCGTGGGTGAGGCGCAGGGCCTTCGGACGCAGGCGCCCCGGCAGCGTGCCGGACAGCACCACGTCGCCCCCGTCGCGCCGGTGGGCGTCCACGCGCGCCGCGTACTCCTGGATCCGCAGCACGAGCCGCCCCTTGCTGTAGCCGAGGACGAGCCGCAGCCCGTCGTCGAGCTCGCGCACCACGGACTGCGCCGACGCGCCCTCCGTCGCCCGCAGCGCGGTCCTGCGCACCATGCCGTGGCCCGCGAGGACCAGGCCGAACAGCCAGTTGCCGGGCTGCCAGCGGCCGCCGGACCTCAGCTGCTCGGGGTCGACCGTCATCTCGAAGCCGGACAGGTCGTAGCAGTGCAGGCGCTGCCGGGACTTCTCGGTGGCCTGCGGCGCGGCGATCGTCCGCGTCGGGACGCGGCGGAACTTCCCCTTGCTGTGCGCCGCCTTGAGGAGACCGGCCTTCACGGAGTGTCCGGGCCGGGTCGCCTCCATGTTGCGCACGTACGCGTATCCGGTGATCCGCAGCTTGCCGCCGGCGTCCCACCGCGCCTCACTCACCCGGGCCACGGTGGGCAGTTCGCCCCGGCCGATGCGCGCGACCTTCTCGGGCAGCGCGCCTACGCCGGGGTAGGCGGCGCGGCGGCGCACCTTCCCGCGCACGTGGAAGGCGGTGCCGTTGGCGCGCTCGAAGGCGAGGAGTTCGATGAGTTCGGCGGTACGTGCCTCGCGGACGAGCTGCCACTTGACGCGCAGGTCGACGGGGAGCTCCGCGAGGACGGCCGGGTCGGCGCGGCGCAGGAACGCGGCGGTGTCGGTGAGGAACGCCGTGCGGTACTCGGGGCCGCCCATCGGCAGCCCCTCCAGGAAGTACACGAAGTCGTCGCGCAGGCACGACGCGTCGTACGTCTTCTTCATCTCCGGCGCGTGCCGGGCGAGGAACCCGCTGACGTGCGCGCAGGCCGCGATCCGGTCGCGCACGCCCTTGACGTCGGTGCGGCGCCGGGTGATCGAGCCCTCGCGGACCCGCCAGTAGTAGACGTGGTCGCTGAGCACGTCCACGGATCCGGCGAGGAAGTGCGCCGGGATCATCACGGGGGTGTCCTCGTAGAGCTTGCCCTCGGGGAAGGTGAAGCGGTGCCGGTCCCAGAACGCGCGCCGGAACACCTTGTTCCAGGCGACGCGGTCGGAGAGCAGGTCCAGGTCCTCGGAGATGTGGGTGCTCGTGCGCGCCTCGGTCAGCCACTTGTACTGCCAGGCCTGGGAGCGGCCGCGTTCGTTGAGCCGCCACACGTTGCCGCTCGCGAAGTCGGAGCCCGTGGCGTCCAGGCTGGCGATCATCCGGCCGTACGCGTCGTGCGGCACGACGTCGTCGCTGTCGACGAAGGTCAGGAACTCGGCGGTGGGGGACGCCTTGCGCACCCCGGTGTTGCGGGCGGCGCTCAGTCCGGCGTTGCGCTGGCGGACGTAGACGAAGCGGGGGTCCTTCGCGGCGAACTCGCGGGCGATGCGCGGGCTGCCGTCGGTCGAGCCGTCGTCGACGAGGATGCACTCCAGGCCGCCGCGTGCCTCGGGGCCGCCGTGCAGTCCTGGGCCGTCCATGGTCTGCCCGGCGATCGACTCCAGGCACTCCTCCAGAAACTCCTCGACGTTGTAGATGGGTACGACGACGCTGAGACGGGGCTGCACGCGAACCGGCCTTTCATCGGGATACGAGATAGGGCTGATATCGGCATATTCATCCCCTTTGCCCGTTCTCGGCTCCCCGGCGTCAATTTCCCCGCCCGTGACCACCCCAACGAGTGACGTTCGGTCTTCGACAGGCGGTGTCCCGCTGGCTACGGTCGGTGTTCATGACGCGCTTCTCGGTAGTCGTCCCCGTCCACCGCGTCCAGGGCTACCTGCGCGCATGCCTGGACTCCGTGCTCACCCAGTCCTTCGCCGACCTCGAACTGATCGTCGTCGACGACGCGTCGCCCGACGCCTGCGCCGCGATCGCCGGGGAGTATGCGGAGCGCGACCCGCGCGTGCAACTCGTCCGCCTCCCCGCCCGCGCGGGCGCGGGCCCCGCCCGCAACATCGGCGCCGACCGTGCCACCGGCGCGTACCTCCTCTTCCTCGACGGCGACGACCTGCTCCTGCCCGGCGCCCTGGAAGCCGTCGACGCCGCGCTCACGGCGGCGGACGACCAAGCCGGCCCGGATGTCGTCCTCTGCGCCCACGACCGCGTCGACTGGTGGGAGAACGTCCGCCCCGGCGGCGACGACCTCACCGGCGACCCCCTCGCCGCCACCCCCGCCGCCTGGAACCGCGTCTTCCGGCGCGGTTTCTGGCAGGAGCAGCGCCTCGCCTTCTCCTCCGGCGCGTACGAGGACGTGGTGCCCGTCGTCACCGCGACCCTCCGCGCGGGCGAGCGCACCGCCGTCGTCGAACGGCCCTGCGTGCGCTGGCGTGAGCGGCGCGCGGGCAGCTTCTCCAAGACCCCTGGCCGCGCCCACTTCGCCCTGGTCGGACGGTACGAGCAGCTGCTCGCCGCCGCGGGACCCGAGGACCGCGCCCGGCTCCTGCCGCACGCCGCCGTCCACCTGCTCGCCGTCCTCGACGACCCCGGACGGATCAAGGACGGCGACCGGCGCGACTTCTTCCGCGCGGCCGCCCGCCTCCACCAGCAGTACGCGCCGGTCGGCACCACACCCCGCACCCCCGAGGAGAAGGCCCTCGCCACCGCCTCGTTCGCCGCCCACGAAAGCCTCCGCAAGGCCGAGACGCGACGGCTGCGCCTCACCCGGCAGCTGACGCGGCAGAAGAAGAAGCTGCGGGCCCGCGCCATGCGCGCCGCCTACCGCGCCGACCTGCGCCGCCCCCTCGACCCGCACCTCGCGGTCTACGGCGCCTACTGGAACCGCGGCGTCTCCTGCAACCCGGCCGCCATCCACGCCAAGGCCCGCGAACTCGCCCCGCACGTCCGGGGCGTGTGGGTCGTCTCCAGCCGCAACAAGCACCGGGTGCCGCCCGGCGTCGAGTACGTCATCGAGGGCTCACGCCGCTACTGGCAGACCATGGCCACGGCCACGTACCTCGTCAACAACTCCAGCTTCCCCGGCGGCTTCACCAAGCGCCCCGGCCAGGTCTACCTCCAGACCCACCACGGCACCCCCCTCAAGACGATGGGCCTGGACCAGCGCCGCTACCCGGCGGGCACGCACGGCATCAGCTTCCAGAAGGTCCTCGACCACACCGACCAGTGGGACTTCAGCCTCTCCTCCAACCCGCACTCCACCGAGATCTGGGAGCGCGTCTACCCCTCCGTGGCCTACCAGGCCCTGGAGGCCGGCTATCCGCGCAACGACGTGTACTTCACCGCGGGCGAGGACGAGGTGGCGCGCGTACGGGCGCAGTTGGGCGTCGAGGACGGGCGGACCGTGCTGCTGTACGCGCCCACCCACCGCGACTACCAGAAGGGCTTCCTGCCCCGCCTCGACCTGCGCCGCTTCGCCGACGCGCTCGGCCCCTCGTACGTCGTCCTCGTGCGCGCCCACTACTTCTACGGCGCCGACGCGGGCCTCGAAGCCCACCCGCAACTCGTCGACGTCACCGGGCACGCGCGCGTGGAGGAGCTCTGCCTGGCCGCCGACGCCCTCGTCACGGACTACTCCTCGCTGATGTTCGACTACGCCTGCCTCGACCGCCCGATCGTGACGTACGCCCCCGACTGGCAGGCCTACCGCCTCGCCCGCGGCACCTACTTCGACCTGCTCTCCGGCCGCCCCGGCGAGACCCCGGGCGCCGTGGCCACCACCGAGGACGAGCTCGCCGCGCTGTTCAAGGACGGCGGGTGGGACACCCCGGAGGCGACGGCGCTGCGGGCGGCGTTCCGGGAGCGCTTCTGCCCCTACGACGACGGACGCGCCGCCGAACGCGTGGTCCGGCGGCTGTTCCTGTCCGGAGCGTCCGGCGCTCAGGAGCCGTCCCGCACCTCATAGGGCGAGCGCACCGGGAAGTACGCGGTCAGGAACGAGCGGATGGCGAGCGCCATCTCCTCGTCCGTCACCCCGCCGTCGGGGGACTCGCCGATGCAGAACGCGGTCCGGTCGCGGTTCTGCAGGAGCCGCCCGAGCCGCGCGTGGTCGGCGCGGTCCCCGATGTCCACGAAGTCGTACGAGATGCCGGCGGGCACCGCACGCCCGGTCAGGTACGCGTAGTGCTGGTGCAGCGAGGAGACCAGCGCGAGGTCGCCCCGTGAGCGGACGCGGCTGCGGGCCGTGGCCGCCGTCTGCTCGGGGAAGCGCTCGGTGATCTCCTGGAGGATGCTGCGGCGCAACGCGTACGGCACGTGGAAGAAGGAGTGGGTCGTCGTCCTGCCGAACGCCTCGCGCAGCAGCGCGCGGTTGTTCTTCGCCGCCGCCAGATAGCCCTCGTCGTCCGGTGCGACGGGCAGCGCGGGCACGGACGCCGACGACCAGAAGAAGCGGGCCAGGCCGTTGCTGAGGAAGAACGTGTCCGGGGTGGTGGGGCGGCCCAGGAACATGTCGTCGTTGAAGTAGAGGAAGTGCTCCGACAGGCCCTCGATGCGGTGCAGCTGCGACTCGATGGAGTGCGAGTTGAAGGTCGGCAGGCACTCCTCGGGCTCGGCGAACAGGTCGCGGTGGTCGACGACGGTCAGGCCCGGGTGGTCGCTGTCGAGCCAGGGCGGGGTCTGGCCCGCCGTGACCAGGTACACGTGCCGGATCCACGGCGCGTACATCGCGATCGACCGCAGGCTGAAGCGCAGCTCGTCCCGGTTGCGGAACCGGACCGCGCCGCCGTCGGCCGACGTGTCGCCGCCGCCCAGCGTCTCCTCGCGGCGGGCCCGCCACGCGGGGTCGGAGTCGTCGACCCAGGTGTAGACGGCGTCGATGGGGAAGTCGACGTCCTTGATGAGGAGTTCGGTGAACACGTCGAGCGTCGGGTACGCGCGCTCCGCCACGTCCAGCGTCGCCGTGGCCGTCAGCGAGGGCAGCTCGGCGCCCGCGAGCGTCGACCCGAACGGCGTGTGGAAGGCACCCTCGGGCGTCCGGCGCCAGAACCCCACCGTGCAGGCGAGACCCGCGCCGTGCCGCAGCGACAGCGTGGTCGTGGTGACCGGCTTGAAGACCTTCACGCCCGCGAGGTCGCCGATGGTGTCGAGGCGTTCGGCGAGGACCGTGCCGGGCGCCGCGTCGCGCGGGTTGACCAGCTCCGCGTAGACCGGCAGCCCGCGCAGCGCACCGGCCAGGGCCTTCAGCGCGCGGGGGCGGTCGTCGTCGGCGACGGCCAGGGTGTGGGCGGTCTCGCCCGGGGTGCGCACCACGACGTAGGGGACGTCCTGCGACTCCAGGGCGTCCGCGACGAGCTCCAGGTTCCACTCCGCCATCCGCGGGGCGAGTACGTCGTCCCGGCGCTCGGCGAGGCGGCCCACCGAGCGGATGAGGCGGCCCGTCCCGTCCGCGGCGAGGATCTCGTCCTCGCGGGCGTGCTCGTCGGCGGCGGCCGCCGCGTCGAAGGTGTGCGGGGCGGTGGGCCGGAAGCCGCTGCCGCCGGACGCGACGCCGAGCGCCACCCGGTCCGCGCGCCCGCGCAGCCGCTCCGGACGGTCGCGGCCCGCGACGAGCCGCGTGTACAGCTCCTCCCAGCGCGCGGTGACGTCGGCGGAGGAGAACCGTGCGTACACGCCTTCGCGCGCCGCTTCGGCGTATCCGCGCCGCATCTCGTCGTCGCCCATCAACTCGCCCATGGCGCGTGCCAGTTCGTCGACCTGTCCCGGCGGCACGAGCAGCCCGTCGACGCGGTGCCTGACGATCTCGGCGGGCCCGGTCAGCACGTCGTACGCCACGACGGGCACCCCCGCGGCGAGCGCCTCCAGGAGGACCAGCGGGAACGCCTCGTTGTGCCCGGCGGTCATCAGGCTCAGCCCCGCCTTGGCCCACTCGGCCGCCATGTCCTGGCAGGGGCCGAGGAGTTCCACCCGGTCGTGGAGACCGAACCCGTCGACGAGCCTGCGCAGGTGCCGTTCGCGGTGGCCGCTGCCGAAGATCCGCAGCGTCCACTCCGGGTGTGCCTCCGCGACCTGCGCGAACGCCCTGATGGCGTGGTCGACGCGCTTCTCGCCGGTCAGCCGGGCCGCCATGACGATGACCTTGCTCTCGCCGTCCGCGCGCGGCCTGAAGCCGTCCGGTACGGCGTTCGGGACGACGGCGAGCTCGGGGGCGGTCGCGCCGAGGGACTCCGCGAGCCAGTCACGGGTGCGGCCGGTGAGCGAGACGAGCGCGTCCAGGCGCGGCGCGTGAAGCAGCAGCGGCTCGCCGGACGGGCCGCGCCGCTGGGTGGGCCGGTGCTCCTGGTGGACGGTGACGACCCGGGCGGGCACCAGCGCCACGGCGGCGGCGAGCAGCGCGGGCGTCGTGGTGACCAGCACGTCGGTGTCGAGCGAGCCGAGCGCGGCCGTCATCTCGATGTCCGACAGCCGGTCGAACGCGTCCTCCCAGGCGGGCCTGATCAGCTCGCTGGGCAGCGCGGCGAGGGTCCGGCACGCCGCGTCGTCCACGTCGGACTCCCGCACCGGGCGTTCGGGCGTGACGGTGCGGTCGACGAGGTGACGCACCGGCAGTTCGCGCGCCTCGGCGAAGAACGGCTCGGCGCGGGTGCGGAAGACGGAGACGATCTCGACCTCGACGCCGGGTCGCTCCGCGAGGTGCCGGGCCTGCGTGTACGTGGCGAGCTCGGTGCCGCCCATCTCGTCGCCCCAGCCCAGCAGATACGTGATCTTCATGAGGTCTCCTCCGCGAGGTCCCGCGGTGCGTCGGACTCCCGCACGGCGTCGGTGATGTCCCAGCACGTCACCGCAAACGCGCCGGTCCTGGTGAAGTGGGCGTGCGCCCGGACGAGCGCCCCGCCGGGCAGCGCGTGGACGCGGAACGGCGTGGGGTAGGCGGCGGAGGGGTCCCGTACGTCGGTCAGCCACCGCCCGACCGGCAGCCGCCCCACGCGGAAGTCCCACACCCACTGCCCCGGCCCCGCCCCGGCCATCGCCGCCAGTGGCACCCGCAGCGCGAACGCCGCGCCCTCCCACTCCACTTCGGCCGGCACGACCACCCCGTCCCGCCGCCGCACCGCCTCGGCCGCCCCTGGCGGACCCCCCGCGACGAGCCTTCCGTACACCGTGATCCCGTCCCCCGACGGCACGAACCGCACCAACTCCGCGCGCGGCCGCGACCGCGTCGCCTGCAGCACCGCCCGCCCGCTGCGGGCCCGTACGACCCGGACGAGGGTCCCGGTGCGCGGGTCGGGGGCGTGCGGGGCGGTCGGCGTCGCGGGCGGGGTGCCGCTGTCGGCGGGGGCGAGCCCGTACCGGCGTACGCGGCCGTCCGCGTCCCGCGTCTCGACGGTCAGACGCCACACGCCGTCCCGCATCCCGCGCAGGGTCACCGTGGCGGTCAGCAGGGGCGTGGCGCCGGTGTGCGGTTCGTACGTGAGGGGGACGGCGATCCGGCGCGGCCCACGGGTGATGAGGAGCCGGGCGCGGCCGGGGCCGTGGGGGGCGGCCAGCGCGACGTTGAGGGTGCGGCTGTCGCGGAGCGAGAGGTGCACGGGCGCCAGGAGCGTCCCGGCCCGCCCGGCGGGGCCGCGCACCCGGCCCGCGGCGGTCCGTTCCAGGCGGAAGCGGGTGCTTCGCGCGGTGGTGAGCAGCCGCCGGGCGAAGGGGGGCGGGGCGAACCGTGGGGCGGAGTGGTCCATTTCTCCACTGTGTACGAGTTTGCCCGCTTGTCGTGGCGGACGCCCCGGCCACCGCACCAACATGCACCATCCGGCGCTGCCCGGAGCTGCCCGGTGCGGCTCACCGGGGTCCGGCGCCGTCGTGACGTTCAGCGGCGGGCCTTGCGTACCGCCCGGGTCACCACCGGCGGCAGCAGGTCGACGGCGAGCCTGCGGACGCCCCGGTGCCGGGGAGCGGGCAGGGCGGGCGCGGGGACGGCGGGTGCGGGGACGGCGGTGGGGGCGGGCCTGGCGGGACGTGCGGGATGGCGGGACGTGACCAGGTGGGGTGCCGGGATCTTCGCCCGCGAGGCGCGCAGCACGTCGAGTCCCGCGATGTGCTGGATCTCCGGGGCGCAGTTCGGCATGGCGTGCAGCTCTTCGAGGAGCGCGTCCCGCAGCGGCGCCGGATCGCCCCAGGTGCCGTACAGCTTGTTGGAGGAGAGCATGACGGGCCGCAGCCCGTGGCGGAAGACGGCTTCCCAGGTGGCGGCGGCGACGCCGGGCGTGTGTTCGGTGCGGTAGTCGTCGAGGACGAGGACGCCGTCCTCCCGCAGCGCGTTCTTCGCCGTGCGGATGTCGTCGCGCACGTCGTCGTACATGTGCGAGGCGTCGATGTGGACGAACCGGCACGAGGCGTCCTCGACGGTCTCCGGCAGCACGTCGGTGCGGCCCTCGACCAGGGCGGGCAGCGTGTCGTGGAAGGCCGTGTAGTTGGCCTCGAAGGCGCGCCGGGTCAGGGACTTCTGGTAGAAGGCCTTGGTCGCCTCCTTGGTGTAGCCGTCGTCGGCCCCGAAGAGGTCGCAGACGGTCATCTTCTCGCCGGGCCGCAGGAACTGGCCCATGACGACCGTGCTCTTGCCGAGGTAGCAGCCCATCTCCAGGAGGTCGCCCGGCGGGCTGCCGGCCGCGCCCTGGCCGAGGAACCAGGCGAACAGCCGCTGGTCCAGGGGCCAGAACCAGCCCGGCACGTCCTCCAGGGTGGTGGGGCGCGGCAGTTCGGCCTCGCTGCTGGTCGTCGTCATGAGGGGGCCTCCATCGGGGATGTGCGGTCGGTCGGATCGGTCAGTGGCTGGGTCGGGTGGCTGTCTGTCCGGGCCGCAGGACGCCACCGCAGCGGTCCCGCCCGGTCTCGTACGCCGCGGGAACGGCACGGCCCGCCCATGCGCGGAGCGGCCCGAGACGCTCCGGGTGCCGCACCGCGTCGGCCCGCACCCAGTCGCCCCCGCCGTCGGCCGTGCGGTACAGCGGCAGGTAGCCCTCCGCCGTCAGCCGGGGCGCCGTCATGCCGGTCTTGCGCGCCCAGACGCCGACGGCGTGCACGAAGGTGGGCCGCAACTCCCGGAACGCGTACGTCCGCAGCCCCTCCGTGTCACCCGCGGCCAGCGCGTCCGCGATGCGCGGCTCGGTGAGGCCCGCGAGGTCGTACACCGTCAGGTCGCTGGTGAGCAGCGTGCCGCCGAGACTCGGCAGCAGGACGGAGCCGTCCTCGATACCGAGCCGGTCCGCGTACGTGTTGAAGACGACGCCGTCGCGGTTGACGACGAGGCACATCGGCAGTGTGGGCTCGGCGCGGAACGCGGCCGCGCTCTCGCGCTGCGCCGACCACGACAGGAGCAGCGTCGTGCCGAGGGCCACCGCGACGGCGGCCCGCGGGCGCGGTCCGCCGCGCTCGGCGAGGCCCACGGCGGCCGCGGCGAGCGCCAGCGCGCCCAGCGGCCACACGGGCGTCGCGAACCGGTGCATGCCCATCCAGTCCGGCTCAAGGACGCCGTACGCGCACAGGGTGAGGGCCAGCGGCAGGACGACCGCCGCGAGCGCGGCGCGTGGCATGTCGCGCCGGGAGAGCGCGACACCGAGGAGCGCGGCCGTCACGAGCACGGCGGGCCACCCCGCGAAGGTGAGGAGCTCACCGGTGGTCCGGCTGAACAGCTCGGCGTCGGGCGGCTCCTGGGCCTTGGCGACGGCGGTGTTGGGCACGAGCCGCCCGAAGACGGCGAGACGCCAGGCGAGGAAGAGCGCGTAGGGCACGACAAAGGCGCCGACGCCGAGTGCGAGGGCCCGCACTCGCAGCCGCAGCACCGTGCGGCCCGTGGCCAGCGCGACCAGCAGCGGGTACGCGCCCGCCAGCACCGCGCCGTCCGGGCGGGTCAGCGCGGCCACCAGGGCGAGCAGGCCGGAGGCCACGGCGGGTCCCGCGCCGAGCAGGTTCCCCGCGGTGACGGCCCGTACGAGCACGGCCGCCAGAACCGTGGCGGCACACGCGTACAGCGGATTCTCCAGGCCCGAGAACGTCCAGGCCACGAAGGAGACGTTGGCACCGAGCAGCAGCCCGGCCAGGGCCGTGACCGGCCAGGAGCGGGTCACCAGGCGTCGGGCGGCGCAGGCGACGGCGGTCAGGGTTCCGAGGACGCAGAGCAGGCCGAGCGCTTTGGGGTAGAGGACCAGATCCGGGATGCCGGAGACGGCCCTGTGGTCGAAGAGGCCGAGGCGGCGGCCCGCGACGAGGAGCGCGAGCCAGGCGGGGTTGGAGTAGCCCTCGACGGGCGCGGCGCCCGCTTGCTGGACCGGGCCGAGCCCTTCGTCGATGCTGCGCGCGTACGCGAAGGTGATCGCCGCGTCGTCGACCACCCACCGGCCGAGCCGCGACCCGTGCAGGGCGACCAAGACGCCGCCCCCGACGACCGCCGCCGCGTCGGCCCACCAGGGGGAGGCGGCGCCCTTCGGGGTGCCCGCACGGGCGGCACGTGCCGGCTGCCCCGGGATGTCCACGGCAGGAGCAGTCCTCGTACCGCTCATCGCGTGCTGTTCGACAGGATGGTGGAGGCGGCCTCCCGGAGGCGGCCAGGGTCCTGCTGCGGGAACGCCGGCGGCGGGTACTCGCGGCCGAGCATGACCAGGGACACCACACGCGCGGCCGCGTTGCCGTCCTCGTACTCGCAGAAACGGGCGCGGAACGCGGCGCGCAGCGCGGCGGAGCGTGCGTCGCGCCACGTGCCGGAGGCGAACAGGTCCGCCAGCCGTGACGTGCTCGTGGTGACGTGGCCAGGCGGGGTCGCGAGGAGGTCGACGTACGTGCCGCGGGTGACCTGGAAGGTCTCCCAGTCGTCGGCGTGGACGACGATCGGGCGGTCCAGGCACGCGTAGTCGAACATCAGGGACGAGTAGTCCGTGACCAGCGCGTCGGAGGCGAGCATCAGGTCCTCGACGGACGGCTCGTCCGTGACGTCGCGCAGCACGCCGCGCCGCTCCAGGTCGCGCAGTTCGAGGCCGCGCACGGCGGCGTGGGCGTACTGCGGGTGCAGCCGCACCAGGAGCGTGACCCCGGGGCCCGCCTCGCGGACCAGCCGCTCGAAGTCGACGCGCGGCTCGTACCCCTTGCGGTGGTCGCGGGGCGTCGGCGCGTACAGGACCACCGTGCCGCCGTCGGGGATGCCGAGCCGCCTGCGCACCGCCACGCCGCGCAGCGGGTCGCCCTGGACGAGGACGTCGTTGCGGGGCGCGCCGGTCGGCAGCGAGGTGAAGCGGCAGGGGTAGGCGCTCGCCCAGGCGCGTTCCGCGTGGCGGCCCGACACGAGGCTGTAGTCCCAGCGGTCCGCGCGCCACAACTGGCCGCGCAGGTTCAGGCGGTGGGTCGCGGCGGGGCGGCCCAGGAGGTCGATGCCCATGTGCTTGAGCGGGGTGCCCCGGTGGGTCTGCACGTGGATCTGACCCTCGCGCTTCACCAGGCCGGGCGCCCAGTTGACGTTGCTGACGAAGTACGTCGCCCGGCTCATCACCCGGTGGTAGGCCGGGGTGTCGGGCAGCACGCAGTCGACGCCCCTCGGCATCCGGTCGAGCGTGTCGGGGCGCACCACCCACACGGCCCTGACGTGCGGTGCGACGAGCCCGGCCGCCTGGTGGACGGCGGCCGGGTCGCCGAGCAGACCGCGGTGCGAGAACGCCGAGTACACGGCGAGGTCCGGGTCCAGCGGATGGGCGCGCTGCACGCGCGTGAAGGTCCTCTTCACCCTCCTCGCGGCCTCCCCGCGCAGCCGCTGCTTCTTCTCCCGCGCGGCCGCGATGACCGACTGCGCCACCGCCGCGGCCCGGAACACGGCGTACGGGCTGCTCGCCGCGAGCCGCCACTGGAGCCGGTGGGCGTCGTCGGGCGGGGTGAACCCGGGCGGCCGGTGGCGCCGGTGGAAGTCGACGATCATGCGGTAGAAGTCGCCGCGGTCCTCGGCGGGGACGCGCTCGGTGTTCGGCAGCGTCGTCAGGAAGTGGTTGATCGTCCGCTCGAACAGCAGCGGCCGTGCGGCATCGTGCTCCGGGTGCGCGTCGAGGTACGCGAACAGCGCCTCGTACTGCGGAAAGATGTCGAAGTGCCTGCGCCCCGGCGTGCGGGTGATCGCGCCCTGCCTGCGCTGGCGGTACTCCACGCACACCCGGTCCAGACAGCCGATGCGGCGCGCGGAGACCAGCGCCTGATAGGTGACGGGGGCGTCCTCGTAGAGCCCCTTGCGGTACGTGAATCCGTGGCCGGTGAAGAAGTCGCGCCGGTACGCCTTGTTCCAGGCGACCAGGAACAGGTGCAGGTACTGCGGGCTGCCCAGGATGTCGAACGTGCCCGTGCCCGCGGAGGCGAGCAGGTCCGCCGTCATGCTCGGGCCGCCGGGGCCCCACCAGTGCGTGCGGACGTGGTCGAAGACCAGCACGTCGGGGTCCGCGGTGACGCGGAGCCGCTCGTCGATCGCCGCGAGCGCGCCGGGCGTGTAGCTGTCGTCGCTGTCGAGGAACAGGAGGTAGTCGCCGGTGGCGTAGGTGACTCCGGCGTTGCGCGCCCCGCCGAGCCCGGCGTTCTCCGCGAGGTGGACCGCGCGGACCCGGGAGTCGGCCGCCGCGTACTCGTCGACGATGGCGCCGCAGTGATCGGGTGAGCAGTCGTCGACCGCGATGACCTCGATGTCGGTGAACGACTGCGTCAGGACCGAGTCGAGGCACGCGCGCAGGAAGCCCTGCACCTTGAAGACGGGGACGATGATGCTGAAACGAGGCACGGGTTCTTCCTCCGGTCGGGACGGACGGGCGGTCGGCCTGCGCCGCGGGACGGATGGGCGCTACGGCCTGCGCTGCGGCACGCGGGGCGCCGCCGGTGCCGGGACGCGGTCGCGCAGCGGGACGACCGGCGGCAGCCGCTCCACGGGCTCCCCGAGCAGGACCCGCCGCACCACCCGCTCGGCGGCGAGCCCGTCGTCCAGGTCGCAGAACCGCTCGCGGAACGCGGCCCGCAGCGCCCCCGCCCGCGGGCCGTCCCACGCGCCGGACCGGAACGCTTCCGCCAGCTCGTCCGGGGTGCGGGCCACGACGCCCGGCGGCTCGGCGAGGAGGTCGAAGTACACGCCGCGCGTCTCGCGGTAGACGTCCCAGTCGTCGGCGTAGACCACGATCGGGCGGTCCAGATTGGCGTAGTCGAACATGATCGACGAGTAGTCCGTGACCAGCGCGTCCGAGGCCAGGCACACCTCCTCGGGGGAGCGGTGCGCCGTCACGTCGATCAGCTTCCCGGAGCGCACCACCTCGTCGAGCCCCGCCGACCCCTCGTACAGGTGATGGGCGCGGAGCAGCACCACGAACTCCTCGCCGAGCGCGTCGCAGAACGCGGGCAGGTCGAGCTGGGCGGCGAAGTCGGTGCGGTAGTCGCGGTGGGTCGGCGCGTACAGCACGGCGATGCGGCCCTCGGGGACTCCGAGCCGCGTCCGCAGGGCGCTCACGTCGTCGGCGGAGGCGCGGTAGAAGGCGTCGTTGCGGGGATAGCCGACGTCGAGACTCTCGTACGCGCCCGGGTACGCGCGCTCCCACACCTCCGTCGAGTGCCGGTTGGAGGACACGTTGAAGTCCCAGCGGTCGACGCGCTGCAGGAGCTTGCCGAGGGGTCCGGCGGCCGCCGCGGTGGCGGGGAAGTCCGCCTGGTCCACGCCCATCCGCTTCAGCGGGGTGCCGTGCTGGGTCTGCACGTGGACGGTGCCGGGGCGCTTCTTGACGGCCATCTCGAAGTTGACGTTGTTGAAGGTGTACTTGGCCCTCGCCATGACCTCCCAGTAGCGGCGGCTGCCGATCTCCACGCCCTCGACCCCTTCGGGGAGGCCCGCGGCCGCCGTCGCGCCGGAGACCAGGAACACCGTCCTGATGTGCGGGGCCAGCTCCCGCGCCTTGGCGTGGATCGCCGCCGGGTTGCAGGAGTAGCCGCGCCCCCAGTACGCGGAGAACACGGCGAGCCGTTCGTCCACGGGCTGCCGCAGGAAGGCGGCGTACGCGTTGCGGCCCGGCAGCCTGCGCCCGACCTTCCCCCACACCTCCCGCAGCACCGAAAGCCCGCCCGCGAGACGGGACTTGATCCCGCGCAGCACGCAGAACGCGCCGTACGCACCCGCCCCCAGCAGCCGGTGCTGCACCCCGAGGCTCCCCGCGGGCGGCCGGAACCCGGCCGGCCTGTGCAGCCGGTACAGCCGTGCGGCCCGCCGGAAGAAGTGCCGCCGCAGCCGCGCCGAGGGCAGCCGCGCGGGCGTGGACGCCGCCTTGAGCAGCTCGTGCGTGCACCTGCGGAAGACCCGCGCGACGACGGGCGCGGGCACGTCGAGCGCGACGGCGTCGGTCATCGCGCGCCCGAACCGGTCGAGCAGGTCCATGTGGTGGAGGCCGGGGGCGCGGTGCCGTGCGCCCTGGCGGCGCAGCAGATGGCGTACGCACACCCGGTCGAGCACGGCGATCCGCCCCGCCCGCAGCACGCACTGCAGGCCCCACACCATGTCCGTGAACATGCCGGGTGTGAAGACGAGGCCGTGCTCGGCCACGAAGGCGCGCCGGTGCGCGACGGAGAACGCGGGGACCAGCGGGTCGGGCAGCGCCGTGTGCTCGGCCACGGTGAACGTGCCCGGGGGAGCGCCCGCCCACAGCCGTTCGAGGACCGGGCCCTCACCGCCCTCGAACCAGTGCACGCGCTCGTGGTCGAAGAACAGCAGGTCCGGGTCGTCGCACGCGGAGAGGCGGGCGTCGAGCGCCGCGAGAGTGCCCGGGGTGAGCGTGTCGTCGCCGTCGAGGAAGAGCAGGTAGTCACCGGCCGCCGCGTCCGTCCCGGCGTTCCGCGCCCCCGGCAGACCCGCGTCGGGCGGGGACTGGGTGCGGCGCACCCGCGGATCGCGCGCCGCGTGCTCGGCGGCGATCGCCGGACCCGGCCCTGCCTCCTCGTCGAGGGAGTCGACGACCGCGATCACCTCGAAGTCGGCGCAGGACTGGCCGAGCACGGAGGCGAGGCAGCCGGTGAGCCGCCCCGCCACGTCGTGGGTGGGGACGATGATGCTGAAGCGCGGCAAGACGGCCTCTCTCAGTGGTGGTTCGCTCGGCGCGGATCACAGGCGCGGATCACAGGCGCGGGGACCGCTGCAGCCCCGAGTACGGCACCCGATCGGGCCGCGGCGCACCCCCCGGCACCGGATGCCGCTCCTCCAGGGGCACCACGGACGGCAGCCCGCCCTGCTCGCCGAGCACCACGTGCCGCACCACGCGCTCCGCGGCGCGCCCGTCGTCGTACGCGCAGAACCGCTCGCGGAACGCCCGCCGCAGCTGCGCCGAGCGCGAGCCCGCCCAGTGTCCGGTGGCGAAGATGTCGGTGAGCTCGTCCTCGCTGCGCGCGACGGCGCCCGGCGGGAACGCGCGCACGTCGAAGTAGGTGCCGCGGGCCGCCTCGTAGGCCTCCCAGTCGTCGGCGTGCAGCACGATGGGCCGGTCGAGGTTGGCGTAGTCGAACATCAGGGACGAGTAGTCGGTGACCAGCGCGTCGGAGGCGAGGCAGAGCGACTCGACGCTCGGGTGGTCCGACACGTCGATGAGCCGCCCGGACGGCTGCTCACCGCCGGCGGCCAGAGGTGCCTCGTAGAAGTGGTGCGCGCGGGTCAGGACCACGAACCGCGGGCCGAGCGCGCGCAGCATCCGCTCCAGGTCGAGGGCGCGGAGCTGGCTGCGGCGGTAGTCGCGGTGGGTCGGCGCGTACAGGACGGCGACCGCGCCGTGCGGGATGCCGAGGCTCTGGCGCAGGCGGGCGACGTCGGCGGAAGTCGCTTTCTGAAAGCGGTCGTTGCGGGGGTAGCCGTACTCGAGCGTCGTGTACCCGGCGGGGAACACCCGTTCCCACACGAGTGTCGAGTGCCGGTTCGACGACAGCACGTAGTCCCATTTGTCGACGTTGCGCAGCAGCGCGGCGAAGTCCATGCCGCGCGCGGCCGCCGGGCGCTCCTGGAGGTCGAGGCCCATGTGCTTGAGGGGCGTGCCGTGCTGGGTCTGGACGAGGACCTGCCCGCGCCGCTTGACCAGCCTGCGGTCGAAGTTGACGTTGTTGACGAGGTACTTCGAGCGGGCGAGCGCCGTCCAGTACGCGGCCGAACCGGGCCGCAGCCTGCGCGTCGCCGCCGGGATCGTGTGGTGGTGCCGCGGATGCGCGATCCACGCGGTGCTCACCCCCGGCACCAGCTCGCGCATCGCGGCCTCCAGAGCGCCCGGATTGCAGCCGTAGCCACGTCCCCAGTACGAGGAGAAGACGGCGTGCCGGTCGCGCACGGGCAGCCGCAGCTGGACGCGGTAGTGCAGCTGGAGCAGGGCGCCCTTGGTGCGGCGGACCGCGTACGAAACGAATTGCCGGGCGCGGGCACGCAGCCGCAGAGCCGTCCACAGGCTCGTGTACGTGCGGTGCGAACCGAGCCGCACCAGGCCGTGCCGCAGCCGGGTGCGGGCGGGCACGGGGGCGCCCGGGGCGCGGTGGCGCCGGTAGTGGGAGCGGGCCCGGCGCAGGAACGTGGCGCGGGAGCCGCGCGGCAGCCTGCCCCGCTTCGTGAAGATCGTCGACAGGTGGTCGACCATGCGCCGGAACATCACGGGCCGCCACGCCGCGGACAGCTCGGGGTGCTCGTCGAGGAACGCGAAGACCCGGTCGTACTGGTCGAAGATGTCGAAGTGCTTGAGGCTCGTGGTGCCCAGGATGTTGCCCTGGCGGCGCTGGCGGTAGTGCACGCAGACCCGGTCGAGGGTGGCCATGGTGTCCGCCGTCATCAGGAGCGGATACGTCCAGGGCGTGTCCTCGTAGTAGCCGGGCGGGAAGGTGAAGCCCTCGCGCTCGATGAAGTCACGGCGGTGCGCCTTGTTCCAGGCGACCATGAGGACCTTGAGGAGCCCCGGCCGGTCGGCGAGGCGGAAGGGGGCGGCGCCCTCCTCGGTGAGATAAGCGGCGAACTGGTTGCGGACGGCGTCGCCGGACCAGAAGGTGCGCGCGTAGTCGTAGATCAGGACGTCGGGCTCGCCGGTCTCCTTGATGCGGTCGGAGATGGCGTGCAGGGAGCCGGGGGTCAGGGTGTCGTCGCTGTCCAGGAAGATCAGATAGTCGCCGGTGGCGTGCTCCATGCCGGCGTTGCGGGCCCGGCCGAGACCGACGTTCTCCTTGAGGTGAACGGCCTTCACGCGCGCGTCCCGTGCGGCGAACTCGTCGATGATCGCGCCGCTCGCGTCCGGCGAGCAGTCGTCGACCGCGATCAGCTCGAAGTCGGTGAAGGACTGTGCGAGGACGGAGCCCAGGCACTCGTGCACATACGCCTGCACCCGGTATGCGGGGACGATGACACTGAACCGGGGCAAGGCACATCCATGGGTCGGCGCGGTCATACTGCCCTAAAACGCCCACGGAGGTGATCGCGTTACGCCGACTGTGGCATCCGGGGGATGAACGCGGAGAGGCGGCCCGGTCAACCCGCCCGAGCCGCCCCTTCTGATACCGCGCGTCGCGCCGGTACCGCTCGTCGTACCGCTACTTCACCGCGCCCGCCATCACCCCGGACACGAACTGCCGCTGGAACGCGAAGAACACGGCCAGCGGGATCACCATCGAGATGAACGCGCCGGGCGCCAGGATCTGCACGTTGTCGCCGAAGAACCGCACCTGCTGCTGGAGCGCGACCGTGATCGGCGGGTTCTTGGAGTCGGCGAAGATCAGCGCGATCAGCATGTCGTTCCAGACCCACAGGAACTGGAAGATGCCGAGCGAGGCGATCGCGGGCGCCCCGAGCGGCATCACGACGCGCACGAAGAGCCGCAGCTCGCCCGCCCCGTCGAGCCGCGCCGCCTCCAGGAGTTCACGCGGGATCTCCGCGAAGAAGTTCCGCAGAAGGAAGATCGCGAACGGCAGGCCGAACGCCACATGGAAGGTGATCACGCCGATCGTGGTCTCGAAGATGCCGATCTTGCCGAAGAGATCGGCGATCGGCACGAGCGCCACCTGCACCGGGACGACGAGCAGCGCGACCACGCCGATGAACCACCAGTCGCGGCCCGGGAACTCCATCCACGCGAAGGCGTAGCCGGCGAGCGAGCCGATGACGACCACGAGCAGGGTGGCAGGGACGGTGATCATGATGCTCGACAGGATCGAGTCGGTGATCGTCTCGTCCTTGAGGAGCGTCGTGTAGTTGTCGAAGGTCAGCTGCGAGGGCGCGCTCAACGCCTTCCACCAGCCGCTCTCGCTCATGTCCTCCGGCGTGCGGAACGAGCCGATGAGCAGGCCGATCGTCGGCACCAGCCAGAACAGCCCCACAAGCACCAGGAACACCCGCAGCGCGGTGCTGCCGAGCAGGGACGCGACACGCCCCCCGACCGACTGCCTGGCCTTCACGATCTCGGTCTCAGCGGTCACCGTCGCGCCTCCCGCCTCATCCGCCGAATGTTGAACAGCATCACGGGGATCACGAGCAGGAAGAGCAGCATCGCGATGGCGCTGGCCACACCGTTTTCCTTGTCCAGGAACGCCGAGTTGTACAGCTGGACCGCGAGCACGTTCGCCTCGTCCTTCGACGAGCCCGGCGGGATCACGAAGACCAGGTCGAAGATCTTCAGTACGTTGATCATGAGCGTGACCAGGACCACCGCGAGGACCGGGGCGAGCAGCGGCACCGTCACCCGCCGGAACACCTGCCACTCGTTGGCGCCGTCCACCCGCGCCGCCTCGAGCAGCTCACGCGGCACGCTCGCCAGGCCCGCCGCGATCAGCACCATCGCGAACCCCGCCCACATCCACAGGTACGAGCCGATGATCGAGGGCGTGATCAGCGTGGGACCCAGCCAGTCGATGCCGTTGTACGCCTCGCGGAAATTGGACGCCGGATACCGCAGCTGGGCGCCGTCCGCCTCCTTCGGCAGCGCGAACGTGCCGTCGTCCGCCGCCTCGGTGGACGCCACCACCTCACCGTTCTTGACCGCCTCGATCTTGATGCCGGGATAACCGAACTCCGCGCTGTCGGGTGCGTTCGCCTTCCCGCGCCCCTTGCCGCGCGTGAAGTCCTGCCAGGCCGTGCCCGTGACCTGCTGCGGGTCGGCCTCGGCGGGCCGCGCCGCTTTCGCGTCGTCCGGCATCTGGTCCGGCGGCACACCCGTCAGCGGCAGCACCACGGGCGTGCCCGCCTTCACCGGCTCCTTGGTGATGAAGGCGCCGCCGCCCGCGTTCTTCAGCGGCGACGCGGTGCTCGGATGCGCCTGCGGGAACGCCGACGCCTCGGAGAACGTGTCGTGCACGCTCACCATCACGGCGTTGGCGACACCGCGGTCCGGGTCCGACTCGTACACGAGCCGGAAGATGATGCCCGCGGCCAGCATCGAGATCGCCATCGGCATGAAGATGACGAGCTTGAACGCCGTTCCCCAGCGCACCCGTTCGGTCAGGACCGCGAAGATCAGACCGAGGATCGTGGCGACCGTGGGCGCCACGATCACCCAGATCGCGTTGTTCTTGATGGCCGTGCGGATGCCGTCATCCGTGAAGAGGGTCTTGTAGTTGCCGAACGCGGTGAAGTCGCCCGAGTCGTCGAAGAAACTGCGGAAGAACGAGTACCCGATCGGGTACAGGACGAGCGCGCCGAGCAGCACCATGGCAGGCAGCAGAAAGAGCACCGCCATGGCCTTGCGCGTCCCGGTCACGCTCCTGCGCGGGGTCGGGGCCGGGGGCGGCGCCATCTCCGGCGCACCCCCGGCGTTCTCGGACGCCACCGCGTCAGTCCTTGTACGCCTTGGCCGCGGCGGTCTCCAGCACCTTCTGCGTGCCCGCGACGTCCTTGGGGTTCGCCAGGAAGTCCTGCAGCGCCTTCCACTCGCCCTTGCCCGGCGTGCCGCCGAAGGACTGGGGGGCCTGGTCGGACATGTCGAAGCGGATGTCGTCGCCCGCCGCGATCAGGTTCTTCGCGATGTTGCGCTGCACGTCGTTCGGGTACGCCGACATGTCCAGGTTCTTGTTCGGCGAGATGAAGCCGCCCGCCTCGGCCCAGATCTTCGCCGCGTCGGGCGAGCCCAGGAACGTGAGCAGCGCCTGCGCACCCTTGCTGCCCTTCAGAGCGACGGCGGCGTCACCGCCGACCACGGCCGGGGACTCGTCGCCGACCGCCGGGAAGGCGAACACCTTGGCGTCCGTCCCCACCTTCGCCTTCGTCTCCGAGATGGCGAGCGAGACCATGTCGCCCTCGAAGACCATGCCCGCCTTGGGCTGGTCGCCGCCGGTGAACGTCTGCTTCACCGACACCGGGAACTCGGTCTGCAGCGCGCCCTTCGCGCCACCCGCGACGAACCCCTTGGTGCCGAACACCTCGCCCAAGGTGCTCAGCGCCTTCTTGACGGACGGATCCGTCCACTTGATCTTGTGCTCGGCGAGCTGGTCGTACTTCTCCGGGCCCGCCTGCGAGAGGTAGATGTTCTCGAACCAGTCGGTGAGGGTCCACGCGTCGGCGCCCGCGACCGATACCGGCGGCACACCGGAGTCGTAGACGGTCTGGGCGGTCTTCATGAACGCGTCCCAGGTCTTCGGCTCCTCGACGCCCGCGTTGTCGAAGACCTCGGTGTTGTACCAGACCAGCGACTTGTTGGCGGCCTTGAAGTAGACGCCGTACTGCTTGCCGTCGACCGCGCCGAGCTCCTGCCACCCCTTCGAGTAGTTCTTGTCGAGCTGCTTCTGCGCCTCGGCGCCGACCGGCTTCGCCCACTTGTTCGCCACGGCCTGCTCGATCGCGCCGACCTGCGGCAGCATCGCGACGTCCGGCGGCTGGCCGCCGGCGACCTTCGACTCCAGGAAGCTGATGATGGGGTCCTGCGCGGGTACGAAGGAGACACTGGCGCCCGTCCGCTTCTCGAACTCGTCGAGAACCTTCAGGAACACCTTGCGCTCCGCACCGCCCCAGACGGCGGCCACGGACACGCTCTCCCCGTCGAGCTTGGGCAGCTGCAGCGACGATGCGGTGCCGCCGTCCGTCCCCTTGTCCCCCTTGTCCTCGTCACCGCTGTCGTCGCCGCCGCACGCGGTGACGGTGAACGCGAGCGCGCCCGCGACGACGGCCGAGGTGATTCTGGCGGTGGTACGCCGATGTAGCGGTGCCCTGCGTGTACGAAGAGTGCTGCGCATCACTGCCCCGTTCTCTTCCTGGCGAGTCCCGTGCGGTCTGGTCTACGCCCGCCCGGGGAGGGGCGGCAAGATGGCCTGCGCTGTCAACTCGCTGATCGTGATGGCGTTGTGACGTGGCGTCATGGGGTTTGGGGTGAGCTGCACGGACTGTCAGGTTCGGGGCGGTCGGGGCGGGGTGTGTCAGAGCAGGGGGGGGGACCTGGTCCGCGGAGACGGAGCGGGCGGCTCGCTCCAGTGCGCTGGCGAGGAGGGCGAGGTCGGTCGGCCTGTTGCCTGACTCCGGCACGGGCTGTGGGGTCCGGGGCGGTCGGGGCGGGGTGCCTGATGTCAGAGCAGCGAGGGCACCTGGTCCGCCGAGACCGAGCGGGCCGCCCGCTCCAGTGCGCTGGTGAGGAGGGCGAGGTCGGTCGGCCTGTTGCCTGGCTCCGGCACGGGCTGTGGGGTCCGGGGCGGTCGGGGCGGGGTGCCTGATATCAGAGCAGCGAGGGCACCTGGTCCGCCGAGACCGAGCGGGCCGCCCGCTCCAGTGCGCTGGCCAGCAGGGCCAGGTCGGTCGGCCCGTTGCCCAGCTCCCGCACCGGGCGGCGGGCCGGCGGATCGCCCATCCGCTCCCACTCCAGAGGCACGACCGTCGGCCGCAGCGTCGCCGTACGCGGAATGCGGCCCGTGACCCGGCCCGCCTGGAAAGCCGTGGCCCGGCCGTCCGGGGAGCGCAGCTCGCCCCGCCCGGGCGCGGGCTCCTCGGGCCCGGACGCCACCGCGTCGAGGACCACGTGCAGCGACGCGCGCTGCCCGAGCTCGGTCTCCAGGACCCGCTCGCTGCGCCCGGTGGTCGCCACGAGATGCACGCCGAGACGCTCCCCGTCCCGCGCGACCGCCTCAAGAGCGCGCACGACGGAACCGGCCGCGGGCCGCCCCGGGGACCCGAGCGCGGGCGAGAGCAGCGCGTCGAAGTCGTCGACGAGGACGACGAGCCGGGGCAGCGGCGGCCCAGGATCCACCCGCTGCCGCGCCGACGCGGGCCGCAGCCGCATGGTGGCGCTGGGCGGCGGGTCCAGGTCTCCGTCCAGCCCTTGCGCGGGCACGGAGGGCGCGGGCACGGAGGGCGCGGGCGGGGCTGGGGAGGTGGAGGCCGGGGAGGGGGAGTTCGCGGGGCGGGTGGCCGCGGAGGTGGGGTTCGTGGGGTGGGTGGCTTCGGGGCGTGCGGAGGCCGGGGAGGTGGAGTTCGTGGGGCGGGAGTTTCCGGAGGGGGAGTTCGCGGGCGGGTAGTTCGTGGGACGGGTGGCTTCGGGGCGTGCGGAGGCCGGGGAGGTGGGGTTCGTGGGGTGGGTGGCCGAGGGCGTGGCTCCGGAGCGTGCGGAGGGCACCGAGGGGGAGTTCGTGGGGTGGGAGGTCGCGGAGGGGGAGTTCCCGGAGCGGGTGGTTTCGGGGCGTGCGGAGGCCGGGGTCGCCGCTTCTGAGCGAGCCGAGGTCGTGGCGTCGGAGCGGGGGGACGCCGGCGCGGTGGACGCCGTCGTCGTGGCCGGCGCGGACGACTGTGACCGTTGCGTCACCATCCGTCCCGACACCTCCCGCCGCGTGTGCCACTCGGCGAACCCGAGCCTGCCGAGCAGCTCGGCCCGCCGCTTCAGCTCCGCGGCGAGCGACTGCGCGAACGCCCGCATCCGCACCGGGTCGTTGGCGACGAGATGTGTCGTGACGTGCGGCAGGTCCGTACAGACACCGAGCCCCGTCCCCTGCCGCCCGACCGCCCCGCCCGCACCGACACCGTCCCGCCCGTCGACGAGCACGATGCCGAGCCGGTCGGGGCGCTCGGCGGCCGCCAGGGACGCGGCGACGGAGCGCAGCAGTTCCGTACGCCCACTGCCCGCCGGGCCCTCCGCGAGCAGATGCGGGCCTTCCGCGCCGAGGTCCGCGACGACCGGGCCGCGCGGGCCCGCGCCGAGCACGGCCGTGGCGCGTCCGCCGAGGGCCTCGGGGTCGTCGGCGGCCGCCGCCCACCGCGCCATGAGCGAGGCGGGCGTGGCCCTGGCGAGTCCCAGCTCGTCGAGGAGCCGGGCCGACTGGGGCAGCGGCGCGGACACGCGCGCGTGGCCCTCGCCGGTCGTACCGTCCGTACGCAGCGGCGCGAGGGCTCGCGCGAACCGCTCGGCCCAGGCCGCCGACACCGCGTCCACCGCGGCGACGGTGCCGTGGCCCGCGGGCCGCCCGCCCGCCGTCCGCATCAGCCGCAGCGCGGTGGCCACGTCCCCGCTGAGCAGCGCGACCGCCCCGCACGCGCGGAAGGCGGGCGCCACCGCGCAGGCCGCCTCGTACGTGTCGAGGACCGGCGATGCGGGCGACGCGGCGACTGTCTCCGCGAGGCACACCACGTGGATTCCGGCCCGCGCGCCCTCACCGGCCAGCCGGACGGTGGACTCGCGCAGGGCCGCGGAGCCGGGGTCGCCGTCGACGACGACGACCGTGCGCGCGCCGGTCGGGGCCGTGCCCGCGTGCCCCGTGCCGCTGTCGGCGATGTGGTCGTCCAGGCGGCGGATCAACTCGTCCGTGCGGGCCGCCGCCTGGTCGCGGTCGTAGGCGAGGAGGAGTCGGCAGTCCTGGCCGTGCGCGGGACGCAGGTGGGGGAGCCAGCCGAGCCACGCCCACTCGGCGGTGCGCTCGGCCGTGGGGCGTGCCCGGTCCGTGCTGATGAGCACGATCTCCAGGGAGTCGGGGGAGTGCAGCGCGGCGAGCTGTGCGACGACCGCCCTGGCCAGGCCGGTGAGCCGGTCCCGGGGCCCGGCGAGGCCCAGCGAGCCGGCCTCGCGCAGCCCGACCGTGACGGGGACGGCGGGCAGCAGCCCTTCGCGTCCGTCGGCGGCGGGCAGGGCGCGGTCGACCGTGCCGAGGCGCACCGCGAGGGCCTCGGGGTGGCCGGGGCCGCGCTCCCAGAGGCGGGGGCCGGGGCCGAGCGCGGTGAGGAGCAGGGCGGCCGGATCGGGCCACGCCTCGGGCGTACGGGCGGCCGCGGTTATGGCGAGGTCCTCGGGGGAGGGGCCGAGCGGTCCGGCGCCGCGGTCGCCGGCGTGCCCGCCGTCCGCGTACGTCCCGTGGGACCCGCCGTGTCCGTCGCGCGCTACGTACTCTCCGTACTCCCCATATCCCCCGTACTCCTCGAACTCGTCGGGGCCGTCCGGGCCATCGTACGGATCGTGGCCCTGGTCGCCCTCCCGGCCGCCCTTGAGCCGTCGGGCCCAGGCCGAGAGTCCGCCGCGCTTGCGGAGGTTGCGCGGGACGGTCGTCCCGCGCGCGGGGGTGCCGGTGCGGGTCCGCTCGGTATCGGGGGCGCTGCCCTGGTGCGGCACGACGGGGTTCGCGGCGGCGGTGGGGTCGACGCCGCCGGGCATGCCGTGGTCGACCGGCGCGGGCTGCGTTCCGTACGCCCCGTAGGGGCTCTGCGCGCCGTGGGCAGGCCCGGCGCCGTACGCCCCCTGCGCGTTCTGGGCGCCGGTGTCGTACGTACCCGCGCCGCCGCTTCCGGTGCCGGTGCCGCCCGCGGCGCCCCAGCCCGCCGGGCCGTACGCATGGTGGGCGGCGGAGCCGTTCGGTGCCGCCTCCACGAGGGTGGGCGGGGCCGTCCCCGCGGGCCGCACGCGCACGTGGCCCTCGCCGTCGGGCGCCGTCGCGAGCGCCGTGCCCGCGCCGGACGCGGGGCCGCCGACGCCGTCCGTCAGCCGGAGCGCGGACTCGCCGATGCGGAGCAGGGAGCCGGGGGAGAGGCGCACCGGACGGTCGGTGACCTCCAGGCCGTCCACCGCCGTGCCGTTCGTCGAGCCCAGGTCCGTGACCGTCACCCGGCCGTCCGGGGTGAGCGTGACCGCGCAGTGCATGCGGGAGACGTCCGGGTCGTCCAGCGGGACGTCCGCGTCCGCGGAGCGGCCGACCTGGATCCGGCCGCCGTGCAGGAGATGGACACCGCCCGCGTCCGGCCCCGCCACCACGTGCAACTGGGCGGCGGCGCCCGCGAGTTCCGGCCCCGGCTCGGCGGGGGCGCCGAGCGAGAGCACCGCTCCGTCGATCAAGGGGGGCTCGCCGAGCGTGCAGCGCTGGGCGTCGAGGCGGTCCGGGCCCGCGTACAGCACGAGGGGGGCGTCGCTGCCCGCCACGGTCGTGGCCAGACCGGAGGCCACCGCGGCCAGCGCGGTCCCGGCGGGCGCGGTGACCAGGACGTCACAGGCACCCTGGGGCCCGGTCGCCGCCGCGGGGCGGTCTTGCCGCTCGGTCTGGCCGCTGCGCGGCCCGAGGACGGTCAGCCGGATCTGCATCGCCGTCAGCGGTCCCTTCTGCGCTGGGCGCCCGGCACGGGGACACGCGCTGTGATTCCCCCCACCGCACACGGGCACGTCGGCCAGTACTGAAGGCATCCTCGCACCTGCCACTGACAACACGCCCGGCGGCCACCTGTAAGTGATCTTGATTGGTCGGCTCTGCTCGGAAAAGTGCCTGCTTGGACCGTTGCGGATATCTCCGGGCGTTGTTGAGCGAAGGTCGAATCGGAACCACCCGGCGAGACCGATTCGGAACCACTCGGCAACCAATGGCCACGGCCGAGCGTCTTTCCACCGAACAACGATCCGGAATGCCCCGGAAAGAAAAAGGCCGGGCGGAATCGGACCGGCCGGTGCCATGTTCGACGGCATTACAGTGGGTCGGAACACCATCGGACAGCCCCCCGGACATGACCAGCGTCCGGGTCGGGACCAGCCAGACCAGCAGGGAGCGCATGACGTGCGGCCGGTAGGCAGCAAGTACCTGCTCGAGGAGCCGCTCGGGCGCGGCGCCACGGGCACCGTCTGGCGAGCCCGCCAGCGGGAGACCGCGGGCGCCGAAGCGGCCGTCCCGGGCCAGCCCGGCGAGACCGTCGCGATCAAGGTCCTCAAGGAAGAGCTCGCCAACGACGCGGACGTCGTGATGCGCTTCCTCAGAGAGCGGTCCGTCCTGCTCAGGCTGACGCACGAGAACATCGTCCGCACCCGCGACCTGGTCGTCGAGGGCGATCTGCTCGCCCTGGTCATGGACCTCGTCGACGGCCCGGACCTGCACCGCTACCTCCGCGAGAACGGCCCGTTCACGCCGGTCGCCGCGGCCCTGCTCACCGCCCAGATCGCCGACGCGCTCGCGGCCAGCCACGCCGACGGCGTCGTGCACCGCGACCTGAAGCCCGCCAACGTCCTCCTCAAGCAGGACAGCCAGGGCATGCACCCGATGCTCACCGACTTCGGCATCGCGCGCCTCGCGGACTCCCCGGGCCTGACCCGTACGCACGAGTTCGTCGGCACGCCCGCGTACGTCGCGCCGGAGTCCGCCGAGGGCCGCCCCCAGACCAGCGCCGTCGACATCTACGGCGCGGGCATCCTTCTGTACGAGCTCGTCACCGGGCGCCCGCCGTTCTCCGGCGGCTCCGCCCTCGAAGTCCTGCACCAGCACCTCAGCGCCGAGCCGCGCCGCCCCTCGACCGTTCCCGACCCGCTGTGGACGGTCATCGAGCGCTGCCTCGACAAGGACCCGGACCGCCGCCCCAGCGCCGAGAACCTCGCCCGCGGCCTGCGCGCCGTCGCCGAGGGCGTCGGCGTGCACTCCACCCCGGCGCAGATCGCCGCCGCGGAGGGCGTCGGCGCGCTGCTCATGCCCGACCCGTCGCCGGCCCACGTCCCGGAGACCCCGGGCGCGGCCGACCCGACGCAGGTGCTGCCGAGCAACGCGGGCTCGTACGACCCGAACGCCGCGACCAGCGTCATGCAGAGCACCGGCGGCCACGGATCCGGCACGGGCGACGCCGACCCGACCTCCGTCCTGCCGAACAACCGCGGCGGCAACGCCGACCCGACCGCCGTCATGCCGCCGGTCCCGCAGAACGGCCCCGGCGGGGACCCCAACGACCCGCATCCCTGGCAGAGCCAGATGGCCGCGGCCCGCGACCGCAACGAACAGACGCAGTACCAGGCGCACCTGGACCCCGAGCAGGACCCGCTGCGCCGCCGCCCCCAGCGGCAGGTCGCCCGCCCCCAGCAGCAACAGCCGCACCCGCAGCAGTACGCGCCGCAGCAGCCGCGCGGCCAGCGGCAGCAGCGCCAGCAGTACGCGCCGGCGCCCCAGCAGCAGTACCAGCCCCAGCACCAGCCGCAGCAGTACGCGGCGCCGCCGCAGGCCCCGCCGCCGCAGCAGCCCGCACCGCGCCCCACGCGGGAGCCCCGCGAGCCGCGTCAGCCGAGGCAGCGCAGCGCCAACCCGATGAAGATCCCGGGCCTCGGCTGCCTCAAGGGCTGCCTCTTCACGATCGTCATCCTCTTCGTGGCGAGCTGGCTGGTCTGGGAGTTCAGCCCGCTCCAGGACTGGATCGGTACGACGAAGAGCTTCTGGGGCCAGCTCTCGGACGGGTACGACAAGATCAGTGAGTGGCTCGGCAAGCTCAACGGCAACTAGCCGACGTGCCGCGATCCCCGTGCGACGTTGGGGATTTGTCGACATCTGCAGAGTGATTTCTGCTCCCGGAGTGAAGGTTGGCGGCAAGGCCGCGTAGTTTTGTCGCCAACACGCATCCGTAGGAGCAGTCTTGACGCGCAAGATCGGCAGCCGGTACACCGCCCACCAGATCCTGGGCCGTGGCAGCGCCGGCACGGTGTGGCTCGGCGAGGGGCCAGAAGGCCCCGTCGCCATCAAGCTGCTGCGCGAGGACCTGGCCTCCGACCAGGAACTCGTCGGCCGCTTCGTCCAGGAGCGCACGGCGCTGCTCAGCCTCGACCACGCGCGCGTGGTGGGCGTCCACGACCTGGTGGTCGACGGCAACGACCTCGCCCTCGTCATGGACCTCGTCCGCGGCACGGACCTGCGCACGCGGCTCGACCGCGAGCGGCGCATGGCGCCGGAGGCCGCCGTCGCCATCGTCGCGGACGTCGCCGACGGGCTCGCCGCGGCGCACGCCGCGGGCATCGTGCACCGCGACGTCAAGCCCGAGAACGTCCTCCTGGACATGCAGGGCCCCCTCGGACCCGGCGGCTCCCACCCCGCCCTCCTCACCGACTTCGGCGTCGCCAAGCTGATCGACTCCCCGCGCCGCACCCGCGCGACGAAGATCATCGGTACGCCCGACTACCTCGCCCCCGAGATCATCGAGGGCCTCCCGCCGCGCGCGGCCGTCGACATCTACGCGCTCGCCACGGTCCTGTACGAACTCCTCGCGGGCTTCACCCCCTTCGGCGGCGGCCACCCGGGGGCGGTCCTGCGCCGCCACGTCACGGAAACCGTCGTCCCCCTCCCCGGCATCCCCGAGGAGCTCTGGCAGCTCCTCGTCCAGTGCCTGGCCAAGGCCCCCGCGTCCCGGCTGCGCGCCTCCGAGCTGGCCTCGCGGCTGCGGGAGCTGCTGCCGCTGGTCGCGGGGATGCCGCCGCTGGACGTCGACGAGCCCGACACGGAGCCTTCGCCGGCCGAGGAGGCGTACGAGGACTCGGCGCCGCCCGAGCCCCGCGAGACCGCGCCCCGGCGCGGCGCCGTCCCCCTCGTCCCCGGCTCCGCCTCCGCGGACTCCAACCGCGACACGCACACGTCCATGCGTGTCCCCGGGCCCGACGAGCTGGCCGGCGGCGCCCGCGGCACGGCCCGCGCACCCCGCGCCGCGGGCACGGCCCGCCCCGGCTCCGCCAAGCACCGCACGTCCGCGCGGCGCCGCAGGATCACGCTCGGCGTGGCGGGGGCGGTCCTGGTGGCCGCGGCGGGCGTAGGCACGTGGGTCGCCACGAGCGACGACGACACCCCACCCTCGGAGCCGGGCAACTCAGCCCCCCAGACCCCTTGACCCCGCCTGCGGGCAGCCGGTGGCTGTTCGCGCAGTTCCCCGCGCCCCTAGGTGGTCCTGGCCACTCGGCACCAGAACGCCCCGCCCGGCCGAAGGCCGGCTCAGGGGCGCGGGGAACTGCGCGAGCAACCCGGGACGGCCCGCAGCTGACCGGGCAGGGCGCGGTGCGCGGCGCCGGGACGTGCCGGGTGGCTGGAGCGTGGCTCAGGGGCGCGGGGAACTGCGCGGGCAACCCGGGACGGCCCGCAGACGACCGGGCAGGGCGCGGGGAACCGCGTGGGCGGGCCGCCGTGGGGCTCGGGGGTGAGGGGGCCGCCCCGGAGGGGGCGCCGAGTCACCCTTGCCGGAACCGTTACGCTGGAGTCGTGGCAGTCGTCGATGTATCCGAAGAGCTCAAGTCCCTCTCCTCGACCATGGAGTCGATCGAGGCCGTCCTGGACCTCGACAAGATGAGGGCCGATGTCGCCGTGCTCGAGGAGCAGGCGGCCGCCCCGTCCCTCTGGGACGACCCCGAGGCGGCGCAGAAGATCACCAGCAAGCTGAGCCACCTCCAGGCGGAGGTCAGGAAGGCCGAGGCGCTCCGTGGGCGCATCGACGACCTCGGCGTGCTGTTCGAGATGGCCGAGGAGGAGGACGACCCGGACACCCGCGCCGAGGCGGAGTCCGAGCTCGAGTCCGTCAAGAAGGCGCTGGACGAGATGGAGGTCAGGACCCTCCTCTCCGGGGAGTACGACGCGCGCGAGGCCGTCGTCACCATCCGCGCCGAGGCCGGCGGCGTCGACGCCTCCGACTTCGCGGAGAAGCTGCAGCGCATGTACCTGCGCTGGGCCGAGCGCCACGGCTACAAGACGGAGCTCTACGAGACGTCGTACGCGGAAGAGGCCGGCATCAAGTCGACCACCTTCGCCGTGAACGTCCCGTACGCCTACGGAACGCTCTCCGTGGAGCAGGGCACCCACCGCCTCGTGCGCATCTCGCCCTTCGACAACCAGGGCCGCCGCCAGACCTCCTTCGCCGGCGTCGAGATCCTCCCCGTGGTCGAGCAGACCGACCACATCGAGATCGACGAGAGCGAGCTGCGCATCGACGTGTACCGCTCGTCGGGCCCCGGCGGCCAGGGCGTCAACACGACGGACTCCGCGGTCCGCCTGACCCACCTGCCGACCGGCATCGTCGTCTCCTGTCAGAACGAGCGCTCGCAGATCCAGAACAAGGCGACCGCGATGAACGTCCTCCAGGCGAAGCTCCTCGAGCGTCGCCGCCAGGAGGAGCAGGCGAAGATGAACGCCCTGAAGGGCGACGGCGGCAACTCCTGGGGCAACCAGATGCGTTCGTACGTCCTGCACCCCTACCAGATGGTGAAGGACCTGCGGACGGAGTTCGAGGTCGGCAACCCCGAGTCCGTTTTCAACGGCGAGATCGACGGTTTCCTGGAAGCCGGAATTCGCTGGCGCAAGCAGCAGGAGAAGTAAATACCGCCCTGAGCGGCTTTATCGACAAGGCAACTGCTGCCCATTGGGCGGCAGTTGCCTCTTGCGTCACAGTCCCATCTCCGTATGCCGGTCAACTCCCCCAATTTCGGACATCGCGCGCGCAACGACCTTGACGCTGCTGTGAAAAGTGGAAAGGCTAGCGCGCGGCATGCGTATTTCTGGGGCGCGTGGGATCTGTGGGGGCCGGTCGAATCGACCGAGTCGCCCCCGGCGAACGCAGCCCCGGACGCTGCCTCACTGACGATTCAGCTACTGGGGGTAGCAGCCAGATGACAAAGAAGACGCGGATCCGTGTCGCGCGGATAGCCGCGGGCGCCGTGATCGCCGCGGGCGCCTCGCTGACCGCCGCGGGTGCCGCATCGGCCCTCGACGTGGGCGTCGACCTCGGCGGTGTGAGCGCGGGCGCTCACGCGGACGAGAGCGGCGTCGGCGTGGACGTGAACGTCCCCGGTCCGGGCGACGAGACCCCTCCGGGCGACCCGGAGATCCCCGGCCCCGAGGACCCGGAGGACCCGGGTGAGCCCACCGAGGAGCCCACCGAGCCCACCGAGGAGCCCACGGAGCCGACCGAGGACCCGGAGCCCACCGAGGACCCGACCGACCCCTCCGACCCGCCCACCTCGGACCCGACCGACCCGGGTCACGACAACGGCACCGGCGGCGGCAGCGGCGGTGGGGGCGGCAACGACAACAACCCCGACGGCGGCTCCAACCCCGTCGAGCAGGGCAAGGGCAAGGACAGCCTGACCGACACGGGCTCCAAGCCGGTCGAGCAGGGCGGCAACCACGCCCAGCCCGCGGCCGACAAGGGTGAGCTCGCCGAGACCGGCGCCACCGAGACGACGTTCCTGCTGATCGGCGCCGCGACGATGATCGCCGGCGGCATCGGCTTCCGCATCCTGCCGCGCCTCGTCGGCAACCGCGGCGCCGCTGCCTGACCCTCGCGGTCAGTGCGGCGGTGACGTACGCCACGTACGCCACGCACGGCACGTACGCCACGTACGTATGAAGAAGGGCCCGGAGCTTCTCGAAGCTCCGGGCCCTTCCGTGTGGCGTCCACAACGACGCTGTGACTCTCTGTGTGCCAGGTCCTACCGATTCCAGCCGTTCTACGCGGACTGGTGCGCCAACAGCGCGACCGCCGCGATCAGCACCACGAGCAGCGCTATCAGAGCCGCGGGGTTGAGCCCCGCGAAGGGGCCCTCCTGCTGCATGCGCTCGCGATTGGCCCGGCACACGGGGCAGCGGCCTTCACTCACGGGCGCTGCGCAGTTCGCGCATACCAACCGATCCAGGGTCATGCGCTTCTCCTCCCGCACAGTCTCAGCCTGCCCAACGCTAGGGGTAACCCAATCGTTCCCCCTACCACTGTGCCAGCTTCCACGGATTTCGGCGCGGCCCGCCCCTTCGTGACGGTTTCCGACACCGCCAGGCGTGACAATTCGCGCAACTCAGGACGCCGACTGCGCTCGCGTACCGGGTTCGCGTATGGTCACGCTCACCTACCCCCGGCAACCCGTGGTGCATCCGTGATCCGATTCGACAACGTCTCCAAGGCCTACCCGAAGCAGTCCCGCCCCGCGCTCAGGGATGTCTCCCTGGAGATCGAGAAGGGCGAGTTCGTCTTCCTGGTGGGATCCTCCGGCTCCGGAAAGTCCACTTTCCTGCGTCTCGTCCTGCGTGAGGAGCGCACCAGCCACGGCCAGGTGCACGTCCTGGGCAAGGACCTCGCGCGCCTGTCCAACTGGAAGGTGCCGCACATGCGCCGCCAGCTGGGCACCGTCTTCCAGGACTTCCGGCTCCTGCCCAACAAGACCGTCGGCGAGAACGTCGCCTTCGCGCAGGAAGTCATCGGCAAGTCCCGCGGCGAGATCCGCAAGTCCGTGCCCCAGGTCCTCGATCTCGTGGGCCTCGGCGGCAAGGAGGACCGGATGCCGGGCGAGCTCTCCGGCGGTGAGCAGCAACGCGTCGCCATCGCGCGCGCGTTCGTCAACCGGCCCAAGCTCCTCATCGCCGACGAGCCGACGGGCAACCTCGACCCCCAGACGTCCGTCGGCATCATGAAGCTGCTCGACCGGATCAACCGCACCGGCACCACCGTCGTGATGGCCACCCACGACCAGCAGATCGTGGACCAGATGCGCAAGCGGGTCATCGAGCTGGAGAAGGGCCGCCTCGTCCGCGACCAGTCTCGCGGCGTGTACGGCTACCAGCACTGACGGCTCGGTTCGCCCGAGTCGGCAGGTCAGCTCGCCCGTTCCGTCTGATCCACCTGATCAATCTGATCCACTGAAAGGCCGCCATGCGCGCCCAGTTCGTCCTGTCGGAGATCGGCGTCGGTCTCCGCCGAAATCTCACGATGACCTTCGCGGTCATCGTCTCCGTAGCGCTCTCGCTCGCCCTGTTCGGCGGCTCGCTGCTCATGCGTGACCAGGTGAGCACGATGAAGGGCTACTGGTACGACAAGGTCAACGTCTCGATCTTCCTGTGCAACAAGGCCGACGCCGAGCAGGACCCCAAGTGCGCCAAGGGCGCCGTCACGAATGAGCAGAAGGACCAGATCCTCGGCGATCTGAAGAAGATGCCCGTCGTGGACAAGGTCGTCCACGAGTCGGCGGACGAGGCGTACAAGCACTACAAGGAGCAGTTCGGGGACTCCCCGCTGTCCAGCTCGCTGACGCCGGACCAGATGCAGGAGTCGTTCCGCATCAAGCTGAAGGACCCGGAGAAGTACCAGGTGGTCGCGACCGCCTTCTCCGGGCGTGACGGCGTGCAGGCCGTGCAGGACCAGAAGGGCTATCTGGACAACCTCTTCGGGCTGTTGAACGGCATGAACTGGGCGGCCGTGGCGGTGATGGCGCTCATGCTCGTCGTCGCGCTGATGCTGATCGTCAACACCGTGCGTGTCTCGGCGTTCAGCCGCAGACGCGAGACCGGCATCATGCGGCTCGTCGGCGCGTCGAGCTTCTACATCCAGATGCCGTTCATCATGGAGGCCGCGGTCGCCGGTCTCATCGGCGGCGGGCTCGCCTGCGGCATGCTGCTCGTCGGCAGGTACTTCATGATCGACCACGGTCTCGAACTCTCCGAGAAGATCAACCTGATCAACTTCCTCGGCTGGGACGCGGTCCTGGCCAAGCTGCCGCTGGTGCTCGCGATCGGCCTTCTGATGCCCGCGCTTGCCGCGTTCTTCGCGTTGCGCAAGTACCTGAAGGTGTGACAAGAGCCCTCAGCGTGGCAGGGCGTCGTGCGGTTCAACCCACCGTGCGGCGCCCTTCGTTGTCCTAGACTCACCGTCATGTCAGGCCTCGACCGGTTCGCCGAACGGTTCTCCGGGCCCCGCCGCATCCGCCGCGGGGCGACCCTGACATTGGTCTTCGCGAGCGTCCTCGTCACCGGCGCGGCCACCGGCTCCTGGAGCGACGCGGCGGACGACGGCCGGAATGAGCCGCCCCCCGCCCTGCGTTCCGACGCCCTCGCGGCGCCGCAGGGCGAGGCCCACACCGGCGACACCGCCGACAAGGCCGCCGACGCCGCCGCGGAGGCGATGGCCGACGGCAAGTCCGGCAAGGACGCCGCCGAGGAGGCCGTCAGCCGCAGCGGGGACCGCTGGGGGTCGGTGTACTCGCCGGGGGAGTTCCAGGAGTTCGAGAAGGCGCTCGACGGCGCGTACACCGGCGTGGGGCTCTGGGCGCGGCGCGCGGCCGACGGACACATCGAGATCTCCAAGGTCCAGAAGGACGGCCCCGCGGCGCGGGCCGGCATCCGCGAGGGCGACCGGCTGCGCTCCGTCGACGGCGAGCGCGTCAAGGGCCGCCCCGTGACCGACGTCCTCTCCATGCTGCGCGGTGAACGCGCGGGCACACCGGTGGTCCTCGGCCTGGAGCGGGGCACGCGCGCGTGGAGCGCGAAACTGCACAGGGCGAGGCTCACCACGGACTCCGTCACGGTCACCGAGGCGTCCGACGACGCCGTCACGATCAAGGTCGACGCGTTCACCAAGGGCTCCGGAGAGGCCGTGCGGAGCGCGGTGCGCGACGCCCCGGAGGGCGCCGGGATCCTGCTCGACCTGCGCGGCAACTCCGGAGGCCTGGTCTCGGAGGCGGTCACCGCCACCTCCGCCCTGGTCGACGGCGGCCTCGTCGCGACGTACGACGTGCGCGGCGAGGAGAAGGCCCTGCACGCCGAGCGCGGCGGCGACACGGACCGGCCCGTGGTCGCCCTCGTCGACGGCGGCACGATGAGCGCGGCCGAGCTGCTCACCGGCGCCCTCCAGGACCGCGGCCGCGCCGTGGTGGTGGGCACGAGGACCTTCGGCAAGGGGTCGGTCCAGATGCCGAGCCGGCTGCCCGACGGCTCCGTCGCCGAGCTGACCGTCGGCCACTACCGCACCCCTTCGGGGCGGGCCGTCGACGGGCGGGGCATCACCCCGGACCTGGAGGCCGAGGACGGGGCCGAGAAGCGGGCCGAGACGGTATTGACTGGCCTCGGACCCCCCTCGTAGTGCGAAAATGGCCGCACTATGGCGAAGGAAAAGGTAAAGCGCAAGGCCGCGAAGGCCGCTGAGAAGGCACCCGCCCGGAAGATGGTCGCGCAGAACAAGAAGGCGCGGCACGACTACCACATCCTGGACACGTACGAGTGCGGCCTCGTCCTCATGGGCACCGAGGTCAAGTCACTGCGTCTCGGCCGTGCCTCCCTGGTGGACGGGTTCGTGCACATCGACCGCGGCGAGGCGTGGCTGCACAACATCCACGTCCCGGAGTACGTGCAGGGCACGTGGACCAACCACTCCGCCACGCGGAAGCGCAAGCTCCTGCTGCACCGCGCGGAGATCGACAAGCTGGAGTCGAAGTCCCAGGAGACGGGTCACACCATCGTGCCCCTGGCCCTGTACTTCAAGGACAGCCGGGTCAAGGTCGAGATCGCGCTGGCCAAGGGCAAGAAGGAGTACGACAAGCGGCAGGCGCTCAAGGAGAAGCAGGACCTGCGCGAGACGAACCGCGCGATCGAGGCGGCCAAGCGGCGCCAGCGCGGCGCCTAGCCCGCGGACCCCGACGGGCCACGGACCCCGACGGGCCACGGACCTCACGGACCCCGCGGGAATTGGCTGGCATCGTCGGGCGTTGGTCACGTACGATGGGTACCGCACCTCACCGAAGGTGCGGGATGTATTGAAAAATCAACATGGGGATGATCGGTTTCGACAGCGGATGTCGAAGCAGGGGAAGCGAGCCGAGGAAGCGGCAATGATCTCGTAAACCATATGTCGCAACCAATAATCGCCAATTCTAAGCGCGATTCCCAGTCCTTCGCTCTCGCTGCCTAATAAGCAGTGACTGAAGGACCCTAAATGGGTGTCAGCCCGGGAGTGTTCCCGACCCGGATCCTGGCATAATCTAGGGAACTAAACCATCGAGCCCGGTCACGGGGTTCGATGGGAAATCAAACAGTGACTGGGCCCGTCGGAGACTTGTTCGCGAGATCTCCGGGGCCGAGAAAATCGAAGCGAACTGCGCTCGGAGAAGCCCTCCTTTTGCACCGTTGGACGCGGGTTCGATTCCCGCCATCTCCACAATTCCCATGTGCGGCGAAAGCCCTCTGGCCCCAGGCCAGGGGGCTTTTTCCATGCCCGGACGCCGAAAGCACATCCTCCGGTCATGTGACTCGTTAGTGCAACTAGTCCAGGTTCGCGGCGGCCGGGCGGCTCGCGCCCGGCCGAACAGGCAGGAGCAGGAGGCAGGCGCTTGGATGCCACCGTCACTCTCTTCGGCTCCGTACTCGCCACCCTGGGGGTTCTGGGCGCGGCAGTGGTGGCGTATCTCGGCAAACGCGGTGAGAACGCGGTCATGGGGTTCTCGAACCTGACGGAGAAACTCCAGATCGAGCGGGACCGGCTGGAACGCCAGGTCGCGGAGCGCGACGCGAAGTTAGCCGAGTTGAACGCACTGCACGCGCACGACCAGAGCGAGATCGCACGGCTGCTCATGGACAACCAACGGCTCGGAGGCACGCCGTGACCCAGCTCGAGCGACTCCTGGCCCACCGCTGGCGCACCGTCTTCCTCGTCTGCGTGCTGCTCGCCCTCTCCGGCGTCGCGGCCATCCTCTGGGCGCGGATCGACGCCGGGGACCGCCGCGCCGATCAATTCGCGACGGAGGCCGACCGGCGCGGAGAGGCCGTCTCCACCCTCGCCCGCGATGTACGCACCCTGCGCGCCCAGGTCCGTGCGCACGGCGACACCCCCGCCGCACCGGACCCCTCCGACGCCATCGACGACCTGCTGGGCCGGGTCAAGGTCCCCGCCGGCACCCCCGGCGAGGACGGGAAGCCCGGCGAGAAGGGCGCGCAGGGCAACGGCGGACAGCAGGGCGAGGCCGGAGAACAGGGCGACGCGGGGGAGCGCGGCGACCGGGGCCCCCAGGGGGAACCGGGCGAACCGGGTGCACCCGGTGCCTCCGGAGAGCCGGGAAAACCCGGTGAGCCGGGCGCGGCGGGGCAGGACGGCCGCACCGGTGACCAGGGGCAGACGGGACCGATGGGACCGGCCGGGCCGCCCGGTACGGACGGCGCCGCCGGGCCGGCGGGCCCCCGTGGCGAGCGGGGTGAGAAGGGCGATCGGGGCGAGAAGGGCGAGCCGGGGTCCGCCTGCCCGGACGGGTACAGCCTCCAGGCGCCCGCCGACGACCCCGACGCCCTGGTCTGCCGCCGCGCGAACAACGGCCCGACAGGACCAGCCCCCGCCCTGACCCTCCTGGCCGCGTTGCCGCCCCAACGACGCCGCCTGCAGGACCACTGAGCCGCACGACCGGACCTTTCGTACGTCCCGCGACACGCGGCCGGAGTGGGGTCTGTTGCGGGGCGGCCGAGTCCGGGATGCTCCAGGGTCATGAGTAGACCCGTGAGACGCGTCAACACCCGCATGCGCCACTGGATCTGGCCCGCCGTGCTCGCCGTCGCGGCGGCCGGGCTCTCCGCCGGAACTCCGGCCGGCGCGGACTCCGACCGGTCGGGGCTGCCCGAAGCCATCGACACCATCCTCGGCGACCCGCGCATGGAGGGCGGCGTGGCCAGTGTCGTGGTCGCCGACTCCGCGTCCGGCGACATCCTGTACCAGCACCTCCCCAGCGGCCGCCTGATGCCCGCCTCCAACACCAAGCTGCTCACCTCCGCCGCCGCCATGGAACTCCTCGGCCCCGGCCACCGGTTCACCACCGACGTACGCACCACCGCGCAGCGGCGCGGCTCCGAGCTGCGCGGCGACCTCTACCTTCGGGGCACCGGCGACCCCACGACCCTCGCCAAGGACTACGACCAACTGGCCGCGAAGATCGCCGACTCGGGGATCAAACGGGTCGCCGGGCGGCTCGTCGCCGACGACACGCGCTTCGACAGCAAGCGCATCGGCGACACCTGGGGCGGCGACGACGAGTCCTCGTACTACGCCGCGCAGATCAGCGCGCTCAGCGTCGCACCCGACACCGACTACGACACCGGGACCGTCATCGTCGAGGTCTCGCCCGGCGCGCGGGCCGGGGCCGAGCCACGCGTGCGCGTGACGCCGAAGACCGACTACGTGGACATCGATCTGCGGGCGACCACCGTCGCGCAGGGCGGCGCCGACACCATCGCCGTGGAACGGCAGCACGGCAAGAACGTCATCACCGTCAGCGGCACCGTCCCGGTCGGCGGGGACACCACCAAGGAGTGGGTCACCGTCTGGGAACCCACCAAGTACGCGGCCGCCGTCTTCCGCGACGCCCTCGCCGCCCACGGCGTGAAGGTGAGCGGCCCGACCCGGGCCGGGATCGCCACCCCGAGGGACGCCCGCAGGCTCGCCACGCACGACTCGATGCCGCTCAAGGACCTCATGATCCCGTTCATGAAGCTGTCCAACAACATGCACGCCGAGAGCCTCACCAAGGCCATGGGCCACAAGGCGACCGGCAGGGCCGGGAGTTGGGACGACGGCATCGCCGCCATCGGCGGCTACCTGAAGACCGCGGGCGTCGACCCGGGCAAGATCCGCCAGGTCGACGGCTCCGGGCTCTCGCGCAAGGACAACGTCGCGGCCGAGCAGTACATCAAGCTGCTGCGTTCGGCGAAGGGCGAGCCGTGGTTCGCCGACTGGTACAAGTCCCTGCCGGTGGCCTGCGACCCGGACAAGTTCGACGGCGGCACGCTGCGCACCCGGATGTGCGGGACCCCCGCCGCCCTCAACGTCCACGCGAAGACCGGGTCGTTGACGGGCGCGTCCGCGCTGTCCGGCTACGTGAAGGACAAGGACGGACGCGAACTGGTCTTCAGCATCATCCTGAACAACTACCTGGCCTCCTCCGTGAAGGCGCTCGAGGACGCGATCGTGGTGACCCTCGCCTCCTCGACCGCGGACAAGGCCGTCCCGGTCACGCCGCGTTCGACACGTGCGGTGGAGCGGGACGGCGGCGACGGGGCCGAGCTCGAGTGCTCGTGGCGCAAGCCTGCGCGCTGCTGAGCAGCAGGGCGCAGCAGGCGGCGGCGACCGGCACGCCGTAGCTCGCGGCGGTGCCCAGGTGCTCCACCGCCCAGCCGCCGCCCGCCGCGCCGCAGGCGATGCCCCCGAGGATGCCGGTCACGGCGAGGGTCATGCCCTCGTTCAACCGGCCCTCGGGGGTGCGGTGTTGCACCAGCGTCATGGCGGTGACCATCGCGGGGGCCGTAGCCATCCCCGCGCACAGCAGCGCCCCGGCGAGGACGATCAGCGACCCGGTCGACACCGCCGCGAGCAGCGGCAGCGGCATGAGGCCCGCCATCGCGGCGGCGCACAGGACGTGACGGCGGCCGAGTGACCCGCGCGGTTCCACGGCTCCGTAGACGAGCCCGGCCGCACAGGAACCCGCGGCCTGGAGGGCGAGGACCGGACCCGCGGCCGACTTGTGCCCCTGCCCGTCGGCGTAGGCGATCGTGACGACTTCGAGCGACCCGAAGACGGCACCCGTGGCGAGGAAGCCGATCAGCAGGGCGGGTATCCCGCGCGCGCGGAGCAGCGATTTCGCCGCGGCGGACGTGTCCGTACGGTCCCGACGGCCCTGTGGCGGGGGCTCCGTCGCCCGCTGCGCGGCGAAGACGAGGACGCCGGTCACCAGCAGGATCACCCCGATCACGGTGCCCGCCTGCGGAAAGAGCGCGCCGCACAGGAACGCGGCGAGGACGGGACCGAGCATGAAGCAGAGCTCGTCGGCGGCCTGCTCGAAGGAGTTCGCGGTGTGCACGGCCTGCGCGTCCCCCTTGAGGAGGTGTGCCCAGCGGGCCCGTGACATGCCGCCGGTGTTGGGCGTCGTGGCGGTGGCGGCGTACGACGCGAACAGCGTCCAGTCGGGCGCTCCGTAGCGCACGCACAGCACCAGGGAGAGCGAGCCGAGCGCGGCGATCAGGGTGGCGGGGACCGCGACGCGTGCCTGGCCGTGGCGGTCGACGAGCCGCGCCGTCCAGGGCGCCACGACGGCGGTCGCGGCGAGGCCGGTCGCGGTGACGGCGCCGGCCAGGGCGTACGAACCGCGGGCGCCGGAGATCATGATGACGGCGCTCACGCTGAACATGCCCATGGGGAGCCGTGCGACGAGGTTGCCGAGGGTGAAGGCGGTGGCGCCGGGTATCGCGAAGAGGCGGGAGTACGGGTTGTGGGGCATGCGCCCACCCTCACCGGGGGCGCCGGGCGGGGTCCAACACCTTCCGAGCGCCCATTCACGCACTCTCGTTGTCAGTGCTCGTGACGGCTGTATAGGTTCCTGCGATGACCCCGGAACCGCGAGTCGTCGCCCCACAACGCCGTGATGCACGCCGTGACGTGGACCCCAGGCTGCTGCGCGGCTTCGTCGCCGTGGCGGAGGAGCTGCACTTCACCCGGGCGGCCGCGAGGCTGTACGTCGCGCAACAGGCCCTGAGCCGCGATGTGCGGCGCCTGGAACGGGAGTTGGGGGCCGAGCTCTTCTCGCGCACCACGCGGCAGGTCACGCTGACCGCCGACGGCGAGCGGCTGCTGCCGTACGCGCGGCGCGCCCTGGAGGCCCAGGACGACCTGGTCGCCGCCGCCACGGGCGCGGCACGTCCGCTCCTCGTCGATCTGAACAGCCCCGGCCTTGCCTTCGGCCGGATCCTGGAGCGGGCCCGCGCGCTGGTCCCCGAGTGCGAGCTGATGGCCCGCTTCGAGAGCGGTCTCGCCGGTTCCGCCGCCGAGATCGTCGCCGGGCGGCTCGACGCGTCCTTCGGGCGGTACGCGGGGCTCGACCCGGCGCTGCGGGCCGGGCTCGACCACCAGCCCGTGCGGTACGAGCCGATGGCGGTGCTGCTGCCCGCCGGTCACCCGTTGGCGGAGCTCGACGAGGTGCCGCTCGACGCGCTCGCGGGGGAGACCGTGTACGCGGGCGCGGGCAATCCGAGGACGACGGAGTGGACCGACCTCGCGCGGCTGCTGTTCGAGGGGCGGGGCGACGAGGGATGTGGCATTGAAATCGCGCCACCCGCGCCTCTCGCCGTCGGGCCCGAGGAATTCGAACGAGTCATGGCGAAGAATCGAAATCCGGTCCTGGCCGTAGTGGACTTTCCGGCTATGCCCGGGGCCGAGCTGCGACCGCTCGTCGACCCCGTGCCGCTGTCCCCCGTGTCACTGGTGTGGAGAAAAGGTCTGGTTCACCCGGGTATCTCCGCCTTGCGGGAGGCTGCGGCGTCCCTCGCCGCCGAGGAAGGGTGGCTGGAGAGACCGGCCGATGGATGGCTTCCCGCCACAGATTCACTCATCATGATGAGCCTGAACTGACTGAAAAACAGGCCCGTCACTCCGCGCTACATTCATGGCCCGAGTGCAGTGTGATAGTGGGGGCGCTCGGATCGGGTGGGGGGCCGGTCCGGACGGCGGGCATCCGTGGGGTCGTACGCGCACCCGAGTCAGTGATGTGGGGGTTGTGCGTACGCATGGAAACTTGGCGTGAAGATGCCCTACCCGGACACACCCATGATCCGAACGAGGTCACCGTTCAGATCGACGGCCTGGGCCGGAAGCTGGCGGACCTGTCCGCCGACCCCGGCCGCGGAGCCGCGGCCGAAGGGCCGGTCTTCGTCGACGAGACGGGGCGCCGGAGCCGCAGGTTCCGCCGGTTCGGGATGGTCGTCGGCGTCGTCTGCGCGGTCTACGCGGCGGTCATAGTCGGCACGTTGTTCTCCGGCAGCTCCAGTGCTCCCTGGCTGCCCATGCCGGAGCCCAAGGCGGAGAAGCCCGCGAGCAAGGTGGACACGCCGGGCGGCCCGGCGGCAGCCCTCGACCCGTCCGCCTCGACCGACTCGTCGCCGTCGCCCGGCGCGTCGGACGACGGCACGGACAAGCCGGGCGGCCCCGGTGACGGCGACGGTGTCGACGGCGGGTCCGACCCGTCCCGCACGGACGCGTCCGGCGACCGCCCCGGCACGAACCCCGGCTCCGGTACGACGAAGGGCGGCGACCCCGACCCCGGCACGGACCGGACCGGCGGCGACGGCACCGCGGTCGACCCGACCGCGGGCTCCGGCAACGCCGACCCCGCGCCGCCCGACCCGGTCGACCCGCCCGTCGATACGCCCGTCGACCCGCCCACGCAGCCGTCGCAGCCCGCCGGGAACGGCGGGAGCGGTGGCGATGGGGGCGGCAATGGTGGTGGCGGGGGAGGCGGCGGCAGCGCGGAGGTTCCCGTCGGGTACACGCCATCGGCGGGGGAGCCCTCCGCGGAGGCCGTGCGGTCCTGACGGCCGCTTCACCGCGTCGTGACGATCGCCCAGCCGTCGGGACGGATGCCGCACACACACCCACATCCGCATGTCCCGCACGTCCCTTCGCCTGCAGGCGCTCCCCGCACCTCTGCGCCTCCCCGATCCCCTTGCACGTCCTCGGAGGACGCACTGCCATGAACGCCCGCACCACCCGGGGCCGCTCGCGCGGCAAGCGCCGGGCCAAGCCGCCCGCCAGTGCCTGGCGCCGCCGCCTGCCCATGCGTTACCTGCTGCCCTCACTGCTGCTCGTCGCGCTGCTCGCGATGCTGATGCTGCGCGGGTACGTGCACAGCGAGATACTCGCCGACCACCGCGTCAGACCCACCGCCCCCACCGACCACGTGCCGCGGAAGATCCTTGAGGGCGGCCCGGTCATCGACACCCGGCACGGGCGCGAGACCACGCTGAGCGTCCCCGACCACCGGCTCGTGCTCACCTTCGACGACGGCCCCGACCCGGAGTGGACCCCCAAGGTCCTCGACGTACTGAAGGAACACGACGCGCACGGCGTCTTCTTCGTCACCGGCACCATGGCCTCGCGCCATCCGGACCTGGTGCGGCGCATGGTCGACGAGGGCCATGAGGTCGGCCTGCACACGTTCAACCACCCTGACCTCTCCTACCAGTCCGAGCGCCGCATCGACTGGGAGCTCACGCAGAACCAGCTCGCCCTCGCCGGGGCGGCGGGCATCCGGACCTCGCTCTTCCGCCCGCCGTACTCGTCGTTCGCCGACGCGATGGACGACAAGTCGTACCCCGTGACGAAGGCGATAGGCAGCCGCGGCTACCTCACCGTCGTCAACAACACCGACAGCGAGGACTGGAAGCGCCCCGGCGTCGACGAGATCATCCGCCGGGCGACGCCCCAGGGCGGCAAGGGCGCCATCGTCCTCATGCACGACTCCGGCGGCGACCGCTCCCAGACCGTCGCCGCGCTCGACCGCTTCCTGCCCGACCTGCAGAAGCAGGGGTATGAGTTCGGCAACCTCACCGAGGCGCTGAACGCACCCAGCGCACACACCGAGGTCACCGGCGTCGAGCTGTGGAAGGGCAAGGCCTGGGTCTTTCTGGTCGGTGCCTCCGAGCAGGTCACCGACGGTCTCGTCGTCGCCCTCGCCGTCATCGGCGTCCTCGTCTTCACCCGCTTCGGCCTGATGCTGCTGCTCTCCGCGGTGCACGCGCGCGGGGTGCGGCGACGCGACTTCCGCTGGGGCCCGCAGATCACCGAACCGGTCTCCGTCCTCGTCCCGGCGTACAACGAGGCGCAGTGCATCGAGGCGACGGTCCGTTCGTTGACGGCGAGCGACCACCCCATCGAGATCATCGTCATCGACGACGGCTCGTCGGACGGCACGGCCCGCATCGTGGAGGGCCTGCGCCTGCCGAACGTACGCGTGGTGCGGCAGCAGAACGCGGGCAAGCCCGCCGCCCTCAACCGGGGCATAGCCAACGCGCGCTTCGACATCATCGTGATGATGGACGGCGACACCGTCTTCGAGGCGTCCACCGTCCGCGAACTCGTGCAGCCCTTCGGCGACCCGCGCGTGGGCGCCGTCGCGGGCAACGCGAAGGTCGGCAACAGGGACTCGCTGATCGGCGCATGGCAGCACATCGAGTACGTGATGGGCTTCAACCTCGACCGCCGCATGTACGACATGCTGCGCTGCATGCCGACCATCCCGGGCGCGGTCGGCGCGTTCCGGCGCTCCGCCCTGGAGCGGGTCGGCGGCATGAGCGACGACACGCTCGCCGAGGACACCGACATCACCATGGCGCTGCACCGCGACGGCTGGCGCGTCGTGTACGCGGAGAAAGCGCGCGCCTGGACCGAGGCCCCGGAGTCGGTCCAGCAGCTCTGGTCGCAGCGCTACCGTTGGTCGTACGGCACGATGCAGGCGATCTGGAAGCACCGCCGCGCGGTCGTCGAGGCAGGACCCTCGGGCCGCTTCGGCCGGATCGGCCTGCCGCTCGTCTCCCTCTTCATGGTGCTGGCCCCGCTCCTGGCACCGCTCATCGACGTATTCCTCCTGTACGGCCTGGTCTTCGGCCCCACCCGGAAGACCGTCGTGGCGTGGCTCGGCGTGCTGGCGGTGCAGGCGGTCTGCGCGGCGTACGCGTTCCGCCTCGACCGCGAGCGCATGACCCACCTGATCTCGTTGCCCCTGCAGCAGATCCTCTACCGGCAGCTGATGTACGTGGTGCTGCTGCAGTCCTGGATAACCGCCCTCACCGGAGGCCGCCTGCGCTGGCAGAAGCTGCGGCGCACGGGAGTGCTGGAGGCGCCCGGGACCATTCCGCGGCAGCGGACGGGCAGCCATGATCGGAGTCCCGTCGCATGAGTCACAGTTCTGGATACGTACCGGAGCACGCGCCGACGGTGTTGGCGGAGACACCAGTTGACCGGGCCGAGAAGGCCGGCGGCCGGGACCGCTACCTGGATCTGCTCCGCTCCCTCGCGCTCGTCCGCGTCGTCGTCTACCACCTCTTCGGCTGGGCGTGGCTGACGATCGCGTTCCCCTCCATGGGCGTGATGTTCGCGCTGGCGGGCTCGCTGACGGCGCGCTCGCTGAAGCGTCCCGCGTGGGGTGTGATCAGGGGCCGCATCCGTCGTCTGCTGCCGCCCATGTGGGTGTTCAGCGCGGTGGCGCTCGCCCTGCTCCTCGCGGGCGGCTGGAACGTCTCGGAGGACCCCGATCAAGGGGGCACGTGGGGCGTGGTGTCCCTGCTCAACTACGTGTTCCCGGTGGGTGCCCCGCCGTTCCCGTGGAACCTGGGCGAGAAGGCGGGCCTCCTGGAGGACACGTGGCCCGCGCAGGCGGCGGGCCCGCTCTGGTACATCCGCGCGTACCTGTGGTTCGTCATCGCCTCCCCGCTGCTGCTCCGGGCGTTCCGCAAGATGCCGTGGGCGACGCTGCTCGCACCGCTCGCGCTGACCGCGGTGGTGGGCACGGGCGTCGTCACGATCCACGGCGAGACGGGCAACGCGGTCTCGGACTTCGCGGTGTACGGCAGCTGCTGGGTCCTCGGCTTCGCGCACCACGACGGCCTGCCCGCCAGGGTCCCCCGCTACTTGGCGGTGTCGGCCTCGGCCCTCATCATGGCCTTCGGGCTGTGGTGGGCGTCGGGCCACCTGGGCCCGGACGGCTGGGACCTGAACGACATCCCGCTGGCGCAGGCGACGTGGTCGTTCGGCTTCGTGGTCATCCTGCTCCAGTACTCGCCGTCCTGGCAGGAGTTGCCGGGCAGACTGGCGAAGTGGGACAAGCTGGTCACGCTCTCCAACAACCGCGCGGTGACCATCTATCTCTGGCACAACTTCCTCATCATGGCGACGGTGCCGATCATCGACCAGGCGTACGACCTGCCGTTCATGGAGAACGAGCAGTGGAGCTCGGCGCTCGACACGACGTACATGCTGTGGATGACGCTGCTGATCTGGCCGCTGATCGGCCTGATGGTGGTCGCGGTGGGCTGGGTCGAGGACTTGGCGGCGAAACGGCGGCCGAGGCTGTGGCCGACCGGGCCGAGCGGTGCGACTGGGACGCAAGGTCCGCGCAAGGCGGGCAGCCGTCGACGGGCACGCTCGGGCCGGTCTTCACAGTGACCACGCAATGACGTTGTGCGAACGTTACGCGGGGAGTGTGCGTCCGCAATGGCTTGAAATGCCGCGGTAAAAGGGGGCGTTCGGTGCGGGTGGGGTGTGGTTCATGTACCCCTTGAGGGGTGGCGAAATTCGCTGAGGTGAACGAGGAGGGGCTGGGTCGGTTGCGGGGGGAGGGGGGCGAGGTTCCGGACTGGACTCACGCCCTCCGTTACCCGCGCCGCTGCACCCACCGTCCCCCGCATCGCAATAGCGAACCACCCACGCCTCGTGGACGGTAACGATCTCGACGCTGCGTGTAGCGGACTCCTAAGCTGGCGGCTCTTCCCCGCCGTACGCGCCGGACGCGCCGGACGACCGCATGCCGCGTGGCGGGCCCACCCTCTGCCAGGAGTTCCTTTGCTGTACAGGAAGACCGCGCTGCGCATCGCCGCGCCCGTCGCCGTGCTCGCCCTCGCCCTCACCGCCTGCGGCGGCGGTGACGACAAGAAGGCGGACGACAAGAAGGCGGACGCCCCCAAGTCGCAGAACAAGCCCGCGGAGCCGACCGCTCTCAAGGCCGGCGAGACCACCACGGGTCAGGTCAAGGAGGACAAGGCCACTGTCACGTACGACGTCGCGGCGGAGAAGATCGACGTCGGTACGGCGGCCGAGACCAAGAAGCTGGTCTCCGACCCGAAGCAGGCGAAGGGCCTGGTCGTCGCGACCGCCCACATGAAGATCACGCACAAGGCCGGCGCCCCGCTCACGGACACGCCGGACGTGGCCGAGACGACGGAGATCTACGCGGACGGCACCCGCGGCGGCCTCCTCATCGGTGCCGCCGAGGACGCGCCGGGCTGCGAGGACGAGCTGGACCTGGAGGGCTGGAAGAAGGGCGAGACGCACGAACTGTGCGAGACGTACCTGATCCCCGAGGGCTCGAAGAACCTCGAGGTCCGCTGGTCGGCCAAGGAGGACGGCAAGCAGGTGACGTGGAAGGTACCGGGGAAGTAGCGGCTGCGCGCACGTAGCTGCCGTGGGCGGCGGCTACGTCGACGGGTCGTCGTCCGGGCATCGCGGTGGGTCGCGATGCCCGGACGTGTTGTTTCCTTGCGGGGTCGACGTGCGGTCGACGTGCGGACGGGGGTGGGGGTCAGTAGCCGATCGTGAAGCGGGTGCGGTGGTGGGTGGGGGTTTCCGCTTCGTCCAGGAGTGCCGCCGCCAGGTCCTCCATGGAGATGGACGAGTTGCCGTCCGCGGCCACGAGGAGTTCGTCCTTGCCGAGGCGGTACTTGCCCGTGCGCGTGCCCGGTTCGAAGAGGGCCGAGGGGCTGATGTACGTCCAGGGCACTCGCGTGTCGGCCGTGCGCAGCGCCTCGTACTGGGCGTTGGACGCCTCGGCGATGTGGCGCCAGGCCGCGGGGACGTACCGCGGATCGTCGATGGCGAGGCGGCCCGCCGTGCCGGGGACCGTCAGGCTGCCGGCGCCGCCGATGACGATGAGGCGTACGTCGCCGGGGGTGGCGGCGAGGCCGGACAGGAGTGAGCGCGTGATCGCCGGGTGGTCGCGCTCGTGGCCGGGGGCGGGTCTCGTGGCGTTGACGACGACGTCCTGGCCGGTACTCAGGTCCGCCACGTGCGCCGGGTTCTGTGCGTCGCCGGTCCGGTGCTTCGCGTCCGGGTGCAGTGCGGGGTAGCGGGACGGGGTGCGGACCACGGCGGTGACCTCGTGGCCGCGGGCGAGCGCCTCGTTGACGACGCGGCTTCCGGCGTTTCCGGCTGCTCCGAAGACGGTGATGCGCATGGGGTGGCTCCTTGGGAGGGGGGAGGGGCGGGCGTCGGGAGTCATGCGCGGGGTGTCTGGCGGCGGGCCTGGCCGAGCACCACGCTTCCCAGGACGAGGACCAGTCCGGCCACCTGCCACACGGTGAGCGTCTGCCCGAGGATCACCAGGCCGGCGAGTGTCGCGACGACCGGGTTGGTGAGGCCGAGGAAGGAGACGGAGGAGGCGGGGAGGCGTTCGATGCCGCGGAACCAGAGGGCGTACGCGAGGGCCGTGCCGATGATGCCGAGGTAGGTGTATCCGGCGACGTTGGCCCCGGTGAAGTGGTCCGGGAGGCCCTCGGCGGTGAGGGCGATGGGCGCGAGGACCAGTCCGCCCGCGGTGAGCTGCCAGCCGGTGAGGGCGAGCAGCGACGTGCCTTCGGGGCGGCCCCACCGCTTGCTGAGCACCACGGCGAGGGCCATCAGCGTGGTCGCCGTCAGCATCGCGGCGATGCCCGCGAGGTCGACCGTGGCGCTGCCGCGCAGGACGAGGAGGGCGACGCCCGCGACGCCGACGAGGCCCGCGAGCAGTGTGCGTCGGGTGGGCCGCACCTTCAGTACGCCGATGCCGAAGCCCGCGACGAGCAGTGGCATGACGGCGCTGATCGTCGAGGCGACGCCGCCGGGCAGGTGGTAGGCGCCGAAGAAGAGGAGCGGGAAGAAGGCGCCGAAGTTGAGGATGCCGAGGACGGCGGCCTTCCACCACCAGTCGCCGCTCGGCAGCCGCCGGGTCAGGGCGAGCAGGATGAGCCCGGCGGGCAGCGCGCGGAGGGCGGCGGCGAGCAACGGGCGGTCCGGGGGGAGGAGTTCGGTGGTGGTGACGTAGGTCGTGCCCCAGGTGGCGGGGCCGATGGCGGCGAGCGCGGCGAAGCCTGCGGCGGTTTTGGTGGAGGGGCGGGCGGTGCGGGGGGCCGCGGGGCGGGCCGGGGGGTGGTTGCGGGCTGTTCGACGTTCTGTTCCACGGTGGAAGTCTGCGTCCGGCGCGGTGTGTTGATGCTGGTGCTCTTGATCCTGGTATCGGACATGACGGTCCCCCACGGTCCCCTCGGTTTTCCCTGAACGCTGTTATTCTTAACGTTGAGATAAATATGGACCCCGGGTCTGCGAACGTCAAGTATCTGAACGTTGAGAGATTGCCGTGCGGGGGCGCCGGAACCGAGAGCGGAGACACGCGATGACCGATCACGACGACGCCATCGACGAACTGCGGGGTCAGTGGCGCCGCGAGCGCCCCGACCTGGACCTCGCGCAGCTGGACGCGATGGCGCTGGTCGGCCGGATCAAGCGGGCGGACCACCTGCTGAGCAAGGGGATGAAGCGGGTCTTCGTCGAGTACGGCCTCGAGTTCGCGGAGTTCGACGTCCTCGCCACGCTGCGCCGGGTCGGCGCTCCGCACGAGCTCACCGCGGGTGGGCTGTTGAAGACCGCGATGGTGACGTCCGGCGCCATCACGAACCGCCTCGACAAGCTCGAACGCAAGGGCCTCATCGAACGCCACCCGGACCCGAACGACCGCCGCGCCATCCGCGTCCGCCTCACGGACGCGGGCCGCGACCTGGTGGACCGCGCGGTGGTCGACCACATCGCGAACGAGGAGCGGATGCTGGCGGCTCTGTCGGCGGATGAGCGGGCGGCCCTCGACGGGGCGTTGCGGCGACTGCTGGTGTCGCTGGGGGACACGCACCTGGGGTGAGGGTGCGCCAAGGCGGCCGGTTGCTGTTACGGGCTGCGAACGGGTGCTCTCGCCCCTTGCCGGGGCGGTCCGTGACCAACTGGGCGTATCCGGTGAGTGTTTTGCGCCGGCGGTGCGGGTGCGCGGAGGGTATGTCCGCGTATGCCTGGTGCGGGGTGAGGGCTCGACGTGACCTGCCCCTTCCTCCGTGGATAGCTTGGTTCACTGCAGAGAACCCTCCCCTCACCAGGAGCTCGTAGTGAACCGTCGTCCTGCCCTGCTCTCAGCGGCCGCCTTGGCTGCTGCGGCCGTCCTCTCGCTCTCCTCCTGCGGAGGCGGTGGCGACGACTCCAAGGACAGCGACAAGATCGCGGGCGCCGACAGCGGCGCGTCCACGTCGGCCGCGCCGTCGCCGAAGGCATCGGACGACGGAATCGACCGGCCCGAGATCAAGCTTCCGAAGGACGTGAAGAACATCTTCGAGGGCCGCAAGACCGGCGACGCGAAGAAGGACGCGGTACTGGCCGACAACGAGCGGCGGATCGAGTCGGTCGACGAGGCCATCACAGGGGAGGCGAAGGACCACCCCGCGCTGAAGTTCTATTCGGCGGGGGACGCACTTCTGTCGGCGGCCAAGTACGTGGAGGGGTACCACAAGGACGGCAAGAGCTTCGAGGGGACGACCCGGTACTTCAACCGACAGGTCACGTTCCTCAAGGGTGGCGCCGCTGCGGTGACGTACTGCATGGACGACACCCAGACCTATCCCAAGGACCGGAAGACGGGCAAGGTCGACAGGTCGTCCGGGAACGCTCCGGCCACCGCGAAGGACTACGTCTTCTACAACACCCGCCTGGAGAAGAACGACTCCGGCGTGTGGCAGACGACGCGCGTGGCCAGCGAGAAGGCGGCAAAGGAATGCGCGTAGCGGACAAGGGCACGGCCGGCCGCTGGACGGTTCCTGTAATGGTGCTGGCCCTGGCCGCACTCCCCGGTACCGCCGCTTACGCCCGCGGCGGGCACGAGGCGACGGGCACGACGGAGAACTCGTCGGCGGCGGGGGGACGCCAGGACCGTAACCTCACCGTCCAGACCAAGATCCAGACGACCGTCAACGGCGCTCGCGAAAGCGCCAAGACCGGCACGCTCACCCCCGCCAACAGCAATTGGGACCCACCGGCCTGCTGGTACGAGCCCGCCTACTCGCCCAAGCAGATCCAGGCGACCATCAAGGCGATCCGGCAGGTGGGGATGCTCGGAATCGGCGAACTCGTGGGCGGGGTGTTCGACTCGTACTTCAAGGAAGGCCACCCCTACAAGAACTACAACCTCGACAAGCAAGGCAAGGGGCAGTTCTGGGCGGCGACCATCAATGACAAACGCAAGAACGACCCCGAGGCCAACTCCTGCAACAAGCTCCCCTTCTGGGTCAAGGACGGGGAGACGCCGAAGGAACCCCTCGCCGTCTCCCCGAAGATCCTCGCCGAGTACGCCTACGACGAACTCCCCGTGCCCAGCACCGACATAGAGCTGGCGCCCGAAGGCACGACGAAGGTGAACCTTCCGACCTGGGCCTGGTTGGACAAGGCGAAGTTCAAGAAGGTCTCCGTCACCGCGAGCATCCCCGGTTCCGGGCTCTCCGCGACCACGACGGCCGAACCCGTCTCCCTGTCGATCGACCCCGGGACGGAGGACGCCGAGACCTATCCCGCATCCGGTGAATGCCCCATCGAGGGCGGCAAGATCGGCGTACCGCGCGCCAAGGGCACGCCCGCCGACACGGATCCGCCGTGCGGCGTGAAGTACCTGCGCTCCTCGGACGGCGGCTCGTACGACCTCCGGGCCACCGTCACCTGGAAGATCAGCTGGACCAGCACCACCGGCGAGGGTGGTGACCTCCCCGCGGGGCAGTTCGGTGCCGACCAGCAGGTCGAGGTCGAGGAAGTGCAGTCCATCAACCGCTGAGCCGTGAGCGCCTGGGATCCCACCGCCTCACCACCCCCCACCCCACCCCCGTGAGCCCAACGTTCCCGCGTGGTCATCGGGCGGTACAGGGGGGAAACGCGGGGTCCCTAGCTTCGAGGGTGTCGGCCGCTGGTCGCGGACTACCCCTTGGAGGCGTGAGATGTGGATCGAGCGGTGGGAGCCGGAGGACGAGAGGTTCTGGAAGGAGGAGGGCGGGGAGAAGGTGGCCCGGCGGAATCTCGCGTTCTCCGTGCTGTCCGAGCACGTCGGGTTCTCCGTCTGGAGCCTCTGGTCGGTGATGGTCCTGTTCATGGGGCCGGAGTACGGGATCGACGCGGCCGGGAAGTTCTTCCTCGTGTCGATGGCGACCCTCGTCGGCGCCGTCGTCCGCGTGCCCTACACCTTCGCCGTCGCCCGGTTCGGGGGGCGGAACTGGACCGTCATCGCCGCGTCCCTGCTGCTCCTGCCCACCATCGCCGCGTTCGTGGTGATGGAGCCGGGGACCTCGTACAGCACCTTCATGGTGTGTGCGCTGCTCACCGGCGTCGGCGGCGGCAACTTCGCCTCCAGCATGACCAACATCAATTCCTTCTTCCCGCTCCGCGAGAAAGGGTGGGCGCTCGGGCTCAACGCCGGAGGCGGCAACATCGGCGTGCCCGTCGTGCAGCTCGTGGGGCTCGCCGTCATCGGGGCCGGTGGCGGACCCCGTGTCGTGCTCGGGGTCTATGTGCCGTTCATTGTTCTCTCGGCGGTCTGCGCCTACTTCTTCATGGACAGCATTTCCTCCGTCCGTAATGACACGGGGGCCGTCGCAGCCGCCGTTCGTGCACCGCATACGTGGATCATGTCGTTCCTGTACGTGGGGACCTTCGGGTCGTTCATCGGGTACGGGTTCGCCTTCGGGCTCGTTCTGCAGACGCAGTTCGGGCGTACGCCGCTGGAGGCCGCGCAGCTCACCTTCGTCGGGCCGCTGCTCGGCTCGCTCGTGCGGCCCGTCGGCGGGCGGCTCGCCGACCGGTTCGGCGGGGCCCGCATCACCCTGTGGAACTTCCTCGGCATGGGCGCCGCGACCGGCGTCGTCGTCACCGCCTCCGTGCGCGAGTCGCTGCCCCTCTTCGTCGGCGCCTTCGTCGCGCTCTTCGTGCTGACGGGGCTCGGCAACGGATCCACGTACAAGATGATCCCCGGGATCTTTCAGGCCAAGGCCGAGGCCCGGGGGCTCACCGGGGAGGACGCCGCCGCCGAGGGAAGGCGGCTCTCCGGTGCGGCCATGGGGCTGATCGGCGCCGTCGGCGGACTCGGCGGGCTCGGCATCAATCTCGCGCTGCGGCAGTCCTTCCAGACGGTGGGCTCCGGCACCGGCGCCTATGTCGCCTTTCTCGCCTTCTACGGCGTCTGCGCCGGGGTCACCTACGTCGTATACCTTCGGCGGCGACCGGTCGCCCGTACGGCCGCGACAGCCGACACTGGGGAGAAGTCGCAGCCCAGCTACGCCGGTGTGTGACGGCGGTCTTGAACCGGCACGGGCGCGTCACACGTAACACGACGGACATCGGGGGGAACCGAGGGTGTCACGCGCCGTTGACAGGCTCGGTCGTCCGCCCATGAGGACGAGAGCAGCCTATGCACGCCACACCCGGGAATGACCCCTCCGCACCCAGGAACGATCCCTCGGCAACCAGGAATGATCCCACCGCGCCCGGCCCTCTCGCCGGGTTCACCGTCGGCGTCACCGCCGCCCGCCGCGCCGACGAGCTCGGCACGCTCCTCGAGCGGCGCGGCGCCACCGTCCTGCACGCGCCCGCACTGCGCATCGTGCCGCTCGCCGACGACAGTGAACTGCTCCGTGCCACCAAGCAGTTGATCGAGCGGGTGCCCGATGTCGTCGTGGCCACCACCGCCATCGGGTTCCGCGGGTGGATCGAGGCCGCCGACGGGTGGGGGTACGGGGACGCGCTGCTGCGCTGTCTGCGCGGGGTCGAGCTGCTCGCCCGCGGTCCGAAGGTCAAGGGGGCCGTACGGGCCGCCGGGCTCACCGAGGAGTGGTCGCCGTCCTCCGAATCCATGGCGGAGGTCCTCGACCGGCTTCTGGGGGAGGGGGTCGAAGGGCGGCGCGTCGCCCTTCAGCTGCACGGGGAGCCGCTGCCCGGCTTCGTCGAGGCCCTCCGGGCCGCCGGCGCCGAGGTCGTCATGGTGCCCGTCTACCGGTGGCTGCCCCCGGAGGACATCACACCCGTGGACCGGCTGCTCGACGCGGCCGTCGGGCGCGGAGTCGACGCGCTGACGTTCACCAGCGCGCCCGCCGCCGCGTCCCTGCTCGCCCGTGCGGAGGAGCGGGGCATGACCGACGAGCTGCTCGCCGCCCTGCGCCACGACGTGCTGTCCGCCTGCGTGGGGCCCGTCACCGCCCTGCCGCTGCAGTCCCTCGGCATCGACACGGTGCAGCCCGAGCGGTTCCGGCTCGGACCGCTCGTCCAGGTGCTGTGCCGTGAACTGCCGGGGCGGGCGCGGGTGTTCGACGTCGCCGGGCACCGGGTCGAGATCCGTGGGCATGCCGTCCTCGTCGACGACGAGCTGCGCGCCGTGCCGCCCGCCGGGATGGCCCTGCTCGCCGCCCTCGCCCGCCGGCCCGGCTGGGTCGTCGCCCGCGCGGAACTGCTGCGCGCGCTGCCGGGCGCGGGACGCGACGAGCACGCGGTGGAGTCGGCGATGGCCCGGCTGCGGACGGCCCTCGGCACGCCGAAGCTCATCCAGACCGTCGTGAAGCGCGGCTACCGGCTCGCCGTCGACCCGTCCTCGGGGTCCAAGTACGCGGGGTGAGGCCGCCGCATACGGCGATTGCGACCACCGCATACGGCGATTGCGGCCTCCGCGGCCGCCGCGACGGGGCAGGCGTTCTCGGGGAACCTGGTACGCCGGGTTCCGGACCCGCCCGGGGGAGTGCACTGTAGGGGTACGCAACGGCATTCACTCACCGGTGAGAACCTGTGTCATACCCCCAAGGCGGTGACACGCGCATGGCGTTGGGCACGGCCCCGGCTCCGTACGAGCTGCGATTCGACTCCGGGCGGAGCTGTCTGGACCTCGTGGCGACGAACCACCCCGTGGAACGGCTCGACTCCGTGGCACGGCTGCGCGCCTGGCTCGCCGGTGCGGGCCTCGTACCGGCGGAAGCGTTACTGCACGGCGCCGGGCCGCAGTGGCTCGCCGCCTTCCGCGAACTGCGCGCCCACGTCGGGCAGTTGGTGCTCGGCGAGATCGAGGGGCGGCCCCTCGCCGCCGCGGCCGCGCTCGACCGCGTCAACGCGCTGGCCGCCGCGGCACCCCCCGCCCCCTGCGCGGTACGCGCCGCCGACGGCACGCTCGTACGCGTCCTGCGCGGCGAACCCGGCTGCGCGGCGCTCGTCGCCGCCGTCGCCAGGGACGCCGTCGACCTCCTCACCGACCCGGTGGCCCGCGCGCTGCTCCGTCAGTGCGAGGGCGACAACTGCCCCATCGTCTACCTCGACACGTCCCGCGGGCGCCGGCGCCGCTGGTGCTCCAGCGAGGTGTGCGGCAACCGGGAGCGGGTGGCCAGACACCGCCGGAGGGCGGCGCTCGCCCGGCCGTGAACGGGATCCGCGACAAACACCGTTGAACACCCGGCTCCCCGCCTACGTACCTCCGTCGTGAGACCCGCCCGACCCGCCGAAAGCGCGGACACCGGAGGTACGCGTGCGCAAGGATTCCGCCGTGGCCGATGAGCGCCCGCAGCCGCACCGCCATCGTCTCGGCCGGCCCCCTGGTCCGGACGAGGAGTTGATGCGCGCCCTCTACCAGGAGCACGCGGGGCCACTGCTCGCCTACGTGCTCCGGCTGGTGGCGGGGGACCGGCAGCGTGCAGAGGACGTCGTGCAGGAGACGCTCATCCGTGCCTGGAAGAACGCCGGTCGGCTCAACAGTGCCACCGGTTCGGTCCGCCCCTGGCTGGTGACGGTCGCCCGGCGCATCGTCATCGACGGCCACCGCAGCCGGCAGGCCCGGCCGCAGGAGGTCGATCCGTCGCCGCTGGAGGTCATCCCCGCGGAGGACGAGATCGACAGGGCACTGTGGCTGATGACGCTTTCGGACGCACTGGAGGACCTGACTCCCGCACATCGGGAGGTACTTGTGGAGACCTACTTCAAAGGGCGTACGGTCAACGAGGCGGCCGAGACGCTGGGCATACCCAGCGGGACGGTCCGTTCACGGGTCTTCTACGCGCTTCGCTCGATGAAGCTGGCGCTCGAGGAGCGGGGGGTGACGGCATGACCGAGTTCCACAGCCACCACGGCGCGCAGCAGGACGACGACCTCCACGAGACCGTCGGTGCCTACGCCCTGGGGATCCTGGACGACGCGGAGGCGACGCGGTTCGAGGCGCACCTCGCCGGGTGCGGGTTCTGCAGGCAGCAGCTGGACGAGCTGTCCGGCATGGAGCCGATGCTGGCCGCCCTCGCGGACTTCCCGGGACCGCGCGGCGTGCCCGCCATCGGCGAGCAGCTCGCCGCCCGGCCGAGCCCCCGCCTCGCCGAACGGCTCGTCGCGGAGGTGTCCGCCGCGCGGGAGCACGGGCGCAGGCGCGGCCTGTTCCTCGTCGCGGCGGCGGTCGCGCTGATCGTCGGCGGCCCGCTCGCCGTCCTCGCGGTGACCGGTGACGACGGCGGTACGAAGGACGTGGCGGTCGAACCGCATCCCACCAGCCCCGCCGAGGACGCCTTCTTCCACCACATGGACGAGAAGGTACGGGCCACGGACCCGAAGACCAAGGTCAGCGCCACCGTCGGCACCGAGGCGAAGGCCTGGGGCACGCACGCCGTCCTGGAGCTGAAGAACGTCAAGGGCCCCCTGAAGTGCTCGCTGATCGCGGTCGGCAAGGACGGCGAGAAGGAGACGGTCAGCAGCTGGTCGGTGCCCGAGTGGGGGTACGGCATCAAGGACAGTCCGAACAAATGGGCGCGCAGTCCGCTCTACGTCCACGGGGGCGCCGCCATGGACCGCAACGACATCGACCACTTCGAAGTCACCACGTTCGACGGCGACCGGCTGGTCAAGGTCGACGCATAGGACACCGCTCGTGCACGACAAGTGCACAGGATGGGCCCCTTTCGCCTAAGGTGGACGGCTGCTCGGTACGGGCAGCAGCACGGTGTGAAAGGGGCCCCGGTGGCCGACGTACGCGACCGCGAGATCAGCGTCGAACAGGAACATCTCGACCAGGTCTACCGACGTCTCGAGGAGAAGATCCACGAGGCGGAGTTCCTGATGAACGACGCGGCCAAGCGCTCCCAGGTCGGTACGCCCGGCGCGCTCGCCGAACGCGACGCGCAGGTCTTCCGCGCCGGCGTCCATCTGAACCGCCTCAACAACGAGTTCGAGGACTTCCTCTTCGGACGCATCGACCTGCTCCAGGGCAAGGACGGCAAGAAGGGACCCGACGGCGCGTACACCGCGGTCGAGCCCGCCGAGGGCGCGGTCCGCGAGGACGAGAGCGGCAAGTACGCGGAGATCGCGGAGACGCTGCACATCGGCCGCATCGGCGTCCTCGACGCGGACTACTCCCCGCTGGTCATCGACTGGCGCGCGCCCGCCGCCGCGCCGTTCTACCGCTCGACCCCGGTCGACCCGGGCCGCGTCGTGCGCCGCCGCGTCATCCGCTCCAAGGGCCGCAAGGTCCTGGGCGTCGAGGACGACCTGATGCGCCCGGAGCTCACCGCACGCCTCGACGGCGAGGTGCTCCCCGTCATCGGCGACGGCGCCCTGATGGCGGCCCTCGGCCAGGCCCGCAGCCACTCCATGCGGGACATCGTGGCGTCGATCCAGGCCGAACAGGATTTGGTGATCCGCGCGCCCGCCGCGTCGGTGACGTACGTGGAGGGCGGCCCGGGCACCGGCAAGACGGCGGTGGCCCTGCACCGGGCCGCGTACCTCCTCTACCAGGACCGCCGCCGGTACGCGGGCGGCATCCTCATCGTCTCCCCGACCCCGCTCCTGGTCGCCTACACGGAGGGCGTGCTGCCCTCCCTCGGCGAGGAGGGCCAGGTCGCGATCCGCGCCGTCGGCTCGCTGGTCGAGGGCGTGGAGGCCACCGAGTACGACAGCCCCGCGGTGGCACGGGCCAAGGGCTCGTCGCGGATGCTGAAGGTGCTGCGGAAGGCGGCCCGGGGAGCGCTGGAAGGGGTGGCCGCACCGGCTTCCGCCGCCCCGCAGGACGGCCAGCTGTCCTTCGGCGACGACGAGGCCGCCGGGACCCGGCCCGCCGCCACCCCCGACCGTCTCCGCGTGGTCGCCTTCGGCCGCAGGCTCGAACTCGACGCCGAGCAGCTGGACCGCATCCGCCGCAACGCTTTGAGCGGCACCGCCCCCGTCAACCTCCTCCGGCCCCGCGCCCGCAAGCTCCTCCTGGACGCCCTGTGGTCGCAGTCCGGCGCGGCGGGACGGCACAACGACCCCGAGCTCGCCGCCGAGCTCCGCTCCTCCTTCGACGACGACATCACGTCCGAGGACGACTTCATCCGGTTCCTGGACGCGTGGTGGCCGGAGCTCACCCCGCGCGGGGTGCTCACCGCGATGAGCGACGAGAAGCGGCTCGGGCGGTGGGCGCGGCGGATCCTCAACCCGGGCGAGGTCCGCAAGGTCGCACGTTCGCTGCGGCGCGACGCGCTGTCCGTGCACGACGTGGCGCTCCTCGACGAGCTGCAGGCGATCCTCGGCACCCCGCACCGGCCCAAGAAGAAGCGCGAACTCGACCCGCTCGACCTGCTGACCGGGCTCGAGGAGCTGATGCCGCAGCGCGAGGAGTCCCAGCGCGAGCGCGCCGAGCGGCTCGCCGCGGAGCGCACCGAGTACGCGCACGTCATCGTCGACGAGGCACAGGACCTCACCCCCATGCAGTGGCGCATGGTCGGCCGCCGCGGCCGGCACGCCACATGGACCGTCGTCGGCGACCCGGCCCAGTCCTCGTGGTCGGACCCGGACGAGGCGGGCGAGGCCCGTGACGAGGCCCTGGGGACCCGCCCGCGCCGCCGTTTCGAGCTGACCGTCAACTACCGCAACCCCGCCGAGATCGCCGAGCTCGCCGCGAAGGTCCTGGCCCTGGCGATGCCGGGCGCCGAGTCCCCGTCGGCGGTCCGCTCGACCGGCGTGGAGCCCCGCTTCGCCGTCGTACGGGACAAGGACCTCGCCGCCTCCGTGCGCGAGGAGGCGGCGCGGCTCCTGGAGCGGGTCGACGGGACGGTCGGTGTCGTCGTGGCGATGAACCGGCGCGAGCAGGCGGCGCGCTGGCTCGCGGACCTCGGCGACCGGGTCGTGGCGCTCGGCAGCCTGGAGGCCAAGGGTCTGGAGTACGACGCGACGATCGTCGTGTCGCCCGCGGAGATCGCGGACGAGTCCCCGGCGGGCCTGCGCGTTCTGTACGTGGCGCTGACCCGTGCGACGCAGCAGCTCACGGTCCTGTCGGGGGAGCGGGACGAGCCGGACGCGGACGGCGTGCCGGACCTGCTCAGGGACTGACCGAGCGGGTTTCCGGGACGGATCCGAGCGGGTTTCCGGGACGGGAATTGCCTTACGGGGTTCGTTTGTTACCTTGGATGTGGCACCGGCTCGATCCAAGCCCCCGGGCCCAACCATCGTCGCTACGAGCGACCACTTGCCGCGAGGCGAGCATGGCGGGTCGGTGTCATGAACGTACGGGAGAGGCCCACGTCACCACGTGACGTGGGCCTCTTTCCGTGTTCCTGGCCCCTCTTCCGCGACGGGCCAACTTCTCGTATGGTGGAAACCAGTTTCCAAAAACGCAGCGCACTGGCCGGTGAACAAAACGTTCTCAATCCGGGGCGGCTACCACGTACTCGGCGGTAGGTGCGACCATCGGACGGCAAGAGCTACAAGGTGAAAGCAGAGGAAGTCGGCCATGGCAACGGCGCCCAGCGTCTCCTACTCGATGACGGTCCGGCTGGAGGTGCCCGCCAGCGGAACGGCGGTCTCCCAGCTCACCACGGCCGTCGAGTCTTCCGGGGGCTCGGTCACCGGCCTCGACGTCACGGCCTCCGGCCACGAGATGCTGCGGATCGACGTGACGATCGCGGCGTCCTCCACCACGCACGCCGACGAGATCGTCGAGCAGCTGCGCACGATCGAGGGCGTCACCCTCGGCAAGGTCTCCGACCGTACGTTCCTGATGCACCTCGGCGGCAAGATCGAGATGGCGTCGAAGCACCCCATCCGCAACCGTGACGACCTGTCCATGGTCTACACGCCCGGTGTCGCCCGCGTCTGCATGGCGATCGCCGAGAACCCCGAGGACGCGCGCCGCCTCACCATCAAGCGCAACTCCGTTGCGGTCGTAACGGACGGTTCCGCCGTCCTCGGCCTCGGCAACATCGGCCCGAAGGCCGCGCTGCCGGTCATGGAGGGCAAGGCGGCCCTCTTCAAGCGCTTCGCCGGCATCGACGCCTGGCCGATCTGCCTGGACACCCAGGACACCGACGCCATCGTCGAGATCGTCAAGGCCATCGCCCCCGGCTTCGCGGGCATCAACCTGGAGGACATCTCCGCGCCCCGCTGCTTCGAGATCGAGGCACGCCTGCGTGAGGCCCTCGACATCCCCGTCTTCCACGACGACCAGCACGGCACCGCCATCGTCGTCCTCGCCGCCCTCACCAACGCCCTGCGCGTGGTGGGCAAGGGCATCGGCGACGTGCGCGTGGTCATGTCCGGCGCCGGCGCGGCCGGCACGGCCATCCTCAAGCTGCTGCTCGCCGCCGGCGTCAAGAACGCCGTCGTGGCCGACATCCACGGCGTCGTGCACGCCGACCGCGAGGACCTGGTCTCCCACGACGCCGACTCGCCGCTGCGCTGGATCGCCGAGAACACCAACCCCGAGGGCCTCACCGGCACCCTCAAGGAGGCCGTCGTCGGCGCCGACGTCTTCATCGGCGTGTCGGCCCCGAACGTGCTGAACGGCGACGACGTCGCGGCCATGGCCGAGGACGCCATCGTGTTCGCGCTCGCGAACCCGGACCCCGAGGTCGACCCGGCAATCGCCCGCCAGACGGCAGCAGTTGTCGCCACCGGCCGCTCGGACTTCCCGAACCAGATCAACAACGTCCTGGTCTTCCCCGGCGTCTTCCGCGGTCTCCTCGACGCCCAGTCGCGCACCGTCAACACGGAGATGATGCTGGCCGCCGCGGGTGCCCTCGCGGACGTCGTCGCCGAGGACGAGCTCAACCGGAACTACATCATCCCCAGCGTCTTCAACGACAAGGTCGCGCCCGCCGTGGCCGACGCCGTGCGGAGCGCCGCGAAGGCCGCGGGGGCCGCTGTGACAGGCGCCACGGCCTAGGGACACGGCGCGTCGCAGAACCCGGGCCCCGTGGGCCCGCTCTAGGGTGGCTCGGAGTGGCTTGGCAGCAAGCCCTCCGGCCTCCGGCTTTTCTGGGGCGGCGGACGCTTTTCGTGTGACCCCCACGGGCACCGGATTGGCTTTCCCGCCGCAGGTGGGGGCAGGATGCGTAATCGGGCGCGAGGGTCTGACGTCAGACCCGGGTCCGGGGACTGTCCGAGGACCCTGGCAGCATCGTCTTCGCTGTGCCCATCATGCGGCCCTGCCGCGTGGCACGCCTCAACGGCAAAAGAACACGGGAGTACAAACATGAACCGCAGTGAGCTGGTGGCCGCGCTGGCCGACCGCGCAGAGGTGACCCGCAAGGACGCCGACGCCGTGCTGGCCGCGTTCGCCGAGACCGTCGGCGAGATCGTTGCCAAGGGCGACGAGAAGGTCACCATCCCCGGCTTCCTGACCTTCGAGCGCACCCACCGTGCCGCTCGCACCGCCCGCAACCCGCAGACCGGCGAGCCGATCAACATCCCGGCCGGTTACAGCGTCAAGGTTTCGGCTGGTTCCAAGCTGAAGGAAGCGGCGAAGGGCAAGTAGCCCCGAGCAGCGATGAGGGGCGGCCACCCATCCGGGTGGCCGCCCCTTTCGCGTGCCGTACCGCTGCCGTACTCCTTCAGGGGGCCCGTACGGCCCCCTGCGGGCCTGCTAGGCCAGCGGCGCCTTTCCGGGCAGCTCGACCTTCGCGCCGAGCTCCACGAGCTTCTCCATGAAGTTCTCGTAGCCGCGGTTGATCAGGTCGATGCCGTGGACGCGGGACGTGCCCTGCGCCGCCAGGGCCGCGATGAGGTACGAGAAGCCGCCGCGCAGGTCCGGGATGACCAGGTCGGCGCCCTGGAGCTTCGTCGGGCCGCTGACGACCGCCGAGTGGAGGAAGTTCCGCTGGCCGAAGCGGCAGTCGGAGCCGCCGAGGCACTCCCGGTACAGCTGGATGTGCGCACCCATCTGGTTGAGCGCGGAGGTGAAGCCGAGCCGCGACTCGTACACCGTCTCGTGGACGATCGACAGGCCCGCGGCCTGCGTCAGCGCCACGACGAGCGGCTGCTGCCAGTCCGTCTGGAAGCCGGGGTGTACGTCCGTCTCCAGGGCGATCGCGTTGAGCGAGCCGCCCGGGTGCCAGAAGCGGATGCCCTCGTCGTCGATCTCGAAGGCACCGCCCACCTTCCGGTAGGTGTTCAGGAACGTCATCATCGAACGCTGCTGGGCGCCGCGTACGTAGATGTTGCCCTCGGTCGCCAGGGCGGCGGACGCCCAGGAGGCGGCCTCCAGGCGGTCCGAGAGGGCGTGGTGGTTGTAGCCGCCGAGGCTGTCGACACCGGTGATCCGGATGGTCCGGTCGGTGTCCATGGCGATGATCGCGCCCATTTTCTGCAGGACGCAGATCAGGTCCTCGATCTCCGGCTCCACCGCGGCGTTCGAGAGCTCCGTCACGCCCTCCGCGAGGACGGCGGTGAGCAGGACCTGCTCGGTGGCGCCCACGGACGGGTACGGCAGCCGGATCTTGGTGCCGCGCAGCCGCTGCGGGGCCTCCAGGTACTGGCCGCCCTCACGCTTCTCGATGGTCGCGCCGAACTGGCGCAGCACCTCGAAGTGGAAGTCGATCGGCCGGCCGCCGATGTCGCAGCCGCCGAGACCCGGGATGAAGGCGTGGCCCAGGCGGTGCAGCAGGGGGCCGCAGAAGAGGATCGGAATGCGCGACGAACCCGCGTGGGCGTCGATGTCGGCGACGTTCGCGCTCTCCACGTGAGAGGGGTCCATGATGAGCTCACCCGGCTCCTCACCGGGGCGCACCGTCACGCCGTGCAGCTGCAGCAGACCGCGCACGACGCGAACGTCGCGGATGTCTGGGACATTGCGCAGCCGGCTCGGGGCGCTGCCGAGCAGCGCGGCCACCATGGCCTTCGGCACGAGGTTCTTCGCGCCGCGGACACGGATCTCGCCCTCGAGCGGAGTGCCGCCGTGGACAAGCAGGACATCATCGGTGACGGTCATGAATCTCGCGTTCCGATTGAATGGACAGGGGGACCAAAGGGCCAAGCGTAATGGCCGCGTACCCCCCTTCCGTAAGGGCGAGGACGCCCAAAGCACGTCATGAGTTCGTGACAACACGAACCGTACGGAACCGGACACACCGGGTCACCGCCCGTTTCGGTGGTTCCCTCCGTCCCTTCCGGCTCTGAGCTGGGTTCACTCCGGTATGCGCATTGGCTCCCCGCGCGCGGCGAAGATGCGGGATCATGTGCACCATGACCGAGGTGTCCTCGCTCACAGGCCGGCTGCTCGTGGCCACACCGGCCCTGGCGGACCCGAACTTCGACCGCGCGGTGGTGCTGCTCCTCGACCACGACGAGAAGGGCTCCCTCGGCGTGGTCCTGAACCGCCCTACGCCCGTGGACGTCGCCGACATCCTGGAGGGCTGGGGGCAGCTCGCCGGTGCGCCCGGGGTGGTCTTCCAGGGCGGGCCCGTCTCGCTGGACTCGGCGCTCGGGGTCGCGGTGATCCCCGGCGAGGAGGGCGCGGCTTCGGCCGGCCCCCGCAAGCGGGCGCCCGCTCTCCGTGACCCCGTCGGCTTCCGCCGTGTCCACGGCGCGATCGGCCTCGTCGACCTGGAGGCCCCGCCGGAGCTTCTTGCCTCCGCTCTCGGTTCCCTCCGCATCTTCGCGGGCTATTCGGGGTGGGGGCCCGGACAGCTGGAGAGCGAGCTGGAGGACGGGGCCTGGTACGTGGTCGAGTCCGAGCCGGGTGACGTCTCTTCGCCGGATCCCGAGCGGCTGTGGCGGGCGGTGCTGCGGAGGCAGCGGAGTGAGCTGGCGATGGTGGCGACGTATCCGGATGACGCGTCGCTGAACTGAGGGGCCTGGTTCACGTAGCGCTCGGCCAGGGGGTGGGGGTCTCTCGCCGGGATCGCCAGGTGGACGGTGACCGGCGGGGCGTTCTTCAGGCGTACGTGGCGCAGGCCCGGGTGCGCGTGTCTGAGAGCCACCGGCTCCGGCGCGACGCCCACACCGTGCCCCGCCGCCACCGCCTCCAGCCACTCGTCGAGGTTGTCGGCCGTGCAGGCGAGCCGCGGTCGGCGCTCCGGGGGCCACAGGTCCGGGCTCGTCGTGCCGGTCACCGTGTTCACCACCAGCGGTACGTCCGCGAGCTCCGCCCAGTCGACCACGCGCCGCCCCGCCAGCTCCGCGGCCCCGCGTGCGACGACGGCGACACGCGGCTCCCGCAGCAGCACCCGCGTGCGGACCGCGGCGCCCGACGGCACGTCACCCCGTACGACCGCGACATCGCACGCGCCCGAGAGGAGCCCGGCGAGGGGCTCGTTCCGGCGCACGAGCCGCACGCCCGCACCCGTCGCCGCCTTGAAGGCGGGCACCAGCTCGGCGCAGGCCCGCGGCAGGAGTGAGGTGAAGCCGAGGCGCAGGAGAGGGGGCTCGCCGGCCGCCGTGCGCAGCGTTCCGTCGAGCCGGGAGAGCAGGGGCGCCAGCTCGTCGCGCAGCCGGGCCCCCGCCTCCGTGAGGGTGACGCGGCGCGTGGTGCGCTCCAGGAGGCGGACGCCCAGCGCGTCCTCCAGCGCCCGCACGGTCCGCGTGAGCGCGGGCTGGCCGACACGCAGCACCGCGGCGGCGTGCGTGAAGCTCAGCTCGTCGGCGACGGCCAGGAAACCGCGCAGGTGGCGCAGTTCGACGCCGGGTGGCGGTGGTTCGTGATCCATGCCGGTCCAGCATAAATGCGCGTCGCGCGCATTTCTCCTCGGATGCGGAGGCTGCCTACGTTTCCAGCCTTCGCGAGACAAGGGAGAGAACGCCGTGCGCAAGGTGTGGCTGTTGATGGTGGGGTCCTTCACGCTCGGGCTCGACGCCTACGTGATGGCGGGGCTCCTGCCGGTGGTCGCCGACGACCTGGGGACGACCGTCTCCCTCGCCGGGCAGATGGTCACCGTCTTCACCCTCGCCTACGCGGTGAGCGCCCCGCTCGTCGCCGGACTCCTCTCCGGGGTGCGGCCGCGCGTGCTGATCCTCGCCGCGCTGGCCGTCTTCACGCTCGGCAACGGGCTCACCGCCCTCGCCCCCGGCCTCGCCGTGCTGCTCGTCGCGCGCGCCGTGGCGGGCGTCGGCGCCGGCGTCTACTCGGCGCTGTCCACCGCGGCCGCCGCCGCGCTCGCGGGGGAGGAGCGGCGCGGGCGGGTGCTCGCACTGGTGATGGGCGGGATGAGTTCGGGCACCGTCCTCGGTGTGCCGCTGGGCGTGCTGCTCGCCGACCACACCTCGTGGCGGGCCACGATGTGGCTGGTGACGGGCCTCGGTGCGGTCGCCCTGACCGGCCTCGCGGTGGGGCTCCCCGACATTCCCGCCGCGCCCGCCGTTCCGGTGCGGGCCCGGCTCGCGGCGCTCGCCGACCGGAAGGTGCTGCCGATCGTCGGCGTCTCGTTCCTGGGTGCGGTCGCGAGCCTCGGTCTCTATACGTATCTCGCTCCGGTGCTCGCCTCCTCGGGCGGCGTGGGCGACGGCGCGGTGGCCCCGTACCTGTGGGCGTGGGGGATCGGCGGGGTGCTCGGCAGCGTCGTCGCCGGACCGCTGGTGGACCGTACGGGACGGGTGTTCGCCCTTGTGACCGGGATTGTCCTTGCTCTGGTCGTCGCGATCGGCGTCCTGCCGCTGCTCGGCGCCGCCGCCTACCCCGCGCTCGTCGTCTGGGGCGCCGCGGGCTGGGCGTTCCAGGTCCCGCAGCAGCACCGGCTGCTCGCGTTGCGTGCCGAGCGGGGTGCGGTTGCTCTTGCCCTCAACAATTCCGCCCTCTATCTGGGCAGCGCGGTGGGCTCCGGCGTCGCCGGGCTTGCCCTCGCGGCGGGGCTCGCGCCGAGGGCGTTGCCGTGGGCGGCGGCTGCGGTGGCCCTGGCGGGCCTTGTCCTCCATCTGTCCGCTGCGCGGGGCGGGGGCCGTGGGGGCTCCGTCCGGCTGCGGGCCGGTGGGGGCTGATCGCGCAGTTCCCCGCGCCCCTGAGCAAGACCCCCTGCGCCCAGGCCGAACGTGGCCGTACCACGGACTACCCCAGGGGCGCGGCAGCCACGGGAGGCACGCGCGCTGCCGGGACGGCGCGCGCGTGAGTACCCTTGGCCGTTATGAGCACTCTTGAGCCCGAGCCCGAGCGCGGGGCAGGTACGGGGACCCTCGTTGAGCCGACACCTCAGGTGTCGCACGGTGACGGCGACCACGAGCGCTATGCGCATTACGTCCAGAAGGACAAGATCATGGCGAGCGCGCTGGACGGCACGCCCGTCGTGGCGCTCTGCGGCAAGGTGTGGGTCCCCGGCCGCGACCCGAAGAAGTACCCCGTCTGTCCCATGTGCAAGGAGATCTACGAGTCCATGGGCGCCGGCGGAGACAACGACAAGGGCGGCAAGGACGGCGGCAAGAAGTAGGACCACCCGCCTTCGCGGCCACTTTCGGCCACCGAGAAGCACCCTTCGCCCGAGGGGCGTTGCGCCTGCCGCAACGCCCCTTTTGCGTCGTGCAATCGCGTGACAGTCTGCGGCTTCATGACCTTTGAGCAACTCGTTCCGGCGCCGACCAGTGCCCACTGGGTCCCGCCCACCCAAGGTTCCTTCCCCCTCGACGACGAGACCGCGCTGCACGCCGGACCCGGCACCGAAGGCACCGCGCGCTGGCTGCGCAGCACCGTCGGAGCCGCAACCGGCCTGCGGTTCCCCGACGGTGAGAACGACAACGGCATCGTGCTGCGGATCGACGAGGGCCTCGCGGCCGAGGCCTACCGTCTCGTCGTCGACGGCCACGCCATCCGTATCGAGGGCGGCAGCGCGGCCGGTGTCTTCTGGGGCGCGCAGACGTTCCGTCAACTCCTCGGCCCGGACGCGTTCCGGCGCGCACCGCTCGATCCCGCACGGGAGTGGACGGTGCCGATGGTCGCCGTCGAGGACGCCCCCCGCTTCGGCTGGCGCGGCATGATGCTCGACGTGTCCCGGTACTTCATGCCGAAGGACGGCGTCCTGCGCTACCTCGACCTGCTCGCCGCCCACAAGCTCAACGTCTTCCACTTCCACATCACGGACGACCAGGGCTGGCGCGTGGAGATCAAGCGCCACCCGAAGCTCACCGAGGTCGGCGCCTGGCGCTCCCGCACCCGCTGGGGCCACCGCGCCTCGCCGCTCTGGACGGAGCACCCGCACGGCGGCTACTACACGCAGGACGACATCCGCGAGATCGTCGCGTACGCGGACTCCCTGCACATCACCGTCGTCCCGGAGATCGACATCCCGGGGCACTCGCAGGCCGCGATCGCTGCGTACCCGCACCTCGGCAACAGCGATGTCGTCGACACCGAGGCCATGACCGTCTGGGACTCCTGGGGCGTCAGCCCGAACGTCCTCGCCCCCACCGAAGAGGTCCTCCGGTTCTACGAAGGGGTCTTCGAGGAGATCCTCGACCTCTTCCCGTCCACCTTCGTCCACGTCGGCGGCGACGAGTGCCCCAAGGACCAGTGGAAGGCGTCGCCCACCGCGCAGGCCCGCATCAAGGAGCTCGGGGTCGGTGACGAGGACGGGCTGCAGAGCTGGTTCATCCGGCACTTCGACCGCTGGCTCGCCGACCGCGGACGCCGGCTCATCGGCTGGGACGAGATCCTGGAGGGCGGCCTCGCCGAGGGCGCCACCGTCTCCTCGTGGCGCGGCTACCGAGGCGGCATCGACGCGGCCAAGGCGGGCCACGACGTCGTCATGTGTCCCGAGCAGCAGGTGTACTTGAACTTCCGCGAGGACGGCGGCCCGGACGAGCCGATGCCCATCGCGTACGTCCGCACCCTGGAGGACGTCTACCGCTTCGAGCCCGTCCCCGCCGAACTCACCGAGGAGGAGGCGGCCCACGTCATCGGCACCCAGGCCAACGTCTGGACCGAGGTGATGGAGCACCAGGGACGCGTCGACTACCAGGTGTTCCCGCGCCTCGCCGCCTTCAGCGAGGTGGCGTGGCGGGAGCTGCCCGCCCCGGCCGAACGTGACTTCGCCGACTTCGAGCGGCGAATGGTCGGCCACTACGCGCGACTTGACGCCCTGGGCGTCGACTACCGCCCGCCGAGCGGTCCTCTCCCGCGGCACCTGCGCCCCGGTGTGCTCGGACGCCCGATCGAGGGGGCGCCCCCGAACGTGTGAGCAGCGCCCCGGAAGGGCGGTCGCCGGAAACGGCGGCTGCCCGAAGGCGTGTGAAATCGCCACATCCGCCTGGTTCGCGGACGAATGCCTCCTAGCGGACCCCCGCGTCGGGGCCCGGGGAAGATGTGCCAGAGTTGCCACGTCCAGGTTGTGAGCACGTACCGTACGGCGGAACAGGCGTAACGGTGACACGTCGCGAAACGGCGAGCACTTCACATACGCGATGTACGTGGAGCACGCGGCCGGACATCGGGAAGGGGCAGCCGGTTTGACCACGCACGCACCGCAGGCGGCGCAGACACCGCAATCGGTGAAGCTGCCCGCCACGCTGGACGAGGCAGTGGCGGCGCTCGCCGCCATGCCCGCCGCCGTGCCCGTCGCCGGCGGCACGGACCTGATGTCTTCGGTCAATTCGGGACAACTGCGGCCCGCCGCACTCGTCGGCCTCGGCCGCATCAGCGAGATCCGCGGCTGGCAGTACCAGGACGGCCACGCCCTGCTCGGCGCCGGTCTCACCCACGCCCGCATGGGCCGCCCCGACTTCGCCGCGCTGATCCCCGCCCTGGCGGCCGCCGCGCGCGCCGCCGGGCCGCCGCAGATCCGCAACGCGGGCACCCTCGGCGGCAACATCGCGTCGGCCGCGCCGACCGGTGACGCGCTGCCCGTCCTCGCCGCGCTCGAAGCGGTGCTGATCATCGCGGGTCCCGGCGGCGTGCGCCGCGAGATCCCCGTGTCGCACCTGCTCGCAGGCATGGACATGCTCCGCCCCGGCGAACTCATCGGCTTCGTGCGCGTACCGCTCCTGCACGCCCCCCAGGTCTTCCTCAAGGCCACCGGGCGCACCGGACCCGGCCGGGCCACGGCCTCCGTCGCGCTCGTCCTCGACCCCGCGCGGCGCGGGGTGCGGTGCGCGGTCGGCGCCATCGCGCCGATGCCGCTGCGGCCGCTGGAGGCCGAGGAGTGGGTGGCCTCCCTCATCGACTGGGACGGCGAGCGGGGCAGCCTCGTCCCGGAGGCGGTCACCGCCTTCGGCGAGTACGTCGCCACCGCCTGCATCCCCGACCTGCCCCCGGCGGCCGACGGCACGGAACAGCCGCTGGCCCCCGCGGTACTGCACCTGCGGCGCACCGTCGCCGCGCTGGCCCGACGAGCACTGGGGAGGGCGCTGTCGTGAGCGACGACCGGCACGAAGGGCACGGAGAGAACACCGCCGGCGGCGGCTGGCAGCCGCATCCGCAGGGGGAGTACGACTCCGACGCCACGGCGTTCGTACAGCTCCCCGAAGGCATGCTGGACGTCCCGCTCGCCGCCCCCGGCCACGGCTACGTACCGCCGCAGATAACGGTCAACCCCACCGCCGCCGACGCCACCGACCCGGCCGCCACCGGCGCCTGGGTCATGCCGCCCGAGGTGACGGGCGCGGTGCGGTGGCCCGACGCGGGCACGGTGCAGGAACAGCCGCCCGTACACGCGGACCCGTCCGTACACGCGGACCCGTCCGTACACGCGGACCCGTCCGTACACGCGGACCCGCACGCGCACGCGGATCCGCACGCGCACGGGTACGACCCGCGCGCCACGGGCCAGTGGAGCTTCCCCGAGGCGGAGTCGCCCGCGGGGCAGCAGCCGGCGCACGAGCAGGAGTACCGGCCCGCCTACGAGCAGGAGTACGCCCACCGGTACGGGCAGGAGCCCGCCGCGCCCCCCGCCGACGTCACCGGCCAGTGGTCGATCCCCGTCGCCAATGGTGATCTGCCGGACGAATCGGGCGAGTTCACGGCGTCCTCCCTCGCCGCGCAGTGGGGCGGCGGCACGCCTCCCGCGACGCTGCCGGGCGGCGCGCCCGCGCCCTGGGCGACCGGGGCGGGGGCGGGTGCGCCGTGGGGCGCGCAGGCGCAGGAAGTGCTGCACGAGCCTGCTCCGGAGCGGGTCGCGGAGCCGGTCGTGGAGCCGGTCGTGGAGCCCGAGCCGCAGGCGCAGCCCGGGCCCGGGCCCGAGGGTATGACCGAGGCCGCTGCCGAACCGGAGAGCCGGTTCGAGAAGACGCAGCTGCTGCGGGCGATCAAGCTGCCGTCCGCGGAGCCGCAGGCCGCGGAGCCCCCCGCCGCGGAGCCGGAGCCGGAGCCCCGCCCGGAACCCGAGCAGGAGCTCGCGCCCGCGCCCGAGCAGGAGCCCGCTCCCGAGCCGGTCGAGGAACCGGCCGACGAGGTGGCCGAGGTCGTCGAGGCCGCCGCCGCGCCCATCGAAGTCGCGCCGCAACCCGTGGCGGAACCGGCCCCCGTACCGGAGCCGGCCCCCGCCCCCGAAGCGGCGCCCGAAGAAGCCGAGTCCACGGACACCCCGGACGCGGACGAAGCCGTCGCCACGGACGAAGCCGTCGTCACGGACGGAGCCGTCGCCACGGACGAAACCGTCGTCACGGACGAAGCGGTCGCCACGGATGAGCCCCCCGCCCCCGACGTCACCCCCCTCCACGACGACCACCCCCTCGTCTCCTACGTCCTTCGTGTGAACGGCACCGACCGTCCCGTCACGGGCGCGTGGATCGGCGAGTCGCTGCTCTACGTCCTGCGTGAGCGCCTCGGGCTCGCCGGGGCCAAGGACGGGTGCTCGCAGGGCGAGTGCGGGGCCTGCAACGTCCAGGTGGACGGCAGACTCGTCGCCTCCTGCCTCGTGCCCGCCGCGACCACCGCGGGCAGCGAGGTCCGTACCGTCGAGGGCCTCGCCGCCGACGGGCAGCCGTCCGACGTGCAGCGCGCGCTCGCCGCGTGCGGGGCCGTGCAGTGCGGCTTCTGCGTTCCCGGCATGGCGATGACCGTGCACGACCTCCTGGAGGGCAACCCCGCCCCCACCGACCTGGAGGCCCGCCGCGCCCTGTGCGGCAACCTCTGCCGCTGCTCCGGCTACCGCGGTGTCCTCGACGCCGTGCGCGAGGTCGTCGCCGAACGCGAGGCGAGCGCGCAGAACGAGCACGAGCAGGGTCAGCGGGAGCAGCCCGGTCACGACCACGGGCACGCCGAGGCCCACATCCCGCACCAGGCGGGCCCCTACGGCCAGGACGGCCCCTACGGCCAGGACGGAGGCCACGCGTGACCACCGAAGCCACCACCGCGACCACGCCCGCCCCCGCCGACCATCGGGCGGACGGGCAGCCGCCGCGCGGCATCGGCGCGTCGCTGCCGTCCGCGGAGTCCCGGGTGAAGACCGAGGGCACGTTCCCCTACGCCGCCGACCTGTGGGCCGAGGGCCTGCTGTGGGCGGCGGTCCTGCGCTCCCCGCACGCGCACGCCCGCATCGTCTCCATCGACACGAGCCACGCCCTGGAGATGCCGGGCGTCCGCGCGGTCGTCACGCACGAGGACGTGCCGGGCGAGCCGCTGCACGGCCGACGCACCCCGGACCGCCCGGTGTTCGCCTCCGACGTCGTACGCCACCACGGCGAGCCCATCGCCGCCGTGGCCGCCGACCACCCCGACACCGCGCGAATGGCCGCCGCGGCCGTCATCGTCGAGTACGAGGTGCTCGAACCGGTCACCGACCCGGAGAAGGCCTTCGAGGCCGAACCGCTGCACCCCGACGGTAACCTCATCCGCCACATCCCGCTGCGGCACGGCGACCCGGAGGCGGCGGGCGAGCTCGTCGTCGAGGGCCTGTACCGCATCGGCAGGCAGGACCCGGCGCCGATCGGCGCGGAGGCGGGGCTCGCGGTGCCGCGGCCCGACGGGGGCGTCGAGCTGTACATCGCCTCGACCGACCCGCACGCCGACCGCGACCGGGCCGCCGCCTGCTTCGGCATCGCCCCCGACCGCGTGAAGGTCGTCGTCACGGGCGTGCCGGGCGCGACCGCCGACCGCGAGGACGCGGGCTTCCAGCTGCCGCTCGGACTCCTGGCGCTGCGCACCGGCTGTCCCGTCAAGCTCACCGCGACCCGCGAGGAGTCCTTCCTCAGCCACGCCCACCGCCACCCGACGCTCCTGCGCTACCGCCACCACGCGGACGCCGAGGGCCGCCTCGTGAAGGTGGAGGCGCAGATCCTGCTCGACGCGGGCGCGTACGCGGACACGTCGTCGGAGGCGCTCGCCGCGGCCGTCTCGTTCGCCTGCGGTCCGTACGTCGTGCCGAACGCCTTCATCGAGGGCTGGGCGGTCCGCACGAACAACCCGCCCTCCGGGCACGTACGGGGCGAGGGCGCCCTGCAGGTGTGCGCCGCGTACGAAGCGCAGATGGACAAGATCGCCAAGAAGCTGGGCGTCGACCCGGCGGAGCTGCGGCTGCGCAACGCCATGGCGACCGGCGACATCCTGCCCACCGGCCAGACGGTGACGTGCCCCGCGCCGGTGGCGGAACTCCTCGCGGCGGTGCGGGACGCGCCGCTGCCCGAGCTGCCCAAGGACACCCCCGAGGACGAGTGGCTGCTGCCCGGCGGCCCGGAGGGCGCGGGCGACCCGTCCGCCGTCCGGCGCGGCGTCGGCTACGGCCTCGGCATGGTCCAGCTCCTCGGCGCCGAGGGCACGGACGAGGTCTCCACGGCCACGGTGAAGGTCCACGACGGCGGGGCGACGGTGATCTGCGCGGCCGTCGAGACCGGCCAGGGCTTCTCGACGCTGGCCCGCCAGATCGTCCAGGAGACCCTGGGCATCGAGGACGTGCGTGTCGCCCCCGTCGACACGGACCAGCCGCCCGCCGGGCCGAGCTGCCGCGGCCGCCACACGTGGGTGTCGGGCGGGGCGGTGGAGCGCGCGGCGAAGATGGTCCGCACACAGCTCCTCCAGCCCCTCGCGCACAAGTTCGGCATGTCCACCGAGCTGCTCCAGATCACCGACGGCAAGATCACCTCGTATGACGGCGTGCTCTCCACGACCGTCACGGAGGCCCTTGAGGGCAAGGAGCTCTGGGCCACGGCGCAGTGCCGTCCCCACCCGACCGAGCCGCTGGACGAGTCGGGGCAGGGCGACGCGTTCGTCGGCATGGCGTTCTGCGCGATCCGCGCGGTCGTGGACGTCGACATCGAGATCGGCGCGGTACGGGTGGTGGAGCTGGCGGTGGCGCAGGACGTGGGCCGCATCCTGAACCCCGCCCAGCTCAAGGCCCGCATCGAAGCGGGCGTCACCCAGGGCGTGGGCGCGGCCCTCACGGAGAACCTCCGCACCCCCCGCGGCCTGGTCCGCCACCCCGACCTGACGGGGTACGCGCTCCCGACCGCCCTGGACACCCCCGACATCCGCATCGTGAAGCTGGTGGAGGAGCGGGACGTCGTGGCCCCCTTCGGCGCGAAGGCGGCCAGCGCGGTCCCGGTCGTCACGTCTCCCGCGGCGATCGCATCGGCGGTCCGCGCGGCAACGGGCCGCCCGGTCAACCGCCTCCCGATCCGCCCCCAGGCGGCGGTCGCGACGTGACGCTCCCCGGGGGAGCAGTGGTCGTCGTCACCGGCGTCATGGCGGCCGGCAAGTCGACGGTTGCTCAGGCGCTCGCCGGGCGGTTGTCCAGGGCCGCGCACGTGCGGGGTGACGCGTTCCGGCGCATGGTCGTGTCGGGTGGGGTGCCGTACGAGGGGGTGCCGGGCGGGGAGGGCGAGGCCCAACTCCGGCTCCGTTACCGGCTGTCCGCGTCCGCCGCTGACGCGTACGCCGACGCCGGGTTCACCGCCGTCGTCCAGGACGTCATCCTGGGCGAGGAGTTGAAGGCGTACGTGGAACTCGTCCGCACCCGCCCCACGTACGTCGTCGTGCTCGCCCCGCGCCCCGAAGCGGTCGCGGCCCGCGAGGACGCCCGCGGCAAGACGGGGTACGGCGCGTGGACGGTCGAAGACCTGGACGCGATCCTGCGGCAGCAGACGCCCCGGCTCGGACTCTGGCTGGACAGCAGCGAGTTGACGGTGGATGAGACCGTGGACGCGATCCTGGCGGGCCTTGACGAAGCCCGGGTGAGGTAACGCCACCCCACCCGGGCCCCGCCATGCCGTCAGCGGGCAGAGGCCGTGGCGGGAATCGAACCCGCGTTACTGGATTTGCAGTCCAGCCCCTGAGCCTCTCGGGCACACGGCCAAGTCATCGACCGATCTCGTCGACCTGACTCGTCGAACGTAGCCGTGGTCCCGCCGCCGCCTCAAGGGATCACGGCGCGCCGCAACGGGACTGCCATATGCCGTTCACGAAAGGGGCGTGCGGAGGGCCTGGGCCGCGTGGAGCGCCTGCGCCGTGCGGGACGCCTGGGCCGCGACGCCGGGGATGCTCGCCGCGATGAACGAGCCGCCGGCGGCGAGGTCGCCGACGACGTGGACGCGCGGATCGGCGGGGAGCAGGCCGCCCGCCGGGTGCAGCGTGCCGAGGCCGGTGTCGGCCAGGGAGGCGACCAGGTCGCGGGCGCCGGCGGGTATCGACTGCGGGGGCGGGTTCACGGCGTTGATGACGGTGCCGGGAGCCTCGGCCCGCAGCGTCCGGCGTACGTCACCGGGCGCGATCGTGAGCCGGCCGGCGTCCAGCAGCCGCATCAGGACGGACGCGTTCACCGGGACCATGGGGGAGGCGACGGCGGCGGCCGTGCGGAGGTGGCGGCGCAGGCGCGCCCGGTCGGCCTCGGGCAGCAGACGCCACGCGTACGGGCCTACGGCGTGCGCTGCCGACTGGAGTACGCGGCGACCGACGCGGGGGTCGGCGACGGCGTCGAGCTGCTGCCGGAGCCGACGGACCGGGTCCGTGGTCGTCGTGGTGCGCAGCTCTTCGCCGAGGGCCTCGAAGTCGCCGTGCCCGTCCGCGAGTTCCGCGCGGAGGAGATCGGTGAGCGCGTCAAGGGTGACCGTCCCGCGCTCCGCGTGCAGTTCCGCGACGCCTTCGGCGGTGAGGTGCCGGGGGCGTCGGGCGACCGGGCGCTGCCAGACGTACGGCAGGACGCCCGTGCGGGAGAGCAGGGAGATGCGACCCTCGTGGCCGCGCGAGGCGAGCGCCACGACGACGTCGACGGCGGTGAGGCCGCTCCCGATGACGGCGACGTCGCTCCGCGCCGGGACGCGGTCGAGGGTGGCGGCCAGGGGGTACGGGTCGGCGATGTGGCCCGGCGTGCCGGTGAGGCCGTACGGGTCCGGGGGGCTGCCCGTGCCCACGCACAGGACGACGTGCGTGGCGACGTACTCCTGCCCGTCCGCCGTGCGCAGTGCGAGGCGGGAGCCTCGGCGGTCAGCGCCGGTGACTCGTTCGGCCACGACCTCGACGTCCCACCCCTGCTCGGCCAGGGCGGCCACCGCTTTCTCGGCGGTGTGCGTCAAGTACTCGCCGTAGAGGGCGCGCGGGACGACGGGGAGGCCGAGGAGCGGGTCGATGTGGTCGGCGGCCCGCTCGCCGAGCCAGTCCGCGTAGTGGCCGGTGTCGCCGTGGCGGATGGACGAGATGCCGGGCGGCACGTTGACGCGGACGACGTCCAGGTCGGGTCCGTAGGGCCGCCCTCGCCACAGGTGGGGGGAGGGTTCGAAGACGCGGATGGTGCCGGGGGCGGATCGAGGGGCGGCGGTCGGGTCGGCCAGCGCGTCCAGCAGGGCGACGGCTGCGGCGCCTCCTCCGACGACGGCGAGGTCCATGTTTCCTCCGGAGTACGTGTTCTGGGGCCGCCGCCGACTCTCGTACGACCCGCCGCGCACCCCCACCCCACAACTGAGGGCGATCCCTGGCGACCGCCCCCTCAAATGAGGGGTTGGTGGTTGGTGGCGTGCGCGGAACCATGCAAGCTGACGCGGGAAGAGGGGGCCTCATGAACCGATCACGCGTAGCGCCGGCGCTGCCCGGCATCGAACGGGCGACGGACGCGGTCGAGTTGTTCGAACGGGCGTCGGCCGGCCTGCGCCGTCTGGTGCCGTTCGACTCGGCGGTATGGCGGGCCACGGATCCGGAGACGGGCCTGATCACGGCGCCGATGCTGGTGCAGAACCTCGGCGCGGGGGAGGGTTGCGCGGCGTACTGGGAGAACGAGCTCCTGGAGGAGACCGTCGTGCCGTACCGCGAGCTGGCCCGCGCGGCGGTCCCGGCGGCGGGGCTGCGCGACTCCACGGGCGACCTGCCCGCCCGCAGCGCCCGCTACCGGCGCCTGTTGCGCGGCTGGGGCATGCACGACGAACTGCGGGCGGTTCTCCGGATCGGCGACCGCCCGTGGGGCCTGGTCAGCCTCTTCCGCGACGCGGAACCGTTCCGCCCGGACGAGATCGCCCTGGTCGCCGACCGGTCCCGCCCCCTGGCCACGCTCCTACGAGGCTTCGCGCGCCCACCCGCGCCGGCCCCCCGCACGGACGTGCCCGCGCCGGGCCTCATCCTCTTCGACGGCATGGGCGAGGCGATGTCGATCAACGAGGAGGCACGGCAACACCTGGCGTCCCTCCCCAAGGGTCCGTCCTTCCCTTCCCCCCTGGGCGTCCGGCTTCCGATCTGGGTGATCGGCACGGCGCTCCAGGCCCGCGCGGTCGCCGACGGCCGCGACCACGGCGACGCACGCGTGCGCATCCGCACGACGGAGGGCCGCTGGCTGGTCTGCCACGCCTCGTGCCTCACGGGGCCCGGCGGGCACCCAGGCCCGGTGGCGCTCGTCATCGAACCCCCGGCCCCCGCGGACCTGGCGGTCCTGATCGCCGAGTCGTACGGGCTGACGCCGCGCGAGCTGGAGATCACGCAGCTCGTCGCGCGCGGGATGACGACGGCGGAGATCGCAGCGACGCTGTTCATCACCCCGCACACGGTGCGCGACCGCATCAAGACCCTCTTCGCGAAGGTCGACGTCTCCAGCCGTGGCGAGCTGGTGTCCCGCCTCTTCACGGAGCACTACTGGCCGCGGGGGCACGCATGATGGGCTGAGCGACGACGCTGCCCGCGATCCTCGTCTCCGGAGCCGACGGTCGTCACCGTTGCCGGCCGTGAGGCCACCGGGGCCGCTCGGTGTCTTCGACGGTCACCGGGGCCGCCCGGTGTTGTCCGGAGTGTGGCGGTTCCGGGCCGGCAGTAAAGGGCGCTCCGCTGCGCTGCGCGTCGGCTTCGCCGATTCCGCTGCGCTCCACCCTTGACTCCCGTCCCTCCACCGCGAGCTGATGTTGACCCGGACGGCCAGGGGTGGGGGCTGCGGGGACCGCTGGGCTAGTCATCCGCTTTCACTGCCGGGTGCGGTCCGGTCCATCGTGGCCGACGGCCAGCGTTGCGGGGCCGCCAGCTGCGCGGCGTCGCCGCTCGGACCATCCCCTCGCGCGGCCGGGTGCGGCCCGGCCCAACGCGAGCGACCGTCACGGTTCGGGGTGGGTCCCCCGCTCTCGTCTCCGGCTGCGGACCGGCCCATCGTGCGTGGGCGGGATGGTCGTGGTGCTGTTCCTGGCCGGGGGGCCGCGCCGTCCGGCACCTACTTTCGGAAAGTTGCGAATCGATCGGCCGCGCGCCCCCTTCGGCAGACCCAATGCGCCCCCGGCGAGCGAGTCGGGCCGCCCCCTCCGGCACCTACTTTGCGAAAGTTGCGAATCGATCGGCCGCGCGCCCCCCTCAGCAGGCCGAGTGCGCCCCCGGCAATTGAGTAGCGGCGGCCCCTCCCGGCACCTACTTCGGGAAAGTTGCGAACGCGTCCGCCGCACGCCCCCTCTGCGGATCCAGTGCGCCCCCTTGGAGTTGTCCGATTGCTGTGCCCGGCGAGCTCGACGGGTGGTGGGCGGGACGGCGCGCGGGGTGTGGGAGGGGGGCGCACGGCGGGTCGGTTCGCAACTTTCCCGAAGTAGGTGCCGGAAGGGGGCCGGGGGCGGCCGCCCCTCCGGTCGGCCCGGTGATCACCTCGCGTACGGCATGCCGACCCGCCCGCCGCACACCCCGCACCCCGCCGCCCCCTCACCCCGGGCCCCGTCCCGCCCCCCGCCCATCTCGCGCATCCGGTACGGCGAATTGGCAAGCCGGGGGGCGCATCGGACATGGGTGGGGGCGCGCGGCGAGTCCATTCGCAACTTTCCGGAAGTAGGTGCCGGAGGGGGCGGCCCTTCGACCGGGCACGGCACCTCGGCCGTGCCACCCGCCCACGATGGGCCGGCCCGCACCCGGCAACGAAAGCAGCTCACCCGCCCCAGACCGTGACGGCCGCTCACGATGGGCCGGGCCGCACCCGGCCACGCGAGGGGATGGCCCGAGCGGCGACGCCGCGCGCGGGTGGCGGCCACGCAACTATGGCCGTCGGCCACGATGGACCGGGCCGCACCCGGCGATGAACGGTCATGGCCCACCCACCCGGATCCGCCGGCCCCACCCCTGGCCGTCCGGGTCAAGGTCAAGTCGCGGTGGAGGGGCGGGAGTCAAGGGTGGAGCGCAGCGGAATCGGCGCAGCCGACGCGGAGCGCAGCGGAGCGCCCTTTACTCCCGGCCCGGAGGCGCCACACTCCGGTCAACACCGGGCGGCCCCGGTCACCATACGGCGCGGGCCCACCGGAGTCGTGGTCACGGCGCCCAGTAGGTCAAGACCTGGCCTAGTTGCCGCCTAACGTGGCGCTCGCCCGACAGACCCGTCCCAACGGAAGGCGGCACCACTATGTCCCGCACCGACACCCCGACGCTCACCGGCGAGCGCGCCGACCTGTTGGAGGCGCTGGCCCACCACCGCACGATGCTGCGCGTCACCGCCCGTGACCTCACCGACGAGCAGGCGGGCCTGCGCACCACCGCCAGCGAGCTCTGCGTCGGCGGCATCATCAAGCACGTCACCTCGGTGGAGAGGGTGTGGACGGCCTTCATCGAGGACGGCCTCTCCGCCCTGGGCGACGTCACCGACATGACCGACGAGGACTGGGCCCAGCGGGCCGACGAGTTCCGGATGCTGCCCGGCGAGACGCTCGCGGGGGTGCTGGACGCGTACGAGCGGGTCGCCGCCCGTACCGACGAGGTGGTGCGCGGACTCCCCGACCTCGACGTGTCCCACCCCCTGCCCGAGGCCCCCTGGTGGGAACAGGGCGGGCGATGGTCGGCCCGCCGGACGCTGCTGCACGTCATCGGCGAGACCGCGCAGCACGCGGGCCACGCGGACATCATCCGTGAGTCCCTGGACGGCGCCCTCAGTATGGGTTGACGGTGCTCGTGCCCGTCAGGACCGCCCCGGCGACGACGTCGAAGAGGTGGTCGGCGCGAGGGGCGAGCGAGGGCTGGTCGCCGAGCCAGGCGAGCATGGCCACCAGCGCGAACAGGTCGGCGCCGTCGAGGTCGCCCCGCGCCACCCCCGCACTCTGGGCGCGCTCGAGCAGCCGCGCCCCGGCCGCGCGCAGGGCCACGCACGACGCGTGGAGCGCGGACTCGGGCTCCTCGATCGCGGCGGCCATCAGTACCGTCGCGCCCCGGTACTCGGTCGTCCACGCGACGGCGTCCCGCAGCCAGGAGACGAGAGCGTCCCCGGGCGCGTCCGCCGTCTCCAACGCGCACGCCTTCTCCGTCAGTTCGTCGAAGCCCGTGCGGAGCAGCGCGTCGAGCAGCGCCTCGCGCGTCGGGAAGTGGCGCAGCAGCGTCGCGAGCCCGACGTCGGCCCTGCGGGCGATGTCGCGCAGGGCCACGTCGACGCCCTGCTCGGCGATGGCGGCGCCCGCTACGGCGAGCAGGTGGTCGCGGTTCTTCCTGGCGTCGGCCCGCATCTGTCCCTTGTTCCTCTCGGCGCGCTCTTGACTATCCGGATCAGTGGTCCATATATTCGGACCGCTGGTCCACTTATGTGGATCGCTGGTCCGGATGAGCGTATCCCGCGACGCGAGCAGGGGAGAAACAATGCCGAACAGCGCCACGATGAAGGCGATCCGGCTGTATGAGTTCGGTGGCCCCGCAGTCCTGCGCCACGAGGACGTGCCCGTCCCCGAACCGGCACCGGGAGAGGTGCTCGTCCGCGTGCACGCGGTCGGGCTCAACCCTCCCGACTGGTACGCCCGTGAGGGCATGCCCGACGTACCGCCCGAGCTGAAGCCCCCCTTCCACCTCCCGCTGACCCCGGGGACGGACGTCTCGGGCGTGGTGGCAGCGCTCGGCCCCGACGCCGGCGGCACCGGAGCCGGCCCTTTCTCGGTCGGGGACGAGGTGATCGGCCTGCTGCGCTTCCCCACCGCTCTGCAGGCCGGCGCGTACGCCGAGTACGTCACCGCCCCGGTGGCCGACCTGGCCCGCAAGCCGGCCACCCTCGACCACGTACACGCCGCCGGTCTGCCCATGTCCGGCCTCACGGCGTGGCAGTACCTCATCGAGCTCGGACACGACCACCCCTCGCCGTTCCAGGAGGCCCGGCACCGCCCGATCCCGCTCGGCACCGACACCACCGTCCTCGTCAACGGCGCCGCGGGCGGCGTAGGGCACCTCGCCCTCCAACTGGCGAAGTGGCAGGGCGCCCGCGTCATCGCCGTGGCCTCCGGCACCCACGAGGCGTTCCTGCGCGACCTCGGCGCGGACGAGTTCATCGACTACACCAAGGAGCGCGCCGAGGACGTCGTCCGTGACGTCGACCTCGTCCTGGACGCGGTCGGAGGCCCCCGCAGCAGGCGCTTCCTGCCCACCCTGAAGCGCGGCGGCTCCCTCTTCCCCGTCTACTTCGGCGACTTCGACGACGCCGAGAACGCGGAACTCGGCATCACGGTCACGCTCACCCAGGTCCGGTCCAGCGGCGCCCAACTCGCGGAACTGGCCCGTCTGGTCGACGCGGGCGCGGTACGGGTCGCACTCGACAGCACGTTCCCGCTCGCGGAGGCGCGCGCCGCGCACGAGCGGGCCGCCCGAGGACACATCCAGGGCAAGATCGTGCTCACGGTCGCGGACTGAAACCCACGCCCGCCCGACGCCCTCCCGACGCCCGCCCCACACCCGCCCGATGAAGGCACCTGAGTGTGCCCTTTGATCCGTATCCCGAACCACGGCCCGCCCATAGGTTTCTGCCATGGGCTACAAGCGAGACAGCGGAAGACCGGACCGCGCCGAGGACAGGCGTCCATCGATCCACGAACGAGCGCAGGCGCAACGTGCTGACCGGTCCGCCCCGGGGCTCATGGCTCTGCAGCGCCACATGGGCAACCGGGCCGTGGTGGGAATGCTCCAGGGATCCGGACACTTAGGCAGCGGCCCCGTATCCGTGCAGCGTACGGGCACGGACACGGACGACGGCCTGACGCTCGGCGCCAACACCAGCGGGCAGTCGCGGGCCGCCGACCCCGCGTTCGAAGTGGAGGCGATGGCCTTTGAACGCAAGCTCGCGGCCAAGGCCTCCGCGCACGCCTCCGCGAAAGGCGCCATGGCCGACATGGCGACGAAGGCCAAGGCGTACATCCGCAGCGGGGTGGGCGGCGCCTGGGACCACGCCGATCAGCGGCTGGCCGAGATCTTCGACACCGTCGGTCAGGAGGGCGTCGAGAAGTCGGGCTTCGTGGGTACCGCGGTGGCCGACGTGATGGCCGTCTTCGACCAGGGCACGCTGAGCGAGCAGTACACCCACATCGTGCGCTTCTTCACCGAGGTGCTGGCCCGCGACCTCGCCAGTTCCGCCAAGCGGGAGGAGATCGACCGGCGCATGAAGGAGGCCGAGCTGAACATGCCCTTCCTGCTGGACCGCCGTCGCGCGATGCTGCGGGCCGGCGGCACTCCGGAGAGCGTCGTCACCCGTGACATCGCGCCCGTACCCCCGGGCTCGGCGGTGGAACACCAGGGGGACGCGCGAGTACGGCGCGACGACGTGCTGAAGGCCCTGAACCCCGAAACGGATCCCGGCGAGACCGGCCGCACCGAGCACACGGTCGCGCAGACCGGCCTCGACTTCAGTGACCGGCAGAAGGCGGTGCACACGAAGGACGACCCGAGCTGGGACGTGCAGCATGACGCCCTCAAGTGGCTCGCGGGCGCGAAGGTCTGGATGATCAACGAAAAGAACACCTGGGTGGAGGCGCAGCGCAAACTCAGCCTGCCGCTCGGCGGCGGCCCTTCCGGCACGACCAACACGATGATGAGCGCCGCGAAGGCGCTCCGGGCGGACAAGTACGGCGCCCGGCTCGCGTCCATCGCGTTCCTCGTCGGGGCCAGCCACCACACGCTCGTCGAGATCATGGCCGCGGCCGAGCCGTTCGGCTGTGAGTACGATCCGACGCAGGGGATATACCGGAACATCAAACCGCTCACCGAGGACGAACTGCGGGCCTGCGGCAAGGACGGCAGGTTCCCGGGGGAATCGACGCCTGCCGGTGCCGGTGCCGGTGCCGGTGCCAGTGCCGGAAGGAACGGGAGCTAGGGCATGACGAACTTCTGCAACCCCTACCCCGAGCTGGTGGGCGCGCGTCTCTGGCTGCCGACGGAGCCGTTCGAGTTCGGCTGGGCGTCCCCCGTGGGCTGCAACGCGCTGCGCTGCACGGCCTGCGGTGAACCGGTGCGGTCGGAAGTGCTGCCCGATGGAGAGCGACGCCGCTACGCCTGCGGATGCCACCGGCGGGACACGGTCTGGAGCTACCGGATCGGCTCCGAATCGGACGACCTGGCCCCGGCGTTCACGGACTGGGTGTGCGGCGGGCACCCCGACTTCGAACTCCCCGCCGTCCTCGACGGGGTGGAGCTGAACGAAGCCGTCGGCTGGGACGCTCTGGTCGCCGAGACGGCCCTGCGTCCCCCGTTCGATCCGCCCGGCGTCGAGCTGCACGCGCGGTGGATCACCCGGCTCTACCGCCTTCTCGGCGCCGAGCGGACGGCCCTGAGCGGTGCCATGGCCGGTCTCCTGAACGCCGAGGACCCTCATCTGGTGCGGGCGGCCTACGACTTCTTCACCAACGAGCGGCAGGCCGCCGGGGCTGAACTCGTGGCGGGCGCGGTGGCCCGGCGCCGGGAGTGGCTCGCCAAGACTCCTGACCCGCGCCGTGCCCCGGCCACGCTGCTCAGTGGTGCGGCGCTGCTGCTGCACGAGAGGCTCCTCGTGGTGGACGACGCGGGCGCCCCCGTCGACGGTCCGGCTCTCACCCTGACCAAGGAGCTCGCGCTCGCCGGCATCGGTCCCGGCGACACGCCGCTGACGTTCCGCGACTACGACCCGGACTGGCTCTGGGCCCATAGCGGTGCGCTGGCCGCCGCGAACGCGGAGTGGGTCGAGACGCTTGTGTACGCCTCGTCGTGGGCCCCCGCCGCGGCCAGAGAGAAGATCCTCGCCGAGATGGCCGAGGCTGCTCCGGCGGAAGTCCGCGCGGCCATCGAGTAGCAGTTCTCCTGGTTCTCCCGGTCTTCTCCCGGTTCTCCCGGTCCTCTCCCGGTCCTCCCGCTGAACTTGCAAAGACTCCGTTGCAAAAACTGTTGCAACGGAGTCTTTGCATCCCTACGCTGCTGAGCATGACGGAAGACGCCCCGTCCGGGCCCCGCCCCCGGAACGTCCATCACCTGAACCCCCGCTCACTGCGGGGCCTCGCGCACCCCCTCCGGATGCGGCTGCTCACCTCTCTGCGCCACGACGGCCCGGCCACGGCGTCCCAACTCGCCGCCCGACTCGGCGAGTCGAGCGGCGCGACCAGCTACCACCTGCGGCAGCTCGCGGAGTACGGGTTCGTCGAGGACGACCCGGACCGCAACAAGGGCCGCGAGCGGTGGTGGCGCTCCGCCCACCAGGGCACGCGCACCGACGAGGAACTGATCCGGGACCCGAACCCGGAGGTGCAGGCCGCGCTCAGCACGCTCCTGTACGAGTACGCGACGCAGCGCTCCCAGGAAGTGACCACGTGGATCGCGACACGGCACGAGTGGTCGAAGGCGTGGGACGAGGCGGCGGACACGAGTGACTACACCCTGACCCTGAGCCCCGCCCAGGCGACCGAACTGAGCCACAGGGTCAACGCGCTCGTGGAGAGCTACCGGGACGCGGCCCCGCCCGAGGGCACCCCGGACGTGGCCCAAGTGCGCGTCCACTCCCACATCTTCCCGACCCGGCCGCACCCGGCCGACGGCAACTGAGAGGAGCGGGTCATGGACCCGTACGTACATCTGAAGCTGCACGAGGAGCGCGCCGCACGGTTACGGCACGCGGCTCCGCGCCGCCGAGTGAGGCGCCGCCACCTCCGCGCTCAAGTGGGCTGGAGTCTCGTCGAGTTGGGGCTGCGGCTGGTCAGCAGCTCGGGACCTTCCCGCCCTTTTCCAGCGCCCGCAGCGCGTCGACCGTTCCCTTCAGCGTCGTGATCGGTACGAGCCGCAGACCCTTCGGCAGCTCGGCCTGAGCGTCCGAGCACTCGTCCTTCGGTACGAGGAAGACCGTGGCGCCGTCGCGGCCCGCAGCCTGCGTCTTGAGGGCGACGCCGCCGACCGGGCCGACCTTGCCGTCGGCCGTGATCGTGCCGGTGCCCGCGATCTTGCGGCCGCCCGTGAGGTCGCCGCCGCTGCCGTCGCCGTCGATCTTGTCGATGATGCCGAGCGAGAGGAACAGGCCCGCGCTCGGCCCGCCGATCTTCCCGAGGTCGGCCTTGACCTTCACCTTGTCGGTGTCGTCGACGCCGTTCGCCTTGAGGTAGTTCAGCGCCGCGTCCGTCGCCGCGTCCTGCGACTTCTTCATGTCGCCGAGATTGTGCTTCTCGACTTCCTTGACGTCGTCGCCGACGGGGTAGACGGAGTCCTTGGGCATCACGGCCCGGTCGCTACGGAACCATCCGTCGATGACGTCGCCGAGATACACATCCATCTGCGGCCCCGTGGCCACGATGGTGGTCATCCGCAGCTCGCCGCGGGTCTCCCGGGTGGGCAGGCCGCTGATCGTCAGGACGGGCTTCCCGTCGTGCTTCCCGAGCACGTCGGCCGTCCCCCCGGGCTGCGCCACGGCGAACGGCAACGGCGCGAGCCCCGCGACGGCGAGCAGCGCCACGACGGGCAGGGCGCAGAGGGTGAGGGCCTGGGGGCGCGTGAGACGAGAGAACACGGGATCAATCTAACGTGCGGCGTCTCCGGCCCCGGGCGCCGGTCATCGCCGGCTGCGCCGGGCTCGTCCTCAATCGCCGGACGGGCTTGATATCGCAGCACCCTCAGCGCAACGCATCGGCGACTTCACGCGCCGCGTCCACCACCCGCGGCCCCACCCTCTCCGGCACGGAATCCGCCAGCATGACGACGCCCACGCTGCCCTCAAGCCCCGTCACGCCCACCAGCGGCGCCGCGGCCCCACTCGCGCCGGCCTCCAGCTCGCCGTGTGTGAGCGCGTAGCCGGGGTCGGTGACCAGGCCCTGCCGGGCCGCGAGGATCGCGCGGCCCGCCGCTCCCCGGTCGAGCGGATGACGGAAACCCGTCCGGTACGCGACGTGGTAGTCCGTCCACGTCGGCTCGACCACCGCGACCGCGAGGGCCTCCGAGCCGTCGACGAGGGTGAGGTGGGCCGTCGCGCCTATGTCCTCCGCGAGCGAGCGCAGCGCCGGCAGCGCGGCCTCGCGCACCAGCGGGTGCACCTGCCGTCCGAGCCGCAGCACGCCGAGGCCGACGCGGGCCCGGCCGCCCAGGTCGCGGCGCACGAGCGCGTGCTGTTCGAGCGTGGCGAGCAGGCGGTAGACCACCGTGCGGTTCACCCCGAGCTTGTTGGAGAGCTCGGTGACCGTAAGGCCGTGGTCGGTGTCGGCCAGCAGCTTGAGGACGCGCAGTCCTCGGTCGAGCGTCTGGGAAGTCTCCGCGGTCACGACGCCCACTCCTTAGGTGAGGGTCGGCGGCCCCCCTACGCGGCGGTTGCGTCGCCGGTCCCGTGGGCGACGCGCGTCAGAGGCCGCCGGTCGGAACACCGGCTGCGCTCCGCGGCGGCGCTGCCACGGGGCGTGTGCTTTGCGGGGACATTAGCGAGGCCGTCCCGCTGAGCGGAAGACTTCGTCCAGAATCCGGGCACGGGGACGCCCCTAGCGCCCCCCATTGCCCCAATACGCGGTGGCCGCCCCGGAGGCCGCGCGCACCCCGTCCGCACAGGACCTCCCCACTCGGAACCCCCGGCTCCTTACTCGAACGTCACTTCATGCGGGTGGCCCACTCCTGGACCTTCTCGATGCGCTGCCGCAGCTGCCCCGCCGTGGCCTCCGCGCTCGGCGGCCCGCCGCACGTGCGGCGCAGCTCGGTGTGGATCACGCCGTGCGGCTTTCCGCTCTGATGGACGTACGCGCCGACCATCGTGTTGAGCTGCTTGCGCAGCCCGAGGAGCTCCTTGTGGGAGACGACGGGCCGCCGCTCGGCGGGCAGTTCAAGGAGGTCGGCCTCTTCGTCCGGCTTCTTCCTGCTGTGGGCGATCTGCCGGGCCTGCCGCTTCTGGAGCAGCATCTGCACCTGATCGGGTTCGAGGAGCCCCGGAATACCGAGGTAGTCCTGCTCCTCTTCACTCCCCGGGTGCGCCTGCATGCCGAACTCGGCGCCGTCGAACAGCACGCGGTCGAAGACGGCCTCGGACTCCAGCGCCTCGAAGGAGAACTGCTCCTGCTCCCCGGTGTCCTCGTCCTGCTCCTTGTTCGCCTCGTCCATCTCCTTCTCGGACTCGGCGTAGGGGTCCTCCTCGCCCTCCTTCTTCGGCTTGTCGAGGGCGTGGTCCCGCTCCACCTCCATCTCGTTGGCGAAGGTGAGCAGGTCGGGGACGGTGGGCAGGAAGACGGACGCGGTCTCGCCGCGCCGCCGGGACCGTACGAAACGGCCGACGGCCTGCGCGAAGAAGAGCGGCGTCGAGATGGTGGTCGCGTACACGCCGACCGCGAGGCGCGGCACGTCGACGCCCTCGGACACCATGCGGACCGCGACCATCCACCGGTCCGTACTGGCGCTGAAGTCGTCGATGCGCTTGGACGCGCCGGTGTCGTCGGAGAGGACGACGGTGGCCTTGGTCCCGGTGATCTCGCGGATCAGCTTGGCGTACGCACGCGCGGAGTCCTGGTCGGACGCGATGACGAGGCCGCCCGCGTCCGGGATGGCCTTCCTGACCTCGGTCAGCCGCTTGTCGGCGGCCTTGAGGACGTTCGGCATCCACTCGCCGCGCGGGTCGAGCGCGGTGCGCCAGGCCTGGCTGACGGCGTCCTTCGTCATCGGCTCGCCGAGCCGCGCGGCGATCTCGTCACCGGCCTTGGTGCGCCAGCGCATGTTGCCCGAGTACGAGAGGAAGATGACGGGCCGGACGACGCCGTCGCCGAGCGCGCTGCCGTAGCCGTACGTGTAGTCGGCGGCGGACCGCCGGATTCCGTCCGTTCCCTCGGCGTACTGCACGAAGGGGATCGGGTTCGTGTCGGACCGGAACGGCGTACCGGTGAGCGCGAGGCGGCGGGTGGCCGGCTCGAACGCCTCCAGGCACGCCTCGCCCCACGACTTGCTGTCTCCCGCGTGGTGGATCTCGTCGAGGATCACGAGCGTCTTGCGCTGCTCGGAGCGGTTGCGGTGCAGCATCGGTCGCACGCCGACGCCCGCGTACGTCACGGCGACGCCGTGGTACTCCTTGCTCAGCGGTCCCGCGCTGTACTCGGGGTCCAGCTTGATGCCCACACGGGCGGCGGCCTCGGCCCACTGCTTCTTCAGGTGCTCGGTGGGCGCGACGACGGTGACCTGCTGGACGACGTGGTGGTGCAACAGCCAGGACGCGAGCGTGAGCGCGAACGTCGTCTTGCCGGCGCCGGGGGTGGCGACGGCGAGGAAGTCTCGCGGCTGCTCCTGGATGTACCGGTCCATCGCCGCCTGCTGCCAGGCGCGCAGCTTGTTGGCGGTGCCCCAGGGGGCACGGCCGGGGAAGGCGGGAGAGAGGTGGTGGGAGGAGTTGGCGGCGGCGCTGGTGGTAGTCACGGTCTCCGGGTTCGCGGGTCGGCGGCACGTATGACAACCGGGCCACCTTACCGGTGATGCGTTGACGTTCCACTGAGGTCGGGGCGGTGACCGGGGCGGGTGCGACGGGTCTCACACGGAGGTGTCGGGACGTACGTTCACTCTCGCGTCCGTACGTCCGAGGTCACGTCCGAGGTCACGTTCGGTGCCGTGTCCGGTGCCGTGTCCGACAGGACGTCCATGCGTACGTCCGTCACGACGTCGGTCACCACGAGTCCCGTCCCGTCCGCCGCCGGGACCGACGCGACCGCCGTCTCGTCCGGCGCCTGCGGCCCCCGCAGCCTCGTCCCGACCCATGCCCCGGCCAGGGCGACCGCGGCCATCGGCAGGAAGACGGCGACGAAGGCGGCGGGGTGCGACCCCGCGGCGTCGTCCGCCCCGTGGCCCGCCCCCACGGTCCCGCCGCCGAGCGCCGCGAACGCCGCACCTCCGGCGGCCAGCAGCAGCACGTTCGACAGGCCGTCCGAGATCTGCAGCGCCGCCGAGTTCGATCCCGCGTCCTCGGGCGCGGAGAGCCGCAGCAGCAGCACGCTGGTCGAGGCGATCACCATGCCCATGCCGAAGCATCCGAAGCCCCAGGCGACGCCCACGACCCACCCGGGCACGCCCTCGATGAGGACGGACGGCGCGGCCAGGATGGACGCCGCGACGAGCACCATCCCGGACGAGACGAGCCGCGACCGGTAGGGCTCCATGCGCGGCCGTGACTGCACGTACGACCCGAGCGCCCACGTCGCGCCGCCCACGGCCAGCGACAGCCCGGCCATGGTGGGACTCAGCCCGCGCTGCGTGACCAGCATCAACGGTACGAAGGACTCCGCCGCGATGAACGACCCCGCCGCGACGCCGCGCAGCAGTACGACGGAGGGCAGTCCGCGGGCGGCCCTGTACGTCCCCTTCGGCAGCAGCCCGAGCACCGCCGGCACGAGGACCGCCCCGCCGACCGCGGCGGGCAGCAGCGACAGCCACCGCAGGTCCTGCCCCGCGTACTGGAGCAGGCCCGCGCCCAGCGAGATCCCGAGCGCCAGCCGGATCCGCCGCCGGTCGAACGCCGCGACCGGCGCGTCCGGGTCGACCGGCCCCGACGCCGTCCGCCGTATCGCGGGCAGCGCGAGGGCGAGGGGCGCGAGTACGAGGACGGGAATGCCGATGAACACCCAGCGCCAGCCGAGGTGCTCGGTGACCGTCCCCGAGATCAACGGGCCCACGACGGACGGTACGACCCAGCTCGCCGCGAACGCGGCCATGATCGACGCGCGCAGGTGCTCGGGGTAGGCGCGGCTGACGATCACGTACAGCCCGACGATCACCAGGCCGCCGCCCAGGCCCTGCACGGCCCGTCCCGCGATGAACAGCCACATCGCCTCGGCCGTCCCGCTCAGCAGCAGCCCCGCCGCGAACAGCGCGATGCCGGTGGCGAGCGGGCCGAGCGGCCCCCTGCGGTCCGCCCACTGGCCGCTCAGCACCATGCCGAAGAGGCTCGTGGTGAAGTACCCGGAGAAGGCGAAGGCGTACAACGACACGCCGTCGAGCTCCCGAGCGGCGACGGGCATCGCCGTCCCCACGGCCGTCGCCTCGAAGGCGATGAGCAGCACGACGGAGACGATGCCGATGCTCAGGGCTCTGTAGGGCTTGCTCAGTACGCCGCCGGTGTCGTCAGTCATGCACGCCAGGGTAAGAGGCGTGGGTTGTCTTTACCCCTGTCCCGGGGTGGGGGCTTGCTGGTCCCTTGGTCTTACGCCTCTGAGTCCTGTGAGGCGGATGTGGCGTATGTGGCGTACGTGATGAAGGCGGACCAGGTGGAGGGGGTGAGGGTGAGGTGGGGGGTGTGGGGGGTCTTTGAGTCGCGGATGTGGATGTGGGCGGGGGTGGTGGCTATCTCGACGCAGTCGCCGGACTCGTTGCTGTCGCTGTAGCTGCTCTTGCGCCACTCCAGAGCGATCTCGACGCAGTCCTCGCCGTTACTACTGCTGCTGTAGCTGCTCTTGAACCACTCCAGCTCGACGCGGTCACCAGCAGTGCCCTTGCGGATCATGTTTCTCCCAGCACTTCCTCGATGAAGGTCCGCGTCTCTCCCGGCGTGAGAGCACGGGCCCGGATGATGCCATACCGGAGTTCAAGAATACGGAGCTGCCTCGGGTCAGAGACTGGACGGCCGCCGAACTCGCCATCGGAGCGGCCCACAGCGGTCCCGTCACCGAACTTGAGCAACTCGATCAGGCCGCCAGTCCCGGGGTGGTCAGCACGATCAGTGGGCATCACTTGAACCTCGACGTTCCGCAACTCGCCCAACTCCAGCAGACGTTCGAGCTGCCGACGCAGCACCATTGTCCCCCCGATCGGCCGCCGCAGGGTCACCTCTTCCTGTACGAAGCTGAGCTCAGGCGCAGGTGAGCGGTCGAAAATCGACCGGCGGGCCATTCGCGCAGCGACCAGACGCTCCAGATCTTCGATCGCGTACGTGGGTTTCCGCGTCTCCAGCAGTGCTCGCGCGAACTCTTCCGTTTGCAGAAGGCCGTGAACGTTGTGGTTGCTGTACAAGCCGACTTCGACCGCCCGCTCCTCCAGCTTCGCCAGCTCCCGAACCTTCCTCGGATACCTGGCCTCCCTCATCTCCTTCTTCATCGCGGAGACGAAACCGCCCGCCCCCACCACCTCATCGACCTTGTCCAGGTACTCGGGGCGGGGGATGCGCGTCCCGCTCTCGACTTTCCGGACCAGGTCCTCCCCGTACCCGATGGCCGCCGCGAACTGGGCGACCGACATTCCCGCCACCTCCCTCCGCAGCTTCAGCTGATGGCCGACCATCTCGACCACGGAGCTGATCTCGTCCTCCGGGTCGACGGCCCAACCCGGCTCGTCCACACCGTCGTTACGTTCTTCCACCGCGCCCACCTCCGACGTACTGCCCGAACCAACGCGCACACGTACCCGGCCGCCTACATGGACAGCCGGGACAAGCCGGGACAACGTCCGGACAGACCCCGCACGCACAGCGCGCCGCCCTGGCCACGCTACGCACACGCCGCGACGCTGAGTGACGTGAACCAAGAAATCTCCACCCGGGCCCAAGCCCCCACACCCACACACCAGTTCACGATCCTGCTCTCGGCGACGAGACGAGGCGCGCGACTGGCCCGGCTCCTGACGGGGGAGCAACTACGCAGCTGGCGGCGGCCGTCCGAGGACGCGGAGCAGATCGTCGCGGAGCTGGCGAACAACGCCGTGCTGCACGGGCACGTGCCGGGCCGGAGCTTCCGGCTGGGTCTGCTGCTCAGCGCGTCGAACACGCTGCGTATCGAGGTGACGGACGCGAGGGCGGACCGCAGCCCGCCGCTGCACCCCCGCCGACCCTCCTCGGAGGCGGAGTCGGGGAGGGGCCTACTCCTGATCGAGGCGCTCGCGGACCGCTGGGGCACGGAGCGGGGCCCGCTCCCACTCCGTCCCTGCAAAACGATCTGGGCGGAACTGGACGCGCGGTAGCGGCGTCTTCGGTGGGCCCGCGCCGTATGGTGACCGGGGCCGCCCGGTGTTGTCCGGAGTGTGGCGGTTCCGGGCCGGGAGTAAAGGGCGCTCCGCTGCGCTGCGCGTCGGCTGCGCCGATTCCGCTGCGCTCCACCCTTGACTCCCGTCCCTCCACCGCGAGCTGATGTTGACCCGGACGGCCAGGGGTGGGGCCGGCGGATCCGGGTGGGTGGGCTATGACCGTTCATCGCCGGGTGCGGCCCGGTCCATCGTGGCCGACGGCCATAGTTGCGTGGCCGCCCACCGCGCGGCGTCGCCGCTCGGGCCATCCCCTCGCGCGGCCGGGTGCGGCCCGGTCCAACGCGAGCGGCCGTCACGGTCTGGGGCGGGTGAGCTGCTCTCGTTGCCGGGTGCGGCCCGGCCCATCGTGGGCGGGTGGCACAGTCGAGGTGCCGTGCCCGGTCGAAGGGCCGCGCCCTCCGGCACCTACTTTCGGAAAGTTGCGAATGGACTCGCCGCGCGCACCCACCCATGTCCGATGCGCCCCCCCCGGCTTGCCGATTCGCCGTATCGGATGCGCGAGATGGGCCGGGGGGTGGGGGGCGGGACGGGGCCCGGGGTGAGGGGGCGGCGGGGCGCGGGGTGTGCGGCGGGCGGGTCGGCATGCCGTACGCGAGGTGATCACCGGGCCGACCGGAGGGGCGGCCGCCCCCGGGCCCCCTTCCGGCACCTACTTCGGGAAAGTTGCGAACCGACCCGCCGCACGCCCCCCTCCCACACCCCGCGCGCCGCCCCGCCCACCACCCGTCAAGCACACTCGACACAGCAAACGGACACACCAAGGGGGCGCACTCGATCCACAGAGGGGGCGCGCGGCGGCCGCATTCGCAACTTTCCCGAAGTAGGCGCCGGGATGGGCCGCCGCTACTCAATTGCCGGGGGCGCACTCGGCCCGTTGAGGGGGCGTGCGGTGAAGGCATTCGCAACTTTCCCGAAGTAGGTGCCGGAAGGAGCGGCCCGGCTCGACAGCCAGGGGGCGCATCCGGTCTGCCGAGGGGGGCGCGCGGTCACCCGGTTCGCAACTTTCCGAAAGTAGGTGCCGGAGGGGGAGGCCCCCGACCGGGCACAGCACCTCGACCATCCCGCCCGCGCACGATGGGCCGGTCCGCACCCGGAAACGAGAGCGGGGGACCCGCCCCGAACCGTGACGGTCGCTCGCGTTGGGACGGGCCGCACCCGGCCGCGCGAGGGGATGGTCCGAGCGGCGACGCCGCGCGCTGGGCGGCCACGCCACCCTGGCCGTCGGCCACGATGGACCGGACCGCACCCGGCAGCGAAGGGTGATGACTAGCCCAGGGGTCCCCGCAGCCCCCACCCCTGGCCGTCCGGGTCAAAGGTCAGCTCGCGGTGGAGGGGCGGGAGTCAAGGGTGGAGCGGAGCGGAATCGGCGGAGCCGACGCGTAGCGCAGCGGAGCGCCCTTTACTCCCGGCCCGGAACCGCCACACTCCGCAAAACACCGGGCGGCCCCGGTGACCGTCGAAGACACCGGTCCACCGGAGTCGCCGCTACTCCCTGACGAACCCCTCCTCGACCAACCAGTCCTTCGCCACCTCGTGCGGATCCTCCCCCTCCACGTCCACCTTGGAGTTCAGGTCCCGCGCCACCTTGTTGTTGAGCTTCCTCGTGATCGGGGCCAGGACCTCCGCGATCTCCGGGTGTTCCTTCAGGGACTTGCTGTTGATCTCGGGGGCCGCGTTGTAGTTGGGGAAGAAGTGTTTGTCGTCCTCCATCGTCGTCAGGTCCATCGCCTTGATGCGGCCGTCCGTCGTGAAGACCTCCCCGTACACGCACGACCCCTTCGACGCCTGCGTGTAGATGATCCCCGTGTCCATCTTGGTGATGTTGGAGGACGGGACCTTCATCCCGTACGCCTTCTGCATGCCGGGCAGCCCGTCCTCCCGCGAAGCGAACTCGCTCTCCACGCAGAGCGACACCGCCTTCGGGTCCGACTTGGACAGCGCCGCCACGTCGGAGAGCGTCTTCGTCTTGTACTTGGAGGCGTTGCTCTGGTTCATCGCCAGGGCGTACGTGTTGTTGAGCGTGGCCGGGTCCAGCCACGTCACCCCGTTCTTCAGGTCCGCGTCACGCACCGCCTGCCACTGCTTCCGGGGGTCCGTGATCGGGTCCGTATTGCCCTGGTACGTGATCCACGCCGTGCCCGTGTACTCGTACATCGCGTCCGCGTCGCCGCCCTTCACGGCCTCGCGCGCGCCGATGGAGCCCTGGATGCCCGTGCGGTCGAGCACATCCGCGCCCGCCGCCTCGAACGCGATGCCCATGATCGCGCCGAGGATGAGCTGTTCGGTGAACTCCTTGGAGGTGACGGTGAGGTCGGCGCCCTTCAGGGGGAGGCCCTTGCCGATGGTGCCGGGTTTGACGTCGTCGACCATCGGGCTGCCGCTCGTCAGACCGCACGCGGCCAGCAGCGCCCCGCCCAGGGCGGCGATCACGGTCGTGCGTGCGGTGACGTTGAGGTTCCTCATGCGTCCACCTCCAGGCCCCTCGGGCGCAGCAGCAGCTCCGCCAGCGACGCCAGCCAGTCGACGAGCAGCGCCAGCGCGATCGTCAGGATGGAGCCGAGCATGAGGACCGGCATGCGCTGGTTGGTCATGCCCGTCGTGATCAGGTCGCCGAGACCGCCGCCCCCGCCGAACGTGGCGAGCGTCGCCGTGCCCACGTTGAGGACGAGCGCCGTGCGCACGCCCGCGAGGATCAGCGGTACGGCCAGGGGGAGTTCGACCTTGGAGAGGACGCCGAGCGGGGACATGCCGATGCCGCGTGCCGCCTCGATCAGGGTCGGGTCGTTCGCCTTCAGGCCCGCGATCGTGTTGGAGAGGACCGGCAGGACGGCGTAGATGATGATGCCGATGAGCGCCGCCTTCTCGCCGATGCCCAGCCAGATGACGAGGAGCGCGAGGAGGCCGATCGCCGGGGTCGCCTGGCCGATGTTGGCCACCGCCATCGCCACCGGTGCGCCTTTGCGCAGCCTCTTGCGGGTCAGGAGGATGCCCAGGGGGATGGCGATGATCAGGACGAAGAAGGTGGAGATGGCCGTCAGCTCGATGTGCTGGCGCAGGCGGAGCCAGACGTTTCCGTTCGCCAGCGCGTTCTTGGAGATCGCGTCGAGGTCGGCCTGCTCGAACCACCACCACGTCGCCAGCAGGACCACCGCCAGCACGGCGGGCAGGAACGTCAGCTTCTGCCAGCTGATCCGGCGCGGCTGCCTCGCGGCGAGTACCGCGGGGGGCGCTTCGAGTTCGGCCTCGCCCTCGTCGCGGAAGGCGAGGCCCTTGACCTCGTGCTCGCCCTGGGGGCGGGACGCCTCCCTCGGCTTCGGCTTGGGGTCGGGGATCCGGGGCGTGCCCCCGGCGGTGCCGCTCACGCCTTCGCCTCCCCGCCGTAACCCTCCTGCTCGTGCTGGGTCAGGTGGGCCCGCTGCTCCTCCAGTTCGTGCTGGTGCTCCACCGCTTCGAGGCGGTCGGCCTCCAGCATCTCGTGGACGGAGTTCATCAGCGTCTCCATGTCGACGACGCCCGTGTACTCGCCGCGCCGCCCGGTCACCGCGACCCGGCCCGCGTTGTCCGTGAGGACGGCCTCCAGCGCGTCGCGGAGGGTCGCGTCGCGGGTCACCGTGTCGTGGACGAGGGTGCCGGCGCGGGCCAGGGAGCCCTTGGCGCGCATCAGGTCGCCGCGCCGCAGCCACTTGTAGGGGCGGCCGCGCTTGTCGAGCAGGAGGAGTTCGTTGGTGGTGCCGCCGCGCAGCTTGTCGAAGATGTCCTGCAGCGGGTCGTCGACGGTCACCGTCGGAATGTCGGCGATCTCCACGTCCCGTACGCGCGTGAGGTTCAGGCGCTTCAGCGCCGCGCCCGCGCCCACGAAGCCCGACACGAAGTCGTCGGCGGGGTTGGTGAGGATGGCTTCCGGGGTGTCGAACTGCGCGATGTGCGAGCGCTCCCTGAGGACGGCGATGCGGTCGCCGAGCTTGATGGCCTCGTCGAAGTCGTGCGTGACGAAGACGATCGTCTTGTGCAGCTCGTGCTGGAGCCGGATCAGCTCGTCCTGGAGGTGGTCGCGGGTGATCGGGTCGACGGCGCCGAACGGCTCGTCCATGAGGAGGACGGGCGGGTCGGCGGCCAGGGCGCGTGCCACGCCGACGCGTTGCTGCTGGCCGCCGGAGAGCTGGCGCGGGTAGCGGTGGTGGAACTCGCCAGGGTCGAGGCCCACCAGGTCCAGCATCTCCTCGACCCGCGACTTGATCCTCGACTTGCCCCAGCCGACCATCTTCGGGACGAGCGCGATGTTCTGGGCGACGGTCATGTGCGGGAAGAGCCCGGAGGACTGGATCGCGTACCCGACCTTGCGGCGCAGCTTCACCGGGTCGATGTCGGTGACGTCCTCGCCGTCGATGCGGATGCGGCCGCCCGTCGGCTCGATCAGCCGGTTGATCATCTTCAGGGTCGTCGACTTCCCGCAGCCGGAGGGGCCCACGAAGATGACGATCTCGCCCGCCTTGATCTCCATGTTCACGCTGTCCACGGCGGGCTCGCTGCTGCCCGGGTAGCGCTTGGTGAGGTTCTCGAGCTCGATCGTCGCCCCGGAGGTGGCAGCGGTCGTCCCCGGCCCGGAGGCGGTGGTGGTCTCAGACACGGATCCCCCTCGAAATGGTCAGCCTGCCGATCACGACGTACGCGGCGTCGAAGAGCAGCGCCAGGACGATGATCCCGAGCGTGCCCGCGAGCACCTGGTTGAGCGCGTTCTTGCTGCCGAGCGAGCCGATGCCGCGGAAGATCTCGTTGCCGAGCCCCGGCCCCGACGCGTACGCGGCGATCGCCGCGATGCCCATCAGCATCTGCGTGGAGACGCGGATGCCGGTCAGGATCGGCGGCCAGGCGATCGGCAGCTCCACCCGGAAGAGACGGGCGAGACGCGACATGCCGATGCCCTTGGCGGCGTCGATCAGTGACGGGTCGACGCCGCGCAGACCGACGATGGAGTTGCGCACGATCGGAAGGAGTCCGTACAGGGTCAGCGCGATGACGGTCGGCGCGACCCCGAGCCCGACGATCGGGATCAGCAGACCGATCATGGCCAGCGACGGGACGGTGAGAATCGTGGACGTGGTGGTCGTGGCGAGATTCCCCGCCCATTCGCTGCGGTACGTGAGGACACCGATCAGTACGCCGATGAGGGTGGCGACGACCATGCACTGGAAGACGGCGCTCGCATGCTGGAACGCGTCCGCCAGCAGTTGCTGGTGGCGGTTGCCGAGGTAGTCCCAGAAGTTCACTGAAGTGCTCACCTCGCCTTTCCGAAGCTGCTCACAGGTCAGTGACGCGGGGGTGCGGGGTGACTCAGGGGTCTTCGGACGCCTGTTCCACCAGCGGGATGATCCGCAGCGGAACGGGGTTCTCCATGACGATCGCCGTTGAGGCCCGGACGATGCCATCAAAGCCCACGACCCGGTCGATCACACGTTGGAGATCGGCGTTCGACCGGGCCACGAGGCGGCAGAGCATATCGCCGTGGCCGGTGATGGTGTGCAGTTCGAGCACCTCGGCGACGGACGCCAAATGGGCCCGCACGTCGGCGCCCTGGCCCTGTTTGATCTCCAGCGTCGCGAAGGCCGTCACCGGGTAGCCCAGTGCCGCCGGATCCACCTCCGGGCCGAAGCCGCGGATGACTCCATTGGACTGAAGCCGGTCCATCCGCGCTTGCACCGTGCCGCGCGCCACGCCGAGCCTGCGGGACGCCTCAAGAACCCCGATACGCGGCTCCCGCGCCAGGAGCACGATGAGTCTGCCGTCCAGATGATCGATCGCCATGCCGCCTCCAAGGTGGTCATGATGTACAGATAGCCCGCTCATCCTGGCCAACCACTGGGCAGATTGACCACTGAAAACGCGAACTATTGCGCACCTTGTGGTTCGGCGGGAGCCTCACACCATGACTGAGACCACCACCCACACCACACCCGACACCGCGCGCGAGGCCGACCCCTTCCCGGTCAAGGGAATGGACGCGGTCGTCTTCGCCGTGGGCAACGCCAAGCAGGCGGCGCACTACTACTCCACGGCCTTCGGCATGAAGCTGGTCGCCTACTCCGGACCGGAGAACGGCAGCCGCGAGACCGCGAGTTACGTCCTCACCAACGGCGGTGCGCGCTTCGTCTTCACCTCCGTCATCAAGGCCTCCACGGACTGGGGCCACTTCCTCACCTCCCACGTGGCCGAGCACGGCGACGGCGTCGTCGACCTCGCCATCGAGGTGCCGGATGCGCGTGCCGCGTACGCCTACGCCGTTGAGCAGGGCGCACGGGGCATCACGGAGCCCTACGAGGTCAAGGACGAGAACGGCAAGGTCGTCCTCGCCGCCATCGCCACGTACGGCAAGACCCGCCACACCCTGGTGGAGCGCACCGACTACGACGGCCCGTATCTGCCCGGTTTCGTGGCCGCGAACCCGATCGTCGAGCCCCCGGCCAAGCGGACCTTCCAGGCGATCGACCACTGCGTCGGCAATGTCGAGCTCGGCAAGATGAACGAGTGGGTCGGCTTCTACAACAAGGTCATGGGCTTCACGAACATGAAGGAGTTCGTGGGCGACGACATCGCGACCGAGTACAGCGCGCTGATGTCGAAGGTGGTCGCCGACGGGACGCTCAAGGTCAAGTTCCCGATCAACGAGCCCGCCATCGCCAAGAAGAAGTCGCAGATCGACGAGTACCTGGAGTTCTACGGCGGCGCCGGCGTCCAGCACATCGCGCTCGCCACGAACGACATCGTGGAGACCGTCCGCACGATGCGCGCGGCCGGTGTCCAGTTCCTCGACACCCCCGACTCGTACTACGACACTCTCGGCGAGTGGGCCGGCGAGACGCGCGTCCCCGTCGAGACCCTCCGCGAGCTGAAGATCCTCGTCGACCGCGACGAGGACGGCTACCTGCTCCAGATCTTCACCAAGCCGGTCCAGGACCGCCCGACCGTCTTCTTCGAGATGATCGAGCGCCACGGCTCGATGGGCTTCGGCAAGGGCAACTTCAAGGCCCTCTTCGAGGCGATCGAGCGCGAGCAGGAAAAGCGCGGCAACCTTTAGTCGCCGTCCCGCGCCCCGTCAGGGGCGCGGGGAACTGCGCGAGTGGGCCGGGTGACGTGCGGTGCGGGTTCCGGGGCGTACATCTCCTCGGGCCCACCCTCCGGCGGCTCGCCGAGCGCCGCGAGCGCCCGCTTCGCCGCAGGCACACCGAGCGGCGAGAAGTAGGGATTGATGCGCAACGCCTCGTTCAGGTGACGGCGGGACGCGCCGTAGTACTGCAACTCCCGCTCGATCGAGCCGCGGTGAAAGGCGAACAGGGCGCTGCGCGGGCCCTTGTCCATCGCCTTCGTCACGAGTTTCAGGCCCGCCTCGCTCTCCCCGGACCGGTGCAGCGCCCAGCCCAGCGCGTCCGCCGTCTCCGGACTGCCGTGCCGCTTGTACTCCGCGGTCAGCCGCTTCACGGCCGCGTCGGCGTCACCGTGGTCCGCCTCCAGGAGACCCAGGACGCGTTCGTTGTTGATGCCCCGGGTCCTCGCCTGCCGCACCAGGGTGCGCAGTGCGTCGTACTGGGCACGCGCCGCCGGGGCCAGCCGCAGCGACTCGTACAACTCGCCCAGTTCCAGGGCGTACTCGGGCAGCGGGTGTTTCGCCAGCGCTGAGCGGTACGCGAGCAGCGCCTCCGAGGAGCGGCCCAGCGCGGCGAGCGCGCGGCCCCGGCCCGCGAGTGACGGGTGGTGCTCGGCGTCGGCGGCGAGCGCCGCGTCGTAGTGGCGCAGCGCCACCGTCGGCTCGCCCCGCTCCCACGCCAGCTCAGCCACCCGGTGCAGCGCCGCCGCCTTCGCCGCCGGGGCCACGGCGAGGGCCGCCGCGTCCGTGAGCGCCGCGTTCGCGTCCTCGCGCCAGCCGCGGTCGCGGTAGACCTGCCCGGACCGGGCGAGGACCGCCGTCCCCGAACCCAGCTCCTGCAAGGACTCAAGGGCCCGCCCCACGCCCTTCGCGTCCCCGAGCCCGCTGTACGCGTCGATCAGCGCCGGATACGCCGTCCACCGCTTCGGCGCCTGCTTCACCGCGAGCTCGCCCCACTTGCGGGCCGACCGGAAGTCGCGGCGGGCGTTGGCGAGCGCGGCCAGGCCCGTCAGGGCCTCCGGGTTGCCCTCCGGCCTCGCCCGCAGGGACGTGTGCAGCGCGCGGTCCGCCTTCGGGAAGTCCCTGAAGTCCGCCGTCCGCACGCCCCGCGCCACATACGCCGACCCGAGCACCGCCCACGACTGCTCGTCCCGCGGATGCGCCCGCACCTGCGCCTCGCGCTCCCCGATGAGCACAGCCAGATCAGGCAGCGCGGCCGGCGCCCCTGCCCCCACGGCCGCCATCGCCCGTCCGGCCGGTCCGAGCGCGGGCGGTTTCGCCTTCCCGCCGCCGTCCGGAGGCAGCAGCACCAGCACACCGCCGAGCACGACGCTCCCCGCCACGGAGCCGATCAGCACACGCTTCACCGAAGGCCTCATGCCGTCACTGTGCGCCACTGCCGTCCATACGAAGAGCACATCCCGGCGTGCGGAACGGCGTCGCACACGGGTTCACACCGATGGCCCCGGGTGCGACGCTGTGATCATGAGCCGCACTCTCGTCGAACTCCTCCAGGACGGCCTGCCGGCCGAGGCGATCCTCACCGACCCGGACGTCACCTCCTCGTACGCCCACGACATGGCGAGCTTCTGCGCCGCGGGCGACCCGGCCGTCGTGGTCCTGCCCCGCACCGTCGAGCAGGTCCAGCACGTCATGCGCACCGCCACCGAGCTGCGCGTCCCCGTCGTCCCCCAGGGCGCCCGCACCGGCCTGTCCGGCGCCGCGAACGCCAGCGACGGCTGCATCGTCCTGTCCCTCGTCAAGATGGACCGCATCCTGGAGATCAGCCCCGTCGACCGCATCGCCGTCGTCGAGCCGGGCGTCGTCAACGCCACGCTGTCCCGCGCGGTCGGCGAGCATGGCCTGTACTACCCGCCGGACCCCTCCAGCTGGGAGACCTGCACCATCGGCGGGAACATCGGCACCGCCTCCGGGGGCCTGTGCTGCGTGAAGTACGGCGTCACCGCCGAGTACGTCCTCGGGCTCGACGTCGTCCTCGCCGACGGGCGGCTCATGAGCACCGGACGCCGCACCGCCAAGGGCGTCGCCGGATACGACCTGACGCGGCTCTTCGTCGGCTCCGAGGGCAGCCTCGGCATCGTCGTCCGCGCCGTCCTCGCTCTCAAGCCCCAGCCGCCCCAACAGCTCGTCCTCGCCGCCGAGTTCCCCTCCGCCGAGGCCGCCTGCGACGCCGTCTGCAAGATCATGGAGGGCGGCCACGTCCCGTCGCTCCTCGAACTGATGGACCGTACGACGGTGAAAGCCGTCAACGCGCTCGCGCAGATGGGCCTGCCCGAGACCACCGAGGCGCTCCTCCTCGCCGCCTTCGACACCCCGGACCCCGCCGCCGACCTCGCCGCCGTCGGCGCGCTCTGCGAGGCCGCGGGCGCCACCCAGGTCGTCCCGGCCGAGGACGCCGCAGAGTCGGAACTCCTGCTCCAGGCCCGCCGGTTGTCCCTCACCGCGCTCGAAGCCGTCAAGGGCAGCACGATGATCGACGACGTGTGCGTGCCGCGCTCCAGGCTCGCCGAGATGCTCGTCGGCGTCGAACGCATCGGCGAGAAGTACGGCCTCACCGTCGGGGTCTGCGCGCACGCGGGCGACGGCAACACGCACCCCACCGTCTGCTTCGACGCGACGGACCCCGACGAGGGCCGGCGCGCCCGCGAGTCCTTCGACGAGATCATGGCCCTCGGCCTCGAACTCGGCGGCACCATCACCGGCGAACACGGTGTCGGTGTCCTCAAGAAGGAGTGGCTGGCGCGCGAGATCGGCCCGGTGGGAGTGGAGATGCAGCAGGCCGTCAAGGCGGCCTTCGACCCGCACTCACTCCTCAACCCGGGCAAACTGTTCTGACCCGCCCCCGTGGCGGTGGAGTTCACTCACCGTCCTTGGACTCGTCCGAGGGCCACGGGTCGCGCAGCCACAGCTCGTCCACGCGGCCACGGCCGGATGCGGGTGCGAGCAGCTCGGCGAGGCCGTCGTCGATGCCGAGCCGCTCGCCCTCAGAGCCCGGAGGGACCACCCGAAGCGTCCGCTCCAGCCACGCCGACACCGCCGCGGCCGGCGCCTCCAGGAGCGCGTCGCCGTCCGGCGAGCTCAGCGCCATCAGGACGACGCTGCGCCCCTCCACCTTCGTCGGCCAGACCCGCACGTCACCGTGGCCGCACGGCCTGAACACCCCCTCCACCAGGAGCTCCCGCGCGAACGTCCAGTTCACCGGGTGCTCGGAGCCGATGTGGAAGGCGATGTGGACGGCGTAGGGGTCGGCGGTGCGGTAGGTGAGGCGGGCCGGGACGGGGACGGCCCGTTCCGGCGACAGGACCAGTTTGAGCTCCAGCTCGCGTTCCACCACGGAGTGCATGTCGATGCCCTTCCTTCTCCTCGTAGCTCACGTAGGGGCCCTGGGAGCGGACCCGTACGAGTGGAGAGCGCGGGATCGCCGGAGCATTACGCGGGTTCCGGAGAATTTCTCCGGACGACTTCGCGGAGGGGGCCGGGAGGGGGCGTGGGGGGACGCGGGGGATGTGTGGGGAGCGTGCCCGGAAAGTGGTCCGTACGGCAGGACCCGCTCTACGGGACACGGAGGTCTGATAGATGTGGAGCCCCCAAAAGACCCCCGAGCAGATACGGGACGACGGACATGAGCGCCCCAACTCCGGCCCCAGGCGACGACCGGCCGCGCGAAGGCTACTACCCCGACCCGTCCATTCCCGGATATGTCCGGTACTGGAACGGTGCCGCCTGGGTGCCCGGTACGAGCCGTCCCGCGCCGTCCGACGGCGAGCCGCTGCCGCCTCCGCCGGGTGTCACCTCCGCTCCCGCCGCCGCGGCTCCTGCCGCCGCCGAGGAGACGGGGCCCGTCTTCTTCGACGAGGCGCCGCACGTGGGGCAGTCCGAGCAAGGGGACCCGGAGACGGGCCGGTTCGAGGCGGCGCGGCCCGAGCCCGCCTCCGCCTGGCACGCCGACGCGGGGCGCCAGACCGGCCTCGGCGGGGAGCCGGACCACAAGGTCTCCTGGGGCGGTACGCCGGGACGGCCCGACCCGAGGGTGCCGAGCGACGCGGGGCCCGGTCCGGCCGGCGGGGAGGAGTCCGCTCCCCACGCCCCCGGCGCCTCCGGGCCGTCCCACGACGACAGCGACCCCGGCGCCGCCACGATCCGCCCGGTCGAGCCGGGCGCCGCGAAGCCGACGGCGGGAGAGGGCACGGTGACGTTCCGCCGGCCGACGGGGCCGGTGCGGCCCGCGCCGTCGCCCGGCACCGAGGGGACGATGTCGATCCGGGCGATCCGCCCCAAGTCGGCGCAGCAGGGCGGCGACCGAACCACGGCGGCCGCGCAGCCCGCCGTACCGCAACAAGGGGGAGCGACACCGCAGGGCGCGCAGGCACAGCGGGGTGCGCAGGGTGCGCAGGGCGCGCAGGCATCGAAGGGTGCGCAGGCGCCGCGGGGCGTGCAGACACCGCAAGGCACGCAGGCGCCGCGGGGTGCGCAGGCTTCCCAGGGCGCGCAGGGTGCGCAAGGCGCGCAGGCTTCCCGGGGTGCGCAGGGCGCGCAGGCGCGGCAGGGTGCGCAGGCGCTGCGGGGCGCGCAGGCATCGCAGGGCGTGCAGGCGCCGCGTGGTGCGCAGGCTTCCCAGGGTGCGCAGGCATCGCAGAGGGGGCAGGCGCCGCGTGGCGCGCAGGCATCGCAAGGCGCGCAGGCGCCGCATGGCACGCAGGCACCGCAGGGCGCGCAGGCTTCCCAGGCACCTCAACGCTCCCAGACCCCCCAGACCCCCCAGACCCCCCAGACCCACCCGTCACCCCGAGCCCCGCAGGCGCCCGCCTCGTCGCAGGCTCAGCAGGCCCCGCCCTCCGTCCCCCAGCAAGGCGGCGTTCCCCATCCCGTCACCTCCGGGCCCGGCGGCGGCTCGCAGTCCTGGGCGCAGCAGGTGCACCAGCTGGCGCAGAGCCCCGCCGCCCCCGCCCAGCAGGGCGAGGGGCAGCCCGTCGTGCCGTGGAAGCCGGTCGCCGAGGACCCGTTCCTCGCCGTCGCCCAGGCACAGGCCGCGGCCCGTCCCGCCGGGCTCGGCAGGCGCCTTGCCGCGCGGCTCATCGACACCGTCGTGCTCGTCGCCGTCACCGGCGCCGCCGCGCTGCCGCTCGGCACCAAGGCCGCCGACCACATCGACAGCAAGATCGACGCGGCGAAGCTCTCCGGCGAGAAGACGACGGTGTGGCTCCTGGACGGCACCACCGCGGGCTACTTCGGCCTGATCCTCGCCGTGCTGCTGCTCTTCGGCGTCGTCTACGAAGCGCTGCCGACCGCCAAATGGGGCCGCACCCTCGGCAAGAAGGTGTGCGGCATCGAGGTGCGGGACATCGAGGAGCACGAGGCGCCGACGTTCGGGGCGGCGCTCAAGCGCTGGCTGGTGTACAGCATCCCTGGCGTCCTGGCGATCGGCGTCGTCGGCGTGGTGTGGTGCGTCTTCGACCGCCCGTGGCGCCAGTGCTGGCACGACAAGGCGGCCAATACGTTCGTGGCCGGGTAACCCGGTCGGCCGCTCGCCGGATGCGGAGCCCGGGCCGTCGCGGTCGACTCGGGCCATGAGCACCGAACCGCCGCAGTACCCGCCGCCGGACGACGACCCGTTCAAGAAGCAGCCCCCGCAGCAGCCCCCGCAGCCGCCGCACCAGCCCCCGCAGGGCGGCGGATCCCCGTACGACACCCCGCCCCCGGGCGGCGGCTCGCCCTACGGCACGCCGCCCCCGCCCTACGGCGGCGACCCGTACGGCGGTGGACCCGGTGGCCACGGCGGGCCGGACCCGCTCGCCGGAATGCCTCCGCTGGCCGACAGCGGCAAGCGGGTGCTCGCCCGCATCATCGACATGATTCTGGTGGGCATCGTCGTATATCTGTTGTCGTGGCTGTTCGGCACGTCGGAGTACGACATCGACCCGGACAAGGTGAACACGGGCAAGTCGTTCGGCCAGTCACTGCTGGCCGCCGTGCTCTACATCGCCTACGACACCTTCATGATCTCCAGGACGGGGCAGACGCTCGGCAAGAAGTGGCTGGGCATGCGGGTCGCCAACCTCAACGACGGGGCCACGCCGACCGTGTCGACGGCGCTGGCCCGCGCGGCCGTTCTCTGGCTGCCGTTCGCGTTCTGCTGCGCCTGTATCTGGACGGCGATCTGTGGCGGCTGGAGCTTCTTCGACAAGCCCTACAAGCAGGGCCTGCACGACAAGGCGGCCAAGACCGTGGTGGTCAGCGCGTAGGTTCCCGCACGGAGTCGGCGAGCACGGGGTCGGCGAGCACGGGGTCGGAACGCACGGGGTCGCGCTGCTCGGGGACGCGCTCGCCGGTGGAGGCGGCCACCGGCACGGCACGCGCGGCGGGCGCGGCGGGCTGTTTGGGCAGCGGAACCGTCATGGCGACGAGTAAGCCGAGGCCGAGGGCGGCCAGGACTATCACCGCGATGCCGACTCCCGAGGCGGTCTGGGAGAGCAGGAGCATCGCGAGGGTCGAGAAGACGACGGTCACCGAACCGTAGGTGATCTGTGCGGTGGTCGGACGTGGCATGGGACGCGGCATGACGTGATCCGTCCTCGGCAGTGATCCCCCCACGGCTTGTGGTCATGGGGGCGGATGCGGATGTATGAACGGGCTGTTTACGAATCAAAGGGGGCCCGACGGCGACGACTTGGGATGTGCCGTCTCGCGCGGTGGCGCACCGTCGATTGACTCTATTCCGCTGCATGCCCGACAGGAACGGTTGGTAAGCGTGACCTAACCCACGGTGCCGGAGCACAGGGGGCGCACCGGTTCATGGCGTCCACCAAGTGGACGGTGCGGCGCGCCTGTTGACCTTCGGTGCGGGACGGCGCTCCGTGTCCGGATAGCGGTTATGCGCGTCTGCATAGTGCACTTGGCCTGTTCAAGTCAAGGACTGTCTTTTCTCCTGCACTTCCGGTCGAATGTCGTCACTTGTGACGCGTACATCGCGCGCGGACCTCCTCCGACCGGGAATTTCGGTCCGCCTATTTCGCGCGGGGCGCGGGGGAGGACAGCATCAAGTGACAGTCAGAACACGGACCTTCAGAGCCACCGCGGTGGCCGTGGCAATGGCCGCGGCCGCCGCGACGTACTCGGCGGCCACGGCAACGGCTTCGCCCGGGGACGGCACCTCGGGCGGGGCGCCGGCCATCGACCGGCAGGACCCGTCGCGCCCGAAGGCGCACGTCGACCACGATCTGGACGGTCCGTTCAGCAAGCAGCAGGCGCAGCAGCGCAAGGCCGCCCTGCAGCAGGTCGTCGCGGGTGACGCCAAGGTCCAGAAGAAGGGTGCCTCCAAGGTCGTCAAGCTCGACGACAAGAAGTACGTCGAGCTGGGCCGGGAGAAGACCGACAAGATCTTCACGATCCTGGTGGAGTTCGGGGACAAGGTCGACGACACGACCATGTACGACCCGGACGGCCCCGAGGGCCCGGAGCAGCCGGTCAAGAAGTACGGCGGCAAGCCGGGACCGCTGCACAACAAGATAGCCAAGCCGGACCGTGCCAAGGACAACAGCACGGCCTGGCAGAAGGACTACAACCAGGCGCACTTCCAGGACCTGTACTTCGGTAAGGGCAAGGACGCCAAGGGCAAGGCGAAGCACTCGCTGAAGACCTACTACGAGAAGACCTCGTCCGGCCGGTACTCGGTCGACGGTGAGGTCTCCGACTGGGTCAAGGTCGAGAACAACGAGGCCCGCTACGGCTCGAACTACTGCGGCGACACCAACTGCCCGAACGTCTGGGACGCGGTCAAGGACGGCGTGACCGCCTGGGCCAAGGACCAGAAGGCGAAGGGCCGCACGGACGCGCAGATCAAGGCGGACCTGGCCAAGTACGACCAGTGGGACCGCTACGACTTCGACAACGACGGCGACTTCAACGAGCCCGACGGCTACATCGACCACTTCCAGATCGTCCACGCGGGCGAGGACGAGTCGGCCGGCGGCGGCGCCGAGGGCAAGAACGCCCTGTGGGCGCACCGCTGGTACGCCTACGGCAACGACGCGGGCAACACCGGCCCCTCGAACAACAAGGCCGGCGGCACCCAGATCGGTGACACGGGCATCTGGGTCGGCGACTACACCATGCAGCCGGAGAACGGCGGCCTCGGCGTCTTCGCCCACGAGTACGGCCACGACCTGGGCCTGCCCGACCTGTACGACACCTCGGGCAAGGGCGACAACTCGGTCGGCTTCTGGTCGCTGATGTCGGCCGGTTCCTGGCTCGGCACCGGCAAGGACGCCATCGGCGACATGCCGGGCGACATGACCGCCTGGGACAAGTTCCAGCTGGGCTGGCTCGACTACGCCAAGGCGAAGGCCGCGACGACGTCCGAGCACAAGCTGGGCGTCTCCGAGTACAACACCCGGCACCGTCAGGCGCTCGTCGTCGACCTGCCGAAGAAGGCCGTCACCACCAAGGTCGTGAAGCCCGCCGAGGGCGCGAAGCAGTGGTGGAGCGACCAGGGCGACGACCTCAAGAACACCCTGACGCGGTCCGTCGACCTCACCGGCAAGTCCAAGGCCGACCTGTCGCTGCAGGGCTGGTGGGACATCGAGGCCAACTACGACTACCTCTACACCGAGGTGTCGACGGACGGCGGCGCCAACTGGAAGCCGGTCGACGGCACGGCGGACGGCAAGCCGATCACCCGTGACGCCGGCGACAAGCCCGCGCTGACCGGTGTCTCGGGCGCGTACAAGAAGCTGGTCTTCCCGCTCGACGCCTACGCGGGCCAGAAGATCGACGTCCGCTTCCGCTACTCCACGGACGGCGGCGCGGGCGGCAAGGGCTTCGCGGCCGACGCGCTCGCGATCACCGCGGACGGCGCGAAGCTGTTCGAGGACGGCGCCGAGGGCGACGACAACGGCTGGGCGTCGAAGGGCTTCTCGCGCATCGGTGAGTCCTTCACGAAGAAGTACGACCAGTACTACCTCGCCGAGAACCGGCAGTACGTCTCGTACGACAAGACCCTTGAGGTCGGCCCGTACAACTTCGGTTCCAAGGTCCGCCCCGACTGGGTCGAGCACTACCCGTACCAGACCGGCCTGATGGTCTGGCAGTGGGACACCTCGCAGAAGGACAACAACACCAGCGCCCACCCGGGCGAGGGTCTGATCCTTCCGGTCGACGCGCACGCGAAGCCGCTGAAGTGGAAGGACGGCACGGTGCTGCGCAACAAGATCCAGCCGTTCGACGCGCCCTTCAGCAAGTACGCGACGGACAAGGTCACGCTCCACAACGGTGACGTCGCGCTGAAGATCAAGTCCCAGAAGGGTGTCTCGGTCTTCGACGACCACAAGGGCACCTACTGGTACGCCTCGAACCCCACGGGCAGCGTGAAGGTCACTGACACCAACACCCAGATCAAGATCATCAAGCAGCCCAAGGACGGCTCGACGATCACGGTCCAGGTTGGTCCCTCCACGAAGTAATTAGCGTTTACGCAGGTCAAACCATGATCGGCCGTCGCCCCTCTAGCGGGCGGCGGCCGATCGTGTTTAGGTGCGTCTGTGGTTCTCTTATTGACGCGGGGCCCGACTGTGACCGGTCGGGGCCCCATTCGATGTCTCACGGGGGTGTGACCCAGCATGTCCGCAGGAGGTTTCTGCAAGCTGCCGAACGGCAGCGTGGTGGTGGCGCTGACCCTGCCGAACCCGTCGCCGGCCGGGGGTACGGTCAGGATGATCGTGCACGCCGTGAACCGCGCGAGGGCGCTGACGCGGCTGCGCAACCTGGGCCTGCGGGCGGTCTACCTCCGGGGCAACGCGGAGCCGCCGACACCGGACGAGGTGACGGCGGTCCTGCACCACCCGGACGGCCTCATATGGCGCACGGCGCCGGACGACGCCCGGGAACTCTGGCACCCGATCCGGGCCCTGCGCCGCCAGACCCGCGGGTCCGCTGTGGCTGGTCGCGCAGTTCCCCGCGCCCCTGGGTAGTCCACGTCGCCGCCCGACCGGAGGTGCCGCCGAGGGGCGCGGGGAACTGCGCGACCAGCCCCCACCGGGGGACGGCTATACGACGGGCTTGCCCGTCAGGGTGACTCCCGCTGCGCGGAGCTCGGCGAGAGCCGTCTCCGTGCGGGCCGCCGAGACCCCCGCCGTCAGGTCGAGGAGGACCGTCGTCCGGAAGCCCTCCCGCGCCGCGTCGACCGCCGTCGCCCGCACGCAGTGATCCGTCGCGATGCCCACCACGTCGACCTCCGTGATCTCCCGCTCGCGGAGCCACTCCGCCAGGGAGAGGCCGTTCTCGTCGACGCCCTCGAAGCCGCTGTACGCCGCCGAGTACGCCCCCTTGTCGAACACCGCGTCGATCGCCCCGGAGGCGACCGCGGGCGCGAAGTTCGGGTGGAAGCCGACACCCTCCGTACCGGCCACGCAGTGCGGCGGCCAGGAGTCGACGTAGTCCGGGTGGTCCGAGAAGTGCGCGCCCGGATCGATGTGGTGGTCGCGGGTCGCCACCACGTGGCGGTACCCCGCGGGGGCCTGGCCGATCAGCTCGGTGATCGCGGCGGCCACGTCCGCGCCGCCGGCGACCGCGAGGCTGCCGCCTTCGCAGAAGTCGTTCTGCACGTCTACGACGATCAGTGCGCGGCGCATGGCGGGTTCCTTCGGGTGGGGAGGGGACGCGGCAGGGACTCGGCCGGATGAACCGAGCGTAGAGACTTCAACCACATTGCGGGAGGGGGCCCCGCCGGGGCCGGGCCGGCCCTCCCCGCGATGTCAGACGTATTCCGTCGGAATGACCGCTTCGCCCCGCGACAGCTGCGTCGCCGAGAGCGGCAGCCCCGCGCGCGCCGCCGCGTGCCGGTCGCGGACCGCGTCGAGGGGCTCGCGGGAGAGCACCTCGCCGCCCTTGACCAGCTCGACCTGGAGCTGCCGGTCGGTGAGCTCCGTGGGCACGGCGCCCGTGCCGACGACCTCCGCCTCGGCCACCCCGTACTGATCGGTCCTGCGCGCGGCCCACTTGCGGCCGCCCATGGACGACTTCGCGCCGAGCGACTTCTTCGCCACCGGCTCCAGGGGTGCCTGCGGGTCCGCCGAGTGCGCGCGGGCCACGAGCTTGTAGACCATGGACGCGGTGGGGTGCCCGGAGCCCGTGACGAGCTGCGTGCCCACGCCGTACGCGTCCACGGGCGCCGCCGCGAGCGAGGCGATGGCGTACTCGTCGAGGTCGGACGTGACGACGATCTTCGTCTCGGTCGCCCCGAGGTCGTCGAGCTGCTGGCGCACCCGGTGGGCGACGAGCAGCAGGTCGCCGGAGTCGATGCGCACCGCGCCGAGCTCGGGCCCCGCGACCTCGACGGCCATGCGGACGGCCTCGGTGACGTCGTACGTGTCGACGAGCAGCGTCGTGCCGCGGCCGAGCGAGTCGACCTGGGCCCGGAACGCGTCGCGCTCGTTGTCGTGCAGCAGGGTGAAGGCGTGGGCGCTGGTGCCGACGGTGGGGATGCCGTAGCGGAAGCCGGCCGCCAGGTCGGAGGTGGTCGCGAAGCCGCCCACGTACGCGGCGCGGGAGGCCGCGACGGCCGCCAGCTCGTGGGTGCGGCGGGCGCCCATCTCGATCAGCGGACGGTCACCGGCGGCCGAGGACATGCGGGAGGCGGCGGCCGCGATGGCCGAGTCGTGGTTGAGGATGGAGAGGATCACCGTCTCCAGGAGCACGCACTCCGCGAAGGACCCCTCGACCCGCAGGATGGGCGAGCCGGGGAAGTAGACCTCGCCCTCGGGGTAGCCCCAGATGTCGCCGCTGAAGCGGTAGCCGGAGAGCCATTCGAGGGTCGCCTCGTCGACGATGTTCCGCTCGCGCAGGAAGCCGAGGACGCCGGCGTCGAAGCGGAAGTTCTCCACGGCGTCCAGGACGCGGCCGGTTCCGGCCACCACTCCGTAGCGCCGCCCCTCGGGGAGTCTGCGGGTGAAGACCTCGAAGACGGAGCGCCGGTCGCCGGTGCCGGCCCGCAGCGCGGCCTGCAGCATCGTCAGCTCGTACTGGTCCGTGAAGAGCGCTGTCGAGGGAACATCCACCGGCAGGCCAAGGTCCGCTGTGTTCATGTGAAGGATGCTACCCCCAATCTCGTCACTCTGACGATTTCTGTGGACGCGCGGGAGGCCATTTGTGCGAGGCCCCTCTCGGAGTGGCAGCATGGGGCGTGTGAGTACGGCTCCCGCAGAGATCACCCGCCCGGAATCGGCCGAAGAGACGCTCGTCGTTCCCGAGCCGGACGTCCCCTGGATCACCCTCGTGCACAACGACCCGGTCAATTTGATGAGTTACGTGACGTATGTGTTCCAGTCCTACTTCGGGTACTCGAAGGAGAAGGCCACGAAGCTGATGATGGACGTCCACGAGAAGGGCCGCGCGGTCGTCTCCACCGGCAGCCGCGAGGAGATGGAGCGCGACGTGCAGGCCATGCACGGATACGGGCTGTGGGCCACCCTTCAGCAGGACCGCAAGTAGCGGACCGGAAGCAGCGGACCGGAAGTAGCGACGCATCTGATGCCAGGACAATTCGAAGCGATCCCCGGCGGTGGCGCCGCCGTCGCGCTCGACGAGGTCGAGATCTCGATCATCCGCTCCCTCGCCGTGCAGCTCCTGGAGCTGATCGGGCCGGGTCCCGGCGGCGAGGTCTCCGACGACCCGCTCGCCGAGCTCTTCGCCGATGGGCCGAGCGAGCCGCCCGCCGATCCGGTGATGCGGCGCCTGCTGCCCGACGCGTACGGCGGTCCGGGGGGTGAGGACAGCGCGGGCGACGCCGACGAACTCCGGGCGTATTCGGCGGAATTCCGGCGCTTCACGGAGAACGACCTGCGGGCCAAGAAGCGCGACGACGCCCTCGTCGTCATCCGTTCGCTCGACTCGATGACGGCGTCGGGCGAGGGCGGAGCTGTCCTGAAACTGTCGGTCGAGGAGTCCCAGCAGTGGCTCGGCGCCCTCAACGACCTCCGGCTCGCGATCGGCACGCGCCTCGAGGTCAGCGACGAGGACGACGCCGATCTGCTCTACCACCTGCCGGATTCCGACCCCCGCAAGCCGATGGTGATGGCCTATCTCTGGCTCGGCGGACTGCAGGAGACGCTGGTCGGGACGTTGCTGGACTGATTCCGGGCAGAAGTTCATGCAGAATGCAGCAAAATTTGTTGTAGTGGACAGGTTTCGGGGATTCGGGGTGCTGTTCGCTCAGCGGAGCCTCAAATCCGGATAACGATCCCGTCACTTCATTGCCCTGCTTTGCTCTGTCAAGGGTGCTTTGTCCGCTTCTTCCTGTGGTGTGCGCCACAGGTGGCTCATTCCCTCACTGTTGCCCCCGTGATAAATCTTCACGACCGCTCGGTGACGCCACCCATGTCACCGGGGGCGCTTCAGCCGGCGGACCGCCGGTAGCACTCCATCCATATCCGGGGGGATCAGGACCTGATCCGCAGCCACAACGCAGATGTGCGGGCGCGGATCAGCATGGAGAAAGGCGTCACCATGACCTCAGTGCAGGTCGACAAGCACCACGACGGGCACGACGGCAATGGGGTCGTGCACGGCTCGTCCGGCGAGGGCGAGGGATACCAGCGCGGGCTCGGAGCCCGGCAGATCCAGATGATCGCGATCGGCGGTGCCATCGGCACCGGCCTGTTCCTCGGCGCGGGCAAGGCCATCCACAAGGCCGGACCGAGCCTCATCCTGGCGTACGCCATCGCGGGACTCGTCATCTTCTTCATCATGCGGGCGCTCGGCGAGCTCCTCATGTACCGGCCCGTGTCCGGCTCCTTCTCGGAGTACGCACGCGAGTTCATGGGCCCGTTCTTCGGATTCGTGACCGGCTGGACGTACTGGCTCTTCTGGGTCGTCACCGGCATCACCGAAGTCACCGCGGCCGCCCAGTACATGCAGTACTGGACCCACGACTCGTTCCCGCAATGGGCCTACGCGCTCGTCTTCACCGTCATCCTGTACGGCGCGAACCTCATCTCCGTGAAGCTCTTCGGCGAGCTGGAGTTCTGGTTCTCGATGGTCAAGGTCACCGCCATCATCGGCATGATCCTGATCTGCGTCGGCATCCTCACCATCGGCTTCTCCGACGCCGGTGACACCGCCTCCGTGGCCCACCTGTGGAACCAGGGCGGTTTCTTCCCCAACGGCATCGGCTCCACGCTGATGACCCTGCAGATCGTGATGTTCGCCTTCCTCGCCGTCGAGCTGGTCGGCGTCACCGCGGGCGAGTCCAAGGACCCGAAGACCGTCCTGCCCAAGGCCATCAACACCGTGCCGTGGCGCATCGCCGTCTTCTACGTCGGCGCGCTCATCATGATCCTCTCGGTCGTCCCGTGGACCTCCTTCAAGCCCGGCGTCTCTCCGTTCGTCGCCGCCTTCGAGGAGATGGGCCTCGGCGTCGGCGCCGCGATCGTGAACTTCGTGGTCCTCACGGCGGCGCTCTCCTCCTGCAACTCCGGCATGTACTCCACCGGCCGCATGCTGCGCGACCTCGCGATGAACGGCCAGGGCCCCAAGTTCTTCACCAAGCTCACGAAGAACGGCCTGCCGCTGATCGGCACCACGGCCTCCGCCGCGTTCATGCTGGTCGGCGTCTGGATCAACTACCAGTGGCCGGGTGAGGCGTTCAACTACGTCGTCTCCTTCGCGACCATCTCCGGCATGTGGGCCTGGATCATGATCCTGGCGTGCCAGATCCGCTACCGCCGCAAGGCCGACCGCGGCGAGCTGCCGCAGTCCACCTTCCGCGCCCCGGGCGCCCCGTACACCAGCTGGTTCGCGCTCCTGTTCATCGGCATGGTCATCGTGATGATGGGCGTTGACAAGGACGCGCGGATCTCGCTGTACGCCGCTCCGGTCTGGGCCGCGATCCTGACCGTGTCGTACCTGGTGCTCAAGAGCCGCAACCCGCAGGCCGCGGCGTTCACCAAGCAGAAGGTCGGCGTCTCCGCCGCCGTCGAGAAGGACTGATCGACAAGGACTGAGGCTCCCCAAGGCCCCTGTCCAGCATTCGGGCCCGCGCGTACCACACCTCGGTACGCGCGGGCCCCTCTGCTTATCCTGGCTGCCATGCTGACCATCACCCAGGCCCTCCACGACCAGATCGTCGCGCACGCGCGCCAGGACCACCCCGACGAGGCGTGCGGCGTCGTCGCGGGCCCGGAGGGCACCGGGCGCCCCGAGCGGTTCATCCCGATGCTGAACGCCGCCCGGTCGCCCACGTTCTACGAGTTCGACTCGGGTGACCTGCTCAAGCTCTACCGCGAGATGGACGACCGCGACGAGGAGCCGGTGATCGTCTACCACTCGCACACCGCCACCGAGGCGTACCCCTCGCGCACCGACATCACGTACGCCAACGAGCCCGGCGCGCACTACGTCCTGGTCTCCACGGCGGACACCGACGGCGCGGGCCCCTTCCAGTTCCGTTCGTACCGGATCGTGGACGGCGAGGTCACCGAAGAAGAGGTAAAGGTCGTCGAGGCATACTGAGCTTTACTCATGAGGGCGGCAGGACCCAGGAAGCCGGTGCGAACCCGGCACGGTCCCGCCACTGTGACCCCACCCCGAGCCGGGGCCGGGGGAGTCAGGAACTGACCTGCCGCCCTTCTCCACGCAACGCGGGGGACGCGGAAATCCCCCGGAGGAGGCAGTTCAGCCATGTCCCGCCGTCACACCGGCATACGCGCGCTCGCCGCCGCGGCCCTGCTCGTCCCGCTCGCCGCGTGCTCCTCGTCCGGCTCCGAAGGTGACGCGAAGCCCGCGGCCAAGGCCGCCGGATTCCCGTACACCGTCACCAACTGCGGTGTGAAGACGACGTACGACGCGCCGCCCAAGAGGGCCGTCACCATGAACCAGCACACCACTGAAGTGATGCTGGAACTCGGCCTCAAGGACCACCTCGCCGGCACGGCCTACCTCGACGACAAGGTCCTGCCCAAGTATGAGAAGGCGTACGACTCCGTGCCCGTCGTCGCCAAGGAGTACCCCTCCTACGAGAAGCTGCTCGCCGCCAACCCCGACTTCGTGTACGGCGGCTACGCGAGCGCCTTCCTCGCGGGCGACGGCCGCAGCCGCGAGGCGCTCGCCAAGTCCGGCATCAAGAGCCGCCTCAACGTCGAGGGCTGCGCGAAGAAGCCCGTCTCCATGGAGGACGTCTACCGCGAGGTCCGCGAGGTCGGCTCCACCTTCGGGGTGCGGGACCGCGCCGACAAGTGGGTCAGCGGCGCACAGCGCGAACTCGCCGCCACCGCCGAGAAGTCCAAGGGCAGGAAAGCCCTCTCCGTCTTCGTCTACGACAGCGGCGACAAGACCGCGTTCACGGCGGGCGGCCGCGGCATCGGCAACGACATCATCGAGCGCGCGGGCGGCCACAACGTCTTCGCGCACGTGGACAAGTCCTTCAGCGACGCGTCCTGGGAGTCCGTCGTGAAGAACAAGCCCGAGGCCATCCTCATCCTCGACTACGGCGCCACGACCGTCGCCCAGAAGAAGAAGCGCCTCCTCGACGACCCCGTCCTCCAGGACGTCCCCGCCATCAAGAACAAGCGGTTCGCCGTGCTGCCCCTGTCGGACATGGTCACAGGGGTACGAGCACCCGAGGCGGTGAGGAAGCTGGCGGCACAGCTGTGAGCACGCAGAGAGTGCGGGAGATCCAGCCCGTCCGACGTTTGAGGACGAGCCCGAAGGGCGGTCTACGGGGCGCAGGGGGGCGGCGCCTGGCTGTACTGGCGGTACTCGTCGCCGCCCTCGCCGCCGCGACGCTCGCCGGACTGGCCCTAGGTTCCGTCCGTATCCCGACGGCCCAGGTCGTCGAGATCCTGACGGGGAGGGCGGAGCCATCCCCGTTCCGCACCATCGTCCTCGACGTGCGACTGCCGCGGGTCATCCTCGGGGCCACCGTCGGAGCCGGGCTCGCCGTCATCGGGACCGTCCTCCAGGCCCTCGTCCGCAACCCCCTCGCCGACCCGTTCCTGCTCGGCGTCTCCTCGGGCGCCTCCGTCGGCGCGGTCTGCGCGATCGTGCTCGGCTCCGTCTTCGGCCTCGGCGCCGCCCTGTCGACCACCGTCACCATCCCGGCCGCCTCCTTCGCGGGCGCCCTGATCTCCCTGATCCTCGTCTACGCCCTCGCACGCGGCGGCAGCGGCGGCTTCGCCACCGGCAGGCTGATCCTCGCGGGCGTCGCCGTCTCGTACATCCTGACCGCCCTGACCAGCCTCATCCTGGTCACCGCCGACAGCGCCGACCACCTCAAGGAGGTCCTGTACTGGACGCTCGGCGGGCTCGGCAGCGCCCGCTGGGACATGCTCGCCCTGCCCTGCGCCGCCCTCGTCGTCGGCACGGCCCTCCTCATGTCCATGGCCCGCCCCCTCGACCTGCTCCTCGCGGGCGAGGAGGGCGCCACCGTCCTCGGCCTGGACGCCGCCCGCTTCCGCGTCGGCGTCTTCGTCCTCGCCTCGCTCCTCACCGGCGTCCTCGTCGCCTACAGCGGCGCCATCGGCTTCGTCGGCCTGATGGTGCCGCACGCCGCCCGCATGCTGGTCGGCGCCGCGCACCGCGCGCTGCTCCCGGTCGTCGCGCTGATGGGCGCCGTGTTCCTGGTCGCCGCCGACCTCGCCGCGCGCACGGTCGCCGCGCCGCAGGACATCCCCGTCGGCGTGCTCACCGCCCTCACCGGCGGCCCGTTCTTCCTGTGGCTGCTGAGGCGACGCAACGAAGGAGTACCGGCATGACCGTGGCACCGCCCGTCGGCGGACTGCGCACCGAAGGGCTCTCGTACGAGGTGGCAGGACGGCTCCTCGTCGACGCCGTCGACCTCACCGCCGACCCCGGCGAGACCGTCGGCGTCGTCGGTCCCAACGGCAGCGGCAAGACGACCCTCCTGCGCTGCGTGTACGGCACCCTGCGCCCCACCGCGGGCCGCGCCCTCCTCGACGGTGACGACCTGCACACCATGACCCCCAAGGCCCGCGCCCGCCGCCTGGCCACCGTGCCGCAGGACGGGCAGGCCGCGTTCGAGCTCACCGTCCGGCAGGTCGTCGCCATGGGCCGCTCCCCGCACAAACGGTTCTGGGAGGCGGACACCGCCGCCGACGACGAACTCGTCACCGAGGCGCTAGCCCGCGTCGGCGTCGAGGACCTCGCCGACCGCGCCTTCCCCTCCCTCTCCGGCGGCGAACGCCAGCGCGCCCTCGTCGCCCGCGCCCTCGTGCAGCAGCCCACCCTCGTCGTCCTCGACGAACCCACCAACCACCTGGACATCCGCTACCAGCTGGAGATCCTCTCCTTCGTACGGGACCTCGGCACGACCAACCTCCTGGCCCTGCACGACCTCAACCTGGCCGCGTACTTCTGCGACCGCCTCTACGTCCTCGACGGCGGCCGGCTCGTCGCCTCCGGAGCGCCCAAGGAAGTCCTCACCGCCGAGCTGCTGGCCACCGTGTACGGCGTGACCGCCGAGGTCAGCACGCATCCGCTGACCGGCGCCCCGACCGTCGTCTATCTGCCGCCGCCCGCATCCTGAACGGATTCCGTCCACCATCTGAGATCACATTCCGGGATCCGGACCGGGAATCGATACGATGACCGCATGGTTCCCCATGACGTGAGCGAAGAGACGCCGAGCGCACCCCTGCTGCTCGTGGCGCGGCTGCACGTCGACCTGTGCCGCCTCGCCAGCGCCATCTGTACCCGCTGAACCGGTCCACCGCGGTCCCACGCACGGCCGCGGGCCGCGGCGGCCGCACTTCCGTACGCCCGGCGCAGCACACCGCAAGCCCCGCGCCGCCGCGCGCCCACCACACGCACTTCTCGACTCCCGACAGGAGCCCTCAGCATGGCCATCGAGGTCCGCATCCCGACCATCCTCCGCACCTACACCGACGGCGCCAAGGCCGTCGAGGGCAGCGGTGACACCCTCGCCGAGCTCTTCACCGACCTCGACTCGCGGCACGCGGGCATCGCCGAGCGCATCGTCGACGACGGCAAGCTCCGCCGCTTCGTGAACGTGTACCTCAACGACGAGGACGTCCGCTTCCTCGACGGCATCTCCACGAAGGTCGCCGACGGCGACAGCGTCACGATCCTGCCGGCCGTCGCCGGCGGCATGGTCTAGGCCCGATCCCGGATGCCTCGCTACGACTCCCCGCTCGCCGCGGTCGGCAACACGCCGCTCGTCCGCCTGCCGCGGCTCAGCCCCTCGGACGACGTCCGTATCTGGGCCAAGCTGGAGGACCGCAACCCGACCGGTTCCATCAAGGACCGGCCGGCCCTCCACATGGTCGAACAGGCCGAGAAGGACGGCCGGTTGACGCCCGGCTGCACGATCCTGGAGCCGACCTCCGGCAACACCGGCATCTCGCTCGCCATGGCGGCCAAGCTCAAGGGCTACCGCATCGTGTGCGTCATGCCGGAGAACACCTCGCAGGAGCGGCGCGACCTGCTCGCCATGTGGGGCGCCGAGATCATCTCCTCGCCGGCCGCGGGCGGCTCCAACACGGCAGTCCGGGTCGCCAAGGAGCTCGCTGCCGAGCACCCCGACTGGGTGATGCTCTACCAGTACGGCAACCCGGACAACGCGGGCGCGCACTACGCCACGACGGGCCCGGAGATCCTCACCGACCTCCCCTCGATCACCCACTTCGTGGCGGGCCTCGGCACGACCGGCACCCTCATGGGCGTCGGCCGCTACCTGCGCGAGCAGAAGCCCGACATCAAGATCGTCGCCGCCGAGCCGCGCTACGACGACCTCGTCTACGGCCTCCGCAACCTCGACGAGGGCTTCGTCCCCGAGCTGTACGACGCGTCCGTCCTCACCACCCGCTTCTCCGTCGGCTCCGCCGACGCGGTGACGCGCACGCGTGAACTCCTCCAGCAGGAGGGCATCTTCGCGGGCGTCTCCACGGGCGCCGCGCTGCACGCCGCGATCGGCGTCGGCAACAAGGCGGTCAAGGCGGGCGAGCCCGCCGACATCGTCTTCGTCGTCGCCGACGGCGGCTGGAAGTACCTGTCGACGGGCGTCTACACGGCGACGACGACCGAGGCGGCCATCGAGACGCTGCAGGGGCAGTTGTGGGCGTAGCACTGAGCTGATTGCACGCCGGAGGGGCTGACAGGGGCAAGGTCAGCCCCTCCGGCGTTTAAGGAGCGGGGTCCGGGGCGGAGCCCCGGAAGACGGCGGCTCAGCCCGCCAAATGCTTCACCTGATCCCACAGCACCGGATCCGCCGTCCCCGCCCTGCGCCGGAACTCGGCCAGCGGTACGTCCCGCAGCTCGTCCGTCTCCAGGAAGCTCGCGCGGCCCTCCGCGTCGCCCACCGAACCCGGCGGCAGCGGGATCACCCCCGCACGCTCGTCGTGGTACTTGCTGGTGATCTTCGCGACCCGGGCGCTCCGCCCGTGCACCGACAGGACCAGACACGGCCGGTCCTTCCCGCCGGGCCCGTCCTCGTACGGCACCCGCGCCCACCAGATCTCCCCCGCCCGCGGCGCCGGAAGGCGCCGCCGCGGACCCCGCGGCGGCCGCGTCCTGCCCGCCGGACGGGAACTCCGCTTCCGCGGCCCGCGCCCCCAGCCGTCCACCAAGGTGACGACGAGCGCGAGCACCACCACTGCGGCCAGCGCGAGCCACCACGACGTGTCCATACCCACGACCGTACCGGCGCGCATCCCGGACCGCCCACCGCCCCGCCCGGCCCCAGAAGCCCCCCGAACCGGTGACAGTGCAGGTGAGTTCGCCCACAACGGCCCACGACGGAGGAGCGACCAACCCTTTTGCGCCTTACGCTCGACGGACCGCACACTCCCCAGCTCTCCTGCCAGCGCGGAGGTTCCAGCTTCATGAAGCTCACCGTCGTCGGCTGCTCGGGGTCGTTTCCCTCCGCGGACTCGGCCTGCTCGAGCTACCTCGTCGAGGCCGACGGCTTCCGGTTGCTGCTCGACATGGGCAACGGCGCCCTCGGCGAGCTGCAGCGCCACATCGGTCTGTACGACCTCGACGCGATCTTCCTCAGCCACCTGCACGCCGATCACTGCATCGACATGTGCGCGTACTTCGTGGCCCGTTACTACCGCCACGAGGGTGGCCGCTGCGCCCCCATCCCGGTGTACGGCCCGGAAGGCACCGAGCAGCGCCTCACCACGGCGTACGCGGACACGCCCTCCGCGTCCTCGATGAGCGAGGTCTTCGACTTCCACACGGTCAAGCCCGCCACGTTCGACATCGGCCCGTTCTCCGTCCGCACCGAGAAGATGTGCCACCCCGTCGAGGCGTACGCCATCCGCGTCGAGCACGCCGGGAAGTCCCTCACGTACTCCGGGGACACCGGACCCTGCTCCGCCCTGGACGAACTCGCCGAGGAAACCGACTTCTTCCTGTGCGAGGCCGCCTTCACGCACGGCAAGGAGAACATCCCCGACCTGCACCTCAACGGCAGGGAGGCGGGGGAGTCCGCCCACCGGGCCGGTGCAGGAAGGTTGCTGCTCACCCACATCCCGCCGTGGACGGACCCCCAGGCCAACCTCACCGACGCCCGCGCGGTCTACGCGGGTCCGACGGCCCTCGCCGCGCCCGGCGCGACGTACGAGATCTGACCGCTCAGGCCCGCCGGTACCCGCGGCCGCCCAGCGCCATCCGGTTCCACGTGTGGCGGCGGCCGCGGATCGCCACCGAGTAGTCGTACATGACCTCCGGGTCGCACATCCCCGGCAGGAACGAGTCGCCGAAGTGGTGGGCGTCGATGCCCACCTCCTTCGCCGTCAGGGCGAGTTGCGGCACCACGTTCGCGTGCGAGCCCTCCTGGCTCGTGCCGATCGCGCCCATCACCACCGCGCCCGCGTCCTGCACCGCCGCCACCGCCTCCGCGGCCAGCTCCTTGGTGACGCCCGGCAGCGTGCCGGGCAGCGGCAGGACGACCCCGTCGGCGCCCGCCTCCACCAGCGACGTCAGCCGCTCCACCGTGACCCGCTCCGGGTGCCCCGCGTGGTGCATCTTGCCGCTCCACAGCGCCACGTCGTCCCCGAGCCCGGCCCGCAGCTCCTCGGTGACCCGCGCGAGCCCGTCGTACGACCCGCCCGTGCCCGGGTTCGCCGTCAGACAGAGCATCGCCGCACCCATGTCGATCAGCCGCTTGGCGTACTCCGGCTTCGCGCGCCGGATCTCCGGGACGTCACCCGGCTCCAGATTGATGCCGACCGGGCGGCCGATGTACGCCGCGAGGTCGGTGAGGGAGGAGAAGGTGCCGAGGCCCGGCAGGGTGAGGCGCTCGCCGTCCCAGGCGCGCTCGATGAGGTTCAGTACGACGATGTCGGCGCCGAAGGCCGCGACCAGCTCGGCGTTGTGCACGCCCGGCATGCCCGGCATCGGGATCAGGGCGGCGCGGTCGGCGAACACCTCGGCGACCATCGTGCGGCCCTCCGCGGCGGCGACGGAGGCGGTCAGGTCGCGGCCGCGCAGGGCGGCGAGGCGCTCGCGGTCGAGGTCGAGGATGCGGGTGGTCATGGAAATCTAGCCCCTCCGGCGATCGAGGAGCGGGGGTCCGGGGGCGGAGCCCCCGCAATGGCGCGTGCCATGTCGACGCTACGTGACGCCGCACAGCGAAGGGCCCGGGCGTTGGTCACCAACGCCCGGGCCCTTGTCCCTGCTCAGCTGAGCCGCAGGCTACTTGCCCTCCGCCTTCAGGAGCTCGGCGAGCTCCTCGTCGGACTCGCGGCCCGGCGTCGGCAGGTTGAACTTGGTGATCGCGAAGCGGAAGACCACGTAGTAGACCGCGGCGAAGCAGAGGCCGACCAGTGCCAGGCCCCACGGGTTCTTCGCGATGCCGAGGTTCAGCAGGAAGTCCACCGCGCCGGCCGAGAAGCCGAAGCCGTCCTTCATGCCGAGCGCCCAGGTCAGCGCCATGGAGACACCGGTGAGCACCGCGTGGATCGCGTACAGGACCGGCGCGATGAACATGAAGGTGAACTCGATCGGCTCGGTCACACCGGTCACGAACGCGGTGGCCGCGAGGGAGAACATCATGCCGCCGACGACCTTGCGGCGCTCGGGACGGGCGCAGTGCACGATCGCGAGGCAGGCGGCCGGCAGGGCGAACATCATGATCGGGAAGAAGCCCGTCATGAACTGGCCCGCGGTCGGGTCGTGGTGCAGGAAGCGCGCGATGTCGCCGTGGTAGTCCACGCCGCCGTCGTTGTACGTGCCCGCCTGGAACCAGGGGAAGGAGTTCAGGAGGTGGTGCATGCCCACGGGGATCAGCGCGCGGTTGGCGACACCGAAGACACCGGCGCCGACGGCGCCCGAACCGACGAGCCACTCACTGAAGTTGTGGATGCCGGTGCCGAGGACCGGCCAGATCAGACCGAAGACGATGCCCGCGACCAGGCCCGCGAAGGCCGAAAGGATCGGGACGAGGCGGCGGCCGCCGAAGAAGCCCGCCCAGTCGGGGAGCTTGGTCCGGTAGAACTTCTGGTAGAGCAGGGCGACGATGATGCCCATGACGACGCCGCCGAGCACACCGGCGTTGACCGGCGCCTCGTTCATGACGATCTTGCCGTCCACGACGGACGCGACCTTCGGCAGGTTCTTGTCCGTGAAGGTGGCGAGCACCTTCTGGAAGACCAGGTAGCCGGTCACGGCGGCGAGGGCCGTCGAGCCGTCCGACTTCTTGGCGAAGCCGATCGCGATGCCGACGCAGAACAGGAGCGCCATGTTGTCGAGCAGCGCGCCACCGCCGGCGGCCATGTACTCCGCGAGCTTGTTGATGAAGGTCGGGAACGACTCTTTGCCGAGCATGTCGTTCTGACCGAAGCGGACGAGGAGGGCGGCGGCGGGCAGCACGGCGACCGGCAGCATGAGGCTGCGGCCGATGCGCTGCATGACGGCCATCACGCCCGCGCCCTTCTTCTTCTTGTCGGCCGCGGGGGCGGCGCCGGTCGTGGACACAACTTCCTCCAGTGGGCAAGGCGCCGCCTGGGGACATGGAAGTGGGGGACGGCGGCGTCTCCGGGGGACGCGGCGAGAAAGCCGCGTGGTCTACACCAATTAGTGGTGTAGACCTGTTGTAGCACGGTGAAGGAGACATAAGGAACCCGTGATTCCTGTGGGGTCGGCCATATCCCGACATGACAGCCGAAAGACCCCCGGACCAAGGGTCCGAGGGCCTGTAAGAGGGTACGAGGAGAGCGCCCCGCGCGACGAATTACGCCTTCGTCTGCTCCCGGTCCTGCGCCTCCGCCTCCTCCTCCGGTTCACGTCCCGGAGTGTGCAGATCGAACTTGACGATCACGAAGCGGAACAGCGCGTAGTACACGACGGCGAAGCACAGACCGATCGGAATGATCAACCAGGGCTTGGTCGCGAGACCCCAGTTGATGACGTAGTCGATCAGCCCCGCGGAGAAGCTGAAGCCGTCCTTCACCCCCAGCGCCCACGTCACCGCCATCGACACACCCGTGAGCACCGCGTGGATCGCGTACAGCAGCGGCGCGATGAAGAGGAACGAGTACTCGATCGGCTCGGTGATGCCCGTGACGAACGACGTCAGACCCACCGACAGCATCAGACCGCCGACCACCTTGCGGCGCTCGGGCCGCGCGCAGTGCGTGATCGCCAGGGCCGCGGCGGGCAGCGCGAACATCATGATCGGGAAGAAACCCGAGGTGAACTGGCCCGCCGTCGGGTCGCCCGCGAGGAACCGGTTGATGTCACCGTGCACGACCGTGCCGTCCGGCTTCGTGTAGTCCCCGAACTGGAACCACACGAACGTGTTCAGGAACTGATGCAGGCCCACCGTGAGCAGCGCCCGGTTGGCGACACCGAAGATGCCCGACCCCAGCCAGTCCAGATCCACCAGCCACTTCGAGAAGCTCGTCAGCGCGTCACCGATGGGCGGCCAGATCCACACGCAGATCCCCGCGAAGACCAGCCCCACGAACGCCATGATGATCGGCACCAGACGGCGGCCGTTGAAGAAGCCGAGCCAGTCGACCAGCTTCACGCGGTGGTACCGCTGCCAGAACCACGCGGCGAGCAGACCCATCACGATGCCGCCGAACACCCCCGGATTCTGGTACGCGGCCTGCGCCACGGTCCCGTCCTCCGCCACGCACACCCCGCTCCACATGCCCGCGCCGCCGAACGTCGTGTCCTTGGGGCAGTCGTCGGGGAACGCGCGCAGCACCGCGTAGTAGACGAGGAAGCCGGTGACGGCCGCGAGCGCCGTGGAACCGTCCGACTTCTTCGCCATGCCGATCGCGACACCGATGCAGAACAGCAGCGGCAGACCGAGCGAGGAGTCGAGCAGCGAACCGCCCGCCGCCGCGAAGACCTTGGCGACGTTCGTCCAGCCCAGACCGTCGTCGCCGAAGACGTCGGGCTGCCCGAGCCGGTTCAGGATGCCGGCGGCGGGCAGGACCGCGATGGGCAGCTGAAGGCTGCGGCCCATCTTCTGCAGGCCCTGGAACAGGCCGTTCCACCACTTCTTCTGTGGCGCCGCTGCGGCAGTGGAACTCATCGGCGTCCCTCCCGGAACAAGCCAGGTTTGGCGGTCGTCGGAAACTGGTGTAGACCAGTTGCGGTACGTGTGGGAGCGCCGCCCGGCAGGGACCGGCACCTTGATCGTCATCATTGGGCACGACTGACGTAACCGCCCGCGAAGATGGTCCAACCGTGCGTTACCGTGGCAAAGCGGTCCCCCGGCCGCGAGAAACACAGGGAGAAACACATGGCCAGCAAGGCTGAGAAGATCGTTGCCGGGCTCGGCGGCATCGACAACATCGAAGAGGTCGAGGGCTGCATCACGCGTCTGCGCACCGAGGTCAAGGACCCCGACCTCGTGGACGACGCCGCCCTGAAGGCCGCCGGCGCCCACGGCGTCGTCAAGATGGGCACCGCGATCCAGGTCGTCATCGGCACCGACGCGGACCCGATCGCCGCGGACATCGAAGACATGATGTGAGGTCCTGAACTCACGGGTCCCCGACCCACCGCCGAGGGCCCCGTCCGGACAACCGGACGGGGCCCTCGCGCACGTCACCCTCCGGCTAGGCTCCTCACATGTCTCGAATCGACGGCCGCACCCCCGAACAACTCCGCCCCATCACCATCGAACGCGGCTGGAGCAAGCACGCCGAAGGCTCCGTCCTCATCTCCTTCGGCGACACCAAGGTCTTCTGCACCGCCTCCGTCACCGAAGGCGTCCCCCGCTGGCGCAAGGGCAGCGGCGAAGGCTGGGTCACCGCCGAATACTCCATGCTGCCCCGCTCCACCAACACCCGCGGCGACCGCGAATCCGTCCGCGGCAAGATCGGCGGCCGCACCCACGAGATCAGCCGCCTCATCGGCCGCTCGCTGCGCGCCGTCATCGACTACAAAGCCCTCGGCGAGAACACGATCGTCCTCGACTGCGACGTCCTCCAGGCCGACGGCGGCACCCGCACCGCCGCCATCACCGGGGCGTACGTCGCGCTCGCCGACGCCGTCGCCTGGGCCCAGGGCAAGAAGCTCATCAAGGCCGGCCGCAAGCCCCTCACCGACACGGTGTCCGCCGTCTCCGTCGGCATCGTCGGCGGCGTCCCCCTCCTCGACCTCCGCTACGAGGAGGACGTCAAGGCCGACACCGACATGAACGTCGTCTGCACCGGCGACGGCCGCTTCGTCGAGGTCCAGGGCACCGCCGAGGCCGAGCCCTTCGACCGCAAGGAACTCAACGCGCTCCTCGACCTCGCGGTCGGCGGCTGCGAGGAACTCGCGGCGTACCAGCACGCGGCACTGGAGGCCACGCGCTAGTTCGCCCGGTCGAACAGGCAACCAACAACCCCTCACGCGGCGTTGTTACCAGTACGGGCGCGCGGACGAAGCCGCGCGTCCGTACGCACCCTGGGGAGGGGACCGAACCATGGCCGCGCGCCACCGTCGCATCGCCACCGCCGTCGTCACGGCACTGATCGTCATCCCGGCCGGCGTCGGCCTCGTCGGCTGCGACGCCGTCTCGAAGGCACTCGACTGCGTCCAGACCGCCGACACGATCGCCGACAGCGTCACCGACCTGCAGCAGGCCGTCGAGAAGGCGGGCGACGACCCCGCGGCGGCGGACCGGGCGCTCGACGACATCGGCAAGAACCTCGACGAGATCGGCGACAAGACCGACGACGCGGACGTCAACAAGGCGGTCGACGACCTGGAGAAGGCGGTCGACAACGTCCGCGACGCCGTCGACAAGGGCGACGCGACGCCGGACGTCAGCCCGGTCACGGACGCGGCGGGCGAACTGACGAAGGTCTGCACGCCGTAAGGAGACCTGTGGCGGGGGCGGCGATACTTGCCCCATGACCCGCCTCATCCTCGCCACCCGCAACAACGGCAAGATCACCGAACTCAGGGCGATCCTCGCCGACGCAGGCCTCACGCACGACCTCGTCGGCGCGGACGCGTACCCCGAGATCCCCGACGTCAAGGAAACGGGCGTCACGTTCGCGGAGAACGCCCTCCTCAAGGCCCACGCCCTCGCCCGGGCCACGGGCCTGCCCGCCGTCGCGGACGACTCGGGCCTGTGCGTCGACGTCCTGAACGGCGCGCCCGGCATCTTCTCCGCCCGCTGGGCGGGCCGCCACGGCGACGACGAAGCGAACCTGAACCTGCTCCTGGCCCAGCTCGCCGACATCGCCCCGGAACACCGCGCGGCCCACTTCGCCTGCGCGGCGGCCCTGGCCCTCCCCGACGGCACGGAACGCGTCGTCGAGGGCCGCCTCCAGGGCACCCTCCGCACGGCCCCGTCCGGCACGGGCGGCTTCGGCTACGACCCGATCCTCCAGCCGGAGGGCGAGACACGCACGTGCGCGGAACTGACACCCGCGGAAAAGAACGCGATCAGCCACCGGGGGGTGGCTTTTCGGGCGTTGGTGCCGGTGGTTCGGGAGTTGTTGGGCTGAGGCCGAACACGGAAGGGCACGACGGCGCGCGTCGTGCCCCTCTTCCGCTGTGGGCCCGGTGGGACTCGAACCCACGACACACCGGACCTAAACCGGCGCCCTCTCGGCCAGCTGGGGTACGGACCCGCCCGGCCACTCTACTGTGCCGGGCGTCGACGGTTCGAGAAGGTCCTGGTCTGGCTGTGACAAGAGGGGCACAGGTACCGGAGGTTCTCGCGGCGGTCGTCGAGGCGGTCGCCGTTGACGTGGTCGATCTCCAGGACGAGGCGCTTGCCGCGCCAGACCTCGCCCAGCCCGCACTCCCCGCACACACGAGGGGCGGCAATCTCGTCGAGGGCTCGCCGCAGCAGGGCAGATCGCGTGCGGGAGCCGTTCGGCCCGCGCCTGACCAGGATTTCGTCGGCGCACCTACGGTTGGCCGATGGTCTGCCGGAGGCGTGGGCCTGACCGACGAAGTGGGCGGTCGACAGCCCGTAAGCCTCAATGCTGCGCCGGGCCTTGGCGCGTCCGGATCCGGTCGGGGAGCAGCCCATCGCCCGCAGCACGCCTGCCAGCCCGTCGGAGTCGGCGACAGCCCGCGTGAATTCCTCTCGGGAAAAGAGCGGGCCGGCAGCCATGCCGGGCCGTCGGACGAAGTGGCTCGTGTCGATCCCGAACTTGTCCAGCTTCTTCCTGACATGCCCGTATGGGCCGTCCTCCGGCGGGATGCCCATAAGCACGAACATGTCCCGGATGCTGGAGGAGCGGGCGGCGGCATCCGCCAGGACCTCCTTCGAGTAGGAGCGAGAGGGGCGTGCGGGAAGGGGTTCATCACGAAAGTGTGCGATGTCGATCCCGTAGTGATCGAGGCGCCGGAGCAGGTACCGGCGGGGGCCTGCGCCTATCGGTGCTCCCAGTCGACGCATCAGGTCCACAAGGCTCGTACATGCGGGGGCCATGCGGGCGAGCGTCGCGCGTGGGTACTTGGGGGCGCTCACCCGGACCTCCGCTTGCGGCCGCGGTAAGTGTCGGTCACCGCATGGCAGTTGGGGCAGAGGAGACGGAGGTTGTCGGCACGGTTGTCCCACCAGTCGCCATTGAGGTGGTCGACTTCCAGGCTCAGTGGGCGGCCGTTCCACTCAGTGCTGCCGCCGCACTCCGCGCACTGCTCGGATACGCCTGTCAGCAGCAGCGCCCGGCGGAGCCGCGTACCGGGGATACGGCCGTCCTCCGGCGAACGCAGTGCCAGAACAGGGCCCAATGACCCTTTGGGTCTGCCACGGGGGGTGCTGAAGTGTGAGGTGTCGATGCCGAGGCGGGCGATCCGGCGGCCGATGTGTGCGTGGTTGCCGCCCACGTTGCTGATCCCCAGGTGGAGCACCACTTCTCTCATGGTGGTGGGTGGACTGCGCCACGGCTTCACGGAGCCGCTGCTCGGTGTGGCGGTACCACTGTTGCGGGAAGTGGGAGGTGTCGATGCCCTCCGCAGCCATCTTCCGGCGCAGATAGCGCCGACTACCGGGGGTGGGCCGCCCTCCGCACCACCTCACCGCCTCGTCCCACGTCCTGGTCTCTCGAGCCGCCTCTTCCAGAAGCTCGCGGGTGTACCGGACCGTCATGTCGCCCCCTCCCATCCGGCCGCGCGTTCGCCGCCTCGTACGGGCTAACGAAACGAAAATCGGGTCGCTACGACCGGTATGCGGAACGGCCCGCCTCACATTGAGTGGGGCGGGCCGCATGGGAAGGGAGGGGAGGGCGTCAGAACTTGGGGGGTGTGGCTTGGGCCTCGACCATTTCTGCTGCCTCTTCCTTTGTTTCCACCGACGGGGGCGAACCCGACAGCGGCTTCTGGGCCGTTTCCTTCATGCAGGCCACCGCGATCACACCGACCAGCGCCGCCGCCATCGAGTAGTACGCCGGGATCATGTCCGTGCCCGTGACGCTGATCAGGGACGTGATGACCAGGGGAGCCGTGCCGCCGAAGAGGGAGGCGGAGAGGTTGTAGCCGACGGAGAGGGAGCCGTAGCGGACCGACGTGGGGAACAGGGCCGGCAGCGTGGCCGACATCGTGCCGAGGAGGCAGACCAGGGAGAGGCCCAGGAGGAGCATGCCGGCCGAGACCGCGACCAGGCTGCCCTGCTGGATGAGCAGGAACGCCGGGATCGAGAGGACCAGGAACCCGATCATGCCCGTCATCAGGAGCGGCTTGCGGCCGAAGCGGTCGGAGAGCTTGCCGATCCGGGTGATGATCAGCATCAGGATCACCATCGTGCCGATGAGGATCAGGAGGCCGTGCGAGTCGTCGTAGCCGAGCTCGTCCGAGAGGTACGTCGGCATGTACGACAGGAGCATGTAGTCGGTGATGTTGTACGCGCCGACCAGGGCGATGCAGAGGATCAGCGTCGGCCAGTGGTCGCGGAAGATCTTCGCCAGGTCGCCCTTGGCGGTCGTCTCGACCGTGGACGCGCCCTCGGACGCCGAGTGGTAGGACGCGTCCTCCATCTTCTGGAACGCGGGGGTCTCGTCCAGCTTGAGCCGCAGGTAGAGGCCGACCAGGCCCAGCGGACCCGCGACGAGGAACGGGATGCGCCAGCCCCAGGACTCCATCGTGTCCGAGCCGAGGGACGCGTTGAGGATGAGGACCAGGCCCGCCGCACCCGTGTACCCGGCCAGCGTGCCCATCTCCAGGAAGCTGCCGAAGAAGCCGCGGCGCTTGTCGGGCGCGTACTCGGCGATGAACGTCGACGCACCGCCGTACTCACCGCCCGTCGAGAAGCCCTGGACGAGGCGGAAGAAGATCAGCAGGACCGGTGCCCAGAAGCCGATCGTCGCGTAGGACGGGATCAGGCCGATCGCGAGCGTGCCGATCGCCATGAGGATCATGGTGAGCGCCAGGACCTTCTTGCGGCCCACCTTGTCGCCCATCGGGCCGAACACCATGCCGCCGATGGGGCGCACCAGGAAGGAGACCGCGAAGGTGGCGAAGGACGAGATCAGCTGGGCCGTGTCGTTCCCGGACGGGAAGAACACGTGGCCGATGGTGACGGCCAGGTAGCTGTAGATGCCGAAGTCGAACCATTCCATGGCGTTGCCGAGCGAGGCCGCTTTGACGGCCCGCTTGACCGCGGCCTCGTCCGTGACCGTGATGTCGGTACGGCGCAGGGGCGGGTTCTTGCGCCGTTTCACCGCGCGGAACAGGGTGCGGTGGCGCTTCATCGCCTCCGGGTCGGCCTCGGCCTCGAGCTCTTCTTGGGCCGCCATGGAGTGGTTCCTTTCGTTCTTCGTACAAGTTCCCCGGGGGATCACTTGCTCGAAGATGGCCGATGCAAACGAAAGCCCCCCGTGAGGGGGGCTTACATCACATCGGAAGGGGAACTCGGTGCGCCCGGCGGAGTGCTCCGTTCGGATGTGCCGAAGCTGTAGGGCGCCTCAGGTGTCTCAGACGCCGAGGTCCCTGATGATCTTCGCCACGTGACCCGTCGCCTTCACGTTGTAGAACGCGTGCTCGACCTTGCCCTCCTCGTCGACCACCACGGTCGAGCGGATCACGCCGGTCACCGTCTTGCCGTACAGCTTCTTCTCGCCGAAGGCGCCGTACGCCGCCAGGGTCTCCTTGGAGGGGTCGCCGACCAGCGTGACCTTGAGGTTCTCCTGCTCGCGGAACTTCGCCAGCTTCTCCGGCTTGTCGGGGGAGACGCCGATGACGTCGTATCCGGCGGCGGCCAGCACGTCGAGGTTGTCCGTGAAGTCGCAGGCCTGCTTGGTGCAGCCGGGGGTGAGGGCGGCGGGGTAGAAGTAGACGATGACCTTGCGGCCCTTGTGGTCGGCCAGCGAGACGTCCTTGCCGTCGGCGTCGGGCAGGGTGAACGCGGGGGCGGTGTCGCCGGGCTGCAGTCGCTCGCTCATGGGCGTCTCCTCGTAGGGGTGCTTCGCAAAGAGTGTGGTGACGGGGACGAGCGTAATAGGGGTGCCGCCGGGTGCGGCGCGCGTGAAGCTGACAGACTGTGGGGTACAGCTCGTACCAGCTCGTACACATCACACAGCTACGACCACGGAGGCAGCGCGGTGTCGGATGCCAGGACCCCTGCGCAGATCGAGGCGGACATCAAGCGCCGGCGCGACCAGCTCGCCGAGACCCTCGACGAGATCGGGGTGCGCGTTCACCCGAAGACGATCGTCGGCGACGCCAAGGCGAAGGTCGTCGCGGGTGTGGACAACTCGCTGGGCCGGGCGTACGTAGGGGCGAATCGCTTCGTCTCCGACGTGCGCGGACAACTCGTCTCGGAGGACGGTTCGCCGCGCATCGAGCGCATCGTGCCGGTGGCCCTGGTGGCCGTGGGCCTCGTGGGGCTCCTCGTGGTGAGCTCTCGGCGCCGCGGCGCCTGAGTGTGCCGCCCCGGGACCCACTGGCCGCGTCGGTGCGGGTAGGTTCTGGGGCGTGAGCGAGAAGACCCCCAGGACCCCCCACGACGACAAGCTGCCCATCCGCATGCTGCACGACCGCGTGCTCGTGCGGCAGGACACCAGCGAGGGTGAGCGGCGCTCCGGCGGCGGCATCCTGATCCCCGCGACCGCTGCCGTGGGCAAGCGGCTCGCCTGGGCCGAGGTGGTCGCGGTCGGGCAGAACGTCCGGACGGTCGAGCCGGGCGACCGGGTTCTGTACGACCCGGAGGACCGCGCGGAAGTCGAAGTGCGGGGCGTGGCCTACGTACTGATGCGGGAGCGCGATCTGCACGCCGTGGCGGCGGACCGGTTCGAGGGCTCGGAGGACTCGACGGGTCTGTACCTGTAGGGACCGGTACCTGTAGGGACTTATGCGTAAGGGGCTGGTGACCATGGTCACCAGCCCCTTACGCATGCTCTTTGCTACCTTGGAAGGACCCCGACGAGACGCGCCGTACCGGGTTTCCGCAAAGACGACGCACCCCCATCAGGTAACGCGTTCGCGTTTCTACTCGTCGGAGGTGCCGTCATGGCCTGGGTTCTGCTGATCGTCGCCGGACTGCTCGAAGTGGGCTGGTCGATCGGGATGAAGTACACGGACGGTTTCACGCGCCTGTGGCCCAGCGTGTTCACGGGCGTGGGCATCGTCGCCAGCATGATGCTCCTGTCGCAGGCCGCCAAGACGCTGCCGATCGGTACGGCCTACGGAGTGTGGGTCGGTATCGGCGCGGCCGGCGCGGCGGTGCTCGGCATGGTGATCCTGGGTGAGCCGGTCACCGCCGCGCGGATCTTCTTCGTCTGTCTGCTGCTGGTGGCCGTGGTCGGTCTGAAGGCGACGTCCGGTCACTAGCCGGTCAGGGGACCTCAGTACAGCTTGTTGACCGCCGTGGTCGTCGTCTTCTTGAAGGCGGCCACGGGCGCGTCCCCGAAGTCGCCCATCTGCCCCCACTTCACGACGGTGACGGTCCTGCCGTCCCGCCCGACCGACATCAGGGCGATGTCGGTGGCGCCCCCGGACGTCTCGGTGTGCAGGCCGCGGACGCGGGCGCCCTCCTCGACCGGCAGGGTGCCGTAGTCCCGGCCCTCGGCCCGGACGTCGGGGTCGGCCTTCTCGATGCGCTCGGCGCAGGTGCGGACGAGGTCGTCGTAGTGCTTGGCCAGGGCCTTGGCGTGGGCGGCCGTGTCCGCCACGACGGTCAGCTGCGCGGCGTTGGTGTCCACGTCGGTCCGGAACAGGCGGTTCTTGTAGTCGTAGGAGGGCACGCCCTCCGTGCTGACGCAGTAGCCGATCTCGTCCGGGAACCCTTCGGTGACCGGCCCGGCGGTCCAGGACGAGGTCGGGTGCGGCGGCAGCTGGGACGCCGAGAGGAACTTCGGTGCGGCGGCCTGCGGTACGGCGGCCTGCGGTGCGGCGCCGGCGGCCGGGGCGGTGAGGACGGTGCCCGCCGCGAGGGCGGCGACGGCGAACGTGGTGCAGGCGCTCGTACGGATGCGCAGGGACATGGTGCTGGGCATGGGTGTTCCCCCGTGAAGGAGTGCGTGGACGTGGAGTGCCGCGGCGGGACCGGCTGGTCGGCCGGGGTCTGCTCGGTGCGGCACCAAGAGCATCAGCGGTCACGGCCGCCGGGCGCAACGACCGACGCACGATCGAGCGGGGTGGAACCATCCCAGCCCGTCTGACGTGCAGGTATACGGGTGCCTGGGATACCGTCCCGGGCCGCGTGGGGGCGTACGGGCGTACGAGGACGGGGGACCCGTGTCGGCACAGGACGACGGCGACGGCTGCGGCGATGGCGACGGCATCGACGAGGTGGCCGCGTTCGCGGCGTTGCTGACGGAGCTGAAGGAGCGCACGGACCGCAGCTACGGCTCGCTGGCCCGCCGTCTGGGCATGAACACCTCGACGCTGCACCGCTACTGCGCGGGCGACGCGGTACCACTCGACTTCGCCCCCGCGGAACGGTTCGCGGCGCTGTGCGGGGCGACCCCGGCGGAGCGCCTGGAACTCCACCGCCGCTGGCTCCTGGCGGTGGCGGCCCGCCACAGACCCAAGGCGTCGGGCGGGACCACCCAGGGGGACACCGCGGCGGGGGCGGGTGAGGCGGCGGCAGGCAGGACTCCCCAGGAGGCGGCCGCGGCGGAGGCGCATGCGGTGGCGGCAGGCGGGACTATCCAGGGGCGCGGGGAACTGCGCGACAAGCCCCCACCGGGCCGCGGGCCTGAGAGCACGCCCGCCGCCACGGCGGCGGAAGCCGTGGACGACCCGGACACCTCGGCGCCGGAGGCCGTGCACGACGTACCCCCGCCCCGCCCCTGGCACCGCCGAAGACGCCTCATCGCCGGGCTGGCCGCCGCCTGCGCCGTGCTCGCGTCGCTCGGCGCGTTCTCCTTGCTGCCGGACGGGCGGCGGGTGTCCGCCGACGGTCCTGACCGGGTCGCCGGGGCGCCGGAGAGGCGGGGCGCCGCACCCGGTCCGAGCGGCGCCCCCACCTCCGGGCGCCCTTCCGACGCCGACACCCCGAAGAGGAAGAAACCCCCGAAGAAGAAGTCACCGGCGAAGAAGCCGGATACCGCTCGCCCGCCCGGCGCCACCTCCACCCCGCCCCCCGGCGAGAACCCCACCACCCCGCCGCTCACCTGGACCGCCGACTCCCACGCCTGGAAGCTCGGCTGCGGCCACGACTACGTGGTCGCCAGGCCGCCCAGCCAGGTCCCCCCGCCCCCCGCCCCGCAGGACGCCGTGCCCTGGGCGGCGACGCAGAAGGCGGTGCACGGCGGCGAGACGCTCGTGCGTCTTTCGGTGCAGGGGCGCAGCGAGACGGCCGTCGTACTGGAGGAGCTGCGCGTGCGCGTGGTGGGCCGTACGGCACCGGTGAAGGGCAACGCGTACCGCATGGACCTGGGCTGCGGCGGCGCGGTCACGCCCCGGACCTTCGCCGTGGACCTGGACAAGGACCGCCCCATCGCCCGCGCGGTCCCCGGGAACGACACCGGTACGCCGATCCCGGCCGTGCGCATGCCCTACCGCGTCTCGGCGAAGGACCCCGAGGTGCTGCTGGTCAACGCCGGGACCAGGTCGTGCGACTGCCGCTGGTACCTGGAGCTGGACTGGTCGTCACAGGGCCGCAAGGGCACCGTCCGCGTCGACGACGACGGCCGCCCGTTCCGTACCAGCGCCATCAAGGGCCTGCCCCGGTACGGCTACGACACGATCGGGCGCCGGTGGGGGACGTACAACTGACGTACGACTGAGGAACCGCGTCAACCGTCCGTGAGCCCCCCGATTCCCCCGTCGTCCGTCCCGCCGTCGACGGCTCCTCCCGCCGGGTCCGTGCCGCCCGTCGGCCCGCCTTGGGCGCCGCCGTCGGTGGGTCCGCCGATGCCCCCGCCGTCGGTCGGTCCGCCCGTGTTCTGGCCGCCGGTCTCCTGCCCGCCGGTCTGGCCACCTGTCTGGCCGCCGTTCTGGCCACCCGTCTGGCCGCCGGTCTGACCTCCGGTGTCCGTGCCGCCGTCGGTGGTGCCGCCGGTGTCGGGGCCGCCGTCCGTGCCGCCGTCGGTCGTGCCGCCGGTGTCGGGCCCGCCGTCCGTGCCGCCGTCGGTGCCGGGCTCGTCGGTGCCGCCCGTCGTCGGGTCCGGGACCTCGGGAATGTCCGCGCCCTGCTCCAGCTCCAGGTCGAAGTCCTTGACGGGCTTGCCCTTCAGGGCTGCCTTGGTGAACTGGGCCCAGACGCGCGCGGGGTAGGCGCCGCCGTTGATACGGGTCTCGCCGAGCGCGCCGTACAGCGGGGTGTGGGCGCCGGTCTCCGGGTCCTGACCCATGACGGCGACGACCGTGGCGAGCTCGGGGGTGTAGCCGGCGAACCAGGCGGCCGTGTCGTTCTCGGCCGTGCCGGTCTTGCCCGCGGCCGGGCGGCCCGCGCCCTGCGCCGCTGTGCCGGTGCCGCCCTGGACGACGCTCTGCAGGACCGACGTGGTGGTGTCGGCGGCCTCGCGGGTCACGGCCTGCGAGGTCTTCGGCTCCGGCAGCTCGATCTCGCTGCCGTCCTTGCTGATCTTCTCGACGAGGGTGTACGTGCCGTGCTTGCCGTGGTTGGCCAGCGTCGCGTACGCCTCGGTCATGTCCAGGACGCTCGCGGTGGAGGGGCCGAGCGCGATCGATGGGGACGCGGTCAGGTCGGGGGTGTTCCCGGGGACGCCGAGGGCGACGGCGGTGTCCTTGACCTTGTCGGAGCCGACGTCGACGGCCATCTGCGCGTACACCGAGTTCACGGACTTGTCGGTGGCGGTGCGGACGGTGATGTCGCCGTAGTCGATGTGGTCCTCGTTCTCCGGGGCGTACGTGCCGCCGCTCCAGCCCTGCACCGGCCGCTTGTTGGTGCCGTCGTACACCGTGTTCGGGGTGATGGGGCGGCCGTCCTGGGTGACGGAGCCGTTCTCCACGGCGGAGGTGAAGACGAAGGGCTTGAACGTGGAGCCGACCTGGTAGTCGCGCCGGGTCGCGTTGTTCACGTACTGCTTGGTGTAGTCGATGCCTCCGTACATCGCGACGACCTTGCCGGTGGCCGGGTCGATGGAGGCGCCGCCCGCGCGGACGTTGCGGTCGACCTTGCGGGCGCCCTTGTCGACCTTCGACATCACCTGCTTGTCGACGGCCTCCTTGAAGGCGTCCATGCGGTCCTTCTGGAGGGTCGTGGTGATGCGGTAGCCGCCCTTGGCGAGGGTTTCCTCATCGATGATCTTGTTGGCCGTCAGATAGTCCTCCACGGCCTTCACGACGTAGCCGCGCTGCCCGGACAGGCCCGCCGCGCCCTTGGCCTCGTCGGGCGTCGGGAACTTCGCCTTCGCCCGGTCCGACTTGCCGAGCCAGCCCTCGGTGACCATGCCGTCCAGGACGTAGTTCCAGCGGCCCGCCGCGCGCGGCTTGTTCTCGGGGTGCGTGGCGACGTCGTACGCGTTGGGGGAGTTGAGGAGCGTGGCGAGGTAGGCGCCCTGGGCGACGGAGAGGTCCTTGACGTTCTTGCCGTAGTACGCCTGGGCGGCCGCCTGCACGCCGTACGCGTTGCGGCCGAAGTAGCTGGTGTTCAGGTACCCCTCGAGGATGTCGTCCTTGCTCACCTCGCGGTCCAGCTTGATCGAGATGAAGAACTCCTTCACCTTGCGGGTGACCGTCTGCTCCTGCCCCAGGTAGTAGTTCTTCACGTACTGCTGGGTGATGGTGGAGCCGGACTGCTTGCCCTTGCCGGTGACGGTGTTCCAGGCCGCGCGGATCATCGCCTTCGGGTCGACGGCCGACTCGCCGTAGAAGTCGCGGTCCTCGGCGGCCAGCACGGCGCGCTGGACGTGCAGCGGCACGTCCTTGAGGGGCACCTTCTCGCGGTTGACCTCGCCGTCGCGGGCGATCTGGGTGCCGTCGGCGTAGAGGTAGACGTTGCTCTGCTTGGTGGCCGCGGAGTTCGCGGCCGGGATGTCGACCAGCATGTAGCCGGCCATGAAGCCGCCGACGCACAGCAGGATGATCAGGATGAAGCCGCCGAGGACCATGCGCCAGGTGGGGAAGATCCGCCGCCAGCCCTTGCGCTTGGGCCGCTTGGGCTTCTTGCCCTTCTTCCCGTCGGCGGTCCCCTCGGTGACCGCCCCGGAGGCGGTCCCGGCGGTCCTGGCGGCCACTTGCGGGGTCTCCGCCGTCGCCCCCGTCTCCGCCGCTTCCGCCGCTTCCGCCGCCTCCGCGGTCTCAGCAGTCTCAGCGGGCGTGTCCTGCGGCTCCCTGGACGCCCAGCGCGGGCGCCGGACAGGACCCTGCTTGCCCTGCTGCTGCGGCTCGTCGCTCATCTCTTGCGGAACTCCCGGTTAGCGTCGTACATCCCGTACGCCTCGTAAACCTCTTGCAACCCCGTTGCAACCCCATTGGACACCGTTGCCACAGGCGTTCGTGACCAGGGACGCGCCACGCCCCGAAAATGCCTGGCACGGGCGACCCCTATCGCACTACGCTCCAGCGCTTTGGCCCCATTCGGGACGAAGCCCACGGTGAAAGGGATGCTCGTGCGCGCAGGACGGTTCCGTTTGTACGCGGCCGTCACGGAGGGCAGCTTCCGCAGGTACGCCACGTATCGGATGGCGACCGCGGCCGGGATCTTCACGAACACCGTCTTCGGCCTGATCCTCGCCTACACCTACCTGGCGCTCTGGGACGAACGGCCCGGCCTCGGCGGCTACGACCAGTCGCAGGCCCTCACCTATGTGTGGCTCGGCCAGGCGCTGTTGACCGTGATGGCGCTGATGGGCGGCGGCTTCGAGGGCGAGCTGATCGAACGGATCCGCACCGGCGACATCGCCGTCGACCTCTACAGACCCGCCGACCTGCAGCTGTGGTGGCTGGCGGCCGACGTGGGCAGGGCGGCGTTCCAGCTGATCGGCCGCGGCATCGTCCCCATGGTCTTCGGGGCGCTCGTCTTCGACCTGACGCTGCCCCCGGACGCGCTGGGCTGGCTGGCGTTCCTGGTGGCCGCCGTGCTCGGCGTCGTGGTCAGTTACGCGATCCGGTACCTGGTGGCGCTCTCCGCCTTCTGGCTGATGGACGGCGCGGGCGTCACCCAGGTGGCGATGCTCGCGGGCACGTTCTTCTCCGGGATGCTGCTGCCCCTGAACGTCTTCCCCGGCGCCCTCGGCGAGTTCGCGCGGGCCCTGCCGTGGTCGGCGCTGCTCCAGATGCCCGCCGACGTGTTCCTCGGCGAACGCTCCGGGACGGCGCTGCTGCGGACGTACGCCTTCCAGATCGGCTGGGCGGCGGCGCTGCTCACGGTCGGGCGGCTGCTGCAGGCCGTCGCGACGCGGCGGGTGGTGGTGCAGGGTGGCTGACGACGACATGTCGCCGCTCCGTGAAGGGCTGCGCGCCTACCGCCTGATCTCCGCCATGTGGATCCGCTCCCTCATGGCCTACCGTCTCTCCTTCGCGATGACCGCGCTCGGCAACTTCGCGGTGACCGCGTTCGACTTCGTGGCCATCCTGCTGATGTTCTCCCAGGTGGACCGCCTCGGCGGCTACTCGCTCGCCGAGATCGCGTTCCTGTACGGCGCCTCGTGCACCGCGTTCGGCCTCGCCGACGTCGCCCTGGGCTCCATGGACCGCCTCGGCAGACGGGTGCGGGACGGCACGCTGGACACGCTCCTGGTGCGCCCCGCCCCCGTGCTCGCGCAGGTCGCCGCCGACCGGTTCGGGCTGCACAGGGTCGGCCGGCTCGCGCAGGGCACGCTCGTCCTTGCGTACGCCCTCGTCGTCCTGGACATCGACTGGACCCCGCTGAAGGTCCTGATGGTGCCGCTGATGCTGCTGTGCGGCGCGGGGATCTTCGCGGCGGTGTTCGTGGGCGGCGCCGCGTTCCAGTTCGTGGCGCAGGACGCGGCGGAGGTGCAGAACGCGTTCACGTACGGCGGCACCACGCTGCTCCAGTATCCGCCGACCGTCTTCGCGAAGGACCTGGTGCGCGGCGTCACGTTCGTCCTGCCGCTCGCGTTCGTGAACTGGCTGCCCGCGCTGTACGTGCTCGGGCGCCCCTATCCGCTGGACCTGCCGTCGTGGGTGGCGTTCACACCGCCGCTGGTGGCCGCGGCGCTGCTCGCCCTGGCGGGCGTCGTGTGGCGCGCGGGCCTTCGTTCGTACCGCAGCACAGGGAGCTGACAGAGATGACTGATGACCCCCTCATCCGGCTGGAGGAGGTCGAGAAGGTCTTCGACGTCCGCAGGAAGACCGGCTTCCTGCGGCGCGAACGCCACGAGGTGCGCGCGGTCGACGGCATCTCGTTCACCGTCCCGCGCGGTGAGATGGTGGGCTACATCGGCCCGAACGGCGCGGGCAAATCCACGACGATCAAGATGCTGACGGGCATCCTCACCCCGAGCGGCGGCCGCCTGCGCGTCGCGGGCATCGACCCCTCCCGTGAACGCACGCGCCTGGCCCGCCGCATCGGCGTGGTCTTCGGCCAGCGCACGACGCTCTGGTGGGACCTGCCGCTGATCGACTCGTACCGTCTGATGCACCGGATGTACCGCATCCCGGACGCCCGCTACGCGGAGAACCTCGCCCGCTGCGTGGAACTCCTCGAACTGGGCGACCTGTTGGACGTTCCCGTACGCCAACTCTCCCTGGGCCAGCGGATGCGCGGGGACATCGCGGCGGCGCTGCTGCACGATCCCGAGGTGCTGTACCTGGACGAGCCGACGATCGGCCTGGACGTGATCAGCAAGGCGAAGGTCAGAGGCTTCCTCCGCGACCTGAACGCGGAATCGGGCACCACCGTCCTCCTCACGACCCACGACCTGACGGACATCGAGCAGCTCTGCAAGCGCGTGATGGTGATCGACCACGGGCGTCTGATGTACGACGGCGCGCTGTCGGGCCTGCACGAGGTGGGCGAGAGCGAGCGCACGCTGGTCGTCGACCTGGAACGCGAACTCCCCCCGATCGAGGCGGGGTCGGCGGCGCGGGTGGTGAAGGTGGAGGGCCCGCGCCAGTGGTTGTCGTTCCCGGCGTCGCAGTCGGCGGCACCACTGCTGGCGCACATCGCCGACCGCTACCCCTTGCTGGACCTCTCCGTCAGGGAACCGGACATCGAGGCGGTCATCGCGAAGATGTACGCGGAGAAGCCGACCTCGTAGGCTGCGGAGCTATGAGTGACGACGACCACCGCACGCCTCCCCGCCTCCCGGACCTGCGCGCCTCCGACGCCGACAGGGAACGGGTCGCCGAGCAGCTCAGGGACGCGGTGGCCGAGGGCCGCCTCGACATGACGGAGTTCGAGGAGCGCCTGGACGCGACGTACAAGGCGCGGACGTACGGCGAGTTGGAGCCGCTCACCCGCGACCTCCCGTCGCACGAGGCGGTCACGGCAAAGGCGGACCTGGTCAAACACGCCGCGAGCGCCGACCCGATCGCCATCAACTGGTCCGAGCGCATGGTGGAAGGCGCCGAGCCGTCCTCCTCCCTCGGCTTCGCCTTCTGGAGCGGCTTCGGCCGCAAGGGCAGCTGGGTGGTGGGCCGGCAGTTCACCGCGTTCGCGATGTGGGGCGGCGGCGAGATCGACCTGCGCGAGGCGCGCTTCACGGACCGCGACGTCGAGATCCGCTGCTTCACGATCATGGGCGGCCTCCAGGTCGTCGTACCCCCCGACATGACGGTCGTGGTACGCGGCTTCGGCATCATGGGCGGCTTCGACGACAGAGCCACGGGCGAGGGCACGCCGGGCTCCCCGCGCGTGGTCGTCAAGGGCTTCGCCCTGATGGGTGGCGTAGGCGTGGACAGAAAGATCCGCAGAGCGGAGAAGCTCCGCCAGCGGGAGGAACGCCGCAGGGCGCGGCTGGAACGCCGCGCCAACCCGGACGACTGACCCCGCTGCGCGACCGGCTGAACGTCGGGGGTCGAGGTGGTGCCGGTCAGGGGCGCGGGGAACTGCGCGAACGGCCCCCGCCGGGCCGCACCCGGTGAACGGCCCACCCCCGCGGAGCGGAGGTCAGAGCTCGGCCGCGGCCGAGCCCTTCAGGTGCGAGAGGTTGAACGTCTCAGCCATCCGCCGGAACCCCGCATCGGAAGGATGCAGGTGATCCCCCGAGTCGTACCGCCCCCGCAACTTCCGCGGATCGTACGGATCCCGCAACGCCCGGTCGAAGTCCACGAACTCGTCGAAGACCCGCCCGGACCGGATCTCCGCGTTCACGGCCTGCCGCACGTCCTCGAGCGCGGGCTCGTACCCCCGGTGCCCCCCGAACGGCATCAGCGTCGCGCCGACGACCCGCAGCCCGCGCGTATGCGCCTGCCGGGTCAGCTCGCGCAGCCCCTCGACGATCCGGTCCGGATCGTTCTGGTGCGGGTTGCGCAGGATGTCGTTGACGCCGAGCGCGATGACGACCGCCTTGACGCCGGTCCGGTTCAGCACGTCCCGGTCGAACCGTGAGAGCCCGCTGGGGTTGACGGCGGGGTTGCCGAGCCCGTCGGAGAGGATGCGGTTGCCGCTGATGCCCTGGTTCACGACGCCGTAGCGCGGCGCACCCGACTCCTCGCGCAGCCGGTCGGCGAGGACGTCGGTCCAGCGCCGGTTGGCGCCCATCGTGGAGGAGATGCCGTCGGTGATGGAGTCACCGAAGACGACGACGGTCCCGTCGGTCTCGTTGCTGAGGACGTCCACCGCGGAGAGGTAGCGCCAGTACGGGCTCTGCTCCGTGTACGCGTCGCCGAGCTGGTCCTCCGTGCGGTCGCCCTCCGCCACGTAGCTGATCTGGCGGGCGTGCGGGTGGTAGGTGACGGGGCCCGACGGGGTCGGTGAGTACGTCGTGACGAGCAGGTCCGCGTCGTGCGGCACCCGCAGCCGCGCCGCGTCGCTCATGACCTGCGCGCCCGGCGGGATCACCACCGACGTGTTGCCGTTGAAGGTGAGCCTGCGCAGCGTGCCGGCCGCGGCGGCGGGGTTGTTCGACGCGGAGGCCAGCGCGATCGACGCGTGCGTGATGCTGAGCGGCGTCCTGCCGTACAGGTTGGAGAGGGTGATGCGGGCGCTGCTGCCGCCGACGCTCGTGTGCACGACGTTGCGGATGGAGCGGCCCGCGAACCCCTTCTGCTCCGTGCCCGGTTCGGACCCCGCGGGGGAGGCGGACCAGGAGCCCACCCAGATGCCGGAGGAGGCGGGTGCGGCGGAGTTGCGGGGACCGCTGGGACCCGCGCTGATCGTGTCCTTCGAGCCGTCGTCGGTGCCTGCGACACCGACGTATATGGCTGCGGAAATCACCACTATGACCGCGAGAACCGCGGCGAGAAGGGCATAACCGTGTCGCTTGGTCATGCGGGCTCTTTCTCCTCGGGCAGGGGGAGCCCCGAGGCTCCGGTGTGATCACCCCATGATGCGGCATGGGCCGTGAGGCGGCCGACACTGCCCCCCTCCGTCCAGTGAGACGCCGGGAACTTGTCGGGCGTTCCAGGAGTAGGTCAGGAAGGGGCGTAGGACACAGTCGATGGGGACAATCGGGACAGAGGACGGGACGCAGGACAGGGGAACGGTACGGACGGCTACTAGGTGAACGGACCAGGTGGAGCGAGTGGAACGCGCAAATGCGGAGGAACCGGCTGAGGTGCACGGCGATGAGCATGCCCGCGGGGGTGGCGCCGCAAGCCGGGCGCTCCGGGCCGCACCGGACGCCCCGGCAGGAAGCACGGGGGTCGGTTCCACGGATGGCCTAAAGGCAGCGGTGCGGGAGCCGCGCGCGCCCCGGGCCCCAGGCGGCCTCACCTACAGCCCCGCCGACGAGGAGAAGCGGCGCGGCGTCCGCCGTATGAAGATCACGGCGACGGGCCTGCTCGTCTTCGTCGCCGTCGTCTACGTACTGGCGAAGTGGGCGCAGCACTCCGGCGCGGGCCCCTGGGCGGGTTACGTGGCCGCGGCCGCCGAGGCGGGCATGGTCGGCGCGCTGGCCGACTGGTTCGCGGTGACCGCGCTGTTCCGCCACCCGCTGGGCCTGCCCATCCCGCACACGGCGATCATCCCGAACAAGAAGGACCAGCTGGGCGCCTCGCTGGGCGACTTCGTGGGGGAGAACTTCCTCTCCGCCGACGTCGTACGCGACCGTCTGCACGCCGTCGGCATCGCGGGCCGCCTGGGTGCCTGGCTCGCCGAGCCGGCGCACGCGGACCGGGTGACGGCCGAGCTCGCGACGGCCCTGCGCGGCGCCCTGACCGTCCTGCGCGACTCCGACGTGCAGGCCGTCGTCGGCGAGGCGATCACGCGCCGCGCGGACGCCCAGGAGATCGCCCCCGGCATGGGGAAGATGCTGGAGAAGGTGGTCGCGGACGGCGGCCACAAGCGGGTCGTGGACCTGGTCTGCGTACGGGCGCACGACTGGCTGGTGGAGCACGGCGACTCGGTGATGGACGCGGTGCAGGGCGGGGCGCCCGGCTGGACCCCGAAGTTCGTCGACAAGCGGGTCGGCGAGCGGGTCTACAAGGAACTGCTCCGCTTCGTCACCGAGATGCGGGACATGCCGGGCCACCCGGCGCGCGGCGCCGTGGACCGATTCCTCGCCGACTTCGCCGCCGACCTGCAGTCCGACTCGGACACGCGGGAGCGCGTGGAGCGGCTGAAGCGGGAGGTCCTCGGACGCGATGAGGTCCAGGACCTCATCGCCTCCGCCTGGTCGGCCGTGCGCGCGATGATCGTCGCCGCGGCGGAGGACGAGCGCAGCGAGCTGCGCCTGCGCGTGCGGGCCTCGCTGCTGTCGCTCGGTGCGCGGATGGCGAACGACGCGCGGCTCCAGCAGAAGGTGGACGGCTGGGTGGAGGGCGCGGCGGTGTACGTGGTGACGACGTACCGCGACGAGATCACCTCGCTCATCAGCGACACGGTGGCGGGCTGGGACGCCGAGCACACCTCGAAGAAGATCGAGGCGCACATCGGCCGCGACCTGCAGTTCATCCGCATCAACGGCACGGTGGTCGGCTCGCTGGCGGGCCTTGCGATCTATACGGTGTCGCGGCTGCTGGGGGCGTAGGCGCGTAGACGCGTAGGCGCAGTTCAGCGTGCGTGAACGGAGGTTCGCTGGGCACTCTGGAGGAGCCCCTCGACGTCGAGGCGGCCGTCGTCCGTGCTCTGCCCCCGGCGACGTGGCTGCAGCGGAAGGAGTCACCCGCCATGACCGCGTCGTCCACGCCTCCCAAGCCGCCGCCCGCGCAGAGCGCGGAGAACACCGTCACCACAGCGGTCCCCGCCCGCCTGGACCGGCTGCCCTGGTCCCGCTGGCACTGGATGATCGTGATCGGCCTCGGCACGGTCTGGATCCTGGACGGCCTGGAAGTCACCACCGTCGGCAACATCGCGAGCCGCCTCTCCGAGGAGGGCAGCGGCCTGGCGATCAGCTCCGCCCAGGTCACCGGCACGGCGGCGGCCCTCTACGTGGCGGGGGCCTGCGCGGGCGCGCTCTTCTTCGGCCGCATGACGGACAAGTTCGGCCGCAAGAAGCTCTTCATGGTCACCCTGGCCGTGTACCTCGCCGCCACCGCCCTCACGGCACTCTCCTTCGACGCCTGGTGGTTCTTCCTCTTCCGCTTCCTGACGGGCTTCGGTATCGGCGGCGAGTACGCGGCCATCAACTCGGCGATCGACGAGCTGATCCCGTCCAAGTACCGCGGCCGCGTCGACCTGATCATCAACGGCAGCTACTGGCTGGGCGCGATCGGCGGCTCACTGCTCTCCGTCGTCATGCTCAACACGAGCATCTTCCCCAAGGACCTCGGCTGGCGGCTCACCTTCGCCCTCGGCGTCGTACTCGGCCTGGTGATCCTGCTCGTACGCCGACACGTGCCGGAGAGCCCGCGCTGGCAGTTCATCCACGGTCACGGGGAGGAGGCGGAGCGCCTGGTCACATCGGTGGAACGCGAAATCGAGTCGGAGAAGGGCGAACGCCTCCCGCCCCCCGACCACGAGATCACCATCCACCAGCGCAAGAGCATCGGCTTCGGCCTGATCGCGAAGACGGTCTTCCGCGAATACCCGAAGCGTTCGATCCTGGGCCTGTCGCTCTTCATCGGCCAGGCGTTCCTCTACAACGCGATCACCTTCGGCTTCGGCGCGATCCTGACCACGTTCTTCGACGTCCCGTCCGGCAACACGGGCTACTACTTCGCCGTCATCGCCGCCGGCAACTTCCTCGGCCCGCTCTTCCTCGGCAAGCTCTTCGACACGGTCGGCCGCCGGATAATGATCTCGTCGACGTACATCCTCTCCGGCCTCCTCCTCTTCGCCACGGCCTGGCTCTTCGACCGCGGCTCGCTGACCGCGACGACGCTCACGGCGTGCTGGTGCGTGGTCCTGTTCTTCGCATCGGCGGGAGCGAGCAGCGCGTATCTGACGGTCTCGGAGATCTTCCCGATGGAGACCCGCGCGATGGCCATCGCCTTCTTCTACGCGATCGGCACGGCGGCGGGCGGCATCAGCGGCCCGCTCCTGTTCGCCGAGCTGACGGAGTCGGGCGTGGTCGGCGACACGGTCCTCGCGTTCCAGATCGGGGCGGGCCTGATGTGCGCGGCGGGTCTGGTGGCGGCGGCGCTGGCGGTGAACGCGGAGCGGAGGTCGCTGGAGGACATCGCGAAGCCGTTGTCGGCGGCGGAGTGACCTGGAGTGCCTGTATCGGATGATGCGCACCGTGTGGCGGTCCTCGTCCGGGACGGCGTGCTGCCGATGGAACTGGGCCTGGTGCACCAGCTGTTCGGCGCGGCGAGGAGCTCGACCTCCGCGGGGGAGCGGCTGTACGAGGTACGGACGTGCGCGCTGTCCGGCCCCGGCCTCGTCCGCACGGCCGCGGACTTCCCGGTCGGCGCGCAGCACGGCCCGGAGGCGCTGGAGTGGGCGGACACGGTGCTGATCCCGGCGTCGCACGAGGAGGACGAGTCGCTGACGCCGGGTGGCCTGGCGGCTCCGCTGGCGCGGGCGCTGGACGCGGCGGCGGCGCCGGAGTCCCGCACTCGCCTCGCCTCGATCTGTACGGGGGCGTTCGTGCTGGCGGCGGCGGGCCTGCTGGACGGCCGCAGAGCGACGACACACTGGCTCTCGACGGACTTGTTCGCCCGCACGTTCCCGTCCGTGACGGTGGACCCGGATGTCCTCTATGTGGACGAGGGCCGCATCCTCACGTCGGCGGGGGAGGCGGCGGGCGTGGACCTGTGCCTGCACATGATCCGCGAGGACCACGGCGCGGCGGTGGCGGCGGACGTGGCACGCCGCACGGTGGTGCCGCCGCACAGGGAGGGCGGCCAGGCGCAGTACATCCAACGCCCGGTCCCGGTCCGGGAGTCGGCGTCGACGACGAGCGCGGCGCGGGCGTGGGCGGAGGAGCGCTTGGCCACTCCGTTGACGCTGGCGGAGCTGGCGGCGTACGCCTCGATGAGCGTACGCACGTTCAACCGCCGCTTCCGCGAGGAGACGGGCCTGACGCCGATGCGGTGGCTGACGCAGCGGAGGGTCGACCGCGCGCGGGAACTCCTCGAATCCACGGACCACACGGTGGACCGCGTGGCGACGGAGGCTGGTTTCGGGACGGCGGCGTCGCTGAGGCAGCACTTTGTGGCGGGGGTGGGGGTGGCGCCGGGGGTGTACAGGTCGACGTTCAGGGGCGCCCGAGGCCGGTAGCGGACGGACGTATGAGTATGCGTACTCTGTCGCACCCTGCCGCCGACCGGCACGGTCGTACACATGACCGCGATACCGAGCCCCAGCCTGCGCCCTATCCGTCGCCTGAGCCCTATCCGTCGCCTGAGCCCGCTCCGGCAGACGGCCCCGCTGCCCAGGTACGCGACCCGCGTACTCGGCGCGGCACTGGCGGCCGGGGCGTACCTGGTGTGCCTCCCGTGGGACCTGCGCAACCGCCCGGAGACGCCGGGGTCACTCCACGAGACGACACCGGTGACGGCCACGGGCATCACGCTTCTGACCGTCCTGCTCGTCTCCCTGGCGGCCTACTTCGGCGTACGGGACCGCCCGGTGTGGACGCTGCTCGTGGTGGCGGCCCCGCCCACGACGCTGATGTACGTCTCGTTCGACTCGCACCCCACGCAGGACGCGCAGGTATGGCCGCTGGCGTGGGCGGCCTTCACGCTCCTGTTCGGGGCGGGGACGCTGGTGACGGCGATGGTGGCGAGGCGACTGCGGGGCCGCCCGGAGGCCGAAGAAGCCCCGCGCTAGCCCCCCGGCCTCTCCCTTCCCTCTTCCCTACCTCTGGCGGTCGGCGAGCACCCAGGAGGCGAGCCCGACGCCACCGGCGACCCCGAGTACCGCGGGCCAGGCGCCCACTTTCTTGGCGAGGGGATGGGACCCGCCGAAGCCGGCGAGGTAAGCGACGGTGAGCGCGGCGGCGGTCTTGGCGCCGGCGACTTCGTGCCACTGCCGAGCGGCAACGACGCCGGCGGCACCGAGCACGACCCCACCAAGGGGCCGCTTCTTGGTGGCCCGCGCGGTGGCGTACCCCCCGACCAGCCCACTCACAGCCACGACAGCCGCGGGAATCCTCGCCATGATTGATCCGCCTCTCCGGTAATAAGTCCATGTTGTCTTGCCTATGGGCGAGGCTAACGCGGGCCGCCGGGCCACCGACCGGCACCCTCAGAGCTTCGGCTCCACGGGCTCGGGCTGCGCGGCGGCCCACTCGGCGAGCACGCCGACGGCGGCGGACCGGACGCTCCCGTCGACGGGCACCTCGTCCAACAACCCGCGCTCCCCGTTGGGCAACGCGAGCTCCCGATAGAACTGCAGGTCGGGATGCCCGTTGCGGGCGGCGTCGTGCCGGTCGGCGGCGTAGACGAGCCGACTGATCCCCGCCCAGTAACAGGCGGTGAGACACATGGGACAGGGCTCACAACTGGAGTAAAGAGTGGCCCCTTCCAGGAGATACGTCCCAAGCCGCCGCCCCGCGTCCCGCAACGCCACGACCTCGGCATGAGCGGTCGGGTCACAGTCCTCGACGACGCAATTACTCCCGACCCCGACGACTTCCCCACCCACGACGACGACGGCCCCGAAGGGCTTCTTGGTGGTATCGGGACCGAGGGAGCGCCGGGACTGGGCGACGGCTTGCTCCAGGAACGCGCGGTCGTGTTCTTGCTCGGGGGCGTAGGGCAAGGGTTCTCCTTCTCGTGCGGCGTCTTACGGCATCGCGGCGTGCCGCCTCCTGAGTTGGCAGCGGTCACAGTGGTACCAGATGGGCGTAATGGGGCAGGAGTCACGTCTGCCCACGGCTTGCACCGGTCGGTAGTCGCTTGACGAGACCCGGCGTGCCCGGCGCAGCGGAACGCGCCCAATCATGAGCGGCAGTCGCCGACTCAACGCGACACCCCCGACCTGCGAGGGCGAGGCCCCCGCCCATCCGGCCGCTCGCTCGCTTCTTACGCGCGCTGGAACGCCTTGAGTCAAGGGTGGAGCGAAGCGGAATCGGCGCAGCCGACGCGCAGCGTAGCGGAGCGCCCTTTACTCAAGGCGTGGAGGCGCGACACTGGTCGAGAAGCGAGTGGCCTTACGGCACTTCATGGCCGGGGTTAGGGAGGGGAGCCTCACCTACCGCCGATGCCGGACGCCACGAAGCGGGACCAGGCATCGCGGCGCACGGCAAGGGCAGGGCCATCGGGCCCTCGCTTGGAGTCCCGGACGTAGACGGCCGCAGAAGTCTGGGCGCACTCGACGCATTCACCGCCCGCGTTATTGCTGTATGAGGACGTGAACCAGGCGAGGTCGGCTGGGAGGTGCGGGGTGGTGTCGCCGGTGCTCATCGCGTGTATTCCTTCAGGATCGACTGAATCAGCTGGGACGACTGCAAGGGGCTCAATGCGACCGCGCGCAGATCGTCGAAGGCACGGGTGTACTGGCGCACATGATGCTCCCCCTCCAGGTAAACCGCATCCGTGATGCCATCGCGGTAGACGATGTCTGGATCCTCCGGATCTGGGAAGCCCAGCATGGTGAAGGGGCCGGTCATTGGGTAGACGCCGGAGCCGAAGGGCAAGATCTGCACGGTGACCGAGGGCAGCCTCATGTCCTCCACTAGCTGGTCCAACTGCATGCGCATCAGCGGTCGTTCGCCGATGATGTTCCGAAGCGCTGCCTCATGGATGACGAACCAGGCGTCGGGTGCGTCTGCGCTTCTCAGGAGGCTCTGCCGCTCCAGGCGTACCCGGATCGCCCGTTCGACGTTTTCTTCCGAGATCCCGTGACTGCAGGTGTACAGCTCGCGGACGTATTCAGGGATCTGTAGAAGGCCCGGGATCATTTCAACCTGATACTGGCGGAAGGAGGAGGCTTCCTGTTCGAGGCCGATGTAGATGTTGAACCACTCGGGAATGCCCCCGGCGTGCTGCTGCCACCACCCCTTCGTTCGCGCCTGTTTGGCGAGGGATTTTAGAAACTCCCGCATCTCGTCGCTGGTTTCGTAGAACCGGCACAGAGCGTCGACATCGGATGTCTGAACGCGGCCGTGACCGGTCTCCATGCGGTTCACCTTGGAGCCGCTCCAGTCGAGGGCGGCCCCAACCTGCGCGCATGTGAACTCATTTGCCTCGCGCAGCTTCTTCAGCTCGATGGAGAGACGACGACGCCGCGCTGTAGGGGACCCTGCCATTCCGGCACCTCCTCGTTAGCTCGCCACAGTCTTCATGGCGAGAGGCGCGCTTGCCAATCACTCCATCGCGTGATTCTCGCCGTGCACATTGCATCTCGGGATGTGTGCAAGCCACTCTGTGAGGCACGCAGAGGCGCTACTGGGCGCGCAACCGGCCTGGTGACCAGGGCAGTTGCGACGCCGTGAGCGCGCGATCCTCGATGGAGAGGAGACGTACGTGATTCAGGAAGATTGCATGCAGCGCAAGCCGTGGGAGCTCGCCTTCCTCGCAGCGCCGGAGGAGGTGGCGGCGTTGCGTCGGCTGCTCCGTCTGCATCTGGGAGTTTGGGGGCTCCACGAGCTCGTGGATGCAGCTCAGCTGTGCGTGACCGAATTGGTGACCAACGTCGTCACCCACGTAGGCGTCGGTACACCGACCCGCCTGGCAGTAGCCATGAGGGATACCTACCTGCGCATCGAGGTCCAGGACCCGGACGCTAAGGCGCTGCCAACTCTTCTCTCGGGCACGCAGTGGATGCCGCAGCTCGGCGAGGCGGAGTCAGGGCGCGGGTTGGCCTTGGTGGATGCGGTGGCTGACCGATGGGGCGTCCAACCGCGGGCAGACGGAAAAGTGACCTGGTGTGAACTGAGGGCGAACCTGAGCTCGCCGTACGGAGCTGCTGTCGCCATTGCAGGCCGGATGCCGGCGATCGAGATGATCGCCGACATCCTCCATTGGCTGTACGCCCACGGGCATGACCCGGACGATGCCCTCAACTGCGCGCAGACCCGCTTTGAGACCGAGATCAAGGTCGCCTGACCGGTGGTGAGAGCAGAGGCGGCACTGGCTTCAGTCAGCCTTACGAGGGCGCAACCTTGGAGTAGGTGAAGACATCGGCTGGGAGCTCGTACTGGAGCTCCCACTCGATAGCCATCGGCCTACTTCCCTTGTGCGTGCGGTACTTAGCAGGGCCCAAGAACATCCAAGGCTGAGGCTTGCCGATGTCGGTGTCCTTGTAGCGGCGCATGAACAGAAGGACGTGGCTGCCACGCTCTACATGTTGCTGATAGCGAAGCCCCGTGGGTGAGTGCTCAGACGTGGTGCTCTGCGACTCCCAGTGGAAGATCTTCGGGCTGAGCGCGTAGTCCTTGTAGCGGACCGTTGGGGAGAAGTCCTTCTCGTTCTTCTCCAACGTGATGAGCAGCGTGTCCGACTCGTACTCAGGGGCCCAGACCACTCCCTGAGCAAAGGCGCCGGGCATCTGACCACCGAACTTCGCGATACCGAGGGCTGCAAGAACCTCGGACCGATTGTAGGCACTATGGATCTTCAACGGCAGATCTGCGTGGGGGCCCTCTGGGCTGATCGGAAAGTGGTCGGCCGTGCCGATGACGTACTCAATGACCTGGCTGAGCTCACTGCGGAAAGCGCTCTGGCTGCGCAAGGAATTGAGCCCGTCGCTGTAGCTGGAGAAGCCACCGGCCTTGTCCCACAGGTTGAAGAACAACATCCGTGCGTAGCCCTGTTCGCGCGGGCTCAACTCGGCGTAGTCAGGTGCATCGTCAGCGAGCAACTGAAGGTACGTCTGTGCACGCTCCGGGTCGTCTACGTGCAAGAAGGCGTGGACACGCTTGAGTAGCTCTTCCTCGCCGGGCTGCATGGCTTCGTCGAGGAGGCCAGCACGGCGGAGGACTGTCGACCACGAGTTGCTGTTCTTATACAGCTCCTTGATCTCGCGGCGACTCTCCTTCAGGTACTTCTTCAACTCTGGTGCTGCATAGTCCCTGGCTTCTCTCGCGAGGACCTGAATGTTCGCCTTGATTTGCGTGCGAATATTCTCGATCACAAGGTCCTTTGACTTCCCCTCCAAAATGATCTGACATCCGGAAGGTAGTTGGGGGAAGTCGTGTTCCGCATGCTCCAAAAGGCGATTCCGGGAGAGATTAGTGAGGGCACGGAACTGCTCCTCGAACCGGAACTCCTTGCGGTGCTGGCCAATGAAGTCGAGAACAGTGAGAACTGGCTTCGTTTCGGTGCGGCGGAGTCCGCGCCCCAGTTGTTGGAGGAACACCGTCGCGCTATTGGTGGGGCGCAACAGGAGCAGCGTATCGACATCAGGAATGTCCAACCCCTCGTTGAACAAATCCACTGAGAAGATAATTTGGATATCGCCCCTGCGTAGCTGGTCAAGCGCAGTCTTGCGTTCCTCGGTCCGCGACTCGCTATCGAGGGCAACAGCCTGGAACCCCGCTTCGCGGAAGACCCGTGCCATGAAATGTGCGTGCTTTCTGTTGACGCAGAAGCCGAGAGCGCGCATCGAGGATGGGTCAGATACCTTGTCTTGCACCTGCTTGATAACGATGCGGGCCCGGGCGTTATCGGCGGTGTAGAGGTTCCCGAGTTCATTCACGTCATAGGTGCCTGACGACCAGTTGAGCTGGGTTAGGTCGGTGCCATCGGGGACTCCGAAGTAGTGGAAGGGGCACAGGAGATCATTCTCTAGTGCCTCCCAAAGGCGCATCTCAGCGGCAATGTGCCCATCGAAGTAGAGATCTTGCACATTGCGACCGTCAGCCCTCTCGGGCGTCGCGGTAAGGCCGAGTAGCTGGCCTGGCTTGAAGTGTTTGATGATTCGTTCGTATGTGTCTGCTGCTGCATGGTGGAACTCGTCAATGACGATTACGTCGAATTGCTCAGGATCGAGCTGCTCCAAACGGTCGGCCTTCAGTGACTGAACGCTAGCGAAGACATGATTCCAGTCGCTGGGCTGCTCGCCGCTGAAGAGCAGTTCGCCGAAGGAAGCATCATCCAGTACCTCGCGATATGTGCGCAGTGACTGTCGCAGGATCTCCTGGCGGTGTGCGAGGAACAGGAGGCGAGGGAGCTTGCCGCCCGACTTCTTCCGTAGATTTCGGTAGTCGATGGCGGCCATGACGGTCTTGCCAGTGCCAGTGGCAGCGACCAGAAGGTTCTCGTGTCTTCCTCTCAACTCCCGCTCGATCTCCAGGCGTTCCAGCATGTCCTGCTGGTGAGGGTATGGGCGCACTTCAAGGCCAGACAGGTTGATCTGTATGTCCTCGCCGCGTCCGGTTCCACCAGCCTGGCGAAGGGCGATGTCGAGTCGCGCGCCGTCGCGGTCGGGGACGTAGGTTTCGAAGGCGATGTCGTTCCAGTACGCATCGAAGGTCGCCTCGAACTTATTCAGGACGGCCGGCGTGGCGATCGCTGATAGGCGCACATTCCACTCCAGCCCGTCTAGTAGGGCGGCCTTGGAGAGGTTTGAGCTGCCTACGTACGCCGTGTCGAAGCCAGTGTTGCGTCGGAAGAGCCAGGCCTTGGCGTGTAGACGTGTCGAGCGGATCTCATAGTTGACCTTCACTTCGGCCCCGAAGTCCCGGACGAGACGGTCGAGCGCAGCGCGGTCGGTGGCACCGATGTACGTCGTGGTGATCACGCGGATCGGAACGCCACGCTCGGCTGCGGCCCGCAGAGAGTCTTCAAGGACGCGGATGCCGTACCACTTCACGAAGGCGCAGAGCAGGTCAATGCGATCAGCGGTTGCCAGCTCAGCCCGAAGCTCTGCTCCGAGACTGGGGTCTTCAGGCGAGTTGGTGATGAGCGCCGTCTCGGAGAGCGGAGTCAGTGGGCGAATGCTGTAGACACCTGCGGCTTCCTGCTCGGCGAGCGCAAGGAGCTGGCGGGGGCCATCAGTGATGAGTCCCATCGCTGAGGTGGTGTCGACATCTGGTGCGACCGTCTCCAAGGTCTCCATGAGCCGGTTGGCCGCGGCAACACGCTTGTCGTGCGGGAGTTGGCTGAGTCGGTGCTCGATGGCTGTACTGAGATGGCGAGCAAGCACATGGGGCGAGGACTCCTCGCTGACCTCGGCGTCGATGGCCTTCCAACCTGCGGCTTCTAGACGATCGAGGTCGCTCCGGAGGCCTAGAGTCACGACCTTCTCGTACACCCCTGCTGGTTGCTCGCTACGGTGCGGCTCCGCCACGACGACTCCTCTGGTCTCAGACGGCAAACGGTGCCCTCAGCACAAGTCATAACAGGAGCGACCGAGTTGCCTGAGGGCGGTGTGCACCCGCCTGTGTCAGTGGTGACTTGTACCGTCCGAACATGACCGAATGGACGATCAATCCTGGCGATGTTGTGAGTCGTGCTGACCTCAAGGCGAGGTACGGCGGGGGTATTCAGGGAGGAATCATCTCCTCCCGGGGCAACGAGCACGTCCGCCTGTTCTCCGACGACAGCAAGGCGGCAGAGAACGGCTACCGGGATGGCTGGCTGGCGGAAGAAGACGAGTGGGGAGCGATCTTCGAGTACACGGGTCAAGGGCGACTGGGGAACCAGACGCTGGCCGGGAACAACGGCACCGTGGCCAATCACGTTGGCAGAGGTAAGAGGTTGCATCTCTTTGTTGCCGCCGGAAGGAGGGCGGGTAGCGGCGCTGTGTGGCAGCGGTACGTAGGGGAGTTCGCCCTCGATGAGGTCGAGCCCTTCACCTTTCGCAGGGCGAAGGACGCGAAGGGCGAAATGAGGGAAGTAGTTGTCTTCAGGCTGCGCCCGATCGGAGAGCACGAGCGGCGGGAAGAGGACCGCATAGGCCCTGCACCAGAGACGGACGTGCGCCGCTTCGTCGCCTCACAGACGGAGAGCTCCCTCGCGGCGACGGAGAGGCATGAGAGTGCGGAGGGTGGGCGCGCAGCCTCCCCGGCCGGAGTGGCTGTGCGTCGAGAATCTGCCCTGCGTACGGCGTACGAGTCCTTCCTCATCGCTCAGGACCACAGCGTTTTCCGGCACCGAATACGCATTGAGGGGTACTCCGCGACCTTCTGGACAGATCTCTACGACAGTACTGAAAACGTCCTGTACGAGGCAAAGGGTTCGTCGACGCGCAAGGCAATAAGAGAAGCAATTGGTCAGTTGCTCGACTATCGCCGACACATAGAGGAGAGCGACGCGAAGCTGGCTGTCCTGCTCCCTGAGGCCCCTAGTAGCGACCTCAGGGATCTCCTCGCCTCAGTGCGGATCTCGCTGGCCTATCGGGAAGATGGTCAGTTCATTCGTGAGATGTTCTAGTCCCCGTGGCACGATGAGTAGGTCTGTCCCGACCCACACCAACACCCGGCCCCCTCCTCCGGCGGCCAAGCCGCCGCCCGCCCCCGCGCTGCCAGCGTCGTCGCGTACTGGGGGAGGAGTGACGGGTCCTCCGGGGAGGACGCCTCCGACGCCGCGAACGCCTCGTAGGACGGGACCGTGCCCGTGACGATGCCCAAGTTTGGCGTGCCGGAGGCCGCGAGTTCCCTCAGTGAGGACTCTATGGTCGACAGGTGTGCCTCGTGGGACGGGTACTCCGAGGCCAGGGACGGGTACGCCGTCAGGAGTTCCGTCAGCTCCGGGGCGGGCCAGTGGAGGACCGCCACCGGGAAGGGGCGGGACAGGGCCTGCCTGTACGAGCCCAACTCCGCCTGGATGCGGGCGATTTCGGCCCGCAGTTCCGCGGGGTTCTCCGAGCCCAGCGACCACACCCGCTTCGGGTCGTGCAGTTCGTCCAGCGGGACCGGGGACGAGGAGACCTGGTCTGCCAGCGCGTCCCAGTCGTCGTGGTCCGCGCCCAGGAGGCGCCGTACCCGGTGGCGGCCGAAGAGGATCGGGTGCGTCGAGTAGGGGGGCTCCGCCGCGGCGGGGATCAGAAGCGTCGCCGCCTCCGTGAAGGTCGCGTGCGCCTGTTCCAGCTCGTCGTGGGATTCGAGGGACTCCGCCACGATCACCCACGGCGCGGGGTCCCGCGGCGCGGCCGCGCGGATTCCGTCGATGATCGCCCTCGCCTCCGCCTCGTGCCCGTACTCCCACAGGTTCGACGCCTTCAGGGCGCGGATCAGGAGCGGGGAGGAGGGCGGGTGTGGGGCCGAGGGGGCGAGGAGGCTGTCGTAGAGACTCGTCGCGCGGTCTCGGGCGCCGGCCAGTTCGAGGTGGGCCGCGGCCTGGAGGAGGAGCTGTTCGGCGTCCTCCGGGTACAGGTCGGCCGTGCGTTCCAGGCGCGCGGCTTCGGCGATGTGGTCGACGTCGACGTCAGCGGCAGCAGCAGGCTTCTCGGGGCGCATACGGGACACGGTACTGCCGAGTGGGGCCTGTGCAGGAGGGTCGGTACGGTTCCCGCCCTGGTCGGCCGTGGCGGCCTTGGATTCCTGGGCATGGATTGTTGTGGGTGCGGCGCCTATCCTCCCGGCGGCCGGGGCGGGATTCCGGCCTCGTCGGGGCGAGGAGGCGTCGTGCGCGTACGGGTACCTGTCGTTCAGCAGGGGCGAGCGCCGGGCCGCCGGTCCCTCGCCGCGTGCCTGGTGTGGAACGTCGCCGAGGTCGCCGTCACCCTCGGGGTCGTCCTGCTTCTTCTCGTCGCTCACCAGCTGTGGTGGACCAACCGGCAGGCCCGCGCCGCCGCCGAGCGCAAGGTCGAGGCCCTTGAGGAGGAGTGGGGGCGGTCGGACGGGGAGGGTTCCGGGGGTGACCGGGCCCGGGTAGGGGGCCCGTCGGAGGGTCTTCCGGGGGAGGGGGATTCCTCCGGCGGGCGGGGGCCCGCGCGTGATGCGGGCGTCGCCGCCGGGGGTGCGCCGCATGCCGCCCGCCCCACCCCACCCCGCTGGGACCAGGCCTACGCCGTCCTCCGCATCCCGCGTATCGGCGTACGCGTTCCCGTCGCCGAAGGGGTCAGCAAAGGGGGCGTGCTCGACAAGGGGTACGTCGGGCATTACCCGCGTACCGCCCAGCCCGGCCAGGGCGGCAACTTCGCGCTCGCCGGGCACCGCAACACCCACGGCGAGCCCTTCCGGCACATCAACCGGCTGCGGAACGGGGACGAGGTGCGCGTGGAGACCAGGGAGGCCGTGTACACGTACGTCGTCGACAAGGCGTTGGCGCGGACCTCCGCCCATGACGGGGGCGTCATACGTGACGTGCCGCGCAGCGACGTGCGGAAGGCGTACGGGTACAGCCGGGCCGGGTACTACATCACGCTCACCACCTGTACCCCCGAGTACACCTCCAAGTACCGGCTCGTTGTCTGGGGGAAGCTCCGGGCCATGCGGCCCAGGTAGTGCGGGCCTGGCCGGGAAGGCCGGAGGCAGAGACTAGGGTCGGGCCGTGATCGCTCGACGTCCCCATCTCCTCTGGCTGCTCGGCCCCTTCGTGCTGTACCTCGGCGTGCTGCCGTTCGCCGACCGCGTACGGCCCGTCGTCCTCGGGCTGCCCTTTCTCTTCTTCTGGTTGCTGTGCGCGACCGTGCTCACACCGCTCTGCGTGTGGATGGCTTACAGAGGGGACCGCCGGAAGAAGCGGCAGGAGCGTGCGTCATGAGTGACGGAGCCATCGCCACCACCGTCTTCGCCGTCTTCATGGCCGGCACCGTCGCCCTCGGTCTCGCCGCCGTCCGCGGGCGCGGCAAGCAGGGCGGGATCGCCGAGTGGTCCGTGGGCGGGCGCAGCCTCGGGGCCGTCTTCATCTGGGTGCTGATGGCGGGGGAGGGATACACCAGCTTCAGCTATCTGGGGGCCGCCGGGTGGGGGTACAACTACGGGGCTCCCGTGTTGTACGTCGTCGCCTACATGTCCTGCGGGTACGCCGTCGGATACGTCGTCGGGCCCATGCTCTGGGCCTACGCCCGCCGGCACGGGCTCGTCAGCATCTCCGACATGGTCGCCCACCGGTACGGGCGGCCGTGGCTCGGTGCCGGTGTCGCGCTGCTCGTCACCGTGTTCCTGCTGCCGTACATCCAGTTGCAGATCACCGGCATGGGCGTCGTCGTGTCGACGATCTCGTACGGCGCCATCAGTCTCAACTGGGCCTACTTCATCGGGTTCGCGGTCACCACCGGGTTCGTCGTCGTGAGTGGGCTGCGGGGCAGCGCGTGGGTGTCCGTCCTCAAGGATGTGCTCGTCGTGGGCACGCTCGCCTTCCTCGCCGTCTATGTGCCTCAGCACTACTTCGACGGGTACGGGCCCTTCCTCGACCGGATCGTCGAGGAGAAGAGTGCCTGGCTGACGTTGCCGGGGAGCGGTGGGAGCCCTTACGGGGAGGCCTGGTTCGCGACGACCTCGCTGCTCAACGCGCTCACTGTCGTTATTTTCCCGACCACTGTGGCCGGGTACCTGGGCGCGCGCAGCGCGGACGGGCTGCGGCGCAACGCCATCTGGCTGCCCGCCTACAACGTGCTGCTCTTCGTGCCCATGCTGCTCGGCATGGCCGCGCTCTTCGTCGTGCCGGGGCTCGTCGGCGCCGAGTCCAACCTCGCGCTCTTCAAGCTCGTCGTCGACTCGCTGCCCGCGTGGGCCGTCGGCGTCATCGGGGTCGCCGCCGCGCTCTCCTCCATCGTGCCCATGGCCGTGTTCATGCTGGTCATCGGGACGATGTGGGGCAGCAGCGTGCTGTCGCTGCTGCCCCGGTGGCGCAGCCCGCAGCGGCAGAAGCTCGCCTCGCAGGCAGTGGTCGTCGTCGCGGGAGCCCTCGCGCTCGCCATGACGTACGGGGCGCCCAACACGCTCGTACGGCTCTCGCTCATCTCGTACGAAGGGATGGCGCAGCTCGTACCCATGCTGCTTCTGGGGCTTGTGTGGCGGAAGTTGAGCCTGGTGGGTGCGTTGAGCGGGCTCGTGGTGGGTGTCGGGATCGTGTGCTCGCTCGTCTTCAGCGACAACGATCCCGTCTTCGGGGTCAACGCGGGAATCGTCGCGCTCGCCGTGAATCTCGTGGTCGCGCTCGTGGTGTCGTACGCCGGGCCCGCCGACCGGGAGGACGGGCGGCCGGACGAGGACGTCCTCGCGAGTGATCCGGCGGGGGACTCGGAGGACGAGGTCAGTCCCGGTGCCGCTCCCGCAGCAGGAGCACGGTGACCGCCGCGAGCACGGCGAGGCCGGCCGAGACCGTCGTCGCGAGGTTCGCGCCGTGCGCGAGGTCGTCCGTCGAGGTCGACACCGCGATCATCAGGGCGACGCCCGCGGCCGAACCAACGTAGCGCGCCGTGTTGTTGGCGCCCGAGCCCATCGCGGCACGTTCGGCCGGCACGGACTCGACCGAGAGCAGCGGGAGCGCCGCGTTCAGGAGGCCGCTGCCCGCGCCGGAGACCAGGAGGCCGGGCAGCAGCCGGGTCCAGGAGCCCGAGGACGCCGCGCCCAGCATCGTCACGGTGGCGACGGCGTGCAGGGCGAAGCCGACGGCCAGTTGGTGGCGGGCCGAGACCCGGCCCGCGAGCCGCCTGGCCTGCAGCGCCGCCACGAAGGACGTGCCCGACCAGATCACGAGCAGCCAGGCCGTGCTCATGACGGAGAGGCCCAGTGTGTGCTGGAGCAGCGTCGGCAGGTAGCTGAACAGGCCGATCACGGAGAACCCCGTGAACAGGGCGCCCGTCGTCGAGGCCAGGAACAGCGGGCGGCGCAGCAGCGTCAGGTCGAGCATCGGGGCCCGGACGCGGTGTTCCACCGCCACGAATGCGGTGAGCAGCACGGCGGCCGCGACCAGGAGCGCCGCCACGGGCGCGCGCAGCCAGCCGTCCCGCCCGAGGGTGAGCGCGGCCACCAGCGCCGTCAGGGCCAGGCCGAGGGTGGCCGCGCCCGCCAGGTCGGGGCGGCCGCGGTGTGCGGCGCGGGACTCGGTCAGCGCGCGCGGGGCGAGGGCGGCGACCGCGAGGGCGGCGGCGCCCAGGGCGGCGTACGCCCAGCGCCAGCCGTTCGGGCCCGCTCCCGTCAGGGCCCCCGCGACCGGCGGGCCCGCCGCGATGCCGCCGCTCACGAACGCGCCCCAGATGCCGGTGGCCCTGATCCGCCCGGCGCCCGCGGGGAACGCGTGCACGAGCAGGCCGAGGCTGCTCGCGAGGATGGCCGCGCTCGCCGCGCCCTGGGCCAGGCGGGCCAGCGTGAACAGCCAGGTCGAGCCGGCGAGTGCGGAGAGCACGGCGGTGATGCCGAGTGCGACCGTGCCGGAGAGGAAGATGCGCCGCCGGCCGTAGTCGTCGGCGAGGCTCCCCGCGACGAGGAGCACCGCGGCGAGACCGAGCGGTGTGCCGTTGAGCAGCCAGGCCTGGGCGGAGAGCGGGGTGTGCAGGGCGGCGGCCGTGTCGGGGAGCGTGATCATCGGCGCCGTGTACGTCATGAGGGTCACGGCCGTGGCGGCGCTGGTGACGGCGAGGGTGGCGCGGGCGTGCGGGGTGCCGGCGTGCGGGGTACCGGGCGGGGAAGTGGGGGCGCCCGGTGCCGGAGCGGTCGGTACCGAGGCGGTGGAGGCGCGGGCGAGGCGGGAGGACATGGCGGAGCCCTTCGAGGTTCAGTCATTGAACTCGGCGAGTGCGACGACCGTAGCATTCGGAGTTCAATGACTGAACCTCGTACGAGGAAACTGGTTAGAGTGGGGTCATGGCTCTCGGCAAGGACTACGCCGCGCAGGAGTGCTCGATGGCCCGCGCCCTGGAGGTGGTCGGCGAGCGCTGGACGCTGCTCATCGTCCGCGACGCCCTCTACGGAGTGCGGCGGTACAACGACTTCCTCGTCCACCTCGGCATTCCGCGCGCCGTCCTCGCCGCCCGCCTGCAGGCGCTCGTCGCCGCGGGCGTCCTCGACAAACGGACGTGCCCCGAGGCGCCGAGGCGGCACGAGTACGTGGTGACGGAGCGCGGCGAGGCCCTGTGGCCGGTGCTCCGCGCGCTCGGGGTGTGGGGGCGCGACCACATCACCGGCACGAAGCCGCCGCGCTACTTCCGCCATGCGGCGTGCGGCACCGAGCTGGGCGCCGGGGGCGACTGCCCGGCCTGCGGCGGCCTCGTCCCCGTCAGGGACGTCGAGATGGTGCCAGGGCCAGGACTCGATCCGGACCCGAAGGATCCGGTCAGCCGCGCGCTGGCCCGGCCCCGCAGGCTCCTTCAGCCGGTCGAAGTGGATCCTGTATAACGGCAGTACGACAGTAGTCAGAAGGCGGCACGACAGTAGTCGGAAGCACCGCGAGCGAGAGGGGGGCAGACATGCGCGACGTGATCCGTAGCGGGAAGGCGGCCGCACGCCCGGCCCTGCTTCTCCTGCTCCTCCTCGTCGAAGTCGTCCTCGTCGACACCGGAAGCCTCGCCTCCGCCGTCGCGCTCGCCGCGACCGCCGCCGCGGGCTCCGCGCTCGCCGCTTGCTCCGTGATCGCCGCGCGCTGCGCACCCGCCGTGCCCCGCACCAGAGTGCGCACGGCCATCCGCGACCGCGAGATGCGCACCGCCTTCCTGCCTCAACGCGACCCCGACGCCAGGGGCCGCAGGCGCCCCCGAGCACCCGGCCGTCCCGTCCTGACGGCCGCGTAGGGGCACACTCCCAGCTCTTCGATCGCCCCCTCGCGGGCCGTCATGCCGACGCGACGCCGGCCCTCGCTGACCGTCGCCCTCTCTTCTCCCGGCACGACGAGACCCCCGGAGGGCTCCTCCATGTCCGCTTTCATGTCCCTGTTCGCCGAGTTGGTCGCGCACATCGCCGACCTGCTCGACCCGCTCTTCCATGCCTCGGCGACCGCCGCCGCGATCGTGCTGTTCACCGCCTGCGTACGGCTCCTCGTCCACCCGCTCTCGCGCGCCGCGGCCCGCGGCCAGAAGGCGCGCGCCAAGCTCAACCCGCAGATCGCGGAGTTGCGCAAGAAGCACGCCAAGAACCCCGAGAAGCTGCAGAAGGCCGTCCTCGAACTGCACCGCAAGGAGCAGGTGTCGCCGCTCTCCGGGTGCCTGCCCAGCCTCTTCCAGCTGCCGGCGTTCTTCCTGCTCTACCACCTGTTCTCCAGCTCCAGCATCGGCGGCGAGGCCAACACGCTCCTCGACCACACGCTCTTCGCGGCCCCGCTCGGCGGCCGGTGGACGGACGCGCTGGCCGACGGTGGAGTGTTCGGGGCGCAGGGGCTGGTCTACGTAGGACTGTTCCTGCTGGTCGCGGCCGTCGCCACGTTCAACTACCGGCGCACGAAGTCGCAGATGGCGGCCAACCCGCTGCCCCAGGGCGGTGACCAGCAGGTGCCCGGTATGGGCGCGATCACGAAGGTGATGCCGCTGATGTCGTTCATGACTCTGTTCACGGTCGCTGTCGTGCCGCTGGCCGCCGCGCTGTACGTGGTGACCAGTACGACGTGGAGCGCGGTCGAACGAGCCGTGCTGTACCGGGACATGCCGGGCACGGCGGGAGCCCTGGCTACCGCTGGGTAACGGTCCAGTACGTGAACGGGGTATTGCGGAGCGGACGGCGACCTTGGACGATCGACCAAACCTCCGATGGCCGCATCCCATCGGCCGGGCTACCGAAGGAATGGAGTCTGACCATGAAGCTGCTGCGAGTCGGTACGTCAGGCGCGGAGCGCCCCGCGCTCCTCGACGCCCAGGGAACCCTCAGGGACCTGTCGGGGGTGGTCGCCGACATCGACGGCAGCGTGCTCGCCGACGCGGCCGCGCTGGACCGGATCAGGGCCGCCGCCGACGCCGGTGACCTGCCCGTACTCGACGCGGACGGGCTGCGCGTAGGCCCGCCGGTGGGGCGGATAGGCAAGGTCGTCTGCATCGGCCTGAACTACCACGACCACGCCCGCGAGACCGGCGCCGAGCCGCCCGCCGAGCCCGTCGTCTTCTTCAAGGCGGCGGACACGGTCGTCGGCCCCGACGACACCGTCCTGGTGCCGCGCCGCTCCGTGAAGACGGACTGGGAGGTCGAGCTCGCCGTGGTCATCGGACGTACGGCGCGCTACCTGGAGTCGGACGAGGAGGCGCTCGCGCACGTCGCGGGGTACGCGGTGGCGCACGACGTGTCCGAGCGGGAGTTCCAGATCGAGCGGGGCGGCACCTGGGACAAGGGCAAGAACTGCGAGACGTTCAACCCGCTGGGCCCCTGGCTCGTCACGGCGGACGAGATCGCCGACCCGCAGGCCCTGTCCCTCAAGCTCTGGGTCAACGGCGAGCTGAAGCAGAACGGCACGACCGCCGACCAGATCTTCCCGGTCGCCGAAGTGGTGCGCTACGTGAGCCAGTTCATGACGCTGTACCCCGGTGACGTGATCAACACGGGGACGCCGGCGGGCGTGGCGATGGGGCAGCCGGAGCCGAAGCCGTATCTGCGGGCCGGTGATGTGGTGGAGCTGGAGATCGAGGGGCTTGGGCGGCAGCGGCAGGAGTTGAAGGACGCGTAGCCCTCCCTGAACGAACGAGCGCCCGGTGTTCCCCGTTCAGCCGGGGGCGCCGGGCGCGCCGTCGCGTCATGATGACGCCATGGGACTGACACCGGCCGAAGCGGCGCTCACCGGCACGGCGTTCGGCGCCCTGGCCACGTTCTCCAGCGCGTGGCTCATCCAGCGGGCCACGACCAGACGCGAGCACGAGAACCGCGTGTGGGACCGGCGTATGGCCGTCTACGACGAAGTCATGATCGCCGTCAGGCGGATGGCGGACCTCAGGGAGACGGTCCGCAGGACCGGCGCCTTCCCCGAACGCCCGCCCGGCGCGCCGGTCCCCGCCGACGACATGTCCCCGCTCCTCGCCCGCCTGGAGATCTACGGCAGCGACGCGCTCCTCACCGCCTGCAAGCGCGCCTTCGCGGCCCGGCGGCGGTGGAAACTGGCCTGGGGGTCGTGGTGCACCCAGCAGGACAACAACCCGCGGATCAGCGACAACGACGCGTACTGGGTCGAGTTCAAAAAGGCCGTGAAAAAATCAAGAAAAGCGGATCACCGTCTCCTCGATCTGCTGCGTTCCGAGATTCACCCCGAAAGGATCTCGATGAGGCGGAAGTGGCTGACGTGGTTGAAGCGTTCGAGGTTTTCTCGAATCCGCAGAGCGCGGCCGGTCGTCCCGGACTGAATATTCCCTGAGATGTGCCACAGGCCCATTCCGCGGCAACCAATTCTGGTTACCATGGCGTCTTCCGGGCGAAATCGGGGGTTCGCTCAGGGTCCGGGACGGGGGGCTGGCCCGTGGTGTACGACGAACACTTCATCGAGATCTTCCGGAGCGGCTGCCGACAGGGTGCCGAATGCCGCCGAGGGGCCGACTGCGGGCAGGACGAAGGTCTCGGACAGGGCGACAGCTGCCGACGCGGCTCGGGAGTCCGCCTCACCCGGGAGTTCGCCCTCACCGCCGCGCACTGCCTCAAGGACCGCGAGCTCAAGGGCCTCGACCTGGTCATGCTCCGCCTCTCCGACGGGAAGCAGGCCATGGGGAAGGTGCACGACCACGACCGGCGCTCGGACCTCGCGCTCCTGAACCTCACCTTCGCCGAGGGCGAGGACGTCCGGCTCCCCAGGGTCTGCTTCGACGACGCGCGCCAGGACGAGGAGTGGAAGGCGACGCACCAGCCGCCCGACACGGACGACGTGCTGACCGGCAGCGTGGCCGACGTGTCGTACGCGTACGGAGACCCGGGGAAGGGCGTCACCGTCTGCGCCTTGCGACTCAACTGCCGCGTGAGCATGGACGACTACGCGAAGTTCGCGGGCAGCCCGGTGGAGCGCGGCGACCCGTACCGCCCGACGGCGGTCCTGGGCCTCATCGTCAAGCGGCACGCGGGCACGGCGGGGGACACGGTCTTCGCCGCCACGATCCGCGAGGCGGTCAGGCAGTTCGACCGCTTCCGGTTCCGGATCGAGGATCTGGCGCGGGACCAGTGGCCGCTCTCCGTCCGGCCGTACGCGGTGGAGGCGACCGAGACGGAACAGAAACTGCGGATCAACGCCGCCGTGGCCGAGGCCCTGAAGAAGGCGGGGCACGACTCCGTGGTGGCAGTGCACTGGATACGCCGCTGACCCAGCACACCGGCAGTGGGCCGGCGACCTCCCGGGAGGGATCATGACGACGACGCAGTACCTGGACGACGCCATAGCCGTCGCCGAAGAGATGCTTCTCGAGGAGATGCACGCGACGCCCCCGGGGCCACGCCCCCGGGACAGGAGCCGCCTCGCGGCCTACGTGAAGCACGTCCGCAGGCCCGACCCCACCGACAAGTACCAGCAGTTACGCGCGGGACAGCTCATCCACCTCGCCAAACTCCTCAGCGCCCTCGGCATGAAGACCCTGTCCCTTTCCGTGGCCGACATGACACTGCGGCACATGGAGGTCGTGGAGGCGGACCGCGAGGTGTACGCGGCGTCCGTCTGGAACGAGTTGGGGGCCCTGCTCGCCGAGCACGGCGATCTCGAACGGTCGCGGCTCGTCCTGTGCCGCGCGCTGAGCAGGGCCGAACGCGGCAGCCACGTCCCCGAGCGGGGCCGGATCCTCGCCAACCTGGGGGCCGTCAGCCTGCGCAGGGGCGACCTCGGAGACGCCGGGTTCTGGGCCGGCAAGGCTCTGGAGGAGATGGACACGCGGCCGGGCGACGACCCCGACGCACGTCTCACGGCGGAATGGGTGCAACTCGAGCTCGCCCGAGGCGCGGACCACCGCGATCTGGACCGCATCGGCGACACCCTGCGGAGGTTCGACCGGTCCGCGGAGTACTCCATCGCGCTCAAGGGCGGCGACCATCCGGCGGCCATCGCCGCGCGGCGCGCCCTTGCCACGGCGAAGTTCGAGGCGGCCGCGGCCGCTCACGACGTGGAGCTCAGCGAGCGGCAGCTGGGCGAGCTGGAGATCGTACGGCTGAACGCGTCGGCGTTCCTCGGGGCGACCCACCGCGAGACGATCGTGGCCCAGGCGGCGCTTGCGGTCGCGGAGTTCGAGGCGGCGGGCGGCGGTTCGGGGAGCCTGTCGCGCAGGCAGCGGGCGGTGTCGCTGCTCGAATCGGCCGAGGAGATGGCCGTGGAGTCCCTCGGCAGGGAGCATGCGCAGACCCTCGCGATACGTGAGGCGCTTGCGCATCTGCGGGCCGCGACGGTGCAGGCGGACGACCTCCCGTACCGCATCGACCGGACCTACACGCCGCAGGAGAACGACCTCCGCAACACCGCCAAGAAGAAAGCGATCGACGCGGAGCGGAACGTGATCCGCCTGACGGCGCACGCGGGCGCCTCTTATTTCCTGGCCGACCTGGACATTTTCTACTGGCAGATCCACCGCGCCCTGGAGCGCGGCACTTACTTCCACGTGATTCTGAGCAGCCCTTGGAACAATCTCGCGATCTTCATGCAGCACGGCGCGGACTCGGAACCGGTGAGCCACCAGAACATCGTGGACCGGGTGCGGGCGAGTACGTATTACCAGGAAACGTTCCTGCCGGTGATCGAGTCGTACAAGGATCTGCGCAGCCGATTCCCCGACCACATCGAACTGAAGCTGACCCCCACCGACATCTCGGGTTCCACGCTGCTCACCTCGGAAGCCGGTTTCTTCGAGCCGTACATCACCATGAATCCGCTTCAGCGCACCCGCAGGGGCCTGAGCGTGTTCGAGCACCAGTTCCTCAAGGACAGCAAGTATTACGAGGACAGTCTGGCGGCGTTCCGCACACAGTGGGAACTGACCAGCACCTGGGAGCAGTTCGGCATGCACGAGGAGAAGCACATGGAACGGCTGCGCGCGCTGATGACGACGCAGTCCGACGACCGGTGGTGCAAGAGCACGGAGTGAGGACGGAGAGGACGCTCCGCGAGCCGACGAAGAGGGGCTCAGGCAGCCGGTCCAGGGGCCAGAACTGCCAGCGCAGGCAGCGGTCCGGTTCGCGCACGCTGACGGCGCCCGCGTAGTCGAGGACCTCGACGCCGACCTGCATGTGGTGGTTGGCCGCGGGGTCGGGGTCGGTGACACAGGCGACGCGCAGGTCCAGGGCGTGGATACCGGTCTCCTCGGCCAGCTCCCTGCGGGCGGCCTCCTGCAGCGTCTCGCCCAGTTCGAGGTGGCCGCCGGGTAGGCCCCAGGAGCCCGCGCCGAAGCAGTTGGTCCGCAGACCGAGCAGGATGTCACCGGCAGCGCTTGCCCGGCCCTCACCGTCGCGCCGGACGATGGCCTGCACCCCTACACGTACATGCGCCGTCATCGGGAACTCCTCACTGGTCCGGATAGGTGCCGGCGAAGTTCTCGACGTTCCTGGCGGGAGTGAGCAGTTGGGCGGGCCGGAGCGTGTCGTCCGCCAGCTTTTCGAAGAGGTTCCCGATTCTGCGTTCCTCACCCTCGTCGACGACGACGATCCCGCAGTCCGGGTCGATGAAGAAGTAGCTGCCGGTACGGGTGGAGTTCCTGTACACCCGCAGCGGCACGCCGCGCCGCCGTGCGGCTTCCTCGCACTCGCCCACGACGTCCTCGAACTCGTCGTCACCCAGGGCGAGCCAGTCCCGGTTGTCCGCGCCGTAGTTGGTCTCGGACATCTGGTAGACCTTCCAGACGTCCGGCAGGGACGCGTCCTCGATCAGGTCCAGGACCCGCGGGGCGCCCGAGACGTTGAGGCGGGTCACCACGGTGCCCAGCTTCACCCGGACGTGCTCGTGGTTCTTGCGCACCTCACCGAGCAGGCGCAGCACCCGGTCGCGGTGCGGCGCGGGGCTGCCGGTGCGCAGCACCCCGTGCTCCTTCCGGTCCGCGGACTCCAGGGGCAGGGCGATCCAGGAGAGGTGCGGCAGGACGCGGTTCATGGCCTTCTGGGGTGCGAGGCCGTTGGTGCTGAGGACGACGCGGGGGGCGGGCCGCCCGTCGTCGAAGGGCTTGCGCAGCGCCCCCACGAGGTCGGGGAGGTAGGCGAGCAGAGTCGGTTCACCACCGGAGATGACGACACCCTGCACCCCGCCGTCCCGCAGGACGTCGACCACGTTCCGAGCTGTGTCCCATGACATGGAAGGGACCTCGTGACGCGGTCCGAAACAGAAGGGGCAGCTGAGATTGCAGCGGCCGATGGGGCGTAGGTCCACGAATGCGGGCAGCTGCATGGGAGGGAGACTAAGGGGCCGCACGCGGCCCCACGGACAGGCGGGGGGCCGCGCCACACGTTCGGCTGAACAGCCGTCGTTCGGCTGCGCGGACGGGGGGTGCAGGTGCTCGAATCGGGTACGGCCTACGCCTTGAGGTGCCGTTCCAGCGCCTCCACCACCAGCGCATGGTCCTTCACCTGCGGCAGGCCCGACACCACCACCGTGCCGATCACCCCCGCGCCCTCGACCGCGATCGGGAACGCGCCGCCGTGGGCCGCGTACGCGTCGAGGTCGAGGCGGGAGGCGTCCTCGAAGGTCGTGCCCTTGGCGCGGAAGCGGGAGCCGACCAGGAGGGAGGAGCAGCCGTAGCGTTCGACGACACGGCGTTTGCGGGTGATCCAGGCGTCGTTGTCCGGGGTCGAGCCGGGGAGCGCCGCGTGGAAGAGCTGCTGGCCGCCGCGGTGGATGTCGATGGCGACGGGGGCGTCGCGCTCGCGGGCGAGGTCCACGAGGAGCGTGCCGAGGGCCCACGCGTCGTCGTACGTGAAGTGGGGCAGGACCAGGCGGCGTTCCTGGGCCTCCAGCTCGTCGATGGAGGGGGCGCCGGGGGGAGCGGGGGTCACAGCGTCACCGCCACACCGTCGCGGGCCGAGCGGCGGGCCGCCTCCAGGACGTCCAGGGCCGCCGCCGCCTCGTGCGCGGAGACGGGGTTCTCGCCCTCGCCGCGCAGGGCCGCGGCCACCGCCGCGTAGTACGCGGGGTAGTCGCCCGGCAGGGTCGGGGCGGGGCGGCCGCCGCCGGTCAGCGGGGACTCGCCGGAGCCGACCCGGCCCCACATCGACTCGGGCTCCACGCCCCAGGGGGTGTCGGTCGCCGGGCGCTTGCCGTCGCGGAGGGCGGCCTCCTGCGGGTCGAGGCCGTACTTCACGTAGCCCGCCTCGGAGCCGAGGACGCGGAAGCGCGGGCCGAGCTGGGCGGTCGTCGCGCTGACGTACAGGTGCGAGCGGACGCCGTTCGCGTGCGTGACCGCGATGAACGTGTCGTCGTCGGCCTCCGCGCCCGGACGGCGGACGTCCGACTCCGCGTACACGCTCACCGCGGGGCCGAACAGGACGAGGGCCTGGTCGACGACGTGGCTGCCCAGGTCGTAGAGGAGGCCGCCGATCTCCTGCGGGTCGCCGGACTCGCGCCAGCCGCCCTTCGGGCGCGGGCGCCACCGTTCGAAGCGGGACTCGAAGCGCCATACGTCGCCGAGCTCGCCGTCGTCGAGGAGCTTGCGCAGCGTACGGAAGTCGTTGTCCCAGCGGCGGTTCTGGAAGACGGACAGGAGCAGTCCGCGCTCGTCGGCGAGGGCCGCGAGCTCGCGTGCCTCGGCGGCCGTGCCGGCGATCGGCTTGTCCACGACGGCCGGCAGGCCCGCCTTGAGGGCGGCGGTCGCGAGCGAGACGTGGGTCTTGTTCGGGGCGGCGATGACGATCAGGTCGAGCTCGTCCGCACGGTCCCACAGCTCGTCGGCGGAGGCCGCGCAGCGCAGGTCGTCGCCGAACTCGGCGCGGGCCTGTGCCTGTCGCTCGGGGTTCGACGTCACGACCGTGTCGAGGACGAGGCCCTCGGTGGCGGCGATCAGCGGGGCGTGGAAGACGGAGCCCGCGAGGCCGTATCCGATGAGGCCGACGCGGAGCGGGGAGCCCGGGGAAGGATGCGGGGAGCCCGGCGTGGGGCGCGTGGACCCCTGCGTGGGGCGCGTGGAGCCTGTACCAGTCATGCCATCCACTTAAGCAACGGTGTTGCCAAAGTGCAAGCGGGCGGGACAATGGGGGCGTGAAGTCGTACGTGCACAGGGAAAACTCAGGCGTGAACCTGCCGGCGCTGCGCGGGCACAACGCGGCGCTCGTGCTCGATCTGCTGCGTGCCGCGGGCGAGACGGGCATCAGCCGCCTTGAGCTCGCCGAGCGCACGGGGCTCACGCCGCAGGCGGTCAGCAAGATCACGGCGCGGCTGCGGGCGGAGGGCCTTGCGGCGGAGGCGGGCCGCCGCGCCTCGACGGGCGGCAAGCCGCGCACCGTCCTGCGCCTCGTGCCCGGCGCGGGGCACGCCGTCGGCCTCCACCTGGACCGGGACGAGCTGACGGCCGTCCTCGTCGACCTGACCGGCACGGTCGTCGCCGAACGCCGCGCCCCGCTCGCCTTCGGCGCGGGGGCGCGGGCGGTGGTGGAGGCGGCGGCGGGAGAGGTACGGGACCTGCTCGACGCGGCGGGACATGGTGACGGGGGAGGTCGGGGAGGTGTGGGGGCGGTGGTCTCCGGGGTCGGGGTCGCGCTGCCCGGGCCGCTCGACCACGCGGCGGGGGTCCTGCACCGGGTCACCGGGTTCCCGGAGTGGGACGGGTTCCCCTTGCGGGACGCGTTCGAGGAACGGCTCGGGCTGCCGGTCACCGTCGACAAGGACACGAACGCCGCGGCGCTCGGCCTCGCGCTGGCGGGCGCGGCCGACTCCTTCGCGTACGTCCACCTGGGTACGGGGCTCGGCGCCGGCCTCGTACTCGACGGCGCCGTCCACCGAGGGGCGCGCACGGGGGCGGGGGAGTTCGGCCACCAGGTGCTCCAGCTGGACGGGCCGCGGTGCGAGTGCGGGGACCGGGGGTGCGTGGAGGCGCTCTGCCTCGCGGCGGTCGCGCGGGGCGAATTCGAGGAGGCGGCACGGGTGCTCGGCACAGCCGCGGGAAACCTGGTGGGCCTCCTGGACATCGACCGCGTGCTGCTCGGGGGGCGGACGGTGTTCGCGGCGGGGGATCTGTTTGTACGGGGAGTGGGGGAGGTCGTTGCTGAGCGGGTTCGGCGCGGGGGCGGAGGGCGGTCGGCTCCGGGCCCGGCGTTGGGTTCGACCCCGGGCTCGGCTCCGGGTTCGCCCTGGGGTTTGGCTCCGGGTTCGTCCCGGGGCTCGGGCTCGGGCTCGGCGTTGGATTCGACCCCGGGTTCGGCTACGGGTTCGGCCTTGGGCTCGCCCTCGGGTTCGGCCTGGGACTCGGCTCCGGGTTCGACCTCGGGTTCGGCCTCGGGCTCGGCGTTGGGTTCGAGCTCGGGTTCGGGTTCGGCACCGGGTTCTACTTCGGGCTCGGCTCCGGGTTCGCCCTGGGGTTCGGCTCCGGGCTCGGGCTCGCCCTCGGTCCCGGATCCGGATCCGGTCACGGCTCCCCTGTCCGTGCCCGTGAGTCTGGCGCCCGGAGGGCAGCGGGCCGTCGCGGAAGGCGCGGCGCAACTCGTTCTCGCGCCCGTCTTCGGCCGCGCGGACGTGGCCTTTCCGGGACGCCGCGGGGGCAGGAGCTGAGCGCAACCGGCCGACCGGGGAATCTCGCCTGATCGAGGGGACTCCGGCGGGCCGATCGGGCCTAACGGGCGGTGGCGGGGCGGTGCGGGCGGGGGCGCGTGACAGGGTCTCAGCCCACGACAACTGGGCCACTCCATGGCCCCGATGCCGCCTCCGCCCCGGTGCCGGTCCGGTCCCCTGCTCCCGCCCCGCTCGTCGGCACCCGCACCTCAAAGGTCCCGCATGCGCTTCCGCAGTTCCCTCGTCCTCCTCGTCACCGCCACGGCGACCGCCGCCCTCGCACCCACTGCCGCGGCCGGTGAGGGCGGGGCCAAGGGGGTCGGCCAGGCAGCCGTCTCCCATGCCCCCGACCACCCCACCTGCACCTCCGCGGACGCCGCCGAGTTCCCTCTCGTGACCCGGATCCATCCGGGGCCCGGCGCCTATGAGGCCGGCGGGGAGCCGCAGGACTGGACGCTTGATCTCACCAATTCGACCGACGGGACCTGCGGGAACATTCACCCCGTCCTCGTCCTCGTCGACGAGGAGCGGGCGTTGAAGGCGCGGCACGTCCAGGTGGAGTTCGGTGACGGGGCGCGGCAGCGGGACGTGCGGTTTCAGAGGACCGGGGAAGGGGAGAACGTCGGCGTATTCGGTGACGACGACGGGTCCCCCGGGTTCACCGTCGGGCCCGGCCGTACCGTCACCGTCAAGGTCCGCCTCTCCTTCGCCCCCGGCGCCCAGCCCAACCACGTCGTGGCGTCCGCCGCGGTCGTCCAGCGCAGGGACGACGACGGCGACTGGGTCGGCGCCTCCAACGACTACCCCTTCGACATCGTCCCCGAAGGCACCGTCGTCCCCTCGGCGACGGCGCCCTCCGCCGGGCGGCTCCAAGAGCTCGCCGAGACGGGGGCCGGTACCCCGCTCGGCGTCGGCATCACCGTCGGCGCCGCCCTCCTCGGCCTCGGCGCCCTCGCCGTGGGAGCGCGCCGCCTGCGCGCCGGGAGGCGCTGAGGCGGCACCCCCGGGGCAGACCCCCGGGGCAGACCCCCAGGGCGGGACCTCGGCACCCCCAGGGCGGGACCTCGGCGCCCCCAGGACGGGACCTCGGGACCCCCAGGACGGGACCCCCCAACTCCCCCCGCCACCCCGCGTTCACCCACCCGTTCACGTACGTCTGCGAACATCCGCAGGTGGACAACCTCAGCTCCGAACCCCCCGCCCACCTGCTCACGCAGGCGCCTGGCGCGCCCGTCCGCTCCGGGATCCCCGAGCACGGGCGCATCCCGAAGTACTACGCCGTGAAGGCCAGGATCGCGGGGCTCATCGACGAGTTGGGGGACGGGCAGCCGCTGCCCACCGAGCGCGATCTCGCCGAGCGGTACGAGGTGGCGCGGGAAACCGTGCGGCAGGCGTTGCGCGAACTGCTCCTGGAGGGGCGCCTCCGCAGGCAGGGGCGCGGCACCGTCGTCGCGGGTCCCAAGCTGGAGCAGCCGCTGTCGCTCGCGAGTTACACGGAAGGCGTGCGCAGGCAGGGGCGTACGCCCGGGCGTAATCTCATCAGCCTTGATCGCTTCCCCTGCCCCGGCCCCCTCGCCGTCGAGATCGGCGCCGAAACCGGCGAACCCGTCTGGCACATGGAGCGCGTCCTGCTCGCCGACGACGAGCGGGTCGGCCTGGAGAGCACCTACGTCTCCGTCGCCCGCGTGCCCCGCCTCGACGTCGACTTCGAACCCGACTCCTCCTTCTACGCGTACCTGCGCGACCGCCTCGGCATCTCGTTCGGCGACGCCGACGAGCGGATCGAGACCGTCCTCGCCACCCCACGCGAGGCCCTTCTCATCGGGACTCCGCCCGCGCTGCCCATGCTGCTGATCCACCGGCTGTCGCGGGACACGGGGGGCCGACCGCTCGAGCGCGTACGCACCCTCTATCGCGGGGATCGGTTCTCGTTCACCACCCGTCTCGGCTGAAACGGCCACCCCTCGGCCACCCCTGGGCGGCTCAGTCAGATCACGAGAACATAACGGGTCTAGTCCAAGTTTGGGTGGCCGTTCACCATCCCGTTGCCCGTCCGCCCCGCCCGGGTCACCGTTCCCCAGCAGCGTTGCCGACGTGAGAGTCATCGTCGTAGGAGCCGGCGTGGTGGGAACCATGCACGCCTGGCACGCACTGGACCGCGGCCACGAGGTCGTACAGATCGAGCGCGAGAGCGAAGCCCGAGGCGCGTCGCTGCGCAATTTCGGGCAGATATGGGTGAGCGGCCGGGCGGGCGGCGAAGAGCTCGACACCGCCCTGCGCGCCCGCGAGCTGTGGGAGGAGATCGGTGCCCGCGTCCCGGGCCTCGGCTTCCGGGCCAACGGCTCCCTCACCCTCGTCCGCAACGACCGCGAGCACGCCGTCGCCGAGGCCGCCCTCGCCCGCCCGGACGCCGCCGCCCGCGGATACAAGCTGCTCACCGCCGACGAGGCACGGGCCCTCAACCCGGCCCTGCGCGGCGAGTTCAGCGGCGCGCTCCGGTGCGAGCGGGACGCCGCCGTCGAACCTCGCACCGCCCAACTGCGGCTGCGCGAGGCGCTGTCGGCCTCGCCCCGCTACACCTTCCTGCCCGGCCGCGAGGTCCGCGACGTCGTCGGCGAGCACGCCGTGCGCGACGACCACGGCGACGTGCACACCGGCGACGTCGTCGTCCTCGCCACCGGCGCCTGGCTCGGCGGACTCGTCCGCGAGCTCGCGGGTCCCGACCTGCCCGTGCGCCGCGTACGGCTGCAGATGATGCAGACCGAACCCCTCGGTGAACCGCTCACCACCTCCGTCGCCGACGCGGACAGCTTCCGCTACTACCCGGCGTACAAGTCCGACGCTCTCGACGCGCTCAACGCCGGGCAGGCGCAGACGCCGACCGCCGCCGCGCACAAGATGCAGCTGCTCATGGTGCAGCGCGAGGACGGCGGCCTGACCATCGGCGACACCCACGAGTACGAGCACCCCTTCGCCTTCGACACCGTCGAGGACCCTTACGACCACCTCACCGAGGTCGTCGAGGGCTTCCTCGGCCGCCCGCTGCCGAAGATCAGGCGGCGCTGGGCCGGGGTGTACGCGCAGTGCGTCGACACGAGCCGTGTCGTGCACCGGCAGCAGGTGCGCGACGGCGTGTGGCTGGTCACCGGGCCGGGCGGGCGCGGCATGACCTGCTCGCCCGCCATCGCCGAGAAGACCGCCGACGAGCTGGGATGGTGAGGGAGTTGACGACAGACATGCGGGGAACCGCCGTGGACGAGAGCCGTATCGGGCTCGTCGTGCTCGACATGGCCGGCACCACCGTCGCCGACGGCGGCCTCGTCGAGCAGGCCTTCGCCGCCGCCGCGCGCGAACTCGGCGTCGAGCCCGACTCGGCCGACCACGCCGCGAAACTGGAGTACGTCCGCGCCACCATGGGCGAGTCCAAGATCTCCGTCTTCCGGCACCTGTTCGGCGAGGAGAAGCTCGCCCAGCAGGCGAACACCGCCTTCGAGAAGGCGTACGGGACGCTTGTCGACGGCGGTCGCATCGCACCCGTCCCCGGGGCGCGCGAGGCCATCGAGGAGCTCGCGGACGACGGCCGCACCGTCGTCCTCACCACGGGGTTCGCCCGCGTCACCCAGGACGCCATCCTCGACGCGCTCGGGTGGCGGGGCCTGGTCGGCCTCACCCTGTGCCCCGCCGACGCGGGCGGCCGCGGCCGCCCCTACCCGGACATGGTGCTCGCCGCCTTCCTGCGGACCGGCGCCGTGGACGGCGTGCGGGACGTCGCCGTCGCGGGCGACACGGCCTACGACATGCTCAGCGGCGTACGCGCGGGCGCGTCGGTCGTCGCCGGGGTGCTGACGGGCGCGCACGGCGACGCCGCGCTGCGCGAGGCCGGCGCCACCCACGTGCTCGGCTCCGTCGCCGAACTGCCCGCCCTGCTCCGGGGCGTCGGCTGATGGGCAGCGGCATCCGCTTCGACCGGGTCTCCGTCGCGTACGACGGGAACACCGTCCTCGACTCCCTCGACCTGACCGTGGCGCCCGGCGAGGTCATGGCGCTGCTGGGGCCCTCGGGCTCCGGCAAGACCACGGCGCTGCGGGCCGTCGCGGGGTTCGTGCGGCCCGTGTCCGGGCGGGTGTTCCTCGGGGAGCGCGACGTCACGGACCTGCCGCCGCACCAGCGGGGCATCGGGATGGTCGTGCAGCAGTACGCGCTCTTCCCGCACATGCGGGTCTCGGACAACGTGGCCTTCGGGCTGAAGGCGCGGAAGGTGGCCAAGGGGGACATCGGAGTACGGGTCGCCGAAGCGCTCGACATGGTCGGCATGGGCTCGTACGCCCGGCGGTACCCGCGCGAGCTCTCCGGCGGGCAGCAGCAGCGCGTCGCCATCGCGCGGGCGCTCGCCATCCGGCCCGACGTGCTCCTGCTCGACGAGCCGCTGTCCGCGCTCGACGCGCAGCTGCGGTCGGGGATGCTGGGCGAGCTCGCGCGCCTGCATCGTGAATTGCCGGACGTCTCGATCCTGTACGTCACGCACGACCAGGTCGAGGCGCTCACCCTCGCCGACCGCATCGCCGTCATGGACCGGGCGCGGCTCCAGGACTGCGGGACGCCGCAGGAGCTGTACCGGGCGCCGCGTACGGAGTTCACGGCGTCGTTCGTCGGCAACGCGAATCTCCTCGCGGTGACGGTGGGGGCGGACGGGGTGTTCCTCGGCGACGCCGAGCTGAAGGTCGACACGGGGGGCGTGGCCGCCGGGGTGACGGCCACGCTGTGCGTACGGCCTCATCTGGTCGGCCTGGGGGAGGGTCCCAATGCCCTTACCGGGCGGGTCGCCGAGGTGCAGTGGCGGGGGGCTACGCATCGGGTGTACGTCGAGGTCGCGGCCGGGGAGCGGATCAAGGCGGACCTACGGGAACTCCGCGATCCGCCCGCCGTCGGTGACGTGGTCACGTTGCACTTCGCCCCCGAAGACGCGGTGCTCCTGGCCGGAGGGGTGACCGATGGCCAGTCCACCTGAACGCCTGCGGCTGCCCGCGTTCGTGTGGGCCCTTCCTCCCGTCGCCCTCCTCGGGGTCTTCTTCCTCTACCCGCTCTTCCTCGTCGTGCAGCAGTCCGTGCGGCCCGACGCCGGGGGGACCTCGCTGGAGCCCTACTCCGATGTCTTCGGGTCCGAGGCGTTCCGGGAGGCGCTCGGGAACACCGTGTGGCTGGCCGTGGGGGCCACCGTCGGGTGTCTCGTGCTCGGGTTCGTGCTCGCGCTGGTCATCGCCTTCGTGCCGTTCCCGGGCGGTAGGGCCGTCGCCAAGTTCATCGACGTCTTTCTGGCCTTTCCGTCCTTTCTGATCACGCTCGCCCTCCTCTTCCTCTACGGGACGAAGGGCATGGCCAACGGTGTGTGGACGGACGCGACCGGCGCCGCCGAGGGGCCGTTCCAGTTCCTGACGACGCCGTGGGGCGTGCTGCTCGCGGAGATCACGTACTTCACGCCCTTCGTGATGCGGCCCCTGCTCGCCGCGTTCTCGCAGATCGACACCGCGCAGATCGAGGTCGCGTCGAGCCTCGGCGCCCGGCCCGCCCGCATCGTGCGCCGCGTCATCCTGCCCGAGGCGCTGCCCGCGCTAGCCGCCGGCGGCAGCCTCGTCCTCGTCATGTGCCTGAACGAGTTCGGGATCGTCCTCTTCACGGGGGCCAAGGGGGTCACGACCCTGCCGATGCTCGTCTACAGCAAGGCCATTCTCGAGTCCGACTATCCGGCGGCCTGTGTCGTCGCCGTCGTCAACATCGCGATCTCCGTGGGCCTCTACGGCCTCTACCGGGTGGTGAGCCGTCGTGTTGGTGCATAGCCGCAAGGGGAAGTGGGCCACCTGGGCCCTGTTCTTCGTGCTCTTCCTGCCGCTGTTCGCGCTGCCGCTGCTCGTGATCCTCATGGCGTCGTTCTCCGAGCACTGGTCCGGCGCCTTCCCGTCCGGGTTCACCGGCGAGCACTACGCGTCGGCGACGCATGGCGAGTCGTTGCAGGCACTGACCACCAGCCTGGTCACCGCCGTCGCCGCCAGTCTGCTCGCGCTCGCCGTGGGAACCTGGGCCGCGCTCGCCGCCGCCTCCCTGAAACGGGGCGGCAAGAGACTCATGGACGCCCTGTTCGTGCTGCCCGTCGCCGTGCCGTCCGTGGTCGTCGGGCTCGCCGTCCTCGTCGCGTTCTCCAAGCCGCCGATGATCCTCAACGGCACGCGGTGGATCGTGATCCTCGCCCACACCCTCCTCGTCACGGCCTTCGCCCACCAGTCGGTCTCGGCCGCGATCGCGCGCCTCGACCCGGCGTACGAGCAGGCCGCCGCGTCGCTCGGCGCCCGGCCCTCGTACGTCCTGTGGAAGGTGAGACTGCCCCTCCTGCTGCCGTCCCTGAACGCGGCGGCCGGCCTCTGCTTCGCCCTGTCCATGGGCGAGTTGAGCGCCACGATGATGCTCTACCCGCCGGACTGGATGCCGCTTCCCGTGCGGATCTACGCGGCCACCGACCGCGGCTCCACGTTCACCGGCGCCGCCGTCGCCGTGGTCCTGATGGCGACGACGCTCCTCGTGCTGCTCGCCGTCTCGCGCGTCCGCACCCGCGCCTCCTACCGCTGACACCCCTTCCTCAAGGAGCACCCCACGTCATGTCCCGCGTTACGCAGCTCAGAACGCTCGCCGCCGTCACCGGCGCCCTCGTCCTCGCAGGTTCCCTCACCGCGTGCGGCGGCAGCTCCGCCGCGTCCGACGACAAGGTCGTCACCGTCTACAGCGCCGACGGCCTCAAGGGCGAGAACGGCGACGGCTGGTACGACCGGGTCTTCAAGGACTTCGAGAAGAAGACCGGCATCAAGGTCAACTACGTGGAGGGCGGCTCCGGCGAGATGGTGCAGCGCGCCGTCCGCGAGAAGTCCAACACGCAGGCCGACGTCCTCGTCACCCTGCCGCCGTTCATCCAGCAGGCCGACGAGCGGGGGTTGTTGCAGGCGTACGAGCCGAAGGGGTCGGAGCAGGTCGACGGGTCCGGCAAGGACGCCGACGGCAAGTGGACCACCGTCGTCAACAACTACTTCGGGTTCATCTACAACAAGAAGGAGCTGGGCGGGGGCAAGGCGCCCAGGACCTGGGAGGACCTCACCGACAGCTCGTACAAGAACAAGGTGCAGTACTCCACGCCCGGCGTCGCGGGCGACGGCACCGCCGTGCTCATCAAGGCGATGCACGACTTCGGCGGCAAGAAGCCGGCGATGGAGTACCTGAAGAAGCTGCAGACCAACAACGTCGGCCCGTCCGCCTCCACCGGCAAGCTCGCGCCCAAGGTCGACAAGGGCGAGCTGCTCGCCGCCAACGGCGACGTCCAGATGAACTACGCGCAGTCCAAGGACATGCCGAACCTCGGCATCTGGTTCCCGGCGACCGACAAGAACCCGGACAAGCCCACCACCTTCGCGCTGCCCTACGCGGCCGGGCTCGTCACCAAGGCCCCGCACAGCGCCAACGCCAAGAAGTTCCTCGACTTCCTGCTCGGCCGGGAGGCGCAGCGGCAGGTCAGCGAGGTCGGCGGCGGTTTCACCGCCCGCAAGGACATCAAGGCCACCGACGCGAACGCCATCGCCCTCGACAAGCTCATCGACGGCGTGGAGATCTTCGAGCCGGACTGGGCGGACGTCTCGAAGAACCTCCGGTCGTACGTGGAGGACTGGAAGTCGGCGACCGGCAGCTGACAGCGGAAACCGGTACCGGACGATCGGCGGGGTCAAGATCAGCGAGGCTTGATTAGGCTGTGGGCGTCGGCACAGCGCTGTCCCGGCGCCCCAGCCACCTCGTACACCGCAGGAGTGCACCGCATGGCAGAGCGCAAGCCCATCGAATCGTGGCTCACCGACATGGACGGTGTCCTCATCCACGAGGGAGTGCCGATCCCCGGGGCCGACGCCTTCATCAAGAAGCTGCGCGAGTCGGGCAAGCCGTTCCTCGTCCTGACGAACAACTCCATCTACACCGCGCGCGACCTCCAGGCCCGGCTGAACCGCATGGGTCTCGACGTGCCGGTCGAGAACATCTGGACGTCGGCGCTCGCGACCGCCAAGTTCCTCGACGACCAGCGGCCCGGCGGCACCGCGTACGTCATCGGGGAGGCGGGCCTGACCACCGCCCTGCACGACATCGGGTACGTCCTCACCGACCACGACCCCGACTACGTGGTCCTCGGTGAGACCCGCACGTACTCCTTCGAGGCCATGACCAAGGCCGTCCGGCTCATCAACGGCGGGGCGCGGTTCATCTGCACCAACCCCGACGAGACCGGTCCCTCCACCGAGGGCCCGCTGCCCGCCACCGGCGCCGTCGCCGCGCTGATCACCAAGGCGACCGGCAAGAACCCGTACTTCGCGGGCAAGCCGAACCCGCTGATGATGCGGACCGGGCTCAACGCGATCGGGGCGCACTCGGAGACCAGTGCGATGATCGGCGACCGCATGGACACGGACGTCCTCGCGGGCCTCGAAGCGGGCATGGAGACGTTCCTCGTGCTCACCGGCCTGACGTCCCGCGCCGACATCGACCGGCATCCGTTCCGGCCGTCGAACGTCGTGGACTCCATCGCCGACCTGGTCGAACGGATCTGACGCGGGTCTGATCCGCCCGTTCGGCCGCGCACCGAGATGCGGATGCGGCCCGGGCGGGTGAACCTCGTAGGTGGAGGTTCATCACGATGCGTATACGTTCCCTTGCTGTCCGTGGGGCGGGAGTGGCCGTCGTCCTGGCGGCCGTCCTGCCCACGGGTGCCGCTCAGGCCCACGACAACGGGGCCGTACGGGCCACCGTCACCCCCGCGAGCACCGCGCCCGGCGCCACCGTGGAGGTGAGCGTGACGGGCTGCAGCGGCACCACGGGCACCGCCGGGTCCGGGGCCTTCGAGGGGGACGCCCAGCTCACCGGACGGGACGGCGACAAGTACGCGCTCAACGGCAGCGCCAGGATCAAGCACGGCGTCTCCGGCACGCACGACGTCACCGTCACCTGCGACGGCCACCCGCACCAGGGCGTCGGCACCGTCCGCATCGAGCGGCACGAGCCCGAGAAGCCGGTCTCCCCGGTACGGGCCGGGGGCGGCGGCACCGCACACCTGACCACCACCACCGCGAGCGCGGAGGCGAACGAGGCCGGGCCCGGTACCCGGCACGCCGTGATCGGCCTGATCCTCGCGGGGGTCGCCGCCGTCGCGGTGGCGTTGCGCAGCGTCCGCCGGCGCCGCTCCGAGTGACGGGAGGGACGGCACCATGTCCGGCATACGACGCGTCTCCGGCTCGGGGCGGCTCCTGACCGGGGTCGCCTGGGCGATCCTCCTGGCCGGCCTCTGCCTCTGGGGCAGCGACATCACGGGCCTGCGCGGCGGGCTCGCCGCACCCGCCACGGGCGACGTGGCCGCCGTCGGCCGCCCCCTCGGCATCGAACTGCCGCCCGCCCACGAACCCTTGACGCCCGCGCGGCCCGAACGCGTCGACGTGCCCGCGCTGCAGGTGCGGGCCCCCGTGACGGCCCGCGGTCTGGACGCCGACGGTGCGATAGACCCGCCGTCCTTCGCCGATGCGGGCACCGTCGGCTGGTACGGCGGCGGCACCCGCCCCGGCGCCCCCGGCGCCGCTCTCTTCGTCGGCCACGTCGACACGGAGACCGAGCGCGCCGTCTTCTACGACCTCAGCACCCTGCGCCCCGGCGAGAAGGTCGAGGTCGCCCGCGCGGACGGCAGGACCGCCGAGTTCACGGTGGAGGACGTCCAGGTCGTCGACCGGGAGCGCTTCGACGCGCAGCAGGCGTACGGCCCGCACGAGGACGGCCGCGCGGAGCTGCGCCTCATCACCTGCGGCGGCACGTTCGACAAGAACGCGCGCACCTACACGGCGAACGTGATCGTCTCCGCGTACCTGACGGATGTGAGTGGCTCGTAGCCCGCTGGCCCGCGCACGCACTCCGTACCCGGCCCGGTCGGCGGCCCGCTCCCCCCGGAGCCGCCGACCGGGCTGGTCCTCGACCGCGCGCGCACGAGCTGCGGGAGAAACCCGGCGCCGGCGCGGGAGGTACGGGGACCATTCCCGAATTGGGGAACGGTCGAGTTGGCCGGGGGCTTGGGCCGTGCAACCGACTTTAGAACGAATGAGCTCGGGGGCCTAGAGGCGATGGCGACAGAATGACGCCAAGTCGCGCATTGCTCTCGGTCCGTGATCACCGCAGGTGAGATGCCCTGCATCAGGAAGGTGCGGACCTACCCCGGCGCAGCTCGTCCTCGTCGATCTTCCCTCTGATCACCTGGGTGGCCACAAAGTCGATGACCTGTTGTTCTCTGCGTGCGTACCCCCGCAGCACCTCGAATGCCTCGTCCATGCCCGTGTGCCAGCGCTCCGCGAGCACACCTTTGGCTTGTTCCACGTGAATGCGGCTGTCCAGCGCCGTCTGGAGCTGTTCCGAGAGCACTCTGTATGCGGAGTGGGTGCGATGGTTGTGGAGGCCCGTGGCCGCGGCATCGGCCAGGGTCTGCGCGATCCGCAGCCCGAGTTCCGAGGGCACCCCGCCCTCCGGCTCTTCCTCTTTGCCGTTCGCCGCCACGAAGACGTTGAGCACCCCGAGCACCGTGCCGCCCCGCCGGATCGGCACCGCGTACGTCTCCCCGACGCCCTGCTCGCCCGCCCGCTCGGCGAAGTGCGGCCAGCGGGCCCCACCCCCGTCGGGACAGATCCGCGTCGGTGCCACCGGCTGCCCCGAGCCGAAGCTCTCCACGCACGGACCCCCGCGGTACTGGATCTCCAGGAGCCCCCGCACCGCCTCCCGCCGGCGGCCGCAGGGGACGATGCGGACCGTGTCCTCCCCGCCGGTGTACATCACGCCGACGCCCCGGGCGCCGACCAGCTCCGTGCAACGGTCCGCGAGCCACTCCAGATAGCGCTCGAGATCGAAGTCCTCGGTCAGTGTGTCCGCGGTCCGCACGAGGACGTCCGCAAGCCGCAGTTCACTTTCGCGGTCCCGCATGCCCCATGTACCTCCCCTCCCCGCAGACTGCGACTACCCATGTGGGGCAGGCTGTAACAGCTCTCCTACAGCTCTCTGCGCGGGCCCGGACGGACCTCGTGGGCAGGGAAGACGTGTGTCAGGATTGAGAATCGGACAGTGCACCCGAGGGGGAGTGGATGTACCGCAAAGGCACCGGCCGCGGGCATGGTTTCGCGGCCAGGGGGATGCGGACGGGAGCGGTGCTCGCGGGGGCCGCGCTGGTCCTCGCCGGGTGCTCCTCCGGTGGTGACTCGGAGGACGACACGTCGAGTCCGCCGGTCAAGCAGCAGCCCAAGGGCAAGGACCCGTACTGGGTCAACCCGGACGGGAACGCGGCCAAGCAGGTCGCCTCGTACGCCGAGGACGGCAAGAAGGACGAGGCCGCGCAGATCCGGAAGATCGCCGAGCAGCCGGTCGCCGAGTGGATCGTCCCGGAGAACGCGGAGGACCAGGCGCGCGGGTTCACCGAGGCGGCGGAGAAGGCCGACCGGGACGCGCTGCTCGTCCTCTACAACATCCCGCACCGCGACTGCGGGCAGTACTCGGGCGGCGGCGCGGCCGACGGCAACGCGTACCGCGCGTTCGTCGACCAGGTCGCCAAGGGCATCGGGGACCGCCACGCCACGGTGATCCTGGAGCCCGACGCGGTGCTCCACATGGTCGACAACTGCACGCCGGAGCAGTTCCACGAGGAGCGGTACGACCTCCTCAAGGGCGCCATCGGCAAGCTCAAGTCCCTGAAGAACACGAAGGTGTACCTGGACGCGGGCAACGCGGGCTGGAAGAACCCCGACTCGCTGTGGGAGCCGCTGAAGCGGTCGGGTGTCGAGCAGGCCGACGGCTTCTCGGTGAACGTCTCCAACTTCCAGACCACCGAGGTCAGCACGGAGTTCGGCAAGAAGCTGTCGGCGAAGATCGGCGGGAAGCCGTTCGTCATCGACACGGCGCGCAACGGGAACGGGCCGTACACCAAGGGCAAGGACCCCTGGTGCAACCCGCCCGGCCGCGCGCTCGGCGAACCCCCGACGACGAAGACGTCCGACCCGCTCGTCGACGCGTACCTCTGGGTCAAGCGGCCCGGTGAGTCCGACGGCACGTGCCGGGGCGGCCCGAAGGCGGGCGAGTGGTGGCCGGAGTACGCGCTGGACCTCGCGAAGGCGTCCGATTAGGGGCGCCCGGAGGGCGCTTCAGGGGCGCGGGGAACTGCGCGAGCAACCAAGACAAAGCCGCAGTCGCATCTGCCGAGTCACCCAGCAGACGCGACTGCGGCTTTTCGTGGGCTGAGCGCGCAGTTCCCCGCGCCCCTGAAGCGCGCCCTCCGGGCGCCCCCTACGGCACCCGGACCCACCGCGCCTTGCTCGGCGTGCCCTGGTCGTCCGTCACGAACAGCATGTACCAGCCGGACTCGACCAGGCTGCGGTTCTTGGGGACCGTCACGGTGACGCCGTCCGCGGACTTCTTCAGGTCGAGCGCGATCGACGTCTGGTCGATGTCCGTGACGTGCGTCGACGCGCTCGGCTTGATGAGGCGGGCCGTCTTGATGGACGAGGCGTGCTTGGTCGGGAACGTTCCGGACCCGCCACGTGCGATCGTCTTCGGCCCCGCGCCCAGCGACGGCTGCGCCCCGTGGTACAGGTACGGCGGCGTGTAGATCTCGATGCGCTGCTCGAAGACGCCCGGCTTCGTGTTGGCCTTGTCGGCGTAGAGCGAGTCGGAGCCGAAGAACATCACGCGCCCGTCGGGCAGCAGGATCGACCCGGAGTGGTAGTTGCGCCCCACCTCGGGGTCGGCGACCCGCCTCATCTCACCGGTCTTCGCGTCGTAGATCCGCGCCTGGTGGATGTTGGAGTCGCTGCGCCCGCGGTAGTCCTCGGAGCCCCCGGAGATCAGCACCGTGTCGTCGGGCAGCGTCGAGATCTGCGGGTAGCGCGTGCCCTTCTCCAGGGAGGGGCCGTCGACGAAGCGCGGCTCGTCCGCTGTGAGGTCGACGATCCGCGTCTTCTCGCTGGACTCCTTGGACTCGCCGACACCGCCGCCGCCGACCACCATGTACTTCTGGTCCTGGGCGGGCGGCAGCTCGACCGTGCCGGACGTCTCCATGAGCTTCGGGTCGCTCAGGCCCGGGATGCCCTGCCACTTGTTGGTCTTCAGGTCCCAGACGCCGGGCTTGCGGCCGACGTCGTCGGGGCCGTACCCCGCGTTGGAACCGGAGTAGAACAGCTTGCCGTCGGCCATCTGGAAGATCGCCGGGTAGGTCGGGAACTGGCGGATGCCCTTGGTGTACGTCCACTTCTTGGTCTTCGGGTCGTACACCTCGTTCTTGCCCGGGACGAGCTGTCCGATCTCGTCGAGGCCCGAGGTGGAGAGGATCTTGCCGTCGGTGAGCGTGGTCAGCGTGGGGTACCAGCGCGCCTCGTTCATCGGGTCGACCTTGATGTACCGCTCGGCGACCGGGTCGAACTCGAAGGCGTCCTTGATCCCCTGGAAGTCCTTCTTGTCCAGGGCGAGCTTCTGCGCCATGCCGTAGACGTTGCGGGTGTCGGCGCCCTTCAGGCCCTGGATGCGGTAGTTGTCCTGGGTGCCCGTCTCGTACTTCGCCCCGCTCTTCTGCGCCTCCACGTAGACCCGGCCGAGGCCCGGCTCCGTGCGCAGGAACGCGCCGGTCTGCTTGTCGAAGACCTTCTTCGCCTTCTCGACCAGGATGTTGTCCTGGGAGACGAACGTCTTGCCGTTCTTCTTGCCGGTGAACTTCGTCCCCGCGGGGATCGTCTTCGGCTCGTCCGGGTCCTCGTTGTGGACGATCATCAGGCCGCCGGCCTTGGTGATGTCGCCCTTCAGCTTCTCGTAGCGCTGCGTGCCGCCCGCGATCAGCAGGTTGCCGTTGCCCAGCTGGGTGTGGCCCGTGCAGAACAGGTCGGTGGGCGTCGGGATCTTCTTGATGGTGTTCTTGACCGGGTCCCACAGCCGGGTGTCGAACTTCTTCTTGTCGAAGTTCTTCTGGTTGTTGCCGGACCCGGCGACCAGCAGGACCTTGCCCGTGTGCAGGAGCGCCGCGTGAATGGTGTTCTGGCGGTACTCCTCCGGGAAGTCGATGACCTCCCAGTGGCCGTTGTCCGCCTTGTACTCCGGCTTGTTGATCTTGTAGTCGTGGTACTTCTCCGAGCCCACGCGCCACAGCCACGGGCCGTTCATCCCCGCCAGCGCGAGGACGACCGCCGCGCCTATCGCGATGCGGCGGGCGCGACGGCGGCCGGCACGGTCTTTCATTTCTTACGTCCCTCAAGGGAAATCTGCATGGTCTGGTCGGGCGCGGCCCAGCTGGGCTTCTGCTGCGCGGGGTGCGGCGCGGCCTGCGGCGCGGGCGGGCCCGCGTCCGGCGCGGGCGGCGGCTTCTTCTTGTCCTGCCGCATGCCCCAGCGCCACGCGAAGATCGGCGCGGCCGTGATCAGCAGGGCGAAGGTGGCCCAGGTGATCATCGCCGGGTGGGAGTGGCCGTACAGGAAGGAGGCGGCCATCGATCCGCCGAAGACCAGGATGAAGAACAGGTGGATCCGGAAGGTACCGAACAGGGTGTCGGGGCTCGCCGAGTCGCCCTTGGGGGTCACCACGAACTTGCTCTTGCGGCGCAGGGCCGCGTCCATCAGCGAGCGCGCGTAGACGGGCGCGGAGAGCGCCGACATCACCATGCCCGCCACGCCGCCGGAGCCCTCGGGCTCGTGCGGGGAGACGTTGTGCCTGCGGTTCCAGATGTACAGGCCGATCTGCAGCGCGGACGCGTTGCCGTACAGCATCAGCCAGATGGTCGGGTCGATGTTCACGCCGGACGCGCCGAGGCCCAGGAACAGCGCACAGCTCAGCGCCGCGAGGATCCAGTTCATGGCGGACATCGGGTAGAAGATGACCATCATCGTGTAGTTGAAGAGACGGCCCGGGGGCAGCGAGAACGGTGCCTTCCAGAACTGCTTGAGGATCGTCTCGTACGTTCCGCGGGACCAGCGCAGCTGCTGCGTGAAGAAGTCCGTCCAGGCGTTCGGGCCCTCGCCGACGGCGAGCACGTCCGGGGTGTAGACCGACTTCCACTTCTTGCCGGTCGCCGGGTTGGTCGCCCGGTGGATCTCGAACCCGGTCGCCATGTCCTCGGTGATCGAGTCGTACAGGCCGCCGATCTGCTTCAGGGCCTTGATGCGCACCGCGTTGGAGGTGCCGACGAACATCGGGGCGCCGTACGCGTTGCCCGCGCGCTGGATCAGCGCGTGGAAGAGGAACTGCTGCGACTCGGCGGCCTTGGTGACGAAGTTGTCGTAGTTGCCGTAGACCTGCGGGCCGATGACGAAGCCGACGTTCTCGTCCCGGAAGAACCCGAGCATCCGCTCCAGGTAGTTCGGCATCGGGACGTGGTCGGTGTCGACCGAGGCGAAGTAGTCGTAGTCGTCGCCGTGGGCGTCGAGCCAGGCGTTGTAGTTGCCGTGCTTGGTCTTGGCGCGGTGCGGGCCCTTCGCCATGTTCCACTTCGCGACGCCCTTGCGGGAGAAGTGGTGGACGCCGAGCCGTCGGCAGACTTCCTTGACCTCAGGGTCGTCACCCTCGTCGAGGAGCCATACGTGCATCGGACCGCGGTGCCGGATCCTGACCGCGGCCTCCAGTGTCTTCGTCACCATCTCGATCGGCTCCTTGCCGGGCACGAACGAGGTGAGGAAGGCGACTCTGGTGCCCGTCTCGGGCACCACGGGTATCGGGTCGCGGGCGACGAGCGTGGCGTGCGCGTTGGACAGCACGTTCATGCAGCGGAAGAACTCGATCAGACCGATCGATATGAGCATGACGACGTCGAGGACAGGCAGCCAGTCGTTGGCGACGTAGTCCCGCTTCGTCCAGTGCTCGGGCTGGAGCAGCCAGCCGAGCAGTACCAGGGAGAGCAGCGGGGCCGCGCCCAGCATCAGCGCGGCCCGTACCTTGTGCGGCTCCTGTGAGAGCAGCGAGCGGTACTTCACCTTGTAGGGCTTGCTCGGGTCGGGCTGCGTCAGCGGGCCCGCGAGCCGGCTGTAGTGCTCGTAGTCGTACCGCGGCAGGGTCTTCTTGATCTTTCGGAATCCGCCCGTCCTGTGCGAAACCGCCCTGAGCTGGGTCGTCTCTGACGGGTCGTTCTGCCGCGCGCCCGTCGGCGTCGACGTCATGAGTCATCCCCCCGCACGCGGTCCCCCGCGTGTTCGTAGGTCGTTCCGTCCGCTCCGGTGCCCCTGGACCTTCACGAACGCATAAGCGGCAGGCCGCCTTCTCCTAAGACATGAGAAGGCGACCTTCCGGTTGCATGATGCCCCCCTCGACATCGCCTCATGAACGGGACCCCCGTCCCTGTCCCGCCGCGGTCGTCTCGGGCCCCCAACCGCCCCGTATCGCCCGCCTCATGAGAGCCAATGGCTCCAGGACAGGGTTCTACGCCTTACGGCATGATCGCAAGAGCGATACAAGGGGTTTACCGGTCATACGAGCGATTTGAGGCGTCTGTAGGGACTGGTGAGCCCAAACGGGTTCGAATGTTACCGAAGTGCTCGCGTATGGCCTGCTCAGCCCGGAGGGCGTCGCCGGAGCGCACCGCCTCCAGAATCTCGCGGTGCTGACGGCAGGTGACCTCGGGATCCGGTGGTACGTCGACGAGATCCGTCCTGACTCGGTGGAAAGCGTCCCAAAACGCCTCCAGAACCTCGCCCAGGAGCAGGTTTCCGAGCCCGCGGTACAGCGTGGCGTGAAACGCACGGTCGGTCTCGGCCCGCACCTCGCCCTCCGGAGAGGCCGCCTCGGCCTCCATCCGTGCCACGAGTGCGTCGAGTTCGGCCAGGTCGGCGGCGGGTACGCGGCCCGCGAGGCGCGCGATGAGCCCGGTCTCCACGGCCTCGCGCAGCTCCAGGAGCTGGAGCAGGCTGTCCTCGCCGCGGTAGTGGCCCGCGACCGTGCGGAAGGCGAGCCCCTCGATCATCGGGGCGACCGACATCGGGCCGACATACGTCCCGAAGCCGTGCCGGATCTCCACGATCCCCATGGCCTGGAGCGCCTTCAGGGCCTCCCGCACGGAGTTCCTGCTGACCCCCAGGCGCTCCATCAGCTCGGGCTCGGTCGGCAGCGAGGCACCGGAGGGCAGCCTCGAATCGATGATCAGCTTCTTGATCCGCTCCTGGATGTCTCGCGCCATGGCGACACGGTAGCGGTATGCGGGAACGACGAAGGCCCTCCGCGTGAACGGAGGGCCTTCGCTGTCTGTGCGCCGCCAGGGACTCGAACCCCGGACCCGCTGATTAAGAGTCAGCTGCTCTAACCAACTGAGCTAGCGGCGCCTGCTGACCTGGAGAACTTTACCGGATGTCCGGGGGTGCTCCGGACCATCCGGCGGCCGGCCGCCGGGGCCGGGAGCGGTGGCGGGAACGAGGGAGGGGGGCCGATCCATCGTTCGGACCATCAAAGTGCGGCATGCCCGGACAGTTGCGAAACTGACGCACGTGCAGATGCGCGAGCATTCTTTTCCGGGGTGTGAGGGGAATCGCATGGAGGTCGCTCCGCCGCCGCCGTCCGGGGCCCGAGGCGTGGCGGCGGTTGTTCCGGTGAGCGGTGTGCGTACGTACGAGATCGACGTCCGAACGAGTCGGAGGCACGGATGAGTGCGACGGCAGCTCCACAGCCCCAGTCCCCGCAGTCCGACGGGGTGCGCGAGGCCGGCACGCGCCCCCCGCGGGTCATTCAGAGCGAGGCGACCACCGAGATCCCCGTGCACCTTCTCTTCCGGGACGATCCGGACGACGCGACGGGCGTTCCGCTCGCGCCCGCCGTCGTGCGGCGCAGGCAGGGGTCCGGGGAGCAGCCGCGGGTGACGCGGCGCAGCACGCCGTACGTGACCGCGCCGGTCGCCCGGCCCGTGCCCGACGTCGACCCGGCCCTCGTGGCGCGGCGGGCCCGTGTCCTGCCGGGCCTCGCCGGGGTGCTCGGCGGGTGCGCGGGTGTCGCCGGGTGCGCGCTTTCGCTGTGGTGGGCGGGCGTGCTGCCGGAGCCCGCGCTGCGGGTGACGGGGCTGCCCTGGTACGAGGGTGCCGGGCTCGGCGCCGCGCAGTGGGCGTCGCTCGCCGGGTCGGGGACGCTCGGCCTCTTCGGGTTCGGCGGTCTCGCGCGCGGGCGGGTCGGGCGGGCCTGGGTGCTCACCCTCTTCGGCCGCTACCGGGGCACGGTCCGCCGCACCGGCCTCATGTGGGTCAACCCGCTGCTGCTGCGCCGCCGTGTCGACGTACGGCTGCGGCACTGGCGGAGCGAGCCGATGCCGGCGGTGGACCGCAGCGGCGTCGCCCTGCGCGTCGTGCTCCTCGTGGTGTGGCGGGTCAAGGACCCGGCGCGGGCGACGCTGGCGGTCGAGGACCACCAGGAGTACCTGCGGGAGTGCGTGGAGGCGACCACGGCACGGGTCCTGTCGCGGCTCCCCGCCGACGCCTTCCACGAGGACGGCCCGACCCTGCGCGACGCGGACGCCGTCGGTGCCGCACTGACCCGGGCGCTGGCCGCGGACGCGGAGGCGGTGGGCGTCGAGGTCTTCTCGGCGCAGCCGACCCGTATCGAGTACGCCCCGGAGGTCGCCGCCGTGATGCAGCGCCGCAGGGTGGCCGCCCTCGACGCGCGGCACCGCGACACCGTCCTGACGTCGGTGGTCGACTCGGTCGAGGACACGGTGACGCGGCTGACCACGCGGGGGCTCGTGGAGCTGGACGACTACGAGCGCAAGGCTTTGGTGAAGGACCTGACGGTGGCGTTCTATACGGGGCATGGAGAACACCGGTGAAGTGGACAAGGGGAGTGGGCTCGCGGATCTCGCCGCCGATGCCCGGCGGCTGACGGACGGCGGTGTCCCGCGCGCCGTCCTCGGCCTCGCGGGCCCGCCGGGCACCGGCAAGTCGACGCTCGCGCGGGCCCTCGTCGAGCGGATCGGCGCGGACGCCGCGTATCTGCCGCTGGACGGGTTCCACCTCTCCAACGCGCAGCTGGCGCGGCTCGGCCTCACCGCCCGCAAGGGCTCGGAGCCCAGTTTCGACGTGGCGGGATACGTCGCGCTGCTGCGCCGCGTGCTCGCCGACCCGGGCCACGACATCTACGTACCCGATTACGACCGCACGCTGAACGAGCCGATCGCGGCCCGGCACGTCGTCCCTCCGGGCGCCCGACTCGTGATCACCGAGGGGAACTACCTCGCCTGCGACCTGCCCGGCTGGCGGGAGGCGCGGGCGCTGATGGGGGAGTGCTGGTACGTGGACTCACCTGGAGAGGTACGTCAAAAGCGCCTGATGGAGCGGCAGTTGGCGGGCGGACGGACGCCGGAGGGCGCCGCGGAGTGGATCGCCACGAACGACGGACCCAACGGTGAACTCGTGGAGACCTCACGCCGACGATGCGGACGGATCGTCTCCACGATTGGTATGGACATGTTCAACTAACGGCAATAACCTCGGACTTGGTCTAGACCGCAGTGCGCGCACGTCCCACGGATCCCCCCTCGTTCGGCAGGAGCGGCACATGCGAAACAAGAAGATGTACGCGGCCATGGTCGGCCTCGGCACGGTCGGCGCGTTCGCGCTTTCCGCCGGTGGCGCGAGCAGCCACGGTTACACGGACCTGCCGGCGAGCCGGCAGATCAACTGTGCGAAGGGCGTGGTGGCCAACTGCGGTTCCATCCAGTGGGAGCCACAGAGCGTCGAGGGGCCCAAGGGCTTCCCGGCGGCAGGTCCTGCCGACGGCAAGATCTGTTCGGCGGGCGTCGCCGGCTTCGACCAGCTCAACTCGCCCAAGGCGCCGAACGGCGGCGCATGGCCGACGACGAAGGTGAGCGGCGGCCAGAACTACACCTTCCGCTGGCAGTTCACCGCGCGCCACCGCACCTCGGACTTCAAGTACTACATCACCAAGCAGGGCTGGGACGACAGCAAGGCGGTGACCAGGTCCGCCCTGGAGACCACGCCGTTCCTCAACGTCCCGTACAACAGCCAGCAGCCGCCCGCGACCCTCTCGCACAGCGGCACGATCCCCGGCGGCCGCAGCGGCCACCACGTGATCGTCGCCGTCTGGACGGTCGCGGACACGGCGAACGCGTTCTACGCCTGCTCGGACGTCCAGTTCTGATACTGAGCACTGCCGTCAGATTCTGAGCAACGCTTGAGGAACTTCCCCTCACCCCACAGGTAGGTTCTGCGCACGCCGTGTCGATTTCACGGCGTGCGCAGAGCCGCACGCACGCATCGCGGGCGGCCGGAAACGACCGCGGGGGACCCTCATGGAGTTCATGTTCTACGCCCTGCCCGGAATCATCGTCCTAGGGGCGCTCTTCGCGGGGGCGAAGGTGGTCAGGCGCTCGACCGAGTTGAGCCGCGCCTGGAACAGCGGACTCACCGCGGAGGCGCGCTGTCTGCGCACGTACACGACGACCAGCGGCAGCGACGACAGCATTTCCACGACGCTGCACCACGTCTACGAATTCCTCACCCGCGAGGGCCGTTCCGTCCGCTTCGAGGAGGAGAACGGCCCGGCGACGACCGTCGAGGGCGACATCGTCACCGTGCACTACACGGCCGCACGCCCCGAAGCCGCGACCGCCCACGCGCCGCGCCCCTTCGCGATGGCGGCGGGCACGGTGGGGATGCTCTGCTTCCTCGGCCTGATCGTGGCGTTCTGCGTCTTCTTCATGATGACCGCGCACTCCATGTTCGCGGCCGACGACATGTTCACCGACATGCCGTGACGCTCCACATCTGACGCGGCGTCAATTATGGTGCGCGGCCATGGAGCCCACCGGAGCAACGGTCGCGGAACTCGTACAGGCGCGGTGGGGCGACCACCGCACCGGCCTGCGCCACGCGGGCGGTGAACTGACCCACCACCAGGTGGCGGCGGGCGCGGCGGCCAGAGCCGCGCTCCTCGCCGACCTGCTGCCGCGCCACGCCGCACCGCACATCGGCGTCCTGCTCGACAACACCCCCGAGTACCCGCTCTGGCTGAGCGCGGCCGCCCTCGCCGGCGCGGCCGTCGCCGGCATCAACCCCACCCGGCGCGGTCCGGAGCTGGCCCGGGACATCCTCCACACCGACTGCGCCGTCCTCGTCACGGAACGCGCCCACCTGCACCTGCTCGACGGCCTCGACCTCCCCGGCGTCCGCCTCCTGGTGACGGACACCGACGCCTACGCGGACCTCCTCGCCCCCTACGCCGACGCCACCCCCGACATCGCCCCCACCGTGCACCCCGGCAGCCGCATGCTGCTGTACTTCACGTCCGGCTCGACCGGCGCCCCCAAGGCGGCGATCTGCAGCCAGGGCAGGCTCGCCGCGGCCGGACGCTCCCTGGTCGCCCACTTCGGCGTGCGTGCCGACGACACCCACTACATCTGCATGCCCATGTTCCACGGCAACGCGGTCATCGCCGACTGGGCCCCCGCGCTGGCCGCGGGCGCGGGCGTGGCACTCCGGGCCCGGTTCTCCGCCTCCCGGTTCCTCACCGACGTACGAGAGTTCGGCGCCACGTACTTCACCTACGTGGGCCGCGCGGTCCAGTACCTCCTGGCCACGCCCGAGCGGCCCGACGACCGCGAGAACCCCCTGCGGGTCGGCTTCGGCACCGAGGCGGGAGCGGTGGACGCGGCACGCTTCGAGAAGCGGTTCGGGGTGCGGCTCGTCGAGGGGTACGGATCCTCCGAGGGCGGCGCCGCCATCCAGCGCACCCCGGGCACGCCGGTCGGGGCGATCGGCCGCGCGGCCCCCGGCGACGACCTCGCGGTCGTTGACCCGGACACGCGCCGCGAGTGCGAGACGGCCCGCTTCAGCGAGTCCGGCAGGCTCCTGAACGGCGAGGCGGCGATAGGGGAGTTGGTGAACCGCGGGCCCAACCCCTTCGAGGGGTACTGGCGCAACGACGAGGCCCAGGCGGAACGCCTGCGCGACGGCTGGTACTGGACGGGCGACCTGTTCTACCGCGACGGCGACGGCTACCTCTACTTCGCGGGCCGCACGGACGACCGGCTGCGCGTGGACAGCGAGAACCTGGCGGCGGCGATGATCGAGAACATCCTCGCGCGGTACGAGGGAGCGGCGGCCGTCGCGGTCTACGCGGTACCGGACCCGGTCGCGGGCGACCAGGTGATGGCGGCGATCGCCCCACCCCCCGACATCCCCTTCGACCCCCTCGCCTTCGCCGAATTCCTCGTCACCCAGCCCGACTTGGGCACGAAGATGACGCCCCGCTACGTGCGCGTGGTCCCGCACATGCCGGTGACGGCGACGAACAAGGTCGCACGCGGTGCCCTGCGCCGCGAGGGCTTCCGCTGCTCCGACCCGGTCTGGTGGCGCCCGCCCGGCGCATCCGTGTACGAACCACTTGAGCCCGTGGACGTGCGGGCCCTGCTGGACCACTACCGCGCCCAGGGCCGCGACGCCCTTCTGACGTGACCGCTCTCCTGACCGATTACGATCCACGTCCATGAGCGCGTCAGAACAGACCGAGCCGCAGGACCACCTCCACGACGAGGGCACGGGCGAGGACGCGCCCCAGGAGGGCCCCACCCCCGCCGCCCGCGCCCGGCGCGCCCGCATCGCCGCGGCGTCGCTGCTCATGGCCGCCGCCGCGGTGGTCCTCGCCCTGCGCCTGGCCAGCCGCTCGTCCGTCCTCGTCGTCGGCGTCTACGGCCTGCTGCTCATCCTCTGCGGCGGAGTCATCGAACTCAGCCGCCGCGGCCGCACCCGGCTCGGCACGTATCTGCTCGCCGCGGGGCTCGCGGCGGCGCTGGTCATGGACGGGTTCGTCCTCTCGTAACCCGGAGCCACGTCCTCAGGACTCCAGATACCGCAGCACCGCGAGCACCCGGCGGCTGTACCCCGTGGTCCGGTGCAGACCCAGCTTGTCGAAGATCGCGTTGAGGTTCTTCTCGACCGCGCTCAGGGAGATGTGCAGTTTCTCGCCGATGGCCGCGTTGGTGTGGCCCTCGGCGAGCGCCTCAAGGACCGTGCGCTCCCTCGGGGTGAGGCGCGTCAGCGGGTCGACGTGGGTGGTGCGGATGAGCAACTGCCGTACGACCTCCGGGTCGATGGCGGCGCCCCCGGCGTGCACCCGCTCCAGCGCGTCCAGGAATTCCTCGACCTGGGCGACCCGGTCCTTGAGGAGGTAGCCGACCCGTTCCGCGCTCGAAGTCAGCAGCTGGGCGGCGTAGTTGCGCTCCACGTACTGGGAGAGGACGACCACGCCGATCTCCGGGCGCAGTTCACGGATCCGCACCGCCGCGCGCAGGCCCTCGTCGGTGTGGTCGGGCGGCATCCGGATGTCGGTGACGACGACGTCGGGGGCGTGCGCCTCGACCTCGCGCAGCAGCGCGTCGGCGTCGCCCACGGCGGCGAGGACCTCGTGGCCCTCCTCGGCGAGCAGCCGGACCAGGCCCTCCCGCAGCAGGGTCGAGTCCTCGGCGAGGATTACGCGCACGGCAGCTCCGCGGTGATCGTGGTGGGACCCCCGAGGGGGCTGTCTACGTGCAGGGTGCCGTCGAGCGCGGCGACCCGGCTGCCCAGACCGGTGAGCCCGCTGCCCGCCGGGTCCGCGCCGCCGACGCCGGTGTCGCGGACGAGGACGAGGAGCGTCGCGCCCCGCTGCCGTACGCGCACGGAGATCTCGTCGGCCGCCGCGTGCTTGGCGGCGTTGTTCACCGCCTCGGACACGACGAAGTACGCGGCGGTCTCGACGGCGGAGGGCAGCGGATCCGGTACGTCGTACTCCATGCGCACCGGGACCGCGCACCGCTCCGACACCCCGCCCAGCGCCTCGCGGAGACCCAGGCTGTCGAGCGCGGTGGGGTAGACCCGCCAGGCGACCTCGCGCAGCTCCGTGAGCACTTCCTGCGCTTCCTTGTGGGCCTGTTCGAGCAGGGCGTCGGCCCGCTCGGGGGTGCGGCCGCGGCGGGCCCGGCCGAGCAGCATGGCGAGGGCGACGAGCCGCTGCTGGACGCCGTCGTGCAGATCGCGCTCGACCCGGCGCCGCTCCACGTCGACCGCGCGCACGACCGCGGCGCGGCTGGTGGCCAGCTCGTCGATGCGGCGCTGCAGGAGTTCCCGCTCGGAGGGGCCGAAGCACTCGCGGGCCAGCCGGGCGTCCTGCTCGGTCAGCGCGCGCAGCCCCTGCACGGCGAGGAAGAGCAGCGTGCCGCCGAGCACGACCTGGCTCAGCACGTCCACCCAGGTCATCGAGGACCGGGTGAGGCCGACCGCGAAGATTCCGGCGAGGACGGCGCCGAAGTCGACGAGGCCGACGACGACGGCGCAGAGCAGCCCGGAGTACGTGCGGGCCGCGAGGTAGCGCAGGGTCTGCCGGTCGTCGGCGCGGTGCTCGGGGAACACGTCGTGGAAGAAGAGGGACCGGCGCCCGCGCTCCAGCGCGGTGAGCCTGCGGGCGCCCGCCGCGAGCAGGGCGTGGGCGCGGACGCGGGTGCGCGGCCAGAGCAGGAAGGCGCCGAGTGCCGCCCCGGCGACGACGAAGTACAGCAGTCCGAGCAGGGCGGTCAGGCACCCCACGAGCACCCCGGCGACCCGCATGAGCAACGGCGCGGCTACGGGTTCCCTCACATCGCCCGACACTAGCCGAGCCCTAGCGGGAGCGGCGGTGGCGGGCCTCGGCGGTGGACCCCGGACCCTTCCGCGACCGCACGCGCACCGCCACGTACACGGCGACGGCGCCGACGGCGAGCACCAGGACGGCCTTGGACAGCAGCCCCACGTACGTCTCGACGACGTCCCACTGGTCGCCGAGCCAGTAGCCCGCGAGGACGAGCACGGAGTTCCAGACCAGGCTGCCCAGCGCGGTCAGGGAGAGGAAGACGGGCAGCCGCATCCGCTCCACACCGGCCGGCACGGAGATCAGGCTGCGGAAGATCGGCACCATCCGGCCGAGCAGGACCGCCTTGGTGCCGTGCTTGGCGAACCACGCCTCGGTCCGCTCCAGGTCGGACGCCTTCACGAGCGGCAGCTTCGCCCACAGGGCGTGCATGCGCTCCCGTCCGAAGAGCACGCCGATCCAGTACAGGGCGGCGGCGCCGACGACGGAGCCGAGCGTCGTCCAGAACAGGGCGGAGGCGAGGCTGATCACGCCCTGTCCCGCGGCGAAGCCGGTCAGCGGCAGGATCACCTCGCTGGGCAGCGGCGGGAAGAGGTTCTCCAGGGCGATGGCGAGCCCCGCGCCGGGACCGCCCAGGGTGTCCACGAGGTCCGCGGCCCAGCCCGCGATGCCGCCGGCCGGTTCCTGGGGGAGGGCGAGAGTCATGAGGTCCATGGCAGCAACGCTAGAAATCGCAGGTCACCGGCGGTATGGGGGTTGCCGTCGGGTCGGGGTGCGGTTTTCCGCACCCATGGACCCCGCGTACGCGAAAGGGCGTTCCCGGAAACCGGGAACGCCCTTTCGGCATTCGCAAGTGCGCCGCCAGGGACTCGAACCCCGGACCCGCTGATTAAGAGTCAGCTGCTCTAACCAACTGAGCTAGCGGCGCCTGCTGACTCATTAATAGTACCTGGTCCCGGGGGGTGCTCAGGACACCCCGGAGGCACCGCTAGATCGCCAGCGAGAGCAGCACCGGCGCCGCCCCGCGGTTGAGCGTGTCCGCCGCCTCGCGCAGCCGGTGGGCGTGCTCGACCGGCAGGGACAGGGCGAGGCAGCCGACGGCGGAGCCCGCGGTGATCGGGACGGCCGCGCAGACCGTGCCGACCGCGTACTCCTGGAGGTCGAGGACCGGGACCGTGGCGGGCTGCGACGCGAGCCGGTTGAGCAGGACCCGCTCGTTCGTGATCGTCCGGGACGTGAGGCGGGCCATCTTGTGGCGGGAGAGGTGGTCCCTGCGGCCGTTCACGTCGAGCTGGGTGAGCAGGCTCTTGCCGACCGCGCTGGCGTGGGCGGAGGAGCGGAAGTCGACCCATTCGTTGACCGCGGGGGTGCGGGGGCCCGCCGCGAAGTCGGTGACGCGGACCTCGCCGTCCACGTACCGGCTGATGTAGACCGCGGCGCCGATGGAGTCGCGCAGCCCGTCCAGGGTGCGCTGCAGCTTCTCGCGCAGGGCCTCCGCGTGGTCGCGGGTGGAGCCGAGCCTGCTGAGGGTCTCACCCGTGACGTACGCCCCCGGGGTGCCGTCGTCCGTGAGCTCTTCGACGTATCCCTCGCTGGTCAGCATGCGCAGCAGGGGGAGCAGCCTGTCCAGGGGCAGCCCGGTGTCGCGGGCGATCCGGGCGGCGGTCACTCCGGTGCCGTGCCGGGCGACGGTCTCGAGCACCCGCAGGGCGCTCTGGACGGAGCGGTGCGGCGTGATCGCCTCGTGCTGCAACGCCACGGCATCCCCCTGCGTGGAACGGTTCCGGACAGTCGGGCTCGGTTCCACGATAGCTGTCAAGTGGCGGATATGGAGCGCCTGTTGGGGACATTGGTGGCGCGTTCCGGATCTCTCATCAGGAACGCGCCACTCTGGCATATGCCCAGGTCATGACCGGGGCGGTGAGCCCGCCCCAGCCGTCACGGCACCGCGCTCGGGTCCGTCACAGCACCGCGCTCAGGAACTCGCGCGTGCGCTCGTGCTCCGGCTCCGTGAAGATCTTCTCCGGGGTCCCGGACTCGATGACGCGGCCCGAGTCGAACATCAGGACCTGGTCCGAGATGTCCCGCGCGAAGTTCATCTCGTGCGTCACGCAGAGCATCGTGATGTCCGTGGTGTGCGCGATGTCGCGGAGCACGTCCAGGACGCCCGCCACCAGCTCCGGGTCGAGCGCGGACGTCACCTCGTCGAGCAGCAGCACCTGGGGGCGCATCGCCAGGGCCCGCGCGATGGCCACGCGCTGCTGCTGGCCGCCGGAGAGCTGCGTCGGATACGCGTCGCAGCGGTCCCCGAGCCCGACCAGGTCGAGCAGTTCGCGGGCCCGCTGCTCCGCCTCGTCCTTGGAGAGCCCGAGTACGGAGACCGGCGCTTCCGTGATGTTGCGCAGCACCTTCATGTTCGGGAAGAGGTTGAACTGCTGGAACACCATCCCGATGTTCTTGCGGACCTCGCGGACGTGCTTCTCGCCCGCGGGGACCAGCTTGCCGTTCTTCTCCTCGTGGGTGAGGTACTTGCCGCCCACCTTGATCGTGCCCTGCTCCGGCTTCACCAGCGTCATCAGGAGCCGCAGGATCGTGGTCTTGCCGGAGCCCGAGGGCCCGATCAGCGTCACGTGCTTGCCGGAGGCGACGGAGAAGTCCAGCTCGTCGAGGACGACGTTCGAGCCGTACCGCTTGACGACCTTGTCGAAGCGGATCAGCTCGCTGCCGTCGACGGCCGGGTTGGGGATTTCCTGGGAAGTGCTGCTGTCAGCGGACAAGGCGACGCTCCAAAACTCGCAGAAGAAGAGAGGCCGGGTAGGCGATGACGATGAAGGCGACACCGACCACGCTGATCGCCTCGAAGGTGAAGGTCGTCTGGCTGTAGTTCTGGGCCTGGCCCAGCATGTCGAGCGCGCCGATGGCCGCCATCTGCGGCGACTCCTTCAGCATGACGATCACGTAGTTGCCGAGCGCGGGGATCACCCTGCGCACCGCCTGCGGCAGGATCACGGACGTCCAGGTGCGCCGCTTGGAGAGGCTGAGCGCGGTCGCCGCCTCCCACTGGCCGGCCGGTACGCCCTCGATGCCCGCCCGGTAGACCTCCGAGGTGTACGTCGAGTAGTGCAGGCCGAGCCCGACGATGCCCGTGGTGAGCGGGGACATCGAGGGCCCCCACTCCGGCACCACATAGAACAGGAAGAACAGCTGCACCAGCAGCGGGGTGTTCCGGATGAACTCCGTGACCACCGTGACCGGCCAGCGGATCCACTTCTTCTCCGAGCGCTGGGCGACCGCCCAGACGAGACCGAGGGAGAAGGCGATCAGGGTGCCGAAGAACAGTGCCTTGAGCGTGAGCTCCACACCGTCCCAGAAGAGCGGCATGAACTCGTCGACGTGATCCCAGTTCCAGTTCACTTGGCACCCCCCGTGCCCGAGACGACGTCGATCGACGACTTGGCGCGCAGGCCGCCGAACAGGCTCGTCTTCTCCGGCGTCTGCCCCACCCGCTTCTTGGCGTGCCGCTCCAGGAGCCGCATGCCGCGCGTGAGGATGAACGCGAAGACGAAGTACAGGGCGAGCAGCAGCGTGTAGATCGGCGCGCTCTCGTTCTTGACGAGCCGCAGCAGGTCACCGGCGAACGTCATGTCGGCCACCGCGATGAGGGACACCAGCGAGGTGCCCTTCAGGAGCTCGATGAGCAGGTTGTTGAACGGCGGGATCATCTCCGGCCAGGCCTGCGGCAGTTCGATGCGGCGCAGCCGCTGCATCGGGGTGAAGTTCAAAGCGATGCCCGCCTCGCGCTGCGCGGGCGGCACCGCGGCGAGCGCACCGCGCACGATCTCCGAGGCGTACGCGCCGTACGTGATGCCGAGCGCGAGGACGCCCGCGAACATGGGCTGGAAGCTGATGTTGAACAGCGGCGGCACGGTGAACGCGATCCAGAACATGAAGACCAGCGACGACGTGCTGCGGAAGATTTCGAAGTAGGCCCCGGCGAGGAAGCGGACGATCCACAGCCGCGACGTGCGCAGCACACCGATCGGGAACGCGATCACGAAGGCGAGGGCCGCGCTGAGGAACGTGACCTGGACGGTGATCCAGATGCCGGGCAGGAACCAGTTCCCGAAGAACTCCGACGACATCATGACGAGGCGCCCTTCGCCGGGGGACACAGCTTCTCGACCGTCAGGTCCGTCATCTCGGCCGCGGTGAAACCGAACGGCTTGACGATGCGCAGCAGTTCACCGCTCTCCTTGAGCTTGTGCAGCTCCTTGTTGAAGGCGTCCCGCAGGTTCTTCTCGGACGGGCGGAAGGCGAAGCCGCCGGCTCCGTAGGCAGGCTCGCCGTCGACCACGGGCTGGAACGGCTTCGTCGCCTCGACCCGCTGATTGTTCTTGATCACCGTGCGCACGGTGACGTTGGTGCCGGCGAACGCGTCGACGCGGCCCTGCGCCACGGCGTCCATCCCGGCGACCTGGTCGGGCAGGACGAGCACGGACTTCACGCCCGCCGCCTTCGCGTAGTCGATCTCCGCGTAGGCCGTGCCGCTCGCCAGCTTCAGGCCCTTCTCGGCGATGTCCTCGTACTTCTGGATGCCGTGCGGATTGCCCTTCTTCACGATGAAGGAGTCGAGCATGAGGTAGTCGGGGTCGGAGAAGAGGACCTGCTCGCACCGCGTCGGGTTGATGTACATGCCCGCCGAGACGACGTCGAACTGCCGGGCCTGCGTGAGGCCGGGTATCAGCGCGCCGAACTTCGTGGGCACCGCCTTGACCTTGGGTACGCCGAGGCGGGGGAAGATGACCTTGGCGATCGCCGGCGCCTCGCCCGTGACCTCGCCGTTCTCGTCGATGTATCCGAACGGGACCTCGCCCGCGACACCGATCCTGACCGTGCCGCTGTCGCGCAGGCGGTCCAGCAGATCGCCCCCCTCAACCTTCCCCTCGTCGGGTACGCGGCTGCACGCCGACGCCCCGAATACCCCCAGAGCCGCCCCGCCCGCTCCGGTGAGCAGTGCGCGGCGGCGCACCGCTCTGCCGATGAATCCCTCGTTGTTCCCAAGTGGTGGAGCCATGGGCGCGCGGCTACCCGAACCCAAGCGAGTTATGCCGACGAATTCCGGCCCTCCGATGCCATCGTGGTGCCCTTGACCCAGGGAGGAGCATGGGACACATGGCAGAGCGATTCATCGAAGTCTCCCTCGCCAAGCGAGGGGTTCAGTGCACGGCGAAACTGCTCGACGACCGGGCTCCGGTGACCTGCGCGGCGGTGTGGGAGGCACTGCCGCTCGGCTCGGACGTCTACCACGCGAAGTACGCGCGCAACGAGATCTACGCCCTCTTCCCGGCTTTCGCGGACCGCGAGCCGCCCCTGGAGAACCCGACCGTCACGCCCATTCCGGGAGATCTCTGTTATTTCTCCTTCTCCGGTACGGAACTGGGCACCCAGGCGTACGGCTACGAGGCGGAGGCCGATGTGAAGGCGGGCACCACCGTCGTCGACCTCGCCCTCTTCTACGAACGGAACAACCTGCTCCTCAACGGTGACGTGGGGTGGGTGCCCGGCATCGTCTGGGGCCAGATCGTCGAGGGCCTCGACCGCATGGCCGAGGCCTGCAACGACCTGTGGCGCGCGGGCGCACAGGGCGAGACGCTGAGTTTCAAGCGCGCCTGAGGCGCGTTCAACCGAGTGCGGGTGGTGTCAGGGAGGCGCTGCCCGACTCGTACAGCGCGTGCGCAGCACGGAGCACCACCCGATCCGCGTGCCGCGCCGCGACGATCTGCACGCCGATGGGCAGCCCGTCCTCATCCGCCCCGCACGGCACCGTCGCCGCGGGCTGCTGCGTGAGGTTGAACGGGTACGTGAACGGGGTCCACCCCGTCCAGCGCCGGTGCCCCGACCCCTTCGGCACCTCGACGCCCGCCTCGAACGCCGTGATCGGCAGCGTCGGCGTGACCAGCAGGTCGTACGTCGAGTGGAAGCGGCCCATGCGGCGCCCGAGTGCCATCCGGACGTCGACGGCCGCGAGGTAGTCCAGCGCGCTGTACCGCGCGCCCTGCCCGCAGACCTCCCGCAGCCCCGGGTCGAGCAACTCCCGCTGCGCGGGCGACAGATGCTGCACGACGCGCGCCGCCCCGCTGAACCACAGGGTGTGGAAGGCCTCCACCGGGTCGGAGAAGTCGGGGTCGGCCTCCTCGACGTACGCGCCCTGCGCCGCGAGCGACTCCACCGCGCGCCGCACCGCCGCCGCGACGGCGGGACGCACCGCGACCTGCCCGCCGAGGGACGCGGAGTAGGCGACGCGAAGGCCGCGCACGCCTCCGCCGAGGCCCGCCCCGAAACTGCCCTCGACCGGCCCCAGCTGGGACCAGTCGCGGTCGTCGGGGCCCGTGATCACGTCCATCAGCAGTGCCGCGTCCGCCGCGTCGTGGGTCATCGGCCCGACGTGGGCGAGCGTCCCGAACGGGCTAGCCGGATACAGCGGCACCCTGCCGTACGTCGGCTTCAGCGCGAAGATCCCGCAGAACGCCGCGGGGATCCGCACCGAGCCGCCGCCGTCCGTGCCGAGCGACAGCGGCCCCGCGCCGAGCGCCACGGCGGCCGCGCTGCCCCCGCTGGAGCCGCCCGATGCGCGGGACGGATCGTACGGATTGCGGGTGATCCCGCTCTGCGGACCGTCCGTGACGCCCTTCCACCCGAACTCCGGCGTCGTCGTCCGGCCGATGAACACCGCGCCGTGCTCGCGCAGCCGGGCCACCGAGGGCGCGTCCTCGTTCCACTTGCCCTCCGGCCGCACGGTCAGCGACCCGCGCAGCGTCGGCTCGCCGCGCAGCAGGAGCAGGTCCTTCACGGAGACCGGGACGCCGTCCACGAGCCCCTGCGGCGCGCCCCGCCGCCACCGCTCCGCGCTGGCCTCGGCCTGCGCCAACGCCGAGTCCGCCATGATGCGCACGAAGGCGTTCACCCGCGGCTGGCCCTCCTCCGCCCTGCGCAGGGCCGCCCGCGTCGCGTCGACCGGACTGAATTCGCCCTTGCGATAGCCGTCGACGAGTTGTACAGCCGTGAGATCCGCGAGCTCGGTCATGCAGGCTCCTCAGCAGACGGGGCGTGATCGGTTGGGTGTCATCGACCGGGAGACGATCAATGACCTGGGACATACCCACGTTCCTTGTCGACGACGTTCGTCAGCGGCCGGTCCGCCGCCCACGCCCGGAACAGCTCGACGAACTGCGCGCCCAGCGCGTCCCGCCAGCCGACCGTGTCGCCGCTCATGTGCGGGGAGACGAGCAGGCCAGGCACCGTCCACAGGGGGCTGTCCGCGGGCAGCGGCTCGTCCTCGAACACATCGAGGGCGGCGCCCGCGATCCACCGCTTGGACAACGCCTCGACCAGGTCGTCCTCGACGACGAGCGGCCCGCGCCCGATGTTGATGAACCGCGCCGACGGCTGCATGAAGCCGAACCGCCGCGCGTCGAACATGCCCCGCGTGTCGTCCGTGAGCGGCGCCGCGCACACCACCCAGTCGGCCCTGGCCATCAGCCGGTCGAGCTCGCCCGTGCCGTGCACCCCGGGCCGCGCGGTGCGGCCCACGAGGGCCGTGAGGATGCCGAGCCCCTTCAGCGTGCGCGCGATGGCCCGACCGATGGGTCCCGAACCGATCACGCACGCGCGCGTGCCCGCGATCCGCTGGGTCTCGCGGTGGCGCCAGGAGCGCTCGCGCTGCAGCTCCAGGGTGCGCGGCAGGTCCTTGGCCATGGCGAGGACCAGCGCGGCCACGTACTCGGCGATCGGCTGGTCGAAGACGCCGCGGGCGTTCGTCACGACGGTGTCGGACGCGGCGAGTTCGGGGCACATCAGATGGTCGACGCCCGCGCTCGCGGTGTGCACCCAGCGGGGCCGCGGACCCTCACCGGGCCAGGCGCGGCGTACCGCGTCCGAGGTGAAGTCCCACACCAACAGGGCGTCCGCAAGGGGGAGTTGGTCGGCCAGCGTGGACTCGTCGGCGTGCAGGATCCGGGCCTGCCCGGCCAGGCTGCCGAGGCGCGGCGGCGGGGTCGGTGGCGCGGCGTCAAGGACGAGGACGGTCGTTTCGGAAACCGACGGGACACCGTTTCGCAATGAGATTCCGCTTCCCTGTTCAGAGGTACGGTCGCGCCGCGTCGACAAGACGGCTCAACCGTCTGAGATGTGCGGATTGACCACGCTCGCACCCGAACCTACCTTCGTCAACAGAGGCACTGCTGTACCGGCTGTCCAGGAACCAGTACTCTCCGTGCAGCCGATCGCACACGCTGTGTGGTACGCCCGCGCAGCCATCCCCGTCCCGCCGTCCCGGCGCGTCGCCGGCATCGCTCGTCCCCGGCCCCCGGCCGGTCCCTGAACACACGCACGACCTTGGGGACTGCTCATGGACGTCTCTTTCCTCGGCGGACCACACCCACAACGCGGTGTAGGTGTGGTCGCCCCTTTCGACTTCGTCCTCGACCGCGAACTGTGGCGCTGGATCCCGGACGAGGTCTCCCTCCATCTGACCCGGACGCCGTACGTGCCCGTGGAGGTCAGCCTCGACCTCGCCCGCCTGGTCAGCGAGCACGAGACCCTCGCCGAGGCGGTCCGCGCACTGACCGCCGCCGAGCCCGAAGTCCTCGCGTACGCCTGTACGTCGGGCAGCTTCGTCGGCGGCACGCCGGGTGAACGCGCGATGTGCGAGGCCATGACCCGCGAGGGCGCGGTCGCCTCGGTGACCACGTCCGGCGCACTCCTGGAAGCCCTCGACGAACTGGGCGCCCGGCGCATCGCGCTCGTCACGCCGTACACGTGGTCGGTCACGCAGTCCCTGGAGGAGTATCTGGCGGAGGCGGGCGCGTCCGTCACGGGCCGCGCCTACCTCGGTCTCACCCGGCACATCTGGAAGGTTCCCTACCGGGACGTCGCCGACATGGCGCGCCGTGCGGTCCTCGGCAGCGACGGGGGCGTGGACTGCCTCTTCATCAGCTGCACCAACCTCCCCACGTACGACGTCATCCCGCAACTGGAAGCGGAACTGCGGATGCCGGTGATCTCGGCGAACCAGGTGACGATGTGGTCCGCACTGCGTCGGCTGGGTACCCGTGCGGTAGGGCCCTATCAGGCACTGATCGATCCGACGGCGAGGCCGGGCGCGAGTCCGCTGAACCCGCCGGCTCCGCCCCAGGGCCTGCCCGAAGTACCACCCGCAGAAGGAGGAGGCTGGACGTGACGGCACTCGGATTTCTCTACCCGGGGAACTCGGCCGAGGACGACTACCCCCGCATGGAGCAGATGCTCGGCAGCGACATCCGGCTGCAGGTCGTCCACACGGACATCGGCGAGGACGCGCACCGCGTCGACGCGCTGCTCGAGATGGGCTCGGCCGAACGGCTCGCCGCGGGCGTCGAGGAGCTGCGGCTCGCCGGCGCGGAGGCGGTGGTGTGGGCGTGCACCAGCGGCAGCTTCGTCTTCGGCTGGGAGGGCGCGCACGACCAGGTCCGCAAGCTGGCCATGGCGGCCGGGCTGCCCGCTTCGTCGACGTCGTTCGCCTTCGCCCACGCCGCCCGCGAGGTGAGCGCCACGCGGGTCGCGGTCGCGGCGACGTATCCGGAGGACGTGGCCGGGCACTTCTCCGCCTTCCTGAAGGACGGCGGCGTGGAGGTCGTGGCGGCCAGGGGAAGCGGCATCATCACGGCGGCGGAGGTCGGCACGTGGGGGCGCGACGAGGTGTTCGCGCTGGCCCGCGCGGGCGACCACCCGGACGCCGATGCGCTGCTCCTGCCGGACACGGCGCTGCACACGGCGGCGTACGTCCGCGACCTGGAGGCGGCGGTCGGCAAGCCGGTCCTGACGGCGAACCAGGTCACCGTATGGGAGGCGCTGCGGCTGGCCGAGCGCAGGGTGAACGCGCCGGCGCTCGGTGCCCTGTTCACGAAGGAGCCGCTGGTCCAGGCGCCGGTCACGGGCTGAGGAGTCACGGGCTGGGAGTCACGGGCTGAGGATCAGGCGCACCACCGTTAACGTCTGGACCGATCCGGAGACGTAGTAGAGGACGATGGCGCCGTCGACCGTGGCCTCCCTGCGGTCGGGGTCGTCCCGTACGGGTGTGGAGCCGTGGCCGTACGGATCGCGGCCGATGGTGCGGGACAGGGCGGCGCGGAACGCGTCGGCGTCACCCATCTTGGCGAGGGTGTCGTCGGCGGGCGGCGCGTAGGTGACGCGGTGGACCTTGCGGTGGCGGGGGCTCACGACGTGGACCGCCGTTCGGCCTCGTCCGAGGCGAGTCGGGCGAGGCGGGCCTCGGCGTCGGGGTCGGGCACGGCCTCCAGCATCCAGTGCCGCATCACCGCGTGGATCTCGTCGACGCCCGCCGCGTTGATGGCCCGGTCGAACTCCGTGCGCCGGTGCGCGGGCAGGGCGGCGCGGATGTCGGGGAGGGTGTTCGGCACCTCGACCTCGACTCCGTCGACGAGGGTCTTCAGGGGATCAGCCATGGCCAGCACGGTAGCCGGGGAGGGGCGTGGCCGGGCGGGAAAACGGCGGGGGGAATAAAACGGAGTGACCCTCCTGTTCTGGTCTGCCGTAGCTACGCGCGCTACGCGAGCAGCCGAAACGTACGCAGTGCAGGAGGACCCCAGTGACAGTGGACCCGACCGACGACGGCATCCGCGGCGAGCGGCACGGCACCGCGCCCGTGCCCCTGTCCGTGCTCGACCTCGTCACCGTCGGCGCGGGGCGCACCGCCACCGACGCGCTGCGCACCAGCGTCGACATCGCCAAGCTGGCCGAGGCCCGCGGGTACCACCGCTACTGGGTCGCCGAGCACCACTCCATGCCGGGCGTCGCCTCGTCGTCCCCGGCCGTGATCCTCGCCCACCTCGCCGCCCACACCGGCCGCATCCGGCTCGGCTCCGGCGGCGTCATGCTGCCCAACCACGCGCCGCTCGTCATCGCCGAACAGTTCGGCACCCTGGAGGCGATGGCCCCGGGCCGCGTCGACCTCGGCCTCGGCCGTGCCCCCGGCACGGACGGCGCGACCGCCGCCGCCCTGCGCCGCACCGACCGGCTCAACGAGGGCGCCGACGACTTCCCGCAGCAACTCGCCGAGCTCGTCCGCTTCCTGGACGACGACTTCCCCGACGGCCACCCCTACCGCCGCATCCACGCCGTCCCCGGCCCCGTCCAGGCGACCTCGCCCGGCGGCGTCCAGTCCCCGCACCGACCGCCGGTCTGGCTGCTCGGCTCCTCCGGCTTCAGCGCCCGCCTCGCCGGCGCCCTCGGCCTGCCGTTCGCCTTCGCGCACCACTTCTCCGCGCAGAACACGATCCCGGCGCTCGACCTCTACCGCGAGTCGTTCAAGCCCTCCGCGCTCCTCGACGCCCCGTACGCGGTCATCGGCGTCTCGGCCCTCGCCACCGACGACGAGAACGAGGCCCGCCGCCAGGTCATGGCCGCCGCCCTGAACATGGTCCGCCTGCGCACCGGCCGCCCCGGCCTGGTGCCCACCCCCGAGGAGGCGGAGGCGCACCGGTTCACGGAGATGGAGCGGGACTTCATCACGTCCTGGAACTCCAATGTCATCCACGGCACCCCCGACCAGGTCCGCACGGGCCTGGACGACCTCGCCAAGCGCACGGGCGCCGACGAACTCATGCTCACGGCCAACGCCCACAGCGGCGAGGCGCGCCTGCGCAGCTACGACCTGATCGCGAGCGCCTACGGACTGCCGGAGGCGTAGCGGCGCAGCTCAGGCGCCTCCTCCGCGGTCAGGCCGCCCCCTCCAGGAGGAGGGAGATACGATCCGGCGCGACCGGGCGGGAGTAGAGCCAGCCCTGGCCCGTGTCGCAGCCGATGCGGCGCAGCCGGGTCGCCTGGGCGGCCGTCTCGACGCACTCGGCCGTCACCGTGAGGCCGAGCCGGTGGGCGAGCTGGACCATCGCCTCGACGATGACCTCGTCGGCGTGGTTGGTGCGCTCCTCGCCCTCCTCGTACTGGAACCCCCGTACGAAGGAACCGTCCAGCTTGAGGACGGAGACGGGGAGGCGGCTGAGGTAGGCGAGGTTCGAGTAGCCGGTGCCGAAGTCGTCGATGGCGATCCGCACGCCCATGTCGCTGAGTGCCTGCAGCGCCTGGAGCGGGCGGCCCGCCGAGCCCATCACGGCCGACTCGGTGAGCTCCAGCTGCAGGAGGCTGGCCGGGAGGCCGGTCTCGGCGAGGATCTCCGCGACGTCCGCGACCAGGTCCGAGTCCCAGACCTGGCGCACCGCCACATTGACGCTGACGAACACCGGTTCCCGCTCGGGGTGCTCCAACTGCCAGCGGCGGGCCTGGAGGCAGGAGCTCCGCAGCACCCAGCGGCCCAGCTGCACGATCGAACCGTCCTCCTCGGCCAGTCCGATGAACCGATTCGGCGTCAGGAGACCGAACTGCGGGTGCTGCCACCGGACGAGCGCCTCGACGCCGTGCAGTCCCTCGTCGTCGAGCCCCACCAGCGGCTGGTACTCCAGGACGAACTCGCCGCGTTCGACCGCGGGCCGCAGTGAGCTGGACAGGGCCTGCCGGGTCATCCGGTGGGCGTTGCGCTCGGGGTCGAACAGCGTCCAGCGGGCCTTGCCGTCGGTCTTCGCCCAGTACAGCGTCGTGTCGGCGGCCTGCATCAGGCCCGTCGTCGTGGTGCCCGCGGCGCGCCGCTCCACGACACCGATGGACGCGGAGACGGAGAGCCGCTGCCCGGACAGGTCGAACGGTTCCTGCACCGCCTTCAGCGTCGTCTCGGCGAGCTCGGCCAGCTGGTCCGTGCCGGTCGAGTCCTCGACGAGCAGCGCGAACTCGTCGCCGCCGAGCCGCGCGACCAGCGGCGCCGACGCCCTGCCGTACCCGGCCCGGTCCGCGCAGCGCGTGAGCCGCTCGGCGACGGCGGCGAGCAGCCGGTCGCCGACCCGGTGGCCGAGGGTGTCGTTGACCGCCTTGAACCCGTCGAGGTCGAGGTAGCAGAGTCCGATACGGCCGGTGCTCGTGTCGTCGTACGTCCCCGCCTCCAGCGCCGTCGCGAGGCGCTCGAAGAACAGGTTCCGGTTGGGCAGCCGCGTCACCGGGTCGTGCATCTGCACGTGGCGCAGTCGCGCCTGCAGTTCGCGGCGCGCGCTGATGTCGGACGCCGCGAGCAGGACGGCTCCGCCCGTGCCCCGGTCGGCGGGCTCCGGCATCGGCGAGACCGTGATCTGCACCCACAGGGAGTGCCCGTCGGGGTGCTTCAGGCGCCGCGTGCAGCGCAGTTTGGCCTGCCGGCCGCGCAGCACCTCGCGGTACGCGTGCCAGGTGCGGGCGTCGGACGCCAGGTCGATCAGGTCGGCGGCGACGCTCCCGGTGAGCGCGCCGGGGGCCGCGCCGAACAGGGCGGCCAGTGCGTCGTTGGCGCTGATGACGAGGCCCTCGGCGTCGACGACCGCGAGGGCCAGGGGCGCGGCCGCGAAGGCGCCGCGGTAGTCGGACGCGTCGCGGGGGTCGGGCGCGTCGGTCCGGCGACGCTCCGTGACGTCGGTACGGGTTCGGTCGGGCGCTGTGACCGTGGAGGCGGGCCCTTCGGACGTTCCGTTCACCGCTTGCTCCCGCAGTGCAGTTGTGGCCGAACAGGTCTCGTCGGGCGGCGGGCAGGTGGCGGGCGGCAGTGGGGGGACCGGGCCCGCGCAGGAAAGTGTGCCGATCATAGAGGCTGGCCAGAGGCCCGTTCCAGCCGTATCACCGGTCCGGGCGGAGCGCACCGCCCGCGGCAGATCGTTTCTGCTCGGCCCTGAACTGGTTCCGTTGCGACCCGACCGCTTGTGACGTTCCGTGAGCGGTCGGGGTGTCGCGCCCTTGTCCCGTCCTCACTCGGAAGGGCCAGACAAACAGGGCGAACTTCAACAGACCATCACAAGGTGGGTGGGGTGTCCCGCATTCCGCACCCGGAGGTCGACGTGCCGCGTCAGCTCCCCCCTTGGGGACTCACCCGTGGAGGGGAGAACTCCCGCCTGCGCAGCACCGCCGCCCTCCTCACCTCGCTGACCGCCCTGGCCGCCACGTCCCTGGTCGCGGGACCCGCGATCGCCGAGCCCACGGCGGGACCGTGCGCCCTGCGCCGCACCACCGCACACCACTCCGAGGGCCTCGACACCTGGAACACCGCCTACCCGCGCCCGGCCAGGACCCTGAACGCGGTGCTGGTGTTCCTCTCCTTCCCCGACTCCCCGCCGCGGACGACCCCCGACGAACTGACCGCCGACCACTTCCCCGCCACCAGCGACTTCTTCGAGCGCGCCTCGTACGGCAGGTTCGCGCTGCGCCCCCACCCGCACCGCCAGTGGGTCGAGATGCCGCACGACTCCCTCTCGTACGCCATACGGCGCGACTGGAACCCCAAGCGCCGCGCCGCCTACCTGCGCGAAGCGGTCGCCGCGGCCGATCCGCACGTGGACTTCTCGCGCTACGACGTCGTGTACTTCGTCGCCGACCCGGACGCGCCCGGCGTCGACTCGGACGCCACGAAGGTGGTCAACTTCGACCGGCCGATGCGGGCCGACGGCACGGACATCCGGCGCATCGTCACCGTCTTCGAGCGGCATCCGCCGGACCGCAACGTCCTGGCCCACGAGACGGGCCACGTCTTCGACCTGCCCGACCTCTACCACCGTCCCACCGACGGCAAGGGCGACTGGGACACCCACGTCGGCGACTGGGACGTCATGGGCAGCCAGTTCGGGCTCGCCCCCGATCTCTTCGGCTGGCACAAGTGGAAGCTGGGCTGGCTGGAGCCGCGGCAGGTGCGGTGCGTGGGCGCGGGGACGGAGCGGCTCACCCTGGAGCCGCTGGCCGCCCCCCTCGCGCCGGGGGCCCTCGGCGGCACCCGGCTCGCCGTGGTCCGCACGGGCCGGGACACCGTGCTCGCCCTGGAGGCCCGTGGCTCCGTGGGCAACGACCGTGCGACGTGCACGGAGGGCGTCCTCGTCTACGAGGTGCGGAACGGGACGGCGTCGGGCGGCGGCCCCGTCGAGGTCGTCGACGCCCACCCGGAGACCGAGGCCTGCTGGGGCGACTCGGTCTACCCGCAGCTGGCGGACGCGCCGGTGCGGGCGGGGGAGAGCTTCACGGTGCCGGACCACGACGTGCGGGTGGAGGTGGCGGGGCGGACGGCATCGGGGGCGTGGACGGTGCAGGTGACGACGGGCTGAGGGTGGTCCCCGTATACGCAAGAAGCCCCTCGCTTCCGCGAGGGGCTTCTCACCGTCTGTGCGCCGCCAGGGACTCGAACCCCGGACCCGCTGATTAAGAGTCAGCTGCTCTAACCAACTGAGCTAGCGGCGCCTGCTGACGTCGTAGACCTTAGCACTCTGATCGCCGCCAGGAAAAATCGATATGCGCACGGCGGACGATGCCGCGGAGCGGGCCGCGCGGACGCAGGCCCAGAGGACGACCTCGGGCCCCGGGAGCCAGGGGTGCCGGGTGCCGGGGGCGACGAGCCACCGGGATTCCAGCCTGCCGCCGGGTCCGGGGGCGGCGAGCGGCGGCACGGTCACCGCGTCGCCCGTGCCGTGACAGAGCACCGGAGGAGCCTCCGCGCCCCCGCCCCACTCCTCCCACTCCAGCAGGGCGGGCAGGCGCTGTGCGGTGCCGGGGGCGGCGAAGAGCAGGACGCGGCCTCGGTGCGCGGCGACGGGGCCCGATCCCGGCCCCTCCTCCCATAACCGGTCGAGCATCCGCCGCCCGAAGACGGCGGGGACGCTGACCACGTCGAAGACGGTGCCGCAGGGGAGGACGGCCGGGGCGTCGGGTCGGCTGCGCCAGTGGGTGAGTGCGCTGCGCGGATACGTTTCCGCGGAGGCGAGCCAGGCGGCGCCCTCGACGGTGACGTCGTCGCAGGAGTCGTGGGCGGGCCCGGTGGGGGACGGGGCGCCGTTGGCGCGGGACGGGACGGTGTGGAGGGACGTACTGCATGTACTGCTCATGGCAGGTACGTTTACCGGTAGTGAGGGTTCCATTTCCGGGGGTTACCGGAAACGGGGACGTCGGGGGTCAAGGTGGGGTACCTTGCCCCTCGGCATATGCCAGATGCCCCCTCCGCTTATGGAGTCCTGAAGCGGCCCACGAGGCGCTACGGGTGCTCGGCGCCGCCCCGCAGCAGACCCCGGCCGAACTCGACCATCTTCTTCGCGTAGTCCTCGGTCCACTCCGCGCGCTCCGCGATCAGTGCGGGGGTGAGCCGGTCGAAGCGGCGTGGGTCGGCGAGCTGGGCGGCCGCGATGGCCTGGAACTCGACGGACCGGTCCGTGGCGGCGCGGAACGCGTGTGTCAGCTCGGTGGCGCGGTCGAGCAGCTCTCGCGGGTCCTCTATCGACTCCAGGTCGAAGAAGTGCTCCGGGTCGGCGCCGGCCTCCGCGGGTTCGAAGAGCAGGGGCGCGGGGCGCATGCGCTGTTCGGTCCGGGGCCGCTCGGGCTCCGCCATATCTGTTCCTCCTCGTACGTCGGCCGTCTCCCATTGTCCCTTGCCGCACAAGGGGGCGACGGGGGCTCTCCGTGGATGCGTCCGCGGCTGGTACGTGGCGGCGCCCCGTCAGGGGCGCGGGGAACTGCGCGCTCAGCCCGCGAAGAGCCGCGGCCGCGTCTGCGGGGGTCTCGGCAGATGCGTCCGCGGCTGGTACGTGGCTGGTCGCGCAGTTCCCCGCGCCCCTAAAGACTCTTGTGGGCCCGCGCCGCTATGGGGGTGCCGGGGGCGCCCCTTCAGGGGCGCGGGGAACTGCGCGCTCAGCCGCCTACCAGCCGCAGACGGAGTCCTACGCAGGCCGCCAGGCCACCCGGTGTTCCGCCAGGCGGGACAGGACCGCGTGGTTCGCTTCCCAGCCGTCGGGGAATTTCACCGTGACGCCCAGTTGGACCGGTTCCGTCGACGGGTGGTCGTCCAGGAGGGTCGTGACGCCCGCGCGGCAGACCACGATGCACGCGTGCCGGTGCCGGGACGTCAGGACGCAGAGGCGGCCCGTCTCCAGGTGGAACGCCGTCGCGTCGGGGCGGCCCGAGAGCGGGTGGAGGACGACTGTGACGTCGTACTCGCGGCCCTGCAAACGGTTCGCCGTGTCCACGGTGACGTCCAGGACCCCCAGGTCCGCCAACGCCGCGCGGACCGCCGCCGCCTGGTCCCGGTGGGCCGTGCCGACCGCGATCCGGTCCGCGGTGAGAGGGGTGGGGTCGGGGTCGCGCTCCGACGTCGCCGCCCCGCCGCGGTCCAGGAGGCGGCGGACGACCTGGGCCAGCGCCCGTACCGCCTCCGGATCCGTGCGCGGCGTGTTGCGCGCCGGGAGTTCGAGCAGGCCCCAGCCGGACTCCGCCGCCTCGTCGATCACCCGGTCGGGGCCCGAACCGTCCGACGCGACCGCGAAGCCCAGCGAGCGGTCCCCCGGACCCGTGCCGCTGCGGAACGGCGTGTACGGGTAGAACGCGTCGGAGACCAGCGGCGCCGCCGACGCAGGCAGCCGCCAGGACACCGGCAGGCGGTGCTGCGGCAGGTCGGGGTTGTGGGCGAGGAGCGTCGCCACCGCCGAGGCCGACGGATCGTACGAGAGCCCCGCCCATTGCTCCGCGCCGACGATCGAGAACGGGTCCAACTGCCCCGGGTCGCCCACGAACAGCGCCCGTTCGAACAGCCCTGCCACGGCGAGCAGCGCGTCCGACCGCATCTGGTACGCCTCGTCGACGATCGCGTGCCCCCACGGCCCGTCGAGCTGGTCGACCTTGACGTGCGCCCACTTCGCGGCCGTGGAGATGACGACGTCCAGACCGGCGAGGTCACCCGCCTTCGTCGACGTGCGGACGTTCGCGAGGGCGTCGAGCGCCTTGTCGTAGGGGTCGGGGTCGCTGCTGTGCAGGCGGCCCACCGGCAGCTCGGGGTCCTTCTCGGCGAGCCGCAGGACGAGGTCGTCGACCTGCGCGTTCGTCTGCGCGATGACCATCAGCGGGTGGCCCGCCGCGGCCAGCTCACGGGCCGCGCGGACGACGAGCGTCGACTTGCCCGCGCCGGGCGGCGAGTCGACCACGACGCCGCGGTGCGTGCCGTGCAGCGTGTCGTGGAGGATCGCCTCCGTGGCGCGCGCGGCCTCGGCGCCGGGGTCGAAGGAGGCGCCCGCGGGCGGGGCGAGCGGCATCACAGGGTGTCCTCCGCGGTCACGGGGTCGGGGCTCTCCGCGGCGGCCGACGGCGGCCCGCCGTGCGTCCACGGCGTCTCCTCCGGATCGGGCAGCTTCGGGCCGCCGCGCTGCTCGTGCTCGAAGAGCGTCCAGCAGATCCGGTCGCCCTTGCCGGGCACGGACCCCGGCTCGGGCTCCTTGCCGCGGCCCATCTTGTCGGTGATCCGCAGCACGACGGTGTCCTTGCCGCTGCCGCTGCCGCTGTCCTCGCTCTCGCCGTCGTACGCCACGAACTCCGCTGTCTGCGGCTTCCCGCCCAGCGCGCGGTACACCTTCGTGCGCTCGCCGAGGTGCGGGCGGTCGTCCGTGCGGACGGTGACGAGCGGGCGCGGCCGCGGGCTCTTCGCCTCGCTGTACGCCATGACGACCTCCGTCACCTCGCCGACGAAGGCCTCTCCCGCGAGGCGGCGGCCCGCCATCACCAGGGGGTCGTCCAGGGCCTCCTGGGCGTCGAGACGGGCCTGCTCGCGCTCGCGCGTGGCCAGCTTGTTGGCCGCGGTGACCGCGTCGTCGACGCGCGGCTGCGGGGGCTCGCCGGCCGTGATGCGGTCGCGGTGGGCGGTGAACGACCAGCGGTCGCGGGTCCACCGGTCCGCGGCGTGCGGCGCCTCGGGGAGCGTGCACAGGGCGTCGAGGCCGCGCCACACCGCGTCCCAGGTGGGGCGGGTCCTGCTCTCGATCAGGGCGTGGATCTCCCGCTCGGCGGCGGTCAGGCGCGCCAGCCGCTCGTCGGCCTCGACGCCGTCCTCGGCGGCCGCGAGGGCGCTGCGCGCGCGGTCGTACCGCTCCATGGCGGGGGCCAGCAGGTCGTTGTCGAACGCCGGGTCCGTGGCCGGGCCCGCGGGCGGGCACAGGAGCTGCCCGGCCGCGTCGCGGGCCAGCTCGGCGCGGAGCGCGGCCTCGGCGCCGGACGTGCCCTCGGGCGCCTCGATCCAGGCGAGCAGGGCGCCCAGGTGCTGGTCCTCCAGACTGGACTGGCCCGTCGCCCAGTGCCGGGACAGCAGCTCGGTCATGGCGGTGAGCAGGCAAGACCCGGGAACGCGGGCGCGCTCGCCGAAGTGCGTCAGCCAGCGGCCGAGGAGGGGGACGCGGGGCGGCGCGGGATACGGCGCCTCGGGGTCCTGCTCCGCGGTGCGGCGGAAACGCGTGGAGCGGCCGAGGAGCCGGACGAAGTCGATGCCCGCGCGGCTCGGCACGATCAGTTGCGGGGCGTCCGCGCACAGCTCGACCTCGACCTTGACGCGCTTGCCCGTCTCCGGGTCGGTCTCGTTGCGCTCGGCGGCCTCGACGTCCTCGCCGTACGCCTCCACGTACGGCAGGACGATCTCGGCGAGCTGCGCGAGGAACGCGAAGCGCAGGTCGCGGTCGCGGGGCTGGGGCACGACGAGGAGCCGCGGGGAGGTCCGCTCCGTCCCGACGAGCGCGCCGAGCGGCGCGCCCGCCTCACCGGCGGTGGTGAGGGGGACGAGCACCAGGGGGCGCTGCGAGATGTGCCGGTGCCGCACGGTCGCGCGCGGTTGGGCGCGGCCGGTGGTGACCGCCTCCAGCCGGGCGAGGTTGTCGATCAGCGACACGGTTGCCCCTCTTCCGCCAGTGCGTCGTGCAGGGTCGCCCCACTGCCCGGGGAGCCGACGCCCGCGAGCGCCTCACGCCGCAGCCCCGCCGCTCTGCGCAGCGTGGCCACCGCCGGGTCGTCCGGGTCGCCCGTCTCGCCGCGGGCGGCCGCCAGGACGTCGCCGATGGACGTCAGCCCGCCGAGCTCGCCGCGGATCGCGCGGCCCAGGGACGTCACCTCGCCCTCCTGGCGGGCCCGCGCCCGGCAGTGGAAGGCCAGCTCGCAGGCGGCCAGGCATTCGGGGGCGTACGTCGCGGGAACCGACTCGACCGCCGCCGACAGCTCCGCCGCGGGGCGCCGCACGTCGAACGTGGTGCCCTCCGGGAGCTCCGCCGCGATGTCCTCGACGCGGGTGAGGCGGGCCAGCTGGCGGCGGGTCACCGACAGCTGCTTGCGGACGTCGACCGCGGACGCGGTCGGCAGGTTGGAGAAGTCCTTCGGGCAGACGAGGAGCACGTGGTTGCGGACCGGGGGCGTCGGGTCCATGCGCGCGGCGACCTGCTCAAGGGCCAGTGCGTACACCGCGGACTGGCGTGCCGCCCCGCCGACCTTCGCCGCGTCCGCCGAGCCGTCGATCATCGGGAAGGACTTGATCTCGACGACGGTCCAGCCGCCGTCCGGATGGACCACCACCGCGTCCGGCTCCAGGAACGCGGGCGTGCCCGCGACGTCCAGCGCCAGCATCGGGTGGTCCAGGAGCGTCCAGCCGCCCGACCCGGTGGCTTCCCGGAGCGCGAGCGCGGTCCGCGCGGCACGCCCCTCGGGGCCCGCCGCCGACAGGTCGGGCACGGCGGCCTCGCCCGGCACGGGTTCGGGACCGCCGCCCAGCGTGCCGTGCGTCAGGCGCAGCAGCTCGGCGCCGCCGTCGGCCTTGACCTTCGCCTCGAAGGCGTTGCCTCGCATGAACGCGAACTGGGACTGCCCGAAGCCGGAGGGGGAGCCAAGGGACTCCGCGAGCGCCGTCTTGTCCACGCCCGCGCCGTCGAGCAGCGCGCGGCGTCTGCACCCAGGGTTGGCCGCGAGGGCGGCCAGCGCCCGGGCGTCCAGGGGACGCGGGGGCAGGTCGGCGCCGCGCAACTCAGTGAGCTGGTGCCGGAGCGCCGTCCCCCGAGACGTCGGCCGGTCGTCCTGCCTCGGCTGGGCGGGCACTCGACTCGGCGCCCTGGGGGGCACTCTGCTTGCGCTGTCGGGGAATTCGCTCACCTGTCGAAGTCTGGCATCCGGCACCGACAATCGAGGACTCTGTGGCGGATGAGGTCTCGGGACTGCGCAGGAAACGCGCCCGCAGGCGGTCCATCACGGGCTCGGTGAGCCGCTGCACGGGCCGCACGAGGAGCAGGCCGACACCCATCACGGCGGCGCCCGCGAGCGCGTCGAAGAAGTAGTGGTTCGCGGTGCCCATGACCACGATCGTGGTGATCAGCGGGTAGCCGACGGCGGCCACCTTGGTGAGCGGGGCACGCCCGCACCGCCACAGCATCACACCGCACCACAGCGCCCACCCGACGTGCAGGCTCGGCATCGCCGCGTACTGGTTGGTCATCCCGCCGAGCCCGCGCGGCGCGCTCGCCTCGCCGCCCCACCAGCCGAAGTCGCTGTACTGCGCCATGGTGTCGACGAAGCCGTACCCCTTGCTCAGGAGCCGGGGCGGACAGGTCGGCAGGAGCGTGAAGCCGATCAGGCCGATCATGGTGGAGATCATCAGCCACGCGCGTGCGGCCCGGTAGCGGACCGCGTGGCTGCGGAACAGCCAGACGAGCACGGCGGGCGTGACGAGGTAGTGCAGCGAGGCGTACCAGAAGTCCGCGGGGACACCGATCCAGGCGTTGGCGGTGAACAGGCGGTTCAGCGGGCTCTCGGCGTTGAGACGCAGGAACTGCTCGGCCTTGAGGATCCCCACGCCGTGGTCGATCGCGCCGGCGACGTCGCCCCGCACGATCAGCCGGCCGGCGGAGTACGCGGCGTACACCAGCACGATCAGCGGCAGCTCGGTCCACCAGCGGAGCCGGTGCCCGGTTATGCCCGTGGTGCCCGGCACGTCGGTCTTCGGCATCCGGTGGGTCCCCCATCGTCTCTGTTCATGCGGCGTATACCGCGGCCTCACTTTACGGCGCACGCCAGGGTGGTCGAGGCATCCCCCGGTCGTCTTAGACGCAGAGATCGGTGACCGGGTTGCCAGGCGGGGCCGGTGCGCTGTCACGGGTGGGTGATGATGGAGGGGGCCAGTCGCCCCCTGTCCCGAAAAAGCATCAAAAGTGTCACCGGCGTTCGTGTCCGGAACGGCATGTGTACGACTTGGAGAGATCCCCATGGCACCCCGCATCCTGCTGGCCCGGCACGGACAGACGGAGTGGTCGCTGTCCGGGAAGCACACCGGCAGGACCGACATCCCCCTCCTCGAAGAGGGCCGGCGCGGCGCGAAGCTCCTCGGTGAGCGGCTGCACCGCGCGCCCTACGACGGCCTCCCGGATGTCGAGGTGCGCACGAGTCCGCTGTCCCGCGCGCGGGAGACCTGCGAGATCGCGGGCTTCGGCGACCGTGCCACCACCTGGGACGCGCTCATGGAGTTCGACTACGGCGCGTACGACGGGATGACCCCAGCCGACATCCAGGCGGTCCGCCCCGGCTGGTTCATCTGGCGCGACGGCGTGCCCGAGGGCGAGACGCTGGCGGAGGTCGCCGCGCGCGCGGACGAGGTCGTGGAGTGGGCCAGGAGCGCCGACCGCGACGTGCTGGTCTTCGCGCACGGGCACATCCTGCGGGTCATCGGCGCGCGCTGGCTCGGCCTGGGCATCGAGTTCGCCGCCCGTATCCGCCTCAACCCGACGTCCCTCTCGGTCCTGGGCTGGGCTTACGGAGAGCCCGCCATCGAGGCGTGGAACGAGACGGGCCACCTCGCGTAGCGGGGTCATCCCGTGCGCGGCAGGGCCGCGTGCTTCTCCAGGAACTCGCCCACCCCGGTGGCGCTGCGGTGCGGCAGGAGCAGCCGTGCCGTCGTGGCGAGCATCGAGTGGATGCGTGAGGACTGCACCTCGCCGAGGAGCGCGAGGACCCGCAGCCCCGCGTCGGCCGCCTCGTCGGGGCGGCCCGAGCGGGCCAGGTCGTCGGCGAGCTCCGCGGTGTAGAGCGCGATGTTCCGGGCGAACTGCGGGGTCTGCGCGGCCGCCACGGACGCGGCGAGCCGGGCGTGTCCCGTGGCCCGCCCCCAGTCGCCGAGCGCCGACCAGCACTGCGCCTCCAGGCCGGCCAGCTCGGCCGGGCCGAAGAAGCTCATCCACTCCGGATCGTCGTCCCCGGCGCCCCGGTCGAAGAGGGCGTGGGCGCGGGACAGCGCCTGCTCGCAGCCCGCGCGGTCGCCGAGCCCCGCCCAGCCGCCCGCCTCGCGCAGCGCGATGAGGGAGCTGAGCCGGTGCGAGCCGAGGTGCCGGGCGGCGCGGGTGGCCGCCTGCGCCGCCCGCACCGCCTCCCTCGGGCGCCCGGCGTCGCGCGCCAGGAACGCCGTGTTGCAGAAGGCGTGCGCCTCCAGGGCGGCGTCGCCGTAGACGCGGGCGGTCGCCAGGGCCTCGGCGTAGTGCGAGCGGGCGTCGTCGAAGCGGCCCGAGTCGTGCGCCAGCCAGCCGACGGAGATCGCCAGCTCACCGGCGCCCGCGTGCAGCCGGTCCGAAGTGGACCGGCGGACCGTGGTCCCCGCGTCGAGCAGGGCGTAGGCGGCGCGCAGGGGGGCGGCGGCGCGGCGGTAGAGCCCGTCGGCGCCGTGCCGGTCGTCGAGCAGCCTGATCCTGCGCACGGCCTCCTCGATCGCGTGGACCTCCGTGTCGCCGATCCGTCTGCCGTGCGGGGCGGCCGCTTCCGCGGGGTCGCCGAGTGCGAGGCCGATGGGCCCCAGGGCCGCGGCCACGGTGGCCGTCGAGCCGGTCATGAACGCGCGACGCCGCACGTCGCTCTCCTCGTGTGTCTGGACCGCGTACGGGGTCTGCTGGGCCTCCGGCTCGGTTCGCTCGCGCGCCCCCCTGCCGCGCACCAGCGCGCGGGGGGCGAACCCGAGGTCCGCGAGGGTCCGGCCGGGGAACATGTGCAGGAACACGCGTTCGTAGGCGTAGTTGGGGCAGCGGATCTCGCCCGCCTCCACACGCCCCACGTAGCGCGCGTCGCAGCTGACCCGCTCGCCGATCTCGCGGGCGGCCCGCCGGACCGCCGCGGCGAACTCGCCGGGCGAGCGCTGTCCGCGGAGCTGCCGGAAGGCAAGGTTCGGTCGTTTGGACCGAGTTGACGATGTCATCGGTGACGACGGCATGGCCGGACCCTCTCGTGCGGATCGTGCCGGACCGTACGCGCTCGCGCACTGGCACGCCGCGCCCGCGCACGGGATCTCGCGGGCCTGCCCCTGTTCCGGCGGAGCACGAACGTACCCGCTGTGACGGGTACGCCACGCAGGGTTTGGCTACAAAACGGATATCTCACCCGCGATCCGCCATGAACTGCCATCCTTTGCGGCGGCGCGCCGCAGTGCCTGTTGACGTCTCGCCGCGTTGAACCATGACGAGCGGGAGCAGGGCGGCTGCCGCACGGGCGAGGAGGGGTTTCCTTGTTGGAGATCGGCACGGAGAACAACGACTCCCACACCACGGCGCGGCACTGGCCCACGCCGGAGGGCAGCGCCCCGCCGCCCGGCGCGGAGCCCTGCGACGACGAGTGCTGCGACCTGGTCACCGTCCCGGCCAGACAGGGCCTCGAAGCGGTCGACATCCTGCGCCGTGGCGCGGCCGACACGATCGGGCCCGTCCTGCACGACGGGGGCTGCGACACCCTCGGCTTCCTCGTGCCGCCCGGCACCGCCGACGGCTGGGACCTGCCGGGCAGCGCGTGTACGCAGACGTTCGGGCGCGGCATGAGTGTGTACGCGGACCCGGAGCCGGGACCCGCGGGCCCCGTCGTCCCCGACCCGCCGGTCGCGGGCACGGGCTGGCTGCTCCCCCCGGACGGCGAGACCGACCCGGTGACCGACCCGGACGCCCTGCGGGAAGCGCTCGGCCGGGCGGCCCGCACGATCGAAGCCGCGGACAACTGCCGCTGACCCCCGCCGCCCCGCTCAGCACCGGCCCGTCCCCCCTCCCGCCCCACGGCGGGCCCCGCCGCCCCCCTGCGCCGATAATGGGCTGATGGCGAGGAACAAGCGGGGCCGGGAGGCGCGGGAAGCCGTTGTCGAGGAAGTCGACGGGGGGCTCGCCGAGCTCATACCGGATCGGGACAGGCCCCGCGCCTGGACGCTGCTCGTCGACGGTGCGCCGCAGTCGCACGTCGACCTCGACGAACCCGCGTACCTCGACTTCGAGTACCAGCGCAGGATCGGGCACATCGCCGACCTCGTCGCCCCGCCCGGCAAGCCCGTCCACGCCCTGCACCTCGGCGGCGGCGCCCTCACCCTCGCCCGCTACGTCGCCGCGACCCGCCCCCGCTCCACCCAGCAGGTCGTCGAGCGCGACACCGCCCTGGTCCAGCTCGTCCGTCGCGAGTTGCCCCTGGACCCCCAGGCGCGCGTCCGCGTGCGCGGCACCGACGCCCGCGAAGGCCTCGCCAAAGTCGCGGACGGATGGGCGGACCTCGTCATCGCCGACGTCTTCAGCGGGGCCCGTACCCCCGCCCACCTCACCAGCACCGAATTCCTCGCCGACGTCCGCAGGGCCCTGAAACCCGGCGGGTACTACGTCGCCAACCTCGCCGACGGGCCCCCGCTCGCGCACCTGCGCGGCCAGCTCGCCACCGCCGCCGCGCTCTTCCCCGAACTCGCCCTCGCCGCCGACCCCGCCGTGCTCCGCGGCAAGCGCTTCGGCAACGCCGTGCTGCTCGCCTCCGACCGTCCGCTGCCCGTCGCCGAACTGACCCGGCGCTGCGCCGGCGACCCCCACCCCGGCCGCGTCGAACACGGCCGGGGACTCCTCGACTTCAGCGGGGGAGCCGCGGCCGTCACCGACGCCGCCGCCGTCGCCTCACCCGCCCCGCCCCCGTCGGTCTTCCGGTGACCGAGAGGCCTCAGTACTTGTCGATCTCCACCCGCGGCGCCGTGTCGTGCCACGTGCAGAACACCGACACCCTCGCCGCGCCGCCCGTGAACTCCACGCGGATCCACTTGTCCTGCTTCCATGTCTGCACCGACCAGCCCGTCGCCGGGGTCGCCGAGACCAGCGTCGCCGCGTCCTTGCCGAGGTCGAACACGACCCGGCCGCCCGGGGTGCTGTAGCCCTTCACCGTGCCGGTGGCGGTACCCGGCTTCGTGGGGTCCGGCCGGGTCGGCCGCTCGGAGTGCGTGCCGGATGCCGTAGGGGCCTTCGACGGTTTCGGCGGGGGGTTCGACTTCTTGGGCCCGGTCGACGGCGAGGACTCCGCGCTGCGGTGCGTCGAGGAGGCGAGCGGCTCCGCCTCGTCCCGGTCGCCGCCGTCGTCCGCGGCCAGCGGCAGGGCGCGCGGCGGGTCGTACGCCGTGCCCGCCATCACCGTGTGGACGCCCCACCAGGAGAGCGTGACCGCCGCGCCCGTGGCGAGCGACCAGGCGATTCCGTGTACGAGTCCTCTGTGCATCGCGGGCCATACTGCACGACCCGGTACGGTCCTGTCCCGCGGGGCACCGGCCCGAGCGCGTTCCGCCGTATGGCGTACGGTGCCGCCCATGGCAAGTGTGCTCGTCGTCGAGGATGACCAGTTCGTACGCTCCGCTCTCATCCGGCATCTGACCGAGGCGGCGCACACCGTGCGCAGCGTCGGCACCGCCCTGGAGGCGCTGCGGGAGGTCGCCCATTTCGGTTTCGACGTGGTGATCCTGGATCTCGGGCTGCCCGACCTCGACGGGTCGGAGGCGCTGAAGATGCTCCGCGGCATCACGGACGTCCCCGTGATCATCGCGACCGCGCGGGACGACGAGGCGGAGATCGTCCGGCTCCTCAACGACGGCGCCGACGACTACCTCACCAAGCCGTTCTCCGTGGAGCACCTGTCCGCCCGCATGGCCGCCGTGCTGCGCCGCGCGCGCACCACGGCGGGTGAGGTGCCGCCGAGGAACGTCCTCCAGGTCGGCGGGCTCTCCATCGACCCGCTGCGGCGCCAGGCCGAGCTGGACGGCGTGCGGCTCGACCTGACCCGGCGCGAGTTCGACCTGCTCGCCTTCCTCGCCGGGCGGCCCGGCGTCGTCGTACCCCGCAAGGAACTGCTCGCCGAGGTCTGGCAGCAGAGCTACGGCGACGACCAGACCATCGACGTACATCTGTCGTGGCTGCGCAGGAAACTGGGCGAAACGGCCGCCCGCCCGCGCTATCTGCACACGCTGCGCGGCGTCGGCGTGAAGCTGGAGCCGCCGGTGCCGGAGCCACAGCCGTGAGATGGGCCCTGGTCAAGGTCTGCCTGGCCGTCACCACGATGGTCGTGGTGGCCTTCGCGGTGCCGCTCGGGCTCGTCGTCAAGGAGATGGCGAGGGACCGGGCCATCTCGAACGCGGAACGCCACGGCGCGGGCATGGGCCCCACGCTCTCCATCACCACCGACCGCGAGGAGCTCACCCGGGCCGTCGCCTCGTCGGAGGCGGGCGGCGACGGACGGATGGCCGTGTACGTGCCGGCCGTCGGGGACGCCGAGGCGTTCGAGGTCGGCGACCCGCGGGCCGGGGCGCGCGCGGTCGAGGCCACCCGCAAGGAGGGCCGGGCCAGGACCACCGGGGTTCCCGGCGGCTTCGTCGTGCTCCAGCCGACCGCGCTCAGCTCCGGCACGGCCGTCGTGGAGATCTACGTCCCCGAGGCCGAGGTCAGCAACGGCGTGACCACGGCGTGGGTGGTCCTCGCGGGCGTCGGCATCGCCCTGATCATCGGCTCGGTGGCCGTCGCGGACCGGCTCGGCGTACGCATGGTGCAGCCCGCCAAACGTCTGGTGGGCGCCGCGCACGACCTCGGTGAGGGCAAGCTGGGGGCGCGCGTGCCGGAGGAGGGGCCCACCGAACTGCGCCTCGCCGCCGTCGCGTTCAACTCGATGGCCGACCAGGTCGTCCAACTCCTCGCCAACGAACGGGAGCTCGCCGCCGACCTCTCCCACCGCCTGCGGACCCCGCTCACCGTGCTCAGGCTCAACGCGGCCTCGCTCGGCGAGGGCCCGGCGGCGGAGCAGACCCGTACCGCCGTCGAGACGCTGGAGCGCGAGGTCGACACGATCATCCGCACCGCCCGCGACGCGAAACCGCAGACGGCGACGGCGGGCCCGGGCACGGGCTGCGACGCCGCCGAGGTCATCCGGGAGCGCATGGCGTTCTGGTCGGCGCTCGCCGAGGACGAGGGCCGCGAGGCCCGGGTCGCGGGCGTCGACCGTCCCGTCCGCATCCCCGTGGCCCGCCCCGACCTGGTCGCCGCCCTCGACGCGCTGCTCGGCAACGTCTTCCGGCACACCCCGGAGGGCACGGCGTTCTCGGTGGACGTCCACAACGGCGAGGACGCCGTGATCGTGCTCGTCTCCGACGCGGGCCCCGGCATCGCCGACCCCGAGGCCGCGCTCGCCCGGGGCTCGGGCTCCGGCGAGGACGGCTCCACGGGCCTCGGCCTCGACATCGTGCGCCGACTCGCCGAGTCCACGGGCGGCGACCTGCGCATCGGCAGCTCGGTCCTCGGCGGCACGGAGGTCCGCCTCTGGATACAGCTGGACGCCCGCCGCCCCGGCGAGGGCCGCCGAGGGCACCGGGGCCCCGCGGTACGCCGCCGCAAGCGCCCGGCCGGCACGGCCTGAGGCGGTGCCCGCCCGCGCCCCTCAGCGGCGTGCGGCCAGGTCCAGCGTCCACCACGGGCCGCCGGGACCACGCGCCACGCCGACGCCCGCGTCGGTGTAGCGGCAGGTGAGGACGACGGTCCGGTGGGACGGGCTGCGCAGCCACATCCGTACGGCGGCGCGTGCCGTGTCCGGTCCCGACCCGATGACCTCGCCGGTCGGACCGGCCCGGAATCCGGCGGCCCGCATGCGTCCCGGCGGGCGGCTGCCGTCGGAGCCGGTGTGGCTGAGGCGCTTGTGGCGCGACATGTCGGTGCTGTGCCGCTGAGCGGCCCGGCTCAGGGAGACCCGCAGCCGCACGGGCCGGCAGCCGGCTCCGGCCCGCCGCCGGTTGACCTCTTGGATCAGGTCGGCCGGGCGGGGGCGCCACTGAGCGGGCGCGGCCCACGAGGGCGACGGACAGGCGGGCAGCGTCGTCGCGAGAAGAACGATTCCTGTGATCAGCGCTCTACGGTGCGTACGAGTCATGTCTCCAGGTTCTCCGGGATGGTCCCGGGCCGCCTGTCGTGCGCCGACGGCGTCGTCGGCGTTCCCTAGGGCCTGTGTCGAAAGTCCCGCCTGCCCGGCGACGCCCGGCACGCGCCCTCGCCGCGTTGTCGGGACACCCCGATACAACCAGTATCGGGGCGACCCTCCGCCTTGCGATCGCACGCACCGGACGCCGCCGGGCCCGCCCTCCGGGCGGACGACGGGACTTTCGACACAGGCCCTAGCCCTTAATCAGCCCCCATCCCTCCCTTAAGCGCACCCTAAGATCCTCAACTCGGCGCCCGGATAACCCTTTTGTCGTTTCCCGCGCAGCTAGCTTGATCGCACCCCCACCCCCGCACAGCTAAGGCAGGAACGCGATGAGCAGCACGCACCGGCGCACGGTGAGCACCCGGTCCAAGGTCATCGGCGGACTCGTCGCCGCGTCCCTCGTCGGAGGCGGCGCCTTCCTCTTCTCCGGCACGGCGCTGGCGACGAAGAGCCCGGCGAAGAAGCCCACCGAGGCCGCGGGCAGCACTGAAGCCCCCGCCCCCGCCACGTTCGCCCCCTTCGTCGACACCTCCCTCGCCCCCGCATACGACCTCCTCGGCACCGCCCAGAAGACCGGCGTGAAGGAGTTCAACCTCGCCTTCGTCACCTCCGGCGGCGGCTGCGAGCCGCTCTGGGGCGGCGCCACCGGCCTCGGTGACGACAAGGTCGCCGCGCAGATCGACGGCCTGCGCGCCGAGGGCGGCGACGTCCGCGTCTCCTTCGGCGGGGCCGCGGGCTCCGAGCTCGGCCTCAAGTGCGACAGCGCCGACGCCCTCGCCAAGGCCTACGGCAAGGTCGTCGACGCGTACGAACTGACCAAGGTCGACTTCGACATCGAGGGCGCCGCACTCCCCGACACCGCGGCCAACACCCGCCGCGCCCAGGCGATCGCGCGGCTGCAGAAGGAGCACCCGGGCCTGAACGTGTCGTTCACGCTGCCCGTGATGCCCGAAGGGCTGACCCGGCCCGGTGTCGACCTGCTCGCCGACGCGAAGAAGAACGGCGTGCGGGTCGACGCGGTGAACATCATGGCCATGGACTACGGGCCGTCCTACAGCGGCGACATGGGCGCATACGCCGTCCAGGCGGCGACCGCCACGCAGAAGCAGGTGAAGACGGCCCTCGGCCTCTCCGACAAGGCCGCCTGGCAGGCCGTCGCCGTCACCCCGATGATCGGCGTCAACGACGTGGCGACGGAGGTCTTCACGACCGACGACGCCGCCGAACTCGTGCAGTTCGCCCAGGAGAAGGACCTCGCCTGGCTGTCGATGTGGTCCTCGACCCGCGACAAGGCCTGCGAGGGCGGCGCCTCCGGCTCCGCGCAGCCGACGTGCTCGTCGGTCGAGCAGCAGCCGCTGGAGTTCACGAAGGCGTTCGCCGCGTACAAGTCCCGGACTACGCCTTCGACGCCTCCCACTCCGACGCGTAGTCGTTGAAGATCGACCGCAGGTGATGCCCGATCTTCAGGTAGTCGAGGTCGTCGAGGTTCGCGAGCGACACCCGCACCGACCATTCGGGTCCTTCGAAGCCGCCGCCGTTCAGGAGCACCACGTGCGTCTGCTCGGCGAGGCGGAACAGCGGGTCGACCGGCTCGTAGTTCTTCTCCAGGAAGTCGGCGAAGTCCTTGCCGTGGGTGCGTTCGGCCTCGGCGAGCAGATCGAGCTCGATGTAGTAGGCCGCCCGGTGCGGATCGTCCGAGATCTTCATCCCGGCGCCCTCCAGGAGCAGTTCGAGCCGCTGCCGCACGATCGCGCGGATGCGCAGCTTGTACGCCTGCCCCTCGTCGAGCATGTCGAAGAGGGAGAAGAGCACCATCATCGTCTGCTGGGGGAGGGACAGCCCCGAGGTGTGGTTCAGCGCCACCTGCCGGGAGTCCGCGACCAGACGGTCGATGAACCTGATCTTCTCCGGCTCCAGCGTCAGCGTGCCGTACCGCTTGGCGAGCCGGTCCTTCTCCGGCTGCGGCAGCGCCGCGATCAGCTCGTCGATGACGTTGTCGTCGTTCAGCCCGATCACGCCGAGCCGCCAGCCGGTGGCGCCGTAGTGCTTGGAGTACGAGTAGACGAGCAGCGTGTTGCGCGGCAGGTCGGCGGCGACGGACCGGAAGCCCTCGACGAACGTTCCGTACACGTCGTCCGTCACGATGAGCAGGTTCGGGTTCGACGTGGCGACGATCTGCTGGAGCTGGTCCGCGACCCGCCGACTCAGCGCCAGCGAGGGCGGGTTGGAGGGGTTGACCAGGCAGACCATCTTGATGTCGGGGTCGGCGAGCTTGGCGACCTCCTCCTCCGGGTAGCGCCACTCGCGCACGCCCGCCTCGGCGAACATGCTGGCCTCGACGTACGCCACGTCGAACTCGTACGTGTCGAGCTCGGGGATCTCGACGTACGGCGTGAACACCGGCACCATCAGGGCGATCTTGTCGCCCTTGTGCAGGACCCCGTTCTTCATGAGCGAGTCGAAGATGTAGCACATCGCGGCCGTGCCGCCCTCGGTGGCGAACAGGCTGAGGTTGCCCGGCGGGGGCTTGTGGTCGAACATCTCGTCGGCGATGTAGCCGCGCACGATCCGCTCGGCGTGGGTCAGCATCCGGTCGGGGACGGGGTAGTTGTCGCCGACCGAGCTGTCCGTCAGCTCGTGGACGAAGTCGTCCCGGTCGAAGCCGAACCGCTTGACGGCGTACTCGACGCACTTCTGGAGCAGCTCGATGCCGGGCAGGTCCGGGTGCTGCCGCACGAAGGTGTCGAAGCGGGCGCCCGATCCCCTCTTCTCCGGCATGCCGCCGAGGTCGTCGGCGGTCCACACCCTCCTCGACTCCGCGAGGGCGAAGTAGCCGAGCGCGTAGAACGCCTCGCGGGGGCCGGTGGCGATCCAGTTGGGGTTGCCGCGGCCCGCGTTGAGCATCTGGACGCTGGACGTCTCCTTCTGGCCCGGCTTGTCGGCCTGCACCGCCTGGGCGATCTGGATGAACTTGTCCTTCAGCTCGAAGGGGCTGAGCTGGGCGAAGGACTGGATTTCCGCGCGGGTGAAGGTGGTCTTGGGCACGACTCGTTCCTCCGGGGATCAGTGGTGGAGCAGGACGATGACGGCGCCCCAGATGGTCAGGAGCACGTTTCCGACGGCGTACGGGATCGTGTAGCCGAGCGTCGGGATCTGGGACCGGGACGATTCGTTGATCGCGCCGATCGCCGCGGTGGTCGTCTGGCCGCCCGCGAGGACGCCCATCAGGATCGGGAAGCGGATTTTTTGGACGTAGTGCCCGAAGACGAAGCCGACGATCAGCGGGACCACCGTGGCGATCGCGCCGAACAGGAGCAGGCCCCAGCCCGCCGTCGACAGGCCGGAGGTGAAGCTCGGCCCCGCGTTGATGCCGACGACCGCCACGAACAGGCAGAGCCCGAGCGTGTCCATGAACCACTGGGCACCGGGCGGGACGTTCCCGTACGTCGGATACCTGCCGCGGATCCAGCCGAAGACCAGACCCATGATCAGCGCGCCGCCGGACGTGGAGAGCGAGATCGGCACGCCGCCCGCGGTCAGCGCGGGGATGCCGATGCAGCCGCCGAGGAAGATGCCGAGGCCCACCCAGATCATGTCGGTGGCGAAGGACGTCGGGACGGGCTTGCCGAGTGCCTTGCCCGCCGGGTCCACCAGCCGTCTGGGGCCGGAGAGGATCAGGGTGTCGCCGCGCTCCAGCTTCGTCGAGAGGTGGTACGGGAAGTCGGCGCCGGAGCGGTACAGCTTGTCGACGTAGACACCGACCATGAACGGCTCGCGCCGCAGGTCCCCGATGGTCCTGCCCAGGTGTTCCTTCTCGGAGACCACGACGTGCAGTGACTCGGTCTGGTAGCCGAGGAGTTCGACGTCGTCGGTCTCGGCGCCGATGTGCGTGCGGGCGTCGAACTCGACGAGCGAGCCGCGCAGCGCGCTCAGCGCCACGACGTCGCCCTCGCGCAGGGCGAGCCGCTGATCGTGGTCGAGGATGTTCCCCTCCCTGCGGACGCGGGTGATGTAGACCCGGCGGCCCAGCTCGCGCTGCTGGTTCTCGAAGTCCTCGATGGTGCGGCCCGCGAGGTCGGGGCGCTGGATGGTGTAGGCGCGCAGGACGACCTCGTAGTAGCCCTCGGCGAGGTCGGGGTTGTCGCCGGGGGCGTCCAGCTCCTTGGCCAGCGCCGCGGATTCGGCCGCGAGGTCCTTGCGGTAGAGCTTGGGCAGGACGTTGGCGAGCAGCATCGCGCAGAGGATCGTGCCGAGGGGATACGTCACCGCGTATCCGATGGCGACGAGGTTCGACTCGCTCTTGGCCTGCGCGGAGCTGAGCCCCGGCAGATGGGAGATCGCGTCGCCCGCGACGCCGATGACGGCGGACTGGGTGAGCGCGCCGCCGAGGAGCCCCGCCGAGAGTCCGGGTCCGTAGCCGAGCATCGCGGCGAAGGCCCAGCAGATGAGCAGGCCGGTCACACAGACGACGACCGCGTTGAGGACTTGCGGGAGGCCGTCCTTCTTCAGGCCGCGGAAGAACTGCGGGCCGACCTTGTAGCCGAGGGCGAAGAGGAACATCGTGAAGAAGAGGTTCTTCACCGTCCCGTCGATCTCGACCTTGAACTGCGCGCCGAGCAGCAGCCCCGCGATGAGGCAGCCGGTGACCGCGCCGAGCCCGATGGCCTTGTAGCGCAGCTTCCCGAAGAGGAAGCCGATCGCCACGGTGATGAAGACGAGCAGCTCGGGATGGGGCTGGAAGATGTTCCGATTGAGGAAATCGATCATTTTCTACGCTCCGGACGCGCCTCGTCAGGCGCCGAGTACGCCGACGAGAATCGGCCCGGTCAGGGGGAGCAGGAAGTTCGAGAGGGCGTACGTGATCGTGTAGCCCAGCAGCGGGACCGAGCTCTGGGCCACCTGGGTGACGGAGGTGATCGCCGGGGTCGAGCACTGCTGGCCGGCGATGGCACCGATCAGGAGCGGTTTCTCGATCTTCAGGAGCTTGCGGCCGACGAGGAGCGAGATCGTCGCGGGCACCAGGACCATCGCGATCCCGGCGAACGGAAGCAGCGCCCCGTACTCCTTGAGCAGCGGCCAGGCCTGCGGCCCTGACACGAGCCCCGTACAGGCGATGAAGATCGCCAGGCCCATGTCCTTGAGGGTGTTCGCGGCCTGCGGCGGGAACGCCCCGAAGGTCTGCTTGCGGGAGCGGAACCAGCCGAAGAGCAGCCCGGAGATCAGACAGCCCCCGCCCGTGCCCAGCGACATGGGTACGTCGCCGAAGTGCACGACGACCTGCCCGAGCAGGGAACCGGCGGCGATGCCCAGACCCAGGTAGATGAAGTCGGTGGCGTCGTTCCTGACGACCGAGCCGATCCTCGCGACCAGCTTGTTCAGGCCGGAGCGGGCGCCCACCAGGGTGAGCACGTCGCCGCGGTGCACGGTGGTGCCGCCGGCCGCGGGCAGATGCTGGTCGCCGCGCAGTACGTCGGTGACGTACACGCCGTCCTTGATGAACTCGGGATGCTCGCGCTGGAGGTCGTCCACGCTCATGCCGTCCGACGACTTGTCGGTGACGGCGACCTGGGCGGTGGCCAGCGGGGTGTCGACGCCGGGGATGCCGGGGGTCTCGGGGCCGATGAGCTGACCGGACTCGATGACGTTGGCGCGGCGGCCGACCACCAGGACCAGGTCGGAGAGGGTGAGCGCCAGGCCGGGCGCGGGCGTCAGGTTCTTGCTGCCCCGCTTGACGGCCTCGACGGTGACCCGGCCGTCGAGATCCGACTCCAGGTCGCCGACGGTCCCGCCGTCGGCCGTGGTCACCAGATAGGTGCGGCCGACCATGCCCGGCAGTGCCTGGCGCTCGTCGGGCTCCAGGCCGCCGCCCGAGCCGCGCATCTTCTCCCACAGCTCGCGCGAGGCGTCCCGCAGGTTGATGCGCAGCATCATCGGCATGATCTGGCTGGTGTAGAGCACGATGGTGATCAGGCCGAAGAGGTAGCAGACCGTGTACGCGGTGGCCACGTGCCCCTGGTACTGGGTGATCTGGTCCGGGGTGAGGCCGTCGAGCTTGCCGATGGCCTCGGTCGCCGTACCGACGACGGCCGACTCGGTGGCCGCGCCGGCCAGGATGCCCGACGCCGTGCCGACGTCCAGGTCGAAGGCCTTGGCGAGGCCGAACGCGATGCCGAGGACGCAGACCAGCTCGATGCCGCAGAGCGCGAAGAAGCGGAGGCTCTCGCGGTTGAGGTGGGAGAAGAACTGCGGGCCCGCGAGATAGCCGAGGGAGAAGATGAAGAGCGCGAAGAAGATCGTCTTGACGTCGTCGGAGACGACCACCTTGGCCCAGGCGCCGAGCAGCAGCGAGACGATCAGCGTGCCGCAGATGCCGCCCAGGGTGATGGGGCCGACGCGCACCTTGCCCACGAGGTAGCCCAGGGCGAGGCAGATGAACAGCGCGAACTCGGGGTGATCACGGAGTACACCCACCAGCGCTCACCGTGCCCGGTCTGTTGGTATGTGAACCCTATATTCCATATGGGCAACCTAAGGAGCCGGGTGGCGAGCTGCCACTCGACTCCCGGGGCCGCCGGTCCCCGCAGATCAGTCCGCGGCGTACTCGCGCGGCAGCTCCCCGGCGCCCGCGACCGACGCGTACCAGTGGGCGCTCGACTTCGGCGTGCGGACCTGCGTCGCGTAGTCGACGTACACCGCGCCGAAGCGCTTGCCGTAGCCGTAGGACCACTCGAAGTTGTCCATGAGCGACCAGAGGTAGTAGCCGCGGACGTCCGCGCCGTCGGCGATGGCCCGCCGGACCGCCGCCAGGTGTTTGTGCAGGTAGGCGATGCGCTCCGGGTCGTGGACGCGGCCCTCCGGGTCGGGCTTGTCGTCATACGCCGCGCCGTTCTCCGTGATGTACAGCGGGAGCCCCGGTGCCTCGTGCGCGTACCGCATGATCAGCTCGTGCAGTCCGGCCGGGTCGATGGTCCAGCCCATCTCGGTGCGCTCGCCCGGCGTCTGGTGGAAGGCGACGTCGTCGGAGCCTGGCCAGGGGGAGTGGTCGCTCGCCCCGTGGCCGTCGGCGTGCCGGCTCCCGGGGCCTTCCGGGGCCGCCGACACCAGCGACGGCGTGTAGTAGTTGAGGCCCAGCGCGTCCAGCGGCTGGTGCGCGGCGGACAGGTCGCCGTCGCGCACGCAGGACCAGTCGGTGACCCGTGCGGTGTCCGCGAACAGGTCGGCGGGGTAGGCGCCGTGCAGCATCGGGCCGTGGAAGATGCCGTTGGCCAGGTTGTCGATGCGCCGCCGTGCGTCCTGGTCCCGCGGGTCGTCCGAGACCGCCCTGACCACCGCGGAGTTGAGGCTCACCGCGACCTGGGCGCGGGCCGGCAGGGCGGCGCGCAGCGCCTGCGTGCCCAGGCCGTGCGCGAGGTTCAGATGGTGGGCGGCGTGCAGGGCGGCCGCCGGGTCGGTGCGGCCGGGGGCGTGCACGCCGGAGCCGTACCCCAGGAAGGCGCTGCACCAGGGCTCGTTGAGCGTGATCCAGGAGGAGACGCGGTCGCCGAGCGCCTCGGCGACGATGCCCGCGTACTCGGCGAACCGGTACGCGGTCTCGCGCACCGGCCAGCCGCCCGCGTCCTCCAGCTCCTGCGGCAGGTCCCAGTGGTAGAGGGTCAGGGCGGGCCGGATGCCCCGGGTGAGCAGCTCGTCGACCAGGCGCCGGTAGAAGTCCAGGCCGCGCTGGACGGCGGGGCCGCGCCCGGTGGGCTGCACGCGCGACCAGGAGACGGAGAACCGGTAGGCGTTCAGGCCGAGCTCCGCCATGAGCGCCACGTCGTCGCGGTAGCGGTGGTAGTGCTCGACGGCGACGTCGCCGGTGTCGCCGCCCGCGGTGCGGCCCGGCGTGTGACTGAAGGTGTCCCAGATGGAGGGCGTGCGGCCGTCCTCGCGCACGGCGCCCTCGATCTGGTACGCGGAGGTGGCCGCGCCCCAGAGGAAGTCGGCCGGAAACGTAATGGGTTCAGGCATGGAAGCGCTCCCATGGATAGGGGAAGAGGCGTACGTATACGGAGGAGAAGGGGGCCGGGGAGAAGTCCGGGAGCCTGCGGGCTCCCGGAAACGTTCCGAAGGGGTCAGCCCTTGACCGCGCCCTGCATGATGCCGCTCACGATCTGCTTGCCGAACAGGATGAACGCGAGCAGCAGCGGCAGCGTGCCGAGCAGCGCGCCCGCCATGATGACGGCCCGGTCGGGGATGTACCCCGTGCCGAGGGAGTTGAGTGCCACCTGCACCGTCGGGTTCGACTGGTTCAGCGCGATGATCGGCCACAGGAAGTCGTTCCACGCCATGACGAACGTCAGCAGCCCGAGGACCGCCATCGCGGGCCGCGCCGCGGGGAACACCACGTGCCAGATGATCCGCAGGCTGCTCGCCCCGTCCATCCGCGCCGCCTCGATCAGCTCGCCGGGCAGGGCCTGCAGCAGGTACTGCCGCATGAAGAAGACCCCGAACGCGCTCACGAACGTCGGCAGGATGACGGCCTGGAGCTGGTTGGTCCACTGGAGGTCCGCGACCCACAGGTACAGCGGTACGACGCTGAGCTGCGGCGGCACCATCATCGTGCCGATGGTCAGCAGGAGCAGCGCCCCGCTGAACCTGAACTTCAGTTTGGCGAAGGCGAATCCGGCGACGGTGGAGAACAGGACCGTGCCGATGGTGATGCTGCCCGCCACGATGGTGGTGTTCAGCATCGCGTCGCCGAGGCTCGCCTCCGTCCACGCCCGTTCGAGGTTCTTGAACAGGTTGCCGCCGAACCACAGGGGCGGCGGCGTCTGGGCGAGCCGCCCGCTCGTGCGCGAGGCGGCGACGGCCGTCCAGATCAGGGGCGCCAGCGAGACCGCCGTGAACAGCGCGAGGACCACGTAGGTGAAGGGGCCCGCGTGCATCGTCCGGCCGGCCTTCCGGCCGAGGGGACGCGCCTTGCCCTTCGGCACCACCGTGCGCGTCTTCATCGGTCCTTCCTCAGGCGTCGGGCGATCAGCATGTTGACCGCGGCGATGAGCAGCAGGATCACGAGCATCAGCCAGGCGACGGCCGACGCGCGCCCCAAGTGGCCGTTGATCCAGCCCTGGTCGTACAGATAGAGCCCCAAGGTCTGGAACTGGTGGTCGGCGCCGCCCTTCGACCCGGCCGTGCCGCCGAACAGCAATGGCTCGCCGAAGAGCTGGGTCGCGCCGATCGTGGACACGACGACCGTGAACAGGATCGTCGGCCGCAGCATCGGGATCGTCACGTGCCGGAACTGCTGCCAGCGCGAGGCGCCGTCCAGCGCGGCCGACTCGTACAGGTCGTGCGGCACGGCCTGCATCGCCGCCAGGTAGATCAGCGCGTTGTACCCGGTCCAGCGCCAGATGACGATCGACGACACCGCGAACTGCGAACCCCACGACGATTCACGCCAGTTGACGGGGTCGAAGCCGACCGACCCGATCAGCCAGTTGACCATGCCGCCGTCCCACGCGAACAGCAGTGTGAAGACCAGGGAGGCGCTCGCCACGGACGTCGCGTACGGGGCGAGCATCGCGACCCGCCACAGGGTGGAGCCGCGCAGCTTGTAGTTGAGCAGGTGCGCGATGCCGAGCGCGATGGCCAGCTGGGGGACGGTGGAGATGACGCCGATGGTGAAGGTGTTGCCGAGCGCGTTCCAGAAGTACTCGCTCTGGAGCAGGTTCGTGTAGTTGTCCAGGCCGAGCCAGGTGCTGTCGTCGAGGTTGGTGAGCTCTAGGCGGTGCAGCGAGGCCCAGCCGGTGTAGAGGAGCGGGAAGAGGCCGAAGGCGCCGAAGAAGAGGAAGAACGGCGCGACGAAGACGTACGGCGACGCCTTGATGTCCCAGCGGTACAGGCGGCTGCGCCACGGCGACGGCGTACGGGAGGTCTTGCTCCCGGTCGCGGCCGGGGCCGCGTCCCCCTTGCCGGGGGGCGCGGTCTCGGCGTACTCAGCGGTCTCGGACACGTGCGTCACTGTCCCAGAACATCCTTGATCTCCTTCTGGGCCGCCTCCCAGCCCTCATCGGGAGACTTGCCCTGCTGCTCCACCTGGAGCACACCGATGTCCGTGATGGACTGGCCGATCTGGGCATCCTTGATGCCGTAGACCGCCGAAGGGGTGTTCTTCGCGATGTCGGCGAAGATCTCCGTGATGGGCGCGTCGTTGAAGTACGCCTTGGTGGCCGCCGACGGCTTCAGCGTGTCGTACGCCGACGGGGTCGACGGGAAACTCGCCTGCTTGGCGAAGACCTTGGCGAGCTGCTCGGGCTGCGTCAGCCAGACGGCGAGCTCGGTCGCCTCCTTCTTGTGCTTGCCCGCGCTCGGCACACCGAGGAACGTGCCGCCCCAGTTGCCGTCGGTCGGGGCCTTGGCCATGTCCCACTGACCCTTGCCCTCCGCGCCGCCCTTCTCCTGGATGTACCCGGCCATCCAGGCGGGGCAGGCCACCGTGGCGAACCTGGCGTTGGCGAAGCCCTGGTCCCACGTCGGGTCGAACTGCTTCAGCTTGGCGGACATGTCGCCCTGCGCGACCTTCATCGCCGCGTCCCAGGCGTCCTTGCGGCCCTGGCTGTCCTCGTAGATCTCCTTGCCGCTCTTGTCGTAGTACCGCTCGGTGGCACCGGCGAAGACGGCGTTGTAGACGCTGGAGGCGGAGTCGACGAACTTGGTGCCCTTCGGCGCCTTCTCCATGTACTTCTTGCCGAGCGCGACGTACTTGTCCCAGTCGCCCGCCCACTCCTTCGCGAGCTTCTCGCGGTCGGTGGGGAGACCGGCCTTCTCGAAGAGGTCCTTGCGGTAGCAGAGCGCGGTCGGGCCGATGTCGACGCCGAGGCCGATCGTCTTGCCGTCCTCGGTCGTCGCCTGCTTCCACTTCCAGTCGAGGTACGTGGACTTGTCCACGCCCTTCGCCTTGCCGAGGTCCTCGAACTTGGCGCCCTGCGTCTGCACGACCTCGGTGATGTTGCTGACCTCTATGGCCGCGACGTCGTTGACGCCCGCGCCGGACTGCAGCTGGGTGAGCAGCTTCGGGTAATAGGCGTCGTTCCGCTCGATCACGTTCTCTTTGATCGTGATGTTCGGGTGCGACTTCTCGTACTCGTCGTAGAGACCGGCCTGCTTCAGGCCCAGCACACCGAACGTGCCGACGTTGAGCGTGATCTTGCCGTCGCCCGCCGAGCCGCCTTCGTCGTCGCTCGAACAAGCGGCGAGCAGGCTCGTGGCCAGCGCGGCCGTGGCCGCGTACGCGACGAGCCGACGGGGCCTGCGGGACCGGCGGAAAGTGCTGCTGCGCATGACGTCCTCCTGTTGCCTGACGTGCCGACCCCCCGGCCAACTGCACTGCTGGGCCCGTTGGTTCACTCTGCGGCTCGGGCGGGGAACGTGCGGGATGTGTACGTGTCAGGTAGTGTGGGAGCGCTCCCACAAGTGATGAGTTGAAGACTCGTGGCTCGCGCCGGGGGTGTCAAGGGACCGGACAGGGAGTTATGTCTTCGGTTATCGGGCCGTTACGGGACGCCGCTGGAATCGGCCCGGGGGCCCGGTGAAGATCGGGCTGTTACATTCCTCGCCGGGGGAAGTGTGACGGGAGGCGGACTATGGCAGCTCACGCGGCGCGCGGCCGCAGCGGCGGACGGCCCACTCTGGAAGAGGTGGCGGCGCGGGCGGGGGTCGGCCGGGGCACGGTCTCCCGCGTGATCAACGGGTCGCCGCGGGTGAGCGAGGCGACAAGGACCGCCGTCGAGGCCGCCGTGGCCGAGCTCGGATACGTACCGAACACCGCGGCACGCGCGCTCGCCGCCAACCGCACGGACGCCATCGCCCTGGTCGTCCCCGAGCCCGAGACCCGCTTCTTCGCCGAGCCGTACTTCTCCGACGTCCTGCGCGGCGTCGGCGCCGAGCTCAGCGAGACCGAGATGCAGCTCCTGCTGATCTTCGCGGGCAACGACCGCAGGCGCCAGCGCCTCGCCCAGTACCTCGCGGCCCACCGCGTCGACGGCGTCCTCCTGGTCTCCGTCCACGCCGACGACCCGCTGCCCGACCTGCTCTCCCAGCTGGAGATCCCCGCCGTCATCAGCGGCCGCCGCTCCGCCGAGGAAGCCCTGCCCTCCGTCGACTCCGACAACTACGCGGGCGCCTGCTCGGCCGTCGAGCACCTCCTGGCCCGCGGCCGCACCGCCATAGCCACCATCACGGGACGCCTCGACGTGTACGGAGCACAGCGCCGCCTCGACGGCTACCGCGCCGCATTGCGGGACGCGGGCCACGAGGTCGACGAGCGGCTGATCGCGCCGGGCGACTTCACCGAGGAGGGCGGCCACCGCGCGATGCGGGAGCTGCTCGCCGCCCGCCCCGGCATCGACGCCGTGTTCGCGGGCTCCGACGTGATGGCGGCCGGCGCCCGCCAGGCGCTGCGCGAGGCGGGGCGCCGCATACCCGACGACGTGGCGCTCGTCGGCTTCGACGACTCGGCGATCGCCCGCCACATGGACCCGCCGCTGACGAGCGTGCGCCAGCCCATCGAGGAGATGGGGCGCGCGATGATCGACCTCCTCCTCGCCGAGATCGCGGACAGCCGCCCCGCCGCTGCCCGGCGCCTGGAGCGGCGCCAGCTGGTGCTCCCGACCCGGCTCGTGGAGCGGGCCTCGTCCTGAGGCTTCGGCACAGGTCCTAGAGGTCCGCGCGCAGGGCTTTCGACATCTCGCGGGCCAGCCCGGCGTCTCGCCGGTGCTCGGCCGCCAGTTGCGGCCTGCCGTTCTCCTCGTGGTCACGGGCGAGCCTGTCCTGCGCGCCGGACAGCGCGTCGAGGACCTTCGACGCCTGCTCCCGCAGACGCCGCACCCGGACTTCCAGGACATCCCGCGCATCGGGTCCTTCGGCGGCCTGCCACGAGGTGGAGGCGGCCGACTCCATGTCGACGGAGCCCTGTTCCCGCGCGTCCGCGGCGTCCGCGCGGCGCAGCGTCGACTCGCTGCGGTCGAGCCGCGCCTGGCTCGCCGTCAGCAGCTTCTGGATCCGGTCGATCTGCTCGTACGACCGCTGGCGCCTGCTGGGGGGAGCGGCGCCCGCGGCACGCTCCCGGTCGTCGACCCTCGTCTCCCAGTCGGCGACGCGGCGCTCCCGCTCGTCCGCGGCGTCCTCCCGCCGGTCGGCGGCCTCCTCCCGGTCGTCCGCTTCTCGCTCCCGCTCGTCCGCCCTACGTTCGCGCGCGTCGGCCAGCCGGTCCCGGGCGTCGGCCGCCTCCTCGCGCCGACGGTCCTCCGGGCCGGAAGGGCTGTTCTGCGGATCGGATCCCATGTCGGCAGTATGCTCCGTCTGCCGCACCGGAGCGCGTGATCCGGCCCCCGCACCCCCCGGCCGAGGAACCTTGCACATGAACTTTCCCGAGTACGGCGGTCCGGGCGACGGCGACGGCTGCGGCGTCGTCGACCACCACCCGGACGGCACCACCGTCCGCTGCGCGGCCGCGGGGGCGTGGCACATCGCGTGGGAGCACGAGGGCCCGGACGGGATCAGGACGTCCTTCGTGTGCGAGCGCCACATGGACACGGTGCGGGCGCACCACGTCTACCTGGACAGGCATCCCGTCGGCCCGGACTGCACGCACCCCCGCGCCCGCTGGGTCGACAGCCGCGTCGGCGCCTGGTGCCGCGCGCCCGACGCCGACTGACGGCCCGCCGCCTTTCCCCGCTACTTCACGTCGCCCGTGAAGATCGCGGCCTCCGCCTCCAGATCCATGTCCGGCGAGACCTCGATCTGGATCGTCTTCTCGGCCTTCGGCAGCGCGCACGCCCACGTCACCGAGAGGGACCGCCCCGCGAGCAGCTTCGTGTCGGGCCCGCCGTTCAGGCCCTGGTCCGAGTCGAAGATCGATTCGCTCGACTTACCCGCCGTGCCGTACGAGCAGCTGGCCGTGAACATCGACGTGTCGACGGTCGACTTGCCGTTGTTCTTCACCCGCACCACGAACTTGACGTACGGGGTGTTCTCCGGCGAGCCGTAGGGGCCGGACGTGCCCCGGGCGAACTTCGACAGGCTCAGCTGGACGTCTTCCCTGAAGTCCACGGTGTCGTTGAGTCCGGCCGCCTCCCCGTCGGTGCCCTCCGGCTCCGACTCCGCCTCGGTCTCCTCGGCCGGCTCCTCCTGGTCCGCGACGACGTCGTCGGCCTTGTCGGACGCGGCGGCACTGGCGGTCTTCTCCGGCTTCTTGTCGTCGTCGCCGCTGTTGACGACGACGATGCCCGTCGCGACGACGGCCGCGATGACCGCGGCGGCCGACCCGATGACGACCGCGTTGCTCGGCCCGCGCCTCGGCGGAGGGGGCTGCGGCGGATACATGGGCGGCGGTGGCGGCATGGTGTTGCTCATGGGTCCCCCTGCGGTTGTGCGTTCTCAGCGCATCATCCGCCCATGTGTGGGGGATGTGAGGGGGGTGTGGCTGTTTCGTGATGTCACGATCGGGACCGCGCTCGGGGCCGTGCCCGGGGAACGAAGAAGGTCCGGTCTGCTTTCGCAGACCGGACCTTGATCGATCAGGGTGAGTGACGGGACTTGAACCCGCGGCCACCTGGACCACAACCAGGTGCTCTACCAACTGAGCTACACCCACCATGCCCGGTCTTTTGTCGTTCTTCCGACCGGCCGAGAAAAAGTGTACAGGGTCTGGAGGGGTGCTCGCGCACACGTTTTCCCGACCCCGTACACAGGGCTGCCTCGCGGGCTATTCCGCAGGCAGGACGTGCTTGGCGGCGATCGTCCGCGCCGTCTCCGAGTCCGGGCCGGGCTGCGGGACGAAGATCGCCTCGCGGTAGTACCGGAGCTCCGCGATGGACTCACGGATGTCGGCGAGCGCGCGGTGGTTGCCGTTCTTGTCCGGGCTGTTGAAGTACGCCCGGGGGTACCAGCGCCGGGCCAGCTCCTTGACGGAGGAGACGTCGACGATGCGGTAGTGGAGGTACTCCTCCAGCGTCCGCATGTCCCGCGCCAGGAAGCCGCGGTCGGTGCCGACGGAGTTTCCGCACAGCGGGGCCTTCCGCGGCTCCTTGACGTGCTCACGTACGTACGCCAGGACCTGCTCCTCGGCGTCGGCCAGCGTGGTGCCGCCGGCCAGCTCGTCGAGGAGCCCCGAGGCGGTGTGCATGGTGCGCACCACCTCGGGCATGGTCTCCAGCGCCGCGTCCGGCGGGCGGATCACGATGTCCACACCTTCGCCGAGCACGTTCAGTTCCGAGTCGGTGACCAGTGCGGCCACCTCGATAAGTGCGTCGTCCGTCAACGAGAGCCCGGTCATCTCGCAGTCGATCCACACCATGCGATCGTTCATGCGTCTTACCCTACGGCGCGCTCCTCTGGCCGGGCAGAGGAGCACGTCCTGGTGCGTACACGTCCGAGTGCGGCTTGCCGGGATCGGTCGGCACCGAGGTCGAGGGGCCGAGCGCGCTCGCGGCTGCCGTACGCCGTGACTGGGACGGCACCGGTCCCGCCTCCACCAGCGCGGGCATGGCCTGCGCCGTCGCCGGCACGGACTCCAGCGCCCGCTCGCCCTGTGGCCTGCGGGCGCGGTAGGCGGCCCGGTAGGCGGCGGGGGACGAGCCCAGCTGGCGTCGGAAGTGTCCGCGCAGCGCCACCGGCGAGCGGAAGCCGCAGCGGCCCGCGACCTCGTCGACCGAGTAGTCGGAGGTCTCGAGGAGCCGTTGCGCCTGGAGCACCCGCTGGGTGATCAGCCACTGCAGCGGCGCGCTGCCCGTGAGTGAGCGGAACCTGCGGTCGAAGGTCCGCCTGCTCATGTACGCACGCGCGGCCAGCGTCTCCACGTCGAACTGTTCGTGGAGATGCTCCAGCGCCCAGGCGACGACCTCGGCGAGCGGGTCGGCGCCGATCTCCTCGGGTAAAGACCTGTCGAGGTAGCGCTCCTGGCCGCCGGCCCTGCGCGGTGGCACCACGAGCCTGCGGGCGAGCGCGCCCGCCGCCTCGTTGCCGTGGTCCGTGCGCACGATGTGCAGACAGAGATCGATTCCGGCCGCGGTGCCCGCACTCGTCAGGACGTCCCCGTCGTCGACGAAGAGCTCGCGCGGATCCACGTGGACGGACGGATAGCGCTTCGCGAGCGTCGGCGCGTACATCCAGTGGGTGGTCGCCGGGCGCCCGTCGAGCAGTCCGGCCGCGGCGAGCACGAACGCCCCCGTGCAGAGCCCGACGATGCGGGCGCCCTCCTCGTGCGCGCGACGCAGCGCGTCGAGCGCCTCGGGTGGCGGTGGCGATGTGATCGACCGCCAGGCGGGCACGACGACCGTGCCGGCGCGGCCGATCGCCTCCAGGCCCTGTGGTGCGGTGAGTTCAAGGCCGCCGGTGGTCCGCAGCGGACCCTCCTCGCCGGCGCAGACCAGCAGCCGGTAGCGGGGGACACCCGCGTCCTGCCGGTCGATGCCGAAGACGGAGAGCGGTATGGAACTCTCGAAAATTGGTCCGCCGCTGAACAGCAGCACCGCTACGATCTCCCGGCGGCGCCGCCCCGAGAGTTTCCGAGCCGCGGCCTCCGGCGCGGCTGTGGAGTCGTGGCTCATGGTGCTAAACCCCCCTCGGGCTTCGCGGCTCCTTGTTCCTGGCGTGCTTGACGTTTTTGACGTGCTTGACGCGCTTGCCTCGCTTGTCGCTCCTGCACGTTTCCCCTCGGTCCTCCACCAGTCCCCCGCCGTAATACAGTCAAGATCGAATCTACTGCGTCCCGTGCTGCCGGGGTGACCAGTTCATCACTCGGCAGATTGTCGACATGGCAACTTGGCGTGAAGCATTCGATCACGAAGCGTTGCACTCGCGCGGCTTGCTGGGAAGTGCGCCTCCGCTCCATGGCCGGTCCCCGTAGGGTGCAGGCGGCCTGAGCGCGGCTTTCAGCCCTGGTCGGAAGGGGGTTGAGGGGGCGTTCGGCCAAGAAATCGACGGTCCCCGGAAGTTGGCTGAAAACCTACGGGATCGTGTGTGTGAATTGGTCAGTCCAACGGTGCACCATCGGCACTCTGACGGGTGCCCCTGTGCGCCCCCACGCCCGTCCTGTGGTGCCTCCCGCGGTGCCCTCTGTTCTGTTCTGCAAGCAGTCGCGCGGCGCCCCGCTCCGACTGCCGCAGGAGTACCCGGCACACCCCGGTGACGGCCACGAGCCCGAGAGCGGCGCCGGTCGCGCCGGCCAGCGAGCCCCCGTACCCGACAAGGACGACGGGGACCAGGACGCAGCTGAACGCGGCCCAGCGGACCACGTCGCTCACCGAGTCCTGCGGAGGCGCGGCCGACGGCTCGTGGGTGCGAGGGGCGGGCACCGCGGAGGGCCGGCGGTCCGGTGTGCCTTGCTCGGGTGAAGACTCGGGTGAAGAAGGGAAGCGGGTGGAGGGTGGGGACGCGGTCGAAGGTCCAGGCACGGCGTGCTCCCTGTGGCATATGGCGTAGGACGGTCCAGCGCTGTCCAACGCGGGGCACGTCGGCGAGTCACTGCGGGAGGCTCCGGGTGGCGCCGGACGGGTGGGCAAAACGCCTGTAGGAGGCAGCAACCATTGCCATACGGGCGCGGCTCATGCATGCTCCGGTGAACGCCGGGAGGCCCTGTGGGGCCAGGGACGGGCTCCGAGCGGGGCTCTTCGCAGGCTCTGGGCAGAGGAGGAGTGTCGCCGTACCCTTGGGGGTATGGGGTTGGGAAGATGATTCCCGGACGACCTTCCAGGTCCTGAACGTTGTATCACCTGATAAAGCCGACCCTCCCACAGAGGACTCCTTCGCCGAGACACCCATGGCCGGTCACGAATTCTCCGAACCCGCGGACCGCAAACGGCAGGTCGCCGATCCCACGGCGACCCCCCGAGCGGCGGAAGAACCGCGTCACTCCTGCGATCCCGCCTTCCTGCACGGTGTCGTCGTCGGCTTCGACGGCTCGACCTCCAGTGAGCGGGCCCTCGCCTATGCGATCGGAATGGCCCACCGCTCCGGCTCGGGCCTGATCATCGTTCACGTCGCCAACCGGCTGCCCACCACGGTGTGGGCGGGCTGCGAGCCCCCGGTCTTCGTCGACGTACCCGATCACCGTACGGAAGTGCTCGGACTCGAGCTGGCCTGCGCGGAGTACCTGTCCGAGGTGCCGTGGATCCTCGTCGAGCGCGGCGGCGACATCTGCCACGAGCTGGAGGAGGTCGGCCGCGAATACAGCGCGGACGCGATCGTCGTCGGCTCCACGCACGGCATCGTGGGGCGCATTTTCGGCTCGGTCGCGGGCCGTCTCGCGCGCCGTGCGCAGCGCCCCGTCGTCGTCATTCCGTAACGCCCTTCCACGCCCAGGAAGTTGGGGCGCGTGAGGCTCAACTCGCCTTGTGTAGTGCTTTTGTGGACAGATAAATCTACTCGCGCGTAGAGGTGGTTCGCGGCCCCGGGAAGGGTACATAAGGGTCACAACGGCGTCTCGGACCGGCGGGTGACGGCCACCGGACGAGGCGAGCGCGGGTCGGGGTAATGGGCGACCCCGGCCCTTCGGGAACGACCCCCTGTGTGCTGGTGGCACGCACAGGGGGTCGTTCACATGTGGAGGGTGTGTGCGTATCGGATGTGCGCGCCGGCTACTCCACCGTCACGGACTTCGCGAGGTTGCGCGGCTTGTCGATGTCCCGGCCGAGCGCCAGCGCCGTGTGGTAGGCGAGCAGCTGGAGCGGGATGCCCATCAGGATCGGGTCCAGCTCGTTCTCGTTCTTCGGGACGAGGATGGTCTGGTCGGCCTTCTCCTGCTCCTGGTGCGCGACCGCGAGGATCTTGCCGCTGCGGGCCTTGATCTCCTCCAGGGCGGCGCGGTTCTTCTCCAGCAGGTCGTCGTCCGGGACGATCGCGACCGTCGGCAGGGCGGGCTCGATGAGGGCGAGCGGGCCGTGCTTCAGCTCGGACGCGGGGTAGGCCTCGGCGTGGATGTACGAGACCTCCTTGAGCTTCAGCGAGGCCTCGCGGGCGACGGGGTAGCCGCGCACGCGCCCGATGAAGAGCATGGAGCGGGCCTCCGCGTACTGCTTGGCGATCTTCTTGATCTCGTCCTCCTGCTTGAGGATCTCCGAGATCTGTCCCGGCAGCTTGCGCAGGCCCTCGATGATCCGCTTGCCGTCGGAGACCGACAGATCACGGATGCGGCCCAGGTGCAGGGCGAGCAGGCCGAAGGCGACCGTGGTGTTGGTGAAGCACTTGGTCGAGACGACGCAGACCTCCGGGCCCGCGTGGACGTACACCCCCGCGTCCGCCTCGCGGGCGATCGCCGAGCCGACGACGTTCACGACGCCGAGGACGCGGGCGCCCTTGCGCTTGAGCTCCTGGACGGCGGCGAGGACGTCGTACGTCTCGCCGGACTGGGAGACCGCGATGTAGAGGGTGTCGGGGTCCACGACCGGGTTGCGGTAGCGGAACTCGGACGCGGGCTCCGCGTCGGCGGGGATACGGGCCAGCTCCTCGATCATCTGGGCGCCGATCATGCCCGCGTGGTACGAGGTGCCGCAGCCGAGGATCTTGACGCGGCGCACCTTGCGGGCGTCGTGCGCGTCGAGGTTGAGGCCGCCGAGGTGCACGGTGGAGAAGCGGTCGTCGATGCGGCCGCGCAGGACGCGGTCGACCGCGTCGGGCTGCTCGAAGATCTCCTTGTGCATGTACGTGTCGTGGCCGCCCATGTCGTACGACTCGGCCTCCCACTCCACGGTGGTCGGCGACGCGGTCGTGCGCGAGCCCTCGGTCGTGTAGGTGCGGTAGTCGTCGGCCTTGATGGTGGCCATCTCGCCGTCGTCGAGGGTGACGACCTGGCGGGTGTGCGAGACCAGCGCGGCGACGTCCGAGGCGACGAACATCTCCTTCTCGCCGATGCCGAGGACGACGGGCGAGCCGTTGCGGGCGACGACGATGCGGTCGTTGAAGTCGGCGTGCAGCACGGCGATGCCGTACGTGCCCTCGACGTGCCGCAGGGCCTCGCGGACCTTCTCCTCGAGCTTGTCGGCCTGCGAGCGGGCGATGAGGTGGGTCAGGACCTCGGTGTCGGTCTCGGAGAGGAACTCGACGCCGTCGGCGGTGAGCTTGGCGCGCAGCTCGGAGGCGTTGTCGATGATGCCGTTGTGGACGACGGCGACCTTGTTGTCGCCCGACATGTGCGGGTGGGCGTTCTCGTCGGAGGGGGCGCCGTGGGTGGCCCAGCGGGTGTGGGCGATGCCGGTGGTGCCCTTGAAACGGGCGGGCACCTTGGCCTCCAGGTCGCGCACGCGGCCCTTCGCCTTGACCATCTTCAGGCCCGATGCCTTGGGACTGGTGATGACGACGCCCGCGGAGTCGTAGCCGCGGTACTCCAGGCGCTGGAGGCCTTCGAGGAGGAGCGGGGCGACGTCACGCTTGCCGATGTATCCGACGATTCCGCACATAAAGGGTGTCCTAGCCGTAGACGATGCGGCGCAGCTGCCTGAGGGTGAGCTCGGGTGGCGCGACCGCGCGGTATTCGAGTTCCGCCGAGATCTGTTGGAAGATCGCCGCGTTCAGCAGGCCCTGACCCTGCAGCTCGCGGTGGCGGCGACGGACGAACTGTTCGGTCGTCTCGTCGAAGTAGGCGAGCACGTCCTGGACGACCCGCAGCGCTTCGCCCCGCTGGAGCGGGGTGCTGCGGGTGAGGTGATCCACCAGGTCGTCGTGCATTCGTTGATCCTGGGGTATCGGACATCTCTTCGCAAGAATCCTGCCCGGAATCGGGCAGGGGCGTGTCGAACGGGCCATTCCGTGGCGCGATCGGCGCTCACATGCGGCGCAGGACCGCCTGCTTGGCCGTCGTGAACTCCTCGTCCGTGAGGATCCCGGCCTGGTGCAGCTCGCCCAGCTCCCGCAGGCGGCGCAGGAGCGCGTCGTGGTCGTCGGCGGTGGCTTGCGGCGCTCCGGCCGGCGAGCCTTCGGCGGGCGGGCCCGCGAGCGTCTTCGGGGCGGGCTCGGCGGGGGCGGCGGGGTGCGGCAGGCGTGCCTGGACGGCGGCCGCCACCAGCGCCATCAGCGGGTCCTTCTTGAAGCCCCACAGCTCGACGGCGTTCGGGTCGTACTTCGGCGGGGCCTTGGTCGGCGCGTTCCGCACGGTGAACCGCAGGTGGCCGTTCTCCAGACCGACCGCGGGGTGCCACTCCACGGCCTCGACGTCGGCGAGCGCCAGCGACCGCGTGCCCGCCGCCGTCTTCGCGTCCTCCGTCTTCCAGTTCCACTCCAGGCGGACCGTCTCCCCGTCGAAGCTCGCCGTGCCGTCCCCCGCGGAGACGGACAGCGGCACGGAAGGGCCCGTCAGGAGGTACGCGTCGCAGGGCGTCGTCGGCACCTGTTCGAGCAGATGGGCGTTGCGCACCTCGTCGACCAGATACTCCGCCACCCCGTACCGGTCGGGCTCGACCGTCAGTTGGTACGGGTCCGAGGCGTCCGGCAGCTTGCCGCCCGTCGCCTGGAGCAGCGGGTCCGAGCCGTCGCGCAGCCGCAGCCGCAGCCGCCCCGACTTCTTGCCGTGTTCGAAGGCGATGCCCGCCAACGCGGCAAGCGGGACCGTGAGTTCGCCCAGTGCCTTGCGCAGCAAAGACACGTTCTTGTCGTGGCCCGGCACGAGGCGCAGCGTTTCTCCGTCGAAGGTCCAGGTCCCGTCGCGCTGGATGATTTCCGCCATACGAGGATTCTCGCACCGAGCCCTTGGACAGATGGTCTACACCCCTTGACCCCTTGTGGGGCCTGGGTGCCAATGGGAACCGTTCGATTGCGATGCACCACAGACCACACCGGCCCGTCGAAGGGACCCGCTTGTGAGATCGCACGGAAGAACGACACGCATCCTCGGTTCACTCCTGCTCGTGGCGGCAGCCGGAATCTCCTCCTTCGCCGCGGCACCCGCCCCGGGAGCGGCGAGAGCCCCCGCCACCACACCGCTCGGCCAGGTCGTGCCCGCGCCCCTGGCCGCCGAACCGGGCGGTCCCGGCTACGAGATCACCGCCAAGACCCGCATCCGCGTCGGCAAGGGCAACGCCGAGGAGCGCCGCGTCGCCGAGTACCTCGCCGCGGTCCTTCGCCCCTCCACCGGCTACCGGCTCCCCGTCACCAGCGACAAGGGATCCGACGGCATCCGGCTGCGCATCAGCGCCGACCCGGCGAACAAGGTGCTCGGCGACGAGGGGTACCGCGTCATCTCCGCCCGCGGCTCCCTCACCATCACCTCCTGGAGCGGCGCAGGCCTCTTCCACGGCGTACAGACCGTGCGGCAGCACCTGCCCGCCGCCGTGGAGAAGAGGACGAAACAGCGCGGTCCTTGGCGGATCGCGGGCGGCACCGTCAAGGACACGCCGCGCTACGGCTACCGCTCCACGATGCTCGACGTCTCACGGCACTTCTTCACCGTCGACCAGGTCAAGCGCTACATCGACCAGGCCGCCCTCTACAAGATGAACAAGCTGCACCTGCACCTCAGCGACGACCAGGGCTGGCGCATCGCCATCGACTCCTGGCCGCGCCTCGCGGCGTACGGCGGCTCCACGCAGGTCGGCGGCGGCAAGGGCGGCTACTACACGAAGGCGCAGTACAAGGAGATCATCGACTACGCCGCGTCGCGGTACCTGGAAGTCGTCCCCGAGATAGACATGCCGGGCCACACCAACGCGGCCCTCGCCTCGTACGCCGAACTCAACTGCAACGGCGTCGCCCCGCCGCTCTACACCGGCACCGAGGTCGGCTTCAGCTCGCTGTGCGTCAAGAAGGACGTCACCTACGACTTTGTGGACGACGTGATCCGTGAGCTCGCCGCGATGACGCCCGGCAAGTACCTCCACATCGGCGGCGACGAGGCGCACTCCACCAGCCATGAGGACTTCGTCGCCTTCATGGACAAGGTGCAGCCGATCGTCGCCAAGTACGGCAAGACGGTGATGGGCTGGCACCAGCTGGCCGGCGCCCACCCGGCCGAGGGCGCCGTCGCACAGTACTGGGGCTACGACAGGACCGGCGCCGCCGAGCGCGAGCAGGTCGTGAACGCCGCGAAGAACGGCACCAAGCTGCTTCTCTCGCCGGCCGACCGCGCCTACATCGACCACAAGTACACGAAGGACACCCCGCTCGGCCTCTCGTGGGCGGGCTATGTCGAGGTGCAGCGCTCCTACGACTGGGACCCGGCCACCTACCTCCAGGGCGCGCCCGAGGACGCGGTCATCGGCGTCGAGGCGCCGCTGTGGACGGAGACCCTGTCGACGTCCGCGCACCTGGACTACATGGCGTTCCCGCGGCTGCCCGGCATCGCCGAGCTCGGCTGGTCGCCCGCGGCCACGCACGACTGGGACACGTACAAGGTGCGGCTCGCCGCGCAGGCGCCGCGCTGGGACGCGCTGGGCATCGGCTACTACGCGTCGCCGCAGGTGCCCTGGCCCGCGGGCACCTGACCCGACCTCGGCGGGCGATGGTCGTTACTTGAGCTTCTTCGCTTTCTCGATCGCGTCCGCCAGGTCCTCCAGGATCGGCGCGCACTTGTCGTACGAGAAGATCGGCTCCGCGATGCGCGGGATGACCTGCCCGGCCTTGACCGCGGGCAGCTTCTTCCAGGTCGGCTTGGAGATGTCGGCCGGCTGGATCGCCGAGGTGCGGTTGTCCATCATGATGACGTCCGCCTGGTACTTGTCGACGTTCTCCCAGCTCAGGTTCTCGAACCAGCCGCCGGACTCCTTCTTGGCCGCCTCGGACGGCTCGACGAGGTTCACGCCGAGGGCCTTGAAGTACTCCAGGTCGACGGAGAGGTTGGAGCCGGAGACGTAGAACAGGTCCTGGCTCGCGGAGCCGACGAGGACCTTGATGTCCTTGTGCGCCTTGGCGACCTTGCGCAGCCGCTCGGACGCGTCCTCGAAGCGCTTCTTCGCCTTGAGGACCTTGTCGGACTTCACGTCCGCGCCGAGCGACTCGGCGAGCGCCTGGATGCGCTGCAGCGGGTGCGTGAGCTGGCGGTCGTAGACACTGACGCCGACGCTCGGGGCGAGCTTGAGGATCTTGTCCTTGCTCTCCTCGGGGACGTACCAGAGCGTGCCCTTGTCGTCGAACATCGTGGAGATGAGCACGTCCGGGGCGAGGCCCGCGTACTTCTCGATGTTGAACTGGCCCCACGCGTTGCCGATGACCGTCAGCTTGCTGACGTCCATGTCGCCGGCCTGGACGTCGGCCTTGCCGTCCTTGGTCGTCGTCGGGCCGAAGACGCCCTTGACCTCGATGCCGTAGTCGAACAGGGCCGCGGCGACACCCGTGAACGCCACGATGTTCTTCGGCGTCGCGTCGCGCTTCACGGTCTGGCCGCGGTCGTCCTTGAAGCTCCAGGGGCCGGTCTTGCCGCCGCCCCCGGTCTTGCCCGACCCGTCCTTCTTCTCGGTGCCGCAGGCCGCGAGGGTGGCGGTGAGGCCGAGGGCGCCGCCGGCGGCGAGGATGCCTCGGCGGGACGGCTGGGGGAGGCGGACCTGGCGCATGTGGGTCTCTGCTTTCGTGACGTACGCGGCGGGGCCGCTGGCCGGAATTAGAGCTTAGGTTAACCTAAGCTAACTCCCGGTCCTGCGGCCCCTCGCGGTACGACGCGCGAGCAGCTCGCGGTCAGCTCGCGAAGCCCAGCTCCCGGGCGATCAGCATGCGCTGCACCTCGCTCGTCCCCTCGCCGATCTCCAGGATCTTCGAGTCCCGCCACATGCGGGCCACGGGGTACTCGTTCATGAAGCCGTACCCGCCGTGGATCTGCGTGGCCTCGCGGGCGTTGTCCACCGCGACCGTCGACGAGTAGAGCTTGGCGATCGCCGCCTGCTTCTTGAAGGGCTCTCCCGCGACCAGCCGCGACGCCGCGTCGTACCAGCCCACGCGCGCCATGTGCGCCCGCGTCTCCATGTCGGCGATCTTGAACTGGATGGCCTGGTTCGCGCCGATCGGCCGGCCGAAGGCGTGCCGCTCGCGCGCGTACTTCACCGACTCGTCCACACACCCTTGGGCGAGACCGGTGGCCAGCGCGGAGATCGCGATCCGGCCCTCGTCGAGGATGCGCAGGAACTGGGCGTACCCCCGGCCCTCCTCGCCGAGGAGGTTCGCCGCCGGGACGCGGACGTCCGAGAAGGACAGCTCGCGGGTGTCCGAGGCGTTCCACCCCACCTTCGAGTAGGGCGCGGCGACCGTGAACCCGGGCGTGCCGGACGGCACGATGATCGAGGAGATCAGCGGGCGCCCGTCGTCCTTGCGGCCGGTGACGGCGGTGACGGTGACCAGGCCGGTGATGTCCGTGCCGGAGTTGGTGATGAAGCACTTCGAGCCATTGATCACCCACTCGTCGCCGTCGCGCACCGCCGTCGTGCGCGTCCCGCCCGCGTCCGAGCCGCCGTCCGGCTCGGTCAGCCCGAACGCGCCGAGGACCTCGCCCGCGCACAGCCGCGGCAGCCACTCCCGCTTCTGCTCCTCCGTGCCGAAGAGGTGCAGCGGCATCGCGCCGAGGGAGACGCCCGCCTCCAGGGTGATCGCCACGGACGAGTCGACGCGCGCGAGCTCCTCCAGGGCGATGCCCAGCGCGAAGTAGTCACCGCCCATCCCGCCGTACTCCTCCGGGAAGGGCAGGCCGAACAGGCCCATGCGGCCCATCTCGCGGACGATCTCGTACGGGAACTCGTGGCGCTCGTAGAAGTCGCCGATCTTGGGAGCGACGACGTCGTGCGCGAAGGCCTCGACCGTGCGGCGCAGTTCCTCGTGCTCGGGGCTCAGACGGTGGTCCATCGTTGTTCACTGCTCCTGGGGGGCTGCGGTCGGCTCTTCGTGGGAGCGGGCCGTGAGGGCGCGGACGGTGCGGGACGGGCTGGGTCGGCCCAACTGGTCGGCCATCCAGGCGCTGGTGGCGCTGAGACGGACGAGGTCGACCCCGGTGTCGATGCCGAGGCCGTGGAGCATCCAGACGAGATCTTCGGTGGCGAGGTTGCCGGTGGCGCTCTTCGCGTACGGACATCCGCCGAGGCCGCCCGCGGAGGCGTCCACCGTCGTCACGCCGTGCTGCAGCGCGGCGAGGGTGTTGGTGAGCGCCTGGCCGTACGTGTCGTGGAAGTGGACGCCGATGCGCTCGGTCGGCACCTGCACCGCGTTGAGCGCGGCGAGCATCGCCGAGACGTGGCCGGGCGTGGCCACGCCGATCGTGTCGCCGAGGCTCAGCTCGTCGCAGCCCATGTCGAGCAGGGCGCGGCAGACGCGGACGACCTTGGAGATCGGCACGGCGCCCTCCCAGGGGTCGCCGAAGCACATCGACAGATAGCCGCGCACGTGCACGCCCTGCTCCCGCGCGCGGGCGACCACCGGCGCGAACATCGCGAGCGCCTCGTCCACCGTGCGGTTGAGGTTGGCGCGGGCGAACGACTCGGTGGCGCTGGCGAAGACGCCGACGCGGTGCGCGCCGAGGGCGAGGGCGCGGTCGAGGCCGCGTTCGTTCGGCACGAGGACCGGCAGGTGGACGCCCTGGAGGTCGCCGAGGAGCGGGAAGAGGTCCTCGGCGTCGGCCAGTTGGGGCACCCACTTGGGGTGCACGAAGCTGGTCGCCTCGACGGTGGTGAGGCCCGCGTCGGCGAGGCGGTGGATGAACTCCGCCTTGAGCTCCGTGGGGACGACCGTCTTCTCGTTCTGCAGGCCGTCGCGGGCGCCCACTTCGTGGATGCGGACGCGGGTGGGCAGGCCGCGGGTCGGCACGACCATGGGGAGCGGTGCGGACGCGAGCTCCAGCGGCTCGTCCCCCGCGGTGCCGGGCGCGGCGTTCGGCTCGGTGCTGGTCATGCCTGCTCCTCCTCGGGGGTGACGACGGCGAGGACCTGGTCCATGGCGACGGTCGTGCCCGGGGTGACGTCGAGCTCGGTGACGGTGCCGGCGTGCGGGGCGGAGATGACGTGCTCCATCTTCATCGCCTCGACGACGAGCAGGCTCTGGCCCGCGGCCACCGTGTCGCCGGGGGAGACCTTCACGACGGTGACGGTGCCGGGCATGGGGGCGGTGAGCGCGTCCGCCCCGGCGTGCGCGGCGCCGGTGAGGGAGGCGGCGACCGGGTCGTGGTCCTGGACGTGCCACGCGTCGCCGTCCCGGCCCAGCCAGTCGCCCGCGCGGCGGAAGGTGTGCAGGGTGCCGTCGACGGTGACGCGCACGCGGTCGGCGGTGACGGTGTGGCCGGTGCCGCGCAGGCGGTGGGAGACCGGTTCGAGTCCCGAGGCCTTCAGCCAGTGCGTGACCGGCGCCGGGGTGCCGCCGAGCCGCCAGCCGCTCGGCACGGAGAACGGGTCGGTCCAGCCGTCGCCGCCGCCCGCGGGCTTGAGGGCGTCCTCGCGGACCGCGGCCGCCGCCTCGTACACCTCGTCGGGCACGCCCTCCGGGACGAGCCCGTCCGCGTCGCGCTCCACCAGACCCGTGTCCAGGTCGCCCGCGACGACCGCCGGGTGCGCGAGGAGGCGGCGCAGGAAGCCCGCGTTCGTCGGCACGCCGAGGGTGACCGTGTCCGCGAGGGCGGCGCGCAGCTTGCGCAGGGCCGTCGCGCGGTCCGGGCCGTACGCGATGACCTTCGACAGCATCGGGTCGTAGAGGCTGCCGACCTCCGTGCCCTCGCTCAGGCCGGAGTCGGTGCGCACGCCGTCGCCCTGCGGCTCGTGCAGCGCCAGGACCGTGCCGCCGGAGGGCAGGAAGCCGCGGGACGGGTCCTCGGCGCAGATGCGGGCCTCCACCGCGTGCCCGGTGAGGGCGATGTCGTCCTGGGCGAACGGCAGCGGCTCGCCCGCCGCCACGCGCAGCTGCCACTCGACGAGGTCGAGGCCGGTGATGAGCTCCGTGACGGGGTGCTCCACCTGGAGGCGGGTGTTCATCTCCATGAAGTAGTACGACGACGGGTCGCCGCCGGGGACGATGAACTCGACCGTGCCCGCGCCCGCGTACCCGCAGGAGCGGGCCGCCTGGACCGCGGCTTCTCCCATCGCCGCGCGCGTGGCCTCGTCGAGCAGGACGCTCGGCGCCTCCTCGATGATCTTCTGGTGGCGGCGCTGGAGGGAGCACTCGCGCTCGCCGAGGTGCACCACGTTGCCGTGGCCGTCCGCGAGGACCTGGATCTCGATGTGCCGGGGGCGGTCGACCCACCGCTCCACGAGCAGCGTGTCGTCGCCGAAGGAGGCGCGGGCCTCACGCCGGGCCGCCGCGATCTCGTCGGCGATGAGCGCCTCGTCGCGGACCAGGCGCATGCCCTTGCCGCCGCCGCCCGCGCTCGGCTTGAGCAGCACCGGGGTGCCGATCTCGCGTGCCGCGTCGGCCAGTTGGGCGTCCGTCAGGCCGCTGCCGGACGAGCCGGGGACGACCGGCACGCCGGCCGCCTGCACGGTCGCCTTGGCGCGGATCTTGTCGCCCATGAGGGAGATGGCGGCGGCGGGCGGGCCGATGAAGGTGAGGCCCGCATCCGCGCAGGCCTGCGCGAACTCCGCGTTCTCCGCCAGGAATCCGTACCCCGGATGGACCGCCTGGGCGCCGGACTTCGCCGCCGCCTCCAGGATGCGGTCCACGCGCAGATAGCTCTCGGTGGCGGCCGCGGGGCCGATCCGCACCGCCGTGTCGGCCTCGCGCACGTGCCGGGCGTCCGCGTCCGCGTCGCTGAAGACGGCGACCGAGCGGACGCCCATCTCCCGCAGCGTACGGATGACGCGGACCGCGATCTCGCCCCGGTTGGCGACCAGAACCGTGTCGAACATCGTCATTCGTTCCTCACATCCGGAAGACGCCGAAGCCGGGCGCCGAGTCGTCCCTCTGGGGGAGCGGTGCGCCCGCGCACGCGGTCAGGGCAAGACCCAGCACCTGCCGGGTCTCCATGGGATCGATCACGCCGTCGTCCCAGAGGCGGGCCGTGGCGTAGTACGCGTTCCCCTGCTCCTCGTACTGCGCGCGGATCGGGTCCTTGAAGGTCTCCTCGTCCTCGGCGCTCCACTGCTCGCCGCGGGCCTCCAGCTGGTCGCGCTTGACCGTGGCGAGGACGGAGGCGGCCTGCTCGCCGCCCATCACGGAGATCTTGGCGTTGGGCCACATCCACAGGAAGCGGGGGCTGTAGGCCCGGCCGCACATCGAGTAGTTGCCCGCGCCGTACGAACCGCCGACGACGACCGTCAGCTTCGGCACGCGCGTGGAGGCCACGGCCGTCACCATCTTCGCGCCGTGCTTGGCGATGCCGCCCGCCTCATAGTCCCGCCCGACCATGAAGCCGGAGATGTTCTGCAGGAAGACCAGGGGGATGCCGCGCTGGTCGCAGAGCTCGATGAAGTGGGCGCCCTTCTGGGCGGACTCGGAGAACAGGATGCCGTTGTTCGCGATGATGCCGACGGGGTGACCGTGGATGTGGGCGAAGCCGGTGACCAGCGTCGTGCCGTACTCCGACTTGAACTCGGCGAAGCGCGAGCCGTCGACCACGCGCGCGATGACCTCCCGCACGTCGTACGGGGTGCGGGAGTCCGTGGGCACCGCGCCGTACAACCCCATCGGGTCGACCTTCGGCTCTTCGGCGGCCCGCACCGGCCAGGGCAGCGGGGCGCGCTCGGGGAGGGTCGAGACGATCGTGCGGACGATGCGCAGGGCGTGCGCGTCGTCCTCGGCGAGGTGGTCGGTGACGCCGGAGGTGCGCGAGTGGACCTCGCCGCCGCCCAGCTCCTCGGCCGTGACGACCTCGCCGGTGGCGGCCTTCACCAGGGGCGGGCCGCCGAGGAAGATCGTGCCCTGCTCGCGCACGATCACCGCCTCGTCGCTCATCGCCGGCACATACGCCCCGCCGGCCGTGCAGGAGCCGAGGACGGCGGCGATCTGCGGGATGGCGGCGGCCGACATCCGCGCCTGGTTGTAGAAGATCCGCCCGAAGTGCTCGCGGTCGGGGAAGACCTCGTCCTGCATCGGCAGGAAGGCGCCGCCCGAGTCGACCAGGTAGAGACACGGGAGGCGGTTCTCCAGGGCCACCTCCTGGGCGCGCAGGTGCTTCTTCACCGTCATGGGGTAGTACGTGCCGCCCTTGACCGTGGCGTCATTGGCGACGATCACGCACTCGCGGCCCGAGACACGGCCGATGCCGGCGATGACACCGGCCGCGGGGGCACCCCCGCCGTACAGCCCGTCCGCCGCGAGCGGGGCCAGCTCCAGGAAAGGCGAGCCGGGGTCGAGGAGCGTGTCCACCCGGTCGCGGGGCAGCAGCTTGCCGCGCGCCACATGGCGGGCCCGCGCCCGCTCCCCACCGCCGAGCGCGGCCGCCGCGAGCTTGGACCGCAGCTCGTCGACGAGGGCGGTGTGCGCCGCCTCGTTCGCCCGCCATGCCTCGGACGCGGGATCAGCCGCGCTCGTCAGCACTGGTGCCTGCCGCATCAGTCGAGCCCCCTTGCTCGGTTAATGACCGTTAACCCGTTTCCTTCAGGTTAACGAGCGCTAACCGCCCTGTCTAGAATCAATTCCATGGCCACGAGAACCGACGCCCCCACCCGGCGCGAGCAGATCCTCAAGGAGGCCGCCCGGCTCTTCGCCGAGCGTGGCTTCCACGGAGTCGGAGTCGACGAGATAGGAGCCGCCGTCGGCATCAGCGGGCCCGGTCTCTACCGGCACTTCGCGGGCAAGGACGCGATGCTCGCCGAGCTGCTCGTCGGCATCAGCGGGCAGCTCCTGACGGGCGGCAAGCACTGCGTGGCCGACGTGGGCGGATCACCCGAACGGGTTCTCGACGCGCTCATCCAGGGGCACATCGACTTCGCGCTCGACGACCGCTCCCTGATCACGCTGCACGACCGCGAGCTGGACCGCCTGCGGGACAGCGACCGCAAGCTGGTCCGCCAGCTCCAGCGGCAGTACGTGGAGATCTGGGTCGACGTCGTCCGCAAGGTCTACCCGGACCTCGCCGAGAACACGGCGCGCGTGGCCGTGCACGCGGTCTTCGGGCTGCTGAACTCGACGCCGCACCTGAGCCGCCGCGACATGCTGCCCAGCCGGGCGGCCATGGCGGAACTCCTGCACCGCCTGGCCCGGGGGGCCTTCGCGGCCGCCGCCGAGTGACCCGTATCTCTGGACGCTCTGGTGACTGCCGGGTAACCTTCCTCTGAGCAAGCGCTTAGTCGATGTAGGCAGATGCAGGCAGAGGGAGTTCTCCGTGCGCCGTACCGTTTTCAATGAGGACCACGAGGCGTTCCGGGAGACCCTGCGCGCCTTCATCGAGGCCGAGGTCGTCCCCGTCCACGACGAGTGGTTCGCCGCGGGTCAGGTGCCGCGCGAGTTCTACTACAAGCTCGCCGAGCTCGGCCTCTTCGGCATCAACGTCCCCGAGGAGTTCGGCGGCGCCGGCCTGGACACCCACAAGTTCGAGGCCATCCAGTACGAGGAGACCGCCCGCGCGGGCGTCACCTTCGGCGGCTCCGGCGTGCACGTGCTGCTCGCCCTGCCCTACATCAAGGCGCTCGCCACCGACGAGCAGAAGAAGCGCTACCTGGAGAAGTTCGTCTCCGCCGAGGAGATGTGGGCCCTCGCGATGACCGAGCCGGGCACCGGCTCCGACCTCGCGGGCATGAAGAGCACGGCCAAGCTCTCCGAGGACGGCACCCACTACGTCCTCAACGGCTCCAAGACCTTCATCACCGGCGGCGTCCACGCCGACCGCGTGATCGTCTGTGCCCGGACCTCCGCCCCCACCGCCGAGGACCGCCGTTACGGCATCTCCCTCTTCGCCGTCGACACCAAGTCCGAGGGCTACTCCATCGGCCGCAAGCTCGACAAGCTCGGCCTGAAGACCTCCGACACCGCCGAGCTCGCGTTCGTCGACGTCAAGGTGCCCGTCGAGGACCTTCTCGGCGAGGAGAACAAGGGCTTCTACTACCTCGGGAGCAACCTGCCCTCCGAGCGCTGGGGCATCGCCTACGGAGCGTACGCACAGGCCAAGGCCGCCGTCCGGTTCGCCAAGGAGTACGTCCAGGACCGCACGGTCTTCGGCAAGACGGTCGCCTCCTTCCAGAACACCAAGTTCGAACTGGCCGCCTGCCAGGCCGAGGTGGACGCCGCCGAGGCCGTCGCCGACCGCGCCCTCGAAGCCCTGGACGCGGGCGAGCTGACCGCCGCCGAGGCCGCCTCCGCGAAGCTCTTCAACACCGAGGTCGCGCACCGTGTCATCGACCGGTGCCTCCAGCTGCACGGCGGCTACGGCTTCATGAACGAGTACCCCATCGCCCGCCTGTACGCGGACAACCGCGTCAACCGCATCTACGGCGGCACCAGCGAGGTCATGAAGATGATCATCGCGAAGAACATGGGCCTGTAGAACTGCCTTCATGAACCAGGCACTTGAGGGCCTCCTCGATCTGCTCGACCTGGAGCAGATCGAGGAGGACATCTTCCGGGGCGTGAGCCGCCCGTCCATCGTGCCCCGCGTCTTCGGCGGGCAGGTCGCCGCGCAGGCACTCGTCGCCGCCGGACGCACCGTCCCCGACGATCGCCCCGCCCACTCCCTGCACGCGTACTTCCTGCGCGCCGGGGACCCGGGCGCGCCCATCGTGTACACGGTCGACCGCATCAGGGACGGCCGCTCCTTCACCACGCGCCGCGTCGTCGCCGTCCAGCACGGGCACCCGATCTTCCACCTCTCCGCGTCCTTCCAGACGTACGAGGAGGGCCTGGAGCACCAGACCGGCATGCCGGAAGCACCCGACCCGGAGACGCTGCCCACCGCCGCCGAGATGCTGCCGCGCCACCTGCCCGCGCGCGTCGCCGAACGGCTGGTGGAGGCCCGCGCCGCCGTCGACCTGCGCTACGCGGACGTACCGCCCTGGGGCACCGTCGGGCAGCCCCGCGAACCGCGCTCCCAGGTGTGGTTCCGCGCCAACGGCAAGCTGGCCGACGACTCCCTGCTCCACGTCTGCCTCGCCACGTACGTCTCCGACATGACGCTCCTCGACTCCGTGCTGCTCGCGCACGGCAGGGGCGGCTGGGCCGTCGGCGACGTGGTCGGCGCCTCCCTCGACCACGCCATGTGGTTCCACCGGCCCTTCCGCGCGGACGAGTGGCTCCTCTACGACCAGGAGTCGCCGTCGTCCTCCGGCGGGCGCGGGCTCGGCCAGGCGCGGATCTGGACGCAGGACGGGCGGCTCGCGGTGACGGTCATCCAGGAGGGTGTGGTCCGGGTCCCGCGGTGAGGCCCGGCGTTCGCGTCTCCCGCTGATCGGACATACCGTCCGATACATGAGTGAGCAACCTTCGGAGGCGGGCGGCGAGCACGGCGGCGAGAGCACGTTCACCGTCATCGTCGCCGCCGTCGCCAACCTCGGGATCGCGCTGGCCAAGGCCGTCGCGGGCGTCATCAGCGGCTCCAGCGCCATGCTCTCCGAAGCGGCGCACTCCGTCGCCGACACCGTCACCGAGCTGATGCTGCTCGTCTCCCTGAAGGCGAGCGACAAGCCCGCCGACGAGGAGCACCCCCTCGGCTACGGAGGCGCTCGCTACATCTGGGCGCTCCTCGCCTCCGTCGCCACGTTCGTCGGCGGCGGCGTCTTCGCCGTCTACGACGGCATCCACACCCTCACCCACGGCGAGGACCCCGGCGACCCCCTCATCTCGTACATCGTGCTCGGCATCGCCTTCCTCCTGGAGGGCTACTCGCTGCGCACCGGCCTCAAGCAGGCGCGCGGCGAGGCCGACCGCTTCGGAGTCCACATCAAGCGCTATCTGCGCCACACCCCCGACACCGCGGTCAAGGCCGTCGTGATGGAGGACTCCGCCGCCCTGGTCGGCCTCGTGCTCGCCGCGGCGGGCCTCCTCGGCGGGCAGCTCACCGGGTCCGGCGTGTGGGACGGCATCGCCTCGCTCTGCATCGGCGTGCTCCTCGTGTACGTCGCCTGGGTCCTCGGGCACGCCAACTCCGAGCTCCTCATCGGGCGCCCGCTGCCGCCGGAGATGCGGGCGGCGGTCCGCGCCGAACTCCTCGCCGACCCGCACGTGGTGGACGTACTGGAGCTGACCACGCTCCTCCAGGGCCCCAAGGAGGCCCTGGTCGCCGCGAAGGTCGACTTCCGGGACGTGTCCAGCGCGGCGGACATCGAGCGGGCCTGCGACCGGATGGCACTCCGCATCCAGGCGCGCTTCCCCGCGGTCCGCAGGGTCTACCTGGACCCGACCCCGGGCCCCGCTCAGGCGCCGGGTGTCAGCCCCGCCGCGTCGAGCAGGTAGGCCGTCATCGGGTCGTAGTGGCGCGGGCTCGTCACGTGGTCGTCCAGCGGGACCGTCACCTGTACGGTGCCCTCGGCCTCGCCGATGAACAGCGCGGGATCGTTGCAGTCCGCGTAGCCGACGGAGTCCAGGCCGCGCTGGCCCGCGCGGCCCGCCCAGCCGTGGTCGGCGACGACGAGGTCCGGCTGCGGCCGTCCCTCGCGCTCCAGGCCGTCCAGGATCGCGTTCATCGGCTCCGGCGAGTGCGTGTGCCACAGCGTCGCGCCACGCTCCAGCATCGCGACGTCCGCGAACTGGAAGACCATGCCCTCGTCGGCGGTCAGGCCCTCGGGGATCACGACGATCTCGCAGCCCGCGGCGCGCAGGGCGGAGGCCGTCGCGCGGTGCACGTCGAGCAGGCCGCCGGGGTGGCCGGTGGCGAAAAGCACCCTCTCCTTGCCGGCGGCCGCCTTCCGCAGGCGTGCGGCCATCCGTTCCAGGGCGTCGACGGTCAGCTCCGGGTCGATCGTGTCCTGGCCGTACCGGTGCTCCGGGTCGTCGATGACGCCGCAGCGCTCGGCCATCACCGCGAGGACGTCCTGCTCGTCCGTCCAGCGGTCGCCGAGCTCGAGCCCCAGCCAGTAGTGGCGGTCGCCGTTCGCGAGCTTCCTGTAGTGGCTGAGGTTGTTGTCGCGGGGCGTGGCGACGTCGCCCGCGATGCGGGTGCGGACGAGGTGATCGACGAGCGCGGCGCGGCTGGGTATCGGCATGCCTCCCATTCTGCGGGACGAGTGCTCTGCGCGGGGGCCCGTGCGGGTGCGTTGTGGCTGATCGCGCAGTTCCCCGCGCCCCTTCAGCTGCGCCTTCTCCTAGGTGATCGTCCGGCCCAGGGCGAACCAGAGTTCCATGCGGACGTCCGGGTCGTTCAGGTCCGTGCCCAGGAGGGACGCGCAGCGGGTGATGCGTTGGCGGACCGTGTTGCGGTGGATTCCCAGGGCCACCGCCGTGCGGTCCCAACTGCCGTGCAGGGAGAGCCAGGTGCGGAGGGTGGACAGCAGGGTCTCGTTGTCCGACAGCGGGGACAGGAGCACGCACGCGTGGGCGTCCGCCTCCTCAGGGGCGATCAGGTCGGCGACTTTGTTGGCGTGCTGGCGGACCAGGGGCGTGCGGGTGGCCTCCGCGCGGCGCAACGCGCGGGCCGCCTGTGCGTCCGCTGCCGCCAGGCCCGCCACCGTGGCCGGCGCGGACGCGCCCAGGGTCCAGCCCTCCAGGGGGGTGATGTCGCGGTCGGCGGGGAGGAGGAGGCGTACCGGGTCCTCGGTGGGGTCGAACAGCGCCGTGCCCAGCGCCGTGGCCAGCGCGGATGCCGACAGGGGGGTCGTGGTGCGGTCTTCGTGCGCGTGCACCACCCTCCACGTGTCGGTGCCGAGGAGCGCGCCCACCGTGTCGGCCGGGGCCCCCAGGAGCAGGCGGACCAGGGCCGCCGAGCGCGCCGCCTCCGACGTGCTCTGGTGTTCGCCCGTCAGGAGCGAGAGCAGTACCACCGCCGCCCCCGCGATCGTGTGGTCGCCCGGCTCGCGGCGGTCCGTGGCGACCCCGAGCGCGAAGCCACGCCCGCCGCCCAGCGCGTACGCGGCCAGGTGCGTGGCGCCCGCCGTGTCGGCCGCGGAGGCCGGGGTGGCGGGCGCGGCGCGGCGCACCACACCCGTCAGGTCGCGGAGCGCGTCACGTGCCGTCTCCCGTGTGCCGCCCGCCGACTGCAGCTCCGTGCCGTCCGGGCCGTAGAGGACGGCCAGGCCGCCGAGCCGCGACGCCAGCTGGCGCAGGACCGCCGGGACCGGGTCCGTCCGCGCCGCCGCCGTGGCGAGGCCCTGCTGCGCCTCCGTGACCCGGCGCAGCTCCGCGTGGCGCGCCTCGGCCATCAGCTGCCAGACGGCGCGGGCGACGCCGCTGAACGTGGTCCGCCGGGGGACCTCGACGAGGGGCAGGCCGTAGCGGTCGCAGGCCGCCACCAGGGCGCGCGGCACCGTGTCGTGCACGGGCGCCACGCCGAAGCCGAGGGCCGCGCCGCCCGCCGCGACGATGCGGGCCACATAGGCGTCGAGCGAGCCTCCCGCGCCCGTCGGGTCCGTGATGTGCACGCCCGCCGTGAGGAGCAGCTCGCCGCCCAGGAGGTACGGGTACGGGTCCGCCATCTCCGAGGTGTGCACCCACTGCACGGCCGTGCCCGCCGCCCGCGCGTCGGGCCCGGCGAGCTGCCGCAGGCCCAGATCCTCGCGGGCGAGGAGCGCGGCGAGCGGCACGGGCGGGGTGGGGGGCGCCGTGGGGTCGGCCATATGGGCATTCCATCCGTACAGAGCGCGGAAAGTAGAGGAAACGTACACTTCAGCGTTGCTTTCCGGCCACCTAAGGTCGTGCCGACCGGAGGCCGCGGGTACGGGCGGATGTCCCCGCGGCCGGTCCTCACCCCATCTGCACGACACGCCACCGAGGTGCGCGAAGGAGGCCCCCCATGGCCGTCGACTACACAGTGATCGTCGTCTATCTCGCCGGGATGCTGGCGATGGGCTGGTGGGGCATGCGCCGCGCCAAGTCCAAGAGCGAGTTCCTCGTCGCGGGGCGTCGCCTCGGGCCCTGGATGTACTCCGGGACCATGGCCGCCATCGTCCTCGGCGGCGCCTCGACCATCGGCGGTGTCGGGCTCGGCTATCAGTACGGGCTCTCCGGCGCCTGGATGGTCTTCACCATCGGCCTGGGGCTCCTCGCGCTGAGCGTGTTCTTCTCGGCCCGCATCGCGCGCCTGAAGGTCTACACCGTCTCCGAGATGCTCGACCTGCGCTACGGCGGGCGCGCGGGCGTCATCTCCGGAGTCGTCATGTGGGCGTACACGCTGATGCTCGCGGTCACCTCGACCATCGCGTACGCCACGATCTTCGACGTCCTCTTCGACCTGAACCGCACCGTGGCGATCATCATCGGCGGCTCGATCGTCGTCGCGTACTCGACGCTCGGCGGCATGTGGTCCATCACGCTCACCGACATGGTGCAGTTCGTGGTGAAGACCATCGGTGTGCTGCTGCTCCTGCTGCCCATCGCGGTCGTCAAGGCCGGTGGTTTCAGTGAGATGAAGGCCAAGCTGCCGACCGAGTACTTCGACCCGCTCGGTGTCGGCGGCGAGACGATCTTCACGTATGTGCTGATCTATACGTTCGGCATGCTCATCGGGCAGGACATCTGGCAGCGCGTCTTCACGGCCCGCAGCGACAAGGTCGCCCGCTACGGAGGCACCGTCGCCGGTACGTACTGCCTGGTGTACGCGATCGCGGGCGCCGTCATCGGCACCGCCGCCAAGGTCATGTACCCGAAGCTGCCGAGCGCCGACGCGGCCTTCGCGACCATCGTCAAGGACGAGCTGCCCATGGGCGTGCGCGGCCTCGTCCTCGCCGCGGCGCTCGCCGCCGTGATGTCGACGTCCTCCGGCGCCCTCATCGCCTGCGCCACCGTCGCCAACAACGACATCTGGTCGCGGCTGCGCGGCGCGGTGGGGAGGTCGGACGCTGGTCAGGAGCACGACGAGGTCAAGGGCAACCGGGCCTTCATCCTCGTCATGGGCGTCGCCGTGATCGTCATCGCCATCGCGCTCAACGACGTCGTCGAGGCCCTGACCGTCGCGTACAACCTGCTCGTCGGCGGCCTGCTGGTGCCGATCCTCGGCGGACTGCTCTGGCGGCGCGGGACGGCGGCGGGCGCGCTCGCGGCGGTCGTCGCGGGCGGCCTCTCCGTGATCGGCCTGATGTGGTGGTACGGGATCCTCGCCAACGAGCCCGTCTACTACGGTCTGCTGACCTCGCTCGCCGTGTACGCCGTCGTCTCCCTCGCCACGAAGCCGACCGACGCGCGGGTCCTCGCGGCCTGGCGCGAGCGGCTCGCCGGGCGCGGCGCCGGGCCCGACGCGGAACAGCCCGTGGCCGAACCGGCCCCCACACCTCAGTAAAGTCGGAAAGCGCTCACAAAGCGCATCGAAGCGTGCAGACGCGCACAAAGAAAGGCACTCCATGAGCAGCAACGAGACGCCCCGCGGCCCCGTCGACTCCTCCCGCATCCCGCGCTACGCGGGCCCGGCGACGTACGCCCGGCTGCCCCGCCTCGACGAGGTCGGCGGCAAGACGGACATCGCGGTCGTCGGCGTGCCGTTCGACACCGGCGTCTCGTACCGCCCCGGCGCCCGCTTCGGCGGCAACGCGATCCGCGAGGCCTCCCGCCTCCTGCGCCCCTACAACCCGGCGCAGGACGCCTCGCCGTTCGCGCTCGCCCAGGTCGCGGACGCCGGTGACATAGCGGCGAACCCGTTCAACATCAACGAGGCCGTGGAGACCATCGAGGCCGCCGCCGACGACCTCCTCGGCTCCGGCGCCCGCATGATGACCCTCGGCGGCGACCACACCATCGCGCTGCCGCTGCTCCGCTCGGTCGCCAAGAAGCACGGCCCGGTCGCGCTGCTCCACTTCGACGCGCACCTGGACACCTGGGACACGTACTTCGGCGCCGAGTACACCCACGGCACGCCGTTCCGCCGCGCCGTCGAGGAGGGCATCCTCGACACCGAGGCGCTCTCCCACGTCGGCACGCGCGGCCCGCTGTACGGCAAGAAGGACCTCACCGACGACGAGAAGATGGGCTTCGGCATCGTCACCTCCGCGGACATCTACCGCCGCGGCGCCGACGAGGTCGCCGACCAGCTCCGCCAGCGCATCGGCGACCGCCCCCTCTACATCTCCATCGACATCGACTGCCTCGACCCGGCCCACGCGCCCGGCACCGGCACCCCCGAGGCCGGCGGCATGACCTCCCGCGAGCTCCTGGAGATCCTGCGCGGCCTCGCCTCCTGCAACCTCGTCTCCGCCGACGTCGTCGAGGTCGCCCCGGCCTACGACCACGCGGAGATCACGGCCGTCGCCGCGTCGCACACGGCGTACGAACTGACGACGATCATGAGCAGGCAGATCGCGGAGGCGCGCGGGACGGTGAGCGAGCGGTGAGCCACGACCACGACATCGTCCTGCGCCCCACCGCCGCGCAGACCGAGGCCGCCCTGAACCCGCCCGCCGGGCGCAACGGCGGCGACCTCGTCATGGAGACCCTCGCCGGACTCGGCGCGACCACCGTCTTCGGCCTGCCCGGCCAGCACGCGCTCGGCATGTTCGACGCGCTGCGGCGCTCCCCGCTCTCGTACGTCGGGTTCCGCGTCGAGAACAACACCGGCTTCGCGGCGGACGCGTACGGCCGCATCACCGGCGAGGTCGCCCCGCTGCTCCTCTCCACCGGGCCCGGCGCGCTCACCTCGCTCGCCGCGCTCCAGGAGGCGGCCGCGGGCTCCTCTCCGGTCCTCGCCATCGGCAGCCAGGTCCCGGTGGCCGGGCTCGGCGGCGGCCGCCACGGCTATCTGCACGAACTCCGCGACCAGCAGGCCTCGTTCAGGGACGTCGTGAAGTCCGTGCACACGGTCCGCACGGCCTCGCAGATCCCGTCCGCCGTCGCCGCGGCCTGGGAGTCCGCGCTCACCGCGCCGCACGGCCCGGTCTGGGTGGAGATCCCGCAGGACGTGCTGCTCGCCGAGACGACGCTGCCCGTCGTCACCGCGATGGACGCGACGCCCGAGGAGGTCGTGCCGCGCCCCGAGCTGACCGCGGTCGCCGCCGACCTCCTTTCCCGCGCCGAGCGTCCCGCGATCATCGCGGGCGGCGGTGTCGTGCGCTCGGACGCCTCCGGCAAGCTGCGCACGCTCGCCGAACTTCTGAACGCCCCCGTCGTCACGACCTTCGGCGGCAAGGGCGCCTTCCCGTGGGAGCACCCGCTCTCGCTCCAGTCCTGGCTGGAGGACCGCCACACCACGGACTTCCTCGAGGACGCGGACGTCCTGCTCGTCGTCGGCTCCGGCCTCGGCGAACTCTCCTCGAACTACCACACGTTCGCGCCCCGCGGCCGGGTGATCCAGATCGAGGCGGACGCCGGGAAGCTGGAGTCCAACCACCCGGCACTCGGCATCCACGCGGACGCGCGGACCGCGCTCTCGGCGCTCCTGGAGACCATCGAGGAGCCGCGGGAGGACCCGTCGGCCCCGGAGCGCGTGTCGGCCGTCCTCGCGAAGGTCCGCGAGCGCATCGCCGCCCAGGACCTCACCCTGGAGCAGCAGGTTCTCGCCGCCGTCCGCGAGGCGCTGCCGGACGCGTCACCGTCCTTCTGGGACATGACGATCCTCGCGTACTGGGCGTGGTCCGCGTTCGACGCGCGGCGCCCCAACACGATGCACTCGGCGCAGGGCGCGGGCGGCCTCGGCTACGGCTTCCCCGCCGCCCTCGGCGCGGCCGTCGCGGACCCCTCCCGGCCGGTGCTCGCCGTCTCGGGCGACGGCGGCGCGATGTACTCGATCGCGGAGCTGGCGACGGCCCGGCAGTACGGGTTGAACGTGACCTGGCTGATCGTCGACGACGGCGGCTACGGCATCCTGCGCGAGTACATGTCCGACGCGTTCGGCGAGGCGACGGCCACGGAGCTGGCGCGGCCGGACTTCGTGAGGCTGGCGGAGTCCTTCGGGGTGCCGGGCGTGCTGTCGTCGCCGGAGACGCTCCGGGACGACCTCGCGAAGGCGCTGGCCGAGCCGGGCCCTTCGGTCGTGGTGCTTCCGGCGCTGCTGCGGATGTTCGCGCCCACGCATCTGGGCTGACGGAAGCACCAGCGCAGATTTTCATATAAAACAGTGCAACCATTCACCGGTACCGGTGAGTCATGCGGGGTGAGTGCGCCGGGGGCGCACTCGTTTCGCACACAGGGGATGGGAAGCTCCATGACTCACCGGACATCCGGTATATCCAGGCGTGCCCGCGTGCTCTCGGCGGGACTCGCCGCCGGGGTGCTCGTGCCGCTCGGCGCGGTCGCGACCGCCGCGCCCGCCGTCGCCGCGCCCGCGCCGCAGGTCACCTGCACCTCCGCACAGGCCGGCCTCGCCGCCAAGCTCAAGAAGGACATCACGGCGGCGCTCAAGAACCGCAAGGGCACGGTCGCGGTCGGCCTCTACGACCGCACCACGAAGACGACCTGCACCCTGCGCGGGTCCACCTCGTTCGACTCCGCGAGCGTCGTCAAGGCGACCGTCCTCGCGGCGCTCCTGTGGGACGCGAAGAAGACCGATCGGAAGCTGTCCGAGCGCGAGTCGGACCTCGCGTACGCCATGATCACCAAGTCGGACAACGACGCGACCAGCAAGCTCTGGCGGCAGCTCGGCACGGGGAAGATCAACGCGTTCCTCAAGGCCGCGAAGATGACGAAGACCGTGCCCGGGTCCGGCGGCTACTGGGGCCTGACCCGCATCAACGTCACCGACGAGCAGAAGCTCCTCGCACTGATCACCGCCAAGAACTCCGTCCTGAGCGACAACGCGCGCGCCTACATCCTCAAGCTGATGGGCAAGGTCGTCTCCTCCCAGCGCTGGGGCACGCCCGCGGGTACGCCTTCCGGCGTCTCCATCCACGTCAAGAACGGCTGGCTGCAGCGGTCGACGCACGGGTGGCGTGTGCACAGCATCGGCGCGTTCAAGGGTGGCGGCCACGACTACACGATCTCCGTGCTCACGCACGGGAACAGCACGATGAACTATGGCGTCGCCACGATTCAGGGGGTGGCCAAGGCCATCCACAAGGATCTGACGCCCCGCGCCGCGTCGGTGAACCGGTACACCCCGACCGACACGCCTCGCGAGGCGTTTGTCGCGGTGCCCGGCGCCTGAGCTGCCCGTGCGGCTGCGGCTCCGTCGTGGCTTGTCGCGCAGTTCCCCGCGCCCCTTAGGGGGCGCGGTTTGTTGCGGTGGGATGAAAAGTGCTCGTCACGGTGTTGGTGCCTTCCGGCAGGACAGACGACCGGGAGGCACCGAGTGGCAGAGCAACGGGGATGGGCACGACGACTCACCGGGTACGCGTGGCGGTATCCGAAGGATGTCGTGCTCGCGCTCGGCTCCTCGCTCGGCGGCATGGCCGTCATGGCCCTCGTGCCGCTGATCACCAAGGTGATCATCGATGACGTCATAGGCCAGGACGGCCAGGGCGGCGGCCGCTCCATGGGCCCCTGGGCGGGCGCCCTGATCGGCGCCGCCCTCGTCGTCTACGTCCTCACCTACATCCGCCGCTACTACGGCGGCCGCCTCGCCCTCGACGTCCAGCACGACCTGCGGACCGAGATGTACGGGACGATCACGAAGCTCGACGGGCGGCGCCAGGACGAGCTGTCCACCGGACAGGTCGTCGGCCGCGCCACCAGCGACCTGCAGCTCATCCAGGGTCTGCTCTTCATGTTGCCGATGACCATCGGCAACATCCTGCTCTTCGTGATCTCGCTCGTGATCATGGCGTGGCTCTCCCTGCCGCTCACCCTCGTCGCCCTCGCCGTCGCCCCCGCCCTCTGGGTCATCGCCCGCCGCTCCCGCTCCCGGCTGCACCCCGCCACCTGGTACGCGCAGGCCCAGGCCGCCGCCGTCGCCGGAGTGGTCGACGGCGCCGTCAGCGGCGTACGCGTGGTGAAGGGCTTCGGGCAGGAGGAGCAGGAGACCGGGAAGCTCCGCGAGGTCGGCCGCAAGCTGTTCGCGGGACGGCTGCGGACCATCCGCCTCAACTCCCGCTACACCCCGGCCCTCCAGGCCGTCCCCATGCTCGGCCAGGTCGCCATGCTGGCCGTCGGCGGCTGGCTCGCCGTCAAGGGCGACATCACCCTCGGCACCTTCGTCGCCTTCTCCACGTATCTCGCCCAGCTCGTCGGACCCGTGCGCATGCTCGCCATGGTCCTCACCGTCGGGCAGCAGGCCCGCGCCGGCGTGGAGCGCGTCCTCGAACTGATCGACACCGAGCCGAGCATGCGGGACGGCCGCAAGGAGCTGCCCGCCGACGCCCCGGCCACCGTCGAGTTCGACGACGTGAGCTTCGCGTACGAGGACGACCGCCCGGTTCTCGACGGGCTCTCCTTCGAGATCCGCCCCGGCGAGACCCTCGCCGTCGTCGGCTCCTCCGGCAGCGGCAAGTCGACCGTCTCGCTGCTCCTGCCGCGCTTCTACGACGTGACGCACGGCGCCGTCCTCATCGGCGGCCACGACGTGCGCGAGCTGACCCTCGACTCGCTGCGCTCCGCCATCGGGCTCGTCCCCGAGGACTCCTTCCTCTTCTCCGACACCGTCGGCGCCAACATCGCCTACGGCCACCCGGAGGCCACCCGCGAGGAGATCGAGACCGCCGCGCGCGCCGCCCAGGCCCACGGCTTCATCTCCGAACTGCCCGAGGGGTACGACACCAAGGTCGGCGAGCAGGGCCTCACCCTCTCCGGCGGCCAGCGCCAGCGCATCGCCCTCGCCCGCGCCATCCTCACCGACCCCCGCCTCCTCGTCCTCGACGACGCCACATCGGCCGTCGACGCGCGCGTGGAGCACGAGATCCACGAGGCCCTGCGCGGCGTGATGGCGGGGCGGACCACCCTGCTCATCGCCCACCGCCGCTCCACCCTCGGCCTCGCCGACCGCATCGCCGTCCTCGACGAAGGACGCCTCGCCGACCTCGGCACGCACGAGGAGCTGGAAGAGCGCTCCGCCCTCTACCGGCGGCTGCTCACCGACCCCGACGAGCTCGGCGGCGTGTCGCCCGGCCACGCCCCCCCGGCCGACCTGCCCGAGGACACCTCCGTACGCGAAGAGCTCGACGCCGAGTTCGACGCGGAGCGCGGCATCACGCCCGCCCTGTGGACCGGCGACCGGGAGGCCGGCAGCGCCAAGGACCCGGCCCTCGCCGGGATGCCGTCCACGCCCGAGCTGCTGGCCCAGGTCGACGCGCTGCCCCCGGCCACCGACACCCCCGGCATCGACGAGGCGCGGGCCGTCACGCCCGAGGAGTCGTACGGGCTGCGCAGGCTGCTCGCCGGGTTCGGTCTCCCGCTGCTGTTCAGCCTGCTCCTCGTCGCCGTCGACGCGGGCATGGGGCTGCTGCTTCCCGTCCTGATCCGGCACGGCATCGACGAGGGCGTCTCCGATCTCGCGCTCGGCGCCGTATGGACCGCGTCCGGGCTCGCGCTCGCCGCCGTCGTCGTGCAGTGGGCGGCGCAGACGGGCGAGACGCGCATGACCGGACGCACCGGCGAGCGGGTCCTGTACTCGCTCCGGCTCAAGATCTTCTCGCAGCTCCAGCGACTCGGGCTCGACTACTACGAACGTGAGCTGACCGGCCGCATCATGACCCGGATGACGACCGACGTCGACGCGCTCTCCACGTTCCTGCAGACCGGGCTCGTCACCGCGTTCGTCTCCGTCGTCACCTTCTTCGGCATCATGGTCGCCCTGCTCGTCATCGACGTGGAGCTCGCCCTCGTCGTCTTCGCGACGCTGCCGCTGCTGATCGTCGGCACGTACTTCTTCCGCAAGTCGAGCGTGAAGGCGTACGAGCTGGCGCGTGAGCGCGTGTCCGTCGTCAACGCCGACCTCCAGGAGTCGGTCGCCGGGCTGCGCATCGTGCAGGCCTTCCGGCGCGAGCGGGCGGGCGCCGAGCGGTTCGCCGAGAACAGCGACAGCTACCGGCAGGCCCGCATCCGCGGCCAGTGGCTGATCTCCGTGTACTTCCCGTTCGTGCAGCTCCTGTCCTCCGTCGCCGTCGTCGCCGTGCTGGTCGTCGGCGCGGGCCGGGTCGAGGCCGGCACCCTGACGACCGGCGCGCTCGTCGCGTACCTCCTCTACATCGACCTGTTCTTCGCCCCCGTGCAGCAGCTCTCGCAGGTCTTCGACGGCTACCAGCAGGCGTCCGTCTCGCTCGGCCGCATCCAGGAACTCCTTCAGGAGCCGACGTCGACCAAGGCCGCGGACGAGCCCCTGGAGGTGCTCTCGCTGCGCGGCGAGATCGCCTTCGAGGACGTCGACTTCGCGTACGCGGCCACGGGCGAGGGCGACCCCGAGGAGGCCCTCAGCGACGTAAGCCTGCGGATCCCCGCGGGACAGACCGTCGCGTTCGTCGGCGAGACCGGCGCGGGCAAGTCGACGCTCGTGAAGCTCGTCGCCCGCTTCTACGACCCGACGGCGGGCCGCGTCACCGTCGACGGCACGGACCTGCGCTCCCTCGACCTCACCTCGTACCGACACCGCCTCGGAGTCGTCCCGCAGGAGGCGTACCTCTTCGCGGGCACCGTCCGCGACGCCATCGCCTACGGCCGCCCCGACGCCACCGACGCCCAGGTCGAGGCCGCCGCCCGCGCGGTCGGCGCGCACGACATGATCGCCACCCTCGACGGCGGCTACCTCCACGAGGTCAGCGAGCGCGGCCGCAACCTCTCCGCGGGGCAGCGCCAGCTGATCGCGCTGGCCCGCGCCGAACTCGTCGACCCCGACATCCTGCTCCTCGACGAGGCGACGGCAGCTCTCGACCTCGCCACGGAGGCGCAGGTCAACCAGGCCACCGACCGCATCGCGGGCAAGCGCACCACCCTGGTCGTCGCCCACCGCCTCACCACGGCCGCCCGCGCCGACCGCGTCGTCGTGATGGACCACGGCCGCGTCGCCGAGGACGGCACGCACGAGGAGCTCCTCGCGCTGGACGGGCGGTACGCGCGGTTGTGGCGGACGTTCGTGGGGGAGCCGGTCGAGGCGGCCTGAACGGGTGTCGGTCTGACGGATGCCGGAAAAAAGGGGCGGGAATCCCGCAACCGCGCGGGGCGCGGGCTGCGTCCGTACCTCAGAACGTTGAGGCAGGAGTGGCGGGAGGGGCAACCGTGAGCAGTGGGCGCGGCACCGGTCGGATACGACGGCGGCTGACGCTCGGCACCGCCGTGCTCGCAGCCGCCGTACTCCTCGCCCTCGCGGGCCCCGGCACCTCCTCGGCGCAGGCCGTCGACGGCCTCTGCGCGGGCCGCAAGGTGCGCACCCTGCCCTTCAGCACCGGCCGCGTCGACGTCTTCAAATCCCGCGGCTACGTCTGCGCCGTGGCCGTCGCCAAGCGCACCGGCGCCCGCAAGTCGATGTCCGTCAGCATCAAGGCACGCGGCGGCCGCCCCGCCCGCGACAAGGGCCACTACAGCCACCACGCGGGCCCGGTCACGGTCCACGCGGGCCACCGCTGTGTGTGGGTGAAGGGGAAGATCAGCGGCCGCGGGGTCAGTTCGGGCTGGATTCTCTGCTGACGTCCATAACTCCCCCCTGGTGCGGGCCCAGTTGCTCCGTTAGGTTCCGGGGCATTGCTGTGTCGACAGGGGAGGGTGCATGCGCAAGGCGCTCAGATGGGTGCTGTCGCTCGTGGTGCTGATAGGCACCGTGGGCGTGGCCGGGACCGCGACGGCCACGGACCGCGCGACGATCACGAAGCGTGCGGACAGTACCGACAACGCCGATATCAAGGACAGGCTGCTCGCCATACCCGGCATGAGCCTGATCGAAGAAAAGCCGTACCCCGGCTACCGTTTCTTCGTCCTCAACTACACCCAGCCGGTGGACCACCGGCACCCGTCCAAGGGCACCTTCAAGCAGCGCCTGACCGTGCTGCACAAGGACACCGACCGCCCGACGGTCTTCTACACCAGCGGCTACAGCGTCTCCACGAACCCCAGCCGCCGCGAGCCGACGCAGATCGTCGACGGCAACCAGGTCTCCATGGAGTACCGCTACTTCACGCCCTCGCGCCCCCAGCCCGCCGACTGGTCCAAGCTCGACATCTGGCAGGCCGCGAGCGACCAGCACCGCATCCACCAGGCGCTGAAGTCGATCTACGGCAAGAAGTGGCTGGCCACCGGCGGCTCGAAGGGCGGCATGACCGCCACGTACTACGAGCGCTTCTACCCGCGTGACATGGACGGCGTCGTCGCCTACGTCGCCCCCAACGACGTCGTCGACAAGGAGGACTCGGCGTACGACAAGTTCCTCGCCGGCGTCGGCCCGCGCGAGTGCCGCACCCGGATCCAGGACGTGCAGCGCGAGGCGCTGGTGCGCAGGGAGCCGCTGTCCGCGAAACTCGCCGCCTACGCCGGGGCCGAGGGCTACACCTTCAAGACGGTCGGCACGCTCGACAAGGCCTTCGAAGCGGTCGTCATGGACCTCGTGTGGGGCTTCTGGCAGTACCAGCCCGCCGCCACCGCCTGCGGCACGATCCCGGACGCGGCCACCGCGACCGACCAGGAGATCTTCGACTACGTCGACACGGTCGGCGGCTGGTCCTCCTACACCGACCAGGGCCTCGAGCCCTACACGCCGTACTACTACCAGGCCGGCACGGAACTCGGCGCGCCCACCATCGGCCAGCCCTGGCTCGGCGACCTCAGCCGCTACGGCTACCAGCCGCCGCGGAACTTCGTGCCGCGCGACATCCCGATGAAGTTCAAGCCGTACGCGATGCGGGACGTCGACCGCTGGGTGCGGCACAACGCGCACCGGATGATGTACGTGTACGGCGAGTACGACCCGTGGGGTGCCGAACCGTTCCGCCCCGCGCGCGGCGCCAAGCACGACTCGTACGTCTTCACGGCCCCCGGCGCCAACCACGGCGCGAACGTGGCGCAGCTCGTCGCCGCCGACAAGGCGAAGGCGACGCAGCGGATCCAGGCGTGGGCCGGGGTGTCCTCTCCCTCGGGCAAGCCGCTGGCCGCGTACGACAAGAAGCTGGACCGGCGCGACGTGCGCAAGGAGCAGACGCTGCGGCCGTGAGGCGGTGACGTGTCGCCCGCCCTGTGGGTCACTCGCGCACCGCGCACCCCACCGGGCGGGTGCCACCCAGGCTGACGTAGAGCTGTGTGGCCGCCGGGCACTCGGTGCGCTTCCGCACCGCCGACGACACCAGGTACTCCGGGGCCCGCTCGCCGGAGCCGTCGCAGGCCGTCTCCCGCACCTCGCCGCGCCCCGCGCCGTACACACAGTCGCCGACGACCGTCCGCGGGCCGCCGCCGCGACCGGGGTCGCCGGGGTGCGGTGCCTCCAGGTTCCGCATGCAGGCGTACCCCTGAGGCACCTCGCCGTCACCGTCCTCGTCGACGGCGGGCCTGCTCTCGCTGACGTGCAGCACGAAGTCCGTACGGGCGGGACAGGCGGGGCCCTGTCTGACCTCGCCGTCGTAGCGCGCGATGACCCGCGCCGCGGCCCGTTCGCTGCCGCACGGCACCTCCGTGAACGACTCGCGCCCCCGCGAACTGCACTCGTCCACGGCGAGGAAGGCGGTGCCGGTGTCGGAGGGCCGGGAGGGCGCGGGCGACTCTTCCGCCGCGGGCGGCTTCTGACAGGCCGTCACGGTCGCGGTGAGCAGGAGGGCACAGACGGCCCCGCCGACCGTACGCGGCCATCCCGAGTCGCAGGCAGTCATGGCCATCCCCCCGATGCGTGCACCCAGCGTGACCCGGCGCGGCGGGCGCACGCCAGGCGTGCGGGGGCTTTGGGGCTCTCAGTACGTCAGTCCGTGCCCGACCGGATACAGCACCTGAGCGGGATCGTCCGCCCGCCGTACCGGCACGGGGAGTCGCCCCTGCGGGGCGGTCCGGCCCGCGATGACCCGTGCGGCGGCGCGCAGGGAGACGTCCGTCCAGCAGTACGAGGCGAGGGCGGCGTCGACGGGCGGGAGGTGGGCCACGTCGTAGGGGTTGCGGATCGCGAGGGTGATGACGGGGACGCCGGTGGCTTTGAGGGCGGTGACGAGGGCGACCTGGCCGCTCCCGTCGCTCGGGTCCGTCGCTTGGTGGGCACGGGCGTGCGGGTGGGGGGTTCGGTAGTGGGGGGTTCGGTCCAGGGCGGTGTTGGCGGCTTGGGTGTTGTCCCTGGTGGTGGCGTGCGTGGTGACGTTGTACGTCGCCACGAGGACGGCGTCCTGGCCCTGCGCCTCAGCCACCGCCTTCTCGATCGTCGCCTCGTCGGGCGCGGTGCCGGTGGGCAGGGCGACGGCCCGGAAACCGTGGCTGTTGAGGGCGCCCGCGAGGACGGTGGTCGGTGGTCCCGTGGTGCCGGACGGCGAACGGGGGTCCGCGCCGACGACCAGGACGCGCGGGTGGGCGGCGGGGGAGAGGGGGAGGAGCGCGTCGGTGTTGACCAGGAGGGTCGTCGTGGCGTCGGCGATGTGGTCGGCGGCGACGAGATGGGCGGGGGTGCCGACGGTGGCGTCCACGGAGGGGGTGGGGGCGGGGGGTGTCGACGGGGTGCCGTTCTCCTGCAACACCTGGTCCAGGAGGCCGACCCGCGCCTTCATGCGGAGCACGCGGAGGACGGACTCCTCGATGCGCTCCTCCGTCAGTTCGCCGTTCCGGACGGCGTCGATGACCGCGTTCCAGGCGGCGTCGGGGCGGGGCGGGTTGAGGAGCTGGTCGGCGCCGGCCTTGAGCGCGAGTACGGCCACGCGGTCGTCGCCGTACTTCGTACGGACGCCGCGCATGGCGAGGGAGTCGGTGGCGATGACGCCGTCGTAGCCGAGCTCCTCGCGGAGGATGCCGGTGAGGATCGGGCGGGAGAGGGTCGCCGGGTCGCCGGAGGGGTCGAGGGCGGGCACGACGATGTGGGCGGTCATGACGGAGTCGACGCCGGCGGCGATCGCGGCGCGGAAGGGGGGCGCGTCGTAGCGGTCCCACTCCTCGCGGGTGTGGTGGATGTGGGGCAGCTCGGTGTGGCTGTCGTCGGTGGTGTCGCCGTGGCCGGGGAAGTGCTTGGCGGCGGTGGCGATGCCCGCGCTCTGATACCCCTCGATCTGGGCGGCCACGAATCCGGCGACGGCGTCGGGGTCGGCGCCGAAGGAGCGTACGCCGATGACGGGGTTGGCGGGGTCGACGTTCACGTCGGCGTCCGGGGCGTGGTTCTGGCGGATGCCGAGGGCGCGGAGTTCGGCGCCGGCGATCCGGGCGGCCTCACGGGCGTGCTCGTGCGAGCCGGAGGCGCCGAGGGCCATGGCGCCGGGGAGGAGGGTCGCGGGGGCGCCGATGCGGGCGACGGCGCCGTGTTCCTGGTCGACGGAGATCAGGACGGGGATGGCGGGGGAGGCCTTCTGGATGCCCTCGGAGAGTTCGGCGATCTGGTGGGGGGAGCGGGTGTTGTGGGCCCAGCCGAAGTAGATGATGCCGCCGAGTTTGTACCGGGCGATGAGTTCGGCGGCGTCGCGTACGCCGAGCTCGCGGAGGTTGGTGTCGACGTCCGCCTGGTCGGGGTCGGTGGCGGTGTGCCCGTACACGTGCATCACGAAGAGCTGGCCGACCTTGTCCTCCAGGGACATGGTGCGGATGAGGGCGCGGAGCGGGTGGTCGGGGTCGACGGATGCGGACACGGGTGCTCCTGCGGCTGGCTGGGGCTGGGGCTGGGCTGGGCTGGGCTGAAGGTTACCTGTGGGGGGCCGTCACCGGCGCTGTTGGAGGGGGGCGCACCGGTGACGGCGAGCTGTCGGCCGCAGGCGGCGGAGAGGGTGGTCAGCGTTCGCAGCCAGCAGCGATGCCGACACCGCCGTGCGGAGACTCACCGACAGCGTGCGGCTTGGACGGGCGGGGGCGGCGGGGGGTTCCCTTCGGGGTGCGCCTATTGCTGGTCTGTGGGTGCGCCTGTGCTCGGTCTGTGGGTGCGGGGCCGCGGGGGTATGTGCGTACTCGCCATCCCTGCGCCGCGTCGGACTCTTCTGGCTGTCAGGGTGCGCTCGGTGCTCCGTGCGCACATACCCCCACGTCCCCTCCCGTCTCGCGCGCGCCTGCGGCCCGGTGGTCGTGTCCGGTGGCGACAGGCACGCGACCACCCCCGTCCGGTGGGGCTACGGGGACTTTCCCCCACCCGCCCACCCATTGGGTACGGCGCCCCCGCCCACCCCGGCGGGTACAGCGCCACTCGTCCCACCCGCCCGCCCCTACTCCCACTGAACGTTGCGGGGTAAACGGGCGGGTGGGTGGGTGCGATCCGCCGCGAAGCGGCGGGGTTGGTGCTCCTACCCGCACGGGGGTGGCGCAGGGCACCCCCACCCTACGGAGCCCAGTGCAACTGCAACGTGCGGACCGTTTCGGCGATCGCGGGCCGCCGCGACGCCCCCGTGCGCCAGAGGGCGTACAGGCGGCGGACGGGCACGGGCGCGAGGGGGACCGTGACCGCCCCGGACGGGATCGGCCCGCGCCCGAGGCGCGGGATGAGCGCGACCCCGAGACCCGCCGCGACGAGCGCGACCAACGTCGGGTTCTCCTCCGCCTGATGGGCGATGTCCGGCTCGCACCCCGCCTCCCGAAGCGTCCGCACGAGCCACTCGTGGCAGACGAGCCCGGGAGGCTGGGTGATCCACCGCTCGGACTTGAGCTCCTCGCGGCGCACGGCGGTCCGCCCCGCGAGCCGGTGGTCGTGCGGGACGACCAGATCGCAGAAGTCGTCGCCGATGACGGCCTGTTCGACCCCCGGCGGCGTCGGGATCGGCGCGATGTCCCAGTCGTGGACGACGGCCATGTCGACCGCCCCCTTGGCCACGAGGTCGATGGACAGGTGCGGGTCGATCTCCGTCATGCGGGGGTCGAGGGCGGGGTGGCGTCGGGCCAGGTCCGCCAGGACCGACGGCATCAGGCCTCGCGCCGCCGACGCGAACGCCGCGATCGTGAGCCGCCCCGCCGGCACCCCGCGCCGCTCCTCTAGCTCCGTCTCGGCGCGCTCGACGATGGCCAGCAACTGCTGGGCCGTGTCGGCGAGATGGAGCGCCTCCTCGGTGAGGGCGACCCCGCGGCCCCGCCGTTCGAGCAGTGTCGTCCGCGTCTCGCGCTCCAGCTTGGCGATCTGCTGGGAGACGGCGGAGGGGGTGTAACCGAGCGCGGTGGCGGCCGCGCCGACCGTGCCGTGGACGGAGACGGCGTGCAGCGCGCGGAGCCGTGCGAGATCGAGCATGAGGGGACCCCCGAGGGTGCGAATATGAAGCGTTGCTTCATTCCACCATGCATGGATCCGCGCTGGTGCTACACGTTCGCCGCGGGTGATCCTCGACGCATGCGACCCGCACACATCTGCCTGGCCGTCCTCGTCGCCGCCGTATGGGGCGTCAACTTCGTCGTCATCGAAGTGGGGCTCGACCACTTCCCGCCGCTGCTCTTCTCCGCCCTCCGCTTCCTCGTCGCCGCCCTGCCCGCCGTCTTCTTCGTGGGGCGGCCGAAGGTCGCGTGGAAGTGGATCGTCGGGGTGGGGCTCGTGCTCGGCGTGGCCAAGTTCGGGCTGCTTTTCATCGGGATGGACGCCGGTATGCCGGCGGGGCTCTCGTCGCTGGTGCTGCAGGTCCAGGCCGTCTTCACCGGGTTCTTCGCCTTTCTGGCGCTGGGGGAGCGGCCCGGCCGCGTACGGGTGACGGGCATGGTGGTCGCCCTCGGCGGGATCGCCGTGGCCGCCGTCGACGAGGGGGAGACGGGACCGCTGACCGCGTTCGCGCTGCTGATGGGCGCCGCGGCCTGCTGGGGCGTCTCCAACGTCCTCACCCGCAAGGCGTCCCCGCCGGACTCCCTGAACTTCATGGTGTGGGTGAGCACGGTCCCGGTGCTGCCGCTGCTCGCGCTCTCCCTGCTCTTCGAGGGGCCTTCCCGGGACCTCGACGCCCTGCGCTCCCTCGACTGGCAGGGCGCGGGCATCATCGTCTACGTCGCCTGGGTCACCACGGTCTTCGGCTTCGGCGCCTGGGGGTACCTGCTGCGCCGCCATCCCGCGTCGACGGTCGCCCCGTTCTCGCTGCTCGTCCCCGTCTTCGGGATGTCGTCGGCCGCCCTGGTCCTCGACGAGTCGGTGAGCGGCCTGCGGTGGTGCGCGGCGGCGCTGCTGGTGGGAGGGGTCGCGCTGGCCTCCTTCGGGAAGGCCTCCCGGGCTTCCGCCTCGGGTCCGCTCAGGCCGAGCGGCTCACCAGTCGCGAGAGCAGTTCCCGTCCCGGGCCCAGCAGCTCAGGCAACGGCGCCGCATCCTCGTACCACCGCTTCTCGTACTCCCAGCACAGCCATCCCTCCCAGCTCTCCGCGCTGAGCCGCGCCACGCACTCCTCCAGCGGCAGGACTCCGGAGCCGAGGGCCAGGGGTGTCGTGTCGTCCGCCGAGGCGATGTCCTTCACCTGTACGTAGCCGAGGTACGGGGAGAGCGCGGCGAAGGTCTCCGTGACGGACTCGCCGCCGAGCCAGGTGTGCATGAGGTCCCAGAGGGCGCCGACCTGACGGTGCCCGACGGTGCCGAGGACGCGGGTGGCGTCGGCGCCGGTGCGGTGCGAGTCGTGGGTCTCCAGGAGGATGCGTACGCCGGCGTCGGCGGCGTACCGGACGGCGGTGCCGAGCCGTCGCGCGGCCGTCGCGTCGGCCTCGGCCGCGCCCTGCTCGGTGCCGCCGCCGGGGAAGACGCGGACGAAGGGGGCGCCCAGGTCGCGGGCGAGCGAGACGAGGGAACGTATCTCGTCGAGCACGGGCTCGTCCTCGCCGGGCGCCGCCACGCGCGCGTACCCGGCGATGCCGAGGATCTCGACGCCTGCCGCCTTGAACTCGGCCGCGACGTCCGCCCGTTCGACGAGGCCGATGCCGGGGTGGACCGGCTCCTCGGGATGGGCGCGGAGCTCGACGCCGTGGTAGCCGTGGGCCGTGGCGAGGCGCAGCACGTCGGGGACGGGCAGGCCGGGCACGCCGAGCGTGGAGAAGGCGAATTTCATGGTCCCGACAGTAGGCGGCGTGCGACCGGGGTCAACCCCGCCGCGTCGGTGGGGCTCATGAGGGCCGCTCGTGCAGCGGAAGCGTCCAGTCCTGCCCGACGAGGTCGACGCCGAAGGAGCGGTGCGGCTTCTCCGCGACGAGGACGAATCCGTGGCGCTGGTAGATGCGGCGGGCCGACTCCAGTACGTCGTTGGTCCACAGCGTCAGCTGGCTGTAGCCCACTCCCCGCGCGAACTCCACGCAGGCGGACACCAGTTGGTCGCCGATGCCGAGGCCCCGCGCGTCGGGTTCGACCAGCAGGAGGCGCAGCCGTGCCGTGCCGGGCGCGTCGTCCCGTACGCACATCACGCACCCCGCGGGACGCCCGTCGACCTCGGCGATCCACACCCGCTCCAGGTGCGGGTCGTGGTCCTGGGCGAAGTCGGCGACGATCCGGGCGACCAGGCCTTCGTAGTCCGTGTTCCAGCCGAACTCCGCGGCGTACAGCGCGGCGTTGCGCTGCACGTTCCACCCGAGGTCGCCGGGGCCAGGATCCCGCAGCGTCACGTCCGCGCGGCGGACCCGGCGGCGGCCGTTGTGCCTTCCTCGCCCGCGGCCGTCCTCCAGGATCTCCCGCACCGTGCGCATCGCCGCCGCGAGCCGGGACCGGTCGGCGGGCGGCACGTCGGCCAGCAGGGAGCCGACCGCTTCCCGCGACCGCTCGTCGAGCAGTTCGGCGGCGTCGCGCCCGCGCGCGGTGAGCGTGATGCGCTGCCGTCGCGAGTCGTCGGCCGAGGGGGCGCGCTCGACGAGCCCGTCCCGCTCGAACTTCGCGAGGAGGCGGCTCAAATAGCCGGCGTCCAGGGAGAGTTCCGCGCGGAGGTCGGCCGCGTCGGTACGGGGCGAGCGGGCCAGCTCGTACAGGACGCGCGACTCGGTGAGGGTGTACGGGACGTACAAATGGCGGCTGTAGTCGAGCGCGCCGATGAGGTTCGTGTAGAAGCGGTTGAAGGCGCGCATCTCGTGGATGGGTGTCGTCGCCATGGCGCATCACTCCGGGTTACCTTTGACTGAGTCAAAGGTACGCCCGCTCTCAGAGGAAAGCCAGCCTCGCTCCAAGTGCCGCGAACGCCGCCGCGAAGGTGCGGCGCATCCAGGCCACCACGCGCGGGCGCGAGATGACGTGGTGGCGCATGGCCGCGGCGAACCGGCCGTACGCCACGAAGACCACGAACGTGATGAGCATGAAGTAGGCGCTCAGTTCCGTCATGCGCAGGAAGGCGTAGGGCTCGTCGGCACTCACGAACTGCGGCAGGAACGCGAAGAAGAACAGCGTCAGCTTCGGATTGAGAATGTTGATCAGTACGCCCGTCAGGATCGTGCGGCCCGCCGAACGCGGCTCGCTCTCCCGCTCCGCGGTCAGCTCGCTCTTGTCCCGCCAGGTGCTCCACGCCATGTACAGCAGGTAGGCCACGCCCAGGTACTTGAGCGTCTGGAAGGCGACGGCGCTCGCGTTCAGAAGCACCGCGAGGCCCGTGATCGCGGCCACCATGTGCGGGACGACGCCCAGCGTGCAGCCGACGGCGGCGGTCACCGCGGCGCGGGTGCCGCGCGAGAGGCCGGCCGCGATCGTGAACAGGACGCCGGTGCCCGGGGTCACGCAGACGACGAGGGAGGTGAGGAGGAATTCCATGCCCCCGACCCTGGCGCCCACAATGGCTCCATGAACAGGTCCATTGGATCACCTACACAAAGGTCCATAACGTCCGCCTCGGCTGCGCGGGGAGGCGGAGTCTCCGACTTCCTCCAGCTCGACAGCGGCGACGCCCCCAAGGGCGGCCTCGCCGACTGGCTCGCGCGGGAGATCAGGGACGCCATCGCCGACGGCCGCCTCCCGGCCGGCGGCAGACTCCCCGCCACCCGCACCCTCGCCGCCGACCTGCGCGTCTCCCGCGGTGTCGTCACCGAGGCGTACCGGCGGCTCACCGAGGACGGGCACGTCGCGGGGCGTGGGAGGGGCGGGACGGTGGTCGTGGCGGTGCCGCATGTACCGACGCCGTCACCGGAGCCGCCGGATCAGCCGCCCGTGGCGGCTGGTGCGGGTCTCTTCACGGCCCCGGCCGACGACCTCGGCGTCTTCGACGCCCTCCGCGCCGCGCCCGCCCGCATCGACCTGTCGCCGGGCCTGCCCGACCTCGCCGCCTTCCCGCGCGCGGCCTGGCTGCGCGCCGAACGCTCCGTGCTCGCCGGGCTCACCCCGTCGGACTTCGGGTACGGAGATCCGCGCGGCACCCCGGCCCTGCGCACGGCCGTCGCGCACTGGCTCTCCCGGAACCGCGGGATCCGCGCCGACCCGGACGACGTGATGATCGTGAACGGTACGGCCCAGGCGCTGCGGCTCCTCGTCGACGTACTGCACGCCGACGGGGTCCGCGAGGTGGCGGTGGAGGAGCCCGGCTCGCTCGGCGTGCGCCAGCATCTGCGGCCGCTCCGCACACCGCCCGTACCGGTCGACGCCCACGGCGTCCGTGTCGACGCCCTGCGCGCCACCGGGGCACGCGCCGTGCTGCTCACCCCGGCCCACCAGTTCCCCACCGGCGTCGTCCTCGGCGGCGAACGGCGCCGCGAGCTCATGGAGTGGGCCCGCGACGGCGGCCTCGTCATCGAGGACGACTACGACGCCGAACACCGCTACGACCGGCCCGCGGTCCCCGCCCTGCGCGCCCTGCTCCCCGAACACGTCTGCTACGCGGGCAGCGTCTCCAAGCTCCTCGCGCCCGCCCTGCGCCTCGGCTGGCTGCTCGCCCCGCCCGCGTACCGGGACGCGCTCCTCGACGCCAAGCGCCTCACCGACCTCGGCACGGCGGGCCTGCCCCAGCTGGTCCTGGCCCACCTCATGGAATCCGGCGACCTGGAACGCCACTTGCGCCTGATCCGCAGGCACCACCGCAGGCGCAGGGACGCCATGATCGCGGCGATCCGGACGCAGCTGCCGGGGGCGGTCGTGCACGGCGCGGCGGCGGGCCTGCACCTGACGATCACCTTCCGGGAGACCTCCCGGAAGGGCGCGTACGAAGGCTCCGACACCGCCCTCGCCGCCGCCGCGCTCGCCGACGGCGTCAAGGTGCACCCCCTCTCCTGGCACACCCAACTCCCGCACCCGCCCGGCCTCGTACTCGGTTACGCCGCCAGCGGCACCGCGGAGATCGCCGAGGGGGTCGGGGTGCTGGGGCGGCTGGTGAGGTGAAGTGAGGGGACGCCACGATTGAGGGGATGCCTGCTGCCGGGGGCCGCCAGCTCCCGAGGGTCGCCTGCCACCGAGGGTCGCCTGCCACCGAGGGTCGCCCGCTCCCGGGGGCCGCCGCTCCCGAGGGGCGCCTGCTGCCGGGGGTCGCCCGCTCCCGAGGGTCGCCTGCTGCTGGGGGTCGCCCGCTCCCGAGGGTCGCCTGCCACCGAGGGTCGCCTGCTTCCGAGGGTCGCCTGCTGCTGGGGCCGCCGCTTCCGAGGGGCGCCTGCTGCTGGGGCCGCCCGCTGCCGGGGGCCGCCCGCCGCCGAGGGCCGCCTGCCACCGGGGGCCGCCCGCTGCCGGGGCCGCCGCTTCCGAGGGTCGCCTGCTGTCGAGGGTCGCCTGCCACCAAGGGTCGCCCGCTCCTGGGGGCCGCCGCTCCCGAGGGTGGCCTGCTGCCGGGGGTCGCCCGCCGCCGAGGGCCGCCTGCCACCGGGGGCCGCCCGCTGCCGGGGCCGCCGCTTCCGAGGGTCGCCTGCTGTCGAGGGTCGCCTGCCACCAAGGGTCGCCCGCTCCTGGGGGCCGCCGCTCCCGAGGGTGGCCTGCTGCCGGGGGTCGCCCGCCGCCGAGGGCCGCCTGCCACCGGGGGCCGCCCGCTGCCGGGGCCGCCGCTTCCGAGGGTCGCCTGCTGCCGAGGGTCGCCTGCCACCAAGGGTCGCCCGCTCCTGGGGGCCGCCGCTCCCGAGGGTGGCCTGCTGCCGGGGGTCGCCCGCCGCCGAGGGCCGCCTGCCACCGGGGGCCGCCCGCTGCCGGGGCCGCCGCTTCCGAGGGTGGCCTGCTGCCGGGGGTCGCCCGCCGCCGAGGGCCGCCTGCCACCGAGGGTCGCCCGCTCCTGGGGGCCGCCCCTCCCGAGGGTGGCCCGCTGCCGGGGGCCGCCCGCCCCCGAGGGTCGCCGCTACCGAGGGGCCGCCGTTGACCTTCGTACCATCAGCTCCCCGTGCACCGTCGCCACGCCCCCCGGTGGGGGCTTCTCCTTGCTCATCGCGATGCGGCCCGCGCGGGCGCCCGCCTCCTGGAGGGGGAGACGCACCGTCGTCAGCGCGGGCACCGCGTCGATGCTGAACGGCAGGTCGTCGAAGCCCGCCACCGACACGTCGTCCGGGATGCGCAGGCCCTTGTCGCGCAGGGCCGCGCACGCGCCGAGCGCCACCGTGTCGTTGGCGGCGACGACGGCCGTCAGGTCGGGGGCGCGGCGCAGGAGTTCGTCCGTGGCGTCGTAGCCGGAGCGGCGGTCGTAGGGGCCGTGGACCGTCAGCGCCGGGTCGTCAGGGACGCCGCGGGCGGCGAGCGCGGCGCGGTGCCCCTCCAGGCGGTGGCGGGTGGTCGTGCGCTCCTCGGGGCCCGCGATGTAGCCGATGCGACGGTGGCCGAGGCCCACGAGATGGTCCGTCAGCCGCTGCCCGCCGCCGCGGTTGTCGAAGGTGAGCGCCACCGCGCCGGTGTCGGGCGACGGCGGTCTGCCGCACAGCACCACGCGCGTGCCCGCCTCCGTGAGGCGACGCAGCTTCCCGGCGATCGCGTCGGCGTGCTCGGCGTCCTCGATGGCGCCGCCGGTGAGGATCACCGCGGCGGCGCGCTGGCGCTGGAGGAGCGTGAGGTACGTGAGTTCGCGCTCCGGGGAGCCGCCCGTGTTGCAGACGACGGCCATCCGCTCGCCGCCCGCACGCCCGCCCGGGCCGCCGATCTCGGACTGCACGGCGCCCGCCATGATCCCGAAGAAGGGGTCGGCGATGTCGTTGACGAGGATGCCGACCAGGTCGGAGGTGGCGGCGGCGAGTGCGCTCGCGGGGCCGTTGAGGACGTAGTCGAGCTCGTCGACGGCGCGCAGGACGCGTTCGCGCGTGGCGGCCGCCACCGGGTAATTGCCGTTCAGCACGCGGGAGACGGTGGCGGGGGAGACCTGCGCGCGGGCCGCCACGTCCGCGAGGGTCACGCTCATGTCGTCGTCCTCGCGCGGGCCGCCACGTCCGCAAGGGTCACGGTCATCTCATCGTCCTCCGGTCACCCGTTTGTCCCGCCCGGTCACCGCTCTCGACCGAGGCCCTTGTCCGAACCTTGTGCGGCAGGCTAGCTTGCCTCCAGATAGAAAGCGCTTGCTACGCGACGGGAAGCGCTTGCTACGTATCTACGGAGGGACCTTCGTGACACGCAAGACGGTGCGCATCGCCATGAACGGCGTCACCGGACGCATGGGGCACCACCAGCACCTGGTCCGCTCGATCCTCGCCCTCCGGGAGCATGGAGGCCTCGATCTGGGCGACGGCACCGTGCTGTGGCCCGAGCCCGTCCTCGTCGGCCGCAGGGAGCACGCACTGCGCGCCCTCGCCGAGCGGTACGGCCTGGAGCGGTACTCCACCGACCTCGACGCCGTCCTCGCCGACCCGGCCGTCGACATCTACTTCGACGCGCAGGTCACCTCCGCGCGCGAGGACGCCCTCAAGCGGGCCGTCGCCGCGGGCAAGCACATCTACACCGAGAAGCCGACCGCCACCGGACTCGACGCGGCGCTCGACCTCGCCCGGCGCGCGGAGGCGGCGGGCATCAAGCACGGCGTCGTACAGGACAAGCTCTTTCTGCCGGGCCTGCGCAAACTGAAGCGGCTGATCGACGGCGGCTTCTTCGGCCGCATCCTGTCCGTGCGCGGCGAGTTCGGCTACTGGGTCTTCGAGGGCGACTGGCAGCCCGCCCAGCGCCCCTCCTGGAACTACCGCAGCGAGGACGGCGGCGGCATCGTCGTCGACATGTTCCCGCACTGGGAGTACGTCCTGCACGAGCTGTTCGGCCGCGTCCGCAGCGTCCAGGCGCTCACCGCCACGCACATCCCGCAGCGCTGGGACGAGCGCGACAAGCCCTACGACGCGACCGCCGACGACGCCGCGTACGGCATCTTCGAGCTGGACGGCGGCGCCGTCGCGCAGATCAACTCCTCGTGGACGGTGCGCGTCAACCGCGACGAGCTCGTGGAGTTCCAGGTCGACGGGGTCGAGGGATCCGCCGTCGCGGGCCTGCGCAACTGCCGCGTGCAGCACCGCAGTACGACACCTAAGCCGGTGTGGAACCCGGACCTGCCCGCCACCCACTCCTTCCGCGACCAGTGGCAGGAAGTGCCCGACAACGGCGACTTCGACAACGGCTTCAAGGCACAGTGGGAGCTCTTCCTCAAGCACGTCTACGCCGACGGCCCCTACCACTGGGACCTCCTCGCGGGCGCACGCGGCGTGCAGCTCGCCGAACTGGGGCTCAAGTCGTCCGCCGAGGGCCGCCGCATCGACGTACCGGAGATCGCGCTGTGACCACCCTCCTGCTCCCCGCCGCGGGCGGCGGCACGCGCGCGTACACCCCGCGCGCCGAACCGCCGCCCCACGCCGAACCGCCGCCCACGACCGAGGACGGCCCCCCGCTCACCTCCCGGACCGTCTTCTCCGCCGCGCACGTCGTCGCCGACCCGTTCGCCGACGTGTCCCCGGACGGCCCCGCCGCCGTCGACTGGGACGCCACCCTCGCCTTCCGCCGCCACCTCTGGTCGCACGGCCTCGGCGTCGCCGAGGCCATGGACACCGCCCAGCGCGGCATGGGCCTGGACTGGGCAGGGGCCGCCGAGCTGATCCGGCGCTCAGCCGCCGAGGCGAAGGCCGCGGGGGGACGCATCGCCTGCGGCGTCGGCACCGACCAGCTCACGGGCCCGGCCACCCTCCCCGAGGTCAGGGCCGCCTACGAGGAACAGCTCGCCCTCGTCGACGCGGCCGGTGCCCAGCCGATCCTCATGGCGTCCCGCGCCCTCGCCGCCGCGGCCACGTCACCCGACGACTACGTGGAGACGTACGGCCACCTCCTGCGCCAGGCCTCCGAGCCGGTCATCCTGCACTGGCTCGGCCCCATGTTCGACCCCGCCCTGGAGGGCTACTGGGGCGCCGCCGACCTGGACGCGGCCACCGAGACCTTCCTTGAGGTGATCAGAGCCCACCCCGACAAGGTCGACGGCATCAAGGTCTCCCTCCTGGACGCCGACCGCGAGATCGGCCTGCGCCGCCGCCTCCCCGACGGCGTGCGCTGCTACACCGGCGACGACTTCCACTACCCCGAACTGATCGCCGGGGACGACCACGGCTTCAGCCACGCCCTGCTCGGCGTCTTCGACCCGCTGGGCCCCCTCGCCGCGGCCGCCGTACGGGCCCTGGACACCGGGGACGCGAAGCGGTTCCGCGCCCTCCTCGACCCCACCGTCGAGCTCTCCCGGCACCTCTTCGAGACCCCCACCCGCTACTACAAGACCGGCGTCGTCCTGCTCGCCTGGCTGGCCGGACACCAGACGCACTTCACGATGGTCGGCGGCCTGCAGTCGGCCCGCTCCCTGCCCCACCTGGCCCGCGCCTACGAACTCGCCGACGCGCTCGGCCTGTTCCCCGACCCGGACCTCGCGGCCGACCGCATGCGATCCCTGCTCACCGTCCACGGAGTGCCCCAATGAGCGAGCCGGTGCAGCCGTCGCGGCTGAGCATCAACCAGGAGACCGTCAAGCAGTGGTCGCTGCCCGAACTCGCCGAAGGCTGCGCCAAGGAGGGCATCGGCGCCGTCGGCCTGTGGCGGGCGCCCGTCCAGGAGTACGGCGTCGAGCGCGCCGCCCGCCTCATGCGGGACACCGGGCTGACGGTGACGAGCCTGTGCAGGGGCGGCTTCCTCACGGACATCGAGGAGGCGCCACGCGCGCGTGCCCTCGACGACAACCGCGCGGCGGTCGACGAGGCGGCGGCGCTCGGCACGGACACCCTGGTCCTGGTCTCGGGCGGCCTCCCGGCCGGCAGCAAGGACCTGGCGGGCGCGCGCGAGCGCATCGCGGACGCGCTCGCCGTCCTCGGGCCCTACGCCGAGGAGCGGGGCGTGCGCCTCGCCATCGAGCCGCTGCACCCCATGTTCGCCTCGGACCGCTGTGTGGTCTCCACCCTCGGCCAGGCGCTCGACCTCGCGGAACGCTTCCCCGCGCACCAGGTTGGCGTGGTCGTGGACACGTACCACGTGTGGTGGGACGACCTGGCGCCCGCGCAGATCGCCAGGGCGGGCAGGGGCGGCCGTCTGCACGCCTTCCAGCTCGCCGACTGGATCACTCCGCTGCCCGCGGGCGTGCTCCTGGGGCGCGGGCAACTGGGGGACGGCTGCGTCGACTTCAGGGCCTTCCGCGCGGCCGTGGACGCGGCCGGGTACCGCGGACCCATCGAGGTGGAGATCTTCAACGAGGAGCTGTGGGCGCGGGACGGCGGCGAAGTGGTGAGGGAGACGGCCGAACGGTTCCGCGCACACGCGTGAGGCGGGACCTCCGAGCCGTACGTCCTACTTCTTGCCGCCCAGGATCTGGCCCAGCAGATCGCCGAGACCGCCGCCGGAGGAGGGCGCGGAGCCGCTCGGCGCGCCGGGCCCCTTGGCCCGGGCCGCCCTCTTGGAGACCACGGCGAGCACCACGGGGATCAGCATCTCGATCACGCGCGTGACCTTCGCCGCCGGGATGCCGGTCTTCTTGGAGACCGCGTTCGCCACCGGCTTGCTCATCTTCGCGAGCATGCCGGCCATCATCCCGCCGCCGACGAGACCACCGAGGCCGCCGCCGAGAGTGGCGACCCCCTGCGGGGTCGGATCGGCGGGCCCGACCTCCGTGAAGGCCTGCCGCACCTCGTCGGCCTCGACGGGGTCGGCGGCGCGGCCCTTGATGTCCGCGGAGAGCGCGGACGCGGTCGTGCCGACGACGTCCTGCGCGCCGGACGCGTCCGTGCCGAGCAGGCCCGCGATCTCCTGGAGCCGGTCGTCGCCGAGCTCGTCGAGGACGTCCTGCTCGAAGGACCGGGACTCAGAGGTCTGGGAATCATCGCTCATGCGACAAACGCTACGTCCGACCCGCTTTGCCAGCATCTGGAACGGCACCCGAAGCGTCACCTGAAGGCGGCAGAAAAAAGTTGGCGACACGGTGCAACCCTCCGGGCACGACGCGTGTCGTATAGGGCGTCAGGGCTTATGAGGGGGGAACCAGGATCTGGGGGGATCCGGGGGATCCGGGGGGATCGCGAGTTCTGACAGGGGAGGGGAAAACCCGAAGGGGTCCGGCTGGGAGGCCGGGCCCCTTCGAAGTTCCCCGGGCCGCCGCGTCCGCGGTGCGCAGTTGTCCACAGGCTCACCGCGCTGTCGGTGCCGGGCGGTAGCGTCGGATCATGTCGAGTCCAGCTGCTGCGTCGGCGGTGCTCGAGGGGGTCCTCGAACGCATCACGTACGCCAACGAAGAGACGGGTTACACGGTCGCGCGCGTCGACACGGGCCGCGGCTCCGGTGACCTGCTCACCGTCGTCGGCGCGCTGCTCGGCGCGCAGGCGGGCGAATCGCTGCGGATGCACGGCCGCTGGGGCTCCCACCCGCAGTACGGCAAGCAGTTCACGGTCGAGAACTACACGACGGTGCTGCCCGCCACCATCCAGGGCATCCGCCGCTATCTCGGCTCCGGCCTCATCAAGGGCATCGGGCCCGTCATGGCCGACCGCATCACCACCCACTTCGGTGTCGACACCCTCGACATCATCGAGACCGCGCCGAAGCGCCTCGTCGAGGTGCCGGGCCTCGGCCCCAAGCGGACGAAGATGATCGCCGCCGCCTGGGAGGAGCAGAAGGCCATCAAGGAAGTCATGGTCTTCCTCCAGGGCGTCGGTGTCTCCACCTCGATCGCCGTGCGCATCTACAAGAAGTACGCGGACGCGTCGATCTCCGTGGTGAAGAACGAGCCCTACCGCCTGGCCGCCGACGTCTGGGGCATCGGATTCCTCACCGCCGACCGCATCGCCCAGTCCGTGGGCATCCCGCACGACAGCCCCGAGCGCGTCAAGGCCGGTCTTCAGTACGCCCTTTCGCAATCCACCGACCAGGGGAACTGCTACCTCCCCGAGGAGCGCCTCATCGCGGACGCGGTGAAGCTGCTCCAGGTCGACACGGGCCTGGTCATCGACTGCCTCGCCGAGCTCGCGGGGGAGGAGGAGGGCGTCGTCCGCGAGACGCTGCCCGACCCGGACGGGGGCGACGACATCTCCGCCGTCTACCTCGTCCCCTTCCACCGCGCCGAACTGTCCCTGGCCGGGCAGCTGTTGCGGCTCCTCAAGGCCGGCGACGACCGCATGCCCGCCTTCCAGGACGTCGCCTGGGACAAGGCGCTCGCCTGGCTCGCCGCCCGTACCGGCGCCGAGCTCGCCCCCGAACAGAAGGACGCGGTCAAACTCGCCCTGACGCAGAAGGTCGCCGTCCTGACCGGCGGCCCCGGCTGCGGCAAGTCCTTCACGGTCCGCTCGGTCGTCGAGCTGGCCCGCGCGAAGAAGGCCAAGGTCGTCCTCGCCGCCCCCACGGGTCGCGCCGCCAAGCGCCTCGCCGAGCTCACCGGAGCCGAGGCCTCCACCGTGCACCGCCTGCTCGAACTGAAGCCGGGGGGAGACGCGGCGTACGACAAGGAGCGGCCCCTCGACGCCGATCTGGTCGTCGTCGACGAGGCGTCGATGCTCGACCTGCTGCTCGCCAACAAGCTGGTGAAGGCCGTCCCGCCCGGCGCCCACCTGCTCTTCGTGGGCGACGTCGACCAGCTGCCCAGCGTCGGAGCGGGAGAAGTGCTGCGCGACATGCTCAGCGACGAGAGCCCGATCCCCGCCGTCCGCCTCACCCGTATCTTCCGGCAGGCCCAGGAGTCGGGCGTCGTCACCAACGCCCACCGCATCAACTCCGGCGTCCCGCCCATCACCCAGGGTATGAAGGACTTCTTCCTCTTCGTCGAGGAGGAGACCGAGGACGCGGGCCGCGTGACGGTGGACGTCGCCGCGCACCGCATCCCCAAGAAGTTCGGCCTGGACCCGCGGCGCGACGTGCAGGTCCTCGCCCCCATGCACCGAGGCCCCGCCGGTGCGGGCAACCTCAACGGCCTCCTCCAGCAGGCCATCACGCCCGCCCGCCCGGACCTGCCCGAGAAGCGGTTCGGCGGCCGCGTGTTCCGCGTGGGGGACAAGGTCACCCAAATTCGCAACAACTACGAAAAAGGGCAGAACGGCGTCTTCAACGGCACGGTGGGCGTCGTCACCGCCCTCGACACGGACGAGCAGCGGCTCACCGTCCGCACGGACGAGGACGAGGAAGTTCCGTACGACTTCGACGAACTGGACGAGCTGGCGCACGCCTACGCGGTGACGATCCACCGCTCCCAGGGCAGCGAGTATCCGGCGGTGGTGATCCCGGTCACCACGGGCGCGTGGATGATGCTGCAGCGCAATCTGCTCTACACCGCCGTGACACGCGCCAAGAGGCTGGTCGTTCTGGTCGGTTCGCGCAAGGCTCTGGGACAGGCTGTGCGCACGGTCTCCGCGGGCCGGCGCTGCACGGCCCTGGACTTCCGGCTTTCCGGGCTTCCCGGGCGCCGCGGAGCAGGCCCTGGACGTTTTGATCGATCAAACGAGTAGGAAACCTCACACAGCACTTCCGGAACCGGGGCGAAGGGGGCAGGATGAGCAGGTTGGCGGCACTGAGTGCCGCCAATAGGCCCAATGGTCGACCCCGAGTGCACTCTCCAGGGCCAAATGGGGGATGGTAGAGACAGTCAGGGCACCTCGAAGAAGAGGCACAACGTCGGTGAGGGATGACGTGAGCGAGAACGCTAACAACGGTGTAGTACTGCGGTACGGCGACGACGAGTACACCTACCCGGTGATCGAGTCGACCGTCGGCGACATGGGCTTCGACATCGGGAAGCTCCGCGCCCAGACCGGTCTGGTGACCCTGGACAGCGGCTATGGCAACACCGCCGCCTATAAATCCGCCATCACCTATCTCGACGGCGAACAGGGCATCCTCCGGTACCGCGGCTACCCGATCGAGCAGCTGGCCGAACGCTCCACCTTCACCGAGGTGGCGTACCTCCTGATCAACGGCGAGCTGCCGAAGGTCGACGAGCTGGCCACGTTCAAGAACGAGATCACGCAGCACACCCTGCTGCACGAGGACGTCAAGCGGTTCTACGACGGCTTCCCGCGTGACGCCCACCCGATGGCGATGCTGTCGTCCGTGGTCAGCGCGCTGTCGACGTTCTACCAGGACAGCCACAACCCGTTCGACGAGAAGCAGCGTCACCTCTCGACGATCCGCCTTCTCGCCAAGCTTCCGACGATCGCGGCGTACGCGTACAAGAAGTCGCAGGGCCACCCGGTCGTCTACCCGCGCAACGACCTCGGCTACGTCGAGAACTTCCTGCGCATGACGTTCTCGGTGCCCGCCGCCGAGTACGAGCTGGACCCGGTCGTGGTCAACGCGCTCGACAAGCTCCTGATCCTGCACGCGGACCACGAGCAGAACTGTTCGACGTCCACCGTGCGTCTGGTCGGCTCCTCGCAGGCGAACATGTTCGCCTCGATCTCCGCCGGCATCTCGGCCCTCTGGGGCCCGCTGCACGGCGGCGCCAACCAGTCGGTCCTGGAGATGCTCGAGGGCATCCAGGCCTCCGGCGGCGACGTCGACACCTTCATCCGCAAGGTGAAGAACAAGGAAGACGGCGTGAAGCTCATGGGCTTCGGGCACCGCGTCTACAAGAACTTCGACCCCCGGGCGAAGATCATCAAGGCGGCGGCGCACGACGTCCTCTCGGCGCTCGGCAAGTCCGACGAGCTGCTCGACATCGCGCTGAAGCTGGAGGAGCACGCGCTGGCCGACGACTACTTCGTCGAGCGCAAGCTCTACCCGAACGTCGACTTCTACACGGGCCTCATCTACCGCGCGATGGGCTTCCCGACCGAGATGTTCACGGTCCTGTTCGCCCTCGGCCGCCTGCCGGGCTGGATCGCCCAGTGGCACGAGATGATCAAGGAGCCGGGTTCGCGCATCGGCCGCCCGCGCCAGATCTACACGGGTGAGGTTCTCCGGGACTTCGTCCCGGTCGAGGGCCGCTGACCCTGCCCTCAGCGAGGCATAGAGCGGAAAGCGCCCCGCCATCGATCCCCCCACGGGTCGACGGTCGGGGCGCTTCCCTTTTTCCCGGTGCGGATTCCCCCCACGGGATCCGGCCGGGCGTCTGTGGCGGCCCTGCGGTCTGCCGGGACGCGTACTCACGGGAGGGCCGCTCAAAGCTCCCCGGTGCACGTGCCCCGGCAACGCAATATCAAGGAACATCCCCCAAGATGTCCCTCGATGTCAGGAAGACGTCCCCCAAGACATCTTCCTGCATCGCCCCATTAGACTCGCGACCCCCCTCAATGGTTACGTTCCAAACACTGTGATCTGCGTCTCTTGCATATGTCCAGTAGATGCGCAAGATCGCCGATATGTGGATCTCGCGAACGGGGTGAAGGTGCTGAAACGACCGTGTGAAGACGGTATGTGAACGTCCGCGATCGTTATCTGAACGTCCTCAGACGAAGACTGTTGGTGACCACGAAGACCGAGGAGAAGGCCATCGCGGCCCCCGCGATCATCGGATTGAGGAGACCGGCGGCGGCGAGCGGCAGTGCGGCGACGTTGTATCCGAAGGCCCAGAAGAGATTGCCCTTGATGGTGGCGAGGGTCTTACGGGAGAGCCTGATGGCGTCGGCCGCGACCCGCAAGTCCCCGCGCACCAACGTCAGGTCGCTCGCCTCGATCGCCGCGTCCGTGCCGGTGCCCATCGCGAGCCCCAGATCGGCGGTGGCGAGCGCGGCCGCGTCGTTCACGCCGTCCCCGACCATCGCCACGACCCTGCCCTCGTCCTGCAGCCGCCGTACGACATCGACCTTGTCCTGCGGCAGGACCTCCGCGAACACCGCGTCCGGCGCGATGCCCACCGCGTCGGCGACCGTCCGCGCGACGGCCCCGTTGTCGCCCGTGAGCAGCACCGGCGTCAGACCGAGCGAACGCAGCTCGCGCACCGCCTCCGCGCTGGTCTCCTTCACGGCGTCCGCGACGGCCAGGACGCCACGTGCGGCGCCGTCCCAGGCGACCAGGACGGCCGTGCGTCCGGCGGCCTCCGCGTCGTCCCGCAGCTTGGCCACGGCCTCCAGATCCGTCACCCCGGCCGCCGCGAGGAGCCGCTCGCGGCCCGCGAGCACCTGGTGCCCCTCCACCGTGCCGCGCACCCCGGCCCCGGCGACGTTCTCGAACCGCTCCGGCACCGGCAGCTCCCCGCTGTCGATGCCGAGCCGCTCGGCGGCGCCCGCCGTGACGGCGCGGGCCACCGGGTGCTCGGAGGCGTGTTCCAGGGCGCCCGCGAGGCGGAGCAGCAGCTGCTCCTGGGTGTCCCCGGCGACGTGCACGTCCGTCAATTCCATGTGGCCCGTCGTCACCGTCCCCGTCTTGTCCAGGACGACGGTGTCGACGCGGCGCGTGGACTCCAGGACCTCGGGTCCCTTGATGAGGATGCCGAGTTGGGCGCCGCGGCCGGTGCCGACCATGAGCGCGGTCGGCGTGGCGAGGCCGAGCGCGCACGGGCAGGCGATGATCAGAACGGCGACGGCGGCGGTGAACGCGGCCGTCGCGTCGCCCGTGGCACCGAGCCAGCCGCCGAGCGTGCCGACGGCGATGAGGAGCACCGTCGGCACGAAGACGCCGGCGATCCGGTCGGCGAGGCGCTGCACCTGGGCCTTGCCGGTCTGCGCGTCCTCGACGAGCCGCGCCATCCGGGCGAGTCGGGTGTCCGAGCCGACACGGGTCGCCCGCACCACGAGACGCCCGGAGACGTTCACGGTGCCGCCGGTCACGGCGGCGCCGACGCCCACGTCGACCGGCACGGACTCGCCGGTCAGCATCGAGGCGTCGACGGCGGACGCGCCCTCGTCGACGGTGCCGTCGGTCGCGACGGTCTCCCCGGGACGTACGACGAACCGGTCGCCGACCGCCAGTTGACCCACGGGCACGCGCCGCTCCGTGCCGTCCCGCAGCACCGCGACATCCTTGGCGCCCAGTTCGAGCAGGGCACGCAGCGCCGAGCCCGCCTTCCGCTTGGAGCGGGCCTCCAGCCAGCGGCCGAGCAGGATGAACGTGACGACGCCCGCGGCGACTTCGAGGTAGATGGTCGAGGCGCCGTCGCCCGGCGAGGCCGTGAAGTCGAAGCCGTGCCGCATCCCCGGCATCCCCGCGTCCCCGACGAACAGCGCCCACAGCGACCAGCCGAACGCGGCGAGCGTGCCGACGGAGACGAGCGTGTCCATCGTCGCGGCCCCGTGCCGCAGGTTGGTGAACGCGGCCCGGTGGAACGGGAGTCCGCCCCACACGACCACCGGCGCGGCCAGCGTCAGCGAGAGCCACTGCCAGAAGTCGAACTGCAGGGCCGGGACCATCGCGAGCAGCACGACGGGCAGCGACAGGACCGCCGAGACGATCAGGCGCTGCCGCAGGGTGTCGGGTTCGGTGATGTCGGCCGTGGTGGGGGCCGGCCCGCCGCCGTCAGGGTCCTCGACGGGCTCGGGCGGGGGCGGCACGATCTCCTCGGCCGTGTAGCCCAGCTTCTCGACCAGCGCGATCAGCTGGGCGACCTCGACCGCCGCGCCGTCCTGGGTCTCGTCGAACGAGACCTTCGCCTTCTCCGTGGCCAGGTTGACCGTGGCGGTCACGCCGTCCATGCGGTTCAGCTTCTTCTCGATGCGCGACGAGCAGGAGGCACAGGTCATCCCGCCGACGGCGAGTTCGACTTCGGTCATGACTCTTTCGTACTGCTTCCGGGGTCGTGGGACGGCTGCGGGCCCCGGGGTGTCGGTGTCGACACCCCAGGGCCCGGGTACCCGGCAGGCCGCCGGTCGTGCGGGGCGGCCCGGCGGGTTCAGGCCTTGACGCCGGCCAGGTCGTAGCCCGCCTCGTCGACGGCCTCGCGCACCGCGGCCTCGTCGAGCGGGGCCTCCGAGACCACGGTGACCAGGCCCGTGGCGGCGACGGCCTTGACGGAGGTGACGCCCGCGAGCTGCGAGATCTCCTCGGACACCGCGCCCTCGCAGTGCCCGCAGGTCATGCCCGTCACCTCGTACACGGTGGTGACGGCGCCCTGCGGAGCGGCGGCGTCGTCGGAGTGGCAGGAACCGCTGGGGGAGCAGCAGGACCCGGTCGTCTCGGACGCGGCCTGCGGGAGCTCGGTCTGGGCGCTCATGTCGTTCTCCTCGGGGGTGTGTACGTATGCGGCGTAGCGTGCTTGAGGGGGCCCGGGAACCCCGGCGACCTCCTGACGCACTCGAGACTATACCCCTAGGGGGTATTTTCTCAACGGATCAGTCCCTGCGTCCCCGGTTCCCCGGCCTGGCCGCCACCCAGGCGCGGACGGTGTCCGCGTACCAGTAGGGCTTGCCGCCCTCCACGTGGTCGGGGTCGGGCAGCAGCCCGTGCTTGCGGTACGAGCGGACCGTGTCGGGCTGCACACGGATGTGCGCGGCGATCTCCTTGTACGACCAGAGCCTGCGGTCGGTCATCAGTGGCACCTCCCTGCGTGCGCCCAGGGCGGCCGGAGAGGCCGACGGGGGAGCTGGGCGCGACGCGTGGCGATCACTCAGCCTGTGCCCGGTGAACGACGCAGAGTGACCACTGGGGGGCGACTGTCGTCCCTCTGTGACGCAAGACCCGCGTACGTGAGACATGTGTGACACGACGGGATTGTTTGTGACAGAAGAGACGAATGCGGTGGGTTGCCGCAGCGAGCCCCTGGGGTGGATTTATGCGCCGCAGGACCGCAGGAAGGCGCGGGTACGGCGGGCGATCGGGAGCGGCTTGCCGAGGTCGCACGGGTACATGTCCTGCTCCACGATGGCGAAGAGCTCCACGCCCAGCTTCTGCGCCGCGGCGAGGACCGGCTCCAGGGCCGGCACCCCGGCGGGCGGCTCGCACATCACTCCGCGCGCCACCGCGGGCCCGAACGGCACCTCGTCGGCCCGCACCTCGGCGAGGACGGCCGGGTCGACCTGCTTGAGGTGCAGATAGCCGATGCGTTCGCCGTACGTCTCGATGAGCTTGACGCTGTCGCCGCCGCAGTACGCGTAGTGCCCGGTGTCCAGGCAGAGCGAGACGAGGTCCGGGTCGGTGGCGTCGAGGAAACGGGTGACGTTCTCCTCGCTGTCGATGTGCGTGTCCGCGTGCGGGTGGACCACGACGCGCAGGCCGTAGCGCTCGCGGACCTCGTGGGCCAGGCGCTCGGTCTGGGTGGTCAGTTCGCGCCATTGTGCGGGCGTGAGGACGCGGTCCTCCAGGACCTCGCCGGTCTTGTCGTCGCGCCAGAACGACGGGATGACGACGAGGTGCTCGGCGCCCATGGCCTGCGCGAGCGCCGCGTTGTCCGCCACGTGCGCCCACGTCCTGTCCCAGACGGCGGGTCCGTGGTGCAGCCCCGTGAAGACCGTGCCCGCGGACACCCTGAGGCCGCGGCGGGCCGTCTCGTCGGTCAGGACGGCCGGGTCGGTGGGCAGGTAGCCGTACGGTCCGAGCTCGATCCACTCGTACCCGGACTCCGCGACCTCGTCGAGGAAGCGGCGCCACGGAACCTGCCGCGGGTCCTCGGGAAACCACACGCCCCACGAGTCGGGCGCCGAACCGATCCGGATGCGAGACAGCGTCGTCATGCCAGCCAGCGTCCTGGCCGCCTCGGAAGAGTGTCAAGCAGTGGTCCGAATGTAAGGACAAAATGTTGACAGGGTTCCGGGACCGGGATTAGACCTGGGGGCACACGATCGTCGGGTCCGGCGAAGGGACGCACAGGGTGAGTGGTCCGTACGACGTCATCACGATGGGGCGGATCGGGGTGGACCTGTATCCCCTGCAGAGCGGCGTGCCCCTCGCCGACGTGACCGCGTTCGGGAAGTTCCTCGGCGGCTCGGCCAGCAACGTCGCGGTCGCCGCGGCCCGCCTCGGCCGCCGCGTCGCCGTCATCACCCGTACCGGTGAGGACCCGTTCGGGGAGTATCTGCACGGCGCGCTGCGCGACTTCGGCGTCGACGACCGCTGGGTGACGCCGGTCGCGGGCCTGCCGACGCCGGTGACGTTCTGCGAGATCTTTCCGCCGGACGACTTCCCGCTGTACTTCTACCGGCTGCCGAAGGCGCCCGACCTGGAGATCCACGAGCACGAGCTCGACCTCGACGCGGTCGCCGCGGCGCGGATCTTCTGGATGACGGGCACGGGGCTGTGCGCGGAGCCGAGCCGGTCCGCGACGCTGGCGGCGCTCGCGCACCGGGCGCGGAGCGGGATCACGGTCTTCGATCTGGACTGGCGGCCGATGTTCTGGGGTGACCCCGGCGAGGCGCGGCCCCATTACGCCGCGGCCCTCGCGCACGCCACCGTCGCCGTCGGCAACCTCGACGAGGTCGAGATCGCCACGGGCAGGCGTGAACCCTTCGCCGCGGCCCACGCGTTGCTCGACGGCGGGGTGGAACTGGCCGTCGTCAAGCAGGGCCCCGACGGCGTGCTCGCGATGAACCGCGCGGGCGAGATCGCGCAGGTCCCGCCCCTGCCGGTCAAGGTCCTCAACGGGCTCGGCGCGGGCGACGCGTTCGGCGGGGCGCTCTGCCACGGGCTGCTCGCGGGCTGGGATCTGGAGCGCATCATGCGGTACGCCAACGCGGCGGGGGCGATTGTCGCCTCTCGGCTGGAGTGTTCGTCCGCCATGCCGTTTGCCGGCGAGGTCGCCTTGGTGGTGGAAGTGGGGGGTGTCACGTGAGTCTGGGCGCCGCCCGGGGTGGCCGCACACGGGGCTCCGCCCCGGACCCCGCTCCTCAAACGCCGGGGGGGCTGAAATCTGCCTCCGCCCCGGGCCCTTCTCCTCAAACGCCGGAGGGGCTGGATCTTGTGGACGTCGGCTCACTCAGTCGGACCCGGGCCCGGCATCCCGAAGCCGTTGCCGAAGCTGCCTCTCGGCGTGTGCGGCGGGAGTTGCTCTCGGGGCGTGGGCGGCTCATGATCGTCGCCGCTGATCACCCCGCTCGGGGTTCCCTCGGTGTGGGGCGGGATCCGCTTGCCATGGCCAACCGGGCCGACCTCCTCGGACGGCTCTGTCTCGCGCTGTCGCGGCCCGGGGTCGACGGCGTGCTCGCCAGTGCCGATGTGCTGGATGATCTGCTGCTGCTCGGCGCACTCGACGGCAAGGTCGTCATGGGGTCGATGAACCGCGGCGGGCTCGCGGGCGCCGCCTTCGAGCTGGACGACCGGTTCACCGGGTACCGGCCCGAGGACATCGAGCGGCTCGGCTTCGACGCGGGCAAGCTGCTGCTGCGCGTCGACTACGAGGACCCCGGCTCGCTGCGGACCCTGCACTCCGCCGCCCGCGTCGTCGACGCCATGGCCGAGCGCGCGCTGCCCGTCTTCGTCGAGCCGTTCCTGACCGCGCGCGACGGGGCGGGCGGACCGCCCCGCAATGATCTGAGCGCCGAGGCCGTCACCCGTTCCATCGCCATCGCCTCCGGGCTCGCCGGCACCTCCGCGTACACCTGGCTGAAGGTCCCCGTCACCGAGAACCCCGACGACATGGCCCGCGTCATGGAGACCTCGACGCTCCCCGCCGTTCTTCTGGGCGGCGATACCGGGGGCGATCAGGAGGCGGCGTACGAGAAGTGGCGTGGCGCCCTGCAACTGCCCACCGTGCAGGGGCTCGTCGTGGGCAGGGCGCTGCTCTATCCGCCCGACGGGGACGTGGCGGGGGCGGTCGACACCGCCGTAGGGCTGTTGTAGGCGAGCGCAGGACTGTTGCAGGCGAGGCGGATCAGGCCCGGGAGGACCCACATGACGTACGTACCGAAAGGGAGTGCGGCCGACGGGCCGTATGCCCTCGCCATCGATCCGAAACGGGCCGGTTGGAGCTACTCGCAGCTGCGCGTCGTCGAGCTCGAACCGGGCGGTACCCACTCCTTCACCACCGGAGAGAGTGAATGGATCGTGCTCCCGCTGACCGGCGGCTGTACGGTGCAGACAGCAGACGGGATCATCGAACTGCTGGGCCGCGAGAGCGTGTTCAGCGGAGTCTCCGACTTCGCTTACGTGCCGCGCGACGCCCGGATCCAGATCGCCTCCGGCGCGGGAGGCCGCTTCGCCCTGGCAGGAGCGAAGTGCGAGCGTCGACTCCCCGCCCGCTACGGCTCCGCGCCGGAGGTACCAGTCGAGAACCGCGGCAGCGGCGGCTGCGCACGCGAGGTGCGTAACTTCGCGTCCGCGGACGCCTTCGACTGCGACCGGCTGATCGCCGTCGAGGTGATCACGCCCGGCGGCAACTGGTCCTCGTATCCGCCGCACAAGCACGACGAGCACCGGCCCGGCGTGGAGGCGGAGCTGGAGGAGATCTACTACTTCGAGATCGAGGCGCACGGCGACCGGGAGGGCTTCGGCTATCAGCGGGTCTTCCCGTCCAGGGAGGGCGGCACCGACGTCCTCGCCGAGGTCCGTACGGGGGACGCCGTCCTTGTGCCCGACGGCTGGCACGGCCCGTCCATCGCCCAGCCCGGCCACGCGATGTACTACCTGAACGTGATGGCGGGACCGGGGCAGGAGAGGGAGTGGCGGATCTGCTTCCACCCGGACCACACGGAGGGATATCGATGACCCGGCTCACCACGGCCCAGGCCCTGGTCCGTTTCCTGGCGCGGCAGTACACCGAGCGGGACGGCGCGCGGCAGCGGCTCATCGGCGCGACCTGGGGCATCTTCGGACACGGCAACGTGGCGGGGATCGGGCAGGCCCTCGTGGAGTACGCCGACGAGATGCCCTTCCACCAGGGGCGCAACGAACAGGCCATGGTGCACGCCGCCGTCGGGTACGCCCGGCAGCACGGCCGCCTCGCCACCCACGCCGTCACCACCTCCATCGGCCCCGGCGCCACCAACCTCGTCACCGGCGCCGCGCTCGCCACCGTCAACCGGCTGCCCGTCCTCCTGCTGCCCGGCGACATCTTCGCCGCCCGGCCCGCCGACCCCGTCCTCCAGCAGCTCGAAGTCCCGTACGCCGGAGACGTGTCGGTCAACGACTGCCTGCGCCCGGTGTCGAAGTACTTCGACCGCGTGACCCGCCCCGAGGCCCTGATCCCCGCCGCGCTCGCCGCCATGCGCGTCCTCACCGACCCGGTGGAGACCGGCGCCGTCACGCTCGCCCTGCCGCAGGACGTGCAGGCGGAGGCGTACGACTGGCCGGAGGAGTTCTTCGCCGAGCGGACCTGGACCGTGCGCAGGCCCGCCCCCGACCCGCGCGAACTGGCCGCCGCCGCGGCCGCCGTGCGGGCGGCCCGGCGCCCCCTGATCGTCGCGGGCGGCGGCGTCCACCACAGCGCCGCCGAGGACGCGCTGCGGGAGTTCGTGGACGCCACCCGCATCCCCGTCGCCTCCACCCAGGCGGGCAAGGGCTCGCTGCGCCACGACCACCCGGCTGACGTCGGCGGCATCGGCCACACCGGCACGGCGACCGCCGACGACCTGGCCCGCACCGCCGACCTCGTGATCGGCGTCGGCACCCGCTACAGCGACTTCACCACCGCGTCCGGCACCCTCTTCGAGGCGCCGGACGTCCGCTTCCTCAACCTCAACATCGCGCCCTTCGACGGCCACAAGATGGCGGGCGCCACCCTGATCGCGGATGCGCGCGCCGGGCTCGAAGCGCTCACGGAGGCGCTGCGGGGGCACGGTGTCGAGGCCGCGTACGTCGCCGAGTACGGGGACGGGAAGGAGCGGTGGGAGCGGCGCGTCGAGGCCGCGTACCGGGCGGACGACGTGGACGTGCGCCCCACTCAGGCGCAGGTCCTCGGCGTCCTCGACGAGGTCGTGACGGACGACGACGTGATCATCAACGCCGCCGGTTCGCTCCCCGGCGACCTGCACAAACTATGGCGGACGCGCTCCCCGCGGCAGTACCACGTCGAGTACGGCTACTCCTGCATGGGATACGAGATCCCCGCCTCCATCGGCGTCGCGCTCGCCGCGCCGGAGCGGCCCGTGTGGGCGCTGGTCGGCGACGGCACGTACCTGATGAACCCGACGGAGATCGTCACCGCCGTCCAGGAGAACCTGCCCATCAAGGTCGTCATCCTGCAGAACCACGGTTACGCCTCCATCGGCGGCCTCTCCGAGTCCGTGGGCGGCGAGCGGTTCGGCACCGCGTACCGCTACCGGGCGGCCGACGGGTCGTACACCGAAGGTCCGCTGCCCGTCGATCTCGCCGCGAACGCGGCCTCGCTCGGCATGCGGGTGCTGCGCGCCGGGACCGTCCGCGACCTGCGCGGGGCGCTGCGCGAGGCGCGCGGCGCAGACCGTCCCACATGTGTCTATGTGGAGACGGAAACGGCAGACACAGTGTCGGGCCCGCCCCCGGCACAGGCGTGGTGGGATGTGCCCGTGGCCGAGACGGCGACCCGCGAGTCCGCGGTCAAGGCCAGGGAAGAGTACGACCGGCACGTCACTGCCCGACGCCGCCACCTGTGAGAAGAGGGATGCTTGTCATGACGAAGACCGTGAACCACTGGATCGGTGGGAAGGCCGTCGAGGGCGCGTCCGGTACGTACGGCCCGGTCACCGACCCGGCGACCGGCGCCGTCACGACGCAGGTCGCCTTCGCGTCCGTCGACGAGGTGGACGCGGCCGTCGCCTCCGCCCGCGAGGCCTTCGCGACCTGGGGCACGTCCTCGCTCGCCAAGCGCACCGCGATCCTCTTCAAGTTCCGCGCGCTGCTCGACGCCAACCGCGACGCGATCGCCGAGGCGATCGTCGCCGAGCACGGCAAGGTGCACTCGGACGCCCTCGGCGAGGTCGCCCGCGGCCTGGAGATCGTCGACCTGGCGTGCGGCATCACGGTGCAGCTGAAGGGCGAGCTGTCGACGGAGGTGGCGTCCCGCGTGGACGTCTCGTCCATCCGCCAGCCGCTGGGCGTCGTCGCCGGCATCACGCCGTTCAACTTCCCCGCCATGGTGCCGATGTGGATGTTCCCGCTGGCCATCGCCTGCGGCAACACCTTCGTCCTCAAGCCGAGCGAGAAGGACCCGTCCGCGTCGATGAAGATCGCGGAGCTGCTGAGCGAGGCGGGGCTGCCGGACGGCGTCTTCAACGTCGTGCACGGCGACAAGGTGGCCGTGGACCGTCTCCTGGAGCACCCGGACGTGGCCGCCGTCTCCTTCGTCGGCTCCACGCCCATCGCGCGCTACATCCACACCACCGCCTCCGCCAACGGCAAGCGCGTGCAGGCCCTCGGCGGCGCCAAGAACCACATGCTGGTCCTGCCGGACGCCGACCTCGACGCGGCCGCCGACGCCGCCGTCTCCGCGGCCTACGGCTCGGCGGGCGAGCGCTGCATGGCCATCTCGGCGGTCGTCGCGGTCGGTTCGGTCGCCGACGAGCTGGTCGGGAAGATCAAGGAGCGCGCCGAGAAGATCAAGATCGGCCCCGGCAACGACCCGACCTCCGAGATGGGCCCGCTCATCACGGCCGCCCACCGCGACAAGGTCGCCTCGTACGTGACGGGCGCGGCGGCCGAGGGCTGCGAGGTCGTCCTCGACGGCACCGGCTACACGGTCGAGGGCCACGAGGACGGCCACTGGATCGGGCTCTCGCTGCTCGACCGCGTGCCGACCACCGCCAAGGCCTACCAGGACGAGATCTTCGGCCCGGTCCTGTGCGTGCTGCGCGTCGACACGTACGAGGAGGGCGTGGCCCTCATGAACGCCTCGCCGTTCGGCAACGGCACGGCGATCTTCACCCGGGACGGCGGCGCGGCCCGCCGCTTCCAGCTGGAGATCGAGGCGGGCATGGTCGGCGTGAACGTGCCGATCCCGGTGCCGGTGGGCTACCACTCCTTCGGCGGCTGGAAGGACTCGCTCTTCGGCGACCACCACATCTACGGCAACGACGGCACGCACTTCTACACCCGCGGCAAGGTCGTGACCACGCGCTGGCCCGACCCGTCGGACGCGCCGGCGGGCGTGGACCTCGGGTTCCCGCGCAACCACTGAGCCGCCCCCCCCCGGCTCACGAGCCCCCGGCCCCGGCCGGGGGCTTCGCCGTTTGTTCACCGTTCTACGATGTGTGTGCACTACATGAAAGGCCGTGAGCCATGCCGCACATCGACATCGACTACGCCGACACCCTGTCCGGCGCCCTGGATCTGCCCGCCCTCGTGGCGGAGCTGCATCCCCTGGTCGTGGAGCGGGTGGACTCGGTCGGCGTCGGCAAGACGTTCTGCCGGTCCGCGCCCGCGTTCGTGGACGGCGGGCCGGGCGCGGCGTTCGTGCACGTCACCGTGGGGATCCTGGCGGGTCGTACGCAGGGCGTGAAGGCGGCGCTCGCCGAGGACGTGCTCGCGCTGCTCGGCAAGCATCTGTCCGGGGTCGAGGGCGCGACGTACTCGGTGGAGGTCCGGGACCTCGACGCTTCGTACCGGCTGTACCCGACGCACTGAGCGCTGTGCCGTCGTAACCCAGCGTGGAGCAGGGCCGTCCGGAATTCGGACGGCCCTGATTCTTTTTTGGCGCCGCCCTTGCGGTTCCCGTGCACAGGGTGCAATTCGGGCAGTGAAGCCTGTCGCGTTCATATGCCTGCAATACGAAGGTCATATTCGTCGAAGGCATGTTCATTGCGACCCGCACGGGCAAACTCTTGGGAAAGCGAGGTGACTTGGGGAGCAGTGGGTCTGCGGATTCCGTAGGTAAATGACCGTTGACGTTCCGGTTGCCGCCGGGGTTCGATGACGCGCCGGGAGCCACCGAAACACCAGCTCAACAGCCTTCGGAGGCGATAGCGCTCCCGCCGTACTCCTGCCGCACGAGTCGATCGGAACCGCGCTCCATGACCGATACGCTTCGCCCGCTCCAGTCAGCCACCACCGGTGAACCCCCGGCGCCGGTGGCCGTCCCTGGCGATCCCCAGAAGCTCAAGCGCTCCATCGGCGTCGTCGGCGGCACCCTGCTCACGCTGTCGTGCGTGACCCCCGCCTCCACGCTCTTCGTCGTCGTCCCCGACCTCTTCTCCTCCCTCGGCACCGCCACCGCGCTCACCATCGCGATCGGCTCGCTGCTCTGCGTGGGCGTCGCGTTCTGCTACTCGGAGCTCGGCACGCTCATCCCCAGCGCGGGCGGCGAGTACGCGATGGTCTCGACGATGGCGGGGCGCCTGGCCGGCTGGCTCGTCTTCGTGCTGTCCCTGCTGGTCGTGATGATCGTGCCGCCCGTGATCGCCATGGGCACGGCCGACTATCTGGCGCCGGTCATGCACCTCGACCCGTCCTACGCGGGCGCCGGCGTGATGATCTGCGCCACCCTCGCGGGCCTGCTCGACCTGCGGGCCAACGCGTGGATCACCGGCATCTTCCTGGTCCTGGAGGTCGTGGCCGCCGGTGTCGTGGCCGTCCTCGGCTTCGCGCACGCCGAGCGGGGCCCCGGCAGCCTGACGGACCTCACGGTGGCGTCCGGCTCGGGCGCCGGGTCCGGCGGCGTCGACACGGTCACCGCGATGCTGATCGTCTCCGGCCTCGCCATCGCCCTCTTCGTCACGCAGGGCTTCTCCACGGCCGTCTACCTCTCCGAGGAGATGGAGAACCCGCGCCGCAACGTCGCCCGCACCGTCCTCGCCACCCTCGCCATCTCCACCGTGATCATCCTGGTGCCGGTCGTCGCGATCACCATGGGCGCCGAGAGCCTGACCGCCCTCACGGAGGGCGACATCAGCGCGATGGTGACGGCCTGGTCGAACTCCGCGGTCGGTACGTTCGTCAGCCTCTGCGTCGCCCTCGCGATCATCAACGCGGGCATCGTCATGGTCATCCAGAACTCCCGCGTCCTGTTCGCCTCCGCCCGCGACAAGGCCTGGCCCGCACCGGTCAACAAGGCCCTGTCCAAGCTCGGCGCGTCCGGCGCCCCCTGGGTGGCGACGCTCCTCGTCGGCGTTCCCGGCGCGCTCCTCTGCTTCGTGAACCTGGACACCCTGTACGGCGTCACCGGCGTCTCCGTGACCGGCATGTACCTGCTGGTGGCCGTCGCCGCCCTGCTGGCCCGCCGCGGCTCCCACGGCACCGGTCACGCCTGGCGGATGCCGCTGTGGCCCGCGGTGCCCGTGGTCCTGATCGCCGTCCTCGGCTACGTACTCAGCCAGCAGGAACTGCCCTACCTCGGCTGGACCGGCGGCATCGTGGTCGCGGCGACCCTGTACTGGGCGCTGTACCTGCGGCCGCGCCGCGAGACCCGGTGGCTGGTGAGCGTGCCGGAGGAGTCCTGAGAGCCTGTCTTTGAACCCCCGCCTGCGCCCCGACGCCCGACACGTGTGCTCGCCTACGGCAACCGCGGTACGCGGGCGCGGAGTCTACTCCCGGGGGAGGCCCGAGGGTTCAGACCGGCGGCTGCCCCGGTTGTCGGTGGGCGCCCGTACCTTTGACGGTATGGATCTACGACTGCCCAGGCCAAGGATGTCCGTGCCGCGCGGGCCGCGCAGGCTGATCGCCGCCGCGGCCGCCGTCGCGGTGCTCGCCGGGGTGGGCACGTGGTCGGCGGTCGCCTCGGAGGACGAAGGCCCCGCCGTGCGGCGCACCGACCGCATGGTGGACACCGGCGGCGCGCGGATCGACACCTCGTACTTCACGGCGGGCGACCCGGACACGAAACGGCCCGCGATCCTCATCGGGCACGGCTTCGGCGGCAGCAAGGCGGACGTGCGCGAGCAGGCGGAAGACCTGGCCCAGGACGGGTACGCGGTCCTGACCTGGTCCGCGCGCAGCTTCGGGAAGTCCACCGGCAAGATCGGGCTCAACGACCCCAAGGGCGAGGTCGCCGACGCCCGCAAGCTCATCGACTGGCTGGCCACACGCCCCGAGGTGCAGCTCGACAAGGACGGCGACCCGCGCGTGGGCATGACCGGCGCCTCGTACGCGGGCGCGGTCTCCCTGCTCACCGCCGGGTACGACCGGCGGGTCGACGCGATCGCCCCCCAGATCACGTACTGGAACCTCGCCGACGCCCTGTTCCCCGACGGCGTCTTCAAGAAGCTGTGGGCCGGCCGCTTCATCAACACCGGAGGCGGCTGCGAGAAGTTCGAGAAGCGGCTGTGCGCCATGTACGAGCGGGTCGCCGAGGCCGGCAAGCCCGACGCGCAGGCGCGCAAGCTGCTCGCCGAGCGGAGCCCCGTCGCCGTCGGCGACCGCATCAAGGTCCCGACGTACCTCGCCCAGGGACAGACCGACTCCCTCTTCCCGCTCGGCCAGGGCGACGCCATCGCCAAGGCGGTCCGCGCGAACGGGGCGCCCGTCTCCGTCGACTGGATCGCGGGAGGGCACGACGGCGGCGACCGCGAACAGGGCCGCGTCGAGGGACGCGTCAACGACTGGTTCGACCGCTACCTGAAGGACGACAAGAGCGCCGACACCGGCCCCGCGTTCCGCGTCACCCGCACCGGAGGCGTCGACTCCACCGACGGCGCCGCCCGCAAGCGCGGCGCGAGCGCCGACGCGTACCCGGGCCTGGAGAGCGGCACGCGCGCGGTGCCGCTGCGCGGCCGCGAGCAGACCTTCGACAACCCGGCGGGCGCCAGCCCGCCCGCCATCTCCGGGCTCCCCGGCGTCGGCGGCAGCCGCCTCTCCCAGTTCGCCTCGCTCGGCGTCGGCATCTCCGTGGACTTCCCCGGACAGTTCGCCAAGTTCGACTCGGCGCCGGTCCGCGACGACTTCCGGATCACCGGAACACCCACCGTCCGCGCCCACGTGAAGTCCTCCGGCGACGACGCGGTGCTGTTCGCGAAGGTGTACGACGTCAGCCCCGACGGCAAGCAGCAGGTCCTGCCCTCACAGCTCGTCTCACCCGTCCGCGTCACGGACGCGCGGCAGGGCAAGGACGTCGAACTGCGGCTGCCCGCCGTCGACCACAAGGTGCAGAAGGGCCACCACCTGCGCCTCGCCCTCTCCTCGACCGACTTCGGATACGCGTCGCCGTACGAACCCGCCACGTACACCGTCTCCCTCAAGGGCGACCTGAAGGTGCCGACCGCGCCCGGCGTGGACACCGCGGCCGCGCCGCTGCCCGCCTGGGTGTGGTGGCTGCCCGCCGCGGGCGCCGTGCTCGCCCTCGGCCTGCTCGTCACCGCACGCAGGCGCACCACCGCACCCGCCCCCGACCCGGCCCTCGCCGAAGTCCCCCTCCAGATAACCGACTTGAGCAAGCGCTACGCCAAGTCCAGCGACCGGTACGCCGTACGGGACGTCTCCTTCACCGTCGAGAAGGGCCAGGTCCTCGGCCTCCTGGGCCCCAACGGCGCGGGCAAGACCACCACACTCCGCATGCTCATGGGCCTCATCCGCCCCGACGCGGGCGAGATCCGCGTCTTCGGGCAGGCCATCAGGCCCGGCGCGCCCGTCCTCTCCCGCGTCGGCGCGTTCGTCGAGGGAGCGGGCTTCCTGCCGCACCTCTCCGGCCGCGAGAACCTGGAGCTGTACTGGAAGGCGACCGGCCGCCCTGCCGAGGACGCCCACCTGGACGAGGCCCTTCAGATCGCGGGCCTCGGTGACGCGCTGGCCCGCGCCGTGCGGACGTACTCCCAGGGCATGCGGCAGCGCCTCGCCATCGCCCAGGCCATGCTCGGCCTCCCGGACCTGCTGATCCTCGACGAACCGACCAACGGCCTCGACCCGCCCCAGATCCGCGAGATGCGCGAGGTCATGATCCGGTACGCACGCGGCGGCCGTACGGTCATCGTCTCCAGCCACCTCCTCGCCGAGGTCGAGCAGTCCTGCACGCACCTCGTCGTCATGGACCGCGGCCGGCTCGTCCAGGCGGGCCCGGTCGCCGACATCGTGGGCTCCGGAGACACGCTCCTCGTGGGACTCGCGGAGGACATCCCCGACCCGCTGGTGGAGAAGGTCGCGGCCCTGCCCGGCGTCGCGTCGGCGGTCCGCGCGGACGACGGCCTCCTGGTGCGCCTCGACGGCACGGAGCACGCGAGCGCCGTACGCCTGCTGCCCGAACTGGTCCGTCTCGACGTGCCGGTGGAGTCCATGGGCCCGCACCGCCGCCTCGAGGACGCGTTCCTCACCCTGATCGGAGGCACCACCGCATGACCGCCCCCAGTGCTTCCGGCACCCCGAGCGGCGCCCCCACGCTGGAGCGCCCGACCGCGCCCGGCTACCGCGCGCGGCGGACCCTGCCCCTGCGGGTCGAGGCGGTCCGCCAGCTGAAGCGCCGCCGCACGCTCGTCATGGGCGGCATCATGGCGCTCCTGCCGATCGTGCTCGTCATCGCGTTCGCCGTCGCGGGCGGCTCACCGGGCTCCCGCAACGGCGACGTGACCCTGATGGACACGGCCACGGGATCGGCGGCGAACTTCGCCGCGACGTGCCTGTTCGTCTCGGCGGGCTTCCTGCTCGTCATCCCCGTCGCGCTGTTCTGCGGCGACACCGTGGCCTCCGAGGCGAGCTGGTCCTCGCTGCGCTACCTGCTGGCGGCGCCCGTGCCGAGGGCCAGGCTGCTCTGGTCGAAGATGGCAGTCGCGCTCGCCATGAGCGCCGCCGCGATGATCCTGCTTCCCCTCGTCGCCCTCGCGGTCGGCGCGGTGGCGTACGGCTGGGGCCCGCTGGAGATCCCGACCGGCGGCACGCTCCCCGCGGGCACGGCGACCCGCCGCCTGCTCGTCGTCGTCGCGTACATCTTCGTCTCCCAACTGGTCACCGCGGGCCTCGCGTTCTGGCTCTCCACGAAGACGGACGCGCCGCTCGGCGCGGTCGGCGGCGCGGTCGGCCTGACCATCGTCGGCAACGTCCTGGACGCGGTGACCGCACTCGGCGACTGGCGCGACTTCCTCCCCGCGCACTGGCAGTTCGCCTGGGCCGACGCGATCCAGCCACAGGCGGAGTGGGGCGGCATGATCCAGGGCTCGGCGATCTCGGTGTCCTACGCACTGGTGCTGTTCGCGCTGGCGTTCCGGGGGTTCGCGCGGAAGGACGTGGTGTCTTAGCGGGTGACGCGGGGCCCCTGCCAGGTCAGCGGCTTGTACGCCGTCCGTCCCGGACAGGCGGCGGGCGAATGTGGCGACACGCCGTTGTCCCATGGGCAGGTACGCACCAAGATGGTGAGCATGGGTAACTCGGGGGACTTACCGCCGTACGAGGACGTGGCGCCGCACGGGGCGCGGGACGTCGCCGGTTTCGTCGCGGCCATGCGGCAGCTGAAGAAGCGTTCGGGGCTGACGTATCGCGAGTTGGAGGAGCGGGCGGCCCGCAGGGGCGACGTCCTGGCCCGCAGCACGCTCGCCGACGCACTGCGCCGCACGAGCCTTCCGCGCCCGGAGGTCGTGGCCGCGTTCGTGCACGCCTGCGGGGACGGGGACCGCGTCGACGCGTGGCTGGCCGCGAGAGACCGGATCGCGGCCGGGAACCCGACGGCTGAGCCCGCCCCGGTGCGGGATGCCGTCGTCGACGCGTCGTGGGTGACGGCGACGCCGGTGGAGGTGCGGTCCCACGCGATGGACGTACGGTCCCGCGCGGCGGACGCACGGTCCCGCGCTGCGGACATGCGATCCCGTGCTGCGGACGTGCGGCCGCGCCGCGTCAAGGCGGTCACCGCCGGGGCGGCGACCGCGCTCGCGGCCCCGATGCTGGCCCTCGTCGTCTGGGGGCTGCTCGCCGACGACTCCGACGACTCCGACGCCGACGACTCCGGCAAGCCGACGGCATCGGCCTCCGCCCCCGACGGCTGGGTCACCATCCGCCCCGCCCGCACCGCCGACCTCTGCCTGACCGACGGCCGTGACCGTGCCGGAGCCTATGACAGCGCCGTCGCCGTGCAGCTGCGCTGCGCGAAGGCGCCCGTCCCGCGCACGTACCTGGAGCCGATCGGGGAGGAGCTCTACCGCATCCAGTGGCACCACCCCGAGATGGGCAGAGGCTGCCTGACGGTCATGGGCGAGAAGCAGCTCAAGGGCATGCTCGAACCCCGCCAGGATTGCGAGCACGCGACCGTTTTCCGCCTGGAACCCGCTGACGGGGCGTTCCGACTGCGTCCGGCCACCAGCGGCCGGTGCATCGGCATAGCCGGTGACGACACCACCGTCGGCGCGGAGGCGATCGAGGAGCGCTGTTCCGGCGCGGCGGATCAGCGGTTCCTGGTGCGGCCGGGCTGACGACAGCCCGGCCGGGCCGACGACGGCCGGGGCAGTCCTCCGGGCCCCGTGGCCGCATCGAGACTTTTCCGCAACGGTTCCGAGCGATCGTACGAAGGCCCTCCCGCGTCACAGTCATGTGAGCGGACGACGCGAGGGGGACCGGATGGGGACGCGGCGGAGCGGACGGACGGGCAGGATGCGGCAGGGGGTGCTCGCCGTGGCCGTGGCGGGCGGCCTCGCGCTCGCCGGGTGTTCGGGCGGTGGCGGGAGCGACGTCCACCGGGCCACCGGCGACAGCGGCGAGAAGCGTGACGGCGCGCCGCTGCCCGCGCCCGCGCCCGCCCTGCCGAACGGTGGGGCGAACGGCGGGGCGAGCGCCGCCCCCGGTGAGCAAGGCGACGACGAGCGGCGGGAGTTCGCACCGGACCACCTGTCGACCTTCGCCCTGGACGTCGACACCGCCTCGTACGGCTTCGCGCGCCGCACCCTCGCCGAAGGGCGGCTGCCCGATCCGTCGACGGTGCGCCCCGAGGAGTTCGTCAACAGCTTCCGGCAGGACTACCCGAGGCCCGACGGCGACGGGTTCTCCGTCAGCGTGGACGGCGCGCGCACCGACGACGAGGGATGGTCGCTCGTCCGGGTCGGCCTCGCCACGCGCGGCGCACCCGCGGAGGCCGAACGTCCGCCCGCCGCCCTCACGTTCGTCATCGACGTGTCGGGCTCCATGGCGGAACCCGGCCGCCTCGACCTCGTGAAACAGTCGCTCGGCCTCATGACCGACCGGCTGCGCCCCGACGACTCCATCGCCCTCGTCACCTTCAGCGACACGGCGAAGACGGTCCTGCCGATGACACGCCTCGGGAACGCCGGGAACGCCGGGAACGCCGGGGACGCCGGGGACGCCGGGAACGCCGGGGAAGCCGGGGACGCCGGAGGCAGTGGAGACGCCAGGGACGCCGGAGACGGGCGCGCGCGTGTGCACCGGGCCATCCACCGTCTGGAGCCCACCCAGTCCACCAACCTCGAAGCGGGCATCACCACCGGCTACGACACGGCCGTGCGCGGCCAGAGGGACGGCGCCACCAACCGTGTCGTCCTGCTCTCCGACGCCCTCGCCAACACGGGGGAGACCAGCGCGGACGGCATCCTGGACCGCATCTCGGACGCCCGCCGCGAGCACGGCATCACCCTCTTCGGCGTCGGCGTCGGCAGCGACTACGGCGACGCCCTGATGGAGCGGCTCGCCGACAAGGGCGACGGCCACACGACGTACGTGTCGAACGAGGAGGACGCGCGCGACGTGTTCTGCGAGCAACTGCCCGCCCACATCGAGCTGCGGGCCCGCGACGCGAAGGCGCAGGTGTCCTTCGACCCGAAGACGGTCGAACAGTTCCGGCTCATCGGGTACGACAACAGGAAGGTCGCCGACGACGACTTCCGCGACGACTCCGTGGACGGCGGGGAGATCGGCCCCGGCCACACGGTGACCGCGCTGTACGCGGTGCGGGCCAGGCCGGGCGCGGGCGGCCATCTGGCCACGGCGAGCGTGCGCTGGCTCGACCCGGAAAGCCGCGCGCCGCACGAGGAGTCGGACCGTATCGAGACGTCCGGCCTCGACGGGTCGCTCGGGGAGGCGGACGCGGGCCTCCAGGTCGCGGCGGTCGCGGCGTACTTCGCGGACGGCCTGCGCGCGGCCGCCCCGCCCGGCGGCCACCTGGACCGCGACCTCCCCGAGTCGGTCCCCGCCACGCCGTCCCTCGCGGAGCTCTCCGAGTGGGCGCACGCGCTGCCGACCCGCACGCAGCAGGTCCGTGAACTGACGTCGTCGATCGACGAGGCGGCGCGGCTCACCGGTGGCTAACGTCCGCACACCTGTTGTTCCGCCCGCACCGGGTCATTCGGGAAACGGAAGGCCGTCCGCTGCACCGCCCCCGTCAGGTTCCGCCAGAAACGGCCGACCGTCAGCGGCGCGCGGGTGGCGGCCCGCAGCTCCGCGAGGGGCCCGCAGCGCAGAGCCCGGCGGGCGGCGTCGACCCGGTTCGGGTCGAGACCTTCGGGCACGTCGGCCGCGCCACGCTCGGCGACGATCCACTCGTCAGGCAGCCGCTTGTCGTGTCCCACGCGGCCGTTGACGAGGCCTTCGGAGTGGGCGGCGAGAGGGTAGGCGAGCCCGATGGGGTCGAGGGCCGCGCCGGAGAGCGGAACGACGGACCCGCTGAAGCCGAGCGTGTTGTAGACCCCCGTCACCCCAGGCGCACCACCCGCCACGGGCGTCTGGGCGAGGAGCAGGCTCGGATCGCCGCTCCGCGCCGCCTCCCGTACGAGCGTGGCATACGCCCGGTTTCCGGGCTGTCCCGCGAAGTCGTGGTGGAGGGGGTGAGGAGCGGCGTTCTGACGTACGTACACGCCCCGCTCGTCCGCGATCCCGCTCGCGTCGATCCGCCCTTCGTACGGCACCCGCAGCGCGCCCGCGCACGCGACGGCCCAGACGCCGACCACCACCGCGGCGACGCCCCATGCGCGCGTGAGGGGCACCAGGAAGACGGGCAGCAGCATCAGGAGCAGCCCCGGCAGGAACATCCGGCCGTGCATGAAGTCGCCGCCGACCTTGATGACGTAGAGCCAGCAGAGGGCACCGGCGAGGACGGGGGCGACGACGGGGGCGAGGACGGGAGCTACGAGAGGGGCGGCGTCCCGCAGGGTGGCGGGGCCGCCGGGGCCGCGTACCTGTCGTACGACGGACCTTCCCGCGTACAGCATCGCCACTCCGATCGTGGCCACCGGCACCCACAGCGCGTACGGCCCCGTGAAGTCCCAGAGGTAGTCGAACCCTCGCCCCCACAGACTCCGGGAGGCCTCCTTCGTGACGCCGGGCAGCGGCATCAGATGCCCGTAGTACCCCATGCGGAAGATCTCGTACGCGACGGGAAGCGCCCCGGCGACCCCGGCTCCGGCGAGCGTCCCGCGCCACGTCGGCCGTACCGCCACCCATTGCGCGGCGAGGAAGACGACCGACACCAGCGCCAGGTCGGGCCGTACGAGAGGCCCGAGGCCGAGCACGGCGGAGGTCACGAGCGAGCGGGGGCGCGCGACGAGCGCGAGCCAGGCGCCCGCGATCCAGCAGGTGGCGAGCCCGGTCTCCAGGCCGGAGGTGGCGAAGTCCCAGACGGGCGGGAGGGCGAGCAGGACGAGCGCGCCGCAGGGCACGAAAAGCCCGCGCCCGCCCCGGCCCACTCCCCGCGGCCACATCGTCCCCAGCCGAAGCCGCATCGCCCCTGCCCCCGCCAGCGCGAACCCGGCAACGGTGAACAGCAGCCCCCCGTACATCGCCACGGTCGCCACATCGGCCCCCGTCGCCCCGCCCGCCACCAGCAGCCACTGCCACAAGGTGCCGGTGGACGACTCGGCGCGCTCGCCCGCGTTGAAGACGGGCCCGTTGCCGGCGAGGACCTGCCGGACCGTGCGGACGTAGATGTGCCCGTCGTCGGACATCCACCGCCGCCGGAAGCCGGCGAAGCCGATGACGAGCGCGGGCAGCAGGCAGGCGCCGAGCCGGACGAGGGCCCGCCATCGGCCGGGCGCTCCCGCATCCGTTCCCGGGGAGGCTCCGGCGACGGCTTCGGGGTCACGGACGGAGGTGTACGCGGACGTCGTCATGATCACTACATCGGCGCGGGCCGACGACGGCTTGAGAGGGCCGCAGGCACAGGACCCCGGTGATGGGGGGCGTCAGACCTTGGGAATGTCGAAGTACCGCGTGAGCCCCGCAGCCAGCGCCACATCACCCACGACCCGTACCTTGCGCATCATGAACAGCGCGACGGGCCCCACGTTTCCGGAGACCAGCTTGAGGAACTCGGCGTCGGCGAGGATCAGCGTGACCCGCGGCTTCGACTCCGACTGCCCCTCGCGCACGACACACGTGCCGTCGGCGATGTCCGTCTCGTACACCACGTCCTCGTTGCCGCCGCTGCCGGTGATCTGCCAGCGGATGAGCGCGGTCACCGAGGCCGCGGCCTCCGGCTTGAACTGTCGTTCCATTCGCCCGAAGACTTCCTGGAGGATGCGGCCGCGCAGCGTGCCGTCCTCGGCGAGCTCGGTGAACTGCTTGCTGGAGAGCCCCTTCACGATCCGCGCGAACTCCTCGGGCGTGACGCCGGCGAAGTCGAGTTCGGCGATCCTGCTGATGTCGTCGGCCACGTCAATCTCCTTACTCTGCAGTAAACTTACTATGCGGTAAGGTAATCGTCGCCAGGGAGGCTGACAAGGGTGAGCGCAAGGGTGAGCGACACATCCGAGGACGCACAGGACCCGAAGGGCGCATCGGACCCGAAGGGTGCACCGGCGTCGAGCGGAAGCCGGGCCCCGCGCAGGCGGCGGGTGCCGCGCCGTGAGCGGGAACGGCAGATCGTCGACGTGGCGGTCCAGGTCTTCGCCAAGCGTGGCTATCACGGCGCGTCGGTGGACGAGATCGCCGAATTGGCGGGCATCTCGAAGCCGATGGTGTATCTGTACCTGGACTCCAAGGAGGGCCTCTTCCTCACCTGCCTGCGGCGCGAGGCGGAGCGCCTGGTCGGCGCCTTCCAGGGCGCGGCGACGGCGAGCGGCGCGACCCCCGAACTCCGGCTGCACGCGGGCCTGCTCGCGTTCTTCGCCTTCGTCGCCGACCACCGCGACAGCTGGGTGGTGCTGCACCGCCAGGCGTCGGAGCTGAGCGAGGCCATCGCGGCGGCGGTCGCCGAGGCGCGCGTCGCGGTGATGGCGGAAGTGGCGGGACTGGTGCGCGCGGGCATCGCGGAGGCGGGCCCGACGGCACAACTCACCGACGAGGACGCGGACTTCGTGGCGCACGCGCTGGTGGGCGCGGCGGACTCGCTGACGGACTGGATGGCCCGGCACCCCGACCAGTCACCGGAGGGCGTGACGCTGCGGCTGATGAACATGGTGTGGGTCGGGATGGGCCGGGTCCTGGAGGGGGAGGCCTGGAAGCCGGCGGCGGACTGAGTGCGCGCTTCCCCTTGAAAATTCGTTACGTGCCAGTAAGTTGACCCCCGAGTAAGCGCGCGCCGAACGCCTGCACCTGCGCACATCAGCGCATGCGCATATCAGCACCTGCGCACATCAGCACATCAGCCGGGAACCGGAAGCCGGGGAGCCGTCATGGGCGTACGCAAGGATCTGAAGAGGGCACAGCGCCACAGCGACCTGGCGGCACGTGCCGAGGTCGCACTCATCAAGGACGAGCACGGCACGGTGCGCGAGGCGCGTACCGCGCCCCTCGTGCCCCGTCCCACCGCGGGCAGCACGGCGGACATCCCCTTCACCAATGCGGTCGAGGCCCCCGACACCGTGGTCCTGCGCCGCAAGCAGGGCGGCAGGTGGCGCCCCGTCACGGCCGCGGCCTTCGCGCGCGAGGTGACGGAGACGGCCAAGGGCCTGATCGCGGACGGCCTGGAACCGGGCGGCCGCGTCGCACTCATGTCCCGTACGCGCTACGAGTGGGCCGTCCTGGACTTCGCGATCTGGGCGGCGGGCGGCCAGACCGTCCCGATCTACGCGACGTCGTCGGCGGAACAGATCGAGTGGATAGTCCGGGACTCGGGCGCACGCTTCCTGATCGCGGAGACGCCGGAGAACGCGGAGACGGCGAAGGGAGCCCTGACTTCTTCGGCCACCCCCACAGAACCCCCACGCATCCGCACCATAGACGGCGACGCGCTGGCGCAACTCGCGCTCCTGGGCCGGGAGTTGTCGGACGAGGAGGTCACGAAACGCAGGTCAGCGCTGACCCCGGACTCCATCGCGACCCTCTGCTACACCTCGGGCACCACGGGCCGCCCCAAGGGCTGCGTCCTCACGCACGGCAACCTGCATGCGGAGGCGGCGAACACGGTCGACCTGCTGCACCCCGTCTTCAAGGAGATCACGGGACAGGTCGCCTCCACGCTCCTCTTCCTGCCGCTCGCCCACATCCTGGGCCGCAGCATCCAGATCGCCTGCATGATGGCGCGCATCGAGCTCGGCCACTGCCCGAGCATCAAGCCGGAAGAACTGCGCCCGGAGCTGCGCGCGTTCAGGCCCACCTTCATCGTCGGAGTCCCCTACCTCTTCGAGAAGATCCACGAGACGGGCCGAGCGACGGCGGAGAAGATGGGCCGAGCCGCGTCATTCGACCGCGCCGAACGCATAGCGGTGCGCTTCGGCGAGACGCACCTGAACAAGTTCCTGGACGGCAACGCTCCGACCCCGTCCCTCGCCCTCCGCGCGGCCTGGGCGCTGTACGAACTCCTCGTCTACCGCCGCATCCGCAACGAGGTCGGCGGCCGCCTGCGTTACGCGATCAGCGGCGGCTCCCCCCTCGACCGCAACCTGAACCTCTTCTTCTACGCAGCCGGGATCGTCATCTACGAGGGGTACGGCCTGACCGAGACCACGGCCGCCGCCACCATCACCCCGCCGCTCAGGCCCCGCCCCGGGACGGTAGGCCTACCAGTGCCGGGCACGTCCATACGCATCGCGGACGACGGGGAGGTACTGATCAAGGGCGGCATCGTCTTCGGCTCGTACTGGCACCACCCGAAGGCGACGGACGCGGTCCTGGCCAACGATTGGTTCGCGACGGGCGACTTGGGCGCGCTGGACGGCGAGGGCTACCTCACGATCACCGGCCGCAAGAAGGACATCCTCGTCACGTCGGGCGGCAAGAACGTCTCACCGGCGATCCTGGAGGACAGACTCCGCAGCCGTTCGCCGGTAGGCCAGTGCATCGTCGTGGGCGACAACCGCTCGTACGTGGCGGCGCTGGTGACCCTCGACCCCGAGGCGGTCACCCACTGGCTCACCGTACGCAAGCGCCCGACGAACACGCCCCTCGCCGAACTGGCCCACGACCCCCAAATGATCGCGGAGGTCCAGAAGGCGGTGGACTACGCGAACGAGGCGGTCTCGAAGGCGGAGTCGATCCGCAAATTCGCCATTGTCGACGGCGAGTTCACAGAGGACAACGGCCTGCTCACCCCCTCCCTGAAGATCAAACGGAACGCGGTGACGGAGGCGTATGCGGGGGAGATCGAGGAGTTGTACGGCAAGTAGCAGCCGACCCGGCAACACACCGGGCGCTGACCGCACGGGCCGGAGCCCCGCTAGGGCAACCGTACTTCCCGGATGACGAACTCGTTGAGAGAGACTTTCTCCACCCTGAGCCCGGCCGCAACCGCATGCGTGGAGATGGCATTGGCACTGGCCGCGACCGCGTTGACGAACTCTACGTAGGAGCGTGTCGCCTCCAGGGAATGCTGCGCTCTGCGGATCTTCCCCAGCTTCCGGGCGAACACCGCGAGGCCCACCGGGTAGGCGTAGACGCTCGCTGCCGTGCCCCACTTGCTGCGCAGAACCCGTCCGTCGTTGGAGCCCGCGGCAAGCACTTCGATGGCCTGGCGGGCGCAGCGGTAGCTCTCCATCATCCAGTGGGCGGCGTCCTCGTGCCGACCGAGCAGCAAGCTCACCTGGCCCAGGTGCATCTGGACGACCGCTTGACTCTGCGGCGAGCCCGCCAAGCCGTATGCGTCGAAGAACCGATCCCACGCCTGCTGCAGCGTCGCGGCATAGCGAGGATCGGACAGGCCGATGCGTGCCGCCTCGCGTACGAGCAGCTGGGCCGTGCGCAAGGGACCGTCGAGAAGGATCGAGGCCTTCTTGTCGAGCGATTTGAGCATCGTGGCCTGGGCCTCTTCGACGTTGGCCAGTGCGGTGTACAGGCCCATGATCGCCACGGCGGGCAGGCCGGCTTGGGCGAGCCCCAGAACAATGGTGGCGCGCCCCACCGCGCCCCACTTCTTCGCGTCAGCACCTGCATCCTGATCCCCGGGTTCTTCGCCCGGTGCCCGCCTGGGCCGAAGCTGATACCAGCGAATGAACTCCACGAGCCGCGCGTCGACCCGCTCCCCGGCCAGAGTCAGACTGTCCCTGATGCGACGGTCCAAAGGATCTGGTTGCGCCATGGTCACCACCCCGTTAGGGGGCGGAGCCTAGTGCGGCCCGGCCGTGTCGTCACGACCGCAGGGGGACGGTCGAGTAGACGTATCTGAAGCGCCGCACCGAAACGGTCGACAGGCCCGCGGCGCGTGTCGAGCGCGCCCGAGCCTGCGCGCCCGACAAAAAGGCCCCGCCGAAACGGGGCCTTGGAGAGGCGCCCCCGGCAGGACTCGAACCTGCGGCCAAGCGCTTAGAAGGCGCCTGCTCTATCCACTGAGCTACGGGGGCCGGGTGTGGCCGGGTGGCACGGGGCCGGATGTTGGGGGTGATCCGTGACCTTGCCGGGGACAAGGATAGGGCTCCCGGGTCCCTGTCCCTGGTGCTTCGCCTCCGCGCCGTGATGTGGAGGTTCGGTGAAGCGATCCTGATAATCGCAGGCAGGTACGAATCTCGCATCGCTTTTGGCGTCTCACGCCCCGGGTGTTGTGCACTCGTTATGCCTGCGCCCCGGTCGCCCCTTCCCTCACCTGCGTCCGATCGGCGCGCAGAGGCGCCCATATGCTTCAGAAAGACGCCAAAATTGGGCATTCTTCGCATGTGGTGACCTTGGACGTACGGCCTCAGTTGCTTGACGCACTCTCCGCCCTGCGCGAGCGTGTCGCCGCCGCACGCTTTCCGCTCCCCCTGCCAGGGGCGCCACGCGCGCGTGCCAACCGGGACGAGCTGCTGGCACAGCTCGATGACTATCTCGTGCCCCGGCTCAAGGCCCCCGAAGCGCCTCTTCTCGCCGTCGTCGGCGGATCCACCGGCACCGGCAAGTCCACCCTCGTGAACTCCCTCGTGGGACGACAGGTCAGCGAGGCAGGCGTGCTGCGGCCCACCACCCGCACGCCGGTGCTCGTCTGCCATCCGGACGACCACCACTGGTTCTCCGGGATGCGGATCCTGCCCGACCTCACGCGCGTATGGGTGCCCCGGCAGGACCCGGGGGAGGAGGGCGGCGACGGGGAGCAGGACGACGACGGCGGCGGGGACGTGGCGGGTGGCGTCGGTGAGGCGGAGCGCGCGCTGCGTATCGAGACCGCGCACAGCCTCCCGCGCGGACTCGCCCTCCTGGACGCACCCGACATCGACTCCCTCGTCGCCGACAACCGCGTCCTGGCCGCCGAACTCATCTCCGCCGCCGACGTATGGGTGATGGTCACCACCGCGTCGCGGTACGCCGACGCCGTCCCCTGGCACCTCCTGCGCACCGCCAAGGAACACGACGCCACCCTCGTCACGGTCCTCGACCGCGTGCCGCACCAGGTGGTGACCGAGGTCTCACGCCAGTACGGCGCACTGCTCGCCAAGGCCGGCCTCGGCGACGTACCGCGCTTCACCGTGCCCGAACTGCCCGAGTCCGCGGGCGGCGGCGGACTGCTCCCCGCCACCGCCGTCGCGCCCCTGCGCGCCTGGCTCACCCACCACGCACAGGAACCCGCCGTCCGCTCCCAGGCCGTCGCCCGCACCGCCCTGGGAGTCCTCCGCTCCCTCGACTCGCGCATGCCGGAGCTCGCGAGCGCCGTCGCCGCCCAGTACGCCGCCGCGCTACGGCTCACCTCCGCCGTCGACGAGGCGTACGAGAACGAGCACGCGCGCGTGGGGAGGCGTTTGCGGGCCGGCGGGGTGCTGGCCGGCGGCGCCCTGAAGCGCTGGCGCAGCTACCCCCTCGACTGCGGCGCCGGTGAACTGCTCGACGCCATCGCCGAGAGCCTGGAAGCCCTCCTGCTGTGCGCCGTCACCGCCGCCGACGAGCGCATCGACGAGGCCTGGCGGCGCGAACCCGCCGCCGGCGCCCCGACGCTGGCAGGCCGCGACCCGGACATCGAGACCGCCGAGCACCGCATCGGGATGGCCGTACGCAGGTGGCGGCGCGAACTGGAGGAGTACGCGGAGGACGAGGTGCGCTGCCTCGAACGGGTCGACAAGAACGCCCTCCCCGACCCCGAGGTCGTCGCCGCGCTGCTCGCCACGACGCTGCTCGGCGGGCGCCGGGCCCGTGCGGCCGGGGAGGTCCTCGCCGAGCGGATCGGCGCCCAGGCCGCCGTCCGCCTCCGTGACCGGGGCGGACGCCTGCTGACCGACTACCTGGAGAAGGTCCTCAACGCCGAGCGGGAGCGCAGACTCGCCCCCTTGGACGCCCTCGAAGTGCATCCCGAACCCCAGGCCGAGCTGATCGCCGCCCTGTCCGTACTGCAGAAGGAGAGGTGACCGCGGTGACCGCCGTCACTGATCACGCCGACCCCACCGATCCCGCAGATCCCGCAGACCCCGTCGACCCCGCCGACGGGGCGCGCGATGGGGGCCATGGCCGGGACCGGAGCCGTAGCGCTTCCGACGCCGACGCCACCCCCGAGCGCCCAGAGCGCCCAGAGCGACGCGACGAACGTACCGACACCCGCCCCGGCCGCCCCTGGGACGACGGCCTCATCGCCCGCCGCGTCGAAGACGCGCAACGTCCCCCCGGCGGCCGTGACACGGGCATCAGCACAGGAGCCCGCGCGTACGCCCCGGCCCCCGCCCCCTTCACCGGGCCCACCCCCTCCTACGAAAACCCCCTCCGCATCCGCCTCGACGCCCTGCGCGAGCTCGTCGGGCTCTCCCGCACCCGCCTCGACAGCGGCACGCTCGCCGAGGCCGGACGTGTCCTGGACGAGGCCGCGGCCCGGCGCAGGCTCTCCGAACGGCACACCGTCGTCGCCATCGCCGGGGCCACCGGCAGCGGCAAGTCGACGCTCTTCAACTCACTCGCCGGAGTGATGATCTCGGAGACCGGCGTGCGCAGGCCGACCACCGCCGCGCCCATCGGATGCAGCTGGACGGACGGCGCGGCGGGCCTGCTCGACCGGCTCGGGATCCCCGGCCGCCTGCGCCGCCGCCCGCTCCAAGGGCCCGGCGCCGACGAACTCCAAGGGCTCGTCCTCATCGATCTGCCCGACCACGACTCGGCGGTCGGCGAGCACCGCGAGCACGTCGACCGCATCCTGGCCCTCGTCGACGCCGTCATCTGGGTCGTCGACCCGGAGAAGTACGCCGACGCGATGCTCCATGAACGCTATCTGCGCCCCATGGCAGGCCACGCCGAAGTCACCTTCGTGGTGCTCAACCAGATCGACCGGCTGCCCGGCGACGCCGCCGACCAGGTCCTCGACGATCTGCGGCGCCTCCTCGACGACGACGGTGTCGCACTCGGCGAGCACGGGGAGCCGGGCGCCACGGTGCTCGCGATCTCCGCGCTGACGGGCGAGGGCGTCGGTGAACTGCGGGAGGTGTTGGGGCAGTTCACGCAGGAGAGGGGCGCCGCCGCCCGCCGTATCTCCGCGGACGTGGACGCCGCCGCGGAACGCCTGCGTCCGGTGTACGTCGCCGGGGCGCACTCCGGCCGCAATCGCGGGCGGATCGGGCTCAGCGAGGAGGCCCGCGAGGAGTTCGCGGACCGGCTCGCGGACGCCGTGGGCGCGGCGGCCGCCGGAGACGCCGCGGAGCGGGCCTGGCGCAGGCACGCGGGCAAGGCGTGCGGGGATCCGTGGTTCAGGCTGTGGCGCTGGTACGAGGCACGGCGCTTCTCGCAGGGTGTGCTGACGCCGGTCGCCCTGCCGCCCGTGGACGAGGAGGCGACGGCGCGCCAGCGGGTGGAGCATGCCGTGCGCACGGTGGCCGACGAGGCGGCGAGGGGGCTGCCCCTGCCCTGGGGACAGGCCGTACGGGAGGCCGCGGTGCGCGGTGCCGAGGGGCTTCCCGAGGCGCTCGACGAGCTGGCGGTGACGGTGGGGGTACCGGTCGGACGGCCGCCGCGCCCCGGCTGGTGGCCGGTGGCGGTTCTGGCGCAGGCGGCGATGACGCTGCTGCAAGTCGTGGGCGGAATCTGGCTGGTGGGCCAGATCGTCGGGCTCGCCACGCCGAACCTGGGCGTGCCGGTGCTGCTGATGCTGGCGGGCATCGTGGGCGGCCCGTGCGTGGAGTGGACGAGCCGGATCGCTGCGCGGGGGCCCGCGCGCAGGTACGGGAACGACGCGGAACGGCGGCTGCGGGAGGCGGCGGCCGGGTGCGGCCGGGCGCGGGTCCTCGATCCGGTGGCGGCGGAGCTGCTGCGTTACCGGGAGGTCAGGGAGCAGTACGTGCGGGTGTCGGGGGAGCTGTCGCAGGCCGCCCGTTCCCCGATCGGGTGACGGAGTTTTCCACAACCTGGGGGCGGTCCACAGGGCTCAGCGGGATCGGCCCGACCGGTGCAATCTGGGTTCACAGCCGCTGGGCTGCACGAGACAGAGACAGACGCAGAGACAGAGACTCGAAGCGTGACGTGGGACAGGGGGGTTCGGCGATGAACGAGACCTTGGTGACGGTCGTGGGCAATGTGGCGACGACGCCGGTGTACCGGGAGCTGCCGTCGGGGCCGGTGGCGCGGTTCCGGCTCGCGGTGACGGCGCGGTACTACGACGGGGCGAAGAGCACATGGACCGACGGGCACACCAATTTCTTCACGGTCTGGGCGTGGCGAGCGCTCGGCACGAACGTGCAGGGGTCGGTGTCGGTGGGCGAACCGGTCATCGTGCAGGGCAGGTTGAAGGTGCGCGACGAGGAGCGGGGCGGCCAGCACTGGACGTCGGCGGACATCGAGGCGGTGGCCATCGGGCACGATCTGTCGCGCGGTACGGCGGCGTTCAGAAGGGTCGGCAGGGGCAATCCGGCGCTGACGGACCCGGCGCAGGGGCGGGAGCAGGCACAGGAGAAGGGGCAGAGCCAGAGCCAGAGTCAGGGGCTGGGCGAGGATGTCTCCGCGCTCTGGGAGAAGAAGCCGGAGCCCGTGGGGTGACGCGGCGTCAGGCGGTCGGTGTCGGGGGAAGCGGACCCGCCCCGCGGGGACGGCCGAAGTGCCGCATATCGGTGAATGGGCACCATTGATTTGTCGATAAGCCCAGCTCGGAGCGGTTGTTGGGGATAACGATTCCGAGTCGGATCCGCCGTCCGGTGATCTGCGTGGGACTCGTGCTGCGGCGTTTCCTTAGGATGCCGGACGTAGCTCACGGGGCAGTCGGCAGGTGAGGTCACGCGGGTGACCGGTGAACCTGCCCCTTTCAATCTGCTGGCGGGACCACCCCCCAACGTCGTGAACGGGTCCCGCCCGGAGGGGAATTCAGTGTTTTCTGCGTTGTCCATACGTAGCCGAGGCCGGGGCCGAAGTCGCGGGCGCGGCGGGAGCGGACCCGGCCGGGGCGCCGCCCGGCTCGCCGCGGTGACCGCGGCGGCGGGTCTGGCCCTGGCGGGCGGGGTGACCTTCGCGGGCGCGGCCGCGGCGGAGGAGGCGCCGGCGCACGGGGGCGGAGCCGTCGCGACACTGGGTGGGCTGCAGACGTTCGATCAGGCCGTCATCCGTGACAACGGCACTGCGCAGCAGGTGCCCGCGGGACTCTTCGAGATGTCCGTCGAGGGCGGCGGCACCCTGCAGACGTACTGCATCGACATCCTGAACCCCACGCAGAAGGACGCCAAGTACCAGGAGACCCCCTGGAGCGGCACCTCGCTGAACGGGAACCGTGACGCGGGCAAGATCCGCTGGATCCTCCAGCACTCGTATCCGCAGGTGAACGACCTCGCCGCGCTGGCCCGCAAGGCGGGGGCGCGCTCCCTCACCGCGCAGAGCGCCGCGGCCGGCACCCAGGTGGCGATCTGGCGGTACTCCGACGGCGCGAAGGTCGACGCCGTCGATCCGCAGGCCGAGAAGCTCGCCGACTATCTGTACAAGAGCGCTCGGAACAGCGCCGAGCCCAAGGCATCCCTGACGCTGGACCCGCCGGCCGTGTCGGGACGCGCGGGGGAGAAGCTCGGACCGGTCACCGTGCAGACCGACGCCGACTCGGTGACGGTCACGCCGCCCGCGGACTCCGAGGCGAGCGGCGTGAAGGTCGTCGGCAGGAACGGCAAGCCGGTGAAGTCCGCGCGCGACGGCAGCCGCCTCTACTTCGACGTGCCGAAGGACGCACCCGACGGCGCCGCCGCACTGTCCGTGCAGACGTCGACCACCGTCCCGGTCGGGCGGGCGTTCGCGTCCGAGACCAGGAGCCAGACGCAGATCCTCGCCGGCTCCAGCGAGTCGACCGTGTCGGCCGCGGCGACCGCGAACTGGGCGGCCGAAGGTGCGCTGCCCGCGCTGTCGGCCGAGAAGAACTGCGCCAAGAGCGGTGTGGACATCACCGCGGCCAACGAGGGCGACAAGCCCTTCACCTTCCGTCTGATGGGCTTCAAGTACACCATCGAGGCGGGCACGTCACAGACCGTGACGATCCCGCTGCAGGAGGACCAGCCCTACGACTTCACGATCAATGGGCCGAGCGGCTTCGAGAAGCGGTTCAAGGGCGTGCTCGACTGCCGCACCGCGGGCGACACGATAACGAGCAAGGCGCAGCCCGCCTCCCAGCCGAGCCCCGCGTCGGCGGGCGGCAGCGTCGGCGGCGGTGACCTGGCCGAGACCGGCAGCAGCGGCAACACCCCGCTGATCGTCGGCATCGCGGTGGCGTTCGTCGTGGTCGGCGGCGCGGTGGTGTTCTTCCTCCGCAAGAAGGACGTCCCGGCGGAGACCTCCACCGAGGAGTAGGCGGCCGTCGACAGAGGAGGGCGCGCGGTAGTCGTACGGCTACCGCGCGCGAGGAGAAGAACCGGCGGCCCACCATCCGGTTTTCGCCGGGGGCTGGCCGTACGGCAAGATGGGGTGTATCTGCCCACTCACTGATTGCCGGACGGTTTCTCTTGGCTGAGTACATCTACACCATGCGCAAGACGCGCAAGGCGCACGGCGACAAGGTGATCCTCGACGATGTCACCTTGAGCTTCCTTCCTGGCGCGAAGATCGGTGTCGTGGGCCCCAACGGCGCCGGTAAGTCCACGGTGCTGAAGATCATGGCCGGGCTCGAGCAGCCGTCCAACGGTGACGCGTTCCTCTCGCCCGGGTACAGCGTCGGCATCCTCATGCAGGAGCCGCAGCTCGACGAGTCGAAGACGGTCCTGGAGAACGTGCAGGACGGCGCCGCCGAGATCATGGGCAAGCTCAAGCGCTTCAACGAGGTCGCCGAGCTCATGGCGACGGACTACTCGGACGCGCTCATGGAGGAGATGGGCAAGCTCCAGGAGGACCTGGACCACGCCAACGCGTGGGACCTGGACGCCCAGCTGGAGCAGGCCATGGACGCGCTGGGCTGCCCGCCCGGCGACTGGCCCGTCGTGAACCTCTCCGGTGGCGAGAAGCGCCGCGTCGCGCTCTGCAAGCTCCTCATCGAGGCGCCCGACCTGCTCCTCCTCGACGAGCCCACCAACCACCTCGACGCCGAGTCGGTGAACTGGCTGGAGCAGCACCTCTCGCAGTACTCCGGCGCTGTCGTCGCGGTCACCCACGACCGGTACTTCCTGGACAACGTCGCCCAGTGGATCCTGGAGCTCGACCGCGGTCGCGCCCACCCGTACGAGGGCAACTACTCCACGTACCTGGAGAAGAAGGCCCAGCGCCTCAAGGTCGAGGGCCAGAAGGACGCCAAGCGCGCGAAGCGTCTGAAGGAAGAACTCGAGTGGGTGCGGTCGAACGCCAAGGGGCGTCAGGCCAAGTCCAAGGCGCGTCTGGCGCGCTACGAGGAGATGGCCGCCGAGGCCGACAAGATGCGGAAGCTGGACTTCGAGGAGATCCAGATCCCGCCGGGCCCGCGTCTGGGCTCGATCGTCGTCGAGGTCGAGCACCTGTCGAAGGCGTTCGGCGACAAGGTCCTCGTCGACGACCTCAGCTTCTCGCTGCCGCGCAACGGCATCGTCGGCATCATCGGTCCGAACGGCGCGGGCAAGACCACGCTGTTCAAGATGATCCAGGGCCTGGAGCAGCCGGACTCCGGCAGCATCAAGGTCGGCGACACGGTCAAGGTCAGCTACGTCGACCAGGGCCGCGCCAACATCGACCCGAAGAAGACGCTGTGGGCCGTCGTCTCCGACGAGCTGGACTACATCAACGTCGGTCAGGTCGAGATGCCGTCGCGGGCGTACGTCTCCGCGTTCGGCTTCAAGGGCCCGGACCAGCAGAAGCCGGCCGGTGTGCTCTCCGGTGGTGAGCGCAACCGCCTCAACCTGGCGCTGACCCTCAAGGAGGGCGGCAACCTGCTCCTCCTCGACGAGCCGACGAACGACCTGGACGTCGAGACCCTGTCGTCCCTGGAGAACGCGCTCCTGGAGTTCCCGGGTGCCGCCGTCGTGATCTCCCACGACCGCTGGTTCCTGGACCGGGTCGCCACGCACATCCTGGCGTACGAGGGCGACTCCAAGTGGTACTGGTTCGAGGGCAACTTCGAGTCGTACGAGAAGAACAAGATCGAGCGTCTCGGCCCGGACGCGGCCCGTCCGCACCGCGCCACCTACAAGAAGCTCACCCGGGGCTGAGGCGACCGTGGCCCGACACATATACCAATGCCCGCTCCGCTGGTCGGACATGGACGCCTTCGGGCACGTCAACAACGTCGTCTTCCTGCGGTATCTGGAAGAGGCGCGGATCGACTTCATGTTCCGGCTCGCGCCCGGTGACGGCTCCCCGTCGTTCTCCGGCGGGTCGGTCGTGGCCCGCCACGAGATCGATTACCTACGGCCGTTGGTGCACCGGCACGAGCCGGTCACCATCGAGTCGTGGGTGACGAAGATCGGTGCGGCGTCGCTGACCATCGCGTACGAGATCAAGGACGCGCAGCAGGTGTATGTGCGGGCCTCTACCGTAGTCGTGCCCTTCGACCTGGAGGCGCAGCGACCGCGGCGGATCACGGCCGAGGAGCGCTCGTTCCTGGAGGAGTACGTGGACGACAGCGCCGGTGGCCCCGACGGTGGCTCGGGGGCGCTCGCCGCATGACCGCGCGGCTCCACTTCGCCGATGCCGGGGAGGCGGCCGACCTCGCCGCCTTCCTGGCCCGGCTGATCCACTACGACAAGGCGGCCGCGGTGCGGCTGCAGGCCGCCGGGGACACGCTCGCCGTGTTCGGGCGGCCGCCGTCGTTCGAGGTGCTCGTGATCCGTACGGCACGGCTCGCCAAGCCGTACGAGTACGGGCTCGACACGACGCTCGACGTCACCGTCTCCGCGGGCGAGTTCCTGGAACGCGTCGGCGAATCGGCGGAGTCCGTGGAGACGGCGGGCGTCGCCGACGTCCCGACGGCCGTCACCGGGCCGCCGTGGGCGGGCGTGCTGCCGCCGCGCGGCGGCTGGCGGCAGGAACCGGGCCTGCCCGCTCCGGAGGCGGTGCGGTCCCTGGTCAAGCGGGCCGTCGCCGAATTCAGGGCGCGGATCGAGGAGTTGCCGGCCGAGCGGCGCGTGCGCGCCGAACTCGACCGCGTGGGCCGGGAGATCTGGTCCAGGACCGTCGCCGACACGGAACTGCCGGTACGGGCGGCGCACGCCGCGCAGTCCCTCGGCTTCCTGCGCGGCGACGCGCTGACGCTGCTGTCGTCGGGACCGTGGCTGCGGCTGCGTACGGCCTACGGGTCCGTCGCGGTGCGCAGGGCGGGTATCGGGGGGCTCACGGTGACGCCCGCGTGAGAGCGGGCGTGACCGTGAGCCGGCTGCTACGTGTCCAGTGCTACGGGACTCAGCCCTCGGAGTTGACCATGGAAGCCGCCGCGTACGTCAGGTAGTTCCACAGCGTCCGCTCGTGCTCCTCGGAGAGGTCGAGCTGGTCCACCGCATCGCGCATGTGCTTCAGCCAGGCGTCGTGCGCGGCCCTGTCCACCGTGAACGGCGCGTGCCGCATGCGCAGCCGGGGGTGGCCGCGATTGTCGCTGTACGTACGGGGGCCGCCCCAGTACTGCATCAGGAAGAGCGCGAGACGCTCCTCGGCGGGCCCGAGGTCCTCCTCCGGGTACATCGGCCGCAGCAGCGGGTCCTCCGCGACCCCCTGGTAGAAGTAGTGCACCAGGCGTCGGAAGGTCTCCTCGCCGCCGACCTGCTCGTAGTAGGTCTGCTCCTGAAGCGTGCCGCGCGGGATATCTTTCACGCGTTCCATGGTCTCAGACGGGGCGGCCGAGTACGGAAGGCTTAGGACCATCGCCGGTCACCTCGCATCGGAGGCCGCGGCGCAGCACAGTGGACCCATGGAACCCGATCCTGTACTGCTCGCCGAGGTCCGGGCCGGCCTCGTGCGGGAGATCGAGGCGAGCGGGGCCTGGCGGGACGACCCCGCCTGGCGGGCGGCGTTCACCGCCGTCCCGCGGCACCTCTTCGTGCCCTACTACTACGTGGGTGTGACCGGCGGGTACGAGCGGCTGTGGGGCGAGGACCCCGACGAGGAGCGCCGCACCCGCTGGCTGCGCGGCGCCTACACGGACGCGCCCCTCGCGACCCGCGTGCGCGACGGGGACCTGCTCTCCTCCAGCAGCCAGCCGTCCCTGATGGCGAAGATGCTCACCGAACTGGACGTACGCCCGGGAGACCGCGTCCTGGAGATCGGCGCGGGCACCGGCTACAACGCGGCGCTGCTCGCCCACCGGCTCGGCGACGACTCCGTGACGACCGTCGACCTCGACCCGGAGATCACCGAGTCCGCCCGGCAGCATCTGGCGGCCGCCGGGTACCGCCCCGCCGTGGTGACCGGCGACGGCGCGGCCGGCTGCCCCGAGCGGGCGCCCTACGACCGGATCATCGCCACCTGCACCCTGGGCGCGGTGCCGAGGGCGTGGCTCGCCCAGTGCAGGCCCGGCGCCCGCATCCTGGCGCCGCTGGCCACCGGCCTGATCGCGCTGACCGTGCGGGACGCGGAGCACGCCGAGGGGCGCTTCCTGCACACGCCCGCCTATTTCGTACCGCTGCGGGGAGGGGACGCCAGGACCCCGTACGAGCACCACATCGGAGGGCTGCCGCGCAGGGCCCTGCAGAGCGAGCTCTTCCGCTTCCTCCTGGAGCTGACCGCGGGCAGCCTCGATCCGCACGAAGCGCTCGCGCTGTGGCAGCGCGAGGGGCGGCCGGTGCGCGAGCGCTTCGGTGTCACGACGAGCGGGCCGTACGAGTGGGCCTGGCTGGACGACCCCGAAGGGCCGTACGTCTGGCCTCTCTGAACGGGCCCGCCCGTGGTGGTGGAGCGTTACGTCAGTCGCGGCGGATGGTGAGCGTCGTCCAGGCGCCCACGTGGACCTGGTCGCCGTCCTGGAGGGGGACGGGCACGAACGGCTGGATGGGCTCCTCGCCGCCGTTGACCGTGGTGCCGTTCGTGGAGTTCTGGTCGACGACCGCCCAGCTGCCGTCGGGCTGCTGCACCAGGATCGCGTGCTGGTGCGAGACGCCCGGGTCCTCCGGCGGCACCGACAGGTCGATGTCCGGGGTGTCACCCGTGGAGTGCCTGCGGCGGCCGATGGTCAGCTGGTTGCCGGCCAGCGGGCGCTGCTGCTCCGGCGAGTACGCGGGCAGGTTGAGGCCCGACGCCTCGGGGCCGCTGCGCTGCATCATCGCCATGAAGTACTCGCGGTCGGGACCGATCGTCACGGACCACGTGCCGGGGCCCTGCGGCTGCTGTGACTGCTGGGGCGGCTGCTGCTGGAACGGTTCCTGCGGCTGGAACGGCTCCTGCTGGGCCGGGGCCGACGGAGGCGAGATCACCCAGTCGTCGGCGGCGCCGCCACCGAAGGACGGCCCTCCGGGGCCAGCAGGACCGCCGGGACCACCGGGGCCGGGCGGCGGAGGCGGCGGGCCCTGCGGGGCGCCCGTCTCCTGCGGGAACGCGGGCGGCGCGGGCGGACCCGGCTGCTGCTGGAAGGCCTGAGGCGCGCCGGGCGGGGCCTGACCGGGACCGGGGCGCTGTGACCCACCCGGACCCTGTGACCCACCCGGACCCTGAGGGCCACCCGGACCCTGGGGCCCACCCGGACCCTGCGGACCACCCGGACCGGGCTGCCCCGGGAACGGCTGGCCCGGACCCTGCTGGCCGCCGCCGTTGCCGTTGCCGAACGGCGGGATCGGCTCGGCGGGCCGGTTCATCTGCGAGGGCCGCGAGCCCTGGTACTCGTATCCCGGCGGAGGCTGCTGGAACTGCTGCGCCGGGTTCGGCCCCGGCGGCCTTCCGGGACCGCCGCCGGGACCGCCGTGCGTGCCCGGCAGCGGCGGGTTCGGCGCGGCCGGGGTGTACGACGTCGCCGTGTTCGTCAGGAAGTTCCAGCGGCACTCCTCGCAGAAGGGCGCGTTCGCCTCGCGGGGCGTGCGGCACTGCGGGCAGAGCTGGCCCTCGGGCGCCGGGTCCGGCACGGCGGCCAGGTGCGGGCGCCCCGGCGCGGGCTGCGGGAAGCCCGGGTCCTGGCCGGGCGGCGGCGGGGGATAGCCGTACCCGGCCGCGGGCGGCGGCGGGGGCGGCGGAGGCACGGCACCGGCCATGCGGTGACCGCAGACCTCGCACCAGTCATCGGAACCCGACTGGTGTCCGTTCGGGCAGGTCGGCATGTCGGCGCTTCCCCCTCTCCTTCTCCGGCCCGAGGGCCGTACGTACGTACCGCTGCTTCAGGCCTACTGCTTCTGCAGGCCTACTGCTTCTTCACGCGAACAGTCTTCGTGGACCGCGTCTCGAGTGTCATCTCGTCGGCCTCGGCGACCTTCGCCTTCAATCGAACAGTACCTGCCACGGCGTCCACGACGTCCACCACCTTCGAAAGCAGTTTCGCCGTATCCGCGTTGCCCGAGGCGCTCGCGAGCTGCACCGCGCGGCCCAGTTTGGCCGTCGCACCGTCGACATCTCCCGATTTGCGGGCGTCCAGACCCTGCTGGATCACCTGGGCCAGCTCCGCCTGGCCCGTGTAGTGCGCGACCTGCGGATTGATGGAGGTGGAGGCCGCCATGTCGTCCGTCCACACGGCCCGCACCAGGCCCTGCGACAGCGTCTGCGCGCTGCCGTCCTCCCGCGGCACGACCAGCGAGACACGGGCCGCGAGCATCTCCTGGCCGAGTTCGGCGCCGGGCACCTGGACGCAGATGTGGTAGTCGCGGGACTCGTCGCCCCAGGACCCCGTCGGATAGTCCCCGGCGCGCGGCCCCGCCTCCGTGCGGCGCCCGGTCAACTCCTCGACCGTGGGCGCCACTTGCTTCACGAACTTGATCTCCACGCCCACCGGCGTCCACAGCCGCAGACTGACGTCGGCGACCTCCTTGCCCATCGCCGCTTCCATCATCTGCGTGAAGTCGGCGGAGAGGGCGGCCGGGTCGGCGACGATGTCGGCGGTGCCGAGCAGCGCGGAGGCGATCCCTGTGACCTCCTTCACCTCCCAGTCCGTGCCGACGCCGCGGGCGTCGCAGGTGAAGCGGCCCGCGCAGGAGTCCAGGGCGGCCCGCAGATCCTCGGGTGACTCGTGTTCGTTGCGGCCGTCGGTGAGCAGGATGCCGTGCCGCACCGCCGAGGCGGGTACGTCCGCGGAGTTCAGGAGGCGGTCGGCGAGGCGCAGCCAGGTGCCGATCGCCGTGCCGCCGCCCGCGTTCAGCCTGCGCAGCGCCTGTTTGGCCAGCTCACGGGTCTGCGGTCCCGCGACGGCGAGCCGGCCGCCGCCCGGGTAGACCTCCTTGGCGACGTGGGTGCCGCCGATCACCGCGAAGTGCACGCCGTCGCGGAGCGCGTCGATCGCGGCGGCGGTGGCGTCCCGTGCGCCGCGCATCTTCGTCGGCGGGTAGTCCATCGAACCGGAGCAGTCCACCATGATGGCGACGGCGGCGTCCGGGCTCTGGCCCACCGTGAACAGGTGCGGTGCGCCGACCGCGGCCCCGATCGTCCCGCCGCCGGTCGAGGTGACCGTGGCGATGGCGTTGACCTCGCGGCCGCCCTCCGGCAGGTACTCGTTCTGGTAGACGTCCACAGAGAACTGCGGCACGTTCGATTTCGAGAAATTGGCCATGGAACTGCTCCCCCTCAGATCCTCGGAACCACAAGACCGCTCAGAACCTCAAGACCGCTCAGAACCTCAAGACCACACGGCCCGGTACGGTCCCCCCGCCGGGCACTAGGCCGATCCTGCCCCCTGCGGCACGAACGGGAACGGCACGACGGCCACTGTTACGTTGTCGTGGCCCCCGCCGTCCAGTGCGTGGCCGACCAGGACCTGGGCGCTGTGCAGCGGCCGGTCCGCGGCGTCGGCCGGCACCGCGTCGGCCATCTCCTCGACGGCTTCCGCGTAGTTCCACAGCCCGTCCGTGCACACCACCACTACACCCGCACGGTCCGGCTTGAAGGAAGCGGTGTGCGGCTCCAGTTCGTACGCGTCCGCGCCGAGCCAGCCCGTGATGGCGTGCGCGCGCTCGTCGGCGTACGCCTCGGCCTCGTTCATCAGGCCCGCGGCGACCATCTGCGCGGCCCACGAGTCGTCCTCGGTCAGGCGGACGGTGGGGCCCTCGCGGTCGTCGGGGACCCAGTAGGCGCGGCTGTCGCCGACCCAGCCGACGACGAGCAGGCCGCCCGCGACGACCGAGCCGACCAGGGTGCAGGCGGGCGCGTTCTGGTGGGGGCTGTGCTCGCGGGCCGACGCGGGTTCGGCGGCGAGCGCGTTGACGGCGTCGGCCGCCGCGAGGATCGCCTCGTGCATCGCCTGCTGCGGGTGCGTGCCGCGCGGCAGCGAGACGAGGAGCGACTCGTTGGCGGCGCGGGACGCGGCGAGCGACGCCTCGTCGGGGCGGGTCGCCGATGAGACGCCGTCGCAGACGATCGCGACGACGGCGGGGGAGCCGTCTGGCAGCGCTGCCGTGGAGATGGCGAAGGCGTCTTCGTTGCGGTGGTGGCGCAGGCCGCGGTCGCTGACGGCGGCGACGGTGTCGAGCTCCTGCTCCATGTGGTCGCGCTCGCGGGGCTGGGCGTGCCCGCAGTTCTCGCAGTACCCGTCCGGGTCGACGCGGCCCGACCGGCACGCCACGCAGAGTTTGGTGCCCGCGGGGGGCGTGGCTGTACGGGGGTCGGGGGCCGGGGCGGCGCCCGCCGGTTCGGGCAGCGGGTACTCGTCCGGCTCACCGGACGCGCCCGGAGAGGCCAGGGCGGCGTCCGGCCGCTCCGGGAGTTCGCTGCCCGCCGAGTCCGTGCCCGGCAGATCCGTCGGCAGATGCGTCGGCACCGGAGTGTCGGAGCTGTCGACCTCCGGGGCGACCGGCCACTCGTCGGCCTCCCCGCCCGCGGCGGCGGCCCGCACGGGCCCGGCGGACCCGGCGGATCCGTTGGGGGACACGTCCGGCCGCGGTGGCACCGCCGACAGGTCGAACCCGCACGCACCGCAATACAGGTCACCCGACTCCAGCGGCTCCTCACAGCTGGGGCAGGCAGACAGCTGGGGCATCTGCGACATACTCACACCCACGTCCGGGGGCGGAAACGGTTGGCCCGCTCCACCAGTTCGATCCTCTCCTCGCCACCCTGAGCGAGCCGGGCCAGTGTCCGGTACGAACGCTCCAGGCCGAACCGGAGGCCGCGCTCGTCCAGGTCGCTGCCGAGCAGTACGGCCCGCGTCCCGGGAGTGTCCGGTGGCGCGGAAACGTGACCAGAGTGCCTACCGGAGAGTACCCAGTCGAGCGCCGTCCCCAGAACCTCGGTCGACAGGCGCTCCCTGCGCACCGCGTCCAGCCCGAACCCGGCAAGTGCCTCGATCTGCCCCGCGGCGGCCGTCAGCTCGGCCAGGAAGGCGACGCCCGAAGGGGCTGCCGTGTCCGACGTCATACGGTGACGCAGCCGCGCCCGCACCGACGCCACGCGCGCCGCGGTGTAGTGGATGGAGGATTCCGGCACCGACTCCAGGGTGCGTACGGAACCGGCCCTGTCGCCCGCCGCGAGCTGCACGCGGGCCAGGCCGAACGCGGCGCTCACATAGCTCGGGTCGGTCGTCCACACAAGGCGGTAGTACTCGGCGGCGTTGTCCAGCTGGCCGAGGACCTCCGCGATGACGCCGAGCGCCAGCTTCGGCGCGGGCTCGCCGGGGAACGCGTCGTAGACCGCGTCGAAAGACAGCGCCGAGTTCTCGAAGTCGCCGGTGGCCAGGGCGGCGACGCCCCGGTACCAGACCACCCGCCAGTCGTCCGGGTGCTGTTGCTCCAGGTCGGCGAGGGCCTCCGCGGCCGGCGCGAGTTCCCCCATGGCGAGCCGGGCCCGCAGCCCGCGCAGCTGCAGCTCCAGGGAGTCCGCGGGCGCCGTGCCGAGCGCGGTGATGAGCTCGGCGGGCGCGGCCGCGATGAGACCGGCGAGGAACCCGGCGTTCGGGTCGTTCGGGTCGACCAGCGGCACGGGCAGCGCGAGGGCGGTCGCCACGGGGTCGAGCCCCCGCACGATCCCCGCGGTCGCGGTGCTCTCCGGCAGCGCCCTGCCGTTCTCCCCGGCGGTGAGCTCGGCGCGGGCCCCCAGCCGGGAGACGTCCCCGGCCAGTTCGGCGAACAGCTCCGTGTCCGGCACCTTCACCTCGGGCCCGAACAGCGTCGAAAGCGCGGGCCGCGGCAGCCCCGTCTGGAGCGCCACGACCTCCCGCAGGACACCCGTCAGCTGCTCGGCCATCTCCTGCGCGGAGGCGAACCTGCGGGCCGGGTCGGGGTCAGTGGCGCGGACCAGGAGGCGGTAGAAGGACTCGTACGTCCGGAAGACCTCGATGTTGTCGGGGTCGGGCAGGGAGTCCACGAACACGTTCGTGTAGCCCTGGAAATCGAAGGTGAGGACCGCGAGGGTGCGGGCGACGGTGTACAGGTCGGAGGCGACGGAGGGGCCGACGTCGGCGACCTCGGGGGCCTGGTAGCCGACGGTTCCGTAGATCGCCGACTCGTCGTCGTCCATCCTGCGGACCGCGCCCATGTCGATGAGCTTGAGCTGGCCCTCCGTCTGGATGGCGTTGTCGACCTTGAAGTCGCAGTACAGGAGCTTGCGGCTGTGCAGGTGGCCGAGGGCGTCCAGGGCCTCGATGCCGTACGCGCAGGCCTGCTCGACCGGCAGCGGGTCGCGGCGGCCCTCCGGCGTGCGGCGGCCGTTGGCGATCTCCTTCAGGGACTTGCCGCCGACGTACTCCATGACGATGTACCCGTCCATGGAGCCGGTGCGCTGGTCGAGGTGCTCGACGAAGTTGTAGATGCGGACGATGTTGGAGTGCTCGATCTCCGCGAGGAAGCGCCGCTCCGAGATGGCCGCGGCCATCGCGTCCTGGTCACCCGTGTCGAGCAGACCCTTCAGGACCACCCACCGGTCGGACACCGCACGGTCGATGGCCAGATAGACCCAGCCGAGCCCGCCGTGCGCCAGACAGCCCACGACCTCGTACTGGCCGTGCACGATGTCACCCGGGTGCAGCTTCGGCACGAATGAGTAGGGGTGGCCGCACTTGGTGCAGAACCCCTCCGTGCGGCCGGGCCGGTCGCCCCGCGCGCGGCCCACCGGCGCCCCGCAGTCGGAGCGCGAGCAGAACCGCTTCCGCTCGGGCACCTCGGGGTTCTTCTGCACGGCTCCGCGCGGATCGGGGCGTGGCACGTCCGGCACGGCGACCAGGCCGACGCCAAGCCGCCCGCGCGCCGAAGAGCCCGTCGCCGAGCCCGAGCTGCGCACCGACACCGAGCGCGACGTCGAACTGCCCGACAGGGAGCGGGAGAGCCGCCCGGACACCGACCTGCGCGAGGACTGCGAGCGCGACGAACCGGACGTACGGGAGGAGCGCGACGACGACGAGCGGCCGCTGGAACTCCCGGAGCCCCGCGAGCCCTTGCCGCCGGCCGTCAGCCCGGTCGGCGGCGACGAGACCCTGCCGTCCGGTGCGACGACGGGGGCGAGCCCGCACGTGTCGCAGTACAGCTCACCGCCGCCGAAGTCGTCGTAGCTGCCGGTGCACTTGGGCCGCTGGCATTCACGCCGGCTCATGATTCCCCCGTCCGGTCGGTGGGTCCGCCCTGCTGCGGGACCCTCGGCGCAAGCACTTCGGCGGCGGCCTGCTGATAGCGCAGGACCGCCTGCTCGGCCACCCGGAGATCGCAGGGCGCGCTCCACAGCATGCGGCGCGCCGCGTCGTACCGCTCGACGAGGAGCGGGTCCTCGGCGTGGCCGAGCCGGGCGACCTTCGCCTTGTACGCGTCCAGGCGGCCGCGCAGCTCCGCGCGGACCGCGAGGGGCGCGGTGACGGCGGTCAGCGACTCGCGGGCGCGCAGCAGTTCGTCCTCGGCCTTCTGCTCCAGGGATTCCAGGAGCGGCGAGAGACGGTGCCACTGGGCGTGCCTGCGGTACTCCGACGCCATCGCCAGCTGCTCCTGCAGCGCGGTGGGCGGGCCGCTGACGGCGGGCACCTCGGAGGCGGCGATCTTCGCGAGGACCTCGCCGCGCGCGGAGCGTGCCTCGGACAGGGTGCGGTCCGCGCGGGACAGCACGTCGCGGAGCCTGCCGAGGCGGACCTCCGCGTCCTGCCGGACGGTGAGCACCGCCTCGATCTCGCGGCGCACCTCTTCGAGGGCGCGGGCCTCCCGGTCGTAGCGCTCGGTGTGCGGGCGGCCGCCGCCGGGGGCCGAACTGCCCTCCGCCCGCTGCCAGAACGCGAGCGGGTCGGACACCACCTGCTCGCGCAGCGCGGTCAGGGTGCGCGTGATGCGCTCCAGGTCGTCACCGGAGGGGTGTTCCCCCGGACGTACGCCGACGGAGTGGGCGAGCTGGCGGGTGCGGTGCAGTTCGGCGGCGAGCAGGTCGATGCGGGCGGGCAGCGCGGACCACACCGCGTCGGCGGCGACGACCATGTCGAGGGAGTCCGCGTACAAATCGTTCATGCGCGTCACGAGCTCTTCGAGGGTGAAGCGCTCGGTGAGCTTCGCGGGTCCGGTGAGCGAGGGCGACGCACCGGACGAGGAGCCGCCCGCGACGGTCACGGCCTCGCCGCGCAGCAGCTCCGTCAGCTCGACGAGGTCGTCCTTGCTGGGCCAGCGTCTGCGCTCGCGCACGTCCCGTGCGGTGCGCAGGGCGCCCGCGTACGCGTCGAAGTACGCCCAGAGCAGGGTGATCCGGGCCTCCGTGGCCGTCCAGCGCTCCGCGGTGACGCCGGTGAGCGCGGCGCCTTCGAGGAGGCGGCGGCCCGCGTGGTCCTGGAGGGCGAGGAGCGAGGTCTCGATCGCCTCGTGCTCGGCGTCGAGGCGCGCCAGCGCACGGTCCACCTCGTCCCGGTCCATCACCGGACCGGGGGGTCCCGCGACGCTCATCGATCACCTCTCCGCTCTGCGTTGCCCCGGGTTCTCGGTGGTCGAGGTCCCGTCGTGACTCGCGTAACTCTCCAGTCGTACCAGGTCGGTTGTCTGCTCCGGGTCAGTCCCGGTACTCCGGGTCCGGCGGGCCCGAGGACTCGCCGAGACCTTCCTTCAGCCACTTGTCGTAGGACTTCTGCCAGCCGCCGTTCTCGCGGTAGTCGTCGAGGACCTTGTTGACCCGGCGGACCAGGTCGTCGGAGCCCTTCTTCATCGCCACGCCGTAGTGCTCAGTGGTGAACGGCTCCTCGCCCTTGAGTTCGACCGTCGGGTCCTGTGCGGCCTGGCCCGCGGCGAGGGCGCTGTCGGTCACCACGGCGTCCACCTCGCCGAGCTGGAGCCGCACCAGGCAGTCCAGCTGGTTGGGGACGGTGGTGGAGATGTCGGCGGAGTAGTTCTTCTTCTTGAGCTCGTCCTCGGCGATGGAGCCGGACGCGCTGCAGATCTTCTTGCCGGTGAGCGACGGGTCGTACCCCGTGATGTCGGACTTCTTCGGCGCGAGGACCTGCTGGCCCGTCTCGAAGTACCCGGTGGAGAAGTCGACGTCCTTCAGGCGCTCGCAGTTGACGGTCATCGTGCGCACGACCATGTCGACCTGGCCGCTCTGGATCGCGGGGATGCGTTCGTTGGTGGGTATGGCGCGGAAGACGACGGCGTCGCGGTCGCCGAAGATCTCCTCGGCGATCTCGCGCGCGAGGTCGATGTCAAAACCCTCCAGCTCGCCGCCCTTCTTGTTCGGGTCGCGGTAGCCCCAGCGGTAGCTGTTCTGGTCGACGCCGACGATCAGCTTCTTGACCTCGCGGTTCCTGATCTTCTCGATCGTCGGGCCGTCCTTGGGCGAGGGGCGCAGGCTGCGGTCGTTGCAGTCGTCGGCGTCCGCACGCGCCTGCGCGGCCACCGTCGAGCCCGGACCGTCCCGCCGTACGCTGTCGTCGCCCCTGTCGCCTCTGTCCGGCAGGGCGAGGACGAGCGATCCCGCGACGGCGCAGGCGAGACCCATCGCGCCCACGCCGCCCCAGCCGCGCAGCCCGGCCGTGCCGCGTCGCGTCCGCATCGTCTGCGCGCCTCCTCTCACGTCCGACCCCATCACCGGTACTCCGAAAGCCTGCGGCCGATGCCGAGGACGGCGCCCGCCGCGGCCAGGACCGCGAGGACGGCGGCGCCGACGGCGAGGCCGCTCATGGCGCCCCTGCCGTCCTTCGCCGCCTGCTGGAACTCGCGCTGTTCGTGTGCCAGGGCCCGGTCGAGGGCCGCGTCCACGTTGTCGAAGCACTCGCCGGTCGGCTCGTCGTCCTTGGAGCCGATGACCTTGTCGAGCGCACCTTGGTAGTCACCGGAGTCGTCGCTGGAGCGGGCCACCTGATGGCGGTCCTTCCAGACGCCCACGTTCTTCGCGGCCTCGGCGACCGGGTTCCCGCCGGCCGAGTCGTCGGCGAGGTCGGCGGCCCTGCCGAGCAGCCCGCTGTCGGCGCCGCCCAGCTGCTTCATCTGCGCGCGGTAGGCGACGTCGAACTTGTCCTCCGACCTGCCGCCCACCTCGGTGGTCTCCGCGCCGCGGCTGACCAGGGTCAGGTTCTCGTTGCCGCGCGCCTTCAGCGAGCTGATCCGGGCGTCGTTGAGGACGTTCAGGGACCGCACGCCGTTGTCGTACGAGTCGTCGAGCCCCGAGCGCGCGAAGGTGTGCCCGACGACGAGCCACAGCAGCACGACCGTGGTGGCCGCGGTCGCGGCGAGCAGTCCGTGGTTGAACACCCGGTTCGTACGCCGGTAGTTGCGGTGCTGCGCCCAGCCGAGCGCGGCGAGCGCGAGGACGCCGAGGGCGATCGCGAACCAGGGGTACGGCTTCGCGTTGCCGTAGTCGTCGCCGAGCCGTTCGTTCTCCGCCTTGTACAGCTTCTCGGCGGCCGGGAGCATCTGCGTCTGCATCGTGTCGTTCGCGTACCGCAGATAGGCGCCGCCCAGCGGCAGGCCCTGGCGGTTGTTGGCGCGGGCGCGCTCGATCAGGCCCGTGTACTCGGGCAGGAGCCTGTTCAGCTTGCCCACCGCGGTCGCCGACGACGAGTCCGCGCCCGCGTTCGACGCGGCGGTCGCCAGCTTCTCGGAGGCCCGCTCGATGTCCCGTTCGTACCGCGCGCGGACGGCGGCCGGCTCCTGGCCGCCCGCGAGGAATCCGCTGGACGCCGCGGTATTGGCATCGGCCAGCGAGCGGTAGATGGCGGCCGCGTCGGCGCTCAACGGCTGGCTGCGGTGCAGCACGTCGTCCGCGGCGGCCGAGCGCTCCGTCATCTGCCAGGTGGTGACCGCGCCGAACGCGACGACGAGCAGTGCGAGGACCGCGCCGATGATGCGCAGCTTGCCCGGCTCCGTGGTCGCCGCGGTCCGCAGCCGGTCGACGCCCTCGGACCAGGCGGTGCGGCGCGGTGCGCCCGGCGGCGCGGCCGGGGCGCCCGGGGTGCCCGCCGTCTGCGGCGGCACGGTGGGCATCGTCGGCGCGGGCTGCCGCGGAGCCTGCGCGGGAACGGCGGGTGCCCGCACGGGCGCGGCCGGAGCCTGTCCGGGCGGACCCGACGGCACCGCGCCGCCGTTCGGCGGATGTGTCACCTTGCCTCGACCTCCCCCTCGGTCATCGGACGCCGGCCTCCGCCCGTCGCGCGCGGAGCGGGAAGAAGTGCACGGCCGCAAGTATTGCCGCAGGGACCGACATCCGCACAGGCATTGACTCGATCTTGTGCGTATCCCTGCTCTGGAACACGAGATTGGGGGGAGTTCGGTTCCCGCCCGCGCGCACGGCGCGGGCGGGAAGCACATCAGGCGACGCGCGCGCCGTCCTCGTAATGGGCCCGCACGCGCGCGTACACCTCGGCCGGTGCCGCGACGTGGTCGAGGCCGAGGAGTGCCGCGCCGAGCACGGGACGTGCGACGACGACCCGCGGAACCGCCTTGGGCGCCCGCTCGGCGAGCAACCTCCGCACCCCGTCGTCCAGTTGCGGATGACGCGCGGCGAGGACGCTGCCGCCGAGCAGGACCGGCGCCTCCTCGTCGAGCAGGTCGAGCCGGTCGAGGGCCACCGTCGCCATGGCGACGACCTCCTCGGCCATCCGGTCCACCACCGTGCGGGCCACGAAGTCTCCCGCGGCCGCGGTGGCGAACAGGACCGGCGTCAGCTCGTGCCGCCGCACCGGTGGGACCCGCCCCAGGTGCAGCGCCTCGATCAGCGCGTACATGGACTCCAGACCGAAGTGCGCGGGCAGCGCCTCGCGCAGCGCCGTCGGTTCGCCCCGCCCGTCCTCGGCGCGCGCCGCGAACCACAGGGCCTCCTCGGCGAGGCCGCCGCCCCCGCCCCAGTCGCCGGAGATCCGGCCGATGGCGGGGAAGCGGGCGGTGCGGCCGTCCGGGAGCATGCCGACGCAGTTGATGCCCGCGCCGCAGACCACCGCGACCCCGCGCGGCTCGGCGTCCTCGTTCAGCCCGGCGCGCAGGATCGCGAAGGTGTCGTTGCGCACGTCGACCGATGGGCCCCACGCGCGCCGTCGCAGCGCCTCCGCCAACTCCCGCTCCTCCACGGGCAGATCGGCGTTGGCGAGGCAGGCCGACACATGTCCGACGGAGTCGGTGCCCGCCTCCGCGAGGGCCCGCGTCACCGCCTCCTCAAGGATGTCCACCGCGGTCTCGACGCCGACCCGCGGCGGTTGGAACCCGCCGCCGCGCGCCGTGCCGACGACCTGTCCGTCGGCCGCGACCACCGCGACGTCGGTCTTGCTGTTGCCCGCGTCGATCGCGAGCACGCTCGTGCCTACGCCCACGCCAGGTGCTCCCGGTTGTGCGCGATCAGGCTGTCGGTGAGCTGCTCCGCGTACGCGTACTGCCCGATCAGCGGGTGCGCGAGCAGGGCCTTGAAGACCCGCTCGCGGCCCCCGTGCACGGCCGCCTGGAGCGCCAGGTCCTCGTAACCGGTGACGTTCGCGATGAGCCCCGCGTACAGCGGATCGAGCTTCGGCACGGACAGCGGCTTCGCGCCCGAGCCGTCCACCGCGGCCTGCACCTCGATGACCGCGTCGTCGGGCAGGAACGGCAGCGTGCCGTTGTTGACGGTGTTCACCACCTGGTAGGGGCTGCCGCCGTTGCCGAGCAGCGACGCCGCGAGGTCGACGGCCGCCTCCGAGTAGAAGGCGCCACCGCGCTTGGCGAGCAGCTCCGGCTTCTCGTCGAGCGTCGGGTCGCCGTACATCTCCAGGAGCTGCTTCTCCATCTCGGCGACCTCGGCGGCGCGCGACGGCTTGGTGCGCAGCTCCTCGACGACGGCGTCGTGCTGGTAGTAGTAGCGCAGGTAGTACGAGGGGACGACGCCGAGCCGGTCGACGATCTCGCGCGGCATGCGCAGGTCGGCGGCGACCGCGTCCCCGTGTTCGACGAGCAGCTTGGGCAGGATGTCGTCGCCCTGCGGACCCCCGAGGCGTACGCCCGTCTCCCACGTCAGGTGGTTGAGGCCCACGTGGTCCAGGTGCACCTCACTCGGCGCGACGTCGAGGAGCTTCGCGAACTTCCGCTGGAACCCGATCGCGACGTTGCACAGGCCGACTGCCTTGTGCCCGGCCTGCAGCAGCGCCCGCGTGACGATGCCCACCGGGTTGGTGAAGTCGATGATCCAGGCGTTCGGATTGGTGCGGCGGACACGCTCGGCGATGTCGAGGACGACCGGCACGGTGCGCAGCGCCTTCGCGAGACCGCCGGCGCCTGTGGTCTCCTGGCCGACGCAGCCGCACTCCAGCGGCCACGTCTCGTCCTGGTTGCGGGCGGCCTGACCGCCGACGCGCAGCTGGAGCAGCACGGCGTCGGCGTCCGCGACGCCCGCGTCCACGTCGGACGTGGTGACGATGCGGCCCGGGTGGCCCTGCTTGGCGAAGATGCGCCGCGCGAGACCGCCCACCAGCTCCAGACGGTCGGCCGCCGGGTCGACGAGGACCAGCTCCTCGATCGGCAGGGTGTCCCTCAACCGCGCGAATCCGTCGATGAGTTCGGGTGTGTAGGTCGACCCTCCGCCGACCACTGCGAGCTTCATATCGGTTCTCAGCCCTTTACTCCGGTGAGGGTGACGCCTTCGACGAAGGCCTTCTGTGCGAAGAAGAAGACGACGATGACGGGGGCCATGACGAGCAGCGTCGCGGCCATGGTCATGTTCCAGTTGACGGCATGGGCGCTCTTGAACGACTCGAGGCCGTAGCTGAGCGTCCAGGCGCCGGGGTTCTGCGCGGCGTAGATCTGCGGGCCGAAGTAGTCGTTCCAGCAGTAGAAGAACTGGAAGAGCGCGATGGCGGCGATGCCGGGCTTGGCCATCGGCACCACGATCTTCACCATGGTGCGGAACTCCCCGCACCCGTCGACCTTCGCCGACTCGATGTACTCCTTCGGGATGGTCAGCAGGAACTGCCGAAGGAGGAAGATCGAGTACGCGTCACCGAACGCCATGGGAATGATCAGCGGCCACAGGGTCCCGGACAGATGGAACTGCTGGGCCCACACCAGGTACATGGGGATCACGATCACCTGCGGCGGCAGCATCATCGTCGAGATGACGAGCAGCATCGCGGTGCGCCGCCCGCGGAAGCGGAACTTGGCGAGCGCGTACGCCACGGGGATCGCCGAGCAGACCGTGAAGAGGGTGCCGAGCCCCGCGTACATGAGCGAGTTGCGCCACCAGTCGAGGAAGCCGGGCGTCTCGAACACGGCCTTGTAGTTCGACCAGTGCCAGGAGTCGGGCCACAGGTCGCCGCTCATGGCCTGCGAGTCGCTCATCACCGACGTCAGGAAGACGAAGACGAAGGGGAGCAGGAACAGCAGCGCGACGGCTATAGCGACGCTGTGCACGGCGATCCAGTGCAGGATCCGCTTGCGGCGGGCGCGGGCGGCGGCGGGTCCCCGGTTCGGGGAGGTCCGTTCGGGCGTCGACGCCGATGCGGGCGCGCTGAGAGTGGTGGAAGTCATCGGAAGGTCCTCAGTCCTCAATCCTCAGTCCTCGGCCGCGAGCAGCCCGGAGCGCTTGCGCATCAGGAGCATCGTCACGGCCATGGCGATGGCGAAGAGCACGAGCGAGAGCACGCACGCGGCACCGGTGTTGAAGTTCTGGAAGCCCATTTGGTAGACGAGCTGGGGGACCGTGAGGGTCGAGTGGTCGGGGTATCCCGGCTGGATGACGGACCCGGGCCCGATGTTGACGCCGGAGGCGACCTTCCCCGCGACCAGGGCCTGCGTGTAGTACTGCATGGTCTGCACGACACCCGTGACCACCGCGAACATCACGATCGGCGTGATCGACGGCCACGTCACGTAGCGGAACTTCGCCCACGGTCCCGCACCGTCGAGCTCGGCGGCCTCGTACTGCTCCTTCGGTACGTCGAGCAGCGCGGCCATGAAGATCACCATCAGGTCGCCGATGCCCCACAGGGAGAGCAGCACCAGCGAGGGTTTGGCGGTGTCCGGATCGTTGAACCAGTTGGGCCCGGAGATCCCGATCGATCCGAGGATCTCGTTCACGGGCCCCGAGCCCGGGTTGAGGAGGAAGACGAAGGCGACGGTGGCGGCGACCGGCGGCGCGAGATACGGGATGTAGAAGGCGGTGCGGAAGAACCCCGCCCCCGTCTTGATCTTCGTGATCAGCAGCCCGAGCGAGAGCCCGAAGACCACCCGCACCGCCACCATGATCACGACGAGCCAGAGGGTGTTCCGCAGGGCGGGCCCGAACAGGGGCATCTGCTCGAACACGTACGTCCAGTTCCTGAGGCCCACGAAGGTGGGCTCCTTGATCTGGTTGTAGTGCATGAAGGAGAAGTAGACGGTGGCGATCAGCGGGTACGCGAAGAAGACGCTGAAGCCGACCAGCCAGGGGGACAGGAACCCGAGCGTGCGCAGGCGGCGGCGCGCGGGGTTGGAGAGGGAGAGTGCCATGGTCGGATCCTCAGCTCAGCTCTTCGACTGGAGGGTGTCGGCGTCGATCTGCTCGTCGAGCTTCTTCAGGCCCTTGCGCAGGTCGCGGGTGCGCCCGGCCTCGACGCCGTAGGCGAAGTCCCCCAGCGAGACGACGTACGCGCCGCCGTTGACGGAGGGCGGCAGGGCCTTGCTGTGCTTGTTCTCCAGGATGTCGAAGAAGGTCCGGAAGGTCGGGTCGGCGTCCAGGTCGGGCGATTTGAGCGCGGCGAACGTGGAGGGCACGTTGTGGATGTCGTTCGCGAAGTGCACGACCTGCTTCGTGTCCGCGGTCAGGAACCGCACGAGCTCCCAGGCGGCGTTCTGGTGCTTGCTGCTGTGCGCGATGCCGGCGACGGTGCCGGTGATGAAGCCGCGCCCGTACGTGTCGGCCTGGTCGTCCGGGACGGGCAGCGGCGCCACGTCCCAGTTGAAGTCGGCCTTCGCCTCGTTCAGCATCAGCCCGCGCCACTCGCCGTCGAGGTGCATGGCGACCTTCTGGGTCAGGAAGGCGTTCTGGCTGGACATCTCGTCGCCGAAGGTCATCCGGAACCGCTCGAGGTCGTCGAACCCGCCCTGGGCATCGGCGAGCCGCGTGGCGGTCTTGAAGAACTTGTAGGTGGACGGCTCGTCGGCGAGCCGGGAATCACCATCGGCATCGAAGTACTTCGGTCCCCACTGGGCGAAGAGCCGATCCGGACTGTTCTGGTAGAAGCGGAAGTTGGGCATGAACCCGACCCGCTTGTACGAGCTCTTCCCGCTCCGCACGGTCAGCTTTTCGGCGACCTTCTCGAACTCGGACATCGTGCGGGGCGGCCGCTCGATGCCCGCCTCGTCGAAGGCGTCCTTGTTGTAGTACATCCCGAAGGCGTCCGCGAGCAGCGGCAGCGCGCACTGGTTGCCGCGGTAGCTCGTGTAGTCGAGCAGCGTCTTGGGGAACGTCTTGTGCTTGTCGAGGCCGGTCTTCTTCATGAACGGGTCGAGGTCCGCCCACATCCCGGAGTCGCAGTACTGGCCCACGTTGTTGGTGGTGAACGAGGACACCACGTCCGGCGCCTTGTCGCCGCCCGCCCGCAGGGCCTGGTTGATGGTCTCGTCGGAGACGTTCCCGGTGGCCTTCACGTGGATGTTCGGGTGCAGCTTCTCGAACCGGTCGATGCTGTCGTTCACGGCCTTGACCTCGCCGGGCGTCGCCCAGCCGTGCCAGAACTTCAGGGTGACCGGTTTCGTCGGGTCGTCGTTCGCGCTGCCGACGCTCGGGTTGGCGCAGCCGGAGAGCAACAGGCCGGCTGCGGCGAGCGCCGCGGACGCGCAGGTGGGCATGCGCCATCGCGGCATGGCGGACTTCCTTTACGGGGCGGGGAGCGGGAGGTTGAGGTGGTGCGGTACGTGGGCGGGGGAGGCCCTCAGCCCGTGTCGAAGACCCGGTCGCGGGCCTGGGTGAGGGCGGAGCGCAGGGCGCCGGTGAGGATCGGGTCGCCGTCGAGTTCGCTGATGCGGATGTGCGGGCGGGGCAGCGCGAGTCCGGTGAGCTCCTCCTCGACCCGGGCGCGCAGCTTGTCGCCGCCCGCCTGGGCGACGGAACCGGAGAGCACGACGAGTTCGGGGTCGACGACGGCGACGACCGCGGCGATGCCGGTGGCGATGCGGCGGGCGACCTCGTCGAGCGCGGCGTCGTCGGCCATCACCTCCGCCAGGGTCGCGCCGCCGCCGGTGAGCTCACGTACGACGTACGCGGAGACGAGACTCTCGAAGCCTCCGTCACCGCCGCCGCGCACCAGCGGAGCGTTGGGCAGGGGCATGTACCCGATCTCGCCCGCGCCGCCGGTCGCGCCGCGCAGCAGGGTGCCGTCGAGCACGATGGCGGCGCCGACGCCTTCGTCGAGCCAGGTCAGCACGTAGTTGTCGAAGTCCTGGGCGGCGCCCTCGTGCTGCTCGGCGACCGCGGCGAGGTTCACGTCGTTCTCGATGACCACCGGCGTGCCGAGGACGGCGGCGAGGTCGTCGCGCAGCGTCCGCGAGTGCCAGCCGGGCAGGTGGGGGGCGTACCGGAGCTGGCCTGTGTGCGGGTCGATGGCGCCGGGGGTGCCGATGACGGCGGCGCGCAGATCGTCGTGACCGAGCCCCGCCTGACGCAGGGCGCCGTCGACGGCCTCGGCGACGAGCTGGGCGGTGCGGTGCCGGACGTCCTCGGCGACGGCGTCGGCCTCCACGCGCTCCCTGCCGAGCACGGTGCCGGTGATGTCGGCGACGAGGGCGGTGATTCCGGTGGGATCGGCGGAGAGTGCGGCGACGTGCCCCGCGCCCGGGTCGATCTCGTACAACTGGGCGTTGGGCCCCGGCCGGCCGCTCAGGCTGCCGGTGGTGTGGACGAGCCCGGCGGCGGCGAGGCGGTTCAGGAGCTGCGAGGTGGTCGGCTTGGACAGCCCGGTCAGCTCGCCGATGCGGGTGCGAGTGAGGGGGCCGTGGGCGACGAGGAGATCGAGTACGGCGCGGTCGTTCATGGCGCGGAGGACGCGGGGGGTACCCGGCGCGCCCGGGGTACTGCCTGTTGCCATCACGACACCTGCCTCTCAGCTGCCCGTACGGTAACGGCCGCCGCTAACTGTTAGGAAACTTTCCAATTCGTGAGGACCGTACGGCTGGCGTGAATGAGGCGTCAATAGCGGACGCCGCGTAGGCAACCAAGTCGTTACCTGTGGGGGTGGGGTGTTGCATGGGGTGCGTGTGTGGGGCTCGGCCGGGTGGGGACTTTGGTGGGCCCGCGCCTTCGATGGTGACCGGGGCCGCCCGGTGTTGACCGGAGTGTGGCGCCTCCGGGCCGGCAGTAAAGGGCGCTCCTACGTCGCGTCGGCTCCGCCGATTCCGCTCCGCTCCACCCTTGACTCCCGCCCCTCCACCGCGACGTGACCCTTGCCCCGGACGGCCAGGGGTGAGGCCGGCGGGGACCGCTGGGATGGGTCATCCCCTCTCACTGCCGGGTGCGGCCCGGCCCAACGCGAAGCACACGTCACCGTCCAGTGGAGGCGCGGCCTCGCCGCTCGGGTCATCCCCTCGCCGACCGGGTGCGGCCCGGCTCATCGTGGGCGGGAGTGATGGCCTGTGTGGCAGAAGGGCCGGGCCCCCTCCGGCACCTACTTCGGAAAAGTTGCGAACCAACCCGCCGCACGCCCCCCTCTCACACCCCACGCGCCGTCCCGCTCACCACCCGCCAAGCGCACCGGACGCAGGAATCGGGCATGCCAGGGGGCGCACTCGGTCCGGCGAGGGGGCGCGCGACGGCCGCATTCGCAACTTTCCCGAAGTAGGTGCCGGAAGGTGCGGCCCGGCTCGACAGCCAGGGGGCGCATCCGGTCTGCCGAGGGGGCGCGCGGCGAGTCCATTCGCAACTTTCCGAAAGTAGGTGCCGGAGGGTACGGCCTTCGACCGGGCACGGCACATCGACCATGCCACCCGCCCACAATGGGCCAGTCCGCACGCGGCAACGAGAGCGGCTGACCCGCCCCGAACCGTGGGGGCGGCTCGCGTTGGGCCGGGCCGCACCCGGCCGCGCGAGGGGATGGCCCGAGCGGCTTGGCCGCGGGGTGGGCGGCCACGCCACCCTGGCTGTCGGCCACGGTGGACCGGTCCGCACCCGGCGATGAACGGTGATGGCCCACCCACCCGGATCCGCCGGCCCCACCCCTGGCCGTCCGGGTCAACATCAGCTCGCGGTGGAGGGGCGGGAGTCAAGGGTGGAGCGGAGCGGAATCGGCGAAGCCGACGCGGAGCGCCCTTTACTCGCGGCCCGGAGCCGCCACACTCCGGACAACACCGGGCGGCCCCGGTGACCATCGAAGACACCGGTCCACCGAAGTCGCCGAACAATTCACAGAGGCACGGGAGGCTCAGGCCCCTTCAGTACGGTCCGCACCGCACGCAGCGCCCGCCGCATCCGCGCCCCCTCTTCACACGCCTCAGTGCGGCACCCCACGCAGCCGAGCGTGTGCGCGCGGAGCAGCCCGTCCAGGAGGTGCGCGGCTCCCTCGGGGCTGAACAGCCAGACGGCCGGTCCGCTGTCGGAGGAGGTCACCGTGTTCCCACCGGGCCGGCATCGCAGGCGATGTGGACCAGCGCGGCGACGCTCTGGACGGGGCACAGGTCGCCGACGATGCGGGGCCGCACGGCCCAGTGCAGACCGGTCGGCCCGGTGAGGTCGGAGGCGGGGACGCTCAGGAAGTGGCCGGGGCCGAGCATCGGGGCCTCGTGAGGGTAGCGCCACCGCGAGACCGGGTACGGCTCGACCAGCGCGTGGTACCGGTGCTGCACGCGGTTGTGGATGACCGGCCCGTTGAGCAGCTCGGCGAGCGTCGCGGTGACGCAGGAGCTCGTGACTCCTCACCTGGCACGGCTGGTCGGCCACGACTCGCCCCTCATGCACCTTCGGCAGGTCGAGGAGGGCGGCATGTTCGACCGTTTCTCGGAGCACGCCGAAGAGCTGTGGTCACGCAGCAGGCCGGTTCGGGAGCCTGCCTCCTGAGGAGTTCTGGATGCGGCGGGCGGCTCCGCCCTAAATCGCTTGCCCTGTACATGGGGTGGGTGGGCATTCTCTCCTACGGTTGGGCGCCGACTGGTGTCCGCGTACGAGGAGGCTGCCGCACCCATGGAGATCCGCACCACCACCGACGACGACCTCGAACTCTTCGTCGACACCCTTCACGCCGCCTTCGGGCGGTTCCCCGAGACTCCGGTCGACGGCGACGGGCACTGGTGGTCGGCGCTCGAGATGGAGCGGGGACTGATGGCCGTCGGCGAGGACGGGCGGCCCGTCGGGACCGCCGCCGCGCACTCCTTCGAGCTCACCCTCCCCGGCGGCGCCCTCGTCCCCGCCCCCGGCGTGACCGCCGTCGGCGTGCTGCCCACGCACCGGCGCCGGGGCGTGCTCAGCGCGATGATGCGGCATCAGCTCGGCGAGCTGAGGGACCGCGGCGAGATCCTGTCCGTGCTGCTCGCCTCCGAGGCCACGATCTACGGAAGGTTCGGATACGGCCCCGCCACCTTCACCGCACGCCTGACCGTGCCCCACGCCGCCCCGCTCGCCGAGCCACGGGCACAGAAGGCCGTCACGGACGACGCCGGCTCCGTCGACGTCCTGCGCCGCGACGACTGCGGCGACATCCTCGAAGACGTCTACGACCGGTACCGGCGCACCCAGCCCGGCGCCCTCTCCCGGCCCCACCACTGGTGGGAACGGCGGGCCGGACAGCCCCCGATCTCGCCCGCACCGCGCTACGTCGCCGTGCACCGCGACGCCGACGGTGTCCCGGACGGGTATGCCAGTTACTCACTCGGCGAGTCCGGCGGGGCCCAGCTCCTGACCGTCGACGAGACCATCGCCACGGACGATGCCGTCTTCACCGCCCTCGTTCGGTTCGCGCTCGGGCACGATCTGGTGTCGCGGGTCGTGTTCAAGCACGTACCCCCCGACCACCCGCTGCGCCGGCAGCTCGCCGACCTCCGGGCGGGGGAGGTGAGCGAGGACACGGACTGGCTCTGGGTGCGGCTGCTCGACGTACCGCGTGCGCTGACCGCGCGCGGGTGGGGCGCCGACGGCGAGCTCGTGCTCGACATCACCGACCCGTTCCTCGGAGAGCACGGGCGCCACGCGCTGACCGTCCGGGACGGGAAGGGCGAGTGCGTTCCGACGGACCGGGCTCCCGACCTCTCCCTCGACGTACGCGACCTCGGGTCGGTCTACCTCGGCGGGACCGCCCCGAGCACTCTCGTGCGTGCCGGACACATCCGCGCCCACCACCCGCGCGCGGCCGCCCTCGCCGACGCCCTCTTCCGCACCGAGCGCGCCCCGCACTGCCTCCACTGGTTCTGAGGGTGAAAGCAGCCCGCGGCTACTTCGAGAGGTTCGGGGGCGGGGGCGGTATCGGGGATGCCGCCAGGGACTGGGGGGACGTCGCCGAGGCGTAGGCGGAGGGGGCTGCGACGGCTGCCGAGGGATCGGCCGCGTCCTCCTGCAGCGCCAGCGGCAGACCGCCCACGATGCGGATGCCCGCCTCGTCGAACGCCCGCTTGATGCGCCAGCGCAGCTCCCGCTCCACACCCAGGGACTGGCCCGGCATCGTCTTCGCGGAGACGCGGACCACCATCGAGTCGAGGAGGACGCTGTCCAGGCCCAGGATCTCCACCGGGCCCCACAGCCGCTCGTTCCACGGCTCGTCCTTCGCGATGGACTCGCCGACCTCCGCCAGCGTCGCCTTCACCTTGTCCAGGTCCTCGTCCGGGCGGACCGTCACGTCGACGCCCGCCGTGGACCAGCCCTGGGAGAGGTTGCCGATGCGCTTGACCTCGCCGTTGCGGACGTACCAGATCTCGCCGTTGTCGCCGCGCAGCTTCGTGACGCGCAGGCCGACCTCGATGACCTCACCCGACGCCACGCCCGCGTCGATCGAGTCGCCGACGCCGTACTGGTCCTCAAGGATCATGAAGACGCCGGACAGGAAGTCGGTGACGAGGTTGCGCGCGCCGAAACCGATCGCGACGCCCGCCACACCCGCGGACGCGAGCAGCGGCGCCAGGTTGATCTCGAAGGTGCCGAGGACCATGAGCCCGGCCGTGCCGAGGATCAGGAACGACGCCACCGAGCGCAGGACCGAGCCGATGGCCTGCGAACGCTGGCGGCGGCGCTCCACGTTCACCAGGAGCCCGCCGAGCGCGGTGCCGTCCACGGCCTGCGCCGTGCGGTTCATGCGGTCTATGAGCTTGGTGATGGCGCGGCGGACGATGACGCGCAGGACGACGGCTATCGCGACGATCAGCACGATGCGCAGGCCGATGCCGAGCCACGTGGACCAGTTCTGCTCGACCCAGCTCGCCGCGTTCGTAGCGCTCTCCTGAGCGTCCTCGAGCGTGGGCGGCTTGGTCTTTTGCGGGTCGTCCGGGTCCGTTCCGGCTGCCGACAGGACGGACAAGAACACGGCAGGTACCTCCAGGTATCGCGGCCTGCCCGGTGAACGAAGGACCGCCATCGAAGCGGAACCGGGGGAACCGGGCAGACTCACCACACTAACGGGGCATCGTGTGTGGATCGTTGTGATGTTCGGGGGAGAGACGGTGCTCACCACGCCGCTCACCTGGGCAAGTACCCAGGAGAAGCATTCACCGTCCGCGCGCCGCGCCCCCTGTGGTCGAAAACACTTCAAGGCCGTTACGGGCACATGCTGGCGCTACGACCAGGCATGAGGGGAGACTGACTGCAGATCGTCCCGGCGCGAGCCACGCGCCGCCGGCGTTATAGGAGGCATCCGTGCCGCATGTCCTGGTCCTCAACGCGTCGTACGAGCCCCTCGGCGTCGTACCGCTCCGCCGCGCGCTCGTCCTCGTCCTGGAGAACAAGGCTCTCTGCCTCGAGGAATCCGGCGCCTTCATGCACAGCGCAACGCGCACCGTCCCCGCACCCAGCGTGGTCCGCCTCAAGCGGTTCGTCCGGGTCCCCTACCGAGGGCCCGTCCCGCTGACCCGGCGGGCGCTGTTCGCCCGCGACGGCGGCCGGTGCATGTACTGCGGTGGCGTCGCAACCAGCGTCGACCACGTCATTCCGAAGAGCCGAGGCGGCCAGCACGCCTGGGACAACGTGGTGGCTTCCTGCCGCCGCTGCAACCACGTCAAGGCCGACCGGCACCTCATGGAGCTCGGCTGGCGCCTGAGGCACAAGCCCGCGCCGCCCTCGGGCCTCGCGTGGCGCATCATCGGGACCGGACATAGGGATCCGCGCTGGCTGCCGTACTTGCAGCCGTTCGGCGCGGACGACGCGATGGCTCGGATCGACGGCATTTCCGCCTAGCAAACGATCCGGGCCTTTGTTGTACGTCGGTACGTGTACGTACGGTGCCGTACGTGGAGTACGCGTACGGCGGACGCGTGGCGGTCGCTACTTGTCAGCGACCGCGTACGCCTCCACGGACCAGAGCGAGTAGCCGAAGCGCGTGGCCCGTCGGTCGCCCTGCACGCGGATGAAGCGGGTGTCGCGCGCGTCCATGCGGACCGACTCGCGGCCGCCCCTGCCGTCCCGCACGGTCGCCGCCGTCCGCCAGGTCCTGCCGTCGGCCGACGTCTGCACGCGGTAGCCCGCCGCGTACGCGTCCTGCCAGCGCAGCACGACCTGCCCGAGCCGCACCGGCTCCGCGAGCTCCGCCTGCCACCACGCGCCGTCCTCGGCCGGTGACGACCAGCGGGTCTCCGGGTCGCCGTCGACCGCCGCCGACGCCGGGAAGTCCTTCGTCTCGTCGCCCGACGACGACGCCTTCGCGCCGCGCGCCAGGTCGGGGCCCGCCGTCCGCGGGAAGGCGCGGACGGAGACCGTGCGGGTCTCGTCGCCGAAGGTCAGGGGGATGTCGTACGTGCCCGCGCGCGTGCCGGCCGGGACCGTGATGTCCACCGGCACGTCGACGTCCGTACCGCGCGGCAGCGTCGACCGGGCGGGGACCCGCACCGCGATGCCCTTCGGCGCCTTCGCGCGGAGCGCGCCGCTCACGTCGCCGGGGCGCAGGGAACGCAGTTTCGCCGAGATCCGCAGCGGCCCTCCGCCGATCTCCGCGTCGGCCTCGGTGCGGGACAGGGAGAGGCGGGCGTCGGGGGTGTCGGCGAACCAGGGGACGAGGTGGCGGACGGAGCCGTCAGGGGCGGAGGCGCGGATGGCGTCGGCGCGCAGGCCCTTGTGCTGCTCGGTGAGGTGCAGCTCCGTGAAGCCGCTCCCCGCGAGTGCGCCGAGTCGCTGCCAGCCCTCGCCCGGAACGTGCGCCTCCACCGTGCCCTCCGTGCCGGGGTCGGTCAGCGCCGTCACCGCGGCGAGCGTGCGGTCGCGGCCGAAGCGGGCGGTCGTCGTGCTGTGCGACGGCTGCTTCACATCGAATCCCGCCCAGGCCGCGTACGCCTTCTGCGTCCGCGCGAGGAACGGGTCGAGGACGCCCTCACCGACGGTGACGCCGCTCCCCTTCAGCTCCTTCCGCAGCTTCGCCAGGGCGCGCGAGCCCCGCCAGGCCGCCGCGCCGTCGCCGGCGGACTGGGCGGCAAGGAGGTCGACCGCCGTCTCGCCCGCCTCGCCGTAGCGTGCCAACTGGTCGATCCAGGGGCGTACTTCGTCGTCGAGCTCGCTGTCGGCCAGGCGGCGCGGGGCCTCCCGCATCACGGTGAAGGCTGCGCGCAGCGCCTTCGCGGCGCGCTCGCGGCGTGCCCGGTCCGGCGTCGTACGGGCTTCCCAGAAGTCGTCCATGAGCGGCCGCAGGTACGCGGACTCGTCGGCGCCGAGCACGGACGACGCGTCGTTGCCCGCGAGGGCCCGCAGCGCGCCCCGCGCCTTCGCGTCGCCGCCCGCGAGGTCGTCGATGGCGGCGAGCCAGGACTCGTGGGGGCGGTAGGCACGGGGGTTCCAGGCGTAGTCGGCGGCCGTGAAGAGGGGGATGCGGGAGGCGGAGGGCTGCTCCATGGCGTTGCCGAGGAGGGCGGCCGAGCCGGTGGCGACGGCGGGCTCGCGGCCGGTGTAGGGGCCGAGGAAGATACGGTCCTGCGCGAAGTCGTTGACGGGGTAGTTGTCCATCGTGACCAGCGGGTGCGGGCCGAACGCCTTGCGGGCGCCCGCGAGCTCGCGCCCCGTGATGGTCCGCGGGACCACGCCGACACCCGTCCACGCCACCTCGACCCGGCGGTCGAGCGCCCGCGAGAGCGCCGCGCGGTACTCCGTGGTCCCGTCCTGGAAGTACTCCGTCGGCATGAGGCTGAGCGGGGCGGCGCCGGGGTGGCGCGCGGCCAGGTGGGCGGCGACCGCGTCGGCGACCCGGGCCTGCGCCTTCGCCGCGGCCTCCGGGCCGGAGCCGAACGTCCCGGCGTCCTGCTCGCAGTGCCATTCGCTGTAGCTGACGTTCTGGAACTGCAGCTGGAAGGCGCGCACGCCCAGCGCCCACATCGCGTCGATCTTGCGGGTGAGGTCCCTGACGTCCCGGTCGGACGACAGGCACATGGCCTGGCCGGGCGAGACGGCCCAGGCGAGCGTGACGTGATGGGCCTCGGCCCGCTTCGCCAGGGCGCGGAAGTCGGCGCGCTGGTCCGCTGGGTAGGGCTCGCGCCAGCGTGCCTGGCGGTACGGGTCATCGCCGGGGGCGTAGAGGTACCGGTTCTGTTTCGTGCGGCCCATGAAGTCGAGCTGGGCGAGGCGCTGCTCGCGGGTCCAGGGCGTGCCGTAGAACCCCTCGGTGAGGCCGCGCACGGCGGTGCCGGGCCAGTCACGGATCTGCACGCCGGGGACGGTGCGCGGGGCGGGGGAGCCGGTGAGCTGCCGCAGGGTCTGCACGCCGTGGAAGAGGCCGTCGTCACCGGTGCCGGCGAGGGCGACCGTGGCACGGCCGTCGACGTGTCCCACGGCGAGCCGGTACCCGCCCTTCGGCAGGTCGCCGCGCTCACGGGCGCCCAGGGAGCGCAGCGCACGGTCGGCACCCGTGCCTCCGGCCCGTACGACGAGGGTGTTGCCCGCGGGCAGCGGGTCGCCGTCGCGCACCTCGGTGACGCGCCGGGCGCCGGTGGCGTGCAGGTGGTCGCGGAGGGCCTTCAGGGCGTACGGGTCGTGGTCGCCGTGGTCGCCGTGGTCGTTGCGGTCGCCGCGGGGGACGACGAGGACGACGTCGTCGCCGATCGTGACGGCGGTGCCCGACGCGGTCATCGACTGCGGGCGGGGCCAGACGGAGGGGAGGCGGGAGCCCGTCGTCGTGTCGCCGTCCGGGAGGGTCACGGGAGCGCCGGGCGCCCCCGGGTCCGCGAGGGCGCCCGGCGCGCCGCCGAGCGCGCCCGCGATCACGGCGACCGCGACGGCGGCCGCGCTCTTCCTGCGCCGCAACTGCACGGCTCCTGCCCCTGTCTCTGCCCCCGGAGCCCTTGTGGCCCCTTGCGTCACATGTGCCAGTGAGCCCACCACTGGTGCGGCGGGAGTGTCAACGGGAGCGGGTGTCGCGCGGGGGATTCTTCGCGGAACCTGCGCGAATCGGGGGGTGGAGGGGGTAGAGGAAGCCCTAAGGGGAAGCCCTCCCGTCGTCGCGGACATCTTCCCGGCGGCCGAGTGGCTGGAGCGCGATCTTCCGGGGAGGGCTCGGCCCCGCTGGAACAACTTCCGCACAGGGAAAGGGATGTGACCAGGGTCACGTTGTGGCAACGTATACGTCTGCGCGCCCGCGCACTGGGTAGGGCTGCCGAGACCTGCCCCCTGAGAAGGAGCTCCCACGTGGCCGCTTCCGCAAATCTTCTGCTGTCCGCGCTCTCCAAACAGGTCTCCCACCCCGACTCGGGCCTCGACGGCTCCTGCTCCTGCGGCTGCATCGAGCCGCCCCTCACCAGCGAGCCCCCGCTCGCCGACGCGGCGCCGCTGACCAGCGAGCCGCCCCTCGCCGACGCCGCCCCCCTGACCAGCGAGCCGACCTCCACCGGCACGGCGTCGGGCCTGGACTTCATGGGGGTCTGATGCCCCTTTCCCGGCTGGCCGCCTCGTACGGCGTGGCCACCTCCTACTCCCCGTCCCCGGGGCGCACCGTCCCCGCCACCGACACCGCGGTGATCGCCGCGCTGGCCGCGCTGGGTGTGGACGCGAGCACCCCGCAGGCGGTCCGTGCGGCGCTGACGGCGCGCGAGGCGGAGCGGGCCGCCCGTCCACTGCCACCGACCGTGGTGGTGTGGACGGACGGTCCCCTGCCCCCGCCGCTCGCGGCGCTGCCGCCGGGGACGCGAGTGCGGGTGGAGCCGGAGGGCGGCGGCCGGGCCGTCGAGTGGGAGGCCCCCAGGGACGCGCCCCCGGAGGCCCTGCCTCTCGGTGTGCACCGCCTCCACGTACAGAGCCGGGACCCCGGTACCGCGACCGGTACCGCCCACCTCATCGTCGCCCCGCGCCGCGTCAAGACCCCCGGGCGGCGGACGCACGGCCTCCTCGTACAGCTCTACTCTCTGCTCTCCCGGCGCTCCTGGGGCATGGGCGACCTCGGTGACCTCGCCGAGCTCTCCGGCTGGTCCTGCCGCACCCTGGGGACCGGCTTCGTGCAGGTCAACCCGTTGCACGCCGCCGTGCCGAGCGCGCCGGACGGGCCCGGCGGCGACCCCTCCCCGTACCGCCCCTCCTCCCGCCGCTTCCCCGACCCCGTGCACCTGCGCGTCGAGGCGGTCCCCGAGTACGCGTATCTGACCGGGGACGCCCGTGAGCGGGTCGACGAACTGAGCCGCAGGGCCGGGTTGCTGCGGGACTCCGTGCTCCGGCAGGACGCGCTCATCGACCGCGACGCGGTCTGGGCCCTCAAGCGCGAAGCCCTCGAAGTGCTGCTCCACGAAGTGCCCCTCGGGCCCGGCCGCCGCGCCGCGTACAACGCGTTCCTCGCCGAACAGGGCACCGCCCTGGAGGACCACGCCACCTGGAACGCCCTCGCCGAGACCCACGGTCCCGACTGGCACTCCTGGCCGGCCGCCCTGCGCGACCCGGCCTCGCCCGGCACCGCCCGCGCCCGCCGCGAGGCGATGGACCGCGTCGACTTCCACTGCCGCCTCGCCTGGCTCACCGACACCCAGCTCGCCACCGCCCAGCGCACCGCACGGGAAGCGGGCATGGACATCGGGCTCGTCCACGACCTCGCCGTCGGCGTGCACCCCGGCGGCGCCGACGCCTGGGCCCAGCAGCGGCACTTCGCCCCGCACATGTCCGTCGGCGCCCCGCCGGACGCCTTCAACGCGCGCGGCCAGGACTGGGGCCTGCCGCCCTGGCGCCCCGACCGGCTCGCCGAGTCCGGCTACGCCCCGTACCGCGCCCTCCTGCGCGGCCTGCTCCGCAACGCGGGCGCGCTCCGCATCGACCACGTCATGGGCCTGTTCCGGCTGTGGTGGATCCCCGAGGGCCGCGAGCCCACCGAGGGGACGTACGTCCACTACGACGCCGAGGCGATGCTCGCCGTCCTCGCCCTGGAGGCGCACCGCGCCGACGCCCTCGTCATCGGTGAGGACCTCGGCACCGTCGAGCCCGGCGTCCGCGAGACGCTGCGCGAGCACGGCGTGCTCGGCACCTCCGTGCTCTGGTTCGAACGGGACTGGGAGGACACGGGCCGCCCGCTGCCCGCCGACGCCTGGCGCGCCGACTGCGTGGCCACCGCCACCACGCACGACCTGCCCCCGACCGCCGCCCGCCTCACCGGCGAGCACGTCCGACTCCGCCACGACCTCGGCCTGTTGACCCGGCCCCTCGCGCAGGAGCGGGCCGAGGCCGCCGCCGACGTGCACGAATGGCTGGGGGTGCTCTCCCGGCTCGGGATGCTGCCCGGCGGCATCGGCTGCGAGGAGGACGAGATCCGCGCCGTGCACCGCTTCCTGCTCGCCACCCCGGCCCGCATGATCGGCATCTGGCTCCCCGACGCCGTCGGCGACCGCCGCCCGCAGAACCTCCCCGGCACCTGGGACCAGTACCCCAACTGGCGGCTGCCCGTCGCCGACGCCGCCGGACGCCCCGTCACCCTCGAAGACCTCGCCGCGTCTCCGCGCCTGCATGCCCTCATGGCGGTCTTCCGGGGTGAAACCGCCCGTACGGCACCCCCGGGCGCGCACCCCGTTTAGGAGTTCGCTACGTTGGCACCGTGGACAAGAAGAACGCACTGCGCGCCGGCGCCCTGGCCTCCGGCACGACGCTGATGATGCTGCTCATGTCGTCCCCCGCGTTCGCGGCGCGCGACGACGGCGACGACCCGGGCCCCGGCCTGAGCGTCATCGACACGCTCGGCCTGTACGTCGCCGCGCCCATCGTGCTGTTCCTGGTGATCGCGGGCCTCGTGATGGTCGGCGACAAGTCCCGGAAGCAGCAGAAGCAGGGCTGACCCGGCCCGCTCGCACTCCCGCACCACTTCACGCCGAAGGCACCCTCCCGGCATACCGCCGGAGGGTGCCTTCGGCGTGCTCGCGCGTCTCGCCTCCAGCGAGAAGGGGAAAACTGTTCAGTTTCACTGAATCAAACCAGCGAAAAGATTCGATGGACCTGATTGGTGTGCCGGTGTCACGGTAGTCCCGCAACGCACCGAGTCCCCGCCGCGGCGGGGAGAGAGGCAAGGGATACCCCGTGGCAGTCCTGGACCGGACCCCCGCACCCACCGCATCGGCCGCCGCGAGGACGGCCGCGCGACCCGTCGGCATCGGGCTCGCGCTCGCGGCGCTCGCCACCGTCGTCTGGTCGGGCAGCTTCGTCACCTCCCGTGCCCTGCACGACACCGTGCCGCCCGTCCAGCACGCGTTCTGGCGCTGGATCATCGCCATCGCCGCGGTCGCGCCGTTCGCGGCGCGGCAGACCTGGCGCCGGCGGCACGTACTGCGCGAGCACCTCAAGTTCCTGCTCGTCGCGTCCCTGCTGGGCGTCACCGTCTACAACACCCTGGTCAACCAGGCCGGGATGACGACCACCGCGGGCAACATGGGCATGATCATGGCCGCGTCGCCGGTCCTGATGGCCGTATACGAACGCCTCGGCGGCGCCAGGCTCGGCGCGCGACGTGTGACCGGCATGCTCGTGGCCTGCGCGGGAGTCCTGCTCCTGGTCAGCAAGGGCTCGTTCGCCATGGACTTCGCGGTCGGCGACCTCTGGGTCATCGCGGCGGCGCTCTCCTTCGGCTCGTACAGCGCACTGCTCAAGCGCAGGCCCAAGGAGATCGAGGGGCTTCCGTTCCTCCTCTCGACGTTCGTGCTGGGCGCGCTGATGCTGCTCCCGGTCTTCGTGGCCAGCTACGCCGTGCAGGGCGGCTTCGAGCCGACCGTCGACACGGTCTCCCCGCTCCTCTACGTGGGCGTGGTGTCCTCGGCGGTCGCCTTCTTCGCCTGGAACAAGGCGATCTCGATCATCGGTGCGGCCCGCGCCGGCGTCATCTACTACCTCCAGCCGGTCTGCGTCGCCCTGCTCTCCTTCGCGGTGCTCGGCGAGGCGATGGGGTGGCTGCAGGTGCTGTGCATGGGGCTGATCCTGGGCGGCGTGGTGCTCGGCGCGGCCCGCACGAAGTGATCCTCCTGACCAGTCGGTACGTTGGGCTCATGAGCGAGTGGGACATCAAGAAGCTGCAGATCCTGCGCACGTTGAGCGAGCGGGGGACCGTGACGGCGACGGCGCGGACGCTGCAGATGACGCCGTCGGCGGTCTCCCAGCAGCTGTCCAACCTCGCGAAGCAGCTCGGCGTACCGCTCCTGGAGGCGCACGGGCGGCGGGTCCGGCTCACCGACGCGGCGCACCTGGTGCTGCGGCACGCGGAGGCGGTCTTCGCGCAACTGGAGAAGGCCGACGCGGAGTTGACGGCGTACGCGCAGGGGGAGGCGGGGGAGGTGCGGGTCGGCGCGTTCTCGACGGCGGTGCCCGCGCTGGTCGTGCCCGCGGTGCGGGCGCTGCGGGAGGCGGCGCCGGGCATCTCCGTACGGGTACGGGAGACCGAGGCGGCCCAGGCGTACGAGCTCCTGGCGGCGGGGGAGGTCGACATCGCGCTGTCCCTGGCCGTCCAGGCGCCGGCCGCGGTGGACGCGGACACGCGGTTCACCCGCGAGTCCCTGCTCGCGGACCCGCTGGACGTGGCGCTGCCGGTCGACCACGGCCTGGCGTCCGCGCCGGATCTGCGCCTCGCCTCGCTGGCCGCCGAACCGTGGATCTTCGGCGGCAGCGGGCCTTGGTCCGAGATCACGCGGGCCGCCTGCGAGGCGGCGGGCTTCACACCGACCCAGGCGCACTCGGCGTCGGGCTGGACGTCGATCCTCGCGATGGTGGAGGCGGGGATGGGGGTGGCGCTGGTTCCCCGCATGGCGGCGGTACGCCGTGACGGCGTGGTCATGCGCGAGCTCTCGGAGGACCACCCGACCCGCCACGTGATCGCCGCGGTGCGCCGGGGGGCGGCGACGGGGGCGGCGGTGTCGCGTGTGCTCGTGGCCCTCCGCGAAGCGGTTCCTTCTCGGGGCCGGTGAAAACTCACCCGGCACCGCCCCGCCCCGGTCCCCGCGCTCCGCGCGGCGCTTCCCCACCCACCCACCCATCCCCCCAGCACCCGGGCCCGGGCAGGGGTTAAAGATCCGCCGCCCGTGCCCGCAGGGCGCGTTCGACTCCCGCTCGGGACTCCGTCACGAGGCGCCGCAACGCCGCGGACGGCTCCGCGGAAGCCAGCCACGCGTCCGTCGCGTCCAGCGTCCCCTGGGAGATCTGCAGCGACGGGTAGAGCCCGACGGCGATCTGCTGCGCCATCTCGTGGGAGCGCGAGTCCCACGCCCCCTTGACCGCCGAGAAGAACTTCTCCGCGTAGGGAGCGAGGAGTTCACGCTGGTCGGTCTGGACGAAGCCGCCGATCACCGCCTCCTGGATCGCGTTCGGCAGCGAGTCGGACTCGACGACGGAGGCCCACGCCGCCGCCTTCGCCTCCTCCGTGGGCCGCGCCGCCCGCGCGTACGCCGCGTGCCGCTCGCCCGCCGCCGTCTTGTCCCGCTCCAGCTCCGCAGCGATACCCGCCTCGTCGAGGCGGCCCGTCGCCGCGAGCCGCGCCACGAACGCCCACCGGAGCTCCGTGTCGACGGCGAGGCCGTCCACGGACTCCGAGCCGTCCAGCAGGGCCTCCAGGAGGGACAGGTCCGCGTCCGTACGCGCCGTCGCCGCGAACGCGCGGGCCCACGCCAGCTGGTGGTCGCTGCCCGGCTCCGCCGAGCGGAGGTGGGAGAGCGTCGCCGAAGTCCAGCGAGCCAGCGCCTCGTCCCGCCCCGCCGGCGCCGCGTACAGGTCGAGCGCCAGCTTCACCTGGCGGTGCAGCGACTGCACGACGCCGATGTCGGACTCCTTGCCGATGCCGGAAAGGACCAGCGAGAGGTAGTCGCGCGTGGGGAGTTCCGCGTCGCGCGTCATGTCCCACGCCGACGCCCACGACAGCGCACGCGGCAGCGACGCCTCGAAGTCGCCGATGTGGTCGGTGACGTAGGCGAGGGACTCGCTGTCGAGGCGGACCTTCGCGTACGACAGGTCGTCGTCGTTGAGGAGGATGACCGCGGGACGGGACTTGCCGACGAGTGCGTCGACCGACGTCAGTTCGCCGTCGACGTCCAGCTCCACGCGGTCCGTGCGGACCAGTTTGCCGGACGCGTCGTCGAAGTCGTAGAAGCCGATGGCGATGCGGTGGGGGCGCAGGGTGGGCTCGCCCTTGGCGCCCTCGGGGAGGGCCGGGGCCTCCTGCTTGACCGCGAAGGACGTGATGACGCCCCGCGTGTCGACGTCCACGACCGGACGCAGGACGTTGATGCCCGCCGTCTCCAGCCATTTCTTCGACCAGGTCCTCAGGTCGCGGCCGCTGGTCTCCTCCAACGCGCCGAGCAGGTCGGACAGGCGCGTGTTGCCGAAGGCGTGCCGCTTGAAGTACGCCTGGACGCCTTGGAAGAACTCGTCCTCGCCGACATAGGCGACCAGCTGCTTGAGGACGCTCGCGCCCTTCGCGTACGTGATGCCGTCGAAGTTGACCAGGACGTCGTCCAGGTCACGGATGTCGGCCATGATCGGGTGCGTGGAGGGCAGCTGGTCCTGGCGGTACGCCCACGTCTTCATGGAGTTGGCGAACGTCGTCCACGAGTGCGGCCACTTCGACCCCGGCGCGTACGCCTGGCAGGCGGCCTCCGCGTACGTGGCGAACGACTCGTTCAGCCACAGGTCGTTCCACCACTCCATGGTGACCAGGTCGCCGAACCACATGTGGGCCAGCTCGTGCAGGATCGTCGCCGCCCGCACCTCGTACGCCGCGTCCGTCACCTTCGAACGGAACACGTACTGGTCGCGGATGGTCACCGCGCCCGCGTTCTCCATCGCGCCCGCGTTGAACTCCGGCACGAACAGCTGGTCGTACTTGGCGAACGGGTACGCGTAGTCGAACTTCTCCTGGAACCAGTCGAAGCCCTGCCGGGTGACCTCGAAGATCGCGTCCGAGTCGAGGAACTCGGCGAGCGAGGGGCGGCAGTAGATGCCGAGCGGCACGGACTGGCCGCCGGGACCCTCGTACGACGAGTGCACCGAGTGGTACGGGCCGACGATCAGCGCCGTCACGTACGTCGACATGCGGGGCGTCGGCTCGAACGTCCAGATGTCGTCCTTCGGCTCCGGCGTCGGCGAGTTGGAGATCACCGTCCAGCCGCTCGGCGCCTTCACGGTGAACTGGAACGTCGCCTTCAGGTCGGGCTGCTCGAACGACGCGAAGACGCGGCGCGCGTCCGGCACCTCGAACTGCGTGTACAGGTACGCCTGCTGGTCGACCGGGTCGACGAAGCGGTGCAGGCCCTCGCCGGTGTTGGTGTAGTCGCAGTCGGCGACGACCCGCAGCTCGTTCGGGCCGGCCTGGAGGTGCCGCAGCGCGATGCGCGAGTCACGGAACACCGCGCCGACCTCGAGCGCGTGGCCGTTCAGGACGACCTCGTGGACCGCGGGGGCCACCAGGTCGATGAAGGTCTCGGCGCCCGCTTCCGCGGAGTCGAAGCGCACCGTGGTCACGGACCGGTAGGTGCCGCCCTCCTGCGCGCCGGAGAGATCGAGATCGACCTCGTACGAGTCAACGGTGAGCAGCTTCGCCCGCTGCTGCGCCTCTTCGCGGGTCAGATTGGTGCCGGGCACGCGGTCATCTCCTCGGGTGCGACTTGTGGTGTTTCCGGCCATCCTTCCATGCCCCGCCGGATGGCCGCCCGGCCCATTGTTCTCCCGCTGCCGTGCGGTTACGCTCCGCGCGTTCGCACCCGTCCCGGCAGGCCGCCGACCACGGCCGCGAGGGCGGGGCGGGGACCACAGGGGGATGCGGGAGATGCTGGGGACCGAGAGGCCGGCCGTCACCGGTCCGGCCGCGCGACGGCCATGACCGACGTACTGGTGGCGGGCGCGGGCATCGGCGGGCTCACCGCCGCGCTCAGCCTGCACGCCGCGGGCATCGGCGTCCGCGTGGTGGACGCCGCCGAACAGCTGCGGCCCGTCGGCGTGGGCCTCAACCTGCTGCCGTACGCGGTGCGGGAACTGACCGAGCTGGGGCTCGGCGAGGAGCTCGCGGCGACCGCCGTCGCCCCCGAGACGATGGTCCACTTCGACCGGCACGGCAACCGCATCTGGGCCGAGCCGCGCGGCCTCGCCCTCGGCTACCGCTGGCCCCAGTACTCCGTCCACCGCGGCGCACTCCAACTGCTCCTGCTCGACGCGGTCCGCGACCGGCTCGGCGACCACGCCGTCCGCACCGGCACCGCCTTCGTGCGGCTCGCCGACCGCGAGGGCGGCGGCCTGCGGGTGATTCTGCGGGACATGGCGCGGGCCAGGGAGTACGGCGTACGGGTGCGGGCGCTGGTCGGCGCCGACGGGCTGCACTCGACGGTGCGGGCCGTACTGCACCCCGGCGAGGGCCCGCCGCTGTGGAACGGCATCCGGATGTGGCGCGGCACGGTCGAGTGGCATCCGGTGCTCGGCGGGCGGACCGTCGCGGTGGCGGGCAGCAACACCGCCGCGAAACTCGTCGTCTACCCCATCTCCCGGCCCTACCAGGAGCGCGGCAGGGCGCTGCTCAACTGGGTTGCGGAGGTGCGGTTCCCGCTCACGCACCACCACGGCCTCGCGGGGCCCGCCGACTGGAACCGCTCCGGGCGGCTCTCCGACGTCCTGCCGCACTACGCGGGCTGGCGCATCGGCGACCTGGACGTCCCCGCGCTGCTCGCCGCCACGCGGCACATCCTGGAGTACCCGATGGTCGACCGGGACCCGCTGCCCCGCTGGGGCCACGGCCCGGTCACGCTGCTGGGCGACGCGGCGCACCCGATGTACCCGGTGGGGTCGAACGGCGGCTCACAGGCGATCCTCGACGCGCGCGTCTTGGCCCGCTGCCTCGCGCACACCGATCCGGACCGCGAGGCGGGGCTGCGGGCGTACGAGGGGGTCCGCCGCGAGACGGCCAACGCGGTCGTCCTCGCCAACCGGGACATGCCGGCGGACCGCGTCCTGCACACCGTCGCCGAGCGCGCCCCCGACGGCTTCGACCGCGTCGAGGACGTCCTGACGCCGGAGGAGCTGGGGGAGTTGAACGCGGCGTACCGCAGGACGACGGGCACGGACGTGGCGGAGCTGAACGGGCGGGGGTCCTGGGGGGTGGGGTGAGCGGGTCCGGCCGCGGGTCCCAGCGCGACGTCCGAAATCCGCCAGCCCCGGCCCGCCCCACGCGCGAGGCTCGACCCATGACCACCACGTACCCAGGCACCGCCCACACGCGCACCGCCCACACCCCCCTCCCCATCGCCCCCGCCGTCCTCGCCCGGCTCCGCGACACCGACGACGCCGGGCGGCCCTGCGTCCCCTTCGTCGACCACGAGGGCGGCTCCCCGCTCCGCTGCTGCCTGCGGCCCGTCGCCCCCGGCGAGAGCATCGCCCTCGTGTCGTACGCGCCGCTGCGCCGCTGGGCCGCCGAGACGGGCGCGGCGCCCGGCGCCTACGACGAGCAGGGGCCCGTCTTCATCCACGGCGAGCCCTGCGCGGGCCCTTCTCAGGGGCGGAGCGGCTACCCGTTCTCGCGGCCGGGCGCGCTCCGCACCGTCCGCCGGTACAGCGCCGAGGGGCACATCGTCGGCGGCCGCCTCCTGGAGATCCCGGAGGACGAGGAGCGGGGCTTCGACGCCGCCTTCGACGAGGCCTTCGCCGACCCGCGGGTCGCCCTCGTGCACGTCAGGGCCGTGGAGTACGGCTGCTTCCACTTCGAGGTGCGGCGGCGGGACACGACCTGACGGTCACCCCTCCGCCGCGGCCACGGCGACGGCCCGCGCGAACTCCCGTACCCGCTCGGTCTCCCCGCCCTCGCGCCACACCATCCCGAGCACCGAGTCCGGGAGCCCGTCGACCGGCACGAACACGACGTCCTTGCGCCCGTGGTACTCCGCCGTGGGACCGCACAGCAGCATCGCCGCCCGGTCCGCCGCCACCAGCGTCAGGCCCTCCTGGAGCGTGCGGACCTCGGGCGCGGGCGGACCCGAAGGGGCCTGCGCCGCGCGCCAGTAGGCCGGAGCGGGCCCTGCCGCCGCGACCAGCGGCGTGTCGGAGAGCTCCGCGGCGGTGAGCGAGGAACGCCCAGCGAACGCGTGCCGCACCGACACGGCGACGGTCTGCCGCTCGCTGGAGAAGACCGGGCCGAGCACCAGATCGGGCTCGGCGACCGGCAGCAGCACGATGCCCGCGTCCACGTCGCCCTCCCGCACCGCCCCGAAGGGATCGGCGAAGGGGATCTCCACGATCTCCGTCGCACAGGCCGGATGGCGCTCCTGGAACACCTCGATGGCCCGCATCAGCCGGTCGTCCGCGGTGCCCTGGAACCCGATCCGCAGCGTGCCCTCCACGCCCCGCGCCGCGTCCCTCGCCCGCGCCACCACCGACGCCAACTCGGCGTAGGATGGCCGGAGTTCGGCGAGGAAGCGCTCCCCGAGAGTGGTCAGGGACACCCGTCGGCTCGTACGCTCCAGCAGGCGCGCGCCGATCCGCCGCTCCAGGGCGGCGAGCAACTGGCTGACACGGCTCTGCGATATGTAGAGCCGCTCGCCGGCCCGCCCGAAGTGCAGCTCTTCGGCAAGCACCAGGAAGCACTCCAGCTCCCGGATCTCCAGCCCGTTCCCGCTCATGGCGCGCGGTCCCTCTTCCTTGATCGCCCAGGTCCGCCGGACCGTCACGTATCGATGAGTCCGGCTCATTCAAGGATGAGATCATCCGCGTTGTTCCCGGGCGGGCACCCCCACAGGGTGGATGCCATGTCACAGAGCACACAAACCCTCACGCACACCGTCGCCTTGCCGCCCCCGCGCGGCCGTCTCGCCGTCCTCGCCGTCGCCGCCGCCACCTTCTCCGTCGTCACCACGGAGATGCTGCCCGTCGGACTCCTCACCTCCCTCGGCTCCGGCCTGCACGTCTCGCACGGCACCGCGGGCCTCGCCGTCACCCTCCCCGGTCTCGTCGCCGCGCTCGCCGCCCTGCTGCTGCCCGTCGCCGTGCGCCGCGCCGACCGGCGCACCGTCCTCGCACTGCTGATGGCGCTGCTCGCCGTCGCCAACGTGGTCTCCGCGCTCGCACCCGCCTTCGCCGTCCTGCTCGTCGCGCGCGTCCTGGTCGGCGTCTGCATCGGCGGTGTGTGGGCCATCGCGGCCGGGCTCGGCGTGCGGCTCGTCCGTGCGGAGGGCGCGGGCCGCGCCACCGCGGTCATATTCAGCGGGATCGCGGTCGCCTCGGTGCTCGGCGTGCCCGCGGGCACGCTCCTCGGCGAACTGGCGGGCTGGCGCTGGGGGTTCGCGGCCCTCGCCGTGCTCGCCCTCGCCGTCGCCGGGCTCCTCGCGACCGTGCTGCCCCGGCTCCCCGCGGATGAGGGCGTCCGGCTCGGCGCGTTCCCCGCGCTCCTGCGCATCGGCAGGCTGCGGGCCGGGCTCCTCGCCGTCACGCTCCTGGTTACCGGCCACTTCGCCGCGTACACGTACATCCGGCCGGTCCTTGAGCGGGTGCCCGGCATCGGCGCGGGCCTGATCAGCGGGCTCCTCCTCGCCTATGGGACGGCCGGCATCGTCGGCAACTTCGCGGGCGGCGCCGTCGCGGCCCGCGACCCGCGCAGGGCGCTCCTCGCGATCTGCGCGGGGCTCGCCGCCGTGGTGCTGCTCATGGTGCCCGCGGGCGCGTCGCTCGCCGCGTCGGTGGCGCTGCTCGTGGCGTGGGGCCTGGCGTACGGAGGGGTCTCGGTCTCCGCGCAGAACTGGGTGATGGACGCGGCGCCGCACGCCCGCGAGGCGGCGTCGGCGCTCTTCGCGGGCGTCTTCAACGTGGCGATCGCGCTCGGCGCCTTCGCGGGCGGCAGGGTCGCGGACAGCCGCGGGGCCGGCGCCGTGCTCTGGCTGGGCGGCGGCCTCGCGGGGCTCTCGCTGGTGGCCGTGGCGTGCGCGAAGGGGACGGTCACGAAGGAGGCGGCCACCCGCGAAAGGTGACCGCCCCCGTCGGGCGTGCGTACAGCGACTAGCCCTTGAGCTCCGCCGCGACCAGCTCCGCGATCTGGACGGCGTTCAGCGCGGCGCCCTTGCGGAGGTTGTCGTCGGAGATGAAGAACGCCAGGCCGTTCTCGACCGTCTCGTCCTTGCGGATGCGGCCCACGAACGAGTCGTCCTTGCCGGCGGCGACCAGTGGCGTGGGCACCTCCGTGACGACGACGCCCTCGGCGGCCTCAAGGAGCTCGGTGGCGCGCTCGGGGCTCAGCGGACGCGCGAAACGGGCGTTGACCTGGAGGGAGTGGCCGGTGAAGACCGGGACGCGCACGCAGGTGCCGGAGACCTTCAGCCCGGGGATCTCCAGGATCTTGCGGGACTCGTGGCGGAGCTTCTGCTCCTCGTCCGTCTCGTTCAGGCCGTCGTCGACGACGGAGCCCGCCATCGGCAGGACGTTGTACGCGATCGGCGCGACGTACTTGTCGGGCTCGGGGAAGTCGACCGCCGAACCGTCGTGCGTGAGCTTGGGGGCGTCCTCGCCGACCTTCGCGACCTGCTGGTACAGCTCCTCGACACCGGCGAGACCGGAGCCGGAGACCGCCTGGTAGGTGGCGACGACGAGCGCTTCGAGGCCCGCCTCGGCGTGCAGCGGCTTCAGGACGGGCATCGCGGCCATCGTCGTGCAGTTCGGGTTCGCGATGATGCCCTTGGGGCGGTCCTTGATCGCGTGCGGGTTGACCTCGGAGACCACGAGGGGGACCTCGGGGTGCCGGCGCCAGGCGGAGGAGTTGTCGATCACGACGGCGCCCTGCGAGGCGACCTTCTCGGCGAGGGCCTTGGACGTGGCGCCGCCCGCGGAGAACAGGACGATGTCCAGGCCCGTGTAGTCGGCCGTGGAGGCGTCCTCGACCGTCACGCCGTCGATGACCTTGCCCGCGCTGCGGGCCGAGGCGAAGAGGCGCAGCTCGTCGGCCGGGAACTCACGCTCGGCGAGGATCTTGCGCATGACCTTGCCGACCTGACCGGTGGCTCCGACGATTCCGACCTTCACAGGGACTTCCTCCATATGTGCGTGCGGCCTCGTGACCTCGGCCGGTCTGTGGGGGGTGGCTCCATCATGCGTCTCTCCAGTGCCGCGTTGTCCAATCCATTGTCCGAGGTGCGGGACGCCACATTTGCCGGGCGCGGCCGTGAACCTTTCGGGCGCCCCGGGCGTCGTAGGGGAAACGCGGGGACGGGAGGGGCACATTGCTGCGCAGGAAAGCGCGCCGCGCGCCGACGGGCGCCGGGGGAGCGGACCCGCTGGACGCGGCCCAGGAGGACCGGGTCCGTGCGGTGCTCGCGCTGGGCGGGGTGCCGCACGCCGACCTGTCCGACGGGGTGCAGCAGGTCAGGCTGAAGCTCCTGGAGCGGGCCGCGGACGGCAGGGAGGCACCGCGTGACGTGTCCGCGTGGGCGGCCGTCGTCGCCTCCAACCTGGCCATGGACTGGCACCGGGCGCGGCGCAGGCAGGAGCGGCTGGGGGAGCGGCTCCAGGTGCTGTGGCGCGAGGCGACCGACGAGGACGGCGCGGAGAAGCGGGCCACCTCGCTGGCGGTCGCCGAGGGGCTCGGCGCGCTGCCGGACGCGCAGCGGCAGGTGGTGGTGTTGCGCTTCTACGCGGATCTTCCGGTACGCGCGATAGCGGACGAACTGGGCATTCCGGAGGGAACGGTCAAGAGCAGACTGCACACGGCGGTACGGCTCCTGCGGGCGCGGCTGCACGAAGGGGAGGTGGTGTGACGTGCGGGACCAGGAGTTCGACGCGCTGATGACGGCGATCACCGACGACCCTGTGCCGGACGAGGCACTGCGCGACCCGGCCTTCGCCGCGGCTCATGCGGCGGCCGTGGCGGACGTGGCGCTGCTGCGGGAGCGGCTGGGGGAGGTCGGCGACGCGCTGGCCGCCGACGGAGCCGGGGTCGCGCCGGATCCGGTGGTGCCGCTCCGGCCCCCGCGCGGGGCGGCCCGCCACCGCTTCACGGTCGCGCTCGGCGCGGTCGCGGCCACGGTGGCCGCCGCCATGGTCGGGGGGCTCGCCTGGCTCGCGGTGGACGCGGGGCAGGGGGCGGGCGACGCGGACAAGGCGGACACGGGCTCGGGCGCCAAGAGCAGGCCGGAGGGGAACGCGGACGCGGATCTGAGCGCCGAGGGGTTCGTGGCGTGCTCACGGCTCATCGTGGAGGGCACGGTCACGGCGGTCGACCCGGTGCCGGGCGGACTCCAGGACCGGATCACGGTCGACGTCACGCGCTACCTGAAGCCCGGCTCCGGCAAACCCACGGTCACCTTCCCCATGGACCATGACGTGGACCCCCGCCTGAAGAAGGGCGACCGCGTCCTGATCACCATCGACGAGGGTTCCGCGGAGCCCGCCAACTGGGCCGTCGGCCAGGAACGCGACCGACTGCGCACGATGATCCTCAAGGCCCTGCCCGCCTCGAAGAAGATCAAATGCGACGGCTGACCGGGAGCGGGACCCGGAGACGGAAAAGCGCCGGACGGACTCATCGCTGAGCCCGTCCGGCGCCTCGAAGGAAGCGGCGGTCCGTTACGGCGTGACCTTCTCCACCTTCACGCTGCCGCTGCCCGCGACCGTGCCGCCCGCGTTCAGCAGGGACACCTCGCCGAACAGCTCACGGCCCTCCGCGGCCGGGGCCTTCGCCTCGACCTTGGCGTCGACCTGCGCCGACGCGCCGTTGGCGAGCTTCACCGTCTTCGACTCGTCGACGGTGACCTGGCCGAGCGCGCCCGAGAAGAAGACGTCGCGGTAGTCGTACGCGGTCGTGCCGGACGGCACCGAGTAGCCCGTCACCTCGATCGTGTACGTACCGGCGGCCGGCTTCTTCAGGCTGACCGACTCCTCCGAGTCGCCCTCCGCCGACGAGCCCACGACCACGCCGTCCTTCTTCACGGCGAGGTCCAGGTCCGCGGCGATGTCCGCGGGTGAGCCGATGGCGACGTCGAGGCGCTCCGCACCCGCGGGCACGACGACCTCGGTGGTCTGCTTCTCACCCTGCTTGATGCTGGGACGGGCCGACTTGGACGAGCCGAGCGAGCCGCCCTTCAGCTTCCCGTCGACGGCCGCGAAGTTGTTCGTGGCCTTCCAGGAGACGGGCGCCGGCGTGCCGACCTTCGCCTCGGGCAGCTTCTGCACGGCCGGGTCGAAGTCGACACCGAGCGCGGCGACGTTCAGCTTGTACGGGTTGTCGAGCAGCGGCGACGTACGGCGCGACTCGACCTCGATCTCCCAGACACCGGCCTGCGGCTCCGCGTACGCGCGCAGGTCCGGACGGCAGGTGTTGGCCGGGTTCTCGTAGTTCGGGTAGCAGACGATCGACGAGGTCGAGTCGACCGGGACGCCGTACGGGTGCACCGCGATGAAGCGGGTCTGGCTCTTGTCCTTCAGGCCGCCGAGGGAGACCTCAAGGGACTTGGCGCCCTTGGGGACCGTCACGAAGTACGACTTCGGGGTGTTGCGCTGCGTGGAGTCGGACGCCGAGAAGGTGTACGAAGGCTTGGCGAGCGGCGCCGAGACGACGACCGTCGACATGATCTGCTGGTCGATGCCCTCGGTGCGCTCGTCGTCGACGGTCAGGACGGCGCTGTGCAGACCGGCCGACTTGGCCTTCGCCTGGACCTTGACGGTCACCGGCTTGTTCAGCGGCAGCGTGATCTCGTCGTCGCCGAGCAGCTTGAAGGTGGACTCGTGGTTGTTGACCAGGTCCAGCTCGTGGCGGACGCCGCGGTCCGGGCCCGAGGTGCGGGTGACCGTGACGTCGTACGTCCGCTTCTCGCCGGTCTTCAGACCGCCCTCACGGTCGTAGATGCCGGTGCCGGGCTTCTTCAGCTCCTGCTCCAGAGCGGTGTCGACCGGGGCCTTCACCGTGTACTCGTGGGCCTTCGCACCGTCCTCGATGGCCTCCCAGGCGTCCACGACGTCGATGAGGCCGGTGCCCTGCGCGTACGCCTGCTCGCCGCGGATGCGGTCCGCGGTCGAGGTCAGCGCGGTGCGCAGCTTCGCCGGGGTCAGGTCGATCTTCTCGCGCTTGGCGGCGGAGAGCAGCAGCGCCGAGGCGCCCGCGGCCTGCGGGGACGCCATCGAGGTGCCCTGCAGCATCGAGTAGCCGGCCGGGAGCTGATAGCCGGCCTCGGCGACCGGGGCGCCCGGCAGCCAGGTCTGCGTGGTGTTGATGGCCGAGCCGGGCGCCGAGAGGATCGGTGCGAAGCCGCCGTCCTCACGCGGGCCGCGCGAGGAGAACGGCATCATCGCGTACGGACGCTCCACCTGGGAGCCGTAGTTGGCGGCCCAGGTCTCCTTGGAGATGGCGGCGCCGACCGAGATGACCTTGTCGGCCAGGCCGGGGTCGCCGATGGTGTTGGCGCCGGGGCCGCTGTTGCCCGCGGAGATCACGAGCTGCACGCCGTAGGTGTCGATGAGGCGCTTGTAGAGCTCGGCGCGCGCGTTGTTGCCGTCGTTGAGCGCCGGCAGGCCGCCGATCGACATGTTGACGATGTCGACGCCGCGCTGGGTGACGAGGTCGATCATGCCCTCGGTGAGCGCGACGTTGGTGCAGCCGCCGGTCCAGGTGCAGGCGCGCGAGGAGACCAGCTTGGCGCCGGGGGCGGCGCCGTTCATCTTGCCGCCGAACAGGCCGTTGGCCGCGGTGATGCCCGCGACGTGCGTGCCGTGCTCGGACTCGATGACGCCGATGTTGACGAAGTCGGCCTTCTTGCCGACCCAGTCGCCGCCGTACGGGTCGGTGGGCACGTCCTTGCGGATCTCGACGACGAACGGGACACGCTCGACGACGTCGGTCGCCGGGTCGTCCTTGCCGAAGTAGGCGACCTGGTGGTCGTCCTTGTACGGCTTCATCGGCTCGTCGTCGGTGAAGTCCTTGTTGTTGTTCAGGTCGACGCGGACCGTGCCGGCGGCCGGGTCGTACAGGACGCCCCAGCTGTCGGTGGTGTCGCCGTCCCGGTTGATGTCGCCCTTGGCGTCGCCGCCGGTGGTGGCCGACTCCAGGAAGCGGTTGACCTGGAAGGAGCCCGCCGGGGCCTTCCACGTCTCGCCGTTCCAGGTGAAGACGGGGCCCGTGACCGGGTTGGTCATCCGGCGCCAGGTGCCGTCCGCGTCCACGATCGGGTCGGTCGCGGTCACCCAGTCGGTGATCTTGCGCTCGCCGGTCGTGGTCTTCTTCAGGGCCGGGTGACCGAGGTCGACGCCGGAGTCCAGGATGCCGATGGTGACGCCGCGGCCGTCCGCCTTGCGGTGCTTCTTCACGAAGTCGACGGCACCGGTCTCGGCGGACGGGTTGTACGGGTTGTCCGCCGGGGTCGTCTTGTCCGGGCCCGGGTACGTGCCCTTCGCCCCGGCCTTCGCGCCCTTGGCGCGGTCGGCGGCGGGCGTCGGGTCGTCCAGCTCGATCTCGTGCCGCAGGTCGATGGCGTGCACGGACGACAGCTTCGCCGCGGACTCGATCGCCGCGTCGGCCTTGGCGGTCGGCACGGTCGCGCGGACGTAGCCGAGCTTGTCGTAGGTGCGGCCGACCGAGCCGCCCTTGACGCCGTCGAGCTGGTCGGCGACCTGTTCGGTGGCGCCGGGCGCGGTGGCGACCATCATCGTGACGGTCTTCTCGCCGTCCGCCTTGGCGTCGGCGAGCAGGTCGGCGTCGGCCGACCCGAGCTTGCCGCCCGCGGACTTGGGGGCGGGCACGGGCGTCTCGTCCGCCGCGAAGGCGAGAGGGGCGGCCCCGGTCGCGCAGAGCGCGGCGGTGAGACCGACGGCTATCGCGAGACGGGGCGCGCGTCTGGCGCTGGAACTGGATCTGGGCATCGGCATCCCTGTACGTGAAAGACGGGAAGGAGGGTCGACACGGTCCGGTTTCCGGGAAGGTCCGGAATCCGGGGCCGGATGACCGCTCAGCCTTACGCAAGTGACAGCTGTTTGGGGAGAGTTGTCCGAGCTGTGATCAGGGCGTGACGCAATTCCGCCATACGCCATGGCGGACAAGCAGCTGTATAAGCGGACATGGCAGCCGAGGGCGCCCCGCCGGAGGCGTGAATCGCCCCAGGGCCTGCCCGGCGGATCAGGACGCGGTCGCGGGGTCTGGCACGCCCATCTGCGGCGTTGTCGTCGGTTGCCAACGCTCCGCGTTGTCGCCCTCCTCCGCCTTGCAGCTGGACGCACCAGACCCCGCTCACCCGCACCGCAAAGCGAATGCCACCGTCCTGCGCCCTGATCCGCCGGGCAGGCCCTAGCGTCAACCCGTGCACAAAGAACTCCGGGTGGCGGCCTACGCCGTATGCGTACGCGACGGACAGGTGCTGCTCGCCCGCTGGGTCGCCGGCGACGGCAGCAAGCGCTGGACGCTGCCAGGCGGCGGCATGGACCACGGCGAGGACCCCTACGACACGGTGATCCGGGAGGCCGACGAGGAGACCGGATACGTCGTCGAACCCGTCGCCCTCCTCGGCGTCGACTCCCTGCGCCGCCGCTACCCGCGCAGGCTCGGCGCCGTCGCCGACTTCCACGGACTGCGGATCGTGTACGAGGGACGCGTCACCGGCGGCGCGCTGCGCCACGAGACCGACGGGTCCACGGACCTCGCCGCCTGGCACCCGCTGGACGCCGTGCCGGACCTCGACCGCGTCGGGCTCGTCGACATCGGCCTGCGACTCTGGCGCACCCGCCCGGCCGACGGCCACCCGCTCTTCCCCGAAAGGTGAACGCGGAGTGACCGCTTCCCCTCCGCCGGAGGAGGGGTGTGTGACCGCGCAGGGTGCCGAATGATCCACGTACGGTGATCGGCGCTGCGCGTTGCCGTCTCGTTCACGCGCACGCCACCCCCGCTGCCAACGATCCAGTACATGCCGCGCATACGCTCTGTCGCCACCGCAACCGCCACGGCCGCCGCGGATGCCGTCGACCGCCGCGCCCTCCTCGCCGCCGCCGGAGCGGTCACCCTCTCCGCCGGGATCGGCTACGCGCTGGGCCCCGGCGCCGGTTCGGGGAACGCCGCCCCCGCCGACCGCGCCACCGTCCCGCGCTCCCGCCCGGCGCCCGCCGCGCCCCTCACGCCGTACAAGAACGGCACCACCCTGCACACCGTCGCCGCCCCGCACGGCACCACCGGTTACCGGCGGCTGGGCGAGGGCCCGGCCTGGCCGCGGGTCGTCCGCGGCGACCTCGCGGCGGCGAAGCCGGGCCGCGAGGGGCGCAGGACCGCGCTCGCCGCGTTCGTGCAATTCACCGACCTGCACCTCGTCGACGTGCAGAACCCGCTGCGCTACGAGTATCTGCGCGCCCAGACCGCGAGCGCCTGGCGCCCCCACGAGTCCCTGTCCGTCGCGGGCGCCGTCGCCCTCGTCGAACGGGTCAACGCGCTGCGCGGCGCCCCCGCCACCGGCGCTCCCCTGCACTGCGTCGTCACGACCGGCGACAACACCGACAACAACTCCCGCGCCGAACTCGACTGGTTCCTCAAGGTGATGAGCGGCGGCCGCATCACCCCCAACACCGGCGACCCCCGGCGCTACGAAGGCGTGCAGGCCAGCGGCCTCAAGCTGTACTGGCACCCGGACGACCCGCTGCGCGACGGCGACAAGCGCCTCGGCTTCCCGCACCTGCACGGCTTCCTCGACGCCGCGATCCGCGAGGTCAACAGCCCCGGACTCGCCCTGCCCTGGTACTCCACCGTCGGCAACCACGACGCCCTGCCCGGCGGCTGCTGGGCGCCCCGCGACCCGTACCTCACCGAGTTCGCCACGGGCGGCAAGAAGCTGATGTCCCTCGACGAGACGCGCGGAGCCGCCCTCTGGAAGGCCGTCAAGAAGGGCCACGACCCCAAGGGCGCCCGCTTCAAGGAGCTCCTCCAGAGCGAGAAGCGGCGCATGCGGTCCGTCACGCCCGACGCGTCCCGCGCCCCCTTCACCCCCGCCGAGTACCTTCAGGCCCACCTCGACCCCGCCCACACCGGCCCCGGCCCCGTCGGCCACGGCTACACGCAGGAGAACCTCGCCGCCGCCACCCAGCACTACACGTTCCGCATCAGCGACGACGTGCTCGGCATCAGCCTCGACAGCACCGACCCCGGCGGCCACTACGAAGGCTCGCTGGGCACCGCCCAACTGCGCTGGCTGGAGCGGCAGCTGAAGGCCAACGAGCGGCGCGACGGCGGGCCGTCGTACGTCATCGTCTTCAGCCACCACACCAGCAGGACCATGCGCAACCTCCGCCACGACCCGGCGCGCCCCGGGGAGGCCCGGCACGGCGGCGACGAGATCGTCTCGCTGCTCGGCAGGTACCGCTCCGTCCTCGCCTGGGTCAACGGCCACAGCCACAAGAACGCCATCACGCCGCACCGCACCCCGGACGGCGCCTTCTGGGAGGTCTCCACCGCCTCGCACATCGACTTCCCGCAGCTGGCGCGGGTGGTCGAGCTCACCGACAACCACGACGGAACGATTTCCCTCTTCACCACGCTCATCGAGTCCGCCGCCCCGCACCGCACGGATTTCGCCGACCTCTCCCAGACCGGTCTCGCCGCGCTGTACCGCGAGCTGTCCTTCAACGCGCCCGGCGCGAAGCCCGCGCTGGGCGGCGACGCGGGCGACCGGAACACGGAACTCGTGCTGCGAAAGGGCTGAATCGCGCTCAACTCCGACGGTCCGCTCAACCCTCCGCACCGGCCCACCGGTCACCCCGGCCGACGACAGCCGGACGGCGACGTCCGGGACCACAGGGCCGGGAGGGGCAGGACATGACAGTGCGCGGAAGACGAGCAGGGGTGACGGTCGCGCTCGCCGTGACGGCGGCGATGACGGTGACGGCCGGGGCGTACGCGGCCCCGGCGACCGGAGAAGGGCAGCACCGCGCGACCCTGCGCGCCATGAAGGCCGCCCTGAACGAGGACGCCCCCGGCGTCACCGTCCAGGCCAGGGACCGGCACGGCCGCTGGAACGCCGCCGCGGGCACGGGCGACCTCACCCGGCACACCCCGCGCGGCGCCCACGACCACTACCGGGTCGGCAGCATCACCAAGACGTTCGTCGCGACCGTGCTCCTCCAACTGGAGGCCGAGGGCCGCCTCGACCTGGACGACACGATCGGCACGTGGCTGCCGGGCGTCGTCGAGGGGAACGGCCACGACGGCGACCGGATCACCGTCCGCCAGATCCTCAACCACACCAGCGGCGTCTACGACGTGACGTCCGACGACGAGGTCCAACGCAAGGTGTTCAGCGAGGAGTTCCTCGACCACCGCTACGACACCTGGACCCCGGACCAGCAGATCGCCATCGCCATGCGCCACAAGCCGGACTTCGCACCCGGCACCGCCTGGAAGTACTCCAACACCAACTACGTCATCGCCGGAAAGCTCATCGAGCGGATCACCGGCAAGCCGTACGCGAAGGAGATCGGGCAGCGCATCATCAAGCCGCTCGGCCTGCACGCCACCTCGGTCCCCGGCACCGACCCCACCCTGCCCGCACCCAGCTCACGCGCGTACAGCAAGCTCTCCGACGCGCCCGACGCCGAGAACCACGACGTGACCGAGCTGAACCCGTCCGTGGCGGGCGCGGCCGGCGGGATGATCTCCGACTCGGCCGACCTGAACCGCTTCTACACCGCGCTGCTGCGGGGCAGGCTCCTGCCCGCGAAGCAACTCGCCGAGATGAAGACCACCGTCCCCAAGGGCGACGACCGGCCGGGCCAGCGGTACGGACTCGGTCTGGAACCCTTCAGGACCGACTGCGGCACGGTCGTCTGGGGCCACGGCGGCGACATCCACGGCTCGGCGTCCGGCGCCGGGGCGACGGCGGACGGCCGCCACGCGCTCGCCGTCAACTTCAACGGGCCCGGGGGCGAGGTGGGGCCGGTGCTCGACGCGGAGTTCTGCGGCGAGGGGTCCAAGGACAGGCTCTGAGGCCTCAGGCTCTCAGCTCGGGAGCACCACGACGTACGCCGCGGGGTCGCGGTCCGCCGACGCCATCAGTGCCGTCCGCACCACGGTGGCCTGCTGCTCCAGTGAGTCCCTGAGCTTGCGCGGGGTGATGTGGACGACGGTGATGCCGAGGCGCTCCAGGTGCTCGCGCTTGCGGACGTACTCGGACCACACCGCGTCGTCCTCCTGCTTCAGGCCGTGCCGGGGCGCCCGCGTGTCCAGCTCCACGGCCACGGCCTGGTCGGGCCAGTAGGCGTCGACGCCGCCGAGGTGCGGGCCGCCGGGCAGCCGCAGGTCGACGTTCCACATCGGGTCGGGCAGACCGTGCTCGGCGACCATGCGGTACAGCCGGTCCTCGGCGATGGCCCGCCCCTCGGCGATCAGGGAGTCGACGGCGTCCACGACATGGGGCCGGGAGAGCAGCCGGGCCTGGGTCAACTCCCTGACGACGGCCGACGGTTCGCAGTGGCCGCCGCGCACCGCCTCGGTGAGCAGCCGTCGCACCGCGCCCGCGTCGGCGAGCTGCGCCACCGCGTCGGCGAGCGCGCGGGGCACCGGGGCGACCGGAACTCCCGTGATCTGCTGGGGAGTCGGCAGTGCGGCGCCCCGCACGAGCCGTGCGAAGCCCACCGAGCGCAGGCGCCGGGTGCGGGGGACCAGGACGTCGATGCGGTCCAGGGAGAGCAGTGGGGGAGCGGACGAGAAACGGTGCAGGGCCAAGGCGGCGAGCCCCGTGATCATCACGTCGGCGTACGCGGCGTGCGGCTCACCGGCGCGGGGCTGGGAGGGGACGGCCCTGGCCTCGCGTGCGGGCAGGCGGCCCGCGTACAGCAGCGCGCCGTGCAGCCGCTCCTCGCTGGTCGGCGGGCCGGGGTGCAGCAGGCAGACGCCGGGCAGGAGCTGCTGCCAGGGTCCGCCCGGGCGGCAGTGCGCGCCGGCGTCCGCGGCGGAGACACCGTGCGCGCCGAGCTGGGCCGTGCTCATGACGCGCGGCTGGACGTCGGCGAGGTGCGTGAGGGGGAGGGGGGAGAGCGGGGCGTTGTGGTTCATGACCCGGTCGTTCCCGCGCCCCCTCGCCCCGCTAACCGCTGTTACACGCCCGTCGACAAACCAGGACAACCTCGCCCTAAAGCACGGGCGTTCGACTGCCGAGGATCTACGCCCCCCGGCACACTCTCTGACCTGCGCCGCCACCGACGACGGCACAGGCCAGTGCCTCACTCCGAGCTAGATCGCCGCCCCTGCGTCGCACGCCTGTGCCCGCAGGGACCGGGCCAGGTCGTCGCGTGCCTCCAGGACCAGGCGGCGCAGGGCCGGCGCGGACGACTCGTGCGCGGTGAGCCACTCGTCGGCCGCCGCCAGCGTCGCCGCGTCGCCCTGGAGGTGCGGGAAGAGGCCGCGCACCACGTCCATGCCGATCTGGATGGACCGCTCGGCCCACACCCGCTCGATCGACGCGAAGTACTTCGACACGTACGGCGCGGCGAGCTCCCGCTGCGACGGCTGCGCGAACCCCGCGATCGTCGCCTCGACCAGCGCGTTCGACAGCTGGTCGGACTCCACCACGGCGGCCCACGCCTGTGCCTTGACGGCCGCCGAGGGCCGCGCGGCCAGGCACCGCACCTGGTGCCGCTTGCCGGAAGCGGTGTCGTCCCTGGCCAGCTCGGCGGCGAGCGCCTCCTCGTCGGCGGCGCCGTGCGCGGCCAGCGGGCTCAGGAACGCCCAGCGCAGCTCCTGGTCGACCTCGAGGCCGTCGATCTTGGCGTTGCCGTCCAGGAAGCCCTGCAGCAGCTGGAGGTCGGCCGCCGACGACGCGACCGAGGCGAAGAACCGCGCCCACGTCAGCTGGTGCTGGCTGCCCGGCGCCGCGATCCGCAGCTCCCGCAGCGCGCCTTCGGCGAGCGCCCGGCCGCCCTCCTCGCGCCACTCCGGCGCGGCGTAGTGCGTGAGGGCGGAGTTCGTCCACGCGTGCAGCATCTGCAGGACGCCGATGTCGCTCTCCTGCCCGGCGAAGCGCAGCACGAGGCCGATGAAGTCCCGCGCGGGCATGAGCCCGTCCCGCGTGAGGCTCCACAGCGCGGACCAGCACAGCGCGCGGGCCAGCGGGTCGGTGATGTCGCCGAGGTGGTCCCGCAGCGTGGCGAGGGAGTTCTCGTCGAAGCGGATCTTGCAGTACGTCAGGTCGTCGTCGTTGACCAGGACGAGCTCGGGCGCCGTCTCGCCGGCGAGCTCGGCCACGACCGTGCGCGGCCCGTCGACGTCGACCTCCGCGCGTGCGTACCGCTCCAGGTCGCCACCCGCCGACCTGCGGTAGAGGCCGACGGCCACGCGGTGCGGGCGCAGCTCGGGGTGGGACTCGGCGGCCTCCTGGAGGACGGAGAGCTCGGTGATCCGGCCCTCCGCGTTCAGGATGACCTGCGGGGTCAGCGAGTTGACGCCGGCCGTCTGGAGCCAGGCACGCGACCAGGACGCCATGTCGCGCCCGGAGGTCTCCTCCAGGACCGAGAGCAGGTCGCCGAGGACCGTGTTCCCGTACGCGTGCCGCTTGAAGTAGCGCCGGGCGCCGTCCAGGAACGCCTCACGTCCCACGTACGCGACGAGCTGCTTGAGGACCGAGGCCCCCTTCGCGTACGTGATCCCGTCGAAGTTGAGCTTGGCGTCCTCCAGGTCGCGGATGTCGGCCGTGACCGGGTGGGTGGAGGGCAGCTGGTCGGCGCGGTAGGCCCACGCCTTGCGGTTGTTGGCGAAGGTGATCCAGCCGTTGGTGAAGCGGGTCGCCTCGACCATCGAGAAGGAGCCCATGAAGTCGGCGAAGGACTCCTTGAGCCACAGGTCGTCCCACCAGCGCATGGTGACGAGGTCGCCGAACCACATGTGCGCCATCTCGTGCAGGATGACGTTGGCCCGGCGCTCGTACGACGCCTGGGTCACCTTGCCGCGGAAGATGAACTCCTCGCGGAAGGTCACCATGCCCGGGTTCTCCATCGCGCCGAGGTTGTACTCCGGCACGAACGCCTGGTCGTACTTCCCGAACGGGTACGGATAGTCGAAGTTGTCGTGGAAGAAGTCCAGGCCCTGCTTGGTGACGAGGAAGATGTCGTCGGCGTCGAAGTGCGGGGCGAGGCCCTTGCGGCACATCGCGCCGAGCGGGATCTCCAGGCGGGTGCCGTCGTCCAGCACGCGCGTGTAGGAGTCCGTCACGTAGTGATACGGGCCCGCGACGACCGCCGTGATGTACGTCGAGATCGGCTTGGTCTCGGCGAACTTCCACACGCCGTCGGTCAGCTCGCCCGCGCCGTTGGACCACGCCGTCCAGCCCTCGGGGGCCTGGACCGCGAAGCGGTAGGGCGCCTTCAGGTCGGGCTGCTCGAAGTTGGCGAAGACGCGGCGGGCGTCCGCGGGTTCGTACTGCGTGTACAGGTAGACCTCGCCGTCCTCCGGGTCGACGAAGCGGTGCATGCCCTCACCGGTGCGGCTGTACGCACACTGGGCGTCCACCACCAGTTCGTTCTCCTCGGCCAGGTCCTCCAGCGCGATCCGGGTGCCGTCGAAGACCTCGGAGGGGTCCAGGTCCTTGCCGTTGAGCGACACCGCGGTGACGCTCGGCGCGATCAGGTCCACGAAGGTCGCGGCGCCCGGCTCGGCGCTGCGGAACCGGATCGTGGTGACCGAGCGGAACGTGCGCGGCTCCTGACCGCTCTCGCCGACCGCCGACCGCAGGTCGAGGAAGACCTCGTAACCGTCGACGGAGAGCAGCGCGGCCCTCTCGCGGGCCTCGTCGCGGGACAGATTCTCACCGGGCACGGGCGGCACTCCCTTGTGACTCGCATGACTCGTACGAATGTCTACGATCCTCGCATGTGCCGTCTGCGGCCGACATCCGGGAATGCCCCGGTGCGCCACTGACGTTTTCCCGGCCAGATGCGAACGGATTCCCTAGGGAGAGACATGTCCGAGAACGGCAGCAAGACCCCCGTCGACTTCTGGTTCGACCCGCTGTGCCCCTGGGCCTGGATGACGTCCCGCTGGATGCTGGAGGTCGAGAAGGTCCGCGACGTCGAGGTCCGCTGGCACGTGATGAGCCTGGCCGTCCTGAACGAGGACAAGCTCGACGATCTCCCCGAGGAATACCGCGAGATGCTGGAGACGAAGGCCTGGGGCCCCGTCCGCGTCGTGATCGCCGCCCAGCAGAAGCACGGCGACGAGATCCTCGGCAAGCTCTACACCGCGCTCGGCACCCGTTTCCACAACCGCGGCGAGGGCCCGACCCGCGAGGCGGTCGTCGGCGCCCTGGAGGACGCGGGCCTGCCCGCCGACCTCGTCGACTACATGGACTCGGACGCCTACGACACGGAGCTGCGCGCCTCCCACAAGGAGGGCATCGACAAGGTCGGCCAGGAGGTCGGCACGCCGGTCATCGCCGTCCCCGGCGCCGACGGCTCCCAGGTCGCCTTCTTCGGCCCGGTCGTGACGCCCGCCCCCAAGGGCGAGGCCGCGGCGAAGCTCTGGGACGGCACGCTGCTGGTCGCCTCGACCCCGGGCTTCTACGAGATCAAGCGGACCCGCACGCAGGGCCCGATCTTCGACTGACGCACGCCGCGCAGGCGAGCACAGAAAGGCCCCCGTGAGTCACGTCCTCACGGGGGCCTTTCCTTCATCCGCCCGCCTCGGCGAAGGTTGAGAAGACGATCACGAGGCAGGACGTTCTTTCACGGGGTCAGCTGCTCACGGAGCCAGCAGCAGGCTGTTCACCCGCTCCTTCGCGGCCGCGTAACGCTTGGCCACGTCCTGCCAGTTGACGACCTGCCACATGGCCTCGATGAAGTCGACCTTCTGGTTCTTGTACTGCAGGTAGAAGGCGTGCTCCCAGGCGTCGAAGACCAGGATCGGCGTCGAGCCCTGGCCGACGTTGCCCTGGTGGTCGTAGACCTGCTCGACGATGAGGCGGTTGCTGAGCGGCTCGTAGGCGAGCACGCCCCAGCCGGAGCCCTGCGTCGTCGCCGACGCCTTGGTCAGCTGGGCCTTGAACTTGGCGAAGGAGCCGAAGGACTCGGTGATCGCGTCGGCGAGGTCGCCCACGCCGTCCGCGGCCAGCGGCTCGCCGCCGCCGCCGTCCTTCGGGCTGTTCATGTTGTGCCAGTAGATGCTGTGGAGGATGTGCCCGGAGAGGTGGAACGCGAGGTTCTTCTCCAGGCCGTTGATGGCGCCCCACGTCTCCTTGTCGCGCGCCTCCTCCAGCTGCTCAAGAGTGTCGTTCGCGCCCTTCACGTACGCCGCGTGGTGCTTGTCGTGGTGCAGCTCGATGATCTGCGGGTTGATGACAGGTTCGAGCGCCGCGTAGTCGTACGGAAGTTCAGGAAGCGTGTAAATGGCCATGATCCGAGCCCTCCGACTGCTGCTCTGCTGTGGTTCTCAAGTTATTGCAAGTTCTTCGCAAGTGCAGGCTAGCAGCAGCTACCGGGAGAAGTTGATCAGCCCTTCGTCCTAGGTCCGCGGGCGCAAAAGAAAAGGAGCCCCGGACCGTGTGGTCCGGGGCTCCGTGTGCGGGGCCGTGCCTAGACGGCCGCCGCCCGCTTCTCGGCCATCTTCTGCCGCACGATCCCGATGACGGCGAGCGCCAGCGTCAGGCCGCCCGTGGCGAGCAGCTGCTTGCGTGTGTCGGGCTGGTCGGTCATCAGGTAGAAGATGTACGCCATGCCCGCCAGCGCCACCCAGGTCAGGAACGGGAACGCCCACATCCGGATGACGAGCTTCTCGGGCGCCTCGCGCTCGGTCCTGCGGCGCAGGATGAGCTGCGATACGGCGATGAAGATCCAGACCATCAGGATCATCGCGCCGATCATGTTGAGCAGCCACGGGAAGACGTCGTCCGGACGCCAGTAGCTGAGCAGCACGCAGACGAAGCCGAAGACGGAGGAGGCGA